>CAVVIF010000001.1:0-78074 GCA_963748285.1 uncultured Microthrixaceae bacterium
CCTGAGCGCGGTCAGCCGCGGGCAGGCCGGCCAGTGCACCTCGCTCGGCCGCCAGCCCTACCGCGACCCGGCCTACACCGGCGTGTCGGAGGTCTTCGAGGACTGCGCCGGCACCGAGACCGACTTCGCCTGGGTCGCCTTCGAGCCCCCGGACGGGAGCTTCCACGGCGTCATCGGCGTGCAGATCACCCAGCAGGCCGACGTCGAGGCCCTCGAGCGGGCCCTGGCCACGTTCTTCGTCGACGTCTGACCCCGGTCGTGGACCTACGGTGACGCGGTGAGCACCCTCGCCGAGGTCGTGGCCCGGGTCGCGGCCATCGTCGGGATCATCCAGGCGACGGTGCGGATCCTGGCCACCACCTCTGCGGTGGGCATCGTGGCCTTCGTCGTCGGCATCGGGGTCACCGACGACTGGTCCCGCGAGGCCTGGGTGTTCTCCGGCGTCGTGGCCGCGATCGCCGCCATCGCCCCGTTCAGCCTCGCCCGCTTCGGCTCGGACCTCGGCCCGGTCCGGAACCTGCCCGAGGTCAGCGCGGCCGAGATGAAGGAGGCCGCGGGGACCCTGGCCGTGAAGTTCGGGTGCCAGCGAGCGCCGGTTCGTCGAGGCCCGGGGCCTCGGTCGGGTGACCAGCCTGGGTCGCGCCCTCTGGGCGTTTCGCTCCGACGTCGAGGTGCTCAACGAGGGGGGACTGGCCCCGGCCACCGCCCTGGTCCAGACCCTGCGCCCCACCCGCCTCATACGGGTCGGGATCAGCGCCCTGGTGGCCCCCTTCGTCCTGGCCACCGGCCTCGTCGTCCTGGTGCTCGCCCTCGTCCTCACCTGAGGAACCCGGGGGGAACACCGGTACCCTGGGCCGCTGCCACCGGGTGGAGGCAAGGTTCACATCGAAGCTCCCCGGTACGGCATCCCCCCACCAACCCCCCGTTCCGGCTGGATCGCCTCTCCACCGTTTCGATCTTCGGCGTCGCATCCCGCGCGCCGGCCCGCTCGAAACGGGCAGTCAGGAGCAGTACCCGAATGTCCCCCTCCTTCGCCGATCTCGGCGTCCCCGAGGACGTCGTCCGCACGCTTGCCCAGAAGGGCATCAACGAGCCGTTCCCCATCCAGGCAGTCGACCCTCCCGGACCTGCTCGAAGGCCGCGACGTCTGCGGTCGGGCCCCCACCGGCTCCGGCAAGACCCTCGCCTTCGGCATCCCCCTGGCCACCCGCGTCGGCAAGGGCACGCCCCGCCGCCCCCGCGCCCTGGTCCTGTCCCCCACCCGTGAGCTGGCCGAGCAGATCCACAAGGAGCTCAGCCCCCTGCTCGCCATCCGCAAGCGCCGGGCCGTCTCGGTCTACGGCGGGGTCGGGTACGGGGGCCAGCGCAGCGCGCTGCGCAAGGGCGTGGACGTCCTGGTGGCCTGCCCCGGCCGCCTCGAGGACCTCATCCAGACCCGCGACGTCGACCTGAAGGACATCGAGATCGTCGTCATCGACGAGGCCGACCGGATGGCCGACATGGGCTTCCTGCCCGCTGTCAAGCGCCTCCTGGACGCCACGCCGGACGATCGCCAGACCGTGCTCTTCTCGGCCACCCTCGACGGCGACGTCAAGGTCGTGACCGACCGCTACCAGAAGAACCCCACCCGCCACGAGGTGGGTGACGTCGAGCCCGACATCACCACCGCCCGCCACCTCTTCTGGAAGATCGCCCACATGGACCGCAAGGACCACGCCGTGGACGTCATCAAGGACGCCGGGCCGACCATCGTGTTCTGCCGGACCCGCCGCGGCGCCGACCGCCTGACCCAGCAGCTGGACAAGAGCGGCGTGAAGGCCGCGGCCATCCACGGCGGCCGTTCCCAGGGCCAGCGCGACCGGGCCCTGGACTCCTTCGTCAAGGGCCGGGTGGACGCCCTGGTGGCCACCGACGTGGCCGCCCGCGGCATCCACGTCGACGGTGTGGCCTGCGTGCTGCACTTCGACCCGCCGGAGGACGAGAAGACCTACCTGCACCGTTCCGGCCGCACCGCCCGGGCCGGCGCCACCGGCGTCGTGGTCTCCCTGGTGCGCAACGAGGAGCTGTCCGACAGCCGAAAGATGCAGCGCAAGCTGGGTCTGCCCGGCGACATCACGGCTCCCGGCGCCCTCGCCGCCGAGCCCCAGCGGCCCCGCGCCGAGCGCCCCCACGGTGGTCGGAAAAATGGTGCGCCCGACCGGTACGGTGAAGTTCTTCGACACCCGCCGCGGCTTCGGCTTCATCGCCGTGCCCGGACGCGATGACCTGTTCGTGCACCACACGAACGTGACCGTGACCGGCGGTGTCCTCGATGAGGGCGAGCAGGTGTCTTTCGAGATCGCCCAGGGCCGAAAAGGTGACGAGGCCCGCAACGTGAGGGTGGTGTGACATGGCACGAAGTGGAGAGACGTTCGCCAAGCGGCAGCGTGAGAAGGCCCGCCAGGAGAAGCAGGCCGCCAAGCGCGCCAAGCGACTGGCGACAGACGAAGAAGGCGTCGAGACCGAGGAGGCTCCCGACCTCGATGCGTTGATGGAGGAGTTCCGCATCATCAACGAGCAGCACGCCGCCGGCGAGCTGGACAGCGAGGAGTTCGAGGAGCGTCGGGACGACATCCTGATGCAGCTCGGCGTCGAGTGACCTCCGGCCCCTCGGGGCCGGCCTGAGCTGCGGGAACCGCCCCTCCGGGGGCGGTTCCTTCGTTTCGGGCCAGGGCTCGGTCCGCAGGCGCGTCGGCCGATCGGTTCCGGGAGTCCGCCGCCGCCCCGAGGAGCCGCGCCCGTGCGTCCCGCTGTCCGCATCACCTGTTCCTGTTGTCCCTGGCCGTCCTGGTCAGCACCGCCACCCCGGCCGTCGCCCACGAGGGCCAGGAGGCCGCCACGGCCGAGGCCGTGGCCCGGGACCTGCTGCGGGGCGACCCGGGCGCCGGGTCCCGCCGGGTCGACGCCCCCCTGATCGAGGAGTAGGCCGAGGTCGCCGACCGGGGCGCACCCGCTCCGGCCTGCACCACTGGCCGGTCTGCGGTCGTTACTACCGCTGATCGGCCATGCTGTCGGGATGATCATCGTCTCCGGAACCCTCCGCATCGATGCCGCCGACGTCGACGCGGCCATGGCCCTCGGTGCCACGATGGCCGAGGCCAGCCTCGCCGAGGAGGGCTGCTCGGCCTACGGCTTCTGGCAGGACCCCGCCGACAGCACCCGGACCCGCGTCTTCGAGGAATGGGCCTCCCAGGAAGCGCTCGACCTGCACTTCGCCACCCCCCACATGGCTGAGTTCATGGCCGGCCTCGGCCAGCTCTCGATCTCGGACATGGACCTGCACAGGTACCAGGTGAGCGAGAAGGGCCCCCTGCTCTGACCCTTCGGGGACCGAGGACCGAGGCGGCCCCAGGCCCGGGTGGACGGGCGCATCGCGCCCTTCCGGGGCATCGACAACGCCGGCTGCAGCCAGCGGTCCTGAGGTTCGGCCCGACCGGGCCGGTACGGCGGTAGCCTGAAGGGCGTCCTTCCCCCGGGACGAATCCCTTTCCGAAAGAGTTGCCTGCCATGTCCGCGCGCCCGCTTCGCAATGCCGCCATCATCGCCCACGTCGACCACGGCAAGACCACCCTGGTCGACGCCATGCTCTGGCAGACGGGCGCCTTCCGGGCCAACGAGCACGTCGATGACCGGGTCATGGACTCGACCGACCTCGAGCGCGAGAAGGGCATCACCATCCTCGCCAAGAACACCTCGGTGGAGTGGGGCGGGACGAAGCTCAACATCGTCGACACCCCGGGCCACGCCGACTTCGGTGGCGAGGTCGAGCGGGCCCTGGCCATGGTCGACGGCGTGGTCCTGCTGGTCGATGCCGCCGAAGGCCCCCTCCCCCAGACCCGGTTCGTGCTGCGCAAGGCGCTCGCCCTGGACCTGCCCATGGTCCTGGTGGTCAACAAGGTCGACCGTCCCGACGCCCGCACGGCCGAGATCGCCGACGAGGTCCTCGACCTGCTCATCGACCTCGACGCCCACGACCACCAGCTGGAGTTCCCGGTCGTCTACGCCTCGGCCCGTGACGGTTGGGCCTCGCTCGACGTGGACACCCCCGGCGTCGACCTGAAGCCGCTGTTCGAGGTCCTGCTCGACAGCATCCCGCCGCCGGAGACCGACGCCGAGGGCCCCCTGCAGGCCCACGTCACCAACCTGGACGCCGACCCGTACGTCGGTCGGCTGGCCCTGTGCCGCATCCACCGGGGGACCATGCGCAAGGGCCAGAACCTGGCCTGGTGCCGCCGCGACGGCACGGTGGTCAACGCCAAGATCGCCGAGCTCTACGTGACCGAGCAGCTCGACCGTGTCCCGGTCGAGGAGGCCGGCCCGGGTGAGCTCATCGCCCTCTCCGGCCTGCCCGAGGTCACCATCGGCGAGACCCTCTGTGACCCGGGGCATCCCGACGCCCTGCCCGTGCTCACCGTGGACGAGCCAAGCCTCTCGGTCACCATCGGCACCAACACCTCGCCGCTGGCCGGCAAGGAGGGCAGCAAGGTCACGGCCCGTCTGCTCAAGAACCGGCTGGACGCCGAGCTGATCGGCAACGTGTCCCTGCGGGTGCTGGACACCGAGCGCCCCGACACCTGGGAGGTCCAGGGCCGGGGCGAGCTGGCACTGGCCGTCCTCGTGGAGATCATGCGCCGGGAGGGCTTCGAGCTCACCGTGGGCAAGCCCGAGGTCGTCACCCGCGAGGTCGACGGCGTGCTCCACGAGCCCGTCGAGCGCCTCACGGTGGACATCCCCGAGGAGCACGTCGGCGCCGTGACCCAGATGATGGGCACCCGGCGCGGCGACATGACCGAGATGGTCAACCACGGCACCGGCTGGGTCCGCCTGGACTACCTGATCCCCGCCCGGGGCCTGATCGGGTTCCGCACCGCGTTCCTCACCGAGACGCGGGGCACCGGCCTGGCCCACCACGTCTTCGAGCGCTACGAGCCGTGGAAGGGCGAGCTGCGCAACCGGGTGACCGGCAGCATCGTGTCGGACCGCTCCGGCAAGGCCACCCCGTACGCCATCGAGTCGATCCAGGAGCGGGCCAGCCTGTTCGTGGCCCCGACCGAGCCCGTGTACGAGGGCATGATCGTGGGCGAGAACAGCCGCTCCGAGGACATGGACATCAACATCGTCCGGGAGAAGAAGCAGACCAACGTCCGGGCCGCGGGCTCCGACAACACGGTCAAGCTGGTCCCGCCCCGGGTCCTGTCCCTGGAGCACGCCCTGGAGTTCATCGCCGCCGACGAGGCCGTCGAGGTGACCCCCCTCAGCCTGCGCCTGCGCAAGGTCGACCTGGACAGCACCGCCCGCGCCCGGGCCCGCAAGCAGCTCAAGGCCGACCGCACCGCCTGACCTCGATCTCTCATCACCGTCCGGGTCGGCGTCCGACGGCGACGGCACGACCACCGTCGGCGTGCGGCGCCGCTAGGTCCCCGGCCCGGGCGCCGATACGGTCCCGAGCCATGGCTGAGAACGAGAAGCCCCACGTCTACTTCCCCCCCGGCGAGGCCCCGCCCGCCGAGCTGGTGATCGAGGATCTCGAGGAGGGCAGCGGCACCGAAGCGGCGGCCGGCCAGGAGGTCGAGGTCCACTACGTCGGTGTGGCCTGGAGCACCCGGCAGCAGTTCGACGCCAGCTGGGACCGGGGTGACACCTTCCGCTTCGGCCTCGGCCAGGGCCAGGTCATCAAGGGCTGGGACCAGGGCGTGGCCGGCATGAAGGTCGGCGGCCGCCGCCAGATCACCATCCCGCCCGACCTGGGCTACGGCAAGCAGGGCGCCGGCGGCGTGATCAAGGGCGGCGAGACCCTCGTCTTCGTCGTGGACCTCCTCGGGGTCAGTTGACCGAGCGGGACGACCGCCACGAGCCCGGCTCGATCGACGTCGACCGGGCCGAAGCCGTCACCATCGAGTTCCTCGACGGCGAGGTCGCCCGCTTCGACCTGCTGGAGCTGCGCCGGGGCTGTCCCTGCGCGACCTGCCGGGCCCTGCGGGACCGCGGCCAGCCGACCTGGCCCCGTCCCGGCAGCCCCGAGCCCCTGGCCATCAAGACGGCCGGCCTGCACGGCGGCTGGGGCCTGGCCGTGACCTGGAACGACGGCCACGCCACCGGCATCTACCCCTTCGACGCCCTCCGGCGCTGGCACGACGGCGAGGCCCCCTACGGCCCCGACTCGGGCCTGGGCGGGTCAGCCGACTGAGCCGAGGTCCGCGCCGATGCGCAGCACGGCGTCGGCCAGGCCGACGACGTCCGCCTCGGTCGTGCGGGGGTTGATGTAGCAGGGCCGCAGGGCGAACCGACCGCCGACCCGGGTGCTGCTCGGCACGTACGGCGTGTCCCGTCGCAGTCGCTTGAGGATGCGCTGGTTGAGGTCGTCGAGCACCACGTCGTCGCTCACCCCGGCGGGCACGTAGCGGAAGCAGACGATGGACAGCTCGGGCTCGGTGAGCAGCTCGAGGCGTTCCTCGTCCCGCACCCGGTCAGCCAGGCGCTGGGCGAAGGTGAGATCGCGTCGCACCGTGGCCTGCACCCCGTCCAGGCCCAGCTCCCGCAACACGGCCCAGACGATCAGGCCCCGGGCGGGGGCGGTGAGCTCCACGCCGTAGTCGGCGTAGGGCACACCCATGTCGTCGAAGGGCGACTCCGGCAGTTCGGAGGCGAAGGCTCCCTCCAGGTAGTCGGCCGGGCCTTCGGTGAAAGCCCGCTCCAACAGGTCGGCGTCGCGCACGAAGGTGGCCCCGATGCCGATCGGGGTGCACAGCCACTTGTGGGGATCGACGATGACCGAGTCGGCTCGGCTCACGGCGGCGAAACGGGGCGCCAGTTCGGGGACGACGGTGGCGAAGAGGCCGTACGCGCCGTCGACGTGGAACCACACGCTGTTGGCCTCGGCCAGGTCGGCCAGTTCGTCGAGGGGGTCGATGGCCCCGGTGTTGGTCGTGCCCGCCGTCCCCACGATGGCGACGGGCACCAGTCCGGCCTCCCGATCCGCGGCAATGGCCCGCTCGATGGCGTCGACCTCGACCCGCTGGCGGCCGTCGACCGGGATGGGGTGCACGCTGCGCCGACCGAGCCCGAGCACCGCCGCGGAACGGGCGACGGAGTGGTGGGCCTCGACGGAGGCGTAGATGCGACCGGGGCCGTCGATGCCGTCGGCCGCGGGGTCGACCCCTCGGGCCTCATAGGCCGCCTGGCGGGCCGCGCCGAGGGCGATCAGGTTCGCCACCGACCCGCCCGTGGAGTAGACGCCCTGGTGGCTCGGCGCCACCCCGAGGAGTGCCTGCAGCCAGCCGAGCGACAGGGCCTCCAGGTGGTTCGGGGCGGTGAGCAGGTAGCGGTGGGGGCTGGCCGCCACCGCGGCCAACTGCGCGGCCACCCCGGTCGTCGTCGGACCGTTCACGATGAAGCCCGAGAACCCGGGCTTGCCCACCCGGGTGCCGTAGGGGATCACGAACTCCACCAGCTCGTCGAGCACCTGGTCCATCCCCACGCCGACCTCGGGCAGCGGCTGGTCGAGGCCCTCGCGCCAACGGTCTCTCTCGGTCAGGGCCCGTTCGGGCTCCTCCCACCGCCAGACCTGTTCGAGCTCGGGCAGGAGGCGGGTGATCGCCTCGGTCAGCCGTCCGGTCTCGGCGGTGTCCCCCATGGTCCGGAGACTACGGGTGCCGTCGCGGTGGCGGAACCCGGTTCAGGCGGAGCGGTGCAGGCGGGGGCCGGCGCTGAGGTCGGCCCGGTCGGCGGCCATGCGGCCGGCGAACAGACCCTCGGCATCGCTGACCGAGGTCCGCATCGTGCCCAGCTTCGGGAAGGTCTCCTTCAGCTTCAGTTCCACCGCTTCCTCCCGGGCCGCCAGCAAGGGGACCAGGTCGGTGCCCGTCTCGGTCCCGGCCTCGTCCACGACCCGGTCGACGGACTCCTGCAGGCGGCGGGCCACCCGGTCGGCGAAGGCGAGCAGGAAGGAGCGCCGGAAGGCGCGGGTCCGGTTGCGGCCGTAAGCGTCCTGCTTGGAGCCCTCCCGCTGCATGGCGGCCGTGGCCTGCACCAACAGGGAGGTGAACAGCTCCTCGATGATGTCGACCTCGACGGAAAAGCCGAACACGGTGGCCACCGACTGGCCTCGGGACCACACCGCCCGGGCCCCGTTCACGTCGGCCAGGCCGGCCAGGAGGTGGAACTTCGCCGTGGCGTACGGGTCATCGACGGTGATGCGCCGGCCCTCGACCCCGTCGGCCAGCCGGCCGGGGTGCTCGTCGGCCAGCACCGCCCGGTCGATGCGGTGACGGGCCATGAGCTCCTGGGCCTTGGCCGTGAACACCTCGGCCTCGGCTTCGAAGGTGGAGGACTCGGCCTTGGCCAGCAGCGCCCGGATCCGGGCGAGGAGGTCGACCGGTACGGCGCTGGAGGCGGTGTCGATGACCATGGGCACTGTCTACTCAGGGCCTGTGACAGTTCGGTGGGCAGGAGTGGGTCCCAGGGTCATACAACGTGATCATCGCAGAACGTTGGCAGCTCGGAGGCGCTGGTCACGAGCGGATCGTTCGCAGAGGATGGGGGGGTGAGCCGTCAAGAGGATCGCCTCGAACGGCGGCGGGCGCGCATGATCGAGCGCGACCTCGCCGGGCGGGGGATCCGGGACGAGCGGGTGCTGGCCGTCATGGGCTCGGTCCCGCGGGAGGCCTTCCTGCCGCCGGCGTTGGCCCGTCACGCCTACGACGACACGGCGCTGCCGATCGGTCGGCGCCAGACGATCTCCCAGCCCTACATCGTGGCGGCCATGGCCGAGGGCGCCGAGATCGGCCCGTCCGACCGGGTGCTCGAGGTCGGCACCGGATCCGGCTACGGCGCCGCCGTCCTGGACGGTCTCGCCGACCGGGTCATCAGCATCGAGCGGGACCCGGCGCTGGCGGCGACCGCGTCGGCCGCCCTGGCCGCCACCGGGCACGGCGACGTCCTGGTGGTCGAGGCCGACGGGAGCCGGGGCTGGCCCGACGAGGCCCCATACGACGCCATCGTGGTCACCGCCGCCGGGCCGGTGGTTCCTCCCTCGCTCGTGGCCCAACTGGCCGACAGCGGCCGGCTCCTCATCCCGGTCGGCCCCCGCGACGGCGCCCAACAACTGGTGCGGGTGCGCCGCGTCGGGGACCGACTGACCCAGGACGACCTCGGCGGGGTGGCCTTCGTCCCGCTCCTCGGTGACGAAGGCTGGTGAGCGGACCGAATGATCCTCGCGGTCGGTCAGCTGGCGGCCGCCGCCCCGGGGAGATCCGTGTCGTCGAGTGCCTCCCGCAGGACCTCCATCTCCTCGAGCACGTCGTCGAGGTCCTCACCGACGTCGCCGAGGTCGGCGGTCGGCTCGGAGCGGACGGAGAGCTCGAAGGAACGGACCACGGCCTCGCCCAGGTGGGCCGCGAGGAGGCGAAGCCGGTCGTGGGCCTCGGTGAGCAGACGATCGAGGCGATCAGCCGACGCCAGTTGGGCCCGCAGCGCGTCGGCCGTGCGGACCCGACTCGCCTCGGACATCGAGGGGTTGTCCTCCAACTCGTCCAACTGGCGCTCGATGCCGAACGTGTCGATGCGGCGGCGGACGTCATCGAGGGTCTGGCCCTGCCGGGCCACCTCCCGCGCCTCCTGCACACCGCGGTTCACCCGTTCGCCGATGCGCTGGAGGCGGTCCCGGAGGGGTCCGGTCGGCACGGTGGTGATCGTCGTGCGGAACCGGCCCTGGGCTTCGTGGGCCAGGGCCACGAACTGCCGCCACGGCTCCCGCAGGTCGCCGAGGTCACCGACGTCGTCCGCGGTCACCCGACGGTGGCGCAGCGTGCCGACGGTGACGGCGACGACCCACCCCACGCCGGCGAGGGCGATGGCTGCGGCCGGGCCGCCGCCGACGATGATCCCGACGGCGCCGCCGCCGCCGGCCGCGATGATCGCGCCGGGCTCGGTCACTGCGGCGGCCAGCCGACGCGAGAGGTCGCCGACGGGCGGGCGCGGCTGGCCCGTCCTGGTCCCTGACGCGCCACGGGCCTCGGCGGACGAATTGCCAGGACCCGCCGCCGCGGCCTCGTCGGCCGGCAGCTTGAGCGTCTCGTCCTGGAGGGCGATCCGGCGCTCGAGGCGGTTGACCTCCGCAGAGGGTTCCAGGCCGAGCTCCTCGGCCAGCACCTCCCGCAGGCGCTGATAGGCCCGGAGCGCGTCGGCCTGCCGGCCCGCCCGGTGCAGGCCCAGCATGAGCTGGGCCCACCGCCGCTCCCGCAGCGGGGCCTCCGCCACCGCGGCCTCGAGGTCGGCGATGAGGTCGGCGGCCGCTCCGGAGGCGAGCCGGGCGTCGGCCCGGGCCTCGACCAGCTCGTCGTGGGTCTCCTGCCAGCGGGTCACCTCCGCCCGACCCCGCGGGGTGTCGGGCAGCACCGGTGGCCCCCGCCACAGCGCGAGGGCCGCTTCGTACTGCCCGGCTGCGGTCTCGGGGTCACCGGCCCGCTGGGCCTCTTTGCCGTGACGGATGGCGGAGGAGAAGTCGTCGACGTCGATGGTGGCGACCTCGAGCTGCCAGCCGTCACCCCGCCGGATGACCGCATCGGCGCCGAGCGACCGGCGCAGCGTGGACACGTGGGTCTGCACCGACCGCTCGGCCGTGCGGGGAGGGTCCTCGCCCCAGAGCACATCGACCAGGGCGGCGATGCCGACGGTCTCGCCGTGGCGCAGCCCGAGATAGGTCAGGAGCGCGCGGGGTTTGGCCGCAGTCAGGGCGGGCACGTCCCCCCCGCAGAGCTCGGCGTGGCCGAGCACCCGCACGTGCATCGGACGCAGCTTAGATCCAGCCGCCCGACCGGGAACGACGGGTCCTTGATCCCCTCTTGACGTCGCCTTGACAGCCCCGTGCGGAGATGGCGGCCGACAGCCATCGAGAGGAGCAGGACATGCCGACCATCATCCGCGGGGCCCTGGTGGCCCTGGTCACGATCGCCACGGTCCTGGTCGGGAGCCTCCCGGCCCGGGCCGAGGAATCCCATGAGGCGCCGTCGTCCACCGACCGGCCCGACCCTGAGGCTCAGCCCCGCAGCGGGGTGTGGGCGTTCGGGATCGAGATCCGCCCCAACGGCGTCGGCCCCTGCACCCCGGCGACGCCGGCACCCTGCGCGCACTCGGTCTACTCCTGGAACTGCCCCAACCCGGTCGAGTTCCGACTGGTCGGGGTGCGCACCTACATGGCCGCCGCCGGGACCCGGTTCGTCGGCTTCCGGCTCCGCTCGCGGCTGATCCCCCGCAACCAGGCGCCCGGCACCACCCCGTGGGCCGAGGACGTCGAGACCTTCCCCGGGCGCCCGACCGCCACCAGCCGCTTGATGGCCACCCGCGACGAGTCGGGGCGCCACCTGCTCAGCCGGCGCTGGGACCTGCAGGTCGAGGTGCGCTTCGACCGGGTCGGCGCCGCCGACGTGGTCCGCCTCGAGCGCTTCCCCGCCCGGATCGACTGCTCGTGATCCGCAACCGTCCGTCCAGCACCGACCCACAGAGGGGAACGACCATGACCACGACCGCCGACAGAGCGACACCGACGTGGACGACCAGGGCCCGCCGCGTGGCCGCGCTCGCCACGCTCGCCACTGCGCTGGCGACGGTGCCGGCGACGCCGACCGCAGCCGCCTCGCCCCCCGAGGCGTCCGGCGCGCTGGATCCCACCTTCAGCGGCGACGGCCGGATCGTCGCCGACCTCGGGGCCGGGGAGGAATGGGGTTCGGGGGTCGCCGTCCAGGACAACGGCGCGATCGTGGTGACGGGCACCGCCGGCACGAGGGTGTTCGTCGCCCGCTACCTCGCCGGCGGCGCTCCGGACCCGACCTTCAGCGGTGACGGACGGGCGTTCGTCGACCTCAGCACGGGCCGGGAGTGGCTCAACGACCTCGCCGTGCAGGACGACGGGGCCATCGTCGCCGCGGGCGCCTCGCACGGCGGTCAGCGGACCGCCGTCGTCCGGTTCACCCCGACCGGCGTCCTCGACTCGACCTTCAGTGGCGACGGGCGGCTCACCACCGACTTCGCCCCTGGCGGCGAGTTCGCCTACGGCATCGCGCTGGCCGCCGACGGCGACATCCTGATGAGCGGGCAGGCCATCGGGCGGATGGCCGTCATGTCGGTCGAGCCCGACGGCACGATCGACACGGCCTTCAGCCACGACGGCTGGGCCGCCCTCGACGTGGGCAACGGGCCCGACGTCGGCTTCGACCTGGAGGAGCGGGGCGACGGTCGGATCCTGGTCACCGGCAACACCGGCGTCGAGGACTCGGAGCGCACGGCCGTGGCCCGTTTCCACCCCGACGGCTCGCTCGACGGCTCCTTCGGGAGTGGGGCCCGGGTGGTCCTGAACTCGTCCCCGGGCTACGAGGACGCCACGAGCATCCGCCTCCTCGACGACGACCGCATCCTCATCGCCGGGGACGCCAACGGGCGGGTGTTCCTCGCCCGGTTCCTGCCCGACGGGGGCTTCGATCCCACCTTCAGCGGGGACGGGAAGGTGGTCACCGACCTGCCCGGATACTACGAGTTCGCCTCGGTCGTGCGCCTCCAGCCGGACGGCAAGGCGGTGATCAGCGGTTACGTGTCCGGCGGATCCGGAGGGCGGATGCTCGTCGCCCGCTACCGGACGAACGGCACCCTCGACCCGACCTTCTCCGGCAACGGGTGGAACGGCGTCGACCTGACGACGGGCCCGGACCAGGCCTGGGACCTCGCCCTGCAGGCCGATGGGCGGATGCTCCTCACCGGGTCGGCCAACGAGCCGTCCCGGGTGGGCGTCACCAGGGTCCTGGCGGCCTGAGCCGACCGGTCGCGGTGGGCAACGGTGCCCGCCGCGACCGGACGTCGGCGGAGGTCAGAACCGGGTGCGCCCCGATTGGGCGTCGGCCCCGCGGACATCGGCCTCGCGGAGGTCGACGTCATCCCGCAGGCCGTCAGGGTCGGCGACGTCGGCGTGGGTGTGGCCGGTTTCGGGCCGGTCCTCGAGGAGCGCCTCGAACAGCGCCCGGTAGTGCACGACGGCTTCGCGCAGCTCCTCGGTGCTGCACCCGGCCGTGCGGCTGCGGGCCGCAACGTCGTGGGCCGAGCGGTAGTGCTCGACGACGTCGGGATGGTCGACCGACACGTCGGCGGCCCGACGGTCGAAGTCATCGACGGGATAGCCCCGGTCCCGCATGACCTGCATGACCAGCACGTCGGCCTCGATGACGCTCTCGGTCGGAGCGTCCACGAAGCGCTGCTGGACCCCCTGCCACTGCCCGACGTAGAGGTCGCGTGTGGCGTCGTCGAGCGGGACGATGTCCAGCTCATCCCGGCGCGCCTGACGCTCCCGCAGCTCCCGCTCCGCCTCGCGGCGGCTGTCGGCGTCCTCGATCGTGCGGTCGTACTCCGGGCCGAACCGACCCTGGAGCTGGCGGGTCCGGTTGCGCCTCATGACCCACAGGGCCAGCGCCACCAGCAGGACCACTGCCACCACCGCGATGATCACCACTACTGCCGTCTCGTCCATGTCAGAACCCCCTGTCGTGAGTAGAGGACCTACCCCATCCGACGGCGGCCAAGACGCGACACGGCCGTCGGGTCAGGTCGGACCGGGCCCGAAGGTGATCGGCGGGGGTTCGGGCTTCTCCACCCCACGGTCGTTCACCACATAGGCCAGGATCAGCGCCAGCGGGAAGAAGAACAGGCTGAGCACGAAGTACCCGGCGAAGCTGTGGCCCTTCCGGCCGGCGACCCGGGCGGGCCAGAAGGCGATGGCCACGATGACGACGACGAGCGCTGCCCAGGCGATGAACCCCCACAACCCCGACTCGGCGATGACCATGCCGCTCTCCCGTTCCGCGACCACGACGCGGGCCGACCCCGGGGAGCGTAGGTCTCCGGCTGATCCGGCGGATCCTCTCTGACGGCTGTCCCTCGGCCTGTGTAGGTTGCGGAGGTGCCCGGAACCGGGCGGAACAGGAGTCGTGCCATGGCCGCAGGAGACCCGTCGACCACCGTGCGAGCAGCCCTGGTCCAGGCCGAGTGGACCGGCGACAAGGACTCGATGATCGAGCGCCACGTGGCCTATGCCGAAGAGGCGGCGGCGGACGGGGCCCAGGTCGTCTGCTTCCAGGAACTGTTCTACGGGCCGTACTTCTGCCAGGTGCAGGACGACAAGTTCTACGAGTACGCCGAGGCGGTGCCCGACGGGCCGACGGTCCAGCTCTTCCGGGAGGTGGCCGAGCGCCTCGGGATCGTGATGGTCCTGCCCGTCTACGAGGAGGAGCAACCCGGGATCCTCTACAACACTGCAGCGGTCATCGACGCCGACGGCACATACCTGGGCAAGTACCGCAAGAACCACATCCCGCAGGTGAAGGGCTTCTGGGAGAAGTTCTACTTCCGGCCCGGGAACCTGGGGTATCCCGTGTTCGACACGGCGGTCGGCCGGGTCGGGGTCTACATCTGCTACGACCGGCACTTCCCCGAGGGCTGGCGGGCCCTGGGCCTGGCCGGCGCCCAGATCGTCTTCAACCCGTCGGCCACCAGCCGGGGCCTGTCCGCCTACCTGTGGCAACTCGAACAGACCTCGGCCGCCTGCGCCAACATGTACTTCGTGGGGGCCCTCAACCGCATCGGCATCGAGGACCTGGGCGACAACGACTTCTACGGGACGTCGTACTTCTCCGACCCACGGGGTCAGTTCGTCGACGGCACGGCGTCGGACCAGGAGGCCGAGCTGGTGGTGCGGGACCTGGACCTGAACAGCATCGACGAGGTCCGGGCCGGCTGGGCCTTCTACCGGGACCGCCGCCCCGACACCTACACCCCGTTGACCGACGCCTGACCGAATGGAGGGAAGGGACCCGTGTCGACCGTCGCCTCGGAGGTCGTGGGTGGGAACGGCACCGAGCGCGCTCGCGCCTCAGCCGAGCTCGGTGACCGGCACCCCGGTGGTCGCCCCTGATCCGTCACGCTGGGCGAGGTGGCCGACGAGGTGGTCGACGATGTCGACGGCGTCGTCCTCCGCGCCGTGGATGAAGCTCGACTTCCGGCGACGGAGGAAGTTCAGCCCGATCCGGTACAGGCCGGGGGCATCGGGGACCACGCCGCCGTCGTGGCGCATCTCTCCCTTGCGGTCGAGCACGGGCACGTCGAGCCACGAGTAGTCGGCCCGGAACCCCGTGGCCCACAGGACGGTCTCGTAGCCCTCGGCGACGAGGTCGATCGTGATCTTCGGGTCCTCCTCGACCCGGGTCGGCTCGGGCCGGTGGCCGGGGGCGCCGTCGATCCCCTCCCCCGCCGCCCAGGCGTCGATGGTGTCGAGGAGGCGAATCATCTTCAGGTCGGCCAGGCGGCAGACGTTGCGGAGCGAGCCCGAGAAGGAGGCGGTCGTGCCGGTCACCGCCGCCAGCCGCCCGACCAGGTCGGCGCCCTGAGCGGTGAGGGCGTTGAGGTCGAGGTCGGCACGGTCCGGGGTCCCGACCAGCTGGGGGGAGGGGACGTGACGGGCCCGCACCAGGTCGTCGACCTCGTCGATGCGCTCGTCGAGGCGGCCGATCCGGTCGAGCCACCACATGATGTCCCGGCCCCGGTAGGTCCTGGGCATGCGGACGTGCTCGCCGACGGCGACGGTGACCGGGCGCCCGGCCCGCAGCAGCTCGTCGGCGATCTGGATGCCCGTGGCCGAGGCGCCGACGACCAGCACCCGGCCCGGCTGGACCTGGTCGGGCCGCTTGTACTCCAACGGGGTCAGCTGGTCGACCTCGGCCGGCAGCGCGGCGGCCACCTCCGGCACCTTGGCCCGGTTGTAGGCGCCGCTGGCCACGACCACCGCCGTCGCCTCCCAGGTGCCGCCGTCGGTCTCGACCAGGTAGCCGCTGCCGTCCGCCGCGGACACCGCGGTGACCGTGGTCCCGGTCCGCACCGGCGCGTCGGAGAGGGCGGCGTAGCGCTCGATGAACGCCGATGAGCTCGGGTATGGCCATGAACCCGTCGGGGTCATCGCCGTCGTAGGCGACCCCGGGCAGGCGGGTCTGCCAGTTGGGCGTGAGGAGGCGCAGGGAGTCCCACCGCTCGGTCTTCCAGGTGTTGGCCACCTCGCCCCGCTCGAGGACGACGTGGCCCACGCCGCGGTCGGTGAGCACGCGGCTCACCGCGAGGCCGGCGTGGCCGGCCCCGATGACCACGACGGGGACGCGCACGGGCGCCGTCAGCTGACGGTGACGGTGACGTTGGTGGGGTTGGTGATGACGTCGTAGACGGCCGAGCGCTTCTGGGACTGGGCGACCAGCGCCTCGATGTCCTCGGCGCTGGCGTCGGCGTCGATGTCGTAGTTGACCCGGATGTGGTTGAAGCCGTTGCGCACCTCGGGGTCGCCGCCGAGGATGCCGAGGACGTTCATGTCGCCCTCGATGGTGGCCTTGACCGAGTTGAGCTGGATGTCCCGGTTCTGGGCCACCGCGGCGACGCCGGCGGTGAGGCAGCTGGCCAGGCCGACCAGGACGAACTCGACGGGGGTCGGGCCGATGTCCTCGGAGGCGAACACCTCCGGGTGGTCCGCCGAGTAGGTGAACGTCGACTTGTGGGCGTGATCCGCGCCGAGCCCGCTGAACTGCTCGATCGTGGTCGAGCTGTGGGTGCCGCGCTGCCACTCGGTGGTGGCCCGCCAGGTGAAGTCCGCCGCCTCGGGGGCATCGGTGAGGGCGGTCCGGGCGTCGAGGAGGGCTTGGACATTGACGCCGTTGTCTGCGGCGGAATCGGTGACCGTCATTCACGAGCTCCTTGTCGAAAGACTGGGAAGGGCCCGGATTCCCGAGCCTGATTAGCCGCTAAAGTAGACCAGATTGGTCGAGAATTGGCAAGGGGTGCGACCGACCGAGTCGACCGAGTGAGGGATCGATGACCACCGAGGACGCCTTCGGTTTCGACACGCGGGCGGTGCACGCCGGGCAGCGCCCCGACCCCGAGACCGGGGCCCGGGCCGTACCCATCTACGCCTCGACGTCGTTCGTCTTCGAGGACGTGCAGGAGGCGGCCGACCTGTTCGCCCTCCAGACCTTCGGCAACATCTACAGCCGCATCTCCAACCCCACCAACGCCGCCTTCGAGGAGCGGATGGCCTCCCTCGAGGACGGGCTGGGCGGGCTCGCCGCGGCGTCGGGCACATCGGCTCAGCTCGTCGCGCTGCTGACGCTGGCCACGGCGGGCGACCACATCGTGTCGTCCAACGCCCTCTACGGCGGGACCTTCACCCAGTTCGACGTGACCCTGCGGCGCATGGGGATCGAGGTCACCTTCGTCGACCTGGCCGAGCCCGACGCCGTGGCCGCCGCGTTCCGGCCCAACACCAAGGCGTTCTTCGCCGAGACCGTGGGCAACCCCAGCGCCTCCATCCTCGACATCGCCCACTACGCGGACGTGGCCCACGCCCACGACGTGCCGCTGGTGGTCGACAACACCTTCGCCACGCCCTACCTGTGCCGGCCGCTGGAGTGGGGGGCGGACATCATCACCCACTCGGCCACCAAGTTCCTCGGGGGCCACGGGGCCGTGCTCGGTGGGGTCATCGTGGAGTCCGGGCGGTTCCCCTTCGACAACGGCCGCTTCCCCGTGCTGAGCGAGCCGTCGCCCGCCTACCACGACCTGAACTTCTGGGAGAACTTCCGGGAGTACGGCTACCTGATGCGGGCCCGGGTGGAGGTCATGCGGGACATCGGGGCCGCGATGTCGCCGTTCCACTCGTTCCTGCTCCTGCTCGGACTGGAGACCCTGCCCCTGCGCATGCAGCGCCACGTCGAGAACGCGGCGACCGTGGCCCGCTTCCTGGCCGAGCACCCCGCCGTCGAGTGGGTCCGCTACCCGATCTTCGACGACAACCCGTGGACGCCGCTGGCCCAGAAGTACCTCCCCGAAGGCCCGGGCGCGGTGTTCACCTTCGGCATCAAGGGCGGGTACGACGCGGGCGTGAAGTTCATCGAGGGCGTGAGCCTGGCGTCGCACCTGGCCAACGTGGGCGACGCCAAGACGCTGGTGATCCACCCCGCCTCCACCACCCACCAGCAGGTGCCGGAGGCGGACCAGGCGGCGATGGGGATGAGCAGCGACATGATCCGCATCTCGGTGGGCATCGAGTCCGTGGACGACATCGTCGAGGACCTCGACCAGGCGCTGCGGGCCAGCCAGTGAGCACGGCGACCGTCCCCGACGCCACCGCCCTCGAGCGGCTCCAGATCATCCAGACGTCGCGGTCGGTGGCGCTGGTGGGCGTGTCGAACAACCCCATCCGCTCGTCCAACTTCGTCGCCACGTACCTGATCCGCACGCCGTTCCGCACCTCCATGGTCAACCCGGCCTACGACGAGGTGCTCGGCGAGCGGTGCTACCCGAGCCTGGCCGACCTGCCCGAGGTGCCCGACATCGTCGACGTGTTCCGCCGGGAGGACGCCATCCCCGGCGTGGTCGACGAGGCCATCGCCGTCGGGGCCAAGGTCGTGTGGCTGCAGCTCGGCCTTCGCCACGACGAGGCCGCCCGCAAGGCCGTCGACGCCGGGCTGGCCGTGGTCCAGGACCGCTGCCTCAAGATCGAGCACGCCCGCTTCTCCGGCAAGCTCCACCTCGCCGGCTTCAACACCGGCCTCATCACCTCGACCCGCTACCGCCCCATCTGACAGGCCGTCTGCAGGCATCTGCGGGGAGGGTTACCGTCGGAGGGGTCCACCGGCTACGGACGGAGGCCCGACATGTCGTTGCTGATCAAGGGGGGCACGGTGGTCTCGGCCACCGGGGCCCAGCCCACGGATGTGCTCATCGACGGCGAGACGATCGTCGCCCTGCTGGCGCCGGGCTCGGAGCCGGCCGAGGCCGCCGAGCGGGGCGCCGAGGAGGTCCTCGACGCCTCCGGGAAGTACGTGGTGCCCGGCGGGGTGGACGCCCACACCCACATGGAGCTGCCCTTCGGCGGCACCGTGGCCTCCGACGACTTCGAGTCGGGTACGAGAGCGGCGGCGTGGGGCGGGACCACCACCATCATCGACTTCGCCGTGCAGGCCACGGGCGAGGACGTGCGGCAGCGGCTCGACCTCTGGATGGCCAAGGCCGAGGGCAACTGCGCCATCGACTACGGGTTCCACATGATCATCGGCGGGGTCGACGAGAGCTCGCTGAAGGCCATGGACGTGCTGGTGGACGAGGGCATCACCAGCTTCAAGCTGTTCATGGCCTACCCGGGGGTGTTCCTGTCCGACGACGGCCAGATCCTGCGGGCCATGCAGCAGGCGGCGGGCAACGGCGGGCTGATCATGATGCACGCCGAGAACGGCCTGGCCATCGACGTGCTGGCCGAGCAGGCCGTGGAGCGGGGCGAGACCGACGCCGATCAACCACGGCTACGTACGCCGGGCCGAGCTCGAGGGCGAGGCGACCCACCGGGCCATCCAGCTGGCCAAGGTCGGCGCCGCGCCGCTCTACATCGTGCACCTGTCGGCCAGCGAGGCCCTGGTGCAGGTGGCCATGGCGAGGGACGCCGGTGGCAACGTCTTTGCCGAGACCTGCCCGCAGTACCTGTACCTGAACCTGGAGGACCACCTCGGAGCGCCCGGGTTCGCCGGGGCGGGCTACGTCTGCTCGACCCCGCTGCGCACCAAGCACGAGCACCATCACGCCGATCTCTGGAAGGGCCTGCGGGCCAACGACCTGTCGGTGGTGTCGACCGACCACTGCCCGTTCTGCATGAAGGAGCAGAAGGAGCTGGGCGTGGACGACTTCCGGGCCATCCCCAACGGCATCGGCGGGGTGGAGCACCGGATGGACCTGATCTACCAGGGGGTGGCCGCCGGCGAGCTGACCCTCCCCCGCTGGGTGGAGCTGTGCTCGACCACCCCGGCCCGGATGTTCGGCCTGTACCCCCGCAAGGGCGTGATCGCCCCCGGCTCCGACGCCGACATCGTCGTCTACGACCCGAACCGGCCGTGGACGATCAGCGTCGACAAGCACCACATGAACCTCGACTACTCGGCCTATGAGGGCATCGAGGTGTCCGGCCGGGTCGACACGGTGCTGTCGAGGGGTCGGGTGATCGTGCGAAACGATCAGTACGAGGGCCAGAAGGGCGATGGGGTGTACCTGCGACGGGGCCTCTGCGCCTACCTGCAGTAGCCAGTCCTTCCCACGAGGCGAGGTGCCATGGAGTTCGGTGTCGTGTTGCAGAACAACCCGCCGGCGTGGCGGGTCGTCGACCTCTGCCGGCGGGCCGAGACCCTCGGCTTCACCCACGGCTGGACCTTCGACAGCCACGTGCTCTGGCAGGAGCCCTTCGTCGTCTACAGCCAGGTCCTGTCGGCCACCCACACCTTGAAGGTGGGCCCCATGGTCACCAACCCCGGGACCCGCGACTGGACGGTGACGGCATCGATGTTCGCCACCCTCAACGACATGTTCGGCGACCGCACCGTCTGCGGCATCGGCCGGGGCGACTCCGCCATGCGGGTCCTCGGCTACCCGCCGTCGAACCTGGCCACGCTCGCGAGGCCATGGCGGTGATCAAGGGCCTGGCCGAGGGCGAGGCGGTCACCTACAACGGCATGCAGCAGCAGTTCCCGTGGAGCAAGGGCTCGCAGCCTGGACATCTACATGGCGGCCTACGGCCCCAAGGCGCTGAAGCTGTGCGGGGAGGCAGGCCGACGGCTTCATCCTCCAACTGGCCGACCCGCAGATCGCAGAGTGGACGATCGAAGCGGTCCGCACCGCCGCCTCCGACGCCGGCCGGGACCCCGACAGCATCAAGGTCTGCGTGGCCGCCCCGGCGTACGTCGGCGACGACCTGGCCCACCAGCGGGACCAGGTCCGCTGGTTCGGCGGCATGGTCGGCAACCACGTCGCCGACCTGGTCGGAGCGCTACGGCGCCGACACCGACCTGATCCCGGAGACGCTCGTCAAGTACGTCGAGGACCGCAAGGGCTACGACTACGCCGAACACGGCAAGGCCACCAGCACCCACGTCGACTTCGTCACCGACGACATCATCGACCGCTTCTGCCTCCTGGGACCGCCGTCGACGCCCACATCGAGCGGCTCGAGGAGCTCCGCGACCTGGGCGTCGACCAGTTCGCCGTCTACCTCCAGCACGACGGCCAGGACGAGACCCTCACCGCCTACGGCGAACGGATCCTTCCGACCCTCGCGTGAACCCGTCAGCTCGGCGGCCAGGGCCGCCGATGCCTCGCACGACCAGCAGTTCGAGCTCGCCCGTCAGATCCTGGCCGCCGACCTGGTTCCGATCGTCGAGCCCGAGATCGACATCCCGTGTCGACCACCGAGCGCGACCCGACCGGCGGCTCGGGGACGCCGCCGGTCGGGTCTGAGGTCGACACCCGATCCTCGCCTCTAGGCGAAGACCTTCACGGGCAGGAGCTGGTTCTCCTCGCCCCCGTCCCCGAGCTGGCCGACGATGCCGAAGCCCCAGCAGCGGGCCTCGCTGTTCGCCAGCCGGACGCAGGTGTGGAACTCGGTGGACTGGAGGTTGGTGACGTTGGTGAGGTTCCCGGTGTTGGCGATGTTGCGCACGGCATAGGGGTACCCGCCGTTGGGGGTGGGATCGGCGCCGACACCCAGCTGACCGACGTGGTTGGCGCCCCAGCACCGTGCCTGCCCACTGGAGAGCCGGGCGCAGGCGTGCCAGAACCCGGCATCGAGGTGGGTGATGGACTCGAGGGCGACGCCCGCCCGAGCCAGCACCGTCACAGGCAGGCGCGAGGGCTCGACGGTCCCGTTGCCCAGCTGGTTGTAGTCGTTGGCGCCCCAGCAGCGGGCGGTGGCGTCGGTGCGCAGGGCACAGGTGTGGTTGCCGCCGGCGCTGATCCGGCGCACGCCGACCAGCGGCCCGCTGCCCGAGGCGTTCTTCACCATGACGGGGCGCCGCCGGGTCTCGACCGTCCCATCGCCGAGCTGTCCCGAGTCATTGGTGCCCCAGCACCGCGCCTGACCCGTGGTGAGCCGGGCACAGGTGTGGAAGGCCCCGACCTCGATCTGACCGACACCGGTCAGGCGGCCCGGGCCGCTCACCGCCAGGACGGGGCGCGGCAGGCTGCTGTTGGCCAGCCTGCCGTCCCCGAGCTGGGCGAAGTCGTTGAGACCCCAGCACCGGGCCTCACCGTTGATGAGCCGGGCGCAGGTGGTCCGGTTGTCGGCCGCCAGCTGGGCGACGTTGCCCAGGTTGGCCGTGCCGGCGGCGTTTTGACGGCCACCGGCAGGTGGCGCTCGGCCACGTCGCCGTTGCCGAGCTGGCCGTCGGCCCCGGCGCCCCAGCACCGGACCTGGTGGGTGGCCAGCAGGGCACACGAGTGGTACGAGCCGAGGACGACCTGGGTCACGTTGGTCAGCGGGCCCGAGTTGGTGGCGTTGCGGACCGTCACGGCGCCGGTGCTCGGCACCGCGTCGCCGTCGCCGAGCGCACCGGTGCCGTCGGAGCCCCAGCACCGCACCTGGTGCGAGCTGGTCACCGCACAGGAGTGGTAGAGCCCGGTCGTCACGGTGGCGATGCCGGTGAGTGAGGCCTCCGGGCCGGCCTCGGCCGGGACGGGAGCGGTGTACCCCTCGGGGAGGGGAGGAACGACGTCGGCGCCCTGGGCGGTCGACGAGGCGGCGGTGAGGGCCAGCAGCAGCATGGCTATGGCCCCGGTGAGGACGAGCTTGGATCTCATGCGGCGATCGTGCGCGACCCCCGCCCCCGAAGCTTGGAGGAACCCTGCAGAGGTCGTGGAGATCCGGCTACCCGCTACTCCTCGAGCGGGCCGGCCCGGTCGACCAGTTCGGCCAGCGCCGCGGCCATGCCATCGGTGACCACGTAGGGGTCGGGCAGCGTGTCGGGACAGCACAGCACGGCGACCTGCATCGAACCCCGGTAGCTCCACACCGTGACGTTCAGCCCCACGTCCTCCAACAACGGGCCCACGCTCTGGAGCCCCACCAACTCGGCCCCGGCGATGAACAGCGGTTCTCGGGGCCCGGCCACGTTGGAGACGATGACGTTCACCGGTGGCCGGTGCACCCGGGGGACGAGGCGACCCCAGAGCAGGCGGTAGACGAAGGACGGGGCGTACTCGACCCACCGCTCCATCGTCTCGGCGCCCAGGGCGTCTTGGACCGCCTTGGCCGAGGCCGTCACTCGTCCGGTGCTGCGCAGGCGCTCGACGGGGTCGTCCACGTGGACGGCGAGGGCGGTCAGCAGGTTCGACGTCCGGTTGCCGATCAGCCGGGAGGTGTCGGGGGCGTCGCTCGACAGGGGCACCGACGCCACCAGGGGCCGGTCGAGCGGCTCGCCGCCGGCCTTCAGGTGGGCCCGCAGGGCGCCGGCGACGCAGGCCAGTACCACGTCGTTGATCGTCACCGCAAAGGCTTCCTTCACGGTCCGGAAGTCGTCGAGGGGGAGCACGCAGGAGGCGAACCCCCGGCGCGCCGTCAGCTCCCCGCTGAACGAGGTGGCCGGCCCGGCGAACGCGGCGGGGGGGCGCTCGGTCGCCGTCCGGCGAGCCCGGACCACGGCGGGCAGGCGACCCAGCGTCCGCAACAGCAGCCCGGGCAGGGCCAACAACAAGCGGAGACCGTCGACAAGGGCATCGCGGAGGAGGCGGTACCGGCCCGGGGTCGGCTCTCCCCGCCAGGGCTCGGGCGGGGCGACGGCGGGGGCCAAGGACTCCTCGGGGCCGCTGGTCATCACGTTGGCGAGCAGGCGGGCCGCCGTCATCCCGTCGGCGGCGGCGTGGTGGAGCTTGGTGATGAACCCCACTCGTCCGTCGGCCAGCCCTTCGACCACGCAGATCTCCCACAACGGTCGGTCGCGGGGCAACGGCGTCGACGCCACCTCGGCGACGCAGGAGTCCATCTCACGAGGGCCGCCGGGAGCGGGCGCCCGGACCCGGCGGACATGGCGCCGGATGTCGAAGTCCGCGTCCTCCACCCACAGAGGGTGATGGAGCCCGAGCGGCACGGGGACGACCCGGCGTCGGAATGGGGGCAGCAGGTGGAGCCGCTCCTCCAGGACGGCGACGAAGCGCTCGAAGTCATAGCCGCCCGGCGCCGAGTCGGGGTCGATGATCCCGATCTTCAGGGTGTGCAGGTGCACGGTGGGTGACTCGGTGTAGAGGAACCCGGCGTCGAGTCCGCTCAGCCGCTCCACGGGGTCGACAGCAGCCACCACCGTCTGATCCTCCGCCCTGGGCTCGGCGCTGTCACGGGCCAAAGGTCATTCGCTCGCCGCCTGGGGGGATCTCCATGAACGCTCCCGGCTTTCTCCAAGCCTCGGCGGCCGATGTGGCGGACCCTCTCCAGGACCAGCCGTGAGTGCGGGAGGAGAGGGACGAGATGGAGATGGTCATCGACAGGGTCCCAGAGGGCGCACCCCCGGCCGACGCCAGGACCGAGCCGGCAGGCACCCGCGTCGACGTGATCGAGGTCGACCAGTCCGCGGGCGGCCGCCAGGTCCTGCACTCGGTCTCGCTGTCGATCGCGCCGGGCGAGCTGGTCGCCCTGGCCGGCGGCAGCGGCGCCGGCAAGACGACCCTGCTCGAGATCCTGGCCGGTCTGCGCCGGCCAGCAGGCGGGGCGGTGCTACACGACGGCGTTCCCACCGGCCGCGGCGCAGCCGCCGTCGGCTACGTGCCCCAGGACGACATCATCCACCGCGAGCTCCCCCTGCGCCGGACCCTGCGCTACGCCGCGGCGCTCCGCCTGCCGAGGGGTTCGTCGCCCGAGGAGATCGAGGCGGCGGTCGACGCGACGCTCCGGGACCTGGACCTCGCCGACCGGGCCGACATCGCCGTGGGGGCCCTCTCCGGCGGCCAGCGCAAGCGGGCGAGCACCGCCGTGGAGCTGCTGGCCCGGCCCCAACTGCTCCTGCTCGACGAGCCGACGTCGGGCCTCGACCCGGCCACGGCGGCGGAGGTGCTCGCCGTCCTGCGGCGTCTGGCGCGTCGGGGCGTCACCGTCGTGCTCACGACCCACGCGCCAGCCGACATCGAGGCCTGTGACCGGGTGGCCTTCCTCGCCCGGGACGGCCACCTCACCTTCGCCGGCACCCCGGCGGAGGCCAAGGGGTACTTCGACGTCGCCGACCTGGGCGGGATCTACCGCCGGCTCGCCGGGGAGGACTCCCCGGCGGTGTGGGGGCGACGCTTCGCCGGCGAGCCGGCGCCCGACCGAACCACCCCCGGGCCGGGCGCCCGAGCCGAGGGCCCGCCCCATCAGCGCCCTGCGCCAGTGGGCCCTGCTGACCCGACGGGCCACCGAGGTCATGACCCGCAACCGCCTCACCCTCGCCGTTCTGCTGGGTTCACCGTTCCTCGTCACGGCGATGATGGCCGTGTTGTTCCAACCCGGCGCGATCGGCCCGCAGCCCCGGGATCGGCCGGGCCGGCCCTGATGGTGTTCTGGATCGCCTTCGCCGGGTTGTTCTTCGGGTTGACCTACGGCCTGCTCCAGGTTGTCGGGGAACTAGCGGTCTTCCGTCGGGAACGCTTCGCAGGCGTGGGCGTCGGCGCCTACGTCCTGTCCAAGGTGGCCGTGCTGGTGCCCTTGCTGGCCCTGGTGTCCGCGGCGTTGCTCGGTGTCCTGCGGGGCCTCGACCGGCTGCCCGCCGCCGGGTGGGACACCTACACCGGCCTGTTCGTGACCCTCCTCGCCGAGTCGCTGGCGGCCCTGGCCCTCGGCCTGCTGGCCTCGGCCCTGGTCGCCGACGCCGCCCAGGCCACCCTTGCCCTGCCGATGCTCTGCTTCCCGCAGGTCCTCTTCGCCGGGGCGGTCGTGCCCATCGACGACATGTCCGCCCCTGGGCGCGGCATGAGCGTGCTGATGGCCAACCGCTGGGGGTTCGAGGGCATCGGCCGATCGCTGGGCGCCGACCCGGTGACGGCCCACCTGGCGGGCCTGCCCGGCTACGGGGACGCATTCACCGGCTCACCGGTCGGCGCCTGGGCCCTGCTGGCGGGCACCGCCGTGCTCCTGACCGGCGCCACCGTGGCCGTCCTCCGCCGCCGGTGCCGGACGACGTGACAGGACCACGCCGCGGGGCGGCGATCCCGGCCAGACCCTGGCCGCGTCGGGCGACCGCATCCGGCCGGCTAAGGGTGCTCCCGGGCCCGCGGTACGGTCTGCCGACCGATTCGGGAGGATGTCCGTTGCCGTACCAGCCGGCGCAGCAGCGACACCCGTACTTCGACGGCAGCCTGCCGGCCGCCGACCCCGCCCACGTACCTCGACCACCCCGACGCCCCCTCGATGCCGGAGTTCTGAGCACGACCCGTCGCCATCCCGGGTGATCGCGGGCGCCGGGGGCGCCAGGTACCTACCGTGGGGCCTGTGACGGTCCGAGTCGCCACCAGCTTGGCCGACGCCTGTGCCGCGCTGGCCGACGACCCCGACGCCCAGGTGCTGGCCGGCGGGACCGACTTCATGGTCGAGGTCAACCACGGCCTCCGGCGCCCGAGCGCCGTCGTGGCCGTCGCCTCGGTGCCGGAGCTGGCGGGTTGGGACCGGGTCGGGGAGTCGGTCCGGCTCGGCGCGGGGCTCACGTACACCGAACTCGGCCTGCCCGACCTGGCCGTCCTCGCACCGGCGCTGGCCGAAGCGGCCCGGACCGTCGGCTCGCCCCAGATCCGCAACGCCGGGACACTGGGCGGCAACCTCGGCACGGCCTCCCCCGCCGGCGACCTGCTTCCCGTCCTCGTCGCCCTCGACGCCACCGTGCACCTGCGGTCGGCCACCGGGGCCCGCGACCTGCCCGTCACCGACTTCATCACCGGGGTCAAGCAGACGGCTCTCGCCCCGGGCGAGCTGATCGAAGCCGTGACCGTTCCCGTGGCCCGAGGGCCGCAGCACTACCTCAAGGTGGGGACCCGCAACGCAATGGTCATCGCCGTCGTGTCCCTGGCCCTGGTGGTGGACGACGAGGCGGGCACCGTGGCCGTCGGGCTCGGCTCGGTCGGGCCCACCCCGCTGCGGGTCACCGCCACCATCGAGGAGGCCACCCGCCCGGCGTTCCCCGCCCAGGTGGCCGCGGCGGCCCAACCGATCGACGACCATCGCTCCTCCGCGGCCTACCGGCGCCATGCGGTGGCCGTGCTCGCCGAGCGGGCCGTCCGGAGGGCGTTCCCGTGAACCTGACCTACACGCTGCGGGTGAACGGCCGGATCCACGAGGTCGAGGACGCGTGGGTCGGCGAGAGCCTGCTCAATGTCCTCCGCGACCGCCTCGATCTGCCCGGTACCAAGAACGCCTGCGAGGAGGGTGAGTGCGGGTCCTGTTCGGTCAAGGTGGGCGAGACCCTCGTCTGTTCCTGCCTGGTCCTGGCCGCGTCGGTCGAGGACGAGCCGATCGAGACCGTCGAGGGCCAAGAGGACGACGGGGTGCTGTCCGCCGTGCAGGCCGCCTTCGTCGCCGAAGGCGCCGTCCAGTGCGGCTTCTGCACGCCCGGCCTGGTGATGGCGGTGGACGACCTGCTCGACCGGACCCCGGACCCGACCGACCTCGAGATCCGGGAGGCCATCTCCGGGAACCTGTGCCGGTGCACCGGGTACGGCAGGATCATCGAGGCCGTCCGGACGGCCGCCCGGGAGCGCGGTTCCTCGTGACCGACACCGTCGACACCCGCGACACGGTCGCCACCGGGGCCCCGCCTGCCATCGGCACCAGCGTCCCCCGCCCCGACGGCGTCCCCAAGGTCCGGGGCCGCTTCGCCTTCGGCTCCGACCTGTGGGCCGACGACGCCCTCTTCGGGCGCACGGTGCGATCCCCCCACGCCGCGGCCCGCATCCGCGCGATCCGGGTCGGCCCCGCACTGGCCGTCCCCGGCGTGTACGCCGTCCTGACCGCCGAGGACGTTCCTGGCGAGGCCCACTACGGCCTCGATCGGGCCGACCAGCCCGTCTTCGCCTCCGAGGTCATTCGCTACCAGGGGGAGGCCGTCGCCGCCGTCGCCGCCGACCACCCCGAGACGGCCCGCCGAGCGGCCGCCGCGCTGGAGGTCGGCTACGAGCCGATCGAGCCGCTCGTCGACGCCGAGGCCGCGCTGGGGGCCGAGCCCATCCACCCCTTCGGCAACCTCTTCCGGGAGATGGTCCTCCGCCACGGTGACCCCGACGCCCACGGCGAGGTGGTGGTCGAGGGGACCTATGAGGTCGGCATGCAGGACCAGGCCTTCATGGGCCCGGAGTCGGGCATGGCCGTCCCCGCCGAGGACGGCGGGGTGGACCTCTACGTCTCGACCCAGTGGCTGCACTCTGACCGGGACCAGATCGCGGCCTGCCTCGGATTGCCCCCCGAAAAGGTCCGGCTGACCCTCGCCGGAGTGGGCGGGGCCTTCGGCGCCCGGGAGGACCTCAGCCTCCACGTCCACGCCTGCCTGTTGGCCCTGCGGGCCGAGCGACCGGTGCGCATGAGCTACACGCGGATCGAGTCCTTCGTCGGCCACGTCCACCGCCATCCAGCCCGTTTGCACTACCGCCACGAGGCCGACCGGGACGGGCGGCTCGTGCGGGTGGATGCCCGCCTCCTCCTCGACGGCGGTGCCTACCAGTCCTCGTCGGGAGCGGTGCTGGCCAACGCGTCCTGCTTCGCCGCGGGCGCCTACCTCGTGCCCAACGCGCTGATCGAGGGCAAGGTGGTGCGCACCAACAACCCGCCGTGCGGGGCCATGCGGGGGTTCGGCTCCGTCCAGACCACCTTCGCCGCCGAGTCGCAGATGGACCGGTTGGCCGCCGCCGTCGGCCTGGACCCGGTCGAGATCCGGCTGCGCAACGCCCTGAAGCCCGGCGACGCCCTGCTCACCGGTCAGGTCATCACCGGCGCGGCACCGGTGGCCGAGCTCATCCGGGCCTGCGCCGACCATCCCCTGCCCCCGCCGCCGGGGGACGACGTCCTCGACCGGCCCGGCGGGGCGGGCCTGACCACCGACGCCGTCGACGTCCGCCGCGGCGTCGGCTTCGCCGTGGGCTTCAAGAACCTCATGTTCTCCGAGGGCTTCGACGACCACTCGACGGCCTCGTGCCGGCTGGAGAACGGCGTGGTGACCGTGAAGTGCGCCTGCGCCGAGGTCGGGCAGGGGTTCGTGACCCTGGTGCGCCAGATCGCCCACGACGTGCTGGGCGTCGACGACGTCGTGCTGGCCCCGGTCGACACCGCCATCGGCTCGGCCGGCTCCACCTCTGCCAGCCGCCAGACGTGGATGTCCGGGGGCGCCGTGCAGGCGGCCTGTCAGGCGGTCCAGCGCCGCATCGTGGCCGGCGACACCGGCGTCATCGAGGAGGAGGTCACCTTCCGCCACCCCACCACCTCGCCGCTCGACGAGAACGGACAGGGCAACGCCCACGTGTCCTTCGCCTTCGCCGCCCACCGGGCGGTGGTCGACGTCGACCCCGAGCTGGGCCTCGTGCGGGTGGTCGACATGACCACCGCGCAGGACGTCGGCCGGGTCCTGAACCCGCTCCAGGTCGTGGGCCAGATCGAGGGGGGCACGCTCCAGGGCGTCGGCCTCGCGGTCATGGAGGAGATGAAGCTCTCCGGGGGCAAGGTCCTGAACCCGACGTTCACCGACTACCTGATCCCCACCGCCCTCGACGCCCCCGAGGTGCGCATCGCCGCCCTCGTCGAGGAGCCCGAGCCCGGCGCCCCCTTCGGCGCCAAGGGCGTCGGCGAGCCGCCGACCCTGTCCTCGACGCCCGCCGTGGCCGCCGCCGTCCGCGCCGCCACCGGCCGGGATCTCCCCCGGGTGCCCATCCGCCCCGAGGACATCTGCCTCTGAACCCGGCTACCGCAGTGCCAGTGCGCTCTCGACCGCCCCCACGCCGATGCGGTCGCTCGTCGCATCCACCGCTTCGGTCAGGGCATCCGCGGCCAGGCTGATGACCGATCGGATCGACTGCCTCGAGGTTCCGTCGAACCACTCGGCGAGCCGGGCGACCGCGTCCTCCTCGAAGACGTCGCCGAGACCGTCGACGCCCTCCGTGGCGACGATCACCCTGCGCTCGAGGATCCGGCCGATGTGTCCGCCGCTGAGCTGCGGGACGGTGATCGTGGTGTCGAACCAGTCCGGGGCGGCGTGGCCCTGGAAGTACTGGGGGTGGGCGTGGGCGACCAGGGGCACGTCCAGGTCCAGGAGGGCACGCGCGGCTCCGTCGAAGAACGCACGGCCGTGATCGAGTCGGTCCCCGGACGCCCACTTGTCGGTGTCATCGAGGACGAGCACCGGAAGCAGACCGCCATTGCGGAGGATGCGGAACGCCTGCTGGACGTGGTCGACCTGCTCACGGCCGGTCAGCGGAGCGGTGTCGAGCTGCCGGGCGAGATCCACCCTCAGGATCGCGAGGTTCACGGTCGCTCGAACCGGGGCCTTCAGCCGGGGACGCCGTCCGGTCGCCGCCAGCTGGGTCAACTCCGCCGCGGGGGGATCGAGCACCGCCAGCTGGCTGGCCAGGCCCCGGAGGACCAAGCCCCGCAACTCGTCGCCGACCGCGCCGTCCGGATGGGGGACGGACACCGGAACCGGAACGGGGAGCAGCCCGGACGCGGAGGAAAGCGCACAGGAGGACAGTCCGCTCTTGCCCTGGCCCGGGTGACCCACGACGAGGACGAGCGAGCCTTCGAGCGCCTTCTGCGTGAGGCGGTGCTCGTAGGAGCGTTGTCCCGTGAGCTCGTCGAACGGCACATGGACGGCGGCCAACTCGTCCCCGAAGGTCACACCCGGTCGAAAAGCCCGCGCCGCGCTGAGGTCGCTGAGCAGGCTCACGGGTCGGCGACCGCACGGTAGAGCAGGCGGCGGCCCTCTCGGCCGGTCTTGACCAGGCCGGCGTCGAGGAGGACCCGCAGCAACTGCGTGAGCCGCGGTCGGGACAGGCCCGTCCTGGCCATGAGCTCCGGGTCGCCGGCGTGGGCGGGGCGTCCGAGCTGGTCGAGCTCCGCCAGGAGCATGGCCGCCGACCGACCCCCCGCCGCGTCGGCCCGCCCCAGCCGCTCGACGTTGCTGAAGGCAGCGCGGCTGCTGCCGCCGTCCGCGGCGTCGGCCGCGGCGCGGATCACGTCCCGAGGCGTCCACTCGCCGGTCTGGGTTGCCGCGACCTCCATGAGCTCCGTCACCGCCGGGATGTCCGGATCGTCCGGCGAGGCGACGTCGATCCGACGACGCAGGAGCGCCGCGACCTCCGATGGCGAGAGCGGCTGCAGCCACTCCACGCGCTCCCAGAAGACGTCAGCCGGAGGTTCGAGATAGCCCTGACGAGCTGCGTCGCCGGTCGCCACCCAGGTCACTGGCGCCGCCCAGAGCGTGTCGCGAAACCGCCCGAACAGATCGTGGGCGACATCAGGATCGACGTTGTCCAGCAGGAACACCAGCGGCTCGGACCCCGCGACCTCCCTCGCCGCCTCGACGATGCGGCCCGCGTCACGCTCGTTCACCGGCGCGGGGACCTCGATCTCCCGGGGCGCGAGTGGGTTGAGGAACCGACCGACGGGGTCCGCCACACGGGTGGTCGGGCCCCTCGGATCCCGACCGAGGGCGGCCAGGATCGACCAGATCAGCTCACGCGTGTCGCTCCAGGGTCCGGCGTCGACCCGTCGGAACGCCGCACGGTCGTCGACCAGGAGGCGGTGTTCGATGAGGCTGAGCAGCGACGTCCGACCGGCGCCGCGGGGACCCAGCACGAGGACGTTCCGTCCGCGGCGCACGGTGTCGGTGATCCCGCGGGCCAGGTCGTCGAAGTGGGGGATCGACAGCTCGACGTCGGCCGAACTCGAGGTCAACGGGCGCTGGCTCAACTGCATGAACAGATCATACAGTTGGCTATGTTCATCTCGAACAGCTTGTTCCTGGCCACCACAAGGACAGTACGGACGACCTCTGACAGGACCGGGGGACACGGCGCTCCGCCGAGAGCCGGAACGGTCGGCCGACCCGCCCCTGGCCGCCGAGGGCCGGGAGGGGCAGACTGGGCCGGTGCTGGATGACCTCCGGGTGGACGGTGACCGGCTGCGACGGCGGCTGGCCACCTTGGCCGAGATCGGGGACACCGGCGACGGGGGCTGCTGCCGGCTGGCGCTGACCGACGAGGACAAGGCGGGGCGCGACCTGGTCGTGGAGTGGATGCAGGAGCTCGAGCTCGAAGTCCGCATCGACGCCATCGGCAACGTCGTCGGCCGCCGGGCCGGCCGGGAGGACACCGCCCCGGTCATGACCGGCTCCCACATCGACACCGTCGCCAGCGGGGGCCGCTACGACGGCAACCTCGGCGTACTCGGGGGCCTCGAGGTGGTGGCCACCCTGAACGACGCCGACGTCGTCACCCGGCGCCCGCTGGAGGTGGCCTTCTTCACCGACGAGGAGGGGGCCCGGTTCAGCCCCGACATGCTCGGCAGCATGACCTACGCCGGGGGCCTGCCCCTGGAGGAGGCCCTGGGCCGCACCGACGCCGACGGTCTCGTCCTCGGCGACGAGCTCGATCGCATCGGCTACCGGGGTCCGGTGCCCGTGCCCGGCCCGGTCCCCCACGCCTTCGTCGAGCTGCACATCGAGCAGGGCCCGGTCCTGGAGCGCCAGGGCCAGACCATCGGGGCCGTCACCGGCGTGCAGGGCATCTCCTGGCAGGAGCTGACCATCCGGGGTCAGGCCAACCACGCCGGCACCACGCCGATGGCCATGCGCCACGACGCCGGCTACGCCGCCGGCGCCATCACCCACGGGGTCCGGGAGCTGGTCACCGCCATGGGCGGCGCTCAGGTGGGCACGGTGGGGGTCATCGACCTCGACCCCGGTCTGACCAACGTGGTGGCCCGCCGGGCTCGGATGACCGTCGACCTGCGCAACACCGACGAGGCCCTCCTCCAAGAGGCCGAGCGCGGCCTGGCCGATCTCGTCCGGGAAGTGGCCGACGACGAAGGGGTCACCGTCGACTCGGCCACCCTCGCCCGCTTCGAGCCGGTGGTGTTCGACGCCCGGGTGGTCGACCTGGTGGCGGCCACGGCCGAGCGGCTCGGCCATTCGGTCCTGCGCCTGCCGGCCGGCGCGGGTCACGACGCCGGCCTGCTCGCCGGCGTCTGCCCGGCGGGCATGGTCTTCACCCCCAGCCACGACGGCATCAGCCACAACCCGGCCGAGCACACCGAGCCCAAGGACCTCGACGCCGGAGCCGACGTCCTCCTGCAGGTCCTGCTCGCCCTCACCGAGGGGGAGCTGGCGTGAGGGTGGCCGCCGCGCAACTGGGGCCGATCGCCCGGGACGAGAGCCGGGCCGACGGTGGTCGAGCGCCTCATCGCCCTGCTGGGTGGCGCGGCGGCCGGCGGTGCCGATCTGGTGGCCTTCCCCGAACTGGCGCTGACCACCTTCTTCCCCCGCTGGGTGCTGGAGGGCGACGAGCTCGACGCCTTCTACGAGACCGAGATGCCCGGCCCCGAGACCAAGCCGCTGTTCGACGAGGCCGCCCGCCTCGGGGTCGGCTTCGCGCTCGGGTACGCCGAGCTGACCGACGGCCACCGCTACAACACGACGGTGCTGGTGGACGGCGAGGGCGCGGTCGTCGGCCGCTACCGCAAGGTCCACCTGCCCGGCCACGAGGAGCCCGAGGACTGGCGGCCGTTCCAGCACCTCGAGCGGGGCTACTTCGAGCCGGGCGACGCCTTCGAGACCTGGACCGCCTTCGGCGCTGAGGTCGGCCTGGCGACCTGCAACGACCGCCGCTGGCCCGAGACCTACCGGGTGCTGGCCCTCCAGGGCGCCCAGGTCGTCCTGATCGGGTACAACACGCCCATCCACTACCCGCCCGATCCGGACCAGGACCGGCTGGCCGGGTTCCACAACCGGCTGGTCATGCAGGCGGGCGCGTACCAGAACGGGATGTGGGTGGTCGGCGTGGCCAAGGGGGGCGTCGAGGAGGGCGTCGAGCTGCTGGCCGAGAGCTGCATCATCGCCCCGTCGGGCGAGGTCGTGGCCGAAGCGAAGACGGCGGGCGACGAGGTCGTCGTCGCGGACGTGGACCCCGACCTCTGCGCCCACTACCGGGAGACGCTCTTCGACTTCGCCCGGTACCGGCGCCCCGAGGTCTACCGGAGCCTGTGCGAATGACCGGCTTCCGGCTGAACGGCGAGGCCGTCGAGGTCCCCGACGACCGGGCCCACCTGCTGGTGGCGCTGCGGGAGGACCTCGGGATCATCTCCACCAAGGACGGGTGCGCCCCGTCCGGCCAGTGCGGCTGCTGCACCGTGCTGCTCGACGGCAAGGCGGTCGTGGCCTGCCAGGTCTCCCTGGAGAAGGTGGCCGGCCGGGAGGTCGTCACCCTCGAGGGCATCGACGAGCGGGAGCGCTACGCCGATGCCTTCGCCGCCGCCGGCGCCCTGCAGTGCGGGTTCTGCACGCCGGGGATCCTGGTCCGCACCAAGGCGCTGCTGGACAAGGACCCCGAGCTCACCCGGGAGAAGGCGGCCCGCCACCTCGGCGCCCATCTGTGCCGCTGCACGGGATACGTGAAGATCCTCGACGCCATCGAGACCCTGGCCCGGGGCGAGTCCCCCGCCCCCTCCCTGGCGGGGGGTGTGGGCGCCGCCGCGGCCAAGCACCAGGGCACGGCCCTGTCCGCCGGCAGCCGCCCGTTCATCGACGACCTCGCGCCGCGAGGGCCTCCTGCACGCCGTGCTCCGCCTGGCCGACCACGCCCGGGCCGACGTCCTGCGCATCGACACCGCGGCGGCCGCGGCCGTGCAGGGGGTCGAGGCCGTCCTGACCGCGGCCGACGTCCCCGGTGAGTTGCGGGTGGGCCTCATCCACAAGGACTGGCCGGTGTTCATCCCCGAGGGCGGTCGGACCTCGTACCTGGGCGACGTCCTGGCCGTGGTCGTGGCCGGCGACCGGGCCACCGCCGAGCGGGCGTCGGCCCTGGTCGAGGTCGACTACGAGGTCCTGGCCCCGATGGTCGACCCCGACGCCGCGCTGGCGGCCGACGAGGACGCCGTGTGGGGCCTCGACGGCAACGAGCTGTCCCGCTCGACCTACGCCCGGGGCGGCGACGTCGAAGGCGCGCTGGCGGCGTCGGCCCACGTCGTACGGGAGACGTTCCAGACCCAGCGGGTCGAGCAGGCCTTCCTGGAGCCCGAGTCCACCCTCGCCACGCCCCGGCCGGACGGCGTCCTCCAGGTCTGGTCGGGCGGCCAGGGGGTGTGGGACGACCGGGACCAGATCGCCTCGGTGCTGGGCCTGCCCACCGACCGGGTCGAGGTGGAGCTGGTGTCCAACGGCGGGGCGTTCGGCGGCAAGGAGGACATGGCCAACCAGGCCCAGACCGCGCTGGCCGCCCACCTCCTGCAGCGCCCGGTGAAGTGCACGCTGACCCGAGAGCAGTCGCTGCTCATCCACCCCAAGCGCCACCCGATCCGCCTGACCTACGAGGCGGGGTGCGATGCCGAGGGCCGGCTGACCGCCCTGCGGGCCCGGATGGTCGGCGACTCGGGGCCGTACGCGTCGGTCGGGATGAAGGTGCTCGAGCGGGCCGCGGGCCACGCCGGCGGTCCGTACGCGTGGCCGACGATCGACGTCGAGTCAGTGGCCGTCCGCACCAACAACCCGGTGTGCGGCGCCTTCCGGGGCTTCGGCGCCAACCAGGCCCAGTTCGCCACCGAGGGGGTCCTGGACCGCTTGGCCGAGATGGTCGGCATCTCCGGGTGGGAGATCCGGTCCCGCAACGTCGTCGAGCCGGGCTCCCTGTGGGGCCCGGGGCAGCGGATGGACGACGGCTGCCTCGGCGCCCGCCAGTGCCTCGACGCGGTGCGCCCGGCCTACGACGCCGCCGTGGCCGAGGGCCGACCGGTCGGCCTCGGCCTGGGCCTGAAGAACGCCGGGCTGGGCAACGGGCTGGTGGAGGTGGCCAAGGCCGTCGTCCGCTTCGAGGAGGACGGGACCGTCGAGGTCCGCCACTGCTGGACCGACATGGGCCAGGGGGTCGACACCGTGGCCCGCCAGGTCGCGGTCGAGGAGCTGGGCGTCGACCCGGAGCGCGTCCGGGTCGTGGTCGACACCAGCCGGGAGCTGGGGACCGGCCAGACGACGGGGAGCCGGGGCACGATCATGTGCGCGGGCTCGGTGGCCGACGCCTGCGCCGCCGCCCGGGCCGCCGACTGCCGCCCCGGCGTCGACCACGAGGGTGAGTACCGGGTCGACTGGACCAACTCCCTCAACGACGGCCTCGACGAGCCGGTCATCCACTCCACCTTCGGCTACGCCGCCCAGCTCGTCGTCCTCGACGCCGAGACGGGCACGGTCGAGCGGGTCGTGGCCGCTCACGACGTCGGCCGGGCCGTGAACCCGGTGCTGTGCGAGGGCCAGATCGAGGGGGCGGTCCACATGGGCCTCGGGTACGCCCTGTCCGAGGACTTCCCCGCCGACGACCAGGGCCGGCCCACCAACATGACGCTGCGCAGCCTGGCCATCATCCGGCCCAAGGACATGCCGCCGGTCGACGTGATCCTGGTCGAGTCCCCCCAGCCCGACTCGCCCTACGGCATCAAGGGCGTGGGCGAGATCGGCCTCGTCCCCACCGCCGGCGCCGTGGCCGCCGCGCTGCACGCCCGGGACGGCCAGTGGCGCACCCGCCTGCCCATGTCGGTGTGAGCGCCCGGTGAGTGCCACGACCGGGGGGCTGGTCTGCGCCCACCACCATCTGTACTCGGCGCTGGCCCGGGGGATGCCGGCCCCGCCGAGGACGCCGACGACCTTCCGGGAGATCCTGGAGCAGGTGTGGTGGCGGCTGGACCGGGCCCTGGACCTCGACACGATCGCCTGGTCGGCCCGGATGGGCGCCCTGGAGGCATTGGCGGTCGGGTGCACGGCGATCGTCGACCACCACGAGTCGCCCGAGGCCATCGAGGGCTCGCTGACCGTGATCGCCGAGGCGTGCGCCGAGGTCGGGGTCCGGGTGGTATGCGCCTACGGGGTGACGGACCGCCACGGCGCCGAGGGCGCCCGGCCGGGGCCTGGAGGAGAACCGCCGCTTCCTGGCCGACGGGGGCCGGGGCCTGGTCGGCATCCACGCGGCGTTCACCTGTTCCGACGACACCATCGAGGCGGCGGCCGCCCTGGCGACCGAGCAGGGGGTGGGGGTCCACGTCCACGTGGCGGAAGGCCCCGACGATGGCCGAGGCGGTCGAGCGCCTGGCGCCGTACACGACCGACGACTGGCTGCTGATCCACGGCGTGCACCTGCCCGATGACCACGGCCTGCGGGGGACGATCGTCCACAACCCTCGGTCCAACATGAACAACGCCGTGGGCTACGCCCGGCCGGCCCGCTTCGCCAACCCGGTCGCCCTGGGCACCGACGGCATCGGTGCCGACCTGCTCGAGGAGTTCCGCCTGGCCTATGCCCGCCTGCGGGAGAGCGACGTCGAGGCGACCCCCGAGACCCCGTGGGCGTGGCTCGAGGCGGGCCGGAGACTGGTGCCTGAGGCAGCCGACGACCGGGTCACGTGGTCCGTCGACGCCATGGATCCCTGGTCCCTGGCCTTCACCACCGGGGTGCGACCGACCCGGGTCGAGGTGGGCGGCGAGGTGGTGTGGGCCGACGGGCAGCCGACCCGGGTCGACCGCGAGGAGATCCGGGCCCGGTCAGCCGAGTCGGCCCGGCGGCTGTGGGCGAGGATGGAGCCGTGAGCGACCGACGCCTGGCCATCTACCTCCAGGACGCCCACCCGATCGCGGAGGGCATCGACATCTGCCGCTACGCCGAGGAGCGGGGCTTCGAGGCGGTGTGGCAGGCCGAGAGCCGCCTGGTGCGGGAGGCCACGGTGCCCATGGCCGCCTTCCTGTCCCACACGACGACCCTGAAGGCGGGCTCGGGCGTGGTCAACAACTGGACCCGCAACCCCGCCCTCCTGGCGTCGACCTTCGCCACCCTGGACGACCTGGCCCCGGGCCGGGTCATCCTCGGCATCGGGGCGTGGTGGGACCCGCTGGCGGCCAAGGTCGGCATCGACCGGGCCCGGCCCCTGCGGGCCATGCGGGAGACCGTCGAGGTCGTGCGGGCCCTGCTGGCCGACGAGACCGTGACCTACGACGGGGAGTTCGTGCACCTCGACGGTGTGGAGCTGGACTACGTCCACCAGGAGCGCCGGCCGAAGGACGTGCCCATCTACATCGGGGCGACGGGGATGCAGATGATGGAGCTGACCGGGCGCATCGCCGACGGGGTCCTGCTCAACTACCTGGTCTCCCCCGCCTACAACGACCGGGCGATGGAGCACCTGGCCGCCGGGGCCGAGGCCGCCGGTCGCTCCCTCGACGACATCGACCGCCCGCAGCTCGTGGTGTGCTCGGTCGACGACGACCGCCAGGTGGCCCTGGACGCCGCCCGCCTGCTCGTCACCCAGTACCTGGGCCAGCAGCCCCACATCATGAAGGCGTCGGGCGTGCCCGAGTCACTGCTGGAGGAGATCGGCCGGGTCCTGACCTGGCCGGCCACCCACGACCAGGTGGTGGCCGCATCCCGCCTGGTGCCCGACGACATCGTCCAGATGATCTGCGCCGCCGGGACCGCCGACGAGTGCCGGGAGAAGGTGGCCGAGTACGTGGCCCGGGGCTGCACCTGCCCGGTCCTGTACCCCCTGGGCCCCGACGTCCACCAGATGATCGACGTCTTCGCCGCATGATCCGGGCCAACCCGATGGCGGGGCCGGTGGCGCCGACCCCGCCGGGAGACGGCCCCTTCGCCTTCCACCAGCGCCTGCCCGGGTACGCACCGGGGCCGGTGGTCGAGCTGGCCGAGAGCTTCGGGCTGGGATCGGTGGCGGTCAAGGACGAGTCGAACCGGTTCGGGCTGCCCTCGTTCAAGCTGCTGGGGGCGTCGTGGGCCACTTACCGGACCCTCGTGGACCGGCTCGGCGAGGAGCCTGACTGGACGACGGTCGCCGAACTCGCTGACCGGCTCGCCCCGCTGCGGCCGCTGACCCTGACCACGGCCACCGACGGCAACCACGGTCGGGCCGTGGCCCACATGGCCGCGCTGCTGGGGTTCGCCGCCCGGATCTTCGTCCCCGTCGAGATGGTCCCGGCCCGCATCCAGGCCATCGAAGCCGAGGGGGCCGAGGTCGTGGTGGTCGACGGGTCCTACGACGAGGCCGTCGCCGCGGCGGCCGCCTCGGGTGACGTGGTCATCGCCGACACCGGCGAGGGCGACGCACCGGCCTGGGTGATCGAGGGCTACTCCACGATGTTCCGGGAACTGGGTGACCGGCAGTTCGACGCCGTCTTCTTCCCCGTCGGTGTCGGGGCGCTGGCCGCCGCCGTGGTCACGGCGTTCCGCCCGGGTCCCACGACCCTGGTCGCCGTGCAGGCCAGCGGGGCGCCCTGCCTCCCGTACTCGCTCGCCGCCGGCCGGGTGGCCACCCTGCCGGAGAGGCCGCAGACGATCATGTCGGGCATCTCGTGCGGGACACCGTCGCCCACCGCATGGCCCCTCGTGTCGCGGGGGGTCGACTGGACGGTGACCATCGAGGACGACCAGGCCCGGGAGGCCATGCGGGTGCTGGCCGGCGAGGGCATCGTCTCGGGAGAGACGGGCGCCGCCGCCCTCGGCGGCCTGCTCGAGGTGCTGGCGTCGACCGGCGGCGGTCCAGAGCTGGGCCCGGACGCCTCGGTGCTCGTCCTCTCCACCGAGGGGGCGACCGACCCCGCGGCCTACGCCGAGATCGTGGGGACGCGGGCGTCGTGAGCCGACTGGTCCTCAGAGGAGCCCGGCATCCCGGCGACATCGCCCTGCGCGACGGCCGCATCGAGGCCATCGGCACCGTCGCCCCCGAGCCGGACGACGAGGTGCTCCGCTGCGACGGCGACATCGTCACCGCCGGGCTGATCAACACCCACCACCACCTCTACCAGTGGGCCACCCGGGGCCGGGCGGTCGGGTGCAGCCTGTTCGACTGGCTGGTGGAGCTGTATCCCGTGTGGGGCCGGCTGTCGGTCGAGGAGATCCACGCCGCCGCCCTGCGGGGCCTCCAGGAGCTGGCCCGGTCGGGGTGCACGACCGCGGCCGATCACCACTACCTCGTGCCCCGGGGCGACGACTCGGTGTTCGACGCCATCGCCGAGGCCGCCCGCGAGGTGGGCATCCGCCTCGTCCTCTCCCGGGGCTCGATGGACCTCGGGGAGAGCGATGGCGGCCTGCCCCCCGACCACGTCGTGGAGGACCGCGACGCCATCCTGGCCTCGACCGAGTCGGTGATCGCCCGCCTCCACGACCCCGACTGGTGCCAGGTCGTGGTGGCGCCCTGCTCGCCCTTCTCGGTCACCCCCGAGCTGATGATGGAGTCGGCCGCGCTGGCCCGCCGGCACGGCCTGCGGCTGCACACCCACCTGTGCGAGACCGTCGAGGAGACCGAGTACTGCCTGGAGCACTTCGGCCGGCGCCCCGTCGACCTGCTCGACGAGTGGGGCTGGGTGGGCGAGGACGTCTGGCTGGCCCACGGCATCCACCTCTCCCCGCCCGAGATCGAGCACCTCGGCGCGGCCGGGACCGGCGTGGCCCACTGCCCCTCCTCCAACGCCCGCCTCGCTGCCGGCCTGTGCCCCGTGACCGACCTGGAGGCCGCGGGGTGCCCGGTCGGCCTCGGGGTCGACGGGGTGGCCTCCAACGAGGTCGGGGGCCTGTTCCCGGAGCTGCGCCAGGCGCTCTACACGGCCCGGATCCGGGCCGGGCGGGCCGACGGCTTCGGGCCCGCGGACGCCCTGCGCCTGGCCACCGTCGGGGGCGCCCGGTGCATCGGCCGCCCGGAGCTGGGCCGCCTCGAGGTCGGCGCGGTCGCCGACCTGGCCGTCTGGCCCGCCGACGACCTCGACGACCTGCCCGACCCGCTCGACGGCCTCGCCCTCGGACCCGACCGCCAGGTCCACCACCTCGTCGTCGACGGCCGCGTGGTCCTCAGCACCGACCCTTGACCGTTCCCTGACTGCTCGGCGTGCTCCTCGCCTCGCCCTCGCCCTCGCCCTCGCCCTCGCCCCTGGGCGCCTCGGCTACCTCAGCAACCGGCGAGGGCCCTCGGGTGGCCCGAGGAGCCCGATCCACTCGACGGCGCGGAGCCGGCGGTCGTGCACTTCGGGCGCACCACCCTCACGTTGCTCAAGAACCTCTACCGCGCCGACCGACCTGGCACCGCCCTCGCCGCTGGGTGTCAGCCCCGACGGCGACGGACCGCTGCGCTGGCCATGTCGACGAGCATCCGCCCGGAGGCCGCGGCCTCCAGGACCAGCTCGAGGCTCCGCTGGGCCCGCGGGGCGCGGCGCTCGAGCTCGTCGTACCAACGCCGAGTCAGGTCGCGGCCCCGCGTCCTTGCCGTCGCGTCGAGCTGGGCGTGCAGCTGATGGTTCACCGCCGCCAGCGCGCGGGCGTGCCGTCTGAGTCGATCCGCCTCGGCATCAGCATGGTCGGTCACGGTGGGCCGCCTTCGGTCCGTCGGCAGGTGTGCTCCCTGGTACAACTCGGCATAGCGGTCAGCGGTGGCGGCGGTCGATCGGAGCTCCGTCGCCGCGGCTCGACGGGTGGCCCGCAAAACCTCCGGTCGGCAACGGTCGAGGTGCTCCACCAGGGACGGTAGTTCGTCCTCCTGCTGGGGGTCGAACGTCCAGCCCACCCCCAGCGCCCGGATCCGCTGGCCGAGCGCGCCGTAGCCGGCACCGATCACCGGCAGCCCGGCGGCCAGCGCCTCGGTCATCACGTAGCCGAAGGTCTCGGCGTAGGGGCCAGGTAGCAGCACGACGTGGATGCCGGCGTCCCGGAGGAGTCGAGGCAGCTCGCGGTTGTCGTAGGCGCCGTGCCGAACCAGGCTTCGCGACGCCGGCTCCTCGAGCGGTCCGAAGTGATGGACCTCGACGCCGGAGGCCACACCGGCGTCGGCAAGGCCGCTGGCGACGTCGATGCCCTTCTTGCGCCAGCCCCGGCCCACGAACGCCAGCCTGAGGGGCTCCTCCAGCACGTGGCGCTCGTCGACCACCCGCTCGTCTGGGACCTCGATGATCGCCCCGTGCTCGATGAGCTCGATCCGGGCCTCGTCGACGTCGTAGGCCCGCAGCAGGTGGTCGGCCGCGCTCTGACTGGCGACGACGAAGTGGTCGACGACGTCGAGGTGCGCCTCGACCTCCGCCCGGAAGCGACGGAGGTAGGACACGGGCTCGCCGACGCGGCTCGCCGGCAGGCAGCGGGCACACACCTCGAGGTCCTCGGGGATGCCGCACGGCTCGGTGTCGAGGTAGAGGAGCGAGTGGTTGGGGCAGGCCAGGTAGAGGTCGTGCACGGTGCAGACGACCGGCCCGGGGAAACCGGCCAGCACCGAGAGCGGGGCGAGCGAGTGGCCGATCAGGTTGTGCATGTGCACGGCGTCGACGTCGAAGAGGTCGAGGACGGTCTGGAGGGCCGCGGCCGCCACCGGGTCGTGGACCCCGCGCGCCCGGGCCCCACCGCCGGGGAACAGCAGCTCGTGCGCAACGGGCTCGGGGCCACCCACCATCCAGCGGGTCCGGAGGACGAAGCCGGACTCGACCGGGTGGAGGACCGAGACGTCGAAGCGGTCGCCCAAGGCCTCGTCGAGCGCCTGGACGTGCTTCTCGGTGCCTCCGGCCGCCGGTGACGGCTGGTGCAGCACCTGCAGCACGTGCGGCCGCGCCGGGTTCCGCTCGGTGAGCGCCAGCTCGAGGGCCTTGAAGGCGATGGCCAGGGGATGCTCGGCACGCTCGCGGGCGTTGGTCGCCCGGAAGAACGGGTAGCGCTCCCGCAGCACGGCCGAGCCACGGGCCAGGCCGGCCACCCGCTCGGCGCCGAACGACACCCCACCCCAGTGGTGGACGTAGGTCGCGTCCTCGACGAGGTGGCGGAAGCCCAGCCGCGTGGCCCGGAGGCAGAAGTCGACCTCTTCGCCGTAGCCCCGCCCGAAGTCGCGCTCGTCGAGGGGGCCACACCGGTCGATCGCCTCCCGGGTGACGTAGAGGCAGAAGCCCACGCCGGTGATCACCTCGGGCCGCAGGCCGAGCGACTGCTCCCGGACGAAGTCCGCGCAGGCGTCGATCCGGGGCTCCGGCCCGTCCAGGCCGAACTCGGCCACGACCGGGGGCGGCAGCGTGCAGAACGAGCCGGAGCTGGTCAGCGGGGTCACGGTGGCGACGTCCTCGCCCCGGGCGGCGTCGGCCAAGGCGTCCAGCCACCCGGCGGTCACGACGGTGTCGGCGTTGAGGACGACCACGTCGCCGTCGGCGTGGCGGATGCCCCGGTTGACCGAGGCCACGAAGCCGACGTTGTCCGGGTTGCGCAAGAGGGTCACGGCGACCGGCGCCGGCTCGGCGGCGACCCGCTCCAGCTCGGCGCGCACCGCGGGGTCCGGGCTGGCGTCGTCGATGACCACCAGCTCGAACGGGACGGAGAGAGCCGGCGCGTGGTCGAGCACGCTGGCGAGGCACCGCCCGGTCTCGGCCGCCCCGCCGTAGACGGGGACGACGACGCTGACCCGTGGCGTGACCGTCACCCCGGGACGTCCTGGCGGGGTTGCACCGGGTGGGGACCGGAGCAGAGCCGGTTGACGAGCTCGGCGAACGTCGCCGCGCCCACCGAGGTCCCGATGCGGGCCCGGAGACGACCCGATGCCCGCCCGATGCGCCAGTCCACCAGCGCCGGCTCGCGGCCGAGGACCGGGTCGACCTCGACGACGACGGTCCGGCGGTCGGACCCGCACCACAGGGACGCGACCGCGGCGGCGCCGGCGTCCAGGGCCACCACGACCTGGGGCCGGAGCGCGGCGATCGAGGCCGGGTCCGGGCGGCACGGCCGGGTCAGTTGGGGCCCCTCGGCGACCTCTCCCGCCGCCACGCGGGCCTCCACGTCCTCGGTGAGGAGGTCGTTCACCAGGCGAAGGACCCACCGCTCCTCCCCACCGCCCGCCTCGACGGCGAGGAACACCACGACGGGCCGGACCGGAAAGGGCGAACGGCCCTCGCCGTGAGCCACCTCGATCGGCCCGGGGTCGGCAAGGGGGTCATGGACGTGCGCGCCCGGATCCAGGGTCACCGGCCCGGCGACGTGCACCTGACCGCCGTCGACCTCGTGCTCGACGTCTTCGCGCACGAGCACGGCGCCCGCGACCGGACCGGCGACCGGTTCCAGGTGCGCCGGCCGGAGCGCACGCCACTCGGCGTGGGTGCGGTAGCTGCCGCCCGGCCGCAGTGGCCCCGAGGCGGCGCCCACCCCGGCCACGGTGGACGGCGCCGCCGCCAAAGCCCGCTCGAGCCGGTCGATCGAGATCCAGTCGAGGCACCAACCGTCCGGCAGCACCAGGGTGGGACCGGCGGCCGGGTCCGAGGGCGCCATCACCCGGTGGTGCCCTCCATCCGGCGCCGGACCGAGCGCACCCGCCGCCGGACCCGCGTCCCCAGCTGTGCGTCCCGCAGCCGGTTCCGGGCCCGGATCTCCTCGGTCAGCGCCACGACCTGAGCCCGCGCCTCCGCCAGCTGGCGGTTGTCCGCCGGCGCCCGCAGCCAGCCCCGCCGGATGCCCCCGGCGAGCTCCGGCGCCAGCGCGGCCAAGTCGATCTCGCCGCCGTTCCACACCACGTCCGCCATCGCCACCCAGGGGTTGTCCGACGGCTCCGGGACTGAGGTGGCCGGGTGGTGGACCAGGCCCGGATCCAGGTCCCGCCGGACGGTGACCTCGGCCTCGGCGGTCGGCCGCGGCACCCCGACGTGGTCGGCCAGCGCCTGCAGCGTGGCCGGAAGGTCGTCGAAGAAGGCGCGCTGGTCGACCAGCAGGTGGTCGTCGCCCTCGGTGGCGGTCAGCAGGTGGCGCAGCCAGAGCAACGCGGCCTGCGGTGGCTCGATCCCGTCACGCTCGGCGAGGGAGGCGGCGACGGCTCGGGGTTCGCGGACGAGCACGACCGTGGCGTCGACGGGGTTGACCGTCCGCCAGAACGGCAGGAGGAGCGAGAGCCGTGGGTCCTTCCAGCCGATGATCGTCGTCGCCGGGACACGGCCGAACGCCCGGGTCAGGATCTCCGAGGGCACGCTCGCGGAGCGGGTCCAGCCTCGGATCCAGCTCCCAGCCCGGGTCCAGCACGGGCGGATGGTCCCAGGACCCGCCGAGCACGCTCAGGACCAGGTCGTCGAGCTCTTTGACGGCGCCGTTCTCCCAGTAGCCGGCCGGGTTGTCCGGACCGGCGGTGAGCAGGGCGCCCGCATCGCCCAAGGACACGCCGAGCCGGTGGAGGGTGCGGGCGGCCATCGACGTCCCGCAGCGGTGCATGCCGACGACGCAGACGACCCGGTGCGGCAACGGCCCTGCCGGGCGGTCGGACCTCACGGGACTCCTCTGCTCCGCGGACAAGCCGATTGATCCTACTGCTGCGCCTGCTCCAGGCCGTACCGGGTCAGCAGGGCGAGGAGCTGGTCGGCCCGATGGTCGAGGGTGTGCGCCGCCAGCACCGCCGCCCGCCCCGCCTCCGCTCGGCGGGCCGCAGCCGTGGGATCGGCCAGCAGCTCGCGCACCTGGTGGCCGAGCTCGTCGGCGTCGGCGAAGGTCAGCACCCCGTCCGGCAGTTGATCGTCGATCTCGGGGAGCCGATCCGACACCACCGGCGTGCCACAGGCCAGCACGTCGTAGATCCGGTTCGAGACGATCCCCCAGGCCCGCATCGTCTCCCAGTGGTCGTTGAGGACAACCGCGGCGGACGCGTACACCTCGGGCAGCTGCTCATTGGCGACGTGCTCGGCCACGATGAGGTCGGGCGCCACCAGACCCTCCCAACCGCGACCGTAGATGGCCGGGCGGATCCCGGCCGCCAGAGCGTCGGCCACAGCCGGGCGAGAGACGTTCCGGGTGTTGGCCACAACCGTGACCGGATCCGCGTAGTCGGCGACGGGCGGAACCGGGCGGAACCGGTGGTGGTCCGTGCCCTGGAGCAGGACCTCGACCGGCGTGTCCGTGAGGTCGCGCAGGTGCTCGGCCAGACGAGGTGAGGCGGCCAGCACCAGGTCGGCCTCGTCGCACTCCTCGGGCTCGACCAGCTCGGGGTGGCTGATCACCCACAGGACGTGGCGCTGTCCCGGCGAGCGACGGACCCCCACCAGGCCCCGCAGGACGAGGTGGACGTCGCAGGCCCGGCTGGCGGGATCGTCGACCTGGTCGCGGTCCTGGACCCGGACGTGGGCACCCCGCCGCCGCAACGCCCGCGCCAGGGCCGACGCCAGCTCCCAATCCCCCCACCGGCCACGCTCGCGCGGGAGCGCCGCGGTGCTCACCGCCACCGTAAGGCGATCACCCTCCCCCGGCACCTGCCGACGCAGCGCCGGACCCTGTTCGTCCAGCAACCGGCGCCAGTCGGCGCCGGAGGTGTCTACCGGGCGCACCAGCGCCGCCCGGGACCGCACCGGTCGACGGTCGAGCACGACCGCCTCGGGCACGGCGACCGTGCGGCCGCCGTGATCGGCCAGCCGGCTGCACAGCGCCGCGATGGCGACGTCGAGGCCCTCATAGGACCCGAGTCCTCCGGCGGCCAGGTACGCCTCCCGGTCCACGACCAGGCAGGGGCCGACCGCGGCGACGACCCAGCCACCCACCAGCTCCGGCGCCGACGGCCGCCCGCCCGCGCCGATGGCCACCAAGGCGGGCGCACCGTCGTTCACCTCCACCTCGACGCCCAGGTGGCGAACCCGGAGGTCGTGAGGCGTCCTGGACCGGAGCCGGCGCTCGGGATGGACGGCCTGCGGCACGGCGGCCACGACGTCGCCGTCGAGCCGGGCCGCCAGTCGATCGAGCCAGCCGAGGCTCCAGCGGCTCACAGGAGGGGTGAAGGAGGCACACGAGGTCGCCGGTGACGCCGGCGACGACCCGGTCGACGGCCGCGGCGATCACCTCGTCGCCAACCGGACGAGCCACCAGGACCTCGTCGGGATCGAGGAACGGTGGAAGGCCCACCGAGTCGGTGGACTCCTGGACGACGATGACGGTCCGCCGTCGATCGGCGGGGGCCGGAGCGAGGGCCTCGACGGCACGGTCGAGGTCGGCCCGACGCTGCTCCCGGTGCGCTCGACCGACCGTGAGCCCGACGCCCAGCAACGTCGGCCCGCGCCGCGGCCTGGCTGACCACCGGGGTGCCGACGAGGCGAGCCAGGCGCTGCACCCGGCGGTCCACCGCCAGGGCGAACCGCGGGATCGGACGCCAGCGAAGGGCGGCGAGCTCGGCGAGCTGGTCGCGCGCCATCCGCCGGAGCGCCGCCGCGTCCACTTCGCGAGGCGCCAGAGCGGGGCGCTCGGTCAACGAGCGGCGCCACACGCCGCGGAACGCAGCGACGGGTGGCCGAGGGGACCCCTACCATGATGGGGCTGGCACGTCGACCGAGCCGTCCGCCATGCTGTTGTTGTCATGGGCATCACCTCCCCCGTCGAACTCGCCACCATCTACGGCGACGACGAACCCCCGCCGTCGCTGGCACGTTACGTGAGGGAGATGTGGAGCCGGCGCCGCCTCCTGAGCTACCTGACTCGCACCCGCCTGAAGGCCCAGCACTACGACACCACGTTCGGCAAGGCCTGGCTGGTCCTCGGCCCCCTGATGATGGCGGGCGTCTACATGCTGGTCCGCACCGTGATGCAGCCTCCGGGCACCGAAGCGCACGCCAGGACGGTCATCGCCCACATCGTCATGGGGGTGTTCATCTTCCAGTACGTCGCCAGCGGCATCACCTCGGGAGCGACATCGGTGCTCGCCAACTCCCGGATGCTCCTCAACACCCCGGTGCCCTGCGGCGTCTTCCCGACCACCTCGCTGATGAGCGGGGTGGTGACGCTCATGCCCGCTCTGGTCGTACTGCTGGCGGTGCGCGCCTTCCTCCGCCAGCCGTTCGGGATCACACTGCTCGCGGTCCCGGTGGTCCTCCTGCTGCTGACCGCGTTCGTCTACGGCGTCAGCCTCGCCATGGCGGCGCTCACGGTCTACTTCCGCGACACCACCAACTTCCTCACCTACCTGACCCGCCTGTGGCTCTTCGTGACGCCCGTCATCTACACGGTGCAGGAGATCCCCGAGCACCTCCGCCGCTTCCTCGCCTTCAACCCCCTCTTCCCGTACTACGCCGCCCTCGACGACGCCTTGTCGGCCGACTGGCCCTCTCAGCGCTACCTCGCGTGGGCAGCGGCTTGGGCCGTAGGGGCACTCGTCGTCGGGCTGGCGGTGTTCCTCGCCAAGGAGCGCGACTTTGCCGTCCGACTCTGACGACATCGCCATCCGGGTCGAGGACCTCCGGATCACCTACCAGACGTGGGAGGAGTCCGAGCCGACCCTGGTCCGCAGCATGCAGAACCTGCGCCGGCGGACCAGGTCGACCAAGACGATCAACGCGGTGCAGGGCGTCTCCTTCGAGGTCCCCCGAGGGTCGGTGCTCGGCATGGTCGGTCCCAACGGGTCCGGCAAGTCGACGATCCTGCGCGCCCTGGCCGGCATCCTGCGGCCAACCAGTGGGCGGATCACGCTGCACGGCCGCGTCACGCCGCTGCTCTCGCTCGGGGTCGGGTTCAACTTCCAGCTGAGTGGACACGAGAACATCAAGCTCGGTGGCCTCCTCGCCGGGATGGAGCTGTCCGAGATCCGGGAGAAGACGCCGGAGATCATCGAGTTCTCCGGCCTCGGCGACGCCATCAACCGGCCGGTCCGGACCTACTCGAACGGGATGTTCACCCGGCTGGCCTTCTCGGTCGCCGTCTTCATGGACCCGGAGATCATCCTCATCGACGAAGTGCTTGCCGCGGGCGACGCCGAGTTCCGGTTCCGCTCCGCGGAGAAGATCCTCAAGCTCATGGATGACGACACGACCGTGGTGTTCGTCTCCCACACCCACGGCGAGCTCAAGACGCTTTCCGACCGATGCCTGTGGCTCGAGGACGGGGTCGTCGTCCAGGAGGGCGAGCCCGCCGCCGTGGTCAACGCCTACGAGGACCACCACGGCGTCCACCAACCGGATCTCGAGCTGGACGAGGAGAAGGGCGCTTTCAGCTTCGTGTGGCGACCCGACGCGCCGGGCGGCGGCGGGCCGGTGGCCGGCAGCCCGACTAGTTCTTGAGGCAGTCGCCCTCGGCCAAGATGACGTTCACCGCGTCGACCACCGGCCCAGAGTCGCCGTCGTTCACACCGGAGTACCAGAGCATCAGGTCGCCCTCCTCGAGCGCTCCCACCCTCACGAGGTGCTGCAGCACGCCGCCCAGGCAGGGCTCGTCGATCTGGTTCGGCGTTGGCGGTTCGAAGTCCGGCGGGACCTCGACCTCGCCGTCCTCGAGTTGGGCGATCAGCTGATCGAGGTCGGTCGAGAGGCGGGGGACCGAGTCCTCGGCCGCCGCATCGTCGGCCGCGGTGTCATCGGCCCCGTCGGTGCTCTCGGACCCGTCGTCGGAGCACCCGGAGACCAGGAGCACGACCGCTGCCGACGCGGCCACGAGATGACGAACCACGCACCGTTCTCCTCGCACCGTCCTCCTCGCCGCTCCCAGGGGGCTCGTGGGACCGAGGACTGTAGACCACCGCGGCGAGCGGCGATGAGCACCCGCTCGACGGTTCCGGGCGATGGCTCCTGTCGAGTGGAATGGCGACCGTCGACCCGGGGTAGGCACGGGCTCGTGGTCCGCCGAATTGTCCCTCCGAACCCGCACGTCGAGACTGCGTTCCGAGGGCTGATGACGGCCCTCGCAGGCCGCGGCGGTGTAGCGGGCCCAGGCGGGCCCCAGCCGGACTCCCGTGTCGGATGTGAGGTGCCGGTCGGCGACCCCACGGGTCAGCCCCCGGCTGAGGCCATCAGCAGGCTTCTGATGGCCACCGTCCTGAGGCCATCAGCAGGCTTCTGATGGTCACCGTTCTGGCCCTCTGTCAGTCTGAAAGTCCCATACAGGGGACCGCGGGGCACTTCGGCATTGCCGTCGGGGGGATCCGCTACTCAAGTGTCCAGCATCCCGGCATGCACTGAGGGGGTGAGCAACCGGTGGCGACAAGGGGGAGAACCGAGCGAGCTGCATCGCCTTGTTGACGTCCTCGGGGCTGGGTTGCTCTTCATGGTCGCCCTCCCTCTGCTGCTGGTCGCGCTCGCCGGCTCGGCGCTGACCTTCCGAGCATGGCCGATCTTCACCCAGGAGCGAGTCGGGCAGCACGGACGCCCGTTTCGCTTCGTCAAGGTCCGCTCACTGCCACCGACCACGCAGGTCGACGCCGACAAGTACGCGATCGCGGCGATCGAGCAGGCCACGTTCAGCAAGTTCCTCCGTTCGAGCCACGTCGACGAGCTGCCGCAGCTGCTGCTCGTCATCACCGGGAAGATGAGCCTGGTCGGCCCCCGGCCGGAGATGGAACGGCTGGCGACCACGTTGTTCACCCCGGCGTTCCAGGAGGAGCGCACCCGGGTCCTGCCGGGATGCACGGGGCTCTGGCAGATCAGCGTGGATGCGGTGCGGCTCATCGCGGAGGTCCCCGAGTACGACCTGGCCTACGTGCGGTCGGCCACGCTTCGCCTCGACCTCTGGGTGCTCTGGCGCACGTTCCTCCAGCTGCTGACGCGTGCGGCGCCGGTGACACTGGACGACATCCCCTGGTGGACCGGCTTCCGGAGGCAGGCACGGCCCGAGTCGGCGCCGGCCACACCACTCGCGGCGGTGAACGGCCACCGTCCAACCACCACGCTGGACCCCGTGGCCTCACCTGCCATGGCGGAGGCGATGAGCAGACCAGCGCAGGAGGAACGACCATGACGACCGACGACCTCACCGTCGTCACCGGAGCCGGCGGGTTCATCGGAGGTCACCTCGTCGCCGACCTGCGGGGCGACGGCCGAGCGGTCCGGGCCGTCGACCTGAAGCCCGTCGACGAGTGGTACCAGCGCTTCGACGACGTGGAGAACGTCGTCGCCGACCTGCGACAGGAGCGGGCGTGCTTGGAGGCAGCCGAGGGCGCCTCGACCGTCTACAACCTCGCAGCCGACATGGGCGGCATGGGGTTCATCGAGAGCAACCGGGCCCTCTGCATGCTCTCCGTCCTCATCAACACCCATCTGTTGCAGGCCTCGTACCATCACGGCGTCGACCGGTATTTCTTCTCCTCGTCGGCGTGTGTCTACGCCGCCGAGCACCAGCGCTCGCCCGAGGTGATCGCCCTCAGCGAGGGCGACGCCTACCCGGCACAGCCCGAGGACGGCTATGGCTGGGAGAAGCTGTTCACCGAGCGGATGTGCCGCCACTTCCGCGAGGACTTCGGCCTCGAGACCAGGGTTGCCCGCTACCACAACGTCTACGGCCCGCACGGGACCTGGGCCGGAGGGCGGGAGAAGGCGCCCGCCGCCATCTGCCGCAAGGTGATCGAGGCCGTGATGTCGGGGAGCTTCGAGATCGAGATCTGGGGCGACGGCAAGCAGACCAGGTCGTTCATGTACATCGACGACTGCGTCGAGGGCACTCGGGCGATCCTGCACAGCGACATCCTCGAGCCGATCAACCTCGGCAGCGCCGAGCTGGTGACGATCGACGAGCTCGTCGACCTCGTCGAGGACATCGCCGGGGTCACCTTGAAGCGCCGATACAACCTGGACGCGCCGCAGGGCGTTCGGGGTCGCAACAGCGACAACACCATGATCCTCGATCGGTTGGGCTGGCAGCCCGGCATCGGCCTCCGCGAGGGCCTGGAGCAGACGTACCGTTGGATCCACGATGAGGTCAGGCGCGCCCTGGTTCCCGCGGCCTGATCCGGGAGCACCGCTCCCGCGCACCGAGGTCCTCGGCGTGGGCATCAGCGCCGTCACCATGGAGCTGGCCGTGGCGGAGATCGAGCGGCGGATCCGCGAGGACGACCAGGGCTTCGTCACGCTGACCGGGGTCCACGGGGTCATGGAAGCGCGCCGCTCCCCCTCGGTGCGGCAGGCCCACGACCAGGCGGCGATGGTCTGCCCGGATGGCATGCCCATGGTCTGGTCCTGTCGGTACGCCGGATTCGACTGGGTCGAGCGGGTCTACGGGCCCGATCTGATGCTGGAGCTCTGTGCGCGGTCGCCGGAGAACGGCTGGCGACACTTCTTCTACGGCGGCGGGCCGGGCGTCGCCCAGCGCCTGGCGGATCAGCTGCGCTCGCGCTTCCCGGGCCTGCAGGTCTGCGGCGTGCACACCCCGCCCTTCCGCCCGCTCGACGAGGCCGAGACCGCCGAGCTCGTCGATCACATAGACTCGTCGGGCGCCGACTTGCTCTGGATCGGCCTGAGCACACCCAAGCAGGAGCTGTGGATGGCCGAGATGCACCCCCGCCTCGCGGTGCCCGTGGCCCTCGGTGTCGGCGCTGCGTTCGACTTCCACGCCGGGCTGGTCCCGCAGGCGCCACCCTGGGTCCAGCGGTCCGGCCTGGAGTGGCTCTACCGCCTCGGGCGCGAGCCCCGGCGGCTCTGGCGGCGGTACCTCACGAACAACCCTGCCTTCGTGGCCGCCATCCTGCGCCAGCCTCCCCACCGCGCCGGCAGCGAGAGGTGACGAGCCCGACAGGGGCGACCCGGTCGACGGCGAGCGACCAGACCCCCACGGCGAAGCGGAGCGCCGGGCTCGGACGTCGGGCGGCGCTGGGCCTGGTCGACCAGGGCCTGTCCAGCGTCACCAACTTCGCACTGAACATCCTGGTCGTCAGCTCGGTCTCGTCGGCCGACTACGGCGCCTTCGCCCTCGTGTACGCCACGTACTTCCTCGCCCGCAGCGCCGTCATCGCCCTCGTCGGCCAGCCGCTCCTCATCCGCCACACCGACGCGGAACGGGTCGGCGGCCGGGCCCCGGTGAGCTACCGGCGCGCGCTCGGAGCGAGCCTCCTCCTCGGTGTGGGTGGCGGCCTGCTCCTCCTGGCCCTTGCCGGCGCGTCCTGGGCACTCTTCGCCGGCTCGCCGCTCATCTCGCGCGCCCTCGTCGTCCTCGGGATCGCCCTCCCTGGCCTGTTCCTCCACGACGCCCTGCGCTCCGTCTACTTCGCCGCCGGCCGACCGCAGGCGGCCATCGCCATCGACCTGGCCTGGGCGGCGGCACTGCTGGTCCCCGTGGCCGTCCTGCTGCACACGGGCACGGAGCAGGTCGAGCTGCTCCTTCTGGCTTGGGGGGCCGCCGCCGCCGTCGCCGCCGTAGCCGGGCTGGTCGCTTCTCGGATGCTGCCGAAGTTCGACGGCGCCCTCGCCTGGCTGTACGGGGTTCGGAGCCTGTCGCTGCCGATCCTCGGCGAGGCGCTGATCCCCCAGCTCGCCCTGCAGGGCGTGACCATGCTGGTCGCCGCGCTGGCGGGGCTCGAGGCGGTGGGCGTACTTCGCTCGGCCGTGCTCCTCGCCAGCCCGCTCAACGTCTTCCTGCTCGCCATCCCCATCATCGCCGTGCCCGAGGCCATGCGCATCCTCCACGACGAGCCGGAGCGACACCGGCCGGCGATGGCCGTGCTCAGCGGCGCGCTGGCGACGGTGTTCGGCCTGTGGTGCGCGGCGATGCTGCTGCTGCCCGACGCCATCGGCACCCGCGTGCTCGGGGAGAGCTGGCCGGCGGCCTCGCACATCCTTCCCCAGGTGTTGGGGTACTACGTCTTCACCGCCCTCGGCGTGGGAGCGATGGTCGGCCTGCGGACCCTCGAGCTCGCCTCCCGCAGCTTCCGGGCGCGAGCCGCCGGCTCGATCATCGGCCTGGCCGTCGGCGCGGCCGGCGCCTTCCTGGCCGGCGCCGAGGGCGCCGCGCTGGGCCTCGCGGTCGGTGCGGTCGTGACGACGGTCCTGCTGTGGGCGAGCTTCCGCGGCGACCTGCCGGCTCCGGCCGGCCGCACCGAGGCGCCGGCGTCGCGATCGCGATTCGGTGCTGATGCGGCGACCGACGTTCATCAGCCCGCGCCACCCCACCAGCGCTAGCCTCCCCGACGATGCCCGAGGTGATCTTCGTGGCCGGCGCGGCCAGGAGCGGATCGACGTTGCTGGCGTCGCTGCTGGGTCAGCTGCCGGCCGCGGTGAACGTCGGCGAGCTGTACTTCCTCTGGGACCGAGGCCTCATCGAAGGGTGGCGCTGCGGGTGCGGCGACCCGGTGCCGGACTGCGTGCTCTGGTCGAAGGTCGTCGCCACGGTCGCCGGCGACCTCGACCCCGAGGAGATGACCCGGATCCGTGACCGGCACGTCAAGACGCGCCACGTGCCTCGCCTCCTGCGTGGGGGCCGGCCGCCGGCCGACCTCGTGCGCTTCGCGCGGACGCTGGAGGAGACGATGGTCGCCGCCGCGGAGCTGTCGGCGGCCGACGTGATCATCGACACCTCCAAGAGCCCCGCGGCGGCCCTCCTTCTGCACCTCCACACATCGCTGGACGTCCGAGTGATCCACCTCGTGCGGGATCCGCGGGCGTCGGCGTTCTCCCAGTCCCGGCCGAAGCTCGACCCGGCGACGGATGAGCTCATGCCGGCAAGCGGACCGGTGCCGAGCACGTTCAACTGGCTGAACAAGAACTGGCTGATCGACAGCACGGTCGCCACCCGGGTGCCGACCCTGCGGATCCGTTATGAAGACCTCGTCACGGCCCCCGAGGACGTGCTCCGGCAGATCAGCGACCACATCGGGCGGGAGCTGCCCGCCGACCTGGCCGACCGGCCCTGGTCGCCGCAGCACACGGTGTCCGGCAACCCGGCTCGTTTCAGCGACCGTCCCATCGTGGCGGACACGACGTGGGAACAGGCCATGCCTCGGCGCGACCGACGCCTGGCCGCCGCGCTCAGCTGGCCGCTACGGCGGCGTTACGGCTACCGGGCCGAGCTGAGACCGGAGGCGCGCGCGCCCGGGCGGCACGAGGCCATCCACGAGCTCGATCCCGACCACAAGGGCCGGCGTACCAGCCGCATGCGGTTCGTGCTGGCCCGGACGCTGCAGTCCCAGCACCGCGTCTATCCCCTGTTCGCCCTCCTGGTGCCGGCGCGGTCCCCGTTGCTCGTCCGGCAGGACACCGAGTTGGTGATCGAGGGCGCCCCGCGGTCGGCCAACACCTTCCTCCTCGCGGCCTTCGAGCTCCTCAACCCCGACCGCCGGACCGCGCACCACCTGCACAATCCGTGCCAGGTGCTCCGAGCTGCTCGGTTCGGCGTGCCCTGCATCGTCGTCGTCCGGGACCCGATGGACGCCGCCGCGTCGACCCTCGTCTGGTCGGCCGATCGGCGACCCCGAGAGGTCGTGCAGGACTGGGTGACGTTCTACGAGCGGGCCCTCCCGTACGCCGACTCGTTCGTCGTGGCCGACTTCGAGCTGGCCACGACGGCCCCCGGAGAGGTCCTGGCCGCGGCCAACCACCGCTTCGGCACGTGCTTCGCCACGGACCACGAGCCGGCGCGGCACGATCCGCTCGTGATGGAGAGCGTCGAGCGGCTCGGCCGCAACCACGACGGCGAGGTGTACGAGACCCGGGTCGCCCGGCCGTCGTCGTCGGAGTACCGGCAGCAGCAGCAGCGACTCGCGCACCAGGCCCTCGACGACAAGGTGCCGGCGAGCCTGCGACGACGGGCCAGCGAGCTGTACGAGACGTACCTCGGGCTGGCGGCCCGGAACCTCGTCGCCGAGGACCAGCCGGCACCGTGAGCTCGACCACCGAACCCCTCGATGACGAGCGCGACGGCGGCGGCCGACCACGCGTGCGGGAGCACGGGGCGGCCTGGGTGCCCGAGCCCCAACGGTTGCCACCCCGGCGGGTGACCGGGACGTTCCTCGCCGTCGCCGCGGTGGCGACCCTCCTGGCCAGCATCCTGACGGTCCACGATTGGGCCAACCCAGTCGTGATCGCCGGTGGCGCGGCCCTCGCAGCCGCCCCCTTCACCCGGCGCTTCCTCTGCCGGTATGGCGGGCGACAGCTCGCCCAGTCCTACGCCGTGGCGTCCATCTACCTGGTCCTGCTCTCCACCCTCGTGCTGCGCAGGCGCAGCACGGCCGAGCTCGCGGCCACTCCGCTCGACAGCGCCGGGCTCTACCGGGTCGCCTGCCTCGCGGCAGCAGCCGGCCTCGCCGTGATCGCGATCGTGCTGACGAGGCGGTGGGAAGGCGTCCCCCGGATCCCGCGGCCGGCCGTGCTCACCCTGGCCTACATCGGCGCCGCCGTCGTCCCGATCGTGATCGCGGTCAGCCCGGGACTGGCCTCGTTCCGCGTGCTGGAGCTGGTGATCTTCTTCACGGTGTTCCTGGCGTGCCACCGGAGCTTCCGCGGGACGTGGGACGTGCCCATCCGCCACCTCATGGACGTCATCTACGCCCTGCTGGCCACCGCCTTCATCGGGGCCGTCCGCTCCCATGACGAAGCCTTCGGCGAGATCCACGGCTCCGACCGCCTGAAGGGGGTCTTTCCCCAGCTCTCCGCCGACTTCATCGGCATCCTCGGCTCGCTGTGCGTGGCATACGGCCTCGGCCACCGACGGGTGCGCTGGCTCCCCGTCGTCTTCGGCACCGCGTTCGTCATCGTCGCCCAGCACCGGACCGGCCTGGTCGCCGTCGCCGTCGTGGTGATCGTTCGCCTGCTGTACCAGAAGCGGACCTCGCTGACCCTCCTCGGCATGACCGCCGCCGCCGCACTGGCCATCGTCGCCTTCACGGGCGTGGCCGACAGCCTCTGGCTCCGGGGCCAGGCGCCCGAGGAGATCGGGACGCTCAGCAGCCGGACGGAGTGGTGGAGTGCGGGCATCGAGGCCGTCGGCCGGTCCCCGGTGACCGGCCTCGGTCTGTCGTCCGGGAGCCGGTACGAGGTCTTCGTAGAACCAGGGAGGTCGAGACCCCGCACCTCCACGGGACCTGGCCGGAGATCCTCGTCGGGACCGGAGTCGTGGGCCTCGTGATCCTCACGTACGCCTATGGACTGGCGCTGGTCGACGCGGCTCGGTCGGCGCGGCCGCGAGATGCGGCTCGTACCGCTCCTCTTCCTCGTCTCGCTCGGCGTGAACTCGCTGACCCACACGACCTTCGAGCTGGGCAGCCTGGCGTTCCTGGTCTTCCTCTTCGCCGTCGGGGCAGGAAGCCCGCTCCGGGCGAGCAGACCCACCCAGCAGGAGCTCCGTCCCCGGACGACTCGCGGTGCCGTCACCCCCGCCCGCTGATGCGCGTCCTGCTGGTCCACAACCGCTACCGCTCGGCTTTTCCGTCGGGCGAGAACCAGGTGGTCGAGCGTGACGAGACCTCGCTCCGGAAGGAAGGGGCGGAGGTCCGCAGCTACGTGCGGGAGAGCGACGCGATCCCCTCGTTCGGGAGCCTCGAGAAGGCGGCGCTGCCGATCCGGCCGATCCACTCGTTCGCCGACACGAGGGCGATCGACCGCATCCTCGCCTCCTGGCGGCCCGACGTCGTCCACTTCCACAACCCGTACCCGCTCATCTCCCCGGCGTTCATCCGACGGGCGCAGCGTGCCGGTGCCGTCGTGGTGCAGACGGTGCACAACTACCGCCACGTGTGCCCGAACGGGCTCTACTTCCGCGACGGGGCCATCTGCCGCGACTGCACCGACCGGCGCGTCGCCTGGCCCGCCATCCGGCACGGCTGCTATCGAGGATCACGGCCCCAGAGCGCGGTCATGGCGGCGACCTTGGCCCGGCACCGGTCGGCCTTCCGCGGCGTGGACCTGTTCGTCGCCGTGAGCGAGTTCACGGCTCGCTTCCTCGTGGACGACCTGGGCGTCGACCCCGACCGCGTGGCCGTCCGCCCCAACAGCCTGCCCGATCCCGGACCGGCGACGACGCCAGGGTCCGGGTTCCTCTGTGCGGGTCGACTCGAGCCGATCAAGGGCACAGCACTGCTGGCGGACGCGTGGACGCGGGCACAGCCGGCGGGCCACCGGTTGGTGATCGCCGGCGACGGCCCGGACCGACCGAAGATCGACGACGCTCGCGGCCCGGGACCCCTCCGTCACCTACCTCGGGGCCGTCGACCGCGCCGAGGTCCTCCGGCAGATGGACGCCTGCTGCGTCGTGGTCGTGCCGTCCGTCGGCTACGAGGCCATGCCGATGGTCGTCGTCGAGGCCTTCAGCCGCGGTCGACCGGTGCTCGCCACCGGTCACGGCGCCATGGCCGACCTGATCGACAGCGAGGTCGGGTGGCTGTGCGAGCCGACCGCGGCATCGCTCGCCACCGCGATCGAGGCCGCGGCGGCGGGGACGCGTCCCTCACCGGCGTCGGTCCGCCGACGCTTCGAGTCGCGATTCAGCGGCGACGATGGGGCCCGTTGGCTCCTCGACCGCTACCACGACCTCCTCCGCGCGCGGCCCTGCGCTTCGGCGTGACCGTCGCCGCGCTGACGGCCTCCCACCGTCCGGGCGTGCCCTCACGCCGGGGGGCTGGTAGCTTTCTCGGCACACTGCGGAGCAGTTGGATCGGGCGCCTCGCGGCCCTTGGCGGTCGAAGCCACGACGTCGTTCGCCCCTCCCACCGAAGCATGAGCTGACATGGATCCACAGATCAACGACGACCTCCACTTCACCCGAGTGATCTACCTCCTGCGTCGACGGTGGTGGGTCGTGGTCGCGATGGCGGTGATCGGCTTCGCCGTCGCCTACGCCTACTCCTCGCTTCAGCCCTCTCTGTACCGCTCGGTGGCGCAGATCAACATCGTCACCGAGAGCGAGGACATCTTCAGCAGCTCACCGGTCCCCAACCCCCAGCGCGAGGTCAACACGGCGATCTTCATCGTGATGTCGGAGACCGTCCAGGACGCGGCCCTGGAGGAGCTCGGCGACGACGCCGATGGGGTCGAGAGCATCGAGGCCTCGGCCGCCGAGGAGACCGACATCATCGAGATCGCCGCCGTCGCCGACTCCGCCGAGCTGGCCCAGCGCGCGGCCAACGCAGCCGGCGATTCGTACATCCGGGTGCAGCAGGCGCTGGACGTCCAGTCCCGGCGCATCCAGGCCAACCAGCTGCGGGGGGTCGCCCGGCAGTTGAACGACAACATCGACGTGATCGACCGGTCGCTCTTCCGGGGCGGGCCCGACGTGCGGTTGGACGAACTCCGGGTGCGGCGTGGGCGACTCGTGGCCCAACAGGCGGACCTGCGGATCCGGGCGAACGAGCTCGACATAGAGGCCGACCTCAACGCCGGGTCCCTCCAATTCGTCGTCCCGGCGCAGCTGCCGGAGAGCCCGTTCGAGCCGACGCCGTGGCGCGACGCCCTCCTCGCCGCCGGGCTGGGCGCGTTCCTCGGCGTGGCCCTCGTGCTGGCCTACGACTGGGTCAACAACCGGGTCACGACACCCGACGAGGTCGTACGCCTGACCGACGGCCTGCCGATCCTGGCCTCGCTGCCCGTGCACGGCGACAAGCGCCGTCGACGGCGTCGCCTCCCGGCGATCGAGCAGCAACTGGTCGCCGTCGGGTCGCGAGCGGACGAGGCCTATCGCTCGCTGGCGGCCAACATCCTCTTCTCCGCGTTGGGACGGACGACCAGCACGTTGGCGGTCACCAGCGCCACCTCGGGCGAGGGCAAGACGACCGTGGTGGCGAACCTCGGTCGCACGCTGGCCGCGTCGGGTGCCCGCGTCGTCATCGTGTCGGCCGACCTGCGCCGACCGCGGATCGGCTCCGTGTTCGAGATCGACGAGACGACGACCGGCCTGACGTCGGTCCTGCTCGGCGAGGTCACCCTTGCCGAAGCGCTTCGGCCCCTCGAGGTTGGTGCCGGCTTGCGCATGGCGCTCCTGCCCTCGGGCCCGCTGCCCGGCAACGCGCCGGCGATCCTCGGATCGGAGGCCTTCGCCAAGATCCTCACCCGGATCGACGAGAACGCGGCCGACGTGGTCCTGATCGACACGGCGCCAGTGCTCTCGGTGAGCGACACGCTCGTCGTCGCCCAGCAGGTCGACGGGGTGATCGTCACCGCGGTGCCCGAGCTGACGAAGAAGTCGAACCTGGCCGAGGCGGTTCGTCGGCTCCGCGCCGTCGAGGCCGAGATCGTGGGCGTCGTCATGAACGGCGTCACGAACAAGACCGGGGGCTACGACGGCTACGGCTACAGCTACGGCTACCGACACGACTTCGGGAAGCCGGCCGAGCTCGAGGCGCTGTCCGTGACCACCGACGAGGACGACACCTCGCTCGACGAGGCGGTCTTCGGTCGCTGACCGAAGACCGCTCTTCGCTAGTGTCTCGCCGGGGTCGTTCACGTCGTGGACGGGTCCCGACGAGGGGAGCCTGAGCCGTTCAGACGGAGTTGGGGGACATGGTCGAACCGCGGGTGGTGACCGTGCTCATGACCACGCACGCGGTGAACCGGCCCTGCTGCGTGGATCACTGAGCAGCATCCTCTGCCAGTCCTTCCCGAACTTCGAGCTGCTCGTGGTCCTCAGCGGCGAGCTGGGCGCGGACCAGGAGACCGAGATCGCGCGGGCCGCCCAGGACGACCGCGTCCGTGTCATCCGGCCCGGTCGGGTCGGGCGGGGTCGGGCCCTCAACATCGGCCTCGACGCCGCCGCGGGCGAGTTCCTGGCGATCCAGGACTCCGACGACGAGTCCCACCCCCTGCGCCTCGAGCACCAGCTGGCCACCCTGAAGGCGCGGCCCGACATCGACCTCCTCGGCACCGAGGCGCGCCGCACGTCCGACCTCGACGGTCACGCCGATTGGCCGCTGGGCCTGCCACCGGAGCGAGTTGATCTCGTGGGTCGCGAGCTGCTCGGCCGCAACGTCCTGGTCCACACCTCGATCATGGGCCGCATCGACACCTTCCGGGCCGTCGGTGGCTACGACGACACCCGGAAGCGGTTCTTCGACTACGACCTGTACCTGCGAGCGCGTGGTCACGGCGCCCGCCTGGCGAGGTTGCCCGAGCCGCTGGTCCTCCAGCGGGTGCACAGGGACCAGTACTTCGCCGCCGAACCAGCAGTCATGGAGCGCTTGCGCAACGCCTACCAGCTCCAGTTCGCTCACGCCCGGGACGAGCCCGTCCCGGCTCGCTGGTGGTGCATGGCGACCATCTGCGTGCGGGTGCCGCTGCGGATCGGCCGCGCTCGGTGGCGACGGCGACGGCTCGACGACGTCAGGCGCACGCTGCCGGACTGACGCCGACCGCAACGCCGCTACCCATCCACGTTCCCGCTCACTCCGGCGGTCGGTAGCCCCAGTGGCCGGAGAAGTCCTTGCGGGTGTACGCGATGCTGGACGGGGTCTGCAACGGATAGGCCGGGTCGCCGCCGATGTGCGCGAACGGCCCCACCCAGTACTGGCCGATGGCCAACCCGGTGCCCGATCCGATCAACCCCGGCGGATCACGATCCAGCTCCCGGCGCCAGAACTCCTCCGAGAAGAACACCGCGCACAGGTCCAGGATCGGGAAGTCATCGGTGAACACGTAGCCCTCGTCGGTCAGGTGGGGCCAGAGGTTCACCAGGCACTGGTGGATGCTCATCTGGAGATCCACGTCCAGGAAGCACAACACGATCGGCTCCGTGTGCAACGGCAACGTGTCCGCATACCAGCCCTTGCGGAACTCGCACACGCCGATCGCCCCGTACCGGGCGACGTTCGCCCGCACCTCCTCCAATGGCCCCGCGAACATGCCCGGGGTGTACGGCGAGGCGATCTTGTCGTTGGCGTCGCCTTCGGGCAGGCCCTCGAAGGAGTCGTAGACGATCAGCCCGCGGCCCACCGCCTCGCAGATCAACGACAGGTTCACCGTCGACCCGCCCAGGTAGCAGCCGCACTCGACCACCACCCCCTCCTCCTCCGGCGGCACCTCCAACAACTTGGCCAACATCGCCAGGTGGGCCCGATACGACGTGCCCGTCGGCACCCGGATCGTGTTCCGGTACATCCTCCACGCCAACCGGCACAGGCGCCACCACCCCATCCCGTACGCGGCCTGGACCCGACGGTTCAGGAACAGGAACCACACCGTCACCGGAAGCATCCACACCGGATACGCCACCCGGATCAGGCGCACGACCCGCTCGCGCAGCGGCCGCTCGCGCCCGAGCACGACGTCTCGGAGCGAACGGGTCACCGACGGTGGGGAGAGCCTCACCCGCCGAGTATGGCCCGTACCTGGTGGGCGATGCGCTCACCGAGCCGACGAGCGACCGACGGCGTCGCGATGGTGTCGGCCGGCGCCGGGATCACTGGTCGCTACCCCGGCTCGGCGCGGAGCGTCGGAACCGATCCCGAGCCGCTCGCGCCGTCCGGGCGGCCGGCCCCGGGAGGTCGGCCCCGTGTCGGTGCCACCACCGCCGCGCCCGGCCCGCGACCGCGGCCCCTACCCGCTGCGGGGAGGGGATCCGGCGCCGAGCCTGGTCACGGGCCGTGAAGAAGCGGTCCATCCAGCCGGCCACCGCCCGGGCCGTCGCCCGGTTGCGGTCGAAGCGGACGGGCTCGCAGGAAGCCAGCCGGGGCGAGGCCGCGTCGTCGCCCTGCCAGCGGTCGAGGAAGAGGCGCCGGTTGCGGGCCCAGAGGCCCTGCCAGTCATCCAGCCGGGCCGCCGACGCCTTGCCGACGTGGTCGACCAGCACCCGCTCGTCGACGACGATGTCGAGGTCGTTCACCCAGACCTTGAACGCAGAGGTCGACGTCCTCGCCGCTGGCCACCGGGTAGTGCTCGCTCCAACCCCCGAGCGCTCGCACGACGTCGCACCGCATCAGGTACACCACGCCGGACGGCGGCGGGGAGAACGGGGCCACGGCGATCACGTCGCTCGCCGGGCTTCGCCGCGCACCGACGACCGGGTTTCCGGCCGCGGTGACCGCCGGCACGACGATCCCGGCGCGAGGTCGCTCGCTCGCGGTGTCGACCAGCGTCGACGCCCAGGTCGGGGGAAGGACGATGTCGTTGTTGCAGAAGGCCACGTACTCGACCCCGCGCCACCTCGAGACCCTGGTTCATCCCCCGGCTGAAGCCGAGGTTCTCCGGGTTGAGGACCGCGCGATCCGCCGGCGAGGCGCGCGTAGTCGGCGGCGTCGGGGCCCGACCCGTTGTCGATCACGATCAGCTCGTGGTCGACGTCGGTGTGCCGGCGCACGCACTCCACGCAGCGCTGGGTGTGCGCCAGGTTGCCCCAGGCGAGGACCACCACCGACAACGTCGGGTGACGGCGACGGCACCGGGCGAGGAGGCGGCGGGGCGGCCATGGTGCCCGCGGCGACGCCGTCGAGTATCTCCTCGAGGTCGTCGGTGCGACGTTCCCAGTCGAAGTCGCGGCGACGACGTCGAGGCCGTTGACGACCAGCCGGGCCGCCAGCTCGGGGTCGTCGAGCAACCTGGCCATCGCGTCGGCCATGGCACCGACGTCCCGAGGCGGTACGACGAGCGCCGTCTCGCCGTCCATCGGCGTACTCGCGGCAGCCGCCGTTGTCGGTGGTGACGAGCGGCGTCCCACAGGCCAGCGCTTCGAGTCCGGGCTGGCCGAAGCCCTCGAACCAGCTCCCGACCACGAACTGGCGGGCCGCGGCGTACTCGCGGCCGAGCGCCGGCTGGTCGAGGTCCTCGGCCGCGTAGGCTCGTCAACGGCACGCCGAGGCGCTCCGCCGGCCGCCAGGATCGTGTCGGTGCCCTTCCAGTCGCGGCGGTCGCCGGTGCACAGCACCTCGACGTTGCGCTTGGGCCCACCGTGGGGGGCGAAGATCGACCGGTCGATGCCCGACAGCACGACCTCCGGCCGGTGGCCCGTCTCGGCCTCGATCTGGTCGGCCGTCCAGGTGCTGTTGGCGAGCTGCAGGTCCACCTCGGCGCGAAGGGCCTCCCAGCTCGACCGCCTTGCCGTAGAGGGCGCTGTAGTGCAGGGCGTAGTAGACGCGACGGCGGGCGCGGTGGAACCGTTCGAGGAGGCACCACTGCGGCTCGTCGTTGAACACGACGCACGTCCAGCTCGTCGTCGTAGCCACTGCTCAGGTGACGGATCTCGCGCCCGGCAGGGCATCCAGGTGCACCGCCTCGGCTCGATGTCGGGGACGTAGATGGTGACCCCGTGGCCGCGATCGGTGAGCCGGTTGGCGAACTCGACCATCCGCCGCACCCCGCCGTAGCGCTGCAGGTGCGGCTCGATGAAGCCCAGGCGCAGACCCCGGGAAGGCGAGACGCTCACGTCGGGCTCAGTCGACGCCCTCGCCCGTGGGGGGCCGACCTGGTCCGAGGCCCGCCCGGCGCCGACGCGGACCGGACGTCTCGTCGGCCGTGGGCGAGGCGAGATCGGCCAACCGGCGCTCGTGGCGAGCGTTCCGCTTGGCCTCGAAGACGAACGCCTCCCCCCAGTCCTCGGCCGTCATCTCCTCCTTGTGGGGAGGACCGAGGTCCTCGAACGGGACGACCTCGTAGTCGAGATCACGCCAGTAGTACTGGAGGCGGTCCGACGACCACCCCTCGTAGATCTCCGCCCAGCTCAGCCGCTGGAAGTGCGGCTCCAGCACGCCCGACGTGAGCGCTTCGCCAGGACGCTGGTACCGGAAGTCGACCGACAGCCGCAGGTGGAACTCGCTGGCGTTGTGCAGCGAGGCGTGCACCGTCATGGCGGGGAACAGCAGCACGTCGCCCGCCTCGAAGTCCGTCGTCACCCACCGCAACGCCTCGAGCATCTCGTCGCTGATCACCGCCCTGCGCATGCCGGGACCCATGTGCCAGGCCAGCGGCAGCACGCCGTACCGGTGCGAGCCCCGGAGCACGGCCAGCCCGCCCAGGTCCCGCGGGCAGTCGCCCAGTGGCGTCCAGGCCGCGGTCAGGTCCGGCGTCCCCTGGTTGTTGGGGTAGTCCTGGTGGGGCGGCGTGGACACCTCGTCGCTGAGGGGGAACCCGATCCGGGCGATCTTGAGCGGGTGCGGGAACGCACCCTCGCCGAGGACCTGGCCGGCGAGGTCGAGGAGCCGCTCGTCGTGGGCCAGGGTGTGGAAGGCCTCGAGGCGCTGGATGTCGTCGTAGACGGCGAAGAAGTCTTCCTCGCCCTCCCAGGTGAGACGACGGATGGCGACGGCGAGCGAAGGGTCGTCCGACCGCACCCAGCCGTGGCGGGCCAGGACGTCGGTCACCTGCCGTCGCAGGTCCAGGACCCGGTCCCGGTCCAGGACGCCACGGAACAGCAGGTAGCTGTCCTCGTCGAGGCGCGCCCGCAGCGCGGCCGAGTCGCCGAGGAGGTCGTCGGAGGCTCGCATCGGCAGGAAAGCCCACAGGTTGTTCATCGACGTGTCGCCATTCGAGACGCCAGAGCCTACTCTCGTCGCCGTGGTGGCAACTTCCGCCCCGGCGCAGGACGCTGCGGTCCTGCGCCGGGAGATCGAGGCGCTGACCCGGGCCGGTCGGGCCCGGCGCGACCCGGACGGCGAGGTGCAGCTCGTCCGCCTCCGCCACGCCCTCGGCATCGCCGAGTGCGCCGGCGGCTCGTCCGGTCCGTCTCCGTGGCCCCCGGCGCCACCGGATCGCTTCGCCGGAACGGACGGGCTGGCGACGATCGCCGCCGCGGACCTGACCGCCGAGGCCATCTCCAGCGCCGTGCTCCACCACGGCGCCCTCCTGGTCCGAGGCCTCTTGACCGCCGACGAGATCGGTCGCGTCGTCGAGGACACCGATCGGGCGATCGCGGCGTTCGACGCCGCCGAGGCCGGCGCCCCACGCCACGAGACCGCACCGTGGTTCGTCCCCTTCGAACCGCAGGACGGCTACCCGATCGGCTTCGGCCGACACTTCGTCCGCGAGACCGAGAGCGTGTGGGCCGTCGACTCGCCACGGGCGACCTTCGACCTGCTCGAGCTGTTCGAGCGCACCGGCCTCGTCGAGGCGATCACCGCACATCTCGGCCAGCGACCGGTGTTGTCGGTCAAGAAGTGGACGCTGCGGCGGGTGCCGCTCGACACCAACACCGACTGGCACCAGGACGGCGCCTTCCTCGGTGACGACGTCCGCACCGTCAACGTCTGGATAACGCTTTCGCACTGTGGGCTCGACGCGCCGGGGCTCGACGTCGTTCCCCGGCGGATCGATCACCTGCTCGAGACCGGCTCCCACGGTGCCCGCTTCGACTGGTCCGTGGGCCACGGCCTGGCGGAGGCAGAGGCTGCGGCCCGTGACACCACCATCGTGCGCCCGACCTTCGAACCGGGTGACGCCCTGCTCTTCGATCAGCTCTTCCTCCACCGGACCGCCGTGAGCCCCGACATGACCCGGGTCCGGTACGCGGTCGAGTCGTGGTTCTTCGCCCCCACCGGCTACCCGCACACGCAGATCCCCGTGGCCCTGTGAGCGCCGCCCGCTCGACCCTCGACCGGCTGCGAGCCCGGCAGCGGCGACGGGCCGCGGTCGTCCCGGTGCCCCGGGCCCTCCGCGACCGCGAGGTGCGAGACCGGGTCGACCGCGGCCACCGCCTCGACGCCATCGACCTGCTCATGGAACGAAACCGGCGGCGACGGGACGGCGACGTCGAGCAGGCGCTCGTCACGCTCCGCCACGACGCGTTCAGCGAGCTCACCGGGCAGTCGCCGCGACCCGACTGGCCACCCGCGTGCCCGGACCACTTCCCGGACGCCGACGGCTTGCCCGCCATCGACGTGGGCGAGCTCTCCGCCGAGCGGCTGGCCTCGGCGATCCAGCACCATGGGGCGCTGCTGGTGCGCGGGCTCCTGTCCGACCCGCAGATCGAGCTCTTGGTGGACGACATCGACCGTGGCCTCGACGCACAGGAGGCTCACCTGGCGGGAAAGCCGGTGAAGGCGACGACGCCGTGGTACGTCCCCTTCACCCCGGGGCCCGAGTACCGCCGCGACCTCCACCGGCCGTTTCCCGACACGGGCAAGCTCCTCGCCGTCGAGTCCCCCCGCGCCGCCTTCGACACCCTCGAGGTCTTCCGCGAGATCGGGCTCGGTGACCTCGTCGCCGAGCACCTCGGCGAACGGCCCGCGCTGTCGGTCAAGAAGTGGAACCTCCGCCGGGTTCCCGTGATCCCCGACGCCGACTGGCACCAGGACGGCGCCTTCCTCGGCCAAGGAATCCGCACCGTGAACGTGTGGATCACCCTCTCGCACTGCGGGAAGGACGCACCCGGGCTCGACGTCGTCCCCTGCCGGCTGGACCACGTCGTCGAGACCGGCACGGGCGGTGCCCACTTCGAGTGGTCGGTCGGGCCCGGGGCGGTCGACCAGATCGCAGGCGAGGCCGGGGTCGTCCGGCCGGTGCTCGCTCCCGGCGACGCCATGTTCTTCGACGAGCTCTTCCTGCACCGCACCGGGGCGAGCGTCGGCATGGCACGACCGCGCTACACGGTCGAATCCTGGTTCTTCGCACCCTCCTGCTACCCCGAGGGCGACCAGATCCCGTTCGCCTTCTAACCCGACGCCCATGTTCCGCCGGCGCCACGACGAGGACGCTCGCTACTTCTTCGTCCACCTCCAGAAGACCGCTGGGACCTCGCTCTACTTCCAGCTCCGCGAGGCGATGGGGGATCGGGCCGTCTACCCCGACCGCGCCCGGGGCGACTACGACGACGTCAGCGACAAGGCGCAGCCGGTCATCGCGGTCGACCACCTGGAACGCCGGTGGGCCGCCCGGCGACGGGAGATCCGCGTGATCACCGGGCACTTCCCGATGTGCACCACCGACCTGCTCGACGCCGACTTCCGCACGTTCACCCTGCTGCGCGACCCGGTCGAGCGGACCCTCTCGTACCTGCGCCACCATCTCGAGCTCTACCCGGACGACGGGTGTGCCTCGATCGAGGACGTCTACGACGACGACTTCCGGTTCCATGGCCTCATCCACAACCACATGGTGAAGATGTTCTCGCTCACCGTCGACGAGATGGACGACGGTGCCCTCACCCGGGTCGAGTTCAGCGCCCACCACCTCCAGCGGGCCAAGGAGAACCTGGCTCGGGTCGACGTCGTGGGCTTCCAGGAGCGCTACGCCGAGTTCTGCGGGGAGCTCAACGCTCGATTCCGCTGGAAGCTCTCGGACCCCAAGCACATGAACCGCACGGAGCCGGTGCCCGTCGAACCTGGGTTCCGGGAGCGGATCGCCGCGGACAACGCTTTCGACGTCGAGCTCTACACGTTCGCTCGGGAGCTCAGCCGGGAGCGGGCGCAGCCGGCTCGGTGACCGACCGGGCGATCAGCGGCCGAAGACGGGGATGCGCCGCCGACGCGGCGCCCGCGGGGTGGTGAGGACGCTGCTCACATCCGGCACCAGCTTGTCGAGCACGTCGCCGATCTTCCCCGTGACGTCGACCATCTGCGCCGCCATCACCTCGGGGTCGACGACGGAGTGCTCGCCCTCGTCGCGGGCGCGGAGCTCGTCGGTGAGCACGTTGAGCGGGTCGAGGTTGCAGGTGCGGCACACGGTGCTCCGGGCGGCGACGTGCTCCAGCTTGGGGCGGATCACGTCCCGGAAGGAGACGTCGAACACGCTGCCCAGGGGGACCTCCTTGCGCCAGTCCGAGCAGCACAGGTAGTAGTTGCCGTCGTAGCCGACGAACAGGTACGCGAACGGCGCGCCGCAGATCGCCGGACCATCTCGGCCGGCGAGGAGGCGGCGGGCCTCGTCGTACTGGGGGAGGGTCTCGAACTGCATGTGGTCCACGAACAGTGACCCGCCGCGGTTCATGATGCCGAACTCCACGAAGTGGGTGACCCCCCGCGCTCGCCAGAACGCCTTCATCGCCTCCACGTGGGCCGCCTCGCCCTTGTAGTCCACGAGCACGACGTGCACCTCACAGGCGTCCCCCGCCAGCTCCACGAAGCGCACGACGTTGTCATGGGTCCGCTCCCAGGGGAGCTTGTACACCTCTTCGTACGCCTCCCCGATGTCACCGACGTTGATCATGATCCGGTCCAAGCCGGCATCGAGGACGGCCTGACCTCGACGCTCGTCCAACAGCGCACCGTTCGACGAGAGCGTGCAGCCGAACCCCGCCTGCTTCACCGCCCGAACCCAAGACGGCGTGTTCTTGTTGATCAGCGGCTCGCCCAACCCGCAGAGGCTGACGTCCGTGTCGGCGTCGAGCAGCTCGGCGGCAACCGCCCGGTACTCCTCGGCCCGCCACAGGGCCTGATCGAAGACCTCTGGGGACATCAGCCCCTCGTGCGGCGTCTGGTCCCGCGGGCAGAAATGGCAGTCCGCGTTGCACCGGTTCGTCACCTCGATGTCGATGACGATCGGCTCGTCGGTGGTGGATGTCGCCATGGGCTCCTCCGACTCCTCACAGACCCGCCACGGTCGTTCCGCAGCGAAGCTGCGACCAGCCTAGACTCCGCGTCAGCGGTGATCGACCGTGGAGGTACTCGTGCTGCGCCGGACGCTCGAGAGGCTGGTCAAGGTGAACGGCGGTCGAGTCCCGCCCCCCGCGGGCGAGGCCTCGCTCGCGCCCCTCGCCAGGACCGAGGGGCGTGGGGGCACCCTCACGACCCAGCAGGTCAACTTCTTCGAGACGTTCGGCTTCCTCATGCTGCCCGGACTGCTCGCTGACGACATCGAGGAGATCACCGCCGGCTTCGAGGAGGTCTTCGCCAACCACGAGAGCTGGGAGCTCACCGAGGACATCCACCTCAACCAGCCCCGCAAGATCATCCAGGGCGTCCTCGAGCAGGCGGAAGACGCCCCGAAGCTGTACCGGGATCCCCGGGTCGTGGGGACCATCACCTCGCTCCTGGGCTCCGGCTACGAGATGGCCCCGAGCGACGGCAGCCTCTTCTACTGCGACAGCTCGTGGCACTCCGACACCTACGGCGCGCCGATGAGCCGGCACATGGTGAAGATCTCCCTCTACCTCGACCCCCTGAGCGCCGAGACCGGCGCCATCCGCATGATGCCGGGCACGAACTTCTTCCAGAGCGTCTACGCCCGGACCCTGCGCCGGGACTTCACCGACGTCGACGGCCCCGAGGAGGTCTTCGGGGTCGCCCGGGAGGACATCCCCGCCTACGTCCTCGAGAGCGAGCCCGGCGACGCCGTCGTGTGGGACTACCGCACGATCCACGCCAGCTTCGGCGGACGCCAGCGCCGCCGGCTGCTCTCGCTGAACTTCAAGGAGCAGGCGGCGGACCCCGCCCCGGCCGGCTGACCCACCCTCCCCCCGGACGGCCAGCTGTACCTCTTCCTCGACCAGATCTTCCGGCGACCGCCGATGAGGTCAGGGCCCGGTGGCGCGGTCTCCGGTCACGGCCAACACCTCGGGGGGCGTGTCGTCGCCGCAGAAGCGGCGGTAGGCGGTTCTCGGGTCGGCCGGAATCCGCATCCGGGTGATGTCGACGGCATCAACCAGGTTGGACAGGAACCGGCCGGGTGTGAGTGGCTCCGAGGTCGTCTCCTGGAGCCGCTGGATCGCCGGGCAGGCCAGCGCCGCCCGGGCCCAGGCGATCTGCTCCGCCAACTCCTCACCCCCGGTCACCGGGATCAACTGGCCCGCCGGAGCCGGAGGCGGCAGGTCCTCGTCGTCGAACGGCGCCCCCTCCTGCAGGACGCGGGCGGCTAGCCATGGTGTGGGCAGCGGCTTCTCATGGCCCGCCATCCAGTGCTCCAGGGTCCCGTTCACCGGGGCCGAGGTCGACGCCAGGTGCGAGGTGAAAGCGTCGGCCAGGCCCAAGGTGTCGAGGATGCGAACGTCGGGGCCGAGCGCGTAGCCCAAGGCGCCCATCGCGCTGTCGATCACGTACGGCCGCGGTAGGTCGGGCCGCAACGGGGCGTCCGGGCTCCTCCACTCCCCGCCGAGGCCTTGGGTCGAATAGTAATAGTCAGCGTCGCCGAACCAGGACGAAGTTCTCACCGCCCTCGCCCCAGCCGTAGTCCTCGAGGGTCACGAGACCTTGCCGTGGTGGCACCAGGACGAACAGGTAGTCGCCCTGGACGTGGACGTGACGCCTGTCGGTGGTCGCAGGGCCAGGCCGGCGGCCAGGGCCCAGGGGACCACGGCGAAGGCGATCGCGTAGCGCCGGGCGAGGGCGACGACCGCGACCGGGGCGCACGAGCGCGAAGTAGGCGGGGAGGAACAGGCGGGCGTGGAGGTAGTCGCCGCCGACCGCGACGACGTACAGCCCGGAGAACGTCCCGAGGCCCAGGAACGCCAGGACCACCCACGAGGACACGGCCCTCCCTTGGGCTCGCAGCGCCCGCACCAGCGGTAGGTAGGCGCCGGCCACCATGGCCAGCAGCGGCAGCCACAACCAATAGGGGTCGGCGAAGTTCGGCAGGTACGCCCACCCCCGGCCCCAGCGGATGTCCGTTCCCTCCTTGGCGATCGCGGTGTTCGACACCGCCATGCCGAAGTAGCCCATGCGGAAGACCTGGTAGGCGACCGGCAGATGCCACCGCCGCCGCGACGAAGCCGACCCGGCTCCGCCATCCCTGTGCCCCCCGCTGCGCGAGCAGCACCAGGGCCAGGAACACCGCGCTGAAGACCACCAGCTCCGGGCGCACCAGCCAGCCCAGCCCCAGCAGCACCCCCCAGCCCGCTCCCATCGGCCGGACCGCGCCGTCGACACCCCCGTCGAGCAGCCGTCGGCGCCGTCGGCCCACCGGGCCAGGACCCACAGGCACGCTCCGATCCACGCGAACACCAGGCCGTTCTCCAACCCGGCGCTCTGGAAGATCCACACCGGCATGATCGCCCCGAACGCCAGCACGCCCACCGGCACCAGAACGGCATCGGCGACAGTCGTGGCGCACCAGGAGGCGAGCGCCCAGGATCGCCATCACCACGCCCGCCACCGACAACCCGATCCCGCCAAGGACCGCCAGCCACTCCAGGCGAACCGGCGCCACCACGTCGGCGACCGTCAGCACCGCCAGCCACAGCGGGCTGGTGAAGACCTCGACCCGCTCGCCCGCGTTGAACACCGGCCCGTTCCCCGCCTGGAGCTGCTCCACCACCCGGAAGTAGATGAACCCGTCATCGGTGACCCACCGGATAGCGGTAGCCCTGCACGGCCAGCACCACGACCGGCACCGCCACGATCCCCACCCGCACGAGCCGGCCCACACCACGGTCCAACCACCGACGATCAGTCGGTGCCACCCGAACCGTCGTCTCGCCCACCACGACCCTCGTCTCGCTCGCCCAGCCGACTGCCGCCCGGCCGTAACCCTACTCTCGGGCCCTCGGGCCGTCTCCGGTCACGGCCAGGACCTCGGGGGGCGTGTCGTCGCCGCAGTACCGGCGATAGGCCTCCCGCGGGTCGGCCGGGATCCGCATCCGGGTGTTGCCGGCGGCGTGGACCAGGTTGGACAGGAACCGGCCGGGCGTGAGGGGTCCGAGGTCGCCTCCTGGAGCCGCTGGATCGCCGGGCAGGCCAGCGCCGCCCGGGCCCAGGCGATCTGCTCGGCCAGCTCCTCACCCTCGGTCGCCGGGATCAGCTGGCCGGACGGAGAGGATGCGGCGGCAGGTCGTCGTCGTCGAACGCTGCCCCCTCCCGTAGGAGCCGGGCAGCCAGCCACGGGGTGGGCAGCGGCTTCTCATGGCCCGCCAACCAGGATCGTAGCGGCTCCTTCCACGGGTACCGAGGTCGATGCCAAGTGTGAGGTGAAGGCGTCGGCCAGCCCCAGGGTGTCGAGCAGGTGTACATCCAGGCCGAGCGAGAAGCCAGCGATGCCCATCGCGTCGGTGACCACGATGGGCCGCTCGATGTCGTCGCGCAGTGGGGCGTCCGGGCTCCTCCACTCCCCGTTCAGGGCCTCGGTCGAGTAGTAGTAGTCGGCATTGCCGAACCAGGAGAACGTGCGCACCCCCTTCGCCCCAGCCGTAGTCCTCGAGGGTCACCTCTTGACGCTGCGGTGGCACCAGGACGAAGACGTAGTCGCCCTCGACCTGGATGCGGTCCGCCGGTGGTCGCAGGGCCAGGCCGGCGGCCAGGGCCCAGGGGAGCACGGCGAAGGCGATGGCGTAGCGTCGGGCGAGGGCGACGACCGCGACCGGGGCGCAGAGCGCGAAGTAGGCGGGGAGGAACAGGCGGGCGTGGAGGTAGTCACCGCCGACCGCGACGACGTACAGCCCGGAGAACGTCCCGAGGCCCAGGAACGCCAGGAGCACCCACGACGACGCGGCCCTCCCCCGGGCTCGCAGCGCCCGCACCAGCGGGAGGTAGGCGCCGGCCACCATCGCCAGCAGCGGCAGCCACAACCAGTAGGGGTCCGCGAAGTTCCGGAGGTACGCCCACCCCCGACCCCACCGGAGGTCCGTTCCCTCCTTGGCGATCGCGGTGTTCGACACGAACATGCCGAAGTAGCCCATGCGGAAGACCTGGTAGGCGACCGGGATCGCCGCCGCCGCCGCGACGAAGCCGGCCCGGCTCCGCCATCCCTGCGCCGGGCGCTGCGCGACCAGCACCAGGGCCAGGAACACCGCGCTGAAGACCACCAGCTCCGGGCGCACCAGCCAACCCAGCCCCAACAGCACCCCCCAACCCGCTCCCATCGGCCGGACCGCACCGTCGGCGCCGTCGACACCGTCGGCACCGTCGGCCCACCGGGCCAGGACCCACAGGCACGCTCCGATCCACGCGAACACCAGGCCGTTCTCCAACCCCGCGCTCTGGAAGATCCACACCGGCATGATCGCCCCGAACGCCAGCACGCCCACCGGCACCAAAACCGCATCGGCGACATCGCGGCGCACCAGGAGGCGAGCGCCCAGGATCGCCATCACCACGCCCGCCACCGACAACCCGATCCCCAAAAGGACCGCCAGCCACTCCAGACGAACCGGCGCCACGACATCGGCGACCGTCAGCACCGCCAGCCACAGCGGGCTGGTGAAGATCTCGACCCGCTCGCCCGCGTTGAACACCGGACCGTTCCCCGCCTGGAGCTGCTCCACCACCCGGAAGTAGATGAACCCGTCCTCGGTGACCCAGCGGAAGCGGTAGCCCTGCGCGGCCAGCACCACCACCGGCACCGCCACGATCCCCACCCGCACGAGCCGGCCCACACCACGGTCCAACCACCGACGATCAGTCGGTGCCACCCGAACCGTCGTCTCGCCCACCACGACCCCCGTCTCGCTCGCCCAGCCGACGGCCGCGGACCCTACTCTCGGGCCCTCGGGGCCGGAGCGCCGGCAGCGAGGCTGCGGAGCGGCGCCCTCCGGGTCATCCCTCGCACCGTCACTTACAGCTAGCTGGCCCGCACCGGGATGCGCCGGCGGAGGCGGCCGCGTCGCGGGGTTGGGGCGGGCTCGTCGAGGCGAGCTACGCCGTCGATGATCACCCGGCTGACCGCCAGCATCTCGCCGGCCAGGGCCTCGGCGTCGGCCATCGACACCTCGCCTCGGCCGACGCCGCGCAACTCGTCGGTGAGCCGGTTCAGCGGATCCAGGTTGCAGCTCTTGCACACCGGCTCGCCCGAGGCGACATGCTCGAACTTCCGCCGGGCCACCTCGTCGGTGTCGGTGTCGAACACGCTTCCCAGCGGGGCCTGCTTCCGCCAGTCCGAGCAACACAGGTAGTAGAGGCCGTCGTAGCCCACGAACATCGTGGTGAAGGGCACCGAGCACAGGGCGTGACCCCCACCCTCGGCCAGCATCTCCCGCGCCTCGGCGAGCTCGGGCATCTGCTGGTACTGCATCTCGTCCACGAAGAGCGCACCACCGCGGTTGATGACGTCGAACTCCTGGAACCGGGTGACGCCCCGCTCCTGCCAGAACCGCCGCATGTCCTCGGTGTGCTCCGGGTCCCGCCGGTGGTTCACGAGCACGAGGTACACCTCGCAGTCGTCGCCCGCCATGGCGACGAAGCGCTCGACGTTGGCCAGGGTGCGCTCGAACGGGAGCTTGTAGACCTCCTCGTAGTCGTCGCCCCGGTCGCCGACGTTGAGGAACACCCGGCCGACACCGGCTTCGAGGACCGCCGCCGCCTTCTTCTCGTCCAGCAACGAGCCGTTGGACGACATGCCGCACTCCACGCCCGCCCCGCGCACCCGGCGGATGAAGTCGGGCACGTGCCGGTTGAGGAGCGGTTCGCCCAGCCCGCAGAGGTTGACCCGGATGGACTCCCGCAGGCCGAGCGCCCGCTCGAGCCCCTTCTCGAAGACCTCCGGGCTCATCAGCCCCTGGTGGGGCGTGGCGTCACGCGGGCAGAAGTAGCACTTCGCGTTGCAGCGGTTCGTGACCTCCATGTCCACGATGACCGGGATCTCCGCCACTTGCGATGCCCCCTTCTGACGCCAGTGCACCGACGGACGAACGGACTCTACCCCGCAGCCGACTACCTTTTCGTCCTGTTCCCCGCCGCCGCCCTCCTTGGTCCGCATGATCGTCACCTTTGTCGCCCCGAGCACGTCGTTTCCGACGGGAGGCGCGATCGCGATCTACGAGTTCGCCAACGGCCTGGCCCGCCGAGGCCACGAGATCCACGTCGTGCACGTCGACCTGTTCGGGGATCGCATCGCCGAGGTGGCCGACATCACGTGGTGCCCCTTCGACGACCGCATCCACCACCACCTTCCCGACGACCCTGCCGACCCGCCGGTGCCGGACGGTGACGCCGTGCTCTGCTTCGACGGACGCCTGCCCACCGGCGGGGGCGCGCTCGCGGTGTTCGTGCAGGGCTACAAGGTCCTGCCCGAGGACATGGAGGACGCGATCTACCACGCGCCGTGTCCGAAGATCTGCACTTCGCGGTTCCTCCAGCGGATGGTCATCGAGCACGGCACGGCCCCCGACCAGGCGGTGTTCGTGCCGTACGGGCTGCGGCACGACAAGTACCACGTGACCGTGCCGATCGACCGACGACCGCCACGGGTGTCGATGCTCTACAACAACCATCCCACCAAGTGCGCCGCGCTCGGCGTCGAGGCGCTCGCCGCCGCCCGCCGACGGATCCCCGACCTCGAGGTGGTGCTGTTCGGGACCAGCCCGCCTGACGACGGCGTGCCTGCCGACATGACGTTCGTGCTCTCGCCCGACCAGGACGCGCTCGTCCAGGACATCTACAACACCAGCCGGGTCTTCGTGAGCTCGGCGCTGTACGAGGGCTTCGGGCTGGCCCCGGTCGAGGCCATGGCGTGCGGCGCGGCGCTGGTCACCACCGACAACGGTGGGGCGGACGACTACGCCGTCGACGGTGTCACCGCCCTCGTCGCACCGCCGCTCGACGTCGACGCCCTCGCCACCCGCATCGTCGAGCTCCTCGACGACGACGACCGCCGGCAGGAGATCGCCGAGAACGGACGGCGTTTCGTCGAGCGGTTCACCTGGGACGTGGCGGCCCAACACCTGGAGCGGTTCCTGGTGGACCACCTCGTGCCGGGCAACCCCGCCCCCACGGGACGGTCGGTGAAGTGAGCGTTCGGCGTCGGGCAGAGCCCACCACGGCGCACTCGGTCTGACGACCCAGCGGACGGTACTGTCGCCACGCGATGGAGGACGTGGTCATCGTGCTCGGGGCAGATGCCCGCTACCTGCGTCCCTTGCTCACCACCGTCGTCTCGCTCGCGGTGAGCGGGGGCATCGGAACACGAGACGTGCCGGTCCGGGTCTTGACGAACGACTTCGGTCGAAGCGAGAGGCGGCAGCTGTACACCGTCGGTCAAGAGCTCGAACTCGACCTCGAGGTCATCGACGTCGGTCCGGTCGATGACCGCTTCCCGGTGAGCGACTGGATCTCATCGGCCGCCTATCTGCGACTGGATCTCATCCACGCCTGCGGGGAGGCCGGCCGCGCGATCTACCTCGATTGCGATCTCATCAGCCTCCGTGACCTACAGCCGCTCCTCGACGCAGAAACCGGTCCGATCCTCGCCGCGGTCCAAGATCCGGGCCAACCCCACCTCGGTCAAGGCGAGGCGGTTCCCGGCTTCGAGCATCTCGGGATCCCACGTGGTCGCGAGTACTTCAACACCGGGGTGATGGTGATCGATGTCCAGGCCTGGCGAGACGAAGAGATCGCGGAGCGGTGCAGGACCTTCCTGGTGGAGTCTCCCCAGCACACCCGTTTCTGGGATCAGGATGCCTTGAACGTGGTGCTCGAGGACCGCTGGCTCCGCCTGCCATCCGAGCTCAACGCCTTCCCCGTCTCCGCCTTCCCCGAGTGGTTCGACGAGCCGGCGCGCGCCGCGCTGCGCAAGACGGAGGATGCCGCCCTCATCCTGCACTTCAACGGACCCATCAAGCCGTGGACCGACCGCTTTCCACACGGTCATGCCCGCCGGACCTACCACCGGTACTCGGCGATCCTCGACCAGATCGGCGTCTTCTGACGAGAACTCGCGCCTCGACGTCCGTCCGATTCTCGCTACTCCCGTGGTTCAACGGGGTGAACGGACTGCCGTACGCTTCACGGATGGCCGACGAGGCGGCGATCCAGTACCTGCGTGCGGCCGCTCTTCAACAGGCGCGCCAGCAACTCGCCGACGACGACCTTCTGCTCGAGGTCCTGGAAGCCGGAGTTGGGTTCGTTGACGCGCCGCGCCTCGTCAACCTCCGCGAACGCTGCCTCGCCGCGCCCCCCGGTGCCTTCGTCGAGTGCGGGGTGGCGCAAGGCACCTCGTTGGTCGTCATGGCCGCGTACGGAGACGGCCGCATCGTGTGGGGGTTCGACAGCTTCGAAGGGCTCCCCGAACTGTCAGACGCCGACGACGGATCGGGCGCCGACTTCGTCGGCTACGCCTGTTCGGGTGATCGCGGCGAGCAGTCGGTTCGCGACACGTTTGCGAGGATCGGCATGCCCATGGAGAACGTGCGGCTCGTGAAGGGTTGGTTCGCGGACACGCTCGCGTCGACAGATACGGGCCCCATTGCCGTGCTGCGGCTGGATGCCGACTTCTACGAGGCGACTCGGTGTGCGCTCGAAACGATGGTCCCCCGCGTCGTGCGCGGCGGCTTCATTCTGATCGACGACTACAACTCCTTCGATGGCTGTCGGAAGGCAGTCGACGAATACCGTGCGGCGCAGGGAGTCAGATCGCCGTTGGTCGTCACCGACCCGAACACCGAAGTGTGGTGGACCGCCTGAAGTGAGCCCGGTCGCCCCTCGTGCCCGAAGCATTCCGGCGCCGGATCCGAGAGGACAACGGGCCCGACATGGAGCGGTACGAGCACGCCCGCGAACTCGTCCTGAGCGGTCGCTGACCGGCGAGCGCATCGGATCCCCGCACGACCAG
>CAVVIF010000002.1:0-8167 GCA_963748285.1 uncultured Microthrixaceae bacterium
CACCGCCAGTCGAGGCGCCGGGCCGAACTCAGCGCAGCCGACCGCGCCACACGCGGTTCACTGCGGCCGATCAGCCAGGAGCGGACGGACCGAAACGAGCGCAGCCAAGCGGCCCACAGCAGTCCAACTGCGCTCAGTTCGACGTGCCCCCGACGACGCGGGCCTCGGGTGCGATGGGTGGCGCCGATCTTCTACCAGGCGGGACGGCGGCGCAGCGACGGCCCGGTCAGGCGGCCAGCAGCCGCTCCACGGCGTGGCGCAGGACCTGGCCCCCGAACGCCGGGTCCCGATCGAGCAGGGTGCTGAACTCGCGCCGGTTGTAGACCGTCACCCGGACGTCGTCCTTGGCGACGACCGAGGCCGTCCGCCGGGTCCGGGGATCCAGCATGGCGATCTCCCCGAAGTGGTCGCCCGGGCCGAGCACGGCCACCTCGAGGCCGTGGCGCTGCACGGCCACGGAGCCCGACTGGATGATGAAGAACTCGCTGCCGGGCGCCCCCTCCGCGGTCAGTCGGGTTCCTGGGCAGACGGGAAGCGAGGTCCCCAGCCCCGCATCGGCGGGGCGCTGGCGGCGCCACGGGTGTTGGATGTCCATGCCCCCGAGTGTGGGGAGGTCCCGTGACCGACGAGCGGCCTGGGTGTTACCACCGCGTGAAGGTGACCTGTCGGTTCGCTATCGGGTGAGGGCCACGAGGCGGCTCATGGCCTCGGCCGCGGCATCGAGCGGCGCGCGGGAGTGCTGAGCCCGCGCGAGCACGGTGGCGCCCTCGTAGGCGCTCAGCAGCGTCACGGCCATGGCCCGGGCGTCCGCGGAAGACCGGCCCTCGCGCCCGAAGGCGTCGATGATCGGCTCGCTCAGCCGCTCGAAGCTCGACGCGCACACGCCGAGCACCCGGGGCGCGGGCGTCGGGTCGTCCAGGGCGGGCGTGCCCACCACACAGCCCGCCACGAAGTCCGTGGCCTCCAACCGGTCGGCCATGAACCCGAACATGCTGTGGATGGCGTCCTCGGTGACCCCGTCGACGAGCAGCGCCTCGAGGAGTTGGGCGATGACCTCCGCCGTCTCGACGATGGCCGCCGCCGCGATCTCGTCCTTGCCCCCGGGGAAGTGGTGGTAGATCGACCCGAACGGCAGGCCGGTCGCCTCGCTCAGCGCCTTGAGGCCCATGCCGTTGTAACCGTCCCGCGACAGCAGCTCGGCCGCCTCGTCCCGGATGCGGGCCCTCGAGTCGCTCGGTGCCATGGATCGTCGGGGCTAGTGCACCGCCGTGGCGGCGGCTTCGCAGAGGGTTGCGAACTCGTCGGCCTCGTCGGCTGAGAGCACGGCGTAGTCGTGGTCGGTCGCCTGGTTGGTCAGCGCCTCGGCCTCGACCCACTGGGCCGGCAGGTCCTCGGGGACGGCGGTGCCGTCCCAACCGAAGATCGGCGCCATGTGGGGCGAGGCGTGGCAGACGACGGCACCCACGTCCAGGCCCATCGCCGTGACGGCCGCACCGTGGCGGGCCATCCGCAGCTCCCGAAGGGCGTTGAGCTGGTGCAGGGCCGCGGCCTTCGGCTCGGTCGGCACCGGCAGCTCCCGCCAGCCCGCGAACACGGGCGCCCCGCCGATGGAGGCGCGGTCCACGATCTGGCCGGCGAGCTCGGCCAGGCGGGCCCAGTCCACGTCGTCGTCGAGGTGGGCATCGGCCCAGGTCACGAGACACCCGGCGAACAGCTCCGCCGCGGCCGCCCGGGACATCACGTCCCGCGAGCCCTCCCACGCCCCGTGCACGACTGTCGGGTTGAAGAAGACCAGGGCGGCGGCGACCACGTCGGCCGACACCTCACCCAGGACCCCACCCCGGCCGGCGCCGTAGAAGTCCATGCCGTTGAACCCGGCGTCGCCCCCGACGGCGTAGGTCGCCCCGTCGAGCATGAAGTTCGAGCTGAGGCCGGTGACGGTCGGGCGCGTGCGCTCGGCGACGGAAGTGTTCATGGTGGTCCCCTTCGTGTCTACTAGAACGATCGTTCTAATAGACCGCACCGGAACGAGCAAGGGGGGCGGGGCCGTCAGGCCAGCGCAGCGACCAGCGCGTCGAGCTCCTCGTCGGTGTTGTAGTAGTGGACCGACGCCCGCACCAGGGCCGGCAGGCCTCGCTCGGGCAGGTCGAAATGGCCCCAGGCGGCGGGTGACACCGAGGTGTTGATCCCCTGGTCGGTCAGCCCGGCCTTGACCTCCTCGGCTGTCCGGTCGGACACCATGAAGGTCACGATCCCGCCCCGGCGCTCCCCCTTGTCGTGCACCGTGACCCCGTCGACAGCCCCCAGCCGCTCCCGCAGGGCCGCGCCGAGGGCCTCGATGCGGGACCAGGTCGACTCGGGGCCGAGGGCGAGGGCGTAGTCGACCGCGGCGCCGAGGCCGAGCTTGGTGGCGTGGCTGGTCTCCCAGTTCTCGAACCGACGGGCATCGTCCCGGATCTCATAGGTGTCGACGCCGGTCCAGGTCGCGGCGTGCAGGTCGAGGAACGGCGGCACGAGGCGCTCGAGCGCCCGGTCGCTGACGTAGAGGAAGCCGGTCCCCCGGGGTGCCCGGAGGTACTTCCGACCCGTGGCCGAGAGCACGTCGCAGCCGATGACGGTCACGTCGACCGGCACCTGGCCCACGGACTGGCAGGCGTCCAGGACGTAGAAGACGTCGTGGGCGGCGCACAAGGCCCCGACCGCCTCGGCCGGGTTGACCAGGCCACCGTTGGTCGGCACGTGGGTGAGGGCGACCATCGCCGCGCCCCGGTCGAGCTCCGCCTCGAGGCGGTCGAGGGAGACCTGGCCGTGCTCGTCGTCGTCCACCAGCACGATCTCGATGCCGACGCGGTCCCGCAGCTGCAGGAGGGCGATGACGTTGCTGGCGTACTCGGCTCGGGCGGTGAGCACCCGGTCCCCGGGCTGGAACGGGTAGCCGTAGACCGCCATGTCCCAGGCGCGGGTGGCGTTCTCGATCAGGGCGATCCGTGACGGCGCCGCACCGATCATCGCCGCGATCGACCCGTACACCGCCTCCTCCCGGTCGGCGGCCTCGGCGGCCGCTTCGTAGCCGCCGATCTCGGCCTCCCGACCGAGGTGGGCCACGACCGTGTCGACCACGACCCGGGGCGGCAGGGCGGCACCCGCGTTGTTGAGGTGGATGACGCCCTCGACCCCGGGTGTGTCCCGGCGCACCGCTTCGACCGACCAGTCCATGGGCGGTCACGGTAGGGCGACGCCCCGAGCGGCGACCGATCGGTTCCGGAGCGGTGGCGTCGACGTGGTAGATGTCCTCGCCGTGAGCAGCGACGACAGCGGCGACGGGGCCGACCTCCGGCAGCGCCTCGAGGCGTTCATCGGCCAGCCGGTCGGATCGGGCTCCGGGATGAGCGTCGCGCCGGATCCGGTCAACCAACCGATGATCCGGCACTGGGCTGCCGCCTTCGAGGACGACAACCCGGTCTACGTCGATCCCGAGGCCGCCGCGGCCTCCCGCCACGGCCAGATCGTGGCCCCGCCGCTCATGCTCCAGACCTGGACCATGGCCACCCCCCTGATCCGGGGCATCGGCGACCGAGGCGGCTCGCCGGTCGAGTCCACCGGCGACGGTGGCGTGCTCGCCGTGCTCGACGCCGCGGGCTACACGGCCACCCTGGCCTCCAACTCCGAGTTCGAGATCGACCGCTACCTGCACCTCGGCGAGGTCGTCAGCGCCACCACGGTCGTGGACAGCATCTCCGACGAGAAGCAGACCCGCCTCGGCCCCGGGTTCTTCCTCACCTGGGTCACCGACTACCACGACGAGTCCGGGGACCGGGTCGGTCGCCAGCACTTCCGGATCCTGAAGTTCAAGCCGGGAGGGGCGGCGTGAGCACCGTGTCGCCCTCCCCCGACTGGCGGAGCCTCTCGGTCGGCCAGGCGCTGCCGCCCCTCACCGTCGAGATCACCGCGACCCACATCGCGGCAGGGGCCATAGCCACCCGGGACTTCATGCCCGTGCACCACGACCGCGACTACGCCCAGGCTCAGGGCGCCCCCGACATCTTCATGAACATCCTGTCGACCACGGCCCACTGCAGCCGGTGGCTCACCGACTGGGCCGGTCCTGATGCGCTGGTCCGCAACCTGTCCATCCGCCTCGGCGTCCCCCTCATGCCCGGGGCGACCCTCACCTTCACCGGCGCCATCACCGGCCTCACGGAGGACGGCGACGAGGGCCGCGTCGAGATCGAGTTCCGGGCCGCCACCGACATCGGTGACCACGTCACCGGGACCGCGGCCGTCGGCCTGCCCCTCGACTGAGCCGACGGTCGCGGTCGAGGGACCAGCGCGTCAGGTCCCGGTGAGCTCGGCGACGAGCGGGGCGAAGTCGTGGGCCTTGTCCCCGGGCAGGCAGTGGTAGGAGTAGCCCCAACGGTCCCGTCGCTCCTGCAGCATCTCCCGCACCTCGCCGGGACTCCCCACCAGCGCCAGCGGTGACTGGCGCAACGACGCCGCGTCGGTGTTGAAGAAGGCGGCCACGGCCTCGGTCACCGACGGATCCTCGGTCAGCTCCGCCGCAGCCAGCCAGGCGTTCAGCTCGATGTCGTCGAAGCGGTCGCCCGCCCCGTCCCGCACCCAACCGAACTTCTCGTCGATGCGGTCGGCCAGGGCGTCCTCGGCGGCCGCCTGGTCGATCTCGCCGGAGTGGATCGAGGCGTTGACCCCGACGATGTCGGCGGTCGCGCCGGCCCAGCCCAGGAGCCGGGGGGCGCCGCCGCCCACCAGGATCGGCGGCCCGCCAGGCGTGTGGGGCTTGGGCTGCCCGTCCAGGTCGGTGACGGTGTAGTGCTCGCCGGCGAAGCTGAACGGACCGTCGGCCCAGAGCCCCTTGAGCACGGCGCAGTGCTCCATGAGGCGACCGACCCGGACCCCGGGACGGTCCATCGGGATGCCCGACCGTTCGTAGTCGGTGTTCTTCCAACCGGCGCCTAGGCCCACCTCCAACCGGCCCGCGGAGAGGAGGTCGATGGTCGCCAGCTCCTTGGCCAGGAACGTGGGGTGGCGGAAGTCGCAGTCGAAGACCAGCACGCCGACCTTGAGGGTCGTGGTCACCGCGGCGAGGGCGGCCATCGTGGCGATCGGACCGTGCCCCTCGTCGAGGTGGTCGGGGACGAAGACGGTCGAGTAGCCGAGCTGCTCCACCTCCCGGGCGGTGTCGGCCCAGGTCGAGCCCGGGAGCGGCTCGTTGAGCTGGACGGCGAAGCGGAGACGGCGGTCGTGGGCCATGGCCAGAAGTCTGGCCGACGGGACGAGGCCGCGGAGCGGGACCTAAGCCTCTGGGCGCCGACCCCCGCCTTCCTTAGGTTCGGGGTAGAGGACAGCGACAGAGGAGAGCAGCCATGCGTGCGCTCGTGTACCACGGACCCGGTCAGAAGGCGTGGGAGGAGGTCCCCATGCCGGCCATCGTCGACGACACCGATGCGGTCGTGCGGGTCGACGCCGTGACGATCTGCGGGACGGACCTCCACATCCTGAAGGGTGACGTCCCCGCCGTGACCGACGGGCGGATCCTGGGCCACGAGGCCGTGGGCACCGTCGAGTCCGTCGGCGCCGGCGTCAAGAACGTGGCCGTGGGCGACCGGGTCCTGGTGTCCTGCATCACGGCGTGCGGTTCGTGCCGCTACTGCCGAGAGAGCAGCTACGGCCAGTGCCTCGGCGGCGGGGGCTGGATCCTCGGCCACCTGATCGACGGCACCCAGGCCGAGTACGTCCGCGTGCCGTTCGCCGACACCTCGACCCACCCGGTGCCCGACGGTGTCGCCGATGAGGACATCCTGATGCTCGCCGACATCCTGCCCACGGGCTACGAGGTCGGCGTGCTCAACGGGCAGGTGCGCCCGGGGGACGTCGTCGCCGTCGTCGGGGCCGGCCCCATCGGCCTCTCGGCCATCATGGGCGCCCGCCTGTACAGCCCGGCCCACGTCGTGGCCATCGATCTGGCCGACAGCCGACTGGAGGCCGCCAAGCAGTTCGGTGCCGACATCGTGGTCAACAACGGGAGCGAAGACCCGTTGGCCGTCGTTCGGGAGCTGACCGGCGGCCTGGGGGCCGACGTCGCCATCGAGGCCGTCGGGGTCCCCTCGACCTTCGAGCTGGCGGCCCAGCTGGCCCGGCCCGGTGGGCACATCGCCAACATCGGGGTCCACGGCGAGCCGGCGGCGCTGCACCTCGAGGAGCTCTGGATCCGCAACGTCACGATCACCACCGGGCTGGTGGACACCTACTCGACCCCCACGCTGCTGCGCCTGACCCAGGGTGGGCAGATCGACGCCGGTCGCTTCATCACCCACCACTTCACCCTCGACCGGTTCGAGGAGGCCTACGACGTGTTCAGCCGGGCCGCCGACACCGGTGCCCTCAAGGTGGTGCTCACCCGGACCTGACCGGTCTGATCGACCCCAGGCTCGGCCCGGCCATACTGCGCCGATGCCGCGCCTGCGCCTGCACGCCCCGGAGGAGCAGGCGGTCACCTTCGTCGAGCTGTTCTTCGACCTGGTCTTCGTGTTCGCGGTGACCCAGGTGACCGTGCTGACGGCCCATCACCTCGATGCCCCGGGCGTGGGGCGGTCGCTCGTGCTGTTCTGGCTGATCTGGTGGGCGTGGACCCAGTTCACCTGGACCCTCAGCCCGGCCGACACCCAGCACACGGTGGTCCGGGCCACCACGCTCGCCGCGACCGGGGCGGCGTTCATCATGGCGGCCTCGGTCCCCCGGGCCTTCGAGGACGACCCGATGTGGTTCGCCGTGCCCTACGTCCTCATCCGGGTCCTGGGCATCGGCCTGCAGGTCCGCGTCGACCACGAGCAGGCCCACGAGGGCCAGGGCATCTCCATGCTGTGGGTCTACGTGTCAATCGTCGGACTGGCCGTCGTGCTGATCGGGGCCAACGTGGACGAGCCCGTCCGGACCTGGGTCTGGGTCGGGGCGATCGGCGTCGACTTCCTGGCCGCAGGCCTCGCCGGCCGGGGTGCGGTGTGGGACCTGCACCCCGGGCACTTCAGCGAGCGCCACGGCTTGTTCGTGATCATCGCCTTGGGCGAGTCCCTCATCGTCGCCGGCACCGCGGTCGCCGGCGACGACCGGACGACGGACCTCGTCGTGGCCGCCGGGGCCTGCCTGGTCGTGGCCTGCCTGCTCTGGTGGACCTACTTCGGCTGGTTGAAGGAGGCGCTCGAGGAGGAGTTCTCCAAGGTCTCCGCCACCGACCTCGGGGGCGCCGCCCGTGACGCCTACAGCCTCATCCACTTCCCGCTGATCTGCGGGATCATCGGGTTCGCGGTGGCGGTCGAGGAGATCCTGCTCCACCCCGATCGACCGGCGGAGACCGCCGTAGTCACCTCGCTCGTGGTCGGCATCGGCCTCTTCATCGGCGCCTCCGCCCTCTCCTACTGGCGCATCTCGCGACAGGTCCTGACCGCCCGGCTGGTCATCGTCGCGGTGACCCTGGGGGTCGTCGCCATCCTGGCCGATGCCGACCCCGTCTGGCCCCTGACCGCGGTGGCCGTCGGCCTGCTCGCCATCGTGGTGACCGAGGAGGTCACGATCCACGAGGAGACGGCGGCCGACGTCCACATCGACTGAGGACGAGGTCGATCTACGGTGTCGCCATGACGCGGGTCCGGGAGCGCCATCCCTGGAACACCGACTTCGAATGGTCCCTCCCCGACCGGGAGCGGTACATCGTCCAGTACTGCCACAGCGATGCGGTGGCCCATGCCCGAGGCGAGTCCGGACCGGTGGGCGCGCCCACACCCCAGACCGACCCCCGCCGCCAGTTCGAAGTGGTGCGCGGCGGCGACCTCGTGCCGTCCCTCTGAGCCCGTGACACGACGCGGCGCCCTTCGCTGCCTCCTCGCCGCCGTGCTCTTCGGCGCATCGGCCCCGGCAGCTTCGGTCCTCACCAGCGACCTGTCCGCGCTGACCCTGGCCGGGATGCTCTACCTCGGCGCGGCCCTCGCGGTGGCCCCCGCTGTGGCCCGCCGGCCGCCGAGGGCCGACGCGGTGCGCGAGGGATGGCGGCCACTCACGGTCGCCGTCGTGGCCGGCGGACCTCCACCACCACCATCGGCACGAGTAGCGGGCTGCCGGCGGCACGCCCGGCGACCCCTGAACGGGAGCGGACGTA
>CAVVIF010000003.1:0-57318 GCA_963748285.1 uncultured Microthrixaceae bacterium
CGAACAACTTGCTGCGGCGGGGGAACTTGCGGGCGACGGCGAGGTCGGGGACCACGACCGGGTCGGCGCGGGTCTGCCTCGACCGGCGTGGGGTTGTCGCCGGGGGTGCGCTGGGGCAGGAGCGGGGCGCTCGGCGCGGCCGCCGCCGGCGCCGGCGGCGCGATGGCCGCAGCCGGGGTGGCCCGGGGCGGGCGGGTCAGGTCGGCGTAGATCAGCTCGTCGATCTGGCCCGGGCGTGACCGGCTCGCTGAAGAAGCGGCCGAGGGCGTGCTCGACGCCGAGCTGGCAGAGCCGCACGGCCTGGTCCTCGGCCTGGACGGCCTTGGCCACGGTGACGATGCCCAGCTCGCGGCAGAGCGCCGTGAGGTGGCGGATGACGGCGGCGTCCTCGGCCGGAGGCCATGCACCGTCTCGATGAAGCTCGTGGTCGATCTTGACCTGGTCGAGCTGGAAGCGGCGGAGGGTGGCCAGGGACGAGTTGGCGCGCCCCGAGGTCGTCCAGCGAGACGCCGACGCCGAGGTCCTTGGTGCGGCGCAGCACCGACCAGAGGTCCTCGCGCTGGTCGGCCAGGCTGCGCTCGTTGACCTCGAGGATGACCCGGGTCGGGTCGGTGTCGGCGTCGTCGAGGGCGGTGGCCACCAGGTCGTTGAAGTCGACCTGCAGCAGCTGGCGGCGGGAGAGGTTGGCCGTGACCCGGACCGGGCGGTGGCTGGGGAAGGTGCGGGCCCAGTAGGTGGCCTGGCGGCAGACCTCCTGGATGACCCAGGAGCCGACGGGGACGATGATCCCGGTCTGCTCCATGGCGGTGAGGAACTCGTCGGCGGCCACCATGCCGCGGCCCTCGTCGATCCAGCGCAGCAGCGCCTCGACCTCGACGACCTCGCCGGTGGTCAGGGAGAAGACCGGCAGGTAGGTGACCTGGAAGTCGCCCCGCTCCAGGGCGGTGCGCAGCCGGTGCTCGGCGGTCGCCGGCGTCAGCGACTCGACCAGGGCCTGCTCGAAGCGCACCAGGGAACCCGGGCCGTTGGTGGTGGCCCGGTAGGTGGCCACCTCGGCGTCGCGCAGCATGTCGTCGGCGGTGGTGGGGCGACCGCCGGCGACGGCCAGGCCCGACGCAGACGGGCACCCGCAGCAGCTCGCCCTCGACCTCGTAGGGGTTGGCCAGCAGGTCGAGGATCGACTCGGCCAGCTCCTCGGCGGCGTGGGTGCCGGCCAGGTCGGGCCGGATGACGGCGAGGTCGGTGCCGCCGGACCGGAACACCTGGTCCTTGGTCAGGAGGCAGGAGCGGACCCGGGCGACCAGCGCCTTGAGCAGCTCGTCGCCGATCTCGCGACCGTGGCTCTCGTTGATGCGGTCGATGCCCTCGGCGTGGATGACCAGCAGGGCGGTGTGGGACTGCGACCTCGTTGGCGTGGCGGAGGTGGCGGTCCAGCCACGACCGCAGGGCCCGGCCGTTGGGCAGGCCGGTGAGGGGGTCCCGGGTCTCGAGCTCGTCGATCCGGGTCCGCAGCCGGTGGATGGAGCGGAAGGCGGTGGCGACGTAGAGCGCCGCTGGCCACGCCGAAGCCCACGGCGCCGCCGATGACGGCGCCGGCGACGCGAACCGGTCAGCTCGGTGCCCAGCTCGAGGGCGACGCCGGCGAGCGGCGCCGACGGCGCCGGCCACGACGGCCCGCAGGGCGTAGGCCATGACGCCCGCGTCCTGCCCGTGGCCATTGGCTGTGGTCATGCCTCTGCCCCGCATCGCGTCGACAGATCTCCCGCCTCTCCATCGGAGGCGGGGGCGGCGATGTGAGGGGCGGAACCGGCCCCGATGGCCTCAGTGGTGGGGCGAGTCCTCGGCGTGGAGGAGGCGCTCGGCGGTGGTGCGCAGGATCTTCACCGCCACCTTGGGGGAGCGGTCGAGCAGGCGGTCGAACTCGGAGCTTGTGGAAGGCCCGCACCGACAGTGGGCGAGGTGGTGGTGACGGTCGCCGTCCGGTGGCCGTGGACGAGCAGGGCCATCTCCCCGAAGAAGTCGCCCGGGCCCGAAGGTGGCGATCTCCTCGCCGTCGCGGGTGCACACCGCGCGTGCCGCTCGAGGACGAGGAACGCCTCGCTGGCCGACGTCGCCCTCGCTTGGCCAGCTCCCGGCCCTCGTCGACGTCGACGTCGGTGCCGAGCGAGGCGACGGCCTCGAGCTCGTGCCTTGTCCAGGTCGGCGAACAGCGGCACCGCGGCCAGCCGGTCCAGGTACTCGTCATCGATGTGCCATGCCGTCCCTCCAGGTCCCCCGAGCGCCGCGAGCGTAGCCCGACGGCCGGATCCGGTCGGGCGGAGGGCGGCCGCCCGACTTCCGTCGGACCGGTGGGCTTGGGCTACGCTCCGCCGGATCTCGTAATGACTTCGCAACATTCCGTCCCTCGCGACGCATCCCTGCGCCCGCCCGCTCTGCGGTCGGTGGCGACGGTGGCGGTGGTCGCTCTCGCCGCCCTCGGCGCGCTCGGTGCCACGTCGGCCGCGGCCGAGACGATGGTGCACCCCGGGCCGCCGTCCCTCGACGGGGCCCAGAACGCCCTGGCCGAGGCCCAGGCCCAGCGGGCCGATGCCATGGCCAGCGCCGGACCCAGGGCGCAGGCCGACCTCGCCGCCACCCGGCAGCGAGATCAGCGCCCTCGGCCTCGAGCAGGTGGCGCTGGCCCACGAGCTCGAGCGTGGCCCGCCACCAGGTGCGGGTCGTCACCGTCCGGGCCTACACCGGCGGCGGCGGGGCCCGCGAGCTCGACGTCCTGATGGACGCCGAGCGACATCGGCGAGCACCTCTACCGCAGCGAGCTGCTCACCGGGAACGTGGTGGACACGGCCACGGCCGTCGAGGACTACCAGGCCCTGCAGGCCCAGGCCGACGACAACGTCGTCGCGCTGGCCGAGCGGGTCGACGACATCCAGGCCGGCATCGAGCAGGCCGACGCCGACATCGTGCTGGCCGACCGAGGACATCGAACGGGCCCAGGTCGAGCTCAGCGCCGCCCAGGCGATGGGCGGGGCGCAGCCGCAGCGATCCGGGCGAGGCCGCGTGGGAGCGGCTGCGCTTCTGTGAGTCCGGCGGCGTCTACACGATCAACACCGGCAACGGGTTCTACGGCGCCTACCAGTTCGACCTCCGGACCTGGGGGACGATGGGCGGCACCGGCCGGCCCTCCGACGCCCCCTACTGGGAGCAGGACCTGCGGGCCAAGGCGCTGTACCAGACCCGGGGTGCGCAGCCCTGGCCGCTCTGCGGCCGCTTCGTCGACTGACCCGGTCGGCGCGATTCCCATGTTCCGGCCCGGTCGACGTGTTGTAACGTGTTCGTAATGAACGTGACGCAGGTGACCGACGGAGGCGCGCCCGCGGCCTCCCGCTCGTCGCACCGCGTCGCCCTCGTGATCGGTGGCCGCCATGGCCGTGGCCGGCGGCCGGCCTGCTGGTCCATGCCGCGGTCGTCCGGCGCCCGGTTCGAGATGATCGTGGTCCGCCCTCGGCCTCGGCGCCGGCGCCGCCCTGGTCGGGCTCCTCGTCCTCACCCCCGGCGGCCGCCTCGCCATCGTCCGCGACGACGACGCCTGACCCTCGCCGGCTCAGCCGGTGACGACGGCCTGCGCCTCCCGCACCCGGTAGGCCAGCGCGTCGCTCGACGGCGATGCGTCGGCAGCTCGATCCAGTCGGTGCCGTCGATGCGGTAGCGGGGGACCAGGTCGAGGCCGGCGGACACGGTCCAGGTGCCGTGGTCGGAGGTAGCCGTGGCGGACCGGGGACGTGCTCGGGCTAGGCCTCCCCGAGGCCGCCGGCGTCGCTGGTCGCCGTCGCCGAAGGCCCAGGTGACCGGGGTGGGGTCGATGCGCACGTCGACGCCGATGCCGAGGGCGTCGATGCGGTCCACGATCGGGCGGCCGGTCGTAGCCGGTGGCCCAGAACCACGACTCGAGGCCGACCAGGCCGGTGGGCACGGGGTTGGCGTGCGACGGTGATCCGGGGGACCGGGACGCGGGCCACGTACTCCTCGACCAGCCGTCGGGCCTCGGCCTCGAGGTCGACGGTGTTGTGCGGGCCGACCCACAGGACCTCGACACCGACGCCGTCGCAGAGGAGGAGGCCGAGCTAGGAGTCCGGCTGGTACGGCGCGATGTCGGCCGGCGGCAGGGCGCCGAGCGGTGCGGGCACGATCGACCAGTCACAGCCCGTCGGGTCGTCCCCGCCGCCGCTGGCGGTGGCGTGGACCTGGTCGCTGCCCTGCCAGCGCACGATGGTGATGGTCACCCCCGACGTGTCCACGGTGCCGCCCACCGAGTCCTCGGCCGCGCCGGCCGGGTGGGCGACCGCGACCAGGGCCAGGACCGTCACGGCGGCCCGGACGGTCAACCGAGGGCGACGGCTTCGGTGACCTTCCACGTCCCGGCCTCCTCCCGCAGGGTGTAGGCCCGGGTCAGGGTGCCGCCGGGGTCGGGTTCGAGGGCCTGACCGGTGCGGGCGTCGACCCGCACCATGTGGTTGTCGAGGACGTCGGTGACCACTGCGGTCTCGGCGTCGACCAGGACGATCTCGAGGTCGTGGGTGACCTCGACGGCGACGGCCTCGCCGGCCCGGCGGAGGGCCTCGACCTCGCGACGTCGCAGCGTCAGGGCGCTGGCGCCGAACGCCTCGGCCAGGGGTGCCGGGTCGACCCGGCCCACGGCGGCGGCGTAGACGACCCAGCTCCGGCGGTAGGCCGCCTCCACCTCCTCGAGCACCGACGGTGGCGGCGCGGGGGCGACCGTGGGCGGGGGGACGGTGGGCTCGACGACGGGCCGGCCGGCTTGGGCGCCGGCGTCGGTCGCGCAGCCCCCGCCGAGGAGGGTCAGGGCCAGGAACAGGAGGACGGGCCGCCGCGGCACGCTCCCAATATGCTTTCAGATCATTCTGATGTCAATCAGTGATCTTCCATGCCGGGCCGGTCCCCGTCGGCATCGTCGGACTCGGGGCTCACCGCCTCGCCCTTCGTCCGCCGCAGGTAGCGGAGGGGCCGCAGGAAGTCGATCCGGGCCCGCTGGCGCCGGGTGAGCTTGCTGCTCGATGACCTCGTGGCGCTGCACGTAGGTGGAGACGAAGGCCTGGAGCGTGGCCGCCGCCGGCAGGGCCAGGAGCGCGCCGATGGGCCCCAGGATGCTGGCCCCCGCGATGACCCCGCCGAAGGCGACGCCGGGGTGGATGTCCATCGTCTCGGCCTGGATCGGCGGGGCCAGCAGGTAGTTCTCGATCTGCTGGTAGAGCGACGATCACCGCGAGCACCCACAGGGCGTCGATGGGCTTGTCGATGAGGGCGATGACGATCGGGCAGGGCGCCGGCGATGTAGGTCCCGATGGTGGGCACGAACTGGCTGATGAGGCCGACCCAGAGGGCCAGGGGCAGCGGGAAGGGGATGCCGATGATGGCGAAGGCGATCCAGTGGAACACGGTCGAGAAGAAGGCCAGGACGCTCCGGGAGTAGATGTAGCCACCGGTCTTCTCGATGGCGATCTCCCAGACCCGCAGGACCTCGACCTGGCGGTCCTGCGGCAGCACCGAGAGGATCGCCCGGCGCAGGCGGGGCCCGTCGGCCACCAGGTAGAAGGTGAACAGGGCGATGGTGAGCAGTCTGGAACAGGACGGCGAGCACCGTCGCCCCGGCGGCCACGATGTTGCCCGCCAGGTTGGCCGCGAACTCCTGGGCCGAGCCGCCCTCCTGGAACTCCTGCGGTCAGGTCGTCGGCGTTGACGTCGGCGTCGAAGGTCTCGTTGACCCACTCCTCGGCGTCCTCGATGTAGCGGGGGGCCTCGTCGACGAAGTCGGTGACCTGGTTGACCAGCACCGAGCCCATGGCCCAGACGAAGAGGACCATGGCGACGAGCAGGACGGCCATCACCGTGAGGGTCGCCGTCCCCCGGCGCCAGCCCCGCTCGGCCATCCAGTTCACGGCCGGCTCCAGGGCGAAGGAGATGAAGAGGGCCACCAGCAGCATGACCAGCAGGCCGCGGAGCCGCACGACCAGCCACCAGGTGATGACCAGGGCCACGCCGACACCGAAGAACCAGAAGATGGCCCGCGGGACCCACGGTGGCATCGGCTCGCCGCGGGACGCGATCTTGGCCACCGTCGTCTCGGCCTCGTCGCCCGACCCGTCCCCCGGTGCGCTGGCGTCCCCCGGCCCGGTCACCCGGGACTGATCGGCCATCAGCCCGCGACCGTACCCGGTCCCGGCCGCTGGCCTCCGGAGGGTGCCGGGCGGTAGACACTGGGGCTTGGCCAGCCCCTCACATCCGGCTCGGGCCCCGGTTCGTCGAGGCCGTGGCCTGGGTCACCGAGCTGCACGCGGACCAGCCCCGCAAGGGCGGCGAGCGACGTGCCCTACGTGAGCCACCTCCTGGCCGTCGCCGCGCTCGTGCTCGAGGACGGCGGCGACGAGGTCGACGCCATCACCGCCCTCTGCCACGACGCGGTCGAGGACCAGGGTGGCGACGAGACGCTGGCCGAGGTGCGGCGTCGCTTCGGTGACGAGGTCGCCGGGGCCGTGGCCCTGCTGTCGGACTCCCGGGGCGAGCCCAAGGGGCCGTGGATGGAGCGCAAGCACCTGCTCCTCGCCCAGCTCGACCACCCCGACGTGCCCGAGGGGGTCTTCCGGGTGGCGGCGGCCGACAAGCTCCACAACGCCCGCACCCTGCTGTCCCAGCTCCGAGTCGAGGGCCGCGCGGGTCTGGGAGCGCTTCCGGGCCACCCCGGCCGAGTTCGTCTGGTTCTACCGGGCCGTGGCGAGCGTCCTCGCCGAGCGCCATCCCGGGCAGCGTCAACGTCGCCGAGCTGGAGCGGGCGGTGGACGAGCTGGCCGGCTGGGTCCCCGAGGGCGAGGTCGGCCTCACGGCCTGACCCCCCGATGACCGTCCGGTTCGCCGGTCGCGGTGCTACAAACCTAGCCGACATGGGTTCGTCACTGCGGGACATCCCCGGCGCCGGAGGGGGCAAGAAGAAGAGGCGCGGCCTCGGCAAGGTGGGCGGCGGCCCGGCCAGCAAGCCCTGGCAGCCGGCCCCGAAGGTCGCGGGCACCAGCCGTGGCCCGCCGGAAGCGCTCCGGCCCGGCCCTGCGCTTCCAGGGCCCGCGCTGGGAGGTCGACCGGTTCAACCTGGTCCTCGGCCTGGCCTTCGTCGCCCTCTTCGTGGTCGGCGGCATCTGGCTCCTGCGGGCGAACCGGGTCACGGTCACCAGCGACTTCGAGGACGGCGGCGCCGTCCGCGACCGCCGAGGTCGGAGCGCCTGGCCATCGAGCTGCAGCATCGAGCCGACCAGCCGCGTCGAGCCGGCGCCACGGTCAGCTTCGACGGCACCGACGTGACCGAGCGAGGTCGAGACCACCGACACGGGCTTCATCTGGACCCCGCCCGACGGACGGCCTGGAGGAGGGCACCTACGAGCTGGCGGTCGAGGTGCCGAAGGCGGTGTTCGGGATCCGAGACGCTGGTCGATGACCTTCGGGGTGGACGACACCCCACCCGTCCTCGACATCCCCACCCCCGAAGGGGTCGGCATCGGCGACGAGCTCACCGTCGTCCGGCGACGGTCGACGAGCGGGTCGACCTCACCGCCGAGGGGGAGCCGGTCGAGGTCGACGAGGACGGACACTTCTCGGTCACCTTCGCCACCCCGCCCGCCGGCGCCGTGGACTTCATCGCCACCGACCCGGCCGGCAACTCGACCGCGCTGGCCGTGCCCGTCGACGGTGGCGCCGCCGTCCGACCCCGGGCCGTCCACCTCTCGGCCGACGCCTGGGCCGACGACGGCCTGCGGGACGGCGCCCTGGCCCTGCTCGACGGCGAGCAGGTCGACACCGTCGTGCTCGACGTGAAGGACGAGTGCGGGATCGTGGCCCTACGGCACCGAGGTGGACCTGGCCGCCCAGGCCGGGCGCGGTCGACGAGCGCTACGACCTCGAGGACGCCATCGCCACCGTCCATGACCACGGCGGCCAGTTCATCGCCCGCCTGGTCACCTTCCGGGACCCGCTCCTGGCCCGGTGGGCATGGGCCAACGACCACACCGACTGGGTCCTGCAGGACACGGCGAACGACCCGTGGCCGGAGTACGGCGACGGCGAGGGCTGCCCGGAGGCGACCAACGCCGAGCCGATCATCGGCGGGTTCACCAACTTCGCCATCGCCGGCGTGTGCAGGACTACAACCTCGCCCTCGCCGAGGAGGCCGCGGCCCTGGGCGCCGACAACGTCCTCGCTCGACGACGTCCGCCGCCCCGACGGCGACCCGACCTACATGCTGGTCCCGGGCATCGGATCGGGCACGAACGTGGAGACGCTGACCGACTTCCTCGGCCGAGGCCCAGCAGGCGGTCCGGGCCGAGGGCGCCTACCTGGGGGCGACCGTCACGGGGCTCTCGGTCCAGGACCCGACCCGGTACGACCAGGACATGGCGGCGATGGCCCCCGCCGTCGACTACCTCGCGCCCGAGAGTCTTCCCGGAGACCTACTCGTCGGGCGCCTTCGACCTCGCCGACCCCCAGTCCGCCCCCGGCGACGACGATCGAGGGGGCCGTCAACGCCTCGAAGGAGCAGACCGGCGAGCTGGCCACGCCGATCGTGCCCTGGCTGCAGGACTACAGCGTCGGCGGTGACCTACGGGGTGGTCGAGGTCCAGGCCCAGGTCGACGGCGCGGCGGCGGCCGGTGCCTGCTCCTGGATCATGCGCGACGTCGAGTTCACCTACACCACCGGCATCACGCCAGCTTGTTGACCCGGTCCCCGACCCGGACGGTGCCGGCCTGCGACGACGAGGGCGTTGATGCCCCGCAGGTTCAGCTCCGGCCGGGGCCGGTGTTCACCCATCGGCCGGCGTCCGGGCCGAAGCGCTCGATGAACTTGGCGCAGCCGGTGTGGGGCAGCGGGCTGACCTCGAGCACGGCGTCGCCGATCTGCAGCGCGGGTGCCCGCGGGGAGGTTGGCGCCCCCGAGGTCGAGGTCGACGTAGAGCTGGTCGCCGGCGAGGGCCCGGCGGCCGGGGTCGACCGGCGACGAGGGTGGCGGCCCGGACGTTCATCAGCGTGATCTGGCGCTCGGACCTCGGCCGAGCCGTCCTCGGTGTGACGACTGCCCCGGGCCTTCCAGTTGTCCCCGACCAGGCCGACCGCCGGGTCGAGGTCGGCCTCGGCCAGCTCCTCGCGGGCCCCGGCGTCGGGGCGAGCGCACGATCAGCCGGAGCGTGCCGCCGTCCTCCGGCGACCGCCGGATGTCGTCCAGCCCCGCCTCGAGCTCGTCAGCGGTCAGGTGTGTCGCAGTCGCTTCCATGCCCCCATCCTGTCCCACCCCCCCACCAGGGGGAGGGGGATTTGCTCAGCGGGGGTCGGGCATGCCGGTGGCGGCCATGTCCTCGTCGAGGGTCGACAGGATCAGGTCGACGGTGGCCTGGCGGGCGCGCGCCTTGGTGTGGCTCACCGCGCCGCGGCGGAGCTGGGCCAGGCGCCCGGCCTCCTCGCGGGCGGTCGGCCTCCAGCTCGTCGGCGGCCACCAGCCGGTCGAGGTAGCCGGCTTCCAGGGCCCCGGCGGGGTCGTACACCTGGCCCTGGATGGTGGCGGCGGTGAAGGCGCGGGGCGACAGCCGGTCCCGGGCCAGCTCGACGGCGAAGATGGGCAGGCCCATGCCGATGGCCACCTCGTTGAGGCCCAGCTTGAAGGGGCCTTCGGCGCCGATCCGGGTGTCGCTGGCCAACAGCAGCAGGCTGCCCATGGCCAAGGCGTGGCCGGTGCAGGCCGCCACGGTGGGCAGGGGACTGGCGTACCAGCGCACCAGCAGCTCGGCCCCGCTCCGGACCAGGCCCTGCATGGCCTCCTCGCCGGAGGTCATGACCGACAGGTCGAACCCGGCGGAGAGCTTGCCCTCGCGTCCGGTCAGGAGCAGCGCCCCGGCTTCGTCCTCCGCCCGGGTCAGCGGCGTCGTCGAGGGCGGCGACGGTGGCCGGGCCGATGGCGTTCGCCTTGCCGTCGTCGAGGCGGAGGACGGCGACATCGCCGTCGAGGTCGTAGGAGAGGATGCTGTCGCTCACGGGGCGACGCTACCGAGCCGCGGGCACCGGCTCCGGATCGACCGACGCCCAGCCCCGCTCGGCCGCGGAGAGGGCCCGGTCGGCCCGGGCCCTCACACGATGGCGATCAGGTCAGGCGGTGAGCTCGCTCTGCACCGGATGGCCGGCCAGGAACCCGGCCACGTCGTGGGGCAGGTCGGTCGCCGCGGACTCGCAGTCGACCGCGCCCAGGTCCTCGCCCGCGACCTGGGCCTCGGTGGCCACCGGCACCTCGATGAGCTCGCCCTGCTCACCCGTCGGGCAGGTGGGCACGTTCAGGTTGGTCACCTCGGCCACACCGTCGATCGGCTCGGCGGCCACGAGCTCGTCGCGACGCTCGTTGATCCAGTCCAGCGTGAGCTCGACCGCGGCGGGGTAGTCGGGCTCCGGCCCACCGTTGACGAAGATGCCCTGGCTCACGGCCAGCGCGGGGATGCCGGCGCGACCACCGGTGCGGGCGGCGCCGACCGTGCCGGAGAGCTCGGAGAGCGGGCCGATGTTCTGGCCGTAGTTGATGCCGGTGACGACGAGGTGCGGGGGCTCGGCCATGCCGGCGATCCCCTGCTCCACGGCGTCGGCGGGGAAGCCGGCGACGGCGGTGGCCGGGTAGCCCGAGAGGGTGGTGACCTCGCTCTCGGCCTGCTCGCCCGGCTCGGAGTTGTCGCTGGTGCCGGTGCGGTCCTCCAGCGGGATCGACACCGTGACCTCGACGTCGTCCAACGTCTGCAGGCCTTCGACGAGGGCGTCGAGCCCCTCGCCCACGCCTTCGTGGCCGTCGTCGTTGGACACGAGGATGCGCAGTGGCTCGGGCGCCGCGGTCGTGGTGGTGGTGTCCTCGACCGGGGCGTCGGTGTCCGACGACGCCTCGTCGTCCCCGCCGCCGTCATCCCCGCCGCACGCCGCCAGCACCAGTGCTGCGGCGACACAGGCCGCCGTCATCCGTCCCCGCATGAACTCGTCTCCCCCGGTTCGTGGTGTGAGGGCGCTCAGTATCGTCGCCCGGGTGCGTCCGGCTCCATTCGCCCTGGCCCTTCTCGTCGCCTCCCTCGGGGTGGCCTGCGGCGACGACGGGGAGGGGGCCACCGACGCCGAGGCCGCGGCGGGCGCCTGCTCGGTCCTCGTGGCCTGGACCGACGACGTCGCCGAGATCGTCAACACGACCGAGCCCCAGATGCAGGAGGGCGCCGATCTCCGGGGCCTGATGCTGACCGCCCTCGACGAGGTGATCGTGCGCACGGACGTGCTGGGGGAGGAGCTGGCCGAGGTGGGCTACCCGCACACCGACGGTGGTCGGGCCCTCGCCGAGGACCTGCGCACCGGCCAGGAGGCGGCGGCGGCCGACATCGCCGACTTCCGGGCCGAGGTCGAGGCCATACCCGACCCCGATCCGGAGTCGACCAACTTCCGCAAGGCCCAGCTCGTGGTCGAGCTGGAGAAGCCCCGGTCGCTGGTGAAGCCCGACGTGCAGGACGACCTCGGGGATGCCGACCTCGAAGCCGCCTTAGCGGCCGAGGACAGCTGCCGGTTCGTCACCCGGACCCAGTAGGGCCGGGACCCCCAGCCGACGGGACCACGCTGTCCCGCTCGGCGGAGGGGTTCACGCGGTGCCGGCCAGGGCCTCGATCACGGGTGCGTTGAAGTCCGTGCTGCTGCCCGGCATCTTGTTCGAGTCCAGCTCGATGCTGTCGCCGTTGGGCAGGTGGAACCGGACACGGTTGGCCAGGGCGCCCTGGCTGACGAGCTCGGCCCGCATGGCCCGCCGCTCGAACACCCCGATGGGGTCCTTGAGCTTGAGGCCCCTGCCCTTGGGCTTGTAGCCGAAGACGAAGACCTTGTCGGAGGTGATGCCGAGCACGACGTTCTGGGGGAGGCCGCCGGCCTTGGCCCGCGCCGACTGGTTCTTGATGGAGTGGGCGAGCGGAGAGAGCTGGCCCAGGAAGATCGAGTTCATGGAGCCCGGCCGGGAGAAGATCCCGACGGTCTCGACCGGCAGGCCGATGTGGGCGCTCATGTCCGCGATGAACTTCTGGCGGTACTTGTCGTTGCGGTCAGCCATTGCCCTGCTGCTCCCTGCGCCCGGGACCCGGGCGGCTGCTCCACGAGTCGGTCTGGTTGATGTCCATGTCCACAGGGGACCACGGGCCGCCCCGGGGGCACATGAGTAGGGATTACTCAACTGAGGCCCGCCGTGCTCACCGACGGGCTGGGCCGCCCGGCGTCGGTAACGTCCCGCCATGGCGACCGAACAGGACGCGCCGGGCGGGGCCTCCGGCGACTGGCGAGGCGTCGACGAGGGTTGGGGGCGGCGGGCGGTCGACTTCGCCACCCTCGGTGAGCCGGCGAATGCCCGGGAGTACGTGGCGCTCCACCAGGCGCTGGGTGTCGGTGCCGGCGACCGGGTCCTCGACCTGGCCTGCGGCGCGGGGCTGGCGGTCGAGCTGGCCGGCATCCGGGGGGCGACCACCGCCGGCATCGACGCCTCGGCCCGCCTCGTCGCGGTGGCGCGCGACCGCAGCCCGGCGGCCGATCTCCGGGTCGGCGACATGCACGACCTCCCGTGGGCCGACGAGTCCTTCGACGTCGTCACCAGCTTCCGGGGGATCTGGGGCACGACCCCCGACGCGGTGGTCGAGGCCCGGCGGGTCCTGCGTGCGGGCGGACGCCTCGGCCTCACCGTCTGGGGCCACATCAAGGTCTCATCCGGGGCGTGGGCCCTGGGCCCCTTCGGCCTGGCCGCCCCCGCGAAGGTGGCCAACCAAGCGGCCATGGTGGCCCTGGGTCGCCCCGGTGCGGGCGAGCAGTTGCTGGCCGACCTGGGGTTCATCGACGTCGAGCGGATCGAGGTCCCCTTCGCGTGGGAGTTCGCCGATCCCGAGGCCTACGCCCGGGCCCTGGCGTCGATGGGACCGGCGTACGAAGCGATCCAGGCCGTCGGCGAGGAGGTGTTCCGGCAGGCGGCCGTCGACCAGGCGACCGAGCGGGTCCGCGACGGGTTGCCCCTGCGGGCGCCGATCGCGGTCGTCGGCTACCTCGCCCGCAAGCCGCAGGGTGACGGGTCGGAGGCCGGCCCGGGCGCCGGCCCGCCGACCTAGGCGTACCCCTCGGCTGTCACTCCCTCGCGGTACGGTCCGATCGATGGCGACCGTGGGCAGGGTGATCGGGACCGAGGACGCCACGCCGCTGGAGTTCTGGGTGGGGATCGGGCCAGAAGCGTTCCTCCAGCTCGACGACGTGGTGGCCCTCGAACGGACCCTGCCCGACGGCCGCACCGTGAAGATCTACGGGATGGTCAGCCAGGTGCGGGCCCGCCACGAGGGGGCCTCGCTCGACAGCGACGTCTTCCTGATCGAGGACGGGATCCTGCCCGCCGAGGTCAGCCGGGCCGCCCTGATCCAGTCGACCCGCTTCGAGCCGGAGGTGTTCGTCCCGCCCTTGCCGGGCACCGCGGTCGTCCGGGCCCAGGGCGACGCCCGGGATCAGGCCCTCTTCTTCGACCAGATGGACCGCCGGCTCCCCGCCGGCCTGTCCCGGGACGAGGAGCCGCTCTACCTGGACCTCGACTTCCTGGACGGCACCAAGGGGGCCCACGTCAACATCAGTGGGGTCTCGGGCGTGGCCACCAAGACCAGCTACGCCACCTTCCTCCTCTACAGCCTCTTCCACTCGGGCGTGTTGGGGGCCGAGGCGGTCAACACCAAAGCCCTGATCTTCAACGTCAAGGGCGAGGACCTCCTCTTCCTCGATCACGAGAACACCCAGCTGGCGGACGAGGAGCGGGCCAAGTACGCCCACCTCGACCTGCCGGTGGGGGCCTTCCGCAGCATGCAGGTCTGGGCCCCGCCCCGCCGGGACGACCCCACGGCGGCGCCGGACGTGTCCGGTCGCCACGGCGGGGTCACCTCCTTCTTCTGGACCCTGGAGCAGTTCTGCAAGGACGAGCTGCTGCCGTTCCTGTTCGCCGACGCCGAGGACGACCGCCAGCAGTACACGATGGTGGTGCACAACGTGACGGCCCGCCTGGCCGCCGACGCCCAGGCCGCCGGCGAGGGCGCCGTGCGCATCGACGGGGACACGGCCCGCACCTTCCGGGAGCTGGTCGAGATCATCTCCAACCGCGTCCTGGACGACGCCGAGGCCGACCGCTGGGCCGGGCGGGCCATCGGGGCGGGCACGGTCAACGCCTTCATCCGCCGCCTGCACGGCTCGATCCGCCACCTCGACCGCCTCATCCGGGCCGATGTCCCCGACGCCGACGCCCACCTCGTCAACGACGCCGCCCAGGTCACCGTGGTCGACCTCCACAACCTGAACGACCGGGCCAAGCGCTTCGTCGTCGGCGTGGTGCTGCGCCGGGCCTTCGACAAGAAGGAGCGCCAGGGCCACGCCCGGCCGCTGCAGTTCGTCGTCCTCGACGAGCTCAACAAGTACGCCCCCCGGGAGGGGTCCAGCCCCATCAAGGAGATCCTCCTCGACGTGGCCGAGCGGGGCCGGTCGCTGGGGATCATCCTCATCGGGGCCCAGCAGACCGCCAGCGAGGTGGAGCGCCGCATCGTGGCCAACTGCGCCATCCGGGTGGTGGGCCGCCTCGACCCGGCCGAGGCGGCGCGGGGCGAGTACGGCTTCCTGCCGCCCGTCCAGCGGGACCGGGCCACGATCATCAAGCCGGGCACCATGCTGGTGGCCCAGCCCCACCTCCCCGTCCCGCTGGTCACCCAGTTCCCGTTCCCGGCCTGGGCCACCCGCTCGGCCGAGGCGGGGGCGAACCCACAGGCCACCGAGCAGCCCGACGACCCCTTCGAAGGGCTCTGAGACGATGAAGATCCTCCACACCAGCGATTGGCACGTGGGCAAGGCCATGCGGGGCCAGAGCCGGGCCGACGAGCACGAGGCGGTCCTCACCGAGATCACCGGCATCGCCGCGGCCGAGGCGGTCGACCTGATCCTGGTGACCGGCGACCTGTTCGAGACCTCGGCTCCGACGCCGGAGTCCGAGGCCATCGTCTACCGCCACCTGCTCGGCTTGGCGGGCACCGGGGCGAAGGTCGTGGTCATCGCCGGGAACCACGACAACCCCCGCCGGCTGGCCGCGGTCACCCCGCTCCTGGCGCTGGGTCAGGTCACGCTGCTGGCCGAGCCGGCCAAGGTCGACGAGGGCGGCGTGGTCCGCTTCGAGACGGCGGCGGGGGAGAAGGTCAACCTGGCGCTGCTGCCCTTCGTGTCCCAGCGGGGGATCGTCAAGGCCGACGACCTCATGGGCGGGCAGGCGGCCGACCACTCGGCCACCTACGCGGAACGCCTGCGCCGCCTGGTCGCCCACCTGACCGAGGGCCTCGACGGGGCCGACGCGGTGAACCTGCTGGCCGCCCACGCGATGGTCAGTGGCGGGACGATGGGCGGGGGCGAGCGCTCGGCCCACACGATCTTCCAGTACGAGCTGCCGGGCGGAGCCTTTCCCGGGTCCCTCAGCTACGCGGCCCTCGGCCACCTCCACCGCACCCAGCAGGTGCCGGGGGCGGCGTGCCCGGCCTGGTATCCCGGCTCGCCGCTGGCGCTGGACTTCGGCGAGGAGGCCGACCGCAAGGCGGTCCTGGTGGTGGAGGCCGCGCCCGGCCTGCCCGCGTCGGTGCGCACGGTCCCCCTGACGGCGGGTCGCGCCCTGCGCACCGTGCGGGGCACCGTCGAGGACCTGCGGGCGCTGGCGAAGGACGTGGGCGACGACTGGCTGCGGGTGGAGGTCGACGAGCCCGCCCGGGCCGGTCTGTCCGAGGAGGTCCGGGCGCTCCTGCCCAACGCGGTGCAGGTGTCGGCCCGCCCGGTCGAGGCCGACGACGGCGGCCCCCGGGCCGTGCGCCTGGGCCGCTCGCCCGACGAGCTGTTCGCCGAGTACCTCGCCGAGCGCGACGTCGACGATCCCCGCCTGCTGAGCCTGTTCCGTGAGCTGCACGACGAGTTGAGCGAGCCGGAGGCCGAAGATGCGGCCTGAGCGGCTCGAGCTCGAGGGCTTCACCGCCTTCCGGGAGCCCGTCACCGTCGACTTCGAGGGGGCCGACCTGTTCGCCCTCAGCGGCCCGACCGGGGCCGGCAAGTCCAGCGTGATCGACGCCATGATCTTCGCCCTCTACGGGTCGGTCCCCCGGCTGGGGAAGAAGGCCGTGGCCCCGGTGATCAGCCAGGGCCTCCAGCAGGCCCGTGTGCGCCTGGACTTCACCGTGGACGGCGACGGCTACACCGCCGTCCGGGTGGTGCGCCCGACCAGGTCCGGGGCCACGACGAAGGAGGCGCGGCTCGAGCGCCGGTTCCCCGACGGGACCACCGAGACGTTGGCCGGCGACGCCGACGCGCTCTCGGCGGCCGTCGAGGACCTGCTCGGCCTCAGCTTCGACCACTTCTGCACCTGTGTGGTCCTGCCCCAGGGGCGCTTCGCCGAGCTCCTGCACGCCAAGCCCGCCGACCGTCAGGACATGCTCCTGGCCCTGCTCGACCTGGGCCTCTACGAGGCCATGGGCCAGGCGGCCCGGTCGCGGGCGGCCGTGGCCGCGGGCTCGGTCGAGACGCTCGCCGGACAGCTCGCCTCTCTGGCCGACGCCTCCGAGGAGATCGTGGCCGAGGCCGAGCGTCGGGTCGGGGTGCTCGACCGGCTGGTGGGACGCATCGACGAGGCCCGGCCCCGCCTCGAGGAGCTGGGCACGCTGATCACGGTGTCCACCGCCGAGCGGGACGAGGTCACCGAGCGGGTCGCCGCCCTGACCGGCCTGGCCGTGCCCGACGACGTGGCCCGCCTGGCCAGCAAGGTCGAGGCCGCCCGGGTCGAGCTGGACCAGGCCCGCAGGGACCACGCCGCGGCGGAGGGCTTCCTCGACGTGGCCGAGAAGGCGACGGTCGACCAGCCCGATCGGGTGACGCTGCGGGAGCGGCTGACCCGGCTGGGGCGGCGCACCGAGCAGGCGGACCGCATCGCCACCGGCCAGACCATGGAGGTCGAGCGGACCGAGGTCCTGGCCGCCACCGTCGCCGTGCGGGAGGAGGCCGACGGGGCCTACGCCGCGGCTCAGGTCGCCGTGGTGACGGCGAAGGACATGGACCGCGCCGCGGCCATCGCTCGGGACCTCGTCGCCGGCACCCCCTGCCCGGTCTGCCGGCAGGTCGTGCACGACGTGCCCAGCCATCGGGACGCCCCGGACGTGGCGGCCGCCGAAGCCGCGCTGGCGAACGCGACGACGGCCATGCGTACGGCCCACGACGCCGAGCGGGAGGCCCAGAGCAAGCTCGCCGGGGTCACCGCCAAGCTCGACGAGGTCCGCGCCGTCGTGGCCGAGCTGGACGCCGAGTTGGGTGGCGGCCCGGACGAGGCGGCCACGCGGGCGGCGCTGGCCGAGCTGGACCGCCAGGAGCAGGACGTGAAGACCGCCCGGGAGACCGAGCGCAGCCGCCGCCGGGAGATGGAGGCGGCGGAGAAGCGAGCCGCGAGCCTGGCGGAGGACGAGAAGGCGCTCTGGACCCGCTTCGACGAGACCCGGGACCGGCTGGCGGTCCTCAGCCCGCCCAGCGCCGACCGGTCGGACCTCGGTGGCGCCTGGAGCACGCTCGTGGCCTGGGCCGACGAGACCCGGCCCGAGCTGGACGAGCGGGCGGTCACCCTGCGGGAGACGGTCGCCGAGGCCGAGCGCGAGCGGGGCGAGATCGAGGCCCGCATCCGCGAGACCTGTGTCGAGCTGGACGTCGCCCTCGACGGCCGGGACCCCCGGGACGCGGCGACCGAGGCCCGCGAGCGGGCGCGGGGCCACCACGAGAGCCTGGTCAAGGACCGGGCGAAGGCGGCCGAGCTGGAGGCCCAGCGGTCCGGCCTCGTCGAGCAGCAGCAGGTGGCCGAGTCGCTCGGCTACCACCTGCGCTCCCAGAACTTCGAGAAGTGGATCCTGGACGAGGCCCTCCAGCGGCTGGTCGTGGGGGCCACCGAGATCCTCGCCGAGCTGTCGGCGGGGGCCTACGCCCTGACCCTGGACAGCGCCGGGGCCAACTTCGCCGTCATCGACCACGCCAACGCCGACGCCGTGCGGGGGGCCAAGACACTGTCGGGAGGCGAGACCTTCCTGGCGTCCCTCGCCCTGGCGCTGGCCCTGGCCGACCAGGTGGCCGACCTCGCCGCCGGCGGTAGCGCCCGCCTCGAATCGATCTTCTGCGACGAGGGCTTCGGCTCCCTCGACCTCGACACCCTCGACATCGTGGCCACCGCGCTCGAGGAGCTGGGGGCGTCGGGCCGCATGGTCGGCGTGGTCAGCCACGTCCGCGAGCTGGCCGAGCGCCTCCCCGTCCGCTTCGAGGTCAGCAAGGGCCCGACGACGAGCACGGTCATCCGGGTCGACACGTGAGGCTGGCGGTCGAGCCGTGGGCGCCGGAGTACGGGTCGCCGACGGAGGAGGGCGGGTACGCCCCCCAGGAGCCGGCGGTCCTGGACCTGGAGGTGGCGCCGAAGGACTGGGAGCCGCGGTCCCCCGGAGGGGCGCCGGTCGGCACGGTGTTCTTCGTCGACGGTGTGCAGCGCATCGAGGCCAACGTGGTGGTCACCCTCGACTCGGGCGAGGCCCGGCGGGGGCGCTGCGTGTCCTACGGCGCCGGGGTCGTGCGCTGTGACGGCCGGGCGGAGGTGATCGCGGCCGAGATCCGCCACGAGTTCCTGGCCCCGGACAAGGCGGCCGGTGACATCGCGACCCGTCACGGCACCTTCACCCACTACGGCATCACCTCCGACGAGACCATGGTGTTCGTCGAGGCGCTCCACAAGCGGATGGCCGAGTTGGAGGCCGAGGTGGCCCGGGACGCCGTGGTCGGCCCCGACGACCTGCTCATCACGGACGGTCCGCTGAGCGGGCGCCGCCACGGGGTCAAGCACGCCGTCGGCTACGTGAAGACCCACCCCACGCCCTACCTGCCCGCGGAGCTGTCCCAGCGGGTGGTCACCGCCCTCGCGCCGGGCCAGCGCACGCCGGTCTTCCGTCTCGGCGCGGGCCGCCCCGCCTGGTACCTCCGGCTGCCGACCCCGATCCTGCACGGCTGGTCCGGTGTCGTCCGCTGCGAGGCGGGCGACGACGTCAGCGGCCCCGAGCTGTTCGCCCTGGCCGACCGGGTCACCGCCTCCCTGCCCCGCTTCGCGAGCGAGGGCCACAAGGATCCCCGCGCCCCCCAGAACCTCTACCCCATCGGGGGCCTCGAACGGGAGCTCAAACGCCGCCTCGGCGACTCCCGCCTCTGGTTCCGAGCCCTCCGCCAAGCCACCGCCGCCTGACACACCTGTGCTCAGGCCGGCCGTCCGGCGCGCCGATCAAGGGGCATGGCCGCTGAAGCCCCATCTCGTCGTCGCGTGCGCACTGTGGCCTCGGTGGTCGCCCTCGTGGCCCTTGCAGCCACGGGGCTGGTGGTGGCGTTCCGGGAGGAGGGGTCGACCGCCGCCGGGCGGGACGTGGCCAACGGGGAGCGCCTCCGGGTCACGCTCGTGGTGAAGCTGGAGGACGAGGCGCTGGCGGAGGCCACGGCCACGCTGCGCCTGACCAACACCTCAGAGGAGCCGGCCTTCTACCAGGGCGACGAGTGCGACGGACCGGGCCTCCCGGCGATCGGCCCCGAGGGGGCGCGCCCGCACCAGAGCGGGGCCATCGGGGCCGCGGCGCTGCGGGACCGGATGATCGCCCAGGGGGAGGCCTCGCTGCGGGTGGAGCTCGTGGTGCCCGACCCCGGGCTGTGTGATCCCGACGCCGTCGCCGTGCGCGTGGAGCCCGGTGAGAGCGTCACCTGGTCGTACGGGGCGGGCGACGATGCCGTCGACCGTTCGTCGGCGCTGGTGGCGACGGCCGTCGTCCGCGAGGCGAACCGGCAGGGCCGCACCACAGGTCGGCTGCGGGCCACCGTCCCGTTCGCCCAGCTGCCCGACGCCGGTGGCCTGACCATCGACCGGGCGGTGGACGCGTTCCTGGCGGACCCCACGGTGGTCGTGCTGGTGACCGCCGCCGGCGAGGACGGGGTGCTGGTGGGGGTGACCCGGGAGGGCGCGGTCTGGCGCATGAGCCTCGGCTCCAGCGAGGGCGACCTCTCCGCCGAGGTCCACCCTGACCTCACGGTTCGCGAAGTCGCCCTCCGGACGCCGTCGGACTAGGGCCGGCCTGGGCAACCGATGCAGAGATGGGGGCGTGGGGACGAGCCGCCCATCGTCGGGGGCACTCGATCCTCAATCGCCCTGACGAAATTGCGTTGGTTACGGTCGTTGGACAGCCCTAACGAACGCAATTTTGGATCGAGTAGGTCACCCAGCCGAGCTTGCGTTGGTTGTGGTCGTAGAGCAGCCGTAACGAACGCAATTTCAGGTCAGGGGCGAGCGACCGTATGCCCCCGACGACGGTCGGCGCGTCCCCACGCCCCGTGATTGCGTCGGTTTCGTTCTCCCAGCCGGTCTAGGGCTGCATGACGATGAGGCGTTGCTCGGTCATCTCGCGGACGGCGTAGGGCGGGCCCTCGCGGGTGTTGCCGCTGTCGCGGAGGCCGCCGTAGGGCATGTGGTCGGCCCGCCAGGTCGGCACCTCGTTGATGAGCACGCCGCCGAAGTCGAGGGTGTCGGCCGCCTTCAGGGCCTTGCCGAGGTCCTTGGTGAACACCGCCGGCCTGCAGGCCGTACCGGGTGTCGTTGGCCCGGGCGAGGGCGTCGTCGTAGTCGGTGTAGGTGGCGACGGCGACGACGGGGCCGAAGACCTCGAGGGCGCAGACCTTCATGTCGTCGGTGACGCCGGTGAGCACGGTCGGGCGGAGGAGCCCGTCGCCGGTGAGGTCGCCGCCCGTCGCGACCGTGGCGCCGGCGGCCGTGGCCTCGTCGATCCAGCCCTTCACCCGGTCGGTCTCGCCGGCGTCGATGAGGGCCGACACGTCGGTGGCGTCGTCGGCGGGGTCGCCGACCACCAGGGCCTCGACCTCGTCGACGAGGGCGGCCGTGAAGTCCTCGGCGATGTCCTCGTGGACGTAGACCCGCTGGGTCGAGATGCAGGACTGGCCGGCGTGGCTGAACCCGGCCACCTTGATCTTGGCGGCGGCCGTGGCCCAGTCGGCGTCGGGCTCGATGACCACGGGGGCGTTGTTGCCCAGCTCCAGGCCGACCTTCTTGGTCGCCGCTCGGGCCCGGATGCCCCAGCCGACCGGAGGTGAGCCGGTGAAGGTGATCATGGCCACGTCGGGGTGTTCGACGAGGTGGTTGGCCGTCGAGCCCGCGCAGGGCACCACGTTGAGCCAGCCCGGCGGCAGGCCGCACTCGTCGATGAGCAGCTCGGCCAGCTTGAGGGCGGACAGGGGCGTGGACGAGGCCGGCTTCAGCACGACCGGGCAGCCGGCGGCGATGGCGGGCAGCCACCTTGTGGCAGACCAGGTTGAGGGGGAAGTTGAAGGGCGAGATCGCGGCCACGACGCCGATCGGCACCCGCTTGACCCAGCCGACCTTGCCCTCGCCGGCGGCCGAGGCGTCGAGCGGGATCAGCTCACCGCCGAGCGTGCGGGCCATGGCCGCGGAGAAGTTGGCCGTGTCGACGGCGCGGGTCGCCTCGACCCGGGCGGTCTTGATGGGCTTGGCCGCCTCGGCGGAGATGACGGTCGCGAACTCGTCCACCCGCTCGGCCAGGGCCCGGCCGGCCCGGTCGAGGATGGTCGCCCGTTCGTGGGCGGGGAGGGGCCCGCCCTCGTGCAGGCGCCTTGGCCACGGCGACCGCACGGTCCAGGTGCTCCTCGGAGCCCTTGGCCACCGTGCCCACCACCGACCCGTCGAAGGGGGAGCGCACCTCGATGCTCTCGTCGGAGGCGACGCGCTCGTCGCCGATGATCATCGGAAGCTGGTCGGCCATGGCCGAACGCTAGCGGTGCGGCTCGGGGCGTGGGCCGGGGCGCGCCCCGTCCGTGAGTAGCGCCCGGCGCGGGATTGAGTAGTGCCTGCTCACGACGTGGCGGGCGGGAAGGCGCACGGTGGGGGGAGGGCAACGACGGGTGACCGTCTGTGCTCTCCCTGTGGGAGGACCCACCGCCCATCCGGGTGGTGGGTCCTCTTCGTCCGCTGGCGGATCGACATCGGTCCGCCCGCCGGCCCGGACTACTACGCCGATCTGCGCCTGCTCTCGGGCGTGGACACGCTCTTCACCGGTCGCCTCCGCAGCGCCCACACCGGCCAGATCATCCCGGGCTGTGGCGCCAACCAGTTCGACCCGAACGGTCAGACGCTCGTCACGGCCAACAGCAACGAGTACCGGTACCAGTTCCTGCGGGGCTGCATCAGCGCCCCCGAGCAGTTCCGGGCCCGCGCCACCTTCATCTGGGACAACGGCCAGGCCAACGTCGGCCCCGTGTACACCGACTACGCGCCCAATGGCGGCCCGCTGCCGCCCGTCGCCTTCGGCTGACCTCACTGCACGCGCGGTCCACGGCCCGCTCCATGAGGGCGGGCCGTGGCGCGCCGGGGCAGACTGGAGCGATGCGAAGGCCGCGGATCGGGATGACGCCCTGGCGGCGGATGCTGCCCACGTTCCTGGCCGCCCGCACCGACCTGTACACGCTGGGCCAGGAATACGCCGCCGCCATCGTGGCCGTCGGTGGCATCCCGCTGATCCTGCCCCACCTCGACCCGGGCAGTGCCGACGAGGTCCTCGACGGCGTCGACGGCCTGGTGCTCTGCGGTGGCGACGACGTCGATCCGGCGACCTACGGGGCGACGGACCAGGGCGGCAACCACCTCGCACCGCCGGGGGCCGATCCGTGGGAGCTGGCCCTCGCCCGACGCGCCGTGGAACGCAACCTCCCCGTGCTCGGGATCTGCCGCGGCCTCCAGGTCCTCAACGTCGCCTTCGGGGGGACGCTGCAGCAGCACATCGCGGTCGAGGGCTCAGCCCACCCGTCGACCCCGGACGACCCCGAGGCGGTGATGGCCCAGCGCCACCCGATCGCCATCCGCCCCGGCACCCGCCTCGCCGGCGTGTACGGCACCGAGGAGCGAGTGGTCAACACCATTCACCACCAAGCCGTCGACCGGCTGGGCGAGGGGTTGGAGGCCGTGGCCTGGGCTCCCGACGGGATCGTCGAGGCGGTCGAGGCCGTCGACCCGGCGCAGGACCTCCTGGCCGTCCAGTGGCACCCCGAGAAGCTGCCCGAGGCTGACGAGCGAGCGCTCTTCGCCGACTTCGTGGCCCGCGCCGCGGCCCGACTGGAAGCCGAGGACGGTGTCACCCCTGGACGCTGAGCGCACCGCCGAGCTGGTCGAGCAGGTCCGGGCCCTCGGCCCGACCTTCGCCGAGCGAGCACCCGAGTACGACCGCCTGGCCGCCTTCCCGACGGCCAACTGGGACGACCTGGCCGACGCCGGGTTCCTCGGGCTCTGCATCCCGGAGGAGGACGGGGGCCTCGGGGCCGACTTCCGCACCTACGCCCGAGTGTCGGAGGAGTTGGGGCGGTGGGACGGCTCCACGGCCCTGACCTTCAACATGCACACCGCCACGATGCTGCTCACCGGCCAGGTGGCCGACGACCTGGACCTAGACGCCGAGGAGCGGGCGGTCCACGAGAAGCGCCGGGCCGAGCTCTACCGCGGGGTGGTGGAGGACCGGCACATCCACGCGCAGCCGTTCTCGGAGGGGCTGGCCGCCGGCGCCACGGTCGGGGTGGGCACGGTCGCCCGGCCGGTTGACGGGGGTTGGCGGGTGACCGGCCGCAAGATCTTCGCGTCGCTGTCCGACGCGGCCGACAGCCACAACGTGATCTGCAAGGCCGAGGGCGAGGACCGCATCCGCTTCCTCGGCATCGAGGCGGGGGCCGAGGGCCTGCACATCGAGGGCGACTGGGATCCCCTCGGCATGCGGGGCACGATCTCCAAGAACCTGGTGATCGACGACGTGTTCGTCCCCGCCGAGCGGGAGTTCCTGCCGCCCGGGGCCTTCGACCAGATGGCGGCCCGCTGGCCCTACTTCTACTTGACCCTCTCCTTCACGTTCCTCGGCCTGACCCGGGCCGCCATCGAGTTCACCCGGGCCTACCTGGCCGGCGACGGCGGCCCCGAGGACAAGCGGCATCACCCCCAGAAGCAGGTGGGCTGGGCCCAGATGATCCTGGCCCACGAACAGGCCCAGGCCCTCCTGTACCGGGTGGTCGACGAGGCCGGCGCCGACCCGACCCCCGAGCAGCTCCGTCGCGCGTGGACCGCGCAGGTCACGGTCATGGAGACCGCGCCGGAGGTGGCGTCCCTGGCCATCCGGGTCTGTGGGGGACGGTCGTTGCTGCGCCCACAGGCCCTCGAGCGCATCTATCGGGACGCCCGTTGTGGCGCCACGATGCTGCCGTGGTCGGTCGAGACCTGTCTCGACCGTCTGGGCCGAGCGGGCCTCCTCGACGAGGATCCGGCGTGACCCCCTCCTGGCCGCTCGTCGAGCGGTTCGCCCAGCAGTTCGAGGCGTGCGCGGTCCGTTCCGGCGAGACCGCCGTCGTCCTGTCCGAAGCCGGGAGCCGCGCCGACCTGGTGGACGCCGCCCGTCTGGCGCTGGCCTCCCTCGGCGCCGCCGTGGCCGAGGTGGTCGTGCCCACGCCACCGCAGGCCGGACCGGTCGCGATCCGCTCGACCGGTGCCTCCCAGGCCCTGGCCGGCCACCGGTCCGTCGTGGCCGCCCTGGCCACCGCCGACTTCGTGGCCGACTGCACCGTCGAGGGGCTGCTCCACGCGCCGGAGCTGGGCGCGATCCTCACCGGCGGGGCGAGGGTCCTGATGATCAGCAACGAGGACCCCGAGGTCTTCGAGCGGCTGGCCCACGACCCGAGCCTGCGGGAGCGGGTCGAGCGGGGCAAGGAGCGCCTGGTCGCCGCCGGCACGCTGACCGTGACCTCCCCGGCCGGCTCGGACCTGCACGTCGACCTGGCCGGGGCCGTACGGGCCGGCTCCTGGGGTTGGGTGGACGAGCCCGGGGACATCGCCCACTGGCCCGGCGGCCTGGTCCTCTGCTTCCCCGCCGCCGGCACGGTGAGCGGCCGCCTCGTCCTGGCCCCCGGCGACGTGAACCTGACGTTCAAGGAGTACCTGCGGGACCCGATCACCCTCACCATCGAGGACGACCACATCGTCGCCATCGGGGGCGAGAGCGTGGACGCCGACCTGTTCCGCTCCTACCTCGGGGCGTTCGGTGACCGTGAGGCTTACGCCGTCAGCCACCTGGGCTGGGGGATGAACCCCGCCGCCCGGTGGGACGCGCTGGCGCTCTACGACAAGGCGCAGGTCAACGGCACCGAGCTCCGGGCCTTCGCCGGCAACTTCCTGTACTCGACCGGGGCCAACGAGGTCGCCGGCCGCTTCACCGACGGCCACTTCGATCTGCCCATGCGGGGCTGCACGGTGGCGCTCGACGGCGAACCCGTCGTGGTCGACGGCGTCCTCCAGGGGGACCTCGCCCCCTGACCCCGCGGTCGCGTCAGTCGCCCAGGCCCTCGAACGCGGCGGACTCGTCGGCGCTGGAGTACTGGCGGAAGGCGATCAGGGTCCGGGTCTCGCGGATGCCCTCGAGCTTGGCGATCTCCCTGGTCACCACGTCGGCGAGGGTCTCGTGGTCGGCGATGGCCAGGACGACGACCAGGTCGACGTCGGACCCGGCCACCGAATGGGCCTCACGGACGGCGCTGATGTCGGCCAGCTCGTTGCCCAGGGCGTCGATGCGGCCCGGGTCGGCGTTGATGAGGACGAAGGCGGAGAGCACGACCGCGACCCTACGACGCCGCCGCCACCCGCACGGGCAGGTGCTTTATGCCGTGGATGAAGTTGGAGCGCAGGTACTCGACGGGACCGGTCCGCTCGATCGACGCGAGGCGGGGCAGGAGCTCCTCGAAGGTGACCCGGACCTCCATCCGGGCCAGCCACGCCCCCAGGCAGAAGTGGGGGCCATTGCGCCCGAAGGTGCAGTGGTCGTTGGGGTGGCGAGCGATGTCGAAGCGGTAGGGGTCGGTGAACTGGTCCTCGTCGTAGTTGGCCGAGACGAACCAGATGACGACCTTGTCCCCGGCCCGGATCGGCACCCCCCGCAGCTCGGTGTCCCGGGTCGCCGTGCGCCGGAAGTGCATGGTCACCGTGGTCCACCGCAGCAGCTCCTCCACGGCGATGTCGAGGTCCTCGGGGTGGGCCCGGAGGTGGGCCAACGCCTCCGGGTGGTCGATCAGGGTGTCGAGCGCGCCGGCGATCGTGTAGCGGGTGGTGTCGTTGCCGGCCGCCACCAGCAGGGTGAAGAAGTTCTTGAACTCCAGGTCGGACAGTGGCTCGCCGTCGGGGGCGGGGGCGAGCAGCCGGGTGATCACGTCGTCGCGGGGATCGGCCCGACGGGCCTGGGCCATGCGGTCGGCGTAGCGGAAGACCTCCAGTGCGGCGGGGCTGCGGAAGGGCATCAGCCGGAACTCGTCGGTGTCGGTGAGGTCGACGGGGTGGGAGGTGAATTCGGGATCGGTGTTGCCGATCATGGCGTCGCCCCAGGAGACGAGGCCGTCGAGGTCGTCGTCGGGTAGGCCCATCAGCCGGCCGAGCATCCGCATCGGCAGCTCCCGGCCGACCTCCTTGGTGAAGTCGATCTCAGCCTTGGGCAGTGCCTCGTCGAGGACGGCCCGGGTGATCTCCCGGATCGCGGCCTCGTAGGCCTCGACCGTGCGCCGGGTGAACCCTCGATTGACCAAGCGGCGCAGCCGGGTGTGCTCGGGCGGGTCGAGCTCCATCAGGGTGCGGCGGGCGGTGGTCTCCTCGGCGTCCATCTCCTCCATGCGGATGCCGCTCGTGGAGGTGAACGTCTCGTGCTCGCGGCTGACCTGGAGGACGTCGTCGTAGCGGGTGACGGCCCAGAAGCCGGCGTTCCCGTCGGCCTCGTCGAACCAGGCCACCGGCTCCTCGCGACGCAGGCGCCGGAAGGTGGCATGGGGGACGCCCTCGACGAACGTGTCGTGGCTGGTGAGGTCGGCGTGGGCGTCGGTGTCGACGGTGGTGCTCACGGCGTCGCCTCCAGGGTCGTCCCACCGGCGAAGGTGGTGCCGACGGCGCGCCAGTAGCCGGCGATCATCTCCTGGGGGGCGAGGCGGGTCAGCTCCTCGGTGGGGGAGGCGAACAGCTCGAGGGTGGCCTCGCCGGTGAAGGCGGGGCCGAGCTCGACGTCCCGCCCGGACATGGTCACGACCTCGGCCAAGGCGTCGCGACCGTCGGACTCGACGGCCGGCATCCAGCGGTGGTGCACCATCGGGTGGCCGTTGACGAAGCCCGTGCCCTCCGACGGGCCGGTGATGGTGAACGTGGCTTCGGCCAGCCGCCGACCGTTGGCCGAGCAGGTGGCGCCGAAGCGCCCTCCCGGCTCCAGGCGGGGCCCGGCCCGCCCGACGGTCACCGGCCGGGTCATCCAGATGTCGCCCAGCTTCTTGGGGTAGCCCTGGTGCAGGCCCCGCACCAGAGCGATGTCCTTGTCCACCCAGATGTAGACGCAGCGGGAGAAGAGCTGGTCCCGGTAGCGGCAGCGGACGACGACGAAGCACTCCTTGTACTGCGCCCGCACCGGGTCCAGCAGCTCGTCGCCCGAGTCCGAGCACGACTGCCAGTCGGCCCAGATGACGGCGACGGCGCCGGGGTCCTCGTCGTCGGCGACGGGGGTGAGGGGATCGGGCAGCAGCTCGGCCACCGCGGCGGGGTCCGTGCGGTACTCGACGGTGAGCAGCTCGCCGGAGTAGTGCCACGGCGGCGGGGGCAGCAGTGATGCCCGCCCCTCGGGGCTGCGAGGGACGAAGAAGCCAGCCAGCTCGGCCATGGACCGGACACTACACTTTCTTTTGGTCCCAAATGATTGGGACGAGCCGACCGGGGAGTCGCCGACCATGCCCGAGTACCGCCGTGTCCTCCTCGAGGGGGCGGTCACCCCCGTCGTGGTCGACGGTGACGACCTCGTCGCCGGGGACGGTCGCCGGCTGCCCGCCGCCGCCGCCGTCCACCTGCCCCCCAGCGAGCCCAGCAAGATCCTCTGTGTCCACCTCAACCACATCAGCCGGGTGCACGAGTTCCAGACCTCGCTGCCGCCCGCCCCCACCTACTTCCACAAGCCGGTGTCGGCCCTCAACGCGCACCGGGGCGACGTGGTGCGGCCCGACCGGTGTCGCTGGCTGAACTACGAGGGCGAGATCGTCATCGTGATCGGTCGGCCCTGCCGCAACGTGGCCCCTGCGGACGCCGGTGACCACATCGCCGGCTTCACGATCGGCAACGACTACGGCCTCCACGACTTCCGGGACACCGACGCCGGCTCCATGTTGCGGGTCAAGGGCTCCGACACCCTGGCCCCGGTCGGCCCGGGCCTGGTCACCGGCTGGGACTTCCGGGACAAGGCGATCCGCACCCTGGTCAACGGGGAGGTCCGCCAGGACGGCTCGACCGCGGAGATGACCTGGGACATGCACTACCTGGTCGCCGACCTGGCCCGCACGATCACCCTGCTGCCCGGTGACCTGATCTTCTCGGGGACCCCCGCCAACTCGCGGCCGGTCGAGCCGGGCGACGTGGTCACCGTGGAGGTCGAGGGCCTCGGCGCGCTGACCAACACGATCGTCACCGGCCCGACGGCCATCCGGGACGACGTCGGCGCGCAGCCCACCGAGTCCGAGGAGGTCCTCTCCACCGCACTGGGCGGCGACTGGGAGTTCCGGGGCATCCGGGGTCCGAAGAAGGGCTGACTCACATAGGCACTGCCTATTGATTCGACTCTGACAATCGATCGAGACTTTCACCGCAGGTGATCGGCCTGTCGTTAGGTTCACCTGACAGCAAGCCATCAACCGGAGGAATCCCCCCAGATGTCCCTCATCAACACCGAGGTCAAGCCCTTCCAGGCCACCGCCTACCACGAGGGTGCGTTCGTCGACGTCAGCGACGCCGACCTGCGCGGCAAGTGGTCGGTCGTGTTCTTCTACCCGGCCGACTTCACCTTCGTCTGCCCCACCGAGCTGGGTGACCTGGCCGACAAGTACGACGAGCTCCAGGCCGCCGGCGTCGAGGTGTACAGCGTGTCGACCGACACCCACTTCACGCACAAGGCGTGGCACGACACCTCCGACACCATCGCCAAGCTCCGCTTCCCGATGATCGGTGACCCCACCGGCACGATCAGCCGCAACTTCGAGGTCCTCATCGAGGACGTCGGCCTGGCCGACCGCGGCACCTTCGTGATCGACCCCGAGGGTCGCATCCAGATCATCGAGGTCAACGCCGGCCCGATCGGCCGCAACGCCGAGGAGCTGGTCCGCAAGGTGAAGGCGGCCCAGTACGTCGCTGCGCACCCCAACGAGGTCTGCCCCGCCAACTGGGAGGAGGGCGAGGACACCCTGGCCCCGTCCCTGGACCTGGTCGGCAAGATCTAGCCGTTCGACTGGGCGCGGGCGGGCCCCCCTTCCCGTCCCGCGCCCAGCCGGTTTGCCCTCGTCCCTCCTCGTCCCTCCTCGTCCGTCCTCGCCCCTGGAGCCCCTGATGTCCCCCGTGCTCGACGCCGCCCTGACCGCCCAACTCGAGACCCACCTGGCCACCATCGAGCACCCGCTCGAGCTGGTCGCCTCGCTGGACGACTCGGCCAAGTCGACCGAGCTGCTCGGTCTGCTCGAGGAGATCGCCGCCCTGTCCGAGCAGATCACGGTGGTGCGGCGGGATGACGACGACCGCCGGCCCTCCTTCGCCATCACCCGGGCGGGCACCGATGTCTCGGTTCGCTTCGCCGGCGTCCCCCTGGGCCACGAGTTCACCTCGCTGGTCCTCGCCCTGCTCCAGGTCGGCGGCCGCCCACCCAAGGCCGACCCCGAGGTCATCGCCCAGGTCGAGGCCCTCGACCGGGACCTGCACTTCGAGACCTACTTCTCCCTGTCCTGCCAGAACTGCCCGGACGTGGTGCAGGCCCTCAACCTGATGGCGGTCCTGAACCCCCGCATCACCCACACCGCCATCGACGGCGCCGTCTTCCCCGAGGAGGTGGAGACCCGCCAGGTGATGGCCGTGCCCACCGTCCTGCTGAACGGCGAGGTCTTCGACCAGGGGCGGATGACCCTCGAACAGATCGTGGCCCAGCTCGACACGGGCGCGGTCGAGCGGGAGGCCGAGCGCATCGACGCCGAAGAGCCCTACGACGTGCTCGTCGTCGGAGGCGGCCCGGCGGGGGCTGCGGCGGCGATCTATGCCGCCCGCAAGGGCATCCGCACCGGCGTCGCTTCGGAGCGCTTCGGCGGCCAGGTGCTCGACACCATGAGCATCGAGAACTTCATCTCGGTCCCGCACACCGAGGGCCCGAAGCTGGCCGCCGCGCTGGAGCAGCACGTCAAGGACTACGAGGTCGACGTGATGGACCGCCAGCGGGCCAAGCGCGCTCGTCCCCGCCGCCGAGGAGGGGGGCCTGGCCACCGTCGAGCTGGAGAGCGGTGCCAGCCTGCAGGCCCGCACCGTGGTGCTGTCGACCGGTGCCCGCTGGCGCCAGATGGGCGTGCCCGGCGAGGACGAGTACCGCAACCAGGGCGTCACCTACTGCCCGCACTGCGACGGGCCGCTGTTCAAGGGCAAGGCCGTGGCCGTGATCGGCGGTGGCAACTCCGGCGTCGAGGCGGCCATCGACCTGGCCGGCGTGGTCGCCCACGTCACCCTGATCGAGTTCGACGATCAGCTCCGGGCCGACGAGGTGCTGCAGCGCAAGCTGCGCAGCCTGCCCAACGTCGACGTCGTCCTCGGCGCGTTGACCACCGAGGTCTTCGGTGACGGCGACCGGGTGACCGGCCTCCTCTACGAGGACCGGGGCACCGGCGAGCACCACCGGGTCGACCTCGACGGCGTGTTCGTGCAGATCGGGCTCCTGCCCAACACCGAGTGGCTGGCGGGCGCCGTCGAGCTGTCGTCCCGCGGCGAGATCGTCATCGACGACCGGGGCCAGACGTCGGTGTCCGGGGTGTTCGCCGGCGGCGACTGCACCACGGTGCCGTACAAGCAGATCGTGATCGCCATGGCCGCGGGCACCACCGCCGCCCTCAGCGCCTTCGACCACCTCATTCGGGCCTCCGCCCCCGCCGAGGTCACCGCCGACGCCGCCTGACCCAACGGGTCGGGGGCGGACATCGTTTGCGTCCAAACGATCGCCGTCCTAGGTTTCTGGCGCATTCGGACGGAGGGGGAGACACCCATGCGGGCAAAGCTCGGGATCGCGTTGCTGCTCACGTTGGCGCTGGTGGCGGCGGCGTGCGGTGACGACAGCGACAGTGGCGACGGCGGGGACGGCGGCAGCGACAGCACGGGCGAGGCGCTCGCGGCCCTCGACGTCGACGCCATCCTGGCCGACGACGGCACCGACTGCGAGGAGCCCGAGGGCGACCCGCTGCTGATCGGTTACGCCGCTGACTTCTCCGAGCTGGGCGGCTACGCCGACGGCCCGGGCTCGCAGGCCGCGGAGTTCATGGCCGAGAAGATCAACTGCGCCGGTGGCGTGGACGGCACCCCCGTCGAGGTCACCGTGCAGGACATCCAGGGCGACCCCGACATCACCCAGCGGGCGGCTCAGGACCTCCTCGACCAGGGCGTGGACGCCATCCTCGGCCCACCGTTCTCCGACTTCGGCCTGCCCCTCCTGCAAGTGGTCAACGGCCAGGTGCCGGTGCTGTTCGTGGCCTCGACCGAGCCCGTCCTGCCCGACGCCGAGCTGAACTCGTTCCTCGTCCCCTTCGACGACCCGGCCCAGGCCACGGCCGCCGCCGAGTTCTCCCTCGACGAGGGCTGGGAGACGGCGGTCACCTTCTCGTCCGCCGACGCCCCGTACTTCGAGCAGAACCCCGCCACCTTCACGGACGTCTTCGAGGCCGGTGGTGGTGAGGTCCTGGAGGACTACACGTACTCCCTGGAGGACGCCGACTTCTCGACCCAGGTCAACGCCCTGGCCCAGCTGCCGGAGCCGCCCGACGTGCTCTACACGGCCATGCTCATGCCGCTGATCGAGACGCTGCTGGGCCAGCTCGAGGGCGCAGGGCTCGGTGACATCGAGGTCATCGGGGCCGACGCCTTCGACGCCACCGGCGTGATCGGTGCCGCCGACAACGAGGGCGTCTACTACACGACCCACGGCTTCCCGGGCGAGGGCACCCGCATGCTGGCCTTCCTCGACGCCTACGAGGCGGAGAACGGCGAGCCCCTCGAGACGATCAGCTTCGGCACCCTGGCCGCCGACGCCGTGCTCATCGTGGCCGACGCCTACGCCCGGGCCGGCGAGCTGGATCCCGAGGCCATCGCCGAGGAGATCAAGGCCACCGAGGACCTGGAGCTGATCACCGAGTCGGTGACCTACGCCGGAACCAACGGCACGCCGATCAAGCCGGTGTTCATCCACCAGATCGTGGACGGCGAGCCGACCCTGGCCACCAGCTTCATCCCCGGGGAGTAGCGCCTTGTCGACCTGTCCGCCGGTGGACGGCCACCCGGCCGTCCACGGGCGGTGCCCGCCGAGGGAGTAGCGCGGGCCCGTGCTCGAGCTCGACGGGCTGACCACCCGGTACGGGGCCATCACCGCCATACGCGACCTCGGCCTCCGGGTCGAGGAGGGCGAAGTCGTGGCCCTCATCGGCCCCAACGGGGCGGGCAAGACCACGACCCTGGGCTCGATCGCCGGCCTGCTCACCCCGGCCGCGGGCACCGTCCGGCTCGACGGCGAGGACGTGACCGGCACCGCCCCCGACGCCATGCTGCGCAAGGGTGTCGCACTCGTCCCCGAGCACCGGCGGATCTTCGCCGACCTGACCGTGGCCGAGAACCTCCAGGTGGCGGGGGTGACCCTCGCCGCCGGGGACCGGCGTCGCCGGCTCGACGAGATGGCCGAGGTGTTCCCGGTCCTGGCCGAGAAGTGGAAGACACAGGCCGGCTACCTGTCCGGCGGTGAGGCCCAGCAGCTGGCCGTGGCCCGGGCCCTGGTCACCGATCCCCGCCTGATCCTCATGGACGAGCCGTCCCTCGGCCTGGCCCCCACGCTGGTCGACGTCGTCTTCGGCCTCATCGCCGACCTCAAGGCCCAGGGCCGGACCCTGCTGGTGGTCGAGCAGAACGCCCGCCGGGCCTTGGAGGTGGCCGACCGGGCCTACGTCCTACGCACCGGCTCCGTGGTCGACGAGGGGACGGGGGCCGAGCTGTTGGCCCGCACCGACCTGTTCGAGGCCTACCTCGGCTCGAAGGGTCCCGCCCTGTGAGCCAGCTCGTCCAGGAGATCGTCGACGGCCTGGGGGTGGGCAGCACCTACGCCCTCCTGGCCCTCGGCCTGGCCATCGTGTTCGGCGTCATGCACCTGGTGAACTTCGCCCACGGCGAGCTCATCACCGTGTCGGCGTACGTGATCTACGGCCTCTCCACCCTGGGGCTGTCCTGGTGGCTCATGGCCCCGATCGCCATCGTCGCCGCGGCCCTGACCGCTGTGCTCACCGAACGGGTGGCCTTCCGGCGGGTACGGGGCTCATCGGAGTTCACGATGCTGCTGACCTCGTTCGGGCTGGCCATCGTCATCCAGGCCTTGTTCCGCATGTACCTGTCCGCCGCGCCACGCCAGTTCGACCAGCCCGGCTGGATCAACGACACCGTCGAGGTGCTGGGGATCAACATCGAGGTCTATGACCTGGTGGTCATCGGCGTGACCGCCCTGACCCTGCTGGGCACGCTGTGGGTGTTCCAGCGCACGATGTTCGGCGTGTCCCTGCGGGCCGCGGCCGAGGACTTCGACGCCGCCCGCCTGATGGGGGTCAAGGCCGACGCCACGATCTCGCGGGCCTTCGCCCTCTCCGGGGTGCTGGCCGGGATCGCCGCCGTGTTCCTGATGCTCCGCTCCGGTCAGGCCGAACCAGACGTGGGCACGGTCCCACTGCTCAAGGGCGTGGTCGCCGCCGTCATCGGTGGCCTCGGCAGCCTGAGTGGGGCGGTCCTGGGCGGGCTGCTGCTGGGCCTGGCCGAGGTCATGATCCGCTCCCGCCTGCCGGGGGACATGGCCCGACTCACCGACGCCTTCGTGTTCGCGCTGGTGGCGATCCTCTTCATCGTCCGCCCGGGCGGGATCATCTCGGTCCGCCGGGCCGAGCGGGTCTGAGGCCGGCCGTGCGGTCCCGGTTCGTCGAGCGGGTCGGCCTGCCCACCGTGTCGATGCTGTTGCTGGTCGGGCTCCTGATCGGCGGGGCCCTGCTCTACGGCTCGTCGGGCCCCGGATCCCGGGACATCCTCGTCACCCAGATGCTGGTCAACGCCATCATCGTGATCGGCCTGCAGGTGTTCATCGGCAACACCGGGATCCTGTCCTTCGGGCACATGGGCTTCGCCTCCATCGCCGGCTACACGGTGGCCATCCTCACCATCCCGGCGTCCCGGAAGATCGGGACCGAGTTCGTCCCCGGCTTCATCGCCAACGCCCCGTTCGGCCTGGCCGACACCGAGTTGGGGCCGCTGGCGGCGACCCTCGTCGCCCTCGCGGTGGTGCTCGTCATCGGCTTCTTCGTGGGCCTGGCCGTGACCCGGGCGGGCGGCATCGCGGCCACGATGATCACCCTCGCGTTCCTCTTCGTGGTCCACGAGGTCGCCCTCAACTGGACCGACATGACCAACGGTGGCGGCGGGCTGTCCTTCGTCCACCGCCTGGAGGGACGCAGCATCATCTACGTCTGTCTGACCGTGGTGGTGGTCGGTGCCAGACTTTTCCGGGAGTCGCGTTGGGGCCGGCTGGCCCAGGCCGGTCGTGAGGACGAGGTGGCGGCCGCGGCGTCGGGCATCAACGTGCGCGTGCCGTGGATGGTGGCCTTCATGACCTCGGTGGCCATCGTGGCCGTCGGGGCCTCGCTGCGGGTGCAGGTCCTCGGCTCGACCAGCCCCATCGTCTTCTTCTTCGACTTCGCGCTGCTGACGCTGGCCATGCTGATCGTCGGCGGCCGGAACTCGGTGACCGGGGCACTGGTCGGCGTCGTCCTCATCACCGCCGGGACCGAGCTCACCCGCTCACTGGCCGACGCCCCACCCGGGTCGCTCGACTGGCTCCTGAAGCCGGGGCTGTCGGACATCTTCCTGGGCGGGGCCATGCTCGGCTTCATGCTCTGGCGGCCGCACGGGCTGTTGCGGGACCGGGAGCTGGACCAGTGGATCGCCCGCCGCGTCCTGCGCTGGGGCGTCGGTCCCGCTCCGGAGGTGGCCGAGGCCCCGGGCCGGGACGCCGGGCCCCACGACCGGCTGCGGGCCGAGGGCGTGTCGGTGGCCTTCGGCGGCTTCCAGGCGCTCAGCGCGGTGTCGGTCGAGGTGGCCCCCGACGAGGTCGTCGGCCTCATCGGACCCAACGGGGCGGGCAAGACCACGCTGCTGAACGTGATCACCGGCGTCGTGCCCAGCGACGACGGGGCCTACACGCTGGGCGACACCGACCTGACCGGGCGGCCGTCGTACCGCATCGGCCGAGCGGGCCTTGCCCGGACCTTCCAGAACCTGCGCCTGTTCTCGGACCTGTCGGTGCGGGAGAACGTGGAGATCGCGGTGTTCACCGCCGACCGGCACCGGGCTGCCGGGGTCAGGGTTCCTGTCGACGAGCTGCTGGCGGCGGGCGGGCTGTGGGAAGTCCAGGACCGCCGGGCCGGCGAGCTGGACTACGGCTCCCAGCGCCGGCTGGAGCTGGCTCGGGCCGCGGCCCTGGCGCCCTCGTTCCTGCTGCTGGACGAGCCCACGTCGGGCATGAGTGACACCGAGTCGGCGGCCATGATCGACAAGGTCCGGGCCCTGGGTGCCCGGGTCAGCGCCGGCGTGATCGTCATCGACCACGACCTGCACTTCATCACCAACCTCTGCGACCGCATCTACGTCCTCGACCACGGTGTCGTCATCGCCCACGGCACCCCCACCGAGGTCCAAGCCGACCCCAAGGTCAGAGAGGCCTACCTCGGCTCCTCCGCCCCCGCCTGACGGGCGGTGCCCCGTCGGCCTTCCGATGGGTGTCCGACAGCACCAGTCTCTCAGCCGGACACCGGTTCTGGGCCCCACCATCCGCGCCCGACCGCGGGTGGTGGGGCCCAGAACGAGAACTCGGCGTCAGATCAGGTCGAGGTAGCGGTCGCGCTCCCAGTCGGTGACGGCGGTGAGCCAGGCGTCGACCTCGGCGTGGGCGTGGGCGGCGTAGTGGTCGACGACGAGGTCGCCGAAGGTCTCCCGGGCCCAGGCGGAGGCGGCGAACCGGTCGGCGGCCTCGCCGAGGTGGCGCGGGAGGCCGGCGTCGGGGGCCTGCTCGTAGGCGTTGCCGGTGATGGGGTCGCCGGGGTCGAGGGCGCGGGCCACGCCGTCGCGGGCTGAGGCCAGGAGGGCGGCGAGGGCCAGGTGGGGGTTCACGTCGGCGCCGGGGAGGCGGAACTCGAAGCGACGCTCGTCGTCGTGGTGGCCGAGGGTCCGGAAGGACGTCGTGCGGTTGTCCTCCCCCCAGGTCAGGCCCCAGCCGGCGAAGTCCTGCTGGGCCAGCCGCTTGTAGCTGTTGACCGTCGGGGCGTACCAGGCCAGCAGATCGGGGGTGTGCTCGATGGCCCCGGCCAGGGCAGAGCGGCGCACGGCGTCGTCGGCGAAGGCGGCCTCGTCCCCCCGCCAGAGCGACAGGTGGATGTGGCCGGACGAACCGGGTTGGTCGGTCTTCGGCCGGGCCATGAAGGTGGCGGTGAGGCCGTGGACGGCGGCGACGTGGCGGACGGCCAGCTTGTAGAGGGCGTGGTGGTCAGCCATGGTCACCGGGTCCTGGCGGCGCAGGGTCATCTCCCACTGGCCCAGGCCCCACTCGCCCTGGTGGGCCTCGGCCTCGATGCCCGTATCGGCCAGCCGACGGCGCAGGTCGCCGAAGAACGGCTCCCACCGATCGGTCTGGCCGATGGCGTAGTCGGCGGACTGCGGGGTGGTGGGGCGCAGATCGGCGTGGCCCGCGACCCGGTTCTCCTCCGGCGAGCCGAGGTAGACGTAGAACTCCAGCTCGGTGCCGGCGAGGGCGGTGAACCCGTCCTCGGCCAGCGCATCGACCTGGCGGCGCAGGATCGAGCGCGGCGCCACGGGCACGGGTGTGCCGTCGACCACCTCGACGGCGTCGGCCAGGCAGATCGCCGTTCGGTCCAGCCAGCCGGCCGCCCGCAGGGAGTCCAGGTCGGCCTCCAAGCGGATGTCGTGCCAGCCGGTGTCGAACCCGGCCCAGTCGAGGTGACCGACCATGCCCATCGGGTCCTGCACGACGTCCCAGGAGAACACCGCGGTGCACACATCCACGCCTCGGTCCACGCCGCGGAGGAAGGCGTCGAGGGTGAGGCGCCGTCCGATCAGCCGGCCCTGTACGTCCGGGGTGCAGACGACGACGGTGTCGTACCCACCCGTGAGGTCGTCGACCCGCAAGCGGTTCATCGGGTGAGCCACCCCCCGTCGACCGGCAGCTGGATGCCGGTGATCCACTCGGCCTCGTCACACAGCAGCCAGGACACGGCGGCGGCGATGTCCTCCGGTCTACCGACCCGGGGGACGAGGAGACGCTCCTTCATGAACGACCAGGCCTCCTCGCTCTGGATCCCCTCCAGAGAGACGAAGTCGGTGGCGATGGGGCCGGGGGCGACGGCGTTGACCCGGATGCCCTTCGCGGCCAGCTCCACGGCCAGCGCCTTCACCAGCATCTTCACCCCGCCCTTGCTGGCGTTGTAGTGGACCTGGCAGGAGCCGGTCGAGGACACGACGACATCGGCCTCCACGGTAGAGATGCAGGCGATGGACCCGCCGTCCATGACCCGGGCCACCTCCTGGGTGACCAGCCAGTAGCCCTTGAGGTTCACGTCGAGGACGAGGTCCCACTCCTCCTCGGTCAGGTCGTCGAGGCCCGACATGGTGACCAGGCCGGCGCAGTTGACCAGCCGGGTGATCGGTCCGTAGGCGTCGACCACGGCGTCCCGTGCGGCCCGGATCAGGTCCCGTTCCCGCACGTCGACGTGCAGGGCGAGCGCCCGGCCGCCGTCGGCCTCGATGAGCGCCAGCGTCTCGTCCGCCGCAGGATCGTCCAGGTCAGCCAGTCCCACCGCGGCGCCCTCGGCCGCCAGCCGTCGCGCCGTGGCCCGCCCGATCCCCGACCCCGCCCCGGTCACGAACGCCACCGCCCCCTCGTGCCGTCCCGTCATCCCCGCACCCCCCTCCCGTTCTGGTCACGGGTGGTCGCGCGTGGGCGCGAACGGCGATGGCCAGAACGGTCGATCGGGGGGGTCATGCGGGGGTCCATTCGAGGGGGAGGGCGGTGGGGCCGCGGAACTCGAAGCCGGTCAAGGTGATCTCCTGGTCGGAGGGGAGGTGCAGGTCAGGGAGGCGCTCGAAGAGGCGCTGGGTGCCGACCCGGACCTCCTGGCGGCCCAGCCACTCGCCGAGGCAGCGGTGGGCGCCCAGGGCGAAGGCGGCGTGGCCCCCCTCGCGACGGTGCAGGTCGAAGCGGGTGGGGTCGGTCCAGTGGGTCTCGTCGAGGTTGGCCGAGCGCAGCACACCCGAGACCATCTGCCCGGCTCGGATCGACGCCCCGCCCAGCTCGACGTCGCGGGTGGCCTGGCGGGTGATCGTCCCGACGGGGGAGTGCAGCCGGAACGTCTCTTCCACGGCTCGCCGCCACAGCCTCGGGTCCTCCCGCACCTCGGCCAGCGCGTCGGGGTGGGTGAGCAGGACCCAGGCCACGAGGCCGATGCCGTCCCGGGGCTCGTTGATGCCGCCCGAGATCATCAGGCGCACGTTGTTGACGATCTCGTCGTCGGCCAGGTCGGTGCCGAGGTAGTGGCCCAGCGCCGTGTCGGCCGCCGCGGCCCGGAGCTCGTCCAGGCGGGCACCGATGGCCACGCCCAGTTCGTCCCGGGCCCGGTCGCCCTGGGCGGTCAGATCGGGGTCGTTCTCGAAGTTGGCGATGTCGGCGCACAGCCCCCCGCACCAGGCCCAGACCTGTTCCCAGCCGTGCCCGTCCAAGCCGAGGACGGCGGCCAGCGAGGCGGCGGACAGGGCGTCGGCGTAGCCCGACATGACGTCGGTCGCGCCGTCGGCGACGAAGCCGTCGATCAGCGCGTCGGCCAGCGCGGCCAGGTCCTCGGCCGCGAACCGACCGGCCGTCGAGCCGGACTGGAACGGCGGGCCGAGGGCGTCCTTCAGCCGGCTGTGCGCCGGCGGGTCGACGGTCAGCATGTTGGGGCCGAGGGCCCGAGCCAGGAAGGACGGGTGGGTCGCCGCGCTGAAGGTCTCCGGGTGGGCATCGACGTGGGCCACGTCGTCCCACCGGGTGACCAGCCACATGGCCAACGCCGGCACCCAGGCCACGGGCTCGTGGGCCCGCAGAGCGGCCAGGACCGGGTCCGGGTCGGCCTCCAGCGTCGCGAGGTCGATCCCAGCCCCCCAGTCCCCCATGTCAGTGGAAGGGGAGGTACTCGTTGAGCTCCCAGTCGGTGACCGCGCCGGCGAAGCGCTCCCACTCGGCCCGCTTCACGGCGACGAACTGGGCGACCATCTCGGGGCCGACGGCGTCGACGAACTCGGTGTCGGCCTCCAGGGCGTCGAGGGCGGCCTCCAGGTTGGGCGGGCAGCAGACCTCGGTGTTGATCTCCTCCAAGCCGTCTCCCGTCTCGGCGGGCGGCGGCTCCAGCTCGTTGACCACGCCGAGGCGGGCCGACTGCAGTACGGACGCGGTCACCGTGTAGGGGTTGGCGGCCCCGTCGGCCATCCGGTGCTCGAGCCGGGTGCCCGCACCCCGGGCGACCGGGACCCGCACGCAGGCGCAGCGGTGGTCGTAGCCCCAGTTGGCCCAGTAGCCCGACAGCTGCGCCGGCCGCAGCCGCTTGTAGGCGTTGACCGTGGGGGCGCACAGGGCGGTCATGCCCTCGTGGTGGGCCAGCATCCCGGCGATGCACTGCTTGGCCAGGGTCGACAGCCCGTCGTCGGCGTCGTCGTCGCCGAAGGCGTTCTCGCCGCCGCCGACGAGGCTGAGGTTGATGTGGGTGCCGTTGCCGCCCCGGTCGCCGAGCGGCTTGCCCAGGAACGTGGCCAGCAGCCCGTGACGGTGGGCCACCTCCCGGGCCAGGACCTTGAACAGGAAGGCGTCGTCGACCGCGGCCAGCGCGTCCCGGTACTCGAGGGTGAGCTCGAACTGCGGGATGTCGTACTCGCTGTTGATGGACTCGACGGGCAGCTCGGCCGCGTCCGCGGCTCGCATGATGTCGTCGATGACCCCGAGGGGATCGACGCAGATCCCGGTGCCGTAGACGTAGCCCCCCGGCGTGTCCAAAGGCTCCCAGCCGCCCTTCCCGTCGGGCTGGAACAGGAAGGTCTCCAGCTCGATGCCGACCTGGGCTCGGTAGCCCAGCGCCTCCCACTCGGCGATGGCCTGCTTCAGGGCCCGACGAGGGGAGATCGCCATCTCCTCGCCGTCTTTGGTGATGTCGGCCACGACGACCCGGGTTCGGTCCTCCCAACCGGGCCGGGTGTCGGCCAGGTCGAAGCTGGCGTGCAGGTCGGGGAAGCCCTCGAGCATCCCCGACCCCGGCGCCGGGACCATGCTGCGGTCGTACCCCAGGGCGAACACCGCGGTGCAGTGGTTCGTCCCGTGCTCGGCCAGCCGGGCGGGCAGGTACTTGCCCCGGGCCAGGCCGAGGTGGTCGGGCCAGAGGACCCGGATGCGGTCGTGATCGGTCATGTCGCCTCCAGCGAGGGGAACGTAGTGGGCAGGAAGCCGGTCAGGAGCCGGTTCACCGCATCGGCCTGTTCGAGGTTGGTCAGGTGGCCCGCCCCGGTCACGATCTCGAGGCGGGCGCCGGGGATGCCGGCGGCCAGCGCCTCGCTGTAGGCGAGGGGGGTCTCGTCGTCGTCCTCGCCGACGACGACGAGGGTCGGCGCCGAGATCTCACCGAGTCGGTCCCGGACGTCGTGGGTCGGCAGCAGCTCGATGACCGCCCGCAGCCCCTCGGTGGAGATGCGGGCCATGGCGGCGACGGCGTGCCCGAGGCCCTCGCCGCCGAAGCCGCGGCCGGCGACCGACCGCAGCACGTCTTCGGCGAAGTCGGCGGGCGTCAGGCCGGCGTCGAGGGGGGCGAGGCGAGCGGCCCGCCATTCGTCGGGATCGGTCCCGTCGATCCCGAAGGCGGGGCTGGTGTCGAGGAGGGCGAGGCCGGCGACCCGGTCGGGGTGGGCCAGCGCGGTGTGCAGGGCCACCATCCCGCCGAGGGACAGACCGACCAGCGGCGCCCGTTCGACGTCGAGCGTGTCCAGCAGGCCGGCCACGGCGTCGGCCAGCGCGGGGAACGTCAGCGGCCCGTCCAGCGGCGGCGAGGCCCCGTACCCGGGGAGGTCCCACGCCACGCACCGGAAGTCGCCGGTCAAAGCCTCGATCTGCGGCTCCCACGCCGTCCGCGACCCGCCCAGCCCGTGCAGCAGGACGACGACAGGCCCGTCCCCCGCCTCCCGCCACGCCACCGGCCCCCCGTCGACGTCGACCGCGCCCCTCATCGGTTCTGGGTGCGATGCCGGGCAACGGGCCGCACGATCCCGCACCCGGAACGGGGGTGGTGGGAGGTCATGACCAGACGCGCTCGGCGATGCGGGCGACCTGGGCCAGCTTGGCCCACTGCTCGTCGGGGGTGACCTCGTTGCCGGGGAGGGTGGAGGCGAAGCCGCACTGGGTGGACAGGGCAAGGCGGTCGAGATCGACGTACTGAGCCGCCTCCTCGATCCGGGCCACGACGGCGTCGTCGGGCTCGAGGCCGGGTCGCTTCGAGGTGATGAGGCCGAGCACGACCGTCGGGCCGTCGGCGGGCAGCGCCCGGAGGGCCGAGAAGTCACCCATGCGTTCGGGATCCTCCCACTCGACCAGCAGCACGTCGTAGGGCAGGCCGAACAGGGTGTCGGCGACGGGGTCCAGCGGACCCTCGCAGACGTAGCGGCTCTGGTTGTTGCCCCGGCAGACGTGCATCGCCGTCGTCACGTGGTCGGGTAGGCCCTCGAGCACGGCCCGGTCCGCCCGCACCGCCACTTCCAGGGCCCGCTCGACGGACCAGCCCTCTTCGTCCAAGGCGGCGATCCAACGCGGGTCACAGAAATAGGGGTAGGCGGGGAAGTCGAACTGGATGTAGCGGGCGCCGGCGGCCACGGCGTCGGCCACCAGGCCCCGCTCGATCTCGACGCAGTGGTCGACCAGCTCGTCGAGGTCCCGGTAGGCGTGGTCGTTCACGCCGGGCTTGAAGGTGAAGGGCAGGGCGAACAGCGATGCCGCCGGGAAGGTGATCTTGAACGGGTGGTCGGTCACCTCGGCGAGGAACCCCGCCTCCCGGGCCGCCGGACTGTCAACGGGTCGAAGGCGGTCCTCGATGCGCTGCACGTTCCAGGTGATGACCGAGCCGTCATCGGCCCGGAACTCCACCGGGTTGCGGTCGGTGCTGAAGCCCTCGACGGCGTCCCAGAACGAGTTGAGGAACATCCAGCGTCGGAACTCGCCGTCGGTGACCACGTCGAGACCGAGGTCGACCTGCCGCTGCACCGCCTCCCGGATCGCCTCGTCCTCGATTCGCTCCAGCTCGGAGCGGTCGGCGGCTCGCTCCTCGGGCAGCACGGCGTGGTGGCCCTCGCCGTAGAAGTGGTCGACGGCGTCCCGCAGCGCGGGCGGGCGCAGGAGCGAGCCCACGACCTCCGCCCGGAGCGGCTCGCTCACGAAGCCCAGTGCTCCGGGCTGGTCACGGTGTTCTTGACGTCCGCGTAGAAGTCGAAGCTCCACGTCCCGCCCTCCCGGCCCACACCGGAGCTGCGGGAGCCGCCGAAGGGGGCCTGCAGGTCCCGGACGAAGAAGCAGTTGACCCAGACGGTGCCCGCCACCAGACGGCTCGACACCCGCTCGGCCCGCTCGGTGTCCCCGGTGTAGACGATGCCCGCCAGCCCGAACTCGCTGTCGTTGGCCATGGCGACGCCCTCGTCCTCGTCGGCGAAGGACTGGAGGGTGAGGACCGGCCCGAAGACCTCGTCGGTCACGATCTCGCTGCCCGGGGCGGGGTCGGTGAACAGGGTGGGCCGGTAGTAGAGGCCGCCGAGGTCCTCGTTCGGCCCGCCCCCGATGGCGGGCTCGAGGCCGGACGCCTTGGCTCGCTGGACGAAGCCGTCGACCCGTTCGAAGTGCTCCCGGCTGATCTGGGGGCCGATGTCGGTGGCCTCGTCCCGGGGGTCACCCTGCTGGATCGCACCGGCCCGCTCGACGAAGCGGGCCAGGAACTCGTCCCGCACCGGCGCCTCGACCAGGAGACGGGTCCCGGCCAGGCAGACCTGTCCGGCGTTGTCGTACTGCTCGACGGCCTGGGCGACCGCGGCGTCCAGGTCGGCGTCGGCGAAGACCAGCATCGGGGACTTGCCGCCGAGCTCCAGGCTGACCGGCGTCAGGTTCTGGCCGGCCGCGGCGGCCACGATCCGGCCGGTCGGTACCGAGCCGGTGAAGCTGATGCGGCTCACGCCGGGGTGTCGGATGAGGGCGTCGCCGGCCTCCTCGCCGATGCCCTGGACGACGTTGAGCACACCGCGGGGCAGGCCCGCGTCGGCGGCGATGTCGGCCAGGAGCGAGGCGGTCAGGGGGCTCCACTCCGCGGGCTTGAGCACCACGGGGCACCCGGCGGCCAACGCCGGTGCCACCTTCCACGTGGCCAGCATCAGCGGCGCGTTCCACGGGGTGATGAGCACGGCCACGCCGGAGGGGTCCCAGGTGACGTGGTTGGTGTGACCCCGGGTCTCGAAGTCGGGGTGGCCGAGCCGGGTCAGCCAGTCGGCGAAGAAGCGGAAGTTGTGGGCCACCCGGGGCATGACCCCCCGTCGGTGGGAGCGCAGCAGGGCACCGTTGTCGGTGGTCTCGACGATGGCCAGCTCCTCGAGCCGGGCCTCGACGCCGTCGGCGATGCGGTGCAGGACGGCGGCCCGGTCCGCCGGGCTGGTGTCCCGCCAGCCGGCGAAGGCGTCGGCGGCGGCGGCCACGGCGGCGTCGGCCTCCGCGGCCCCACCGCGTGCGACCTCCCCCAGCGCGCTCTCGTCGATGGGCGAGATGTCGGTGAAGGTGGCGGCCGAGGCGACGCGCCGCCCACCGATCCAGTGGTCGAGGTCGACATCGACCCCGGCGACGCTGGTGGTGCGACCCATCATCCCCCTTCGCTTGCGAGTCCGTCGGTGCCGGGCAACACTAGCGAGGATCGTTTGGAGCCGAACGATCGCGCCCAGACGACCGACCGGGGGACACGGCCACTCGATGCCTCGTGCCTTTGCCAGCGACGACGACGGGGAGCTGGTCCGCGCCGAAGCCGATGTCCGGGCCGAGCTCGGTGGCCTCGACCTCGACTTCCGGGCGCTGGCGGCCGTCTCGAACATCTTCCGGACGGCGACGGCGGTGCGGAACCACATGGAGCGCTCGGTCCTGGACGAGCACGCCCTGTCCTGGAGCGCCTTCGTGGTCCTCTTCGTCCTCCGGGTCTGGGGCGATCAGGAGGCCCACCAGCTGGCCGACGAGGCCGGCATCACCACCGGCACCCTGACCGGCGTCCTCAAGACCCTGGAGCGCAAGGGCCTGGCCCAGCGTCGGGCCCACGAGTCCGACAAGCGCCGCGTCGTCGTGGCCGCCACCGACGAGGGCCGCCGGGTCATCGAGACGGTCATGCCCGCCTTCAACCGGCACGAGGCGCTGGTCACCCAGGACCTCGACGACGTCCAGGCCGACGCCCTGGCCGCCGGCCTGCGTCAGGTGCTGCGCACGGTGGAGGAGATCGACGCCGGCGCCCGGGGCACCCGTGTGACCTGAGCGTGACCGACCCCTGGACCTACGAGGAGGATCTGGCGCACCAGGTGCTGGCGTGGGCCGAGGACCGCCTGCGGAGGGACCCGAGCCCCTTCACCGGCGCCCGGTCCCGGGACGAGCTGGACGAGGCGGCGGGCGAGACGGTGACCGAGGAGGGACTCGGCTTCGACGAGGCGTTCCGGGTCTTCACCGAGGTGCTGGCGCCGGCCACGCGGGCCCAGGACCACCCCCTCAACCTGGCCTACATCCCGACCGCGCCGACCGAAGCGGCGCGGCTGATGGACGTGGCGGTGAGCGTGTCGTCCATCTTCGGCGGCGTCTGGGAGGCGGGCGCCGGGGCGATCTACGCCGAGAACCAGGCCCTGGAGTGGCTGCGGGACCTGGCCGGCCTTCCTGAGGAGGCCGGCGGGTGCTTCGTGCCCGGGGCCACGGTCGGCACGTTGTCGGCGCTGGCCGCGGCCCGGGGCCCCGCCGGCCCCCGTCCGGCCGGAGGCTGGCGCCTGGCGGCGACGAGCGAGGCCCACGCCTCGGTCCGGTCGGCAGCACGGGTGCTCGACGTCGAGGTGCTGGAGGTCCCGGCCGACGAGCGGGGCCGCCTGACCGGACCGAACCTGGCGGCCGCCGTCGACCGGGAGACCGGAGTGTTCGCCGTCGTGGCGTCGGCGGGCACGACCAACGCGGGGGTGATCGACGACCTGGAGGGCGTGGCCGAGGTCTGCGCCGCCAACGGCCTGTGGCTGCACGTCGACGGGGCCTACGGCGGCGCCGCTCTGGCCGCACCGTCGGCCCGCCCCCGGCTGGCGGGCATCGAGCGGGCCGACTCCCTGGTCGTCGACCCCCACAAGTGGTTGTTCGCCAACTACGACTGCGCAGCCCTGCTCTACCGGGACCCCGCCCGGGCGGCGGCCGTGCACTCCCAGCACGCCGACTACCTCGACGCCGTCGACCGGCAGGCCTGGAACCCGTCGGACTACGCCGTGCACCTCACCCGCCGGGCCCGGGGCCTGCCGTTCTGGTTCTCGCTCGCCGTGCACGGCGCCGCCGCCTACCGCGACGCGATCGAGTCCTGCCTGACACTGACCCACGAGGTGGCGGCGTCCATCCGGGCCCGGCCCGAGCTGGAGCTCGTCCTGGAGCCCGACCTGAGCGTTCTGCTCCTCCGCCGCCGGGGTTGGGACGCCGACGACTACGCCCAATGGTCGACCCGACACGCCAAGGCCGGGACCTGGTTGGTGCTGCCGACGCGCTGGCAGGGCGAGCCGGTGCTGCGCCTCTGCTTCGTCCACCCCCGCACCCAGCGCGGCCGACGTCGAGCGGGTGCTCGACGACCTCGCCGCGGACCCGCCGACGCTCGGGTAGTTTGGTGCCAAACAATCTCAGGGAGGTGACATGGGCGAGATCGTCGGGGCGGGGGTCGTGGCCCACGTGCCTCCGATCATGGTCGACGCCGGCCGGCGCCAGGCGCTGAACGGCGGACGGGACACCACCCTGGTCGCCGGGCTCGAGCGCCTCCGGACCGAGGTGTTCGACGAGTTGGGAGCCGACACCGTCGTCGTGTTCGACACCCACTGGTTCACCACCCAGGAGCACATCCTCACCGCCCACCGGCGCCGGACGGGGACCTTCACCTCCGAGGAGCTGCCGACGGTGATCACCGGTGTGGCCTACGACGCCCCCGGTGACCCCGAGCTGGCCCGGGCGGTGGCCGCGGTCGCCGAACCTCGGGACGACACCTGGGTGCTGGCGACCGACGACCCCCACCTGCCGATCCACTACGCCACGGTCAACCTGCTGCACCACCTCCAGGGGGACGAGCAGTGGGTGTCAGCCGGCGTCTGCCAGACCGCGGAGCGGGACGACTTCCTCCGGTTCGGCGAGGTGCTGGCCGAGGCCGTGACCGGCATCGACCGGCGGGTGGTGCTCCTCGGCTCGGGCGGGATGAGTCACCGCTTCTGGCCCCTGAGCCAGTTCCGGGACCACGAGGGCTTCGGCCCCGAGCACATCCGCACCCCCGAGGCCCGGGCCGCCGACGGCGCGATCCTGACCCACTGGGCGGCAGGCGACCACGCCTCGGTCATCGACGGCTACGAGGGCTACCGGCAGTTCGCCCCCGAGGCCTTCTTCGGTCACTACCTGATGCTGGTCGGGGCGCTCGGCGGTCGGGCCTGCACCGCGCCCGGCATCCCGTATTCCGACTACGAGGCCAGCGCCGGCACCGGCCAGGTCCACGTCTGGTTCCCCCGGCCCGAAGCGGGTTGGACGGGCTGACCCCGGTTCTGGGCCCCACGACCCGGGGCCCACCGCGGGTGGTGGGGCCCAGAACGAGGGTCGAGGGTCAGATCAGGTGGGCGATGTCGGTGAGGAAGTGGTCGACGAGGGCGTCGGTGTGGGGGCGGGCCTGCTCCTGGCGGTCCTTGGTGTCGGCGAGCAGGGCGTCGGGGTCGACGCCGATGTCGGTGAGGGTCGCCCGTTCGGCCACGTCCAGCCAGGTCTCGAGGACGTCAGCGGTGATCTCGGGGTGGAACTGGGTGCCGAGGTTCCGGCCGATCCGGTAGGCCTGCACGCCCAGCGCGCCGTGGGCGAGAGGGGTGGCGCCGTCGGGCAGCTCGAAGCGGTCGAAGTGCCACTGGAACCAGGGGCCCTCGGCGACGGCCTCGACCTGGGACTCGACCTGGTACCAGCCGATCTCGGGGTGGGCCGATCGCTCGACGGTCGCCCCCAACGTGGCCGCCAGTGCCTGGCCGCCGAAGCAGATGCCGAAGATCGGTACGTCGGCGTCGACGGCCGTGCGCAGCATGGCCAGCTCCCGGCCGATCCAGGAGCCGATGGTGTCGGTGTCGTAGACCGACCAGGGCGAGCCCATGGCGAGGACCATGGCATAGGCCCGGGGATCGGGGAACTCGACGGCGGACACCGGGTCGGTGATGTCGGTCACGACCGTCAGGGGCTCGAGGACCACGCCGTGGTGCTCGAGGCGCTCGCCCACGAGGCCCGGGAGGGAGTAGGCGTCGTGCTGCACCACGAGGGCTCGCATGCCGCGAGGCTAACCGTTTGGACCCGAACGATCTCGGGCGATGAGTTTCCGGTGACCGACCGGTCGATCCAGCAGGATGTTCACGAGGAGGAGCCCATGAGCGAGCAGTCCCAGCGGTTCCGGCGGGTGGCGGCCGAGTTCACGGCCAAGGTCGACGGGGTGCCGGAGGGGGCCTGGGACTCGCCGGCCCCGGTCGAGGGCTGGGTGGCCCGGGACGTCGTGCGCCACCTCGTGGAGTGGATGCCGAGCCTGTTCTACGGGGCATGGGGCCTGGACGGAGGCGACCCGCCGTCGGCGGACGAGGACCCGGCCGGCGCCTGGGCCGCGATGCGGGACACGTTCCAGGCCGCCCTCGACGACCCGGCCGTGGCCGACGAGGTCCGGGACCTGCCGCCCGGCTCGATGACCTTCGCCGCCGCCGTCGACATGCTGGCCACCAACGACGTCTTCATGCACACATGGGACCTGGCCCGGGCCACCGGCCAGGACGAGCGCCTCGACCCCGACGAGGTCCACGACCTCCTCGTCGGCATGGAGCCCATGGACGAGATGCTCCGCCAGAGCGGCCACTACGGCCCCAGGGTCCCTGTCCCCGACGACGCCGACGAGCAGACCAAGCTCATCGCCTTCATCGGCCGCCACCCCTGACCGCTCTGGCCGCGAACGATCGTGGAGCTGCCCCTGTCAGCCGACGAGGGGGGCCGGTAGGCTTTACCCGGTCAAGCCCGTGAAATCTCCATCGAGGTGACCCGACCAGTGAGCATCGACGTTCCCGAGGACCTCCGCACCGAGCCGGTGATCACCGTCACCGACGACGCCCTCGCCCAGATCCTGGAGCTGAAGGCCAAGGAGGACGACGGCGACGACCTGTGCCTGCGCATCGAGGTGGTCGGCACCCAGGGCGTGGACTACCTCTACGACCTGGCCTTCGCCACCCTCGAGGAGGCCGTCGAGGGTGACTCGGTGGCCACCGTCGGCGACCTGCCCGTGATCGTGCCCGCCGCCTCCGTGTCCAAGCTGATGGGCGCCACGCTGGACCTGCCCAGCGGCGACCAGCAGGGCCTCGTCCTGCGCAACCCCAACCGGCCCAACCCGCTGGCCGGCGAGGACATCGAGCTCTCGGGCACCACGGAGGAGAAGATCCGCCAGCTCCTCGAGCAGTCGATCAATCCCGCCCTCGCCTCCCACGGCGGCTTCGCCGTGCTGGAGCGCATCGAGGACCGGGAAGAGGGCGTGGCCGCCATCGTCACCATGGGCGGCGGCTGCCAGGGCTGCGCCGTCAGCGCCATCACCCTGCGCGAGGGGATCGAGGCCGCCATCAAGGAGGCCATCCCCGAGGTCGTCGAGATCATCGACGGCACCGACCACGACGCCGGCGAGAACCCCTACTTCACCTGAGCTCGGCCTGACGGGCCGCCACCAGCTGGGCGACGAGCGCCTCGGGCAGGGGCTCGTCCAGCGGGAACCGCAGTGCCCCCTTCGAGGTCGCGTAGCCGGCGACGGCATCGCCGAGCCCGGCCAGGACGTCGCCGCTGTGGGGCAGGTACGACAGGTGCTTGGCCGACGCCGAGAACCCGGCGATGACCTTGCCGTCCACCCGATAGGCCGGGGCCCCGTAAGCGAGGCCCTCTTCGGCGTCGGGGAGCAGCCGCTGCAGCACCGTCCGCAACCCTTGGAGCGTGCTGTGGCCGGGCTCGTCGACCTCAGCCAGGTACTCGTCGACCTCGGTGCTGGCCATGGGCCCAGTCTGCCCTACGACGGGCGACTCGATTCCTGGCCCTCGCAGTCGATCCCGTCGTTGTCGCTCCCGTCGAGCCGGTAGGGGTCGGAGCCGCGGACCTGCACCGGGCCCTGGACGAAGCGGGGCCCGTTGCCGCCACCACCGGCGCAGCCTGCGCCTCGCTGGCGCCGAGTGCGGCGACGAGCAGCACCATGAGGAACCCCGCCGTCAACCTGCGCATGCTCGACCCCGTGGTGTTCCGCCGCACGGACTCGCTTGTCGACCGGCGCGGTCCCGAACCTGAGCGCCGCCGTTACGCGACGAGGCCCGGGGACTCGCCGGTCTCCCAGCAAGACCCCGGGCCTATCCCCCCTGGTGTCGCCCCGGTGGACTGCGTCCGCCCGAGAAGGCAAACCGTACACCGGTGTGACATATGTCATCCAGCGCGGCACCAGATTTCCTGCTCGACCGGCCCGGGTCGGGCCGGGAACCGTCAGTCCCGGAGGTCGCGGACGGTGCCGGCGATGCCGGCGCCGTCGAGGCCGAGCTGGGCCAGGATGACGTCGGGCTTGGCGTGGGGGATGTACCGGTCGGGCACCCCCAGCACGGCGATCTTGGGGCCGCCGCCGTCGGAGCGTCGGCGCAGCTCGTCGGCGAACGCCGAGCCCACGCCGCCGTCGGCCAGGCCGTCCTCGACGGTGACGACGACGGGGTGCTCGAGGGCGTCGGCGATCATCGCCTCGTCGAAGGGCTTGACCACCCGGGGGTCCCAGACGGTGACCGAGACACCCTCGGCCTCGAGGGCCTCGGCGGCCTCGGTGGCGGCGGCCAGCATCTTGCCGATGCCGATGATGCAGGCGTCGGTGCCCCGGCGCACGAGGCGGGCGTTCAGGCCGGAGCCGACCTCGTCGGGGCCGACGCTGGGGGCCGCGGTCTTGGGCCAGCGGATGGCGGCGGGACCGGCGCACAGGTCGAGGGCGTCGTGGAGCATGACGCCCGAGCTCCTGGTAGGAGGACGGGGCGAAGATGGTCATGCCCGGCACCTTGCGCAGCAGCACCATGTCGAGGACGCCGTGGTGCGAAGGGCCGTCGTCGCCGGTGACCCCGGCCCGGTCCAGGCAGAAGACGACGGGCTGGCGGTGCAGGCCGACGTCGTAGAAGGTCTGGTCGATGGCCCGGGTCAGGAACGTCGAGTAGACGGCGAACACCGGGCGCAGTCCGCCCATGGCCATGCCGGCGGCGGAGGTGACGGCGTGCTGCTCGGCGATGCCGACGTCGAAGCAACGGCCGGGGAAGCGCTCGTCGAAGGGGAGCAGGCCGGTGGAGTCGGGCATGGCGGCGGTGATGGCCACCAGCTCGGGGCGCTCCTCGCCCTCCTTGATGATGGCCTCGGTGAACGCCGCGGTGTACGACCCCGGCTTCACGCCGCCGATGTCGTGCAGGTGCTTGATGGTGTCCTGCTCGGCGGGGGCGTGGCCCTTGCCCTTCTGGGTGAGGACGTGGACGACGACGGGGCCGTCCAGCTCGGCGGCGTTGCGCAGGGCCCGCTCGACGCCCTCGATGTCGTGGCCGTCGAAGGGGCCGGTGTAGCGGACGCCCAGCTGCTCGAAGAAGGCCGGCGGCTCCCACATCTCGCGCACGGCGGCCTTGGTGGCGTCGAGGCCCCGGGCCAGGCGCTCGCCGGCGGGCAGCTTCTGGATGGTGCGCTCGAGGCGCTCCTGCTGGCGCAGCCAGGTCGGGTTGAGCCGGAGGCGGGCCAGGCTCTCGCCCAGCCGGGAGATCGTGGGGGCGTAGGACCGGCCGTTGTCGTTGAGGATGATGATGGCGTTGCGGCCGCTGTGGCCGAAGTTGTTGAGGCCCTCGAAGGCCATGCCCGCCGGTCATGGAGCCGTCGCCGATCACGGCGATGACCCGTCGGCCGTCGCCCAGCGCGCTCTCCTGGGCCACGGCCAGGCCGTGGGCGTAGGACAGGACGGTCGAGGCGTGGCTGTTCTCGATCCAGTCGTGATCCGACTCTTCCCGGGACGGGTAGCCCGACAGGCCACCCGCCTTGCGCAGCTCGCTGAACTGGCTCTGGCGGCCGGTGAGGATCTTGTGGACGTAGGCCTGGTGGCCGGTGTCCCAGAGGATGATGTCCTCGGGCGAGTCGAAGACCCGGTGCAGGGCGATCGTCAGCTCGACGGCGCCCAGGTTGGAGCCGAGGTGCCCGCTGCCGGCGTCGTCGACGGCGGCGACCACGAACTCCCGGATCTCCTGGGCGAGGTCCGTGAGCTCGTCGGTGGACAGGCCCTTCAGGTCGGCCGGTGAGTGGATCTGCTCGAGCATGGCTGCGAAGGAACCGTACCGCGCCCAGGAAGAGCCGACGTAGGCGCCCACCCCTTCCCGGGACTCTCGTCTCTTGGGCTGGGGAGAACCGAGGCAAAGACGGCGGCGTTGGGTCGCGCCGCCCGTCGTCGGGGCGAGCCGGCCCTCCCCGAAACTGCGCCGATCTGTTGCGCCCACCGCAACGAATCGACGCAAGAAGCGGACAAGACGGGTCAGGGGGCGAGGACCAGGTCGGCGACGACGGGCCAGTGGTCGCTGGGGAGGCGGCCGCCGGGGCGGGTGGTGTCGACCCGGGCGCCGGTCACGGTCCAGTGGCGGGACACGAGGATGTGGTCGATGCGGCGGCCGTCGGTGCGGCCGGTGAAGGCGTGGTTGGTGCCGGGGGCGTCGTCGGGTACGGCGTTGGCCAGGCCGCCGGCCACCAGGGCGGCGACGACGGGGCTGTCGGGCACGGCGTTGAGGTCGCCGACGACGACGGTGGGGCCGTCGTCCAGCCAGGTCAGGAGCTGCTCGGCGGCGGCCACCCGGTTGCGCTCGTGGTGCTCGTCGAGGTGGGTGTTGGCGACGGTGAACTGCGGCCCGCCGCCGGTCTGGCGCAGGCGCACGATCGTGGCGATGCGGGGGAACGACGCGTCGGGCAGCTTCGTGCCCGGCGTGGTCGGTGTCGACCCGTACCAGCGGGTCTCACTGCTGACCAGGGTCAGGTCGCCTCGCCGGAACGCGACGCTGCACCGCTCGCCGCACCTCCAGGGCGAGCGGCCCGACCCGGTGAAGCCGTAGCCCGGGCAGCGGTCCTGCAACGAGCGGGCCTGGAACCCGAAGGCCTCCTGCAGCCCGACCACGTCGGCCTCGAGCCCCCGCAGCACGGCCGCCGTGGCGCCCCGCCGGAACAGCCACGAGTTCCACCCGTCCCACGCCAGCCCGTTCCGGATGTTGAACGTGCCGACCCGGATATTCATCGTTCTGGTTGCTCCGGCTTGTTCCTCAGCACAAGCGAGGATGACCAGAACGGGGTGGTCGTCACTCGGGCTTGATGACCAGGACGGCCACGTAGCCGGCCAGCACGCCGAGGGCGGCGCCGCCGAGGACGTCCAGGCCCCAGTGGGCGCCCAGGTAGACCCGGGCAGTGGCCACCAGGACGGCGACGGCGATGACCAGCCCCCGCCCGGCCCGCCCCCGGGCGACCGTCAGCAGGAGCACGGTGGCCAGGGCGGCAGCGATGGCGGCGTGGGACGAGGGCCAGGAGAAGCTGTCGGCCACCTCCCGGGGGACGCGCCCGAGGCTGGCCAGGCGGGGCCGGGGTCGTTCGACGATCTCCTTCAGCCCGGAGGAGGCCAGCCAGGCCGCCGGCCCCGGCGACGAACGCGGCCCCGGCCGCCCGGTAGCGGCCGGTCACGACCAGGCCGGCGGCCACGAGGACGATGGCCAGCAACGTCCCCGTCTGCTGGATCAGCTCGAAGGGGGTCTCCAGCCAGTCGGGCAGGTCGTAGAGCCACTGGCCCACGCTCCGCTCGAGCGACCAGGGCGTCCGCTGGTCCGCCAGCACGCCCGTGACGACCAGCACCACGCCCGCGCCGAGCGCGACCCGCTTCTCCTGTGTCACCTCAGGCCGTGGCGGGGGTCACGTCGCGAGGGATGACGGAGGCGGCGGAAGATCTCCCGCAGCATCCAGGCGATGGCGATACCCGCCGGCGAGGGCCGCGGCCCCGCCGATGGCGTCGAGCCAGTAGTGGTTGGCCGTGACGATGATGGCGAACAGGGTCATCCACGGGTAGACGGCGATGAGGACCTTCGACCACCGGTGCTTCATGTGCGGGTAGAGGACGAGGAAGGTCCACAGCGCCCAGGCGAAGTGCAGGCTGGGCATGGCCGCGTACTGGTTGGAGATCTGCTCCATGGCGCCGCTGTCGAAGGACCAGAGCCCGCCGTAGCTGGCGAGGGTGTCGACGAAGCCGTAGCTGGCGCAGGCCCCGAACTCGCCGCAGCTGTCCAGCAGGCGGGGCGGCATGAGGGGGAACCACGAGAAGCCGATGAGGGCCAGGAGCGTGGCGAAGATGATCGTGTTGCGCCACAGCGAGTAGCGGGCGGGCTGCTTGCGGAAGAGGTAGATGAGGGCGTAGCCGGTGATCCAGAAGTGGAACGTCCCGTAGAAGACGTTCCAGAACTGGAGGAAGAAGCGGTGGCCGAGGAAGACGTCCTGGATGCTCTCCTCGACGTAGAGGCCGAGGTTGCGCTCGAGGGTGATGACCCGCCGGGCGTTGGTGAAGGCGTGGTCGGGGCTGACCGTGGCCGAGCCGAACTTGTTCCGGATCCCGCTGTAGATGATGTAGAGCGCCAGCAGGACGAGGATCTCGACCCACCAGTGCAGGCGGGTGTTGGTGACGTCGTCCCTGGCGCCGTGGGCGGTCTGCTCGGCCGTCTCGACGGCTTCGGCCTCGGTCAGGTCGAGCTTCCGCTGATCGCGGTCGTCGACCGTCCCGTGGTCGCTCATGCCGCCGGCACCGCCTGGGCTCGGTGCCGGGGTCGCCGTCCCGATCGACCGCGTGGTCGGCGTCGCCGTCGGCTTTGGCCTTGGCGTCGTGCTTGGGCCCGCCGAAGGCGAAGGCCGGGGCGCCGACGAGGCTGGCGGTGAGGTTGAGGAAGTAGAGGGCCAGGCCGAGGGCGATGGCCTGGGTGTTGTCGACCCCGAGGGGGTGGAAGAAGAGGACCAGGGCGGTCTCCCGGACGCCGAGGCCGGAGATGCCGATGGGCAGCACCTGCACCATCAGGACCACGGGGATGAACGCCATCATCGCGGTGATTCCGGCCTCGTCGATGCCCACGACTCGGGCGGCGCAGAAGGCCGCCAGCACCAGCGTGCCCTGGAAGGCGAAGGCGGCGGCGACGAGTTTCCGGGCGTCGGCGGGGTGCTTGCGCAGGTTGGTGACGCCGAAGTGGACCGAGCCCAGGAACTGCAGCCAGTTCTCCCTGTCCCGGAAACGGCCGAGGATCTTCTGGTGGGAGGCGAGGTAGAGCACGCCGATCAGGCCGACGAGGGCCAGCGTGTTGATGACGAGGGCGGCGGTGGCGGCGCCGTGGTCGGGCAGCAGGCCCCGGTTGACGACCAGGCCGATGACCGAGATGACGGGCAGGACGAGCCAGCCGGTCAGCCGCTCGATGACGACCGAGGCGACCGACTCGGGCCGGTGGCCGCCGAGGTCCCGGGAGACCCGGGCGATGCGCAGCACGTCGCCGCCGATGGTGGTCGGCAACACGTTGGAGACGAACTGGCCGGCGAAGTAGTGCGAGGTCAGCTTCTTGAGGGGCACGAACAGGTCGAGGGCGTGCAGCACCTGGGCCCAGCGGACCGCCGACAGGACGATGCTGCCCATGGTCAGGCCGATGGCCAGGATCATCCAGACCGCGGACATCGGCTCCCAGTCCGGGACCAGCTCGCTGGGCTCGAAGTCCGGGACGCGCCAGAGGAGGACGGCCAGCATGGCCGCGCTCAGCACGATCCTCAGGACGAGGACGACCCACCGGTTCTTCAATCGATCTCCACCTGCCCGGGAACCCCCCAGCTTACGGCTGAGGCTCCCGGGACCGGAGGTCGGCGGGCTCCGCCGTAGTGTCCGGAGATGACCATGACCGGCCACGGCGGCGAGCTGGCCCTCGCCGCGCTCACCCCCTTCGGCGTCCAGGAGCTGTTCACGCTCTCGGGCGGCCACGTGTTCCCGCTGTACGACGCCGCCGTGAAGCAGGGCGTGCGCATCGTCGACGTCCGCCACGAGCAGACGGCCACCTTCGCCGCCGAGGGCATGGCCAAGCTGACCCGCCGCCCCGGCGTGGCCGTGCTGACCGCCGGTCCGGGCGTCACCAACGGGATCTCGGCGGTGACCACAGCGCACTTCAACGGTTCACCGCTGATCGTGCTCGGCGGCCGGGCCCCGCAGGACCGGTGGGGCGCGGGGTCGCTGCAGGAGTTCGACCACGTGCCCGTCCTGGCGCCGATCACCAAGAAGGCCATGACGATCACCGACCCGAACACGATCGTGGCCGACATCGTCGGCCTGACCGAGCTGGCCCAGGCGCCGCACCGGGGCCCCGTGTTCGCCGACTTCCCCCTCGATGTGATCTTCGCCGACGGTGCGTCGCCCATGCCGGTCGGCAAGGTCGTCCACGTCCACGACGAGGTCGACCCCGAGGAGCTGGACCGGGTCGGCGCCCTCATCGCCGCCGCTGAGCGCCCGGCGCTGATCGCCGGCTCCGACGTCTACTGGGGCGGGGCGTGGGAGGAGCTGCGGGAGGCGGCCGAGCGCCTGCGGTTGCCGGTGTGGATGAATGGCCTGGGCCGGGGGTGCCTGCCCGCCGACCACGAGCTGGCCTTCAGCGGGACCCGGGGCCTGCTCAAGACCGAGGCCGACCTGGTCGTCGTCGTGGGCACGCCGCTGGACTTCCGCCTCTCCTTCGGCAGGTTCGGCGACGCCCAAGTCGTCCATGTGGTCGACGACCCGTCGCTGAAGGCCGGCCACGCCGACACCGTGGCGTCGATCGCCGGCAACATCCAGGCCGTCCTCCGCCATTGGGCCGTCGGCCGCTGGCCGACCACCGATCACGAGCCGTGGATCCAGCGCCTGAAGGACCTCGAGATGAAGGCGACCGCCGGCGGGCTCATCGCCATGGACGCCGACTCGGTGCCCATCAAGCCCTCCCGCATCTACGGCGAGGTGGGCCGGCGTCTCGACCGGGACGCCGTGGTCGTCAACGACGGCGGGGACTTCGTGTCGTACTCGGGCAAGTACATCGACTCCTACGAGCCCGGCTGCTGGCTGGACCCCGGCCCCTACGGCTGCCTCGGCACCGGCATGGGCTACGCCATCGCCGCCCGCATCGCCCGCCCCGACAAGCAGGTCGTGGTGATGATGGGCGACGGCGCCGCCGGCTTCAGCCTGATGGACGTCGACACCCTGGTCCGCCACCAGCTGCCCGTGGTCATCGTCGTCGGCAACAACGGCATCTGGGGACTCGAGAAGCACCCCATGCAAGCCATCTACGGCTACGACGTCGCCGCCGAGCTCACCCCCGGCACGAGATACGACGAAGTGGTGAACGCCCTAGGCGGCGCCGGCGAGATCGTCGAGACTCCCGAAGACATCGGCCCCGCCCTCGACCGAGCCTTCGCCAGCGGCGTGCCCTACCTGGTCAACGTCCTGACCGACCCCGAGGACATCTACCCGCGGCAGTCCAACCTGGGCTAGCAACGGTCCGGGTAAGAGGCTTGGCCTTGGGTCCTGGGCCTGACGACGTCAGCTCAGCTT
>CAVVIF010000004.1:0-28983 GCA_963748285.1 uncultured Microthrixaceae bacterium
ATCGTCCTGGGGGACCCGGCGGCGGACGGGGGGGCCGCCAGGCCGTACCGTCGTAGGCGTGATCACCGTGACCGACCTGTTCCGGTATCCCGTGAAGTCGATGCAGGGCCTGTCCGAGGCGGCGCTGGACCTCGTGGCCGACGGCTTCGAGGGCGACCGGCGCTGGGCGCTGATCGACGGGGCGACGGGCCACCTGATGAGCGCCAAGCGGTGGTCGGCCCTGCTCATGGCCTCGGCCGACGACGAGGCGATCACCCTGCCCGACGGCGAGCGGGTCCCGTTCGGGGCGCCCGACACGGACAAGACCCTGTCGGCCTGGCTGGGTCGGGAGGTCCACCTCGCCGAGGCGACGGCCGACACCGAGGTCAGCTACGAGATGACCTTCGATCCGCCCAACGACGAGGCGGAGTACGTCGAGATCCCCACGACCCCGGGCAGCTTCCTCGACCTGACCGCGGCCCACCTGGCCTCGCGGTCGACCCTCCGGGAGGCCGCCGACAGTCACGATGACCTGGACTGGGACGTGCGCCGCTTCCGGCCCAACCTGGTCGTCGACGGTGACCTCGAGCCCTTCGCCGAGGACGAGTGGGTGGGGTCCACGCTGCGGATCGGCACCGCCGAGCTGGCCGTCCGTCAGCCCACGGTCCGCTGCGCCATGCCCCTGCGGGCCCAGCCGGGCCTCGATCGCCAAGCGCCGATGTACGCCGCGCTGGAGGCCCTGCACGCCAACCACCTGGGCGTCTACCTCGACGTCGTCACGCCGGGCCGGGTCAGCGTCGGCGACGAGGTCACCGTCCTCGCCTGACCGGGCCATACTCGGGGTGTGGCCCAGCGCAACGTCCTCGGCGGCGACCTCGAGCCCTGCGGGAACGACCCGGTCACCGGCTTCTACCGCAACGGCTGCTGTGACTGGGGCCCCGACGACGTCGGGTACCACACCATCTGCGCCACGGTCACCGCCGAGTTCCTGGAGCACCAGCGCTCGATCGGCAACGACCTGGTCACGCCGATGCTCGCCTACGGCTTCCCGGGCCTGAACCCGGGGGACCGGTGGTGCGTCACCGCGGCCAACTGGCTCCGGGCCCACCACGACGGCGCCGCGGCGCCAGTGGTGCTGGCCGCCACCAACGAGGTCACCCTCGAGGTCGTGCCGCTGGAGGTCCTGCAGGAGTACGCCGTCGACGTCCCCGACGACCTCGGCGCCCTCGACGACCCCTGAGCCCCCTTCCGGCGCCTGATCCTCCGCTCACGACCGGCGACAGGGCGCCAGAACGACACCCGCTGCCGCTGAATGGCGAGGGGGCTGAGCCGCTCGGGCCTCTAGCCTGTCTGCACCCGCCCGGGTAGCTCAGTCGGCAGAGCGGCTCACTCGTAATGAGCAGGTCAGGGGTTCGATTCCCCTCTCGGGCTCAAGGACAGCGCGCCGTCAGGCCGTACTCGGGACTGGTGGACGGGTGCGGCGTCGGTGCCACCTGGGGCTCGTCCGGTGTCGGCGTGCCGGACGCAGCGGGCACGCCGAAGGCGAGGTTGAGGACGCCGCCGATCGCCAGTCCCAACCCGGCGCCGCAGATGACGTCGAGCGGGTTGTGGGCCCCAACGTACACCCGCCCGAAGAGCACCATCCCGGCGATCGCCCACGGGACGATCTTCCACCGGCCGTGGAGATACGGCGAGACGATGGTGGCGAGTGCTGCGATGAGCACCGCGTGCCCGGACACGAAGCTCTCGCCGGCGGCGGAGACGTCACCACGGAGGTGGATGTCGCTCGCCGATCGAGGTCCCGGGCCGTTCGCGTGTGGACACGCCCTTCACGGCCCGCTCGGAGCACCAGCTTGAGCACCGTGGTCACCAACGCGGCCCACGCCAGCCGGTAGCGACGCAGCAGCAGCGCGACGAGGGCGACGAGCGGCCCGATGAACAGCGCCCCGGCCTGCTGGAACGGCCAGAGCACGGGGTAGAGCGCCTCGGGCAGGTCGTTCACGGCTCGGAAGACGGACTCCTCGGTCCCCGAGACCTTGCTGTCACGTACGAGCAGCATTCCGACGCCGAGCAAGGCGAGACCGAGGCCGACGCTGATCGCGTCGCGGGTCCGGCGTTCGTAGCTGATCGTCTTGCGGCTGTGCGGTGCGGGCCACAGGCGTCTCTCCGGGTGGTCGTCGACGCCAGGCGACCTTACGCCCCGATCGTCGAGCGCGCGGGCCGGCTGCCCACGGGCGTCCCCCCCCACGGTCAGCGGTCGATGTGGAAGGCTCCTTCGACGGACCCCTCGGGGAGGAGCGGGACGATGCGTCGCCGTCGAACGATCGCTTTCTGCGTCCTCGCTGCACTCGGTGGCGTCGTCGTCGGGTGCGGTTCGGAGCCGGATGACGCGGCCGATTCGGCCGCGGTAGAAGGCGGCGTCGACCCTTCGCGACGACACGATCACCGTCGGATCGTTCGACTTCGCCGAGAGCGAACTGGTGGCCGAGATCTACAGCCAGGCCTTGGAGGGCGACGGCTACCAGGTGCGGCGTGCGTTCGGTCTCGGCCCCCGGGAGTTCGTGCTGCCGGCGCTCGCCGGCGGTCTGGTCGAGGTGGTGCCGGAGTACGCCGGGAGTGCGCTCCAGTTCTCGAGCCTCGCCTCCGACGTCGGCACCGACGGACGTCGCGGGCACCAACGACCAGCTCGCGAGGCTCTTCGCCGAGCGGGGGATCACCGTGCTCGCCCCCTCGCCGGCGCAGGACGCCAACACCTTCGTCGTCACCCGCGAGACGGCCGAGCGCGAGCGACCTGCGAACGCTGAGCGACCTCGCCGAGGTGGCCCCCGAGATGACCTTCGCCGGCCCGCCCGAGTGCGCGTCCCGACCCTTCTGCCTGCTCGGGCCTGGAACGGGTCTACCGGCTGTCCTTCCGCGAGGTGCTGGCCCTCGACGCCGGCGGGCCCCTCACCCACCAGGCGATCGCCAACGGCGGCGTGGACGTCGCCCTGTTGTTCACCACCGATCCCGCCGCTCATCGACGGGGACCTCGTCGAGCTCGCCGACGATCGCGACCTGCAGCCCGCCGAGAACGTCACCCCGCTCGTGCGCACCGACGTGGTCGACCACTTCGGGCCAGACCTCGTTGCCCGCATCGACACGATCTCGCCGCGGCTCACCACTGACGGCCTGCGCGCGCTCAACGGCGCAGGTCGCTGTCGGAGATCAGGACGTCGCCGCCGTCGCGTCCGCCTGGCTGGCGGCGGAGGGGTTGTCGTGACCACCGGAGCGCGGAGTGGACGCGCCCTCGACGACCGCCCGCGCTGGAGGTCGACGCCACGGCCGCGGTTCCGTCGACGGCGCGGCGTTCACGCCGGCGCCGGCGGCCGTCCGGCGCACCACCTCCGCTCCCCCGCAGCATCGGGCGTCACCGGCAAGCTCTGGCTCGCGGCGATGGGGGTGCTGACGCTGTGGGCGGTCCTCGCCCACGCCATCCACCCTGTCGAGCGCTTCACCGTCCGGACGGATGCAGCCATCCTCCGAGCGGATCGCCGGGCTCCGCACCGACTGGCTGACCGATGTCATGAACGGCATCGACCGCCTCGGCTCCGGCTGGGCGATGACGGCCTGCGGCTTGGGTCTGATCGTGGCGTTGATGGTGTTCCGGCGGTGGCGCCACCTCTTCACCTATCTCGGCAGCATCGTCGTCATCGCCGTCATCGGGCAGATCCTCTACGCCAACTTCGCCCGGGCTCGGCCCTTCGACGTCACGATCATCGGGCGATGGGCGGGCTACGCCTTCCCGGCGCCACCGGTCGTCGTGCTCACGTTCGTCATCGTCGGCATCGTCTACGCCATGGTCGTCCCCGGACGGCCGCGCACGATCGCGAAGGTGGTCGGGCGGCGTGGTCGATCGGGCTGTTCATCGCCGCGGAGCTGTACCTGGCCACCTATCACCCGACCGACGTCCTGTTCGGCGTCGCTCTCGCGGTGGGCATCTCGCTCAACGCCTTCCGGACGTTCACCCCGAACGAGGTCTTCCCCGTCGCCTATCGGCAGGGCAAGACCGCCCACCTCGACATCGGCGGTCGGCGGGGTGAGGCCATTCGGCAGGCACTCCACGAGCAGCTCGGGCTCACGGTCCTCGACCTGAAGCACGTCGGCCTGGCCGGGTCGGGCGGCTCGACCCCACTGCTGATCACCGTCAAGGGCGATCCCGACACCCGGCTGTTCGGGAAGCTCTACGCCATGAGCCACGTGCGCGCCGACCGGTGGTACAAGCTCGGCCGCACCCTTCTCTACGGTCGCCTCGAGGACGAGGCGCCCTTCCAGTAGCGTGCGCCGGCTCGTCCAGTACGAGGACTACGCGCTGCGGTTGCTGCAGGACGTCGGCATCCGGAGCGCCGCGCCCTACGGGATCGTGGAGATGACACCCGAGCGCGAGTACCTGCTGGTCACCGAGTTCTTCGCCGGAGCCGAGGAGATCGGTGAGGCGACGGTCGACGACGGCGTCATCGACCAGGGCCTGCTGCTCATCCGGCGCCTGTGGGACGCCGGAATCGCCCATCGCGACATCAAGCCGGCGAACCTCATGGTGCGCGACGGCGAGCTCTTGGTCATCGACGTCGCGTTCATGCAGATCCGACCGTCGCCTTGGCGCGAGGCCGTGGATCTCGCCAACATGATGCTCGTCCTCGCAGTGCGCTCGGATGCCGACCGGGTCTACGAGCGGGCACTCCAGTACTTCTCGCCCGAAGAGATCGCCGAGGCGTTCGCCGCGGCACGCGGGCATCGCCAGCCCCTCGCAGCTGCGCACGATGATGAAGGCCGACGGGCGGGACCTGGTCGCCCAGTTCCGCGCCAAGGTGCCGGAGCGCCGCCCCATCTCGCTCCAGCGTTGGAGCGTCAAGCGCGTGCTGCTCGCCCTCGGGCTCGTGGCCGCCGCCGTCGTGGTCGTGCCGAACGCGGTGAGCCTGTTCAGACCCGTCCACGACATGCAGGTCACCGGCAGTCCGGACTGCGCCAACGACAGCAACCTCCTGGTCCTCATGGCGCAGTCCGTCCCCTCGGCGACGTCGGTGCCGTGCGTCGCCTCGCTTCCCGCAGGCTGGGCCGTCGGCGGCGTCAGGATCCGGAACGACCGTGGCGCCTTCTGGCTCGATTCCGAAGACGCCGGAACTCGGGCGGTCGAAGTGACCCTGCTGCCTCCGGAGCTCTGCCCGGTCGCTCACGCGAGCGAGGTGCCGAGCGACGAGGTCGGCATGCGTCGCTTCGAGCAACCGGAGGCGTTGCCGCCGGACCTGCGCAGCATCCGTACGTACGTCTTCGACGGGGGCTGCGTCACGTACAGGTTCGAGTTCGGGGGCGACGCCACCGCGGCGCTGATCTTCGCCACGGACAACGCGCTGGCGTTCCAACCCCGCGAGACGTTGGTGCGCGAGGTGCGGGAGCAGACGTCACTACGCCTCTGTGGAGCGGGGGCGCCGTGTCCGGGTGGCTCGTGATGGCGGACACCCCGGTGATCGCACTCGTGCTCTCGGAGATCGGGCCGCTGGGGGCGGTGCCGCGCGTCCTCGCCGCGCTGGTGATGGCCGCCGCCGTGACGGTCATCTCCCTGCGCCTCCTCGGCATCCGACGCGGCTGGGGGACAGCGCTCGTGTCCGGGGCCGTGGGCTGGGCCGTCGCCACCCTTCTGGCCCTCGGGTTGACCGGGTGGGATCGCGGCGCCGACGGCCTGGTGACCCTCGACGTTGGCGATCGGCATCCCGGTGACCATGGCGACCGCGGTCACCCTCGACCTGTTGTCGCGACCCGGGTCGTTGGCGCTGGGCGAGCGCGCCGGGCTCTTCATCACCCCGCGACCCGTGCGAGCACTCCGCCGGCGAATGGCCGTGATACATCGCTACCGCGAGCTGGTCCGCCTGCTCCGCCGGGAGGGGTTCGCGCCCGTACCTGCCGATCGCGGGTCGCGTCGACCTCGGGGGCGCCCCGGTCGGTGTCCGGCTCCGCCGCGTGCTCGAGGACGCAGGCGGGGTCTACGTCAAGCTCGGTCAGATCGCCGCGACCCGGATCGACCTGGTGCCGGCGGAGATCGCCGACGAGCTCGCCCGGTTGCAGAACCAGGCCCCGCCCGAGCCGAAGGAGAACGTGGTCGCCGTGCTGGAGGCGGAGCTCGATGGAGGCGTCGACGGCGTGTTCGCCGAGTTCGACTGGGAGCCGCTCGCGGCCGCCTCGATCGGACAGACCCACACCGCCCGCCTGCACTCGGGGGCGGCGGTGGTCGTCAAGGTCCAGCGGTTGGGGATCGAGGACACCATGGAGCGCGACCTGGCTGCGCTCGCCCTGCTTGCCGATGTCGCCCAGCGCCGGACCGTCATGGGACAAGGGCTCCGATCGGGGGAGATGCTCGGGCAGTTCGCGCACAGCCTGCGGGCCGAGCTGGACTTCCGCCGAGAGGCCGACGCGATGGAAGAGATGGCGATTCTGCTCGGCGACCTCAGCGAGGTGCGAATTCCGAAGGCTCATCGTGAGCTCTGCACCCGGCGGCTCCTCGTCCAAGAGCGGTTCGAGGGGTTTGCACTGGCCGACACCGAGCAGCTCGCCGCCTCCGGCGTCGAACGGCGCTCCTTGGCCGAGCAGCTGCTCCGCAGCTTCCTGAGCCAAGTGCTGGAGGCGGGCTTCTTCCACGCTGATCCCCACCCGGGGAACGTCTTCGCCTTCCGCGACGGCAGCTTGGGCCTGATCGACTTCGGGGCCGTCGGCCGTCTCGACCCGATCGAACAGGCTGCGGTCGTCGAAATCCTCGCCGCGCTCGCCCGGCGTGACGTGAGCATGTTGCGGGACGGCGTCGAGAGAGTGGCCGAGGTGACCGAGGGTGGCGCGCTCCGAGCAACTCGAACGCGCTCTCGCCCGGCTGATGGCCGAACACGTGCGGCCCTCGGGCCCGGTCGACCCGCGCGTGCTGGAGGACCTCGTCACGACCCTCACACGGTTCGGCGTACGGCTCCCCGGCGACCTCGTCACGCTGACCCGGGCGCTGGCGACGCTCGACGGGACGATGCGTGTCCTCGACCCGAGCGTGTCGATGGTCGCCGCCGCCATGGAGATGATGACGTCCACGACGGCGCCGACGCCGATCGACCCGGAAGCGATGGTTCGCCGCGAGCTCGAGGCCGCACTGCCGCACCTCCGGCGCCTGCCCGAGCGGATCGACCGCATTCTCACGCTCGGCGGCCGAGGTGAGCTGCGTCTTCGCAGCATCATGGACGAGGACCAGCACCGGATCGTCCGCACCTTGGCGAACCGGGCCCTGCTCAGCACGGTCGGCGCGGCGTTCTTGGTGGCCTCCGCGCTCCTTCTGATCGCCGAGGATCCGGGTCCCAGCCTTGCGACCTCGTCGGGTCTCTTCGAGATCTTCGGTTTCGGGGGCCTCTTCGCGGGCACCGTTCTCCTCCTGCGGGTCGTCGCCGCCGTCGCTCGGGACGGAACGACATGAGCCGTGTCCTGTCCGACCCGGTCCCTGAAGTATTGGATGACAAGCCGCCGGGGACTCGACGGGCAACCGCCAGGTGAGCGTCGCTTCCGCCATCCCGGCGACGCCGTCCGCCTCGTCGTGTGGGGGACGGTGACGCTGGTGCTGGTCGCCCTGCTCGCCGTGGCCACGTCCACGAGCGAAGGCGTCACCACCGACGTGGGTCGGGTCGTGACCCGCCTGCCCACCTCCGTGCGGGAGTTCCTGCTCGGCCTGATCCAGATCGCGGCCCTCGCGGTGCCCGTCGTGGTCGTGGTCGGACTCATCGTCAAGCGACGCTGGCACCGGCTGTTCCTGGTCGCGCTCGCCGGAGCCGCAGGGGCCGGGCTATTCGCCTTGCTCGATGCCGGCTTGTCCCTCCACCGGCGGATCCCCGACGGCGTCGCGGGTGACACCTGGGTGCTGTCCAGCCGCTTCCCCTCCCTTTCCTATCTCGCCGGCGCCGCGGCGGTCTCGACGCTGGGGAAGCCCTGGCTCTCGCGGCCGTGGCGCCGGAGCGCTGACTGGGGCGTGGTGGTACTCGCCGGTGCCATGGCGATCGCCGGCACTGCCGGGATCCCCGAGGTCGCCCTCGCGGTCGCGGCCGGCGCGGCGGCGGGCGCGTCCGTCCTCGTCATGTTCGGGGCGCCGAACCGACGGCCGACGCCCAACACGGTCGCCGGGTCCCTGCGCGAGGCCGGCCTACCGGTGACGGACTTGTCGCTCCAACTCGCGCCGAGCGGGCGGGCCCAGCGCTACGTCGCCACCATGACCGATGGACCGCCACTGTTCATCAAGGTCTACGCCCAGGACGCGCGAGACGCCGATCTGCTCTATCGCGGCTACCGCACGCTGATGTTGCGGGGGCCGGGCGACGAGCCGCCGTCGACCTCACTGTCCCACGATGTGGAGCACCAGGCCCTGCTCCTGATGCTCGCCCGCCGTGCGGGCGTGCGGTGTCCGGAGGTGGAGGCATCGCACGGCTGGGCGACGGTTCTGTGGCGCTGGCGCTGGAGTGCATCGACGGCGAGTTGCTCGACGCCCTGCCGCCCGACCAGATCGACGACCCGATGCTCGATGAGGTCTGGCGCGAGGTGGCGACGATCCACGCGGCCCGGCTCGCCCATCGCGCGCTGCGTGCGGGCAACATCCTGGTGGCGGCCGGTCGTCCCGACGATCATCGACCTGAGCTTCGGCGAGGAGTCGGCGACGTCCCGTTCTCAGGCCATCGATCGCGCGGAGCTGCTCGCCTCCCTCGCTGCGCTCGTCGGACCGGAGCGAACCCTGGCATCGGCCGCGCGGATGCTCGACCCCGACGACCTCGGCGCGGCGCTCCCGTACCTCCAGCCCCTGGCGCTGTCGGCCTCGACGCGCCACGAGGTGTCGAAGGGACTTCTGGCCGAACTCCGCGACGGCATCGCCGAGGTGACGGGCGAGGAGGTTCCTTCGCTCGAGCGGCTCGTCCGCGTGCGGCCCCAGACGCTCATGACGGTGGCCGTCCTGACCGGCGCCTTCTACCTGCTCCTCCCGCAGCTCGCCAACGTCGACGACAGCGTGCGGGCGCTGCGGTCGGCCAACTGGGGTTGGCTGGCCGTGTGCATCGTGATGTCCGGGATGTCGTACGTGGCTTCGGCCATCGGGATGTCGGGTGGAGTCCCCGAGCGTCTGCCGTTCGTCCCGACGGTCCTGTCCCAGCTCGCCTCGTCGTTCGTCAACCGGGTCACGCCCGCCAACGTCGGCGGCATGGCGCTCAACGTCCGCTTCATGCAGAAGTGCGGGATCGACTCGGGCGCGGCGGTGACCGCCATGGGCTTGAACGTGCTGGCCGGCGGGATCGTCCATCTCGGCCTGCTGGTCGTCTTCTTCGCCTGGGCGGGTCAGAGCAGCCAGGGCAGCTTCGCGATCCCGTCCAGCAGCAAACTCCTCGTCGTCATCGCCGTCGTCCTCGCCCTGGCCGGCGTCGCCGTCGCCACGAGCAGGGGTCGTCGCCTGTTCCAGGCCCACGTCCTGCGGTTCCTGAAGCAATCGTGGCGAAGCCTCAGCACGTTGGCCCGATCCCCGGCCAGGCTCCTCGAGCTCTTCGGCGGATCGTTCGCCGTGACCCTGGCGTACATCTGCGCGCTCGTCGCCGCGGCCGCGGCGCTCGACGCCGACGTGTCCTTCGCCGAGGTCGGCGCCGTGTACCTCGGGTCTTCCCTCATCGCCGCCGCCGCACCGACGCCGGGCGGGCTGGGCGCCATGGAGGCCGCGCTCGTCGCCGGCTTCACCGGTGTGGGCCTCGACGCAGGCGTGGCGGTTGCCGTCGTGCTCACGTATCGGTTGGCGACGTTCTGGCTGCCGATCCTGCCGGGCTGGCTGTCCTTCCGGACGCTCCAGCACCGCAACGAGATCTGACGGTCCTTCACCCCGAGTGCTCGCCCGCCGGGGCGACCGGGAGGCCCTCGCCTCCGAGACCGAACGCCCACCGAGCGAGCGTCCCGCACAGGAGGCCGAGGCCGGCGCCGCCGACGACGTCGAGGGGGAGATGGACGCCGGCGTAGACCCGACCGAAGGCGACGGTCACCGCGAGCGCGATGGCCACCACGCGCCAGGCGCGGGGCAATGACGGCGCCAGAACGGCGACCGAGGCGAACGCCACCGCAGCGTGGCCCGACACGTAGCCGAACCCCGCCGCCTGGTCGTGGAGGTGGACGTTCGCGAGGAACGCCGTCGGTCGCCCTCTCGAGACGACGTCCTTGACGCCCTGCGCCATCCAGTACGCCGCCTGGGTGCCCACGAGCACCGCGAGCGTGAGGCGGCGGTCGCGACTGATCACCCCCGAGAGCCCGACCACGACGAGGGAGCCGAGAAAGCTGCCGATCTGCATCGGTCCCCACACCAGGAACCACCAGAAGTCGCTCAGGTCGTTCACGGCCGAGAAGGCGCGAGCCTCCCACCGGGGCACCGTCGCCTGAGCCACCACCACGATCCAGCTCCCTGCGAGCAGGATCGCACCGCCGAGCACCGCCACGACCTCGCCCACTCGGACCCGGCCTCGCGGATTCCAGCCCGCTCGGCTGGTCGTGACCATGCGGGCACGCTACGCCTGCGACTGCCACCGCGAACTGGCCGGAAGGGACCCTCGGCGACACCGTGAAGTTCGTCACCCGTCGGCGCGGACCCCGCCCGAGCCAGACTCCATCCCGCGTTCATCCCGCGTGCCAGGCCGACCCGTGCGGTCAGAGGGAGGTCACGGCCCTGCTTCAGCGTTCAGGTTCAGCCAAGGGCGTCCTGGGCCATGTGGGTGCAGAGTTCTCGTAATGAGCAGGTCAGGGGTTCGATTCCCCTCTCGGGCTCAAGGTTTCCGGTGTCCCGTCGCGGGATCTGAGGTCCGTACATCGCCTAGGTTCACCGTCCATACAGACCATCGGTCCGAAGAGGACAGTGGCGATGCTGGCGGTGCTGCTGGCGGGGGCGGCCTGCGGCTCCGACGACTCCGGTGGTGACGCCGCGCCGGACGCCGAGCGCTACCGAGGCGTGGTCGAGGCCCTGGCCGCCGACGAGATGGAGGGCCGGAACAACGGGTCGGACGGCTCGACCCTGGCGCAGGACTTCCTCGCCGACCAGCTGGGCCAGTTCACCGACTCCTTGGACGGCGACAGCCTCGAGGGGTACGGCCACACCTTCGCCCAGGGCACCAACCTCATCGGGGTGATCCCCGGCGGCGACCGGGCCGACGAGTACGTCGTCCTGGGCGCCCACTACGACCACCTCGGTAGGGGGAGCTGCGGGACCGACACGCCCGGCGACTTGGTTTGCAACGGGGCGGGCGACAACGCCAGCGGCGTGGCCACGGTCCTCGAGATCGGCCGATCGTTGGCGGCGGACCCCGAGCCGCCGCCGCGGACCGTGGTCCTGGCCCTGTGGGATGCGGAGGAGGACGGCCTCCTCGGCTCAGTGGCCTACGTCGAGGATCCACCGGTGCCCCTCGAGGACACGGCGGTCTACCTGAACTGGGACATCCAGGGCTCGAACCTGAGCCCGGCCCTGGCCGACATCACCGTGATGATCGGGGCGGAGACGGGCGGTCCGAACCTGATCGCCGCGACCCAGGCCGCGACCGAGGACTCGTCACTGCAGACCCTCGCCCTGAGCCTGGGGTTCGGCGAGGGGCGCAGCAGCGACCACGTCACCTTCGCGGCCGCCGGCGTGCCCACGGTGTTCTTCACCGACGGCACCACGCCCTGCTACCACACGCCCCAGGACGACGTTTCCACCCTCGACTTCGACAAGCTGGGCCGGCAGATCCTCACCGGCCTGGACCTGACCCGGGACCTGGTGGCCACCGATGACCTGCCGGAGTACGACGGCACGACCTCACTGGTCACCTACGACGACGCCGTCTCCATGCTCGACGTGGTCAGCGCCGGCCAAGCGGACTTCGACCTGTTCTCGCCCGATGCGCAGGCCACCGCCGGACAGTTTCTCATCGATCTCCAGGCCATTGTCGACGCCGGAGAGGACGCCTTCGACGCCGAGGCGGTCAGCACGCTCGCCGGTGGATCGATGGACTTCGTCGCGGTCTTGAAGGGCGGCGAGTGTGGCGGCTTCCTCGACTCGTAGGCCGGGTACCCATCGGCCGTCGGTGACCAAGGGTCGTCAGCGAAGGGCGACGAAGCGCAGGCGCTTGCCCAGCGGGGACCGCGGGATGGCCGCGACGGCCACCACCCGGACCTCGGGATCGGGCAGGCCGGCGGTGGCCAGGACGGAGCGCAGGTCGGGCTCCAGGCCCGCCGGCGGCGCCCCGGCGCCGGCCACCAGCACCTCGATCCCGCGCTCGGTCTGGCGCACCTGGTGGTCGGGCACCGACGGGTACCGGCTGAGCACGGAGCGCACGACGTGGGGGTGCAGCCGGACGACGCCGTAGTGGAAGACGTCGTCCGCCCGGCCGTCGATCTCCAGCACCCGCCGGTAGGCGGGGTACCGGCCCGCGGGGGCGCCGAGCCGGATCCGGTCGTCGATGCGGTAGCGGATGAGCGGGAGGGTGCGCTGGTGCAATGAGGTGACGAGCACGTGGTGGCCCACGTCCCCCTCGGGCACCGGGCGGTCGTCCTCGTCCACGACCTCGACGACGAGGAGGTCCTCGTTCACGACCATGCCGTCCTCGCCCGGCGGCTGGGAGGCGACGTAGCCCACGTCGGTGGTGGGGTAGGCGTCGGCGGGACGCACGCCGAACGCGGCCGCGGCGGCGTCCAGCGCCCGGGGGTCGGCGGCGTCGCTGCCGACGCTGATCGACGTGGGGGCGATGCGCAGCCGACCGTCCGCCTTCGCCTCGGCCAGCACCGGCAGCATCGAGCCGATCGTGAGCAGCTGATCGGGGTCGGCGGCGTTGAGGGCGGCGATGATGGCCTCGACCGGCTGGTCGACCGGGATGATCCGGGCGCCGCCTTCCTCCCGCCCGTAGAGGAGCAGACCCGGCCATGCCGTCGGGTGGCGCGGCGAGCGGGCGCCGACGCAGGTCATCCGCTCGGGCGGGGGGATCCCGGCGTCGGCCCGGAAGCGGACGTTGCTGGCGCCGAAGGAGGCGAACTCCTCGATGCTCCACGGGAAGACGGCGGGCTCGCCCGTCGAGCCGCCGGTGGTGAAGATCAGGTAGCGGTCACGGAAGAAGGCCGGGCCCTCGTCGTCGAGGCGCTGCAGGTGACGGCGGGCGGCCGCCAGGGAGAGGTCGCCGTCGGTGACGACCTCGTCCCAGTGGACCATGAGGTCGGTCTTGGTCATGGTGGGGAGCGCGGCCAGGTCGTCGGGGGTGACGGCGTCGAGGTCCACGCCCATGAGTCGCTCCTGGTGCCACGGCGACTGCTGCGCCGCCCACGCCAGGGTCCGGGCCAGCTCGGACCGACGGTGGTCGGCCAAAGCCGGCGCGTCCCAGTGCAGCCGCGGCAGCAGGTCGAGGACCGAGGTGAAGAGCGCGTCCCGGAAGGCCGCCGCCCCCTGCTCGAAGTCGCTCTCCGCCACTGTCTCCAACCTAGAGCTCATGGTTTCTTGGCGTCCTCGAGCTCGGAGTCGCCGACATGGGTGTCGAGCCAGTCCTGCAGCGGCCGGGCCTGGTGCAGGAAGTCGACGATCCGGTCCTTGGCCTTCGGCGTGCCCAGCCAGGCGCCGGCGGTCCACTCCCGCCAGGCGATCAAGCTCTTGTGGCGGAGCCACTCGATGCGGAGGTGGTCCTTGGGATAGCCGCGGGGTGCGGTCTTGAGCACGTCCCGGCCCGTGACCTCGATGCCCGCGCCGCGCACCTGCTCGATCACCGCCTCGAGCTCGACACCCGTACGGTCGTCGGCAACCGTCTGGCGGAACCGCTCGAGCTGGTCCTTGGCCATCGCGTAGGTCCCGAGCCCAGCGGCCAGCCCCTCCGAGGACAGCTGGATGTAGCCCCCGCCGGCCAGCTGGGCCCCCATCGCCGTCTTGTACGGGGACTTGTCGGCACTGAAGCGCACGTCTCGGTAGGGCCGGAAGATCTTCCCTTCGCCGAACTCGGCCGCCAGCTCGGCCAGCAGCGCCTCCATCGGACCCCGGACCTGCTCCTCGTACACCGCCTTGTGGTCGGTCCAGTACGCCTTCGTGTTGTCGACCTCGAGGCCCTCGTAGAACTCCAGCGCCTCTGCCGGCCACCCCTGGAACGCCATGCCGGAACGGTAGACCGCCGTCTCATCGCGCGGCTGGCCGACGTCTTCTACCGGCCCCGTACCGAGCCAATCCTCAACGCCCGAATCCGGCGCGGCTGATGCCGAGGTGGATCTCGTGGGCGACCAGCGCCTGACCGAGGTCGGCCAGGTGGACGGTGTCGGCGACGCGGACGGGCGCCGGAGTCCCAGCGGCCGTCTGCCGAGTGGCGATCCACTCACCGTCGGGCCCTCCCACGGCCGTGGCAGCGTCGACCAGCGTGACCTCGGGGTGGCGGGCGGCGATCGCCTGGTACTCGGCCCGGAGGCGGTCCGTCACCTGCTGGACCCGGGCGCTGATCATCGGTGGGGGGAGCACGAGGACGACCTCGGCTCCGGAACCGATCATCTGCGTCACGTACCGCTCGGCCTGTTGTCCCCACTCCCGAGCGAAGACCGGGGCGTACACGTCGGGAACCGTTCGACCGTCGGCGGCCACCCACATCTGGGCCGGGTCACTCGTGTAGTTGCCGATGAACAGCATGACCACGACGTCGGGATCGAACCGGCTCAGCGACGCCGGGAGTTGCGCCGGCCAATCGAAAACGTCGGTGGTGAGAAGTCCCGATCCGTTGACCCCGCCGTTGTGGACCCGGTAGCGGTCGCCGAGTTGGCGGGCGAGGGCCGGTCCGGTCGACTTCATGATCGAGTCGCCCACGAGCAGGACGTCCCGCGGAGGCGGGGGCGTGCTCGGCGGCACCGTGGTGGGGGCCGCAGGGGTGGGGGCCGTCGTCGGGGCCGTTCTCGTCGTCGGGGCGGTTGTCGCCGTGGGCGGTTCGCTCTGGGCGGCGGTCGGGTCGACCAGGGCCAGCCCGGCCACGAGGAGGGCCGCGGCCACGAGGGCCGCCAACAGGATCGTCCGCGAGGGTGTTCGAACGGGGGTGGTGGACATGACTCCCTCCGAGTCGGTCGGGTGTCCGCCCAGTAGCGCACGGCCCCGGTCCGGCGTCTGTCTCCTGGCGCACAGTCCTGTGCCACGATGAGTGCTGGCGAAGGGGAGGACGATGGGGTCATCGGGGCTGCCCGGGGAAGGGCGCAACGAGTCGGTCAAACCTCAGCGGTGGCCGCTCCTGGCTGTCCTCGATGACAGCGAGGCCCGTGCCCTCCTCGACCAGGTGCAGCCCCGGGCGTTTCAGCGGGGGCAAGCCGTGCTGCACGAGGGTGCCTCGGCGGCGTGCCTGTACCTGATCGACGAGGGCCACGCCGCCGTCCGGGTCGTCACCCCCGATGGTGACACGGCCATGATCCGGGTGCTCGGCCCCGGACAGCACTTCGGCGAGCTCGCTCTCCTGTCGCCGGGTGCCCGCACGGCGGGCGTCGACGCGCTCGACGACCTCTCGGTGCTGGCGCTCGATCAAGTCACCTTCGACCGCCTCCGGGAGCGGCGCCCGAAGCTCGATGCCATGGTCACCGAGGCGCTCGTGCAGGAGGTGCGCAGGCTGACCCACTGCCTGACGGAGGCCTACCACCTGCCGGCCACGGAGCGGGTGACCCGGAAATTGGTGGAGCTCGCAGGCGTCTACGGCTCGGGCTCCCGTGATCCGGTCACCATCCTGCTGACCCAGGAGGAGCTGGCGCAGCTGACCGGGGCGACGTGCCCCACGGTCAACCGCGTCCTCCGTGCACTCGAGGACGACGGCCTCGTCGAGCACCAGCGCGGCAGCCTCCGCCTGCTCGACGTGGACGCCCTGGTCGGCTCGATCACCGCCGGCTGACCGGCGCGGTGCGGCGGCCGGGCACCTCAGGTCGCCACGTCCGCAGGCCGATAGGGGAGCGCATGTCTCCCTTCGGCCTCCTTCCCTCGGCCGCGGTTCGGCGACGGCTGCTCGCCGCGGCTGTGGTGCTCTCGGCTGGAGCGCTCCTGGGACCGGTACCAGCCGAAGCCGGCGGCCCGGTGCGTGACGTCACGATGCGGGACAACCGCTTCGATCCGGTGGCCACGCGCGTCCAGCAGGGCCAGAGCGTGGAGTTCACGAACTTCGGCGGGGACGTGCACGACGCCCGCGACGGCACCGGCCTCGACCTCTTCGCCACCGAGCTCCTCGCCCCGCCGGAGAGCGAGTCCATGGGCCCGCTACCGGGCGCAGGTGCCTACCGCTACTACTGCACGTTCCACCCGGAGATGGTCGGGCGCCTCCGGGTGCCGGTGCGGGCCAGCCCCACGCAGACGCGGGTGGGCGCACGCGTCACGGTCCGTTGGGCGACGGAGCGAGCGTCGACGGGGCTGGTGTTCGATGTCGAGCGCCGGCGCCCCGGCGCCGACCGGTTCGTCGAGTGGCGGGTCGGCGCCCGGGCGGCCGCGGCGGCGTTCCGGCCCTCGGCGGCGGGACGGTGGACGATTCGGGCCCGTGTCCGCCAGTCCGTGGGGGAAGCAGAGTCCGGCTGGTCTCCCCTTCGGACCGTCCTGGTCACCTGACCTGCCCGTCGCCGTCGCGGCGCGAGTGGCCGGTTCCGCTCAGGCGGTGATCCCGCCGGCCGATGGGACATCGGGGGGTGACGCCCCCCGTGCCAGGGTAGGGCCTGCTGTGCCCGGTGAAATCGGAGGTGACCATGGATTCGGTCAGTGACCTGGTCGGTGTGACCGTCGTCGTGACGATGATCGCGTGGGGGTGGGCGGCGACCCGGGAAGCCCGGCGGGTCCTCTTCCCACCGCCCGAGCGGGAGGACGTCATCTCCCTGCCGTAGGCGTCCGCCCGGCCCGACTAGGGTCCGGCGATGTCGCGAGTCGAACTCGTCCAGGGCTACCTCGACGGTCAGCTGAGCCGCCGTGTCTTCATCCGGCGCCTCGTGGCCACGGGTGTGACCGCAGCCGCGGCGATCTCCTACGCCGGCCTGCTGGAGGCCGCCCCGGCGGGCGCGGTGCCCACTGATTTCTACCTGGTCATCAACGACAACCAGTTCAACAACGGCAATCCCGTGCAGCTGGCCCAGGGTCGGGGCGTCCAGTTCGCCAACCACGACCCGCACCCGCACACGGCCCGGGACACCTCGGGGCTGCAGCTGTTCAACACCGGCTCGATCGCCCCGGCCGGCAGCGCCAGTGTGCCGGCCCCGCCCGGTGCCGGTCAGTACCCGTTCCGGTGTGACCTCCATCCGATGAGCGGGAAGCTCCGGGTCCCCGTCACCTCCAATCCCATCTCGGGGCCGCTGGGCACCCAGTTCACCCTCAAGTGGGCGGTGGCTGGGGCGCCGCCGGTCGGGCTCAAGTTCGACGTGGACCGCAAGGTCCCCGGGGCCGTCAACTGGACGGCCTGGAAGCGGGGCGTGATCGGGACGTCCGGGGTCATGACCCCGAGCCAACGCGGGACGTTCCGGTTCCGGGCCCGCGTGCGTCGACCCTCGAACGGCCAGACCAGTGACTGGTCGGTCGTGCGGGCCATCAACGTCACCTGACGTCAGGGGCCGTCGGCTCGCCGGCGACGAAGCGGTGCTGGATGACCTGGGCCAACGCGTCCGGGTCGGCCACGTGGAACCAGCCCCGTTCCAGCCGCACTGACCGCACCGCAGGGGGGACGACGGACACGGTGTCCATGCGACCCCGGTTCCGGGCGCCGGTGAGGGCGACGAGCCCGAGGTGCAGCCGCGAACCCTCCACGGTCAGCGCCCGCCGGAGCGGTCGGACGATCGCCCCCCAGCGGCGGGGGGAGCGGAGCGATCGCAGGCCGGCCGCCACCAGCGCCCGGACGAGCTGGGCGTGGCGGTCGCGGCGCCAGCGGTCACCGTCGGCCATGCGGGTCCGGGCGTAGATCAGGGCCGCCTCACCGTCGAGGACCTGGGGACCGGCGCCGAAGCGGGCGACGAAGCGTTCGCCGTCCTCCTCGTAGTCGTCGTCGATCGCCTGTGGGACGTCCACCCGGACGCCGCCGAGGGCATCCACGAGGTCGGCGAACCCGGCCATGTCGACCACCGCTCCCACCCCGATGGGCAGGCCGAGAGCCGCCGACGTCGCGGCCCGCAGCCCGGCGGAGCCGGCCCGGGGGTCGTCCCCGCCGTCTGCGGTGGCTGCCGCGAAGTACGTCTCGTTGAGACGGAGGGGCTCGTCGGGATCGCCCACCAGGAGGTCACGGGGGGGCAGCAGGAGGGCCATGCGGCCGCGGACCGGCTCGGCCCGCAGCACGAGCAGGGCGTCGGCCCGGCCCACGGGGAAGCGCTCGCGGCGGTCGACGCCGGCGAGGACCACGTGCACCGCCGGCGTGCCGAACAGGGCGCGGAGCCGACCGCGTCGGGGCCGAGCCAGTTCCCGCCAGGCCCCCACCCAGGCCGCCGCGGCGCCGAGGCGGACCAGGGGCCGCACCCGCCGATAGGTGCGCTGCAGCTCGGGATCGCCGTGGTGGGCCACGTGCCGGTCGATGATCCCGAGGCGTCGCTGCACGTAGCCGGGGCCCACGGCCCCGTCGCCGAGCACGCGACCCCCGCCGGTGGCCCGGTCCAGCAGGATCCGACCGAAGCCGCGGCCCCGCTGCAGGTGGTGGCGGACCAGGACCGGGACCGTGCGGCAGGGGCTCTCGTGGAGCAGCTCGACCTCCTGATCCCGCCAGGCCTTCAGGCCCCGGCGGAACAGGGCCATGTTGACCACGGTGTCCTCTCCCGCCCGGAGGTCCTCCGGGAAGCCGCCGGTGGTCAGCAGCAGCTCACGGTCATAGGAGCAGTGCGGCGGGGCCACCCCCATCTCCTCGGACGGGCGGCCGGGCAGCACCGTGCCGTGGTCGAGGAAGTAGGACGCCCACCCTGCCGGGGTGGTGGTCAGGTTGCGGATCGTTCCCGTGACCATGGGGTAGCCCCGCTCGTGGGCCCGGATCCGGGCGGCCAGGCTCCCCGGTGGCAGCACCACGTGGGAACCGGGGAACGAGACGTAGTCGCCTCGGGCGACGGCCAGCCCGGCATTGCGGGCCCGACCGGGCAGGGCCACGCCGTCGAGCTCGATCAGGGTCACGGGAGGGTCCTGCCGGTCCCCGAAGTGCTTGCGGACGATCGCCGCGGTGCGGTCGGTCCCGCTGACCACGACGATCACCTCGAAGGGGACGGGGACCTCCTGGTCGACGACCGATCGCACGGTCCGCTCGATGCGGGCCTCGTCGTCCCGGGCGATGACGACGGCGGACAGCACCGGCGCCTCGGGGTCGAAGGCCGCGTCGTCGGGGGTGGCCTCGTCCCGGGGCGATGCGGGATCGTCCAGGACGGGGAGGTCGGGTGGACGAGGAGCCCAGGTCCGCACCGGTCCCGGTGGCTCGACGAGGTGGCCGTAGTCGGCCTGGTGCTCGAAAAACGGGTCGGCCTCCCGGTACTTGCGGCGCCGGGCCTGGCGGCGTTCCTCGTCGAGGGAGGCCAGGTGCTGGATGCGCAACGTCGTCGGCAGCCACCGGGCGGGAGGGATCGAGGAGGGGACGGGGACGAGGTGGAGGCGGTCACCGTCTATGCGCTGCCCCGGGGCCCAGGCGAAGAGCCGGGCCACCGGGAGCTCGTCCCGGTCGTAGTGCTCCAGGTCACCCACCATCCGGTGGACCCGCAGCGTGTAGGCGAAGCCGGGGAGCGCCTCGTCGCTCTGGATGAAGGCCCGGAGCGCGGCCCCGTCGTCGGCCGTGATGCGCTCGTCGGCGTCCAGGGACAGGATCCAGCGGGGGCCGAGGGTGGCGGCGGCCTCCAGGAGCGCCGAGCGGTTGGCGGCGTCGTCCCATCCGGCGTGGTCGGGTCGGGTCGGCCGGTGGAGGAGCCGTCGGACGAGGGGCTCGGCCTCGAGGATGGCCCGGGTGCCGTCGGTCGACCCGTCGTCGAGGGCCACGACGGCGTCGGCGAAGGGGCGGACCGACGCGAGCCAGCCGGGAAGATCGTCCTCGCCGTTGCGCACGGGGAGGAGCAGCAGCAGGGTGGGCCGATCGGGGTCGTCGGCCTCGACTCCCTGCCCCGCCTCGGCCGCCAGTGGCCCGATCCCGAACGGGCCCTCGGGTTCGAGGAGGACGGCTTGGTCGGCGTTCCGGGGGGCCCAGGCCACCGTCCGCTCCGGGACGGTGTCCAGGCCGCCGAAGTCGGTGGGCCACCGCCCCTCCGGGTCGGCCTGGGCGTACTTGACCAGCCGGTCCTCGATCCGGCGCGGGTCGACGGCACCGAGGTGTTGGAGCCGGATGGACGTGCGCACCCAAGCCGTCGGCCCGATCTCCACCGGCACGGGGGGCTCGTGGAGACGGCCCGGGGGCAGGTGCAGGTCCGGCTGCCAGGCGAAGGCCCGGTAGACCCAGCGGATGGCGGGGTCGTAGGCGTCGGGGCCCCACATGCGGCAGTGGGTGAGGCCGTAGGCCACGCCGGGGAGGCCGTCGGTCCGGAGGAAGCCGACCAGGGCCGCGCCCTCCTCGGGGGGGAGGCGCTCGTCGGCGTCCAGCCAGACGATCCACGAGGGCCCGACGCCCTCGGCGGCCTCCAGCAGCCGCTGCCGGTTCGCGCCGTCGTCCCAGCCCGCCGCAGTCGGGCGGGACGGGTTCGCCAGGAGCACGTCGACGAGGGGCTCGGCCTCCAGCAGTTCGAGGGTGCCGTCGGTGGACCCGTCGTCGAGGGCCAGGACGACGTCGGCCCACGGGCGCACGGCGGCGAACCAGTCCGGGAGGTCGGCTGCACCGTTGCGGACGGGGAGCAGGACGGCGACGGTCACGGATCGCGATCGAGGACGAGGGCTTCGGCCAGGAGGCGGTCGAGGTCGAGGTTGCCGGGACAGGACTGGGAGCCGTCGATCTGCCGGTGACCGACGACATGGTCGCGGTCGAGGGGGATCGACCACCGAAGGCCGAGCGCCCAGACCAACTCGGCGCCCGTGGCGTACTGGGCGTCGGGCCGGGCCACGTGCTGGGGATCGCCGTCATCCACGAACTCGATGCCGATGGTGACGCGGTTGGGGTCGACGCCGTCGGGCAGGAACGCGGCCGTGGCGTCGAGCGGACGTCCCGCGTGGCGGGCGGTGTCCACCTCGGACACGACCTCGACCAGCCGCCCGTCCAGGCCGACGACGAAGTGGGCGCTGACCCCGCTGGCGGGGTCGGCGAACCAGCCGAGCGTGCTCGCCAGCGTGCCGACTGTGGTGTGCAGCACCACCCCCAGGGGGTGGTGTCCGTCCCGGCCGGGCGCGACGTGGGGACTGGAACGGCGTTCGACCGGCAGCACCCGGTGAGGCTACGGGAGCCGGTCGACGACGATCGGAAGGGGGACCGGGGCCCCGGCCGGGTCCCGGAGGTCGGCCGCCTGGAGGGCGCCGCCCGCCTCCAGGCCGGCGTAGGGGGTGATGCTCAGGCGGTCGACATCGAGGGCGCAGGCCAGGAAGTGGCCCTCGGCCGCCCAACCGCGGGTGTGGGCTTCCTCCAGTCGGTCCGGGGCTTCGGGACGCAACTTGGCCCCGGCCCCGGCGACGAGGAAGTGCATGTCGTCCACGACGCTCCACTGCAGGTTGTGCTCGTGGCCGGCGAACACGCAGCGGACCCCGGCCCGCTGGTAGAGGGGCAGGAGCTGGTCGATCACGGCCTGGTCGTTGTGGTGCGAGGGCCCGGCGGAGTACGGCGGGTGGTGGGAGAAGGGCAGGTGCCAGGCGGGCCGGCCGTCGGTGCGTCCGCCCCGATCCGGGAACTCCTTCTCGAGGAAGCGCCGGTGGTCCGGGTGGGCGAAGAACCGCTTGTGGTCGGTGTCGGAGGCCTCGGTGGTGTCGACCGCGACGAAGTCCACGAGGCCACCCACGTCGAAGCTGTAGCAGAGGCCGGGTTCGACGGACGTGCGCCCGGCCTCGACGTCGGAGGTGAAGCGGTGGTCGAGGAAGAAGTTGTCGGTCACCTGGTCCCGGTCGTCACTCTGCTCGGTCTCCCCCCCGTCGTGGTTGCCGATCACGGGGTACCAGGGCAACCGGCTCAGCAGGTACCGGTAGGGCTGGTAGAAGCTGAAGAACCAGTCGTCGTCCTCGGCGCCCGTGTCGTCGGACATCGCCGCCTGCTCGTCGCCCTCCTCCTCGTCCTCACCGAGGTAGATGTTGTCCCCCACGGTGAGCACGAGCCGGACGTCGAGGGTGTCGGCGGCCACGTCCATGGCGCGGGCCACCGCCCGCTGGCGCTTGGAGGCCGGATCGTCACCGCGGACCCCGTAGCCGAAGTCGCCGATGACGAGGAACGTGACGGGCGCGTCGTCGTCGGCGTGGGGATGGGTCCGGAAGCGGCAGTCATAGGTCCGGTCGGGCTCGGCCAGGCCGGGGGGCGTGCGGTCGGCGCGCCAGTCGCGCCGGGGGCCCTCAGCCCAGGGATCGCCGTCCACCAGGACCCGGTAGCGGTACTCGGTGTCGGCCTCGAGGCCCCGCAGCCACGCGTTGTTCTCCTCGTCGGTCGTGGCCCGGGCCACCACCTGGCCATCGGCGTCGAGGGCCTCGACCACCGCGTCCCCGTAGGGGATCGATCGGGCGCCGATGCTGTCCACCCGGCCGGGATCGAGGCTGTCGATCTGGTCGTCGTCCGCCAACTGCAGTCGCCCGTCGTCCCCCTCCTGGAACCAGAACCCACCCCAGGAGATGAGCGCGGCGTCGGCGGTCAGCCCCGCCAGGTGGAGGTACGGCTCGAAGTGTGAGGCGGACGCCATGGGCTCCACCTACCCACCGTCGGGCCAGGAGGTCAGGCAAAATCGTCGGATGGACACCGAGGACCTCCGCCTGGCCGTCTACCACCACCTGGCCGGCACCGGCCGGGCGCCGGTGAACGCGGCGCTGGCGGCGGTGTTCGACGTGGACGAGGACGAGATCGTCGCCGGGCTGGAGGCGCTGGACGAGGAGCGCCACCTCGTCCTGCGGGACGGACGCATCGTCATGGCCCACCCGTTCGCCACCATCCCGCTGGGCTTCTCGGTCATGGGGCGGGAGACGCTCTGGTGGGGCGGTTGCGCCTGGGACAGCTTCGCCCTGCCCCACCTCCTGCCCGACGAGGACGACGTGCTCGTGGCCACGACCTGTCCCGGGTGCGGCGCCGCCCTGTCGTGGGTCGTCGGCACCGAGGCCTCGCCCGAGGGTGAGGAGGTGGCCCACTTCCTCGTGCCCACGGCCCACCTGTGGGATGACGTGGTGCACACCTGTGGGCACCAGCGTCTGTTCTGCGGCGAGGACTGCGTCGAGCGGTGGCTGACCGATTCGGGCAACGAGAGGGGCTACGTCATGGACCTCGCGACGCTCTGGCGCCTGGCCGAGGGCTGGTACGCCGGTCGCCTCGACCGCGGCTACGTCCGGCGGGAGCCGGAGGCGGCCCACGCCTACTTCCGGGAGGTCGGCCTCGAGGGTCCGTTCTGGGGTCTCTGACCTGCCGCACCAGAACGGGTGGGGGTCAGGCGGATTCGAAGCCGGTGAGGACGCCGGTGACGTTGGTGCCGATGGCCTCGACGGCGTAGCCGCCCTCCATCACGAAAAGGGTGGGAACGCCCAGATCGGCCAGCCGGGCGCCGAGCACGGGGTAGTCCGAGGACTCCAGCTCGAAGCAGGAGATGGGGTCGTCCTTGTAGGTGTCGACGCCGAGGGAGACGACGACAGCGTCGGGAGCGAATTTCCGGACGTGACGGAGGGCGTCGTCGAGGGCGGCGAACCAGGCCGGGGCCTTCGTGCCCATCGGCAGGGGGTGGTTGCGGTTGGCGTCGATGCCGGCCCCGTCGCCCCGCTCGTCGGCGTAGCCCGTGAAGAACGGGTACTCGTGGCGGGGGTCGCCGTGCAGGTTGGTGACCAGGACGTCGCCCCGGTCCCAGAAGATGTCCTGGGTGCCGTTGCCGTGGTGGTAGTCGACATCGACCACCGCCACTCGGTCCATGCCGCGGTCGAGAAGGGCTTGGGCCGCGGCCGAAGCGTTGTTGACGAAGCAGTACCCGCCGTAGAAGTCGAGGGCGGCGTGGTGCCCCGGGGGCCGACAGAGCGAGAAGGCGGCCCGCTCGCCACTCAGCAGCAGGTCGACGCCGGTGAGGGCCACGTCGGCGGAGGCCAGGACGGCTTCGGCGGTGCCGGCCATGATCGGTGAGCCGGCGTCGAAGGAGAAGTAGGAGAGTCGGCCGTCGATGGCCTCGGGCTCCTTCTGGCCCATGCGCCGGACGGGCCAGGCCAGCGGGAGGGCATCGGTCTCGTCGGTGTGCTCCTCGAGCCAGAGGGCCCAGGCCTCCTGCAGGAAGGCCAGGAAGCGTTCGTCGTGGACCCGCGCCAGCGGCTCGATGCCGTGCGGGGTCGGCTCGATCACGGCCCCGAGGGCCGCCGCCCGCACGGCGGCCAGGACGAGGTCGGCCCGCTCGGGCTTCTCGAACGGTGGCCGCAGCGCCCCGTCGATCAGCTCCCCTCGGGCGTGGTGGAGGCGGTGGGCCTCGCTGTAGACGGTCTGCACTGCTCCGGGTGTACCACGGCGCCTCCTCCGACCTCCACCGTGCACCTTCCGGCCAGTTGGACCGCGGGGGTGTGGAGGATTGAAGCGGTTCTGATGACCAACCGAGGAGGCGCGGCCGGGTTCACCGACTGGGTACGCAGTCCTCGTCGGACGAGGAGGACGGACCGGCCTCATTGAGCGCCACGACCGCGAAGCAGACCCGCCGGTCCTCGACGACCTCCGCCAAGACCGCCCGGGTGCGGCCTGCGGGGAGCTCGTCGACCACCTCGCCGTCGGCGAGGACCTCGAACCCCGCCTCGTTGCCGGACGTGATCGACCAGGTGAGCTCGACGTTGCCTCCCTGGCCCCGCTCCGCATCCAGGTCCGTGGGGGCAGTCGGTGGCGCCGCGGCGTAGCAGGTCGGTTCACTGGCCCATGACACGGCGTCGGGTCCCGAACCGACCGCACCGACGAGCACGCACGTCCGGTCCTCGGCGCCGACGTCGGGCACGACGTAGGACGTCACGTCGGGCAACAGGACGGTCTGCACCCGGCCACCGACCTGGAGGGCGACGCCACGAGCTGCGGGGCTGTTGTTCACCCAGGTGATGCGGAGGTCCCCATCGGCGGGCTCGACCTCCAGCTGGGTCGGCCGAGCGGCGGGGTTGGCCGCGACCGGCGAGTCCAGGTCGGCCGGGTCAATTTCGTTCGGATCGATGGGGGCGGTGACCGATGTCGTGGGCGGTGGGTCGTCTTCGTTCAGGACCCGGGCGACGAGCACCCCAGCTGTGGTCGCCAGCCCGACGAGCACGAGCACCACCAGAGCCACCACCGCCCGGCGCAGCCTCCGGCTCGGGGCGCCCGCGGATCCGGCCCCGGGTGCCGGGGGTGGGATCTCGCCGGAGGTCCGGGTGGCATTGAGGTCCGCGCTCTCGGGTGTGGCCATGCCGAGCACGGGCTCGATGGTCCCGGTGGAATCGTCCCTCTCCTCGGGCGCTCCCGGGACCGTCATCGGCGTCACCGGGGCATCCAGAGCGCGCTGGGCCGATTGGAGGGCCTGTCCGAACTCCACCGGTGATGCGTACCGCTGCACCGGGTCCTTGATCAGCGCCGTCGAGAGCACGCTCCAGACGGGCGCCGGCGCGAGGTTGGCCGGCAAGGGGTCCGGAGGGCGGGTGAGCACCCGGGTCAGCATGGGGGCGATGGTCTCGTCGGTGTCTTCCAGGAAGGCGGGCCGGCCCCGGAGGGCGGCGTAGGCGGTGGCGGCGAGGGAGTAGACGTCGGCCTCGGCCGACGGTCGGGAACCGGACAGCACCTCGGGCGCGGCGTAGAGCGGCGTGGCCTTGACATGGTTGGATCGAGAGTGGGTGACGCCCTCGAGACGAGCGATGCCGAAGTCGACCAACTGCGGCTCGCCGAACTCGTCGAAGAGGACGTTGTCCGGTTTGACGTCGAGGTGGAGGACCCCGGCGGAGTGCGCCGCTTCGAGCGCACCGGCCAGCTTGATCGTCCACGCCACCACGGAACGCCAGGGGAGGGCACCCCGCTGCTCGATCCGATCGGTCAACGTGCCACCGGCGAGATGGGCCATGACCAGATAGGGGTCACCCTGCTCGGTCGTGCCGATGTCGTGGACCACAACGATGTGGGGGTGGCCGGACAGCGAACCGACGGCCCCCACCTCGCGTCGGAAGCGTCGGATGGTCGTGTCGTCGGAGGTGCCGACGCTCAGGACCTTCACGGCGACCTGTCGACGGAACGCCGTCTGGTAGGCGCGGTAGACGGTCCCGAACCCGCCCCGGCCGATCTGTTCCACGTTCTCGCAACCTTCGAAACGCGGCGCCAACCCGTTCCCCCGTCTTTTCGTTTAGCCTCCGACGTTAGCGGTGAGGGTCGGAGGCGGCGGATGGGACGAGGGGTGCGAGTCGGTGGCGCCGTGCTCCTCTTGGGCGTGTCCGCCGTCATCGGGTTCGTGCTCGCCGGAGACGCCTCCGATGGCGGCGACGACCAGCCGTCGACGGGCAACGGGGTGACCGGCGACGGGACGGTGTTCCTGCTGCTCGAGGACCGTGGTGCTGTCGTCCGGGCCACTGCGGCATCCGAGAGCGTGGACGCCAGGGCGCCGATCGACGGCGCAAGCGACGATCTCGTGCTGGTCCAGCACGGCCAGGGCGCCCTCGTGCACGATCGGGGAAACCAGAGGATCCACTCGGTCAGTCCGTCGGGGATCGACGTGCTCGCGGGTCCCCGAGTCGGCGCGGACGCCCAGCTCGTCGGAGGTGGCGGAAGCGCCTACGTCGTCGAGCCGGAGGGGAGGATCGGCGTGCTGAGCGCCAATGGGCGCGAGGTGGCGGACGAGTTGACCCTCTCGACCGAGTTGACCGGTGCGTTGGTGGACGACGACGGGACCCTTTGGGTCGTCGACCTGGGCACGGGTGAGCTGGTCGAGATCGCCGACGGCGCGGTGCAACGCCGGCAACCGACGGGGTCCCGGGACCCCGGCCTCACTCTGGGCGTCACCGGTGACGCCCCCTTCGTGGTCGACTCCAGTGACGCCGAGTTGGTCGACGCCCGCGGCCGTCAGCACCCGCTCACCGTCGGTCGCGACGCCCGCCTGCTTCCGTCGCAGTCGTCCGACGCGGGCACGGTCGCGTGGATGGCCCATGTCGATGACGGCGACCTGCTGGGCGTCGACCTCGCCGATGGCCGGGCGCTGGCGCCCGTCGACCTCGGAGCTCCCGGTGATCGCCTCAGTCGGCCGATCGTGGCCGGTGGGATCGTTTATGTGGCGAACCTGTCGCGAGGGTCGGTCTTCCTCGTCGACGCGGAGGAGGGTGGCGCGCCGATCAACGAGGTGAGCATCCTGCCGGACGGCGGCAGCTTCGCCCTCCGCACGAGTGAGGGCTATGTCGTCTTCGACGACGAGCGCGGTCCCCGCGCCGGCGTCATCTCCCCCGATGGGGAGGTCCGGCGGCTCAACAAGAACGCCGACGACGTCGCCACGCCACCGACCACGACGACCACGACGACGACCACCACCACGACCACCACGACCACGACGACATCCCTGCTCCCGGTCGACAGCGGTGGCTCCGACACGGGTGGCTCCGACACGGGTGGCTCCGACACGGGTGGCACCGACACGGGTGGTACCGACACGGGTGGTACCGATGCGGGCGGAGGCGGCGGTGGTGGCGGGAGCACGGAGCCGCTCCCGCCGCCCCCACCGGGCTGTTCCGGCGGACTGGACTGTTGACGGACGAACGAAGGGCTTGAGCATGGAACGTCGAAGGCACACGAGTACCCGGGCCGTCAGGTCGGTGGTGGCCGCCTTCGTGCTACTCATCCTCGTGGCCGCCGGGGAGCCCACCCACGCGGCCCCCGGTGATGCCGGCTCGGTGCTGGTGCGTGGTAGTGGGCCCCATTCGGGGACCTACCCGATCCGGGACGTGGCCGTCGCCGCCGACGGCCGCATCTGGTTCAGCTCAGCCGACCGGTTGAGCGGCGGCCAGCGGCTGGCCGGACGGGTGGGTCGCTACACCGCCGGCGTCGCGGGCTCCATGCAGTTCTTCACGCACCAGTACCTCCGCCGACCCGGCAACCTGGCCCGCTTCGGTACCTCCATGTTCGTCATCGACAAGTCGACCCACAGCGCGTTCCGGATCGCGGGGGGTCAGGTCACCTATGTCCCGCTCTTCACCGATCCGGTGAACGGCGGGCCCGAGGCCCGTTCGCCGGACTCGGCGCTGGCTCGCGGCCAGTACCTGTGGTTCACCGCCACCAACGGAGCCCGGAGCTCGACGCAGGCCGGGCTGATCGGACGCTTCCGCCCCGCCAACCCCGAGGCGTCGTTGCAGACGTGGCGAGTGGCCGGTCTGCGTGACCTGCAGGGCTTGGCCATGGGGCCGAACAACCGGCTGTGGATGGTGGGCAACGGCACACCCGACGACCTGGGGATGGGCTGGGCCTTGATCAACCCCGACGCGCCCAACCCCGGCAGCACGATCCGGGTGTTCCCCGTTCAGGGCGGAGACGACTACGTCTCTGCGCCGCGGGCCCTGGTCCGCGGTCCGGACAACCGGATGTGGTTCATCGCCAACGGCAACTCGCGAGTTGGTCGGATCAACCCGCTCAGCGGCGATCCGGCCGCGACCGTCGAGCTGTTCGGAGAGGCCTGCGATGGCTTCCCTCCGCCTCCGTGCGGAGGGCAGCTGTTCGACCTCACCGTCGGGCCGGACGGGGCTATCTGGTACACACGCTCGACCGCCGACGCCCTCGGTCGGGTGACTGTCGCCGGGGCGGTCACCTCAGCGACGCCCGCCACTGCCTTCAACCAGCCGCTGGGGATCGTCCGGAGCGGCGACCGGCTCTGGGTGGCCGTCGGTGGCAGTCAGCGACTGGCGTGGTACGAGCCCTGAGCAGAAGGGCGCCATTGACCCGCCGGTAGGGTGCGGACCGTTCCGGCGAGGTGAGCGAGGGG
>CAVVIF010000005.1:0-30968 GCA_963748285.1 uncultured Microthrixaceae bacterium
GTCAGGTCAGCAGGCCGACACGTCGGCGCGGTCGAGCTCACGCTCGCCCTCGGACTCGTGGTCATCGCCTTCCGAATGGCCAGGGAAGGCCCCCGGATCGCCTGCGCCGGCGGCGGCGGTTTCCGGTTCGCCGCTTCAGCCCCCGGGCCGGGGTGCCGATGAACCGGCTGTCATCCGCAACCGGCGCGACGTCGGCCCGAAGAGAGGCACGCCATGTCGACAGGTCGAGCACGATCACGGTTGAGCCGCAGCGCGGCCGTCTCGGCTGGACTGGCCGCTGTCCTCCTGGGAGCCCCGGCGGTCGGCGCCGTCCCCCAGGTCGTCCAGGACCAGGCCCAGTTCCAGGCGACCGGCGACGTCGCGGCAGTGCCCTTCGCCGACGACGCCGACACGGCCTTCGCCGTCCGGCCCTTCGCCGGCCTGGTCGGACACAGCTGCACCGACGCCGCCGCCGGGGTCGATCTCGGTGAGGTGACCGTGGCCGCCCCCGCTGCCGGTCAGTGGCTCTGCTATGTGGACGAGGACTGGAACACCCCGGCCGCGAACATCTCGCCCCGGCCGACCGCCCCGACCATCATCGCGTCGGGCGAGGACGACTTCGTGCTGACCTTCGCCGAGCCGGTCAACGCCCTCGGGCTCGGGCTCCTGACCAACTTCGCAGCCCGGGAACGCATCACGGTGACCGCCCCCGACGGCTCGACGACGGTGTTCGAGGACGCCGCCCTCGGGACGGCGCCCAACTCGTTGGAGTTCGTGGGCCTGACCGCGCCGGAGGGCATCCGGTCCGTCTCCATCGACACCACGGGCGGCGCGCTCCAGAACACCGGGATCACCGGCATCGCCGCCGCCCGCACGCCCCCGGTGGCCGTGGTGGCCGAGGTGGCCGTGGACATCAAGCCCGGGAACGCCCGGAACTGTGTCAACCCCCGGGCCGCCGGCGTCGTCCCCGTCGCCGTGCTCAGCGAGAACGGGTTCGACGCCCGCACGTTGGATGCCGGCACGGTCGCCCTCGAGGGTGCGCCCGCCCGCCCCCGAGGTCACAGCGGCCACGTGGGCACGCTGAAGGACGTCGACGGCGACGGCGATCTCGACCTTCTCGTGCACATCGGTCCCCCGTCGGTCCTCGCCGGCCAGACCGACGCCGAGCTGACCGGCACCACCCGGGACGGCACAGCTGTCCGGGGCCAGGACCACCTGTGCGCGACGCCGCCCGGTAGCGCCGCGGCCCGTCCACCGCGCTAGGCCGACCCGGGTCGACACCGGGGGTCCCCGTCGGCGCCCACGGCCGGACCACGGCCGATGGTGCAGCGCCGCTCCCCTTCGCGGACGCGTCGCTCGGCGGTGTCCTCGCGGTCCCCGTGACGGCACTCGCCGCGCGATGATTTTCGCAGCTGTCCCCGGTCGAACTTCAGAGCAGATCCATCCGAGTCCGGGAGGAATCGTGACTGAGCAGACCGCCGCCGCCCTACCGCCGGTCGTCGACCGGCAGACCTGGCAGGCCGCACTCGACGAGTTCCGCGTGCGGGAGAAGGCCGCCACCCGTGAGCTCGACGCCATTGCGGCACAGCGCCGCCGACTGCCGATGGTCGAGCTCCCGGACTACACGCTGATCGGGCCGGACGGCCCCATCCGGCTGGTCGACGTGTTCGACGATCGCTCCCAGCTCATCGTCTACAACCACATGTGGTCCGATGGCGCGGAGTGGCAGTGCGGCGGCTGCACACAGTTGACGTCGCAGTACGTCCGGCTGGGCGCCCTCGACAGCTACGACGCCCGCTTCGTCATCGTCACCAACGGGCCCATCGAACAGGCGCTGGCCTACAAGGCCAAAGTCGGCAACGAGATGGACTGGTACTCGTCGTCGGAGAGCTCGTTCGGCGCAGACATCGGCGCGCCGCCCGGCGCGGGCTTCGCGGTGAACGTGTTCCTCCGCGACAGCGACAAGGTGTACCGCACCTGGCACACCGACGGCCGCGGCACCGAACAGCTCAGCTACACCTTCGCGTTGATCGACATCCTGCCGTGGGGCCGCCAGGAGGAATGGCAGGACTCACCCGACGGTTGGCCGCAGTCGCCCACCTACTCCAGGTGGCTCGACTCGCCCGATGTCGCCCGACTCTACGGCCCGAACGGAGATGCATAGCGACCGGGCGTCCGCCGCTCCGGCGAGACCGTCTCCAGGCCACTGGCACGATCCGCGACCGATGGCCAGAGCGAGCTACGTGCTGAGCCCAGACCACGTAGCTACACGTCCGCTTCGCGGTCGCCGACGCTGAGCCGGCCGCCGCGGGTCAGCTCAGGCGGCGGGGACGGCGAAGAAGACGTCCTGAGACCGGCTAGACCTCGAGGGGTGCTCCGGACCATCGAGGGTTTCCACGCCGACGACGCCGGCGACTGGGTGGCCGAGCTGTCGTGCCTCCACGGACAGCACGTCCGTCACCAGCCCCCGTTCCGCGAGCGACCGTGGGTCGTGACCGACACCGGGCGGGCCGATCACATCGGGACCTCGCTCGACTGCCCCCTGTGCGATCGGGCTGAGCTCCCTGACGGACTCGAGGTCGTCCGTACGGCCGGCCCCTGGGACGAGTCGACGCTTCCCACCGGGCTCCAGCACGACCACCGGGTCGCCGAGCACACCTGGGGCGTCCTGCACGTCCTCGACGGCTCGGTGACCTTCGCGATGGCGACCGCACCGCCGATCCGCGCCCGGCTCGTCGCTGGTAACCGCCAGCCCATCCCACCGGCCCTTCCCCACCGCCTCGTCCTCGACGGCCCGGCCCGCGTGGAGATCGACTTCCTCGTCCGACCCTGAGGGCATCGGCCGGGGTCGGGACCGCACTACGGTCCGCGGCCGTGGACGGGACCCGAAATCCGCACGCCGGGGTGCCGTTCACCGACGACGACGCCGTGATCGCGGCGATGCTCGAGGACCTCGAGCGCGCCGGCGCTGCTGTGCTCGCTGGTGCACATGACCGGCGACCCCTCGTGGATCCGTGACCGGAACCTGCCCCAGCCCGCGACCTCGACGCAGTTCCAGTGCGGGCTCACCGAGGAGGAGCGGGCCGAGGTGTTCCGGGCCGCCCTCCCTGCCGTCGTCGCGTACCGGGACGCCGGGTGCGAGCCCCGGCCCCTCTCCCCCGAGCTCCTGCGGGAGCTCATGTCCTTCCTCGCCGGTGAGACGGTGCCCGACCGGCTCGCCCCGATGCTCTTCGAGGACCTGCAGTTCGACGGGATAGACCCCCGCGCCATCTCCTGGGGCGACGAGATCGCCGAGGAGGTCAAGGCCGCGTCGCCCGTGATCGTGATCGGCTGCGGCCAGGCGGGCATCCTCGCCGGCATCCGCCTCGCCCAGGCCGGGATGCCCTTCACCATCGTCGACAAGAACGACGGCCCCGGCGGGACCTGGTGGGAGAACCGCTACCCCGGCGCCCGGGTCGACGTCGGCAGTCACCAGTACTGCTACCCGTTCCGGCCGGCGGACCATTGGAGCGAGTACTACTGCCGGCAGCCCGAGCTGCGGGACTACTTCGCCGAGGTCCTCGACGAGCACGGCCTCGGTCCCCACTGCCGGTTCGGCACCACCGTGACCCGCCTCGAGTGGGACGAGGACGACGGCTCCTGGATCGTCGGTCTGCGCAGCGCGGACGGCACCGACGAGGAGCAGCGGGCCCGCTTCGTCATCAGCGCCGTGGGCTCCTTGAACATCCCCCGGCTCCCCGACATCGCGGGGATGGACACCTTCGCCGGCCCGTCGTTCCACTCGTCATGCTGGCCCGACGACCTCGACATCACGGGCACCCGGTTCGCCCTGCTCGGCGCCGGTGCCAGCGGGTTCCAGATCGCCCCGACGATCGCCGAAGACGTGGGCTCGCTGACCATCTACCAGCGCACCGCTCAGTGGATGTTCCCCAACTTCGTCTACCGCACGACGGTGCCGCCCGGCGAGCGGTGGGCCCTGCGCCACCTCCCCTTCTACGCCCGCTGGTTCCGCTTCATCATGGGCTACACCGGCATCGCCAACGGGACCGAGCCGTACCGAATCGACCCCGGCTACACCCACCCCGACGGCTATGGCGTGAACGAGGGCAACGCCACGCGGGGTGAGCTGCTGGCGGGCTGGATCCGCTCCCAGCTCGACGGCCGCGAGGACCTGATCGAGAAGTCACTCCCCGACTACCCCGCCATGGGCAAGCGGATCCTCCAGGACGACGGCTTCTGGCTGCGCAACTTGTGCCGGCCCGACGTCGAGCTGGTCCGCACCGAGATCGACCGGATCGTCCCCGAGGGGGTCGTGACCGCCGACGGCGAGCTCCGCGAGGCCGACGTGCTCTGCTTCGCCACGGGGTTCCGACACAACGACTTCCTGGCCTCCATGGCCGTCACGGGTCGCGACGGCGTCGACCTGCGGGAGCAGTGGGGCGACGAACCGACGGCCTACCTGGGCATCACCGTGCCGAACTTCCCGAACCTGTTCTGCCTCTACGGCCCCGGGACGAACCTCGCCCACAGTGCCAGCCTCTTCTTCCACGCCGAGTACCAGACCAGCCACGCGCTCGACGCCATCCACGCCGTGCTCGCCCAGGGCGCCCGCAGCATCGAGGTCGAGCCGACGGCGCACGACGCCTATGCCGACCGGCACCAGCGCGAGATCAGTGAGCTGGTGTGGGCCCATCCGGCCATCACCCACAGCCACTACAAGAACCCCTCGGGCCGCGTCTACACGCTGTCCCCCTGGGCGATGGACGAGTATTGGCGGCTCACCCGCCACCTCGACCCCGCGGACTACCGGATCGCCTGAAGGACCCGGGCGACGTCCCCGATGCCGGCGGGCGAGGTCACCCGTCGGGTTCGACCTCGAAGTGGACGAGCAGGCCGCCTGCACCGAGGGCGATCCGCACCGCCCGGTTCAGGTTGGCCAGCACCAGCTCGCCGCCGCGGGTGCGCAACTCACGATCGATCACGACCAGCACCCGCATCCCGCTGGAGTCGAGGAACGTCACGGCGGCCAGATCGACCACCACCCGCCGGTCGGCACCATCCGACACCTGTCTGATCTGGGCTTCCAACTGATCGCAGTTGGCACAGTCGACCTCGACCAGGCTGATGACCACACGGTCGTCCGGACCCAAGGCCCCGATAGCCGCCTCCATCCCGTGTCCCCTCCACGTTGGTTCCGAGATCACAACGCACGACTGCGCCCTTCAGATTAGAGGGTGGCTCGCCACCGGAGTTCACCCCGCTCGGCCCGGACCTACTGTGCAGCGATGAGGCCCCACCGCCCGTGACCGTCAGCGGCGTCCGGCAGACGATCGGCTGGCTGCTCGCGTTGGCCGGTCCCGTGGCCATCCAGTGGACGACGGAACGCTTGGACGCCGAACGGCTCGGTGCCGGCCTTCTCGCCCTCGTGGTCACGCTGGCGGTGTTCTTCGGTCTCCGCATCGCCTCGGTGAGCGCCGTCATGGCGGTCGTGGTGTTCTGGCACGAGTCGATCCCGCCGTCGGGTAGCTGGCGCCTCGAGTCGTTCGGCGGCGCGGTGGAACTGGCACTGTTCATCACGTCGGTGGCGGTGACGCTCTACCTGGTGGCTCGCCTGGAGCGCGTCATCGCCGACGCCCGTACCGCCGAGCGGGCTCTGGTCGACGCCGAGGCGCGGGAGCAGGCGCGCGTGCTCCGGGAGGTCGCCGAACGCGAACAGGCCGCCGTCCTGCTCCTCCAACGGGCGGCCCTCCCCGTCCGCCTCCCCGTCCTCCCCGGCTACGAGCTGGGTGCCGGCTACCTGCCGGCGACCCGTGAAGCGCCGGTCGGGGGCGACTGGTACGACGCGTTCGTGCTTCCCGATGACCGACTCGTGGTGGTGATCGGCGACGTGGCGGGCCACGGCCAGGAGTCCGCCCTGCGGATGGTCCAGGCCCGCACCCTGCTCTTCGCCCGGGCGGCGACCGAAGCCTCGACCACCGGCCTGTTCGCCCACGTCAACGGCCAGCTGGTGAGCACGTGGGACCCCCCCTCCTTCGCCACCTGTGCCGTGGTCGTCCTCGTCCCGGAGACCGGTCGGGTGGACGTGGCCAGCGCCGGTCACCCCCTCCCCCTCCACTGCTCGAACGGCGTATGGTCCCCCGTCGTCCAGGACCGTGTGGCCCCGCCGCTGGGGGCGTTCGCCGACGCCGAGTTCCACTCGTTGCCGGCCCAGTTGGGCGAGGGTGAGACGTTGGTGCTGTTCACCGATGGACTCGTCGAGTCCCGGGACCACTCCCTGGACGAGGGGATCGCCCGCCTCGCCCGGCTGCTCGACGCGGCGGGCGACCGCAGCGCTCAGGAGCTCTGTGACCACGCGATCGCCCGCGGGGCGGACGTCCGGGAAGACGACGCCTGCATCCTGGCGCTGCGCCGCCTCGCGCCCTAGCCGACGCTCCCGACTGACGGCTACCGTCCGGTCAGTTCGAGTGCCGAGGGGGCAACGACATGGTCCCACGACAGGAACCCCGACCTGGGCCTGGCCCCCAGCACCAGCTCCTGAGCACCGACCCCATCGGCCGATGGAGCTGAGCGAGCGCCACCACTTCGCGGCTCCGGCCGACGCGGTGATCGACGTGCTGGCCACCGAGGAGGCGGTACGCGCCCGCTACGAGGGCATGGGCCACCGCGACGTGGAGGTCCAGCGGGTCGACCGCGGCGACGGGTCCCTCACCGTGGTCAGCCGGCGGGTGGTCGAGGTCGACCTGCCGGGCTTCGCCCGCAGGGTGCTCCAGCCCACGAACACGATGACCCAGACCGACGCCTGGACAGAGGACCCCGACGGGTGGACCGGGACCTTCGACGTGGACGTGGCGGGGGCGCCGGTGCAGCTGTCGGGGCGGATGCGCCTGGTCGACGCCGGCTCGGGCTCGGACTACACGGTCACGCTGACCATGACCGTGAAGGTGCCCCTGGTCGGCGGCAAGATCGCCGACTGGGTCGGCAAGAACGACGCCCTCACGACGCTGCAGGCCGAGTTCGCCGCCACCGACGCCTGGCTGGCCGAGCACCCCCCGGCCTGAAGGGCCCGGGTCGGTGACCCGCGGGGCCTTCAGGTCCGACGGATGGTGCTGTCGAGGCGGGAAGGAGCCGGGAGGTGATCAGCCGGTCGGGACGACCTCGACCGAACCGCCCGGGGCCACGGACCGGAGGCGGTCGGCCAGGTCCCGCTCGGCCAGGGCGGTGCGGAACGCCGCCAGCGGGCGGTCCAGCCAGGCCGGGGAGCCGGGACGGGCCCGGACGGGGCTGTAGGTGCCCCAGTGGATCGGCACCACCACGCCCGGGTCGATCCACTCGGTGGCCGTGGCGGCCCGGTCCGGGTCCAGGTGACGTTCGCCGAGGGTCGGCCCCCAACCCCAGATCGGCAGCAGGGCCAGGTCGATCGCACCCAGATCGCGCATGCCGGTGAACAGGTCGGTGTCGCCCACGAAGTACACCGAGCCTCCCCCCGCCGTGACCACGTACCCGACCGGGTCGGCCGTGGCCCGGGAGTGGGGGCCCCGACGGCACGAGTGGTCCGCCGGGACGGCCCGCACCGTCACAGCGCCCAGGTCGACCTCGTCGCCGGGTCGCACCTCGAGGACCTCGTCGGCCGGCAGGGCGCGCACCAACGCGCCGGCGCCGGTGGGCACCACCAGCCGCGGCACCGGCCCGAGTCGCCGCAACGACGGCAGGTGCAGGTGGTCCACGTGGAGGTGGGAGATCAGGACCGTGTCCACCGGACCGACGTCCGGGAGCGGCACCCGGCGGCGCAGGTGGGCGAGGCGGGCCGTCAGGGCGGGATCGGTGAGGATCCGGTGGCCGTCGACCTCGATCAGGACCGAGGCGTGGCCGACCCAGGTGACGGTCGAGGACACCCGCCGACCGTACCGGTCCGGCCGCCGCCGGTGGGTGCGACCCCGCCAGGGCTCAGAGCTTGGCCTCGTCGCCCGGAGGGGCTTCGCCCGTCGTCTTCTCCCACACCAACGCGGCGGATCGGCGGGACACGACACGGGCGACGCCGGCGGCCGCGCCGACGCCGGCAGCCCAGGCCAGCGCCTGACCGATCGACGAGGAGCGATCGTCGTCCTCGGGCGGGAGCTCCGAGCCGGTCGTGACCCGCCAGACCCCACTGACGACCTGCCGGGTCACCATCCCCGCCAAGGCGGCGCTGGCCGCGCTCATCAGGAACCAGAGGAGCTTGCGAGGAATGATCATGCCCGGTCTCTACCCGCTGGCGCCGGCACACGACCCCGCGTCTCGGAGCCGGGCCCACCGCTCGCGGGGCGTCGGCGGCGCCGACCCCCTACCGTCGAACCATGGCTGCGCACCTGCCCACCCGTTCACTCGGTCCCCTCGAGGTCCCGGCCCAGGGCCTCGGTTGCATGTCGATGACCGACTTCGCCTACGGCCCCGCCGACGAGGACGAGGCGGTGGCGACCCTGCACCGGGCGCTCGACCTGGGCGTCACGTTCCTCGACACCGCCGATGTCTACGGCCTCACCGAGAACGAGAAGCTGGTCGGGCGCACGATCGCCGACCGCCGGGACGAGGTCGTCCTGGCCACGAAGTTCGGCAACGTGTTCCGGGACGGCGAGCGAGGCGTGGACGGCTCCCCCGCCTACGTCCACGAGGCCTGCGACGCGTCACTGGCCCGCCTCGGCGTGGACCACATCGACCTCTACTACCTCCACCGCCCCGACCTGACGGTCCCCATCGAGGACACCGTCGGCGCCATGGGCGAGCTGGTGGCCGCCGGCAAGGTCCGCCACCTCGGCCTGTCGGAGGCGTCGGTCGACACCGTGCGCCGGGGTGCGGCCGAGCACCCCATCGCCGCGCTGCAGAGCGAGTGGTCCCTGTTCACCCGGGACCTGGAGCGCGAGATCGTCCCCGCCTGCCGTGAGCTCGGCATCGGCCTCGTGCCGTTCAGCCCCCTGGGCCGGGGGATGCTGACCGGCGCCCTCACCGACCGGGACGCCCTGACCGACAACGACTTCCGGCGCACCAACCCCCGCTTCGACGAGGGGAACTTCGACCACAACCTGGCCCTGGTCGAGGTGGTGAAGGAGGTGGCCGAGGCCCACGGTTGCACCCCGGGCCAGGTGGCGCTGGCGTGGCTGTCGGCCCAGGGCGACGACGTGGTGCCCATTCCCGGCACCAAGCGCCGCACCTACCTCGAGGACAACGTCGGGGCCCTGTCGGTGGAGCTGGCCGCGGACGACCTCGCTCGCCTGGACGGCCTCGAGGCCGCGGGCGACCGGGCCGTGGACATGACCTTCGTCAACCGGGACACCCCGCCCCGCCCCTGACGTTCGGGGACCGCTCGGTACCATTGACCTGACCGCAACCCCCTGGAGCACCACGATGTCCATGGCGAACCCCGTTTCGGCCCCGGTTGCCGACCTCGACCCGGAAACCCGGGCCGCCTTCCTCGGCCGCGTCTACCAGCACCTCGCGCTCGGCCGTCGGCGCGTTCATCGTCTTCGAGTCGCTGCTGTTCTTCACCGGCACCGCCGAGGCCATCTACGACTTCGTGTCGGGCAGCGGTGGGGCCTGGCTCCTCGTGCTCGGGGCCTTCATGGTGGTCAACTGGATGGCGACCGCAGCCGCCCACGACATCCACAACCCCGCCCGCCAGTACGGGGGCCTGTTCGGCCTGGCCGGCGCCGAGGCCCTGATCTTCGCCCCGTTCCTCTACTACGTGTTCAACGTGGAGGGTGCCGGGGGGAGCGCCACGGTGGCCAGCGCCGCGGTGATCACGATCATCGGCTTCGCGGGCCTGACCGCCGTCGGGCTGTTCACCCGCAAGGACCTCTCCTTCCTCCGCCCCCTGCTGCTCTGGGCGGCGATGCTCTCGCTGGTCCTGATCGTCGCCGCGCTCCTCTTCGGCTTCGAGCTCGGGGTCTGGTTCTCGGTCGGCATGATCGGCCTCGCCGGGGCCGCGATCCTCTACCAGACCCAGGCCATCCTGCGGAGTTATCCCGACACCGCCCACGTGGGGGCGGCGGTCCAGCTCTTCGCCTCGGTCATGCTGCTGTTCTGGTACGTCTTGAGCCTGCTCTCCCGGCGCTGAGCGCCCGCCACCCACCGGGCGCGTCGTGAACCTGCTCGAGGCCGGGCAGGGCGGCGGCGGCCTGCGGCTGCGGGTGGCGGGCACCCCGGTGCTCCTCGAGTGGACCTTCCTGGTGTGGACGGTCCTGATCGGGTCCACCCTCGGTGAGCCGGCCCTGGTCGTGGCCTGGCTGGTGATCGTGACCGTGTCGATCCTGATCCACGAGCTGGGCCATGCCCTGGCCCTTCGGGGCTGGGGGGTCCCGTCCCGGATCACGCTGCACGTCATGGGTGGGGTGACGACCCACGAGGCCGCCCTCGCCACCCGCTGGAGCCGCATAGCGGTCTCCCTGGCGGGGCCCGCCGCAGGGATGGCCCTGCTGGGCCTGCCCGCGGTGCTCATCGACCGGGCGTGGCCCGCGCCCGAGCCGTGGGACGACATCCTCGTCCTCGTGGTCTGGGTCAACCTGGGCTGGGCCCTGGTCAACCTCCTGCCCGTGCTCCCGCTCGACGGCGGCCACGTCGCCCATGAGCTCCTCGACGCCGGCACCCGAGGCCGGGGCGAGCTCCCGGCCCGCTGGCTGTCGGTCGTCACCGCCGCCGCCGCCGGGGCCTGGGCGATCACCAACGGGTTCCTGTTCGGCGCGGTGTTCGCCGGCTTCTTCGTGTTCGACAACCTGCAGGCGATCCGCGGAAAGCGGGAACGCGATGTCGCGGCGGACCTGCGGCCGGCGGCCGATGCACTGGCCACGGGCTCGACGGCCACGACGCTCACCCTGGCCCGAGGGGTCGTCGACTCGGCCAAGGACATCCGGGCCAAGGCGATGGGCCTCGAGTTGATGGCCTGGGCCCATCTGGCCGACGGCGACCCCACGGCGGCCAAGGCGGCGTTGGCGGCCTGCCCGCCGGACGTCAGCCCGAGCGGCCACCTCCGGGCACTGCTCACCGAGACCGACCCCGCGGAACGGGTGAACGCCACCGTGGACGCCTGGCTCGCCCACCGGTACGTCCCGCCGGCGATCTACACGTCCCGCCTGGCCGAGGCCGGGCTGGTCGACGTGGTGGCCGAGCGCCTCCTGGCCTCACGGGCCGAAGGTGCCCCCGCCGCCCGGCTGGCGTTCCAACACGCGCTGTTCGTCGGTGGCCGGTTCGACGAGTCGGCCCGGCTGGGGGAGCGAATCGTCGCGGCGGGCGAGAGGCACCCGACCGTGGCCTACAACGTGGCCTGCTCCCACGCCCGGTCGGGCCACGTGGACGCCGCCATCACCTGGCTCGAGACGGCGATCACCCTCGGCTTCCGGGACCTCGCGCTGCTGGACGGCGACCCGGATCTCGCCGTCGCCCGCAGGGATCCTCGCTTCGCGATGGTCCGCAACCGCGTCCCCGTCTGAGCCGAACACCCCCTGCCCTTCGTCCGCTGAGGCCGGGGCTACTCTCCTGGCCGAACCGAACCATCGGAGAAGCGGACCCGGAGGAGACGACATGAGTGACCAGGGCGGACCTTCGGAGGCCGGCTGGCAGCCCGACCCCTTCGGGCGGCACGAGTACCGGTACTGGGACGGCTCCGCGTGGTCCGACCAGGTCTCCGACGGCGGCGTCGTGGGCACCGATCCCCCGGGAGGGCCGCCGACCGTCGCCACCCCGGTGACCTCGGCTTCGCCGGCCGCCCCCCCGACGGGTGACCCGTTCGTCACCGGCCCACCCCCGGCGGACGGTGGCGGGAAGCGCTCCGTTCCGGTCGGCCTCCTGGCCCTGATCGGCGTCGCGGTGGCCGCGGTGGTGGCCGGACTGTTCATCTTCGTGCTCGGCGGTGACGACGACGAGGGCGGCGGCACCGGCCAGTTCTCCGGCACCATCAGTGACGACGAGCCCTTCGTCGTGCGCACGTTCGACATGGAAGCCGGACAGGCCCTCCGGGCCGTGGTCACCCCGGAGGGCGACTTCGACCCGCTGGTCACCCTCGGCGTCCCGCCGGACGTCGTCGCCACCCGGCTGTGGGCCTCGGCGACCGTCGACGAGGACGAGCTGGAGGACGCCCTCGACGACGAGAACAGCGACTACTACAACGAGCTGCTGTCGGGCTACAGCGACCTGCTCACCGACGGGATCCCGTCCGACCTGAGCGAGGACCTGGCCGACCTGTCGGAGTTCGGCGAGCTCCAGGACAGCTTGTCCGACGAGCTTCCCGTCCTGGCCGAGGCCGGCATCCCCACGGACACCGAGGACCTCAACGGTGAGGGCGATCCCGAGGGCACGGTCTTCGTGGCCCCGCTCGGCGGGACCTACTCGATCATCGTCAGCGGCCGGGGCAGCACCGGGGACTTCGAGGGCAACATCGAGGTGTCGGGCCCCGACGACTCCTTCGAGGCGTTCGACGCCGACGAGACCATCGACGAGCTGGCGTACTTCGAGGCCTATGGACCGCACCTCGACTTCCTCTGTGACGAGGACTTCTGGGGCGACGACCCCGACGACGTGTTCGTCGCCGCCGAGCTCCTGTGTGATCAGGAGGCGTACGACGAGTTCCTGAGCGACAACCTCGGTTCCGACGACCTGACCTCGGACTTCTCCGACGACTTCAGCGACGACTTCTCGGATGACTCCTCCGACGACGCCACGTCGGACTTCAGCGACGACTTCTCCGACGACTTCAGCGACGACTTCTCCGATGACCTCTCGGACGACTTCTCCGACGACGTCGGCGCCGAGGAGTTCATCGGCTCGATCGCCGTGGGCGACAACGCCACCGGCTTCATCGAGCCCCACGGCGCGGACGTCTACGAGATCGACGGCGTCGGCGGCACCGTCGTCATCCGGATCCTCGGCACCTTCGAGCAGGGCGGACTCGACCCGACCGTCGCGGTCCGGGACAGCACGGGTACCGAGATCGGGTCCGACGACGACGGCGGCCAGCGGTCCCGTGACTCCCGCCTCGAGATCGTCCTCGACGCCGGCGAGACCTACGAGATCGTGGTGGCCGGCTTCAGCGACTACAGCGGCGACTACGTCATCCGGGTCCGCTGACCCGCTGACGGCCCTGTCGCCGGGCCGGCCGCCTCCGGTCCTCCCGGGCGGCGGCCGAGCCACGTGACGCGCCGTGTCACGGCGTGACGACCGGTTTCACGCCTTCCTGGTGAACCGCCGCACCGCGGCGGCCGAACCAGGAGGAGCACATGACCATCACCGAGACCACCACCCAGGAGCACGTCCCCGTGGGCGGGCTCGACGTCTGGGTCGAGCAGCGGGGCGAGGGTCCCGACGTCCTGCTCATCGCGGGGCTGAGTGACCCGGCCGAGGCGTGGGAGGCGCAACTCGAGGGCCTGTCGGGTCATTTCCGGGTGACGGCGTTCGACAACCCCGGGGCCGGGCGCACCGCCCTCCCCGAGGGCGACCTCACCGTGGAGGCCATGGCGGAGGTGGCCGCGGGGGTGCTGTCCGCCGTCGGCATCGAATCCGCCCACGTCGCCGGGTTCTCCGGCGGGAGCTGCAATGCCCAGGAGCTGGCCCTGCGGCACCCGGACGTCGTCCGCAGCCTCACGCTGATCAGCACCTGGTCCCGGGCCGACGCCCTCATGCGGTCCATGATGACCTCGTGGCTCTGGCTGCCCGAGGTCGCGCCGGACGAGCGGTCGATGCTGGAGGCCTTCTTCACCTGGATCTACACCGCCCGCGCCCACGAGGCCGGCATCGTGGACCAGATCATCGAGGAGGCGCTCGCCTTCCCGTTCCCCCAGCCACCGGAGGCCTTCATCGCCCAGCTGCGGGCCTGGAGCGGCCACGACACCCACGACCGGCTCCCGGCCATCGCGGCGCCGACGCTCGTGGTCGCCGGCGACGAGGACATCATCACCCCGCCCCGCCTCGGGCGCATCGTGGCCGACCAGATCCCGGAGGCCCGCTTCGAGGTGCTCCCCGGGGAGGCCCACCAGCCGTTCCAGGAATCGCCGGAGGCCTTCAACGCCCTCGTCCAGGCCTTCTGGAACGAGGTCGACGCCGCCGACGGGTCCTGAGCGCTCGGACCAGCGGTTCCCGGAGGCGAGTCCGTCAACCGGGTCCCGCTGGTCCCTGGTGGCGCCGCCACGGCGACCGCCGGAGCACCTGGAGCAACGCGCTGCTCCTACGCTCACGCAATCCCCGCGCCACCGCCACACTGGGAAGCCGATGTCGTCCTCATCGACGGGGGGACGATGCACGTTCGGCCGATCTCACCGGACGATGGCGATCGCCTGCGGAAGTTCCACGAGGGCCTGTCACCGGAGTCGATCCACTACCGGTTCTTCTCTCCCCACTCGACGCTGACCGACGCAGAGGTCGAGCACTTCACCGTGGTCGACCACCACGACCGGGTGGCGCTGGTGGCCACGCTGGGCGAAGCCATCGTGGCGGTGGCCCGGTACGAGCGGTTGGCCGACGGCGACTCCGCCGAAGCGGCGTTCGTCGTCGCCGACGAGCACCAGCGCCGAGGGGTCGGGGCCCTGCTGCTGGAGCACCTCGGGTCGGCGGCCCACGAGTGCGGCATCACCCGGTTCGAGGCTTCCGTGCTCACGACCAACCGGGCGATGCTCACGGTCTTCCGGACGGCCGGGTTCGCCGAGACCACCCGGCTCGACGGCAGTGTCATCGAGGTCGAGCTGCTCATCGAGCCCGGCGAGGAGGCGCGCGTCGCCATCGAGCACCGGGAGCACACCGCCGAAGCCGCCTCGGTCGCCCGCCTGCTCGCCCCGCGGTCGGTGGCGGTCGTCGGCGCCGGCCGGAGTCCGGACAGCGTGGGCCACGTCGTCATCACCAACCTGCAGGCCGCCGGCTTCACCGGACCGATCCACCCGATCAACCCCCGAGCCGACGAGGTCGCCGGCCTGCCGGCCTTCCCCACACTGGTCGACACCCCCGGCCCGGTGGACCTGGTCGTCGTGGCGGTGCCGGCCGGCGCCGTCCTCGACGTGGTGCGGGACGCCATCGCGAAGGAGGTGCACGGCCTGGTGGTCCTCACCGCGGGTTTCAGCGAGGTCGGCGACCACGCCGCCCAAGAGGAGCTGAGGGAGCTCGCCCTGGGCAACGGACTGCGGCTCATCGGGCCCAACTGCATTGGCGTGGTCAACACCGCCATCGGCCTGGACGCCACCTTCTCGCCCTTCGCCCCGGTACCCGGGCGCATCGCCATGCAGTCCCAGTCCGGTGCCCTGGGCATAGCGCTGCTGGAGCGGTCGGCCCGCATCGGCCTCGGGGTGTCCTCGTTCGTGTCGGTGGGCAACAAGGCCGACGTGAGCGGCAACGACCTCCTCCAGTACTGGGAGGACGACCCGGGCACCGACGTCGTCCTCCTCTACATGGAGTCCTTCGGCAACCCCCACAAGTTCGCCCGCATCGCCCGTCGGGTCTCGCGTCGCAAGCCGATCGTGGCGGTCAAGAGCGGGCGCTCGTCGGCCGGGATGCGGGCCGCGTCCTCCCACACCGCCGCCATGGCCAGCCCCGACGTCGCCGTCGACGCCCTGTTCCGCCAGACCGGGGTGATCCGGGTCGACAGCCTCGACGAGCTGTTCGACGTGGCCCTCGTGCTCGGATCGCAGCCCCTTCCGGCCGGCAACCGGGTTGCCGTCGTGGGCAACTCGGGCGGCCCCATGATCCTGGCCACCGACGCCTGCGTGGGTGAGGGCCTCGAAGTACCGGAGCTGTCGCCCGCCACCCAGGGCGCTCTCCGCGCGATGGCCGACCCGAACGCGGCGGTGACCAACCCCGTCGACCTGGTGGCGTCGGCCACGCCTGAGCACTTCGAACAGGCCCTGCGACTGGTGCTGGCCGACGAGGGCATCGACGCCGTGATCGTGGTGAGCACGACCCTGTTCGCCGCTCCGGCTGAAGCCGTGGCCGAGGTCACGGGCCGGGTGGCCGCCACGACCAGCAAGCCGCTCCTGGGCTGCTTCCTGGCGGCCCCCGACCTCGCCCCCCTGCTCCCGGGCGAGGAGCCGCCCAACGCCGTGCCGGTCTTCGCCTCGCCCGAACCGGCGGCGAGGGCACTCGCCCGAGCCGCCCGCTACGCCGCCTGGCGCCGGCGGCGGCCGGGCACGGTGCCGGTGCTGGACGGCGCCGACCTCACCGCGGCGAGGGCCGTGGTCGTCGGCTACCTGGCCGAGCACCCCGACGGGGGTTGGCTGGCACCAGAGCAGGTCACCGACGTCCTGGTCGCCATGGGCATCCCGGTCGTGCGGGGCGAAGCGGTCACCGACGCCGACGCCGCCGGGCGGGTCGCGACCGAGCTCGGCTTCCCCGTCGCCCTCAAGGCCGCGGGCGACCGGATCGTGCACAAGAGCGACATCGGGGGCGTGGCGCTGGACCTGGGCTCCGCCGACGAGGTGGCCGCCGCCTACCGGGCGATGACCGACCGGATCGGACCGACGATGACCGGCGCGCTCGTGCAGCAGATGGCGGCTGCGGGGGTCGAGACCATCGTCGGCGTGGTCCAGGACCCGCTGTTCGGCCCTCTGCTGATGTTCGGCATGGGGGGCTCCGCCACCGAGCTGCTCGACGACCGGTCGTTCCGGATCCTGCCGGTGACCGACGTCGACGCCGACGAGCTCGTCGGCTCGTTGCGGTCGTCGCCCCTCTTGTTCGGCTACCGGGGCGCGGCGCCCACCGATGTCCAGGCCCTCCGGGACCTGCTCCACCGTGTCGCCCGCCTCACCGCCGAACTTCCCGAGATGGCCGAGCTGGACATCAACCCGGTGATCGTCTCCCCCTCCGGGGCCATCGCCGTCGACGCCCGCCTCCGCGCCCGTCCCGTCCCCCCGGGCCCACCGCCCGACCTCCGCCGCCTGTAGACGGCGATCCCGCGCCGTCGGGCGCCGCCCTGGTCCTCGGCGCCCTGTGGCGGCATCGTGCCGCAAGTTCAAACGGCGGCAGATGTCGGCCACTACCCGGGGATCTGCCGCACATTGGGGAGGCGAGGGACCTCTGGCCCTGGACGACCGATCCCGACCGCGGTCTCGATGGGACGCGACAGCGAGCGAGGAGGTCCCCCGTGCGAGCACTGGTCATCTACGAGTCGATGTACGGCAACACCCAGGCGATCGCCGAGGCCATCGCCGCCGGCCTGGCCGAGGCCGACGTCGAGGTCACGACCTGTGAGGTCAGTGAGGCGCCGACGACCCTGGGCGACCTCGATCTGGTCGTGGCCGGAGGGCCGACCCACGCCTTGGGCATGAGCCGGGCCTCGACCCGGGAGGACGCGGCCGCCAAGGGCCACGAGCCGGTGATCTCCCGGGTCATCGGGCTACGGGAATGGATCGACGCCCTGGAACCGGTCCAGCCGACCGCCCGGGTGGCAGTGGCCACCTTCGACACCCGGGTCCGTCACCCGCGGGTCCCCGGCTCCGCGGCCCGCGCCGCCCGCAAGCACCTGCGTCAGCACGGCTACCGGGCCGTGGATCCGGCCACCACGTTCTGGGTCGACGGCATGGAGGGGCCGCTCCTGGACGGCGAGGAGGATCGGGCGCGGCGCTGGGGTGCCGACCTGGCTGTCGGCATCCGGACGCACGAGGCCTCGCCCCGCTGAGGCGGCATGCCCCGACCGGGCGCCGCACTTGACGCCGGGAGCCGGGGGTGGTCGCGTCCCCGCCCATGCCCTCTGACGTACAGCTCAAGCTGATGAACGCCGTCCACAAGGTCGTGCTCCAGGTGAGCTTCGGCAAGATCGGCGGGAACCTGCTCGGGATGCCCGCCTTCGAGCTGATCACCACGGGCCGCAAGAGCGGCCAGCCCCGCTCGGTCATGTTGACCTCCCCGTACGAGGAGGGCGAGACCGTGGCCATCGTGGCCTCCAAGGGCGGCAACGACGAGCATCCGGCGTGGTACCTCAACCTGCGGGACAACCCGGAGGTCGAGATCCGGTACCCCGGGGGGGAGGCCAAGCCCATGACGGCGCGGATCGCGGACGCCGAGGAGCGGGCCCGGCTGTGGCCGCTCATCACCGAGGACCACGACAACTACGCCGGCTACCAGAAGAAGACCGACCGGGAGATCCCGGTCGTCCTGCTCGAGCCCAGGTCCTGACCGGCCGACCGCTCCGGGCCGAGCGCACCTGGCGCTCACAACGGCCGGCGCCCGAGGTCTGGGCCACTGTGCTCGACTTCCACGCCTACCGGGGCTGGTGGCCGTGGCTCACCGAGTTCGAGCCACCGCCGCTCGAGACGGGGGCCGCGACCCGGGCCGTCGTGCATGCCCCCGCCGGCTACCGCCTCCGACTGGACCTGACCCTCGCCGAGGTGGTGACGCCCGAGCGTGCGGTCATCGACGTGACGGGCGACGTGACGGGACGGTCCACAGTGACGGTCGCGCCCGCCGACGTGGGCTCGCGGGTCACCCTGGCCTGGTCCCTGGCACCCGAGCGGCGCCTCCTGCGGGCGCTCGGTGTCGTCGCCCGGCCCGTCCTCGTCCGGGGCCACGACCGCATCCTCGACGACGGGTTCCGTCGCTGCCTCGAGGCCACGGGCCTCGACCTCGCGCCCGAAGGGACCGTCTGATCAGCGGCGCTCGATGAAGGCGAGCTTGCCGTCCGGGTTGAGGATGGCCACCTCGACGTCGCGGAGGTCGGCGATGCCCTTCTCGCGGGCCGCCTCCTTCACGTCGTCGAGGTCGATGGCCTCGGCCCTCAGCGAGTCCTCCAGCGGTTCGCCGTCGAGGACGACGACCACCGGCACGCCGCTCAGCACGCGGGCCACCGGATCGAAGCGCTGCCCGAGCCGGGCGCCGAGCACGGCCCATGCGGTCATCGTGGCGACCACGATCGCGGCCCCGGTGACCGACATGTCCTCTTGGGTCACGCCTTGTTGGACGATGTCGCCGTAGACGACGAGGAGGATCAGCTGCAGCGGCGAGATCTCGGCCAGGCTGCGCTTCCCGACGCCGCGGACGACGATCCAGAGCAGCCAGTAGATGGCGGTGGCGCGGAGGACGAGCTCCATCAGGGCCAGACCCAGGTGCGATAGGACACGGTGACGAGCCGGTCCGAACCAGCGCTCAGGGTGGTGGTGCCGGCGTGGCGGCCCGGGCTCAGGCCGGGATCGATGCGGCCGTCCATGAAGACCCGCAGCTCGGTGGCGTCACCCTCGGGGACCAAGGCCCACACAATCTCCTCCCCGTCGGCGCGCACCTCGTCGGGAGCGGGCTCGACGGCATGGTCGTCGAACAGCCGCAGGTAGGCCATGTCGGTCTCCAGGGCGAGGGTGTCGGGCAGGACGCCGCCGTCCAGGCGACGGATGACGAACTCGATGGACGACGAGAGCCCCGGCCGGGTGGACTGGGGGTAGTTGACGGTGAGCTCGTAGCCACCGCCGGTCCCGGTGACGGCGCGGCTGTGCTCGCCGAAGAGCCCCGCGGCGGCGACCAGGACGAAGAGCACCAGCGCCACCAGGAACACCAGCCGGACCTGGCGGCCCCTGCGCTGCTGGGCGCGGTCGTGGTCACGGGGCGCCGTGGGCAGGGCGGGGCGGTCATCGGCGGCCACGCCCGGGTTCTTCCCCCATACGGGGCAGGTGAGAACCCCGGTCACCGGGGCGGCCGGCCCGGGTAGATCACCAACCCAAGCCGAAGGAGGTCGTCATGCCCACCACTGACCACGGTCCCTCGATCAAGGACGACGAGCAGTACGAGGCCCTGCGGGACGAGGGGATGAGCAAGGAGAAGGCGGCTCGCATCGCCAACCAGTCCGCTCAGGAGGGCCGCAGCTCGGTCGGCCGCAGGGGCGGCAAGGCCGAGGACTACGAGGATCGCACCGTCGAGGAGCTGCGCGAGCGGGCCGCCGAGATCGGCATCGAGGGCCGGTCCGACATGACCAAGGACGAGCTCATCTCCGCCCTGCGGAACCACTGAGACCGGCAGGAACCCACGAAGCGAGGTTGATCATGACCACGACCACCGAATTGCTGGACCTCGAGCGGGCGGCCTGGGACGCCCTGTCGACCGACGGGGCGGCGGCGAGCGCGTTCTACGACGACGTGCTGGCCGACGACGTGCTGATGCTGCTGCCCGGGGGAATGGTGATCGATGACCGGACCACCGTCGTCGACTCCATGAGTGGTGCGGCCTGGCAGAGCTACGAGCTGTCCGACGAGCGGGTGGTGCCGTTGGGTGCCGACTCCGCCATCGTCGGCTACCGGGCGACCGCCACCCGCGACGACGAGCCCTACACCGCGCTGTTCAACAGCACCTACGTCCGCCAGGACGGTGACTGGAAGCTGGTGTTGCACCAGCAGACGCCCGTCTGAGCGCCCGCCGCGGCCCGGTCAGCCCGGACGGGTGATCGCGGCCAGGACCTCGTCCACTGCGGCGTCGGCCAGGGCCCGCATCTCCTCGTCGGTGCGGTCCTGGATGGGGTGGGCCACGAAGACCCGCGCCGCGGGGAAGCCCAGGGCCACGGCCTGCGCCTCCGCGGCCCCGATGAACTCGGTCGACGCCAAGAAGACGCCGGGCAGGCCCCGCCGCTCCAGATCCGCGATGTCGTGCACACTGCACGACGTGCACGAGCCTCAATCGGCGAGGGCCTCGATCACGACATGGCAGCGCTGGGTGATCTCGTAGCGGAGGTCGGTGGGGGCCGGCTTGGTGAAGGTCGGCTTGGTGAACCGCTCGACCGTGGCCCCCCGGGCGGTCAGGTGCGTCTCGAGCTGGTCCAGGAACACGTCGCCCCGGGGCTTGGAGATGTCGAGCAGCGCCACCGTCAACCCCTCGATCGAGGCGGGGCGGTCGAGGAGGATCCGCTCGGCCGGGGCGGCCTCGGCGGTGGGGTCCAGGACGGTCGTCACGGGCGGATCTCCTTGGTCACGGGCTCGCTGCCCCCTTGGCCGCTGACCCAGCCGCCGATGATGGCAGAGAAGAGGCCGGCCCCGCCGCCGGCGTGGACGATGAGCAGGCCGCCGCCCCGGAACTTGGGAAGGGTCATCTCGGCGAAGGCCTCGGGCAGGCCCTCGGCGATGTCGCCCGCCCCCCGCACCAGCTCCGCGCCGTCGAAGGTCAGCAGGGTGGTCAGCTCGTCGAGCAGACGCCGCCGGTCCCAGCCCGCCTCGCGGAAGACCCGGGCATGCTCGGGGGACACGACCAGGGTGGCGTCGAAGCCCAGGACGAGCTTGGGGTGGGCGGTGGTGCGGAGGCAGGCGGCCAGCGACCGGGCCAACGAGTCGGCGTCACGGGAGAGCTGGTCGACGACGCCCCGCACGCCCTCCGCGGCGAAGAGGGTGACGGCGTCGACGCCGGGCTCCAGGCCGCGGTGCACCGACAGCGGCTCCCATGGCGACCCGGCTTCGTCTTCGGCGAAGCAGAAGCTGAGCTTGCCGGGGTGGCCCAGGGTGGCCCGGTCCACCCCGCCGGGAAGCCCGCCGCCGACGTTGCGGATGACCAGCTGCAGGGCCCGGCCGATGGTGAGGTTGGCCCGGTTGCCCTGACCCAGGGCGTTGCCGCCGCTGTTCATGCCGATGCGCTCGGCGATCGGGCCGTTGACCACGATCATCGGCCCGGAGAAGTAGGTGGTCGCCAGCAGGCCGTGCATGTTGAACTCGTCGGTGCAGGCCGCCTCGACCGCGGCCAGCACGACCGGCAGGTACTCGGGGCGGCAGCCGGCCATGACGGCGTTGACCGCCACCTTCTCCACGGTGCACTCGACCAGGTCGGGCGGCACCACGGTCACCAGCTCGTCGGGGTCCCGGGTGGTGCCCTCCAGCATCCGCAGGACCCGGGCCTCGGTGGGCGGCACGACGGGCAGGCCGTCGGTCCAGCCCCGCTCGAAGAGGGCCTCGAACTCGTCCTCCAGGGCGGCCAGCTCGATGCGTCGGCTGTGCAGGACGCCGCCGCCGAAGCGCACGGCCAGCTCGTCGGCCAGGTTCGGGTCGACGCTGAGCGACCCGCACCCCGGTCGCCAGTCGGGCAGGTCGATCCCGAGGTCGTCCTGGCCGGTGAAGGCTTCCCACTGGCCCCGGTCCCAGCCGACGATCCGCTCGGTCTCCTCGCCGGCCTCGAAGCGCAGGAGGGTGGGCACGGTGTCCAGGCCGTGGTGCCAGGAGAAGTCGAGGTCGGTGTCGTCGACGACCCCCTCGACCCCGGCGGGGAACGCGGGGTCGTCCTGGGTGACGACGGTGATCTCGGTGCGCCGGGCCAGGTCGGCCAGGACGGGCTCGACCAGGACACAGGTCGGGCAGTCCCGCTTGACGACGACGACCAGCCCGTCAGCCACCGGCTGGCGGCCGATCTCGGTGTGCAGCTCGGTCTCGCTCACGGCCGCGGAACCTAGTCCTCGTCAGCGGGCCGGGCGTCCGATGTCAGGAGGCCCTCACCGTTCTGGGTACGACAACGTGTCGCCGGCGACACGCCGGGTGGATCAGAAACCGTGATTGCGGAGCTGGGCCTCGAGGGAACGCAAGGCCCCGCCCCGCGGACTCGGGTCAGAGGGGCTTGACCACCGACCGGAACCGCTCGCCCAGCTCCGCGAAGGTGGCGTCAAGGGCGTCGCGCACCGCACCTCCGACCTCCTTGACGTCCTCGCGCACGGCGTCGTCCTTGGCCGCAGCGCCCAGCGCCCCGAAGGCCGCCTCGACGGCGTCGCCGATGGCCCGCAGCGCATCCTTGACTTTGGCCTCGTCCTCGCGACCCTCCGCGGCCGCCTGCTCGAAGTGCAGCTGCAGCTTCAGGCCCAGCTCGTTGAGCTGCGCGCCCACGTCGTTCCACCTGGTCCTCGTGTCGGTCATCGCCGACTCCTCTCTGTCGATCTGGTTCCAGCCAACACCTTCGGCGGCCCGGCGAACAGGGCCGGAGGTCCCGGGTCGGGACAGACTCTCGCCGTGAGCACCCACGAGCCGGAGCTGACCGAGCCCGTCGACCTGTGCACGGCCGACGGCCACCGCCTGAACCCGGCGGCCCGCGGCTGGTCGAGGCAGCCCCGGCACCGGGCCAACCTGCGCGGGGGCTGGGGACGGACGAAACGCTGGGACTACTGGGCGGTGCTCACCGAGGACCTCGTTCTGAGCCTGACCTTCGCCGACGTGGACTACCTGGGCCTGGCCGTGCTCGGCTGGATCGACCTCCACACCGGGACCATCGGCGGCCGCGGCGCAACCGTCCCCCTGGCCCGTGGGATCGACCTGCCCGAGCGGTTCGGGACCACACCCCTGCGCCATCGCACCAGGGGCGCCGAGCTCGCGGCCGTGACCGACGAGGACGGGACCCACCTGACCGGCACCTGGGTCGAGAAGGACGGCCGACCCGCGACCCTGGACGTGGTCGTCACCGATCCCCCCGGACACGAGTCCCTCAACGTGGTCATCCCGTGGTCCGAGACCCGGTTCCAGTTCACCTCGAAGCACCAGGCCCGACCCGCCACGGGGACCCTGTCGGTGGGCGATCGGGAGCACCGCTTGGGCGAGGCGGGGCCGGCGTGGGGGGTCCTGGACGTCGGCCGGGGCCGCTGGCCCTACCGGACCCGCTGGAACTGGGGTGGCGGGGCCGGGGTCGCGGTCGACGGCCGCACGATCGGCGTGCAGATCGGCGGGAAGTGGACCGACGGCACGGGCTTCACCGAGAATGGGGTGCTGGTGGACGGGCGGCTGGAGAAGATCGGCGCCGACCTGGTCTGGGAATACGACTGGGATCGACCGATGCAGCCCTGGCGGGTCCGCTCGCCGGAGGGCGACCTGGACCTGGCGCTGGTCCCGGTCCACGACCGCCACGAGAAGACGGATGTCCTGGTCCTGCGCACCGAGGTGCACCAGGTGTTCGGCCACTGGGCCGGGACCGTCCCCGACGGCCAGGGGTCGACGCTGACTGTCGACGGCCTGCTGGGCTTCGCCGAGGAGTCCCGCTCCCGCTGGTGAGGCCGGCGGGGCTGCGAGGCTGTCAGGATGGACGCTGAGGACTGGGACGCCCGGTACCGGACGAGCGAGCTGATCTGGACCGCCGAGCCCAACCGGTTCGTGGTCGAGGTGCTGGCCGACACGCCGCCGGGGAGCGGGGTCGACCTGGCCTGTGGTGAGGGCCGCAACGCCGTCTGGCTGGCCGAGCGGGGCTGGACGATGACGGCGGCCGACTTCTCCGGCGAGGCGTTGGCCAAGGCCGCGGCCCTCGCCGGGGCCCGGGGCGTGGAGCTGACCCTGGTCCAGGCCGACGCCGCCACTTGGACACCACCCGCGGACCAGGACCTCGTGCTCCTCGCGTACCTGCACCTCCCGGCCGACGAACGGGCGGCGGCGGTCAGCCATGCCGTGGGGGCCTGCCGGCCCGCTGGTCAGGTCGTCGTGGTCGGCCACGCCCGGGCCAACCTCGACGGGGGCTACGGCGGCCCCCAGGAGCCGACCATCCTGCTGGAACCCGAGGAGGTGGCCGCCGACCTGCGGGCGGCGGGGGCCGAAGTGGTGCGGGCCGAGCACGTCGAGCGCTCGGTGGCCACTGAGGACGGCGAGCGCACCGCCATCGACACCCTGGTGGTGGCTCGCCGGCCCTGAACGTGTAGCTCCTCCGCCCCTTCGAGTTGCTACCCCCGGGGGTACCCGATAAGGTACCCCCCAGGGTATCGAGAGGAGCCACCGTGGAACTGCCCGAGACGACCATGACCGACCTGCACCGCCGCCTGCGCAAGGTGGAGGGCCAGGTCCGCGGCATCCAGGCGATGCTGGCCGACGGCCGCGACTGCCGAGACGTCGTGACCCAGATGTCCGCCGCCAGCAAGGCGCTCGACCAGGCCGGCTTCCTGCTGGTCTCCGCCGGCCTCCAGTGGTGCCTCGAGGACCCGGAACGGTCCGCCGCCGAGGGCTACGAGCTGGCTGACGTCCAGAAGATGTTCCTGAAGCTGGCCTGAGGCGACGACCATGACCCTGATCGCCGATCCCCCATCCGCCGCCGTCGACGAGCCCGCCGCCGAGGCGGACGATGCCTGGTTCGCCCGGCTGGCCCGCTTCTCGGCCCGTCGCCGTCGGCCGATCATGGCCTTCTGGCTCGTGCTGGCCCTGGCCGCCGCCCCCCTGGCGCTCACCCTGACCGGCGCCCTCTCCGGCGCCGGGTGGGAAGCCCAGGGCTCCACCGCCCAGGCGGTCCGCGACGAGCTCCGGGCCGACTTCCCCACAGTGGGGGCCGAGGCCGCCATCGTGGTCTACACCCAGGACACCCCCATCGCCGACGACCCGACCGGCCTCGAGGCCGTCGTCGCCGACCTGCAGGGCGCTCCCGGCGCCGCGGCCGTCGTGGACCCCGCGGCCCAGTCTCCGGAAGCGGGCCTGATCGATGCCGAAGGCACCACCGCCCTCATCCCCGTCGCCCTCGAGGGCCGCGAGGACGCCGATCTGCCCGAGTCGGCCGAGGAGCTCATCGCCCACGTGAACGCGCTGTCCCTGCCCGACGGCGCCCGGGCCGAGGTGACCGGCGAATGGCCGGTGTGGAGCGACTTCAACGCCGAGAACGAGGAAGCCCTGCACTTGGCCGAGCTGGTCTCGGGACTGCCCACGATCGTCCTGTTGGCCGTGGCCTTCGGTTCGGCCATCGCCGCCGGTCTGCCCCTGCTGCTGGCCCTGGCCGGCATCGCGGTGGGCTTCGCCGCCCTCAACCTGCTGACCGGGGTCACCCCACTATCGGTGTGGTCCATGAACTTCTCGATGATGATCGGCCTCGCCGTCGGCATCGACTACAGCCTGTTCATCGTCTCCCGCTTCCGCGAGGAGCGGGAGGAGGGGCGGTCACCCGTGGACGCCCTCTCGGGGACGCTGACCACCGCGGGCAAGGCGGTGTTCCTGTCGGCGCTCACGGTGGTGCTCTCCCTCGCCGCGGTGTTCGTGGTGCCGGTGATGGTCTTCCGCTCGATGGCCCTCGGGATGATCCTGTCGGTCGTCGCCGTGGCGGTCGCCTCCCTCACCCTGCTGCCCGCCGTGCTGATGGCCCTCGGTGACCGGGTCCTGACCGTGCGCAAGGGCAAGGTGGTCGACGCCGACCACGAGGCCGAGGGCCGGTGGGCCCGTTGGACCGGTCGGGCCCTCCGCCGCCCCGGGGCCACGCTGGCCCTGGGCCTGCTGCTGCTCGGCCTGCTGGCCGTGCCCGCCTTCGGCATGCGCCTGGGGATGCCCGGCGCCCGGGTGGTCGACGAAGGTCGCTCCAGCCGCGACGGCTACGAGCTGGTGATCGAGTCCTTCGGCGCCGGCGCCGCGGCCCCGCTGTTCGTCACCGTCGACGGTGCCTCCGCCGAGGCCGTGGTGGCCCTGGCCGCCGAGGACGGTGGCGTGGCCGACGCCCGGATCGTGGCCCCTGAAGGCTCCACAGGCCGAGCCGTGGTCCGGGTCACCCCCACCACCGCAGTCGATTCCCAGGCCACCTCCGACCTGGTCGGCCGCCTCCGGACCGGGCTCGAGGACGCCGCCCCCACGGCCGCCGTCGGCGGGCCCGGCGCCCAGAACCACGACCTGACCGAGGCCCTCACCGACGCCGCCCCGTTGGCCATCGGCCTGATCATGGCCACGGCCTTCATCCTGCTGCTGATCGTCTTCCGCAGCCTGACCATCGCCGTGACCTCGGTGCTGCTGAACCTGCTCGGGGTGGCGGCCAGCTTCGGGTTCGCCACGCTGGTGTTCCAGCACGGCTTCGGGGCCTCCCTCATCGGCATCGAGCACCAGGGCTTCGTGGACGCATGGGCGCCACTCTTCTTCTTCGCCCTGCTCTTCGGCCTCTCGATGGACTACCAGCTGTTCCTGCTGGCCGCCATCAAGGAGCGCTACGACGCCACCGGGGACACGAGGCAGGCCACCCGCGAGGGCATCGCCCGCACGGGTCGGCCGATCACCAACGCCGCCCTCATCATGATCGTGGTCTTCGTGGCCTTCGGCGTCACCGGCCCGATCCCGCCCACCGAGCTGGGTCTCACGCTGGCCGTGGCCGTGCTGCTCGACGCCACCGTCATCCGGATGCTGCTGGTGCCCGCGCTGTTCGGGCTCCTCGGCCACCGGAGCTGGTGGCTGCCCGCCCGCCTCGGCCGCTTCCTGCCCCACGTCCGCTTCTCGCACTAGGAGAGAGCCATGTTCTTCAAGCAGTACCAACTCGGCTGCCTTTCGCTCTACAGCTACCTGATCGGTGACGACACCACCGGCCGGGCCGTCGTGGTCGACCCGCAGCGGGACATCACCGAGTACGTCGCCGACGCCGAGCGCCACGGCCTCACCATCGAACGGGTGCTGGAGACCCACTTCCACGCCGACTTCCTCTCGGGTCACCTCGAGTTGGCGGCGGCCACTGGTGCGTTGATCTCCTACGGCGACGAGGCCGAGCCCGACTTCCCCGTGGAGCCGCTGGCCGACGGCCGGCGTCTGTCACTGGGCGACGTGGAGCTGGAGATCCGGCACACGCCGGGGCACACGCCAGAGTCGATCTCGATCGTGCTGTACGAGCGCCCGGACGCCGAGCCGTGGGGCGTGCTCACCGGCGACACCCTGTTCATCGGCGACGTGGGTCGGCCCGACCTGCTGACCTCCATCGGTTGGACGGCCGACGACCTCGCCCGCCGCCTGTACCGGTCGCTACACGACCAACTCCTGACCCTGCCCGATGCCACCCGGGTCTTCCCTGCCCACGGGGCCGGTTCGGCCTGCGGCAAGAACCTGTCGACCGCGGCCGAGTCGACCATCGGTGAGCAGCGGGCCACGAACTACACGCTCGCCCCGATGAGCGAGGACGCCTTCGTGGAAGCCGTGACCGAAGGCCAGGGCGTGGCGCCGCTCTACTTCGCCTTCGCCGCCGACGCCAACCGTCGGGAGCGCGAGCTGCTCGACGACACCGAGGCCCCGCCGGCGCTCTCGCTGGACGAGGCCGTCGCCGCCCACCAGGCGGGCGCCGTGCTGCTCGACACCCGGGCGCCGGAGACCTTCGCCTCGGGTCACCTCCGGGGCGCGGTGAACGTGGGCCTCGACGGCCGCTTCGCCGAGTACGCCGGCGACGTCATCCGTCCCGGTCAGCAGGTCGTGCTGCTGAGCGAGCCCGGGCGGGGCACCGAGGCCAAGGTCCGCCTGGCCCGCATCGGCTTCGACGACGTCATCGGCGAGGTCCCCGACATCGAAGCGGCGGTAGCCGCCCAGCCGGAGCTGGCCACGACTGCCCCCCGCCTGCCGGTGGGTGAGGTGGACGCGTGGCTGAAGGAGGAACCCGACGTGCAGGTCCTCGACGTCCGCAACCCCAGTGAAGCCGCGCTCGGCGCAGTGCCGGGATCGGTCCTCATCCCCCTGCCCCAGCTGCTGGACCACCTCGACGACCTCGACCGGCAGCGTCCGGTCGTCGTGTACTCCGCGGGCGGCTACCGCTCCTCGGTCGCGGCCTCCACGCTGCGGGCCAACGGCTACAACACGGTTGCCGACATGATCGGCGGCTACCCGGCCTGGTCCAACGGCGGTGAGCCGGTCGAGGGCGGCTGCGCCGTCCCGAGCTGACCGACCCGACCCGTGCGCGCCCTCCTCGCCTCCCCCCTCGGGTTCCTGATCGGCCTGTCCCTGGGCGCCCTCGGCGGCGGGGGGTCGATCCTCGCCGTCCCCGCACTCGTCCACGCCGCGGGCCAGGACCCCCGGGCGGCGACGGCCACCAGCCTGTTCCTGGTGGGCATGGCCGCCCTGGTCGGCATGGGCACCCACCACCGGGCGGGCCGGGTGCGGGTCGGCACCGGCGTCGTGTTCGGCGTGGCGGGCATCGGTGGGTCGCTGGTCGGCACTGCCGTCAACCAGCGCCTCGATCCCGACCTCCTCCTCCTGGGGTTCAGTGGGCTGATCGTCATCGCCGCCTGGCGGATGCTCACGGGCTGCCCCACCTGCACCCAGGTCGGCGAGCAGCTCGAGCTCCGCGCCACGCAGGACGCCGCGCCGCCCGCCGGCGTGCGGACCCGGGTGCGGATGGCCCTCGACACCCGCACCGTGGTCACGGTGCTGCTGGCGGGGACAGGGGTCGGGTTCCTGACCGGGCTGTTCGGCGTCGGGGGCGGGTTCGTCATCGTCCCCGCATTGACCCTCCTGCTGAAGCTGTCGATGCCCGAGGCCATCGGCACCTCGCTCCTCGTCATCGCCATCAACTCCGCCACCGCCCTGGCCGCCCGCCTCGGGACCGACAGCATCGAGTGGGCCGTGGCCGTCCCCTTCACGATCGCCGCCGTCGGCGGGGTGATCGTCGGCGGGCGCGTCGCCGACCGCCTCGACGCCCACCGCAGCCTGCGCTGGTTCGCCGCCCTCCTCGTGGCCGTCGCCCTCTACACCGGCACCGAGGCCCTGTTCGCCCTCACCTGACCGGTGGCGGGCTCAGATCAGGACGTTGGCGAAGATCTGCCAGGCCAACAGGCTCTTGGCGACCAGGCTGAGCACGATGTAGATCCGTTCGCCGTGGAGGTAGTCGGCCCAGCGGCCCTTGGCCCGGTACTGCAGCCACTGGTTGAGGGCGAAGCAGTTGAAGAGCAGGAAGAGGCTGACGAAGATCCCGTAGACGAAGCCGGGGACGTCGTCGCCGGCGCCGACCAGGTAGATCCCGATGCCGATCCAGGGCACGACGCCGGCGATGCAGCCGAAGGCGAAGGGGGTCCAGTCGGCGTCCGGCCCCGGGTCACTGGTCGTCTCCATGAGCCACCCGAAGAGGATCATCGAGGCGTTCACCCCGAACAGGGCCAGGAGGGCCACGACGTCGGTGACCCCCGTGATCCCCACGATGAGGACGATCATCAGCGAGGCCGAAAGCGCGTACTCGACCCAGCGGAAGCGGTTGCGCCGTGCCGCCAACTCCCGCTGGTAGCGGGGCCAACCCCAGGGTGAGGCGACGAGGACGTGGAAGGCGGCGGACAGCAGGAGGAAGAGGGCGACCGCCGGCCCGAGGCGGTAGGAGAACAACTCGTCGATCACGGGTGGTGACTGCGGCTGACCGGGCGGGCCGGTACCGAACACGGCGGTCACCGGCAGGGCGATGGCGGTCGAGAGCACGAGCATGGCCAGGGCCTGCACGAGGTGCAGGCCGGCTGCTGCGAGGTTGAACGGCCGGAGACGGGTGACGGCGGGGTCGGCGCGAGCAGTGGTCATCGGCGAAGTCTCCCGCGGCGACGGGCCTAGCGGGCATCGGCCAGTACCCGCGATGCCCGCTCGCCCGCCGGGAACCCTCGGGGTCCGGGCCTAGCGTTCGCCGCCATGAGCAAGCGACCCAAGTTCCTGATCGCGGGTGGCGTCGTGGTGGTCGTCCTGATCGGCGGAGGGCTGTTCCTCTTCTTCTGCGTCGACGCGCCGGACGAGGTCTCGCTGGACGACGCGGTGGGCCAGGTCGACGACACCGGGTCCACCGACCCGGGCGTCGACGGCATCGAGGGCACCTGGACCGTCGACACCGAGACCGGCGAGTTCGACTTCGAGTCGGCCACGGGCAGCTTCGCCGGGTTCCGGATCGACGAGGTGCTGGCCGGCGGCGTCGGGGCCAACACCGCCGTCGGCCGCACCGGCGACGTCAGCGGGTCGTTCACGATCGATGGCTCCACGGTGACCGAGGCCGAGTTCGAGGTCGACCTGACCACGGTGACCACCAACGAGGACCTCAGGAACGGCAAGATGCACGAGGCACTCGAGACCGACGAGATCCCCACGGCCGAGTTCGCCCTCACCGAGCCCATCGAGCTGGACGCCGGCGCCGCCGACGGCGAGTCCGTGGCGGTGACCGCCACCGGCGACCTGACCCTCCACGGCGTGACCCGCAGCGTGGGGTTCGCGATGGAGGCCCAGCTCGTGGAGGGGACCGTCGTGCTCGTGGGCTCCCTCGACGGCCACCTGCCGGACTACGAGCTGGAGGCACCACCCAGCCCGCTCGTGGTGTCGGTGTCCGAGGACTTCACCATCGAGCTGCAGTTCCTCCTCACTGCTCCATAGGTCGGCCTGCGGCCTCCCGGCTCCGCCGATCGCGGCACGTCGACCGGG
>CAVVIF010000006.1:0-9852 GCA_963748285.1 uncultured Microthrixaceae bacterium
GTAGTCGTCCCAGTCGGCGTGCTCACCGGCCATGGCTCGATAGAGGCCGATGAGGCCCTCCACCGCGGCGTCGTCGGGCTGGGCCGCGACGGCGGACAGCTCGGCGTCGGACTCGATCACGACGTAGCCGAAGAAGTCGTCCTGGGTCACGTGCAGCGCGGCCCAGGGCTCCCGCACCAGGTTGTGGTACTTGGCCCGATCGGCCGTGATCGAGATGCCGATCGAGCCGTCCTCGAACACGTGGTGGATCACGTTGGAGAGCTGGGGTCGGCCGTTGGCGCGGATCGTGGTCAGGACGGACTGCCGGTGGGCGCGGGCGAAGTCCAGGGCGTGGTCGAGTTCCATCAGCGCGTGCAACACCGGGCAGGCGCCCTTGTTCCGACTGGCCGGTCGTGGGTGGATCTGGGGGAGTGGATCAGGGCCCGGTGTCGGGCGGGGTTCTTCGTTGGTCGTCGTCGATCGGCCCCGCAGGTGGCGGCTGACCGAAGGTGTTCGTGAACCACCGGTTGTGGGGTCCGCAGCGGGGGTCGCCCTTGTCGACGTCGGTCTGGCCGCCTCGATGCCATTCGGGGTCGTGATTGGATTGGAGGCGGGATCCGGTGCGGTCACAGCCGTAGGGGTGACGACACCGTCGGAACCGGGCGCGGAGGGCGTCGGCCTGTGGCTTGGTGAACAGGCGCCGTTCCCGGCCGTAGCGGAGGGGGACCCCGTCGGGGTCATGGAGATAGCCGCGGATCGTGCCCGTGAGCAGGGCGAGCACGAGGGTGTTGACGGTGACCACGACGCCGTCGTCGGTCTCGTGCAGCGAGTCCGGGCCGAGCTCTAGGTCGTCGAGGGCGTGTTCGATGTCGAACTCGTCCTCCTCGTCGACGTTCATGGCCTCGAGGAGGACCTCGAGAACCTGCGTCATCAGTTCGGTGTCGCTGTGGAGGTTGATCACCAGACGGGACGGACCGAGGTCGCCGTCGAACGCGGCGGAGCGCTGCGCCATGAGCAGCATGGCGTCGGAGCGGCGTTGGGGGTTGTCCCGTTGAAGGTCGCCGGGCAGGGGAGCGCGGCCCAGACGTTCGTGGGCTTCGGCGACATCGGCCTCATGGAGGTGGTCCACGAGGCGTTGGAACTCGCCGTGCCAGAGCGTGAAGTCCAAGGGCGGCATCCAGGCGTCGATGGCGCCGCAGCCCTCGAAGGTGCGGGAGGCATGCGCCCAGCGGTCCCGGATCCGGCGGTCCTCCTGCTCACGAGCCTCCCTGGGTCGGTTGCGGTGGATGTAGTAGGTGACGATCCGTTCGAAGTCACAGAACCGCCGGTCGACGGCAGCGGCGAGGAGCCTGGCCTCGTGCTCGCGGTAGGTGTCGTCGTCGGTGTGGCGGCGAGCCCTGTCCAGCACGTCGACGTGGCGAGCGGTGATCGCTCCGTCGCGGAGGGCCGCTTCGGCGAGGGGGTGGTGGATGAGTCGCTTGGCCAGTCGACGGCGGAGGGTGGACTCGTCGATCTGTTCGTGGCAGTTGTGGCCGAACCAGCCGATGACCGACGCGTGGCCTTGGGCCCGGTGTTCGTGGGTGGACTCGAAGGCGGTGATGGCGGCCGCGTCGAGGGCGGCGAACTTGTTGCGCATCCGGCTGATGGCCACCAGCCTCTCGGCCTTCGTCTCACCCGGTAGGCCGTGGAAGTCCAGCTTGTTGGCCACGTCCAAGAGGTGTTCGAGGTCCGCCAACTCGCTGGTCACGGCTGCTGCACCTCCTTGCAATCACCGGAGATCAGGTACACGAGCACCCTACGCAGGGGGTGTGACAGCCAGATCGGGTCGAGCCCCGCCGGTCAGCCCACGACGGGCCAGCAGTAGCGGTAGGGGGGTGGGGGCTCCCACTCGCCGATGCTCGAGGCCTTCTCGGCGATGTTCAGGGCCCGGGCCCCCATGCGCAGCAGGGCGTTCTGCGGGAGCTCGTCCGGCACGACGGCCTTGCGCACGTCGGTGGCCCGCTCCAGGTGGGACTGCAGGACCTCGTCCTGATAGCGGGCCCAGCGCTCCCGGCCCTCGGCGTACTCCGGACGGTCCCGGTAGGTGACCACGATTCGGCGGGCACCGTGCATCCGGCGCCGGTCCTTGCCGTCGGCACACGGCTGGGCGGAGCCGATGTTCGAGGTACCCATGGCGACGCGGCCGGTGAGGGCGTAGGGCTCGTCGATGGTGACCTGGGTCGAGTAGCAGTCGGTCGGGCGCAGGCCCACGATCCCGAGGTACGCCCGCAGGAGCTCCTGGGGGGTCGAGGGCAGATAGGGGAAGGGTGACGGCGAAGCGGGTGGGTGCTGGAGGCGGGGATGGACGGCACGAGCAACCGCGGCCCAGTTCAGGACCTCGTTGTGGATACCGCTCAGCACGTCGTCGGCGAGCAGGATCGGAGCCTCGGCGGCCATCTGGGCCTGCACGCCACCGTCGTGGGGCCCGGGTTGGAGGACGATGACCCCTTCGACCAGGGGGACGAGGTAGTTCTCGTCGTCCTCGTCGTTGCCCAGGGCGTACCAGCGGTCCTTGGGGCGGACGAAGTTGCAGAAGCGGGCGATGCCGAGGCACCCCTCCGGGCCGATCCCGGCCCGGGCCAGATGGGCGAGGCCCAGGTCCTCGTCGAGGATCGACGGTTCGCCCTTGCGACGCGCCACCCAATGGTCCTTCGCGGCGAAGTAGGTCGGGGTCACCGGCGTCTCGACCGGCCCGCCGGGGAGGTCGGCGTGCACGACGTCCCACTCCACGACCCGGGCCCGCTCCGAGCTCGGGGTGATGCCCGCGCTGATGCGGTCCGGGACCCGGTAGACGCCGTAGACGAGGTCGGGTCGGTCGGCGAGGCCGCTCGCCTGCAGGTAGAACAGGACCTCGTCCAGCTGGGTCGCCCCGCGTGTCGCCAGGCGGCTGATGGCCAGCGGCGGTCGGTCGGTGGCGAGGTAGGGGGCCCGGGCGGCATCCCGCTCGACCCGCTCCTGGGCCATGATCCGTCCGGCCAGCTCGCGATCCTTCTCGTGGGGGGCCAGGTCACCGCCGTAGATCCCCTTCGCGCTCTGGCCGAGCGCCTGCTTGGACGAGCTCAGGATGGCGCCCACCCCGCCTGCGGCCCATGCCGCCTCCTGGTCCGTGATCGACATGCCGTAGAGGAACTCGCCCGCGGGCCCGTCGAGCACCCGGATCGCCGCCTCGGCGTCGAGGGACTCCTGCTTGGCGGCGGTGACCCGCGCCATGTTGGCGTCGTAGGCGGCACGCTGCTCCGGGGTCAGGCTCGCGAGGCTGGCCTCGATCTCCTCCTGGGTCGGTGGGTTGCGAGAAGCCTCCAAGCCCTGCTTGATGGCGTCCATGTTCATCGCCTGCTTGGCCTGACGGAGCGTGTCACGGAAGCCCATCGCCCCAGTCAAGCAGGGTGGGAGCGTCGTGCCCGTGGACCGAATCCGAGCGCCACCCCGTCGCCGGATCGGGGTAGTACGACCGCTCGACACCACGCCTTAGCCGCACCTGCGACCCGCCGTCGGTCTCTTGACCGTAGAAGCAGGGAACAGCTGCTAGAAATCGGGCAGATGCGAGATCATCGGTTGGTGAGGTCCGCCGGCGTCCCGTTCGTGTTCGCCCTGTCCCTGGTCGTGGCCACCGCCTGCGGAGACGACCCCGGTGGCGGGGAGACCCAGGAGCTCCTCGTCTCCGGGGCGACGTCGCTGACCCACGCGTTCTCCGAGATGGAGACCACGTTCGAGGACGCCAACCCGGACGTCGACCTGGTGGTCACCTTCGACAGCAGCAGCACCCTCGCCGGTCAGGTCGCCGAGGGCGCGCCGGTCGACGTCCTGGCCACCGCCGACGAGAACACCATGGCGACGGCGGTCGACTCCGGTGAGGTCAGCGGGCAGCCCGTGGTGTTCACCACGAACAGCGGCGTGATCGCCGTGCCGGTGGACTCGGACACGGTGGCGTCCGCGGAGGACCTGGAGGGCGACATCCTGCTGGCCGTCTGCGCGCCGGAGGTGCCGTGCCGAGTCGTCGCCGACCAGATCTTCGACGACCTGGGGATCGAGCCCGAGATCGACTCAGAGGAGGAGAACGTCGGCGCGGTCGTGACCAAGCTGGAAGCCGGTGAGGTCGACGCCGGTGTGGTGTACGCCACCGATGACCTGGCGTCGGACGCCATCGAGGCGATCGACATCGGCGACGTCGTGGTGACCACCGCCTATCCGATCGTCGCCGTCACCGACGACGAGGCCGCGCAGACCTTCGTCGACTTCGTGACGAGCCCCGACGGCCAGGCGATCCTGGCCGAGGCCGGTTTCGCGGTGCCCTGACCCACGGCGACCCGCTCGCCGGACCGCTTTCGTAGGGTTGGCGGATGGCACTGGCGCTGTTCGCGGAGATCCACGTACGGGACTTCCGGGCGGCCAAGCCCTGGTACGTGCAGTTCCTCGGCGAGCCCGCGTTCGCAGCGCACGACACCGAGGAGGTGTGGGAGCTGGCCGAGAACCGGTCCATCGCCGTCGAGGAGCAGCCGGAGCACGCGGGCCACAGTGCAGTCACCGTGTTCGTCGACGATCTCGACGCCTGGGTGGACGGGATCGTGGCCCGGGGGATCGAGCCGACGACACGGGAGACCTACGACAACGGCGTCCGGAAGGTCACCTTCCATGACCCCGACGGCAACGAGATCGGCTTCGGCGGCGCCCCGGCCTGACCGCCGCGAACTGGGATACTCGGGTCGTGCGTCTGGGCACCGCGCTGGTCGACCCCCATTAGGGCAGCCGCCACACGGCTCGCTGGTGGATGGCGCGGGAGGAGGACCCGACGAGGATCTCGTAGCGGCCCGGCGCGGCGTGCCAGGCGTGGCGGTCCGGGTCCCAGTGGGCGAACGACCGCTGGTCGAGGGCCAAGGTCGCCGTGGTCGACTCGCCGGGAGCGAGGGCGACCTTGGCAAAGGCCTTGAGCTCACGGTCCGGTCGGGTGACCGGCGCGTCGAGGGGCCGTACGTACACCTGCACGACCTCGGTGCCCGCTCGGTGGCCGGTGTTGGTCACCTCGACCGACACGCGCGGGCCGGTCGGGCCGTCGACGACGGAGAGGGGGGTATAGGCGAAGGTCGTGTACGACAGCCCGTGCCCGAAGCACCACAACGGCTCCGCCCCGTGGGTGTCGTAGTGGCGGTAACCCACGAAGAGCCCCTCCGCGTACTCCACGGTGCCGTCGGCGCCGGGGAAGTGGGCGTGGGCCGGTGTGTCCTCGATCTGCCGTGGGTAGGTGGTCGTCAGACGCCCCGAGGCGTCGGCGTCGCCGAACAGGACGGCGGCGAGGGCCGTGCCGGTCTCCTGGCCCAGGAACGACATCTGGACGACCGCGGCCACGTCGTCGGCCCAGTCCATGGTGACCGGCGACGCCGTGTTGACCACGACCACCGTCCGGTCGTTCGCGGCGGCGACCGCGCTGATGAGTTCGATCTGCTCGGCGGGGAGGTCCATCGAGGTGGCGTCCAAGCCCTCGGTCTCGAGATCGTCCTGGCCCACGATGACCACGGCCACGTCGGCGCCGGCCGCGACGAGCAGGGCCTGCTCGACGGCGTCGGGCTGGATCGGTGGGCGGACCTCGACGGTCAGGCCCGCGATCGTGATCGGGCCCTCCGCGGTCGCCGCGTCCAACTCGGCCGTCAGGCGGTGGCTGGCGCCCGCGACGAGGTCGACCTCGGCTTCGACGGGCGTGGTGAAGAGACCGAGGATGCCGGTCCCGGCCGCGGCGCCGGTGGAGTCGGCCAGGAGGTCGCCGTCGAGATAGAGGCGGGCGGCGCCGACCCCCGACACCGACAGGGACCACCGGCCGGTCACGTCGGGGGCCAGGGGGGCGCTCATGCGAGCCGAGAACGCGCCGGCGGTGACGCCGGGGGCCGGATCACCCACCCAGACCGCGGTGCTCTCGCGCATCGTCTCGGCGTGCCTCGGCGTGCCCGACAGGTCCCCAGCGGCGAAGTACTCGATCCCGACGGTGCCGGTCAGGGGCGCCGGCCGGGGCGTGACCCGCCCGGCTCGGTGGGTCACGACGCCCTCGCCGGCGCGTTCGGTGATCCCCTGCACCGGAGTGATCACGTAGGGCGGGTTCACCTGCGCGCTGCCGCCGCCCTGGAACTCGGGTCGTCCGGCCCGCCAGCCGATCAGCGCGATCCGAGCGACGTCGTCGGCCAACGGCAGCACGCCGTCGTTGGCGAGGAGCACGATCGCCTCGGTGGCCGCGGCGCGGGCGACCTCCGCGGCGTCGTCGCCGGTTGGCGCGGCACGGACCCGGGTGCGATCGAGCAGGTCCATCACCCGCTGGGCGGCCTGCTCGACCTGGTCCGCCGTGACGTCACCGTCCTCGACCGCCGCGGTCAGGTGATGGCCGAGCACGAGCGGCGGTCCCGGCATCTCCAGATCGAGCCCGGCCGCGAGCGCGGCGGGTTCGTGGGTGCCGAACCAGTCGGACATCACCACCCCGTCGAAGCCCCACTCGCCACGCAGCAGGTCGGTCAGGAGGCCGGGGTGCGCGCTGCAGTGCCGACCGTCGACGCGGTTGTAGGCGGCCATGACCGACGACACGCCCGCCCGGCGCACGGCCGCCTCGAAGGGCAGGAGGTAGATCTCCCGCCGCGTGCGTTCGTCGACCACGACATCGATGTTCATGCGGTCGGTTTCCTGGTCGTTGAAGGCGAAGTGCTTGATCGCGCAACCCACGCCCCGGCTCTGCACGCCCTCGATGTAGGCCACGGCGATCTCGCCCGTCAGGTACGGGTCCTCGGAGTAGCACTCGAAGTTCCGGCCGCCGAGCGGGTGGCGGTGGATGTTCACCGTCGGCGCCAGCAGGACGGCCGCGCCCCGCTCACGGGCTTCGTCACCGAGGAGGCGACCGACGCGCCCGATCAGCTCGCGGTTCCACGTGGCGGCCAGCGCGGTGCCGCAGGGCAGGGACGTCGAGGTCGTGCCCGTGAACTGCGTGCCCCGCGCCCCGCTCGGGCCGTCGCTGACGCCGATGCCGGCGACACCGAGCCGTTCGACGCCGGCCGTGTGCCACATGTCGGAGCCCGCGGTGAGCGCCGCCTGCTCGTCGAAGGTGAGCTCTGAGGCCTTCACCGGTCCACCAGCCCGTCCAGGAAGTCGGTCAGGGTCGACCACCACGCATCGGGGGTCTCGAGCTGAGGGCTGTGGGCCGCCCCTTCCAGCAGGGCGAACGTGGCGCCCGGGATGGCGTCGGCCATCCGGCGGGAGCCGTCGACGAAGCCGGGCATGTCGTGCTCGCCGACGATCACCAGGACCTGCAGGTCGAGCGTGGCGAGCTGGGGCACGCGGTCGGCGCGGCCGGCGAGGTCAGCCGTCATGGCCCGGGCCATCGTGGGCGAGCTGGCGAGGATCTTCGCCTGGGTCCACTCGACGTAGCCGGGCCGCTCGGCGTACAGGCGCACCACCGACTCCGGTGACCCGGGTGGGGGTTTGCGCAGGAAGCGGGCCAGGGCCTTCATGCCGAAGACCCGCATCACCACCTTGAGGACGGCCATCGGCGCGCCGCCGTCGAGCGACGGGGCATCGGCGACCGTGTCCATGAGCACGAGGCCGTCGAGCCGCTCGGGGTGCTCGATGGCGATGGCCTGGCTGATCATGCCGCCCATGGAGTGCCCGAGGAGCACGAAGTGGTCCCAGCCGAGGTCGTCCACGAGGGTCAGCACGTCGGCCGTGAACCGTTCCAGCGTGTAGTCCTCGGCCCGGGGAGGGTGGTCGCTGGCCCCGTGGCCGCGCTGGTCCGGGGCGACGACGTGCCAGCCCCGCTCGGCCAGCGGGTCCCACCAGTCCCCGAAGTCCTCCTTGGCCCCGGTGAGGCCGTGGAGCATGAGGAGGGGCCGGCCGCCAACACCGGCTTCAGCGATCTCCAGGGTGAGGTCGCCGACCTGTACCTGGCGGATGGTGGCGTTCGTGGCGGGCAAGGACATCAGGGGCTCCCCGTGGTTGCGGTGGTGGTGACGACACCGGAGCGCTGGATGGCGCGCTCGTCGGTCCCGAGGTAGGACGCGATGACGCGGGGGTCCCGACGCACCTGGTCGGGTGGCCCCTCGGCGATGATCGAGCCGGTCTGGAGGCAGTAGACGCGGTCGCTGATCGAGAGCACGAAGGGCATGTCGTGCTCGATGACCAGCAGCGAGGCCCCCAGCTCGGCCTGGACGCTGGTGATGAGCGGGGCGAAGGCCTCGGTCTCGCGCTGGGCGACGCCGGCGGTCGGCTCGTCGAGGCAGATGACCCGAGGTTCGAGGGCGAGGATGCACGCCAGCTCGCAGATGCGCCGGGTCCCGGTCGACAGCGTGCCGACGAAGTGGTCGGCGTAGCCCCCGAGCCCGAGGTAGTCGACCAGGTCACGGGCCCGCGCGAGCTGCTCCCGGTCGCGGCGCCGCCAGGTCGGGACGGCGGTGAGCACCGCCAGCATCCGCGTGGGCAGCACCCGCTCGTGGGCCAGGGCAACCGTCTCGAGTACGGTCAGGTCACCGAACAGGCGGGCGTCCTGGAAGGACCGCCCGAGGCCGCGCTCGGCCCTCCGGGCCGCCGACAGCGAGCTGATGTCGTGGCCGAGCAGATCGACTCGGCCCTCGGCCGGGACGAAGCCACCGATGGCGTTCATGATCGTGGTCTTGCCCGCACCGTTGGCTCCGATCAAACCGACGACCTCGTTCCGGTCGACGCGCAGATCGACCTCGTCGACCACCCGGTGCCCGCCGAGGGCGACGCCGAGGCTGTGGACCGCGAGGTCGGGCACATCGTCGGGCCGGCGGGCTCCTCATCGGTGCAGGCCCCGCCCACCGCCAAGGCCAGGGCCACGGCGCACAGCGCGCCGACCACCCTCGTCCTGTGCCCTCGATCGCCCATGGTTCCCCCTACTCGGCCGTCGGGTCCGGTAACTTAAACGTGTAAGTGATCGGTGTCAACGCGGGAGGAGGGACGGCGGTGGGCGAGCGGGTGACCGGCCAGGACGTGGCCGAACGAGCAGGCGTGTCGCGAGCAACCGTCAGCTACGTGCTGAACGAGGCCCCGGGCCAGCCCATCTCCGCCGAGACCCGCGCCCGGGTGCTGAGCGCAGCCGAAGATCTCGGCTACACGCCGCACGCCGCGGCCCGCCAGCTCCGCACGGGGGTGAGCAACCTGGTGCTGATGGCGCTGCCGTCGTGGCCCTTCAGCGAGGCGCTCAGCCTGTGCGTCTCCACGGTCACCCAGCGCCTGGGAGCGCACGGCTACACCGCGCTGGTCGACCCGGCCGCCGAAGAGGTCACCCGCCTCGAGAACACCTTGAACCGAATGCAGCCCATCGCGCTGACGGCGAGCAGCGACCAGCTCTCGGAGCCGCTCGTCGCCCGCCTGCGGTCGGCCGGCACCCGGGCGGTCATCGGCTTCGGCGACCGGCCCCTGGGCTTCGCCCCGGCCGTGGTGTTCGACCAGACGGCCCTGACCCGCGTGGCCATCGACCACCTCGCCGACCAGGGGCACGGTTCCGTCGTCGCCGTCATGCCGTCGGACCCCATCTACCGGTGGTTCCGGGCCGGCCGCCAGGCCGGAGCGGAGAAGACCGCGGCCGAGCGCGGCCTGGCCCTGACCATCGTCGAGAGCCCGCTCGACCATCGAGCGCGTCGCCGACGTGGTGGGTGCCGCGATCGCCGGCCCGGGGTCGCCGGACGCCGTCCTGGCCTACAACGACGACTACGCCCTGCTCGCGCTCCGGGCCCTCCTCGACGCCGGCGTCCGGGTCCCCGAGGACATCGCGGTCATCGGCTGCGACAACCTGCCCGTCGCCGAGCTCTTCTCGCCCCGGCTCACCACCATCCACGTCGACATGCGTGC
>CAVVIF010000007.1:0-328302 GCA_963748285.1 uncultured Microthrixaceae bacterium
CCGTTTCTCCCGATGTTCCGGGGCTGACCACGAGACCTTCATCGGCGCCTGCCGCGACCCTCGGCCAGCACAACGCGGAGGTGTGGGAGGGCGTGGGACTGTCAGCAGAGGAGCTCGACCGCTACCGCGCCGACGGCGTGATCTGAGAGAACCGAAGCGTGGGTTCGCCGCCCGAGACAGTGGGTTCGAGCACGTGGTCCTCGACGCCGCGGGTACGGCCGGAGGGAGCCCTTCGAGCCCTCCGAGTCTGCGGCTGACCAGCGGAGATGCGGTGAGCCTCGTGCGCGCCAAGGCCCTGACCGGAGGCCTCGCCTGCGTTCTCAGAGTCAGGACGGCGCCGAGCGGGCCAGGCCTCCGGCCGTCACCGTGGCTGGCTACCATCGGCGGCGGGACAGGTCCCGGGCATACCCGCGGTGGGGGACGGAACGGGAGGCGAGGTGATCCACTTCGCGGTGGTGATGGGCGTGGTGCCGGCGGTGCAACAGGTGCGCCACGCGCTGGCAGATGCGCTCGACGCCACCAGGTACTTCGCCGGTGACCGGTTCGAGCAGGTGGGGCCGAGCGGGGGATGGGTGGCGGCCGGCATCGCGGCTGTCGATCCGCTCTGTGAGCCCCGAGTCGTCGCCTGCGGGGATGCCCTCGCCGTGCTGGACGGCTCGGCCTCGGGCACCGGCCACCACCGCGAGGACCTGGCCGGCCACCTGCTCGACTCGTTCGTGCAGGCCGGACCCCCGGGGGTGCACGCCGCGCTGACGGGGACCTACGGGTTCGTGGGCATCTCCCCGACGCTGGGCCTGCGGGCCTTCGGCGACTTCTCGGGCCTCCAACCGCTGTTCTGGGGTCACGGGCCGGGGTTCGCCGTGGTCTCCAACCGGTCGACCACCGTTCGCGAGCTCGTGGGCGGCGAGGGGTGGGACCTGCATGCGATGTCCTGGCTCGTCGGCTACTCGGAGCACTTCGGCGAGCGGATGCCTGCGGTGGGCAGCTCCCTCCTCATTCCCGGAAGCGAGGCGCAGGTGGCCTGGGGTGATCACAAGGTGAAGATCGTCCGGTCGGACGCCCTGACCTGGCCGGCGCCCAACGACGAGCCCGGACCTGACCCGACCCCCTCCGAGTGGGACGAGATCACGGCCGCGGCCATCGACTACGTACGGTCGCTCCACGACGCGAGCACGCGGATGATCTTCTTCCTCACCGGCGGGAAGGACTCGCGCCTCGCGCTGGCGCTCGCCAAGGCGGCCGGTCTCTCCGACGAGCAGCTCGCAGTCAGGACCATGGGGCCGCCGGATAGCCCCGAGATCGAGGTCGCGAAGGCCGTGGCCGACGCAGCCGGCTTCGCGGACAAGCGGATGGGCCCGCCCGTGGACGACGAGGGTCCGTCGGGGGCCATCCGCCACCCCGACGCGGCCTGGCTCGACCTGTGCCACCACCTCTACCGGTACGACGGAGGGATCACCCCGTGGGACGGGATCACCGACGATCTGAGCGGCACGGTGATCCAGGTCAAGGGCTTCGGCGGTGAGCTCTACCGGCGCACGAACGTCAAGAACATCCGCAAACGGGCGATCATGACGCTCGACGAGCTGTCTGCGGCCATCTGTGCGAGCCCCCAGCCCCACGATCCGCTGGGCCTCCTCCGCCCCGAGGAGCGAGCGCGCCAGGTCGAGCTGAGACGGGCGTGGGTCCAGGCCGCAGTCGCCGACGTGCGCCTCGACCTGGTCCCCGAGCGCTTCTACATCGAGCAGCACCTCTCGCAGTGGAACGGGCAGATCGACCTCCCGAAGCCCGGGCGGATCAACGTCAACCCCTTGATCCAGCCCGCGCTGGCGCAGAAGGTCCTCGAGGTGCCGTTGGCGGTGCGCCAGGAGGAGCGGTTCCACTTCGAGATCATGCGGCGTGCCGCGCCCGAGCTCGTCGGCATCCCGTTCCTTGACGACACGTGGGCAGCGGCCGTCCGCGACGGATCGCCGCTGCCCCTGCCGGCCAAGCCGTTCCCGACCGCCGTCAGGACGAGGACGGGCCTCCTCGGACGGGTCTGGGCGCGCACCCGGGGTCGAGGTCGGGCCCGACGTCCGGCGGCCGTGCTGCGCCCCGAGCCCTACCGGTACCTCACGCTGCCAGGCATGGACCAGCTGATCGACCGGGCTGCCGACGAGACTGCCATGGGGTCGGTCTGCGACATGGCAAGGCTGGCCGAGCTGGCGCGGGATCCCGATCGGATCGGGTCGGCGGCCGAGGTGAAGTCCTTCCTGTCGTGCGTGGCCATGGCACTCGCGCTCCTCGGGAGGGACGAGGCGGTCCTCGACCGCCCGATGGAGCTGTTGCTGTAGAGCGCACCGCCACGACCTCGTGCCCGGCGAGCGCAGGGCGGCCTCGAGCGTCGGCGGACGTTCTGGTCGTCCTCCACCACGAGCAACCGGGCGGGCGTGGGCTCGTCCACGCCGAGAGTGTGGTGCCCCCGGTCAAGAGCCACGTAAGAAGTCTTCTGGCCTGGTTCTCAACTCGGGTCGGGGGCGGCCTTACCCGGCTCCCCGAACGTGGTCGGTGTCAACCCGACCCGAGCTCGAGAGGAGCCCGACATGAAGTCCCCCGTCCGGGCGGCGGCCGCGGCCGCCGCCATCACCGGCGATGGGCGCACGGGCCGGCGAGCTGGGCCGTCGAGAGCTTCTGAGAGCGTCATCCAGAGCCGTACTGGCCTCGTCCACCTCGGGCAGCAGCGACCCGTCCGTCATCGTGACCCGGATCGATGAGTGACCGAGCCGCCTCTGGACACCGCCATGGGCGCGCGTCTGGATCATGAGCCGCAGCGGTGTGACGCAGCCCGTGGAAGGTCAGGCCCTCGAGACCGGCCGTGCGGACTGCTACGCCCGATGCGGAAGTGCGACGCTCTCAGTGGGCCGCCACCCGGGGCCGAAATCACGAGCTGGTTGGGGTCGGGGCGCAGACCGGCGAGGCGGCTGGGATCAGCACGTGTGAGCTTCGACACCGGCAGCGTCTGCGAGGATGAAGCCGCAGTCTACGAAGGGGTCGCTCTATGAACGGGGACGCAGGCCGGATTGATCTCGGTGCGGCGCGTCCGATGCAGCCCTGGGCTCGCGCTCCGGACCTGCCTCGCGTGGACTCGACACTGGGTCCCGGCCCGCGATTCCGACCTGGCGGCCCACCCCATGCAGGTTCTGGACCTCCACAGGAACCGAGCGAGTCGGCCTGTACGCTCGACGCCCGTGATCGTGCCGTCGGCCACCTTGTCGCTGACCACCGCATCCGCGCGCGAGCTCTGGCAGTCGGTCGACGACGAGACGCCGTCCGACGCAGATCGGGTCGTCGCTGCGGCGCGACGGCGGCCTGCAGTCCTTCTGATCTCGATGCCCTGAATCGTGCCGTTGACGAGCTGGGCGCTCGGCATCGAGTCGACGGGAACGTTGGCCGCCCCTGCTAGGCGCGACGTTCGACCGATGCGCAGCAACGCCGACAGCCGACCCCGGCGGTGGTCGGCCGCCAGCTGCGACTGAACGTCGTTCTTCAACCGCGGGACGAGTAGGCCAATCGGCGACCTCCTCCGACGGCGACCTTGTCCGGTACGCCGCGTGCGGCACTCGACGTCCGATGACCTCGTCGGTGGCTGCACCACGAGCCCGATCGACAGAACGCCGCGTCGGGCGGCTGCTGCGCTGAGGGCCGGCCGAGCGCCGCCCGCTTCGTCACCACCGTGCTCCAGGCCTTCACGGACGCGGCGCGGGCAACGGCGAGACGACGGTCGCGGTGCCCTGGTCACGACCATGCTCTAGCGTGCTGGGACGGCAGCCAGCGGGAGGGGCGGGTCATGGCAGTTGGACGGCTTCGGGCGGCCCGCGCCGGACCGGACTCGGGCTCGCCGTCGGGCTCGCCGCGGCGCTGCTCGCGCGTCACCCGCAGGCGCGGCGACGACCGCATCGCTGAGCGGCACCGGCCGCCTCACCATCACCGGGACCAGCGCCGGCGAGACGATCGTCGTCCGAGCCGTCAACGGCTCGACCATCGGCGTGGGGAACCGGACCTTCCCGGCCGCGGCCGTCCGCTCCATCCAGGTCAACGGCGGCGGCGGCAACGACACCATCCGCATCGACGACACCCGCCTCGCCTTCACCACCACCCGCTCCACCGTGATCGACGGCGGCGGCGGCAACGACACCCTCCGCGGCGGCAAGGGTGCCGAGACCCTCCGCGGCTCGATCGGCAACGACACCATCACCGGCCTGGGCGGCAACGACGTCGTCGACCTCGGCGCCGGTACCGACACCGCCGTCTGGAACGTTGGCCAGGGCAACGACCAGGTCCAGGGCGGGACGGGGGCGGACACCCAGCGGGCCGTCGGGACCGCCGGTGCCGATGCGTTCACGCTGTCGACGCAGACGAACCGGGCCCGGATCGCCGCCGCCGGTGGCTCGACACGGACGCTCGGCGTCGAGAAGCTGACCGTGGTGACGCTGGGTGGCGACGACAGCGCGGTCCTCAACGAGATGAGCGCCCTGGGCCTGACCGAGGTGATCGTCGACCTCGGCCCCGGTGACGACCCGGTCACCGTCAACGGCACCGACGGTTTCGACGAGATCCAGGTCTTCGACACCGCCCCCGGTGTCCGGATCGTAGGCGGCCTCACCGACTTCTCCGCCAACGTGACCTGCTCGGGAGCGAGTCGATGGAGGTCGCGGCCGGTGCCGACGACGACCAGGTGGTCGTGGTTCCGGGAGGGTCGCCGGTCTCGGTCGACGGCGGCGACGACGGCAGTTCCGACCAACTCACCTTCTTCGGCTCGGGCGGCCCCGACAGCTGGGAGGTCTTCGGCGAGGGCCCCGGCGATCCAGCTGACCGCGGAACTTTGTGCCACGCGTCACGGGGACGAACGTCGAGCAGGTGGTGCGCCATGCCGGACGACGGCGCCGACGACATCACCTTCCGGGGCCTCTTCGGGACCGGCGTCCAAGAGGTCGTGGTCGACCTCGGCTTGGCCCTGGGCGTGGGGACCGACACCGGCGCCGACGAGGTCACCGCCCTCGGGACCGGCAGTGGCGACAACCCTCGGCCCTGGCTGAAGGGACCACGGTGCAGGTCTCAGGCCTCGGTCCCAGCATCCTCGTCGAGGACAGCGTGGCCGCCGACCGCGTGGTCCTCGCTGGCGGTGGGGGCAACGACAGCCTCTCCACCGCGAGCCTCGGCGGCATCTCGTTGCTCACCCTCGACGGCGGTGACGGCAACGACACCTTGAACGGCGGCAACGGCGCCGACTCGCTCCTCGGTGGCATCGGGAACGACACCGTCGACGGCAACAACGGCCCCGACACCGCGCTGCTCGGCGACGGCGACGACACCTTCGTCTGGAACCCGGGTGACGCGTCGGACACCGTCGAGGGCCAGGGCGGCACCGACACGCTCCTGTTCAACGGCGCGCCCGTCACCGAGAACTTCACCGCTCAGGCCGACGGTGGCCGGCTCCTGCTCAGCCGGAGCGTGAGCAACGTCGACCATGGACCTGAACGACACGGAGGTGCTGACGGTGAACGCTCTCGGCGCCGCCGACAACGTCGTCGTCGAACCGCTCGGTGCCACCGATCTGCGCCGCTTCAACCTGAACCTCGGCGTCAGCGGCGCAGTCGACGGCGCCATCGACACCGTGACCGTCAACGGCACCACCGGTGACGACACCTTCCAGGTGACGGGGTGCGGGCACCAACACCTTCGCCGTCCGTCAGCCCGGTTTCGACGTCGGCGTCGCCCTCGGTGAGCTGGCCAACGACACCGTGACCATCAACGGCTCGAACGGCAACGACGGGTTCTTCAGCTCCTCGAACGGGGTGTCGCTCGCCCTGTTCACGTTCAACGGCGGCAACAGCGCCGACGTGCTCGTCGGGACAGCGGGAAACGACACACTGAACGGCGACGCCGGCAACGACCGGCTCTTCGGCGAGGCTGGGGACGACACCCTGAACTGCGGTGCCGACACGGACTCGGCGGACGGAGGTACCGGCACCAACTCGCAGGCGCTGTGCGAGACGATCCTCAACATCCCCTGAGGGTTCAGGCCGGGTCGAATTACAGGTGGAGGCGGGTCAGGCCTCGGAGCACTCACGTCGGCTCGTAGCGGAGCCGCCTGCCTGTGACGTGATGCCGAGCATCTCGCCGCCGCGGTCGCCCACCCTCCCCGGCAACTACAGTCGGTGGCGCCCAGGCGCCACACGCCGGGGGAGAGGGGGACGGGCATGGGTACGGGCCGACGTCGTTGGATCGCCCTGATCACGGTGCTCGGACTCGCCGTTGCGGCCGCCGCGACACCCGCACCGGCCGGCGCCGACGCCAACCAGGCCCATGGCGCCCCGGCGGCGTACCGCTCGCTGTCGCTCGCGTTCTACCGGACGTGCGGGATCCTCGACAACGGCACCGTCAAGTGCTGGGGGCGGCAACGCAGTCGGGCAGCTCGGGCCTGGGCGACGTCACGAGCGCGGCGACGGCCCCGGCGAGATGGGCGACAACCTCCCGACGGTCGAACCTCGGCACCGGGCGCACCGCCCCGCGATCGCCGCCGGCGAGTACCACACGTGCGTCGCTGCTGGACAACGGCACAGTGAAGTGCTGGGGCTTCGAACTAGCCGGACAGCTCGGCTACGGCGACACGCACAACCGGGGCGACGGCGCCGGCGAGATGGGCGACAGCCTCCCGCAGTCGAACCTCGGCACCGGCCCCACCGCCACGGCCGTCACGCGCGGGCGACACCCACACGTGCGCGCTCCTCGACGACGGCGACCGTGAAGTGCTGGGGTGCGCAACGTCCGCCGGCCAACTGGGCCACGGCGACACCACGAACCGCGGTGACAACGCCGGCGAGATGGGCGACAACCTCCCGCGGTCAACCTCGGCACCGGCCGCACCGCGGTCGCGATCAGCGCCGGCAACGGCCACACCTGCGCCGTCCTCGACAACGGCACGGTCAAGTGCTGGGGCGCAACGGCGCCGGCCAGCTCGGCATCGGCGACCCCGACAACCGCGGCGACCACGGCGGCGAGATGGGCGACAGCCTCCCGGCGGTCGACCTCGGAACCGGCCGCACCGCTCACCACAATCGCTGCCGAGGGCGGCGAGCACCGTGCGCGCTCCTCGACAACGGCGCCATGAAGTGCTGGGGCGACAACGGCTACGGGCAGCTGGGGCACGGGGGACATCGACGAATCGCGGCGACAACGCCGCCGACATGGGCGACAACCTCTCCGCCGTCGACCTCGGAACCGGACGCACCGCCACCGCCATCGCCGTCGGCAACTACCAGCACGCTGCGCCCTGCCTCGACGACGGAAACGTCAAGTGCTGGGGCCGCAACGACCACTGGCCAACTCGGGACCGGTGACAGCGTGGACCGGGGCGACAAACCGGGCGAAATGGGCGACAACCTGCCGGTCCTCGGCGCTCGGATCGGGCCGCACCGTCACGGCGATCGTCCGGCGGCGTCCACCACTCGTGCGCCATCCTCGACGACGGCATGCTGAAGTGCTGGGGTGACGGCTTCTGGGGAAACCTCGGCCTCGGCAACAAGGACAACGTGGGCGAGGTGCCCGTCGGAGATGGGCGACGGCCTCCCGACCGTCGACGTCGGCACGGGCCGCACCGTCGGCCTGGCGACCCGGGTCAACGTCGCCGTCAGCGCCCCGGCCCCGGTCGTGGTCGGCGGCACGCTCAGCTACGACATCACCGTGACGAACACGGGGGGTGTCAGCCTCACGGGGGTCCAAGCGGTCTCCGACGGCGTTCCGGACTGCGAACGACCGGTCGCCGACCTCGTCCCCGGGGCTCAGGCGACGTGGTCGTGTGAGCACGTCACCACCGAGGACGACATCCCGCAGATGGTCAACACGATGCTGATCACCAGCGACCAGGGGGCGTACCGGCTCACGGTCCGCCGCACCCGCGTCGACCCCGTCGTCGCACGGCCCGACGCCCAGGTCCGCCTCGGTGCCGGCGCCCTCGTCGGCAACAACGTCTACAACACCACCGGCGCCGGCAAGACCCGCAGCGCCGCCGTCGGCAACCTCGGCACCGCCACCTTCCGGGTCCGGATCCAGAACGACGGCAACACCACCCAGACGTTCACCGTCAAGGGGCCTGGGCGGCACCAGCCGGTACACCGTCACCTACAAGGACGGCGCCACGAACGTCACCCCACAGGTCCTCGCCGGCACCTTCACCACCGATCCGATCGCCCCCGGTGCCTTCCAGGACCTCACCATGGTCATCAAGGCCAAGGCCGGAACGCCCGTCGGCACGACCGTCAGCCGCGTCGTCACCATCACCAGCACGGTGGACGCCAACAAGCGGGACGCGGTCAAAGCCACCATGCGCCGACGCTGAACGGACTCCGGAGCACGTTGGTTGAACCAGTGCGTCGTGCCCCTCAACACTCACGGCCAGCCCGGCACCGGAGTGACCGACGCCGCAGCCTGACCCCTGTGGTCGTCGACCGCGGAGGTCGTCGGCGATGCCGTCGTCGGCAGGCCTACCCGGGGCGCCGGTCAGACGGAGAAGAACAGCGTCCAGTCGAAGATCGTCCCGGTGTCGCCGGAGGAGTAGTCCACGATGGTCAACGTCCACCGTCCGGAGGCGTCCTGGCCGTCGAAGGCCGACAGCAGCGCGACGTCCTCGGGGTTGAACTGCCCGCTGTCGACACCGTCGGTCGGGCTGTTGACCGTGCCGATGTCGTTGCCGGACTCATCGCTCATCCGGACGACGAGCCCGTCGTCCGTCCCGCCGATGTCGGTGAACAGGACGACAGTCGTCCCGGCCGTGGCTGATGCTCACGTCGAGGTCGCCGATGAACGAATGGGCGATCCCGAGGCCCGACGTCGAGGTCGCGGACCAACCCGGCCGAGGCCGGGACGTTGTACTCCACCGTGGTGGTCGACGTGTCGGCGATGCCCGTGGGCACGCCGAGGGCGCGGTAGGTGTCCGTGCGCTGCTTGCCCGCCGCCACGTGGACCCCTCCCGTGATGCCGGCGAACGGTGTGAACTCCTGGATGCGTGTCCCGCGCCGTAGCGGTTCGGGATGGTGCCGTCGTCCTGGACGAGCCGCACCTTGGTCGCCCGCACATTCGTGGCGGGGGCGACCATCAGCTCCTGGAACGTGCCGCTGTTGTCGAGGTCGCCTGCAGCGGACGCGGATCCCGCCCGTGTAGCCCGACCCGTACGGGAAGAACTGCTCCTGGAGGTTGTCGGCGAGGAGGTGGTCGGCGTCGCTGTCGTTCCACCGACGGGCACGTTTCGCGCCGCTCTCCGCCGCCACGACCAGCGAGGCGCCGTTGCTCCCCCGTTCTCCGGCATGGCCGCCGACAACGACACCCCTCTGTTGAACCCGGCGTTGAAGGCGAGGAAGGTCTCGGTGATCGGGTTGTCGGCGATCTGGAGGTCGCCGTCCACGTTGAGCCGCACGCTGATCCGGCCGACCACGCCTGGCCCTGGTGCGAAGGCGACATCCTCGACGCCGCTGTTGTCGAAGTTGCCGACGGCGACCCGGACGCCTCGGCCCAGGTTGTTGGCGATGAAGGAGTTGGTGATGTCGGTCGGCAGGCCCGACTGGCTGGTGTCGGCCCGGACCTGCACCGTGGCGGTGCCCCGGTCGCTGCCGACCACCAGCTCGTCGACGCCGTTGCCGTTCAGGTCCCCGGTCGCGAGCTACACCGCCGCGGGGGAAGCCACTGAAGGCGTAGAGCTGCGCGCCGTGGCGGCCGTCGGACGTCACGTCGAAGACCTTGACGGTGGTGTTCCCGCCGGTGGCCGTGACCAACTCGTCATTGCCGTCGCCATCGAAGTCGCCGAAGACCACCCGCACGCCTCCGGTCACCGCCGCGGTGTACGGCACGAACTCGTCGATGCGCTGGTTGTAGGTCCCGTTCTGGTCCGGATCCACGAAGATCCGTACCACGCCGGTGCCATTGTTGAGGCGGGCACCGATGGCGAGGATCGGACCGTCGTCGGGAACCTCCGCCTGGGGCGAACCCGACGGAGCCGTGGACTCCTGGGCGACCGCGGCTCCCTCCGCCAGGACGCTGGCCGTGAGAACCGTGAGAGCGGGACAGGACGAGGACTACCGCGTCGAGCGCATGTGCGCATGTCCTCACGCGGGCAAGGGCCACCGGCGCTGGATGCGCAGGGGTATTGAGATCAGCCATGGCCCGCCCTCCCTGAACGATTTCGCCCCAGACGGTAGATCAGTCCAGCGGCTCGTGCAGGAAGCACCCAGAACACTTAGCTCTTGCGCTAAGTGTTCCGAGGAGCAATACTTTGCTGTATGGCACAGCATTCGTCTGACGTCGATGCCGTCTTCGCGGCGCTCTCGGATCCGACGCGCCGGTGCGTCCTCCGCGAGCTCGGGCGGGGCCCGGCGACCGTGGGGGACCTGGCCCGGTCCTCACCGATGACCCTGCCGTCGTTCATGAAGCACATCAAGGTGCTCGAGCGCAGCGGGCTCATCCACACCGCGAAGGCCGGGCGGGTGCGCACCTCCGCGCTCGACCGCGAGCGGCTGGCAGTCGTCGACGGCTGGTTGGCCGAGCAGCGGGCGATCTGGGAAGGCCGCACCGACCGTCTCGAGCAGTTCGTCACCAACCCCGAGGAGCAAGCATGAACCCCGACGTCGATCCCGAGCTCGATCTTGCGCTGGAGCGCGTCATCCGCGCCCCCCGCACGGCGGTGTGGGACGCGTGGACCGACCCCGCGAGCCTCGCCGCGTGGTGGGTGCCGGCGCCCACGCGCTGCCGGGTCGAGCGGCTGGACACCGTTCCGGGTGGAGCGTTCGTGACCTCGATGAGCGACGACGGCGTCGAGTACGCACCGCACCTCGACGCCTGCTTCCTCGCCGTCGACGAGACCGAGCGACTCGTGTTCACGAATGCGGTCGACAGTCGGCTGCGGCCGGCCGCCCCCGAACCGATCGCCATGACCGCGGAGATCACCTTCCACGACCATCCCGAGGGCTGCGACTACCGGGTCGTCGTTCGCCACCCCGACCCGGCGGCACGGGCGCGGCACGAGGAGCTCGGCTTCTTCGACGGGTGGGGGATGGTCACCGAGCAGCTCGCCGGCTTCGTCGAACGCCCGGCCGACGCCCCATGAGGCGCACGTGCACGTGAACCCAGGCCCCGGATCGGAGCGGTCAGGAGCCCCGGCGGTAGAGCTCGACGTCGAGGCCGTGGCGGAGCGCGTAGCGGGACTCGCCGTAGTGGGCGTGCTCGTAGGCGATCATCGCCCACAGGAGCACGACCACCCCGGCCAGGGTCACCAGGGGCTCGATCCGCGTGGCGACCGGGGTCAGGGCGAGCAGGATCCCGGCCAGGACGAGGCGCTGCACGTTGATCGAGGCGGCGTTGCGCCACCGCAGGGCCACGTGGGCGAGGAGGTAGAGGGCGGTCCCGCCGAGCAGGGCCAGTGCGACCGGTGCTTCGAGTGGGTGGTCGCCGTGAGCCAGGACCTCGTGGAGGGCGAGGGCGGTGAGGATGATGCCCGCCACCATCGGGAAGTGCAGGTAGGAGTACGAGTCCCGGGCCAGCCGGTTGCGTTCGGGGCCCTCGGGCGCCATCTCCAGGCGGCGAGCGGTCACCAGGGCCACGATGTCGAAGTAGATCCACCAGAACGCGGAGGCGAGGGCCACGCCGAGCACAGCCGCAGTGAGGACCGCGGCGTCCAGGTCGAGCTCGGCGCCGACGCCGAGGGCGACGATGGACTCCCCGAGGGCGAGGATGATGACCAGGTTGTGCCGTTCGGCGAAGTGGCCGGGCACGAGCCGCCAGCCGTCGGCCCCGAAGAGCGCGGGTACGCCCCAGTCGACCAGCACGGCGGTGAGCCAGAGGAGGATCTGCCCGGTGCCGTCCACGTAGGCCGCACCCACCAGCAGGCCGACCGCGACCACGGTGCTGACCGCGATGCCCACCACCGACCGCCGCAGGCCGGGATCGTCCTGGCTGGCGATCAGGTAGAGCGCGACGTGGGCGGTGCGGACGATGCCGTAGGCGATGGCGAAGGTGAGGGCCCGGTCGTCGAAGGCGTGAGGCACACAGAGGCTCACGACCAACAGCCCGGCCATCGCCCCGAAGATCACCAGCCGGACGGCACCTTCCTCCGGGTCGATCACACTCGTCAGCCAGGCGTAGCCGACCCAGGCCCACCAGAGCACGGCCAGGACGAGCAGCCCGCGGCCCAGGCCGTCCCAGTCGGGGTCGGCGACCATCAGCGCCGTGCACTGGGTGAAGCCGAGCACGAAGACGAGGTCGAAGAAGAGCTCGAGCGGCTTGACCGATTCCTGGACCCGTGGCTCCGCGTCGATCCGAGGCAGGTGCTTCGGCGTCCTCCGGCGACGGGGCGACATCGCTCCTTGTTAGCGCACACCGGTGGCCGGGCCGACGGCCTCCGTCAGGGGAGGCTGATCAGCGCCTCGCAGCCGCCCACGTGGACCTCGGTGCCCGCCCCACCGTCGCAGAGGTCGGTGTTGGTGCCGCCGTTGATGCTGTGGACCCCCGCCGGCCTGGGCTCCGCCGCGGCCTGGATCAGAGACGGGGCCAGGGCTGGTCGAACCAGCGGCGGATGCGGGTGGTGCCGAACTCGACCTTGTCAGCGGCGTTGGCGGCGGACGGGCCGTCCAGGGTCCCGCTCGGGGGCTGGCCGGTGACGAAGGTGACGTCGACCTTGGCCACCTGGTCGTTGCCGAACTCGAGGTAGCAGATGCCATGGCCGTCGTACTCGGCGGATGCCGTGTCGCCCCGCAGGCGGGCGGCGATGGCGTCGGCCACGACGATGGCCTGACCTTCGGCGAACACGCCGGCCTTCGGCGGGCCGGCGCTGGTCACGTCGCCGACGGCATAGACGTCGGGGAAGGCCGTCTCGAGGGTCAGGGGGTCGACGGGGATCCAGCCGTCGACGGTCATGCCCGAGGCCTCGACGACGGCGGGAGCCTTGTGGACCGGGATGCCGAGGAACAGGTCGTAGGGCATCTCGCTGTCGTCGCTCAGGAGGGCGACCCGGCGCTCGGGATCGAGGCCCCGCACCAGCGTGTCGGGCACCCAGTCGATGCCCCGCTCGGCGAAGGCCTCGAGGAGGGCGGCCGAGGCCTGCGGTGACGGGGGGATGGGGACGCCCATGGGCAGGACCAAGGCGATCTCGGAGCTCTCCCGGAGACCGTGGTCGACCAGGTGGTCGTGCATCAGCAGCGCCGTCTCGCTGGGCGCCGGCGGGCACTTGAACGGGACGGAGGTGACCCCCACGATCACCTTCCCGCCGGCGAAGTCGGCCAGGACGTCCCGGAGGCCGAACGCGCCGTCCACGGTGTAGAACTCGTGGCCGCCCTCCACGAGGCCCGGGGTGGCGTCGGGGTGCACGTCGGCCCCCAGCGCCACCACGAGGATGTCGGCGTCGAAGGTCCCCGCCCCGGTCTCGACCCGCCGGGCGATGGGGTCGATGGCCGTGATCGGCGACCGGACGAAGGTCACGCCGGGCTTGACGAGGTCGGCGTAGGCGTGGCGGACCGAGTCGGCCGGCGCCCTACCGAACATCACGTCGAGCTTGGAGAACCCGAACACGAAGCCGTCGCTCTGGTCGATCAACATGATGTCGACGTCGTCGCCGAACTCGTCGGAGAGTCGGGTCGTCAGCTCCAACCCTCCGAAGCCGGCCCCGAGGATCACGATGCGCACGCCGGGAAGCTAATGGCCCGTCGCAACCGTCGACGGCAGGACCGCCGAGGTGGAGCACGAGTTGCCCTGAACCTGGACGAGGCGGCGGCCGAGCTCGATGCCATCGGCCAGTCGGCCGACCAGATGCTCCTCGACCTCGACGTGCCCGAGTGCGTCCCCCAAGCCGACGGCGGCTCCGCCTGACGCGCCCCCGGGTGACAAAACCGGACCGGCCGCCCGCCGGGAGGCGGACGGCCGGAACGATCGGGTTGCTGGACCGGCCTCAGGCGAGGACCAGGGCCACCAGGGCCATGGCGAAGAAGACGCTCTGGGCGCTGTGCACCGCGATGCTGACCCAGGCGCTCCGGTAGCGCTTCGCGGGCCAGGCCAGGGCAAAGGCATCCAGGAGGATGACCGGCATCATCCACGGGACGTGGAGGTGGTAGGCGGCGAAGAGCCCGCCGTTGGCCAGCCAGTCCTTGTCGCCGAAGGCGCCGTTCATCCTCGGCAGGAGGAAGCCCCGGAAGAGCAGCTCCTCACCGAGCATGGTGTTGAAGGCGAACATCACCAGCAGGACGGCGAACCAGCCCCACGACCCGCTCATGAAGTCCTGGCCGGCCGTCGACTCGAGGAAGAGGCCGAGGTCCCTGGAGGCGGGGCGGGGGAGCGTTGGGACGATCTCCTTCGCCGTGAACAGGAAGAACAGCGGGAGGACGACCAGCCAGACCCGGCCGCCGACCCGCCCCGTACGCGGACTGCGGGGGGCCTTCAGCCAGAGGACCTCGCGTACGGTCGACCAACGGAGGTTGCCCTGCTCGATCCGGACCAGGGTGGCCACCAGGACGAACTGCCAGACCATCCCGAGGGTCAGGCAGGTGATGATCGCCCGGGCGAACGGCTCGGGGCCGCCGAGGGTCGACGACAGCACGGGGGCGACCACCCAGGCCAGCACGCCCATCGGGATGGCGGCGGCGGCCCAGATGCGGAGGATCGCCCCTCGTGTGTACTGCGGAATCGTCACGACGGCCTCGTCGGCCCCCGCGACGTCGGTTGTGGTTTCGGTGAGCGTTTCCATGGCCTGACGATGCGACCGCGGGCGGCCTCCCGTCGTCGGCCTCATGGCCATTGCCGACGGCCCCGCGTACATCCCGAGATGTACGTCCTCGGCCCGATGCGCTGCCGGCGGGGGTTGGGTACTTTCGCCGGGTGACCTCGACAGGGTTCGCCCGGGCCGCCCAGCGGGTGGAGCGCGCCCCGGCCTGGGTGCTGGTCGGCGTTTTCCTCCTCGCCGGCGGCGCGGTGGCGGCGTGGATGCTCAGCGGGCACGGCGAAGGGGCGCTGCCCCTCCTCCTCCTGGTCGGCGCCTACGTCGTCGCGGCCTACCGTCCGCTGGTCGAGGTGCTCGTCGCCGCGGTCGGGATGGCCGTCATCCTCGTCGTCGTCCTCGTGGGGAACAGCCGCGGCTTCGGCGCACCCCAGCTGCTCATGACCTGTGGGGCCTTCGGGGTGGCGATGCTGGTCGGCTGGATCGCCCAGTCCCGCCGGGACCGGATCGCCGCCCTGGAGGAGCACCAGGCGGAGGCGGAGCTGCGCGCCGCCGCCGACGAGCGCCTGCGCATCGCCCGCGAGGTCCACGACGTCGTGGCCCACTCCCTCGGGGTCATCACGGTGCAGGCCAGCGTGGGCCTGCAGGTCATCGACCGCGACCCGGACGGGGCCAAGCAGGCGCTGGCCGACATCTCCGGGGCCAGTCGGTCCAGCCTGGCCGAGATCCGGCGGCTGCTCGGGGCGATGCGCAACCCCGACGGTGACGCGGCCTTCGCCCCTGCCCCCGGCCTGGCCGACCTGGACCGGTTGGTGCGGGAGGTGGCGGGTACGGGGCTGGTGGTGGACCTCGAGGTCGACGGTGACCGGTCTGGTGTCCCTGCCGGGGTCGGCCTGGCCGCCTACCGCATCGTGCAGGAGGCCCTCTCGAACACCCTCCGGCACGCCCGGGCGGACCAAGCGCAGGTCCACCTCGTCTGCGCCCCCGACGGCCTGGTCGTCGAGATCGACGACGACGGGCGGGGCCCGACGGGAAAGCGCCCGGGTGGCTACGGGCTGGTGGGCATGCGGGAGCGCGTCTCCCTCTACGGCGGCTCGCTGGACACCGGCCGGTCGCCCCGTGGTGGCTTCCGGGTGACCGCCCGACTGCCCTACGGCGAGGTGTCGGTGTGATCCGGGTCGCGGTCGTCGACGATCAGTCACTGCTCCGCCGGGGGTTCGCCGTGCTGTTGGAGGCGGCCGGCGACATCGAGGTCGTCGGCGAGGCCGAGGACGGCCGGGCCGCGGTCGAGTTGGTGGAACGGGAACGGCCCGACGTGGTCCTGATGGACATCCGCATGCCCGAGGTGGACGGGGTCGAGGCGACCCGACGGATCACCGCCGAGGATCGACTGGCCGCCACGAAGGTCCTGATCCTCACCATGTTCGACCTCGACGAGTACCTGTTCGCCGCCCTGCGGGCGGGGGCGAGCGGCTTCCTCCTGAAGGACACGCCGCCCGACGAGCTCATCGACGCCGTCCGGGTGATCGCCGCCGGGGAGTCGCTCCTCTCGCCCAGCGCGACCCGCCGGATCATGGAGGAGTTCGCCCGGCTGCCGGTGGCGTCGGTGGCGCCCGACGCGGCCTCCACGCTCGCCGGCCTCACCCCCCGGGAGCACGAGGTGCTGGTGGCCGTGGCCCGGGGCCTCTCGAATGCCGAGATCGCCGAGACCCTGTTCATGTCCCACGCCACGGCCAAGACCCACGTGAGCCGCCTCCTCACCAAACTTCACGCCCGCGACCGCACCCAGCTGGTGATGCTGGCCTACGAATCCGGGATCATCCGGCCCGGGATCGCCTGATCGGCACCGTACGTGGTCGATCCTGCCACCTATAGTGAAACTTAGCGAAACACCACGAAAAGCCTCAAGTTCAAGCGCCGCGCGGTCGATACGAGACCCATGGCGAGCGCCCGGACCCGACCACGACGACACAACGGACGGGGAGGGGGCCGACGCAGCATCTCCGCAGCCGTCCTCGTCCTCCTCGCCGTGCTCGCGGTTGCCGGACCGGCCGCGGCCCGTCCGGGCCACGGCAACAGCAATGGCCACCGCCCTCGGGCCCATGTCTCGGCTCCGAGCCCTCGGGCCCATGCCTCGGCTCCGAGCCCTCCGGCCCATGTCTCGGTTCCGGGCCCTCCGGCCCACGCGGGGATCCCAGGCCCTCCGGCCCATGCGGGAGGGCCGGGCCGCCCGGCGCACGCGGCGATCCCTGACCACGCGGGTCGCCCGACTCACGTCGCTCGACCGGGGCACGGCGGCCCCCGAGGAGCCGGTCGCAACCGGTCCGACGACGCCGCGTCGGGTCGCAACCGGTCCGACGACGCCGCGTCGGGGCGCAACCGGTCCGACGACGCCGCGTCAGGGCGCAACCGGTCCGACGACGCCGCGTCAGGGCGCAACCGGTCCGACGACGCCGCGTCAGGGCGCAACCGGTCCGACGACGCCGCGTCAGGTCGCAACCGGTCCGACGACGCCGCGTCAGGTCGCCGCGAGTCCGACGCCGACCAGGCCTCGACGACCGATCGGGTCGTTGCCACCGCTCTGACCTTGGCGGCGGTGGACGGTGACTCGCGGGGATCCTCGACGACCTCCGACGCCGGGAACGGGACCGCGGGCCAGGCGGACACCGACCACGTGTCAGCCGGCGAGGTCGCCTGGGCGCCCGGCTTCGCCCTCGACGGCCCCGCCGCCGCGGCCGCCGTCGCCGCCCGTGACCTGACCATCCCTCTGCTCCTCCTCGCTGGGGTGGGCCTCTTCCTGGTCCTGAACGGGCGGGCCGGTGGGCGCGACCCACGGCTGGTCAACGCGCCGCTGCGCTCTCGTGGCTCCCTGCGCTTCCCGAGCGCCGACTGATGACCCGCATCGACCACGCCGTCCCGGTCCGACACCGGTGGACCGTCCTGACCTGCACCCGCCTCGCGCTCGCCGGAGCGGCAGCCGTCGCGGTCGCGGCCATACCGGACCTCGCCGGTGACCGGGCGGACGCCGTCCTGGCCGCCTGCGGCCTCTATGCCGCGTTCGTGGCGCTGGCCGAGCTCCTGCGTCATCTCCGCAACGCCCGGGCCGTGTGGCTCATGGCGTTCCTCGTCGTCCTCGACTGCGTGTTCCTCGCTTCGGTCGTGAACGCCACGGGGGGCACGCCGAGCCCACTCAACACGCTCGTCTACCTCCACATCGTGGCCATCACCCTCGTCGTGTCGTTCCGGGTCGGGTTGCAGGCGGCCGTCCTCCACGCCGCACTCGTGATGATCCCGGCCATGGCCGCCGGTGCTGCCCTGGTCGACTCGCCGATGTGGTCCGGGCCGAGCGGCTCGGCCCTGCGGGCGACCAGCTACCTCCTGCTGGCGATCGCGACCGCCGCCTACGCCTCGGTCGACGAGCGGGCGCTGCGCCGCAGCCAGGCCCGCCTCGTGGGTCAGGTCGACCTCCTCAGCGACCTCGACCAGACGACCACCGTCGACGAGGCCTCGGTCGTCATCGGCCGCCACGTCGTCGGTTCGCTCGGGTTCACCCGCGCCGCGGTGGTGGTGATCGACGGCGATCAGGCCCGGATCGTGGTCACGGAAGGCCAAGGCGACCGGCTCGATCACGTGATCGCGGCACCGAGCGACGGCGGCGGAGTCCTCGACGGGGACTGCCTCGAGGAGGGTCGGCCGCTGCTCCTGGGCGGGCTCGACCCCGAGCGGTGGCCGGTCTTGGCCGACCTGTTGCCTGGGGCCCGTGATGTCGTCGTGGTCCGATTGGCGGCGGACGACTCCCACCGCGGGGCGATCGTCGCCGAATGGACTGCAGGGCGACGCCACGACATCGCCCTCGACGTCGTCGACGAGCTCATGCTGACCGCCCGCTACGGCGGGATGGCCCTGCGATCGGCGTTCCTCCTGGCCGAGGTGGAGGACCGATCACGGCGCGACCTCCTCACCGGCCTGGGCAACCGCCGTTGGTTCGAGGAGGCGTTGGAGCGCGAGGTGTCGCGCACCCAGAGGATCGAGGCTGAGCTGAGCGTGATCCTCCTGGACCTCGACCGCTTCAAGGCCGTGAACGACCAGCGCGGGCACCTGGCCGGCGACGCCGTGCTCGAGGCGGTCGGCCACGCCCTGAGCGATGCCGCCCGGGCCCACGACGTGGTGGCCCGCATCGGCGGCGACGAGTTCGCCATCCTGCTGACCGACTGTGGTCTCGACGCGGCCCGGATCGTGGCCGAGCGGGCGCGGCGGACGGTGTGGGCGGCGGTGGGTGATCAGGGCGTGTCCGCGTGCGCCGGCGTGGCGACGGCCCCGGTCGACGGTTGCCGCCCGAAGGAGCTCGTCCGCCAGGCCGATCAGGCCCTCTACCAGGCGAAGGCCTCCGGGAGGAACTGCGTGGTCACGGCCCCGGCGCCGGGCCCGGCGGCGCACCTGGTGGATCTCAGCGATGGCCGGATGGTCTCCCTCCCGGAGAACACGGCCGAGATCGCCTGAAGCCTCCGGGCGGAGAGCCCCGAGATCGCCAGAAGGCTCAGGACTACGCGTTTCGCGTGACTCGAACGGGTCGCACGCGGCGGACGATGGCGTGGAACCGTCCGTCCTGCGAAAGGCGTTGCCATGACCGAATCGACCGCCCCCGACACGATCGTGCTCATCCACGGCTTCTGGGTCACGCCCCGGAGCTGGGAGGCCTGGGTCGACCACTACGAGCAGAAGGGCTTCACCGTCATCGCCCCGGCGTACCCGGGCTTCGAGGTGGAGGTCGAGGCCCTGAACGCCGACACCACCCCCATCGTCGACCTGCGGGTACCGGCCATCGTGGAGAAGCTGGAGGGCGTGGTCGGTGCCCTCGACGCCCCGCCGATCCTCATCGGACACTCCGCGGGTGGTGCCTTCACCCAGATCCTGCTCGACCACGGCTTCGGTGCGGCGGGGGTGGCGATCAACTCGGCCCCGACCGAGGGCGTGCGGGTCGTGCCGGCGACCCAGATCAAGGCCACCTTCCCGGTGCTGAAGAACCCGGCCAACCACCACAAAGCGGTGGGGTACACGCTGGAGCAGTGGACCTACGCCTTTGCCAACACCTTCACCGAGGAGCAGGCCGAGGAGACCTTCGAGCGCTACCACGTCCCCGCCTCCGGTCGGATCCTGTGGGACAGCGTGCTGGCCAACCTCGAGCCCGGCCACCAGGGCACGTGGGTCGATTACCACAACGACGACCGCCCGCCGCTGCTCTTCATCTCCGGCAGTGAGGACACCCTGATGCCACCGCGCATCCAGCAGTCGAACCTCAAGCACTACAAGTCCGACACGGTGACCGAGATCAAGGAGTTCGCCGGTCCGCACCTGCTGCCCATGGCCGACAACTGGCGGGAGGTCGCCGACTATGCCCTGGACTGGGCCCTGGAGCACGCCGTGGTCCCCGAGACGGCGTGAGCGAGGTCCGGCTCACCCACATCGGGGGCCCGACGGTCCTGCTCGAGGTCGCGGGGTGGCGGATCCTGTCGGACCCCACCTTCGACCCACCGGGACGGACCTACACCTTCGGCTGGGGGACCAGCTCCCGCAAGCTGTCGGGGCCGTCGCTCCCCCTTGAGGCGGTCGGGGCGATCGACCTCGTGTTGATCAGCCACGACCACCATGGCGACAACCTCGACGATGCCGGCCGGGGCCTCCTGCCCTCGGCCGGCACCGTCGTGACCACGGCCCGGGCGGCGTCCCGGCTGGGGGTGCCTGCCCGGGGGCTGGAAGCGTGGCAGTCGACCCGGGTGGAGCACCCCGATCGGCCCACCCTGGAGATCACGGCCACGCCCTGCCGCCACGGCCCGCCGTTGAGCCGGCCGGTGGTCGGCCCGGTCGTCGGCTTCGCACTGGCCTGGGAGGGCCAGGCGGACGGGGTGCTGTGGCTGTCGGGCGACACCGTTCTCTACGACGGGGTGCGCGAGGTGGCCGACCGCGTCGAGGTGGACGTCGCCGTGCTCCACCTCGGCGAGGTCCGCTTCCCCGTGACCGGCCCGATCCGCTACTCGATGACCGCGGAGCAGGGCGTCGAGCTGTGCGGCCTCCTCGAGCCTCGGGTCGCCGTGCCCGTGCACTACGAGGGCTGGTCCCACTTCCAGGAGGGTCGCGCTGCGGTCGAGGCGGTCGTGGCCGCGGCGCCCGCGGACGTCCGGGACCGCTTCCGCCTGGTCGACCTCGGTGTGCCGGTGCTGCTGTAGGTGCCGGGTTCAGCCCTCGGGTCGAGCCAGGGCGTCGGCCAGTTGACGACGCGAGGTCAGCCCCAGCTTCCGGAACACCTTTCGCAGGTGGTAGTCGACGGTCCCCGGGCTGATGAAGAGCTGGGCCGCGATCTCGCCGTTCGTGGCCCGCTGAGCGGCCAGCTGGGCGATCTTGAGCTCCTGGGGGGTCAGGTCGTGGGCCGTGTCCACGGTCCGCTTCCGGGCCTTCTCGCCCGTGGCCAGCAGCTCGACCCGGGCCCGCTCGGCGAAACCGTCGGCGCCGATGGCGGCGAACGCCTCGTGGGCGGGCCGGAGCTGCTCACGGGCATCGACGCGGCGGTTGCGGCGGCGCAGCCACTCGCCGTACAGGAGGCGGGCCCGGGCGAGGTGGCCGACGGCGGGGAGGGAAGCGAGCTGGTCGATGGCGGTCTGGTGCAGCCCTTCGGCCTCGGCGTCGGGAGCCAGCAGGGCCCCGGCTCGGGCGGCCAGGCCCAGGGCCAGGGGCGTGGCGTTGACCTCGGCCCGGTCCCGGCAGCGCTGCAGCGCGGCCGCGGCCGCCTCCCGGTGGCCACTGCGCGTGCCCGCCTCGACCAGGTCGGGCAGGGCGATCGTGCTGAGGAAGTACGAGTCCTCGGCGTCGACCCGCTCGGCCGCCTCGAAGGCGGCTTGGTAGTGGCCCAGACCCAGCTCCAGCACCGCCAGCGCGTGCTCCGTGTAGATCCCCACGCCGCCCTGGCCCCGGTCGCCGGCGGCGCGAGCCACCGCGGCGGCCTCCCGGCGGGTGGCTGTCTCCTCGCCGCGCCAGGCCATGGCGATCACCTCGCCGAGGGCCGCCCCACCACCGCGGGCCGCGATCAGCTCCCGGTCCTCGACGAAGTGCGCTGCGGCCTGCACGAGCTCGCCGGCGATGAGGTCACCCATGGCCAGGAAGTAGAGGCCCCTGGTCACCTCGACCAGGGCGCCCCGGTCCCGGCTGACCTGCACGAGTCGGGCCGACAACCGGCGCAGGGCCTCGTTGTCGGCCACGGCCCCGGCGGCCCAGCAGCCGAAGCCCAACCAGCCGAGGGCCTCGTCACCCACGGGGTCCTCGGCGTCGAGCGCCGCGATCGCCCGGCGGAGGACGGGCGCGCCGGCGCGGTGACCCTGGGTGAAGAGGACGGAGAAGCCGTCGAGCAGGACGTCGCCGCTGGTCGCGGGGGTACCCGGCCCGAGCGGCACGGCGGCCACGGCGTCGGCCACCTCCGCCATCACCGTGCTGCGGGCGTCCCGACCGCCGTAGATGGCGGCCGAGGAGGCGGCGAGCAGGGTGTCGCGGGCGAGGCGCACGTCGAAGGGCTCGAGGGCGCGGGCGGCCGCCAGGAGGATCGACGGGGTCTCGGGGATCCGGCCGGTGGCGAGGCGGATCGCGCCGTCGAGCCGGAGGACGTGGGCCCGCCGGAGCGGCTCGTCGGGCTCGGCTTCGGCCTCCTCGAGCAGGAGCCGGGCCGTCGTGGCGTCCCCGGCGCCCAAGTGGGCTTCGGCCGCGGCGAGGAAGCGGTCCGCTCGGCGCTTGGCGTCCGGCGTGATCCGGGCAGCTCGGACGAGCAGGGCGCCCGCACCCACCGAGCCACCCCGGGAGCGGGCTCGCTCCGCCGCCCGCTCGAGCTCGGACGCGACGGTCTCGTCGGCGTCCAGCACGGCCCCGGCCAGGTGCCAGGCCCGCCGGTCAGGATCCAGCTCGGCGTCGGTCTCCGCGGCCAGCGCGGCGTGGGCCCGGCTCCGTTCCTCGACCGTGGCGCCCCCGATCACCGCGGACCGCACCAGCGGGTGGCGGAACCGGATCCGGGGCCGGAGTGTGAGCAGGCCGCCGGCCTCCGCGGCCGCCGCGGCCCCGTCGCCGACGCCGAGACGGGTCGCGGCGCGGCCGACCAGGTCGGGCTCGCCCGAGGCGTCGACCGCCGCCAGCAGCAGCACGGCCTGGGCGTCCGGCGGCAGGGCCCGCACGTCGCGGAGGTAGTGGGCCTCCAACCGGGGGCCGAGCGGCAGGGATTCGGGGAGGAGGGCCTCGCCGCCGAGCTGATCGGTCGTCAGCTCCTGGGCCAGTTCGATCAGCGCCAGCGGGTTGCCCATGGTCTCCGCGACGACCCGGCGCCCGACCTCGATGTCCACCTCACCGACTGCGGTGGTGGCCAGCAGTGCGGCGGCGGCGTCGTCGTCGAGGCCCTGCAGCGTGAGGCCGGGGAGGTCGCCCAGGCGGGTGCCCTCGGCCAGCGAGGCCCGGACGCCGAACAGGACGGCGATGCTCTCGGCGAGGAGCCGACGCCCGACGAAACCCAGGACGTCGAGGCTCTCCCGGTCGAGGCAGTGGGCGTCGTCGACGACGCACAGGAGCGGTCGGTCGTCGGCGACGTCGGCGAGGAGCGTGAGGGTGGCCAGGCCGACGAGGAACCGGTCGGGTGGTGGGCCGCTGACCAGCCCGAAGGCCGAGCCCAACGCCTCGGCCTGTGGGCGGGGGAGCCGGGACCGGCGATCGAGGAAGGGCAGCAGGAGACGGTGCAGGGCCGCATAGCCCAGATCCCGCTCGGCCTCCACGCCCACCACCGTGGCGACGTCCATGTCGGTGGCGGCCAGCGCGGCGCGGTCGAGCAGCGCCGTCTTGCCCATCCCCGCCTCGCCCACCACGACGAGGACGCCACTGAGCCCCTCGTGTGCGGACGTGAGCAGCCGGTCGACGGCCTGCTGCTCGTCGTCGCGCCCCAGGAGGACGGCGGGCGACCGGTCGGCGATCCCTCTCGCTTCGATCCCCGAAGTCAAGCGGGTCGAACCTGGCTATGCAACTACGAGTCAGGTGCTACGGTCGTGAGCCCATGGAGTGGTCAGAGGCCAGTCCCGAGAACTGCCCGGTCGGGATGACGATCGACCTCCTGGGCGAGAAGTGGATGCTCCTGATCGTCCGCGACGTGATCAACGGCGTCCACCGCTTCGAGGACCTCCGTCAGCACCTCGGTGTGTCCGACGCCGTGCTGGCCGACCGGCTGCGGAAGCTGGTGGACGCCGGCATCCTCGAGAAGCGTCCCTACCGGGAGCCCGGCCGCCGGCCCCACAGCGAGTACCACCCGACCGCCAAGGGCCGGGACCTGATGCCGGTGCTCATCGCCTTCAAGCAGTGGGGCGAGGTCCACCTGGCCGACCCCGGGCGCCCGGCCATCCTGGCCCACCACCGGGACTGCGGAGGCCAGGTCGCCGTCGGCCTGCGGTGCACCGAGCACGACGAGGGCCTCGGCCCCGAAGACATCACGGTGGTCCCCGGTCCCGGTGCCCGCCGGTCGTCGACCCCGCTGCCGAAGCACGACTGAACCGACCGCGAGGCCGCGCGGTCACCCTCCGACGGGGCCGTCGACCAGCCAGGTGCCGTCCGGGCCGGCGACGAAGGTGAGCCGGTAGCGCTCGTTGTCGCCGTCGAAGCGCAGGGGGAGGTCGACCCTGGCCTCCTGGGCCTTGACCCGCGGATCCCCGTCGAGCTCGATCGTGTCGAAGCTGCCCCAGAACCCCTCCCAGGACCCCCGGTCCTGGGCGGCCTGGAACTCGGGGGAGGTGAGGGCCCACGCCGTGTCGAAGTCCCCGTTGGCGACGGTCTCGACATAGGTGACCGCCGCGGAGGCCAGTGCCTCCTCGGACGGCTCGGTGGCGGGCGGTGACGTGGTCGCCGGAGGGGCCGTGGTGGGGGCGACCGACGTGGCCGGCGGGAGCGTCGTCGCGGGTGGGAGCGTGGTGACCACTGCCGTGGTCGCGGCGGCCGGCGCCGTCGAGGCCACAGGCGTCTGCGGGTCGGCGCCGTCCCCGTCGTCGGCCAGCGCGAAGGCGATGCCCGCCGTGAGGGCGGCGAGGACGAGGAGGCCGAGCACGATCAGCCAGGGCCTCGGCCCCGTCCCCCGGGTGGGTCGACCGGCGGTGGGGCCAGGGGGTGTCCGGTCGACTGGCCGGGCCTCGACCGGGGGGAACGCGGTGGTGGCGGTCGCGGCGGGGACGACGGCGGTCGTGGCCCGCAGGGCCGCGTCCTCGGGGTCCCGCAGTTGGGCCGCCAGATCGACCGCGGAGGGCCGAGCGGCCGGGTCCTTGTCCAGGGCGCCCCGGGCGGCGTCCGCGACGTGGGTCGGCACGTCGGCCATCTGGTGGAGGTCCGGGGGCTCGGCGTGGACCTGGGCCAGCGCCACCTCGCCCGGGGTCGCACCGCGGAACGCCCGCTCGCCGGTGATCGCCTCCACCAGGACCGCACCGAGGGCGTAGACGTCGGCCTCCGGGCCGCTGGATCGACCCTGGGCCCGCTCGGGGGCGAGGTAGTCGGCGGTGCCGATGACCATGCCGGTGGCGGTCAGGGGCTCGCCGTCGCCCGAGGCGATGCCGAAGTCCATGACCTTGGTCGCCCCGTCGGTGAGCATCAGGTTGGAGGGCTTGACGTCCCGGTGGGTCACCCCGGCGGCGTGGGCCACGGCCAAGGCCTCCGCGGCCTCGGCCACGACGACGGCGGCTTCGGCCGGGGCCAGCGGGCCCCGCGTGAGCCGCTCGGCCAGGGTCTCGCCGGCCAGGAGCTCCATGACGAGGTAGGCGCCCTCGTCGGCCTCGCCGAAGTCGTAGACGGTGGCGAGGTTGCGATGGACCAGCCGGGCGCCCGTGCGGGCCTCCCGCTCGAAGCGGGCGAGCACGGCCGGATCGTGGCGCTGGGCGCCGGTGACCAGCTTCACCGCCACCCGGCGCTCGAGGACGGTGTCGTCGGCCTCCCAGACCTCGCCCATGCCCCCGATCCCGCAGCGACGGACCAGTCGGTACCGGCCCCCGAGGAGCGTGTCGGGGCGCGGCGGGCCGGCGTCGGGCACGGGGTGGTCCTACCCCCCGGGGCCCCGCCTCAGTGGTCGGAGCCCTGGTTGTCCGATCAGGGGATCGCGCTCACAGCCCGAGCCGGTCGGCGAGGGCGTCGACGTGGTGGGCGAAGAAGGCGTCGTGGTCGGTGACCACGTTGTGGGTGTGGCCGAAGAGCTCCAGGGACACCAGTCCGAACAGGGTGCCCCAGGCGCCGAGGACGCGGACGGCGAGCTCGGGGGCCAGCGGGAGGCCGAGGGCGACGGCCATGCGCTCGCCGTCACCGGCGAGGGTCCCGCGGACGGGCTCGAGGTCCGGGAGGGGGGTGGCCTCGCGCAGTGGCTCGGCCAGGGCGGCGTAGACGCGGGTGGCGGGGTCGATGGTGTCCTGGGGCGCCGCGTACCCCGGGACCGGTGACCCGTAGAGCAGCGCGTACTCGTGCGGGTTGGCGAGGGCCCAGGCGCGCAGGGCCAGGCAGGTGGCCCGCCATCGCTCCCGGGGCGGACTGCTGCCCGCGCCGGCCTGCTCGAGGACGGCGCCGAGGCGGTCGTAGCCGGCGACGATGAGCATCGTCAGCAGGGCATCGCGGCCGTCGACGTAGCGGTAGATGCCCGACGAGACCATGTCCAGCTCCCGGGCGACCGAGCGCAGGGACAGCCCGGCCGCGCCATCGCGGGCCAGCTGCGCCCGGGCCTCGGTGGTGATCTCCTCCAGCACGGCCCGGCGGGCGCGCTCTCGTTGTCCGGCCATCGGCCCAGCATGCCACACGGATGTGAGCACTGCTCTTGACAGTGAGCATTGCTCTCAATAAAGTGAGCACTGCTCACAAACCAGAGCGACGCTCACGCAGGAACGAGGACCCCATGTCCGACACCGAGACCCCCACCACCCGCTACCTCACCCCCGGTCGGGCCGATGTCGCGTTCAACCGCCTCGTGGCCTGGCTGGTGCGCCGGGGAGTCAGCGTGGCGGGCGCCCGCCGGCTCTCGGTCCGGGGTCGCACCTCGGGCGAGACCCGAACGACGGTGGTGAACCTGCTCGAGCTCGACGGCGAGCGGTACCTCGTCGCCCCCCGGGGCCACACCCAGTGGGTTCGCAACCTCCGCGCCGCCGGAGAGGGGACCCTGACCGTGGGTCGCCGGGTCGAGCCCTTCGTGGCCGACGAGCTGGCCGACGCCGACAAGGGCCCGGTCCTCGCCGCCTACCTCGACCGCTGGGCATGGGAGGTCGGCCGCTTCTTCGAGGACCTGGACAAGGACAGCGATCCCGAGGCGCTGGCCGCCGCCGCCCCCGACTTCCCGGTGTTCCGGGTGGCCCCCCGGGTCTAGGGGGCGTCGACCTCCAGGAAGATGCACTCCCCGGGGCAGTCCTCGGCGGCCTCGATGACGGCCCGGTCCAGGCCGGCGGCCACCACCACCTGGCTCGCCGCGCCTCCCGGGTCGTTCTGCGGCACGCCCGCCGCCTGGACGTAGGAGATCCCGTCCTCGAGGAGCACGAAGACCTCGGGACAGTGGTCGACGCACAGCCCGTCGCCGGTGCAGAGGTCCTGGTCGATCCAGACCCGCATACCACCTCCTCGAACACCGACGATGCGTCACGGCGGTGATGCGTCACCTCTGGACCCGGCCCTGACTCCTGGTCGCCGGAACCCGGGCAGTACGGTCCGCAGCCATGCAATCGAGCGCGGCGGGCCAGGTGGTTGGTGGGGATCGCCCTGATCGGCTTCGGCCTGTCCATCCTCCCGGCCTGTTCGGACGACAGTGGTGACGACGGCGGCGGTAGTGGGTCCAGCTCGGCGCCGGCGGACGCCACCGAGGGCCTCTCCGAGGAGGAGCAGGCCAAGGTCGATGCGGCCCAGGCCTGGATCGACGACGAGGCTGACCTCGACGACGAGCAGAAGGACCAGCTCGCCTTCGTCGAGCTGGCGACCACACCGGCGGTCACCAACGTCACCTTCGCCCAGTTCATCGACGACCACCGGGTCGTCGGAGGCGAGCTCATCGTCCACGTCCTCGAGGACGACGAGGTCCAGGGGGCCAGCAACGCCCTGACCGACGCCGAGCCCGCCGACGACGTGGATCCGATCGACCAGGAGGAGGCCGAGGAGAACGCCGGCAAGGCGGTCGACGGCACCCCCGAGGAGGTCGGTCCCTCCGAGCTGATCTGGGTGGCGACCGGCCCCGAACTGACCCTGGCGTGGTCCGTCGCGGTGACCACGTCGGACCCCGCCGGGTCCTGGGTGGTCGAGGTCGACGCCGAGTCCGGTGACGTCATCTCCGTCGACGACTCGATGGCCTCGCGCCTGGTCCAGAGCCTCCACGCCCCGTGGAGCCCCCGCCGGGCCGCGCCGACGATCCTGCCCGCCTCCGCCCGGCTCCAGGCCGACGGCGACGCCTGTGACCCGGGCCCGGCGCCGTCCGCCTGCCTGTTCCTCCCCGACCCGATCTACGCCAACGGGGGCGACGCCCCTGACGTCGCCGAGGCCAACAGCACCCTGGAGGGCCGCCCGTTGGAGGGCCTGGTCGACGAGTCCGGGGAGCTGGTCGGTGACCACGTGGACACCGTCTCGCTGAACACCGGCGACTACCCGGTCGAGACCGACGGCACCTGGGCGGCCGGCCGGGCCCGTCCCGGTCTCGAGCACGCCATGGCCTACTACTGGATCGACACCGCCCACCGCGACCTCGAGCGCCTCGGGTTCGGCGATGTGTGGGACGAGGCCATCCCGGTCGAGGCGGTCGACGCCGAAACGGTGGACAACGCCTTCTGGGACGGCGAGGCGATCCACATGGGCGTCGGCTCCGACGGGATCAACGAGGGCGAGGACGCCAGCGGCATCGTCCACGAGTACGGCCACGCCGTGCTCGGCGAGCAGGCCCCTGTGCTCTGGGACTCCGCCGAGGGCGGCGCCTACCACGAGGGCTTCGGCGACATGCTCGCCTACTACGTGACCCTCAGTGGCCGCACCGGTGACCAGGGCTGTCTCTTCCCCTGGACCGAGTCGTTGGCGTGCCTGCGCCGCCTCGACACCGACCTCGTGTACCCCGACGACCTGGTCAACGAGGTCCACGCCGACGGGACGATCTACACCGGCGCCATCTGGGACGTCTTCGAGGGCCTCCTCGCCGAGGAGGGCCTCGACATCGAGGACTGCCCCGGCACCGACGACTGCCGGGAGACCGGCGACCGGGTCATGGAGACCCTGCTGACCTCCCACGGCTACCTGGTCGAGGGCACGACCCTGCCCGACATCGCCGCCGCCTTCATCTCGGCCAACGAGGCCGTGACGGGCGGTGAGGACGCGGAGCTCATCACCGAGGCCTTCGAGGACCACGGCCTGGTCGGCGGTGGCGGTGGGACGATGGACCCGAACGGCGACCTGCCCGAGCCCGAGGAGGGCGTGCCCGCCGTCGCCTTCGAGATCTCCCACTCCTTCCGCGGGGACCTCGACGTGGTCGTCGGCGTCGTGGACGGCGACGGCGAGGACCTCTGTGAGCCGGTCAGCCTCCACTCGCCCGATCCCAACGACGGCGAGGACAACCTGACCGGGCTCACCGATCTCAGTGACACCGACTGCGGTGAGCTCATGCCGCCCTCGGAGGACCAGCAGTGGTACCTCCAGGCGGTGGACGCCCTGGCCGAGGACACCGGCCAGATCGACTCCTTCATCGTCTACGACGGCGAGGATCCCTACGAGGCCCCGGGCCTGCCCCTGCCGATCACCGACAACGACCCGGCGGGCACCACCGTCGTCGTCGACGGCAGCGGCGAGGCCACCGACACCCCGGACCTGCCGGACAGCGGTGACGGCGACGGCCCGTCCTTCGACATCGAGATCTCCCACTCCTACGTGGGCGACCTGTCGATCCGGGCGGGCACCGCCGACAACGACGGGGGCGACGTCCTCTGTTCGGTCGACGTCCTGGCGCCGGACTCGGCGAACGCCGGTGACGGTGGCCTGTCCGGCACCATCGACATGTCGGACTGTGCCGACCAGGACCCGCCCTCCGACGACACTCGTTGGTTCGTGCAGGTCATCGACACCGCGGCCGTCGACGAGGGGACGGTGGACTCCCTGACCCTCGACGGGCCCGACGGCGAGACGATCGAGTTCGACGGCCTGCCGGCCACGATCCCCGACAACGACCCCTCGGGCCTGGTCCTGCTGACCGACGGGGACCGAGCGGAGCCCACCTCCTCACCCGGCGGCGGCGCCCCCGAGCTGAGCGTGACCATCGACCACCCCTACGCCGGGGACCTCTCGGTCGAGGTGGGCGCGGTGGACGCCGACGACAACGTCCTCTGCCAGGAGCAGGTGGCGACGCCGGACGTCGCGAACAACGAGGCGGGCCTCCAGATCGACGTGGAGCTCGCGGACTGCGCCAACGCCTTCCCGCCGGGTGACGACACCCGCTTCTACCTGTTCGTGGCCGACACCTTGGCCGAGGACACCGGTGCGCTGGTGGACGCCACCCTCACCGGCCCGGACGGCGACGTCTACCGGGTCCGGGACACGGGGCGGATCCCCGACGCCGACCCCGACGGGGTGACCACGTTCTTCATCCCCGCCTGACGCTCAGGCCCCGCCGGCGGTGAGCCGGCGGGGCGGCGGGCTCAGCCCGCGGCGTCGTAGTACTTGCGGAAGTTCTGGCCGATGGCCATGTTCTGGCCCATGCGGTCGACCCAGCCCTTGACCGCCGCGCCCCAGGCGGCCGGGTCGTGGCCCTCGGCCACGGCGATGGCGTTCATGCCCGCCTCGTCGGTCACGCCCTGGTTGGCCCCGAGCTTGGCGATGCGGGCGTACTCCTCGAGGCTGATGCCCTCGATGGGGGCGAAGATCGGGTCGTCGGGGGCCACGGCCGCGTTCGACGGGCCACCGAAGGCGGCGGTGTCGATGCCCATGGACCGCTGCTGCGCGTTCACCGCCTCGGGATCGGTCGGCATGGCCGCCTGCGCCTTCTCGGCCGCGGACTTGCCGGCGTCCACGATCCCGTCCTGCAGCTTCTTGAACAGGCCCATGCCTTCACCTCCGGAGTCGGACTGGGGGCCGAGCGTAGACGGTCAGCCGGCGTACCCCGTTGGGTGATGTGCAGGCGGTCGGCGGCGGTGTCCGAACGCTGGTCGCGGAGCCCGGCCATCGTGTCGGAGGCTACGGGTCAGAATGGCGGTGTGAAGGGTCGGGCGCTGGTCATCGGGGGGACGGGGCCCACCGGCATCTGGATCGTGCAGGGCCTCCTCGATCGGGGCTGGGACGTCACGATCCTGCACCGGGGCACCCACGAGCGGGTCGAGACCCCCGCTGAGGTCGAGCACCTCCACCACGACCCCTACGACGCCGACGACCTGGCCCGGGCCCTCGAGGGTCGGCAGGACGACCTGGTGGTGGCCATGTACGGCCGCCTGCGCCGGATCGTGGAACTGACCGCGGGCCGGACCGAGCGGTTCGTCTCCGTCGGGGGCGTGCCCGCCATCCGGGGGTGGATGAACCCGTGGCTGCAGGACCCGGCCGGGCTGCCGGTGCCGGTGGACGAGGACGCCCCGGTCGTGGCCGAGCCCGCCGACGACGAGAAGGGCTACCGCGTCGCCCGGACCGAGGCCGCCGTGTTCGCCCACCACCCCACGGCCACCCACGTGCGCTACCCCTACGCCTACGGTCCCTACCAACTGGTGCCCCGCGAGTGGTCCGTGGTCCGGCGGGTCCTCGACGGTCGTCGCCGGATGGTGGTGGCCGACGACGGCCTGACCCTGCACCACCACGGCTACACGCGGAACCTGGCCCACGCGGTGCTGCTGGCCGTCGACCAGCCGGTCGCGGCCGCGGGCACGCTGTTCAACGCCGGCGACGAGGAGGTGCTCTCGGTCCGTCAGGTGGTGGAGCTGGTGGTCGCGGCGCTCGGTGCCGACCTCGAGCTCGTCTCGATGCCCCATGCCCTGGCCGTCCCCGCCCGCCCCCTGCTGACCCAGCCGCTGCCCACCCACCGGGTGCTCGACCTGACCCGGCTGCGGACCCGCCTCGGGTACCGGGACGTGGTCCCGGCCCGCGAGGCCGTCGCGCTCACGGCCCGTTGGCTGGCCGAGCACCCTCCCGAGCCCGGTGGCCCCGAGGAGACGGTCTTGACCGACCCCTTCGACTACGCCGCCGAAGACCGCCTCATGGATGCGTGGGCGATCGCCCTCGAGGGCCTCCCGACCATCGACTGGGAGCGGCCTCCGGGCCACGGGTTGGCCTACAGCGGCCCGGGCGGACGGCTCCGGAGCCAGGCGACGTTCGAGCCATGACGGGGGCGACCTGATGCGGTTCGGGATCCTGGCGCCCATGCCCTCGGAGCTCCGGCCGGTGGTGAAGGCGTTCGGCCTGCGCCGCGGTCGCCACGGTGATCTGGACGGCCACGTCGGCCGGGTGGGCGAGGCCGACGTCGTGGCCACGACCACGGGCATCGGCACCGAGTTGGCCACCGGGGCCGCGCGGCGGCTCCTGGCGGCCGGCGGCGTCGACCACGTGGTGGTCGTCGGCATCGCCGGCGCCATCGGCCCGACCCGGGCGGTCCCGGACCTCGTGGTCCCGGCGGTCGTGACCGACTGGCCGGAGGGCCGGGAGCACCGGCCCGCCCCGCTCGGCGCGCTGGTGGCGGAGGGCACGATCGTCACCTCCGACGAGTACGGCTACACGCCGGAGGTCATCGCCGCCTTCGTCGCCCGCGGCGTGGTCGCGGTGGACATGGAGACGGTGGCCGTGGCCGAGGTGTGCGAGGCGGCCGGCGTCCCGTGGTCGGCGGTGCGGGCCATCAGCGACCGGGCCGACGACGAGACCGTCGACCAGGACGTGATCGGCCTGGTGAAGCCCGATGGCTCACCGGACCTGGGGCGGAGCCTGCGCTACCTCGCCCGTCACCCCGGTCGGCTGCCCCACCTGGCGGCCCTCGGTCGGGACGCCACGGCGGCGGCCCGGGCGGCGGCGCGGACGGCGGCCGACGCTTGCGCCCGCCATTCAGTGGGGGCGTGAGGTCTCCGACGGGGTGTCCTCAGAGCGGAGGCGGCGGCCCCGATCGCCGCTGCAGGATCCAGCCGGTGAGCTCCTGGCCGGGCACCGGGCGGGAGAACAGATAGCCCTGGGCCAGGGGGCAGCCGAGGGACTCGAGCAGGTCACAGGACCGGCTCGGTCTCGACTCCCTCGGCCACGACCGTCAGGCCGAGGGCCCGGGCGAGGTCGAGGACGGTGCGCACGATCGAGTGGTCGGTGGCGTCCTCCGCGAGGGCGAACACGAAGGACCGGTCGATCTTGAGCTCCTGGACAGGCAGCTCCTTGAGCTTGGAGAGCGATGACCAGCCGGTGCCGAAGTCATCGACCGACAGGCGCACGCCCAGCGCGCCGAGCTCGTCGAGGGTGCGGGTGAGCAGGCGGGTGTTCTCGGGGAAGGCGGACTCGGTGATCTCCAGGGTCAGCCGTCCGGCGGGCACGTCGGCGTCGAGGAGCGCCTGACGGACGTTGTCGACGAGGTCGGGCTGGCCGAGGACGCGGGGGGAGAGGTTGACCGCCACGGGGATGTCGAGGTCCTCGGCCCGCCAGGTCGCGCACTGCCGCAGGGCGACGGCCAGGACCCTGGAGGTGAGGTCCCGGATGAGGCCCGTGCGTTCGGCGAGGGCGATGAACTCGTCGGGTTGGAGGAGGCCCCGGACCGGGTGCTGCCAGCGGACGAGGGCCTCGACCGAGTCGACCAGGCCGGTCGCCAGCTCGATCTTGGGCTGGTAGTGGACCACGAGGTCGCTCGCGGTCGATGGCCTGGCGCAGCTCGGCGGCCACCTTCACGCTGTTGCGCCGTTCCTCGTCGTCGCCACTGCCGTAGACCGCGTGCCCCGTGCGCTGGCGCTTGGCCCGGTACATGGCCACGTCGGCCCGCTGCAGCACGGCCAGGGGGTCGTCACCCGTGGTGCACCCCGCGATGCCGATGCTGACGCCGACCTCGAGGGTGACGTCCCCGAGGCGCATCGGCTCCTGCACGAGCCCCCCCAGGTTCTTCGGCGATGGCCGACGGCGTGGTGGAAGGCGGGCAGCCGGGTGAGGAGCACCGCGAACTCGTCGCCGCCGAGCCGGGCGACGAGGTCCTCGGCCCGGGTGACCCGGTCGAGACGGTGCCCGATCTCGACCAGGAGCTGGTCACCGACGTCGTGGCCCAGCCCGTCGTTGATGTCCTTGAAGCCGTCGAGGTCCATGAGCAGGAGGGCGGCGTGGCCCTGCTGCGGCTCGGTGCAGATCCGGGCCAGTGCGGCGGTCATCAGGTTGCGGTTGGGCAGGCCGGTGAGGGGATCGCGGCGGGCCTGGCGCTTCAGCTCGTTCTCGGCCGCGACCTGGTCGGTGATGTCCCGCAGGTTGCAGACGACCCCTTCGACGGTGCGGGTCGTCGAGCTGGTTGGTGGCGATGACCTCGACGTGGGCCCAGCTCCCGTCGATGCGTCGGATCCGGAACCGGTCCCGGAGCTGGCCCCCGGGGGTCGCGACGAGCTCCAGGTACGCGCCGCCAACCGGTCGATGTCGGAGGGGTGGAGCAGCTCGGAGAAGTGGCGTCCGTGCGTTCTCGCCCTCGACGTAGCCGAGCAGGGGTCGGGCCGAAGGCACCTCTTCGGCGAGCCGGCCCTCCGCGTCCAGCACGACGGTGATGTCCGAGGCGTGGCGGACCAACGCCTGCCAGCGCTGCTCGCTGGCCTCCAGCAGGGCCTGCTCGGCCAGCCGCTCGCTGATGTCCCACACGAAGGAGTGGATCCGGTAGGCGTCGCCCTCACCGGTGTGCCAGGCCGCGATCTCGATCGGTACCTCGCTGCCGTCGGGGCGCAGGTAGCGGACGTCGACCCCTTCGTCCCAGATGGAGGCGTCGCCGGACGCGATGAACTCGGCCAGGCGCTGCAGCGAGTCCTCCCGAACGGCTTCGGGCACGATCTCGCCCACCGGACGGCCGAGGACCTGGTCCGCGGCGCCAACCGAAGACCGCCTCGGCCGGCGCGTTCCAGCACAGGATCCGGCCGTCACGGTCCAGCTCGACGTAAGGGTCACGGGCCTCGTCGATCACCCGGTGGGTGCGCTCCTCCTCCGCCTGGAGGGCCCGGACCTGGTTCTCGAGGGTCTGGGTGAGGGCCGCCGTCCGCCGCGCTGGCCTGGTGGTGGCGGAGGGCGTTGAGCGCGCCGACGACGACGATCAGGGCGATGGTCGTGTCCGACACCCCGCCGTACGCCACGTGCTGGGCCACGGCCCACGACCCGATCGCCAGGGCCGGCGCGTGAGGCTGGACCGTGGCGAGCGCGGTCGCGGCCCAGGCGCGCATCCGAGGAAGTCCCACGATCGTTCCATCGGCCGAACGGGGCGCAGGTTCAGGTAGTGGACACGGTTGTCTCGGTGAACGGGCTCCCGCAGACGGGGGAGGCGGGCCCGGTGTTCGCGCGTGTGGGCGCGACCCACGATGGTGGCTACTCCGTCCGGAGCTCGGCCGCGGGACGAGGTCGGGCCTGGCGGCGGGCGGCCAACGTGCCCACGAGCACGGCCAGGAGCAGCGTGGCCAGCACCAGCGCGGCGATCTCCCAGGCGGTGGTGACGGGGTCGGGCACGACCCCCAGGTCCTCCGCGTAGGTTCGCCACACGACCCGTCCGAGGACGATGCCGACCGGCACGGCGACGACGAGCGCCGCCGACGCGAACACCGTCCCCGCCCACCGCCCGGTTCGCCGCAGCAGGCGGGGCGTGACCCCGAGGGCCCGGGCCACGGCCAGGTCATGACGGTTGCGATGGATGGCGATCACGAGGCCGTAGGTGAGGACACCGCCCGCCATCACCGCCATCAGGGCGGCCAGCAGGTCGGGGGCCGACTCCGTGCTGGTGGGGTCGAGCCCGACCACCGTGGCCGCATAGTCCTCGATGTCCGGCGCGTCCGCTTCGATCTCGACGCCGGCCGCCGCGAAGCGTCGGCGGATCGCCTCGTCGTCCACGCCCTCGTTGCGGTCGATGAGGACGAAGTCGGTTCGTGGTCCGTCGGCCTCGATCTGGGCCTGCACCACCGGTGGGAGGTGGCTGAACAGGCCGTCGATCGTCAGCGCCGAGCCGATGTCGAAGTTCCCGTCGCCCAGGGGCACGGGACCGATGCCGACGACCTCGAGGGGGAACGGCTCGGTCATCTCCAGGGCCCCGCCGGTGATCTCGGTCAGGTCGAGCCGGGCGTCCAGGCGGTCGCCCGCCGCGACGCCGAGGGTGTCGGCCAGCTGCGGGCTGAGGAGCACCTCGTCGACCCCCGCGGGGGCGCGCCCGCTGATCACGGTCGGCTCGATGGCGTCGGCGCCCGTGCTGAAGGCCAACACGTGGCTGAGCTCGTGGCTCGCGCCGAGGCTGAGGGACGGCGTGAAGAAGAGGGCGTGGCCCGCGGCCTCCGCCTCGGGCCAGGAGCGGGCCTCCTCGGCGATGGCCAGGCCGTCGGGGTTGTCGTTGACGTACACGAAGTCGTCCCACGACAGGCCGATCCAGGCCGGCGTCTCCCGGAGGTGCTGCACGCTGCTGGTGTAGACGAGGACACCGGTGATGGCGGTGGCCCCGAGGGCCACGGCGAAGACCGACGACCGCACCGGGGCCTGGCCCCGCCCCGGTTCGAGCCCGATGCGGATCCCGAGCACGGCCGGGACCGAGAGGCCGGCCCGGCTGGCGAGGCCGGCCACGGGCGTCCGGCGGGGCGCGCGGTCGCGGGCCGGCGACCGGAGCGCCAGGACGGCGAGGATCGCGGTCACGAGGCCCATCGTGGCCAGGCTGCCCGCGAGGGTCACGACCCCGTCGAGCTCGGCGCCCGGAACGGGCTCGATGGCGCGGGCGTCACCGATCGGCGTCCGCGTCGAGACCAGGAGCACGACGACGACGGCGATGGTCGACGGCGACCGCGCCGATGGCGAGGCCGTGGAGCGTGCTCCGCCCGACGCGGTCGCGGCGGCTCCAACCCAGGGCGGCGAGGTTCTCGTCGGTCACCGCCGCGTCGCCCCGGTAGCGGGTGAGGGTGGGGCCGAGCACGAAGACCGAGGCCACGCCACCCAGGAGGGCGACCAGCCAGAGGGCGTTGGCGTCGTCCTGGAGCCCGTCGTCGACGGGCCCGGCGAATTCGACGGCGACGTCGAGGACCACGCCGAACGGCGGCATGCCCGCCGTGTCCTGGAGGTCCTCGAAGCTCACCCCGTCCTCGAGGCGCACGCCGATGAACGGGGGGTTCTCGTCCTCGGCCTGGAGCGGCCTGCCAGCGCCGGGAGGGCCGCGAACGCCGGGGTGGTGTGGATGGTCTGGACGTAGAACCCGTTCTTGGGTCGGACCTCGACGGCGGTCAGGCCGAGGCCGACCACGGTCACCGGCGTGGGCTCGCCCCACTCCTCGCGCTCGAGGTCACAGGCGACCAGGTAGGGGAAGAGGCGGTCGCCGACCTCGACGCCCGAGCTCGTCGGCCGCCAGCGGGCTCATCGACCACCTCGTCGGCCCGGGTGGGGTCGGCGGCCCGACCCTCGACGATCCGGATGCCCTGGATCGTCGTCCCGAAGGCCGCGTCCACCGGTGTGGTCACGTCGATCGCCCCGCTCCCGCTGGCGCAGGGGTCGTCGCTCGACCTGGACGAGGCGGCCGTCGCTCGTCGAGGATCGGGACGATCTCGGAGTCGAACCCCGCCGCGTCCCCGATGCCGGGCAGCGCCCGGATCTCCTCGATGCTCTCCGGGCAGGCCGGCGTCGACTGGCGGGGTTGCACTCGAACGCGATGGCGCCGTCCATGGCCGCCGTCTCCCGGCGCAGGTCCTGGTAGGCGGACTCGGTCCGGCGGGCACCGGCGGCCGCGGCCATGACGCTGCCCGCGGCCAGGCCCACCAGCACCCCGAGGGCCAGCCAGGCCGGCCACGACCGGCGAGCGTCGGCCCGTACGCAGTACGCCACCGCACCGCGGTGTCCCCTCACGGTCTCCGTTGTCCCTCCGACGACGGTCCCCCGCAAGGGTGCCTGCCCACCCCCGGGCGGAGGACTCCACCCGTCAGGGCTGCGAACTACGTTGACCCCCGCCGCGAACCAAGGGGGACCGCAATGAAGGTGGCGCTGACGGTCAACGACTTCCTCGACCGGGCCGAGCTGGTCTACGGCGACCGGGTCGGGCATCGTCGACGAGCCCGACCAGCCCGCGCCGTCCTGGGGGGCGATGACCTACCGGGAGGTGGCGGCCAAGGCCCGGGCCCAGGCCGCGTCGCTCGACGCCCTCGGGGTCGGGCGTGGGCGAGCGGGTGGCGATGGTGTCGCACAACGCCGCCCGCCTGTTCACCTCGTTCTACGGCGTCAGCGGCTCGGGCCGCATCCTGGTGCCCATCAACTTCCGGCTCAACGCGGCCGAGATCGGCTACATCGTCGAGCACTGCGGCGCGTCGGTCCTGCTCGTCGACCCCGAGCTGGAGGACGACCTCGCCGGGGTCACCGCGCCCGCACCGCTTCGTCATCGGGGACGAGGCCGACGAGGCCCTGTTCGGCTCGACCGACGAGCCCCGGCCGCTGGGCGCCCGACGAGGACGCCACCGCCACCATCAACTACACGAGCGGCACCACGGCCCGCCCCAAGGGCGTGCAGCTCACCCACCGCAACATCTGGCTGAACGCCACGACCTTCGGCTGGCAGGCCGGGGTGTCGGACCGGGACGTGTACCTGCACACGCTGCCGATGTTCCACTGCAACGGCTGGGGCATGCCCTACGCCCACACCGGCATGGGCGGCACCCAGGTGGTGATCCGCAAGGTCGACGGAGCCGAGATCCTGCGTCGCATCGAGGAGCACGGGGTGACCCAGCTCAACGGCGCGCCGGCGGTCGTGGCCGCCATCCTCGACGCCGCGGCCGAGTGGGACGGGCCGATCCCCGGCGCCGGGCGCACCCGCATCGTGGTCGCCGGCGCGCCGCCGCCGACCCGCACCATCGAGCGGGTGGAGACCGAGCTGGGCTGGGAGTTCATCCAGATCTACGGCCTGACCGAGACCACGCCGCTGCTCACCATGAACCGGGGCCGGGCCGAGTACGACGACCTGGCGCCCGCCGAGCGGGCCGAACGGCTCGGGCCGGGCCGGCGCGCCGGCACTCGGCGTCCAGATGCGGGTCGACGACCAGGGCGAGCTGCTGGCCCGGGGCAACCACGTCATGGACGGCTACTGGGAGCAGCCCGACGCCACCGCCGACGCCATCGTCGACGGCTGGTTCCACACCGGTGACGGCGGGACCATCGACGAGGACAACTACGTCGCCATCTCGGACCGCAAGAAGGACGTGATCATCTCGGGCGGCGAGAACGTGTCGTCCATCGAGGTCGAGGACGCCCTCTTCTCGCACGCCGCCGTGGCCGAGGTGGCCGTGATCGGCGTGCCCGACGAGAAGTGGGGCGAGACGGTCAAGGCCCTGGTGGTCCTGGCCCCCGGGGCCGAGGCGTCCGAGGCCGACCTCATCGCCCACTGCCGGGACCGTCTGGCCCACTACAAGTGCCCGACCTCGATCGAGTTCCGCGACGAGCTGGCCCGGACGGCGACCGGCAAGCTCCAGAAGTTCAAGCTGCGGGCGCCCTTCTGGGAGGGCCGCGAGAAGCAGGTGGCTGATGACCCCGCCGTTCGTCCTGGTCCACGGCGCTTGGCACGCCGGGGCCTGCTGGCAGCCCCTGGTCGACGAGCTCGAGCGCCGGGGCGAGCGGGTGGTCGCCCCCGACCTCCCCTGCGAGGACCCCGACGGCCACCGTCGAGGACTACGCCGCCGGCGGTGGTCGACGCGGCCGTCGGGCTTCGACGAGCCGGTCGTGGTCGTCGGCCACTCCCTGGGCGGCCTGACGATCCCCCTGATCCCCGAGCGCCGCCGGTGGCCGGCCTGGTGTTCGTGGCCGCCATCCTCCCCGTGCCGGGTCGGCCGGCGGGCGAGGGGATCGGGCGCGGAGGCCTTCAGCGCCGGCTTCCCGGAGCTCACGGCGGCGCACCAGCTCGCCGGGGACGACGGGGCCAGCCGCTGGGACCGAGAGGCGAGCGATCGCCGCCTTCTACCACGACGTCCCGGAGGAGCTGCTCGACGCCGCCGTCGGCGCCCTACGGGGCCAGCACTGGACACCGACCCGGGAGGCCTGGCCGCTCGCCGCGTATCCCGATGTGCCCGATGCGCTATGTGGCCTGCGCCGACGACCGGATCCTCGGCCCCGGACTGGCAGGTGCGGATGGCCAAGGAGCGCCTCGGGATCGACGCCGAGGTCATCGAGGGCTCGCACTCCCCGATGCTGGCCCGCCCCGCCGACCTGGCCGACCGACTCCTGATCAGTCCAGCGGGGTGAGGGCGCCGGTCGTCACGTCGTAGACGAAGGCGCCGACGGTCAGGTCGTCGGGCAGCAGGGGATCGGCCTGCAGCCGGCCCACGTCGGCCCGCAGCGTCGCCTCCTGGTCGTCGACGGCGAGGGGGTCCCAGCCGTCCGTCGCATGGCCGCTGACCTCGGCCACCCGGGCGCGCAGCTCGTCGGCCGACAGCTTGGCCATGGCGCAGTCGGTGTGGGCGATGACCGCCACCCGGTCCACGCCGAGGTTGGCCACCACGATGGCCAGGGAGCGCACGACGTCGTCGGTGACCCGGGCCCCGGCGTTGCGCAGGATCTTGGCGTCGCCCGGCTCGAGGCCGAGCACCGCCAACGGGTCGATGCGGGTGTCCATGCACGCCACCACGGCCAGGCCGAGGCGGGGACGGCCGGTCAGCTCGGCGAACGCGAAGTCAGCCTGGTTGCGGCGGTTGGCGTCGAGGAGGTCGTCGAAGGGCCCGGACACGATCCCTGGACGGTAACGGTGGGCTCAGCGCTCGACGAAGTCGTCGAGCTCCCCGAGGTTGCAGGTCTCCTCGCCGGTGAGCACCGGTCGGAGGGCGATCTCCACCACGGTGGTGCCGGTGTCGACGAACTCCGACTCGCCGTCGACCAGGACGTCGCGGACCTGGTCGACCTCGTCGCCGGTGAGGCGGGTGCAGACCGCAGGCGTGTCGGCGGAGGCGGCCCGGTCGGCGTCGAGGGGCCAGGGCACCGCGCCGACGACGTCGGCCCCCTCGAGGGTGGCCATGGTCAGGGCCAACCACTCCTCCGGGACGTAGGGCTCGGCCTCGCCCGCTGCGGCCAGGTCGTCGAGCAGCGCGCTCGACCGAGGCCCGTGCCGCCTGCTCGTCGGCGGTGAGCTGCTCGTCGTCGAAGCCGAGGGCGTACACGTCGAGCGTGCCGTCCTCGTCCTCGGTGCTGAGGGTGATGGTGGTCGTCGGGAAGTCGGTCACGTTGGGGATGCCGGCGTCGGGCCCCGAGATGACCGCCCCGGCCTGGTGGAGCAGGGCGGCCGTCTCGGCCTCGTCCAACGGGGCGACCTCGAACTCGGGCACGACCGCGCCCGGGTCACTGGTGAGCCGGACCAGGCGGCCGTCGTCGAACAGCAGGATCTCGGGTACCTGACGCTGGTTGAAGATGACGGGGACGAACCCGCCGCCGGTCTCGACCCGCAGCCAGACCTCGTCCCCGTCCCCGAAGGTCAGTGGCGTCGTCTCGACCTCGTTGGTCGGGTCACCGGCCTCACCTCCACCACCGTCGTCGCCACAAGCCGCGAGCAGGACCAGGGCGACGAGCAGGGCGGTGATCCGGGGCATGACCATCAGACGATGCCACCTGGGCGCGCGGTTCCCGAGTGGCCGGGGTCCGGGCCAGACTGGCGGGGTGGAGCTGACGGAGCGGTCGAGCTACGGCTACTGGAGTCGGGAGAAGGTGCGCTGGGGCGACCAGGACGGAGCCCGGCACATCAACAACGTGGCCTACGCCGCGTACTTCGAGGACGCCCGGCTCGAGCTCCTGCTCGACCGGGTCATCCCCCACAAGGCGAAGGGGGACAACTTCATCGTCCGGCGAGTGGCGATCGACTACCTCGGGACGGCCTCCTATCCGGCGCAGATCGACGTGGGCTCGTGTGTGATCGCGGTGGGCGATTCGTCCTTCACGATCGGGCAGGGAGTGTTCCTGGACGATCAGTGCCTGGCGACGGCGGAGACCGTCCACGTCCACCTCACCCATGGCACCTCGACCCCGCTCACCGACGTGCTCCGGACGGTCCTCGACGCGGAGCGCCCGTCGTGATCGTGCGGCGGGAGCGTCCGGGGGACGTGGCGGCGGCCCGGGCCGTGCAGGCGGCCGCCTTCCCGACGCCGGACGGAGCCGACGAGCCGGTGGAGGCCGGGCTCCTGGACCAGCTGCGGGAGGACGAGGGCTGGCTGGACGCCCTCTCCCTGGTGGCCGAGGTCGATGGCGAGGTCGTGGGCCACGTCGTGTGCACCCGGGGCACGGTCGGGGCCGACCGACGTCCGGCCCTCGGGCTCGGCCCGATCGGCGTCCGGCCCGACCATCAGGGCGCGGGCATCGGCGGCGCGCTGGTCCACGCCGTCGTCGCCGTGGCCGAGGCCCGGGGCGAGACGCTGGTGGCATTGCTGGGCAGCACCGAGTACTACGCCCGCTTCGGCTTCGAGCCGGCCGCTGACCACGGCGTCGAGGCACCCGACCCCAGCTGGGGCGCCCACTTCCAGGTCCGGGTGCTGGACCCGTCGGCCGTCGTGGCCGGGCCCTTCGTGTACGCCGAGCCGTTCAACCGGCTGTGAGCCGGGAGCGCTGACGTGGACCGTCTCCAGCCGCTGCTGCGCCGCGCCGCCGAGCTCCTCGACCGGTTCTCGGCCACGACCGAGACGCCCCGCGGGCGGAGGATCTCGATGGTCGTCTCGGCCGTCGTGTTCGTCGTGGCCATGGCCCTCGGCATCAACGCCCTCCCCTCCGGTGAACGGGAGTTGCAGTGGTGGGCGATCCTGCTGACCAGCGTCGTCGGCGTGCCCCTGCTGATCGGGCTGAACGCCCTGGAGTACACCGCGTCGGGGGCGGTGCTCGGCCACCGGATCGGACTCCGCGTGGCGATGCCGATCGCCATCTACGCCCGGGCGGCCAACCTGTTGCCCCTGCCCGGCTCGGCCCTCGTGCGCATGCAGGGGCTCAAGCGGGAGGGCTCGACCTACGGCCGGGCCGCGTCGGCCACGCTGGCCACCGCCCTGTTCTGGCTCGGCGGCTCGCTGCTGGTCGGCGCCGTCGTGCTCGTCCCCGTGCGCCCCTGGTTGGCCCTGCTCTTCGGGGCCGGCGGGGTGCTGGTCAGCCTGGTGGGCCACACCGCCGTGCGCTCGCTCGTCGCCCGCCGGGAGGACGCGCCACCCGCTGAGGCGCTCCGGCGCAGTGCGGTGCTGCTCGGCGTCGAGATCCTCATGGTGGTCGTCCGGGGCGTCCGCTTCTGGCTGGTGATGGTCGGCTTCGACATCGGCGGCTCGTTCGCCGGGGCCATGCTGCTGCCGCTGGCCGGGGTGCTGTCCTCGGCCATCGGGTTCTTCCCCTCGGGCTTCGGGATCCGGGAGGTCATCTCCGGTGCCCTGAGCCGCCTGGTGGGCGATCCCGCTTCCAGCGGCCTGCTGGCCAGCGGCCTCGACCGCCTGGTCTCCCTGCCGGTCATGGCCGTGATCGCGCTGATCGTGGGCGTCATGGGTCGACGGGACGTCACCGTGGAGGCAGACGTGGTCGCCGGAGAGCACGTCGTCGACGTCGACGTCGAGACCCGCGCCCGATCCCGAGTCGGTGTGACCGACGTCCTCTACCTGCTGGGCAAGGGCCGCTCGGGGTCGACCCTGCTGTCGATGGCCCTCGGCGAGCTCGACGGCTTCTTCGCCGCCGGGGAGCTGCGCTTCTTCTGGCGTCGGGGTCTGGTCGAGGACCGGCGCTGCGCGTGCGGCGAGCACCTCTCGGCCTGCCCGGTCTGGGGCGCGGTCGCCGGGCGGGTGGCGGACCTCGACGCCGAGGCGCTGGCCCGCGACAGCGAGGCCGTGTTCCGCTGGGGCGCCGTGCCCCGCCTGCTCGCCGGCCGGACCAGGGGCTGGGACGCCTTCGCCCGATGGTCGGCGGCCACGACCCGCCTCGTGGCCGCCGTGGCCGAGGTCACCGGCGCCGAGGTCATCGTCGACTCGTCCAAGTGGCCGACCGAGCCGGGCGTGCTCGGCCGGGTCGAGGGCATCCGCCCGCTCTCGGTCCTGCTCGTGCGCGACCCCCGGGCGGTGGCCTGGTCCTGGCAGCGAACCAAGACCCACCACGACATGGTCGAGCCCCGGGAGATGGACCGCTTCCCGGCCTGGCACTCCGGTCTGAGCTGGACCAGCCGCAACCTCGTGGTCAGCGCTGGCCACCCGCCGGTCCTCGGGCCCCCGGATGACCCTGCGCTACGAGGACTTCACCGCCGACCCCCGCTCGACCCTCGTCGACCTCGCCGCCTTCACCGGCCGGACCCCGGACGTCGACGCCGTCCTGGACGGCCGCACCCTGTCGGTCGCCCAGGGCCACACCCTCGCCGGCAACCCCACCCGCTTCCGTGGGGGCGAGGTGACCATCCGCGAGGACGAGGAGTGGCGGGACCTGTTGCCCCGCCGGGACCGCCTGACCGTCGACACCCTCACCTGGCCCCTCCGCCACCGCTACGGCTACTGACCCTCCGCTCCGAACCCGTTCGGCTCGTCGGGCCGGGCACACCAATGGCAGGGATGGGGGCGTGGCGTCGGGCTTCGGCTCCTCGGGGGCGCTCGAATCCCACGCGCCGTGACCGCCCGTCGTTCTGGCACCGGATTCCGTCGCTATGGCAACGAAATCCGGTGCCAGAACGCGAACGAGCTGGATGCGGGTGTCGGATGGTTGCGTCGGTGTCGGTAGACCTACGGCGGCGACAGCTCGTAGCCGTAGTGGGTGGCTTCCTCCGCGGTGAGCTCCACCAGGCGGGCCCACTGCTCGGGCGTCCAGTCGCCGGCCTTGGCTTGGCTGGCGTTGACCCGCTGCTGCACCGCTCTGGCCAGGACGTCGGGCGCCACGGTGAGGCCCAGGTCGGTGGCCAGGCGGCCCAGTTCGGCGGGGCCGCGGTCGGGGTCGGTGAGGTCCTCGAAGCGGGCGACCCGGAAGCGGTCCGAGCCCTCGCCCTGGGTGCGCATGGCCCGGTTCATGGCCGCCCAGGCCCAGGCCAGGCGCTCGAACTGGTCCTGGCCGACCCAGCGCACCCGCTCGGCCACGTTCCAGCGGTCGAACTGCGGAGGGGCCAGGCGGCGGTAGGGCAGGAGGTTCAGGGGCGTCCGCCGAAGCGGTAGGCGCCCCAGTCCTGGGCCGAGCGCACGTAGCCGACGGGGTGGCGCACGACCTGGACGACGGTGGCCTCGGGGAACGCGGCCAGCAGCGGTCCGACCAGGCCGTGGTCCAGGCAGCTGGCCTCGAACCACGGCTCGTCGGACGCCAGCGCCTCGTCCCGCACCCGGTGCAGCAGGCGGACGGCTCGCTCCTCGCTGACCGCGCCCGACGCGTGGGCGTTGGACAGGTGCCGGAGCCACCACGGGCCCGGCTCGTGGTGGCTGCGGGCGCCCCACGCCTCGACGGTCCGGGCCAGGAACTGGGTGCCCGTGCGCCCGGTCGACACGACGAAGACGGCCCGGGCGCTCACGGGCGACCGCCGATGAGGTCGGTGAACAGGGCCGAGAACGCCTCGGCCGAGGCGTCGGCGGAGAAGCGGTCGACGGCCCGGGCCCGGCCGCGCGCTCGGCCAGACGGGCGGCCAGCACGCGGTCGCCGTGGAGCCGACGGATGGCGTCGGCCAGCTGGTCGGCCCGCCCCTCGCCGATGACCAGCCCCGTGACCTCGTGCTCGACGGCGTCGCCGATGCCGCCGCTGTCGCTGGCCACGATCGGCACGTCGGGCCGCCATCGCCTCGACGATCGGACAGGCCCTGGGCCTCGGCCCAGCCGTCGGGGGCGGTGCGGGAGGGGGCCACCACGATGTCGGCGGCGTGCAGCCAGGCCGGGACCTCGGCCGGGTCGACCCAGCCGACGAAGCGGACGTGCTCCGCCAGGCCCAGCTCAGCCGACGCGGGCCTCGGCGGCTGCCCGGTCCTGGCCCTCGCCGAGGACCACGGCCCGCACGCTCGGGCAGATCGGCCCGCAGAGCGGTCGACGGCGTCGATGCAGGTCGAACACCCCCTTCTCGGCCACCACCCGGCCCACCAGGGCGACCAGGGGGCCGTCGTCCAGGCGCGGTGCTCGGCCCGCACGCGGTCCACCGCCGCCGGCGTCGACCTCGGGGTCGACCTCGATCCCCATCGGGATGCGCTCGAGCCGGCGGGGCCGCGCCAGGTCCAGGACCGCCCGCTCGGTGGCCGAGCTGTTGACGGTCACCGCGTCGGCCCGACCGAAGGCGAAGCGCTTCGCCGCCCGCAGCGGCGCCTGGTCGAGGGCGAAGACGTCGCCGCCGTGCACCGTCACCACGACCGGGACCTTCCGGGTGGCCAGCACCCCGACCAGGCCCTGGGGGAGGACCCAGTGGGCGTGGACGGCGTCGTAGGCGCCGGCGCGCAGCCGACGGACGACCGTCGGCCCACTCGGCGCCCACCAGGGCGGGCAGCTTCAGCAGGTTCGACCGGTTCTGGCGCAGGTTGACCAGGGCGCCGCCCTGGTAGCAGACGGTCTGGGCCCGCTCCGGGCAGCAGGTAGCGGAAGCGGTGCACCGGGATGCCGGCCAGCGCCTCGTCCCGGGCGGCACCGGGCGTCGTGGGGGGCGAGCACGTCGGCCTTCCAGCCCCGCTCGACCAGGCGCCGGGTCAGGTCGAGCACGAACGGGCGTGGTCGAGTCGCCCGCCCAGCGGGGGTAGTTCGAGGTGACGACCAGCAGCCGGCCGAGGGCGGACCCCGACCTGATCAACGACCGGCGCCGGCGACCTCGTCACGGGGTCGGGTCACCCGCACGACGAGGTCGGCGAGCAGGCCGATGACCAGCACCTGGAAGGCGGCGAAGAGGATCAGCAGCGTGTTGGTCGGGACCCGCCACGCCTTGTCCGCCAGGTCGAAGCCGAGCTTGACGACGCCCGACCGCGGCCAGGAGCCCGACGATGGGGCCGAAGAACCGCAGGGGGTTGTAGGAGAGCACGAGGCGGACCACCTGCACGAGGTAGCGGGTGGTGTCCTTGCGCCAGTGGAACTTCGACTCGCCCGCCCGCGGGGCGTAGTCGATGGGGATGTACTTCACCGTGTAGCCGTTGGCCAGGAACGCTCATCGTGATCGTGGTGACGCACGAGAAGCCGGTCGGCAGCAGGTGCAGGTACTGGGCGGCCACGTCGCGGCGGAAGGCCCGGAAGCCGGAGTTGAGGTCGGGGATCTCGGTGTTGGCCAGGTAGGCGGCCAGCTTGCGGATGGTCCACTTGGCGGGCACCCGCAGGGCCTTGTGGGTGCCCTGCTCGGAGGTGCGGGCCCCCACGACCTGGTCGTAGCCCTCGAGCTCCTTGACCAGCTCGGGGATGCGGTCGTTCGGGTAGGTCATGTCGACGTCGGTCCACACCACGACGTCGCCCAGTGGCCTCCCGGGTCCCGACCTTGCGGGCCGTCCCCGATCCCCGGTTGACGGGGAGGCGGATCAGGCGGATGTCGTCGATGTGCTCGAGGGCCTCGGCGGAGCCGTCGGTCGGAGCCGTCGTCGACCACCAGCGATCTCGTAGCGAGAGTGCGACGCGTCCATCGCGGCCCGGATGCGGTCGATCTCCGCGTGGAGGTGCCCGGCCTCGTTGTAGACGGGGAGGACGATCGAGACGTCGACGGTGGACACGGGCTCGCTCATGGGGCCGCGGAAGGCTACCCCTCGCCCGCCGGTGGAGCACTACGCTTCGATCCTCCTGGACACGCCCAAGCTCTTCGGTGTCGGCTTCCACAAGACGGGGACCTCGTCGCTGGGCCGCGCCCTGGAACGCCTGGGGTACCGGGTCGGCGGCCCGTTCGGGGTGCGCGATCCCGCCATCGCCGAGACCGCCTGGCCCGAGGCGAAGCGCCGCCTCGCCGCCGTGGACGCCGTCCAGGACAACCCCTGGCCGTTGCTGTACCGCGAGCTCGACGAGGCGCACCCGGACGGCCGCTTCGTCCTGACCGTGCGACCCACCGACGAGTGGTGGGCCAGCGTCCTCGGCCACTTCGGTGGCCGGTCGACGCCGATGCGGGAGTGGATCTACGGCGTGGGGGCCGGTGATCCGGTCGGCCACGAGGCGATCTACCGGGAGCGCTACGAGCGCCACAACGCCGAGGTCGCCGCCCGGTTCGCCGCCCGACCCGACGCCCTGCTCGTGCTCCGCCTCACGGAGGGGGAGGGGTGGCCCGAGCTCTGCTCCTTCCTCGGTTGTCCGGTGCCCGACGAGCCCTTCCCGCAGGTGAACACCGCGGGCTGGATGACCACGGTGGTCAACCGGGGCCGGGACCGGGCCCGCCGCCTGTTGCGTCGATGACGATCGTGGACCGCAACGGGTCTCAGGAGGCGCCGACGCTGCTCGAGCTGGGCGGGTTGGTCGTGGTCGTGTTCGGTGCGGCCGTCGCCGTGCTCTCCCTGGTCCTCGCCGGCATCGGCGCCATGAGGGATGGCTGGCACTGCTCGGGGGCGGGACCCTCACCGCATGGTCGTCGCCGTGGCGGTGGGGCGCCGGACCTGGTCACCGGCCCCGTGGTCCTGGCCGGCGGCCGTCGCCCTCGGGGCGATCCTGGCGTTGGCCGCGGTCCAGTTCTTCCCCGGCTTCCCCCTCGCGGCCAAGAACCGGGACCCCGGCGTCTACGTGAACCACGCCGTGGCCATCGCCCGCCAGGGTCGACGTCACCCTGACGGACCCGGTGGCCGAGACGGGCGCCGAGCTGGTCGTGACCGACGGCGTCGCCCGCATCGTGACCGACGAGGGCGAGGTGGCCTGGCGGCGGCTGCCCTACCGCAGCTTCCCCACCGACCCCGACGACCCGGACCACATCCTCCCGGACTTCTTCCACCTCTGGCCGGCGACCCTCGCCACCGCCCACGACCTCGGTGGGACCGCGGCGCTGTTCAACCTCACCCCGCTGTTCGCCCTCGGCGCCGTCGGCCTCCTCTTCCTCGCCGCCCGGCGGGCGTTCGGCCTCGTGGCGGCCTCGGTGACCGCGGGGCTGCTGGCGGTCAACGAGCTGAGGTGTGGCAGGCCAAGTTCCCGACCGCCGAGTCGATGTCGCTCTTCTTCTACGCGGGAGCGCTGCTGGCCGTCGCCCTGGCGCTGTCGACCCGGTGGCGGGTGGCGGCCGGCATCGGCGGCGCCCTGGTCGGGGTGGGCTTCGTCGCCCGGCCCGAAGGCATCGTCGTGGTCGGCCTGGCCGCGATCGTGCTGGCCGGGCTCTGGGTGCTCGACCGGGTCGACGGTCGGGCTGTGGGCCTTCGCCGCCGGGCTGGCCCCGCTCCTCTTCTTGGGCGCTTACCAGGCCTACGGCCGGGGCTCGCGCTACGCCCGCCTCCAACAGGGCCTGCCCTCCTTCGAGGAGGCCGCGGCGGGAGCGGCGCTGCTGGTCCTCGCCGCGGTGGTCGTCCGCTGGGCGCGCCGGCGGGTCCGGGCGGCCCAACCGTCCGGGGACGGCCCGTTCGCCGCCGTGGGCCGACGGTGGGCGGGCCTGGACCGGGGCCGGGCCTTCCGGCTCGTCGGCTACGGCCTGATCGCGCTGCTCGTCGTCTTCCTGGTCGTGGCCTGGTTCCGGGAGGACCTGCTGGGTCAGAACTACCGCATCGACAAGCGAGGCGAGCGGTCCCGTGGCTACGACGAGCTCAACCTGATGCGTCTGGCCCTGTTCATCACGCCGATGGCCCTGGTCGCGGCCGTCGGGGCGCTGGTCGTCGGCGTCCGCGCCCGCTGGTCGGCCGCCCGGTGGGTGCTGGTGCTACCGGGCCTGGTGATCGCCCCGGTCCTCATCTGGGAGCCCGCGCATCGCCCCGAACCTCATGTGGTGGGGCCGCCGGTACGTCCCGATGGTCGTCCCCACGCTCCTGTTGCTGACCGCCGTCGCCCTCGCGTGGCTGTGGGAGCAGCGCGGCCGGGCCCAGCCCCACCTGCGGGTCGGGGCGGCCGTGGTCCTCGTGGCCATGGGGGTCTGGATGCTGCGCCAGTCCTCGGACCTCTGGGGGCACGAGGAGTTCGGCGGCTCCCTCGGGGTCATCGAGGAGCTCGAGGACGTGGCGGCCGGCGAGGACGTGGTCTTCGTGTGGGAGGGCGGCAGCACCATGGGGCCGAACTTCGCCGCCACGCCGTTCACCTGGCTGGGCCGGCCGGGCCTGGCGGGGCCGATCGAGCCCGTCGGCCAACGCACTGCTGGCCCTGCAGGAGGCCCTCGGCGACCGGACCGCTCTACCTCGTCGGCGGACGGCGACGAGCCCCCGCCCGGCGCCGCCGGGGTGCTCGAGGAGGAACGCCGCATCGTCACCGAGCTCAGCGAGTTCGAGCACGGCCTCACCGAGCGGCCCCGCCGGGCCCGCCCCGTCCCCGTGGACCTCACGGTCTGGCGCCTCGTCGGGGACGAGCCCTAGGGAAGGCCGGTACTGTCGGGACCGTGAGCGAGCTCGACTACGACGCCTTCGACTGCGACAACCACTACTACGAGGCCCTCGACGCCTTCACCCGCCACCTGGACCCGGCCCTCGGCCCGCGCTGCGTGCAGTGGTGTGACATCGACGGCCGGAAGTACCACGTCGTCGGCGGCAGGGTCAGCCGGGCGGTCACCAACGCCACCTTCGACCCGATCGCCAAGGCCGGGGCCATGCACGACTACTTCCGGGGCAACCCGGACGGGAAGTCGCCGCTCGAGTTCCTGCGCGAGCGGGAGCCGATCTGCGCCCGAGTACCGGGACCGCGACGCCCGGCTGGCGAAGATGGACGAGTTCGGCCTCGAGGCCATCTGGCTCTTCCCGACCCTCGGCGTCCTCTACGAGGAGCTGCTGAAGGACGACCTGTTCGCCTTGACCACCACCTTCCGGGCCTTCAACCGCTGGGTCGAGGAGGACTGGGGCTTCGCCTACGAGAACCGGATCTTCGCCGCGCCGTACCTCACCCTGGCCGACCCCGAGTGGGCGGTCGAGGAGCTGGAGTGGGCGCTCGACGAGCGGCGCCCGGGTCATCGTCATGCGCCCGGCCGCCGTCTTCACCGCGCACGGGCCCACGCTCGCCCGCGGACCCGATGTTCGACCCGTTCTGGGCCCGGGTGGCCGAGTCGGGCATCACCACGGTCATCCACGCCGGCGACTCCGGCTACTCGTCCCAGGGCTACGCGGACGACAAGTTCACCGCCCAGTTCTCCGGGGGCTGGGCCCCGTCGGTCCGCATGTTCGCCATCGAGCGGGCCGCGCTGGACTTCCTGCTCACCCTCAGCCTGGAGAAGCTCTACGACCGCCACCCCGGGCTGCGCATCGCCTCGGTGGAGAACGGCTCGGAGTTCCTGCCCGACCTGCTCCGCAAGCTGGCCTCGACGGCCAAGAAGTACCCCGGGTACTTCCCCGAGGACCCGGCCGAGACCTTCCGCCGCCACGTCTGGATCAACCCCTTCTGGGAGGACGACCCCTACGAGATCACCGAGCTGATGGGCGCCGACCGGGTCATCTTCGGCTCGGACTGGCCCCACATCGAGGGCATGCCCCGCCCCCTGGACTACGTGCCCGAGGTCAAGGAGCTGGCCGACGCCGACCAGCGCCGGGTCCTGCGGGACAACACCTGGGAGCTGACCCGCCCGGCGGCCTGAGGTCCGACCCATGACCGACACCCAGGACCGCGAGCCTGACCGACGACGCGCCGGTCGGCTCGACCATCGAGACCGGCCCGCTCGGGCACCGGCCCGCATCCCGGCGTCCCGCTACACCTCCCCGGCGTGGGCCGACGCTCGAGGCCGAGCGGCTCTGGCCCCGACTCGTGGCAGATCGCCGCCGCCCGGGGCCAGGTCGCCGAGCCCGGCGACTGGTACGAGTACCGCTGCGGGCCGATCTCGGTCCTCATCGTGCGGGGCGACGACGGCGAGCTGCGGGCCTTCCAGAACGTCTGCCTGCACCGGGGCAACGAGCTGTGCTCAGGGGGAGGGGACCAGGCGCGCACCGAGATCCGCTGCGGCTACCACCGCTGGGCCTGGAACCTGCGGGGCGAGCTGCGGGAGATCCCGTCCCGGAAGGGCTTCGGCCCGCTGCGCAACGAGGACCTGCCGCTGGTCCCGGTCCAGGTCGACACGTGGGGCGAGCTGGTCTTCGTCAACCTGGATCCCGACGCCGAGCCCCTCGAGACCTATCTCGAGGGCGTGCCCGACGACGTGGCCTGGGCCAAGCCCGACGAGTACCGGATGCAGGCCGTGCTGCGGGTGGCGCTGGCCTGCAACTGGAAGGTCGCCATCGAGGCCTTCAGCGAGACGTACCACGTGCAGGGGATCCACCGCGAGATGCTGGCGTCGACCGACGACGTCAACTCGCCCCAGCGCCTCTGGAACCGGCACGGGAAGCTGGCCAGCCCTACGGCATCCCGTCGCCCCGCCTGCGGGGCGGGGCCACCGACGCCGAGATCTGGCGGAGCTTCATCGAGACCCAGGGCGCCCGCATGGGGGTCACCGACCCGGAGGCCCCGGCGCCTGAGGTGCCCGACGGCTCGACGATGCGGGCCGTCATCGAGCAGGCCGTGCGGGACGAGGCGGCGGGCAAGGGCCTCGACCTGAGCCGCGTTCGACACCGAGCAGGTGCTCGACCTCCACCAGTACAACCTCTTCCCCAACGCCACGGTCATCTACCTGAGCGACGCCGTCAGCGCGATGACGGCGACGCCGGGGCCGACCCCCGACGAGTGCGTGGTCACCTTCTTCGTCGCCTTCCGGGTCCCCTCGGCCGACGAGCCCACGCCCCGGCCCGCCGTCATGGACATCGAGCCCGGCGACCGTGAGCCTCGGCCTGATCTTCGACCAGGACCTCGACAACCTCCGCAGGGTCCAGAAGGGCCTGCACCAGCCCGGCTTCACCCACCTCCGCCTCTCCGCGGAGGAGTGCCGCATCATCAACCTCCACCGCCACCTCGAGGCCGCCCTCGGCCTGGATCCCGGCGCAGAGGCGTGAGCCGGGGGCCGAGCGTCAAGCCAGCACCGAATGTGATGGGAGTCGCTTTGCCAATTTTCAAACCGAGGGCTGGCTATACCGCGAGAAGCGGGTGTCCCCGTCAGGGGCGGCGCCGAGAGGCGCCAGTAGAAGCTGGCGCCGAGAGGCGCCAGTGAAGGTCGTGGCGGGGATGGATCCCCGCGCGCCGTTGGCCGACATCGGGGCCCACGCCCGGCGGGTCGAGGCCCTCGGGTTCGACGCCCTGCACGTGGCCGAGACCACCAACGACGCCTTCCTCACCTGTGCCCTGGCCCTGGAGCACACCTCGACCCTCGTCGTGCGCCCGGCCCTGGCCCTGGCGTTCGTCCGCAGCCCGATGCAGGTGGCGTACTCCGACCTGGTCGCTGGCCGGCTTCGCCCCGGGGCGCTTCCAGCTCGGCCTCGGCACCCAGATCAAGCCCAACATCGTGGGTCGCTTCGGCGTCGAGTGGGCCGACCCGGTCGAGCGGATGGCGGACTACGTCGCCGCCGTCCGCGCCGTCTTCACCGCCTTCCAGGAGGGCGGCCCGCTGCGCCACGAGGGCCCGCACTACCGCCTGACCCGGCTCCAGCCCGAGTTCAACCCCGGCCCGCTGGACGGCGGCCCGCTCCCCATCTGGCTCGGCGGCGTCAACCGGCGGGCCTGCCGCCTGGCCGGGGCCGTCGGGCGACGGGTACGTGACCCACCCCACCAACTCCGACCGCCGCTACCTGGGCGAGCTGTGCCTCCCGGCCCTGGAGCAGGGGCTGACCGACGCGGGCCGGGACCGGTCCGACGTCCAGGTCGTCGTCGGCGGCATGGTCGCCACCGGCCGGGACGACGCCGCGGTGGCCGAGGCCCGGTCCCGCAGCCGCTACATGCTCGGCTTCCTCTTCTCGACCCCCGCCTACCGCCGCACGCTCGAGCTGCACGGCTGGGAGGACCTCGGCGACCGGCTGCGGTCGATGACCAAGGAGGGCCGCTGGGAGGACCTCGAGGCCACGGTCACCGACGAGGTCCTCGACACCGTCGTCGCCGCCGGCCGCTACGACCAGCTGGCGGAGGTCCTCGGCGACCGCTACGCCGACCTCGCCGACGGCGTCCTCCTCCATCCCCCCACCGACCCCGCCGACGACGAGGCCTTCGCCGCCGCAGTCCGCGAGCTGCAAGCGGCTCTGACCTGACGAAACCGACGGCAGAGACGGGGGCGTGGGGTCGGGCTGGGCTTGTCGGGGGCGTCCACGATCGAAATTGCGCTGGTTGAGGCTGTTGTGCGACCTCAAGTCACGCAATTTCGGATGGAGGCCCGGCTTCGGTCGAAATTGCGCCGGTTAGGGCTGTTGTGCGACCTCAAGTCACGCAATTTCGGGCGGCCGTTGTCGTGGCGATGAGACGAGCGTGCCCCGACGGCGGGCAGCCCGACCCCCTGCCCCGGTTGTTGCATCATTTCCCCGGCCCGACGAGCTGAATCGGACAGGTGCGAGGGGTCGTCGTAGTGTCCGGGCCATGACCGACACGCTCGACACCGCCGTCGATCCGGAGACCGCCCGGTCGAGGCGGCGCTCGAGGCCTTCACCGCCGACCACGACCCGGCCGCCATGAGCGCCCGGGAGTACCGGGGGGCCCGGTACGACGCCGGCCTGGCGTGGGTGCACTTCCCGGAGGGCTTCGGCGGGCTCGGCCTGCGGCCCAAGCTGCAGACCGTCGTCGAGCGCCGGCTGCGGGAGGCGGGGCGCCATGCCCCGGCGGAGACCCAGTTCTTCGGGCTGGCCCTGGCCGGGCCGACCGTCGTCACCCACGGCTCCGACGAGCTGCGGCCCCGCCTGCTGCGCCCGATGTTCACCGGCGAGGAGGTCTGGTGCCAGCTCTTCAGCGAGCCGGGCGCCGGCTCCGACCTCGCCGGCCTCGCCACCAAGGCGGTGCGGGACGGCGACGAGTGGGTGGTGACGGGCCAGAAGGTCTGGAACACGATCGCCCATCTGGCCGACCGGGGGATGCTGGTCGCCCGCACCGACCCGGACTGCCCAAGCACAAGGGCCTGACCTACTTCGCGGTGGACATGCACGCCCCCGGCGTCGAGGTCCGGCCCCTGCGCCAGATCACCGGGGAGGCCGAGTTCAACGAGGTCTACCTGACCGAGGTCCGCATCCCGGACGCCGACCGGATCGGTGACGTGGGCGACGGCTGGCGGGTGTCGATGACCACGCTCATGAACGAGCGCACCAGCATCGGAGGCGGTGGGGGGACCCGGCCCCGGGGCAGCGGGCCCGATCGCCGAGGCGGTGCGCATCTGGAACGAGCGCACGCCGACAAGGACCCGGTCGATGCGGGACCAGCTGATGCGGCGCTGGATCGACGCCGAGACGCTGCGCATGACCACCCTGCGGGCCTCGCGCGGCGGCCAAGTCGGGCAACCCCGGTCCCGAGGGCTCGGTGCTCAAGCTCCGCTTCGCCGAGATCAACAAGGCCATCTACGAGCTCTGCCTCGACCTGCTCGGCCCGGCCGCCCTGGTGGACTACGACTACACGATGCGCCGCTCGGACATCATCGGCCTGGAAGGCCCGCCGGGATCGTCCCGCAAGATGTTCCTGCGCTCGCGGGCCAACTCCATCGAGGGCGGGACCTCCGAGATCATGCGGAACATCCTGGGGGAGCGCATCCTCGGCCTTCCCGGCGAACCCCGCACCGACAAGGAGCTGCCCTGGATCGAGGTCCCCCGCAACTGACCCCGCTCGTCGAGGGGGACGACGTCATCGCCGTGGCCCTGTACCAGGCCTGCGGCAGCCCCGATGCCAGCTTTGCCGCCCGCCCGCGCGCCGGCGTCTGAAGGCTGCGGCGGCGGTCGGATCCGATAGGACGGGGGGCGTGCACGAGCCGGTTCTGTTGCGTGAGGTCCCGACCATCGACGACTGGTGGGAGACCGGGGGCGGCATCGGCCTCGACCGGGCCCAGGAGCTGGGCGCCGGCGGGACCCTCCAGGAGCTGGGCCTCGTCGGGCCTGCGGGGCCGCGGCGGGGCGGGGTTCCCGACGGCTCGCAAGTGGCGGTCGATCGCTCAGGCCCGGCCCGAGACCGGTGACCGCTACGTCGTGGTCAACGCCGCCGAAGGGCGAGCCGGGGACGTTCAAGGACCGGGCCCTGATCCGGGCCAACCCGTACCAGCTCATCGAGGGCGCGGCCATCGCCGCCGTCACCGTCGGGGCCACCAAGGCCTACATCGGGCTGAAGCGCACGTTCCGCACCGAGATCGACCGGCTCGAGCGGGCCCTCACCGAGATGGAGGCCGAAGGGCCTCACCTCCGGCGTCGAGTTCGAGCTGGTGGCGGGCCCCGACCACTACCTGCTGGGCGAGGAGACCGGACTGCTGCAGGTGATCGAGGGCGAGGAGCCGCTGCCCCGCTGGGCGCCGCCGTACCTGCAGGGCCTGTTCGCCACCGGCCCGCAGGCGGGCTGGTCCTCGGCCCCCAAGAAGGACGCCGAGCCCGCCGAACAAGGCCAACCCGACGCTGGTCAACAACGTGGAGACGCTGTCCAGCGTCCCGCACATCCTGGCCCTGGGACCGGAGTGGTACCGGTCGATGGGCACCGAGGAGTCGCCCGGTCCGATCGTCTGCACGGTCGTGGGCGACGTGGTCCGGCCCACGGTGGTGGAGGTCGAGATGGGCACCCCGCTCATCGAGCTCATCGCCGTCCACGCCGGCGGACTGGCCGAGGGCCGGTACGTGAAGGCCGTCCTGTCGGGCTTCGCCAACCCGGCGCTGACCGGCGCCGACCTGGACGCCCCCGTCAGCTACGAGGGCCTCCGGGACGCCGGCGGCGGGCTGGGCTCGGCCGGCTTCATCGTCTACGACGACCGCACGAACATGGTCGAGGTGGCCCGCCTGGCCAGCAACTACCTCTACGTCGAGAGCTGCGGGCAGTGCTCGCCCTGCAAGCTGGGCTGCGGGGACATCACCGAGCGCCTCGACCGCATCGCCCGCTCCGGCGGCGACGACGGCGACGTCGAGGCCATCGGGGCCCGGCTCCTGACGGTCACCGACGCCAACCGCTGCTACCTGGGCACCCAGGAGCAGGAGCTGATCTCCAGCATCCTGCGCCTCTTCCCCGAGGACGTCGTCGCCGCCCTCGACGGCGGGGGAATCGAGGGCCGGGGTCTGGACGTTCCCAAGCTGGTGGAACTGGACCAGTACGACCTCGACCAGCACCGCAAGCGGCCCGACTGGACCTTCACATAGCTCCGCTCCGCTGCGCCGGCTTCGCTGATGCGGCAGGTCAGCAGTGCTGCTGCGCTCCGCTCCGCAGCCTCGACCGCGAGCGAACGACGACGAGGAGAACCATGGCCAGGAAGATGTCCGACGAGGAACGGCGGGCCTTCCTGCTCGAGGGCACCCGGACCGGGAAGGTGGCCTGGGTCTCGCCGAAGGGCAACGTCCACGTGGCACCCGTCTGGTTCGTCCTCGACGGTGACGACATCCTCTTCACGACCCACGAGGACAGCGCCAAGGGCAAGGCGTTCACCGAGCGGACCCGGCTCTCGATGGTGGTCGACGACCAGGCGCCGCCGTACTCCTACGTGAAGGTCGACGGCACGGTCTCGCTCAGCACGGACCTCGACGAGCTGAGTCGCCGTGGCGACCCGCATCGGCGGCCGCTACATGGGGGCGGACCGGGCCGAGGAGTTCGGTCGCCGCAACGGTGTCCCGGGCGAGCTCGTCGTCCGGATCCAGCCGACCAAGCTGACCGCCCTGGCCGATGTCAGCGGCTAGCTCGGCTGACGATCTCCTGGAGGAGGCCGGGGAAGGTCTCGTCCAGGTAGTCCGGGTCGAGGGAGGCCGTGGCCACGTCGGGGTCGATCCCGAACACCTGGTTGAGCTGGGCCACGGTGAGGTGGTCGATCAGGCCCCACACCGGACTCGGGGTCGGTGTCGCTCGGGCAGGCAGCCGTTCTCGCCCAGCTCGACCAGGGGGACGTCGGCCGGGTCGAGGCCCAGGGCCTCGACGAAGGCGCTGAGCCCCCCTTCCTCGCGGATGGGGACGCAGGGGTCGACGAACACGGCGTGACCGCTGTCGGCGATGACAGCCAAGCGCTTGGGGGAGTCCAGCCAGTCGTAGGTCTGCTCGACCCGGTCGAGGCTCGACGATGGTGTCGCCCTCGGCGGCGATGATCATCGACGGCACGTCCGGCGGGGTGGTGGCGTCGAGCAGGGCGTCGTAGTCGACTCGTCCCGGGTCTCGCCGTCCTCGGTGACCTCCTCGGTGGCCGCGGCGAGGTCGGTGTCGGGGGCCAAGGGCGTGCCCGGGGCCTGGCCGATCCAGAGGTCGACCCGCTCGTCGTAGGCGGCCGTGCCCGAGGCGCTGCCGCCCGCGCTGTGGCCCTCGGTCGCGACCTGCTCGGTGTCGATGACGCCGGCGAGGGGGGAGTCGGCCTGCTCGTTGGTCTCGGCCAGCAGGTCGAGGCCTGCGATGAGCTGGTCGCTGTCGAGGTACTCGTCGGGCTGCTCCGGCTCCTCGTCCTCGGCGGCGAGGAAGGCGTCCAGGATCGAGGCCACGCCCCGCTCGGGGTGGTCGACGGCGGCGACGACGTAGCCCCACGAGGCCACGGCGGCGTTGTGCCGGTTGCCGAAGCGCAGGTTGCCGGAGAACCCGTGGCTGTGGAGCACGGTCGGGAAGGGCCCGTCGCCGCTGGCGGGGAGGCCGACCCAGGTGTCGGCGGGGCCACCTCACCCGACAGCGCGTCGGGGAGGAGGGCCGAGATCGAGGGGTCGAGGATGTCCTCGCCGGAGTACGAGTAGGGCTGGGCGTCGGGCGTCACGACGTCGGGATCGACCGGATAGAAGACGGCCACCTGGTGCTCGGGGTCGAGCTGCGAGGTCGATCTCGCCGACGGCGTAGGGCCCGCGCCCGGAGAAGTCCGCGGGCTCGGCGTCCGACGGCGGGCGCGAAGGTGGCGGCCGGGGCCTCCTCGCCGGTGGCCTGCTCGTTCGAGTCGGCCTCGCCGTCGTCACCGCTGCAGGCGGCAACGAGGAGGGCGAGGAGGACGAGGAAGCAGACCGCGAGACGTCGACGCATCGGGGATGGCTTAGCAGCAAGCCGGGCGCCGCTGAATCGCCCCGTCGAGGCCGCCGGCCGGGGGCTGCCAAGATCTCGGCCCATGGCCTACGTCGAGGTGAGCGATCCCCGTCCGCACGTCCGACAGATCACGCTGAACCGGCCCGAGCGGATGAACGCCATGTCGTTCGACACGATCATCCCGCTGCGCGAGGCCCTCGAAGCGGCGGGCCAGGACAACGACTGCTGGGTCGTGATCCTCACCGGGGACGGCGACGGGTTCTGTTCGGGACTCGACCTGGAGGACGCCGGGGTGCCGCCTCACGCCGACGGCCTGACGCTGTCCCGCCTGGCCATCCGGGCCATGGAGTACTTCGGCGACATCGTCCCCCAGATGCGCAAGCTGCCCCAGCCCGTGATCGGGGCGGTCAACGGCCCGGCCATCGGCGGGGGCATGTGCCTGTCGATGGGCACCGACATCCGCATCGCGGGCGAGTCGGCCTACTGGCGGGCGGCGGGGATCAACAACGGCCTCGGCGCGGTCGAGCTGGGCCTGTCCTGGACGCTGTCCCGGGCCATCGGGTCGTCCCGGGCCTTCGAGATCTGCCTCTCGGGCCGTGACGTGCACGCCGAGGAGGCGGAGCGCATCGGCCTGGTCTCCCGGACGGTGCCCGACGACCGAGCTCCTGGACGTGACCTACGAGCTGGCCGAGCGCATCTGCGGCTTCACCACCCACGGGGTGTCGATGACCAAGAAGGTGCTGTGGTCGGCCCTGGAGGTGGGCAGCCTGGAGGCGGCCCTCGACATGGAGAACCGCAACCAGCTCCTCGTCCGCCTGACCACCCAGAACCTCGAGGAGTACATCCGCTCCCGCCGCGAGGGCCGCACCCCCACCTACCTGGACTGACGGTCAGCCTCGGGAGGGGCGGGCCGACGCGTGAGGGTCACCGCACCGTGGTCTGGCGGTGGCCGCAACGGGTAGAACGGCGCCGCGGGCCGATCCACCTCAGGGGGTCCCATCCATGTCTTCGATCGACCGTCGCCAGTTCCTGCCGCGCCGCCACCGTCACGGCAGGGGGTGTGGCACTGGCGGGGCCGTTCACCGGCTTCCTCACCGACCCACTCTCGGCCCGCTCGTCGTCGAGACCGGCCGTGACCCTCGGGCCGGTGCCCGACGAGCGCGACGACGTGGTGCGCCTCCTCCTGCCCGCCGGATTCAGCTACCGCTCGTTCCACGACACCGCGACCCCCGTGACCCTCGACGACGGCACGCTGCTGCCGGCTCGCCACGACGGCATGGCCGCCTTCCCGGCCCGGAACGATCGGGTCTGGCTGGTCCGCAACCACGAGGTCAACGGCCCGGGACCGGCCTTCGGACCGGGAACGCCCTATGACCCGATGACCCGAGGGGGGACCACCTCGGTGCTCGTCGACCGCTTCGGCGAGGTGGACCGGGCGTTCACCAGCCTCAACGGGACCCAGATGAACTGCGCCGGGGGACGGATGCCCTGGGGCAGCTGGGTCACCTGCGAGGAGACCGTGAACGGCCCCGACGTGGGTCCGGACTTCACCCTCGCGCCCAACACCGCGCTGACCCAGCGCCACGGGTTCATCTTCGAGGTGCCCGCCGGCCGGCAGGGGTCACGGGAGCCGATCACCGACGCCGGGCGCTTCGCCCACGAGGCGGCCGCGTTCGACCCCCGGGAGGGGGTGCTGTACCTCACCGAGGACAACTTCGGCTTCCCGTCCGGCCTGTACCGCTACCTGCCGCGCCAGGGGCACGAGCGACCGTGGCCGTCTCCGCAACGGCGGCCGCCTGCAGATGCTCGCCGTCGAGGGTCAGCCCGAATGTCGACCTGGCGGCGTCCCAGCCGAGCGGAACGCAGTACCGGGTGACCTGGGTCGACATCGACGACCCGGCCCCGTCCTTCCCCTACACGCCCGGCCAGGTGGCGCCGACGACCAACGACCAGGCCATCCGCTACGTCGGCGACCAGGGGCGGGCGCAGGGCGCGGCCTACTTCTCCCGCCTGGAGGGTGCGGTGTTCGACCGCGGCACGCTCTGGTTCACCTCGACCCAGGGCGGTGGGCCGGCCGAGACCAGCACGGGCCCGATCGCCGACGGCTTCGGCAACGGCACCGGTCAGGTCTGGGCCTACCACCCTCGCAGCCGCACGCTGCGCCTGGCCTACGAGTCCCCGGGCCCGGACACGTTGGACCTGCCCGACAACGTCACCGTCCGCCGCCGGGGCGGTGCGCTGGTCCTCTGCGAGGACGGGGGCAACGGCAACTACCTGCGCGGCCTGTCGCCGGCGGGGCAGGTGTTCGACATCGCCAAGAACGAGCTTCCGGGTCAGCTCAACGACGAGTTCGCCGGGGCGACCTTCAGCCCCGACGGGCACACGCTCTACGTCAACATCCAGGCCAGCCGGGCGCTGACCTTCGCCATCTGGGGGCCGTGGCAGCGCCTCGGCGTCTGACCCCCGCCGGCGACGGCCGGGTCAGGCCTTGGTGACGGCGAGGAGCGATCTCGAACTCGAGCAGGTCGGCGCCCATGGCGACGGGGCCGGAGCCCTCACCCGGGCCCTTGGCCCCCTCGCCGTGGCCGGCGGGCGGGCCGCCGTGGCCCTCGGGGGCCGGGCCGGTCTGGCCGGCGTGGCTCTCGGCGAAGCGCTGGCTCTCGCGCCAGGCCTGGAAGGCCTCCTCGGTCTCCCAGCGGGTGTACACGAAGTAGCGGTCCTCGCCCGCCGTGGGGCGCAGGAGCTCGAAGGACAGGAAGCCCTCGACCTCGTTCATGGCGTCGCCCCGGGCGGCGAAGCGCTGCTCGATCATCTCGCCCATGCCCTCGGGCACCCGGATGGCGTTGATCTTCACGATGTCACTCATCGTCGGACGGTACCGGTCACCGGCCGCCAGAAGATCCCGAGCAGCACCGCCGTGCCCCCACCGCCGGCGAGCAGGGCGATCCACAGGCCACTCCAGCCCGCGAGGTCCGTGGTCTCGAGGGCGTCGTCGACCGACCACTCGCCGGAGCCGAGCAGGGCCAGGCAGAGGCTGACCACGATGAGGGTGAGGACGTACTCGTAGCCCTCGCCCGGCCGGAAGATGAAGAAGCCGTTCTTCCAGTGGTTGGTGATCGAGGGCCACGAGCATCACGCCCAGGACGCCGGCGCAGGCCAGCGGGGTGAGCAGGCCGAGCACGAGCATGACCCCCGCGCCGACCTCGGTGAGGCTGGCCAGCCAGGCGTGCAGCGGGCCCGGCTTCATGCCGAGGCTCTCGAACCACCGGCCGGTGCCGGCGATCTTGCCGCCGCCGATGATGTGGTTGATCCCGTGGGCGAGCATCACGGCGCCGAGGATGAGGCGCAGTCCCAGCAGCGCCAGGTTGACCGCGTCCGGTTCGATCCCTGTTCCCATGGGCGTGACCCTACGCTCACCGCCGGTGCACCTCGATCTCCTCGTCGACCCCTTCGACGCCTCGTGGCCACAGGTCCGGGACCTCGCCGTCGCCGCGGAGGAACGGGGCTGGGACGGCGTCTGGACCTGGGACCACCTCTCCGGGGTGGTCCACGGCCAGGGCCACGTCCTGGAGGGCTGGACGTTGCTGTCGGCCCTCGCCGCGGTGACCAGCGGGTGATGCTCGGCCCCCTCGTGCTGAACCAGGCCAACCGGGACGCCGCGGTGGTGGCCCAGATGGCGGCCACCCTGCAGGAGGTGTCCGGCGGGCGCCTGCTGCTGGGCCTCGGCGCCGGGACCAGCCCGACCGGCCCCTACGCCGCTGAGCAGGTCGCCCTCGGACGACAGCCGGCCCACGACCCCGTGCGCCGGGCGGCGCTGGTCGAGTACATCGCCACGATCCGGTCGACCTGGGCGGGGAGCCTGGGCGGGGTGGGTGGCTTCCTCCGGCCCGATCCGCCGCCTCCGGTCATCGTCGCCGCCTTCGGCCCGAAGCTGGCCGCCATCGCCGGTCGAGGTGGCCGACGGCATCAACACCCAGGCCGCGCTGCCCGACCTGGAGGGGGTCGTGGCCGCGGCCCGGGCCACCGCCGCCGACCCCGACCGGTTCCTGGTCACGGTGTTCGCCGGCCTCGGCCCGCCCTGGCTGGACCCCGAGAGCGCCGAGCGCCACCGTCTGTCCGCCGTGGGCGTCGACCGGCTGGTCCTGGTCGTCCGTCCGGACCACGACCCGGAGAACCTGCCTCGGGTCGGGAACTGACGGGTCGGCAGCCGTCGTCAGATGCGGTGACGGCAACGGCGCCGTCGCTCCGAACCGAGGAGAACGTTCATGCGCCAGGTCACTCGAGTGCTGCTGTCCCTACTGGTGGTCGCCTCGCTGGCCGCTGCCTGTGGCGGCGACGACAGCGAGGTCGTCGCCGGCGACGACGGATCGTCCACGACCGTCGATCCGGACACGGCGGTTTCGAGCCCGCCCGGGACCGACGACGGCTCCGATCCCGGTCTGACGTGGACCCGCATCGAGCCGACCGAGGACCTCCTCGACCCGGTCGTGGCCACGCCCGATGAGATCGTGGCCGACCCCGACGACCCGAATGCCGTGCTGATCCACTTCTACGGCGGCGTGCAGGAGTGCTACGGCGCCCGGGCTGCAGTGGTGGAGGAGACCGACGCCGAGGTCATCATCCGCCTCGAGGTCGGGGGCCAGCCCGACGCCGGCGACACCGCCTGCATCGAGATCGCCGAGGCCCAGGAGCTCCAGCTCGTCCTCGACGCCCCCGTGGCCGACCGCACCCTCACCGCCGCCACCTGACCCCCTCGTTCCGGCGCCCGATTGTGGTCCTCTGGCACCCCGATCGGGCGCCAGTGCGCGTGGTCAGGCGACCAGGGCCAGGGGGTTGTCGGCCGCCGCGACCTGCTCGTCGTCGGCGGGCGCGGCGGGTGGGGAGCCGTCGCCGAACGGCCGGCCGCCCAGGTCCTCCCGGCCGTGGGGGGTCACCCAGCCCGCCCGGGCCGGACCGGCGGGGACGATGCCGGTCGGATTGATGTCGCTGTGGACCCGGTAGTAGTGCGCTTTGATCTGGTTGAAGTCGACGGTGTCGCCGAAGCCGGGCGTCTGGAAGAGGTCCCGGGCGTAGGCCCACAGGACGGGCAGCTCGGTCAGCTTGTGGCGGTTGCACTTGAAGTGGCCGTGGTAGACGGCGTCGAAGCGGGCGAGGGTGGTGAAGAGCCTGACGTCGGCTTCGGTGATCGTGTCGCCGACCAGGTAGCGCTGTGCCGCCAGGCGGTCCGACAGCCAGTCCAGGCGGCTGAACAGAGCGGCGTAGGCCCGCTCGTAGGCGATCTGGGAACCGGCGAACCCGGCCCGGTAGACGCCGTTGTTGACGTCCTGGAACACGGCCTCGGCCACCTCGTCGATCTCGTCCCGGAGACCCTCGGGGTAGAGGTCAGGGGCGCCGGGCCGATGGTGCTCCCGCCACTCCGTCGACAGGTCGAGGGTGATCTGGAAGGGATCGTTGGTGACCACCTGACCCGTGGCGATGTCGACGATGGCGGGGACGGTGACGCCCTTGTCGTAGCCCGGGTCCCGGGCCAGGAAGGCGTCTCGGAGCAGGTGGATGCCGAGCACGGGATCCCGGCCGTCGGGGTCGAGGTCGAAGTTCCAGCTCTCCTCGCCGTGGGTGGGCGCGGCCAGGCCCATCGACAGGGCGTCCTCCAGGCCGAGGAGGCGGCGCACGATGATCGACCGGTTGGCCCACGGGCAGGCCCGGGCCGCGATCGAGGCGGTACCGCCCGGGCTCGACGGGGTAGCCGTCCCGTCCGTCGGCGGTGATCCGGGTCTCGATGTAGTCGGTGTCCCGCTCGAACTCGTCCTCGGCCACGTAGGTCATGGCCGGTACCTGCCCGTTCCCGCCGCTCCCGACCCCCTAGGCCTCGTGCTCTGGTCGAAAACCCCAGCCAGGACAGCCGGCGGGCCTCCTACGGTCGGTGCATGCGCATCTTCCGAGCCACGGTGCGGGGCCAGTTCGACGGCCTCGACGAGGAGCAGCAGGCCGCGCTCCGGGCGCGGGCCGACGAGCACGACATCCTGAACGCGTCGTTCAGCCGGGAGGGCTCGTTCGTGTACAGCCCGGGCCTGACCTGGTTCAACCTCCGCTACGAGCTGCGCAGCCCCGACGAGGCCACCGACCCCGAGGTCGAGGAGCAGGCCCTGACCCAGGCCGCCGACCAGCTCGCCCGCATGGGCATCCCCTACAAGCGCCTCCGCGTCGACCTCCTGGACATGGCCTCCATCTGGCAGGACTGACCCTGCCGTTCTGGCGCCCGATTCGGCGGCTATGGCAACCGAATCAGGCGCCAGAAGGGTCGGTCAGGCCAGGAGCTCGCGGCCGAGGTCGAGGGTGGCGGCGTCGCTGGCGAAGAAGTGCTGGCTGCCGGCGTGGAGGTCGCGGAAGCCGCGCTGGAGGGGGCCGTCGCGCAGGGCGGTGGTGCCGGCCAGGAGGTAGGCCTCGCGGGCGATGTCGGCGCCCTGCTGGGTGAGGAAGACGCTGGCCTGGCGGCAGGCGGTGATGGCCGACGAGGTCGGGCGCCCCGGCGACGGCCGAGGCCTCGACGGTGACCACCGTCTCGCGCATCCAGGCCTCGGCCGCCCGGAAGCGGGACTCGAGCTGGCCGACGCTGTAGACGAAGCGCTCGCTGTCCTTCAGGGCGGTGGCGGCGCCCATGCGGTGCTTGGTGCGGGCCACCTCGGCGAGCTCGTCGAGGACCCGGCGGGTGACGCCCATGGCGAACCCGGCGTGGCCGATGGCGGTGAGGCACATCACGCCGAGGTCGTACATCGGGCCGCCCCGGCGACGGACGGGGGCGAAGAAGTCGAAGGTGGCCTGCTCGTCGACGACCACGTCCCGGACGGCGTAGTCGTAGCTGGCCGTCGACTGGAGGCCGAGCACGTCCCAGTTGCCCCTCAACTCCACCTCCTCGACGGGCATGAGGACGAAGAGGAAGCGCGGATCGACGCCCTCGGCCTCCTCGGTGATCGTCCCTGCCCCCACCCAGGTGGAGTGGTTGATGCCGGAACCGAACTGGTAGTCGCCCGTGACCCGGTAGCCACCGTCGGTCGGGGACGGCCACGCCGTTGGGGGCGAACTGGCCGGCCGCCAGGGGCACGCCGTCGGCGAAGACCTTCTCGACGAAGTCGTCGCCGGCCCAGGCGCCGAAGAAGGCGATGGTCACGGCGTTGGCCAGCAGGATCCAGCCGGCCGAGCCGTCGGCCCGGGAGATCTCGGCCAGCACGTCCATCTGGTCCAGGAGGGCGAGCTCCGAGCCGCCGACGGCCTCGGGGGTGGAGATCGCGTGGAGCCCGGCTTCGACGATGGCGTCGACGGTCTCGGCCGGCACGGGCTCGGGCGAGGTGCGTTCGGCGTTGTCGGAGATCAGGGTGAAGAGGTCACGGGCGGAATCGACGGCGGTGCTCACGGCGCCCTGTCTAGCCTTCGCTCGTGAGCACGATCACCACGGCCTGTCCGCTCGACTGTCCGGACGGGTGCTCGCTGTCGGTCACCGTGGACGACGAACCGGATCACGGCGCATCGACGCCGTGCCCGAGGGCGAGGCGGCCAACCCGCTGACCGACGGCTGGATCTGTCGCAAGGTCCGGCGCATGACCCGCCGCATCCACGGCGAGGGTCGGCTGACGACCCCGCTGCGACGCGTCGGGCCCAAGGGCTGCGGGCGAGTTCGAGCCCATCGGTTGGGACGAGGCCCTGGACGAGATCGCGGACCGCATCCGCACGGCCATCGACACGAACGGCCCCGGCTCGGTGGTGCCGTACCTCTACAACTCGTCCGCGCCGCGTGCTGGAGAGCGACGGTCTCACCCCGCTGCTGTTCGAGACGCTGGAGGCGGCGGAGGTGGAGCACACCATCTGCGCCGCGACGGCGGGCAAGGCCTGGCGTCTCGTCTTCGGTGGCATGGCCAGCGCCGATCCGACCGACGTGGCCCACAGCGACCTCATCGTGATGTGGGGCGCCAACCCGACCGTCTCCAACTCGCACCTCGCCCCCCGCATCGAGGAGCGGGTCCGGGCCGGGGCCAAGGTCGTGGTCATCGACCCCCGCCGCACGCCGGCGGCCGACCGGGCGACCCGCTTCCTGCCCGTGCTGCCGGGCACCGATGTCGTCCTGGCCATGGCGGCGGCGGCCGAGTTGCGAGCGCCGGGGCGCCGTGGACCGAGCCTTCGTCGACGAGCACGCCGACGGGGTCGACGAGTACCTGGCCGCCTGTTCCGAGTGGACGGTCGAGCGGGCCGCCGAGGTCTGCGGGCTCGAGGTCTCGGACGTGACGGGCTTCGTCGACGACCTGGTCGCCGCCGAGGCGCCGCTGCTGCGGGTCGGCTGGGGCATGGAGCGCAACCGCAACGGGGGCTCGGCCCACCGGGCGGCCATGTCGCTGTGGGTCCTGGCCGGCGCCTTCGGGAAGCCGGGGACCGGCGTGGTCGGGGCGACCAGCGTGGGCGACGACCCGACCGGCGGTGCGCTGCGGCTGGCCGTGCGGGGCGACATCCCGTTCCCCAACCGGCGCATCGTCAACATGAACCGACTCGGCGCCGTGCTGGCCGGTGAGGGAGGGCCGGTCGACGTGCTGTTCGTCCAGGGCTCCAACCCGGCCGCGACCGCCCCCAACCAGGTCGCCGTCCACGAGAGCCTCTCCCGCGAGGACCTCTTCACCGTCGTCCACGACCAGGTGCTGACCGACACCGCCCGCTTCGCCGACATCGTCCTGCCCGCCACCACCAGCTTCGAGGTGGACGACATCGTCGCCGGCTACGGCAGCTACTGGGTGCAGGACTCGCCCGCCGTGATCCCGCCGGTGGGGGAGAGCCGGCCCAACAACGAGGTGGCCCACGGCCTGGCCGTGCGCCTGGGCTTCGACGCCGAGGCCTACGACCCGTCGCCCGCCCGCCTCCGGGAGCATCCTGGTCGGCCCCTTCGAGCTCCCGATCCGCCTGCAGCCCGAGGGCTTCGCGCAGTTCAAGGACGTCTGGCCCGAGCACGCCGGCACCGACTCCCGCCGGGCCCGCCTCGTCACCGAGGACCCGACCTCGGACCGGGTGCCGACCTACCGGGCCAACGACGTCACCGGCGGGACCCTGACCCTGCTGACCCCGGCCACCAACCGGTCCATCACCTCGATGTTCGCCGAGTACGACCCGCCCGACCCATCGGTCCACCTCCACCCCGACGACGCCGCCGCCCGGGGCCTGGCCCACGGCCAGCAGGCCAAGGTCACCAACGGCTCGGCGACCATCACGGTCGCCGTCGCCGTGGACGACGCCCTCCGCCCCGGCGTGGCCAGCATCCCCAAGGGCCTCTGGTGCAAAGCCACCCCCGAAGGCCTCACCGCCAACGCCTTCGCCCCCGACACCCTCTCGGACCTCGCCGGCGGCGCCAGGTTCAACGACGCCATGGTCGAGGTCAGCCCCGCCTGATCCGACCCGGACCAGTGGTCAGAGAGCGGGAAGGTCCTGTTCGAGCCCGATGAGTGGTCGGAGCGGATCTCCCCGTTCCTCCAGGCGCTCGAGCACGGTCCGGACGGTCCACCGGTCGGCCGCGAGGTCGGGGTCATCGAGCTCGTCCCAGGTGATCGGCACGGACACCGGGGCGCCGGGGGCAGGCCGGGTGCTGAACGGGGCCACGAGCGTCTTGTTCACCGCGTTCTGGGTGTAGTCGAGCCGAGCCCGCCCCCGTCGATCACCCTTCTGCCACGCCCAGCTGACCAGGTCGCTGACGGTGCCCCCCACCGCCCGGGACACCGTCTCCACCCAGGCCCGCGTCTCGTCGAAGGAGTAGCCGGGCGACACAGGGACCCAGATCTGGATGCCCCTGCGACCGGTGACCTTCGGCGTGGCCGACACGCCGAGGTGTTCGAGCGCAGTGCGGTGCAGGCGAGCGAGCGTGAGCAGGTCGTCCCAGGACGTGTCGTCGCCGGGGTCGAGGTCGAACAGCGCCCAGGTCGGCCGGTTGCCGTCAACCGTCGCCGACGTCCACGGGTGGAGCTCGAGGGCACCGTGGTTCGCCAGCCACGCCACCGTCGGCACCGAGTCGGCGACGATGTACGAGATCGTCTCTCCCGGGTCGGCGCCCGGGTTGCGCCAGCGGCTGATCCAGTCGGGCGCGTGGTCGGGGACCGCCTTCTGCCAGAACGACTTGCCGCCGGCGCCGTCCGGGTAGCGATGCAGGTTCACGGCCCGGTCATGCAGGTACGGCAGCAGCCAGGGGCCGACCGCGGCGAAGTAGGCGATCAGTTCGCGGTTGGTGACCGGCGGCTCCCCGCCCCGAGCGGGGAAGAGGACCTTGTCGAGGTTCGTCAAGCGCAGCTTGCGGCCCTGCAGCGCCCACGTGCCCTTCTCGCCGAGGCCGGCCAGCGCCGCGAGCTCCTCGTCGGTCGGTGGCTGCCACGTGGTGCCGGCGTCGGCGGTGCCACCGGACCGTTTGCTGTGCCAGACCGCGGCGGGAGCCGCGAGGACCTCCTCGTTCGTCCGGCCGGACCGGACCGATCGCGGATGGTCCTCGGGGTCCCAACCGTCGACCGCGGCATCGTCACGCTTGTGGAACAGGAGCCATCGCTCCTTGCCGGAGCTGCGGCGGTCGTCGCGCCGGACGAGCACGAAGCGGCCGGCCAGCTTCTCCCCTGACAGGTCGATGTGCAGATCGCCGTCGGCCAGGGCTTCGGCCGGGTCGTCACCCTTCCCCAGCGTCCACGTGCCCCAGTCCCAGACGATGACGTCGCCACCGCCGTACTCACCAGCCGGGATGACCCCTTCGAAGTCGAAGTAGTCGAGCGGATGGTCCTCGACGTGTATGGCCAGGTGCCGGGCCCCGGGGTCCAGCGTCGGCCCCTTCGGGACCGCCCAGCTCACCAGGACGCCGTCGATCTCCAGGCGGAGGTCGTAGTGCCGGCTGGAGGCCCGATGCCGTTGGACCACGAACCGCCGACCCTCCGCGGGGGGTGCGGCGCGATCGCCGCTCGGCTCGGACGTGACACTGAAGTCCCGCTTGGCCCGGTACGGCGCCAGCTTGTCGACGGTCGACGACATCGGACCCGTTCCTACCCCACTCCAGGCACCGACCGCTCCGAGCCCGCCGGGCTGGACGGCGGTGCCGCAGGATCAGACGGCGGAGAGCACGGCGTCGGCGACGAGGTCCTCGAGGTGGCGGGCGTCCCACCAGTTGAGCTGCATGGCCTTGGCGCGGCGGAAGAAGAGCTGGATGTCGTACTCCAGGGTGAAGCCGACGCCGCCCCAGATCTGCTGGGCCATGGCGGTGACGTCCCGGAAGGTCTGGTCGGCGAAGAGCTTGGCCATGGGCGCCAGCTGGTCGATGGGGCGGCCCATCGAGCGGGCCCAGGCGGCCTCGTGGACCAAGACCTCGGCGCCGTCGACCCGGGTGACGGCGTCGGCCAGGTAGTGGGCCAGGGACTGGAAGGCGCCGATGGGCTTGCCGAACTGCTGGCGGTCCTTGGCGTACTGGTTGGTGATGTCGAGCGCGTAGCGGGCCCCGCCGACGGCGGCGGCCGCCTGGAGGACGGCGCCGTCGAGCATCGTCCGGTGCCAGGTCTCCCATGTCGCGCCCTCGACCTTCGTGCCGACGGCCCCGTCGAGGTCGACCCGGTACTGGCGTGTCGGAGGCGATCGTGAACTGCTGGGTCAGGGTGATGCCCTCGGCGCCCGGGTCGACCAGGAACAGCCCGACCTCGTCGGCGCCGTCACCGGTGCGGGCCAGGACGAGCAGCACGTCGGCGGCGGCCGCGAAGGGGACGTGGCGCTTCACGCCGGTCAGGCGGTCGCCGTCGGCCCGCGTCTGGACGCCGGCGGGGCGGTAGGCGCCGTCGGGCTCCAGCCAGGCCACGGTGGCGACCTTCTCGCCCGAGGCGATGGCCGCCAGCAGGTCGTCGTGGCCGCCGGCCGCGGCCAGCACGCCTCCCGTCAGCACCGCGCTGACGAAGTGGGGGGTCGGGGCGAGGGACCGGCCCAGCTCCTCGTAGAGGACGACGCCCTCGAGCATCGACTGGCCGGAGCCGCCGGCCTCCTCGGGCAGGAGCAGGCCGACCAGGTCGAGCTCCTGGAGCTGGCTCCAGAGGGCCGGGTCGAAGCCCGTTGGGGTCGTCCTCCAGCTCCCGCACCTTGGTCAGCGGGCTGTGCTGGGCCAGCAGGCCCCGCACCATCTCCCGCAGCATGTCCTGCTCGGCGCTGAACTCCAGATCCATCAGTTGTCCTCCGGTGGGAAGGGTCGCCACGCGTCGCCGCGGCGGGCCCAGGGGTTGTCGTCCTCGGTCGGTGGGCACGGCGATGCGGGCGTGGCCCGTCGTGCACGTGCGCTCGCCGACCTTCAGGGCCAGGTCGACGTCGACCCAGCCGCAGCCGTCGTCGTCGGTGGTCACGGCGGTGACCGTCCCGGTGAGGACCATGCGGTCCTCGGGGAAGACCGAGCCGAGCATCCGGAACCGGAGCTGGCCGAGGCGGCCCTTCGGGCCGGTCCAGTCGGTCAGGAAGCGCTCGAACCAGGCGGCCTGGTTGGGCGTGTTCAGGAAGATGTCCTGGGTGCCGTTGCGCTCGGTGGCGAACTTGTGGTCGTGGTGCATGGGCCGCCAGTCCCGGGTCGCCAGTGCGCCCAGGACCACGGTCGTGGCGGTCACGTCGTAGGCCAGCTCGGGCAGCTCGTCGCCGACGGTGACGTCGCTCAGCAGGAGGCTCATGCGTCGGCCCGCCGGTAGCCGAAGCCGGTGTAGGACTCGGTGCCCACCCAGGTGCCGTCCTGGGTGTGGTACTCGACGTCGATCACCCAGAAGCGGCCGGTGCCGAGCTTGGTCGTCTTCTCGTCCGACACCGAGCGCAGGACCTGGCGGGTGGTGATGCGGTCGCCGGGGCGGACGGGCTCGCCGAAGGTGATGACGTTGTCGGTCATCACGGCCTCGGGCAGGCCGAGGGTCTCCTTCAGGTCGAAGTGGACCTTCAGGGGGACCTGCGGCTCGGACACGCCGGGCGCCCAGTTGTGGGGTCGGAACCAGACCGAGAGCATCGACGGGGGCGCGATCGGCCCGCCCGCCAGCTCCTCGGCCACGGCCTCGTCCCAGTAGAGCGGGTTGCCGTTCTCGACCGAGGCCAGCGAGGACCAGACGTAGCCCATCTCGGCCGGGAACCCCCCGTCCTCCTCGTACTTCGCCACCCCGATCCACGACCGGGCCTCCTCCACCGCCCCGTCCGCGCTCACGCCGTCCCCCACCTCGTTCTGGCGCCTCGATTTCGGTTCGCCATGAGCCGCCCGAAATCGGGCGCCAGAACGGTTGGGGCGGGGGTCGTCATGCGATGACGCCTTCGGACAAAGGGACTCGAGCTCGGCGGGGTCGTAGCCGGCGGCGGTGAGGATCTCGACGGTCGACGTCTCGGCCCAGTCGGGGACGGTGACGGCCTCGCCCTGCGCCGGGCTGGCCGGCCAGCACCGGGCCGACCTGGCGGAACGCGCCCTCGGTCGGGTGGGTGGCGTCGACGACGGCGCCCCGGGCGGCGAACTGGTCGTCGGCCGCCACCTCGGCGATGGTCAGCACCGGGGCCACGCAGGTGTCGGCCGGACCGAGCTCGGCCGCCCACTCGTCACGGGTCTTGGCCTTGAAGCGCGGCCCGGAAGGCGGCCCGGATCTCGTCCTGGCGGGCGTCGTCGGTCTGGTGGGCGGCGAACTCCTCGTGGCCCAGCAGGCGGCAGAGGTTGGCCCAGAAGTGGGGCTCGATGGCGGCCACCGACAGCCAGCCGCCGTCGGCCGCCTCGTAGAGGTCGTAACAGGCGTAGCTGCCGGTGAGCAGGTCGTGGCGGGGACCGGGCTCGTCGCCGGTGGCCAGGTGCTGCTCGACGTAGAGCGACATGAGGGCGAGGACGCCGTCGGCCGCGGCCACGTCGAGGTGCTGGCCCTCGCCGGTCGACTGGCGCTGCGACCAGGGCGGCCAGGATCCCCATGACCGCCTGCATGCCGCCGCCCGCCGAGTCGGCGATCGTGGCACCGGGCAGCGCCGGCCCGCCCTCGGGGGACGCGGCCCGAGCAGTCGAGGTAGCCGCCGACGGCGAGGTAGTTCAGGTCGTGGCCCGCCCACTGCGCGCGGGGCCCGTCCTGGCCGTAGCCGGAGGTCGAGCAGTAGACGATCCCGGGGTTGACCGCCTTCACGGCGTCGTAGCCGATGCCCAGCCGGTCGACCACGCCGGGCCGGAAGCTCTCGATGACCACGTCGGCGGTCGCGGCCAGGCGCAGGAAGGCGGCCCGGCCGTCGTCGGCCTTCAGGTCGAGGCGGATGCGGCGCATGCCCCGGTGGGCCGAGTAGGCGTAGAAGACCGGCTCGATCTGGACCGCACCGGCTCGGGCCGGCGCTCCGATCTTGACGACGTCCGCGCCGTAGTCCGCCAGCCAGCGCGCCGAGCGCGCCGCCGGGCCGACCGTCGCTGAAGTCCAGCACGCGCACCCCTGCCAGTGGACCACCGCCGGGCATCAGAAGTTCTTCGGGAGGCCGAGCTCGCGGCGGGCGATGATGTTCTTCTGCACCTCGGAGGTGCCGCCCCCGATGGTGTCGATGACCGTGTAGCGGTAGGTCGACTCGGACCGGCCCTCGAGCGGGGCCTCCTCGGTCCGCACCCGCAGCTGGCTGCCCGGCCCGCAGATGTCCATGGACGCGTCGGCCAGCCGCTTGGACAGCTCGGTGGTGAAGAGCTTGTACTCCGAGGCCTGGGTCGTCGGCGGGGCGCCGCCCTTCATCGACTCGTGCACGACCCGCAGGCCCAGCACCCGGGACACCTCGAGGTCGGTGGCCAGCTGGGCGATGCGCTGGCGGATGACGGGGTCGTCCCGCAGCGGCTCGCCGTCCCGGGTCGCCGTGCGCACGTACTCGACGAGGATGTCGAAGCGCTGCTCGACGGGCGAGAACGTGAACATGGTGAAGCGCTCGAGGTCCAGCGCCTCGGAGATGTACTGGAACCCCTTGTTGACATCGCCGACGACGTAGTCGTCGTGGACCCAGACGTCGTCGAGGAACACCTCGTTGGTGCGCTCGTCGCCCATCGTCCAGATCTCCTTGATGGTGATCCCGGGATGGTCGAGGGGGACGAGGAAGAGGGTGATGCCCTGGTGCTTGTTGTCGGGGTCGGTGCGGGCGCCGACCCAGTACCACTCGGCGAAGTGGGCCGAGGTGGTCCAGACCTTCTGCCCGTTGAGCATCCAGCCGTCGCCGTCCTTGACCGCCTTCAGCTTCATGGAGGCGGCGTCGGAGCCGGCGTCGGGCTCGGAGTAGCCGACGGCGAACTCGACCTCGTTGCGCAGGATCTTGGGCAGGAACTCGGCCTTGAGCCGGTCGTTGCCGTGGCGGATCAGGGTCTTGCCGATGATGCCGACGCCCTTGCCGATCTGGGGGCCGCCCCGGCCGGCCAGCTGCTCGTTGAGCAGGTACTCGTAGACGCCCTTCGCCCTCGGTGCCGCCGTACTCCTTGGGCCAGGTCATCCCCAGCCAGCCCTGCTCCCCGAGGAGGGCCATGAACGCCCGGCGCTGGGGCGTGTCGACGATCTGGGCCATGTTCTCCCGGGTCACGTCGAAGACGTGCGGGTCGTCGTGCTCGTCGAGGAACGCCTCGACCTCCTTGGCGAAGGCCTGCTGCTCCTCGGAGAACTCGAAGTCCATGGGACCGGAGGCTACCGAGAATCTGACGACCCGTCAGAAACGCCGCTGACCCGACCGGTCGCCGTCGGTGGGTCACACTGAGGTCGTGCCCGATCACCGCAGGCTGGATCCGGCCGGTCGTGTCGATTGCTGGTCGTCATCGGCGCTGGGCGCCGTCGTGCTCGCCGGAGCGTGCCTGGCTCGCGGTCAAGGTGCTGCCGGACGGGGCGGAAGGCACCGACCTCATCGCCGAGGACGATGACGACGTCGAGCCCGCCGCGACCTCGTCGAGATCGGGCCTCGCCGCCCCCGGTGACGCCGTGGCCCAGGTCGACCGCTGCGAGGTGATCGACGGCGTGGTCGAAGCGGCGGGCCTCGTGCAGAACACGTCGGGCGGGCCGCAGGCCTTCCTCTCCAGGTGGCCGTGCTCGTCGACGACCGCCTGTTCGACGGCACCACCACCGAGGTCCCGGTGGCGACGATGATCGACGGCGCGGAACGGGACTGGGTGGTGGCGGTCGGTGCGGTCGACCCCGACGCGCCGCCCGAGGATCCCCCGGTGTGCCAGGTGGAGCGCATCGGCCTCGCCACCGAGTTCACCGACTGAGCCCGACGACCGGAGCGCGTGCGGGCGGCTGCGAGACTCGGCGGGTGAGTCAGAACGGCGACTGACCGTCCTCAGCAGGTGTCCGGAGGCTGGCTGTTGACGGCCTCGATGCCCTGGGCCCCGAGCTCGGCGTAGGCGCTGCAGGCCACGTCGACGAAGTCCCGGCAGCCGGCGTCGCGGGCCTGCTGGTCGATGGCCCGCAGTGCGCCCACGGGCAGGCGGACCGTGGGTGGCGTCCGGGTCCCGGGGCGTGCCGGCGCCGAGGGCGAAGAAGGTGTCGAGGTACTCGCTCGGCCAGGTCGTCGCAGGCCGGCGGGGTCGAGGTCGGCGGGTGCCCCGCTCGTCGTGGCGGACCGGGGCGGTCGTCGCCGGCGGGACGGGGCGTCGTCGCCACCGCAGGCCGTCAGGAGCGACGGCGCCGGTCACGAGGACGAGGACCCGCTTCAGGTGATGACCCCGTCGGCCCGCAGCTTGTCCAGCTCCACGCCGGACAGGCCGAGCTCGGCCTGGAGGACCTCGGTGGTGTGCTCGCCGACCCAGGGGATGCGGGTCTCGGGGCCCTCGGCCACCGCGGACAGCTTCACCGGGTTGCCCGGGGATGAGGACGGGGTCGGCCACGCCGTCGGTCCGCTCCATCTCCACGATCATGTGGCGCTTGGCCACGTGCTCGTCGGCGATGATCTCCGGCGAGGTGTGGACCGGCCCGGCGGCGATGCCCACGTCGCTGAGCAGGTGGGTCGCCTCCAGCCGGGTCTTGTCGGCCAGCCAGGCCTCGATGGCGGGGCGGATGTCGCTCTCCAGGTGCTCGGCCCACCCGGCCCGCTCGGCGAAGCGGGGGTCGTCGACCCACTCGGGTCGGCCGACAGGGCCACCAGGGCGGCGAACTGGTGCTCGCGGACGACCTGCATGTTCAGGTAGCCGTCCTTGGCCAGGAAGGCGTCGAGGATCATGCGGCAGCGGCTCGTCGGGGCGCTGGCCCAGCGACCAGAGGTTGGACACGACGTCGGTCATGGCCACCACGGCGTCGAGCATGGCGATGTCGACGTACTGGCCGACGCCGGTGCGGTCCCGGTGGCGGAGGGCGGCCAGGATCCCGATGACGGCGAACAGCGCGCTGCTGATGTCGCCGAGGGCGCCGACGGGGTTGGGGCGGGGCGGCTCGCCCGGCCGTTGGGCCCAGGCGTAGATGCCGGACATGGCCTCGACGATCGAGGCGTAGGCCGGCCACTCCCGGTAGGGGCTGTCGTCCCGGTTGCCGAAGCCCGACACCGAGACGTAGATGACGCCGGGGTGCACGGCCCGCACGTCCTCGTAGCCGAGGCCGAGGCGGTCCATCGTCCCGGCCTTGAAGTTCTCGGCCACGACGTCGAACTGCGGCACGAGGTCGAGGAAGAGCTGCTTGCCGGCGTGGGCCTTCAGGTCGATGCCCACGCTGTGCTTGGACAGGTTGTTGCGCAGGAAGGTGGCGCCGACGGTGCGGCCCTCGGGGTCGGTCATGGCGGGCGAGGCGCCCCGGCCGGACTCGCCGTGGACCGGGTGCTCGACCTTGACCACCTCGGCGCCCAGGCGGCCCAGGAGCTGGGTGGCGTAGGGCAGCGCCTGCATCTGCTCGGCCGCCAGCACCCGGATCCCCTCCAGGGGCTTGCCGCTGTCCGGTCCCTCCCCGGGGACCACCTCACCCAGTCGCATGTCCGGGAGGGTAGGACCCACAACTACCCTGCCGACCAATGCGAGGACTTCTCAGCGTCGGCGGTTACGTGCCCCACCACCGCCTCCAGCGGGGCGACATCCGGGGCGTGTTGGGCAAGGGCGGGGGCAAGGGCACCCGCTCGGTCGCCTCCTACGACGAGGACACGACGACCATGGGCGTCGAGGCCGGACGGCTGGCGCTGAAGGGCGCACCGGACGCCACCGTCGACCGCCTGTGGTTCGCCACCTCGGCCCCGGCCTACCTGGACAAGACCAACGCCACCGACCGTCCACGCCGCCCTGCGGCTGGACTCGGGCGCGCTGGCGATGGACGCCGGCGGCGCCATCCGCTCCGGGGTCGGCGCCCTGCGCTCGGCCCTCGAGTCCGACGGCACGACGCTGGTCGTCAGCGCCGACCTGCGCTCCGGCCGTCCCTCCAGCGCCGAAGAGGTCTCCGGCGGTGACGGCGCCGCGGCCGCGCTGGTCGGCGAGGGCGACGTCATCGCCGAGTACCTCGGCGGCGCGTCGGTCACCGACGAGTTCACCGAGCGCTGGAAGGCGCCGGGCGACCGCCACACCCGCTCCTGGGAGGACCGCTTCGGCGAGTCCGTCTACCCCGACCTCGGCCGCCAGGCCTGGGAGGCGGCGCTGAAGGCGGCGTCGCTCGAGGCCGACGCCGTCAGCAAGGTCGCCGTCCACAGCCAGAACGCCCGGGCCGCCGGCCGCATGGCCAAGGCCCTGGGCGGCGTCCAGGTCGTCGACGACCTGAGCGCCACGGTCGGCAACACCGCCACCGCCCACGCCGGCCTCGCTGCTGGCCGCCATGGTCGAGTCAGCCGAGCCCGGCGAGGTCCTCGCCCTGGTGTCCCTGGTCGACGGGGCCGACGTCCTCCTCTTCCGGGCCACCGGCACGGTGACCGGTGCCGCCGTCCGACCGGTCGCCGACCAGGTGGCCGCCGCCGCCGACCTGTCCTACGGCACCTTCCTGGCCTGGCGGGGCGAGATCGAGCTGGAGCCGCCCAACCGGCCCGAGCCCGGCCGGGCGTCGACCGCGGTCGCCCACCGGACCAAGGACTGGAAGTTCGGCTTCGAGGGCTCTCGGGACCGGGAATCCGGCGCCCTGCACCTGCCTCCCGCCCGGGTGTCGTTCACCAACGCCAACCAGGACGACATGGACCCGGCGCCGATGGCCGACGTCGAGGCGACCATCGCCACCTTCACGGTCGACCGCATGGCGTACTCGCCCAGCCCGCCGATCGTGTTCGCCATCCTCGACTTCGACGGCGGCGGCCGGTTCCCCTGCGAGCTGACCGACTGCTCCGAGGACGACCTCCACATCGGCGACCGCACCGAGATGACGTTCCGCGTCCTGGGCACCCAGGACGGCATCCACAACTACTTCTGGAAGGCACGGCTCCTTCCCAGCCAGACGAAGACGGAGGGCTGACATGGGCTCGCACGGCATCAAGGACCAGGTCGCCATCATCGGCATGGGCTGCACCCGCTTCGGCGAGCGCTGGGACACCGGCACCGACGACATGCTCATCGAGTCGTCCAACGAGGCCTACGAGTCGGCGGGCATCACGCCCGCGGACGTCGACGCCTACTGGCTCGGCACCGCCATGTCGGGCACGAGCGGCATGGACCTGGCCGGGCCGCTGAAGCTGGTGGACAAGCCGGTCATCGCTGGTCCAGAACTTCTGCGCCACCGGCTCCGAGGCGCTGCGCCAGGCCTGCTACGCCGTGGCCGCCGGTGCCTACGACGTGGCCATGGCCATCGGCGTCGAGAAGGTGAAGGACGGCGGCTACCAGGGCCTGGCGGGGGCGGCCAAGATCCCGACCGACGGCACCGGCCGGACGCTGACCGCGGCGGCCATGTACGCCATGATCCTGCCCGCCTACGCCAAGCGCTACGGGGTCGACCCCGACGAGCTGCGCATGGTCGTGGCCAAGATCGCCGAGAAGAACCACTACAACGGCGCCCGCAACGAGCGGGCCCAGTTCCGGCGGGAGACCAGCGCCGAGCAGATCTGCGCCATGCCCACCGTCGCCGGCCAGCTGTCGGTCTTCGACTGCTCGGGCGTGGCCGACGGCTCGGCGGCGGCCATCGTCTGCCGGGCCGAGGACGCCCACAAGTACACCGACAAGCCGCTCTACGTGAAGGGCCTCGGCTTCGTCGCCGGCACCAAGTCCGGCAACCTCGACCCGGCGTACGACTACACGCACTTCCCCGAGGCGGCGAAGGCGGCGCCAGGACGCCTACGCCCAGGCCGGGATCACCGATCCCCGCTCGCAGCTGGCCATGGCCGAGGTCCACGACTGCTTCACGCCGACCGAGCTGGTCCTCATGGAGGACCTGGGCTTCGCCGAGCGGGGCATGGCGTGGAAGGAGGTGCTGGCCGGCACCTTCGACCTGGACGGCGACCTGCCGGTGAACCCCGACGGCGGCCTCAAGTCCTTCGGCCACCCGGTCGGCGCCTCCGGCCTGCGCATGCACTTCGAGAACTGGCTGCAGCTCCGGGGCGAGGCCCCCGAGGAGCGCCGGATCAAGACCGCCGACCGGGGCCTCGGCCTGGTCCACAACCTCGGCGGCTACCCCGGCGAGATGCTGTCCTTCGTCTCCATCCTGGGCACGGAGCTGGGGTGAGTCCCCGCTGCCGGTCTTTCGCCCAGCGGAAGCCTGCGGGACGACCGGGCCACCGACATGTCCTCGGGTCCCGCCCGGTTGTGCTAGACCAGTCCCTTCGACATACGGGAAGGGGAATGGCATGCGAGGTAAACGGCGGGGAGTAATGGCGGCGGTGGTCGCCACGCTCATGATGGCGGTGCTGATGGTCGGGACCGACGTCGCGTCGGCGGCGCCGGCTCGGGGCTCGGACCGGACGGGTGGCTACATCTACCAGGACAACCGTGTGGTGGGAGGGCCGACCTTCACCTTCCGCAACGCTCCCACCCAGCTGGTCTTCACGGGCGGCACCGACGACGGGTACGCCAACGTCGCCTTGCCCTTCCCCTTCAGGTATTACGGCGTCGTCCGGTCATCCATGAACGTCAGCCCGAATGGCGCCGTCAGGTTCCCGAGCTCGACGACGTTCACCGCCTTCGGCAACGCGGATCTGGGCACCGTGAACAACGACATGATCGCCCCGCTGTGGGACGACTGGGAGGTCTTCGGCCAGGTCAGCACCGGGCTGAGCGGAACCTCGCCCCATCGGGTGTTCACCGTGCACTGGGACGATATGCGGCCGTTCGGAGGCCTCAACGCAGCCTCGGTCGACTTCCAGCTGCAGCTCTTCGAGAACGGCCGCATCGAGTTCCATTACCTCGATGTGGAGTCTGACGAGTTTCACGACAAGGGCGTATCGGCGACCATCGGCATCGACCACGGCAGTACCAGCCGCCTGCAGTACTCCTTCAACGCCGCCTCCGTGGTCGACAGCCGGGCCATCCGCTTCTCGCCGGTGCGCTGCCAGGGCCTGACCCCGACGATCACCGGCACCTTCGGGCCCGACATCATCAACGGGACCGCCGGCCCCGACGTGATCGTGGCCCTGTCGGGTAACGACACGGTCAACACCGGCGGGGGCAACGACACCGTGTGTGCCGGCGACGGCAACGACATCGTGAACCTGAGCGTCGGCAACGACAGGGCCTTCGGGGAGATCGGCAACGACCGGCTCGCGGGTTACGGCGGGAACGACCGACTCGATGGTGGCGCCAACGCCGACACGCTCCTGGGCGGCACCGGCGCTGACGTCTGCCTCGGCCGAACGGGCGTCGACAGTGCATCGGGCTGCGAGAGCTTGAGCGGCGTGCCCTGAGCCGCACCTGGCTCTGAGCTCACGTTCGAGGCACCACTCACCGGAGACGGTGGGTGGTGCCTCGAGGCCGTTTGGGGCCCGTTCTCCGTCCTTGCGGGCCGCGGCCCGGTGTGGCTGCTCGACGGTGCCCTCCTCAGCCCGGGTCGGCCACGGTGCGGTGGAGCCCGCACGGGGCATCAGCCCCCCGGTCGGGTGGTGAGAACTGGGGTGCGTCGGGTCAGACCGCCCGGACGCCGTGGCGGGCGGCGGCGTCGCCCTTGGCCGGGCCGGTCGCGGCCGGGTCGTTGTCGAGGGCGACCATGGCGCGGATGAAGGCGTCGAAGGGGGCGCCCATCGTCACCTGCAGCAGGCGGGCCTCGCCCTCGGGGACCCGGACCGTGTGGGGGACGCCGGCGGGGAGGACCTCGACGTCGCCGGGGCCGAGTCGGTGCCACTCCCCGTCGAGCCAGAACTCGGCCTCGCCCTCGAGGACGTACTGGACCTCGTGCCACTCCTGGGTGTGCACCGGCGGTCCGACCCGGTCGGTACTGGTGATGTCCGCCACCTGCACGTCACCCAGGCCGGTCACCAGCAGCCGGATCACGTCCGTCGGCGACTGCAGGACCTCCGCCTCATCGCCCCGGATCACCGCCGCCCCCGTCATCTCGACGTCCATGCCCCCCACTCTTCCCCTTCTGGCGCCCGATGCGGCGCGATGACGCCTCGATCGGGCGCCAGAACGAGTCGGTCAGGCGGCGCGGTCGTAGGCCTCCCGGAGCCAGGCGGTGACCTCGTCGTCGATGTCGGCCCGGTCGTGGACCTCCAGGTGGTGCATCCAGTGCTTCGGGGACGGCTGGGCCACCTCCTTCCACCGGGGTGATCCGTCCTCCCGGCCGAGGGCGATCGATCGACCACACCCCATCTTCCCGTTCTGGCGCCTGATCCTCCGCCCATGACCGGAGGATCAGGAGCCAGAACGGGGTCAGGGGTCGACGGTGACGCTGATGTCGTGCCAGCCGGTGGCGCCGTCGGGGGCGGGCGGCGCCGACTCCTCGGTCTGGGTCTCGCCGGTGCCGTCGGTGGCCCGGACCCGGATCTCGTGGTCGCCGACGGGGGCGTCCCACTCGACGACCCACTGGCGCCAGCTCAGGTCGGTGGTCTCGTCGCCGAGGCGGGCCTCCTGCCATTCGCCGTCGTCGACCTGCACCTCGACCCGCTCGATGCCCCGGGTCGGCGCCCAGGCCACCCCGGCGATGGCGTTGGGCCCGGCGGTGAGCGACGCGCCGCCCCGCGGCACGTCGATGCGGCTCTGGGTCTTGATCGGGCCCTTCCTTCGACCAGCCCCGGGGGACCCAGTAGCCGTCGAAGTCGTCCCAGGTGGTCAGCCGGATCTCGCTCAGCCACTTGGTGGCCGACACGTAGCCGTACAGGCCGGGGATGACGAGCCGGGCCGGGAAGCCGTGGACGACGGGCAGCGGCTCGCCGTTCATGCCGATGGCGATCAGGCACGGCCGTCCGTCCATCGCCACCTCGAGGGGGAAGCCGGCCGTGAAGCCGTCGACCGAGATGCCCACGACCTGCTCGGCGCCTTCCTGGGGACCGGCCTCGGCCAGGAGGTCGGCGAGCAGGACGCCCTGCCAGCGGGCGTTGCCCACCAGGTCCCCACCGACCTCGTTGGACACGCAGGACAGGGTCACGATCTCCTCGACCTGGGTGCGCTCGAGGATGTCGGCGAAGGTCAGCTCGATCTCGTTGTCGACCATCCCCGTGATGCGCAGGGTCCAGTCGTCGGGCGCGATCTGGGGAACGGTCAGGGCCGTGTCGATCCGGTAGAACTCGTCGTTGGGGACGATGTAGGGGGTCAGGCCGTCGGCTCCCAGGTCGCTCGCCGCGACCGCGGGCTCGACGTCGGGCAGGGTCAGCGCCGTCCGCTCGCTCTCCACCGAGAACCGGCGCTTGAGCTGCCGCCCGAACACCGCGGCGACGAGGGCACCGATCGCGGTGCCGCCCGCGCCCAGGAGGAACCGTCGTCGGTCGGCGCCCGAGTCCATGGCCGAGGAGGCCTTGGCCTTCTCGCCGGTGACGGCGGTCGCTTCGGCCAGGTCGAGCAGCTTCAGGAGGACGGCCGCTCCGACGAGCGCCGGGCCGAGGGTGGCCAGGAACGAGACGAAGGCACTCGACAGCGGGTCCCGGGCCGTGGCCAGGGCACCCAGCAGGCCGGCCGTCCCGAAGACGGCGGGGGCGATCCAGCGTCGCTTCAGGGACGCCGTGCCGACCCGCCAGCCGAGCAGGATCGAGATGAGCACGATCATCGTGACCAGGAACGGCTTGTCCGAGGTGCCCAGGGAGTCGATGCCCGCCCGGACCAGCGGGCCGGGCAGGCCGTCGATGAAGACGTCGCCCACCGCGGCGACCGGCGACGGGATCTCGCTCGACAGCCCGGCGGCCAGTTCGGTCAGCGCCAGCGCCAGGGCCGCACTGAGGGCCCCGGCGACGCCCGCGCGCCGGCGGACGTCGATGTCGTCGATCACCGAGCTACCACGTCCCCAGCCTGCCGGGAGTTCCCCACCACCCGTCGACTTCTGGCGTCAAATGGTTGCGCCTTCCGCAACGCATCGACGCAATTTCAGGTCCTTCGGTGACGGTGCCGATGGGGTCAGGCCCAGCCGCCGGCGTAGGCGGTGAACTGGCCGGTGGTGAAGCGGCTGGTGCCGTCGACGTAGGGGGCGCAGAAGGCGGCGAACTCCTCCATGGTCCCGAGGCGGCGCATCGGCACCATCGCCTCGACCCTGGCCCGGCTCTCGTCGTCGGTGATGCGGTTGGCCCGCAGGAACTCGGGGAAGTCCATGAAGTTCGTGCCCACGGCGTTGACCTGCACGCCGGTCCGGGCGACCTCGCCGGCCACGTTGCGCACGAGCATGGTCGCCCCCGCCCGGGCCGAGGAGTAGAGCGGCGCGCCGGGCGTCGGCTTCGCAGCCGAGGCACTGGTGATGACCAGGACCTGGCCCTCGCCCTGCTCGACCATGACGGGGACCACTGCTCGCAGGAAGTGGTAGGGCGCCTCCATGCAGCCCTTCACGACCGTGTGCAGGTCCTCGACCGTCGAGTCGAGGAAGCGGCCGACCACGATCATCCCGGAGAACGCCGTGGCCGAGTCGATGCGCCCGAACCGCTCCAGCCCGGCGGCGACCAGACGGACCGCGGCGTCGGGCTCGCTCAGGTCCCGGGCGCCGGCCACGACCTCGACCTGGGTCCCCCCGGTGGTCAGCTCCTCGACCAGCTCCGGCTCGGGGTCACCGAGCACCAGGTCGTGGCCGCGGTCGGCCATCAGCCGGGACAGCGCCGGCCCGACGTAGAAGCCGGCATCGGCGATCAGGGCGACGCGGCGGTCCTGCTCGGTCATGTCGTCTCCTCGGTCCTGCGAGTGGCCTCGGGGGGAAGCCCACGCGCGGCGCACGACGGCACGCTAGGTAGTGGCATGGCAAGTGTCAATAGGTGCCTGCAGCCGCTCCTGGCCGGCGGGGGCCCGTCCTAGGGTGACGGCACCGGAGATCGGGGGTCGCCGTGGAACTGGGCATGGCCGAGATCGATGGGCTACGGATCGGCTACCGCCGATCGGGCGACGGCCCGCCGCTCGTCCTGCTCCACGGCGCATGGAGCGACAGCCGCTATTGGCGACGCCAGCTCGATTCCCTGAGCGACGAGTTCGCCGTCGTGGCCTGGGACGCCCCGGGCTGCGGCCGGTCATCCGACCCGCCGGAGGGCTTTGCGCTGGCCGACTACGCCGATGCCGTCGCCGGGCTGGTCGGTGCGCTTGACCTCGACCGGCCGCACGTCCTGGGCCTGTCGTTCGGCGGCAGCCTCGCCATCGAGGTCGCACACCGGCACCCGGCAGCGATCCGCTCGCTGGTCCTCGTCTCCGCCTACGCCGGATGGGCCGGCTCGCTGCCGCCCGATGTCATCGAGGCCCGGCTCGCCAAGGTCCTGGCCGAGGTCGACCAACCGCCGGCGACCTGGGCCCGGTCGTATCTGCCGGGGTTCTTCGGCGGTCCCGTCGCCCCGGAGCTGGAGGAGGAGATGGTGGGCATCATGCTCGACGCCCGGCCCGCCGGCATCGTGCCCATGGCGCACGCGCTGGCCGACGCGGACCTTCGCCCCGTGCTCGGCGACATCTCGGTTCCCACCCTGCTGCTCTACGGCGCAGAGGACAGTCGGGCGCCGCTCGCGGTCGCCCAAGCCATCGAGCACGCCATCCTGGGCGCCCGGCTCGTCGTGATCCCGGGCGTGGGCCACGTCCTCAACCTCGAGGCCCCGACCGCCTTCGACCAGGAGGTCCGGCGCTTCCTCGACGAGGTCAGGTCAGGGCGGCGTTGACGGTCCAGCGGAGCTCGCGGCGGATGGGGTAGCTGTCAGGCGCCGTGACCGAGTCCAGGCGAGCGGGATCCATGTCCATGAGGCGGGCACCGTAGATCAGACCGGGGCGTGGCAGAGTACGGACCATGGCGCCGACCTTCGTTCCCCGCTCCGACCTCTCGGTCGACCAGATCGACCTGTCCGACCCGCTGTTCTGGGCCCTGCCCGAGGAGGAGCGTGAGGGGGCCTTCGCCACCCTCCGGGCCGAGGCGCCCATCTCCTTCCACGAGGAGCGGGACTACGGCCTCTTCCCCCAGGGCCCGGGGTACCACGCCCTCAGCCGGCACCGGGACGTCCTCGACGCCAGCCGTCAGCCCGAGCTGTTCTGCTCCGGCAAGGGCTCGAACATCGGCGACATGCCCGAGCCGTTCCTCGACTTCTTCGGCTCCATGATCAACATGGACGACCCCCGCCACGCCCGCCTGCGCCGCATCGTCTCCCGGGGCTTCACCCCGCGGCACCTGAGCGACCTCCAGGAGTCCGTCGAGCGCCGGGCCACCGAGATCGTCGACCGGCTCCTCGAGAAGGGCACGGTCGACTTCGTGACCGACGTCGCCGCCGCCCTGCCCCTGGCGATCATCTGCGACATGATGGGCATCCCCGAGAGCCAGTACGAGTTCGTGTTCGACCGCACGAACATCATCCTCGGCGCCGGGGATCCGGAGTACGTGGCCGACATCAACGAGGTCGTGCCCGCGCTGCTCACCGCCGGCTACGAGCTGGCCCAGCTCGTGCAGGAGCTGGGCGCCGAGCGGCGGGCCAACCCCACCGACGACCTCACCTCCGCCCTGGTCAACACCGACGTCGACGGCGAGATGCTGACCGACGAGGAGCTGGGCCCGTTCTTCGTCCTGCTGGTCGTGGCGGGCAACGAGACGACCCGCAACGCCATCGCCCACGGCATGCACCTGCTCACCCAGAACCCTGACCAGAAGGCGGCCTGGCTCGGCCGACTTCGACGGCCTGGCCAACACCGCGGTCGAGGAGATCGTGCGCTGGGCCACCCCGGTCATCCACTTCCGCCGCACCGTGACCCAGGACGGCGCCACCCTCGGCGGCCAGGAGTTCAAGGAGGGCGACAAGGTCGTCCTCTTCTACAACTCCGCCAACCGGGACGAGGCCCTGTTCGAGGACCCCTTCACCTTCGACATCGCCCGCGATCCCAACCCGCACGTCGGCTTCGGTGGCCCCGGTCCCCACTTCTGCCTGGGCGCCCACCTGGCCCGCCGGGAGATCACGGTCATGTTCCAGGAGCTGCTCACCCGGGTCCCCGACATCGCGGCGATGAGCGAGCCCGACCGCCTGCTGTCCAACTTCATCCACGGCATCAAGCACCTCGACGTGGACGTCAACCCCGGTTAGGCTCGGTGATCGGGGGGTAGGCCGTTGTAGGGGAGGCCGCGCTCCTGCCATTCGCCGTACTTGGCGAAGAAGGCCTCGCCGAAGGGGTCGTCGCCGATCAGCGGGAGGGCGGCCCGCCAGATGGTCAGGTCGTCGGGGGCCAGCTCGGTGGCGGCCAGGAGGTGGCGCTTCGCCCCGTCCTCGTCGCCCTCCCGGGCCAGGTGGGCCCCGATGCGGAACCGCAGCCGGGCCTCCTCCAGCTCCGGGGTGAGGTCCTCGACCGCGGCCCGGGCCTCGTCCGGGGTCACGTCCACCTCGCCGTCCCGCACCCAACGGCGGACGGCGGCCAGCCCCGGCTCGCAGGACAGGCCGGTGAAGTCCTTGAACAGGTCGTTGCTGAAGATCACCGAGTTCGGACGCACGATGCGGTCCTCCTCGTCGATCCACACGACGGACGGGCACGTTGGTGATCGCGTAGGTCTCGCTCAGGGTGTGCTCGCGGTCGAGCAGGACCGGGAGCGTGATGCCCTCCATGAAGGGCTCGATGAGGTCAGCGGACTCGTCGAGGGCGACGGCGATGACCACGAAGCCGGTGTCGGCCAGCTCGTCGTTGAGGTCCTGCCACCCGGGCAGGTCGTAGCGGCAGCCTCACCAACTGGCGAAGGCGACCAGCACCTTCTTGCGGCCCCGCCACTCCTCGAGGGTGTGGAGCTCGCCCTGCAGGTCGGGGAGGGTGAAGCCGGGGGCCTGCAGCCCGTCGGTGGCCAGGCGCCGGATGGCCCGGGGCTCGCCCATCGCGGCGACGCCGTCGTCGGCCAGGAAGGGCCGGTCGAGGGCGTCGGCCACCCGGCCCAGGTCGAGCCGCTCGCCGGCGAACAGGGCGTCGCGGTCCCGCACGGGCACGCACACGTCGGCCTGGCAGAGGCCCTCGGGCTTCAGGGTCCAACCGATGGCGGCGTTCAGGTCGGCGGGGTCGATCAGCACGGTGCCGTCGACCGCCTCGGCCGGGGTCGGGCGGGCTTCGTCGGTGATCACGGTGACGGCCATGACCCATCATGGCGCGGATCGGGGCCGCTACCGTCCCGGGGGACCTCGGAAGGAGGCCGGCGATGAACCTGGACGAGCAGACCGACCTCTCCGACGCGGCGTGACCGACCTCACGCCTCCGGCCGAGGCGCCCGAGGACCCGCCGGTGCTCGGGCCGCCGGCGCCCATGGTCGAGCCCGACCAGGTCCGCCGGGCCGTGCGGGCCACCCGCGACGCGGGCCTCGGCTACGGCCTCGCCTTCGGCAGGGCCGGCCTCCGGGCGGCCATCGGCCTGGGCAAGGCCGGCACCGACGTCGCCCTGAAGGTGCTCGACCAGAGCCCGGTCGGTGACGCCGCGGGCTCGCTGGCCGACCGGCTGGAGCCGGCGGCCGAGCGGGGCCGACGCCAGCGGGAGGCGACCGCCGAGCAGGTCGAGGCCGTCGTCGGGCAGGTCGTCGACCAGGTGGTCGCCATGCTCGACGTCGACGGGATCGTCAGCCAGGTGGACATCGACGGCGATCGTCAAGCAGGTCGACATCGACGACATCGTCAAGCGGGTCGACATCGACGACATCATCAGCCGGGTCGACGTCGACGGCATCGTCCGTCGCACCGAGGTGGGCACGCTCATCGTCCAGTCCACCGGCGGCATCGTCACCCAGTTCCTCGACTTCGTGCGCAGCCTGGGCGTCACCTTCGACGACGTGTCGGACCGCATCGTGGACCGGCTGCTGCGCCGGGGTCGAGCGCCGGCCCGTGGCCCCGGTCCTCCTCGACGGCGCGACGGCCGAGATGGTCGAGGCGACCCCGACCGTCGCCGTGGCCAGCGAGCGTTCGGCGTGAAGGCCGACCCTCCCGCCACCTCGCTGGCCGGCAACTACGCCGGCCCGGTGACCCGCCTGGCCGCCTACGTGATCGACGCGTTCCTCTCGGTCGCCGCCTACGGCCTCGCCCTGAGCCTGGTGGCCTTCCTCTGGCAGCTCGTGAGCCGGGACAGCCTCACGCTGCCGGGCGAGGACTCCCTCGTCTGGCTCATCGGCCTGGGGTTCTGGCTCTTCTTCTACTTCGCCGGGAGCTGGGCGTTGGCGGCCAAGACGCCGGGCATGGCCGTGCTCGGCCTGCGGGTCGTCCAGCGCGACGGCGACGGACATCACCGGCCGCCACGCCGTGGTCCGCACACTGGCCTTCCCCCTGAGCTTCATCCTGCTCGGCCTCGGCTTCGTCGGCCTGATCATCGGCAAGGAGCGCCGAGGTCTCCACGACGTGATCGCCCACACCACGGTCGTCTACGACTGGGACGCCCGCGCCGCCCGCTGGCGCCTGCTCAGCCGCCAGGTCGCCGAGGCCTGAGCCTCAGCCCCGGACGGTCCAGGACACCGGCGTCGCCAGCTGGGTGAACAGCACTTCGGCCGGCTGGGCCTGCGGTGGCACCCGGAAGGCGACCTTGCCCTCGACGCAGTCGCCCGGGCGCCAGCTGGGCGGTCTCGGGCCACGGGGGGCGGGCAGCCCGGTTGGGCTGGGCGAGGGTCACCTGCGGGATGGTCTGCTCCCGGCCCTCGAGCCGGAGTTGCCAGGCCGTCGACTGCACCGGGAGGGCGGGCAGGCCGTCGGCGGCGGCGCAGGCCTCGGCATCGGCGAGCAGGAGGTCACCGGTCAGCCGGATGCCCCGGACCGTGAGGGTGACGTTCCCGCTCGGGTCCTCGTAGGTGGTGCCGACCGGGAACGGCTCGCCGAGGGTGATGGTGACCCTCGTCGTGGTGGGCCCCGCGGCCTCGTCGTCCCCACAGCCGGCGAGGAGCAGGGCCAGGCCCCCCAGGGCTCCGAGGGCCACCACCACACGGCGCATGGCCAGCGAACCTACTCGGGGGCGAGGAACTACGGTCCCGGCCCATGCGCATCGGAATCCACGCCGGCGCCCTGATGATCATGGGCGCACCCCTCCCGGACGTGGCGGCCCATGCCGTCGACGCCGAGGCCGACGGCTTCAGCACCTACTGGCTGCCCCAGAGCGGCGCCACCGACGCCCTCACCGCTGATCGCCACCCTCGGGGCGGTGACCTCCTCCATCGAGTTCGCCACCGCGGTGATCCCCACGTGGGGCCGCCACCCCCATGTGCTGGCCGGCCAGGCCCTGACCGTGCAGGCGGCGACGGGCAACCGCCTGGCGCTGGGCATCGGCGTGGCCCACAAGCCGTCGGTCGAGGAGCGCTACCACATCCCCTTCGAGCGCCCGGTCCGCCACCTGCGGGAGTACCTCGACGTCCTCCAGCCGCTGATGAGCCGAGCGGGTGGCGGACGTGGACGGCGAGATCTGGTCCTTCACCGGCGACGTCGTCGCCCCGCCGGCCGAGGCGCCGCCCGTGCTCGTCGCCGCCCTCGGCCCCCAGTTCCTGCGCCTCACCGGCAAGCGGGCCGACGGCACCGTGCTCTGGCTGGTCGGGCCCACGACGGTGGCCGATCACATCGTGCCGACCATCGGCGAGGCGGCCGAGGAGGCCGGTCGTCCCGCGCCACGGGTCGTGGCCAGCGTGCCCGTGTCGGTCACCGACCGGCCCGACGAGGTCCGGGCGTTCATCTCCGAGATCCTGGTCGGCTACGACACGCTGCCCAGCTACCGGGCCATGCTCGACCGGGAGGGCGCCGCCCGTGCCGGTGACGTGGCGATCATCGGCAACGAGGACGAGGTCCGCGAGGGTCTGGCCCGGTTCGCCGATGCCGGCGCCACCGACTTCGCCGCGGTGGAGATCGGCCTCGACGGCGACGAGTTCACCCGCACCCGGGCCCTCCTGAAGCAGGTCCACCCGGGCTGACCGTTTGGGGGGCAGGCACCCTTGCCCGCACCCCCGGGGCGAGGGACAACAGGGTCGAGGGAGGTGCGATGAACGCGACAATCGAGGAACGTCGAGCCGTCTGGCCGTCACGCGCCGATTGGCTGGTGCTGCTCGACCACTTCGGTGCCGCGGCCCTCGGCGGGCTGGCGGCGGGGTTCCTGATCGGGGGGATCGGCGGCCGGCTGGCCATGTTCATCCTCCGGGTGACCTCCGACGACAGCGTCATCGGCATCCAGTCCGACGACGACTTCACGATCGGCGAGATCAGCTCGGACTCGATCTTCCTCATCGCGGCCACGACCCTCGTCGGGACCCTGCTGGCGTTCGGCTACCTGCTGGTCCGACGATGGCTGCCGGACGGACGACGGCCGCTGCAGGCCGCCGTGTTCTTCGGGCTGGTCGGCGGCGCCGCGGTCATCAAGCCCGACGGGGTGGACTTCTCCCTCCTGAGCCCGCTGTGGCTGGCGATCGCGCTGTTCGTCGCCCTGCCGGCGGCCTACGGGTGGTTCATGGCGTGGATCGTCGAGAGCCTGATCGCCCGTCCCGGACGCCTCCGCAAGGCCCGGGTGGCCGGCATCGTCGGGTTCGTCGTCGTCGGGTTCTTCGGCGTGATGTCGGCGATCATCGCCGTCGTGGGCCTGCTGCTGGTCCTGATCGGGCGCCGCTGGCCCGCCGTCGCGGCCGCCGTCACCCATCCGGTGCCCACCTGGATCGTGCGCTTCGTCCTGCTGGTGATCGCCGGCGTCGCCCTCCAGGAGCTGCTGATCGACGCCTCCGAGATCCTCTAGCTGGTCGTCCGGCAGGAGGTCCGTTCGCTGGCGATCCGCCACCGGCTCACGGCGCCGGAACGTAGCGGACCAGTGACAAGGCCCCCGCCGGCCTTCTACGATCAGGGTCGTGGCCCTCATCTCCTTCCCCGAGGTCGGCTTCGGCGCCCACGTCGACTGGATGCTGCAGCGTCCGGAGATGGCGTCGGGCATGGGGAAGCTGTCCGAGGCGGTCTACGGCCACTCCCAGCTGCCGCGTCCGGGAGCGGGAGGCGGCCCGCTGGACGATCGCCCTGGTCAACCACTGCGCAGTGTGCCAGGACACCCGGGCCGAGCAGGGTCCTGCCGCCGGCATCGACGACGGCTTCTACGGCGAGGTGACCAACTGGCGGGAGAGCGAGGTGCTGACCGACCGGGAGCGCCTGGCGGCCGAGTTCGCCCAGCGCTTCGCCCTGGACCACCTGACCATGGACGAGGCCTTCTTCGACCGCATGCGCACGGGCTACCGCGACGAAGAGATCGCCGACCTGGTGATCTGCTGCGGCATGTGGCTGGGCATGGGCCGAGCCATGGCCGTGGTCGGCGTACCCGCCCCCGACGAGCGCCTCATCGTGTAGGCGACACGGACGCGATGACCCGGCTCGGCGCCCTTCTGGAGGAGTTCCTCGGGACCGGACTCACCCGTCGCCGTCCGCGCCTACGACGGCACGGAGTTCGGCCCGCCGGACGCCAAGGCCACCATCGTCGTCCACTCGCCCGACGCCCTGCGTCGCATCCTGTCCCGTCCCGGCGAGCTCGGCTTCGCCCGGGCCTACGTCGCCGGTGACGTCGACATCGAGGGCGACATCTTCGACCTCTTCCGGCTCCAGGCCCGCATCCCCTCGCCCCGCCTGAACCTGCGCCAGATCGTCGGTCTGGCCCGCCTGATCGACCTCCGGGACCTGCGGCCGCTGGCGCCACCGCCCGAGGAGATGCCCAAGCGGCGCTTCGGCCTGCACACGATCCGCCGTGACGCCGCGTCGGTCCGTCACCACTACGACGTGTCGAACCGCTTCTACGAGCTCGTGCTGGGCCCGGCCATGACCTACTCGTGCGCCCTCTTCGACCCGCCCGAGGCGTCGCTTGGCCGAGGCCCAGGCGGCCAAGCACGACCTGATCTGCCGCAAGCTCGGGCTCCGACCGGGGATGCGGCTGCTCGACGTCGGCTGTGGGTGGGGGGCCATGGCCCGTCACGCCGCCGCCCAGTACGGCGTGGACGTCGTCGGGGTGACCATCTCGCCCGCCCAGGAGGCATGGGCCCGCAAGGCGGTGGCCGAGGAGGACCTCGAGGAGCGGGTGACGATCCGGCTCCAGGACTACCGGGAGATCGACGACGGGCCCTTCGACGCGGTGTCCAGCATCGGGATGTTCGAGCACGTGGGCGCCGAGCGCATGGGCCTCTACTTCGGGCGCCTCCATGCTCTGCTCCGGCGAGGGGGGTCGCCTCCTGAACCACGCCATCAGCCGTCCGGCCGGGCAGCCGCCGGGGATCGACCACGACGGCTTCATCGGCCGCTACGTGTTCCCCGACGGCGAGCTGATCGAGGTGGGCACGGTGGTCACCGCCATGCAGTCCGCCGGTTTCGAGGCCCGCCACGTGGAGAGCCTGCGGGAGCACTACGCCCGGACGTTGCGCCACTGGGTGGCGAACCTGGAACAGCACTGGGACGAGGCCGTGGCCGAGGTCGGCGGCGCCCGGGCCCGGATCTGGCGGCTCTACATGGCGGGCTCCGCCGCCGGCTTCGACGCCGACCGCATCCAGGTCCACCAGGTGCTCGGTGTGGTGCCCGCCGGCGGGGCCAGCGGCCTGCCCCTCCGGCCCGACTGGTAGGTCAACGGGTCAGGGCAGGAGGAGACGGCGCTGGGCGTCCACCAGCCAGGCCACGAACTGGCTCGTGGGTCCAGCCCCGCTCGGTGGTGAAGAGGTCGTACAGGTGCGGGTCGAGGAGCAGCCAGACGGTGTCGATGGCCGCGTTCGGCCTCGAGGCGCAGGGTCGCCTTCGTGGCGAGGATCTCCACGAACATCCGGGCGCCGAACCGGCGCGGTTGTCGAGGCTGGTCTGCAGCAGGTCGGCCAGCTCGGGTGACGGCGGCGCGCCTCGCCGGGCCACCCGGTCGACGACGACGATCCGCCGGCTGATGTCGGCGACGAACACGGCATTGAGCTCGAGCAGCCGGTCGGGATCGGGCTCGGCGATCATCTCGGCCACGGCCGGGCGGTCGCTGATGGCGACGGGCTCGTCGTCGCCGGCGATGCGCACGTCGATCAGCTCCTTGAGCAGGTTGGCCTTCGTGGCGAAGGCGGCCTCGACCGTCTTGACCGACACCCCGGCCCGTTCGGCCACCGCCCGCATGGTGGTGCCGCCGTACCCATGGGCCGGCCAGCTCGACGTGGGCGGCCTCGAGGATGCGCCGTCGCGTGCGCCGGGCGCCTTCGACCCGCTTGGGGCTCTCGTAGGCGCGAACGCCCTTGACATCGGGAGCGGGTTCAGGTTCGATAGGGACTCACCCTAGCCAATGCTGGGAGCGCGCACGATGACCACCCTGGCTCCGGCCGCCGGCACCACCGACTCGTTCGACGCCCTCATCGATCTGGCCCGATCCGAAGCCGCCCACGGCGAGGAGCAACGGTCCCTGGCCCCCGAGGTCGTGGCGGCGGCCAAAGGCGACGGCCTCTTCTGCCTGGCCCTCCCCGCCCGGTTCGGCGGGCTCGAGCGCCCCCTCGCCGAAGTCGTCGACGTCCTCGAGCGGCTGGCCCACGCCGACGGGGCCGCGGGCTGGTGTGGCTTCATCGGCAACGCGACGTTCTTCTTCGGATGGCTGGAGCCCGACGTGGCCACCGAGGCCCTGGTCGACGCGCCGGCGGTCGCCGCCGCGTCGATCTTCGGCCCGATGGGTCGAGCGGTGGCCGACGGGCACGGCGGCTACCGGGTCGACGGCCGGTGGGGGTTCGCCAGCGGCTGTCTCCACAGCGAGTGGACCCAGGTCGGCGTCATGGTGATGGACGGCGACGCCCCGGCGTCCCGGTCCGACGGCACCGGGCCGGACTGGCGGTTCGCCTACGTGCCGACGGCCGACCTCGAGATCGTCGACACCTGGGACACGCTGGGGCTGCGGGGCACGGGGAGCAACGACGTCGTCGCCCATGGCGTGGCCGTCGCCGCCGAGATGCTGGCGATGCCGATGTTCGACCCGCCCCGGGCCGACGAGCCGGTGTTCCAGCTCGGGTTCTGGGGGATGCTGCCGGTCCTGATGAGCCCGTTCCTCCTGGGCGTCGCCCGGCGGGCCGTGGACGAGCTCGAGGCCGTGCTCGTCGCCGAGCCGGAGCGCCCGGGCCGGGCCATGGTCAGCCACGACCCGCAGGTCCACCACGAGCTGGGCCGGTCCCGGGCCGCTCTGCGGGCGCCCGGGCCCTGGTCGACGAGGCGGTCGGCCGGTCGTGGGCGACGCGTGAGCGCCGGGCAGCCGGCGGACCAGGACCGTCCACGACGACCTCGCGCTGGCCGTCCACCACTGCCTGAGCGCCGGGCTCGATGTCGTCGACGTGGCCTATCGCTTCGCCCCGAGTGGCGCCGTCCGCCGGGGCGACGTGATCCAGCGCTGCTTCCGGGACCTCCACACCGCCCGGAAGCACATCGCCTTCGGCCTCGACGGCTACCGCGGGCCCGCCCGACGGGCGCTCGGCCTGGCCGTAGGTCAGCCCGAGGCCGAGCTCGGGGCCGAGCTCCTGGGCGGCGACGGTCGTGCCGTGGTGGGCGGCGGCGTGGTCGTCGGTGGCCAGCCAGGCCACGACCACGCCCACCGAGGTCGGGGTGGCGCCCATCGAGGCGTCGAAGCCGAACTCGGCCATGTCCATGACCATGCGCTCGGTGGCGACGAAGCCGGGCGAGACGTTGACGACGTGGACGCCGGTGCCCGCCACCTCGTGGGCCAGGATCGCCGACGACCCGGTGCAGCGCCCCCTTGGACATGGCGTAGCCGAGGCCCCAGCCGCCCTCGCCGGCGGCCGCGGCGGGTCGGACCAGGCCACGTCGGAGGTCATGTTGAGGATGAGGCCCGAGCCCCGCTCGACCATCTGGGGCAGCAGGGCCTGGATGAGGACCAGCGGCGCGAGGGCGTTGGCCTCGAGGTGGCGTGTCGAGCAGCTCGATCGGGCGTGTCGAGCAGGCGGTCCATGTGGCCCGGGGCCGATGTAGCGGCCGTTGTTGACCAGGACGTCGACCCGGCCCCACTCGTCGAGCACGGTGGCCGCGGCGGCGGTCAGCGTCGGCCGGTCGGTGAGGTCGGCGGCCACCGGGCAGGGCCCGGCGGCCCTCGGCCTCGATCAGCTCGGCGGTGGTGGCCAGGCTGCCGGGGAGCGGGCCGGGTGTCGGACTTCTTCACCGTCGACGAGTGCTCCCGGGCCTCGCCCTCGGCGACGGTGCGGGCGCTGATGGCGACGTCGTAGCCGACCTTGGCCAGCTCGACGGCGCAGGCCTTGCCGATGCCGCGGCTGGCGCCGGTGACGAAGGCGACCCGGTCCGGGTCGCTCACGACCGGGCCGCCGTCGGTCGGTGTCGACGCCGCTGCGGAGCACGGTGCCGGGCAGCGCGCCGGTGACCTCGCCGTGGCGGACGATCTCGGTGCCGGCGACCAGCACGTGGTCGACGCCGACGGCTTCGGCGTAGAGGCGGAGGCCGTCGGCGGGCAGGTCGTGGCGGGCCCGGGCGGGCGCCGAGCCGACCGTGGTCGGGTCGAACACGACCAGGTCGGCGTGGGCGCCGACCTCGATCGCGGCCCCGGTCGACCAGCCCGTAGAGGCGGGCGGGCTCGTCGGTCATCATGCGCACGGCCTCCTCCAGGCTGAGCAGGCCCCGGTCCCGCACGACCTCGCCCAGCACCACGGTCGGGTAGTTGGCGTGGCACATCATGTCGGCGTGGGCGCCGGCGTCGGAACCGCCGAGGCGGACCCGGGGGTCCTTCCACACCTCGACCCGGGCGGCCCAGCCCTCGTCGGTGGCCCCCAGCGAGGGCACCAGGGTGGGCAGCACCATCGTCAGGGCCAGCGCCGTCGACCAGCACGACGTCGATGAGCACGTCGACGGCGTCGCCGCCGGTGGCGGCGGCGACCTCGGCCAGCGGTGCGGCCGCCCCAGTGCTCGGACTCGGCCACTCGACCAGCGCGCCGTCGGCCAGCGGCGGCGAGCGGGCCACGGGTGGCCCGCTCGGCCGCGTCCCGCAGGCCGGCCCGCGTCGCGGGATCGGCGACGGCCCGGCGGCGCTCGTCGATCGGGGAGGGCGGCGACCTCGGCGAAGGCGGGCAGGCCGTCGAGCACCGGGCCCATGCGCAGGCGCATCACGTCGGGCAGGGCGAGGGCGACGACCTCGGCGCCCCGGGCGGTGGCCACGTCGGAGGCGGCCAGCTGCTGCTCGTAGATCTCGACCGGGGAGAGGCTGCCCAGCAGGTTCCAGTTGAGGGGGCGGCCGGCGGCGGCGGCCATGTCGGCCATCAGGGCCATGCGGTCCTCGGGGATCTCGCCCACGCAGGGGATGAACTCGAGGGTCGTGCCGTCGTGGTCGCCGACGGCGGCGGCGAGGGCGATCAGCTCGTCGGCGGTGGCGGCCAGGGAGGGCACGTGGTGGCCGTCGCCGTCGCGGTGGGCCTCGCCCCAGGAGGACGAGAAGCCGAGGGCGCCGGCCTCGACGGCCCGGTGGACCTCGGCGACCATCGCCTCGACCTGCTCGGGCGATGGCCGCGTCGGTGACCGCGGCGTCGCCCATCACCGCCCGGCGGATCGTCGAGTGGCCGACGAGGAAGCCGGCGTTGACGGCGATGGCGCCGTCGAGGCGGTCCAGCCACTCGCCGAAGCCGTGCCAGTCCCAGGCCGGACCGGCCTCGAGGGAGGCCAGCGGCATGCCCTCGACCACCGCCATCATCTGGCGGATGTAGTCGGCGTCGCCGGGGGCCAGCGGGGCGATGGTGAAGCCGCAGTTGCCGCCGAGGACGGTGGTCACGCCGTGGAGGGGCGACGGGGTGGCGGCCGGGTCCCAGAGGAGCTGGGCGTCGTAGTGGGTGTGGAGGTCGATGAAGCCCGGGGCCACGACCCGGCCGGTCACGTCGATGGTCTCGGCGGCGTCGTCGGCGACCTCGCCGACGGCGACGATGCGGCCGTCCTGGACGGCCGACGTCGGCCACGCCGGCCGGGGGCCCCGGTCCCGTCGACCACGGTGCCGCCCCGCAGGACGAGGTCGACGGCTCATGCGCGCGGCGTTCAGGCCGCGGACGGCCTCGGCCACGACCGTGCCCTCGAAGAAGTCGGGGTTCACGTCGGTGAAGAAGCGGACGGGGTTGGTGAAGACGAAGTCGCGGAAGTCGTCGTCGTCGATCAGGCCGTGCTCGACCAGCTCGTGGGCCTCGCAGAGGACGTCGGCCATGTCGGGTACGTCCCAGTGGGCGATGTCGGAGCCGAACACCGCCTTGAGCCGCGCGCCGAACGGGTTGGCCGCGGTGTCGAAGGCCATGCGGACCATCGGGTCGTCGGCCTCGCAGCCGAAGAAGAACGGCGTGGCGAACAGGTCGGCGATGTCCTCGGCCCGTTCGATGCCGCAGGCGGCGAACTCGTCGAGCATGGCCGGGTCCTCGGTGCGGCGGGGGAGGGCGCCGAGGGCGGGGTCGAGGTCGACCTTCGGGGCGTGGGCGGCCACGAGCTCCATCAGCAGCGCCTGGTCGATGCCCGACGGGTCGAGGTGGGCCATGGCGTCCCGGTTGCGCTTCTCCCAGTGCCCGACGAGGTCGGCGTAGAGGGAGGCGGCCCACGCCACCCCGCCCTCGAGGAAGGCGAAGCGCAGCTCGGGGAAGCGCCGGGTGACCCCGCCGAGGAAGAGCGACTTGGCCAGGGCGTGCTGGCCCTCGGCCAGGTGGCCGATGTGGTTGGCCATGTAGTTGGACGGCGAGATGCGGCTGCCCCAGCCGATCGAGCCGGAGTGGAAGGCGACGGCCACCTTCAGGTCCCGGCAGCGGGCCCAGACGGCGTCGTAGTCGTGGGCGCTGTCGATGCCGTAGGTGTCGATCCAGCGGGCCCACGGGGCGGCGTCGGCCGAGACGCCCTCGACCGTGCGCTGGACGTAGCCGGCGAGGAGCACGGCCTTGAAGCCGAGGGTGCTCGACGGCGTGGTCGAGGGCGGCGACGGCCTCCTCGGGGGTGTGCATGGGGATGGCGGCGACGGGGACGAGGCGGTCGCCGTAGGGCGTCGAACTGGTCGGCGCAGTAGCGGTTGAGGGCCCGGCAGGCGCCGGCCCGCTCGTCGGCGTCCTCGAGGTGGAGGAAGGCCAGGCCCATGCTCGGGTAGACGACGCTGACGTCGATGCCGAACTCGTCGAGGCGCTCGTGGAGGAGGCTGGGGAAGAGGGCGGTGGCGAGGTCGCGGGTGTTGCGCGGCGGGGGCGCCCCACCAGGGCGGACGGGCGATGCGGAGGCGGGCCCGGTCCTCGGCGCTGGCCGCGTACCAGTCCGGCGTCGGGACCGAAGCGGCCGGGCAGCAGGCGCTGGATGGTCGGCGCCGGCCGGGTCGACGCCCTCCTCCCGCAGGTAGCCCGCCAGGGCGGGGAGGTACTCGATCAGGTGGCCGTCGCCGTCGACGACCGGGTGGGGCAGCCGGGCCCGGATCTCGGCGGCGGTCTCGGACCCCTCGGGTCTGGTCATCGAGTGCTAATGTAACCCCATTATGACCGGTGAGCCAGCAGCGGCGTTCGCGCTCGACCTCGGGCGGATGCGGGCCGACCGGGTGGCCAAGCTGCGGGCGCAGATGGCCGAGCAGGCGGTCGACGCCGTCGTGGCCCTGACCACGCGGCGGCGTCCTCTACGCCACCGGGGCCCACACGCCGGCCGCGGACACGGGTCGGACCTTCGCCCGGCGAGCCGGTGGCCGTCGTCCTGGCCGACGATCCCGTCGCCCCACCTGTTCACGCCCGTACCCGCAGAGCGCACCCGACGAGCTGCCCGCCGACCACCTGCACCCGGCCTTCCAGCCGGAGACGGACGCGGGCGCCACGGCCATGGCGGCGGCGGTGGTCGACCTGCTGGGTGGGGCCCGGGGCCGGGTGGCGTCGACGACTACACGATGCCGATGTGGTCAGCGTTCCCCGTCGGTGCTGGTCGGGAGCCGAGCTGGTCGACGCCGGTCCGCTGTTCACGGCCGCCCGCCTGCACAAGACGCCCGACGAGGTCGAGTGCCTGCGCCGGTCCTGGCGGATGAACGAGGAGGCGACCCGGGCGGTCGAGGCGCTGGTCCGGCCCGGCGTGCGGACGTCCGAGCTGAGCGGGGCCTACCTGTCGGAGCTGTTCGCAGCGGGGCGCGACGACCAACTTCCTCGACCCGGTGTTCCAGCCCATGCCCGAGCGGGTGGCCGACGGACCCTGGAGCACCAACGGCGACATCCCCTTCAACCTCGTCACCACCGACCACGTCCTGTCCGAGGGCGAGGTCATCTGGACCGACACCGTGTCGGGCTACGAGGGCTACGCCTCCGACGTGGGGCGGACCTGGGTGGTCGGCCCGGTCGAGCCCGGAGCGCCAGGAGCTGCACGAGCGCTGGGAGGCCATCACCGCCGCGGTGCTCGCCGAGATGCGGCCCGGGGTCACCGCCGACGTGCTGACCCGGGTGGCCACCGAGGCCAACGGTGGGTCGAAGCCCTGGCTGGACCACTTCTTCCTCGGCCACACCCTCGGCCTGGAGGGCGGCGAGATGCAGCACATCGGCTCGGACAAGGGCCAGGCCTACGACGAGCAGCTGGTGCTGGAGCCGGGCATGGCCGTGGTGATCGAGCCGGTGACCTGGGCCGAGGGCCATGCCGGCTGGCGCTGCGAGGAGCTGGTGGTGATCACCGAGGACGGCCACGAGCGCATCAGCGCCTATCCCGACGGAGCCGGTGGCATGACCCGGTCGGTGGGGCGGGGGACGATGGCGCTCGAGGACGGGACGGGGGTCGACTTCGCCGCGCTGCGGGCCGCCCGCCGGGAGCGGGTGCTGGCGGCCATGGCCGAGGGCGGCGTCGACCTGCTCCTGCTCGGCCGTCAGGGCAACGCCCGCTACGTGGCCGGGCACCGGCCGATCTGGCGGGCGGTGGTCACGGCGTGGGCCCCGTTCTGCGCCCTGCGGGCCGACGGCGGCGTCCACCTCCTGCACACCACCTGGGACGACGGCGTGCCCGAGGAGATCCCCCACGAGAACCTGAGCGGCCTGTCGTGGAGCCCGCGGACCATCGTGGGCGACATCGCGGCCATCCCCGGCCTGGCCGAGGCGACGGTGGTGGCCACCGACGGGCTGTCCTCGGGCCTGGCGATGCTGCTCGGCCACCTGGCTCCGGAGGCCGAGCTGGTCGACGGCGAGGCCCTGATGCGGGGGGCTCGGGCGGTGAAGCTGCCGGCGGAGATCGAGTGCATCCGCACGGCGCGTGGCCCTGACCGAGGGTGCGCTGACCGCGGCGGCCGCTGGAGATCGGGCCGGGCGTCGACCCGGCCCGGCTGAAGGGCGCGTTCCACGAGGCCATGGGCCGCTACGGCATCAGCCACCCCAACGCCGAAGGCCGCTTCGGCTCCGGGCCGCCGCTGGCCGACGGCGACCTGGTCCCCCTGGAGGGGGCGCTGACCTTCGCCGGCTACGAGGCCGCGGCGGGCCGGACCCGGGTGTGCGGCGGGGGCGTCGCCCCGTCGGCTCCGGCGTGGCGGGCGGCGATGGACGAGGTGATCGCCGGCTGCCGCGCCGGCGCGCCGGTCCCGGACGAGGACGGCGTTCGACGTCTACGGCGTCGGCCTCGGCGTCGAGACCCTGGTCGGCGCCGTTGCAGCCCGGCATGGTCCTCGGCGTCCGAGGCGAGGTCGACGGCTACATCGGCACCGACACCGTCCTCGTCACCGACGACGACCCCGAGGGCCTGACCCACCTGAGCGCCTGAGCCCGTTTCGGTCGTCAGGGCGGAGGGACCGACACCGCCGCAACGATCGGGGGCGCTGGAGTCGCTTCGCGGCCGGTGGTCGTCGGTGCGCTCTCGAGCCCATTTCGCCACGCTGCGTAGCCGGATCGGTGGCCTTCTGTTCGATCTCGGCGTTCTGGCTCCTGATCCTCCGCCTATAGCCGGAGGATCAGGAGCCAGTACAGGAGACCGTCACCGCGGGTGAGATTCGGCCCGATTCGGGGGCGCCGATGCTGCCCCCGACGGCTTGCGGCCCGTCCCCACGCCCCCGTGGTTGCCGTCGGTGTCGTTCCTCCAGCCCGACGACTCGAGCCTTCCCGACCAGCCCGTCGCGCTCCCGGTGCGGTCCACCGGCCCTAGGGGGCCGTCATCATGCCGACGAACATGGCGACGAGGTTGTCGACCCAGGTGCCGTCGTCGAGGGGGCCGGCCTCGCCCCGGTCGAGGGCCCGGGCGCGGTCGGCGGCGGCTCGGCCGACGAAGGCGTTGCCGATCAGGGCCCGGACCCGCCAGACGTCCTCGGGTACCTCGCAGCGCTCGGCCAGGAGGGCCATGACCTCGGGGCCGGCGGTCTCCCGGAAGAGGCGGCGCATCTCGGGGGTGGCCCGGTCGAGCTGGTTGGCCAGTTCGGCGCCGATCTGGAGGTAGGCCCGCTCCCGCCAGCCCCGCTGGGCCAGCTCGGTGACCGGGCGCACGAGGGCGTCGGCGACCGACCGGACGTCGTCGGCCGGTGTGCTCCGAGCGTGGTCGAGCAGCTCGAGGCGCCGGGCCCGCAGGGCCGGGACGTGGCGGGCGAGGATGGCTTCGACCACCTGGTCCCGGCCGCCGAAGTGGTAGTGGATCGCCGACGCGTTGCGCTGGTCGGCGGCCCGGACGATCTCGGCCAGGGACACGTTGGCCACGCCCCGCTCGGCGAAGAGGGCGGTGGCCGCGTCGAGCAGCTTGTCCCGGGTGGCGGTGGGGTCGGGGGGCACGACCGGCCTAGGCCAGGGCCCCGCCGTCGACGACCAGCGACGTGCCGGTGACCATGGCGGCGTCGTCCGAGCCCAGGTAGGCGACGGCGGCGGCGATGTCCGCCGGCGGTGGCGACCCGCCCGTTGGGCGCGGCGGCCCGGGCCAGCAGGTCGAAGTCGATGCCGTCGGGGATCTCGAAGGCCCGCAGGAACGCGGTGTCCACCGAGCCCGGGCAGACGCAGTTGACCCGCACGCCGGTCTTGGCCAGCTCGACGGCCAGGGAGCGGGTGAACATGACCACGCCGCCCTTCGACGCGCAGTAGGCGGCGTTGTAGGGGGTGGCCCGGAGGCCGGCGAGCGACGCCATGTTGACGATGGCCCCCGACCGGTCGAGCAGCGGGTCGAGCGCGGCCTGGCACATGAGGAAGGTGCCGGTGAGGTTGACCCGCAGCGTCTGCTCCCACTGCTCGAGCCCCAGGTCGGCGGTGCGGGAGAAGGCGCCGACGCCGGCGAGGTTCACCAGCAGGTCGAGGGGCCCGGCGGCGGCCACCGCGGCCCCGCGACAGGAGTCGGGATCGGTCACGTCGAGGGCGGTGGCCCGTGCGGCTGCCACGGCCGACGCCGTGGCCTCGGCGGCCGCGAGGTCGAGGTCGGCGCACACGACGGTCGCCCCCTCGTCGGCCAGGCGCTCGGCGGTGGCCCGGCCGATGCCGCCGCCCGCGCCGGTGATCAGTGCTGTCCGTCCGTCGAAGCGCCCCACGGCGGCGACAGTACGCGCCGGTGTCCGGTTGGCCGGCGGTCAGCTGACGCCGAGGGTCTCCCGCAGGCGGTCGAGGAAGGCCTGCTCCACCTCGCTCACGACTCGGGCCGGTGATGCCCGGCGAAGCCCTCCTTGGCCGCCGCGGCGGCGATCTCGCCGATGGTGACGAGCCAGGCCCGGAAGGCCTCGTTGGTGTCCGTCTCGACAGTGGCGTCGAGGACGGCGCGGAGCTCGGCCAGCGCCGTGAGGACCCGTTCGGGCAGGGGTCCGTCCTCCGGCAGGTCGGCCGGGGGCGTGCCGGCGTCGGTCGCCGCGTCGTCCTTCAGGGAGTTGGCGACGAGGCGGATCAACGGGTTCTCGTCGGGGTCGTAGCGGACTCGCTCCAGCTCGGCCTCGAACGCCTTGAGCTCCCGACCCGTGGCCATCGCCCCGCTCGGGTCGATCTCGATCGACGGCCTCGGTCACCTGAAAGGGCGCGGCCCGGAGGCAATACCACTGCTCGTCAGTGAAGTCTCTGCCTCGCGATCATCCCCGCACCCTGCCACGTCGGCCCCGCAGCGTGCGATAGGCGGCTCGGCCCGCGGCCAGCGCCAGGGCCGCGCACAGGGGGCTGAATCGGCAGCGGTCGTTGCGGCGGAAAGCGGACGACGCCGACCCGGGCGACACCAGGTCGGTCCGGCCGAGAAAGCCCAGGGTGGCCCGGGTCCCGAGGACCGTGGCCACGCCCGCCTGCCCCAGGGCCTGCAGGCGAGGCGCGGGACCGGGCGGGGTTCCCAGGAGCACCGCGGCGGTGCCCAGCAGGCCGGCGACGGCGTAGCAGGCGCCGGGGGAGGGGACCACCGGTCGACCGACGACTTCGTCGGCCAGGGTGTCGGCGTCGGGGTAGGGCCACGTCGACCCGCGGCCCCACGCCAGGTGCAACGCACCGATCGCGCCGAGCGTGGCCCCGGCCGCCGTGGTGAGGGGGTCGACGCCCATGGATCAGGCGGCCTCGAGGACAGCCTTCATGCGCTCGAGGGTGGTCTGCATGCCGTTGCGGTTCGTCTTGCCGCGGGCCCAGCCGAGGACGGCCCAGTACGTCCGGAGCGGGAGGTTCGGGGTCAGGCGGAAGTACTCGGTCACCTCGCTGCCACCGGCCGCGGGCTCGATCCGGTAGCCCCAGGTGTTGAGCGCCTTGCCCGGTTGCCCCACGCCGAACTCGAACGCCTCGTTCGGCTCGACCTTCGTCACGTAGCAGTCGGCCCAGTAGACGGGTCCCCTCCCGTTGCGCTTCACGTGCCCGCGGAACCGGGCCCCCACCTCGGGCCCGGTGGCCCCGTCGAGCCATTCCGCCTCGAAGGTCTCCGGGCTGAACTCGCCGATCCGGGTCACGTCGCTCACCAACGCCCACACGGCTTCGGGCGGGGCCTCGACGTGCACGGTCACCTCGTCCTGCATGCGCCGGGACCCTAGGCGGTGAGTCGATTGGCGTTCGGCGGAACCGTCGCTAGCCTTGCTTCTGCGGGGTGGAGCAGTCTGGTAGCTCGTCGGGCTCATAACCCGAAGGTCGGCGGTTCAAATCCGCCCCCCGCCACCAACTGAATTGCCCGGTCAGAGGCCCTTCTCGGGAAATCGAGGAGGGCCTCTCCCATGCCCCGGCAGCCAGATTTCTATCGGCTCAGGTCAGGTGTGGAGGACGGCGGCACCCGTGATCCGGTCATGGGCGAGGTCCCGCAGAGCTCCGTCGGCGGCGTCGAACGGGTAGGGCGTCGTTCGGACGTGGATGCCGATGCGGGAGGCGAGGGCGAGGAACTCCTCGCCGTCCCGCCGGGTGTTGGCGGTGACGCTACGGACCTGCCGTTCCTGGAACAGGTGCTTGTCGTAGCGCAACGTGGGGATGTCGCTGAGGTGGATGCCGGCGATGGCCAGCGTGCCTCCGCGGTCCAGCGCTTCGAGGGCAGTCGGAACGATCTCGCCCGCGGGGGCGAAGGTGATGGCGGCGTCCAGTGGCTCCGGCGGACGGTCGAAGGTGTCGCCGGCTGAAGCGGCGCCGAGCTCGAGGGCCAGCTCACGAGCCTCTGCGGCGCGGGTCATGACGTGCACCGTGGCGCCCTCGGCGAGGGCGACCTGGGCGGCGAGGTGGGCGGAGGCGCCGAAGCCGTAGATGCCGAGTCGACCGCCGGCGGGAAGCGCGGCCCGACGCAGTGCCCTGAAACCGATGATCCCTGCGCACAGGAGGGGTGCGGCCTCGTCGTCGGTGAAGGCGTCCGGCAGCGGGTAGGCGAAGCGCTCGTCGACCACGGCGTGCTCGGCGTAGCCGCCGTCAGCGTCCCAGCCGGTGAACCGCGGCTCGAGGCAGAGGTTCTCGTCGCCCCGTCGGCAGAATCGACAGGTCCCACATGTCTGGCGGAGCCAGGCGATGCCCACCCGGTCGCCGAGCTGGAAGCGGCTGGCGCCGAGACCGAGCCGGTCGACGATCCCCACGACCTCGTGACCTGGGACGACCTCGGCCGACCGGGGCGGGAGGTCGCCCTCGGCCAAGTGCAGGTCGGTCCGGCACACGCCGCACACCCGGACCTCGACCCGCACCTCGCCCGGTCCGGGCTCGGGGGCGGCGCGATCGACGAGCGCGACGGGGCCGGCGTCGATCGGCCCAGGGTCGTGGACGACCCACGCCTTCACGGCGGGCGACCCGGAGTCGCCGGGACTCGGAGGGGCATGGCGGTCCTCCCATCGTTTCGTGTCCGGCTCTGAGCTCTGCCCGGACACCTGCTGCGGGAAACCCCCCGATCGTCAGAGCTCGGTCGGGTTGGGCACGACCATGATTGGTCCGTGGGCCTTGCGGGCAAGGTTCGTCGCGATGCTGCCGGCGACGAAGCAGCCCGGCGCGTCGGCGGGCCGTCGTCCGGTGACCAGGATGGTCGTGGGATCGTCTTCGGCGAGGGCGAGGATCGGCTCCCACTCGCGGTGACCGGCGAGGAGGACGGTGTCGGCGGGTGGAGCGGTCGTCTTGGCCAGCTGACGGAGATGCCGGTCATCCAGAAGGGGATCGCCGTCGATGGTGGGGATCGAGACCTGGGTGATGACGAGTCGGCAGCCGAGTCGACGGGCCAGGTCGGCGCCGGCGGCGACGACCCGACGGGCCGCGGGCTTGCGCTCGGCGCACACGAGGACCCGGGTGAACGGCTCGCTCGTGGTCTCGGCTCGGGGCCCGATCATGACGGCGGGGACCCGGGTCGTTCGCAGGACTTCTTCGGCAACGCTGCCGAAGACCTTCTCGGCGACCGCCGTCCGGGCCTGGGTGGCGAGGCAGATCCACGTCGCGGCGCCGTGTCCGGCCTCCTCGACGACTGCCGTGGCGGGCGCGCCGTCGAGGCCGTGCCAGGTCACCCATGGCGCTCGTGCGGCTCGGCACTCACGGACCCGCTCCTGGAGGTAGGCGTGGGTGGTGTCGTCGCCGAGGCCGGGCGGGGTCGTGGCGACCACCTCGATGGCCGCACCGACCTGAGTCGCCAAGGCGGACGCAACACCTACCGCAACCGCGGGTGCGGCGCGAGCGGGATCGACGGCCAGCACGATGCGGCCGTCGGGTCGGGCGGCTGGCCGCTCGGGCTCGGCGTGATCCCGCCGCATGTGGTCGAAGAGCTCGACCGGATGGGTGAAGCGAAGCTCGCAGCGGGGGCAGTCGTGCACGGACTTCGTGCTCATAGATGGATCGTCCGCCGTCTGGGGCGGCGCGCCCAGGGTCGAAGGGCCTTGGGATCGGGACCTAGGGCCCTGTTCGGCGCGAGTCGCCAGCCGGGATCCTGGGATCACCTGAACCCTTGGGAGCCCCTGTCATGATCACCGAACACGTTGACTGGACCGGCTATCACGTCAATCCCGGGGGAACACCCGACCTCGCCACGTCGCCTGTCAGCAGGATCGTCGTCGCCCTCGACGGCTCGGCCTCCGCCGAACGCTCCCTTGAAGCCGCCGACGCCCTCGCCGCCGCTGCAGGCCTGCCGCTGGACCTGATCAGCGTGCGCGGCGACCAAGCCGACCTGGCATCTGCGGCTGCCTACCTGCGGCGCGTCGCTCGGCGGGCACCGCGGGTGAGCGAACTCTTGATCGAGGTCGGCACGGACGTGGCGGCCCACCTCGCCGGGCTCGCCGAGAACGGTGCTCTGGTCGTCGTGGCCACACACGCTCGCGGGGCCCTTGGCGACGTGCTGTTCGGCAGCGTCGCCGACTCGCTCCTTCGTCAGACCACGAGGCCGATCCTCCTCGCCGGCCCGTCCGCCGGGGTCCCCGACCCGAGCTTCGCCACCGTCGTCGTGCCCGATGACGCCGATGTCGGTGCGTGGCACCTCCGCGAGTACGCCGCAGCGTGGGCACAGCACCTCGACGCCGTCGCCTGGGCCGTCCAGGTCCTCCCGATCGCATCCGCCGGGCTGCTGACCGACGGGCTCGACGCGACCAATGTGCAGCGTGTGGCCAAGGAACTCGGGTCGGGTGCAGCGTGGGAGGTGCTCCACGGCGCCGATCCCGCCGACGAGATCGTCCAGTTCGCCGACCAGCACCATGCCGGCATGATCGCCATGACGGTCACCACTCGGCACCGGATCGGCACAGACATCGCAGGAGGCGTCGCCCTCCAGGTCATCCGCCGCGCCCACTGTCCTGTCCTGGCCATCGGCCGGGAGGGTCGCTGACCACCACCGACAAGAGCTCACAGGAGTCTCGGTGGAGAGGTGCTCCATCCAGGGGAGCGCATCGATGTTCCTCATGGCGTGATCGTCATCCGGCCCGCCGGCGCCAGGACGTGCCGGAGGTCCCGCGCGGACGGGACCACCGGCCCTCGCCATCCCGGATCGGCACGCCGATGCTGACGAGGTGCCGACGCCATCGTCTCCGGCCGGCGGATCGTCCCCGGCCACCAACCGAGGAGCCCTGCTGCCCTACGTCGATGCCGCCGAGACACACTCCGCAGCCGTCTTCTTCTTCGGAGATCACGCCTACAAGGTGAAGAAGCCCGTCGACCTCGGCTTCCTCGACTTCCGGACCCGGGAGGCGCGCGAGGCCATCTGCCATCGCGAGGTCGAGCTCAACCGGCGCCTGGCCCCGGACGTGTACTTGGGCGTCGCCGACGTCGTCGACCCGGCGGGTGAGGTGTGTGATCACTTGGTCGTCATGCGCCGGCTCCCCGATGCGCGTCGGCTCAGCACGCTCATCCAGAACGGCAGCGCGGTCGGCGCGGACCTGTGGGCGCTTGCCCACGATCTAGCAGCGTTCCACGCGGCCGCACCGCGGAGCCCGGAGGCCGACCGGCAGGCGGGGGTCGAGGCGACCCGTGCCCGGTGGAGCGCGAACACCGCGGCACTGACCGAGCAGGTCGGCATCGTCGTCGACGACCTGACCGTCGGACGGGTCGACGGGCTGGCGGGCCGCTACCTCGATGGTCGCGCGGCGTTGTTCGACGCTCGGGTGGGAAGGGGCCGGGCGTGTGACGGCCACGGCGACCTCTTGGCCGACGACATCTTCTGCCTCGAGGACGGGCCGCGGGTCCTGGACTGCATCGAGTTCGACGACGACCTGCGCCTCGGCGACGTCCTCGCCGACGTCGCCTTCCTGGCCATGGACCTCGAGGACCTCGGTCGTCCCGACCTGGCCGCGACGTTCCTGGAGGCCTACAAGGAACACGCCGCCGACACCTGGCCGGCCTCCCTCGCCCACCACCACATCGCCTACCGCGCCCAGGTGCGGGCCAAGGTCAACGCCATCCGAGCCGGCCAGGGAGACGACGAGGCCGCGGCGCACGCCCGCCGACTCCTGGCGATGGCCGAACGCCACCTCGAGGCCGGGCGGGTGCGCCTGGTGCTCGTCGGCGGGCTCCCGGCCACGGGCAAGACGACCCTGGCCCACGCCCTTGCCGGTCGCTTGCCGATGACCGTGCTGCGCTCAGATGTGACCCGCAAGGAACTGGCCGGCATCCCCCCGGCGACACACACCCCGGCCGCGTTCGGCGAGGGGCTCTACGACTCGTCCAATACGGCGCAGACGTACGAGACCCTGCTCCACCGCGCGGACATCGCCCTCCGTCACGGTGAGACAGTCCTCCTCGACGCCTCGTGGACCGACCCCCACTGGCGGACCGCAGCACGGTCGGTCGCCGCCCGAACCCACGCCGACCTCATCGAGCTGCAGTGCGTCGCGCCGGCGGAGGTCGCCTACGAGCGCATGCACCGGCGACTGACCACCGGTGACGATGCGTCGGACGCGACCCCCGAGGTGGTCATCGCCATGGCCCGCTCGCTCGCCGAGTGGCCAGAGGCCACGATGATCGACACCTCCGCGGACCAGGCGGACGCCGTGGAGGTGGCGGCCGGGCTCGTGGCCTCGACCCGGACCTGACCGCTGCTCATCGACCGAAGCAGGGCGGCCACGAAGCGCTCGAAATCGCCATCGAACCAGCTGGTCACCAGGAGCGAAGGCTCCACCGATCGGGCGGTCGCCCTACTCTCAGCTCGATGACCGAAGAGGCGAACGGTGGCCGCGGTCGGCGCTCGGCGGAGGCGGCGCGCCAGCGCACGAAGAAGTAGTCGCTTCGTGGAGGCGAACGTCGATGTGCTCGTCGTCGGCGCCGGCCCGACAGGACTGACGCTGGCCGCCCAACTGCGCCGGTTCGACGTTCGCGTCCGTGTCATCGACCGGCTCCCCGACCGCGCCCATGAGTCGCGGGCGTTGGCGGTGCAACCCCGAACCCTGGAGGTCCTCCAAGGAATCGGCGTCACCGCTGACCTCGTCGAGCGCGGCAACACGACCACCCGATTCCAGCTCCACGCCCTGGACCGTGTGAGCTCTTTGCCCCTCTTCGACATCGGCAGCGACGACACCGCCTACCCCTATTTGCTGTTCCTCTCCCAGGCCGAAACCGAACGCGTCCTCTTGGAGCACCTCGAGCGCCACGACGTCCATGTCGAGCGCGGCGTCGAGCTCGAATCGTTCCGCGACGACCTCGACGGGGTCGCGTGCTCGCTGCGTCACCCCGACGGAACGCTCGAACACCTCTCCGCCCGCTTTCTCGCCGGATGCGACGGGGCTCGCAGCACCGTCCGCCAGCTCGCCGGCATCGAGTTCGAGGGCAGCACCTACACCCAGACGTTTGCGCTGGGCGACGTCGAAACCGACGGCGACCTCGAGACAGGCGCTGCCCACGCGTTCTTCAATCGACACGGCATCCTCTTCTTCTTCCCGCTCGGCCACCCGGCCACCTGGCGGGTGCTCGGCATGCTGCCCGAAGCCGATCACCAGGCCGCGCCCGCTACCGGGCCGCTCGAGCTGGCCGAACTGCAACGCCTCGTGGACTCCTTCGCTGCGGGCCGGATCCGGCTGCGGGACCCAGCCTGGTTGACCCGTTTCCGCCTCCACGCCCGTCAAGCCGACCGCTATCGCCGCGGTCGGGTGTTCATCGCCGGTGACGCCGCACATGTACACAGCCCCGCCGGCGCGCAAGGTATGAACACCGGCATCCAAGACGCGTGGAACCTCGCCTGGAAGCTCGCCCTCGTCGCCACCGCCGTCGCCGACGATGAGTTGCTCGACACCTACGACCACGAACGCCGCCCCGTCGGCCGATCCGTCGTGCGCTTCACCGACCGTGCCTTCACGATCGCCACCGCGAACCGATGGAGCATGCGCATCGTGCGCGCTCGGGTCGCGCCGCGGCTCATCCCGTTGCTCGCCCGATTCGGACCCGGGCGGGCGCGCCTGTTCCGCATCCTCGGCGAGCTTGACCTGTCGTACCGAAACAGCCCGCTCGCCCTCCACAGCGACGACCGCCGCCGCCGACCCCGGGCCGGGGACCGACTGCCTGACGCGCCTGTCGAGCACAACGAAACGAGCTACTGGCTGCTCGAGATGCTGGGCGCCCCGACGTTTCACCTGTTGCTCTGCGCCACCGGAAACGACCCATGGAACCACCGGCGGCTCGACGACCTCCGCGGCAGGTATGCAGGAGTGCTGACCGTGCACCGCCTCACCCGGCATGGCACCCCTGGCACGCTGGTCGACTCCGACGGAACGGCCTTTGGCCGTCTCGCCGTCGATGAGCACGCCGCGATCCTCGTCCGGCCCGACGGATATCTCGCCACGCGCACCACCAGTGTCGACCTCGACGCCATCGAGGGCCATCTCCGCCGATGGTGCCCCGGTGCGGTTGCCCCCCATTCCGAGCAACGGTGACCGACGACCCAGCTCAGGTCGACAACCAAGCTCTGAGAATGCCCGAGGCCCCTCCCGAGTGGAGGGGCCTCGTCGCGTCCGGGCTCAGAAGGACTCAGGCCCGAGGCGGCCCCAGGCCACGAAGGTGGCCAGGGCCAGGTAGGTCAGGTCGACCACGATCGCCTGCGCAGCGCCATGGCGGAGGCGGACGATGACCGCGCCGATCATCAGGGACACCGTGCCGACCGCAGCCATCGGGACCAGGACCGGTGCGATGCCGAGTGCGGCGGGCAGGACCAGGCCGGCGGCGATGAGGAGGTCGACGATCCCGAGCGCCTTGACGGCACCCGGGCTGAAGTCGTCGATCCACCCCCCGCCGGGGGCCGTGGCCAACTTCTCCTTGGGGATGACCAGCTTGGCCACGCCACCGGCGGCGAAGACGGTGGCCAGCAGACCGGCGACGATCCAGAGGGTCAGGTTCATGACGGTGCCTCCTTCTGCAGGGTCACGAACATGACGATCTCGCGCCGTCCGGTGTGACAGGACGTGACTGTCACATCCCGGACCCGTGCCCCGTCATGCGAGGTGACAACCATCGACAGGAGACCGACATGAAGATCTTCGTCACGGGAGCGACCGGCGTCGTCGGCCGTCGGACCGTCGCCCGACTGCTGGCCACGGGCGCCGAGGTCACGGGCGTCGCCCGCACCGCACAGAAGGCCAGGCAGGTCCAGGAGGCCGGCGCCACCCCGGTGCAGTTGAGCCTGTTCGACCGGGAGGCGCTGGCCGCCGCGGTCGCCGGACACGACGTGGTCGTCAACCTGGCCACCGCGATCCCCACCGGGGAGCAGGCAGGCCGGCTGTCGGCCTGGGACGAGAACGACCGGATCCGGCGGGACGGCTCACGGAACCTGGTGGACGCCGCGCTCGAGGCCGACGCCGACCGCTACATCCAGGAGTCGATCACGTTCCTGTACGCCGACGGGGGCGACCACCTCCTGGACGAGTCGGCCCCGGTCGACCCCACCCGGGTCACCGAGGCGGCCCTGGTGGCCGAGGCCGAGGCGGCGCGCTTCGCCGAGCTCGGCGGCGTGGGGGTCGCGCTCCGCTTCGGAGGCTTCTACGGGTTCGACAGCGCCCACACGGAGGAGACGATCCAGGCCGCCGAGGGCGGCGTCTTCGCCCTGCCCGGCCCGGCGGACGCGTACTGGACGTCGGTGACGACCGACGATGCGGCGTCCGCGGTCGTCGCCGCCCTGGGAGCGCCAAGTGGTGTCTTCAACGTCGTCGACGATCGCCCGCTGCCGCGGGCCGAGCACGCCGAGGCGCTGGCGGCGGCGCTCGGCACCGGCCCGGTGGACCTGCTGCTGACGGACCTGGAGCTCCCGCCGGACTTCGCCATGATGCTGCGGTCGCAGCGGGTCAGCGGGGCGCGGTTCCAGGAGGTGACGGGCTGGCAGCCTCGCCTCCCGAGCGCCTGGGAGGGGTGGCGGTTCGTCGTCGACGAGCTGCGGCAGCGCCGTGCCGCCTGACGCCGGCCTCGGCGCCGCCCTTGCCAACCGGGACGTCATGGTCTGCACTGGGGACAACTCCCAGGCGGAGGTCGTCATGGCGGATCGTGAACCGGACCCGGAGGCGCTGGCCCGTGAGTTCCTGGAGCACCGTCCCCGGCTGCTCGGGATCGCCTACCGGATGCTCGGCAGCATGTGGGACGCCGAGGATGTCATCGAGGACGCCATGGTGAGGTGGCTCGACATCGACCGGGCGCAGATCCGTGAGCCGGCGGCCTTTCTGACCACGATGGTCACCCGGCGGGCCCTCGATCAGCTCCGGTCGGCTCGGGTCACCCGCGAGCGCTACGTCGGACCTTGGCTCCCCGAGCCGATCCTCACCGAACGGCCACCGCTGGACCCACTGGACACGGTGGAGCGGCGGGAGTCGGTGTCCTTGGCGACGCTGCGCATGATGGAGCAGCTCACGCCGCCGGAGCGTGCCGTCTTCGTGCTCCACGAGGCCTTCGACGTCCCCCACGCCGAGATCGCGGATGTCCTCGACATCACCAGCGAGAGCCGCGCCAGCACCTCCACCGGGCCCGATCCCACCTCGGCGAAGACCACCGGCGCCATGAGTCGGAGAACGCGGCCCACGAGGCCCTGTTCGAGCGGTTCCTCGGCGCCCTCGAGGCCGGTGACCTCGACCAGGTGCGGGACGTCCTCGCGGCGGACGCCGTGGCCTACAGCGATGGCGGCGGCAAGGTGCGGGCCGCCCGCCGTCCCGTCGTGGGGGCCGACCGGGTCATCTCGTTCTACAACGCGCTGCGCCGCCACGGCCGAGTCGAGATGGCAGAGCGGATCGAGGTCAACGGACAGCCGGCGGCACTGCTCTGGTTCGGACCGCAGTACCTGCTGCTCACCGTCGACGTCCGGGGCGGCGAGATCCGGGAGGTCCAGGCGATCCTCAACCCGGACAAGCTCGAGTACCTCCGCCGGCAACCGGCCTCGACGAGCACGAGCTCCCGCTGAGGCCACCAAGTCGCAGAAGGCCCCTCGATGGGGGGGCCTTCGTCGTCCATGAGGTCGGGGATCCCGTCAGCCTGCTCCCGTGAACGGGATCGGCGGCGACTGGGCGACGCAGGCGTCGATCGGCAACCGGGCGTCGGGATGGGCGAGGAACTGTCGGCGCAGGTCGCTGAGGCAGGCGGGGCCACTGAACAGGAGGTCCTCTCCCATCGTGGGGAAGATCGCCGCCTGCCCGTTCGGCAGCCCCCGCAGGAGCGCCTGCACCCAGTCTGCAGAACCGTCGGGCGACAGGTCGCCGCGGAAGATGAACACCGGGATCGGCGTGGAGAAGTCGACGGATACGACCGACGACACATCGGGCACGTCCCAGCTGGCGCACCAGGTTGTCCAGTGGGTGGCCGCATCGCCCCGGAACTCCGGCCACGTCCGGGCGGCAAGGGCCAGGGCATGCGGGTCCGTCGTGTGGATGTGGTACGAGCAGACGTACGACGCGATGGCTCCCCAGGGTGCGTCGTCGCGCCAGAGCAACGGGTCGCGCTGGAGCAGCGTGTCGGTGACGATGGCGTCCGGTGTCGTCTCGGCGAGCAGGGGCGGAATGAACGCGTACGTGGCCGAGTCGCCGAGGGCGTAGCGCAACGAGTCCGCGGCGCGATTGCCGTCGATGAGCATCGGGATGGGCGCGGCCGTGTCGTCATCGGGATTGCGACCGTCCACCCGCACAGGTGTGGCCTGCAGCCTGTCGAAGGACTCCCTCCACGTTGCGAGCAGATCCGGGTACCCCCCTGCGCACACAGGATCTTCCTCGCAGAGATCCGTGTACCGGCGGAACGCCCCTTCGAAGTCGGTGGTCGGCTCGCTGAACGGCGAATCCCCCGGCGGCGGCGGGTTGTTGAGGGTGATGCTCCGGACGGCGCCCGGCGCCCGACGGGCGACGTCGAAGACGATGAAGTCGGTGTCGCCGTGTGCGAGGAAGTCGGCGCGATCCAGATCCAGCGCGACCATCAGATCGGTGACGTCGAGCGCGGCCTGGGGGAAGTTGTACTGGGACGGATCGACACCCGCCGTCACGAGGCGGTCGTGACACCCTTCCAGCGCGTCCGCGACCGCCCTCTCCGCGGCTCGGTCGGACGACGGCTCCGTGAGCCCTCGCTGTCGAGCGGCGGTCGCCTCTGGACACTCGAGCACCGGGTCGCTGCCCGGGAAGCCGCGGGTCGCGACGTGGATGAGCTCCGCGTGATCACGGGCGACGGAGTTGGCCGGGTTCTCACATCCGCACACGTCGATGGTGGGGACGACGCCGGTGGCGGACGTGCGCGCCGGTGCGCGGGTGACGAGCAACCGCACCTGGCGGCCGTCGGGCTGTGACCGGTCCTGCGGCACCACGAGATCGCTGCATGTCACCTCGGCGTCGATGGCGGCGAGGTCGTCCGGGCAGGGCCTCGGCTCCACGCGCGGCGTGTACCCCGACGGAGGCGTGACACCGGCCGGGTCGTGGGCGGCTTCCGCACCGCCGTCGTCGTTCATGGCGAGGCGAACGACGAGCAGGCCGACGAGTACGGCCAGGGCCGTCGCGACCATCACCCCCGTGCTTCGACGGCGGGTGGAGGCTCGGCGACGCCCGGGGACCGCGCCGACCGGCGGCGCGGGCGGCGGCGCATCGACGTCGATGACTTCGCACGTGGGGAGCGGCGCAGGAAGCCCCTTGAGCGTGAGCGCGCCGACATCGCGGAACTGCAACCCGCCACGCGTCCCGACGAGGGCACGCACCACCGCGGTCGTGAGCGTCTGCCCGGGAGCCGCCGCGGCTTCCAGGCGAGCGGCCTCGACGATCGGCATGCCTTGGTAGTCGCCGTCGTTTTCCGCGAGCTCGCCCGTGCTGATGCCGATCCGGAGCCGCGCCGGATCTTCCGGGTCGAGCGCCGCCAGGACGCGGTGCATGGCGGTGGCGCAGACGATTGCGTCGGCCACGCTGTCGGGGAAGACGACCATCAGACCGTCGCCTGCAGACTTCACTTCGCGGCCGTTCGCGTCGGCGACGGTGGAGCGCAGGGCGTCCAGGAAGTCCGCCGTGAAGTCGTCGAAGCGATCGTCGCCCAGGCGGGCTCGCCGCTCGGTGGACGCGACGAGATCGCAGAACAAGATCGTCACGGCCCGCGTGCGTGTCAGAGGGTGCCATTGTCACAGACGGCGCTGGGACATGCGTTCGTCACGCCGGGGCGAGTACCGGCTGCCCGCGCGTTCGTGGGCGCTGACGCGTCACCACGGGCACGGCCTATCAGGACAAGCGACGGCCGCACACGGCCTGGACCTCTGTGCGGGCTCATGACCCGAAAGGTGATCCGTCAGCCAGCCTTTGCCGTCACCGGCACCGCCTGCTGGCCACGTGCGAACACGGCCGCGACGTCGTGGATGGCCGCAAGGTCATCGAGGGGGTTGCCGGCCACGGCGAGGATGTCGGCGTCCTTGCCGACCTCGATGGTGCCGGCCCGCTCGGCGATGCCGCAGACCTCGGCGGCGAAGGCGGTGACGTTCGTGATCGCTTCGGCATTGCTCATGCCGATCGACGACAGGAACGCGGTGACACCGTGGGGAAGTGCAGTGTGGGGCTTGTTCGGGCCGACACCGGCGTCGCTGCTGCACACGATGCGGGCGCCGGCACGGTAGAGCGTGGCGTGGTTGTCCAGGATGGCGGCGAGCCGTTCGCGCATCGCCGGGTAGATGGGGGCGGCACCGGGCACGACCGCCGCGGTCATCGAAATCACACAGCTGCCCGCCGCGAGCTGTTGGAGGACCTCGGGGTCGGCGTCGACGCCGTCGGCGCTGAAGAAGGTGCAGTGCTCGATCGAGTCCGCACCGACGGCGAGCGCGTCCGCCACGGCCTGGCCGCCGTGGGCGTGCACGGCCATGGGCAGCCCGGCGGCGTGTGCTTCCTCAACCACCACGGTGAGCTCGGCTCGTCCGAGTTGGGACTCGTGCGGACCGACGGTCGGGGTCATGTTGCCGCCGCTGGCCATCACCTTGATCACGTCCACGCCGCGGGCCACCCGCTCTCGCACCGCCTGGCGCATGCCGTCGGCGCCCTCGGCCTCGCCGCCCAGGAACCAGCAGTGCCCGCGGGGTGTGGTGATCGGCGGGCCGGATGCGACGATGCGGGGCCCGACCTCGTTGCCGTCGAGGAACCAGTCGCGCAGGGTGAGGGAGAGGTAGTTGCGGTCGCCGAGGTCTCGGATGGTCGTGATGCCCACGGCAAGGGCCAGCTGCGCGGCGAGCCGCATGCGCAACAGCAGCGTGAGGTCATCGTCGGCATCCAGCTGGGCCACGGGGTCGGTCGACGCATCGAAGGCCAGGTGCTGGTGGACGTCGATGAGCCCTGGCAGCAACGTCGCGTCGCCGAGGTCGACGATCTCGGCGCTCCGCGGAAGCGAGTCGCGGCGTTGGATGGTCGCGATACGGCCGTCCTCGATCTCGAGCACCCGGTCCTCGAGCAGCTCGCTCGTTCGTCCCGTGAAGAGCCGTCGGGCAGTGAGGTACATCACGCCTCCTTCGTAGGTCGCTTCGTTCGCGATGGTGCGCGCCGGCGTCGGTCGGGGGGCAGGAGGCTGTGCAGCGAGCGCGAGATCCACCCTTCGTACTGCACACCGCTCAGCCCCGTTCGACGGTCAGGATGTGAGCCGCCCCGACGCTCGTGTCACCACATGTCGTGTGCGCTGCGCTCAACCAACTCACGGGCCGCTTCCTGACCGACTTCTACGGGATGCTCGCCCACTGGGTCAGCTGGGCGTCACAGGCCGTCGACGACTGGCCGGAGGACGTCCGCAAAGGCGCCCTTCGACACCGCGGCGGCTGCGGAGGCGGTTGAGCTGGCCGAGCACATCGCCGGCATCGCCAACCAGCCCGCCGGGGCCAGTCGCTCGATCACGGTTGGAAGGGTCAGGGCCGATGCGGCACCGGGATCTCCTGCAGGGGGTCGCCGCCGTCGATGAACAGGCGCCCGCCCGGTACGAGGGCGTGGCCGAGGCGCTCGAGCGCCTGCGTCCCCGAGGCGGGATGACGCCCGTCGAAGGCGCCGACCCGCACGGCGAACGCGAGGTCATAGCGGTCCTCGCCCGGGTCCAAGACGAAGTCCTCGGCGGCCGACCGGCGTGTCGACAGCCGACCGGCGGCAATCAGGTCAGCGGCCGTTTCGGCGACCTGGGCGATCGCCTTGGCCGACCGGTCCACGGCGAGCACGTGCCCGTCGGGGCCGACCCGAGCGGCGACCTCTCGAGCGGCGGCTCCCGGCCCGCACCCGATCTCGATGACGCGGAGCCCGGGGCGGAGAGGCAGGGCGTCGACGATCTCCGCCAGTCGGTTCGACAGCGCCATGACGGGGGGCATCTTACGTGTCGGTCTGGGGGGGGCGAGCGCCTACACGGGCGCGGGGAACCACCGCACGCGGCGGGCGGGGAAGGGCTCCGGCTTCCCCTTGAGCGTGAGCAGCTCGGGCTCGCCGACCGGGTCGGGGAGCGACGACGCGAGGCGTTCGGAGAGCACGACCTCGCCGGCATTGGCGTGGGCCTGGAGGCGGGACGCCGTGTTGATCACGTCACCGACGGCCGTGAAGTCCTGGAGGGCGCGGTCGCCGATGTTGCCGATGAACACCTCGCCGAAGTCCAGCCCCATCCCGACCGCGAGCTCCGGGCCGTTCGTCGAGCCGTACCCGACCCGCTCGAGGAGCGCTCTCGCGTGGTCGACCATGACGTGGGCGATGTGTTGCCGGACCCGGTCGTCCACCTGCGTGGCGTCGGGCAGGACGAAGGGCGGCACGTACAGCGCCATGACCTCGTCGCCGATCACCTTGTCGATCAGGGCCTCGGGGAAAAGGACCTTCTCGGCGTGGGCGTAGAACCGCCGGAGCTCCGCACTCGTCTCTTGCGGTGAGCGGTGCTCGGAGTCGGAGGTGAACCCCCGCAGGTCGGCGAACAGCACGCCCACCTCGATCGTGGTCCCACCGGGAGGTGCCAGCTCGACGCAAGTCGAGCAGATGTTCGGGTTCTTGCGGGACGGCTGGTAGCCCAGCGGTCGTACCAGCCGGCCCCCGACACCGCCGAAAGGCGCACCGCAGAAGCCGCACCGCGGTGAGCTCGGCAGGGCCCGCAGGACCCGTTTGAAGGCCTGCACGCTCGGCTGGGCTGAGAACCGCCAGTACGACTCCCAGTCCTCGGGCGACAACGGCTCGCCCGGACGCTTGCGGGCCTCCTTGACGAGCCCCTTGAGCGCGCGGCGCTGCAGGAGCGTGAGGCGAGGCGCAGGAGCCCCCCGGTCGTCCTCGCCGCTGGTGGCGTCGGGCGTCACCTGAACAGACTGCACCGCCTGGACCGTGCGTGCCACGAGGAGCGATGGCCGGCGACTCAGTCCAGGACCGTGGCCCGGGCGTAGACGAGGGTCGTGAGCCGGTCGTTGGAGAGGTCGATCAGCTCGATCTGCATCGGGTCGCCGGCGGCGGGGCCGAGGGGCCGGGTCCGGGTGCGCACCGGGCCGACCGGAGCTTGGGCGAGGTAGCGAAGATCGAGCTCGGTCACCACCATCGGGGCATCGGTCCTGGTCGCCGCCATCTCCTCGGCCGCCACCTCGGCCACCAAGGCGACCATCGCCCCCTGCAGGGTCCCGGCCGGGTTTCGCAGCTCGGGGGTCACGGCGACCTCGACCACACCGGCGCCGGCGTCGAGCACCTCGATGCCGGCGGCTTCCCGCAGCGGCTCGGTGAGCGTGGACCGGCCGGTGAACATCTGAGCCGCCACCTCCGGTGGGAAGTGGGGTTTCGGCGGATCGCCGTCACGGCGGGGCACGGCGGCGAAGCCGATGGCCCCGGAGGCCACGGCGGTGCCGTCGCCCCCGAGCACCTCGAAGGTCGAGGTGACCGACCGCCGACCCCGGCGCACGATGGTGCACGTGGCTTCGGCGACCTCCGGCGCGGGCACGGGTCGCATCCGGAACGAGAGATCGGTGGTGAGCGTCCACACGTCGGGGTCGTCGTCGACCGCGATGCCGGCGCAGGCATCCACGGCGTACGCCAGCACGCTGGCCCGCACCACCCCGTGGTGGAGGACCTCCGGCTGGGTCCTGAGCGCCAGGTGCAGGCCGAGGTCGTCGACCCGGCCCGCGATCCCGAACCGACCGGGCACCGACGCGTCGAGGCTCGGGACGTCGGTCACGGGGGCGAGGCTGGCTGCCCCCGCCGATGCCGCGCAAGTCCGGCGGACTCCCGATGAGTTCCCGCGCTGGCCGAGGTCCGAGCTGTGGGACACGATGTCCGTGGCCCACGAGGAGGAACGATGTCCTTTCACCCCTATCTGTTCTTCGGCGGCAACTGCCGCGACGCGTTCACCCGCTACGAGGAGATCTTCGGCGGCGAGCTGACGCTGCTGACCATGGCCGACACGCCCGATGCCGACGACGTGCCGCCCGAGCAGGCCGACATGATCATCCACGCCGCGTTGGTGGCTGAGAACTTCCTGCTGATGGCGTCGGACGACCCGACCACTGACGATTTCGGTCCGGTGCAGGGGATGATGGTGAGCTACACGGCCGCCGATGCGGACGACGCCGGCCGGGTCTTCACCGCCCTGGCCGAAGGCGGCACCGTCACCCAGGACCTGATGCCGACCTTCTTCTCGCCTGCCTTCGGCATGTGCGTCGACCGCTTCGGCACCCCGTGGATGGTCAGTGCGCCCGCCGAGGACGCCAGCGCCTGACCGACGAGGTTGCCGCGGCGCCCGGTCGCGGCGAGCATCCCCCCATGGCCCGCCCCCACACCGTCACCCGCTCCCGGACGTTCCCCGTTGCGCTGGACCAGGCGTTCCGCGTCACCCTCGTCACGCCCCTGGCCGAGCTGTTCAACCGTCGCTTCGGCCCGATCCCGCCGATCACCTCGACCGACCAGGACGGGGAGTGGGGGACGGTCGGCCAGGTGCGGACCATCCACATGTCCGACGGGGGGTCGGTGTCCGAGCGCTTGGTGACCCTCGACGAACCAAACGTGTTCACCTACGAGCTGACCGAGATCGCCGGTCCGCTGGGCTCGCTGGTCGACCGGGTCGACGGCGCCTGGGCCTTCGAGGCCGTCGGCACGGGCTGCCGCATCACGTGGTCCTGGACGATCCACCCCGAGTCCGGCGCCGCGGCCCTCGTCCTGCCGGTGTTCGGCCTCGTGTGGCAGGGCTACGCCCGCCAGGCCCTGGACCACCTCGAGGAGATCCTGCTCGCCGCCTGATCCACCGTGCCCGTCACGGCCGGCGACGGTTCAGGCGGCCCGACGGGAGCGACCCGTGGGGTGGCGGGTGAGGTCGGCGCTGACGTGGGCCAGCGCCCGGGCCCGGACGACGTCGGGGACCGTGGGGTCGATCAGCAGGTCGACGACCGCCGGGCTGACCCCGATGGCCTTGGCCTGGCGATGCACCTCGGCCAGCGGCCGGCGAGCGGCGGCGGGGCCGTGCTCGGCGACGGTCCGGCCGACGGCGGCCAGGTCGACCGGGCTGCCGGCGACGGTCCGGTTCCGACGGAAGGGGGTGAGCTTGCGCATGGTCTGTTCCTCTCAGGGCCTTGGTTCGTGGTGGGACCAACGTACGGCGCCATTGGTCTGTGAGAAAGCTCCAAGTTTGGGTATCTTCACCAGACCAAATGCCGCCGGAGCCACTTCCACGATTGTCCTCTTCTCCGGCGGATTGGTCTGGCCGGATCCGGACCTACGGGCGTGGTCAAACGGACCACCACCCGCCAGACTGCGAACGGATGGACCTCTACCTGGAGCCCGGCCAGCGCCGCGGGGTGTCGGCGGCCCTGTTCGAGCAGATCCGGGCGGCGGTGACCTCGGGCCGCCTGGCGGTCGGCGACCGCCTGCCGCCCACCCGGGAGCTGGCCGAGCAGCTGGGGGTCTCCCGCCAGACCGTCACCACCGTGTACGGCCGCCTGGTGGCCGAGGGCTATCTCGAGGGCCGGGCCGGTGGGGGGACCTTCGTGTGCGGGACCGCCGTCCCGCAGGGCGCGGCCCCCGTGGCGTCGGTCCTGCGGCCCGTGGTGCCGATGCGGCGGCGGCCGCCTGCGCAGGCCCCCGTCGACGGCGGCTTCGACCTCCGGAGCGGCCGGACCGACCCCGCGCTCTTCCCCCTCGTCGAGTGGCGACAGTGCGTCACGGCCGTCCTGCAACAGCCTCCGGAGAGCTACGGCGACCCCGCGGGGATGCTCGACCTGCGCCGGGCCCTGGCCCACTGGGTCGGACGGTCGCGGGGGGTGGAGGCCCCGCCGGAGCACGTCATCGTGACGGCCGGCGCGCAGCAGGCTGTCGACCTGGTCACCCGGGTCCTGCTCCGCGCCGGCGACCACGTGGCCGTCGAGGAGCCGGGGTACCCCTCCATCCGCCAGGCCTGGCTCGCGGCGGGCCTGCGCGTGACCGCGGTGCCGGTCGACCACGAGGGCCTGGTCGTCGACCAGGTGCCGGCCGACGTCCGGATGATCTACACCACCCCCTCGCACCAGTCACCGACGGGGGCGACCATGAGCCTGGCCCGGCGGCGGGCCCTGCTCGAGTTCGTCGAGACCCACGACGCCGCCGTCATCGAGGACGACTACGACTCCGAGCACCGCCACTCGGACCGCCCGCTCGAGCCGCTGCACCGGCTCGACCGCGCCGGTCGGGTCCTCTACGTCGGGACGTTCGCCAAGAACCTGGTGGCCTCGCTGCGCCTCGGCTTCCTCGTCGTGCCCGGCTCGCTGGTCGAAGCGGTGATCGCCTGGCGGGAGCTGATCGACGTGCAGCCGCCCGCCCTCACCCAGCAGGCCCTGCACCGGTTCATCACCGAAGGCCGCCTCGAACGCCACCTCCGCCGGACCCGACGGATCTACCGGGAGCGCCACGACGTGGTGACCCGCTTCGTCGAGAAGACCTGTGCCGCCGGCCTGCTCCGGCCCGGCCCGACCAACCACGCCGGTCTCCACGTGTCCGCGCTGCTGCCGGACGGCGTCACGGAGGCCGCGGTCACGGTCCGGGCCCGTCGTCGAGGCGTGGCGCTCAGCAGCTACGCCGAGTGCATCACCCTGCCGGGCACCCCCGCCGGCCTGCTCCTGGGCTTCGGCCTGGTGTCGGTCGACGAGCTGCCCGCGGCCTTGGCCGCCGTCCGCCAGGCCCTGGAGGCTGCGGCCGCCTGACGGGCGGGGGTAGAACGTCGGGATGACGAACCTCGCCGATCGTCCCCACACCGCCCTCCTGGTGATCGACGTCCAGAACGCCGTCGTGGCCGACGTCCACGAACGCGACGCCGTCATCGGGACCATCAGCTCCCTCGTCGACCGAGCGCGGGCCGAGCAGGTGCCCGTGGTCTGGATCCAGCACGCCGACGACCAGATCGTGGAGGGCAGCGAGGGCTGGGAGTACGTGGCGGAGCTGCCGCGGGGGGACGAGGAGCCCGTCGTGCACAAGCACCACGGCGACGCCTTCGAGGCCACGACCCTCGAGTCCGAGCTGGCCGCCCGGCGCGTGGGGCGGGTCGTGGTCACCGGCACCCAGACCGACGCCTGCGTCCGGGCGACCCTCCACGGCGCCTTCACGAGGGGCTACGACACGGTGCTGGTCGCCGACGCCCACTCCACCGAGGACTTCAGCGAGTACGGCCTGCCTCCGGCCGACAAGGTGATCGCCCACACGAACATGTACTGGACCTGGCAGACCGCCCCCGACCGGACCGCCGCCGTCGTCGAGGCGGCGGAGGTGGACTTCGCATGACCGGACGAGACGCCGAACCACTGGACGGCGACGAGGGCGACGGGCTGTTCGACCGGTTCCGGGGCTGGATCGACGTGCAGGCCCACATCGACGAGCAGATGTACCGGCTGGCCGAGCAGGTCGTGGCCACCGAGGCCGGCGCCCTCTTCGATGTCATCGACCGTGAGGTCATGCAGTCCGGGCCGACGCCCGACGCCATCGACCACGGTGCGGTCTTCCTCGCCCCGAACCCGTACAGCGGGACCGAGCAGGAGGAGGTGCTGGGGCTGCTCGACCTGCTCCACGGTGAGCAGGTGCCGGCCCTCACCGAGGCCTTCGTCGACTTCGCCCGCGGTCAGGACCTCTTCAAGCGGGTGCGGTCGGGGGAGACGTTCATCTTCCCCAGCAACCACCTCGAGCTCCAGGACCAGGGCTTCACCCTCGGCTACCTCCACCGGGCGGCTCAGGCCGAGGGCGTCGACCGCCTGGAGCACCACATCACCCTCATGATCGGGCGGCTCCTGGGCTACCTCCGACTCGGGGAGCGCAGCGTGATCGACGACATCCTGCGCAAGGTCGGCGGCGTCCTGAAGACCTTCCCGGTCAGCGGCAGCGAGGTCCTGGACGAGGGGGTGGTCACCGAGGCCGATCTCGACCGGCGGCTCAGGATCTTCCGGCGAACGGCCAACGAGCGGACCCGGCGGGAGTTCGAGCGCCTGATGGGCTCCAGCCAGGGGACCATCGTCCTGTTGGCGGGCGGCGGATCCCGCGACGCCCGCGACGAGGTCGGCGACGTCTTCATGCACCCGTTCGGCAAGGCGACCCGCTCCATGCTGGCCAACGCCTGCAGGTCGGGGGCGTGGGTGGTGCCGCTGTTCGTCGACTACGGCGACGAGATCAGCCTCGTCGAGTTCGGCGAGCCGACCCGGGTGACCGACGCCGACGCCGTGCACCACCTCGGCGAGGTCATCGCGGCCATGGGCAACCGGCAGCGGGGGATGGCCCGGCTCACCCATCCGGGCGTCGAGCGGTTCGGCGCCCGCATCTTCTACGAGCCGAGCTGAGCGCCGCCCTCAGTAGGCGCCGGGGAAGCCGTGGCGTTCGACCTCGCGGGTCTGGCCGCCTGCGGCCATGAAGGCGGTCATGCGCTCGCCCGCCGCGGGGTCGCGGAGGCTCTGGCGGAAGAGCTTCTCCTCCACGAGGAGGCCCGGCGCAGGGTCGCCGGCCGCGGTGTCGACCGCCTCCTTGGCCAGGGCGATGACGCCCGGCGGGAGGCCGGCGATCCGCTGCGCCAGCGCATCGACGAAGGGCCCGAGCTCGCCGTCGCGCAGGGAGCGGTTCACATAGCCCCAACGTTCGGCCAGCACGGCGTCGATGTCGTCGCCCCCGAGGATGATCTCCAGGGCCCGGCCCCGGCCCACCAGCCCTGGGAGGCGCTGGGTCCCGCCGCCCCCGGGGATGATGCCGACCAGCACCTCGGGCTGGGCCAGGACGGCCCGCTCCCCGGCGAAGCGGAGGTCGAAGGCGAGGGCCAGCTCGCTGCCCCCGCCACGGGCGATGCCCTCGATGACGGCGATGGTCACCTTGGGCATCGTCCGGAAGCGCTCGACCATCGTGTGGAACGCCCCGAGGGACTCCTCCTCGGGATCGTCGGTCGGGAGGGCCTGGATGAGGGTCACATCGGCGTGGGCCACGAAGAACTCGGGATCGGCCGAGTCCAGGATCACGACCCGGACCTCGTCGTCGGCCTCGACCTCCTGGCCGAAGCGGTCCAGCTCCAGGATCAGGTCGAGGTCCAGCAGGTTGATCGGCGGGTGGTCGACCGTCGCCCGGGCGATGCCGCCGTCCACGACGATCGTCAGCGTGGTGTAGTCCGCGTAGGCCATGCCCGACCCTAAATCGGGGACGGGACCGCCGCGGCCAGGAGCGTCAGCGGGCCGGTCAGTCGATGTGGACGTCGGCCGCCGTCTCCTCGTGCACCGTGATCTCCTCGGTCACCACGATGGCGAGCAGGCCGACCGCCACCGCGGTCAGCGGCCAGACGGGGTCGGCCTCGGCAAGCAGCGCGACGACGCCCAGGGTCACCGCGAGGATGACGAGGCGCGCGGTCAGGATCTGCCGGGTGATCCGCCAGCAGGCGAAGGCCGAGGCGCCGATGAACAGGCCGATGCCGACGACCAGCGACACGATCACGGCCGTCTCGGCCGGTCGCTCGGGGTGGCGGCAGGATCTCCTCGACGGCGACGGCGAAGGCGATGATCCCGCAGATCAGGGGGAAGTGGGTGAGGCTGTAGGCGTCGCGGGCCGTCGGCCCGACGCGGTCCGCGGGGACCTCCGCGAAGCCGTCCTCCATGGCCTCCTTCAGCCAGCCGAAGTAGGTCCACCAGAGCAGGCAGGCGACGACCAGGCAGGCCCCGGCGGCGAGGACGAGGTCCGCGGTCGCGGTCGTCGCCGGCCACCGCGGTGCCGGCCACGATCAGGGACTCGCCCAGGGCGATGATGACGAACAGCCCATGACGCTCGCTGAAGTGCTCCGGGTCGAGGTCCCACACCGCGTTCCGTCCGGAGAGGGCCGGCGGCCAGCAGGTCGACGCGATCGCCCCCACCCAGATCCAGGTCCGGGCCGGGGTCGGCAGAGTGGCGCCGACCAGGACGACGGCCAGGCCGACGAGTGACACATAGATCCAGGGCATCGAGATGCCCACGTCCTCGTCGGCGCCTGCTCGCGGTCGACCCGGACCTGGAGGCCAGGCCGATGAGGCGGATGACGACGTAGGGGACCGCGAACCACATCGGATCGTCTTCGAAGGCGCGGGGCACCGAGGCCGCCATGACGAAGGCCGCCGCGGTCGCCGCCAGCGTGCAGGCGCGGACGACGGTGTGCTGGGTGTCGGCCGGGCTCAGCGTCCAGGTGAACTGGGTCCAGGCCCACCAGATCAGCCAGAACAGGACGAGGGACCGCCCCACCCCACCGGCGTCGAGGTGCGTGGGCCGTCAGGACCGTCACCTGGGTCACGGCGAACACGAAGACCAGGTCGAAGAACAGCTCGACGAAGGTGACCGGACTGGGCCTCGGGGGCGTGCAGGACCAGGCGCGGCATCGGCGCAGTATGGCGGTTGGTTCGGCCTCCGGCGGCGGCCCTCGCGCCGGTCGGCCAGACTTCGGCCATGGCCCACCCCCGCCGTCTCCGCTTCGCCGTCCAGCTCAACGAGCCGTTCCCCGGCTCGACCTGGGCCGACACCGCCCGGGAGGTGGAACAGCTCGGCTACTCGACGGTCTTCGTCCCCGACCACCTCGACGAGGGCACGGGCCCATCGCCACGATGGCGGCCCTCGCCGCGGTGACCACGACCCTCAGGGTCGGCGTGCTGGTCTTCGACTGCGACTTCCGCCACCCGGCGTTCCTGGCCAAGGAGCTGGCGACCATCGACCTCCTCTCCGAGGGCCGCTTGGAGGTGGGCCTCGGGGCCGGTTGGAAGAACACCGACTACGAACGGTCGGGCATCCCGATGGACCGTCCCGGGGTCCGGGTCGGTCGCCTCATGGAGCACTGCGCGGTGCTCAAGGGCCTCTGGGCCGACGGTCCGTTCAGCTTCGCGGGCGAGCACTACACCGTCACCGAGCTGGACGGGCAGCCGAAGCCCCACACGCCCGGTGGGCCGCCGATCCTGGTGGGTGGCGGCGCCCCCCGGCTCCTCGGCTGGGCCGGCGCGACCGCGGACATCGTCGGGGTGAACGCCTCGATCCACTCCGGCGAGATCGACCAGGCGGCCGCCGAGGACGCCCTGGCCGACCGCATCGACGAGAAGTTCGGCTGGGTGCGGGACGGTGCGGGCGACCGCTTCGTCGACATCGAGCTGAACGCCTGGCTGGCCGCGGCCGAGCTGACCGAGGACCCGTCGGTGACCGAGGCCGTGGCCGCGTTCTTCGGCACGGACGCGGCCTCGTTGCGGCAGTCGCCGCTCGCCCTGGTGGGCAGCCCGGGCGAGGTCGGGAGATGCTGCAGGAGCGACGGGAGCGCTGGGGCTACTCGTACCACTGCCTGCCCGGCGACAAGGCCCACGACTTCGCGCCGCTCGTCGCCGAGCTCAGCGGGACCTGACGGCCCGGCGACCGCGTTCAGTCGAGGGGCAGGGTGACGGCTGCCGTCCCGGTGAGGTGGTCCCCCATGTCGGTGGCGGCCCGGAACTCGATCTCGACGCGCGCCCTCGTCGCCGTCCTCGGCGAGGCCGGTGATGGTGCCGGTGAAGGTGAGGGTCGGCCCCGGGCATGAGGGGGACGCCGAGGCGGATGGCCAGGTGTGCGGACCAGGGCATCGGGGCCGGCCCAGTCGGTCAGCCAGCGGCTGCAGTGGGCCGTGCTGGAGAGGATGTTCATGAAGATGTCGGGGGCGCCCTGGGCCTGGGCGTAGTCCCGGTCGTGGTGCACCGGCATGAAGTCCCGGGTGGCGATGGCCCCGGCGGCGATGTGGGTGGCGGTGATCTCGAGGGCGAGGGGCGGCAGCTCGTCGCCGACCGCGAGGTCGCGCCAGTCGGGGGAGGCGGACACGGCTCACGCCGCCCCTCCGGGCTTGAACTTCAGGATGCGGAAGTCTGGCGACCGACGACCTCGCCGGACTCGTCGTGGTAGGTCGGTGACCCAGGTGACGAAGTAGCCCGGGGCCGAGGCGGGTCTGCTTCTCGTCGGAGATGGAGTCGATGACCGTGGTGGACGAGACGACCTCGCCCAGGTGCAGGTAGCGGACGATGTCGAACTCGGAGTTGGAGGCGAGGGTGGCGGTGTAGCCGGCCTCGTCGAGGACGGCGATGGGCGCTGCCGCCCACCGGTCGGACTCGACCGGCGAGCCGCCTCGGTCGCCGATGCCCCGGATCAGGGGCGTGGCCATGGTCCAGGTCTGGAGCATGAGCGGCGGGGCCACGATCTGGCCGTGGCGGGAGGCCGCGGCGGCCTCGGGGTCGACGTAGACCGGGTTGTCGTCCTCGAAGGCGGCGGCCCAGTGCCGGATCATCGGCTGGTTGACCGGATCCGGGCGACGCCGTACACGCCGGCCCGACCGGCTGGCCGATGCAGGCGTCGAGCCGCTCGCCGGAGGTCGGCTCCGTCGCCACTGTCGTCGCTGCTCACGGCGAGGACATCTAGCACGTCGGCGGCGAAGCCCCGGAACCGACCGGTCGTCCCCTGGGGCCGGGCCGTACCGTGACCGCCCATGGACTGGTCGGTCGAAGCGGTGCGCCGGGACACGCCTGGGGTCGAGGGCGTCATCCACCTCAACAACGCGGGCGCCGCCCTGCCGCCCCGGGTCGTCGTCGACACGGTCGTCGCCCACCTCGCTCGGGAGGCCGAGATCGGCGGCTACGAGGCCGCCGCCGAGGCCGCCGACCGCGAGGAGGCGGTGTACGGGTCGATCGCGGCGCTGATCGGCGCGGCGTCCGACGCAGATCGCCCTGATCGAGAACGCCACCCGCGCCTGGGACATGGCGGTCTACGGCTATCCGTTCCAGCCCGGGGACCGGGTCCTGACGGCCCGGGCCGAGTACGCCAGCAACGTCATCGCCCTCCTGCAGCTGCGGGACCGCTTCGGCATCGAGATCGTGCTGGTGGACGACGACGAGCACGGCCAGATCTCGCCTCGATCACCTCGAGGCGGAGCTCGACCGGGCGCGGCGATGGTGGCCCTCACCCACGTCCCGACCAACGGTGGGCTGGTCAACCCGGCCGAGGCCGTCGGGGCCCTGTGCGCCGCCCACGACGTCTTCTACGTCCTCGACGCCTGCCAGTCCGTGGGCCAGGTGCCGGTCGACGTGAGCGCCATCGGCTGCGACGTGCTCTCGGCCACGGGTCGGAAGTACCTCCGGGCTCCCCGGGGGACCGGCTTCCTCTACGTCAGCGACCGGGCGCTCGATCGTCTCGTGCCGCCGTTCCTCGATCTGCACGCCGCGACCTGGACCGGCGTCGACACCTATGAGATCCGCGACGATGCCCGCCGGTTCGAGAACTGGGAGACCAGCCACGCCACCAAGCTCGGCCTCGGCGCCGCGGTCGACTACGCCCTCGCCCTCGGCCCCGAGTCGACCTGGTCCCGCATCGAGGCCCTCGGTGCGGCCCTGCGGGAGCGGCTGGGTGCTGTCGACGGGGTCACGGTGCACGACAAGGGGGAGCGCCGGGGCGGGATCGTGACCTTCACCGTCGACGGGCCGGACGGCCGACGAGGTCAAGGCCGGGCTGACCGGCCAGGGGATCAACACCTCGGTGTCACCGGCCGCCTGGGCCCACTTCGACCTGCCCGAGCGGGGCCTGCCGGCCCTCGTGCGGGCGTCGGTGCACTACTACAACACCGACGACGAGCTCGACGCCCTGGTCGCGGCGCTGGCCTGACCGACACGCCGGGCGGGGCCCTTGCCCGTCGGGACGTGATCGTACTAGAACGATCGTTCTAGTACGACACGAAGGGGACCACCATGAGCACTTCCGTCGCCGAGCGCACCCGCCGGACCGTCACCGGCCTCAGCTCGAACTTCATGCTCGACGGGGCCACCTACGCCGTCGGGGGCGACGCCGGGTTCAACGGCATGGACTTCTACGGCGCCGGCCGGGGTGGGGTCCTGGGTGAGGTGTCGGCCGACGTCGTCACCGCCGCCCTCGTCTTCTTCAACCCGACAGTCGTGCACGGGGCGTGGGAGGGCTCGCGGGACGTGATGTCCCGGGCGGCCGCGGCGGAGCTGTTCGCCAGTTGCCTCGTCAACTGGGCCGACGCCCACCTCGACGACGACGTGGACTGGGCCCGCCTGGCCGAGCTCGCCGGCCAGATCGTGGACCGCGCCTCCGTCGGCGGGGCGCCCGTGTTCGCGGGCTGGCGGGAGCTGCCGGTGCCGACCGAGCCGAAGGCCGCAGCGCTGCACCAGCTCAACGCCCTGCGCGAGCTGCGGATGGCTCGCCACGGTGCGGCTGTCACGGCCATGGGCCTGGACGTGGGTGCCGTCGTCTGCCACGCCTCGCCCCACATGGCGCCGATCTTCGGTTGGGACGGCACGGACATCCCCGAGGACCTGCCGGCGAAGTGGGACGAGGCCGAGGCGCTGACCAACCAGGCGACCGAGCACGACTACGCCGTGCTCACCGCGGAGGAGGCCGACGAGTTCGCCACCCTCTGCGAGGCCGCCGCCGCGGCCGTTCACTAGCCGCCGATGCAGCAGCTCCTGCTCGACGGCCCGGGTGCGTTGCACTGGGAGGAGACCGTCGAACCCGAGCTGTCACCGGGCGCGGCTGTCGTGCGCCCCGTCGCGGTCGCCACCTGCGACCTCGACGTCGGGGTCCTGCAGGGCCTCTACCCGCTCGACGGCCCGTATCCGTTCGGCCACGAGGGCGTGGCTGACGTCGTCGCCGTGGCCGATGACGTCGAGTTCGATCGCGGTGGGGGACCGGGTCGTCGTGCCGTTCCAGATCTCCTGTGGCGCCTGCGCTCCGTGCCGCCGAGGCCGGACCGGGAACTGTGCCGCCCACCCACCGCTGTCGACCTTCGGTCTCGGGACGATGGGCGGCCTTGGCCTGGGGTGGGCTCCTGGCCGACCTCGCCCTCGTACCCCATGCCGACGCCATGCTCGTGCCCCTTCCGGCAGGCATCGACCGCGGTGGCCCTGGCCAGCGCCAGCGACAACATCCCGGACGGCTTCCGGGCGGTCGGCCCCCAGCTCGCCGCCGACCCGGGGGCGGAGGTCCTGGTGGTCGGTGGCGCCGGGCGGCCCGCCCTCGATCGGGCTCTACGCCGCGGGTCTGGCGGTGGCGCTCGGCGCCGGTCGGGTGCTCTACGTCGACGACGACCCGGACCGGTTGGCGGTCGCCGCGGTCGTTGGGGGCCGAGGTGGAGGAGGACCCGACGCCGCCGCAAGGTCGGTGCCTTCCCGATCACCGTGGAACGCCGGCGGAGCCGAGGCCCACCTGCGCTGCGCCCTGAACAGCACGGCGTTCGACGGGGTGTGCACCAACGTGGCCGTGCTCATCGAGGACCCGAGCCTGCCCCTGTTCCAGATGTACTCGAGGTGCTGCACCCTGCACACCGGCCGGGCCCACGCCCGACCGCACATCCCCGAGATCCTCTCTCTCGTGGCCTCGGGCCGCTTCGATCCGACGAAGGTGACCAGCGCCGTGGTCGACTGGGACGATGCCGTCGACGCGCTGTCCGACCCGCCGATGAAGCTCGTGGTGGCCCGGCTGTGAAGGGTGGGCGACTCGAAGGCCCGTATCCGGGACGAGGCGGCCGAGCTGCTGTCGCGGGACGGCTACAACGGGATGGGCCTCAAGGCGCTGAGCGAGGCGACCGGCCTGCCGTTCGGGTCGATCTACCACCACTTCCCCGGGGGCAAGGACGAGATCGCGGCGACGGCCATCGTCGAGACGGCGGAGGCCATCGCCCAGCTCCTCGAGGCGCTGCTCGCCGACGGGGTCACCGATGACGCCATCCACCGCATGTTCGGGTTCATGGCCGACCGGCTGGAGGCCACGGACTTCGTGGCCGGCTGTGTGGTGGGCACGCCCGCCCTGGACGACCCGACGCCCGCGCCCCGGGTGCTCGGCGCGTGCGCGTCGAGCTTCGAGCGGCTGAGCGAGCCGATCGTCGACGCCTTCGGGCGCGAGGGCCGGTCGTCCGCGGACGCTCGGGCCATGGCCGTGACGCTGCTGAGCGCCTACGAGGGCGCCACCGTGCTCGCCGGGCCCAGCGCTCCCGCGAGCGCGCTCGATGCCGCGGCCGAGGCCATGAGTCGCCTGGTGGCCCTCACCCGATAGCGAACCGACAGGTCACCTTCACGCGGTGGTAACACCCAGGCCGCTCGTCGGTCACGGGGCCTCCCCACACTCGTGGGCATGGACATCGATCTCCTGTGGCGCCGACGCCGACCTCCGGAGCAGGGACTCGGCGTCTCCCTGCACATCGACGCCGGGACCCGTCTGACCGTCGAGGGGGCGCACGGGTGCGAGTTCTTCATCATCGAGGCGGGACGGGCGGCCGTGCGGCGCCACGATCGTGAGGTGGCCCTGCTCGGTCAGGGGGACCACTTCGGTGAGATCGCCCTCCTGGAGCCGCGGACCCCGCGCACGGCGTCGGTCGTCGCCGTCGAGGGGTCCAGGTGCACGTCTTCGACCGTCGGGAGTTCGGCACGCTGCTCGACCGGGACCCGGCCATGGCCAGCGGGTGCGCCGCGGCATGGGAGCGCCTCCTGGCCGCCTGAACCGGTGGTCCGTTCGGGCTTGACGCGGCTGGTAGAAGGTCGGCGTCACCGATCGCACCCGAGGCCCGGCATTGCGCCTGCTCTACATCGACATCGACACCCTGCGGCCCGACCACCTCGGCTGCTACGGCTACCACCGGGACACGTCACCCAACATCGACGCCCTGGCCGCGGGCGGGGTGCGCTTCGAGCAGGTGTACGCCTCGGACACGCCCTGCCTTCCGTCGCGCTCGGCCCTGATCACCGGGCGGTTCGGCATCCGCAACGGGGTCGTCGGCCACGGAGGCGCGGCGGCGGATCCTTTCCGGGAGGGGGCGTCCCGCGGGTTCTGGTCGACGTCGGCGCGGACGTCCTGGGCGAACCGGTTCCGGTCGGCCGGGATGTGGACGACCACCATCTCCACCTTCGCCGAACGCCACTCGGCGTATCACTGGCTGGCCGGGTTCAACGAGAGCGTGAACGTCGGGCAGATGGGCATGGAGACCGCCGACGTCGTGTCGGCGGCCTTCCTCGACTGGGTCGAGCGCCGGGGCCGTGACGAGGACTGGTTACTGCCATGTCCACCTCTGGGACCCGCACACCCCGTACCGGGCCCCGGCGGCCTACGGGGACCCCTTCGCCGACGAGCCGCTGCCGGCTTGGTACACCGAGGAGGTCCGGGCGCGAGCACCTGGACGCTCCCCGGCCCGCACTCGGCCCAGGAGATGGTCGGCTTCGGTGCTCGCCGGACCCAGGACCTGGCTTCCCCCGCCAGCCCACCGAGGCCACGGCCATGGGTGACGTGCGGGCGCATGTTCGACGGCTACGACACCGGCGTCCGGTACGCCGACGAGCTACGTCGGCCGGCTGGCTGAACGCCCTGGCCGACGTCGGCGTGCTGGAGGAGACCGCGGTGATGGTGTCCTCGCCGACCACGGGGAGACCCTCGGGGAGCTCGGCACCTACTGCGACCACCACTTCGGCCGATCGAACACACCAGCCACGGTACCGGTGGTCCTGCGGTGGCCGGGCGTCGTCGGGGCGCGAAGGGCGGGAAGGTCGCGGGCGGGCTCCACTACCAGCTCGACGTGGCCGCCACCGTCGCCGAGCTGGCGGGCGGCCGCGTGCCGCCTGACGGGCGGTGACGGCGAGTCGCTGGCCCCGGCCCTGGTCGCCGGTGAGGCGCCCGCCGGGCGGGAGCACCTCGTCCTCTCCCACGGCCGCGTGGACGGCCCAGCGGGCGGTCGCGGACGGTGACGACTGGCTCTACCTGCACACCCGACGCACGACGGCTTCCACGGCCTGCCCCGAGTCCCATGCTGTTCGACCTGGCCTCCGACCCGCACGAGCAGCACGACGTGGCGGCCGACGAGCCCGAGGTCTGCGCCGCCGCCGAGGCCGAGCTCGCCGCCTGGCGGGAGGCTTGCCTGGCGGCCTCACCGACCGGTGTCGACCCCCTGGACACGGTGCTGGAGGAGGGCGGGCCCTGGCACGTGCGGGGGCACCTGCTCGCGTACGCGGAACGGCTGCGGGCCACGGGACGCGGAGACTGGGCGGACGAGCTGCTGGCGCGGCACCCGCGTGAGGCCGCGGGGGTCGTGCCGCTCGGGGGGTTCTGACCGGTCGTCGGGCTGGGGGACCGATACCGATGGCAGGGATGGGGCGTGGGGTCGGGCTGCCTGTCGTCGGGGGCGGCTCGCCGGTCCGCTGTGAAACGAGCGCAGTTGGACTGCTGTGGGCAGCTTTACTGCGCTGGGTTCGGTCTAGGCCCGCGACTCGCCTGATTTGAGCGCAGTTGGACTGCTGTGGGCAGCTTTACTGCGCTGGGATGGGGCCGGCTGGCTTCCTGGCTGATTCGGCGCAGCGAACGGGTAGGGCGCGGTCGGCTGCGCCGTCCTGGTGCGATCGGTTCTGCGTGCCCCCGACCAACTCCGGCCCGACCCCACGCCCCCATCCCTGCCATCGTTCTCAGTCCCCCAGTTCGAGCATGTTCGGCCGGCCGCACTGCCGTCGGTTCGGCGCACTCGGGTCGACCCGGCCCCGGCCGCGCGCTGACCTGCGGTGTGGCAGGGTCGGGTCGACGGTGTGGTCATGGGGGATGCGACATGTGGGAGATCGCCGAGTCGGTTCGCATCGGGCGTCCGTTGGCGGAGGTGCAGGCGCAGTTCGCCGACGTGGCGCATCACCAGGAGGTGGCGCCGCACCGTGGTGTGACGTTCCGGGTCCTGGAGGACTCGGCGGATTCGTGCGAGTACGAGCAGGTGACCCGGGTCGGCCCCGTGCGCTCGCGACAGCGGTTCGTCCTCGACCGGACGGCGGCGGAGTACCCGTCGGAGCAGGTGAACCGCATCGTGGCCGGTCCCTTCCACGGGGGCTCCATCAGGTTCGCCTTTCGTCCGGATGGTGACGAGACCGTCGTCACGGCCACGGTGCGGCACGATCCGGGCCGGCTCGCCCGACTGGCGTCTCCGGTGCTTCGACGGGTGCTGAGCCGCTCGTTGGCGGCGGCGCTGGAGGAGGACCGCACCGATCTCGAGTCAGGCAACTACTCGGCGAGCCAGCGCGACTGATGACGACGAGAAATCGCTGCGAAAAGGTTGCCTGAGGCATGGCAACACACTAGAATCAAGTACAGATGTTCGTTCCGTTCGACGCCACTGCTCGGTTCGCCGAGATCGACCGGACCGACCCCGACACGCTCGTGGACCGGGCCCGGGACCTCGCCCGGCGGCGGGCGGCCCTCGACGCCGAGGAAGCCGAGCTCCTGGCCACGGTGGAGGAGCTGCGGGTGGGGGGTGTGGACTGGTTCCGGGACCCGGGTGCCTGGCTGCGGGTCAAGACCGGCATCGCCGGGTATACGGCCCGGACCCGCCTCACCGTGGCCCGGGGCCTCGCCGTGCTGCCCACCGTGCTCGAGGCGCTGCGAGAGGGGCGGATCGGCTTCGATCACGTCCGGGTCATCGCCGATCAGGCCGACTCGCCGAACCGGGACAACCTCCTCGAGGACATCGAGGAGATCCTCGGCTGGGCCCTCACGAAGGCAGCCGATGACTTCCGTGACGCGGTGGCCGGCTGGGCCCGGGACCTCGACGAACGCCGAGAGGTCGGCATGACCGACCACCAACGCCAACTCCGGCGCCGGAAGGTCACCCGGTCCCGCACCAAGGAAGGTTTGCGCCGCACGGTCCTGGACCTCGACGACGAGACCGACTCGATCGTCTACGGGGCGGTACGGGACATCGTCGCCGACATGCTCCGCGCCGAGAAGAAGGCCGATCTACGGCCCGAGACCCGGCGGGCCACCCGCCAGATCTGGGCCGACGCCTTCGGTGAGCTCGCCCGCCGCTCCCGGGGCGCCGATGTGATCACCAGGCACAAGGCCCGCCCGGTCATCCTGGCCATGACCGAGATGTCGGTGCTGCGGGACCAGCTCAAGGTGAGGGGTTCTGCGAGCTCGCCGATGGCACCAAGCTCACCTCCCGCCAGATCCGCCGCATGGCCTGCGAGGCCGACATCATCCCCATGGTCCTGGACTCCGACGGCGTCTGTGTGGACATGGGCCGCGCCGTTCGCCTCGCCACCTACCAGCAGCGCCTCGCCCTCCGGGCCATGCACGCCACCTGTGCGGTCGAGGGCTGCGACATGGACTTCGACTGGTGCGAGATCCACCACCTCCGCCCCTGGGAACGAGGCGGGTACACCGACCTCGACAACCTCGTCCCCCTCTGCTCCTACCACCACCATTTGATCCACGACTGCGACATCGAACCCCAGATCCAACCCGACCGGACCCTCCGCGTCGTGCCCATCCCCCTCACTCCCGCCCCCCAACGACGGCGGGCCCGCGACCTCACCATGGGAACCAGTCCACCCGACCTTGTGCCGGCCCGCGGCTGACGCGGGTCCCGGTCAGCCTGGTGAACACCCGTCTCGTCGGCGCGTACGGTTCGGGGCATGTCGTCGACGCCTGACCGCCCGCTGCGGATCGTCCAGTGGACGACGGGGAACGTGGCCCGCCAGACGGTGCGGGCGGTGCTCGACCATCCGGGGCTCGAGCTGGTGGGGGCGTTCGCCCACAGCGCCGACAAGGTCGGGCGGGACGTGGGGGAGCTGGTCGGGCTGGACCCGGTCGGGGTCACGGCCACCGACGACGTCGACGCCCTGCTCGCCCTGGAGCCGGACTGCGTCGTCTACACGCCACTGCATCCCGATCTCGGTGAGCTGTCCCGCCTGCTCGGCGCGGGGGTGAACGTGGTGACCAGCTCTGAGTTCCTCACCGGCAACAGCCTGGGAGAGGACTTCCGGGCCGGCGTCGAGACGGCGACGGTGGCGGGTGGGGCCAGCATCTTCGGCAGCGGCATGAACCCGGGCTACGCGCAACTCCTCGCCGCCGTGTCGGCCGGGGTGTGCCTGCGACTCGACCACGTCCGGGTGACCGAGGCCGTGGACGTGAGCCTCTTCGCCAGTGACTCGAACATGGATGCCCTGGGTTGGGGTCGACCGGCCGACGATCCCGGCCACGCCGAGGACGTGGCCGAGGCCACGGTCGTGTTCGCCGACGGCTTGGACGTGCTGGCGGCGTTGCTCGGCATCGATCTGGACGAGCGCCGGTGCACGGTGGACTTCGCCCTGGCCACGCGGGACCTCGACCTGCCGGGCCGGCCCATTGCGGCCGGAACGGTCGGCGGCATGGAGGTCCGGTGGGAGGGCGTCGTGGCGGGCCGGCCCGTCATCGAGGTCCGGCAGGTCTGGGTCATGGCCAACGACCTGGATCCTGCCTGGGAGGTGGCCCACGCCTACGTGGTCGAGATCGACGGCGACCCCAACATCCGGGTCCGCTACGAGATCTGGCCCAGCCAGGACCTGGCCACGCTCACCACCGCCGACATCCACAGCATCGGCATGCTCATCACGGGCCTGCCGGTGGTGAACGCCATCCCTGCGGTGGTCGCCGCCCCGCCGGGCATCCGCACCTACGCCGATCTGCCCGTGATCACGTCCGCGGGTCGGATGCGATGAGCGCCTGGCGGGACCGGCAGGAGTGGCTGTTCTTCACCAGCCTGCACAAGGCCGACCGGCCGTTGGCGATCGCCTGGTGGGCGCTCCTCGGCCTGCGGGGCGTGCTGCCGGCGGCGATGGCGGTGACGATGGGTGTGCTCATCGCCGCGGTCGAGAACGGTGACTCCCTGGCCGGGCCCCTCGCGGCCATGGGCGTGGTGTTCGTCGCGCTGCAGGTCCTGAACCCCATCCACGCCGCGGTCAGCGCCGACCTCGGGGACCGCACGGCGGCCTGGCTGTACGACCAGCTGACCGAGACCTGCCTGGCCCCACCCGGCATCGGGCACCTGGAGGATCCCGACCTCACCGATGACCTGCAGGTGGCCCGGGACTTCGACCGGGGGATGACGGGGCCGCCGTTGCGGATGTCGATGGACTTCATCGCCGACGGCCTGGCCATGCTGTTGATGGGCCTCGTGTCGGCCGCCCTCCTGTTCGCCTTCACCTGGTGGGCCCCGCTCGTGCTCGGCGGCGGTTGGTTGGCCACCCACTGGTTGCTGCGGGAGAGCGGGGTGTGGAAGGACCGCAACACCGACGAGGTCCGCCGCGCCCAGCGCGACGCCGAGTACGCCTACCGCCTGGCGGTGGACCCGCCCGCGGCCAAGGAGCTCCGGCTGTTCGGGCTCGTGGACTGGACCCTCGAGCGGTTCATCGCCCGCCGCACCCGCCTCCACGAGCTCCAGTACGAGGCCACCAAGCTCCGTGAGCGCTCGGTGCTGAGCAGCCTGGTCGTCGTCCTCGGGGCCAACCTCGTCGTGTTCTGGCAACTGGCCGTGGCGGCGGGGGACGGGTCGATCGGGCTGGGCCAGCTGGTGACCTACGCGCAGGCGGCCCTGACGACGTCGGCCATCGCCTTCGGCGGCCTCAACTGGGCCCTCGACGGCGCCGCCGCTCCGGTGGCCGCGGTCCTCCGCCTACGGGACGCCATGGCCCCGGCCGGGGCGCTGCCCCTGGCCGACGGCGACGCCGAGGGTCGTCCCGCAGAGGGGCTCCGGCTGCGGGGCGTGACCTTCGCCTATCCGGGCACGGACACGCCGGTCCTCGACGGCCTCGACCTCGAGATCCCGGCGGGCACCTCGCTGGCGATCGTGGGCCAGAACGGGGCGGGCAAGACCACCCTGGCCAAGCTGCTCTGCCGGCTCTATGACCCACAGGCGGGGACCATCGAGGTCGACGGGGTCGACCTGAAGGACCTCGACGTGGACGGGTGGCGTTCCCGGATCACCGCCGTGTTCCAGGACTTCATCCGCTTCGACCTGCCCCTGCGGGACAACGTCGCGCCCGCCGGGGCGCCCGACGAGGTCGTGCTCGCCGCCCTGGCCGAGGCCGGGGCGACCGACCTGGCCGACCTCGACACCGTCCTGGCCAAGGGCTACGAGGGCGGCACCGACCTCTCGGGCGGGCAGTGGCAGCGGGTGGCGCTGGCCCGGGCGCTGTGTGCCGTCGGCCAGGGTGCGGGCCTGGTGCTGCTGGACGAGCCCACCGCGCAGCTCGACGTGCGGGGCGAGGCGGAGATCTTCGACCGGGTGCTCGCCGCCACCCGGCACGCCACCACCATCCTGGTGTCGCACCGCTTCTCGACCGTGCGCCACGCCGACCGCATCTGCGTGCTGGAGCACGGCCGGGTGGTCGAGCTGGGCAGCCACGACGAGCTCATGGCCGCCGCGCGGCCGCTACCGCACGATGTTCGACCTCCAGGCCCAGCGCTTCGCCGTCGGCGAGCCGGTCGACGACGAGGCGGAGGTGGTCCTTGAGACCTCCAGTGAGGCTGCCCGTCGGCGGACGCCGACCTCCCGCCGGCGCTGTCGTCCATGTGGCGGCTCTGCAAGATCGGCTACCAGCACGAGCCCGCGCTCATGGGCGTCGCCTTCGGCCTCACCCTGCTGGCGGCCCTGCCCGAGGCGCTGCTGGCCATCGGCTTCGCCGCGCTGGCGGACGCGGTGCTCGCCGGGGACGAGGACCGCATCCTCGTCATCGCCCTCCTGCTCGGCGCCGCAGGAGCGTCCACCTGGATCCTGACCACGGTGTCGACCCGCCTGCAGCGGCGGTTCCGGGACAAGGTCACCATCGGCCTCGAGTCCCACGTGGCCCGGCTGCAGGCGTCGGTGTCGACCATCGCCCACCAGGAGCGGCCCGAGCTCATCGACCGGCTGTCGGTGCTGCGGGACCAGGTCTTCGTCCTGGACCACATGTACATGTCGGTGTTCTCGACCGCGGGCTGGATCCTGCGGCTCGGCGTGACGGTGGTGCTGCTGGCCGCCGTCAGCCCCGTCCTCGATCCTGCTCGTGCTCTTCGCCGTCCCCACCGTGGCCACCTCGTCCTGGCGACCCGCGGTCGAGCGGGAGGCCGAGGAGGCCGGGGCCCCGTTCCGCCGTCGGGCCGAGCACCACTTCGCCACCGCGACGACCGCGGCGCCGGCCAAGGAGGTCCGGGTCACCGGCATCGCCGACCGCCTGCAGCAGGACCGGCGGGAGGCCTGGGAGGGCTGGTACGGACCGGTGTCCCGCACCCGCCTGGCCTCGGCGGTTTGGCACACCCTCGGGTGGGCGGTGTTCGGGGCGGGGTACGTCGCCGCCATCGTCTACGTGTCCTCCGGTCTGGATGCGTCGGCGCCGGAGGTGCTTGCTGGTCCTGGCCGCGGGCTCGCGCCTGTCGGCCTACATCGCGGCGACGGTGGGTGAGATCGGGTTCCTCCGGGGCATCTGGATGGACGGCTCCCGCCGCCTGGCCTGGCTGGAGGACTACGCCGCAGCCATGGACGCGGACCACGACGTGGCCGTGCCGGACCGGCTCGCCGACGGGATCGTCCTCGAGCACGTGAGCTTCGCCTATCCCGGCACCGAGCGGGAGGTCCTGGTCGACGTGAGCCTGACCCTGCCCGCCGGGTCGGTGGTGGCCGTGGTCGGCGAGAACGGGGCGGGCAAGTCGACGCTGGTCAAGCTGCTGTCCAAGTTCTACGAGCCGACGTCCGGGCGGATCCTCGTGGACGGGGCCGAGCTGGCGGGCATGCCGGCCGACGAGTGGCGGGACCGCCTCGCCGGCGCGTATCAGGACTTCTTCCGCTTCGAGCTGCGGGCCCACCAGTCGGTCGGGGTGGGCGATGTCGATCGGGTCGACGACCGGAGTGCGGTCGGGGTCGCCGTGGGCCGGGCCGGGGCCGAGGACGTGGTGGCCAAGTTGGAGGGCGGCCTGGACGCCCAGCTCGGGGTCACCTGGCCCGACGGCGTCGAGGTGTCCTTCGGGCAGTGGCAGAAGCTGGCCCTGGCCCGGGGCTTCATGCGCGACGAGCCCCTCCTCCTCGTGCTCGACGAGCCCACCGCGGCGCTGGACGCCGAGACCGAGCACGCCCTGTTCGAGCGGTACGCGGCCGAGGCGCACCAGGGAGGCGACGACGGTCGTATCACCGTGCTGGTGTCGCACCGCTTCAGCACCGTGCGCATGGCCGACCTGATCGTGGTCCTCGACGGCGCCGCGGCTGAGCGAGGTGGGCACCCACGACGAGCTCATGGCCCGGGGCGGCCAGTACGCCGAGCTGTACGCCATCCAGGCCGCCGCGTACCGCTAGCGGGGGAGCGTCCAGGTGGTGGTGGCCACGCCGGACTCGGGGGGGCGCTGGATCCGGTCGGTGCGGACCCAGCGGCGTCGCAGCCAGGACAGGGCCCAGGCGTGATCGGTGGGGGGATGGTGTTCTCGTGTGTTGCTCATGCCCCGGAGGCGTGAGATCCACCCTCACGGCGTGAGGGCTCAGGTCGTCCAGTGCACGGGACGCTCGGGCTGGTAGCGACAGAAGACCCCGGTGGTCACCGAGACGGCGAGGTGGCGTCCGAGGTCGGGATGCTCCTCGCTGAGGCGCCGGATGGTGGCCCGGATGCGGTGGGTGACCGCCGAGCGGGCCCGTTCCGCCGTGCTGCCGCCGCGACGGGCCCGACCGCCGAGGCCGAGGGCGCCGGCCAGGTGCTCGACCACGGCGTCGAACTCGGCCTGGGCCCGGTCGGCCCGGGCGTGGTCGTTGTGGGCCTCGGCCTCGTCGATCTCGCCCTGGAGGTCCCGGATGCGCTGCTCGAGGTCGCGGCGGGCTGTCTCGTCGATGACCTCGCCGGTGGAGGCCTGCTCGACGCCGGCGCCGGCCAACTCGAGGCAGTGGACCTCCCGACCCGGCTCGGCCAGGAGGTGGGCCAGGTCGTGCATGCCCTTGGAGGAGCGCATGGTCAGCCCCCGTCCCGCCCAGTCGACCAGCCAGGCGTCGCCAGAGCGCTCGAACCGTCCCTCGAGCAGGGTGGGCGGTCGATCGCTGTCCGGCGGGACCGGAACCGGGCCCGGGTCGGCCACCAGGGCCTGGCGGGCGCGCCTGATCGCCTCGCTGGTGGCCAGGGCCCGGCCATCGCCAGGGGGCAGCGGGAACATCTCGGCGCCCACCCAGGTGAAGGCGCTGATCACGGGCAGGGCCTCGGCCGTCGCCGCCAGGTCGGCCCAGAGCCCGTCACCTGCTTCGTGGAGGGCGACGGCCGCGGTCCGGATGGCGCTGCGGGGCTCGGCCACCGCGCCCCCGTGGGTCATCTCGTCCAGGAGGTCGACGAGGGCGGCGTGGGCCGATGCCCGGTCGCTGGTGGCCAAGCGGGCGAGGGACAGGCCCTGGAGCGCGGTGATCACCCCCGTGCCGTAGCCGATGGCCCGCGCCGGCCCGAGCACGCTCTCGAAGGTCCGTTCGGCGTCGGCGGGGGCGTCGCGCAGGCACAGGAACCCCGAGGCCACCCGGGCCCAGAGCTCGTTCATCTGGTCCCCCGACTGTCCGGCCTCGGCTTCCATGCCGGCCAGGAGCCCTTCGGCCTCGCTCCGTCGTCCGAGCCCGGCCAGGCAGATCGCCTGCAGGGACACCGCCTCTCGGGCGAAGGGCTGCAGGCCGACCTCGTCGGCGGCCGCCTTGGTCTGGGCGAAGGCCTCGGCCGCACCGGCGACGTCGCCCAGGGATGCCCGGGCCCGACCGATGACCCGGGGGAGGGCGCAGGCGGCCAATGCCGTGGTGGTCCGGGCGGCCTGGGCCTGCTCGGCGAGCTCGATGGCCTCGACCGGCCGACCGAGGAGCTGTCGGCAGGTGGCCACCGTGGCCATGGCGTCGGCCCAGCCGGGGTCCACGGCCTCCGGCCAGCGGGCCAGGGCCTCCTCGCCGAGGGCGGCCACGTCTTCCATGTGGCTCTGGTGGATGCTCGGCCAGAGGCCGGCCAGGAGGGCGAACGAGCGAGCGGGCGTCGGTTCCTGGGCCACGGTCCAGCGCAGGCAGGCCAGGAGGTCCTCGGCCCGGGCGAGGAGGTCGACGAGGGCCTCGGGACGCCAGGCCCGCCGGCCCATCGGCATCACCTCGTCCATGGCGAGGATCGAGTTGTCGACGAACCGGCGCCAGGACTCCTCGGTCTCGCCCCGTTCGGCGAGGCGTTCGAGGGCGAAGAGGCGCACGGTGCGCAGGAACCGGTACCGGGTGGTCTCGCCGTCGGACTCGGCGACGAGGAGCGAGGCTCGGACGAGGGTCTCCAAGCCGTCGATGGCCTCGGCCCGGTCGGCGTCCCCCGCCACGGCCCGAGCCACCGCCGCGTCGAAGGCCCCGGCGAGGACGCCGAGCCGGTCGAGTCGGCGCCGGCTGCCCTCGTCGAGCTGGACGTAGGACCACTCGATCGTGGCGCGCACGGTGCGGTGACGCTCCGAGCCCCGGAAGCGGGGCCGGGCCAGGGTGTCGAGGTCGCCCTGCTCCTCGAGCCGCGTCAGGATCTCGGCGGGGGTGAGGACAAGGGTGCGGGCGGCCGCGATCTCCAGGGCGAGGGGCACGCCGTCGAGGGCCCGACACAGGTCGGCGACCACCTCGGCCTGGTCGTCGGGCACGTGGCCGCCGGCGTGACGGGCCCGGTCGAGGAAGAAGCGGACGGCATCGCCCGCCCCGGCGTCGTCACCGTCGGTGCTGGAGAGCGGCCCGAGCACGAGGAGGCTCTCGTCGGGCAGGTCGAGCGGGGAGCGGCTGGTGGCGAGGACCACGGGCGACTGGCAGGATCCGAGGAGCGCGTCGACCGCCTCGGCCGCGGCGTCGAGGACGTGCTCGCAGTTGTCCACGACGAGCAGGGCGGGCTGCTCGGACGGCGAGTCGAGCAGCGCGGTGAACGAGGGGAAGCCGAGCCGTGCGGCGAGGGCGCCGCCGACGGCATCACCGTCGTCGACCGCGGTCAGGTCCACGAAGTGGGCGCCCAGCGGGAAGTCCGCCGCCTGCCGGTCGGCCAGGGCGCGGGCGACGGTCGTCTTGCCGATGCCACCGGGGCCCACGACCGTCACCAGCCGGTGGTCCTCCAGGCGGTCGACGAGCTCCTCCAGCTCGCGGGCGCGACCGATCATCGCTGTCATGCCCGCCCGAGATTAGGGAACGAGCGAGGGCGGGATCGGTGAGATACTGGGGTTCTCACGACGTGAGGGCCGACATCACGCCTCTGGGGACGTACACCACGAACACGGAGGTTCCCCATGCGCACCACCCTTCCCCAGCTCGAGGCCGAGGTCTTCCTGACCGACGGCGGCCTCGAGACGACGCTGATCTTCGACGACGGCATCGACCTGCCCGACTTCGCCGCCTTCGGGCTGGTGGACGACGACGCCGGTCGGGAGGCCCTGGCCCGCTACTACGACCGGTACGCCGAGATCGCCGTGCGCGACGGGATCGGCATCGTCCTGGAGACGCCGACGTGGCGGGCCAGCACCGACTGGGCCGCCCGCCAGGGCTACAGCCTGGAGGACCTGATCCGGGTCAACCGGGACGCCGTGACCCTCCTCGAGGGCACGCGACAGGTCCACGCCACTGCGGTGTCACCGGTCGTCATCAGCGGGTGCATCGGCCCCCGGGGCGACGGGTACCAGCCCGGTGAGCTCATGAGCGTCGAGGAGGCGCGGAGCTACCACGGGTTGCAGGCCAGGGCGTTCGCCGACGCCGGCGCCGACCTGATCACCGCCATCACGATGACCCACGTCACCGAGGCCCAAGGCGTGGTCGAGGCGGCGCGGGCGGTCGAGACGCCCGTCGTCATCTCCTTCACGGTGGAGACCGACGGGACCCTGCCCAGTGGTGAGGGGCTGGGCCAGGCCATCGAGGCGGTGGACGCCGCCACGGGGGCCTACCCCGCCTACTACATGGTCAACTGCGCCCATCCGGACCACTTCACCACGGTCCTCGATCCGGCCCAGGCCTGGACCCGTCGCATCGGCGGCATCCGGGCCAACGCCTCCCGGATGAGCCACGACGAGCTGGACAACGCAGAAGAGCTCGACCGGGGTGACCCCGTCGAGTTGGGTGGGCTCTACCGGCTGATCCGGGCGGTGCACCCCCAGATCAAGGTCCTGGGGGGCTGCTGCGGCACCGACCACACCCACATCGACGCCATCAGCTCCGCGTGTGCGGTGGCGGCGGTCTGAGGGGATCGGCGGCGTGTCGCTCAGCCGAGCGGCTCGCCGTCGACGGTCACCTGGGACCGGTCGGGATAGAAGCTGAGGTAGCCGGCGATGGCGTCGGCCCCGGGAATGGGCTGCTCGTAGCTCCACACGATCCCGTCGTGGGTCGTGCCGCCGACGTCGATGGACCAGTACGAGGCCTCGCCCTTGAACGGGCAGGTGGTCTGGAACGAGGTCTTGCGGAACTGCTCGAGACGGACGTCATCGCGGGGCAGGTAGTAGCGGGTGGGCAGGCCGGTCTCCTCCAGCAGGAGCGGGTGGTCCGTGGCGGCCACGAGCTCGCCGTCGACGTGGACCTCGACGTGGTGCTCGGCGGGGGCGATGGTGACGGTGTGGCCAGGGGTCATGGGCTTGTTCCAACGCAGGTGCGGACGCCGGGATTCCCCGGTCAGCCGGTGGCGCCGAAGCGCTCGACCCGGATCTGGTCGGCGGGGACCCCGAGGTCGACGAGCAGGGTCGACGCCGCGTCGGCGAAGCCCGTCGAGCCGCACACGAAGGCCGTGGCTTCGGACTGGATCAGCGGGACGAGGTCGGTCGCGGACAGTCGGCCGGCCGGGCGGGAGGTGCCGGGTGGCGCGACCCGGCTGTGGACCACGGTGACCTCGGGCCCGGGGAGCTCGTCGGCGTAGTACAGGTCGGCCGGGCCCCGGACGGACGCCACCAGGCGCACGAGGTCGGACCGGCCCGCGGCCCGGGCCAGGCGGAGCATGGCCATGAGGGGCACGATCCCGGAGCCGCCGCCGACGAGCAGGGCCGGGGCGTCGCCGTCCCACACGAACCAGCCGCCGATCGGGCCCGCGGACCTCCAGCTCGTCGCCGAGCTCGACCACGTCATGGAGGTAGCCGGAGACCTCGCCGTCGTCGAGGCGCTCGACGGTGAGCTCCAGCTCGTGGCCCCCGTCGGGCGCCGACGCCACCGAATACGACCGCTGGGCCGTGTAGCCGTCCGGTGCGGTCAGGCGCAGGACGTAGTGCTGGCCGGCCCGGTGGCCGGTGGGGGCATCGAGGGCGAGACGGAAGGTCTTGACCCGGGGCGCCTCGTCCCGCACGGCGACCACCCGGGCGGCCTGCCAGGGCCCGGCCACCTCAGTCGCCCTGGTAGCGCTGCTCCCGCCACGGGTCGCCCCGGTCGTGGTAGCCGTTGACCTCCCAGAAGCCGGGCTCGTCGTGCTCGACCAGGCGGAGGCCGGCCACGAACTTGGCGCTCTTCCAGAAGTAGAGGTGGGGGACCAGCAGGCGGGCGGGCCCGCCGTGCTGGCGGTCGAGGGGCTCGCCGTCGGCCTCCCAGGCCACCCAGGCCTTGCCGTCGGTGAGGTCGGCGAGGGGCAGGTTGGTCGTGTAGGCGGTGTGGCAGGAGACGACGGCGAACCGGGCCTCGGGGCGCACCCCGACGGCCGCCAGGAGGGTGTCGACCGAGACGCCGCGCCAGGTCATGTCGAACTTGGACCACGTCGTCACGCAGTGGATGGCGCCCTCGTAGGTCGATCCCGGCAGGGCGTGGAGCTCGTCCCAGGTCCAGGTGGTCGGGGTGTCGACCGCGCCCTCGATGCGGAACGTCCAGTCGTCGGTCGACAGGTCGGGGGTGACCTCGGCGGTGAGGACGGGCCAGGAGCTGCCGGCGTCGTACTGGCCGGGCGGCAGGCGCTCGTCGCGCTCGCCGCGGTCCCGGCCGAAGAATCCCCGTGTCGCCATGCCCCATTCTGACGGAACGAGGCCCGTCTAACCTCGCCGCACGATGAGTGACGGCACCGGGGATCTCCCGCAACGGGCGCAGGTGGTGATCGTCGGGGGCGGCGTCATCGGCACGTCCATCGCGTACCACCTGACCAAGGTGGGCGTCAGCGACGTCCTGCTGTTGGAGCGTCACCAGCTCACGGCGGGGACGACCTGGCACGCCGCGGGACTGATCACCTCGGCGGGCTTCACCGACGAGACCACGCTGTGGATGGCGGAGTACAGCCGGGACCTCTACGAGCGCCTGGAGGCCGAGACCGGCTTCGCCACCGGCTTCATGAAGATCGGTCACCTCCACCTGGCCACCTCGCCCCAGCGGCTGGAGGCCATGCGCCGGGAGCACGCCTTCCAGACCGGGTTCGGGGTCGAGAGCCACCTGATCTCGGCGGCCGAGGTGGCCGAGATGTGGCCCATGGCCCGGGTGGACGACGTGCTGGGGGCGATCTACAACCCCAACGACGGTCGGGCCAACCCCGTCGACGTGACCATGTCGATGGCCCGGGGCGCCCGGGACGGGGGAGCCCGGATCGTGCAGGGCGTCGGGGTCAGCGGGCTGCGGGTCACCGACGGCCGGGTCACCGGGGTGGACACCGACCGGGGGCCCGTCGAGGCCGACCAGGTCGTCCTGGCCTGCGGCATGTGGACCCGGGACCTGGCCGCGGCCGCGGGGGTGAACGTCCCCCTCCAGGCCGCCGAGCACTACTACCTGCTGACCGAGCCGTTCGAGGGCTGCCACCGCGACCTGCCGGTCATCGAGGACCCGGCGAAATACGGCTACTACCGGGAGGAGGGCGGTGGCCTGCTGGTCGGCCTGTTCGAGCCGGTGGGGGCGGCGTGGAAGCCCGAGGGCATCCCCCACGCCGCCGCCTTCACCACCTTGGACCCGGACTGGGACCGGATGGCCCCCTTCGTGGAGGACGCCATCGACCGCATCCCCGCCCTGAAGGACGTCGGCATCAAGCAGCTGTTCTGCGGCCCGGAGTCCTTCACCACCAACCTGCACCCGCACCTCGGCCCGACCCCCGAGGTGGACGGGCTCTGGGTGGCCGCCGGCCTGAACTCGCTGGGCATCCTCCTCGGCGGTGGCATCGGCACCGTCATGGCCCACTGGATGACCGAGGGCGTGGCGCCCCAGGACGTGACCCACTACCACGTCGACCGGGCCCTCGGCTACGAGGCCACCCGGGCCTACCGCACCGACCGCACGGTCGAGCTGCTGGGGGCGTTGTTCGGCGACTCGGTGTTCCCCAACTGGGAGCCGGTGTCGGCCCGGGGGATCCGGCGCAGCGCCATCCACGCCGAGCTCGTGGCCCAGGGGGCCAGCTTCGGCGTGTCCATGGGCTGGGAGTTCCCGCTCTGGTTCGCCGGGGCGGGGGAACGGCCGGACCACCCCACGCCCGAGACGGCCTTCGGGCGAGGCCACTCCTTCGAGCGGGCCCGCCTCGAGCACGTGGCCGTGCGCGAGGCCGTCGGCGTCATGGACATGTCGCTCATGGCCAAGTTCCGGGTCACCGGCCCCGACGCCTGCCGGGTCCTCAACCACCTCTCGGCGGCCGACGTCGACACGGAGTCGGCAAGGTCGTCTACACGCCGTGGTGCAACCCCGGTGGCGGCATGGAGGCCGACCTCACCGTCACCCGGCTGGGCCGCGGACGACTACAACGTCATCACCAGCGACGTGATCCAGACCCGGATCCTGTGGATGATCCGACGGGCCATCCGGGATCTCGGCGCCGACGCCGCACGTGGTCGAGCACACCTCGGGCACGTCCCTGTTCACGATCCAGGGACCCAACTCCCGGGCGCTCCTGCAGCGGCTGTCGCCCGACGACTTCTCCAACGAGGCGTTCCCCTACCTGTCGGCCCGGCCGGTGGAGGTGGGCTACGCCCCGGTGCTGGCCCTCCGGGTCACCTACCTCGGCGAGCTGGGCTGGGAGCTGCACGTGCCCGCCGACCTGGCCGCCGGGGTCTACGAGGCGCTGTTCGCGGTGGGCGACGAGTTCGGCCTGGTGCCGACGGGCCTGTCCGCCCTGAGCACCCTCCGGCTGGAGAAGGGCTACCGGGACTACGGCCACGACATCGACAACCTCGACACCCCGCTCGAGGCGGGGCTGGGCTTCACCGTGGGCTGGGACAAGGCCGACTTCGTCGGTCGGGACGCCCTCGTGGCCCAGAAGGCGGCGGGCGTCCTCACCAAGCGCCACCTGAGCTTCCTGCTGGAGGACCCCGAGCCGTTGCTGCTGGGGACCGAGCCCGTGTTCCGGGACGGCACCTGGGTGGGCTACCTGCGGGCCGGCGACTTCGGCCACACCCTCGGCGCCTCGGTGGGCCTCGGGTCGGTCGCCTGTGAGGACGGCGTCACCAAGGACTGGATCGAGGCCGGCACCTGGGAGATCGACGTGGCCGGCACCCGCTACGGCGCGAGGCCCAGCCTCGCCCCCCTCTACGACCCCAAGCGCGAACGCATCCTGGCCGAGTAGGGATCAGGTGAGCTCGGCGACGGCTTCCAGGAGGCGGTCGACGTCGGCGTCGTCGTTGTAGCGGACGAGGCTGGCCCGTACCGCGCCGCCGCGGGCGGTGAGGCCGAGGGCGGCGATGAGCTCGCGGGCGTAGCTGTCACCGGACCAGACCGCCACCTGACGTCCGGCGAGGTGGCGGGCGACGTCGTCGGGGTGGCGGTCGCCGATGTTGAAGATCGTGGTCGGCGACCGCTCGTCGGCCGGGTCCGGGGCGTAGAGGGTCACGCCCGGCAGCGCGCCGAGGCCCGCTTCGAGGCGGGCGAGGAGGTCCTGTTCGTGCTCGGTGGGCTCGGGGTCCTCCATCAGGAACTCGGCCGCCGCCGCCACGCCGGCGATCGTCTCGAAGGACGGAGTACCGGTCTCCCAGCGGCGGGCGCCGGGGTAGTCGGCCGGCCGCACCCGGTACGGCTCCACGGTGTCCAACAGCTCGGCGCTGAGCACCAGCATCCCGACGTGCGGGCCGAACCACTTGTAGGCCGAGGACATGAGGGAGTCGACACCGAGCTCGTCGCGGTGGGTGCGCAGGTGCGGCACCCGGGCCACGGCGTCGAGGTGGACCTTGGCGCCGGCCCGGTGGGAGGCGGCCACGATCTCGGTGATCGGCGGCACGGCGCCGGTGAGGTTCGAGGCGCCGGTCACCGCCACCCACGCCACACCGCCTTCGGCCAGGATCTCCTCCAGGGCCTCGACCTGGAGGTGGCCGGTCTCGTCGACCGGCCAGAGGACGACCTCGGCCCCGACGTCCTCGGCCATGGCCATCCAGGTCGAGACGTTGCTGTCGTGGTCGAGCTGGGTGCACACGATGCGGTCTCCCGGGCCCAGCCCGCGCCCGAGCGCCCGGGTGAACCCCAGCACCAGGGTCGTGGAGTTGGGGCCGAAGACGACCTCCCCGTCACCGACGCCGAGCAGGCGGCCGACGGTCTCCCGGGCCCCGTCCATCAGCTCGTCGCAGGCGGTGCTGGCGGCGAACGCGCCGCCCATGTTGCTGGCGGCAGGGGATCGCATGAAGTCGGCCATGGCGTCGATGGCCGTGTCGACCATCAGCGTCCCGGCCGCGCCGTCGAGGCGGGCCCAACCATCGGACAGTCCGGGGAAGCGGTCACGGGTGCTCACCCCCGTTGTCTACCCGCGACCCGCCACGCGGTAGAGCGGGGCACCCAGGACCAGCAGCACGGCGGCGACGGCCGGCAGGGCGACGCCGGCAATCCGGGGCCCGGCGGGACCCGTTAGCTTCGCCCGATGCACAACGTGGTCGTGTGGGGGACGGGCAACGCGGGCCGGCCGGCCATCCGGGCGGTGGCGGGCCACCGGGACCTGGCGCTCGTCGGTGCCGTGGTGGCCAACCCGGACAAGGTGGGCAGGGACGCCGGGGAGCTGGCCTTCATCGACCCGCTGGGAGTGGCGGCCACCGACGACCCGGCCCGGGCCCTGGCCGACGACGTCGACGCCGTCGTCTACACCGCCACCGGCGACACCCGGCCCGATGACGCCCTCGCCGACCTCCTGGCCTGCCTGCGGGCGGGCAAGGACGTCGTCTCGACGTCCTTCTACCCGCTGTTGCACCCGCCGTCGGCGCCCCCCGACCTGCTCGAGGTGGTCGGGGCGGCGTGCGCCGAGGGGGACTCGTCGGTCTTCGTCTCCGGCGTCGATCCGGGCTGGGCGCTCGACATCCTCCCGGCGCTGGTGAGCGGGGTCGGGGCCGGGATCACCGAGATCCGCATCCAGGAGGTCTTCAACTACGCCCTCTACGACCAGCCCGACGTCGTCCGCGAGATCATCGGCTTCGGCGGTCCCATGGACGAGACGCCGTTGATGCTCTTCGACTTCTCCCTGGACATGGTCTGGACGCCCATGGTCCGGGTCCTGGCCGATCTGCTCGAGCTGACCCTCGACGAGGTGACCATTCAGGTGGAGCGCCGCCCGCTGGAGCGGACCATCGAGGTCCCCGGCATGGGCACCTTCGAGGCCGGGACCCAGGGCGCGTTCCGCTTCGAGATCCAGGGCATCGTCGACGGTCGGCCGCGGCTCGTGGTCGAGCACATCACCCGCATCGACGACGACTGCGCCCCCGACTGGCAGCAGTCGACCTCGCCCGGTGGCGAGCACCGGGTGCAGCTCACGGGCCACCCGAACCTTGCGGTGAGCGTCCACGGCACCGAGCCCGGCGAGCCCGGTGCGGCCGGCGGCGGCAACGCCAGTGCGGCCAACCGCATCGTCAACGCCATCCCCGCCGTCATCGCCGCGTCATCCGGCCCGGTGCACCCCCGCGACCTCCCCACCATCACCGGCGCCGCCCAACTCGCCCGCTGACCAGGGTGTTATCGAAATCGATAACACCCTGGTACTCTGATCCCATGACGGTCGCCCAACTCGTGCATCGGGCCCGGGAGCGGGCCGGCCTCAGCCAGCGTGAGCTCGCGGCCCTCGCCGGGACGTCGGCGGCGGCGATCTGCGAGGTCGAGGGCGGGCGCCGAGACCCACGGGTCGAGACCCTCGAGCGCATCGTCGGCGCGGCTGGGGGACGCCTGGCGGTGGCCGTGCACTGGCCGTCCTCCCGGGAGATGGATCTGGCCCGAAACGGCCGGGCGTTGGTCGACCTGCTGGATCTCGTCGACCACCTCCCACACCGCCGGGACGGTGAGCTCGAGGCTCCCGTTCTGGCCCGCGAGGCCCGCTGACCCATGGCGCTGCGTCTGGCCGAGCGGATCGTCGCCCTGCACGACGGCTTCTCGGCGGGGAACCTTCCCCACGCGTTCGGCGGTGCCTTGGCCCTGGCCTACTGCACCCTGGACCCGAGGGGGACCCAGGACATCGATGTCAACGTCTTCGTCGGCACCGATCGTCTGGATGACGTCCTCGCCGCGGTGCCCGAGGGCGTCGTGGCGTCGGGCGCAGCCAGGCGACAACTGGGCCGGGACGGTCAGGCCCGCCTTCGGTGGGACGAGACGCCGGTGGACGTGTTCCTGTCCAACCACCCGTTCCACGAGGCGGCCGCGACGAGGTGCCGTCGAGTCCCCTTCGGTGACGTGGAGGACCTGCCTGTGCTGGCCTGTGAGGACCTCGCGGTGTTCAAGGCGTTCTTCGCTCGACCCAAGGACGCGGTGGACCTCGCCGCCATGGTCGACGCCGAGGCCATCGACGCCCCTCTCCTGCTGGCGACCGTCGCCGACCTCCTCGGAGCGGAGCACCCGGGTGTGGACTTCGTGGCCCGGGCCACCGGCTTGCGGCCCGCGCCGTGAGGCATCAGCTGTCCGGATGTGGCTGGTTCGCCTCCGTCGGGCGTCCGTAGCCTCCGGCCGTGGCCCGTCCTGACTCGTTGTCCGCCGACCAGGCGCGACGGCTCCACCTGTACGCCCAGGGGCTTCGGCGAGAAGCGACCGACGGGGCGGATCGACCGGCGCCACGTGCGCAAGGTGTTCGAGCGCCTCGGCCTGATCCAGATCGACTCGGTCAACGTGCTGGTGCGGAGCCACTACCTGCCGCTGTTCTCCCGGCTGGGGCCCTACGACCGCTCGATCCTGGACCGCTTCGCCTACCGGGACCACGAGGCCTTCGAGTACTGGGGCCACGAGGCGTCGCTGATGCACAAGGACCTCCACCCGCTCATGCGGTGGCGGATGGCGGGCGAGCACCAGTGGGGCGGGGTGCGGCGCATCGTCGAGGACCGGGCCGAGCTCATCGAGGAGCTGCACGCCCTCGTGCTGGCCGAGGGCCCGGCCAGCGCCGGTGACCTGGATGCGTCCGAGCGCAAGAAGGGTCCCTGGTGGGGCTGGGGCGACACCAAGGTGGCCCTCGAGCACCTCTTCTACGTCGGCCGGGTCGGCGCGGTGCGGCGGGGCAGCTTCGAGCGGGCGTACTGCGACCCGACCACGGTCGTCCCGCCCGAGGTGCTGGCCCGTCCCACGCCGAGCGACCGCGAGGCCCTGGTCGGACTGCTGGAGCACGCGGCCCGGGGTCACGGTGTGGGCACGGCCAAGGACCTCGGCGACTACTTCCGCCTGCCGATCAAGGTGGTCCGCCCGCTCCTGGAGGAGATGGCCGACGAGGGCGTCGTGGACCGGGTCGAGGTGGAGGGCTGGAAGCAGCCCACCTACGTGCACCCCGACGCCCACCTCCCCCGCTGGGTGAAGGCGTGCGCGCTGGTCTCGCCGTTCGACTCGGTGATGTGGGAGCGGGACCGGGTGGAGCGGGTCTTCGGCTTCAACTACCGCATCGAGATCTACGTCCCGAAGCCCAAGCGGGTCTACGGCTACTACGTGCTGCCCTTCCTGCTCGGGGACCGGTACGTGGCCCGGGTCGACCTCAAGGCCGACCGGGCGGCCTCGGCGCTCCTCGTGCAGTCGGCGTTCGCCGAGGACGGCGTGGACCACCTCGAGGTGGCCGAGCGCCTGGCCGAGGAGCTCCGCTCCTGGCGGGTTGGCTCGGGCTCGACGACGTCGTCGTCAAGGACCGAGGCGACCTCGCCCCGACCCTGCAGGTGTTCGCCTAGAACGAGGGCGGGAGTCGGGCTCGTCGGCCAGGACGACGCCCTCGTGGGCCAGCAGCCAGCGCTTGCGGTCCAGGCCGCCGGCGTACCCGCCGAGCGTCCCGTCGCTGGCGATCACCCGGTGACAGGGCGACCACGATGCCCACCGGGTTCTGGCCGTTGGCCGAGCCCACGGCCCGGTACCCGGTCGGGCGGCCGACCATCTCGGCCAGCTCGGCGTAGCTGATGGTCTCGCCGAGGGGGATGGTGCGCAGGGCGGCCCAGACCTCCTGCTGGAACGGCGTCCCCCGGTCGAAGCGGACGGGCAGGTCGGCGATGGCGTCGAGGTCGCCGTCGAAGTAGCGGCGGAGGGCGTCGGCGATGCCGGACGGGTCGTCCACGGCGAGGCGTCGCTCTCGTCCACGAAGTTCACCCCGACGAGGAAGCCGTCGTCGACCTCCAGCTCCACGAGGCCGGTGGGCGTGTCGATCACGGTCGTGTGCATGGGTCCGTTGTACCCCCGATCAGCCGTTTCGTCTGGCCGGATCCGGACGCCGTCAAGGCCTCAGGGACGGACCGGCGTCGGCTCGATCCGGTCGGCGTTCGCGCCACCGTCGCCGAGCTCGCCGTTGCTGTCGCGGCCCCAGCAGTAGAGGCGCCCGCTGGTGATCCGGGCGCAGGTGTGGTCACCCCCGACACTGAGCTGTGCCCAGTCGGTGGCTCCGCCGGTGACCTCGACCGGTGCCCCCTGGTCGGTGTTGGTGCCACTGTCGCCCAGCTGGCCGAAGCCGTCGCGGCCCCAGCAGTAGAGGCGGCCGGTGGCGCGTCGGGCGCAGGTGTGGTCGGTCCCGACGTCGAGGACGGCCCAGTTGGTCGCTCCGCCGCTGATCTGGACCGGTGTGTCCTGGTTGGTCGCCTCGCCGCCGTCACCCAGGCGACCGAAGTCGTCGTTGCCCCAGCAGTAGAGGCGCCCGGTGGTCCGTCGGCCACAGGTGTGGACCTCGCCGGCGGCGACGGCGGCCCAGGTGGTCACCCCGCCGGCGACCTCGACCGGTGCCCCCCGGTCGGTGTTGGTGCCGCCGTCACCGAGCTGGCCGTCGCTGTCGAGGCCCCAGCAGTAGAGGCGCCCGGTGGTCCGCCGGCCGCAGGTGTGGTTGCGTCCTCCGCTCACCGAGGTCCAGGTGGTCACCCCGCCGGCGACCTCGACGGGTGTGTTCTGGTTCGTGTTGGTGCCGCCGTCGCCCAGTTGGCCGGAGCTGTCGAAGCCCCAGCAGTAGAGGCGGCCGGTGGTCCGTCGGCCACAGGTGTGGAAGTCACCGGCGACGATGGTGCTCCAGTTGGTCGAGGCGCCGGCGACTTCGACGGGGGTGGACAGGCTGCCGCCCGGGTTGCCGAGCTGGCCCTCGGACCCGCGACCCCAGCAGTAGAGGCGGCCGGTCGCTCGCCGGGCGCACGTGTGGAAGCGCCCCGCCGTGACCGTGGCCCAGTTGGTGATGTTGCCCGCCACCTGGCCCGGCGTCGACCGGTCGGTGCTCGCCCCGCCGTCGCCGAGCTGTCCCTCGAGGTCATCGCCCCAGCAGTAGAGGCGCCCGGTCGTGCGGATCCCGCAGGTGTGGGAGAACCCGACGGCGAACTGGCGCCAGTCCGAGCCCCCGGACTCGGTGCTGGGCCGGTCGACGCCCCGCCCGGGGTCGGCCCCGGCGGCCGGGGCCACCAGCCCGGCGCCGGCCAGCAGGAGGACGGCCAGGAGGGTGCGGCTGGTGCGGCCTCGTCTCATGCGTCGACCTCGACGGGCTCGACGGTGTCGGCGTCGACCCCGCCGTCGCCGAGCTGGCTGTGGCCGTCCTGGCCCCAACAGAAGAGGCGACCGGTGGTGTTGCGGGCACACGTGTGGTTGCCCCCCGCGGTCACCGAGGCCCAGTCGGTGAACCCGCCGCTGACCTCGACCGGGGAGGGCCGGTTGAGGTTCGCCCCGCCATCGCCGACCTGACCGAACTGATCGAGGCCCCAGCAGTAGAGGACCGCAGTGGCCCGGCGCCCGCACGTGTGGGTCTGGGTGGCGGTGACCGACGTCCAGTTGGTGGCGCCTCCGGCGACCAGGACCGGGATCGGCTGACTCCCCGCCGGTCCGTTCCCCAGCTCGCCGTTGACGTCCTGGCCCCAGCAGTAGAGGCGGCCGGTGGCGCGGCGGGCGCAGGTGTGGCGATGCCCGGTGGTCACCGAGGTCCAGTCGGTGATGCCGCCGGCGACGAGGCCGGGGGTGGAGCGCCCGGTGTTGGGCCCGCCGTTGCCGAGCTGGCCGTCGCCGTCGTAGCCCCAGCAGTGGAGCTGGCCCGTCGCCCGGCGGGCGCAGGTCTGGTACCCACCCGCACTGACCGCGGTCCAGTTGGTCACGCCGCCGGCGACCGGCCTCGGGGCGGGTTGGTCGGTGTTGGGCAGCCCGTTGCCGATCTGCCCGCTGCCGTCGTAGCCCCAGCAGTAGAGACGTCCCGTGCTCCGTCGGGCACAGGTGTGGTACTGGCCGGTGGACACCGAGGTCCAGTTGGTGGCGCCGCCGGCGACCTCGACCGGCGTCGTCTGCTCGACGCTGCCGACGCCGTTGCCGAGCTGGCCCTCGACGTCGCGGCCCCAGCAGTAGAGACGACCGGTGGCGCGTCGGGCGCAGGTGTGGGACAGACCGGTGCTGACCGAGGTCCAGTTGGTGGCGCCGCCGGCGACCTCGACCGGCGTCGCCTGGTCGGCGTTCGTGCCGCCGTCGCCGAGCTGACCGTCGTCGTCCCAGCCCCAGCAGTAGAGCTGTCCGGTGGTGCGGATCCCGCAGGTGTGGGCGCCACCGGCGCTGACCTGCCTCCAGTCCGAGCTCCCGGCCTCGGCGGTCGCGGTCGCCGGCTCGGCGGCGGCCGGTCCACTCCAAACGAGGACGCCGAGCAGGAGGAGCGCCGCCGCCCCCAGGCGCACGGCCCGGTCCTGTCCGGCCGAGGGCATTGCCCGCGACCCTAACGGCGGCCGTCGCCGGCGCAGGGGCATCATGGCGCGATGCGCTACGTCGGGCTGCTGCGAGCCGTGAACCTGGCGGGGAAGCGGAAGGTCCCGATGGCGGACCTCCGCGACGTGATGGCCGACCTCGGCCACGAGGACGTGACCACCCTCCTGCAGAGTGGGAACGTCGTCTTCAGCGCCCCGCGGACCGCCGTGGCCACGCTGGCGGGCCGCATCGAGGTGGCGCTGGAGGACCGGTTCGGGTTCGCCGTGCCCACGATGATCCGCACGGGGGCCCAGCTCGAGCGGATCATCGCCGACAACCCGTTCCCCGACGGCGATGACCATCCCACCCAGCTGCACGTGTCGTTCGCCGACGGGCCGGTGAAGGCCGCGGCCCTGCAGGGCGTCGACACCGACGCGTTCGCCCCGGAGGCGTTCCGGGCGGGCCAGGAGGAGCTCTACCTGTGGTTCCCGAACGGGGCGGGACGGGCGAAGATGAAGGTGCCCTTCGAGAAGCTGCTCGGCGTCCGGCTGACCGCCCGCAACTGGAACACCGTCCTCAAGCTCCGGGACCTACTCTCCGAGCCATGAGCCAGCCGTTGGACACCGTCGCCCCCGCCTTCGTGGCGATGGCCCACCGGATCGTGTGGTGCACGGTCGCCACCGTCGGCGCCGACGGCCGGCCGAACACCCGGATCCTGCACCCGATCTGGGACTGGGACGGCGACGCGCTCACCGGCTGGATCGCCACGTCCCCCAACTCGCCCAAGGCCCGGGACCTCGCCGGCCAGCCCGAGATCTCGCTGACCTACTGGGACCCCACCCACGACACGTGCACGGCCGACTGCGCCACGAGCTGGGACGACACGCCCGAGGGAGAGGCCGAGGGTTGGCGCCGGTTCGCCGAAGGCCCCGCCCCGGTCGGCTACGACCCGTCGATCATCCCGCAGTGGGACGACTCGACCTCGCCCGAGTTCAGCATCCTGCGTCTCGCCCCCCACCGGCTGCGGGTGATGCCCGGCACCTTCATGATGGCCGGCCAGGGCGAGCTGCTGATCTGGCGGGCCTGAGCTCAGCGCCCGCGGCGGGCCCGGGTGGTCGGGGTGGCGGCCGCGGGGTCGGCGGGCCAGTCGTGCTTCGGGTAGGCGCTGATCATGTCCTTGCGGACCGCCGCCCAGCTGCCTGACCAGAAGCCGGGGAGGTCGGCGGTGACCTGGATGGGCCGTCCGGCGGGGGAGAGGACCTCGACGGTGAGCGGCACCCGGCCGTCGGCCACCGTGGGGTGGGTGCTCGTGCCGAAGAGCTCCTGGGCCCGGACGCGGATGGACGGGGGATCGGTGTCGTAGTCCACGGCCACCTCCCGCCCGCTGGCCACGGCCACCTTGGCCGGCACCACGCGGTCGAGCTCGTGGCCACGATGGCCGAGACGGCCCCTCAGCACGGCGAGCACGTCGACCTTGCGGAGGTCCCGGGTGGAGGTGGCCCGACCGAGCAGGGGGACCAGCCACTCGTCGACGGAGGCCCGGAGGGCCGCGTCGCCGACGTCGGGCCAGGGGTCGCCGAGGAAGCGGCGGGCGAACCCCGCCCGCTCCTGGAGCGTCCGGGCCTTGTCGGTCCATCCGAGCAGGCCCAGGCCGTCCTCCCGCACGCGGTCGACCAGAGCCGCCGTGGTGGCCCGGCCGACGGGGGGCGGCCCGCTGGCAGAACGGAGGACCAGGGCGTCGAGGCGCCGTTCCGTTCGCTCCTCCAACTCGCCCCGGTCGTTCCAGGCGAGCTCGGTGGCGTCGACGATCTCCGCGCCCGCGACCCGCTCGATGTCGTCCTCGTCGAGGGCCGCGGCCAGACGGACCCGGTCGTCCGCCTGATCGCGCCCCGGGGCCATCAGGTCGGCGACCACCAAGAACTGCTCCGTGGCCAGCGGGTCGTGGTCGGCCACCGCCACGCCCCGCCCGGAACGCAGCCGGAAGCGACCTCGGCCCCGGCTCTGGCCGATGCGGTCCGGGTAGGCCAGGGCGAGCACCGGCCCGACCGCGTTGGGGTCGACCCCGGCCGACGCCGGATACTCGGTGGCCGCCCGCCGGGCCAGCTCCTTCGCCCGGCGACGCACGGTCTGGCGGGCCCCGTCGTCCAGTCGGGCGTGGCGGCGCTTCGGGTCGACCACGAGACGGACCCGCTCGACGATGTCGGCCTCCAGTTCCTCGGGCCGGCCCCGGAGCAGGTCCCGCTCCTCGAGCAGGGCGGCCAGCACGCAGGCCAGCGGTGACCGGTCGTGCACCACCATGCGGGCCAGGCGCGGGTGCAGCGGCAGGTCGACCATGGCCCGGCCGTCCACGGTCGGGCGGCCCGCGTCATCGACGGCCCCGAGGTGGTGCAGCAGGGCGGCGGCATCGGCCAGGGCGGTGGGTGGGGGTGGGTCGAGGAAGGGCAGCTCGTCGGCCGTCGCGCCCCAGACGGCCAGCTCCAGGGCCAGGTCGGCGAGGTCGGCGGACCGGATCTCCGGCTCGGCGTGGGCCCGACGGGTGGCGTGCTCGCCCGGCGACCACAAGCGGTAGGCCACACCCGGCCCGAGGCGCCCGGCCCGCCCCGCCCGTTGGTCGGCGGACGCCTTGGAGGCGGCAGTCGTCTGCAGGCGGCTGAGCCCGCTCCGGGCGTCGTGGCGGGGCCGCCGGACCTCGCCGCCGTCCACCACGATGCGCACGCCGTCCACCGTCAGGCTGGACTCGGCGATGTCGGTGGCGAGCACCACGCGACGCCGTCCCGGCGGCGACGGCGCCAGGGCCAGGTCTTGGTCCTCGGGGCGCAGGCTGCCGTGCAGCGGACGGACGTCGACCCCGGTGGGCCGGTCCCGCAGCAGGCTGCCGACCGTGCGGATGGCGGCGGCCCCCGGCAGGAAGACGAGGACGTCGCCCGGGTCGGCCGCCAGCGCGGCCAGCACGGCTGCGGCGACGGCGTCGAGGGGGCGGTCCCGTGGCCCTCGAGGGCGCCAGCGGACGTCGACCGGGTACGTACGGCCGGGGGTCGACACGACGGGCGCCGGTTCGCCCTCGCCGCCCAGGAGGGCGGCCAGACGGGTCGCCTCCAAGGTGGCCGACATGGCCAGGACCCGGAGGTCCGGACGAAGGCCGCGGCGGGCGTCGAGGGCCAGGGCGAGGGCGAGGTCGGTCTGGAGGTGGCGTTCGTGGACCTCGTCGAAGACCACCAGCGCGGTGCCCGGCAGGCTCGGATCGGCCTGCAGGCGGCGGGTGAGGATGCCCTCGGTCACGACCTCGATCCGGGTGCCCTTCCCGACGTGGCGCTCGTCGCGGGTCCGGTAGCCGACCGTGCCACCGACCGACTCGCCCAGCAGGTCGGCCATGCGGCGGGCCGCGGCCCGGGTGGCGAGGCGGCGGGGTTCGAGGACCACGATCCGGCCGCCGTCCAGCCAGGGCTCGTCCAGCAGGCGCAGGGGCACCACGGTCGTCTTGCCCGCCCCGGGCTCGGCCTGGAGGACCGCGGTCCCGGGCCCGGCCAAGGCCTGCCGCAGCGGCCCGACCGCCTCCTCCACCGGCAGGCCGGTCGGGGGGACGGGTGCGGCCACGGCAGCAGTCTCGCTGGTGAGGGCCGGGCCTACGCTCGCGGGAAGTGAGCGGTCATCCCGACGACGAGTTCCATCGGCCCACGTCGGACGACCCGTACTGGACCGAGACCTGCTGGTTCACCTTCGCCGTGCCCGAGCGTCGGCTCTCGGCCCAGCTCTACCCCTTCTTCCGGCCCAACCAGGGCGTGTGCGCGGCGGGAGCGTTCGCCTGGGACAACACCGGCGACGCCGCCTGGAACGCCCGCTACGCCAAGAACTTCTGGCACCTGCCGCTGCCCGAGCAACCCCTGTCCGACCTCACCCTGCCCAACGGCATCCGCTACCGCTGCGTCGAACCCCTCCGGCGCTACGAGATCGCCTACCTCGACCCCGACGACGGCGCCTTCGCCGTGGACCTCACCTTCGAGGGGATCCTCGAGCCCAACCGGCTGGGCGAGACCCATCTCGACCAGCCCGGTCGCTACACGGGGACGATGACCCTGGAAGGCGAGACCATCGTCGTCGACGCTTACGGCATGCGGGACCGGTCCTGGGGGCCACGGTCCCAGTTCGGGGCCGACCTCCACGGCTCCGGCGCGGTGCGAGGCGGCTACAGCTACGCCACGGCGTCAGCCGCAGACGGGTTCCACGCGATCACGATGGACTGGGGCGACGGGGCCATCGCCATCCACGGCTACCTCAACCGTGACGGCGAGTACGCCCGGGTGGCGTCCGGTCGGCGGGAGGTCCTCGCCCGCGCCGGTGGGGCACCCAGCCGGGTCCGCCTGGACCTGACCGACGAGCTCGGTCGGACCCTGACCGCGGAGGGCCGGACGCTGAACCGGTTCGGTCTGCACCTGAACCCCAACCTGTTCACGTGGAACTGCCTCACCGAGTGGGTCTGGGACGGCGGGACCGGTTTCGGCGAGGATCACGACAACTGGTCGGCGGCCGGCGCCCGTCGGTACTTCGCCGACCGGGCCCACCGCGACCACGGGGAGGACGAGTGACCGAGCTCCAGGAGCGATGGGACCGGCTGGCCTACTGGATCGGCCCCTACCTGGGGGCGGAGGGCGCGGTCACCATCTCCGACTACGGGGTGCCCGACGGCATCGGGTACTCCGCCGAGACCCTTCTGTTCACCGCCAACGTCCCCACCGCCACCGGGGACCACGCCCGACGCCTGGTCCTGCGGGGGGAGACGGCCGACCCGGCCGTCTATCCCGCCCAGGTCGAGGGCATCGAGGTCGAGATCGAGATCCAGCACCGGATCATGTCGACCCTGGCGGCGTCGACCGAGATCCCGGTGGCCCCGATCATCGGGGCCGACCTCACCGACGAGGCCATCGGCACCCCGTTCTTCGTCATGGACGTTCGTCGACGGCGTGGTGCCGCCCGTCGACCCGCCGTACCCCGCGGCCGGCTTCTTCGCCGAGGCCACCCCCGAGCAGCGGCACACCATGGTGGCCAACGGCGTGCGGACCATGGCCGACGTCCACGCCGTCGACTGGCGGGCCGTGGGGCTGGACTGGCTGGTGCCCGCTGGCGTCGAGCCCACCCTCGGCCGCCAGCGGGACCTGTGGGCGGCGTACGCCGAGCGGGAGCTGCGCGGCCGGGTCCACCCGGACATGGACAAGGCCCTGGAGATCCTCCGGCGGGACCTGCCCGAGCCTTCCGCGCCCACCCTCTGCTGGGGCGACCCCCGGCTCGGCAACATCATCTGGCAGGACTTCGCCTGCGCCAGCGTGACCGACTGGGAGGCCGCCGCGATCGCCCCGGCCGAGTTGGACCTGGGTTGGTGGCTCATGTTCGACCGGTCCTGTCACGAGGCGGCCGGCCTCGACCGCCCGGAGGGCGAGCCCACCCGGGACGAGCAGGTGGCGCTCTACGAGCAGGCCGCCGGGCGCGAGGTCGGCGACACCTTCGTGTACGAGCTGCTGGCCGCCTACCGCTACTCGGCCATCGTGGTGCGGATCATGAACCGGTGGGTCGAGCGCCAGATGATGGCCCCGGACCACGACATCTGGCTCCACAACCCGGCCGCGGACTGCCTGCACCTGCTCCTCGAGGGCTGAAGGTGACGGTCCGGGCCCCGCTGCAGCGACGAGCTGCCCGCTCCTCCAGGCCATCGGCGTCGCCGCCGGCCGCCGCTTCGCCGAGGTCGGCCTCGACGACGTCGCCGCCGACCCGCCCCACGAGCTGGCGGATCTGGAGCGCTGGCGGAAGGCGGGCCGGGCCTGGGTGACCACCGACCGTGACGGTCACCCCGTCGGCTTCGTGCGTCGTCGACCTGGTCGACGGGGCCGCCCACGTGGAGGAGATCTCGGTGCTCCCCGACGTCGGCGGCCGGGGCCACGGGATGGCCCTCATGCGTCACGTCGAGAAGTGGGCCGGGGCCAAGGGGTTCGAGGCGGTGACCCTGACGACCTTCAGCGAGGTCCCGTGGAACCGCCCGTGGTACGAGCGCCGGGGCTACCGGGTCCTGGCCGAGGACGAGTGGACCCCGGGCCTGGCCGCCCGCCGTGCGGAGGAGGCCGACGCACGGCCTCGACCCCGAGCAGCGGGTGATCATGGCCAAGGCGCTCTGACGCGCCATGCCGGCCGCTCCGTCGTTCCGAGCCGCGCTCGACCGCTACCGGGCCGAGTCCGACGACGAGATCGCCGACCTGGCCCGGGCCCGGGCGCTGCTCGACGGCCCGGACCCGTGGAGCCGGTCGGCCCCGCTGCACGTGACCGGGTCCGCCATCGTCGTCCACCCGCCGACCGGCCGCGTCCTGCTCCGGTGGCACGAGCGCCAGCAGGCCTGGCTGCAGGTCGGGGGCCATGCCGATCCCGGAGAGACCGATCCCTTCGTGACCGCCCTGCGGGAGGGGATCGAGGAGACCGGCCTCGACGACCTGCGGGCGTGGCCGGGGACGGCGCCGACGCTGGTGCACCTCGTCGCTGTCCCGGTGCCGGCGGGCAAGGGCGAGCCCGCCCACGAACACCTGGACGTCCGCTACGTCCTGGCCACCGACACGCCCGACGCCATCGAGCCCGAGACCCCCGAGGCCCGACTGCGGTGGATGACGGCTGAGGAGGCCGTCGAGTTCACCTCCGAGGAGAACCTGAAGGTCATGCTCCGCCGGGTGGCGGAACTCCTGTCGTAGCCCGGGAGCGCCACCGGCGCCGCACGTGGCCCACGACTCGCCAGGCCATGACGATGAGCCCGATGGCGACGAGGACGAGGACGAGAGTCACCGCCAGCGCGACCTCGGGGTTGGCGAGGGCCAGGGCCATCAGCGCGGCGACCAGCCCGTCCTCGGCCGCGCTCACCACGACGTTGGACACGGGCTCCGGCGAGGCGTTGACGAGAAGGCGGGTCGAGGACTTCGCCGAGTGGCTCACCAGGGCGAGACCCGCTCCGACGCCGAGCGCGAGGGGCACGGGGAGCGCCTGGTCGGGGGCCACGCCGAGGATCAGGGCCCCGGCCAGCGGTCGGAGGACGGTGTGGACGCCGTCCCAGACCGTGTCGAGCAGGGCGATCTTGTCGACCACGAACTCCACGGCGAACAGCACGAGGGCGAGGGCGATCACCCACGGCTGCTCCAGGACCGAGTCACCGTCGATCCAGTCGAGCCGGCCGGCGATGCCGAGGAGGGCGATGACGCCGTACATGCTGATGCCCGCCGAGAACGAGCTGGCGACCGCCGTCCCTAGATCCACGACGGCTCAGTGTGGTTGGCTGGGCCCATGGCTGTCACCCTGCACGGACTGAGGACCCTCATCCACCCGGTCGCCGACCTCGATGCGGCCAAGGCGTGGTGGACCGGCTTCCTGGGCTTCGGGCCCTACTTCGACGAGCCGTTCTACGTCGGCTACGAGGTGGCCGGCTACGAGCTGGGGCTGCTGCCCAGCGACGACACCACCGATGGGGCGCTGAGCTACTGGGGCGTGGACGACGTGGCCGCCGCCATGGCCGAGGCGATCGCCGCCGGGGCCACCGGCACACCGACGCCACCGAGGTGGGCGACGGCATCATCACCGGCACCGTGCGCACACCGGACGGCAGCGTCGTCGGCTTCATCCACAACCCCCACTTCGAGCTCCCCTGACGGGGAGCTGGAGGGCTCAGGCCGCGGCGGTCTCGGGGGTCGGCCGCGGTCGGATTCGCCGCCAGGTGGGCGGCGGCTTCCCGGTAGGTCATCCAGGTGCCGGTGTCGTAGTCGTAGAGCTTGCACTGGCGGGTGTTGTCGACGAAGTCCCGGAAGCGCAGCGGCTCGTCGTGGACGGTGTCGGGATAGGCGTCCCGGATGGCGTCGGCGGCCAGCTCGAGGTTGTACATCGGGATGCGCATGTCCACGTGGTGGGGGATGTGGACCATGATCCAGTGGAAGAAGAAGTTCACGCCGGGGCGCACCCGCATGATCGTGGTGCCCTCCATCTGGCCCTTGAACTTGGTCCACTCCCGGCGCTTCCACCAGCGGATGTCCGGGGCTGCACGTGGTGGACGTGCACCAGCGAGCCGATCATGAAGGAGAAGGTCAGGAAGGGGATGACCAGCACGGCGATGACCGGCCAGACGGTGCCCCAGACGGTGCCGGTGCGGGCCCAGCCGATGGCGCCCAGGATCGTGCCGAAGACGGCGATGAAGGCGTAGACGATCGCCCGGTCCCGGCGGATGGCCTTGCGCCAGCGGGCGGGGGGCTCGACCGGTCATCATCTTCGACATCCACACCTCGCGGATGTAGTAGGCGCCGGCGCCGGCCCAGGACCACTCGAAGCGGTGGCGCAGGCGGGCGAAGCGGGCCCATGGCGGCGAACTCCTCGGCGGTGTACGGGTGCCAGACGAAGTCGTAGCCCTGGCGCACGGTGTACGCGTGGTGGACCCGGTTGTGGCCGAGGATCCAGCCCTCGTACACGTGCCAGGAGGGGAGCATGGCGATGTGGCCGACGATCGAGTTGAGCCGCTTGGCTGCGGAACAGGGCGCCGTGGGCGCTGTCGTGGGCCACGACGAACAGGGCGGTGACCGCCAGGGCGGCCAGGACCTCCAGGGCCGAGGACGGCGAACGGGTTGGTGACCACGATCAGGCCCCAGACGACGAGCCCGTAGACGACGAGGTCGCGGCCGAAGTAGGCCAGGCCCTTCCAGGTCGGGTTGTCGTAGGCCGCGTCCGGGATGAGGTCGATCACCGGCTTCAGCGAACCGTTGGCGGGCGGCTTCGGCAGACGGGCTCGACAGGACCGACCGGCGCCGAGGCTGGGGTAGCGGTGATGGTCACGTGAGGCACTCTACCGACCGGTCGGTAGAGAGCAAAGGCACTGAGGATTCGGCTCTGGAATAGCTTCGTGGCCGTGCCCTACGCCCTGAACGACGACGTCGAGCTCTACTACGAGACCTTCGGGTTCGGGGCCGATCCCGCGCTCCTGCTGGTCAACGGCCTGGGCAGCCAGTGCATCAACTACCGGGTCGAGTGGGTGCGAGCGCTTCGTGGCCGCCGGCTTCTTCGTCATCCGCTTCGACAACCGTGACGTCGGGCTGTCGACCGGCTTCGACGCCGCCGGGCTCCGACCGCGGCCTACACGCTCGAGGACATGGCCGCCGACGCCCTGGCCGTGCTCGATGCCGCCGACGTCGACCGGGCCCACGTCCTCGGGCCTGTCGATGGGCGGGACGATCGTCCAGCAGCTGGCCATCCACCACGCCCGAACGGCTGCTCTCGGTGACCTCGATGATGTCCACCACCGGTGACCCCGACGTCGGCCTGCCGTCCGCCGCGGCCCTGGAGCACATCCTGGACCGCTCACCGGCGGACCGGGAGGGCTACCTGCAGCACCAGATCACCTCGATGCGACCTGTGGGGGAGCCCGGCCGCCTTCGACGAGGCATGGACGCGGATGACCAACGGCGAGGCCTACGACCGGGCGTTCCGCCCCGACGGCCAGGCCCGCCAGCTCCTGGCGATGCGGGCGGCGCCGAGCCGGACCGAGGCCCTGGGTGCGGTGCGGCTCCCGTTCCTCGTGCTGCACGGGGACCAGGACCACTGATCGACCCGTCAGGCGGACGCCGCACGGCCGAGGCCGTGCCCGGGGCCCGCTTCGAGCTGATCGAGGGCCTCGGCCACGACTACCCGCCGGCGCACTGGGACACGATCGTGGGCCACGTCGCCGAGCACGCCGGCCTGCGGCGCTCACTCGTAGCGCACGAGCGCGGCCGCCGGACGCCGGGCCAGGCCCACGGCTGGCGAGGGCCCCGGCCGCCGCCGCCAGCCCGACCACGGCCACGACCACCCCGAGGGCCAGGCCCAGCGGCGGGGAGGACGCGAAGCCCGGCCCGACGCCGATGCCGGTGGTGAGGGCGTCGGCCAGCTCGCCGGAGACCAGCCAGCCGAGGGGCACGCCACCGCGCGCGGCCAGCAGGCCGAGCACGCCGGCCCCGACCGCCGACTGGCCGACGAGCTGGCCGGTGCTGCAGCCGATGGTGCGCAGCACGCCGAGGGCCCGGGCCCGCTCCCGCGGTCGAGCTCACGCGTGGTGGCCAGCAGGTTGGCCAGGGCCACGAGCAGCAGCAGGCCGGCCATGGCCAGCATCGCCGCTTGACGCGGGGGCGATGTCGTCCACCTCCAACGCCTCGACCGACGCGCGGTCCCCGAGACGGGCCTCAGGGCGTCGGCGACCGTTGTCACCGAGGCGCCCTCCGGCGGCGACGACCCGCCAGGTGGGGTCCACGTCGAGCGTCGGCGGAACGCCTCCTCGCGGACCTGGATCATCTTCCCGCCGTCGGCCATGTCGCTGTACCAGCCCACGATCTCGACCTCGACGGTCGTCCTCGTCGATGCTCACCGTGAGCGGGTCGCCGACGTCGAGGCCGGTCTCCTCGAGCAAGGCGTAGCCCACGATGGCCTCGTCGGGCGACCGCAGGGCGCGGCCCTCCTGCACGACGTACCCGCGGCGGCCGGGTCGCCGCCCATGAGCCGCACGGTGTAGCCGACGCCGGCGACGGTGCCTGCCGTCTCGTCCTCGGTGAACCACCGGTCCACGCCTCCGTGGCGCTCAGGGCGGCCTCGATCTCGCCGGCCGAGGCGCGTCCGGGGGTCGACGGCCACGTCCCACGGGTTGCCGGTGACCGCGGGATCCGCGGCCGACGTCGGACAGGGTCGCCGATGAACCCGGCGGCTGACCACGTCCCGGCGGCGGCGACCGCCAGCGCGCCCGCCGCCAGGACCGCACGGCCCGGACGGGCGAAGGTCCGGCGCACGCCCGCCTGGCCGTCGACGGCCCGGCCCCGAGCTCGACGGGCCAGTGCGGCGAGGCCCGACCCCCGAGGCGCTCGGTGGGACGTCCTGCAGGGCCTCGGTCGGGGCGTCGGCGCACGGCCCGGACGGCCGGCACGAGGACGCTGACGGTGAGGAGGGAGAGCGACGAGCACGGCGGCCACGAGCAGCGACCGCAGGTCGAGGCGGGTGGGCCCGCCCGGCCAGGACGTCGTCCAGGCCGGCCTGGAACGCCGGCGCCAGCGAGGGTGCCCAGCAGCCAGCCGAGGTGCACGCCGATGATCCCCGAGCACGAGGTGCTCGACCCAGACCGCGAGGTAGAGCTGGCGCGGGCGGAACCCGACGGCGCCGCAGCAGGCCGAGCGACCGCCGTCGGGCGACCAGGCGGGCCGCGGTGGCCCCGGCGACCACGAAGGCGGCCGCGACCAGGAGGACGACGCCGAACCCGCCGACCAGCGCGGCGAACACCGTGCCCATGACGAGGATGTCGCTGCGGGTGTCGGCCAGTGGTTGGCCCCGTCGATGCCCGCCGCCGGGTCGGCGAGCAGGCGACCGCCGACGGCGGCGGCCGCGCTCGGCGTCGACGAAGGCCGTAGGCGGCGAGGTGGCTCGACGGCTGGCGTCCGGGCCGGCGAGGGCGTCGACCGTCTCGGGCCGGAGCGAAAGGTCCGGAGCGGGTCACAGGTCGGCCAGAAGCAGTCGAGCAGGTCGACGGCCGCGCCCACGACCCGGAGGTCGCGGGGCCCGGTCGGTGGTGTCGACGGTGAGGGTGCTCACCCACCGCGACGACGCCCTCCGCTGACCAGCGAGCTGCTCGACGACGACCTCGTCGCCGGCCGTCGGCCCAGCGACCGTCGACGAGGTCTGGGGTGCGCCGACCTCGGGCAGGTCGTCGGGGTCGACCGCGATGACGCGACCAGTCGACCGGGTCGCCGTCGACGTCGGTCGTCAGGTCGTGCGGCCACGGGCCAGGGCCTGGACGCCGGCGGCCACCGCATCGTCGTCCTCGGCGGCCTCGAGGCCAGTGCCGCCTCCGAGCCGTAGAGGACGAGGTCGGGCCGGCCCGCCCGCTCGTAGGCGGCGTCGGCCAGGTCGGCGGCGGAGGTCTGCGCCGCGAGGCCGGCGACCACCGCCGTCGCGGCCAGGGCGCAGACGACGACCAGGGCGAGGACCTGGAGCGGGAGCGCCGGTGCCGGAAGCTGGCCCCGCGCCAGGCGCACGGTGGCGCCCATCAGCGGCTCCAGGGGGAGGAGGTCGGCGAGGACCGGGCTGTCCGCCGGAGGCCAGGGTGCGCTCGTCGCGGATCTGGCCGTCCTGCATGACCAGGATGCGGTCGGCGGCCGCCGCGACCCGGTGGTCATGGGTGACCATCACGATGGTCTGGCCGTCGGCGTGGGCCTGGCGGAGCAGCGACGAGCACGGCGCGGGCCGACTCGGTGTCGAGGGCGCCGGTCGGTTCGTCGGCCAGCAGGAGCGGCGGGTCGTTGACCAGGGCCCGGGCGAGGGCGACCCGCTGCTGCTCGCCGCCGGAGAGCTCGTTGACCGAGGCGTCGAGCGGCCTCCTCCAGGCCCAGCTCCTCGAACAGGGCCTCGGTGCGCCGGCGGGCGTCGCCGCCGGCCGGCGCCGGCCGAGCTGGGCCGCGATCTCGACGTTCTCCAGCGCGTCCAGGTCGGGGACCAGGTTGTAGAACTGGAACACGTAGCCGACCCGCGACCGGCGGAGCACGGCCCGCTCGCTCTCCGAGCGGCTCGCCGAGGTCGATGCCGGCGAGCTCGACCGTGCCCTCGTCGGGCACGTCGAGGCCGCCGAGCAGGTGCAGCAGGGTCGACTTGCCGCAGCCGCTGGGGCCCATGATCGCCGAGCCACTCGCCGGCGTCGACCTGCGAGGTCGACCCGCGGACGGCCTCGACCCGGCGGGTGGCGGTGGCGAAGGACTTGTCGACGTCGTGGGCCAGCGAGCAGGGGTTCGGTGGTGGTCATCGTGAGCTGTCTCCTGAGGTTCCGTCGTCAGTGGTGGTGAGGCGGAGGGGGCCGGCGCCGAGGACCACGTCGCAGTGGTCCAGCCACTGCAGCTCGGCCTGGAGGTGCAGGGCCGTCGCCCTGGGCCAGGAGGCCGGCGACGGAGTCCGGCTCCGGGGTGTCGGCGGCCGCGGTGTCGAGGTCGCGGAGGGCCTGGAAGCAGCGCTGGCGGTGCTCGCCGATGATCGACCGGGCGTCGCCGGTGCCCCGCAGCGAGGCGCCGACCAGCTTCAGGACCAGGTCCGACTTGGGCACGGGGACGGCGTCGGCCTCGGCGCAGCCAGGCGTCGAGGGCCTGGGCGGCCCCGGTCGGTCAGCTCGTAGTCCTTGCGGTCGGGCCGGCCGTCCTGACCGACCGGCCTCCTGGATGACCAGGCCGTCCTTCTCGAGGCGGCCGAGGGTGACGTAGATCTGGCCGATGTTCACCGGGCCCCACACGGCGGCGAACAGGGCGTCGTAGCGCCGCTTCAGCTCGTAGCCGTGGGTGCGGCCGGACGCGAGGAGGGCGAGGAAGACGTACTTCACCCCTCTCGCTCCCCAGTGCATAGTCGTTATGTATAACGGTTGGGTAGGCGGTGCGTCAACCCCCGTCGGGCGTCGACGTGCGAGGCTGGGGCGTGATGCGCTTCGACGTCGCCCCCGCTGCCCTCACCGAGGACGACGCGGCCATCCGGGCCGCCCTCGAGGGGGCGGACGTGGCCCCGCTCCTGGTCGCCGTGGCCCAGCTCACCGGCGAGCACGACCTCCTGGTCGAGGACCTGCGGCCCGGACCAGACCCGCCTCCTCGAGCCCGAGGCGGGCATCACCCCCGAGGAGATGGCCCGGGGCCGGGACCTGGCCGCCGCCGCCCTGGCCCGCTACCGGGACGCCGGCTCGGTGCCCGCGCCGACCCCGACCGGGGCCGAGCTACGCGCGCCTGATCGAGTACCTCGTCGGGCGCCGACACCGACGAGTACCTGCCGATGCTGGTCGAGGAACTGGCCCTCGACGGCGACCAGCGGGCGCCCGGGTGGCGCAAGGCCGAGGTCGCCCCCGACACCGAGTTCCGGGTCGCCATCATCGGGGCGGGCATGTCCGGCATCGCCGCCGCCCACCGCCTCGACCAGGCGGGCGTGCCCTTCACGATCTTCGAGAAGAACCCCGACGCCGGGGGCACCTGGTTCGAGAACGTCTATCCGGGCTGCCGGGTGGACGTCCCCAACCACGTCTACAGCTACTCCTTCGCCCAGACCGGCGACTGGCCGCAGTACTACTCCACCCAGGACGTGCTCCTGGACTACTTCCAGACCTGCCTGGACCGCCTCGGCCTGCGCCGAGCACGTCCGCTTCGGCACCGAGGTGGCCGGGGCCACCTGGGACGAGGACGCGCAGGCCTGGACGCTCCGGATCGTCGGCGAGGACGGGGTCGAGGAGGAGGCCGGCTACCAGGGCCTGGTCAGCGCCGTGGGCCAGCTCAACCGGCCCAACTGGCCGAACATCGACGGCATCGACCGGTTCGCCGGCGAGTACTTCCACTCCGCCGAGTGGGACCACGGCGTCGACCTCACCGGCAAGCGGGTGGCCATCATCGGCACCGGGGCCAGCGCCGCCCAGTTCATCCCGGCCGTCGCCGAGCAGGCCGCCGAGCTGGACGTCTTCCAGCGCACCGCCCCGTGGCTCATCCCCACGCCCGACCTACCACGACGAGCTGGACGAGGGCCTGCGCTGGGTGCTCGAGCACGTCCCCGGCTACGCCCGCTGGGACCGGCTCTGGCTGTTCTGGCGGACGCTGGAGGGCCTCGGCGCCGATGGCCGAGGTGGACCCCGACGTGGGACCAGGGCGAGCTGTCGGTCAGCCTGCCCAACGACCTCATCCGCCAGCTGCTCACCGCCTACCTGCAGCTGGAGTTCCCCGATCCGGAGCTGCTGGCGAAGGTCCTGCCCGACTACCCGCCCCTGGCCAAGCGCTTCGTGCGGGACAACGGGATCTGGGCCAGGACCTTCACCCGGGACAACGTCGACCTGGTCACCACCGGCATCGCCGAGATCACCGAGAAGGGCGTGCGCACCGACGACGGCGTCGAGCACGAGGCCGACGTGATCATCTACGGCACCGGCTTCCAGGCGTCGAGGTTCCTCACCCCGATGCAGCTGACCGGCGTCGGCGGCGTCGACCTCCACGAGCAGTGGGACGGCGACGCCCGGGCCTACCTGGGCCTCACCGTCCCGCACTTCCCGAACCTGTTCCTGATGTACGGGCCCAACACGAACATCGTGGTCAACGGCAGCATCATCTACTTCTCGGAGTGCGAGGCCCACTACATCGCCGAGAGCGTCCGCCTGCTGCTCGAGTCCGGCCACCGCTCGATGGACGTGCCGCCCCGAGGTCCACGACGCCTTCAACGTCGCCGTGGACGAGGCCAACGCCAACAAGGCCTGGGGCGCCTCCAAGGTCAGCTCCTGGTACAAGAACGCCTCCGGCCGCGTCGCCCAGAACTGGCCGTTCCCCCTGCTCGAGTACTGGAAGCGCACCCGCCACCCCGACCCCGCCGAGTACGTCCTCCGCTAGCGGGCGAACCGAAACGACGCAGGGATGGGGGCGTGGTGTCGCCGCCGAGGGCCGTCGGGGGCACGAAGCCCGCCGTCGCGTGGCTGGCCTGCGGTCCTCGACGACATAGCTGTCCGGAAAACGACAGTTATGTCGTCGAGGTCCGACAGACCCCCTGCCGCCCGTGGTCGCCGTCGGGTCTGTCAGTCCGACGCGAAGGCGTCCACGGGCAGGGTGAGGGCCAGGTCCATCGCGGTGACGATCCCCGGCTCGGCCGCGACCACGTGGGGGATCGCGTTCACGCAGCGCATCGTCGTGGCGACCATGCCGGCGGCCGACGCGCCACCCGGCGGGCCGACCCGGAGGTCGCAGGTCAGGTCGGGGTCGCCCTCGAGGACGATGCGGTAGGTGCCATCGACCTCGGGCACGGTCCAGTCCGGTGCGAGGTCGGGCGCCATGCGGTTGACGTGCTCGATGACGATGGCGTCTCGGCCGTCGATCACGCCGATGGTCTCGAAGCGCACGGCGCCGACGGTCCCGGCCTCGATGACACCGGACGCCACCTCCAGGCGCCGGTCGGTGACCCGCTTCTCGTAGGTCTCCCGGACCTCGTCCAGCTCGGCGCCCAGGTGGTCGGCCACCATCCGCACCGGCGGGCCCCAGGCGCCGGCCTGGACGCCGGGGATCTCCATCAGGCACGACTGGTCCGGCGGTCGGCCGAAGCCGAAGACGTCGAACATGGTGAAGGTCACCGGGTAGTCGGCGTAGCTGAACAGCTCCTGGGTCCGCACCGAGGTGATGCGCCGGGACAGCGTCGAGAGCACGAGCACCAGGTGGTCGGCGGCGAAGCCGGGCTCGATGCCCGACACGTAGAGGCTGGTCCCGCCCTCGGCGCAGGCCGCCTCCAGCTGCTCCCGCAGCGTCGGGTCGAAGGCCGGCGGGAAGACGAGCCCGGGCAGTGAGGTCGTGACGACGTTGGTCCCCGCGGCCAGCAGGCGGGCGATGTCGGCTGCCGCGGCATCCGCTCGGGCCTCGCCCGACGCGGCGTAGCAGCAGCAGTCCGCCCCGAGCGCGAGCAGGGCGTCGCACGTCGTCGGTGGCGGTCACGCCCAGCGGGGCGACACCGGCGAGGTCGCCGGCGTCCCGTCCCACCTTGGCGGGGTCGTGCACCAGCACGCCGACCAGCTCGAGGTCCGGCCGTCCGGCCATGGCGGCGACGGCGATCGACCCCACGCCGCCGGTCGCCCACTGGGTCACGCGGAGCTGCGGCATGCCCGATTCCTAGCGCAGGGTCAGGCGGACCTTGCGCACGTCGAAGCGGGTGCGGCGCATCAGCCGTCGGCGGCCAGCGCGTCGGCGACGCGGCGGGCCTCGTCGACCCCGAGGCCGGCCCGGCCGATGAGCCAGCAGGTGATGGGGGCGGCGGTGCGCTCCGAGGCGTGGGCCGCCACCCCGGCGAGGTCGAGGAGGGCCTCGACCGTGGCGTCGTCGGGCGGTGTCACACCCAGCTCGGCACTGAAGGCGTCGATCCACTCACGGCTGTCCATGGTCAGGATGCTCCCACCCGCTGGGGCTCGACGCCTCCAGCGAGTGAGTTCAACAAACGAACTGGACCACGGGCCGGTGGTCGGGGGCAGGTGGCGTCGGTCACGGTGGCAGACTCCGCCGGTGGCCCTCGAGATCAGGACGATCCCCCGGCTCTTCCGGGCCACGGTCGAGTCCTCTGCCGGCGCGCCCCTGGCTGGTCACCCCCGACGTGGAGCTGACCTACGGCGAGGCGCTGGACCGCATCGAGCGGGCCGCGGCCGGGCTGCGGGCCGCCGGCGTCGGTCCCGGCGACCGGGTCCTGCACACCCCCCGCAACCACGCCGACCACCTCCTGGCCTGGCTGGCGCTCATGGAGGTCGGGGCCACCCAGGTCCCCCTGAACCCGAAGAGCACCGCGGCCGAGCTGGCCGGCTTCGTCGAGCAGGTGGACGCTGCCCTGGTGGTGACCGACGCCGATCTCGCCCCGCTCCTGGGTGACGGGCCGGTGCCCGTGGTCCACGCCGCCGACCTGTACGCGGCCGAGCCCGACGGTCGGGGCCCGGCCGACGTCGACCCCGACGACGTGGCCGTCATGATCCCGACCTCGGGGACCACGGGCCGGTCGAAGCTGGTGATGCAGACCCACCGGGCCTACGTGATGGCCGGCGAGGGCTTCCCCTGGTGGCTGGAGCTCACCGCCGACGACCGGCTGATGACGACCCTGCCCCTCTTCCACATCAACGCCCCGGCCTACTCGACGCTGGGCTCGGTGGCGGCCGGGGCCAGCCTCGTCCTGCTCCCGGCGTTCTCGGGCAGCGGGTTCCTGGACGACGCCCGGCGGTACGGGGCGACCGAGTTCAACTCGATCGGGGCGATGCTGGAGATCCTGCTGCGCCAGCCCGAGCGGGACGACGACGCCGACAACCCGCTGCGCCTCTGCTACACGGGCCCGTCGCCGAGCGAGGAGCGCCAGCTCGAGGCCGAGGCCCGCTTCGGCCTGCGCATCACGTGCGGGTACGCCCTGTCCGAGTCGCCCTACGGGACGGTCTGGCGCCACGGCACCCGGCCCTACGGCACCCTCGGCGCCGTCCGCCAGCACCCGACCCTGGGCCACGTCAACGACGGCCGGGTCATGGCCGACGGGGCCGAGGTGGCGGTGGGCGAGGAGGGCGAGCTGGAGCTGCGCAACCCGGCGATCATGAAGGGCTACTACGAGATGCCCGAGGAGACGGCCGCCGTGCGTCGTCGACGGCTGGCTGAAGACCGGCGACATCGTCCGCCGGAACGGGGACGAGACCTACACGTTCATCGGGCGCAAGAAGGAGGTCATCCGCCGCCGGGGCGAGAACCTCAGCCCGGCCGAGGTGGAGGCCGCCCTCGAACGCCATCCCGACGTGGTGGAGGCGGCGGTCATCGGCGTCGAGTCCGACCTGTCCGAGGAGGAGGTCAAGGCCTTCGTCGTCCTCGCCGCCGGGCGTCGAGCCCGACCTGCCCGCCCTGAAGGCCCACGCCGCCGAGCACCTGGCCCGCTTCAAGGTCCCCCGGTGGTGGGAGGTGGTGGACGACCTGCCCCACACCGCCACCGACCGCATCGCCAAGCACCAGCTGCCCAAGGGCCGCACCGACCAGGAGGTCGACCTGGATGCGTGAGTTCCACAGCTGGATCGGTTCGTCGACGCCGGACTCGATCACCGTCGGGGGCCTGGACCTGCCGTCGGAGGTCATGGGCCGGCTGTCGCTCACCGACCTGGCCTACCTGCTGGTCACCCACCGGGAGCCCACGCCCAGCGAGCGCCGGATGCTCGACACCGTGCTGGTGGCCCTGGCCGACCACGGCCTGACGCCCAGCGCCCTGGCCACCCGCCTGACCCACACCGGCGCGCCCGAGGCCGTGCAGGCCTCGGTGGCCGCCGGCCTCCTGGGCGCGGGCAGCGTGTTCCTCGGCCCGACGGGGGACACCGCCGAGTTCCTGGCCGCCGCTGCTGGCCGACGCGCCCGACGACGCCGACCTGGCCGCGCTGGCCGACGCCGCCGTCGACGGCTCGCCGGGCCGCCGGGCTCCGGGTGCCCGGGACTCGGCCATCCCGTGCACCGCGACGTCGACCCCCGCACCCCTCGCCTCTACGAGCTGGCCGAGGAGGAGGGGCTGCTCGGTCCCCACCTCCGCCTGCTCACCGAGGTGGCCGCGCGCCCACGAGCGCCAGTCCGGCAAGCACCTGCCGATCAACGGCGCCGGCGCGGCCGGAGCCGCCCTCGCCGACCTCGGCCTGCCCCCCGACGTCATCCGGGGCTTCGTCCTCATCGGCCGCACGGCCGGCCTCGTCGCCCACATCGCCGAGGAGAACCAGGACCCCATCGGCCTCCCCCTCTGGCTCGAGGTCGAGGGCCGCGCCTGACCGGCAGGCCTCCAGCTCGCGGATGACGACACGGGGGAGCGGCTGGTTCGTCGTGCCCCCGTCGCCCAGCGCGTTGGTCTCGCCGTAGCCCCAGCACCGGGCCTGGCCGTTCGTCAGGCGCACGCAGGTGTGGTTCGTGTGGGTGCTCAGCTGCGTCACTGCGCCGAGGTTCTCGGTGTTCTGGCGGTTGCGGACCGCCGAGGGGATGCTCAGCGCCATTCCGAGGTCGATGCCGGTGCCGAGCTGGCCCAGCAGGTTCCGACCCCAGCAGCGGACCTGGCCGTTGGTGAGCCGGGCGCAACTGTGGGCGCTACCCGCGTCGACCGTGACGATGCCCCGCAACGGCGTGGTGCGGGTGATGTCGGCGACGACGGGCACAGGGAGGACGCGCGCGTCGTTGGTCCCGTCACCCAGCTGGCCGGCGTCGTTGGCACCCCAGCACCGTGCGGTGCCGTCGGTCCGGGAGACGCACGCATGGTGATCACCGGCCGAGATCGCGGCGGACGGCGGTCAGCGCTCCGGTCCCGGCGGCGTTCCTCACCACGACAGGCCGTGGGCGGTCCTGGGTCGAGCTATCCCCGAGTGCGCCGCTTAGGTTGCTTCCCCAAGACCGGGCCTCACCCGAGGTCAGTCGGGCGCAGGCGGCGAAGGGGCTGACCTCGACCTGGGCCACGCCGCGGAGCCGGCCCGCGCCGGCCACCGCCCTGACAGCAGTGGGCAGACCGACCTGGACGCCGGCGACCCCGGCACCGATCTGCCCGTCGTCGTTGTTGCCCCAGCAGCGCGCCTCGCCCGTGGCCAGGGTGGCGCACGTGTTGTTGCCGCCTGCACTCACCTGGACGACGTCCCGGAGTCGCCCGGTGCCCGACGAATCCCGCACGGCTACAGGCAGGGGATGGTTGTCCGGCGTGCCGTCGCCCAGCTGTCCGAAGCTGCTCGATCCCCAACAGCGGAGCTCGCGGTTGGTCAGCAGCGCACACGAATGGCTGGACCCGGTCGTCACCGCGCGCACACCGACCAATGGTCCGGTCCCGGCCCGGTTGCGGACGATCGTGGCGACCTGCGGCCCGCCGGTCTCGCCGATCCCCAGCTGGCCGGCGTGGTTCGCGCCCCAGCAGACGGCCCGCTGGTCACTCGTCACCGCGCAGCTGTGGCCGTCGCCGGTGGCGACACCGGTGACGGCGGCCAACGGTTGCACCGCGACGACGCCCTCCGATGGTGCTTGGCCGTCGGCCGGGGTCACGCCGACGCCGACGGCGGCCAGCGCGACGGCGACGGCCACCAGCAGACCTTCCGCCGCGGTCGTCGTCCGTGTGCGGTCGTGGTCCCACGCCGTACACGACGGGGCAGGGGGGCGGGAGGGATCCGCGCCGATCGCGGCGAACAGTCGTGACTGCGAGGCCAAGAGGTCCGCTTCGGTGCGTTGGTACATGATTGTCTCTCAGTGGTCCCGCCCCGTGGTGGGACGGTGGGCGTTCGTCTGACAGAGTGCGGAGGCCCACCCGCCGGTCTTGGAGAAGTCGGGCGACCTCGTGGAGACGCCGAAGGAGGCACGTGAGCGGCACGACGACCTGTTCGGTGATGTGGAGCTCGACTTGGCCGCCCACGAGCTGTGGCGGGGCGGTGAGCTGGTCCCGGTCGAGCCGCAGGTCTTCGACGTCCTCGCCTACCTCGTCGAACACCGAGACCGTCTCGTACTGAAGACCGAGCTGCTCGACGAGGTCTGGGGAGACCGGTTCGTCTCCGAATCGACGCTCACCAGCCGCATCAAGCCGGCGCGGCGAGCGGTCGGCGACAACGGGCGGGAGCAGCGGATCATCCGCACGGTGCACGGCCGGGGCTACCGGTTCGTCGCCGAGACGACGTGGCGGCGGCGGGCAGCGGCTCGATGCCGTCCGACCTCAGCGCCGTGACTGCGGACGTACGGGCCGGCCGAGGCAGAGCCGTGGTGGTCGCTGCTCCGACGGGCCGAGCCCGTCGGGAGCTGCTGGACGACCTCTATCACGACGCCGCCGCGGCGGGGCTCCTGGTGGCGCGGGGTCGGGTGGCAGCAGGTCGGCCCGCTAGCGGCGTCATCGATGCCCTCGACGAGCTCGTGCAGCGCCGGCCCACGCTGCTGGACGGGTTGCCGGAGGGCTGTCGCTCCGAGCTGGTGTCGGTGCTCGCCGGAAGCGCGCCGTCGACGATCGGACGGCTGCAGTTGGCGGCCCGCGAGTTGGTTTGGCTGCGCCGCGGTGGAGGGCGCCGGTGGTCGTGGTCCTCCAGGACCTCGAGCTGGCCGACCGGGCCACCCGGACCCTCGTCGAGCAGTGGGCTCGCCTCACCCGGCGCGTGGCCTTCGGCCTGGTGGTCGCGCACAGCGATCCGGGCTGCGTTGTCAGGGCTCGACGTCGTCGAGCCGGCACCGTCAGCGGTGCCCGCTGATCCGGTGACCGACAGCCTGGCCGCGGCCCGGAAGGCCTTCGGCGGGAGGGACTGGGCCGACGGCCTACGAGGGGTTCGCCGGCGCCGACGGCCTCGGGGCAGCCGACCTCGACGCCTATGCGGAGTCGGCGCACTGGATGGGGCGGGGCGTCGAGGTCGCCGAGCGCGTACCAGGCCGCCTACCGGGCGCATCTCGACGCGGGAGCGCCCCATCGGGCCGGCGTACTCGGCCTTCATGGTCTCGATCCACCTCCGGCTCCGCGGCGACGCCGCCCCGGCCGACGGCTGGCTGTCACGGGCCCACCGGGTCCTCGCCGACCAACCCGAGGGCTCCGAGCACGGCTACCCGCTGTACCTCGAGACGGCTCGCCTGATGGGTGTCGACCTCGACGGACGCCGTGGCGTCGGCGCAGCGGATGCAGGACCTCGGGCGCGCTTCGGCGACGAGACGCTGGTCGCCCTGGGCGTGTTCTTCGAGGGACGGGCGCTGATCAAGCAGGCCGAGGTGCCCGGAAGGCCTCGCCCTGCTCGACGAGGCGATGGCTCGCGGCCCTGTCCGACACGCTCGAGCCGATGTGGACGGGCGCCATCTACTGCGGGCTGCTGGACGCGTGCCACGAGCTGGTCGACCTGCGCCGGGCCCAGGAGTGGACCGAGGCGACGCGGCAGCTGGTGCGCAACCGCTGCCGGTCGCCTCGCTGTACCCGGGGATCTGCCGGGTGCACACGGCCGAGATGCTCCAGCGAGCAGGGGGCCTGGGAGGAGGCGGAGGTGGCGGCGCTCGGGCGTCTGCCGCGACATGGCGAGCATCGACGTGTTCGCGATGGCCGATGCCTTCTACGAGGTCGGCGAGATCCGTCGCCGGCGAGGCGACCTGGCAAGGGCGCGCGAGGAGGCCTACGCCAGCGCCCACGAGGCCGGGCGCGACCCGCAGCCCGGGTCTGGCCCTCCTCCGCCTGGCCCAGGGGCGGGTGGAGGCCGCCGCCACGTCGATCGCCGGTGCACTGGCCACGTCGGCGGCAGCCGACTGGAGCGGGCGCCACTGCACGCCGCCCAGGTCGACCATCGCCCTGCGCGGCCGGCGACCTCGACCTGGCCGAGGCGTCGGCCGTGGAGGTCGCAGCCACAGCCGCGGCATTCGCCAGCCCCGGGCTGTGCGGCGGTCGGCAGCCGGTGCTACGGGTGCCGTCGCCCTGGCCCAGGGGCAGCCGGTCGTCGCGCTGGCGGCACTGCGGGTGGCGCTCACGGCCGTGGCAGGAGCTCGACGCCCCCCACGAGGTGGCGTGCACGCGGGTCCTGCTGGCCGAGGCCTACGAAGCGCTGGGCGACGACCGACGCGGCAGCGCGGGAGCTCGCCGCCGCTCGAGCGACCTTCGAGCGACTGGGTGCGGCGTCGGACCTCTGTGGTCTGAGACGGCCTCACCGGGCTGGACTGATCGAGATCTCCTCGACTTCTCCCATCTCCTCCAAGCCTCCCGCAGAGAGATGGTGCCATGATGAGGTCGGGCCACGAGGCCCGACCCAACCAACAAGCAGGAGATCACCCATGACCCCATTCCCCTCCATCACCCACGCCGCCGTGACGGTGTCCGACCTCGACGTGTCGGTTCCCTGGTACGACGCCCTGTTCGGCGCCCCGGCCGTCCTCGATGAGGACACCGGCCCGTTCCGTCACGTCGTCTACGCCCTGGGCGGCACGCTGTTCGGGCTCCACCAGTTCCCGGATCCGGCCGGCGGGCGCTTCGACGAGCGCAGCCCCGGGCTCGACCACGTCTCCTTCGGGGTCGCCGATCGTGAGGAGTTGGCCGACTGGGTCGGTCGCCTCGACGCCCTCGGCGTGGATCACGGCGGGATCGTCGACGCCGGCTACGGCTCCGGCCTGTCGTTCCGGGACCCGGACGGCATCGCCCTGGAGCTCTTCGCCCCGCCCGCCTGAGCCCGAGCCAGGGCCGCTCCCGGAATCCGTTGCGGAGGCGGCCCTGGCCACGCTGGCTCGAGATCGAGGGTCGCGGGGCCCGCCGGCCGCCGGGCGGGTGCTCGATGGACCCTCGGCCCAGATCGCTTCGACGTCGGTGCGCCCCGGCGTGCTCATCGTGGTCCCACGGGGTCGAAGCGGGTGGCCAGGAGCGCGGTCCGGTTCACCGGTTCGTAGCCGAGGCCCTGGTAGAGCTGGAGGGCGCCGGTCGGGTTGTCCGAGTCGACGTCGAGGGCGGCCACCTCCATGCCGGCGGCCCGGAAGGCACGGTCGGCTGCCGTCAGCAGGGACCGGGCGACCCCCTGGCCCCGCCACGGCCGCCGGACGCCGAGCAGGAGGGTGTAGCCCTCCTTGTAGCCCTGGACCTCCCAGTCCTGTTCGAAGGTGACGTTGAGGGCGTAGCCGACGACCTCGTCGGCCTGGTCCACCACGACGTGGGACCAGTCCCGACGCAGGTTCCGCAGGCCCACGACCCGGGCGTTCCAGTCGGCGGCGGGGCTGGCGGCGAAGCCCCAGTGGTCGGTCCACGCGTCGTTGTGGGCCAGGCGGACCGCCTCATCGCGGTCCTCGCCCAGGGGGCGCAGGCGCAGCCCGGGCGCCAGGTCGACGGGATCGAGCGGGGGCGTCGTCGTCAACGAGCGGTGCAGGGTGGTGAACCAGCGCAGGGGCGTGAGGCCCGCCCGGTCGGCCAGCCGCCAGATGTCCTCCCGCCGCTCTTCGGCGCCCAGCCCGGCCCAGCCGGGCACCGGCGGTGCGTCCTGGGCGTGACGCTCGGCCGCCCGCTCGATCTGCCAGGCCAGCAGCCGGCGGCCGAGGCCCTGGCCCCGCCAGGCGGGGTCGACCGCGCCCCAGAGGTCGTACCGGCGCATCGGCCCGCCCATCGGCCGGGCCGTGGACAGGCCGGCCGCGACGATCTCACCCTCCGGGGTCACCGCGGCCCGACTGTCGACCGCGGGGTCGACGGACGGGGCGTCGAGCTCGTCGACCAGGTCCTCCTGGGTGAAGTGCTCGTCGGGCTCGTCGACCGCTTCGGTGGCCACGATCATGCGGTGCCAGGCGGGGATGTCGGCCGTGGTGATCGGCCGCCAGGTCAGGTCGGGCACGCCCTGAACCTACGCAACCGCCCTCCGCTCCGGAACGGCTTTCGGCTACGAGGCGACGGCCACCTTCGGGGCCGAGACGCCGCGGCGGGGGACGAGGATGTCGTCGATGAGGCCCCAGGCCTTCGCCTCCTCCGCGGTCATGAAGTAGTCCCGGTCGAGGTCGTGCTCGACCTCCTCCATGCTGCGGCCGCTGTGGTGGCTGAGGATCTCGGTCATCCGGTGGGTCGTGGCCAGGACCTCGCGCAGGTGGATCTCCATGTCCCGGGGGGCACCCCGGGCGCCGGCCGAGCCCTGGTGGATCATGAGCTTGGCGCTGGGCAGGGCGTAGCGCTTCCCCTCGGCGCCACCGCAGAGGATCATCGCCGCCGCCGACATCCCCATGCCCACACAGATGGTGGCCACGTCGCAGCGGACGTGCTGCATGGTGTCGTAGATGGCCATGCCCCCGTAGGCCAGGCCGCCGGGGGAGTTGATGTAGAGGTTGATGTCCTTGTCCGGGTCCTGGGCCTCGAGGTGGAGGATCTGGGCGATGAGCAGGTTGGCGATCTGGTCGTCGACCTCCTGGCCGAGGAACACGATCCGCTCGCTGAGCAGGCTGCGAGAAGATGTCGAAGGCCCGGTCGCCCCGGGCGCTCTGCTGGACGACGGTGGGGATCACGCTCATGGTTCGCACTCCTGGCTCGGGCTACGATCATCGGTGAGATCGCAGATGTGATATCTCGTATATGAGATAGCGTAGAGCGGTGGACGGACGATGGCTGACCAGAAGCGACGATCGGCGTTCCCCGGCTTCGACGACCTGTCGGCCCGCCGCAAGGAGCTGGCGGGTGAGCTGGTGAGCCTGCGCCAGGCCGCCGGCCTCTCCCAGACCGAGGTGGCGGCCCGCATGGGGACCTCGCAGTCGGCGGTGGCCCGGCTGGAGTCGGGAGCGGGCGACCTGCGCCTGTCGTCGCTGGAGCGCTACGCCGCCGCCCTCGGCCGCCAGATCGACTGGAAGCTGACGTGAGGCCTCGAGCCGCCGATGGCCTTCGGGGACTGGGTCCGCACCCGGCTGTTCGACCAGCGCACGGTGCTGGTCAGCGGCGAGCTGGACACCGACCTGGCCACGGCCGCCGCCGCCGAGCTGATGACCCTGGACGGCGAGGGCGACGAGCTGATCACCCTCCACCTCGACTGCTCCGGCGGCTCGCTGGAGGCGGCGTTCACCCTGATCGACGTCGTCGACCTGATCGGCGCCCCCGTCCACGCCGTGGCCGTCGGCCGCGTCGAGGGCCCGGCGGTGGGGGTCCTGGCCGTGGCCGACCGTCGCCTGGCCCTGCCCCACGCCCGCTTCCTGCTCCGCGAGCCCCGGTCGGCCTACGCGGGTCGATCCGACGACCTGGCGGGTTGGGCCGCGCAGTTCCAGCGCCAGGTCGACCACTTCGTGGCCCGCCTGGCCCGGGCCGTCCGCCGGCCCGAGGCCGAGGTGGCCGCCGACCTGCGCGCCGCCCGCCACCTCGACCCCGAAGAGGCCCGCGCCTACGGCCTGGTCGACGAGGTCGTCACCGGCCAGGCCGAGGTCCGCCGCCTCCCCGGCCGCGGCTTCGGCTTCCAAGCCTGACGTTCTGGCTGGCGAATGACTCGCGGCGTGGGCGGCACATCTGGTAACCAGAACGGCGATCGGGCAGACTCTTGCGATGGCTGACGGGCTGGGCTGAGGTCGACGGGCTGACGGCGCTGGCCGACGCGGGCGCCGGACGCGGTGCAAGCGCTGGGGCGGGTGCTGGACGCGGGGACGCTGCCGGCGGCGGCCGCGCGTGCCCGGCGCGGGTGCTCGGGTTGCCGCCGCTCGTGGCCGAGACGCCGCAGCACCCGCTGATCACGGCCTTCGCCGAGCAGTTCGCCGTGGACGTCACCGGGATCGACGAGCTGATGCGGGCCGAGCTGGCCGAGGCAGCCGGCGACCGGATGTTCCCCGTGGTCCTGGCCATCTACCTGGGCGACTGGGTGCCCCGGGTCCGTCACGCCCTCGACGCGCTGTTCGCCCCGTCCGACTGGCCGGCCCCGGTACCGCGGCGGACGGTGAGCGCTGGGCCGCCATCGACGAGTTCCAGCTGGTGGTCGCCCGCCTCGACGGCCTCGACCCGGTGACCACCGAGGTGGTCCGCCTGCGGGGCGCCCGCCAGCACCAGTGCCGCCTGTGCCAGTCCCTCCGCAGCCGCTCGGCCCTGGTGGCCGGTGCCGACGACGACACCTTCGCCGCGGTCGACGACTTCGCCGACCAGCGACCTGACCGACGCCCAGAAGGCCGCCCTCGCGCTGACCGATGCGCTGATCTGGCCGCCCGCCCACCTGCCGGAGGAGGTCCTGGCCGACGTCCGCGCCCATCTCACGCCCGCCCAGGCCGTCGAGCTCGTGCTCGACGTCATGCGCAACGCCGGCAACAAGATCGCCGTGGCCCTCGGCGCCGACGACCCCAACGTCACCGAGGGCATCGAGATCTACGACATCAACCCCGACGGCACCCTCTCCTACGGGCTGCGCTGCCGCGCCTGAGGAACTCGGCTCCACGTTGGCGGCTCGATCGGGTGCCGTCGCGTTCTGGCACCGGATTCCGTTGTCATAGCAACGGAATCCGGTGCCAGACGCAAGGACCGAATCGGTCCTGCCGAGGTGACGCATGACGGCCGGATTCGGGGCTCGTGTTCGCACGGAGGGTGGTCGACGGCGGGCGTCGAAAGCCGGCGGCTCGAGCGCCAGGCCCCCATCGGTGCCTCGTTTCGCGGTCCCCGCAGCCCTAGACCACGTCGTCGAACAGCTCGGGGAAGACCTTGGCGACGCGGCTGAGGAGGTAGTCGCCGTAGGGGCCCTCCCAGGCCAGGGGGTCGTCGTCGTCCCAGCGCTCGACCCGCTCGCCGGGAGCGGGGTCCGGGAGGGGGAGGGGCTGGACCTCGGCGTCCCAGCTCGGGTCGAAGAAGAAGGGGCACGACATGCCGCCCGCCGCCCTCGGGGCTGCGCACCCGGTGCGGGGTGGACCGGTAGCGGCCCTCGGTCAGGCGCTCGAGCATGTCGCCGAGGTTGCAGACCAGCGCCCCGGGCACCGGCGGGATGTCCCGCCACTCGCCGCCGGTCCGGACCTGGAGGCCCCCGCTGTCGTCCTGCAGCAGCAGCGTGAGCAGGCCGTAGTCGGTGTGCTCGGCCACGCCCCAGTCCCCGGCGCCGTCGTCCGCGGCCACCGGCGGGTAGTGGAAGATGCGGAACAGGATCGTCGGGTCGACGGTCAGGTCCCGGGCGAAGGCGTCCTCGTCCAGGCCCAGCCCCAGGGCCAGCAGGCCCATCAGCCGGTGGCCGAGGGCGGTGAAGGCGTCGAGCACGGCCAGCACCGTCGGGCCGAGGTCGGCGGGGCCGTCGGGGAAGAGGTTCGGCCCGTGGAGCGGGCGGGGATCGTCCGCGGGGTCCTCGGCGCCGAAGTAGATCCCCTCCTTGCGGTCGGGCACCCCGCTGGTCAGCTCGCCCGCCAGCGGGAACCACCCCCGCCAGGCCCGCCCGCCCCGGGCCATGGCGATCTCGGCCTTCTCCTCCTCGGGGCGGGCGAAGAAGTCGGCCGCCGTGGCCAGCAGCCGGTCCAGCAGGGCGGGGTCGATGCCGTGGCCGGTGACCGAGAAGAAGCCGTGCTCCCGGCAGGCCCGGTCGATGCGGGCGGGGGCGTCGGCGTCGCGCAGGTCGATGACGGGGACGTCGGCCACGATCCCGAGGGTACGACGTCAGTGTCGGACACTTGACACTCGTACGTGTACGGACGTATACATATCGGACAGGAGGGACAGCCATGACGACGACCGAGAACCCCAACACCTACCTGGCCGGCAACTTCGGCCCGGTGACCGAGGAGGTCACCGCCTTCGACCTCGAGGTGACCGGGACGATCCCCGAGGGCCTCGACGGGCGCCTGCTGCGCAACGGTCCCAACCCCCACCTCCCCGTGGACCCGGCGACGTACCACTGGTTCACCGGCACGGGCATGGTCCACGGCCTCCGCCTGCGGGACGGGAAGGCCGAGTGGTACCGCAACCGCTGGGTGCGGGGCGACGAGGACTTCGGCCCGAACACCAACGTGATCGGCCACGCCGGCCGGACCTGGGCCATCGTGGAGTCCGGGCCGCTCGCCGGTCGAGCTGACCGACGAGCTGGAGTCGGTCGGGGCCAACGGCTTCGACGGCGCCATCGACGAGGGCTACACCGCCCACCCCAAGCGGGACCCGCGCACCGGCGAGCTCCACGCCGTCAGCTACTTCTGGGCCTGGGACCACCTCCGCTACACGGTCCTCGGGGCCGACGGCGCGCCTGCGCCGCGAGGTCCGGGTGCCCGATCGAGGGCGGCCCGATGGTCCACGACTGCGCCATCACCGAGAACCACGTCGTGCTCTTCGACCTCCCCGTCACCTTCGACCTCGAGACCGCCATGGCCGGGGCCAAGCTCCCGTACGCCTGGAACCCGGACCACGGCGCCCGGGTCGGCCTGCTGCCGCGGGAGGGCGACGCCGACGACGTCCGGTGGTTCGACGTCGGGCTCTGCTACGTCTTCCACCCCCTCAACGCCTTCGAGGACGACGTCGGGCGAGGTCGTGGTCGACGTCGTCCGCCACCCGAAGATGTTCGACCAGGACCGCCTCGGCCCCAACGACGGCGCCACCCGGCTCGACCGTTGGACGATCGACCCGGCCGCGGGCAAGGTCCTGGAGTCGACCCTCGACGACACCAGCGTCGAGCTGCCCCGCCACGACGAGCGCCGCCTCGGCCAGCCGTACCGCTACGGCTACGCCATGGAGGCCGGCGACGGCTTCGCCCACGGCGGCGCCGTCAAGTACGACCTGCAGACCGGGACCACCGAGCGCCACGACTTCGGCTCCAGCCGGATGACCCTCGAGCCGGTGTTCGTGCCCCGGTCGGCGGATGCGGGCGAGGACGAGGGCTGGATCCTGTCCTACGTCTACGACGGGGCGACCGACCGCAGCGACGTGGTGATCCTCGCGGCCGACGACTTCACCGGCGACCCGGTGGCCACCATCCACCTGCCCCAGCGGGTGCCCTTCGGCTTCCACGGCAACTGGGTGCCGACCGCCGGCTAACCCCGGGCCAGCACCTCGAAGTGGACGACGGCGAACACGCCGTCGTCGGCCTCGGCCCAGGCCCGCCAGCCGGCGGCCAGGTCGGCCAGCTCCTCGGGGGTGGCCAGGCCGTAGTCGACGGCCTGGCGGGCGAGGGCGGAGTCCGCGCCGCTCGACCCGGTCGGCCCAGAGGGCGCCCCACCACGCCCGGTCCTCGGGCGTGGCGAAGGTCCAGGTCGAGGAGCTGACCTCGACCTCGGCGAAGCCCGCCTGCGCGGGCCCAGCCCTCGAGGTGCCGCCCGGCGTCGGCCTCGGCCCCGTTGCGCTCGGTGACCTGGTGGTAGAGCGTCCAGCCAGCGGTCGAGCCGGGGCTCGGCGGGGGCCCAGGTCATCGCCGCGTAGTCGCTGTCCCGCACGGCCACCAGCGCCGTCGGGGCGCACGACCCGGCGCAGCTCAGCCAGCGCGGCCACCGGCTCGGTCAGGTGCTGGAGGACCTGGTGGGCGTGGACGACGTCGAAGGTGTCGTCCGTCGAACGGCAGGGCGTAGACGTCGCCGGTGTCGAAGCTGACGTTGGCCGTGCCCCGCCCGGCGGCCTCGGCGGTGGCCGCCTCCACGACGGCGACAGCGGTGTCGAGGCCGAGGACCGAGCCGGGGGCGACCCGGTCGGCCAGGTCGCAGGTGAGTGTCCCGGGCCCGCAGCCGACGTCGAGCAGCGTCCAGGCCCGGCCTGCAGGTGGGGGAGGAGGTAGGCGGCCGAGTTCTCCGCCGTGCGCCAGCGGTGGCTGCGCAGGACGCTCTCGGCGTGACCGTGGGTGTAGGTGTCGGGGGGGTCGGGCACGCCGACGGTTCTACCCGTCCAGTCGCGCCAGGGCGTGGGCAATTGCCTCGAAGGCGGGGACGGAGGCGGCCAGACCGAGGTGGGTGCTGTCGATCTCGACGTGGTCGGCGGCCGGGTCCAGGCTGAGGCGCCAGTCCAGGAACCCGTCCGAGCGGGAGAAGACCGAGACGAAGGGCACCGACGGGGGGAAGGGGGCGACCCGGTCGGCCTCGTAGCGCTCGTGGCCGTCGAGGTCGGGGCGGGACCGCCGGGCCCACGCCGACAGCTGCAGGGCGGCGGCGGGGGCCCGCACGACGAGGTGGGGCGGGTAGAGGACCCGCAGGGGTGCGCCGAGGGTGACCAGCAGGGCCACCGCCTCGGGACGGCGCACAGCCAGCACCCTGCGCCTCCTGGCCGCCGCGGCTGTGGCCGATGACCGGCACCGGCCCACCCTCCAGGGCGACGGTCTCGTCCAGCCAGGCCTCGAGGACGTCGAGGACCTCCTCGGCCGGCTGGTGGTTGCGGCCGACCGGCGCCCGCCGGGTGTCCCAGCCGCACCGCTGCAGCCACGGCTCGAGCGACGGACAGGCTGCGGGGCCCCGCCAGGAAGCCGGGCACCAGCACGACCCGTCGTCCCCGTCCCTCCGGGACCCCGTGGCCCTGTCCGACGGGGTGGGCCTCCAGGTCGCGCCGCTCCTGGCGCAGGCGGCGCTCCTTCCACGACGGCCGGGACACCAGCCCCCACCAGGGCCCGGCCGGTCGGGGGAGGGGCTCGTTCACCAGGTGTCGAGGTTCGGCCGCCGGCCCGGAGGGGGGGGCGGCACGGCCAGCAGGACACCGGTGATCCAGCGTCGGGTGTCGGCGGGGTCGATCACGTCGTCGATCTCGAAGTGGCTGGCCACGTTCAGGGCCCGCCCGTGCTCGTAGGCCCGGTCGACCATCTCGGCGAACAGGGCGTCCCGCTCGGCCTCGTCGGTCACCGCCTCCAGCTCCTTGCGGTAGCCGAGCCGGACGGCGCCCTCCAGGTTCATGCCGCCGAACTCGCCGGTCGGCCACGCCACGCAGAACAGCGGGGCCTTGAAGCTGCCGCCCGGCCATGGCCTGGGCGCCCAGCCCGTAGCCCTTGCGCAGCACGACCGTGGCGAAGGGGACCGCCAGGTTGGCCCCGGTGACGAACATGCCGGCTGACGTGACGGACCAGGCCGGTGCGCTCGGCCTCGGGGCCGACCATGAAGCCGGGCGTGTCGCACAGGAACAGGACGGGCAGCCCGTGGCCGTCGCAGCAGCTGGAGGAAGCGGGCGGCCTTGTCCGACCCGTCGGCGTCGATGGCGCCCGCCGAGGTGGCGGGGGTCGTTGGCCACGATGCCCAGCGGGTGGCCGTCGACCCGGGCCAGGGCGGTGACCATCCCCGGGCCGAACCCGGACCGCAGCTCGAGGACGCTGTCGGTCGTCGGCCAGGCCCGGCGATCACGTCCCGGATCTCATAGAGCTGGGAGCGGCGCTCGGGGACGACGGTCCCGCAGCCCGGCCGGGTCGGGGGCCGGACCGGGCTCGGCCGGGCCGCTCAGGTAGCCGAGGTACCGGCGGGCGGCGGCGACCGCGGCCGCCTCGTCGTCGACCCGCAGGTCGACCACGCCGTTGGCCACCTGCTCGTCGAGGGGGCCGATGTCCTCGGGGGCGTACTGGCCGAGGCCGCCGCCCTCGATCATGGCCGGGCCGCCCATGCCGATGTTGGCCCCCTCGGTGGCGATGACCACGTCGCAGCAGCCGAGCAGCGCGGCGTTGCCGGCGAAGCAGCGGCCGGAGGTGATGCCGACCAGGGGCACGGTGCCGCTGAGGCGGGCGAAGAGGTGGAACGCCATCGTGTCGAGGCCCGACACGCCGGGGGCGTCGGTGTCGCCGGGCCGACCCCCACCGCCCTCGGCGAAGAGCACGACCGGGAGCCGCTGGCGCTCGGCCAGCTCGAAGAGCCGGTCCTTCTTGCGGTGGTTCTGGAAGCCCTGGGTGCCGGCCAGCACCGTGTAGTCGTAGGACGCCACCACGACCGGCCGGCCGTCGATGCGGCCGATCCCGCCCGACCAGGCCGTCGGCCGGGGTCCGGGCGATCAGGTCGTCGAGCTCGCGGCGCCGGCGCTGGGCGGCGATGGCGAGCGGGGCGAACTCCACGAAGCTGTCGGGGTCGCAGAGGTCGGCGATGTTCTCCCGTGCGGTGCGCTGCCCGGTCCGCCGCCGACGCTCGACGGCGTCGGGCCGGGCGGGGTCGAGGCCGACGGCGTGACGGGCGACCACCTCGGCCAGGTCGTCCCGCTCGGTGTCTGCGGCCGCCTCGGGGGCGGCGACCGCCGCCTCGTCGCCGGCGCCGCCCGGGGCGAGGGTGGCCAGCACGGTCACCGGCCCGGACGGCATCACCCACCGCGACCCGGACGGCGCCGACGGTCCCGTCGACCTCGGCGGCCACGACGTGCTCCATCTTCATCGACTCGATGACCACCAGGGTCGTGCCCGCGGCCACGGTCGTGCCGACGGCCACCGGCACGCCCACCACCCGGCCCTGCAGGGGCGACACCACCTCGTGCACGGGGCCTGAAGCTAATCACCCGCCCGAGCGGGCCGGGCGACGGCGCCGGCGGTCGGGCCCAGGTCCTCGACGACGACGGTCGTCGCTAGCTGATCTCGACCTCGGCCGTGTCCGCGTCGCCGGAGATGAACCGGTGCACGAGCGCGCCGATGACGGCGCCGGCGATGGGGGCCAGCCAGAAGAACCAGAGCTGCTCGAGGTGCTCGCCGCCGACCAGAGGGCCGGGCCGGTCGAGCGGGCCGGGTTCACCGACGTGTTGGTCACCGGGATGCTGATCAGGTGGATCAGGGTCAGGCAGAGGCCGATGCCCAGCGGGGCGAAGCCGGCCGGGGCCCGGCGGTCGGTGACGCCCAGGATGACGACGAGGAAGAGGGCGGTGAGCACGACCTCGACGATCAGGCGCCGACGCCGAAGGTGTAGCCGCCGGGCGAGCCGGTGCTGCCGAAGCCGTTGGCGGCCAGCCAGTTGCCGGACCGTCTCGAAGCCCGGGCGGCCCTCGAGGATCCCCCAGAGGGCGAGCGAGGCCAGGATGGCGCCGATGACCTGGGCGGCGACGTAGGGGAGCAGTCCTGGCGTCGAACTTCCTGGCCGTCCAGAGCCCGATGGTCACCGCCGGGTTGAAGTGCCCGCCGGAGATGTGGCCGAGGGCGTACGCCCCGGTCACGCACGGTGAGGCCGAAGGCGAACGACACGCCCAGCAGCCCGATGCCCAAGGCGTTTCCGGCCCGAAGCTGGCGGCCAGCACCGCGCTGCCGCAGCCGCCGAGCACCAGCCAGAACGTCCCCAAGGCCTCGGCCCCCAGCGCACGCGTGCGGTCCATGTCGGTCCCCCCGTTGCGGCCTCGCCGGATCGACCGTAGTCTCGCGCCGCAGTACGGTCGCCGGATGAGCCACAAGGTCATCCAGTGGGCGACCGGGACCGTCGGCATCCACGCCGTGCCCGCCATCGTCCACCACCCCGACCTCGAGCTGGCCGGGCTCTGGGTCCACAGCGACGACAAGGCCGGCCGCGACGCCGGCGAGCTGTGCGGCATCGACCCGGTCGGCGTCACCGCCACCCAGGACGTCGACGCCCTGCTCGCCCTCGACGCCGACTGCATCTGTTACACCGCGCACTCCGACGTCCGCCCCGGCGAGGTGGTCGACGACCTCTGCCGGATGCTGGCGGCGGGCAAGAACGTGGTCAACACCTCGTTCGTGGCCCTGCTGTACCCCGAGCAGGCCGGCTTCCACGACCAGCTCCAGGCCGCCTGCCTGGAGGGCGGGACCTCGTTCTTCACCTCGGGCATCGACCCGGGCTACGGCAACGCCGGCATCACCATCGGGGCCCTCGGGCTGTGCAAGGACGTCCGCACGCGTCCGGATGATGGAGATCGTCAACTACGCCACCTGGGACAACCCGTTCACGATGTTCGAGATCATGGGGTTCGGGAAGGCCGACGAGTCCCAGTCCCTGCTGCTGGCGCCGGGCAGCACGACCCTGGCGTGGGGGCCGGTCGTGGCCCTGGTCGCCGCGTCCCTGGGCCTCGAGCTGGACGAGATCGTCGAGGACCACGAGATCCTCCTGGCCGACGAGGACGTGACCATCGCCTCGGGCGTGGTCGAGGCCGGGACCATCTCGGGCATGCGCTTCGAGATCAAGGGCATGGTCGGCGGCGAGGAGCGGGTCGTGGTCGAGCACGTCACCCGCCTCCGGGACGACGACGCCCCGCACTGGCCCCAGGGCGAGGGCTACCGGATCCTGATCGAGGGCGAGCCCAACGTGAAGCTGGAGGTCACCCTCTCCTCCGACCTCGGGGACCACAACCACGCCGGCTGCCTGGCCACCGCCATGCACGTGATCAACGCCATCCCCGCCGTGGTCGCCGCCGACCCCGGCGTCCTCACCCTCCTCGACCTCACCCCCCGCTTCCGCTTCTGACCCCTACCTCCAAACTGTTAGTTGACACTTACGTAAGTATCTGCTAACGTAACCGGGTGGACGCCGCCCTCAAGGCCCTGGCCGAGCCCCGCCGGAGGGACATCCTCCGGCTGGTCTGGAGCGAGGAGCTGGCGGCGGGCGAGATCGCGGCTCGCTTCGACGTCACCCGCCCGGCCATCTCCCAGCACCTCCGGGTGCTGTCCGAGGCCGAGCTGGTGACCGAGCGCCGCGATGGCACCCGTCGCCTCTACCGGGCGCGTCCCGACACGCTCGCGCGAGCTCCAGACGTTCCTCGCCGGGTTCTGGGACCAGCGGCTCGACCGTCTACGTGACCTGGCCGAGGCCGCCGAGCGAGACAAGGAGTGACCGATGGGCGAGTTCGTACGAGAGGTGATGATCGCGGCCAGCCCGGCGACGGTCTTCGGGTTCCTGGTCGAGCCCGAGAAGCACCTGCAGTGGATGGGCACCGAGATCGAGATCGACCCGCGGCCCGGCGGCATCTACTCGGTGCTGGTCACGGGCGAGCACCAGGGCCTGGGCGAGTTCGTCGAGGTCGTCCCCGACGAGAAGGTCGTCTACACCTTCGGCTGGGACCATGCCCGACAACCCCATCCGCCCCGGGTCGACCACGGTCGAGATCACCCTGGAGCCGGACGGTGACAAGACCCGCTTCCGCCTGCGCCACCACGGCCTCCCTGAGGACGCCGTCGGCGACCACACCCACGGCTGGACGCACTACCAGGACCGCCTCGCCCTGGCCGCCGAGGGTGGCGACCCGGTGGCCGGACACGGACTTCTGACCGCGGCGCCGTCGGCCCTCGCCATACTGCGGCGGTGGCCGACGGCGACACCCTCTACGACCGGGCGGGGGGCCAGCCGTGGTTCGACGCCCTCGTCGACCGCTTCTACGAGGGCGTCGAGGACGACCCGCGTCCTGCGCCCCCTCTACCCCGAGGACCTCGGGCCGGGGAAGCGGGGCCTGGCCCTCTTCCTGGGCCAGTACTGGGGCGGGCCGCCGACGCTTACTCCGAGCGAGCGGGGCCACCCCCGCCTGCGGGCCCGGCACCTGCCGTTCGCCATCGACACCCCCGAGCGCGACGCCTGGGTCGGGCACATGACCGCCGCGGTCCGCGCCGGTGGCCTGTCGCCGGAGGACGAGGCCGAGTTCCTGGCCTACGTGGAGACCGCCGCCACCCACATGATCAACCAGCACCCCCTGGGCCTGCGCCCGTCCTGACCCGTCCCGCGGCCCGGGCCATGATGAGGCCATGACCTACCGCGTGATCCAGTGGGCGACCGGCGGCGTGGGGCGGGCCGCCATCGAAGGCGTGCTCGACCACCCCGAGCTGGAGCTGGCCGGCTGCTGGGTCCACAGCGCCGACAAGGACGGCCGTGACGTCGGCGAGCTGATCGGCCGGGACGCCGCTCGGCGTCACCGCCACGACCGACGTCGACGCCCTGCTCGCCCTGGACGCCGACGCCGTCCTCTACTCGCCGGTCATGGCCGACCCCGGCGTGGTCGACCGGATCCTGCGCTCGGGCAAGAACGTGATCACGCCCCTCGGCTGGTTCTACCCCGAGGGCCGGACGACCGGGCCGGCATGGAGGACGCCTGCGCCGAGGGCGGGCGTGACCCTGCACGGCACCGGCATCCACCCCGGCGGGATCACCGAGCGCTTCCCGCTGATGGTGTCGGCCCTGTCCAACGCCATCACCCAGGTGCGGGCCGAGGAGTTCAGCGACATCCGCACCTACGACGCCCCCGACGTCGTGCGCCACGTGATGCTCTTCGGCGCCACGCCCGAGGAGGCGGCCGAGAGCATCATGCTGAACGTCCTCGGCGCCGGGCTTCATCCAGTCGGTGCACATGGTGGCCGACGTCCTCGGCTTCGCGCCTCGACCCCGAGCTGACGCACCAGCCACGAGGTGGCGGTGGCCACCGCGCCGATCGACTCACCCATCGGCCCCATCGAGCCCGGCCTCGTGGCCGCCCAGCGGTTCCGGTGGTCGGGCACGGTCGACGGCGAGCCGGTCGTCACCGCCGCGGTCAACTGGTTCATGGGCGAGGAGGACCTCGACCCGGGCTGGACCTTCGGGCCCGAGGGCGAGCGCTTCGAGGTCGAGATCGTCGGCGACCCGCCCGTGCAGCTCAGCTTCCACGGCCTGCACCCCGACTCCATCGCCGAGGGCCTCGAGCGCAACCGGGGGATCGTGGCCACGGCCATGCACTGCGTGAACGCCGTCCCGTACGTCTGCGCCGCCGAGCCCGGCCTCCAGACCTACCTCGACCTCCCCTCGTCGCCGGCCGCGCCGCCCCCTCCGCCTCACGGCGGGGCTGAGCAGCCGGGCCGGTCGCCGTCGACGGTGACCCGGCGCATGACCCGGTGCTGGGGGAAGTGGTCGCTGAGGGCCCGGTGGTTGGTGCAGCGCTCGTCCCACACCGCCAGGTCGTCGGCCCGCCAGCGCCAGCGGACCTGGAAGTTGGGGTCTGCGGCGTGGCGGGTCAGGAAGCCCAGGAGGGCGTCGCTCTCGGGCCGGGTCATGCCCACGATCTGGTCCATGAACAGGCCGGAGACGAACAGGGCCGGGCCGGCCCGTGCGGGGGTGGGTGCGCACGCAGCGGGTGCTCGACCGGCGGGTAGGCGGCCTCCAGCGCGGCCATCTGCTCGTCGTCCAGGAAGCGGCCGACCGCGGTCGTCGAAGTCGTCGCCCCGGTGGTGGCGCACGGTGAGGCCGGCGCAGAGCGCCTGCATGGTGGGGGAGAGGGCGTCGTAGGCCGCGGTCAGGCTGGCCCAGAGCGTGTCGCCGCCCGACCTCGGGGATGAGCCGGGCGCTGAGGACGGCGACCTGCGGCGGCTCGGCGATCCAGGTGACGTCGGTGTGCCAGCCGTCGGCGTCGGGCGGGCTGTCGTCGGTGTCCTCGATGTACTGCAGCCGGGTGTCGCGCCCAGGAGCTTGCGACACCGGGAAGACGCTGGGCTCGCCGAAGCGGGCGGCGAAGGCCAGGTGCTGGTCGTCGGTCGAGGTCCTGGTCGTGGAAGAAGAGGACCTGGTGGTCGAGCAGGGCCTGGTCGATGGCGGCGAACTCCTCGTCGCTCAGGTCGGCCAGGTCGACGCCCTCGACGACGGCCCCGATGACGGCGTTGCACGGCGTGACGACAGGCCCTCCGCTCATCCGGAGAGTGTCCCACGTCGCCGGTACCGTCCGGACCTGATGGCCATCGCGTGCGGACACTGCGGAGGGCGCCACGACACCGTGGCCGAGGTCCGCTCCTGCACCGGCACCCGCCCGCGGGCTCCGACGACCGCCCTGTCGACGAGGCGGCGCCCGAGCCCCGTCGTTCTGGCTCCCGATCCTCCGGCCCCTGACCGGAGCGAATCAGGCGCCAGAACGGGGGTCGAGGCCGGTGGCGGGGGAGCTCGGCGGTGCTGGCGGGGCCCGACGCGCTGGGGCGGTCGCTGATCGTGGGGCCCGGTCAGGAGGCGCCGGCGCCGTGGGCGGGCGCCCCGCGGGTCGTGGTCGACGCAGCGCGACCGTCGGCCGACGAGGTGGTCGGCACCAGCTCCAGCCGCTGTGGACCCGGCGGCGAGCGGTACGTGGTCGAGCTGGCCGTCGACCTGCCCGAGGGCCCGACCGAGGCGGAGACCGGCCGAGCCGTGGCGGCTGGCCCCCGACTTCACCTTCCCGCTCGACCAGCTCGTCCACCTCGTGCTGGGCCAACGCCGTCGACCTCCGGGACCCCGCCGGGCCCGACGTTCGGCGCCCCGGTCGCGGGCGCTCGGCCGCCGGCGCCTCGCCGTCCTCGATCGGCGGACATCACCCTGCCCGACGGGCGCGACGCCTGGTGCGACGGCGGCCCGCTCGACGTCGAGCTGGCCCGCGCGCTCGGCGCTCCGTTGCTCCCCGTCCTGAACCTGGAGCAGGGCCGAGCTCGAGCCCTTCGGCCTCGAGCCGCCGGCCGCGGACCTGGCCGCCGACCAGCTGGCGGCCGTGGCCCACCGGGGCGGGCCCTGCCGGGTCATCTCGCCCGCGGGCTCGGGCAAGACCCGCACCCTCACCGAGCGGGCCCGCCACCTGCGTGCGGGACCAGCACCTGCGCCGCCGGTGCCCTCGGCCTGGTCGCCTACAACAAGCGGGCGGCCGACGAGATGGGGGAGCGCCTCGGCGACACCCGGGGCCTCGACATCCGCACGCTCAACTCCCTCGGCCTGGCCATCCTCACCGGCCGGGGTGCCTTCGCCACGCCGGGCAGCGGCCAGCGCCGGGTCGACACGCTCGACGAGCCGGACCAGCGCCGCATCCTCGACGGGCTGGTCGACTTCCCCCGCCGGGCCAACACCGACCCCGCCGCCGCCTGGCTGGAGGCCCTCGGCCGGGTCCGCCTCGGCCTGCGCCCGCCCGCCGAGGTCGAGGCCGAGTACGCCGGCGACGTCGACGGGCTGGCCGAGGTCTTCCCCCGCTACCAGGCCGAGCTGGACCGCCGGGGCGTGGTGGACTTCGACCAGCAGATCTACGGCGCGGTGCCGCCTGCTCCTGACCGAGCCCGAGGTGCGGGCCACCGCCCAGCGGGCCAGCCGGGTCCTGCTGGTCGACGAGTTCCAGGACCTCACCCCCGCCCACCTCCTGCTCCTGCGCCTGCTGGCCGCCCCGGCGTTCGACGTGTTCGGGGTGGGCGACGACGACCAGACCATCTACGGCTACAACGGCGCCGACCCCACCTGGCTCATCGACTTCGACCGGTTCTTCCCCGGCGCCGCGTCCCACCCGCTGACCGTCAACTACCGGTGCCCGCCCGGGGTGGTGGCCGGGGCCCGCACGCTGCTGACCCACAACCGGCGCCGGGTCGCCAAGGTCATCGACGCCGCGCCCGGCCGGCCCGGGACCGACACCGACCTGGTCGTGCGGGTCGACGACGCCACCGTCGCGGCCACGGTCGGGCGTCGTGCAGGACCGGCTGGCCGCGGGGGCGCGACCCGGCGACGTCGCCGTCCTGACCCGGGTCAACGCCACCCTGGCCCCCGTCCAGGTCGCCCTCGGACCTGGCCGGCGTCCCCTGCGACCGGGTCGCGGGCCCGTCCTGGCTGCAGCGCACCGGCGTGCGGTCGGCCCTGGCGTGGCTCCGGCTGGCCACCGACGGCAGCCTGCGCCCGGCCGACCTGGCCGAGGCCGTGCGCCGCCCGCCCCGGGGCCTGTCGGGCAAGGTCATCGAGTGGATCGCCGAGCAGCGCACGGTCGAGGGCATCGACCGCCTGGCCGGGCGGCTGAGCCGGGACCGCGACCGGGAGAAGGTCGAGGCCTTCGCCGACGACCTCCGGGCCATGGCCGCCGCGGGCGCAGCAGCGGCACGGCGGCGGAGGTCCTGGTCCACGTGCGGGACCGCCTCGGCCTGGAGGGGGCCATGCAGTCCCTGGACGGCAGCCGGGGCCGGGTCGACCGCTCCAGCCACACCGACGACCTCGACGCCCTGATCCAGCTGGCCGAGCTCCACACCGACGCCGCCACGTTCGGCGACTGGCTGGCCGACCAGCTCCAGGCCCGCCCCGCCGCCGAGCGGGCCCGGTCGTCCACCTGTCGACCGTCCACCGGGTCAAGGGCCTCGAGTGGCCCCACGTCGTGGTCCACGAGGCCTCGGCCCGGCTCTTCCCGCACCGCCTGGCCGACGACGTCGAGGAGGAGCGCCGGGTCTTCCACGTGGCGGTGACCCGGGGCTCGGCCACGGTCACCGTCGTCGGCCCCCGAACGGGCGCCCTCGCCCTTCCTCGCCCAGCTGCAGCACCGAGGCGCCGCCCGTCGCCGAGGAGCCGCCGGAGCCGCCCCCGCCGGCCGCGGCGCAAGGCGCCCGACGGTGCCCGCCGAGGTCGGCCTCGAGTTCGACCACGGGGGCTACGAGCACGAGGTCGTCGAGGTCGGCCCGACGGGGTGCGCACCGACGTCGGCGGGGCGGTCACGCCTCGACGTGGCGTTCGGCACCCGGGTCGTCGTCGACGGTCGCTGGGTCGTCCTCGGCCCGCCCGCCCCGGAGCCCCGGGCCGCGGCGCCGGGCGACGAGGGCCTGCGGGAGGCCCTGCAGGCCTGGCGGCTCGAGCGGTCCCGGGCCGACGGCGTCCCCGCCTACGTCGTCTTCAACAACAAGACCCTGGACGACCTCGTCGCCCGCCGGCCCACCGACTACGCCGAGCTCCGGGCCTGCATGGGCATCGGCCCGGCCAAGGTCGAGAACTACGGCGACGACCTGCTTGGCGTCATCGCCGAGGGCCGCGGCTGACCTAGGTTCCGCCCGGGGAGGACCAGGGAGAGGTGGGCCACGGCCAGGCCCATGAGCAGCACGCCGTTGGGGATGTGCCAGGCCGCGGCCTCGATGGTCTCCCGGCCGACGAAGCCGAGGCCGATCTGGGCGAAGCAGAGGGCGGCGAAGGCGACGGCGTGGCCGACGACGACGCCCCGGGTCTGGGTCATGAACGAGAGCACGACCATGACCACGGCGATGGCGAACAGCAGCTTGCCCAGGAACCCGTGGAGCTCGATGCCCGCCCCGAGGCGGACGTGGCGCCCGGCAGCGCGGCCAGCACCAGCACGAGGAGGACGCGACACCCCGGCCAGCACCCGGTAGGCGGTCAGCAGCCCCGGTCGGCCAGTGGTGGTCGGAGCGGTCGGTAGGCGTCGGTGGCAGCAGTCGGGGCGGCGGTCGGCACGGTCGTCTCGGTCACCCGCTCGAGTCTGACCACCCCCCGCCGCCCGACCCCAAGCCCACCGATTCCGTTCTGGGCCCCACCACCCGCCACCGCCCCCCAAGCCCACCGATTCCGTTCTGGGCCCCACCACCGCGCGGCTGGGCACGGGTCATGGGGACCCAGAACGAGGCTGACTGAGCGTCACACCCCTGCCGTACGGTGCTCGGCGTGACCACTGCGGACCGGGCCCGGGAACTGCTGGCCGAGTTCCTGGGGCCGGAGGCCGAGTTCCGGGACGGTCAGCTCGAGGCCATCGAGGCCCTGGTCGACGACAGGCGCCGGGTGCTGGTGGTCCAGCGCACCGGGTGGGGCAAGAGCATCGTGTACCTGATCGCCACCCGCCTGCTGCGGGAGGACGGGGCCGGGCCCAGCCTGGTCGTCTCCCCGCTGCTGGCCCTGATGCGCAACCAGACGCAGATGGGCGAGCGCATCGGGGTCCGCTCGGCCACCATCAACAGCGAGAACATCGACGACTGGCACGCCATCGAGGCCGCCGCCCGCGCCGGCGAGGTCGACCTGCTGCTCATCTCCCCCGAGCGGCTCAACAACCCCCGGTTCCGGGACAACGTCCTGGCCGAGGTGGCCCACACCGCCGGGCTGTTCGTCGTCGACGAGGTCCACTGCATCTCGGACTGGGGCCACGACTTCCGTCCCGACTACCGCCGGGTCGGCCGGGTCATCGACCTGCTGCCGCCGACGGTGCCCGGTCCTGGGCTGCACGGCCACGGCCAACGACCGGGTGGTGGCCGACATCGAGCACCAGCTGGGCGACGACCTGCGTCGTCATCCGCGGGCCCGCTGGGGCGGGACAGCCTGGCCGTGCGGGTCGCTCGACCTGCCCATCCCAGGGCGAGCGCCTGGCCTGGCTGGCCCGGGAGGTGCCCCGCATGGACGGGCACCGGCGTCGTCTACTGCCTGACCATCGCCGACGCGAACCGGGTCACCCAGTGGCTGCGCCGGGAGGGCATCGACGCCGTGTCCTACACGGGGGCGACCGACTCCCGAGGACCGGCTGGAGATCGAGGCCGCCCTCAGCGAGAACCGGGTGAAGGTCGTGGTGGCCACCTCGGCCCTGGGCATGGGCTACGACAAGCCCGACCTCGCCTTCGTCGTCCACTTCCAGTCACCGGGCTCGCCCATCGCCTACTACCAGCAGATCGGGCGGGCGGGCCGGGCGCTGGACACCGCCGCGGTCGTCCTGCTGCGGGGCCACGAGGACCGGGACATCCAGGACTGGTTCATCGAGACCGCGTTCCCCGACCAGGTCGACGCCGAGGCCGTCGTCGCCTTCCTGGAGAGCCAGGACGAGCCGGTCGGCGTCGGCCGCCATCGAGCCGATCGTCAACCTGCGCCGCTCCCGCCTGGACGGGATGCTCAAGGTGCTCGAGGTCGAGGGGGCGGTCGCCCGCCACGGCGGGAAGTGGTCCCGCACCGGGCGGGCCGTGGGCCTACGACGCCGACCGGGTCGAGCGGGTCACCGCCGAGCGCCGCCGGGAGCAGGCGGCCATGGACGAGTTCGGCACCACGGACCGCTGCCTCATGCAGCTCCTGCTGGCCGAGCTCGACGACCCGGCCTCCGGGCCGTGCGGCCGGTGCGGCAACTGCGCGCCGGTGGAGGAGGAGCCGCTCGACCCGGCCGAGGTGGCCCGGGCCATCGAGTTCGTCCGGGGTCAGCCCCTGCTCGTCGAGCCCCGGCGCCAGTGGCCGTCGGGCATGGACGAGGTACGGGGCCGGATCCCGGCCGAGCAGCTGGTCGAGGAGGGCCGGGCCCTCTGCCTGTGGACCGACGGCGGCTGGGGCACCCGCGTCCGCGCCGGGCGCAAGGCCGGGGCCTACGCCGACGAGCTGGTGGGCGCCGCCGCCCGACTGGTCGACCGCTGGGCGCCCGGCGCCGGCGCCGACCTGGGTCACCGCCGTGCCCTCGGCCGACCGGCCGGAGGTCGCGGCCTTCGCCGAGGCCCTGGCCGACGCCCTCGACCTGCCCTTCGTCGCCGTGGTGAGTGCCGGCCCGGGCCAAGGCCCCGCAGTCGACTCGGGAGAACAGCGCCCAGCAGGTCCTCAACGTGCTCGGGGCCTTCGCCGTCGAGGGTGAGCTGCCGGGTGGCCCGGTCCTGCTGGTGGACGACACCGCGTCAGTCCCGCTGGACGATCACCGTGGTCGGGGCCGCTGCTGCGGGAGCACGGGGCCGCCGAGCGTGTTCCCCCTGGTGCTGGCCCAGCGCTGAGCGCGGGCGCGAGGCCCGGCGTCAGACGGCGGCGTGCGTGCGTCCTCGGTGACGGCCATGCAGATCGGGGCAGAGCTCGCCCCCGGCCATGCGGGCCCGGATCCAGGGCACCTGATCCCAGACCTGCAGGCTCCGGATGATCGTCCCGCACGCCGTGGCCCCGTCGTCGGGGTCGACCGCATGGCAGCAGCCGGAAGGACCGGTCTCCCGCCGAGGATCCCGTGTGGACCGAGTCACCTTCCGAACCCGTGATCCATGCCATGGTCACCACCTCCTGCGGAGGATCTGAACGCCCGAGGCGCCCGGAAGACGAACGTAACGGGTCGGGAATGCCCCGAACGGGGACCCTCAGTCCCGGCGGACAGCGCCTGGAGGTACTCGGCGCCCGCCGGCCCGCGGACTCCGGGTCGTGCAGGGCGGTCACCAGGCCGTCGGCGTCGGACCAGCTCCCGGTCGCCCCGGACATCGTGTCCAGCACCGCGTTCACGTGGCGCTTGGTGGCGGTGAGGGTCAGTCGGGATTTGCTGCTCAGCCCGTCGGCCAGCTCCTCGGCGGTGGCCCGGACCTGCTCGGCGGGCACGACCCGGTTGAGGAAGCCGAAGGCCTGGGCCTCCGCCGCGGTGAACGGCCGACAGGTCAGCACCAGCTCGCGGGTGAGGGCCGGGCCGATCTCGCGGACCAGACGGGGGATGCCGCCCCAGGTCAGGGGAATGCCCAGGTCGACCTCGGGGATGGAGAAGTACGTGTCGTCCGCGGCCACCCGGAGGTCGCAGGCCGCGGCCAGCACGACGCCCCCGCCGATGCAGTGGCCGTGGATCGCGGCCACCGTCACGGCGCTCATGGCCTCCAGGGCCTCGGCCATGAGCCGCCCGGCATCGGCGCCCTCCCGGGGCGGTCAGGCCCTGGCTGGCGGCGGGGTCGCCGAAGGAGGCCAGGTCGGCGCCGGCGGAGAACGACCGACCGGCGCCCGACACCACGACGGCCTTCACCCCGGCCTGCTCGTCGAACCAGCGGGCGGCGGCGGCGAGCTCCAGCAGCGTGGCCGGGCCCAGCGGGTTCAGCTTCTCGGGCCGGTTGAGCGTGAGGTGCCCGACGGCGCCGTCGGCGCTGACCAGGAGGGTCGTGAACTCGGCGGTGGGCACGTCAGGAATCTCCACGGTGGTCGATCGGTTGACCCCATCGTGAGCGATCCCGTCATCCAAACGGTGGAACTCGGCGCCCAACCGTGGCCGACCATCGACCCGTTCCTGTTCTGCGTGCACCACCTCGACGCCTATCCGGCCGGGGACGAGCGCATGGCGCCCGAAGGCCTCCCTGGAGGGCCGGGACCTCGGTATGGACTTCTCCGGCCAGGACGGCTGGAGCATGTACCACGGCCACACCGTGCCCGGCTTCCCCCAGCACCCCCACCGGGGCTTCGAGACGGTGACCTACGTCCGCCGGGGCTACATCGACCACTCCGACTCCCTGGGGGCCACCGCCCGCTTCGGGCGGGGCGACGTCCAGTGGCTGACCGCCGGCGGCGGCATCGTCCACGCCGAGATGTTCCCCCTGGTCGAGGAGGAGGACGACAACCCGACCGAGCTGTTCCAGATCTGGCTGAACCTGCCCGCCGAGGACAAGCTGGTCGACGCCCACTTCTCGATGCTCTGGGACGAGGACATCCCCCGGGTCGAGGCCACCGACGACGAGGGCCGGACGGTCGAGATCACCGTCATCGCCGGCGAGCTCGCCGGTGAGCGCCCGGCCTCGCCGCCGCCCCGCTCGTGGGCCAGCCGCACCGACACCGACGTGGCCATCTGGCACCTGCGCTTCGAGCCCGGCTCGTCGTGGGTCCTGCCGCCGGCCAACACGCCGGAGACCGTGCGCATGCTCTACGTCTTCGAGGGCGCCGGCTTGGACGTGGGCGGCCACGTGCTCGGCGCCCGCACCGGCGCCGCGGTCGAGGCCCACGAAGCGGTCACCCTGACCGCCGGCGACGGCCCCATCGAGGCGCTGGTCCTGCAGGGTCGGCCCATCAACGAGCCGGTGGCCCAGTACGGGCCCTTCGTGCTCAACGACCGCGAGGGCATCGAGCAGGCCTTCGAGGACTACCGCGCCACGGGCTTCGGCGGGTGGCCGTTCCCCGACGACGGCCCCACCCAGCCCCGACACGAGGGTCGCTTCGCCAAGCGCCCCGACGGGTCCATCGAGCGGGCCCCCGAGGTGGCCGCCACCGGCTGAAGAATACGCGACTGTACGTCGACGTACAGTACTGTACAATTCGGCCATGGCGACGACCTTCACCGCGACCGAGGCCCGGGCCAAGCTGCCCGCCATCATCGACATGGTCATCGACGGCCACGAGATCACCATCACCCGCCACGGCCGACCCGTGGCCGTGATCGTGAACCCCGGCGGCCTCCGCTACCGCCGCATGACCCCGGCGCTGCGCCTGGCCGAGGAACTGGGTGAGCGGATGCAAGCGGCCCGAGAAGGTCGGTTGCCTCCCGGCCCTGGTCTGACCACAGAACGGGCCGAGGAGTTGGTCGCAGCCATCCGGGCCGACCGTGACAGCGAATAGTGGACGGCTTCGACGCCGACGTCCTGATCTACGCCGCGACTCCGGGCCATGTGCTCGGTGAGCGCTTGAGGCGATTGTTCGACGCGCACGATGCGGACGGCCCGGTGGGCCTCGGTTCGGTGCTCCTGCTCCCCGAGGTCCTGAGCAAGTACGTGCGGGGGACCGCTCCGGAGGACGAAGCGACGATGTTGGACCTGCTCGATCGCCTCGATCTGCGTCCCGTGGATGTCCCGATCGCACAGCTGGCCACAGCCTTTCGAGCGACTCATGGCCTGAAGACCGTGGACGCCGTCCACTTGGCCACCGCGGTCCAGGCCGGGGCCGACCGGTTCATCACCAACAACCGGCGGGACTTCCTGCCGTCGATCGAGGAGATCGACATCGTCCACCCCGAGGACCTCCCCGACCCGGAGGGCTGAGCGGGCTCAGAGCCGCCGGGTGTGCTCGGCGATGGCCCGGATCTCGGCGTCGGTCAGCGCGTGGCCGAAGGGCGGCATCTGGTCGCGGCCCTCGGTGATCACCTGGATCTGGTCCTCGATCTCGGGGTAGGCGGCCACGACCGCGCCGTCGGCCAGTTGGGGGCCGATGTTGCCCTGGCCCTCGAGGCCGTGGCAGGTCCCGCAGTGGCGCTCGTAGAGGAAGGCGGCGTCGGCCCGGGTGACCACCTGGTCGGGGTCATCGCCCTCGTCGCCGGTCATCGCGGAGATGACGAGGATCACGAGCGCGGAGGCGACGACGGTGATCGCGGCCGCGATGACCCAGACCATGCGGTCCGACATCGGGGCCACGCCCTTCCCTCGCCGCCTCCGCGCCATGGGGTCCAGTCAAGCGAACGTTGGGTTTCGAGGACAGGGCCGATGGTCCCGACGATCGGCCCTGTCCATGGTCGGCGCGAGGCTCTACGGTCACGGCGGCCGCGGGCCGACCGCAGCGGGAAGGACAGCGCATGACCGTCTCAGTGGTGACCGGGGTCTCGACCGGGATCGGCTTCGCCACGGCGTTGCGCCTGGCCCAGGAGGGGCACCGGGTGTACGGCTCGGTGCGCTCCGAGGCCAGCGGCGAGGCGCTCGTCGAGGCCGCCGACGGGCTCGACCTGTCGCTGGTGGTCATGGACGTGGACGACGACGACTCGGTGGCCACCGCCCTCGACGGCGTGCTGGCAGGCAACCGGCGGGATCGACGTCCTGGTCAACAACGCGGGCGTGGCTCGGGGCCACGACATCGAGTCGACCTCGATGGCCACGTTCCAGGCGGTGATGAACACCAACGCGTGGGGGACGTTGCGCTGCATCCACGCCGTGATGCCCTCCATGCGGGAGCGGGGCTCGGGCCACATCCTCAACGTGACCTCGGTCGCCGGCCGGGTGGCGGTGGCCAGCCAGGGGGCCTACGCCATGTCCAAGTGGGCCGCCGAGGCCCTGACCGAGGTGCCTCGCCGCGGAGCTGGCGCCCGTTCGGGGTGAAGGTCTCGGCCATCGAACCGGGGGTGATCCGCACGCCGATCTTCGACAAGGCAGTGCAGGACCTGCCGGACCCCGACTCGCCCTACGTCGGCAACCGGCGCCTGGGCGAATGGTTCATGTACTCCCTCTTCGGGACCCCGGCCCCGCCGGACGCGGGTGGCGGAGACGATCCGGGATGCGATCGCGGCCGCGGAGCCGAAGCTGCGCTACCTCGTCGGCGATGACGCCGAGCGCTTCGATGCCCTACCGCCGCGGCATCACCGACGAGGAGTGGATCACCCGCCAGTCCGAGCCCGACGAGGACGCCTGGTGGGCCTGGATCGAGAGCGCCACCGGCGTCGGCCGCCCCGCCCCCTGACCCCGCCGATCCGTAATTGCGTGCGTTGGTCACGCAGGGCGTGACCAACGCACGCCAGATCACTCCGCCGGGGGCTCCTCGGCCTTCGGGGTGGGCTGCTGGCCCTTGTACGGGCGGCCGGCCCGCTTCTTCTTGCGGTGCTCGGCCACGTACTCCTCGACGGTGACCCCGAGCTCGGTGGCCTTCTTCTCGAGGCTGCCCTCCTGCTCGGCCTTGCGCTGGGCCCGCAGCTCCTCGGGCGTGATCCCCAGCCGCTCGGCCTCCTCGGCTCGCCTGGCGTCCCGCTCCGGATCCTTGCCCATCCTCGGAGGTTACGAGCGTCGTGCCGGGGCGGTGCCGATAGGAAGGCGCCATGGGATGGTGGCGGCGGGCGTTCGAACCGCCGGAGGGGTGGCAGGAGGTGGCCGCCCGGCGACTGGTCCACTTCGCCGCGCTGGACGCCGACGAGCGGGAGCAGCTCGGGGCCGACATCGGCCGCCTGCTGGGGGAGAAGCGGTGGGAGGCCTCCCGGGGCTTCGACCTGACCGAGGAGATCCGCCTGACCATCGCCGCCCAGGCGGCGCTGCTGGTCCTCGGCCTCGACATCGACCGGTACCACGACGTCCGCTCGATCATCGTGCACCCGACCACCCGGGTGCTGACCCACGAGCGAGCCGGTCCGGTGGCCGGGGTGGTGACCGACGCCCCCTTCCCGGTCATCGGCCAGGCCCACGACCGGCGGGGGCCGGTCATCATCGCCTGGGACGCCGTGCACCGGGACACCCGTCACCCCGAGCGGGGCCACAACGTCGTCTTCCACGAGTTCGCCCACAAGCTGGACATGCTCGACGGCATCGTCGACGGCACCCCACCCCTGGCCGATCGGGCCACCCTGGACCGCTGGGTCGAGGTCTGCACGGCCGAGTACCGGGCGCTCCGGCGGGGCGACGGCGGCCTGCTCCGGGGCTACGGCGGCACCAACCCGGGCGAGTTCTTCGCCGTGGCCACCGAGGCCTTCTTCGACCAGCCCGTCCCGCTCCGCGACGAGAAGCCCGACCTCTACGAGGTCCTCGCCGGCTACTACCGCCAGGACCCCGCCGCCCGCGTGGAGGCCATCGCCCCCTGACGGTCAGACCGGGGCGGGCTCGGGGACCTTGTCGGCCTGGAGGCGGGCGAGGAAGACGCCGACCCCGAGCAGGATGCCGACGCCCATCAGCGGGGTGAAGGCCCGCTTGGGCCAGGTCTCGTCGAGGACCAGCCCGAACCAGAAGCCGACGAGGCCGACGTTGACCAGCCAGAACACGGCCTTGTCGGCCCAGGCCAGGAGCTGGCCCTGGCGGGCGGTGGCGGCCAGGAGCTGGGCGAACAGCACGTTGGTCAGGACGCCGATGAACATCGTGTGGTCCAGGGCGAGCAGCAGGCGGGTGGGGGCGGCGTCGAAGTCGTCGGCGTACTTGGAGAGCAGGTAGATCAGCATCCCCAGGTTCCAGATGATGGCCACGGTCGACCGCGGCCAGGAACGGCGAGGGCCGACCCTCGGCCCAGCCGACCGAGCGCAGGGAGGCCCGGTTGCGGCGCAGGAAGATCCCGATGGCCACGATCTCGAAGGGGAGGTTGAGCGTGATGAGCGGCACGGCGTCCAGCAGGACGCCGATCATCAGGGTGAAGCCGCCGAGGAACAGCAGGGCCATCTGCCAGAAGCCGGCTCGGCAGGCCGCGGTGCGGGCCTCGTCCGGCCGGAGCCAGCACTCGACCAGGGCCAGGCCGACGGGCACGAGGAAGCCGACGACCATGGTCGCCGGGTGGGCGTCCTCGCCGCCGGCGGGCAGGACCTTGGCGTCTCCCCGGCTGGCGATCAGGATGCCGTAGAGGACGCCGAGGATCGCCGCCGGTGACCGACGTGGCCAGCGCGGCCAGGAGGCCCCACTGGGGGACGCTGACCGGCGCGGTCCGGGCCATGGCCACCGCCCAGGCGAACCAGACGACGATGACCAGCGCCGCCAGGCCGCCGATCGCGGGTCGGATCCAGCCCGTGGTGGCCAGGAACGCCAGGTCGTAGGCCAGGATCGTGACGGCCGCGATCGGGGCCCCGACGCGGGCCCAGGAGCCGAGCCAGTCGTCGAGGGGGCGGGTGGCGAAGAGCCAGAGCGTGGAGGCGAAGACCGACAGGGTGATCCAGGCCAGGGTGCCGACGTGCACGTGGGTGAGCAGGACCTTGCGGTCGAAGTCGACGATGTCGGTGCCGTTGAGGATCCCGATCACCACGGTGAACACGAACAGGACCAGCGCCGTGGTCAGTAGCAACCGGATCTGGCTCCGGTACGGGTGTGTGGCCAGGTCCATGGGTCTCCCTCCCTGCTGGTGCAGCCCGGAACATAGTCACCACGGGCGGCCCGGTCGCGGAAGCCGGTTCCTGGGCGGGGATTAGGGTCACCGCCGTGTCAGATCCCCGCCAGCGTTCGTTCACCGTCCGTGCCCTGCTCGTCCTGGCCCTGGTCGCGCTCATCGCGGCGGGCTGCACCAGCGACGACTCGGGCGACGACGAAGCCGCGGCCGACACGACGACCGACACCGCCACGGACACCACAGAGGCTGCCACGGCGCCGGTCGAGGCCCTCGACTGGGAGGAGCACGTGCCCGGGGGCGACTGCCAGTGTGGCGACGGCAGCGAGTTCAGGTTCTACAGCCGCGTGGCGGACCCCGAGAAGGTCATGCTGTTCTTCCAGGGCGGCGGCGCCTGCTTCAGCCTCGAGACCTGCAACCCCGACGAACCCTCGTACACCACGGTTGCGACCGGACTCCAGGCCGAGTCCGGTAGCGGCGTCTTCGCCCTGGACAACCCGGACAACCCCTTCCGGGACTGGTCGATGGTGTTCGTGCCGTACTGCACGGGCGACATCCATCTCGGCGACAACGAGAACACCTACGGCCCGGGCGTCACCGTCAACCACAGGGGCTACGTCAACGCCAAGGCCGCCTTCGACTACATGGTCGAGGCCTTCCCCGACGCCGCCGAGGTCTTCGTCACCGGCTCCAGCGCCGGCGGCGTCCCGTCACCCCTGTTCGGCGGCCTGGCCTCCGACGAGTACCCCGACGCGGACATCACCGTGCTGTCCGATGCCTCGGGCGTCTACGCCGACAACCCGCCGGTGAACGAGGCCATCGGCACCCTGTGGGGCACCTTCAACAACATCCCGGACTGGCCGGAGCTGGAGGGCCTGGAGCCCGAGGACTACAGCGTCCCCGGCCTGTTCGTGATCAGCGGGCAGCACGACCCCGACATCCGCTTCGCCCGCTACGACAACGCCTACGACGAGGTCCAGCAGAGCTTCTCGTCCCTGGCCGGCCTCGGCGGCGGTGATCTGTTGAGCATCATCCAGGCCAACGAGGCGGGCATCGAGGAGGAAGGGGTCCCGGTCGCCAGCTACATCGCGCCGGGGACCGACCACACCATCCTCGGCTACAACGGGATGTACGAGCTGGAGGTCGAGGGCGTGTCGTTCCTCGACTGGCTGACCGACTACGTCGAGGGCGAGGACGTCCCCGACGTGGTCTGCACCGACTGCGAGAACCCGGCCGACGCCTGAGCGCCTTGGGCGGTCCCCCGGGATGCCGCCGGACGAGCACTAGGTTCGGGCGGAGATGCGGCTGGCGAGGGTCATCGCTCTGGTCCTGGTGCTGGCCGCGGCCGCGCTCGTGGCCGCGGCCGGGGTCATCCGCTTCGACCGGGCCGAGCCCCAGGACACCGTGCCGCCACCGACCACGGTGGCGCCGAGCACGACCACCACGGTCCCGCCGACCACCACCACGACGACCCCGCCGCCGGACCGGCTGACCCTGGCGTTCACCGGTGACCTGCTGCCCCACACGTCGGTGTTGGACCAGGCCGCGGCCGATGGCGCGCCGAACGGGGCGCAGTACGACTTCCGCCCGATGTTCACCGACGTCGAGCCGCTGCTGGCCGCGGCCGACCTGGCCATCTGCCACCTCGAGGTGCCGCTGTCGGCCGACAACGCGCTGATCGCCAGCTACCCGTCCTTCAGCTCGCCCAGGGAGCTGGGCCGGGCCATCGCCACCGCGGGCTATGACGCCTGCTCGACGGCGTCGAACCACACGCTGGACCAGCGCAGCGAGGGGGCCGTCGCCACCCTCGACGTCCTCGATCGCAACGAGGTGGAACACTCGGGCTCCTACCGCAGCGCCGACGCGGCGGCCACGCCGGTCCTGTACCCGGTGCCCGGCGGGCTGACGGTCGGGCACGTGTCCGGGGCCTACGGCTACAACGGCTACGTCCCCGACGAGCCGTGGCGGGTGGGCACCCTCGACCCGCACTGGCTGATCGGCCAGGGCCGAGCCGCCCGGCAGGCGGGCGCCGACCTCGTCGTCGCCAGCCTCCACTGGGGGGTCGAGTCCCAGCCCGAGCCGACGGCGGACCAGCTGGCCCTGGCCGAGACCCTCACCGCGAGCGGCGCCTTCGACCTGATCGTGGGCCACCACGCCCACGTGGTCCAGCCCGTTCGCCGCTTCCACGGCGTGCCGGTGATCTTCGGCTTGGGCAACTTCCTGTCCAACATGACCGACCCCACCGAGCGCGACGGCGTGATCGCCGACGTCCGGGCCACCCGGCGGGCGGGGGAGACGGCGTGGCGCTTCGACATCGGCCTGACCCCGACCTGGGTCGACCCCTCCTCCTTCACCATCCGCCCCGCCGCCGAGTCCGTGCACCGTCCCGACCTGGCCGGGGTGGCGGCGGAGCTCCGCGCCTCCTGGCACCGCACCATCGCCGTGATGACCGCCCCCGGCATCGCCCACCCCACCCGCCCCCTCCCCCCCGACTGAATCCATTTCTGGTTGCGCTGGTTTGTCCTGGACGACAAGGACGCGCAACCAGAACGGGTGATCGGGCGGGTCAGGCCTCGGCGGCGACCATCGCCCGAAGGCGGGTGTTGGTGATGAAGAGGCCGACGACGGCCACGGCCGCGGCGAAGAGGAAGGCGGGGCGCTCGGCGCCGGTCAGGGTGACGATGATCCCCAGGATCGGCGCGCCCAGCCCCTGGGACAGGTCGAAGAACAGCGAGAAGGAGCCCACGGCGTGGGAGCGCTCGCCGTCGGGGGCGCCGTTCACGGCGAGGGTGAACAGGCCGGGGTAGAGCATCGACATGCCGAGGGCCAGGAGCACCGTGCCGATCCAGAGTCCGGTGACGTTGGCCACCACCGCGACGGTGCCGATGCCGGCGGCGATGGCGCCGAGGGCGAAGCTGGCGGCCCGCACCGGTCCCAACCGGTCGGGGATGCGGGCCCCCAGGATGCGCACGGCCAGGACGATGACGCCGTACACGAGGAAGAAGGCGCCGGCGTCCTCGAGGCCGATCTCGTCGACGTAGAGGGGCATGAAGGCGGCGAACCCGGCGAAGCCGAAGAGGCCCAGCATCAGCACGGCACCGGGCAGGACGGCGGCGGGGTGGAGGATCCCCCGGCGGGGAGGCGGATCGGCCACCCGGCCGAGGTCGGCGGGGATGAAGGTCGACAGGATCGTCGCCAGGGCACAGGTCCCGGCGGCGAAGGCCCAGTTCGCGTTGGGGCCCCACTGGTGGTACAGCGTCTCGCCGACGACCGGTCCGAGGGCCAGGCCGCCGTAGATGGAGATGGAGAAGAACGACGCGGCCTCGCCGCGGCGGTGGACCGGCGCCAGGTCCTGGGCCGCGGTGGCCGCCCCGATGAAGAAGCCCGCTTCGCCCAAGCCCGGTGGCCAGGCGGAGCAGGACGAGGAACCAGACGGCCTCGACCAGGCCGAGGGGGATGATCGAGGCGGCGGCGATGAGCGCGCCGCCGACGGCCAGGGCCCGCCGGCCGTACACGTCGCCCCAGCGCCCGACGGTGGGCCGGACGATGGCGGCGGAGACGGCGAAGGCCCCGACGACCAAGCCGACCTCGATCCCGCCGCCGTGCAGCACGTCCTCGACGTAGCGGGGCAGCACCGGCAGCAGCGAGCCGATGGCGAGGAAGTAGGCCAGGCCCGCGGCCGTGATCAGGACGAAGAGCGGGGTGATCAGCCGCCCGTCCTCCGGCCCGTCCTCCGGCCCGCCCTCGAGGAGTGGCGCGCTCGGAGACCGTCATGACCTCCCGAGGCTAGGGAGCGCCCGTCGCCGCCCGGCCCGGGTTGGCGCGGGCGGTGACGGGGTCAGTTCAGTGGACGGTCCAGCCGCCGGTCGTGCCGGCCTCGACCCCGCCGGTGCGGGTGCGGTTGGGCAGGGCGATGAACGGCCCGTAGATCCGACCGTTCGGGAAGAAGTCCTGGACGTACGCCTCGGTCCCGGTCGGGTCCTGGTCCTCGACGAAGGCGCCACCGGCCCGCAGGATGTGGGCGCCGCCGAGGCACTGCACGACGGGGGCGCTGATCCGGAAGACGTTGCCGGGCAGGACGGTCACCCCGCCGGTGCGGCTGCAGACGACCTGCTGGTTGCCGTTGAAGATCGCGGCCTGCCACACGTTGTTGTTCTTCAGCACCACCAGGGTGCGGTTGGGCGCCACGCGTGGTGCCCTGCCAGTCGAGCTCGAACACCATGCCCGTGGACCGGTCGGTGGCCAGGTTGTCCCAGATCGGCGGGCCGACCATGTCGAAGGTGAACTGCATCTGCGTGCGGCTGTTCGCCACCACGACGCGCTGGAGGTTGCCGCTGGCGGCCATGACGTCGCCCAGCGGGTCCAGGTGGGACCACGGCGTGCGGGCCAGCACCCGGCCGTCCCCGGCGCTCCCGGTCGCGGGGCGCTCCGCCGCGTCGGCGATGTCGGTCGCCGGCGAGGCCGAGGCGCTGCCGCCGAGGCCGGCGACGAGGGTGAAGGTGACGCCGAGCGCCACGAGTAGTCGAGTGATCCTGGACATGGGACCTCCGGTCCGCCGAATGTGCCTCGGCACAGTAGCGACCCGGGACCGTGACGCCTTGGCCGCGCCGGGTGGTTTTCGGTCGCTCAGCCGACGCCGATGCGGGAGACGGTGTCGTCCTCGGTGTTGGCCACCCAGAGGTCGGTCGCGGTGGCGGCCAGCCCCCCGGGGGCGGTGCCGACGGTGATGGTGTCGCCGATCTCGGCGGTGGTGGTGTCGATGTAGGTGACGGTGTCGTCGCCGGCGGTCGAGACGTAGAGCGCGTCGCCGTAGGCGGCCAGGCCGTTGGGGTCGTCGCCCACCTCGATGCGGCCCACCTCGGTGTTGGTGGCGGGGTCGATCTGGATCACGCTGTCGGTTTCGGCGTCGGCCACCCAGACGGCGCCGTCGGTGATGGCGATGCTCACCGGATTCCCGCCGACCGGGATCTCCTCGACCATCTGGTTGGTGGCCGCGTCGATCCGGGTCACGACGCCGGCCGCGTAGCTGGCCACCCAGACGTCGGTGGCGGTGGCGGCGAGGCCGCGGGGGTCCTGGGCCACCGGGATGTCGGCCTCGACCTGGTTGCTGTCCCGCCCGATGTGGCTGACCGAGTCACTGCCCAGGTTGGTGACCCACACCGAGGTGTCGGTGACGTCGACGATGCGGGGTTCATCCCCCACGTCGATGGGGGTCTGCGTCGCCCGTCGCGGTGTCGATGCGCACGACCCTGTCGTTCGTGGTGTCGGCCACCCAGGCCGCCTCCTCGGTGGCGTCGATGCCGACGACCTGGCCGCCGATGTCGATGGTCCCGCCGACGTCGTTGGTCGCCGGGTCGATGACCGAGACGGTGGTGGCCTCGTTGTTGGTGACCCAGATGGCGTCGTCGGTGGCGGCGATGCGGAAGGGGCGGGCGCCGACCGGGATGACGGCGTCACCGGGCCCCGGATCGGGCTCGGGCGCAGTGCTGCCGTCGGTCGTGGTCGTCTCGGTCGTTTCGTCGGAGGGCCCGTTCTCCGCGTCGGGGTCGTCCCCACCGCTCAGCACGGCGACGGCCACGCCCGCGATGGCCACGACGGCCAGGAGGAGCAGGACGAGGGGGAGCTTGGACCGCCCCGTCCTCTCCGGTGGGGCGGGCCCGGAGGCCTGGTAGCCGCGACCCGGGGCGGGGGTCGGGCTCGGTGGTGGCTGGCCGGGGGCCGGCGTCGGGGCGATGGGGACGGCGACGGTCCCGGTGTCGGCGGCCAGCTCGGCGGCCACCGGCGTCTCGGAGGTGGCGGCCACGGCGACGCCGGGCGCCGGCATGGGCGGGGGCGTGGCGGCCCGGACCTCGGGCGGCGGGGTCGGTTCGCCCGGAGCGGCGGGGGCCGGGGGCACGATGGCGGCGGCGCCGATGATCGTGTCGTCGTGGCGCGGGGCGGGTCTGGGGTCGGCCCGGACGGGCGAGATCGGTGACCTTCAGGCCGAGGGTCTGCTGGGCGGACTGCAGCATCCGCCCGTAGTCGAGGGCGGACTGGGGCCGGGCGGCGGGGTCCTTGGCCATGGCCGCCTCGACCGCCGCGGCGACGGGCTCGGGGACGCCCCGGGCCCGCAGGTCGGGGATGGGGTCGCTGGTGACCCGCAGGACGAGGGGGACGATCGACTCGTCGGTCTCCCGCACGAAGGCCGGGGCGCCGGTCAGCAGCTCGTAGAGGGTGGAGCCGAGGGAGTAGACGTCGGCGGGGAAGGTGGCCCGGGCGCCGTTGAGGACCTCGGGGGCGGCGTGGGCGATGGTGGCGGTGACCATGCCGGTGGCGGTGAGGGTGCTGCCGGTGACCGCGGCGATGCCGAAGTCGGCCAGCTTGATGCGGCCGAAGGCGTCGACGAGGGCGTTGTCGGGCTTGATGTCCCGGTGGAGGAGGTCGGCCTCGTGGGCGGTGTGGACCGCGGCGCAGAGCTGGATGACGTCGGAGAGCGCGGCTCGGCGGCTCGAGGGGCCCGTTGCGCCGGAGCCGGTCGCCGAGGGAGCCGCCCTCGAGGAACTCCTCGACGAGGTAGGGCATGCCGTGGTCGGTGGTGCCGGTCTCGTGGACGACGACGATGTTGGGGTGCCAGGAGAGCCGGCCCATGGCCAGGGCCTCCCGCTCGAAGCGGGCCCGGTCGGTCTCGCCGAAGCCGGGGTTGGTGAGGACCTTGATGGCGACCTGGCGCCCGAACTGCGCCTGGTGGGCCCGGTAGACGACGGCGTACCCGCCCCGGCCGATCTCCTCGAGATCCGTGTACCCGGCGATCTCCAACCCTCACCCCAGTCAGCGCGGCAGACGATGCTCGACGGTAGTGCGCGCAGCGCCCGCCGTGGTCGGCGACTGCCGATCTCGCCGCGGCGGGGCGAGAATGGCTCCAAAGGACGACGGGAGCAGGCGATGGGGTTCCGGCTCGAGCACGACGAGCACATGGGCAAGGGCCTCCGCCGGGTGGCCAAGGAGCGTCTGGCGGACGCCCTCGACGACCTCGACGGCCTCGCCGCCCTCGACCGGGCCGACGCCGAGGACGCCATCCACGCGGTGCGCAAGCGGACCAAGGAGGTCCGAGGCCTGCTGCGGATGGTCCGGCCGCAGCTCGGCAAGGAGTACCGCCGGGCCAACGACGGCCTGCGGGACGCGGCGGGCGAGCTGGCCTCCCTGCGGGACGCCCAGGCCCTCGCCTCGACGTTCGCCGATCTCCGGCGGGCGGCCGGTGACCACACCGACGGCGCCGCGCTCGCCGCCCTGCAGGCCGTGCTCGACGGCCGGTCGGCGGCGGCCTCGACCGGTTCGGCTGCGGGTGACGACCCCAGGGTGGCCCAGGCCCGGGACGGCATCGCCGCGGTGCGCAAGCGGGTGAAGACGTGGCGCCTGCCCGCCGGCTTCGATGCGGTGGAGGACGGCCTGGAGGCGACCTACCGGCGGGGCCGGCAGGGGTTGCGGGCGGCCCAGGAGGAGCCGTCGGACGAGAACCTCCACGAGTGGCGCAAGGCGGTGAAGCACCTCTGGTACCAGGTCCGCCTGCTCGAGCCGACGGCCCCGAGCGCCCTGGGCCCCCTGGTCGACCAACTCGATGACCTGTCCGATGCGCTGGGTGACGACCACGACCTCGCGGTGCTGGTCGACCTCCTGGCATCGGGGCCCGAGGTCTTCGGCGACGAGGGCGACGTCCGGGCCGGGATCGACCTTGCTCGTCGCCATCGGGCCGATCTGCACCATCGGGCCTTCGGGCTGGGCGCGCGTGTCTTCGCCGAGAAGCCCAAGGCGTTCGTGACGCGGCTGGAGGCCTACTGGCGGATCGACGGGGCCCAGGGCAAGGAGCCCCGGGTCGGCACCATCGCCGACCTGGCCGAACTGGACGACCAGCCGGTGCGGACCGTGGAGCGGGAGCGGAAGTTCCTGGTGGCCGAGCTGCCGCCGCTAGCGGGGAGCGGCGACCGCATCCGGCAGGGCTACTTCGCCATCGACGGCCGCGTCGCCGCCCGGGTGCGGGAGCGCTCCGGCTCGCCGTCGACCATGACGGTCAAGGCCGGCTCGGGGGCGACCCGCACGGAGCTGGAGTGGCTGCTCGAGCCCGCGGAGTTCGATGCCCTCTGGCCGCTGGCCGAGGGCCGGTGCATCGACAAGACCCGCCACGAGGTGCCGCTCGACGGGGTGACCGCCGAGGTGGACGTGTTCGGCGGGGAGCTGGCCGGGCTCTGCCTGGTCGAGGTGGAGTTCGCCGCCGAGGACGCGATGGCGGCCTTCGTCCCGCCCCCCTGGTTCGGCCAGGAGGTCACCGACGACGACCGTTTCACCAACGCCCACCTCGCCGCCCACGGTCTGGAGTCGTCGTAGCCGGGTAGAGGGGAGAGAAGCTCACCCTTCATGGGAACACGGCGCCGCCGATGGACGTTGGAACCCGTGACCGCCAAGGAGTCCCCCATGAACATCGAGATCCCCGCCGAGATCACCCACCGCGTCAGCCAGCTGACCCAGCGCGCCGAGTTGCTCCGCGCCCAGGCCACCGCCGTCCCCGAGGTCCTGGCCCAGACCTACCGCCGCCGGGCCGCCGAGCTCGACCTCGAAGCCTGGGCCCTCGAGGTCCGCAGCGGCGCCCAGGTCCCCGTCGCCGCCTAAGACTCAGGCCGGCGCAGGCGTCACCGCCTTCCGCCCCCTAGTCGCGACGTTGCGCGCCGACGTCGCAGAGCGTGCCGATCATCGTGGTGATGACGGCAATCGCGATCAGCGCAAACCAGAACGAGCCCACGGCGTCGAGGGCGCCGCCCCCTGGCCAGGTGCTCACTCGCGCCGCGTTCTCGCCGAGCCAGGCCCAGCCCCATGCGATGGCGGTGGCGAGACCGGTTATCAGGAACCACCACGGGGCCTTGGCCCAGAACCAGGTGAGGCCCGTGGCCACCGCGGTGACCGCCGCGACCAGAGGCAGGTAGTAGGGGCCATTGGGGTGGACGTCCTGAAGTGTGTCCGGCGAGATGTAGATCGCACCGGCTACGCACAGGATCATGGTCACGGCGCTCAGTGCGGCCCAGAACTCGAAGAGGCGGAGCGTCTTCTTCTCGGTGTTCACCGTCGGGCCGAACCGGCCCAGGGCGCCGAGGGGCCGGCGGGTGAACCACAACCCCGCGGCACCGACGGCGACGGCGAACAGGGCGACGAGGACCTGGCCAAGGGCGTCCGCATACACGCGCGGCAATACGACGCCGGTCAGGAACAACAAGAGGGCGAAGACCGTCATTCGCCGCCCGAGGTACAAGGCGATCAGGGGGGCGACGATCGGGGCGGTGACGTGGCGCAGGGTCTGTAGCCAGAACCCGGTCCCTGCGAACAGCGTGCGCCAGGCCAGGAACCCCGCCCGGTTGCCCAGCGCCGCCGGGCGCCGGCTCCCCCACGACGTGCTCAAGCGCCGTGGCGATCGATCCCAGGCCGCGACCTTCTCCGAGAAGGAGACATCCGGAGCACTGCCGCTCGGATTGGATTCCGTGGTGGGCCGACCGAACTCCGCATGGAAGATCTCGAGGTGACGCCGCCAGACGAGGAGGGCCCGGGTCAGGTCGAGGCGGGTGGTGGCGCTCGTCAACTCCGCCTCGACCGCGATCTTCACCGCCGGGTCCTCCCACAAGGAGCTCACGAGCTCGTCGAGCGACTCGTCGTCGGTCGGCTTGGTGCAGATCTGCTCCACGTCGTCGGCCGTCGGTCGCTGCGCCGCCGGAGCGGCGTCGGGGTCGGCGGTCGGGTCGGCACCGGAGGTGCGGCCGAGGAGCAGGTCGACCAGCGTGGCGGCGGCGTCGGCTTGGCCCCACATCCAGTCGTTGGCCCGCCAGCGTTCTTCGACGAACGCCGCGAAGTTGTGCAGGTGGTTGCCGGCCAGCTTTGAGTCAGGGTCGCAGAGGCCTTCGCCGGCGCCCGGGACCCCGCCGGTGGCGACAGGAACGGCTCGCAGGCTTCGGAAGAAGCCGGCCGCGCGCTCGGGGAGGCCTGCGGGGGCGTTGTCGGGCCACAGGTAGATGGGAGCCAGGGGTGTGTTCGCGGTCCCCGACATGGTCTGGTAGTCGACCCTGGCGAGGCTTCCGGTGGGTGCGTGCAGGTGCTGGGGGAACAGCAGGCAGTCCAGCCGGTCCAACGCCGCAGCCACCTGTCCGGGCTGACCGTCCGGAGGGATCAGCTCGATGAGGGTGCGAGTGAGGGGGTCGAGGCGGGGTTCGGCGATGACGTCGAGGTCGATCTCGGGGGCAGGCTCGGCGGCAGGATCGAGTGGCTCGGACTCGGCTCTCAGCAACACCGCGTCGGCGATGATGAGGTCCCACATCGTGCGGACCTCAGGGGCATGTTCCTCGATGTGGGCCAGCCGGACGGCCTGGAGGCGATCGGCCAGAGCCTCGATGCCGACGGGCACGGGGTCGGCCGAGACCCCCTCGAGGGTGGCCCGGTTCAGCTCGCTGGCTTGCCAGTAGGCGTAGGCCCGCAGGTGGTACAGCCGTTGTTTGATCGACCCGATCTCGTCGGGGTCCGGGATGGCCACCTCCCCCTCGAGGGCCAGGCACCACTCGATCAGCAACGACAGGATGCGGATGGTGGCCGACCACGGGGCGCCAGGAGTACTCGACCATGCTCGGCAGGCTCCCCAGCGGCCGACCGTCGTGCAGGATCCGATCGGCGATCGCCGCTTCGAGGCGGTCGCGGTCGTAGCCGTCCTCGTCCGTGATCGCAGGCTCCGGGTCGACCGGATCCGTGATGTCCTGCAGGTGCGCCCGGGGGTGGCGGAGGAGCGACACGAGGCGCTCGGCGTCGAGGCGCGCGATCTCCGGCGCGGGCACGGCCACCGGTCCGGACCGGCCCAACAGCGACGCCCGGACGGCCAGGTCCTTCTCCACCCGTCGGTTGTGCTCATCGAGGGCCGCGAGGTCCGCCACCAGGGACTTGCCCCGGAGGGCCTTCACCGCCGAGCTCAAGACGTCGAACGGCCGGGCTTCGTGGCCCAGCCTGGCCAGCGTGTCGGCCCACTTGTCCGCCGCCATGGCATCGGGCGTCCCGGGGCTGGGGTGGAGGTAGATGAGGTAGCGCTGTGTGGGGCCGTCGGCCGGAGCATCGTCGATGGCCCGCAGGGCCTTGCCGACCGGCATGTTGTCCACGACTCCGCCGTCGTAGAGCCACATCGGCTCCGGACGTCTCGGCTCGAACTCCAGCCGCCCCCTCAGTTCATCGCCTTGTATCCGTTGTGGCTCGAAGGCCACGGGGAACGCGGCAGTGCTGCGGGCGGCCAGAGCCGCGTCGGGAGGAGAAGCACTCGAGGCGGGCAGGTCGTGCGACAGGCCGTAGGTCGTCTGGCACTCGACGGCCTTGCGGTAGCGGAAGCGCACCTGGCCGTCGATCCGCTGCTCGCTGACCGTCGGGTCGACCTGGGTCGCCATGGCGTACGGCACGATCGACGTGACCGAGAGGAGCACCTCGACGTTCCCTGCCTCCGGCGCGTCACCGGGCGTGTCGTGCAGGGCATCGAACTCCGTCCGCAGGCGATCGCGGAAGTAGGTGCCGTTCAGGATCGACGAGGTCTTGGTCCGGGGTTTGAGGAGCAGGCGCTCGAAGTCGGCGTCCTTCATCCAGACCTGGCGGAGGCGGTCGACAGGGTGTCGCTGGGTCAGGGCGGAGGCATAGATGGCGGCGTTGAGGCCGCCGGCGCTGGCGCCGGTGAGCACGTCGACGGTGACGCCCGAGTAGCCGGCCGCGCGGGCCAGGGCCACGAGCGTGTCCTGGCTGTCTCCGCTGTTGGTGCCCAGGCCGATCCGTAGGCGGTCGATCTCCTGGACCGCACCGCCGATCCAGACCGCGAGGCTGACGCCACCGCGCATGGCCAGGGCGAGCCGGAGCTCCCGCCTCCTCTGGCGCATCAGGCCGCGCCCCGGGTCATCGGGCGGCCGAGGGCGGTCGTCAGGTCGAACAGGTGCGGAACGATCCTGACCCCCACGTCGAACCGCGGCGACCCCGTGATGGCCTCCATCTCACCCCTCCGACCCCGACGCAGGTCAGCGCCCGCGACGTTCTGAATGCAGCAATCCGGGTGTCGCCGCTGAACCTAGTGCAAGGGCTGTGGCTCGTGCCGCGGTCGAAACGACGCGTCAGCGCGGGGTCTCGGCCTTGTTCCGCTCGAAGAACTCGTCCCGGTCGAGCTTCCGGGCCTGCCGGGGCTTGGCCCGATACGAGAGCGCGGCGTAGCTGACCTCTCGGACGGCCTCGCGGTGGCCGGCGGGGGTCGCCGCCCAGTTGGCGACGCTGCCGTCGGCGACGCCGAGGTCGTGGCCGACCTCGAAGCTGTCCTGGTTGGCGCCGAGGTAGACGAAGGTCCAGCCTTCGGCCTTCTTCTGCTCGATGCGGGCGAAGATCTCGGTGCGGTCCCAGCGCCGGCTGGCGTTCTCCAGGCCATCGGTGAAGACGACCACCAGCTGATCCTCGACGGGACGGCCGCGGCGGGCGCGTTTGGCGATGCGGGCCTCAGCCGCGTCGATGAGGGAGCCCATGGCGTCATAGAGCGGGGTGCTGGCCCGGGGCCGGTACTGCCGACTGGTCAAGGGCGCGACGGTCTCGATGCGGGCGCCGTCGACCAGGACCTCGTAGGGGTCGCGGCCGTCGAACTGCACGAGGGTCAGGCGGGCCTTGCCGGGCATGGCCTGCTGCTCGGTCACGAAGCCGTTGAAGCCCTCGATGACCGCCCGCTGCAGCGGGGCCATCGAGCCCGACCGGTCGATCAGGTACCAGAGGTGGACCGGCTCGGTGTCGCTGCGGTCCAACCGCTTGGGCCGGGGACCGGCGGTGGCCTTCCGGTGGCTGACCGGGAGGCCCTGGGCCTTGGCCAGCCGGTGCGCCCGGCGCTGGATGCGCTCGGCGTGCTCGACGTCGAGCCAAGCGGCGGGGAAGGCGTCCACGCCGTGGCGGGCACCCATGAGGGCGCCGACGACCCCGGCGACGGCGTCGGCGGCCCCGCCCTGGTTGACCGCGGCGAGCACGGCCTTGCGGGGGTCACGGTGCCGGTGGACGAGGAGGAGCGCCCGGGCAAGGGTCTCGTGGGCCAGGGGCTGGTTGGATCGGGTCCGGGGCAGGGCCTCGAGGGCATCGGTCACCGGGCACTCGTCGAGGCCGCGGGCCAGGTCCTTGGCCACCCCCATCGGGTCGGCCAGGGCGTCGGGATCGGCGATGCCGGCGGCGATCAGCTCGGCCAGCACGATCGAGGCGGTCACGGCCTGGGGGTGGGCGTGGGTCACGACCGCGCCGAGCGCGGCAGAACGCGGCCGCCAGGCCGGGTCGGTGACCCAGCGGGCGGCGTCGGCCACCGTCCGCAGCAGGGCGCCGTTCCCGTAGGAGTCGGGGCCCGCGGCGTACCAGGGGGCTCCGGACTGCAGCCGCTCGGCCGTCTCGACGATGGCCTGACCGGGAGCGCGGAGGGTGGGGTGGCCGTCACCGATGCGGGCCGACAGGCGGGGAGCGGCCGACTGGCCCTCCCGGCCGAGCAGGCCGGCCCAGGACACGAGCAGCCGACCCTCGGCGGCGAGCGCCCCGAGGGGGAGCGGCCGACGGCGGGGGTGGGGGACGAAGCCGGTGATGCGGCCGTAGCGGCGGGCCACGTCGGCGGCCGGGCGGTGCCGGGTCGCGAAGCCGAGGGCGTTGCCGATGGCGGCGCCGAGCAGGGCCCCGTGGATGCGGTCACCCGCACCGGGCGTGACCGCCGTGTCGAGGCCGGCGATCCGGGGCAGGAGCCCCCGCTGGTCGAGGTCCATGACCGCGGCAGGGCCGAAGAGGGTGTCGAGCTGGTCGAGGTGGTCGGGTCGATTCATGGTGCCTCCGGTGGTTCGGGTCGAGATGACTAATAGTCCGAGTGACCATAACCAGATCTGAGGTAAGGTGCAACCGGACTCATACCGGAGGTACGGCCCCGCCGTGACAACGCTCACTCGATGACCGACTACGACCCCCACGCCTTCCCCCCCTTCGCCGTCACCGTCGACATCGTCGTGCTGACCCTCGTCGACCGGGACCTGCACGTCCTGCTGATCGAGCGGGGGGAGGAGCCCCACCGGGGCCGGCGCTCACTGCCCGGCGGGTTCGTGAAGCCCGACGAGAGCCTGGAGCAGGCCGCCGCCCGCGAGCTGCGCGAGGAGACCGGGGTCGAGGCGGCCCAGCACCTCGAGCAGCTGGGAGCTACGGCGACCCGGACCGGGATCCCCGCATGCGGGTGGTGAGCGTGGCCTACCTGGCCGTGCTGCGGCGGGTCGAGGACATCACGGCGGGGAGCGATGCCGCCCACGCCGAGCTGGTTCCCGTGCGGGAGGTCCTGGGCCGGCCGTCCGACCTGGCCTTCGACCACGGACGGATCCTGGCCGACGCCGTCGAGGCGGTGCGCCTGGAGCTGGAGCACACCACGCTGGCCACCGCCTTCGTCGGCCCGGAGTTCACCCTGTCCGAGCTGCGCAGCGTCTACGAGGCGGGCTGGGACACCGAGCTCGACCCCGGCAACTTCCGGCGCAAGATGCTGCAGGCCAACGAAGGCGTCATGGAGCCCACCGGCGAGACGCGGGCGCCCGGCCCCGAGGGCGGCAAGCCCGCCGAGGTCTACCGGGCGAGCGGCGTCGACTACTTGGCCTCGCCGATGCGGGCCCCGGAGCGTGTGGCCAGGTCGATGCCGGCTCCGATGGCCCCTTCGACGGCCGCCCGGAGGCCCGCGCCGCCATCACGGCGCAAGCGCAAGAAGCCCCCGGGGAAATGACAGCCGTGAAACTTGTCACACCCCCTCGTGATCATGGGACGCAGCTTCCCCGAACCAGGAGTTGACCCATGACCACCGCCGTTTCCCCCGCTCCCACGTCGACCCGCATGGCGGGTCGGGCACTGCACCTGATCGACCTGGAGAACCTCCTGGCCGACCCCGATGCCGACTGCCCGGCGGTCGATGCCGCCATCGACGCCTACGTGGCGGCGGCGGCCCTCGGGAGCGAGGACCTGGTGGCCCTCGCGGTCAACCACCGCCTCTACCGGCGGTCGTGCTTCTCGCTGGACCGGGGCTGGGAGATCAAGCTGGCCAGCGGCCCCGATGCCTGCGACCACGCCCTGCTGGCTGAGGCGCCGATCGCCTGGGTGGCCGACCGGTTCGACCGCCTGGTGGTCGGCAGCGGCGACGGCATCTTCGTCGACCTCGTCCACGGCGTCCGCCGCCGGGCGACCCCCGTCTGGGTCGTGGCCCAGGACCGCTGCCTGTCCCGCCGCTTGGCGTCAGCCGCCTCCCGGGTGGTGCGCATCGACCTCACCGACCCGGATGGAACCGGCGGCCCGGACCTGGCCCTCGCCGCCTGACCGCATGGTCGTGCGCTAGGAAGTCGGGCAGTCGACCTGAGGGGGACCGACCATGAGCTCGCTGCTCGTCCACGTGACCCACGGCCCGGAGTCGCCCACCCGGGCGGCCCTGGCCTTCCTGGTGGCCCGCACCGCGGCGGAGGAGGGCCATGACGTCACCATGTTCCTGGCGGGGGACGCGGTCTACCTGCTGAAGCCCGAAGTGGTGGCCGCGCTCGACGGGATCGGCACCGGCTCCCTGGCCGAGCACGTGGCCGCCGTCGCCGAGGCCGGGGTGGCGGTGTTCTGCTCGGGCATGTCGGCCAAGGGGCGAGGGGTGACCGAGGACGACCTCGCCGCCACCAGCGGCGCCTTCGCCATGCCCACCAAGCTGGTCGAGCTCACCTTCTCGTGTGATCGGGTGTTGACCTACTGAGCCTGGGTCGGCCCGTCGGCGGGGCCAGGCCAGTGCAGGTCACGGGCCTCGACGGCGGCCTCGGCCGCCACGGCCAGAGCCGCGGGGTCCCCCTCCAACGCCTCGAGGGCGGCGTCATCCAGCAGCAGCACCGGTCCCTCGTCGGTCTCCGCCGCCACGTACGGGAGGTCGGCCTCGAAGCCGACCAGTGACGCCGGTAGCTCGTCACGGTGCACGGTGTCGAACGGCACGGGGAGCCCGGCCCGAGACGCCTGCCAGTCGCGACGCTCCCGCACCAGCCCGTGGGTGATGGCGCACAGCGAGCAGTGGGCCCGCCCGAGCCGGGCGCCGATGAAGTAGGTCAGCTCGCCCCGCAGCGTCCCGTCGGCGTCGTAGACCCCGACCAGCCGGGTGACGGTGGCCATCAGACCGTGGCCGCGGGCGGGGCGATGACCTCGTGCTCCTCGGCCAGGAAGATGGGCGAGCGGGCGTGGTCGATGAACCGGGCCTCGTCCTCGAAGAGGGCGATGGCCGCGGCCAGGCCCTCCGGGGTCCCGGCCGAGGCGGTGATGGCCTCGGCGCTCCGGAACCAGAGCTCGGCCACCCCGTCGTAGGCCTCGGGTGCGTTCCGCGAGGCCCGTACGGCCTCGGCCTCAGGGGAGGGACGGGTGTGGGTCTGGACGTAGCGGACGATGCCGAGGGCGGCGGCGTGCTCCTGCACCAACGGAGCGTGGGTGTCCCGCCAGTAGCGCTGGAACTCGTCGAGGGCGATGCCCTCCCGGCGACGGAGGCAGAACACCAGCTTGATCATGGACGCACTGTGACACGGCCGATGCCGTGCCGGTCGGCCGCCCGGAGGATCATGGGCGGGTGACCGTCGACCTGGATGACCCGAGCGCCGAGGTGCTGGCCTTCCTGGCCGAACGCCACCTGGCCACGCTCACCACCGTCCGCCCCGACGGCAGCCCCCACGTCGCCCCGGTCGGCTTCACCTACCAGCCCGAGACGAAGCTGGCCCGCATCATCACCTTCCGCCCTGCCCGCCGGGTCGCCAACATCGGCGCCGGCGCCCGGGTGGCCCTCTGTCAGGTCGACGGCGCCCGCTGGCTCACCCTCGAGGGCGACGCAACCGTCACCGAGGACGAGGCCAGGGTCGCCGAAGCCGTCCGCCGCTACGCCACCCGCTACCGCCAACCCGGCGACCGCGACGACCGCGTGGCGATCGAGATCACGGTCGATCGGATGATGGGCCGGGCCTGAGCCCTCCGGGGTTGCTCGGCGGCGCCAGGAACCCGCTCAGGTCAGGGCGATGACCGCGGTGAGCACGCCGGCGACGCCGACGAGCAGCCCGGCCAGCCGACTGCCCACGCGGTTGATGTCGGCTCGGAGGTCCGCCATCTCGGCTCGGAGGTCGCCGCGCTGGTCGGAGATCTCGGTGCGGAGTCCGGCCATCTCGGCCTGGAGGTCGCCGCGCTGGTCGGAGATCTCGGTGCGGAGTCCGGCCATCTCGGCCTGGAGGTCGCCGCGCTGGTCGGAGATCTCGGTGCGGAGTCCGGCCATCTCGGCCTGGAGGTCGCCGCGCTGGTCGGAGATCGCGGTGCGCAGCTCGGCGAGCTCGGCCCGCAGGAAGTCCCGGGTGATCGGCTCCTCCCCCTCGCGGGCGGGGAACTGCGACAGGAACGCCTGGGTCACATCGTCACCCCATGCTGGAGCCAGGTGCTGGTAGATCTCGTTGCGATGCTTCTCCGTCAAGGCCACAGCGGCCATCCTCCTGCTCAGGAACCGTGCTCGGGGAAGCAGGCCCAACGCTACCTGTCGAGGGTGACAGGCCGGGTCCGCCATACTCCGGCCATGCCAGCCCGTGACCGGACACCCCGATCGGCCGTCCTGCTGGCGGCGTGGCTCATTGTTGTCGCGGCGTGTGGGTCCGACGACGCCGCGGATACCGCCGATCCGGCGAGCACCACGACGACGACCCTGGCGCCGGTGCCGGACGAGAGCGCCATGTACGACGACCTCGGGCTGTGGCACTGCCATCCGGACCTGGCCGAGGACGTCTGCTCGGGCGGCTTCGAGGCCACGAGGGTCGACCCCGACGGCTCGCTGCACACCGTGCCTTTCACACCCGTCGCCGACCCGGCGATCGACTGCTTCTACGTGTACCCGACGGTCGACTACTCGGGGACCCCGGGCAATCGTCCCTTCGACGAGCCCAACCCGCTCGAGCCGATCACCATCCGGTTCCAGGTCGGTCGCTTCGGCGAGCTGTGCGACCTCTACGTGCCCCGCTACCGCCAGGCCACCATCGCCAGCTACGACGAGGCCGTCGGCGACTCGCTGTTCGACGTGCCGGCCTTCGCCACGGCCTACGCCGATGTGCTCGGCGCCTTCAACCACTACCTGGCCGAGGAGAACGACGGTCGGCCGTTCGTGCTCCTGGGCCACTCGCAGGGCACCCATCACCTCGTCCGCCTCGTCCAGGAGGAGATCGACGGGGACCAGGCGCTCCGCAGTCAGCTCGTGTCGGCCCTCCTCGTCGGCCCGGCCGGCAACGTCACCGTGCCCGAGGGCGAATCGGTCGGTGGCACGTTCGACAACCTGCCGCTCTGCGAGGCCCGAGTCCAGACCGGTTGTGTCGTGGCCTTCGACTCCTACGGCGCCGACCGGCCACCCGAGGCCGACGCTTACGATCCCGCCGACGGCGAGGTCCCGCCGTGTGTGAACCCGGCCGACCTCAGCGGTGGTGAGGCCCGACTGGCGGGTGGCTACTTCGGCCGAACGGTCCCCGGCGTCACGACGCTCTACGAGCTGATCGAGGACTACTACACCGCGGCCTGTGCCGAATCGGCCGAGGGTGTGCCCTACCTGGCCGTCGCCGCCGACCCCGGGCCCGGGGACACCCGTGAGCTGAGCCACATCGAGACCACGGTGGCCGACAGCGAGTCACTGCACACCCTGGACTACAACTTCATGCTCAGCGACCTGCTGGCCCTGGTCCAGGCCCAGGCCGCCGCCTTCGCCGGCTGAGCCGGGGACACGGCCGGGTCGAGGACGGTCGGCCTGTCTGGGGACGGCCGGCCGTGGGAAGGTGTCAGGGATGAGCGAGAACCGGCTCTGGGTCGTCGTGGCCGCCCTGGTCTTCTCGGTGGGCCTGGTCGTGGTGGCCATCGTCGCGGCGGGCGACGACGACACCAGCAGCTCGGCCGAGGACTCCCAGGAGGTGCTGTCCGCCGCCGAGGTCCTCCTCGAGCAGGAGGGCATCCAGGACTACGACCTGGCCACCCTGGACCTGGCGGTCCAGAGCCTGATCGACTCCTGTGACAACGACGACACGACCGGCTTCCTGCTCACCTACGCCCTGACCCTCCAGGGCAGCAACGGCAACGAGGAACTGGCCCGTGCGGTCGTCGAGGCCGCCTGCCCCGAGCGCCTCGACGAGCTGGACCAGGCGCCCTGATCGACGGCGCCTGACCCGATCGGGGCATCGAGTCCCGGACCGTCGCGTGGGGTCCCGCGGGACGCGATACTTGGCTCGGGACGGCAGCCACCACCGGCAAATCGCCAGGAGAGTTCATGGGGTCACAGTGACGGCGACCGGGCACGGGCGGACGACGCGCCCGGGCGGTCACCGATCTCGCGGCGATGCTCGAGCCGGCGGCATGACGGCGTCATCGTCTCGCCGCTCGTCAGGACGAGGTCGAACCATGCGCAGGCGTTCACTGGTCCGCGTCCTGGTCGGAGCGGGCGGGGGGGTGATCCTGGTCGCCTCGACCCTGGTCGGCGGTGGCCCGGCGCGTGCGTTGACCAGTACGACGCACCCGCAACTCACCCGGAACCACCTGATCCGGACGTCGCCCTTTGCGGGCTCGCCGACCTCGGTACGCGACAACGAGGGCAGCGCCTATGTCGGCCGTGACAACGCGCTGTGGATGGCGTCCGACAACGACGACGCCCTGTTCGAGGTCGACCGCAGCACGGGCCGGTTGCGCCGAACGGTCTCGGAGTCGGCGTTCGCCGACGCCCCTCGCCACGGCATCGGCACCCCGGCCGGCCCGGCCCGCACCGAAGACTTCGAGGCGCTGGCCTACGACGCCCAGGACGACGTGCTCTACGCCTTCTCCGGGAGCACGAGCTCGACGCCGACGGTGTTCCGCCTGACCCGGGGCGCCGACAACCGGCTCCAGGTCCGTTCGTGGCAGCCGCTGCCCTCGGAGTTCACCGCGGCGGGCTGGCGGTCGGCGGACGCCCGCACCTACGTGGCGAACGGCGCGACCGTCCGCACCTATGCCTTCGCCACGAACGAGCTCGGCCCCGAGTTCTCCGTCGGCGGGCTCTCCGGCATCCAGGGCATGGACTTCGACGACGTCAGCGGCGACCTGGTGGCCGTGACCACTGACGAACGGCTCTGGCGGGCGTCGATGAGCACCCTGTCACTCCTCCCGGGATGGCAGGGGATCAGCCTGACCGGGCTCGGCTTGGCGGACACCCGGGCCGTCGAGGTCATCGGGGAACAGGTGCTGGTCACCGACGGCCTGGACTCGCGACCCGCCGGGGATCCCGCGAGCCATGCCGTCTTCGTGATCGACGTGACCCCCGCCCGGTCCGACGGCCGGCTCCGACGCGGGGACGGAGCCCTGGTCGGCAACGGCGTCTACAACGGCAGCGGCATCAATCAGACCCGTAGCGGTGCGGCGGGCCGAGGCGGGAGGGTCACCTTCTACGCCTCGATCCAGAACGACGCGGACTACGCCGAGCGGATCGGGCTGCGCGGTCAGGCATCGACCGCCGCCTTCACCGTCCGGTACTTCAACCGGGCCGGCCAGGACCTCACCCGCCCGATCACCCGCGGGACCTTCCGCATACCGGTCCTGGCCCCTCAGGCCAGCGTCCGCCTCACCGTCGTCGTCACTGTGCGGCAGGCCGCTGCCCCCGGCGCCTCCGTGGCCCGCACGCTCACCGCCGTCTCGACCACCCACCCCACGGTCACCGACACCGTCCGGTTCATCACCAGCCGCGCCTGACCGCGGTTCGGCCCGTCGGTGCGCTCCCCCCGCCTGGAGGGGTGCCGGGTCAACCGGCGGGGACCTGGGCCGCGGCAGTAGGTTCCGGCCGTCGTTGCGACATGAGGGCGCGTCCATGGATCGCTGTCGGTGCACACACCCCCGGGGGCCCAGCAGCGACCACGGCCGCCCCCGGGCGCGGGGTGGGGCGGCCGGCGGCGACCCACCGTGACCGGGATCGGCGCAGCATCGTGACCGCGGGGGAGGTGGCCTCGCCCGGTCCTCCGCCCCCGGCCGGGCGGTCGGGGTTCCCGCCGCCGGTGGCGCCGACCGGGGCCTTCCAGACCCGGCACCTGACCGCCACCCTCGTGCGCATCGGGCGGGACGTGGACAACGACATCGTGATCGACGACCTGCAGGTCTCCCGGCACCACGCCGAGCTGCGGGCCCGGGCCGACGGGGCGCCGGAGATCGTGGACCTGGGCAGCCTCAACGGCACCTACGTCAACGGTGCGCGCGTCCAGCGGCAGGGGGTCGGCCAGTACGACCTGATCGGCGTGGGCCACAGCGAGTTCCGGCTGGTCGGCCAGTCACTGGAGGAGTACGTCGACACCGGCGAGGTGACCTTCGAGGCCCGCGGCATCACGGTCATCGGCCGGGAGGGCCAGACGCTGGTCGACGACGTGAGCTTCGCCCTCGAGGAGCGCTCGCTGCTGGCCATCGTCGGTCCGTCGGGGGCCGGCAAGTCGACGCTGCTGGGTGCCCTCTCCGGCCTCCGCCCGGCCCAGGCGGGCCAGGTCCTCTACGGCGGGCGGGACCTCTACGCCGACTACGCCGAGCTGCAGCACCGCATCGGCCTGGTCCCCCAGGAGGACGTGCTGCACCGGGAGCTGACGGTGCGCCGGGCCCTCGACTACGCGGGCCGGTTGCGCTTCCCGCCCGACGTGTCGGCCGACCGTCGGGGGCGCCGGGTCGACGAGGTGCTGGCCGAGCTCGGCCTGTCCCACCGGGCGATGTCGGCCATAACCGGCCTGTCCGGCGGTGAGCGCAAGCGGACCAACGTGGCCCTGGAGCTGTTGACCGAGCCGTCGCTGCTCCTGCTGGACGAGCCCGTCTCCGGCCTCGACCCCGGGCTGGCCCGGGTGCTCATGCGCCTGCTGCGGGACCTGGCCGACGGCGGCCACACCGTCGTGGTCGTCACCCACGACATCACCAGCCTGTCCCTGTGTGACCAGGTCCTCGTGCTCGCGCCCGGCGGTGTCCCCGCCTACCTCGGGCCACCGGATCTGGCGGCGGCCCGCTTCGAGGAGGCCGACCTGGCCGACGTCTTCACCGACCTGTCGACCGCCGAGCCCGCCCACTGGCACATCGGCCGGACCCCGGTGGGCGGCACGCCGGTCGTGGACCGCCCACGGCGGGCCGCGCCCATGGTGCCCCTGCCGCCCGGGGCCCCGGACCCGGCCCGGGCCGTGGTCCGCCGCCCCCGCCAGGGCTGGTGGTCACAGCTGCGGACCCTGACGGCCCGCTACATCGAGGTCTTGGCCGCGGATCGGCGCAACGCCACCCTGCTGCTCCTGCAGGCGCCGGTGCTCGGGATCCTGATCCTGGCCGCCCTGCCCTCCGGCGAGCTCGGGCCGCCGCCGGTCTCGGAGGTCCGCCTGGTGTCGGCCGCCGGCATCGTGCTGTTCGTGCTCCTGGTGGGGGCCACGTGGTTGGGGGCCAACAACGCCATCCGGGAGATCGCCCGCGAGGTGCCGATGCTGCGCCGGGAGCGCAGCGCGGGCCTGTCGCTGTCGGCCTACGTCGCGTCCAAGGCCCTGGTGCTCGGGGTCCTCACCACCCTGCAGGTGGTGGTGCTGGTGGGGGTGGCCACCCTCCGCCAGGACGGTCCCGCCGACGCGGTGCTCCTGGGGTGGGGCACCGGTGAGCTGATGGTCGTGGTGGCCATCGCCGGCGTGGCCTCGATGGCCCTGGCCCTGTTCATCTCCGCCCTGGCCGGCTCGCCCGAGCGGGCCACCAGCGTGCTGCCCGTGGTCCTCATCCTCCAGCTGGTCCTCGCCGCCGGGGTCGTGCTGCCCGAGATCGTGGACAAGCCCGTGCTCAACCAGCTCAGCCTGGTGTCGAGCACCCAGTGGGGGATCGCCGGCGCCGCCTCGACCGTCGACCTCAACGAGCTCCAGGTGTTCGACGACCGGCTGCGCGACCTGCGCCGGGTGGACGCCAACGACCCCGACCCCGCAGTCGAGGCCCTGACCGCGGCCCCGGCGAGCAACGAGCGCTGGGCCCACACCACCCGGGCGTGGTCGACGGCGCTGCTGGTCCTGTTCGGGCTCACCGTGGTGCCGCTGGTGGCCACGGCGCTGGTGCTGCGCCGCTACGACCCCCGCCGATCGTGAGGCCCGGCGCGCTGCTCCCGGTGGCCGTGCTGGCCGGGTTGGCGGCGGTGAGCCTGGCCGGGGCGGCCGCGGTCGACCGGACCGTCGAGCCGGTGGCCACGGCGGCGGGCTTCGGCGCCGGCCCGGTCCCCGCGGCCACGGCCCGCACCATGCCGTGGGCCGCCGTCGCCGACCTGGAGCCCGGCCTCGTGCCCGACGCCGACAACGCCTGTGCGCGGGGCGACGCGGCCTGCCTGGACGCGGTGGTCGGCGAGATGGAGGCCCGGCTCGAGGCCCAGGGCTGCGCCCACACCGCCCCCTTCGCCTTCACCTACCTGGAGATGACCCGTGGCGTCCGCGAGGCCGTCGAGGATCCGGGCTTCTTCGCCGACCCCCCGGCGTCCGCCCACGCCGACGCCCTCTTCGCCCGGCTCTACTTCGACGCCTTCGACAACTGGGCCGCCGGCCGGGTCGAGGCCGTCCCGCCCGTGTGGCGCATCGCCTTCGGCGCCGCCGAGTCGGGGACGACGAACGCCGCCACCGACCTCCTCCTGGGCATGAACGCCCACATCGCCCGGGACCTGCCCTACGTCGTGGCCGACATCGCCGCGTGGCAGCAGCAGGCCGACGCCGACCCGAGCGACTTCGACCGGATCAACGACGTGATCGCCCGGGTGAAGGGCCCCATGCTGCGGGCCGCCGCCGACCGCTTCGACCCCACCCTGGCCCTGCTCGACCTGCCCCTGCCGGCGATGGCGGCCAACGACAGCGTCGAGCTGATCGGCACCTGGCGCAACCAGGCCCTGGAGCGGGGCATCCGCCTCAGCCGGGCCACGACCGCCGAGGAGCGGGCGGCGATCGAGGGCGAGATCGAGCGGGAGGCCATGGCCACCGCCGCCCTCCTGCTCAACGCCGGCACGACCCGACCCAGCCCCGTCTCCCCGGCCGAGCGGGACGTCTACTGCGCGGCCCGGCGGTCCTGACCCGACCCCAGCCCGTCCCCCACCAACGCGGAAGGCCCGGAACCATCGAGGTCCCGGGCCTTCTGCGTGATTCGAAGGGCCGACGAGAGCCGGACCCGGTTGTCCCCGTCTACGCCGCGGTGCGGTTGGCCGTCGCGGCCGTCTTCCTCGTGGCCGAACGGGCCGTGCGGCCGGTCGTCGTGGCCGCCCGCTTGGCCGTGGTCGCCGTGGCGCTCGCGGACTTCTTGGCCGAGGTGACCGTGCCCTTGGCGCCAGCCTTGGTGGCCTTGGCGGTCGCGCCGGCCGACTTCTTGGCCGAGTTCGCCGTCGACGTGGCGGCCCGCTTGGCGGTCGTGGCGGTTGCGCGGGCGGACTTCTTGGCCGAGGTGGCCGTGCCCTTGGCGCCGGCCTTGGCCGCCTTCGCGGTCGACTTGGCGCCGGACTTGGCGCTGCGAGCCGTCGCCCGCACGCCGTCGGCCGCCGTCGAGGCGTCCGAACGGACCTCGTTCGCCCGCTTGCGGGTGGTCGAGGAGCCGGTCGGCGAGACCTTGGGTCGGTCCGAGCCGGTGATGCGGGCGATGAGGTCCTGGACGGCGGTGACGCCGCCCTGGGCGATGCCGCTGAGGTTGTCACCGACCCGATCGACGACGCCGGCGATCGTTCCGGCGACCACGTTGACGGGGCCGGCATCCGGCATGCGGGGGTGCGGGTCGCGTCGGGGCCGACGTCTTCGCGTCGGCCAGCGTCTCGCCGAGATCGGCGAGCTCGTTGCGGCCGAGCTTGCTTGCGCACCTTGGGGAAGAAGTCGCTCTCCTCCTCCTCGACGTGATGGCGCACGTTCTCGATCAGCACGGTGACCTTCGCGTCGAACCGCTCATGAGCGGGGTCCATGTCGACGAGCTCCGACAGCAGCCACTTGACGACGTGGTGCTCCTCGAGGCTCTCGAGGGCGATGTCCTCGGTGTCCGGAACGGTCGCTCGGGCGACCGGGTAGAAGACCTGCTCCTCGATGGCCGCGTGCACCGAGAGCTCCTCGATGATCCGGTCGACGATCTGGCGCTTCTGCACGTGCGCTCGCTCACCGGCCTGCTCGAACCGCTTGAACAGCTGCTCGACGGTGCGATGGTCATCTTTGAGAAGGGTGATGGCGTCCATAAGACCAGGGACCTACCCGCCCCCTGTGCCCTCGCAGAACGGATCGGGCAGTGACGGTGGTCTCAGCCCCGGTGGCGGACGCCCTGCACGGCGGCGACGATCTCGCCGGCTTCGGCTGAGGCGGGGAGGTCGACGGTGACCTCGAGGTACCACTCGTCGTGGCCCTCGGGGTCCACGAGGGTCTGCTCGACGGTCCACCCGTCGCCCTCGTCGGTGACCACGAAGCGGTCGGGCCCCCGGGCGTCGCCGTCGATGGCGATCGCGTCGCGCCGGTCGGCGTCGGGATACGCCTCGAAGTAGGGCTCGAACTGCTCGATCAGCCGGCTCGCCGTCCAGCCGTGATCGCCGATCTCGGTGAGGTCGTCGGACCACGCCTCCCAGCGGCCGGTGGCGGCGTACTGCACCCAGCGGAACACCCGGGTGCGGACCAGGGCCCGGAAGGCCCGGCGGTCGGTGGTGATGTCGACCTCGGGCTCGGCCGCGTCCTCCAACACATCCAGGTCGACGGTCTCGTCGGGGGCGAACATCGCCGTCCACTCGTCGAGCAGGGACGAGTCGATGGTCCGGATGACGGCGCCCAGCCAGTCGGTCAGCTCGTCGACCTCGTCGGTCTTGGCCTCATCGGGGACGGCCCGCAGGATCGTCTTGTACACGTCGGACAGGTAGCGCAGGAGCAGGCCTTCGGAGCGCTTGATCCCGAGGTAGCGCACGAAGGACGGGAAGTCCATGGCCCGGTCCCACAGGTCGCGCACCACCCCCTTGGGGGCGATGTTGCGGGCGCCGATCCACGGGTTCGCCCCCCGCCAGCGGTCGAAGACGTCGTAGATCTGGTCCCGCATCGGCTGGGGGTAGTTGATCTTCTCGAGCTCCTCGATCCGCTGGTCGTACTCGACCCTGGCCGCCTTCATGGCGGCCATGGCCTCGTCCTTGGCCTTGTCCTTCTGGGCCATGAGGATCGGGACCGGGTTGTCGACCACGGCCTCGACCAGGGCCAGCAGGGCCAGTGCGTACGACTCGTGGTCGGCGTCGAGCTGGGGGACGGCCGCCAGCAGGAACGGCGACAGGAGCTGGTCGAGGGCGAAGTCGTCCTGGAGCGTGCGGTCGACCTCGACGAAGCGCCCGTGGGCGTCGGGGGTGTCGAGCAGCCGGACCACGCCGGCGGTGCGCAGCGCCTTGTAGAGGCTGATCGTCCCCCGGACGTGTTGGCGCTGGCGTGCCCTGGGCTCGTGGTTGTCGAGCAGCAGCGAGCGGCTGTGCTCCCAGGCGCTGCCGGGCCGGTCGAGCAGCGCCATGAGCATCCCGGGCGTGATGGCGAAGGACGACTCGAGCGGCTCGGGCCTGGCCGTCTGCAACCGGTCGAAGGTGTCCTGGTCGTAGTGCACGAAGCCGCGGGGCGGCGAGGCCTTCTTGAGCTTGCGCTTCTTCTTCGGGTCACTGGCCGCCCGGGCCTCGGCCTCGTCGTTCTCGGCCTGGTGATCGGGGGCGAGGGCGACCACGAGCCCCTCGGTGTCGTAGCCGGCCCGTCCCGCCCGCCCGGCGATCTGGTGGAACTCCCGGGCGCGTCAGCAGCCGGTTGGTGACGCCGTCGTACTTGTAGAGCCGGGTGAACACGACGGTGCGGATCGGCAGGTTGACGCCCACGCCCAGGGTGTCGGTGCCCGAGATCACCTTGAGCACGCCCTGCTGGGTGAGGCGCTCGACCAGGCGGCGGTAGCGGGGGAGCATCCCGGCGTGGTGCACGCCCACCCCGTTGCGCAGCAGGCGGGCCAGGTCGCGGCCGAAGCCGGGCGGGATCTTCGCCCGCCCCAGCTCCTCGGCCACGATCGCCTTGGCCTCGTCGTCCAGCTTGGTCACCGACGCCATCGCCGTGGCCCGGGCCACGGCGTCCTTCTGGGTGAAGTTGACCAGGTACATCGGGGCCGCGTCCTGGGCGAGGAGCTCCTCGATGGTGTGGTGCAGCAGGGTGCGCCGGTACTCGAAGCGCAGGGGGACCGGCCGCACCGCGTCGTCGACCACCGCCGTCGGTCGCCCGGTCCGCCGGGTCAGCTCCTCGCGGAAGAAGGTGACGTCGCCCAGCGTCGCCGACATGAGCAGGAACGACGCCTGGGGCAGCTCGAGCAGCGGGACCTGCCAGGCCCAGCCCCGGTCGGGGTCGCCGTAGTAGTGGAACTCGTCGAGGACGACGGTGTCGAGGTCGGCCCGGGCGCCGTCCTTGAGGGCCACGTGGGCCAGGATCTCGGTGGTCGCGCAGATCACCGGGGCGTCGGCGTTGAGGGCCGAGTCGCCGGTCAGCAGGCCGACGTTGTCGGGGCCGAGCTGGCGGCAGAGGTCGAAGAACTTCTCGGTCACCAGCGCCTTGACCGGCGCCGTGTACCAGCTCCGTCCCCCTCCGGTCACCGACCGGGCGTGCGCCGCCAGCGCCACCAGGGACTTCCCCGACCCGGTCGGCGTGGCCAGGATCACGTTCGACCCCGAGAGCAGCTCGAGGATCGCCTCCTCCTGGTGCGGGTAGAGCTCGAGCCCCGACTCGTCGGCCCACTCGGTCACCGCCAGCAGCAGCTCGTCGCCGTCCATCGACGGCCGGAGGAAGTCGAGGAGACGGACGGGCACCGACCCAGTGTGGAGGACACCGTGCCCGGGGCGTGCCCCCGGTCCCGCGGGTCCGACCGGGCCGACCGACCGTCGGTACGGTGGCCGGATGGCCAAGACGATCGTCATCACCGGTGCGGGTTCGGGGTTCGGCAAGGGCGCGGCCGTCGAGTTGGCGGCCCGGGGCCACCGGGTGATCGCCACGACCGAGACCGCGGCGCAGGCCGAGGCGCTCGGCGCCGAGCACCCCGAGCTGACGGCGAGGAAGCTCGACGTCACCGACCCCGGTGACGTCGCGCGGCGTGGCCGAGCTCGATCCCGACGTGCTCATCAACAACGCCGGCTTCGGGGTCATGGCGCCGCTGACCAGCGTGCCCCTCGAGCGCCTGAAGGCCGGCTTCGAGGTCAACGTCTTCGGGATGGTGGCCATGAGCCAGGCGGTCATCCCCGGCATGAAGGCCAAGGGGGCGGGCCGGATCATCAACATGTCCTCCATCGCCGGGGTGCTCTCGGGCCCGATGACCGCGCCCTACGCCATGACCAAGCACGCGGTGGAGGCCTTCACGGTGGCGCTGCGGGACGAGCTGGCCCCGTACGGCATCGACGTGACCAAGCTCAACCCGGGCCCGTACGCCACGGGGTTCAACGACACGATGGTCAACGGCATCGCCGGCTACATCGAGGAGGGTGATGCCCCGGCCGAGGCGGCCGAGGAGTTCATCCGGGCCATCGTGCTCACCGACCAAGCCGACCCCGACGAGGTCGTGCAGGCCATGGCGGACCTGGCCGAGGCGGAGACCACCCCGCTCGAGACGTTCCTGCCCCCGGGATCCGGGAGCTGATCGCCCCCACCGTGGTCCGCGCCACCTGGGCCGCAGGCCGGGGTTCAGGCCGGGCGCTCCCAGAGCATCAGGGAACAGCGGGTGGTCCAGCGGGGCGCCGTCGGCCAGGCCGTCTATCCCGAGCCGATCGACCTGGGGTCCTGCGGCGGGGCAGTCACCGGCCAGGCGTAGCGGAGGGCGTCGCCGGGCCGGAACCGCACCGCCCGCCGGACGGGGAGGTGGAGCACGAGGAGCGAGAGCACGACCGTGCCGGCCAGCGCCACCAGCACGTTGAGCGGCGGGAAGAGGACGGGGATGCGGGCGTCGGCCAGCTCCCAGATCAGCCAGACCAGTAGCCGGGTGAAGGCGTACCCGAGCGGGATGCCGATGAGCCACCCGACGACGGCGATGGCGACCCCCTCGGTGGTGAAGATGCGCCGGACGTCGCGGGCCCGGGCGCCGATGCAGCGGACGATGCCGATCTCCCGGGTGCGCTCGAGCACGTTGGTGGTGATGGCGTTGGCCAGCCCCACGAGGCTCATGGCCACGATGACGAAGCCGAGCAGGCCGATCGTGGTGGTCAGGGAGCGGTTCTCGGCGACCTCGTCCTGCTCGGCGACGTAGCTGATCTCGGTGTCGACCTCGTAGCCGAGCGCCGCCAACCGGTCCTCCACCAGGGTCGTGGTGCGGTCGACCACCGCGTGGCTCGGCGCTGTCGGCCCGCACCCAGTAGGCGCTGGCGCCGTCGGGAAGCCCGATCAGCGCCCGCGCCGTCGTCAGGGGGACGTAGACCGCGGTCCCCTCCTCCTGCTGGTTGTCGGCCAGGCCGACGACACGGAAGTCGGCGGAGCCGGCCGCGCGCTTCGATCGACACGTCGTCGTCGACCTCGATGCCGAGGCGCTGGGCGATGTTGCGCTCCACGACGGCGACCTGCGCCTCGTCCTGCTCTTCGGCATCGGTGAACCAGCGGCCGTCGGCCAGCCGGTAGTCGAGGAGTGGCTCCTGCTCGATGCCCCAGACGAAGGCCTCCTCGCCGTTCAGCACCACCGTGTTCTTGAGCACGGGCTCGGCCTCGGCGACTCCGGGGGTGGTGCGGATCGCCTGTTCGGCCTCGGCGTCGAGGAGGTCCCGCCCACTGGTCGACACCTGGAGGTCCTCGAGGTGGCTGCTCCACGATCGGCGGGTGGCCTCGGTGGCGGCCGCGGCCACGCCGAGGACGGCGAGCAGGTTCCCGACGGCGAGGGCGACGATCAAGGCGGTGGCCAGGCTCCGTCGCTTGCGCCGCCCGACGTTGCGCAGCCCGATCTGCATCGTGCGGGGCATGTACCAGGCCCGCCGCAGCGCCCGGTAGCCGGCCCCTGGCAGCCGAGGGTCGAGCCGCTGGCCCGGGGCGCCCGAGGTCGACCCGGAGGCAGCGGCGGACGGCGGGCAGCGCCGCCAGCGCCGGCGCCAGGAGGCCGACGAGCAGGCTGACCGCCAGGACGGGCGGGTCGACGCCGAAGCCCACGTCGACCACCCAGAAGAGGGAGCCGAAGTAGCGCGCCAGCAGGCTGGAGAGCAGGACGCCGAGGGCGGCGCCCACCACCGCCGCGATCCCACCCAGCAGCAGGGTGGTCCGCAGGTAGACGGCGGCGACCTGACGCCGGCGGGCGCCGATGGCGCGGATGATGCCGATCTCGCGGGTCTGCTCGGCGACCAGCGTGCTCATCGTGCTGGAGACGAGGACCACCGCGGAGAGCAGGGCCAGGACGGTCAGCGCGCTCAGGAACCGGGCGAAGGCCTCGGTGTCGGCCTTGCCCGGCCAGTCACCCGGGGCCCTGATCCCCGGCAGGTTCGCGAAGCCGTCGAAGCCGGGCACCGTGTCCAGGTCGGGCGCGCACGGCCTCGACCGTGTCCTCGGCGGTCTCCGGGCTCGGGTCCTCGAGCCGCAGCGCCAGCCGGTCGACGCCCGACTCGCCGCTCAGGTCCGCCACCGTGGCCGCCGTCGAGTACAGGACGATCACGTTGTTGTCCTGGACGTGCTCGCCCCCCGGCAGGCTGCGGGCCCGCCCGGTGAGCGGGAACGTCCGGTCCTCGCCGGTGCCGCTCAGCACCGTGATCTCGTCGCCGGCGTCGCCGTCGTAGCAGGCCGACGTTGGCGTCCTGCACGTCGGCGACCAGCTCACCGTCACCGGGCAGCGAGCCGGAGTCGACCCGGACGACGTCGACCTCCTGGGCGGCGAAGTCGCGCACCCCGACCACGCGGGCCGGAGCCCGGCGCTCACCGATCAGCACCCGCACGTCGATGCCCGAGGTGGCCTCGACACCGGCGACGTTCGGGAGGGCGGCGATGTCGTCGAGCTGGTCGTCGGTGAGCTCGACGGGCCGCAGCGCCAGGGTGACGTCGGCCAGGCGACCGTCGCGGATCTCGTCCTGCATGGCGCTGTCGATCAGGGACGGGATGGCGAGGAAGGAGATGCTGGCCACCGCCAGGGCCAGCGTCGTCACCGTGAAGGCCGCCCGGGCCCGCCGCCCGGTCAGGTCCCTGACCGACTTGTGCCAGGACGCCGAGAGCATGACTGGCCCTCAGCCGTCCACGACGACGCCGTCGCGGATCTCGATGATCCGAGGGGCCCGGGCCGCCAGATCCCGGTCGTGGGTGACGAAGAGGATCGTCCTGCCCTCCCGGTGCAGCTCCTCGAGCAGCCCGAACATGTCGGCCGCGGTGACCGTGTCGAGGTTGCCGGTGGGCTCGTCGCCGACGATCAGCCGGGGCTCGGCGGCCAGGGAACGGGCGATGGCCACCCGCTGCTGCTCGCCGCCGGACAGCTCCGCGGGCAGGTGGTCGGCCTTGTCGCCGAGGCCCACCAGCTCGAGGTTGCGGCCGGCCACGGCGAATCGCTCGCGCTTGGAGCCCCGCCGCAGGAAGTCCAGCGGCAGCACGGCGTTCTCCAGCGCCGACAGCGTGGGCAGCAACTGGAAGAACTGGAACACGATCCCGACGTTGGCCCCCCGCCAGACCGCCAGCTCCTCCTCGCTCAGCTGGTCGAGGCGCCGGCCGTCGAAGGTGACCTGTCCCGCCGTCGGCCGGTCGATCCCGGTCACCATGTTCAGCACCGTCGACTTGCCCGATCCCCGATGGCCCCACCAAGGCGACCATCTCCCCGGGGCCGATCGCCAGGTCGACGCCCCGCAAGGCCCGGTACTCGACCCGCCCGGTGCGGTACACCTTCTCGACCCCGGCGAGCTCGATGAGCGGCTGCGTCGTCACCGCTGAATCATCTCAAGCCGATCCGCTAGTTACCCGAGGCGAACGTCCTGTCCCGTTGCCTCGAGTGGCTGCTCGATCGCGGCGGATCGAGCGTCCGGCCCGAAGCGCCCGGGCTGGCTGTGCGGGCGTTCAGCGAAGGAGGCCGACGACGCCGAGGACCACGATGACACAACCGGCGACCCCGAGCAGTCGCCGCCACGGGTTCACGCCCCGGACGACCTCGTCGACCGCCCACCACCCGAGCGCGACCAGGGCCACGACCCGCAGCGCCGTGAAGGCCCCGCTGTCCTCCGGCACGAACCACCGGGCCACGACCGTGCCCAGGAAGATCCACAGCGGCAGGTTCGGGAACTGGGCGACGGTGATCTCGCCCGTCTCCCGGTCGCGGAACAGCCAGTCGACCGCCGATCGACCTCGATCCGGTCGGCGGCCGCCGGTGGTCAGGCGTGGAGGGCGGCGAAGCCCTCGTAGACCATCCACGCCGGCCAGAAGATGCCCTGGAAGAAGACGAGCACGTAGGCCCAGAAGGTGTCGGCCTGCTGCCAGAAGTACACCCAGGCCCCGAAGATGCCCAGGCCGTAGATCGCTCCTCCGCCTGCGTTGGCCCCCGTGTTGCTGCCGGCCATGGCCCCTCCTCGTTCTACGGTGACCCCCAGAACGTAGGGCACACGGCCTGACCGACCGGTGGCCCGACACCGTCCGGGCCCGACAACTGGCGTTCGGCAATGGGCAGTGACGTCAGGTGGCGACCGTGGTCGACGCCGAGCCGGGCCGGCGCTTCTCGTTCCGCAGGTGACCGCACGCGGCCGAAGCGAGTTCCCCGGGAGCCTGATCCGCCCGCAGGCGTGGCCGCGTCCCTGAGGGGGTGGCCGGGTCACACCCGGCCCGTACCGGTCGTCTGTGGGAGCCGTGCGCAGCAGCCGGCCGGGCCTGATGCTCGTGCTCGGCGGCCTCGTCAAGCTGCTCGTCGCGACCGTCGCGGCGACGGCGGTCGTCGCCGCGCTCGTCGTGTCCGCCCTCGGCATGCTCCTGGTCGCGCTGGTGTCAGCGATCGGTGGTGGAACGAGGCGACCCAGCCAGCCCTCCCGGGCGCGCCGACCGGCCCGACGGGCAACCCACGCCGTCCGGCGGGCCCGGCCGGTCCGGCCTGCTCGCCCGGGCGGCCTCGACACCCGCCACGGCCGGGGCCCCGCCCCGCATCCGCCACCGTCCCGCCGTCCCGTCCTCGACAGGAGCGACCCATGACCCCACCCGCCGACCCCGGTGACCTCGTCTCCACCTTCAACGACAACACGGGTCGCTGGGTCTACGAGGACAGCCTGAACGCGCTCGTGCCCATCGACCTCGTGCACAGCACGGGCCGTCTCGTTGCGCTGTACGGCTACGGGCCCGCCGACTTCATCTGGGAGAAGGCCCGCGGTTCCAGGACCTTCGTCCTCCGGGGGCACAGCGTCCTGGCGGGGGTCAACGGCGACCCGGGGAAGACCTCCCTCACTGCCCTCGAGTGGTTCCTCGACGAGGCCGAGCCGGGCCAGGAGATCGTGCTGTTCTCGGCCTGGGGGTTCAGCGCCAAGGCCCGCAGCATGGCGGACCGCCTCGACGTCGCCCTCTTCCGCTTCACCGCCCTCGACCAGGTCGAGCCCTTCAACAAGGTGGCCCTCCGACGCCACCGAACCCGCCCTGGCGCGAGCGGCCCGGCCCTCGGGGCCTGAGGCGTGGACAGGACTGCAGACCCGTGCGGCGCAGCGACCAGGACCTCGCCCGGGAAGATCCGGGCCGACGCCGGGGTTGGCCGGACCCATGGAGATCCGCATCGACGACGACGCCCTCGCCCTCATCGAGTCCAAGGGCGGAGTGGTGGCCCTCGACTTCGTCCCACCGGTCGGCTGAGGCAAGGACCTCGAGGTGTCGGTCGACACCAACACGAAGCACAAGAACCTCTCGCCGTACCAGGTCAACCTGCTCGACGGCATCCGGGTGCTGGTCGCCCCTCAGTTCGAGCAGTACTGCACCGAGGTGCACCTCTACACCCGCCGGGGGCCCTTCGGCCGGAAGCTGGGGATGGCCACGGTGCACGTCCACGGCCCGACCTGCCGCCACTGACGCCCGCAGGGCGCCTCGGCCGAAGGGTCTGGAGGAAGGTCGGTCATACGAGGGTCCCGGCCCCGAACGTCGCCTCAGGTGACCTCGACCCCGTCGAGGGCCGTGCGCAGACCGGCGGCGGCCCGGTTTCCGATCCGCCCGAAGGCGAGCCGGAGCAGCGGATCCGCGATGCCCAGCACGCCGTTGAGCGTGAGATCGGCCTGGTAGGTGACGAGCGTCTGGTCGCCGTCGGGCTCGACGGTGATGCGGTCATCGGAGGTCAGGAACCGGTCCTCCGCCACCGCCCGCACGAACCCGGGCGGCGAGTGCTCGACGACGACGTAGCGCAGCGTCAGGTCCCGCCCCGGGCTCTTGACGGTCACGTCGAAGGCGCTGTCCGGCCCAGGACCGTCGCCCTCCACCAGCACCGCAGCCGTGACCCCCGGATCCCACTCGGCGAAGTTGCGCAGATCCGCCATGTACACAAACGCGTCCTCGACACTGCGTGGGGTGCGGACCTTCGTGACGTAGCGGGCCATGGGTGCTCCTGAGCAAGGGGGGGGTCCCAGCCTGCCGCCGAGCCCGCCCGATGCGTCATCAGGAGGCCGAGACGAGGTCGCCCACGGAAGGGTTTGACACGCCGCGCGCATGAGGCACGGCGGTCAACCGGTTTCGCACGCCTTTCGGCGGAGGGCCGACGGGTGGCCGTACCGCCGAGACCGGTGCGACGGTCAAGAGGACTCAGGTGCACTACGACACCGTCGTGGTCGCTCACCTGCGGGCGCGCCTGGTGTCGGTGCAGCGCAGTGACGGACGTCGCCACCAGCGACGGGTGTGCGCCACGTGGTAGATCAACGGAGGGTCGAGGCCGGCCACCGGCCCAGCGGTCGCCACGACCAGGGGACCCATGGCCTCCAGCAGAGCGGTCCGAGCCGCCTCGGGAGCCAGGCGACCGATGAAGCGCTGGTTGAAGTCCCCGACCACGACGAGGCGTTCGCTCCGGTAGGCGGCGACGATGTCGGTCAGGACCGCCGAGGTAGGCGAGATGGTACTCCCACGGTTTGCGGTAAGCGTAGCGCGCTGCTGACGTGGGCCTGTGCGCACGGGATGCACACCGCGATGACCCGGACCGCTCCGCAGTCGGTGGCTGTAGTACCAGCAACGAATAGTACACCGGGCAAGCGAGGATCGCCGAGCACATCGACGTCCGACCATTCCGATCGGCTCCACAGCACGAGCTTCCGCTGGTCGGCCGGCGCCTCGTAGCATAGTCGGCATCGGCCTAGGTGGTGTGGTCGTCGTAGGGCAGGTTCGCCAGGTGGGCCTCGGTGAGGCAGAGCACGTCGACGTCGTGGGCCACCAGCGCGGCATCGGCCAGCAGCGCCGAGGGCCGCCTGGCAGGGCACACTCCAGATTCCAGGTGGCGATCCTCACCCGTTCGGTCACGGCAACGGCGTACCAGACGGATGTGACCAGCCCGTCCCGCCGGCCGCTCGCGTTCGGGCGTCCGCCGGAGAAGGGCACGCCGGAGTTGGAGACTTTCGTGATCGAGTTCGCGGCGGCGATCAGTGCTGGAATGCAGGAGGAAGGCGGACGAGTGGAGGCAGCGGTGGGCGGAAGTGACCTGGTCGAGCGGGCGGCGGCCCTGGCTGCCGAGGTCCATGCGGGCGACACCCGCAAGGGCACTGAGATCGCCTACTTCGACGGTCACCTCGAACCGGTGGCCGACCTCGTCCGAGGGGCCGGCGGCACCGATGTCCAGGTCGCGGCGGCGTACCTGCACGATGCCGTCGAGGACGGTGGGGGCAGCGCGATGCTCGACCGCATCCGGACGGACTTCGGCGTCGACGTGGCGACGATCATGGAGGACCTGTCCGACAGCGTCGCCGACACCACTGCCGGTGAGGCGAAGCCCCCGTGGTTCGAGCGCAAGCAGGCCTACATCGCCAAGCTGAGCCGTGAAGCCACGACCTCGCTCGAGGTCTCCGTGGCCGACAAGCTCCACAACGCCACCTGCATCCTCGAGGACTACGACGCCATCGGCGCCGAGCTGTGGAAGCGGTTCAACGAGAAGCGACCCGAGGCCCAGCTCTGGTACGACGTGTCGCTGGCCGGAGTGTTCGAGGCCCGCATCCCCAACCATCCGCTGACGGCCGAGCTGGTCGCCGTCCTGGCGAGCTCGAGCGCCGGGTGCTAGCGGACCGCCCTGACCTGGCCCACGACGGCCCCTGGCTGGTGCCGGCGCCGAGGAGAGGTAGTGTGGGTGGGAGGCTGGCAAGGAGATGGGGTTAGGTGATGAAGGGGGCAGGCGTTGATGCTGGTGAAGATAGTGGCCGGGCACGGCCGGGTTCCGCCTCAGCTACGAGGGCACGACCGTGCTCATCGACCCGTACCTGTCCCGCATCCCGCTGGCCCGCGTCAGTCGCCGGGCGGTGGCCTCCGACGAGGATCTGGTCGAGCGCCTGGTCCCCTCCGCCGACGCCGTCCTCGTCGGCCACACCCACTTCGACCACGCCATCGACCTCGGGACCCTGGCCCGTCGCCACGCCTGCCCGGTCTACGGGTCCGCCTCCGCAGCCCACCTGCTGGCCCTGCACGGCATCGCCGACCTGGCCGTCGACGTCGATCCCTATCGCCCGTACGAGATCGGCCCGTTCACGGTCCGGTTCACCCCGAGCCGCCACTCGAAGCTGGTGCTGGGCCTGAAGGTGCCATCCGACAGTGAGCTGACCTGCGACGCCCTCGACGACCTGGCGGCCGCTACCGCTGCGGGCAGGTCTGGGGCATCGCCATCGAGGTGGTGGGCATCACCCTCTACCACCAGGGCAGTGCCGACCTGGTCGACGACGAGGTACGGGACCGGGGCGTGGACTCTCTCCTCTGTGGCATCGCCGGCCGGGCCTACACCCGCCACTTCGTGCCCGGATCCTGGCCGCCCTGGACCCCAAGCTGATCCTGGCCCACCACCACCACGACTTCTGCCCCGTCGAGGGCGACATGGGCTTCTCCCTCAAGTCAACCTCGGCGCCTTCGCCGAGAGTCGCCCCGCCGCTCCGGGCCTGCCCGTCCGCACCCTCGACCCCCTGCAGACGGTGAGTGCCGCCCGGCCTGATCTCAGTCCCACCACCCCGCGAGATTCTGGCCCCACGCCCCCTGTCCCGTGTCCGGCGGCCGAACTGAGGCGGTGCCGCCCCCGGCCCTGTGACGGGTCTTTCGGCCCTGCCCTCGCGGCCGCGAGGAGTCGAGACTGACGCCATGGGAATCCATCTGAAGGACGGGGTCTGCGCCGTGCTGGACCGTCCGAACATCGCCCACTTGGCCACCCTGCGGCGCGACGGCGCGCCCAAGTGCGACCCGGTGTGGATCCTGCGCGACGGCGACCGGATCCTCGTCGGGACCCACGCCGACACCCTCAAGGCGGCCAACACCGCGCATGACCCGCGCGTGGCCCTGTCGGTGGTCGACCGGGACAACCCCTACGAGGAGGTGCAGCTGCGGGGGACGGTCATCGACCACGAGCCCGACCACGACCTGGAGGTCATGGACCGCCTGGCCCGCAAGTACACCGGCGAGGACTTCCCCTGGCGGGAGGGTCACGGCCGGATCGCCATGGTGATCGAGGTCACCCAGGCCCGCCACCACGTGCTGCCCTTCGTCGAACCCGGAGCCGACTGAGCTGGTCCCGGGCGCCCGTTCGCAGGGGACGAACGGCCCGTGAAGACGGCACCTCCGTGACACCGTCGGTCATGCCCGCGTCGCTGGATCCGCTGGTCCGGGAGGCCGACGAGTTCGGCCGCATGGGGGCGATCCGCTGCTGCGGTCGACCATCGAGTCCGCCATCCCGTACCCAACGTGATCGCCGGCGTGCTCAACCTGCTGCCCCGCAGCGTCACCGGGGGCTGCTCAAGCACGTCGACTTCCTGGCCAGCGACGTCCCGGGTTCCCCGAGCGGGTCTCGTCGGCGGCGCCGAGGTCCTCGGCTCTATCCCTCGGGCCCACCATCGGCGCCGGCGCGACGTGACGCTCATGTCCTACGCCGGCACCTGCAACATCGGCGTCACCACCGACTCGCCGCGTGGCCAACCCCGAGCGGTCAACGAGTGCCTGGTCGAGGGCTCGAGGAGGTCCTCGCCCTGACGACACCCGGGCGTCACCCTGGGCCGGCCGAGCGATGAGGTCGTCGGGGCCGGGTGGCGGTGGCGGTGGTGGGGTTCTGCTCTGCGCCGGATGCACGGGCGATCGGGGCGTGGATGAGTCCGGTGGGTTCGGGCAGGGTCGAGGCCCCGCCGAGGCCATCCGGCCGACGCGGGGGACTCGGCGACCTGGCCGGCGTGTGCGGCCCGAACGAGGGTGGGGGGCCGTCCCCGACGCGGGGCCGAGAGATCCAGGGGGTCACCGAGGACACCACACCCTGGGCACGGTCGCAGCCGAGGCCGCCGCCAACCAGGAGAGCTTCGACACCGCAGAGGCCTTCGTCGAGTGGTGCAACGCCGCGGTGGCATCAACGGCAAGGCGCTCGAGCTCAACCTCCATGACGCCGCCGCACCGATACCAGCCGGTCATGGCCGAGGCCTGTGCGACCATTCGCCCTCGTCGGCCCGGGGCCTGCAGGCACTCTGACTCGACCGCGCCGCTGCGGCCTGATCGACATCGCCGGGTTCCCACCCGAGAGCCGGCCGCCGCCAGACCCCCCGTGGCCGCCGGCCAGCCGCCCCACGGTGACCGCCAGACCGGCGCGCGGGGCGAGAGCGACCCGGCGCCGGACCGGCCGGCCGCACGGCGACCGGAGACCCACGCCGCAAGGACCAGGCCGCGAGCCCCGAGCGGCGGCCGCGCCACCAGCCACACGCCGGGAGCACGGGGCCCGCCGCCGCGGGACGAGGACCAGGTGGGCGCCCGTCGGGGAGGCGAGACCGCGCCGCCGGATGGACGAGTCGGCACCGCCGCCGCGAGCCGGACACCCACGACCGGGGGTCGAGGGCGGTGCCCGCGACGGGGTGCGCGACCGTGCGGCCGAGGGCCGACGACCCGCGCGTCTGGTGGAGGGGGCGGGGTCGCGGGCGTGGCCTGCGCGGTGCTGCGGCGCGCGGTGGGGGGGGGGGGCCATGGAGGCGACCGCGTCGACCACGGCCTGGACCGGCGGTGGGCTGCACGCGCCGACCGAACCCGGGACCAACGAGCCCACCCAGCCCTGCACGATCGTTCTCCAGGTCCAGGTCGGCCGGTTTGCCCGCTTCGCCCCCGACGAGGGCTATGACTGCGGCGAGACAGCGACCAGCCCTACGTGGTCACCCTCGACCCCTGATCGGGTCGCGTTCAGGTGGTGGACGCGGCGTAGATGCTCGCGATCGACTCGTCCAGCGCGGCGTCGAACTCGGCGTCGGTCTGCTGGGCGGTCAGGCCCTCGGTCAGGGCCCGGGAGAAGCTGGCCGTCATGCCGTGGTTGCGCGAGAGGCGAGCGTCGGCCTCCTCCCGGCTGTAGCCGCCGGACAGGGCCGCCACCCGCAGGACGTTCGGGTGGTCCACCAGCTCGGCGTAGAAGTCGTCGGCCTCGGGCAGGGTCAGCTTCAGCATGACCCGCTGGTCGGCAGGGAGCTGGTCGAGCTGGGTCCGGAGGATGGCGGCCATGAGCAGGGCCTCGGCCTCGGCCTTCTGGGGGCTGTGGATGTCGATCTCGGGCTCGACGATCGGCACCAGGTCGGCGGCCAGGATCTGGCGGGCGATGGCGAACTGCTGGTCGACCACGGCCTTGACCCCGGCCTCGTCGGCCAGCTTGATGACCGAGCGCATCTTGGTGCCGAACACCCCCTTGGCGGTGGCGCGGGCGAGCAGGTCGTCGAGCCCGCCGATCGGCTTCATCAGCTGCACGCCGTCGGCCTCGTCCTCCAGGCCCTTGTCGACCTTCAGGAACGGGACGACGTGCTTCACGGACCACAGGTAGTCGGCCGAGCCGCGCCCGTCGATCTCGCGGTCCATGGTCTGCTCGAAGAGGATGGTGCCGAGGATGCGGTCACCGTCGAAGCTCGGGCTGGTGATGATCCGGCGGCGCATCTGGTGGACGAGGTCGAACATCTCGTCCTCGCCGGAGTAGGCGTCCGCGGGGATGCCGTAGAGCCCGAGCGCCTTCGGCGTACTGCCCCCGCTCTGGTCGAGGGCGGCGATGAAGCCGGGGTCGGACTGGATCTTCTGCAGCTGCTGCTCGTTCATGGGACCACCGCTCGGGTTGACATCGGCTCGGGTGAACTGAAGGACGGACTCGTCCACCGCCCAGCATGACCGAGTCGAGCCTCTGCCAGAAGGGCCGTTGGACCCGCTCCTGTCAGACCGGCCTGCTGGGCGGACGGCTCCGTCGAGTAGGACTGCCGGATGAACGTGACTGAGCTCGCTGAGCAGTTCCCGCACTTGTGGCACGTCACGTTCGCCGGGGGGTGGGAGGGGATCGAGCGCCGGGGCCTGCTCCGTCGACCTTCATGCCACTGGCGGACTCTCCGGTGGCCGAACTGAAGAAGATCCGTGAGGTGACCGTGACCGCAAGGGTCCCGCTCCAGGAGCAGGCGGTGTTCTCGGTCGTTCGCCACGACACCGATGGACGCCGATCGCGTCTCTATCCGTGAGGTAGCCGGCCGGCGACTGTCGAGTGAGGTGACCACGATCGGAGCGCCGAGTCCGATTACTGCGAAGGACGTCGTCCAATCGCCAGCTGGGCGACCCGGCCGCTCGGCAGCGAATCCCGGACGAGCCTGACCTGGCACTCCGGCGAACGCCTCGCGGACGTCACCGGTTCGTCGTAGGGCCCCGACCGCGGGGGCCGCCAGCCAAGGCATGCTGAGCCCCATGGCCGGCGACGAGCAGCACGAGCGCACCGGAGCGCCGGCCCGATCCGACGTCCGTGATCAGCGGGTCGGGCGGGCCTTCCTGGCCGCCAGTGCGATCGGCGCGACCCGGACCCTCAACGCGTGGCGCCCGGTGAGCCGCACCGGTCGGACGTCGGTCATGGCGTTCCCCGGCGGCCTGACCGTGTCCGAGCTGCCACTGCACTCGCTGGCCTGGCAGGCCGCGGCGACGGCGGGTTTCGCCGCCGCCGGGGGCCTCCGGTCGCGGGCCGGTCGGGCCGGCCTGGCGCTCACCGCAGCGTCCTGGGTCGGCCTCGTCGGCCTGGACCGGGTCGCGGCCCGGGCCGACAACGTGCTCGAGGCGGCCCTCGTCGAGGGGCTCGGCCCGGACTACCGGCGCCGGATGGCCGCCACGTTCGCTCCCCCCGAGGACGTCCCCATCACCCGCCGGCAGGTCGCCAACCCCCTGCCCCCGCTGCGCCGCCGCTATGCCACGACCCGCGACGTCCCCTACGGCGAGCACGGGCGGCGGAACCACCTCGACGTCTGGCGCCGAGCCGATCTCGCCGTCGACGCCGGCGCCCCCGTGCTCGTCCAGGTCCACGGCGGGGCATGGGTGACGGGCAGCAAGGAGCAGCAGGGCGCCGCGCTGATGGGCCACCTCGCCGAGCGCGGCTGGGTGAGCGTGGCCGTGAACTACCGCCTCGCCCCCCGCAGCACGTGGCCCGACCAGATCGTCGACGTCAAGCGGGCGATCTCTTGGGTGAAGGAGCACATCGCCGAGTACGGGGGCGATCCCGACTTCGTCGTCATCACCGGCGGGTCGGCGGGAGGGCACCTGTCGGCCCTCGCCGCGCTCACCGCTGGCGAGCGCGCCTTCCAACCGGGCTTCGAGGACGCCGACACCAGCGTGCAGGCCGCAATCCCCATGTACGGGGTCTACGACTTCACCAACCGGGACCGCACCGGGCGGGCCGACATGGAGGACATGCTGTCCCGGCTGGTCCTCAAGTCACGGCTCGCCGACGCCCGCGAGACCTGGGAGCAGGCGAGCCCCATGACCTGGGTCGGCCCCGGGGCCCCGCCGTTCTTCATCGCCCACGGGGCGAACGACAGCCTCGTGCCCGTCGAGCAGGCCCGGTCGTTCGCCTCGATGCTGCGCGGGACCTCCGACCAACCCGTCGTCTACGCCGAGCTGCCCCGGGCCCAGCACGCCTTCGACATCTTCTCGTCGGTGCGGACACTGCACACCCTGCGGGCGCTCGACCGGTTCCTCGCCGTCGTCCGCACCGCCCACGGGGCCCGTGCCGTCCCCACCGAGGCTGCCGAACCGGCGGCGCCGGCCTCGTCGGAGGACCCGACGCCATGACGACGAACCGGCGACTCGCCCTCGCCCAGCGGCCCCACGGCCTGTTGGCCGAGGCCGACGTCGGTTCGAGGAGGTGGCCCTGCCCGACCTCGAGGAGGGAGAGGCACTCATGCGCACGACCTACCTCTCGATCGACCCGACGGTGCGGACCTGGGTCTCCGAGGCTCGCAGCTACTTCCCACCCGTGCAGATCGGTGAGGTGGTGGGCGACGGCAGCATCAAGCTCAGCTACGAGGTCCGCAACAAGACGGCGAGCACCCGCCTCTACCGGCAGCTCAAGTCGATGCTCGGTCACCTGGGCATGCACCCGGACCACCTGATCCCCCGGCACGCCTACCTGAAGACGGCCATCCCCGTGGCCGGCGTTGCGCACCAGGCGGGCACCTGTCGGTTCGGCGCGGACGCCGCGACGTCAGTCCTGGACCGCCAATGCAAGGCGCATGAGCTGGACAACCTCTACGTCGTCGACACGAGCTTCTTCCCCAGCATCGGGGCGGTGAACCCGGCCCTGACCGCCATGGCCAACACGCTCCGCGTCGGCGATCACCTGCTCGAGCGGCTGGGCACGGCGTGATCCGCACCCGGTAGGTCACCCGCGACCGGTCGTGGACGTTCGGCCCTTTCGCCGTCCCGTCGGAAGGAGGACCATGGGTCCCGACCGGGATCCCGGAGAGGAGGAGTGACACGATGCGCGCCAGTGTGGGAGATCGAATCGTGATCCGCGGCCACCGCGTCGGTGAGCCGGAACGGGGCTGCAAGGTCCTGGAGGTCAAGGGCGAGGACGGCGGACCGCCATACCTCGTCCAGTGGGAGGACAGCGAGCACGAGAGCCTCTTCTTTCCCGGCTCCGACGCGTCCGTCGAGCACCACCGGAAGAGGTCGGGCTGAGCCCGACGTCATCGAGAGAGGAGTTCACCATGAGGACGATCGACGGCCTGCGCCGTTCTGGTGTCGGCATCGCCCCGGACCGCACCATCACCCATGCGGCCAAGATCATGGAGGTGGCGGCGGTCGGGGCACTGGCGGTGGTCGACGGCGAGGACCTGGTCGGCGTCGTGACCGACCGGGATCTGGTGCGCCGGGGCATGGCCGCCAGGCTGTCGCCTGACGCCCGGGTCGATTCGGTGATGAGCTCGCCGGTCGTGACCATCGACGCCGAGGCCGACCTGCACGGCGCCTTCACCCTGTTCCGCACCCACGCCGTGCGTCACGTGGCAGTCGTGCGCGACGGCCGGTTCGTCGGGATGATCTCCATCGACGACCTGCTCGTCGACCTCGCCGCCGACCTGGCCGACCTGGCCAGGCCGGTGACCGCTGAAATCCTCTGCGGTCACCACGACGCCCCGGTGCCCGCCGTCCCCTGACGGCCCTACATGAGCGGGACGGATCCATGAGGCCGAAGGGGCTCGGGTTCGCCGACCACGCGTAGGAAGGCTCGACAACCATGGACCGTCTCAGCCCTCTCGATGCCGAGTTCCTCCATCTCGAAGACGGCGTCGCCCACATGCACATCGCCGGTGTCTCCGTGTTCGAAGGGCCAGCCCCCTCCGCCGGCGAGCTGGAGGAACTGGTCGCGCCAAACTCCACCTGATCCCCGTTATCGCCAGCGCGTGCTTTCGGTGCAGTCGGAGGGCCGGTCCGAAGTTCCTCGCATTCGGGAGCTGGCCGATGGTGACCCGGCCGGTCTCCCGATCCCGGAACACCCAGTCGATGGCCGATCGGGCACGCCCCTGAGCTGGCGAGGGGCAGTCGGACACAGCCGCAGTCTGGTCGGCGCCATCACGTCAACGGCGCCGACACCAGTGCCCGACGCCGGGACCGTGATCGACCTCGTCGATCTGGCGGCGGTCCGAGGGTCACGGCCGGTTCGTACGCTCCGTTCGTGTGGCACCCCCTCGTCCATCCCGGTTTCGATCATCCGGTGCTTCGCAAGGCCTGCGCTGACTGTGATGGTCCGGTGACCTACTCGGGCCACGGGCCGGCAGCCTGCTACTTCCCCGACGGCTACTTCGGCCCTGAGTGCCTGTACTTCGACTGCGAGCCCTGCGACACCCGGTGGTGCATCCAGATGGACGAGCGGGATCCCCAGCCCTTCACTCCCCGGGTGATCGAGTTGGCCCTCAGCGGCTTCAGCCCGCAGTACGAAGCCAGTCGCCGACGCACGGGTGGGCTCTCGACTGGTCACCGGTCAAGCGGCCCCGCCCTACCCCAGGCAGTCTTCGCGGTATGCGCACTGCGTTGGTGGACGACCGGTCGGATGCATCATCCGACCGCTCGAGATGCCCGATGACCCGTGGCCGCCGGACTCCGGGGGCCGTTGCTCATGGTCTGGGCGAGGAGCCATGTCGGCTCAGGCTTGGGCGAAGCAGACGAGGTGGAGGAGCTCTCCGCCCCAACCGATGCCGGTCGCCACCAACTCGTCGGTCTCGGCCTGCACGTCGTCGCCGAGTGACACCCCGCGGCGGGACTCGAATGGCGTGGCTCGGGCGGCATCGAGAAACGCCGCTGCCTGCTCGGGCGTGGTGGTGTCGTCGTCGGCGGAGAGTGCCGCATCGAGCGCGTAGCCGTCGACCAAGCTGCACCAGTAGGCCTCGAAGGTCACCGGGTCGTCGAACAACTCGAGCACGGTCGGGCGCCCGCCGCGGCCCACGATCACGCCGACCTGTTCGGTGGTCGGCTGCGCAGCGGGGGTCAACCTCTCGATCCTGCCGGCCGCCACCTCGTGGACGTCTCGCAGCGCGGAGGTGGGCGACAGGGCGCCCAGGGCCTCGTCGTAGGCGGCCACCTCGTCCCACACGGCGCCTTGATCGCTCTCGAGATCACCGCGGGTCCGGGACGACTCGATGACCGAACGGGTCTTGCGCTCCCGCAACTGGGGTGGCGCGTGGTGGCGCGACCGGGATGACGGCTTCGCCGAACCCCAACGGCCGGCTTCGACACAGGACACGGGCACGGTGGCGGTCGCGTGGGACGCCAGCAGGACCGACACGTTGAGCACCCGGTCTTGCTTCGCCCCCAACAGCGTCTCGCCCTCGATCAGCAACACCGGCTGGTCGCCCCCGTTCTTCGCCACCAGCTCGGCGACGACGCCGCCACGGTGTTCTTTGATGGTCAATCCGCCCTCGGCCTCCGGCCCGCAGACGTAGGCCCGCGGTTCGGGGCCCGATTCCTGGAGAAGCGGGAAGAGGGTCATGGGCCCGCAGCGCACGGGGACGCCGATCTCGAGGTCGGCGTCGATCACGAAGGTCACAGAGCAGCTCCTTGTTGGCCCGAATCGGTCGCCCGGGCTGATCAGTCGGTACGGCGAAGGTGTGACGAGCCGACGCGAGTCGAGCCCGTGGAGGTGCACTCCGGTCACAGCGCGTCGGTACGAGAGGATCGTGCCCCTCACCTGTGGTGGCCAGATCGGGCGAGCGCGAAAGGCCCGCGACGTGCCGATCGTTGACTACGACCCCAGCCGTGATCACGATCGAGATCTCTTTGCCGTGCTGGGGGTGCCGTGGGAAGCGGACGCCGACAGGTTGAGGCAGGCGTGGCGGGCGGCCTCTCGGGCAACCCACCCTGACGCCGGTGGGTCCCACGATGCCTTCATCGAGGCGCTGCACGCGTGGGAGGTGCTGTCCGACCCTCGCCGCCGTACGCGCTACGTGCGGGCCTACGAGGCCCGCCACGGGTCACCGCGGCAGCCGGGGTCCTCGGCGTCATCTCAACGGAGCTCTCACCGGCGGGCCCGTTCCGCCGGCAGGCGCCCGCCATCGTCTGGAACCACGCATGCGCGGTGCGCGGGCACGAACCGAGACGGGATGCCGTGCGGCAACCTTGCCCGTGCGGGATCGGACCGTTGCTGGCTGCACGGCGGGTCCCCAGCCGACTCGACGGCGCCGCCGCAGGGCGGTCGCGCGAGCGTCGCTTGGCGATGCCGCGAGCACATCACCTTCGACGGCCATCGGCTGCCGTGCCCATACAACCGGTTGGTCGGCGCGGAGCATTGCTGGGACCACGCAACGGAGACTGAGCGCCAAGCAGCCGTGGCGCGGGTCCCACCGGACCGGTGCGTGGCAGTCACGCAACGGAGTCGCCCGTGCCGCCGGTCGAGGTCCTCGCTCGGGTTCCCGGTCTGCGACAACCATGTCACCGCTGGCCTCCTCGCCGGCTACGACGCGGAGGTCGCGGCGTCGGGAAGGCCGTCACCCCAGGCGCCGACGCGTCAGGCGCCGCCAGCCAGTACGACGCCATCCGACTCGCGTTCCACCCCGAGTCCGCCGTCAGCGCCAACGGCCGTGGCAACGGCACCACCACCCACCCGCTTCCCACCACACCCCGGCCGCGACCACGGCGACCGGCGGGGCGACGCTTACCGACCGTCCCCTGCCCGACCACCGGCGCCGCGCACTCAGGCTCGGCGGCAAGCACGGCGTTCGGTGTCCCATCCGCTCCTGTCGAGCGTTGCCATGCTCGCCGTCCTCGGCGCGGTGGCGGCGGTCGCCGTCGGAGTCACACGCTGGCTTGACCGCCCCGCGACCGTCGGGTTCGCCGAGGACATCAAGGCGACCAGCGCCCGGTGCGACTCAGAAGGGCCGCTGCGCGGGGACGACGTGGTCGGAGGCTTCGAGATGACCTGCACCATGACCGACTCGTCGCCCGGTAATCGGGACCGTCCCTATGTGCAGCTCCGTCTCGACGGCTGCGAGGATTGGCACCGGCTGGATCACGACGACGGCGCGGAGCCCGTTGTCATCACCATCCGGCTCGAGCCGTGTGGCCCTCAGCCCGATTCGCTGAGCTGGCAGGTGTGCCAGACCCACGGTGGCCTCTTGCCCGACGACTGCGACGACGGCAGCGAGGGCTTGCCCACGACCTGAGGCGCAGCGGGCCGGCTCGAACCTGCTGTCTACTGAGAGGGTCGATGACCGGGCCCGACTCTCGTCTCGGTGTCAGCGGTGCTGTCAGGCCTCCTCGTACTTGAACGAGACGTTGAGCTTGGTCCGGTAGGCGGACACGACGCCATTCTCGACGACCACGTCGAGGTCGGCGACCTCGGCGACGCGGAGGTCCCGCACCGTTCCGGCGGCCCGCTGAATGGCGGCCGCGGCGGCCTTCTCCCAGCTCTCGGTACTGGTGCCGACCAACTGGATCACCTTGTACACGCTCTCGGCCATGATGTCTCCTTCGTCTTAGGACGGGTTCGGCGCCGTCCTCGTAGCAGGATCTCACCTTCGGCGGGCGTCGTGCTCGTGCACGTCCTCCGGTGGCGTCACGACCGTTCGGGGTCCCGATCTGGGAGTCGGGCTCGCCGATGTTCTCGCCGGCTAAGCAGGCCGACGCGCATTCGGATCGTTCACCCGAAGTATGGCATCCAGCCGCCGCAGCCGGGCCTTGGTCTTCCTCGCACCTGAGGTGTTCCGCCGAGGAGGCCGCCAGGGTGCCCGATGCGCAGCCGAACCCTGACGACTACCCGGTTGGCTGATCAGAGTTCGATCCCGAGAGGAGGGCGCCGAGGACCCGGTCAGGGATGCCGAGCGCCAGAAGCGGCACGACTGGGAAGGCTGTCGCTCTGGCGATCCGGATCGTCCGGGACGGCACCGTCGTTGCCCCGTCGGCGGCTGGTCGGCCGTCAGGGCCGTCGCGCCGACGATGTCGTGGCGGGTGGGATCTAAGCTCGGTGTCCCGGGGGGTGGCCGCGGTGAACGGGATCGGCGACTACGGCGTCATCGGCGACTGCCACTCGCTGGCTCTCGTCGGCCGGGACGGCTCGGTCGACTGGTGCTGCTTTCCCCGTTTCGACTCGCCTTCGGTGCTGGGCCGGGTCCTGGACGACCAGCGGGGCGGCCACTTCTCGATCGCACCGGCCGAGCGCACGGTGAGCGTTGTGCGGTCCTACCTGCCCGCCACCATGGTGCTGGTCACCCGTTTCGAGACGGACTCGGGGGTGCTGGAGGTCACCGACTGCATGCCCGTGGCCCCCTTCGACCCCGAGTACCCGGCGGAGGTCACCACCCGCCATGCGGTGCTACGCCGGGTCCGCTGCCGGGAGGGCCGAGTCACCGCCGAGATCCGCCTGGATCCGCGGCCCGAGTACGGGGCGGTCCGGCCCCGGTTCACCCGGACGTCGGCGGGGTCGTGGTCGATCGTCGGCGGGCCCGACGCCCTGTGGGTCCGGGCCACCCGTCCCCTCGACGGCGACCAGGACGCCGTGGTGTCGGCCTGGCCGTTGGCCGCCGGCGAGGAGGAGCTCATCGAGATGGCCTGGACGCCGGCCGCGGACCAGCCGTCGGGGGGCTCGGCCGACACCCGGGCCGCCCTCGGGACCCGCTTCACCGAGACCGTCTCCTTCTGGCAGGAGTGGTTCGAATGCTTCGGCACCTACGACGGCGAGCACGCTCGCCGGGTCCACCGGTCGGCCCTCGTGCTCAAGGCGCTCACCTACGCGCCCACCGGCGCCGTCGTCGCCGCGGGGACGACGTCGCTGCCCGAGTGGATCGGCGGGGAGCGCAACTGGGACTACCGGTTCACCTGGATCCGCGACGCCACCCTCACGCTCACCTCCCTGGTGATCCTCGGGTCACTGGGCGAGGCCGCCGCCTTCAAGGGCTGGCTGGAACGCACCGGGGCGGGACGGCCCGAGGACCTGCAGATCATGTACCGGGTGACCGGCGAGCGACTCCTACCCGAGGTCGAGCTCGGCCACCTGGCCGGCCACCGGGGATCCGGGCCCGTGCGGGTGGGCAACCGGGCGGCCGGCCAGACCCAACTCGACTCCTACGGCCAGCTGCTGGAGGCGGCCCACGGCTTCGCCGCGGCCGGGGGTGAGCTGACGGCGTCGAACGGCGAGTTCCTGACCCGCGTGGCCGACCTGACGGTCACGTCGTGGCGCCAGCCCGACCACGGCATCTGGGAGATCCGCGACGAGCCACGCCACTTCGTGCACTCCAAGCTGAACTGCTGGGTGGCCCTCGACCGGGCCGTACACCTGGCCCGGGTGGGCCACCTGTCGGGCCCGGTCGACCGGTGGGAGCGAGAGCGCGACCTGCTGGCCGACTGGCTGCGCACCGAGGGTTCGCCCGACGGTTGGTTCGTCCAGGCCGGCGGCCGCAACGTCGCCGACGCCGCCGCCCTGCTGGTCCCCGCCCTGGGCTTCCTGCCCGTGGCCCACCCCGACGTGGTCCGGACCGTCGAGACCGTCACCCGTGACCTGAGCGACGGAACCCTCGTCCACCGCTACCTCGACCCCGACGGCATGGAGGGACCGGAGGGGGCCTTCCTGCTGTGCTCGTTCTGGCTGCTCGACTGCCACATCCACGCCGGCCGCCTCGACGAGGCCGACGAGCTGATCCAGTCGCTGCTGGGGATGGCCAACGACGTCGGGATCTTCTCGGAGATGGTCGACCCGGCGACCGGCGAGGCCCTCGGGAACACACCGCAGGCCTTCACTCACATGGCTGTCGTGACCTCCGCCGACGCCTTGACCGCCGCCCGCCAGGGACGCCTGCCGCCGCCCGACGAGCCCTACGCCTTCGCCATGGCCGCGCTCGAACGACACGCGTAGTCCTCGGTGCTCAGAACGACTTGGTAGGGCGCGACCCGTGAAGGCATCGGACCCGGTCTGCTCCACACGGTCGGATCCATCGTCCGAGGAGCCATCGGAGATGGCATCAGACGATGCGATCGGAATCCGACTCCGGCGAGCGAGAAGGGATTGCCGCGAGTCTGTGCCTGCCCCAGGTCGGCCGTCTGACCTCAAGGTGTTCCGGTGTCACGCTCCCTGCTGATGGCCAACAGCGTCTCGGCGAACAGGAGCGTCGGCAGTGCGATCTCCGAGGCCGCGCACACCGTCGACAGCGGGTCCGACCGCGGTTGGCGCAACGTCTCCCAGGTGTCCGGCTCGCTCAGGATGCCCACGATGAACATGGCTGAGAGGAGACCGACGACGTCGTGGCGCCCACGGTGGGCGCTCGCGAGCAATGCGCCGAGCATGAGCGGCGGCGCGCTCATCGGTGACCCCACCGTCATCGCATGCTGCAGCGGGGTGCCGGGAAACGGGATGCCCAAGAAGCGGCAGGGGCGGTCGCGCTGGATCGCCCGGACCGCGCCCAAGCCGTTGACGGCGACGATCGATCGGACCCAGAACCTCACGCCGACACGTCACCACGGGGTCACGCAGAGCGAAAGGGTGGTAGCACCACCGGTCCGAGGTAAACGTGTCGTCGGGTTCACGGTCGGAGAGGGAATCCCGCAGGCGACATCCGAGTCCATCCTCCGGCGCCGGACAAGTGCCGAGGTCGGAAATGACAGTGCCTGCTAGACCACCGACTGTGGCGAGAAGGGTCGGGTGGATCCCGGTGGCGGCGGTGGGGGTCGTGGCGGTGTTGGTCGCCGGGGGGGTGGAGGCGTTCGGCCCTAAGGCGGGGGCCGGGGTGCCCGGCACCGTCACGGTGGACTTCTCTTACGGCGGCGCGTCCCAGCAGTTCGCGGTGCCCGCCAATGTGTGTGAGGTCACGGTCACGGCCAGGGGAGCCGAAGGCGGCGACGGCCACCTGCAACCCGGAGCCGGAGAGGGCGGGCTCGGGGGTGAGGCGGTGGCTGCTGTCGCCGTCCTGCCGGGCGAGGCCCTCACCGTGACCGTGGGCGGCCAAGGGGCGGATGCGGCGGGCCCACTTGGCGCGGCTGGTGGGTTCAACGGCGGTGGGGCGGGCGGCTCCGGCCTCGATGCCCAGGACACGACCGGTGGTGCGGGTGGCGGCGGCGGGATGTCCGATCTGCGTCGGGGGCCCGAGGTGCTCGTCGCCGCGGGCGGTGGTGGCGGTGGTGGCGGCTCCGGCGGGACCTCTGTGGGCGGTGGCGGCGGCAACGGCGGCGGCTCCGGCACCGATGGCGGCGTGGCCGCCACGGGTGCCACCGGCGGGCAGGCGGGCGGCCCGGGCGGCGTGGGTGGCATCGGCGTCAGCGGGGGAGAGAACGGGAGCAGCGGGGCTGCTGGTCAGGGGGGAGTGGGCGGTGACGACCCCGCTCTCGGCGAGGCCGGTGGTGGTGGTGGTGGTGGTTACCTAGGCGGCGGTGGCGGCGGCGCTGCGGGCCTCGACGCGGACCTGTCCGGGGGTGGCGGGGGCGGCGGCGGCTCCGGCTTCACCCCCGACGGCCTCGGCATGACCGACAGCGTTCAGGCCGGTGACGGCACCCTGAGCATCACCTACACGCCTGACCCTGGCTGTGACGAAGCGGTCCACATCCTCGTGATACGAGGCCTCTGTCCGCCGGAGGAGACCGACAGCCTCGAGATCGAGAACCCGCGGAACGTTCCCGTGGAGGTCAGCCTGGACGGGGTCGTCCTGGGCACCGTGGACGCCGGGACGACGCGGACCTTCATCACGACCAACCACAGCCGCCACTTCACCGTCACCGCCTACGGCGTGCCCGTCGCGCACCACTTCTCGGTCCCCATCATCGACTGTTGGCCGCCGCCGCCGCCTGGCGGCGGCCCGGTACCCGCCCGACCATCCTTCGCCGGTTAGGGCCTGGTGTAGGCCACATCGGACAGCCGGGGCAGCCGCTGCTGTTCCTCGGCCAGCCTCACGGTTGGGGCAATCGCGGTCGTGGCGGTGTGGCTCCTGACCACCCGAACTGCGGGTTCCAAGCGAGGGAGTGGCGTCCGGTTCGCGGAGGGAACCTCTGATGCCCTTGGGCTCGGTCAGGTGAACCAGGCGCGGGACCTCCTCCGCCGAACGGGCTCGGTGCTCAGGTTCGGCCGGACAAGGGCCGATTGGCCCCTGACAGGGGTCCGGGCGGGGGCGCAGAATCAGGGGGTGACGAACCCGCTCGCGCTGCGACCTTGATGACGCCTCCTGGTGCGGTGGCGCCGTGAGGGTGTCTCGGCGTGGGTCGCGGTGGCGGTGGTCGGGTTCCTCGTCGCCGCCGCGTGCGCCGGGGACCGGGGGGCGGACGAGTCCGGGGGGTTGGGAGGAGGGGTCGAGGGGCCCGTCTCGACGGTGCCGGCCGACGCAGGGGACTTCGGCGACCTGGCGGGCGTGTGCGGCCCGAACGAGGGTGGGGGCGCCGTCCCCGCCGCGGGGGCCGAGGAGATCCAGGGGGTCACCGAGGACACCATCACCCTGGGCACGGTCGCCGACCCGGGCTTCGAGGGTCGGCCCGGCCTCAACCAGGAGATCTTCGACACCGCCGAGGCCTTCGTCGAGTGGTGCAACGCCGCGGGTGGCATCAACGGCAAGGCGCTCGAACTGAACCTCCATGACGCCGCCGTCACCGAGTACCAGCCGGTCATGGCCGAGGCCTGCGGTGAGGACTTCGCCATCGTGGGATCCGGGGCGGTGCAGGACAACTTCTGGACCTCGACCGGCGCCGCCTGCGGCCTGATCGACATCGCCGGGTTCTCCGTCACCCCCGAGAAGGCCGGCCTGGCCGGCCAGGACCCCCTGGCGGTCCGCTCGGTCCAGCCCGTCCCCAACGCGGGTGACCGCTTCCAGGCCGGCGCGTTCCTCATGGTGGGCGAGACCGACCCCGAGGCCCAGAACCGGGCGGGCATCGTCTACGGCGACCTGGAGACCCTCATCGTCCGCAAGGACCAGGCCGTCGATGCCCTCGAACAGGTCGGCTTCCGGTTCGTCCACCAGTCCTCCTACAACCTGCTCGGGGAGTCCAACTGGGGCCTCTTCGCCGCCGCGCTGGACGAGGACGAGGTGGGGTTCCTGCACTACGTCGGGGAGGGCGAGAACTTCGCCCTGCTCGTCCAGGCCATGGACGAGGTCGGCTACCGGCCGCCGCTGATGCTCATGGAGACCAACCTGTACGACCAGGGTTGGGTCGAGGCGGCGGGTGCCTCCGCCGACGGGGTGTTCGTCCGGACCGTGTTCTGGCCCTTCGAGGAAGCCGACCAGAACCCCGCCACCCAGCAGTACCTGGACCTCCTGGAGGCCCAGGGCGGCAAGGTCGCCCAACTGGGCGTCCAGTCCCTGTCCGCCTGGCTGCTCTTCGCCCAGGCCGCCCGCGACTGTGACCGGGCCGACGACCTCACCCGGAGCTGCGTCCTGGAGGCGACCGCGTCGACCACGGCCTGGACCGGCGGTGGGCTGCACGCGCCGACCGAGCCCGGGACCAACGAGCCCACGCCCTGCACGATCGTCCTCCAGGTCCAGGACGGCGAGTTCGCCCGCTTCGCCCCCGACGAGGGCTATGACTGCGGCGAGGACAGCGACCAGCCCTACGTGGTCGCCCTCGATCCCTGACCTGCCACCGCCGGGCGGCCGCAGTGCTCCGCGCTCGGACCCGGATCTCGATGACGTCGAGCTCGGCGGTACCCATCTCGGCCGACGGGTCGTTCGGCCCTGCCCCCCGGGGAGACGAGAGGCCGAGACTGGGCCCATGGGAATCCACCTGAACGACGGGTCCGCCATCTGCTGGACCGGCCCAACATCGCCCACCTGGCCACCCTGCGGCCCGACGGCGGACCCAAGTGCGACCCGGTGTGGATCCTCCGGGACGGCGACCGGGTCCTGGTCGGCACCCACACCGACAGCCTGAAGGCGCGGAACACCGCCCACGACCCCCGCGTGGCCCTGTCGGTGATCGACCGGGACAACCCCTACGAAGAGGTGCGGTTGCGGGGCACAGTCATCGACCACGAGCCCGACCACGACGTGGCGGTCATGGACCGCTTGGCCCGCAAGAACACCGGCGAGTACTTCCCTACCGGCAGGGCCACGGCCGGATCGCGATGGTCATCGAGGTCACCCAGGCCCGGCACCACGTGCTGCCCTTCGTCGATCCCGGCGCCGACTGAGCGCTCCTCGGGGCCCGTCCCCCTCAGCGGCCGAGCGGCCAGAGCCGGCGGATGCGGTCCAGGCCCAGCGCGGTGCCCAGCCGGGTCGTCACGGGGTGGGGGAGCGCCTCGACCAGCTCGTCGAGGTTGGACTGCATGCGGCCGAGCACCTCCTCGTAGCAGTGGGCCACGACTCCGGGGTCGTCGGCCGCCTCGGGTCCGAAGGGGGTCCAGTCGAGGGGCTCACACACCCGGGCCGTCACCTTGGCGGGCAAGGGGATGGTGGGCAGCTGGACGGGCGCGATCCCCCAGGGGGGGCCGAGCACCGTGGGCATCACCGTGATGCGCAGCCGGTCGAGGCCGAGGTGGCGGGCCACCCGGTCCCCGTGGGCCAGCACGATGATGGTGTCGTGGCTGCCGTGGGCGACGAGGGGGACCACCGGGACGCCGTGGCGCAGAGCGAGGCGCACGAACCCGGTGCGGCCGCGGAGCTCGACCTGGTGCCGTTCGGTCCACGGCCGGTAGTCGTCGGCGTCACCGCCGGGATAGACGATCACCGGGTCACCCCGGGCCAGCAACCGGTCGCCGTTGCCCTGGCTGGCGGGCACCGCCCCGATCTTGCGGGCCAAGGAGGCCGCGCCGGGGATGCCGAAGAGGAAGTCGAAGGCCAGGCTGTAGAGGGGCGCCTCCGCCCCCCGCTCCTCGAGCCAGCGGTGCAGGAACGCCCAGTAGTCGGGCATGTACATGCCTCCCGAGTGGTTGCCCACCACCAGGAACGGCCCCTCGTCGGGTACGTGCTCGAAGCCCTGGATCTCTGGGTCGAAGTAGCGCAGGGCCGTCCCGAGCACGGGTCGGATCGATTCGAGGTACTGCGGGTCCCGCTGGTCGATGTCGGCCTCCAGCTGGTCCTGGACCCGTCGCCGGAGCGGATCCCACGGTGACCACGGGGCCGACCGCTCCTCCTCGGGGTGGTCCGGACTCGCTCCGCCCAGCGGGTGCTCACGGGCCGAAGGATCAGGCGTACGGACGTTCATGGCCGTGCCTCCTTCCGCTCATTCTCCGCTCGGCCACCGGTTCGAACCAGGGCCGAACGGCCCCTGGCGCGCGTCGCCGTGGCTCACCCGCCACCGGCCCTGACGGGGCGGCCGAGCCCCCGCGGTCAGGGCGCCGGAGGAGCACCGGCATCCGGCGAGCCCACGGTCGAGCAGAGCTCGGCGACTGCGGCCTCGACGTCCTCGCACGCTGCCGCCGACGGGATGACGGCAGCCCGACTGCTCGCCAACGTGATGACCTCCGACCCTGAGGCGTGTCGGGGGCGTCGCTCGACAGGGCACCGGTCCGGCGTAGATGACGAGAAGGCGCTACTACGCCGAGTGCTCCTCGGAGGGCCGGCTGGACGGTGATGACAGCTCAGGGCTGCTCTGACCCCTGTGTCCACGACGTGCCGGTCGGGTACTGGCTTGAGCCTTTCGTCGTCGCATCTGACGGCTCGCAGAGGGCCTGAGTTCGGGAAGGTTTCAGCGCAGGCCGAGGACCGTCAGGAGGGCTTCGTCGACGCCCCAGAGTTCCTCGCGACCGAGATGACCTGCGAGTTCGCCGAGCCGCTGCGCGTCAACGGCCCCGATCTGTTCGACGAGCACCCGGGTGCCCTCACCGTTCACCTCGATCTCCGGACGAAACGACGCCGCCCGAGCGCTGCGGGAGGTGGGCGCGACGATCACCACGGAGCGAGGCAGGAACTCCGCGGCCTGGACTACGACACCGAACCGGTCGCCGTGCTGCTCGTGTCCGATGCCTTTCGGGAGCTTGAACCGGTAGATGTCACCGCGGAGCACGCAGCGACTCCATCAGCTCGGCGACCGCACCCATCTCGTTGCGGTCAGCCTCGTCAGCCTCGAGGGCGGCCACCTCGGCGGCGAGTTCGGAACTGCGGCGAAGCCGATTGGCAGATCGCACCAAGGCATCTCGAATCGCCTCTGACCGCGACAACCCCGCTGCTTCGAGCGTGCGGAGAGCCTGTTCGGCTTCGTCATCGAGGCGGACGGAGATGGCAGAACCCATGCGGCGAATGTATCACGAAACGTCGTACCGAGTCGCCGGGGTTGTCTCCGCCGAAACGCATTCGGAGCCATCGTCCGACGGCCGATCCGAGAACGCACCCGACTGCGGCCAGACGCCGGCCTCGTACGCAGCCTGCCTACGGTGATCGGCGTCGACCAGCGGCTCAATGGCGCTCGCCGGTTCCAGACGCCTTGCGGTCCGGGCTGACGCGCGAACGAGCCAGACCGGCGTGCTCACGCCTTTGACCGGCACCGGGCCCACGGGGTCGAGCCGGGCCGCCGGCGGCCAGTCTCCGCAGGCGTCCACCGCGACCTCGGAGGCGAGGAGCTCGCCGGGGCCGGCGAGCGCGGTGATGCGGGCCGCGACGTTGACGGTGGCGCCGATGAAGTCACCGCCACGTGCGAGCACCTCACCGGCGTGGAGCCCCATCCGGATGGCAACGGGGAACGCGTCGGCCCTCCGGGCCGCTTCGACCGCGAGGAGCATGGCGATGGCACCCTCGAAGGCATCCGACGGCGCCTCGAACCAGACCATCAGTCCGTCACCGAGCTCCTTCACGATCCGGGCGTCGGGCCGGGCGTCGGTGATCCCGCTCATCATCCGCGTCTGGGCCTCGAGCACCTCGAGCGCGGCGACATCGCCCTCAGTGTCGGTGTACTCGGTGAAACCGACGAGGTCGGTGAAAAGCAGGGCTCCGACGCGGCCGTCGACCACAGGTCCCGGCGTGCCGGTCACGGTGAGGTGATCGAAACGCGACCACTGACCGTTCGGGTGGCGATGGTGCAGTCGTCCCCTCGAGACCCGGAATCTGCGGGCAGCGGCCCGGTCACCGAGTGGATCCGAACGGCGTCGGCGACGTGAACCGTGATCCGACCGCTCACCGTCTCCGCCTCGACGTCCGCGGCGGCGTCGAGCCAGATCTCGATCCGGCCGCTCACGCAGTGCGCCGTCGTGCGACCCGAGACCGATCGAAGGTCGATCCGCCCCGAGACGGTGGCGACGTCGGCGCCCGCGGTCTCCTCCACGGTGACCCGACCCGAGTTCGTCCGGACCCGACTGCTTCCCTCGACGCGTCCGATCGCCACCCTGCCGCTCGACGTGCGGACGTCTACGGCGGCGGCCTGCTCGACGGTGATCCGCCCAGACTCCGTGACGACGGCGACGACTCCCAACGGGCCCTCCACCTCCACCCGGCCCGAGTTCGAGCCCACCACGAGGTCAACGCCTGACGGAACCCGGATCTCCAGCCGGCCGGGAGGGGCTTCGACCGTCGCCGTGCTCCCGTCCTGGTGCACTGTCGCGTCGCCCCGCACCCACACGTCGCCTCGGTCCTCGGCGACCACCTTCACCCGCCCGCCGACCGACGACACCCGGACTGACGTGACCTCGGCGCGGCCCGACCCGTTGTCCACTACCCGACCGTAGGTCCGCCCGGAGGTGCGGACAATGATGGTGCTGGTGGGACGAGGGCCCGACAGCGGCGAAGCGGAACGACCATCCCCTCAGGCCGCGACCTGGGTGAACAGTCGGTTGCCTCGGGCCCGAGGCGGGAGCGTGCAGCGCTCGTCAACAACGGCCTCGACCGGGAGGTCTTCTGTGGGCGTCTGTCAATGGCCGGTTCATTCTCAGCGCTGGCGGCCAGCAGAAGCTGCCCCCTTCAGCGGGCGAGGAGCCGAAGCTGCTCGTTCGAGGAGCGCAACCGGTCCGAAAGCACCCGAGCGAGGTTGAGGTTCAGGCGGTTGGTTACATCAGGATGGACCCCAGCCAGCTCGTCGAGGTCGATGAGGCGAAGCTCGGCCAGGTGGGACTCGGCGACAGCGACCACGTCGGCGGAGCGGGTGCGATCGCCGACGATCGCCATCTCACCGACTGCGAGGCCGGGCCCGAGGCGCGCGACACGGCGGGCTCCTCCCGCCGCGCCCCCGAGCGGCAGCATGACCGCCAGCGCGCCGCTCCGTATGAAGTACACCGAGTCCGCCAGGTCTCCCTGTTTGAACAAGACGTCCCCGGCTTCGAGGACGACCACCGTCGTGGCCATCGCGATCGCCCCGAGCACGTCGTCGTCGAGGTCGCGCAGGAGCTCCTGGGCGTGGAAGCCAGCGGTGTCGTGCCCGTCGAATGCCTCGGGCCTGTGCTGTTGGAGGATGCGGTCCTCACACCATTCAATCGCCGCCTCCAGCGCTAGGGAATCGGGGCGGGACGCGAACACGATCGTGGCGTCAGTGGGCTCCAGGTCGGCGGCGAGGCGCTCGAGCAGCGCGGTCGCCGCGCGTCGGCGACGGTCACGCGGGAGAAGTCGAGCACGACGATCTCCGAGGTCTCGAGCTGTTCGGTGACGGCTCGCAGCACTCGTTCCGCGGCCGCGAGGAAGAGGTCGCCCTGCAGCTCCACGATGGCGGCGAGGTGGCCGTGGTCGTCGAGGATCGCCGACTCCTCGACAGGCCGGAGGCGGCTCGAGCGAGCTGCGGTGCAGGTGTAGATGCGCCGGATCACTCCACCGACGTCGGCCTGGAACCGCATCGGGTGCAGGGTGAACTCGGCGGACATCCGCTCGCACACCTGCAGGCCACGAACGCTGTTGAAGTGGTGGTCGAGCCGGGGCGAGAACACAGCGATGCCGAACTGCCCGGGCATGGCCGCGATGACCGCGCCGCTCACCCCGCTCTTCGCCGGCATGCCCACGCGAAGCATCCACTCCCCCGACGCGTCGTACATGCCACAGCTGCTCATCACGCTGATCACGCTCTCGATCTCCGTCTCGCCGAGGGCCCTGACGCCGGTGACCGGGTTCGTCCCGCGGTTGGCCAAGGTGCCGGCCATGATCGCCAGGTCTCGGCAGGTGACCGACACCGAGCATTGACGGAAGTAGCCGTCGATCGCGGCGGTGGCGTCGTCGCCCATCAGCTCGAAGCTGCTCATCAGGTAGCCGATCGCGCGGTTCCGGTCGCCGGTGACGCGCTCGGACCGGTAGACGGCTTCGTCGATCGAGAGCTCCCGGCCGGCGAAGCGTCCGAGGAGCTCGAGGACCTGCTCCTCGGACCTCGACATGGCGGTCGCCACGATCGCGCCAGCGTTCACCATGGGGTTGAACGGCCGGTTGCTGCTGTCGACGACGATCGCGTTGAACGTGTTGCCCGACGGTTCGACTCCGACCCGCGACAACACCTCGTCGAGGCCCCGCTCCTGGAGCGCGAGTCCGTAGATGAACGGCTTGGAGACCGATTGGATCGTGAAGCCCACCCCGGTGTCGCCCACCTCGTACACATGGCCGTCGACGGTGCAGATGGCGATGCCGAACCAGCTGGGATCCGCACGAAGGAGCTCAGGGATGTAGCCCGCGACCTCCCCCGACTCGTCGGAACGGATCTCGTCGAGGAGCTCCCGGAGATAGGACTCGAACGGTGAGCGCGGCAAGTCCAGCGGCATGGACCGCAGTCTGCGAGTGGAGTGGGTCCGCAGTGTTACCGGCACATGACGAGACCGGTACACCCCGGCGCCTGAGCGTCAACGATCGCGGGCCCCGTTCGTGTCGGTGTCGATCCCCGCCGACGCGGCGGAGAGCTACTGGCCCCACTGGGCCGACCTGCAGTGACCGCACCCCACCGGCGATGCCGTACCCTGAGCCACGAGGGACGAGGGGGCCGGGAGCAACGTGGCAAAGAAGGAAGACTGCGGTGGCACTTGTGGCGTGGATACGGCCGGCCCGGGGGCGGTCGCCGGGTCCGGACCCAGATCGGTCCTTCCTACTCCGGCTGCGGATCCGGATGAACCTGCCAGCCCACCGGGTGGTGATCGTGCTCCTGCTCACCACAGCACTCGGGGACGGGTGACCCCCGTGGTGGGAGACAATGGCCCGGATGACCACATTGGAGGCGATGATGGGCATAGACGGCCAAGTGGCGCTCGTGACCGGGGCGAGCAGCGGGATCGGCCGAGCGGTGGCTCGCACCCTCGCCGCCGGCGGGGCGTCGGTGGTGCTCGCCGCCCGCCGGGCCGAGCGTCTCGGTGAGCTCGCCGACGAGCTCACCGCCGCAGGCGCCCAAGCGTTGGCGGTGCCCGCCGACGTCACCGATGAGGACGAGGTCGACCGGCTGCACGATGCGGCCATCGACCGATTCGGCCGCATCGACATCCTGATCAACAACGTGGGGGTCGGGTCCTACGGGCTCCTCGGGTCCATGACGGTGGAGGACTACGACTGGATGATGCGGGCCAACATGCGGTCGAGCTTCTTGTGCACCCACCGGTTCCTACCGGCGATGCTCGACCGGGGATCGGGCCAGATCTGCTTCGTCGGCTCGGTGGCCGGCATGAAGGGCCTGCCCGGTGAGTCGGTGTACTGCGCCTCGAAGTTCGCGCAGATGGGTTTCGCCCAGGCCCTCGACTACGAGACCCGCGAGCAGGGGGTGAAAGTCAGCGTCGTCGCGCCGGGCGGCGTCCACACGGAGTTCGCCATCGGCACCGGCCGGGTCGAGGGCGACCCCGCCCTCGACCAGATGCTCGACCCGGAGGACGTGGCCGCGGCGGTCCGCTTCGCCCTTACCCAGCCCGAGGGGTGCCGGACGTTCCTGATCGGTCTCCGGCCGATGTCCGAGCCCCTCTGAGGTCACAGGACACGTGGAGCGAGGTAGCCGCCACCGGCCTCGCCTTCGAACAACGCTCCATCTCCCGGAGCTGACACGTTCCAGAATCGGCGGTTTCGCGTTCCGAGCCACACCCGCGATCCCAGCCTCAGATAGTTGTCTACCGGCCCCGCCCCTGCGGCATGTGCTTAGGAGACGGCCGTTTCGTAAGTCGGGTCGGCGGCACGTTCGGATCGTTCACCCGGCTCCGGCGGCGGCCAGGCAACCGGTCTGCGTAGGCTTCAGCGTTAGCCCCCTCTGGCTCGGACCGTGGGGGTGATGGGGGTGCCGATGAGCACGACAGGGATGTCCAGGCGGGATTTTCTCCGTATCAGCGGAGGCGCCGGCGGCGGGCTGTTCTTCATCGGCCAGATCGGCGGCCGGCTGTTCAGCGTGCCGGTGGCCGCGGCACAGATCCCGGGTGGATCCCTCGATCCGCTGGGCGTGCCCAAGTACCAGACGGCGATGCTGATCCCGCCCGTGATGCCGCGGGCCCGCACCATCACCCAACGGGGGGGCAAGCAGATCGACGCCTATGAGATCTCCGTGGAGCAGGTCGCCCAGCAGATCCTGCCCGCGGGGTTCCCGGCCACGACCGTGTGGGGCTACGGCGCGACGGCCGCGGAGAGCAACCGGGGCCTGCTGATCCACAACGCACCGTCGCTGACGATCGAGGCTCGGCACAACCGGCCGGTACGCGTCAGGTGGACCAACAACCTCGTGGACGGCAACGGCAACTACCGGCCCCACCTGCTGCCCGTCGATCCGACGCTCCACTGGGCCAACCCCCCGGGGGGTGACGCCCAACGTGACTCCCGACCGACCTTCGCCTCGACGCCCGGCCCGTACACGGGACCGGTGCCGCTCGTCACCCACGCGCACGGGGCCGTGGGCGTCGGCGACGAGAGCGACGGCTACGCCGAGGCGTGGTACCTGCCCGCGGCCGACAACATCCCCGACGACTACGCCACCGAAGGCACGTGGTACGACTTCTTCGCCGGTAAGGCGTCGGCCAAGTTCGGCGTGAACTGGGGACCCGGCTTCGCCACCTTCCAGTACCCGAACCACGGCCGGGCGTCGACTGATTGGTATCACGACCACACCCTCGGCATGACACGGCTCAACGTGTACGCGGGCCCAGCGGGCTTCTACATCATCCGGGGCGGTCCCGCCGGCGACGATGCGGTGCTCGACCGCCGCACCGGTGGCACGGCGTCATTGCCCGGACCGGCACCACGCGAGGACGACCGCTTCCCGCCCAACAAGCTCTACCGCGAGATCCCCATCGCCATACAGGACCGGGCGTTCAAAGAAGACGGGTCGCTCTTCTACCCCGACACCCGGGCGTTCTTCGACGGGATCACCGGCCCGTACCTACCCGACACCGACGTCTCGCCGATCTGGAACCCCGAGTTCTTCGGCAACCTGATCATGGTGAACGGCAACACGTGGCCGTTCCTGACCGTCGAGCAGCGCCGCTACCGCTTCCGGGTCCTCAACGGGTGCCAGTCGCGGTTCCTCATCCTCGACTTCAGCGGGATACCCGACGTCGAGGTCTGGGCCATCGGCAACGAGGGCGGCTTCCTCTCCGCCCCGGTGAACCTCACCGCGGACAACCGGAACCGGCTCCTGATGGGCCTGGCTGAGCGCGCCGATCTGATCGTTGACTTCACCAACGTGCCGCGGGGAAACCACGTGCTCGGCAACGTGGGGCCGGACGAGCCGTTCGGCGGTGGTGAGCCCGGCGAGGGCTTCGAGCCCGCCCATCCAGCGACCACGGGCCAGATCATGGAGTTCCGGGTCGTGCCGAGCCTCACCGTCGACACCTCGACCCCGCCCCGGTTCCTCCGGCTGCCGGCCATCACCCCCCTGCCGCCGGAGACGGTCACCCGACCGCTGGCCCTCCTCGAGGAGATGTCAACCTCCTTCGAAGACGCTCCGATCGAGGCCCTGCTCGGCACCGTGGCCGGTGACCCGAACGTCGCCCCCGGGGTCTGGACCAAGCAGTTGTGGATGGACCCCGTCACCGAGAACCCGGCGGCGGGCACGACCGAGGTGTGGGAGATCTACAACACCACCGCTGACGCCCATCCCATGCACATACACGAGGTGGCCTTCGAGGTGGTCAGCCGCCAGGAGATCGTCCTCGACGAGGACACCATGGAGGTGCAGGTACGTCCCGGTTCGGCACCGACCCCGTCTGAACCGTGGGAGACCGGGGTCAAGGACACGGTCATCGCGTACCCCGGCCAGGTCACCCGCGTCCGGGCCCAGTTCAACACCCCGGGACAGTACGTATGGCACTGCCACATCGTCGAACACGAGGACAACGAGATGATGCGCCCCTACCGCGTCGGCCCGGCCCAGCCCGGCCAGCCGGCATAGGCGGGTCTCCACCGATTTCAACCATGTGGCTGAGGTCCGTGCCCCCGGCCAGGTTCCCAATCGGGCGTCCCCTGCGAATTCGATCGAGTCAGCCGAAGGTGCGTCGGGTGAACGATCCGAGCCGGCGAAGCCCGCGACCCTTCCCAACACAACCTCAACGAGCGGTCGTGCGGGGCGGCGGGAAGCGGAACGGCAGCCCCTTGGCCGCAACCTGGAACAGGGGCACGGCCGTGGGGATCCCTCGAAGGCGATGCTCACCGAGGCTCACGAAGCGAAGGCCGGCCGGGCGCTGCCCCTGGCTCGCCTCCTTCGTGTCGCCGGACACGATCACCTGGCCGCCATGGGCAGCCGCGCAGACCCTGGCCGTCGTGTGGATGGCGAGCCCGATGTAGTTCACCTCGTCGAGCGTTGGATAGCCGCTGTGGATTCCGATCCGGACGCTCACCTCGACCCCGTCCACCCAGGAGCTCCCACGGAACGCGCGCTGCATGGCGATAGCGGCATCGAGCGCAGCGCCGGGGCTCTCGAACACGGCGAAGAACTCGTCCGCCCGCGTCTCAACGGCCTGGCCCGCGAACGCCACCGCCGTCTCCCGAAGCAGGGTTCGCACGTCACCGATGAGGTCGCGGTACCGCTCACCCAACCGATCGACGAGGCCGGTCGAACCCTCGATGTCGGTCATCAGCATGGTGAGGAAGCCGGTCGGCAGCGACACTGGTTGGCGGGCGCGACGCTCCCCGAACGCGCGCTCCGAGTCCAGCTGGCTCGTGATGAACCCCAGCGGCACGATCCCATGCCGCTGCGCCGCGTGCAGCAGCCGATTCCGCGCCCGGTCACGAGCGGCGTCGTCCTCGAAGTGGACCTGGTTGAACCGAGCCAGCGCGTTCCGGACGTGGGCCGCGTCGTGGATCGGAAGACGCCGCCGCCCCCGGGAGTCGACGTACGCGAACGCCCGATCCGGGAGGTCAGTCCGTTCCGACGACCCGAGTCGAGCCACGAGCTGAGGATAGGAGGGAACCCGTGGCTGGAGCTGGGACACACGACCGGGGAGCATCGCGAGCAGACGAGCGGCGCTTGAGGGATCCTGGGAGGCATGCCAACGAGCGTCCTGGACATCGAGGACCACAACCACCTGCGCGTCCTGCGCCTGAACCGCCCGGAGCGCAAGAACGCCCTCAACGGCCCGCTCTTCCAGGCGATCAACGATGCGGTGCGCGCCGGCGCCTCCGACCCCGACGTCTGGGCGCTGGCGCTGACGGGAAACGGCGATGCGTTCTGCTCCGGCCTCGACCTCAGCGAGGCGAGCGAGACCGACGACAGCGACGGCGCTGATCCACCACCGGAGCCAGACGAGGGTGACCCCTTCCTGACGGTCATGCGCGTCGAGTGCGAGAAGCCGATCCTGGCCGGAATCAACGGCGCTGCTGTCGGCATCGGCGTCTCCCTCGCCATGGCCGCCGACATCCGCATCGCGGCACCGTCGGCGCGCCTGCATCCCGGTTACGCCCGTGTCGGGACATCACCCGACGGCGGTGCGACGCTCACGGTCACCGCCGCGCTCGGCTATGAGAGGGCGATGCGCTTCTTCCTCGAACAGCGCATGGTGTCCGCCACCGAGGCACTCGACCTGGGTCTGGTCGGAGAGGTCACCGCGAGCGACGACGTGTTCGCCGAGAAGTTCATCGAATATGGGCAGATGCTCGCCGGCGTCGCACCGATCGCGGCACAACAGACCAAGCGCCTCCTCAGCCGGGCCACGACCCCGTCGGACCTGCGCGAGTACCTCGACGACGAGGTCCGCTTGGCGCTGCACGGATTGTCGACCGACGACAGCCAGGAAGCCGTCCGGGCCATGATGACGAAGTCGACACCGGAGTTCCGCGGCCACTGAACCCCACAGCCGGCCGTGGCGACACCGCCGCCGAGGCCCGGCGGTTGACTGTCATGTCCCGGCGGGACTTTCTCCGTATCAGCGCAGGCGCCGGTGTGGCGGGCTGTTCTTCATCGGCCAAGTCGGCGGCCAGCTGTTCAGGCTCCCGGCGGCCGCGGCACAGATCCCCGGCGGATGGCTCGATCCGCTCAGCGTGCCCAAGTACCAGACGGCGCTGCTGATCCCGCCGGTGATGCCGAGGGCGGACGTCATCGCCCAGCGCGGGCCATCTGCTGGCGCAGCGCCGGCCAGCCGGCGCGCATGCAGCACGGCGCGATGACCGACGATCAGCGTGGGGGCTGCGTCGAGGGACAGGACCTGACAGGCTGGGCGGGTGCCGATGATCGAGCACGGCGCGATCGACGGTGTGGTCTTCGACGTCGACGGTGTGCTGACCGACACGGCTCGGGTCCACCAGACGGTCTGGCGAGCCGTGTTCGACGACCTCCTCTGCCGCCAGGCCGAGGCCACCGGGCGCCCTTTCGAGCCCTTCTCCGAGCAGGACTACCTGGCGTACGTGGACGGCAAGCCCCGGTACGACGGCGCCCGGAGCTTCCTCGTGTCCCGGGGCATCGACCTCCCCGAAGGCGCCCCCGATGACCCTCCGGGCGACGGGAGCGTCTGCGCCATCGGCAACCGCAAGGACCGCCAGTTCGTTGACCTCATCCTGCGCGACGGCGTGCAGTCGTTCCCCGATGCCCTCGCCCTGCTCGAGCGCCTGAACGGGGTTGGCATCGGGGCGGCGGCGGTGTCCGCCAGCCGCAACATGGTCGACGTGCTCCGCGCCGCCGACCTGATCGATCGCTTCGACGTGCTCGTCGACGGCGTCGAGGCGGAGTGTCTCGATCTGGCCGGCAAGCCCGACCCGGCCGTCTTCCTTGAGGCCGCCCGTCGGCTCGACGTCGACCCCGACCGGGTGGTTGTGGTCGAGGACGCGCAGGCCGGGGTCGAGGCCGGCCGAGCCGGCCACTTCGCGCTGGTGATCGGTCTGGCCCGAACCGGTGGAGACGACGCCCTGCGCGAGCACGGGGCCGACGTGGTGGTCGACGATCTCGGCGCGGTCGACGTGGCATGACCCCCGGCGACCGGGCCCGCGTCGTCTTCGAGGGCTATGTGCCCGAGCAGGAGGGCCACCGCGAGGCGTTGTGCAGCCTCGGCAATGGGTACCTCTCGATCCGGGGAGCGGCCCCAGAGTCGAGCGCGGACGGGATCCACTACCCCGGTACCTACGTGGCCGGGGTCTACAACCGGCTGGTGGACGTCGTCGACGGCCGGCACCTCGACCATGAGAGCCTGGTCAACCTCCCGAACTGGCTCTTGGTCGAGTTCCGCACCGAGGGCCAGCCCTGGTTCTCGACGGACCGGGCTGAGATGCTCGACCACACCGTCACGCTCGACATGCGCCACGGTCAGCTCATCCGCACTGTGCGCTTCCGCGACGACGACGGGCGCGTCACCCGGGTGGCGCAGCGCCGTCTCGTCCACCGGGGTAACGCCCACCTGGCCGCGCTGGAGACCACCTTCCTGCCCGAGGGCTGGTCGGGGGCGATCGAGGTGCGGTCGGCCATCGACGGCGAGGTGGAGAACGCCGGGGTGGCGCGCTACCGCGAGCTGAGCGGGAGACACCTGCGGGTCGAGCGGACCTGGACCGCCGGGGAGGAGGTCATCGCCCTCCAGGCCGAGACCACGGGTTCGCGCATCCGGATCGCCGAGGCGGCCCGGACCCGGCTCCTCGGGGCACGGTCATGGGTGTCGCGGACGGTCGAGCAGGAGGAGGCGCTGATCGCCCACCGGATGGTCGTCCCGGTGGTCGACGGCGAGGAGGTGACGGTGGAGAAGGTCGTCGCCGTCTTCACCTCCCGTGACCCGGGCATCTACGAGCCGGGCGAGAGCGCGGTCCGGGAGCTCGACTGGACGCCGGGCTACGACGACCTGACCGCCGCCAACGCCAGGGCGTGGGCCAACACCTGGCAACGCACCCACATCGACATCGAACGGTCCGAGTCGTTGGCGCGGGCACTCACCCTCCAGCTCTTCCACCTCCACCAGGTCATCTCGAAGCACACCCGGACCTACGACGTGGGCGTGCCCGCCCGGGGCCTGGCCGGCGAGGCCTACCGGGGCCACATCTTCTGGGACGAGCTGTTCGTATTCCCCTACGTCAACCTCCGGGTGCCCGAGTTGGCCCAGGCGCTGCTGATGTACCGCTACCGGCGGCTGAACGAGGCCCGCCGACTGGCCCGCTCCGCCGGCTTCGACGGCGCCATGTTCCCCTGGCAAAGCGCGTCCAGCGGGCGGGAGGAGACCCCGACGGCGCACCTCAACCCCCGCTCCGGGCACTGGCTGCCGGACAACTCCCGGCTCCAACGCCACGTCAACGCCGCCATCGCCCACAACGTGGTGCGCTACCTCGACGCCACCGCCGACCACGACTTCCTGTCGTACCAAGGCGCCGAGCTCATGGTCGAGATCGCCCGCTTCTGGGCCAGCACGGCCACCTACACCCACATTGACGACCGCTACGACATCCGCGGGGTGGTCGGTCCCGACGAGTACCACGAGGCACTGCCCGGTCGCGACCGGCCCGGGGTCGACAACAACGCCTACACCAACGTCATGGCCGCCTGGGTCCTGTGGAGGGCCGGCGAGATCCTCGAACGCCTCGATGACCACCGGCGGGACGAGATCGTGCGGAAGCTGGCGGTCTCCACCGACGAGCTCGAGCGTTGGGACGAGATCAGCCGGCGGCTGCGGGTCTGCTTCCACGACGGCGTGATCAGCCAGTTCGAGGGCTACGGGGACCTCGAGGAGCTGGACTGGGAGGACTACGCCGCCCGCTACGGCAACATCCAGCGCCTTGATCGGATCCTGGAGGCCGAGGGCGACACCCCCAACCGTTACAAGCTGTCGAAGCAGGCCGACACGCTGATGCTCTACTACCTGTTCTCCCGCCGCGAGATGGGCGAACTGTTCGACCGGCTGGGGTACTCGGTCGACGAGGCGTGCACCGACCGCACCATCGACTACTACCTCGCCCGCACCTCCGATGGGTCCACGCTCAGCCAGGTGGTGCACGCGTGGATCGTCGCCCACCGCGACCTCGACGAGTCCTTCGCCGTGCTGTGCGAGGCCCTGCGCAGCGACATCGACGACGTCCAGGGGGGCACCACCGCCGAGGGGGTCCACATCGGGGCCATGGCAGGGACCGTCGACGTGATCGAGCGCTGCTACCCGGGCGTGGCCATCCACGACGACACCCTCTGGTTCGACCCCCGCGTCCCCGAGGCGCTGGGCCCCTACACGTTCAACCTCCGCTTCCGCGGCAACTGGCTCGACGTCCGGGTCTCGTCCACCGCGGTCGAGCTCGTTGCCCACGACCAGAACGACCCCGTCGCGATCGGCTTCGACGGCGACATCACGACCCTCGCGCCGGGCGAGCACCGGGTCCTGACAAGGACATTCGGCCCTGGGAGCGAGGGGGCGGACGTGGTCTGATAGGGCCATGGAGGCGACGCCCACCGACCGACGCCTAGTGGCGCTCGCTGCGGAGGAGTGCTGGGGCCTGCTCGCTACCCGCAACTGGGGCCGCCTCGGTGTCTTCGTCGAGGACCACCCCGAGATCTTCCCCGTGGACCACCACGTCGACGGCCGAGTGCTGCTCCTGCGCACCGAGGAGGGCACCAAGCTGCGGGCGGCGTCCGGCGCCCGGGTCTGCTTCGAGGTCGACGAGATCGACGATCTGGCGCGAACGGGCTGGACGGTGATGGTGATCGGTCATGCCGACGAGGTGCACGACCGTGCTGCGCTCGACGTCGACGACGCCGACGCGGCGCTGTGGACGGGCGACAAGGTGCACTGGCTCCGGATCGTCCCGGTCAAGGTGACGGGTCGGCGTCTGGTGCCCCACACGCCTTCGACCTCGAAGGTCCGGCCCTGACCCACCGCCCCACCGACAGGTCCTTCGGCCCTGGCCGCGAGTGCGGCGAGGGGCCGAGACCGGACTCATGGAAATCCACCTGAACGACGGGGTCGCCACGTGCTGGACCGACCCAACATCGCCCACCTGGCCACGCTGCAGGCCGACGGCGCACCCAAGTGCGACCCGGTGTGGATCCTCCGCGACGGCGACCGGGTGCTCGTCGGGACCCATACCGAGAGCCTGAAGGCCCGGCACTCGGCTCATGAACCGGTGCCGGCTGGTCAGGTTTCGGCACGTAGGCGAGCCCGCCCCAACAGGTCGGAGATGCCCAGGTCGTTTGCCCATCGGTCGAGGTAGCTCTTGTCGAGGGAGGCGCCTCCTATCGACAACATGGCCACGACGTCGGCGACCTGACGCTCGGAGCCGCCGTCTCGAGCCCATTCAAGCTTTGCCAGGATGGTGTCCTCTGCGGTGGCCAGGTGCGTGATGACGCCGAACAGATCCACCGCTTGGCGACGGGCGAACTCTTCCCGGCTGAGCGGCCGTCACCTGTCGGGTACAGGATGACCGAGGATGCGGTGCAACTCGGTGGTGACACCATCGGCATCGAGGCCGGGCCGGCGGGAGCGGATCCCGGCGACGGACAGAGCCATGACCTCATCACTCATCGCCATCGCCAGCTCGAGACGTTCCACCGGAGCGAGCGAGCGATAGGCCTCGAGCTGGACAGCTTGGGCCTCGGCGGTGGTGTCCGCAGATCGCATCGGCCAACCCTACGACGGGTCACTGACAAGGCTGCGCTCGCGTTGTCCGCAGTGCGTTTCGACGGCTCCTCAGCCGAGCCACGACCCCGTCGGACCTGCGCGAGTACCTCGACGACGAGGTCCGCTCGGCGCTGCACGGATTGTCGACGGACGACACGTCGAGCACGTCACCAGTTCTGACCGACGCTCGACACGGGGCTCCGCCCAGGCGCCCGCGGCTGGCGCTACCGGCGGACGCGGAGTGCTCAGGGGTGCGCGATCATCTACTCATGGGTGGCGGACGGCCGTGGATCGTCGCGGCAGATGACGACGAGGCCGGCCGTGAACAGCTCCGCGTCGAGCTCGAGCGGCGCTACGACGCCGACTACGTCGTGGCCGTCGAAGGCTCCCCCGAGGCCGCGCTGTCGACCGTCGAGGCGGCGCATCGACGTGGCGAGCGCGTGGCCGTCGTCCTCGCCAGCCAGTGGATGGCCGAGCTCGACGGGACCGAGGTGCTGTCCCGGGTGCGGGGGCTGAGTCCCCGCACCAAGCGCGGCCTGCTCATCGCCCTCGAGGACTGGGGACAGGCGTCGACGGCCGAGGCCATCCAGAGCGCCATCGCGACAGGGTGCGTCGATCACTTCCTGTCCAAGCCGCGGGGATCGCCCGACGAGGACTTCCACCGCACGTTCACCGCGTTTCTCCAGGAGTGGACGACGACGGAGCTGCACGCCGCCCATCCCTCATCACTGCTCCCCAACCACGCCACGTTCGCCGAGGGCGACAACTTCGACGTGGTCACGGTCGGCGCCGGTCCGGCGGGGCTTGCCGCCGCTGTGTACGGCTCGTCGGAGGGACTCAACACGCTGGTGGTCGAGCGTGGCGCCGTCGGCGGCCAAGCCGGCTCGAGCTCGATGATCCGCAACTACCTCGGCTTCGCCCGCGGCGTCGGCGGTGCCGAGCTGGCGCAGCGGGCCTACGAGCAGGCCTGGGCGTTCGGCAGTCGCTTCCTCATCGGCACCGAGGTCACGTCGATGGACTGCGGCTACGACGTCCACGTCCTGCGGACCGCCGACGGGCAGGAGCTGACCGCCCGAGCCGTCGTCCTCGCCATGGGCGTCGCCTATCGACGGCTCGACATCCCGGCACTCGAGCGCCTCGCCGGCGCAGGCGTGTTCTACGGCGCGTCACCGGCCGAGGCCAAGCAGTTCGAGGATCGTCGCGTCTTCGTCGTGGGCGCCGGCAACTCTGCCGGCCAGGCGGCGGTGCACTTCGCCAAGTGGGCTGAGCAGGTGTTCCTCGTCGTCCGGGGCGACTCGCTCGCCAAGAGCATGTCCAAGTACCTGGTCGACGTCATCGCCGCCACCGACAACGTCGAGACGCTGCTCCGTTCGCGGGTGCTCGACGGCCGCGGGGAGACGGACCTCACCGCGCTGCGCATCGTCGACGATGCCGATGGCACCGAGCGCGAGCTACCGGCCGACGGCCTGTTCGTGATGATCGGTGCGTCACCGCACACGAGCTGGCTGCCGCCGGAGATCGCTCGGGATGACCACGGCTTCGTGGTGGCGGGTGCTGAGCTCATCCACGATCAGCTGCTCGACGACTGGCTCCTCCCTCGCTCCCCGATGGCCTTCGAGACTTCGGTGCCCGGCGTCTTCGCCGTGGGGGACGTGCGTTCGCGGTCGATGAAGCGGGTGGCGTCATCGGTGGGTGAGGGCTCCGGTGCGATCAAGGCGATCCACCACTTCCTCGAGACGCAGGAGAAGTTCGCCGCGCTTCGCCGGGCGCCCGAGCAATAATGACCCGATGGCCTTGGTGATCCACTGCGACTGCGGGACCGACGTCACCGGCGACTCCGAGGACGAGTTCGTCGAGAAGGCGGTCTCCCATGCCAAGACGTCACACGCCTTCACCATGACGAGGGAGCAGGTCCTGGCCCTCGCGACCGTCGAGGACTCGCCCGTCTCCGACTAGGCCGTCGGGTCGTACGCCCTTGTGACCACGGGTCCGAAGGCTTGCCCGTCAGCCCACGGTCGTGGTGGCCTTGACCCGATCGCGCGCCGAGGTCGAGGCCTGCGATGTCAGGGTGACGGCAAGCGTGTGACTCGAGCCCCTCGGCGCACCGGCGCGGGCGGTGACGACGACGGTGATCGCCACCCTCCCGCCTGAGGCGAGGTCCTGCACCCGGTAGGTGCCGGCGACGACCGGCGCGGTGATGTCGACACCGTTGCGCCGATAGCGCACGGTCAACTGGGGGGAGCCCCCCTCGCCCCGGACCCCGATGTCGTCGACCCGGTCGCCGTCGTTGTCCACCCGCACGGTGAACGTCACCGTCCCACCGGCGTCCACGGTGGCCGTGCGGGTCTGGCCGGCGCCCGTCAGGTTGACGATCCCGTCGCCGGCGAAGGCTCCCGTACCGCGCCGGATCAGCCCGTCGGGTCGCCGGCGAGCCCGGTACTCGTGGAGGGGTCGAGGGCCCTGGCCCCCCCACTCGCTGGTCGTGAGGTAGGCGTTGCCATCGCGCCGGTAGGTGATCGCCTCGCCCTGGGTCTCGAGCGCGATGGGGACGGGACAGCGGATACCGGAGAAGGCGCCGGCCACGGACTGCGCCGGCCCGCGGCGCCACGCGAAGGCGGTGAAGTAGGTGCGGAGCAGGATCTCGTCGCCGCTCGGGCTGATGTCCCCGCCGGTCACCGTCGACCCCGCGAACGGGGCCGACGGCAGCGACAGCGAGCCGACCGCGGTGAGGGTCAGGGGGTCGGCCGGCACCCCGGGCGCGGCCAAGCGGTAGATGCCGCTCGGTCCGGAGGAAAGGGTCTTGGTGACGATGAACAGGCCGCCCGAGCGGGGATCGACCAGCAGGGCCTCGGCATCGTGGGCGCCGTCGGGGTAGTCGAGGGTGAAGGCGTCGACATCGGCCAGGGCCACCGGATCGGGAGGCGGCGGGTCGTCGAGGACGGGCTCGGGCACTCGGTAGACGGTCACGTGGGCCCGGGCGGCGAGGTTGTCGCCGATGTCGCCGACGTACAGGTACGACTGGCCCGGATCGGGGCCGGGGCCGACGGCGATGTCCTCCCAGTCCACGGCGGTGGCCCCCTGCAGCTCGAAGGTGGCCAGGCGCTCCCCGGTCAGGGACAAGGCGAACACCTCGGTCCCCGACGGTGAGTCCGAGTGGGCCCAGAGCACGCCGGGGTTGGCCTGGCTGGCGGCCAGACCCGACAGCTCCGTCAGCTGGGGCTCGCTCACCGTGCCCCGTACGCGAGCCGCAGTGAACACCGGGCAAGGCCTCGCCTCCGCCGCGGTCGGGTCACCGACCAGCGTGAGGACGACGGCGAAGGCGACGGCACACCGGGCGAGACGACACATCGGACCAGCCTCGCGTACGGGCTACGCCATGAGCTGCCGCCCCTGCCCTCGGGCCGCCGCCCCCGGAGCTGAGGGCGGAGATGGCTGGGCCCGGATCAACTTCACCAGTCAGTTTGACGGTGCCACCGGAGCGGTGCTGCAGGAGGACGGCAAGATCGTCCTGGCCGGAGGCTCGGGCGGTGCCCTGGGCCGGGTCGCCTTAGCTCGCCTGCACGGATAGGCGAGGTGATCGATCGGGCACCGGCGCCACGGCGAACAGTCTCCAGGTACTGGGTACGCCCTTGAGTTCGTGTTCTCCGTTGTCCACGAACTCGATGCCAGAGCCCGCAACCAGGTCCCTCACGGTGGTCGAGACCAACACCTCGCCGGGGCCGGCGAGTGACCCGATGCGGGCGGCGACGTGCACGGCCAGGCCGGCGAGGTCGTCGCCTCGAACCTCGCATTCGCCGGTGTGCAATCCGGCGCGCACCTCGATGCCCAGCCCGCGGGCCGCCTGGGTGATGGACGTGGCGCAGGCGATGGCCCGACCGGGCCCGTCGAAGCAGGCGTGGAACCCGTCCCCTGTGGTCTTGACTTCTCGCCCGCGGAATCGCCGAAGTTGGTCGTGTACCGCTCGGTCATGGGCATCGAGCAACGCGTGCCATCGTTTGTCCCCGAGCGAGGCCAGGTGCTCGGTCGAGGCGACGATGTCGGTGAACAACACCGTCGTGAGCACGCGGTCGATGTCGACGACCGGACGGGCCCCGGTCAAGAACTCCGCGATCTCCCGGACGAGTGTGGCTCCGGCATCATCAGCAAAGATCCCGTGCCCGGACAGCTCGATGAACCGCGCTCCCGGGATGTGGTCGGCCAGATAGCGGCCGTGTTCGATCGGGATGAGCGGGTTGTGACTCGTGTGGAGAACCAGCGTCGGCGCCTGGATGAGGCGCAGAATCGAGCGTGCGTCGACGTTCTCCAGGATGTACCGGAATTGCGCGGCCGCGTTGCGCGGCGTCGCGGAAGCCCGGAGTGTCCGTGCGTACGACCGGGCAAACTCCGCGTCGTTGGCCCGCGCTGGTTGGGTGAGGTTGGCGAGCTCCTCCGTTCCCCACAGCGAACCGACCGTCTCCACGACCGCATCGGCCATGGCCTGCGGCAGGCCGATCGGGTAGTCGTCCGCCTCGAGGTAGCGCGGCGTCGTGTTGCTGAGGATGAGCGCACTGACCCGTTCAGGCTGCAGGGCCGCGAACATCATGGCGATCGGCCCCGCGTCGAGGGCGGCCACGATCGCGGTCCGGTCCGATCCGACGGCATCGAGGACCGCGCCGAGATCGTCGGCCCACTCCTCCCAGGCCGGCATGGCGTTTCGAGGCAGAGGGTCCGATGCTCCGGTCCCGCGACGGTCGAGGTAGATCAGGCGGCTGAACGACGCCAGCCCATGCAGGAACTGACCAGCTCCGGGGTCGTCCAACAGCAGATCGACGTGACTGCCCAAGCCGTAGAAGAAGAGGAGGTCGACCGGACCGTCACCCACGACCCGGTACGCGACGTCAGCGTCGCCAACCGCGACGTACTTCGTCTCAGCGACCTCGTGCGAAGCAGGCATGGTCCCCCGGAACCCACCCATTGTGCACGCCCGCCGGCCCCGTCGCCTCTCGCCCGTGGGGCTACGCCGGTGGGCGGCCTGCGTCGGCGGCGACCTCGGTGCCCGTCAGGACGAGGCGTCGCGGAGCTTGTAGCGAGCGAGGTGCTCGACCTGTCGGAGGTGGCCGACCCCACGCCGGAAGCGCGGCGCCAGGTCCTCGAAGGAAACCCCCTGTTCGCGCCACGAGAGCACCCGCCGCTCGATCGGGCGCAGGCGGCCACCGTCGTGGCGGTCTGACCGGTCGGGACGGGCGCTCAGCTCGCGCACCTGGCGGACATACCGAGGGCTGCGCCGAAACCGCCAGGCGATCTCGACGTCGTCCATGCCCTCGTCGCTCAGGCGCCGCATCCGTCGTTCGATCGGTCGCAGTCCTGGTTGCGTCATGGCGGCGACGGTACCCGACCGCTCCGTCTGGACCCGAGGGTGTGGAGGTCGATCTTGACGAAGCTGCTTCTGATCGCGCCGCCACGCTGCTGCGGGCGTTTGGAAGAGCCTGGGACGCTCATCGAAGGACACCATCCGACGCAGGGCTCGTCGGGCGGGTTCGTCAGACGCCGATGCGGCCCCAGGGACCCCAGATGGCGAAGGTGATCGCGGCCGACGCCTGGATGTTCACGAACAGCGTGTCGGTGCCCGGGCCGAACGTGGCCCCCGCGAACTCCTCGCCGAACCGGGGCGCGCCGGTTGTGTTGTTCGTCAGCCGGTTCAGGGCGATGTCGAACAGCTCGGCCTCGCGCGTCAGACCGCGGATGTAGTTGGGCGCCGCACCGTCCTCGCACAGGACAATCGTGCCTCGGTCACTCTTGGCCGTGATGTTGTCGGGGAAGTCGAGCGTGTCGACATTCGGCGACTGGTACCGGCAGGTGAGCGTCGACGTCAGCGGGTTGTAGGACCACACCTGCCCTCGACCGTTGCCGTACCCGGCGAGCAACTCAGGACCGGTCTCGGCCGCGCCGCCTCCCTGGGTCGAGGTGAAGTAGATCTCTCCGCGCGTGTACGAGGCCCCCTCGAGGCGGGAGAAGTGGGCGGCCCCCAGGGCCCGACCCTGGTTGCCGACAAAGGTGAGCGCCTCGTCGTTTGTCGTGGGGCTCGTGAACAACGCGTCGGTGCTGGTGCCGAAGTTCGGATAGGGCATGGCGATGTCGACCCACTCGACGGCGTACGCGGTCCCGTTGATCTGGCCCTGCTCGAGGTGGGCCTGGTCGATGCCGACGACCTTGAGCATCTGGAGCTGGCCGCCGTCCTCCACGTGGCCGTCGACCATGGGGTCGTTGGGCGGAAGGTAGCGGTAGAAGCCCGACGGGAAGGCGAAGTTGTCCTCGGTGAGATACAGGTAGCCCTCATCGGGACTGAATGCCGCCGCCTCGTGAGCGAAGCGACCTGCATGCTTGATGGGCAGCCGGTTCGACTGCCCACCGGCCGGCACTTCGAAGATGAAGCCGTGTGGCTTGAGGAGGTGCTCGTTGGTGATACCGGTGAAGTCGGGACCGACGTCGGGTCCGTTCACGGTCTCCTCGCAGGTGATCCACGAGCCCCACGGCATGTTGCCACCAGCGCAGTTCTGCACGGTGCCGTTGAGACTGGTGAAGCTCTCGAGGACCTCTCCGAACGGTGTCACCAGCGCGGTCGTCGTTCCGCCGCGGCCGCGGGCGTCGTACGGAGTCCCTGGCCCGAAGGCCACGGACGCCGGGACCGGGTTGGGCCAAGGAGTAAAGGCGCTGGGCATCTCGTGGTTGCGCACGAGCCATGCATTCCCGTCACCGGCGGGGAACGCAGCCATACCGTCGTGGCGGCCGGGCAGGACGGTGCCGTCATCGAGGATCACCGGCGGACCGTCGGTGTCATGGAACGACCGGTACTGGAAGCCGGGCGGCAGGTGCAGGCGCACCTTGCTGTCGCGCAGGTCGGCCACGGGCCCGAGCGTGTGGAACCCGCCGGGCGGTTCTGCCCCGGCCGCCTCAACGAGCAGCGCCGGGAGCGACCCGCCGACGAGCACCCCTCCCGTCGTGGCCGCCGCCCCTCGCAGGAATGCACGCCGATCAACCTTCGCCATGGGGTCCCTCCCGAGTTCGGCCGGTGGACCGCCTCACACTAACCAATCGATCCCGCTCGCATGGATCCGTGTGGTCGCGCGCGAAGAGACGTTCCTGTTCAGCTCGTCGTGGACCGAGTGGTGCATCTTCGGCGGGATCCCCGGCGCGAGGCCACGCCAACGGCTGCCCGGTGGGCCACGCGTCCACGGCCGTCGCCCCACGCCGTCGGCTCCGGCGGCAGTAGGGTGAGGGGCGATGCCCACTGGCAACATCGTCAGCTACAACCCGTCGGCGGGGTTCGGGTTCATCCGTCCTGAGCGGGCTCCGGCCCAGACGCCCGGCGATACCCCCCAAGACCAGGCCGTCGACGCGGATCTCGTGCTCTTCCACGACGAGGCTCGGGTGGACCCGGCCTCATGGCGGCCCTGCGAGGGTCTCCGGGTCAGGTACGAGGACGCCGGTCGGCGGGAGGACCTCTACCTCGTGGTCCACAACGTCGCCCCGGAGACCGACGAGCTGTCGGCCAATCCCCCAGAAGGGACCATGACCCTCGACGACGAGAGCCCCGCCTCGTACTCCAGCGAGGCCGCCTACTGACCCAGTGGGTCGGCCAGGTCGACCACGATCGACGGCTCGTCGTCGGCACGGATGCGGACCTCGGGATTGCCGGGGTGCGCGGCGAAGAACCCCTCGGCGATGGCCGGGTTGGTCAGGTGCACGGTGTAGGGCCTGTCGCCCTGGGTGTCGACCAGCATCTGCAAGGTCGCGATCGACGGGTTGTCGAACCGGCCGTCGGCCGAGATCACGTAGTGGTCGGCGGTGATCCGCTCGAAGTAGTCCTCGGCGACGTTGCGGTCACTGCCGTGGTGCGGGACCTTCAGCAGGTCGACGTGGAGATCGCCCCCCGGCGGGCACAGGCCGGCGGCCTCGAGGCCCACCAGGGTGTCGTCACCCCGCCCGTCGCCGGTGAGCAGCATGGTCTTCCCGTCCTGCTCGACGTGCACGACGATGCTCGACAGGTTGGGGGCCTTGTCGTCGAGGTAGGCGGCCACGCGGGCGAGGTCGCCGTCGTCGAGCTCGGCCTGGACCTCGGCCTCCCATTCCGCCCGGAGCTGCTCGAGCCGCTCGGCGGTGGGGCCCACCACGGTCATCGTGAGTCCGTCGATCTCGATGGTCTGCGGGGCGACCATCAGGCCGTCTCGAGGCGGGTTGCCCTCGAGGTGGAAGTACTCGGCCAGGTCGCGCAGCTCCCGCCCGTCCTCGACGCTGGCGGCGACCACGTCGGACTGGGCCATCACCGCGCCGGGCAGGGTGGCCGGGCCGCCGATCGAGACCAGCGTGTCCCGGAAGGAGTTGTGCCACAGCCTCCCGATGGTGGCCAGGGGCAGGTCTTGGGCTTCATCCGCCGTCTTCAGCTCTCGGAAGAGGCGGACCACGCCGCTGATGTGGTCCTTGTCGATGTGGGACACGATCACGTGATCGATGGCCAATGCTTCGCCGGGTGCACACCGCTGCGCCTGCAGGGCCTTCAGCCGGGGGCGCATGACGTCCTGGTAGGTGGCGGCGAAGCCGCCGTCGATCACCGTCAGGTGGGCCGGCTCGCCGGAGTGGAGGAGCAGGGCGTCGCCCGATCGGGCGTCGAGGGCTTCGAGGCTGAACACCGGCATCGGTCGCTCCTCAGATGGACTGGAGCGCTCGGAGCACATCGACCAGGCCGTGGCCCTGGAAGTAGCGCTCGCGTCCGAGGTCGGTCGCCGATTCACAGAGGATGGCCTTGACCCGGTCGGGCCGACCGCGCAGCTCGCGGTAGCGGCCGAGCAGCAACGCGGCCGCGCCGCTCACGTGCGGGGCGGCCTGGCTGGTCCCGTCGTAGGTCTTGAGGTCGTCGTAGGTGTCCGACGGCACCGGCGCGGTGATGCCCTCGCCGGGAGCCAGCAGGTCCGGCTTGGACCGACCGTCGGCGGTCGGGCCCCGGGCGGAGAAGTAGCTGGTGCCGTAGCGGTGAGGCTGGGTGGTGTGGGTGGCTCCCACCGTGATGACCTTCTCGGCGTTGCCGGGGTCGCTGATCGACACGACGTTGTAGCTCGTCCCGTCGGACTGCCGGAGCCCTTCGGGATCGCTGAAGCCGGCGTTGCCGGCGGCGGCGACGACCACGACGCCGGAGTCGATCAGGTCTTCGCAGGCTTGGCACACGGGGGTCCATCCACACGCGTAGTTGGCCACGTGGTGGAGCATCGAGATGCTCAGGTTCACCCCGTGGATGACCATCCGACCGTTCAGGTCGTTGATGGCCTTCACCAGACGCAGCCCGGCGATGACGCTGAACTCGTCGCCATCGCCGGTGTCCTTGAGCACCCGCAGGTCGTAGAGCCGCAGGTCCGGGCAGACGCCGGCGAGCTGGAGCTGACCCTCGCTGTCGAGCCAGTTGGCCGCCAGGATCCCCGCCACATGGGTGCCGTGGTCGTTGGCCGGCCGAACGTAGCCCTCGAGGTCGAACATCGGGACCCGGGTGCCCAGCAGCCGTTGGTCGAGGCTCACGACCGCACTCGGGTCGGCTTGGCGGCCGACGAAGAACTCCCGAGCGGTGCGTAGGTCGTAGGTCTGCTCGACCCGTGTGAGGTTGACGCGTCCGGCGGGCACCACGCCGAAGGGCTGCGGGTACGGCGTTCCGTCGGGTTGGGTCTTGCGGAACGCGAAATGGGTGGCGTCGATCCCACTGTCGAGGACGGCCCAGCCGATCGGGGAGCAGTCGATGTCGAAGAGTCGGGAGACCGCATCGGCCTTCACCGTGGCCCGGGAGTCCATGACCGCGACTGATGCCGGCCGGTTCAGGGAGACGGCGAGGACGGCCACCCGGCTGTCCGAGGGCGTCGCATTCTCGAATCGGTCGTGAAGGTAGCGGGTCGCGCCCGACCGTGGCCCGGTGGCGAACTCGTGCAGACCGCGCCCCGCCGGCGCCAGGTACCCGAGCCGGGCGACGAGGAGGATGAACCAGCGGAAGCGTTCGACCAGGTCGCGCCTGGGCTGCGGTGAGTCGGGTGCCGACGGGAGCGGCGGATCGGTACCGGGGTCATTGACTCCTCGCTGCTCGTAGCGCAAGGCCGCCCCCAGCTGGTCGGCGATCGCCCGGTGATCGAGGCCGCGTCCGGCCTCGATCAGGTCGAGCCAGTGGGTCTGGGGGACGATGACGTCGAAGAAGACGTCGAAGGGGACTTCCACGGCGGCGACGTCGCCCACCAGAGCGGGCCGGCTCGTCGCCGCGTCGTCGCCCGCCGATGCCAGCAGCTCGGTGAGCGGACCCAGGAAGTCGCTGTTGACCTGCACCTGCAACAGGAGGTCGACCCGCGTGTCCGGGAACCGGGCGAAGTCCCGCCAGACCTCATAGCGGATCGGCGAGTCGAGGGTGTGGGGCCAACCCAGGGCCCTGTGCCGGTAGAAGATCGCGGCGAACTCCTGGGCGTCCATCTCTAGCTGCGGGGGTGATCGGGTCGGAGTTGCAGCCGGGGTCGCGGGCCGGGGGCACCATCGCCGAAGGAGTGGTCGCTCGCGGCGACCGCCCGGGCCCAGGCCGCCAAGGCGTCGGTCTGCTCGGCGCCGAAGGCAGCGTCCCAGGACTTCCGGTAGCTGCCCGGTGGCGGGCCGTTGATCATCGTGACGTACGTCGGGGTCGGAGCGGTTGACGCGTGGCCTGCCTCCGCTGACACGAGCAGGTCCTCGAGCGCCTGCATGAACGAGCGGTAACGGGTCCACCGGTGGTTGGCGAAGTCGAACCGCTGCTGGAGGACGGCTCCGGCACACCGGCCCCGCTCGCCGAGGGCGGCCACCGCTGGAGGACCCATGTCCAGGTTGATCCCGCCCTCGGACTTCGAGTGCAGGACCTTGACGATCCGATCCCGATAGCCGGGGACGTGGGTCTGAGCGTTGTCCGCCCAGTTCTGCAGGCAGTCCATCAGGCGCTTGCCGAACTGGACCATGGTCTCGAGCTGCCGCGGCGGCTCGAGGATGCCCGCCAGGTTGGAGTCCGGCAGGAAGAGGTTCCTGCTCTGGTCCGGATCGATGCTCTTTCCAGGGCCGAGGTTGATGGCGAAGGTCGGCCGGGCCGGGAGGGCGGTGTCAAAGAAGTGCAACGGGAAGTTGGAAGTGATCCCGCCGTCGGAGAACCAGTGCCGCACGATCGGCTGGTCGGGGTGGCCGAAGTCGATGCGATGCAGCGGCACCGCGCTCAGCAGGCCAGGGAAGCTCAGGCTCATCCGCACCCCTACGACCACGGGGAGGTGTGCCGCGTCGGGTAGCGGATGCAACCCGGCGGCGGTGAACCGCTCGAGGGTCTCCTGATCGATGTCGGCAGGATGGTCGATCATCGCCGCCACCACCCGCTCCGGGAGCAACCGGCGCAGCTCGTCGGGAGCGAAGGCCCAGACCCGGTGCCCGAACGGAAGCCGCTGTTGGGTGCCATCGGTCAGGTCGGTGGTGAGCATGGCCAGTTCGACGCCGCCGGCGGCCAGATCGCCGAAGATCAGCGGACCCGACGTGACGCCGGCGATGTCATCGAGCACGTCGGTGAGCCACTCGCTGAGGGCCGGCGCCCCGCTCCCCGGTGTGCGCAGGCCTGAGCAGAGCCCGAACCCGTTCTTCGGCATGTCGGTGAGGACGTGGCCCAAGGTGCTCCACGCGGACGCGCCGACCACCGCGAGCAACGCCAGGATCGTCGCCGCGACGATCCCGGCGACGTCCGAGGTCCAGATGGTGAGCGCCAAGAGGGCTCCCGCCGGCACGAGCAGCAGCAGCACGGGCAGGGCGCGGAGCCCCCGAGCCAGTGCCACGACCGCGCGGCGGGCCTTGGTGACCTTCGAGCCCCTCCGGATGAACGCCGTTGCGATCCGGTGGAGGGCCTGCGTCTCCCTCTGGGGCTGGAACAGGTTGTAGAGGTTCGTTCCGTCGCCGTGCTCCGACGGCGACGCGAGCCAGTCGGCGAGGCCGGCCAACCGCACGAACCCGCCCGAGGCCCGCCCCTTCTCAGCGGCGGCCGCCGCTCCCGCCGCGATGGCCCCCGCCGACGAACCCCCGACGCAGTGGATTCGATGATCGGTGGCCAGTTGGCACACGGCGTGCGGGTACACGACGCCGCTGGTGATGCCGCCCTTCATGACCAGGTCGCAGCCACGCGCGAGGTCGCTCACCGGCGGGTACGAGGTCGGATCCGTCAGGTCGAGGGAGAGGTCGAGATCTGGCATGACGCAGCCCCCCTGACGTTGGAGACCGGAGTGTAGATCGCCCCCTTCGGGCCTGTCTCAGGTACGCGCTCCGCCGGTTCGAATGGCCGATACCCGAGCCTTGGCCCTGACTGCCGGCCCCCCGCCCGCCCGTCGGGCGGGCGAGGGACCGTCAGCTCACCGGAGGGCCTCGTGGCCCTTCATGTCGAGCTCCACACCGTCGTCTGCCGCCGCCCTGGCTCGGTGCCGTTGGCCGGCCGTTCGCCACTAGGGTCGCCTCTGACCCGTTCACGGCGGATGGGCGGGAAGGCACATCCCATGACGGCCAGGTTCATCCGGTCGCGGTTGCCACTGGTCGCCGCCTGCGCGCTCGTGGTCGCCTGTGGCGGGGGAGGGGGCGACGACGGTGGCTCCGACGTCGCAGAGGTCACCGAGGACGAGTTCGTCGACGAGTTCAACGACGTCTGTGAGGAGCTCGGCGAGGACCTGGTGGACTACCAGACCGACGTCGGCGAAGTGGACGACGAGGATGTCGAGGGCCTGGTCGGGTTGCTCGAGGGTACGGGTGAGATCTACGCCGACGCCGTCGACGACCTGGGAGAGATCGACGTCCCCGAGGACCTGCAGGACGAGGTCGACGAGCTCCTCGACCTGATGGAGGAGCGGGCCGACCTCACGCCGGATGTGATCGAAGCGCTCGAGGAGGACGACGACTCGGCGTTCGACGAGGCGATCGAGGAGGGGGCCGAGCTGGCCGACGAGCTCGACGAGCGCAATGAGGAGCTCGGCCTCCAGTGCGGGTCGGGGGGCGCAGAGCCGACCGAGGACGTCAGCGATGACCTCTCGGAGGGCGACGACGACTCCAGCGATGACTTCAGTGAGGACTTCAGCGACGACTTCTCCGACACCGGTGGTGAGGCCGAGGAGCTCGGGGAGCCGCGGTCGCCGGGCGAGGTCATCCCCGAGTACGGGACGGTGGACCGGGACGCCCGCTTCGACGGCCTGGCCGACAGCTGTTACGAAGGTGAGCTGACCGACTGCGACCAGCTCTACCAGCTCTCGCCGGTCGCGGAGTCGATCAACTCCTACGAGGGCTACGGAGCCACGTGTGGTGGGCGCTTGGACCAGGAGGCGCCGGGGACCTCGCGGCGCGGGGCTGAGACGACCCGGCGACCGGAGGCTCATCCGCTCTCGACGTCCCTCGAGCGCCCTCGCCCCTTGACCTGGCGGCGGTCAGGGAGTGGACTGGTCCTTGGGGAATCGGCGGACTGAGAGGTTCGAGATGACCGTCACCGCCCCCGCCCCCCTGCGAGTCTCCCTCTTCGGCTACGCCCCGGGGCCTGTCGAGCACCTGCTCTCGGAGTCCGAGGGCCGCCTCGGTCGCCTGAGCGAGCGGGTCGACCGGGACGAGTCCGCGCTCGTCGCCGTGGTCGACGAGCTGCAACGGTGGAAGGCCCGGGCCCGGGCGGCCGAGGCCACCCGGGAGGACTTCGAACGGGCGCTCACGTTTGCGCCGGCGAGGGCGGCAGCCACGATCGCCGAGGCCGAGGCGCACGCGGCCCAGATCGTCCAGCAGGCCCGGGACGGGTCCGAGCGCCTCGTGGCCTGCGCCCGGGACGAAGCGCGGCACCTCGTGACCTGCGCCCGGGTCGAGGCCCGCCGGGCCGAGGCGGCCGAGCGGCGGGAGCTCCGGGCCCGGCAGGCGGCAATCGCCGACGCCGAGGAACGCCTCGCCGCCGAGACCGGGGCCCTCGCGGCCGATCGGGCCCGGTTCGAGGAGACCGAGATCCGGTGGCGGCGGAAGGTGGCCTGGCTGACGGCCCAGCTCCTGAGCACCCTCGCCCCGCTCCCCGCGGCACTCCCGGCCGCGGGGGACGTGGGGCCGGCCGACGCTGAGGCCGAGGCCGAGGCCGACGTCGACGCCGAGGCCGACGACGTCGACATCAGCGCCGAGCTCATGGCCGACCCCGTGGTCGACCGGAAGTTCGCCCGGTTCATGTCCGAGGACCCCGAGCACGACCCCTGGAAGCAGTGGACCCTGCCGAACTGGCCGGCCGATCCCTGAGCGGATCACGTCCGATCACGCCTCCGCGCGTCGCTGCCGGCCGGGTCGCCCTGGTGTAGGCGGCGAGGAGCGCGTCGAGCTGATCCTGGAGGGCGGCGGATGCGTCGGCGAAGGCCCGGATGCGGGCATCGCCGGCGTCGACGAGGGCGTTGCCCCACCCGCTCAGGCCGTGAGGTGGAGCGTGTGCAGGTAGGGCTCGGCCTCGGCGCGCTCCTCCTCGAAGTCGCGCAGCGGGGTGGTGAGGACGGCGACGGCCGACGTGCCGTGGGAGGTGTCGATCACGACGTGCTGGTGGATCACGGCGACACCGTCATGGAACGTGAGGTCGACGTAGGCGAGTCGATTCCCCGAAGGCGCAGTGATGACGCCCGAGTCGACGACCTGCAGCTGGTCGTCGCCCGCGAGGGCGTCCAGCACGGTCTCGAGGTAGCCCGACTCGTCGAGCCCGTCGGCATCCCGGGCCGTCGCGATGTCCAGGTTGGGTTGCAGGCCGCCGACGGGACGGCCGGCGGCGAACAGCTCCTCGGCGGTCCGGGCGCCGCTCAGGGGAGACCAGTCCGGGTCCAGCTCGATCTCATAGAAGCCCTCCGGGTCGACGAAGCGTTCACCGTCGCCTTGCGCCGGTGCGGTGCGCTCGCCGCCTCCGCCGCCACCCCCGCTCGTCGCCACCAGGACGACGCCCGCTGTGATCACCAGGCCCGTGGGGACCGCCACCCACCAGACGAGGCGGCGCCGGGAATCGGGCCGGCCGGTCGACGACGTGGGCGCGGGGGTCGGGGCCACCGATCCGGTGACCACCCCCGTGACGAGTTGGCGGCGGGACAGCCCCCGCACGAGGCCGATGGCGGTCAACGCCCCGGCGACCGACAGGAGGACGGCGATGATCGTGAGCGTCACGCCCGTGCCCACGTCATGGCCCTCCTCGACAAGGCGGAGCACCGTGTCGGTGGCGTTCCGGTCGGGTTCGCTGCTTCCGATGGAGACGGTCACGCCGGTCACGATCTCGCTGACGGCGAAGAGGGTCAGCCCGGCGACGTAGAGCGCCCACCAGGCCATCACGAGCCGGCCGCGGGGAACCGACCGCCAGGCGGGGTCGCCTCGCGGTGTCGAGGCGACCGCTCCCTGCCACAACTGGCTCATCTGTCGACCGGGGATCACGAGGTTGGCGAACGGGATGAACCAACCACCGATGGCCCAGCCGGGTGAGAACCTGCTCCCGGGCCGGCCCAGCAGCTCGTGGTTCCGGGCGACGCGGTACATCCAGACGATGAACACCACCCCCGTCGCCACGCAGAGGAGCCGGTAGAGCACGAGCCCGTTCGAGTAGCGGGTGACCGAGTCCACGGCCCGGACGAACGACGGGAAGTCGCCGCTCACGTCTTCGTCGAGGGCCGAACCCATCGCGTGAGCCGTGAACGCCAGGACCACGGCGGCGAGGGCGGTGAGCGAGAACAGCACCGAGAGGGCGACCTCGAGCCCCCGCAGCGAGCTCCATCGCCCGACGACCGGCGCCGGAGCCGCCGGTGGGAAACCGGCCGTCGGTGCCGGCCACATCGGCGGATCGGGCGTCAGGACAGGCCCGGTCACCGCGCCGTCCGTCTGGTCCGGACCTCCCGGTCGCAGCTGGTCCATCGCGAGCCTCCTTCGTGCCAACGTGTCGGTCGCCCCGAGTCGACACCGCGCGCGTCAAGGGAGCCTCAAGGGGGCGTCAAGCAGCGGGGCTCAGGTGCGCCGGAGGGGCCGGGAGGGAACCCGGATATCGGCACCTGGGGTGGGGCGCCGGCGGTAACCGGTGCTGCGGGGCGAGCGCTACCGCGACGCCGACCGGAGACCACCCGGGAGATCGGGGGAGAGCTCGTCGGCGATGGCCAGAGCCGTGAGGTCGCCCGCCGTGCGGGGCTCGGCGTAGAAGTACCCCTGGGCCCACTGGATCCCCGCGGCCCGCACCGTCTGGTGGTGATCGAAGGTCTCGACGCCGACCGCGACGACGTGCACGCCGACCGCCTCGTAGAGCTCGACGAAGGCCGAGGTGGACTCCGCCCGGGCATCGGTGACGGAGCTGAGGAACGAGCGGTCCAGCTTGAGGACACGGAGGGGGAGGTGCTGGACGAAGGCCAGCGTGGCATGGCCGACCGCGGAGGCGGCGTCGAGGGTCAGGCCGATGCCGCGGTCGCCGAGTTGCGCCAGCGCGGCGGACACCGCGTCGAGGTTGTCGAGGAGCACCTGCTCGCTCAACTCGAGGTCAAGCCGGGCCCCGATCCCGCCGGGCGAGGTCAGGAAGGCGGTCAGGCGCGGCTCCAGGTCCGCACCGATGGCCGCCAGCGAGACGTTGACCGACAACGGCAGGTCGACCAGCCGCGGGGCCTCGGAGCGCCAGCGGTCGCGGTCCCGCGCCACCCGCTCGAGGACGCCCCAGTCGAGGGAGGCGACGACGTCCAGTTCCTCGGCGACGTCGAGGAACTCGCCGGGTCGGAGCAGGCCGAGGGTGGGGTGGCGCCATCGGGCCAGAGCTTCGAGCCCGACGGCGCGGCCGCTGGCGGTGTCGACTATCGGCTGGTAGTGGACCTCGACCTCCTCGCTGCGCAAGCCGTCGGCCAGGTCCCGGCGGATCGTGGCCATGGCATCCCCTCCCTCCCCGACCGCCGCGGCGCCAACGGGGCCGCCGGCGTAACGCGCCACCAGCTCGGTGGGGGTGTGGGGCTCGGCGAAGAAGAAGCCCTGGGCTCGGGTGATCCCCACGGCGCGCACCGCCTGGTGGTGTTCGAAGGTCTCCACGCCCACGGCGGCGACGCGCACGCCGAGCGCCTCATAGAGCTCGACGAAGGCCCGGGTGACCTCCGTGCCCGCTCGGGCGGCCGTGGTCAGGAAGCTGCGGTCGAGCTTGAGGAGCCGGATGGGAAGCCGGCGGAGGTGGGGCAGGGTGGCGTAGCCGACCCCGGAGGCGTCCAGGGTCAGGCCGATGCCACCGTCGTCGAGCCGTTCGAGCGTGGCGGACACCTCCTCGAGGTTGCGGAGCAGGACCTGCTCGCCCAGCTCGAGGTGGAGGTTGGTCCCGGCCCCGCCCGGGGAGGCGAGGAAGGCGGCCAGTCGGCCCTCCAGCTCGGGACCGACATCCTCCACCGAGATGTTCACCGACAGGGGGATCTCGGCCAGGCCCGGGACCTCCGCTCTCCAGCGCTCGCGGTCCAGGGCGATGCGCTCGAGGACACACCAGTCCAGGGCGGTGACCAGCCCGAGGTCCTGGGCCACCTCGAGGAACTCGCCCGGCCGGAGCAGGCCGAGGGTGGGGTGGCGCCACCGGGCCAAGGCCTCCAGCTCGACGGCATGGCCGGTGGTGGTGTCGACCACCGGCTGGTAGTGGACCTCGATGTCCTCGGTGCGCAGGCCCTCCTCGAGTGCGTCACGGACCTCCGGCGGGATCGAGCCCTCTGGGTGACGGACGGCCTGGATGACGGCAGCCGGGCTCCGGTGCGTGAGGTCGCGGAGCGACAGGATCGAACCGCCGAAGTGCTCGTTGGCGGCCAGGTTGGTGGCCACGATCTCGACCGGGACCGATCGGCCGTCGACGGTGACGATCCGGATCTCGAGCGAGGTGGCCGATCCCAGGGGGTCGGCCGCGAGCCGGTCGACCAAGGCGTTGCGGTCGTCGGGGTGGACGACGTCGACGAGGGGCCGGCCCACGATGCCGGGTTCGACCGGGCCCACGAGCTCCTCGGCGGCGGGGTTGGCGAAGGCCACCTGGCCCGTGCCGTCAACGACGAAGACGCCGTCGGCCATGGCGTGGACCAGGGTCGCGAACCACTGCTGATCGTGCGCTGGCATCGTTTGGACCTCCCCCGCCGCCTGTCGGACCTTCGGGACGAAACCTGAGGCTGTCGACGGACTGGCTGCCTGAAACCCCTGCCGAGGTGGCCAGGAATCGACCGGCGCCCGGCACCCTCTCCAGTCGCAGCGCTGCGGTGGGTTAGGTTTGCCGCCACTCGTCCCAGGAGATCTGTCACATGCGGTTCATTCCCTCAGTAGGTCGGGTCGCGGCCGTGCTCGGCGCTGTTCCGGTCGTCGCCACCTTCGTGGTGGTCAGCGGGCTCGACGCCCAGGCCGCCGAACAGGTCCAGACCTACGAGGAGGCCGGCACCTACGAGTTCGAGGTCCCGGCCGGGGTGACGTGCATGGAGGTGGTCGTCGCCGGCGCCGCCGGTGGGAGCGGACAGGACTTCGGCGTCGAGCTCCCGCCCCCGCCCGACACGGAGGGCTCCGAGGGCGACGCCGGATCCCTGGGCGGCGACGGCGGCCTCGGCGGGCGCACCTCCGCCGAGCTGATCGTGACGCCGGGTGAGGTGCTGCAGGTCAACGTGGGCGGTGTCGGCACCGACGCCGGCGGACCCCGGGATGCGGCAGGCGCCGAGGCCTACGAGAGCGCTGAAGGCGACGGCGCCGGGACTCCCGGTGGGTTCAACGGCGGCGGCGCCGGCGGCGGTGGCGGTGGGGGCGGCGGCGGTGCTTCGGACATCCGCCAGGGCGGCACGGCTCTCGATGACCGGGTCGTGGTCGGCGCCGGCGCCGGCGGTGGCGGGGACGGTGGCCCCGCACTGGAGGAGGTGCCCGACGGCGACATCGAGACCTCCGGCGAGGCCCCGGCCGAAGGCTTCCCCCAGGGCTCGGCGCCGGGCGGGGCCGGTGGCCACGGCGGAGGCCTCGACGGCGAGGTCGGCGGCGACGGGTACCTCGTCGGCGCGACCGGCGGCGAGGGCGGCGGCGGCGGTTCCCAGACCGCCGGTGGTGCCGCCGGGGCGAACGCACCCCAGGTCTCCGGGACCCCGGCCACGGCGGGCGCTTTCGGGTTCGGTGGTGCCGGCGCCTTCGCGGCGCCGGACGGTGGCGCCGGCGGTGGCGGTGGCTGGTACGGCGGTGGCGGCGGCGGGGGCGGCTACTTCGGCACCGGCGGGGGCGGGGGCGGTGGCTCGTCCTACGGCCCGGCCGGCGCCGAGTTCGTCTCCGGCGACCAGTCCGGCGACGGCCTCGTCGTCCTCACCTACGAGGCCGGGGACACCAGCTGCGGGCCGGACGAGGACGTCGAGGACGACGTCGTCGACGCCCGGCCCGGCTTCACCGGCTGACCGGCCCACGGACGAGCGGCGTCCGGGACCGGCCCGGGCGCCTCGGCGCGAGGCGGGCTCCGTCGTCGACGGCTCGCCCCAGGTCCCCGCAGCCCGCTCGGGCTCAGTCGGCCTCGAGCTCGGCGGTGACGAGGGCCGCCAGGTGGACCAGCTCGGCCAGCTGGTCGTCGTCGAGCAACCGGGGACGGTGGTCCACGACACAGAGGGTCCCGGCCCGGGTGCCGTTCGCCAGGGTCAGCGGGGCGCCCGCGTAGAAGCGGAAACGGGGGCCGGTGGCGACGAGGGGGTTGTCGGCGAAGCGGGGATCGGCGAAGGCGTCGGGGACCTGGAACACGCCGCTGCCGAGGATGGTGTAGGCGCAGACGGCCATGTCGCGTGGCGTCTCGGCGACGTCGACTCCGTGTCTCGACTTGAACCACTGCCGGTCCTCGTCGATCAGGGTGATCAGGGCAACGGGGACATCGAAGGTCGAACTGGCCAGGTCGGTGTAGCGATCGAAGCGGGGCTCGGGGTCGGTGTCGAGCACCTCGAGGTCGCGCAGGGCCCGGAGGCGGGCCGCCTCGTCGTGGGGGAGGGGCGCGGTCTGCCACCGGCAGGCCCGCCGCAGCAGCCAGGCCCGCAGCTTGGTGCGCACGTACCCGGGGGTGGCGGGCCACTCCAGCACGTCGGTGATGGCGACGGCGTCCCCCGCGGTCGACTGATGGCCGTCGGCCGTGACCGCGATCAGGGTGCTGCCGTCGCCCCGCCACCTCCCCGTGGCCGCGATGGCGTCGGTGAAGTCGGCCAGCGCCGGGCCGTCGTCCGGGTCTTCGATGACGACGATCGCCGGCCGCTCCCGGCGGACGATCTCGATCGCCTCGGCCTGGTCGGCGGCCTCCCAGACCTCGAGGTCCTCCTCGTGCGCCGCCTGCCGGAGGACGGCGGCGATCTCCGGACTGCCCACGGCGAGCAGGACGCTGCGGGCCATGTGGTCGAGCTCGGGCTTGGGGATCGGCCGGGGCCCTCCCTGGACTCCGGACGCCGCTCCCCGCAGCTCGATCGTGTCCTGCTCCGCGGCGGCGATGACCTGGCCGGCGAAGCCGATGTCGGTGGCGAAGGCCCGGGCCTGGGTGACGACGTCCTCGACGGCGTCGTCGGTGCGGGCCGGGTCGTGATGGAAGAGCGCCACCTGCTTGACCCCCGCCTGGTGGGCGACCGAGACCACGTACTCCACGGTGCTGTGGCCCCAACCCACCTTGTGGGGGTACTCCTCGGCCAGGTACTGGGCGTCGTGGATCAGCAGGTCGGCCCCCGCGAACAGGGCCGCGTGGTCGAGGTCGTGGCGGCTGGTGGCCGGATCGCCGCCCGCGGCGAGGCGGCGGTCGTGGGGCTCGTGGTCCGTGGCGTACACCACCGTGGCCCCGTCGACCTCGAGGCGGTAACCGAGGGTGAGCGCGGGGTGGTTCAGATACCGGCTCGTGACCCTGATGCCGTCGATGTCGAAGGTGCTCTCGACCAGGTCGTGGTAGTCGACGGTCGCGGTGAGCTGTTCGATGGCGACCGGGAAGTAGGCGTATTGCATCTGGCCGGCGAGGACCTCGCTGATCGAGCCGCCCAGGCCTCGGGGCCCGTAGATGTGCCAGGTGTTGTCGGGCAGGAACAGGGGGGCGAAGAACGGCAGCCCCTGGATGTGGTCCCAGTGGGTGTGGCCGATGAGGAGGTGGCCCTCCATCGGCGCACCGCCACTGCGGGCGACGAGGGCCTGGCCGAGGCCATGGGCGCCGGTGCCGCAGTCGAGGACCACGGTGGTCCCGGCATCGGAACGGACCTCGACACAGGACGTGTTCCCGCCGTAGCGGAGCGTGGAGGGTCCCGCCTTGGCGATCGATCCTCGTGTTCCCCAGAAGGTCACCTGCATGCCTCGTCCCTTCCCGACCGACCGTAGGCCAAGAGTGTGGCGGAGCCGGGCGGTAGCGCAACCCGTCCGGTTCGAGCGAGGCCCCGCAAGGTGAGGGGCGACGACAGGCGACCTATGGTCGAGCGGTGAGCAGCCGAACCGACGTCCTCGCCCTGACCGGTGACCTACCGGAGCGCCGGATCGCCGCCGGTGAGGTCCTGTACGCCCAAGGGGAGGAGGGCGTCGAGGTCGCGGTGCTGCTCGAGGGGGCGCTGCGCGTCGAGCTCGACGGGCTGGTGCTCGCCGAGGTGTCCAGTCCCGGGACCTTCGTCGGTGAGATCAGCGCGCTCCTGGGAACGGCCCGCAGCGCGACCGTGGTGGCCCTCGAGCCGTCGACGGTCCGGCTGATGGGCGATCCTGAGGGGTTCTTCGCCAGCCATCCAGAAGTCGGCCTCGACCTCGCTCGCCAGCTGGCCGGCCGGTTGCAGCGGCTCTTGGCCTACCTCGCCGATGTCCGGAGCCAGTACGCCGGAGCGGAGGGTCACCTGGCGATGATCGACTCGGTCCTCGGCCAGCTCGCCGCTCGCCCCCCGGTGGTCATCGAGCCCGGCTCGGACCGCTCCCCCGACTACTGAGCGGCAAGGGCAGGGTCGCCGAACACCACCTCGGCGGCGCCGGCGGACGACTTCCAGCGGGCCGTACCCCGATCGAGATCGAGGAGGATGTGGGCGGGCTCCGGGCCGAGCTGGTGGCCGCTGTTGAACAGCCAGGTGGCGCCCCGCTCCTCGTACCAGCCGCCATCGGCGACGAACGGCGCCTGGTGGATGTGGCCGCAGAGCACGACGTCGGGCTGGTGGACCTCGAGCAGCCTCGGCAGCTCCGGGTCGCCGTAGTGCTTCGAGCCGGTCCACGAGAGCCGACCCTCCGGTGGGCCGTGGTAGACCCAGAGCCAAGGTCCGGTCCGCGACCCACCCGCCTCAGCCAAGCCGGTCTCGAGTCGCTCCAGGGTCTCGGGCCCCTCCCACCACGCGCAGGCGGTCACCAGCCAGTTCCCCACCGTCATGCTCTCGCCGTCGACCAGCGCGCCCCGGTCCCGGGCCGCAGCCAGCCAGGAGGTGGCCTTCTCGCCGCTCGCTTCCCGGTGGTCGAGGTCGTGGTTGCCCGAGCAGGCGACCGTGGTCGTCTCAGCGGCCATCCGACCGAGGTATTCCAGGACGACGGTGATCTGGGCGTCCAGGGGAACGCTCGAGGCGATGTTCAGCAGGTCCCCGGCGAGAACCAGGAGGTCCACGTCGGCGGCCTGATCGAGGACCCAGTCGAGCTTCGGCAGGTCGTAATGGAGGTCGGAGACGAGCAGGGTGCGCAAGCGGAGCAGTCTGGCGGCGCCCGGGGTCGATGCGCCATCTCCCGCCCGGGACGCGCCGGCTGCCGCCGACCGGTCGCAGATGACGGCTGGGCCTCCGGCCATCCGGGGAAGGGGCCAGCGAGTAAGAAGAGGGGCGCTGGACGAATCGCGGGTGGACGAGGAAGGATGCGGGTCCGGGTCCGCGGGGGCCTGGCCAGGAGGGTTGCATGTTCCAGAGCATCGTGGTCGGCACCGACGGCTCGCCCGGCGCGGAGCGCGCGGTTGACGCCGCCGTCGAGCTCGCCGGCATGGGAGGGGCCACCCTGCACGTCGTCTGCGCCTACAAGGTCCTGGCCAGCTCGCCGCTGGCGCTCGGGGCCGACGTGCCGTTGATGGCAACGGCGGCGCCGGAGGCCGACGCCGCGTCTCGGTCCCTCGCCGAGGAGGTGAGCGCACGGGTGGCGCACCGGGCGCAGGCCGAGGGCATCAGCACCCAGACCCATCTCGTCCCCGGCGACCCGGGAGACGCCCTCATCAGGGTGGCCGAGGACGTCGGCGGCGACCTCATCGTGGTCGGCAACCGGGGGATGAGCGGTGCTCGCCGGTTCGTGCTGGGAAGTGTGCCGAACAAGGTCTCCCACCACTGCCCGAGCAGCCTGCTGATCATCGACACCTCCGGTGCCCGCACCGACACCCGGAAGTGACCTCACGGCCGTGAGTGGTGGTACGGCGGCGATGAGCGACCCCAACCCTCCATCGCCCAATGACGTCGGCCTGTTTTCCCTGCAGGACCTGGTCGAGATCGGCCGAGGCGGCTTCGCAACGGTGTACCGGGCGTTCCAGCCGCGCTTCAACCGGGCGGTGGCAGTCAAGCTCCTGGATCCCCAGGGCGACGCGATGGCCAACGAACGCTTCGAGCGTGAGTGCGGAGCGATGGGCGTGCTCTCCTCCCATCCCAACATCGTCACCATCTTCGATGCCGGCCTCACCGAGCAGGGCAAGCCCTATCTCGTGATGGAGTTCATGCCGGACGGCACCTTGGAGGATCGTCTGGAGCGCGAGGGGCCGTTCCCGTGGCAGGAGGTGACCGACCTCGGCGTCAAGCTGGCCAGCGCGCTCCAGATGGCCCATGACGCCGGCGTCCTGCACCGCGATGTGAAGCCGGCCAACGTCCTGCGGTCGCCGTTCGGTGAGCCGTGCCTGAGTGACTTCGGGCTGGCCCGGTTCGCCGGACAGGCGAAGACCGAGGGGGTTCTGTCCGCCACCCTGCTGCATGCCCCCCCGGAGATCCTCGACGGGCAGCCGGCCACACCCCAGTCGGATCTCTACTCGCTGGCGTCGAGCCTGTACACGCTGCTCGCGGGCGAGACACCGTTCTGGCGAGCGGACGACGAGAGCATGCTCCCGCTCCTGGCCCGGATCGTCGACGACCCGGTGCCCGACCTGAGGGGCCGAGGGGTGCCGAACCCCGTCGCCGCGGCGATCGAACGGGCGATGAGCAAGGACCCCGAGGCGCGGCCCGCCGAGCGCGGTGCAGTTCGCCGAGGATCTCCGTGAGGCCCAACGGCGGGCCGGTGTGGAGGCCACCCTCCTGCGGGTCACGGATTCGGTCGGGTACAACTCGGCGCGCCATGCCCTCACGGTCACCGACCCGAGAGACACGGTGTCCCGCGGGCCGATGACCCCCGACTCGGGGTCCGGCCCTGGCCTGCCGCCCCCACCCGGGCTCGCCACCGCCTCGGAGCGGGCCCGACCCGTGGGTCAGGCGGTGGGCTCCCCGGTCCTCGAGGTCCGCCAGCCCGAGCGGCGGCCGCTGCTCGTCGTCGTCGCGGGGGCGCTGGACGTCGGCCGGGCCTGCGACGGCTTGTGTCTGGGTGATCACGATGTCTCCCGGCGCCATGTCGAGGTCACCCGCGACGGCGACGAGCTCACGATCAGCGACCAGGGCAGCTCGAACGGCACGACCGTGGACGGCTCCCCGTTGACCGGAGTCGGATGTCTGACGCCCGGCCGCGTGGCCAAGATCGGCCACACCGAGCTCCGGCTCGCTCCTCACTCGGAGGTGGACGGCGTACCGGTACTGGAGGTCCGCCAACGCGGCCGACGGGCATTGCTGGTCGCCGTGCCCGAGGTGCTCGAGCTGGGCCGGGCCTGCGACGGCCTCCTGCTGGCCGACCCCGACGTCTCCCGGCGTCATGTCGAGGTCCGTCGCGACGGCGACGAGCTCACGATCAGCGACCAGGGCAGCTCGAACGGCACGACCCTGGACGGTTCGCCGTTGAGCGGTGTCGGGCGTCTGTGCCCCGGCGGCGTGGCGGAGATCGGCCACACCCAGCTCCGGCTGGCACCAGCCCCACCATCGGCCTGAGGTCGTAGGGCCGGGTCGACGCGAGCGGCTCGCGGTGCGCATCGTCAAGTCCACCAGAAGGTCGAGGGGGCTTTGAGCGCCGCTAACTGCCGTGCGTGGTTCGAAAAGTCACTCTCCGCGCGCTGGTCGGTCAGCCCTTTCCGGGAGGCGAATCGGCCCGCCTGCAATGTTCTGCCCGATTTCGTGGCACGATAGGCCCTGTGGCGGAAGGGGCCCAGAGCCTTACAAGCGCGCTGCCGGGCTATGAGGTGCTGGGACAACTCGGCCGGGGCGGTATGGGCGAAGTCCTTTCGGCGCGCCACATCCGCCTGGACCGCCAGGTCGCGATCAAGCGTCTCCCGGTCGCCTTCGCCCGAGACGAAGCGGTCCGCGAGCGGTTCGGCGCCGAGGCCCGACTCCTGGCATCGCTCAACCATCCCCACATCGTCCCCGTGTACGACTACGTCGAGCAGGACGGCCTCTGCCTGCTCGTCATGGAGGCCCTGCCCAAGGGCACCGTGTGGGACCGCTTCACCGGGGAGGGGCTGACGCTCCGCACCTCGTGTGCGGTGGTGGTGACCACCTGCACTGCCCTGAGCTATGCCCACGAGCACCAGGTCCTGCATCGGGACATCAAACCCGAGAACCTGATGTTCGACGCCGAGAACGCGTTGAAGGTCACCGACTTCGGCATCGCCCAGGTGCTCGGTGGCGACGAGACCCTCGCCACGGTCGAGGGCGCGATCATCGGCACGCCCGCGTACATGGCGCCGGAGCAGGCCGCCGGCCAACCGGTCGGTCCCGTGGCCGACGTGTACGCCGTCGCCACGATGCTCTACGAACTGGCGTCGGCTCGACTGCCGTTCGACGAGAGCGGCGGCGCGTCCGGGATCCTCGAGGCCCGCATCAGCCGCGATCCGATTCCCCTCCTGGACGTGGCCCCTCAGGTCCCGCCCGGCCTGGCCGAGGTCGTGATGGCCGGACTCGCCCGTGATCCGGCCGACCGCCCAGAGAGCGCCGAGGCGTTCGGCCTCGCCGTCGGACGGGCCGCGGCCGACGCATGGGGTCCGGACTGGGTCAGCCAGGCCGGCATCCGGGTCATGTCCGCTGGTCTCACATCGCCGTCGACCCAGCAGGTCACGGGTCGGACCCTCGCCGGCAACGGCGCGCCGGCAGTCGCCCGCAATGGGGTGGATGAGGCGGCGCGGGGGACGCGGGTCGGTGGGGTCGGGTCGCCGGAGGATGAGGCGGCGCGGGGGACGCGGGTCGGTGGGGTCGGGTCGCCGGAGGATGAGGCGGCGCGGGAGACGCGGGTCGGTGGGGTCGGGTCGCCGGAGGATGAGGCGGCGCGGGAGACGCGGGTCGGTGGGGTCGGGTCGCCGGAGGATGAGGCGGCGCGGGAGACGCGGGTCGGTGGGGTCGGGTCGCCGGAGGATGAGGCGGCGCGGGAGACGCGGGTCGGTGGGGTCGGGTCGCCGGAGGATGAGGCGGCGCGGGAGACGCGGGTCGGTGGGGTCGGGTCGCCGGAGGATGAGGCGGCGCGGGAGACGCGGGTCGGTGGCGTGGGGTCGCCGGAGGATGAGGCGGCGCGGGAGACGCGGGTCGGTGGCGTGGGGTCGCCGGAGGATGAGGCGGCGCGGGAGACGCGGGTCGGTGGGGTCGGGTCGCCGGAGGATGAGGCGGCGCGGGAGACGCGGGTCGGTGGGGTCGGGTCGCCGGAGGATGAGGCGGCGCGGGAGACGCGGGTCGGTGGGGTCGGGTCGCCGGAGGATGAGGCGGCGCGGGAGACGCGGGTCGGTGGGGTCGGGTTCGACGCCGACGAGGCCGAGCGCGAGACGCGGGTACCGGACGAGCCCACGACGGCCGAGCTGGACTATGCCGACCTCGCCGTGCGACCGGACGTGGCCGACGACCGCGACAGCGTTCGTCATGGTGCGGAGTTGGGCGATGTCGATCCGGCTGACTTCGTGCCGGTGCACGAGGTGCTCCGGCCCCCGCCGGTGCCCTACGCCGCCATCGCCAGTGCCGTGCTGGCCGGGCTCCTGGTCCTGCTGATAGCGGTGATCGGGTTCGGGTCACCGGACCATGAAGGTGACTTCACCGACGGCCAGGTCCTCCTCAACGGCCAGGACGTCGCCGCCGGCGAACCGGTGGCCGTGGATCTCGCTGAGCAGGTGCAGGTCGAGGTGGTGGCGCTTCCGGACGATGCCGAGGGCGCCACGGCGGTCGAGCTGCGCCTGTTCGCGGCCGGCCTACCCGTCGGAACGTCGACCGCAGGCCCGCTGTCGGCCACCGGGGTGGGCCCGACCGACTTCGGCGCCCGCAGCATGCGGGTCATCACCGGTGGGGAGCTGACCGGCGACCTCCGGTTCATCGACGACGACGGTGAGCTGGTGGGCCACCAGGAGTTCACCGTCGAGGTGGACCAACCCTGGTATCAGACCGCGGCCGCCCTCGGCGGGCTGCTCCTGCTCCTGTTCGTCACGGTCTATGCCACCGCGGTCGCCGCGCCACTCTGGCTGGGCCGCCGTCGGCGCTCGGCCCTCATAGCCCTCACCTGGCTCGGCGCCATCGCGGCCCTCACGATCGAAGCCATCGCCTGGGCCGTCGGCGGGACCGAGCCGACGATCCTCGGTACCGTGCTCATCGCGGCGCTCGGTGCCGTGGCGGGTGCCGCCGGCGGTTGGTCGCTCTTCCGCCTGCGACGTCGGCGTCGCCTGCTCAACGGCGGGGTCCTCGAGACTCGCCGTGATCGGACCGCAGGCGATGACACGGTCGAGCCCAAGATCGGTGTGGGATCTCCCTCGTGAACATCCGCACCCGGACGTTCCTCGCCGGTCTGCTCCTGGCCGCGGTCGTGGGCACGAACACGGCGCCCGTGCTGGCCGATCCGATCCTGGAGGACGACGCCGCGGGAGAGACCGCGGCAACCGCGCCGACGCCCGACCCGAGCACGACCGTCCCGACGACAGCCCCACCGACCACGGCACCACCGACCACCGTCCCCCCGACCACGGCACCACCGACCACCGTCGCCCCGACCACGGTGCCGGTCCCGACCGTCCCGTCGACGACCGTCGAGGCACCGGCGCCACCGCCGCCCACGGCGGGCTCCAACCGGGAGGCGAGTGCAGCCGCCGAGGCCATCTCGGCGCCCGTGCCGCTCAAGAGCGTGCACGCGGGCGTGAGCATCTACGACCCCGAGTGGCCGCACAACGACTCGTGCTCAGGCATCGTCGTGCCTGCCGGTCAGGTCCTCTACCAGTTCGTCGGCAGCTCGCTCGAGGGCGCCACGATCGCCGGCACCACGCTGACCAGCGCCACCTGGGGCGTCTCGCAGCACCCCACGACCATCTCGGGGGGGAGCGCCCGGTGGCTGGTGACCACGTCGTTCACGAGCACGCCGCTGGACATGTATTTCACGACCGACGGCACGACGAGTCGTACGAGTGAGCTCCGGGTGGGGTTCAGCTGCTCAGGGGCGGTGGCCACGACCGGCTCCCTCACCATCGCCAAAGCGGTTGCGGGCTTCGGCATCCCCTCCAATCCCGGGCCCTTCACGATCGCGTATGACAACGGGGCGGGAAACAGCGGCAGCGTCTCGGTCGTGGCCGGCTCCAGCCAGACCGTGAGTGGCCTCCCCCCGGGGACCTACACCATCAGCGAGCCCAATGCCCCCGCCGGCGTGGACGTCTCCTTCGCCCCCGCGGCTTCCGTGACGGTGACGGCCGGCAACACGACCTCCGTCACCGTCACCAACACCTACCGGGACGTCACCGATCCGACGGTGGATCTGCGCACGCCGCCTGAGGGTGCGGTCTATGACCGGTTCCAGGCGGTGGTCGCGGACTTCTCGTGTGCGGACGAGGCCGGCGGGTCCGGGATCGAGTCCTGTGTCGGGACCGTGGCGGATGGTGCGGCGGTGCCCACCGGGGTGCTGGGGTCCCATGAGTTCACGGTGACCGCGACGGACGAGGCGGGGAACACCACGACGGTGACCCATACCTACCGGGTGCGGGACGTCACGGGTCCGACGGTGGATCTGCGCACGCCGCCTGAGGGTGCGGTCTATGACCGGTTCGAGCCGGTCGTGGCCGATTTCTCCTGTGCGGACGAGGCCGGCGGGTCCGGCATCGAGTCCTGTGTCGGCACGGTGCCGGACGGGGATGCGGTGCCCACCGGGACCTTGGGGTCCCATGAGTTCACGGTGACCGCGACGGACGAGGCGGGGAACACCACGACGGTGACCCATACCTACCGGGTGCGGGACGTGACCGATCCGACGGTGGATCTGCGTACCCCTGCTGATGGGGCGGTCTATGACCGGTTCCAGGCGGTCACCGCGGACTTCTCCTGTGCCGACGAGACCGGCGGGTCCGGGATCGAGTCCTGTGTCGGGACCGTCGCGGATGGTGCGGCGGTGCCCACCGGGGTGCTGGGGTCCCACGAGTTCACGGTGAAGGCCACCGACAACGCGGGCAACGAGACGACGGTGACCCATACCTACCGGGTGCGGGACGTGACCGATCCGACGGTGGATCTGCGCACGCCGGCTGAGGGTGCGGTCTATGACCGGTCCGAGGTCGTGGTCGCGGACTTCTCGTGTGCGGACGAGGCCGGCGGGTCCGGCATCGACACGTGTGTCGGGACGGTGCCGGACGGCGATGCGGTCCCCACCGGGGTGCTCGGGACCCACGAGTTCACGGTCACCGCGACGGACGAGGCGGGCAACGAGACCACGGTGACCCATACCTACCGGGTGCGGGATGTCACCGATCCGACGGTGGATCTGCGCACGCCGCCTGAGGGTGCGGTCTATGACCGCTTCGAGCCGGTCACCGCGGACTTCTCCTGTGCGGACGAGGACGGCGGTTCGGGGATCGAGTCCTGTGTCGGCACGGTGCCCGACGGCGATGCGGTGGCCACCGGGACCTTGGGGTCCCATGAGTTCACGGTGACCGCGACGGACGAGGCGGGCAACGAGACCACGGTGACCCATACCTACCGGGTGCGGGACGTGACCGATCCGACGGTGGATCTGCGCACGCCGGCTGAGGGTGCGGTCTATGACCGGTTCGAGCCGGTCACCGCGGACTTCTCGTGTGCGGACGAGTCCGGCGGGTCCGGGATCGACACGTGTGTCGGGACCGTCGCCGATGGTGCGGCGGTGCCCACCGGGGTGCTGGGCTCCCATCGAGTTCACAGTGAAGGCCACCGACAACGCGGGCAACGAGACCACGGTGACCCATACCTACCGGGTGCGGGATGTCACCGGTCCGACGGTGGATCTGCGCACGCCGGCCTGATGGTGCGGTCTATGACCGCTTCGAGGTCGGTGGTCGCGGACTTCTCGTGTGCGGACGAGGACGGCGGTTCGGGGATCGAGTCCTGTGTCGGCACGGTGCCCGACGGCGATGCGGTGGCCACCGGGACCTTGGGGTCCCATGAGTTCACGGTGACTGCGACGGACGAGGCGGGGAACACCACGACGGTGACCCATACCTACCGGGTGCGGGATGTCACCGATCCGACGGTGGATCTGCGCACGCCGCCTGAGGGTGCGGTCTATGACCGGTCCGAGGTCGTGGTCGCGGACTTCTCGTGTGCGGACGAGGCCGGCGGGTCCGGCATCGAGTCCTGTGTCGGGACGGTGCCGGACGGGGATGCGGTCCCCACCGGGGTGCTGGGGTCCCATGAGTTCACGGTGACTGCGACGGACGAGGCGGGGAACGTCACGACGGTGACCCATACCTACCGGGTGCGGGATGTCACCGGTCCGACGGTGGATCTGCGCACGCCGCCTGATGGTGCGGTCTATGACCGGTCCGAGGTCGTGGTCGCGGACTTCTCGTGTGCGGACGAGGCCGGCGGGTTCCGGGATCGAGCCTGTGTCGGCACGGTGCCGGACGGGGATGCGGTCGCCACCGGGAGCTTGGGGTCCCATGAGTTCACGGTGACTGCGACGGACGAGGCGGGGAACGTCACGACGGTGACCCATACCTACCGGGTGCGGGATGTCACCGGTCCGACGGTGGATCTGCGCACGCCGCCTGAGGGTGCGGTCTATGACCGGTTCGAGGTCGTGGTCGCGGACTTCTCGTGTGCGGACGAGGCCGGCGGGTCCGGGATCGACACGTGTGTCGGGACGGTGCCGGACGGGGATGCGGTGCCCACCGGGACCTGGGGTCCCATGAGTTCACGGTGACCGCGACGGACGAGGCGGGGAACACCACGACGGTGACCCATACCTACCGGGTGCGGGATGTGACCGGTCCGACGGTGGATCTGCGCACGCCGCTCGATGGGGCGGTCTACGACCGCTTCCAGGCGGTCGCGGCGGACTTCTCCTGTGAGGACGAGGCCGGCGGGTCCGGGATCGACACGTGTGTCGGCACGGTGCCGGACGGGGATGCCGTGGACACCAGCGCCTTCGGGTCTCTCGACTTCACGGTGACCGCGACGGACAAGGCGGGCAACACCACGACGGTCACCCACACCGTTCGGGTCGAGGACCTGACCCCGCCGATCGTCACGCTCAGCACACCGGCCGACGGCGCCACCTATGACCTGAACTCCTCGGTGAGCACCGACTTCAGCTGTGAGGATCCGAGCGGTTCCGGGATCGAAAGCTGTGTCGGGCAGGATGGCGGGGCCGAGTCGGGCACCCGGCAGCGGGCCACCGGGGGGCGGCCGGCGATCCGCTCGACACCTCGTCGCCGGGGACCCGGTCGTACACCGCGATCGCCGTCGACCTAGCCGGCAACTCGACGGCTGTGACCCACACCTACACCGTGCTCGAAGCGGTCCCACCTCCTCCCGCTCCGCCCGATGACGCCGTCGTGCCCGTCCCTGTGCCGCCGACCGTGGCACCGCCGGCTGCCCCACCGGCGCCGCGGCCCGAGCCCGAGCCCCGGCCCGAACCGGCGCCGGCCGTCGACGACGGCGAGTGCGTGTCCGGCATCGAGGTCACCGCGGTCCAGGTCGGCACGCCCGTGACCTTCGTCGGACCCGGAGCCCTGACCTCGGATCACCAGGTCTGGATCGACGATGTGCCGACGCCGATCTCGATCGACGGCGCGACCCTCCTGGTGGCCACCGATCAACTCCGGCCCGGGAACCATCGGATCACGGCAGCCTGTCGGGGTGAGGTACTCGTCGACCAGTCGTTCTCGGTGTTCCTCGGCGTCGGGTCGAGCGGGACCGCAGGCGGGCTCGGCGGCTTCTTCGGCATCTTCATCGTGTTCCTCAGCACCGGGTTCCTGTGGCGAGCGGGGGCCCTGTCCCTCGCCGGCCTCCTGTCCATGCGGACTCGGGCGCAGGTGGGGGCCGCGGCCGCGGCTCTGGTCGCCCTGGCCTTCCTCTCCATCTCGTTCATGGCGCCGCCTCACGCCGCGGCCGCCGAGGACGGTGAGGTCACCATCGAATCGTCCGTCAACGGGCGACCGATCGAGGGGGCCACGAGCAACGACCCCGTTCGGCTCTACCCCGACGAGCCGACCACGATCGGCGTCACGGTCCACAACGGCTCCGACGAGGACCTCCGCGTCGGACGGGTCCGGCTGTCCGGCACCTCGCTGGGCCTGACGCTCATCGCGTACGACATCCCCGTGCCCCTGGACGTGCCGGCCGGCGAGGACGGGGAGGTCGAGATCCCGCTCGTCCTCTTCGATCTGGATCGGCAGGCCAACGGCCTGGTCCCGGGCACGGTGTCGATCTATGACGACACCGGCACGGTGGTGGCGGACGAGTCGTTCACCCTCGACGTCCGCGGCTCGATCACCTCGGTGATGGGGCTCTTCGGCGGTGTCATCCTGCTGGCCACCCTGATCAGCCTCGTGGTCATCGGCCGGCACATCGCCACGCGCACACTGCCGCCTAGCCGCTTCCGGCGGGCATTGCGCTTCGGCCTGACGGGGGTGGGCATCGGCCTCACGATGGTCATCGCCCTCGCCGGCCTCCGCATCGCGGCGGCGGAAGGCGAGATCTGGGTCCCCTTCGCCCTGGTGCCGGGCGTCATCGGCTTCGTGCTGGGCTTCATCTCGCCTGGGGTCCTGAAGATCGAGGACGACGAAGTCGATGAGGCCCGCGAGGAGCTGATCCGAAGTACGACCGGGACGGCAGTCGGGACGCCGGTGGGCTGATCGAGCCCCGCGCTCAGGCCGGTTCGGTCTCCCGCCAGATCACCTGGTAGAGGAGCCGCTCGCCCTCGATCCCCTTGAGCTCCACCGGTCGGGGCTCGCCGAACTCCAGGTCACCTCTGCTGGAGGCGATCTCGCGCACGACGCTCGAACAGAGGATCTCACCTCCATCGGCGAGGTTGGCGATCCGGGCGGCCACGATGATGTGCTTGCCGAAGAGGTCACCGCTCTCGTCCATGATCGCTTCGCCCGTGTGAAGTCCGATGCGGATGCGGATCGCCGTGTCGGGAGACTCCTGTTCACGCTCGGCGAGCTCGCGCTGGACGTCGATGCAGAACTGGACCGCTCGTCGGGTGCTCGGGAAGGTGAGCATGAACCCGTCGCCCTGGGACTTGATCTCGGTGCCGCCGTAGGCCTTGAGATGCCGGCGGATGATCTCGTTGTGGACCCCGAGCACCTCGAACCAGGCGGTGTCGCCGACCCTGAGGGCCATCTCGGTCGAGGACTCGATGTCGCTGAAGACGATGGTCACCGTGTCGCCGTCGCCGCGGAGGGCCTTGACGTCGGGAAGCTGGTCCTCGACGGCGTCGGCGATCCGGTCGATCGACGTCTGGCGTATGTCGTCGTCCCCGCCCGACGGGCGCACGACGACGTCGTCATCGGCCGCCAGTACCGCGGACCCAACGGTCCCGGCCTTGGCCCCGACGTGGGCGGCCGCGTCGAGGTGGACGATCCGGAGCTCGGTCTGGCCGAGTCGCACCACGTCCTCGGGGACCAGGCGGACGGCGCCCGAGATGCGCTGGCCGTTCACACTCGTGCCGTTCGTGCTGCCCAGGTCGCGAATGGCGAGCCCGTCGCCGTCCGGTCGGATCTCCGCGTGCGTTCTGGACAGGTCGGGGTCCGCGAGCAGGATGCCGTCACAGGCCCGACCGATGTCGAGCGGTTCGGAGACAAGGACCTGCAGGCGGCGCCGCCCCGGCTGGCGGATCTCGAGGATCGGGATGGTCACGTCACAGGCTCCAAGGGCTGGATCGTAGGCGTGCGCCTTCCCGGACGCGAACCCGGCACCGGCGAGGCGACCTCATCATCGAGGTGTACGGTCCTCGGATCGCGAGGGGACGGAAGTGAGACCAATGTCCAAGCAGAGCAAGGCGTCGAAGGCGTACCTCGAACGGCTGCGTCAGGTTCCGCTGTTCGCCGCCTGTGACGACAAGGAGCTGACCGAGCTCGCCGCCATCGGGACCGAGGTCGGGGTCCCGAGCGGCGAGAAGGTGATGAGCCAGGGTGACCACTCCCGCGACGCGTACCTGGTGATGAGCGGGAGCGCCACCTGCCTGAGGGACGGCGTGGAGCTGGCCCGCTTCGGGCCCGGTGACTTCTTCGGGGAGATGGCCCTGATCGGCGATCGGCCCCGGTCGGCGACGGTGGTGGCCAACGACGATCTCAGTGTCCGGGCGTTCCATGCCAGCGAGTTCCGGCGGCTGCTGAACGATGTCCCCAGCATCGCCGTGAAGGTGCTCTGGGCCACCGCCGAGCGCTTGATCGACTCGGAGACCGCCCCCACCCACTGAGGTCCCGCAAGGGGGAGCGAGGCCCTCCGTTTCGGGGAGATGAAGAGCATCTGAACCCGCTCAGTTTGCCGGTACGGGCCGGTTACGTTCCCGGTCATGGCGGCGCCGGTGAGCCCTCTCCGGCGGGTCATGAGGTCTCGGGACCTCCGTCGCCTGGCCTTGGCCTACGTCACGATGGTGATCGCCGACCTCGGCACGTACATCGCCATCCTGGTGTACGCCTACGACCGGGGTGGGACCGGGGCCGTCGCCTTCGTCGCCGCCATCCAGCTCGCACCCTCCGCCCTGATCGCGCCCCTGGCGGCCGCAGCAGGCGACCGTCGTGGTCCGGCGGTACTGCTCCCGCGTCGCTACGCCGCGTTGGCGGCATCGTGCGCGTTGGGCGCGGTGGTGCTGCTGGTCGACGGCCCGGTAGCCGTGGCCTATCTGGCGGCGGCCCTCATCTCGGTGATCGTGGCCGCCACCCGCCCGCTGCATCGCAGCCTGCTGCCCGAGTTGGCGGACGGTCCCGAAGACCTCACGGCGGCGAACGCCGTACTGTCCAGCGCCGAGGGCGTGGGCAGCCTGGCCGCCCCGCTGCTCGCGGGAGTCATCCTCGCCGTGACGTCGGTGGGGGTGGTGTTCGCCGTTGCCGCCGCCCTCCTCGTACCGGTCGCGATCGGCCTGGCCACGCTCCACCAGCACCACGACCGGTCCTCGGGGGCGCCCCCGGTCCGCGTCGCCGGCGAGCTCCGGGACGGGCTGCGGGTGATACGCCAGGGCGCAGGCGCTCGGGCCGCGCTCGGGGGCATCGTGGCCATCAACGTCGCCATGGGCGCCACCCGCGTACTCGTCGTACCGCTCGCAGTGGACGCCTTGGACGCGGGAGACGCCGCGGTCGGTTGGCTCAGCGCAGGACTCGGCGTCGGCTTGGTGCTGGGCGGGATCGGGGGCGGGCTCCTGGCCGGGCGGGCCCACCTCAGCCGCTGGGTGGTCCAAGGCCTCATCCTCTGGGGTGCGGTGCTGGCCACCGTCGGCATGGCACCCGTGGTCCTCATCGCGGTGCTGGCGATGGCGCTGGCCGCCACAGGGGCCGCCATAGCGGACCTGGCCACCCGGACCCTCCTCCAGCGCCTCGTCCCCGGCCCCTTGCTGACCCGGGCCCTCGGGCTGGCCGAGGCCGTGTTCATCGGCTCGACCTTGGTCGGCTCGGTCCTCGCCGCACCGCTCGACGCCCAGTTCGGTGTGGTCACTGCGTTCGTCATCGTGGGCGTGGCAACGGTCCTCGCCGCCCTGGTGTCGGGTCTCGTGCTCCGCCGCTCGGAGCGAGCTACGGCGCCCCCTGAACGCCAACTCGGCCTCCTGCGCATGGTGCCGATCACCCGGTCGCTCGACCCGGCGACGTTGGAGAGCCTCGCGTTCCGCCTCGAGCGCAAGAGCGTCGCACCGGGTGAGCGGGTGATCAGCGAGGGCGAGATCGGGGACCGCTTCTACATCATCGAGCGGGGAGCGTTCACGGTCGGACGAGAGGCGCACACCCTGGCCGAGTTGGGGCAGGGCGACTTCTTCGGGGAGGTGGCCCTGCTCCTCGACGAGCCGCGCAATGCCACCGTCGAGGCCCGAACCGCCGGTGAGATCTGGACCCTCGAACGCGCCGACTTCCTCGAAGCGCTCACCGGGACCCCCCAGGCCCACGGCGTGGCGCACAGCATCGCCACCGAGCGGCGCGGCTGATCCGGGCACCGTCGGTGGGCGGTGGAGCGCCCTCCTGCCCTAGCGTCTCCCTCATGGATGAGGAAGGGGGGGCGACCAGGGACGTGCTCGCGTTCCTGGCCGAGTCGGACCTCTTCGGTGCGCTGGACCCAGCCGACCGACAGCTTCTTGCCGATCGCCTCGAGCCCATCACCATCGAGGGCGGCGAGACACTGCTTCGTGAGGGCGATCCCGCCGACGGCGTCTACCTGGTGCTGTGGGGTCGGCTGCAGGCTCGGCTCGGTGACGACGACGACCCCACCGTGATCGGCGAGGCGGGCCGGGGCGAGGTCGTCGGGGAGGCGGCGCTCCTCACCGACCGACCGCGGGGAGCGACGGTCGTGGCGCTCCGCGACTCCCAGCTCCTCCGCCTGTCCGTCGAGGCCTTCGAGGAGCTCCTGGCCCGGTCGCCGATGCTGCTCCGTCCCATAGCCGGCCAGGTCATCGAACGTCTGCGCAAGGTCTCCGCGGGCGAGGGTTCGGCCCGGCCCGTGGCCACGATCACCGCCGTCAGCCTCCACGAGGGATCCCGGTGCCGAGCGGTCCGCGACCTGCTGGCGAGCCAGTTGGCGGTGGCCTCGCCATCCCTCGCCGTCGTCGCCGCCGGCGACGTACCCGCCGGTCCATCGACCTCCGCCTGGCTGAATGCCCTCGAGCACGAGCACGATCTGGTGCTCTACCTCGCCGACGCCCACGACGACGACTGGACGCGACGCAGTCTGCGCCAAGCGGACGTGGTGGTCCTCCTCGGTGACGGGACCCAATCACCCCACACCACCGCGGTGGAGCAGATCCTGGCGGAGCACCGCCGTCGGGTCCCCGTTCCGGTCGAGCTGGTGCTGGTGCACCCCCGCGGCGTGGAGGTGCCCACCGGGAGCCATCGCTGGCTGGCGGACCGGGCGACGCGTCGTCATCACCACGTCCGCGAGGGGGCCACGGCCGACGTGGCGCGCGTCGGCCGCCTGCTGACCGACCGGGGGATCGGTCTGGTGCTCTCCGGTGGCGGGGCACGGGGCATGGCCGAGATCGGCGTCATCCGGGCCATGGGCGAGCTCGGCGTGCCGATCGACGCCATCGGCGGGACCAGTGCCGGTTCCCTGGTGGCCGGCGCCTTCGCCCGGGGCTGGTCGATCGATGCCGTGGCCAAGGTCCTCCGGAAGGGCATGGTGACCGAGTCGAACCCACTCGACCTGACCCTGCCGGTCTCGTCGATCGCCTCGGGACAGAGGATCTCCAAGAGACTGCAGGACGCCGCCGGTGAGGTGGACATCGAGGACCTGTGGATCGACTACTTCTGCGTCTCGACCAACCTCTCCCGCATGGAGCCACTGGTCCACCGCGAGGGAAGGGCCTGGCGGGCGATCAGGGCCAGCATGTCCATCCCCGGGGTGTTCCCCCCTGTCGCTCACGGGGACGACGTCCTGGTCGACGGTGGCCTGGTGGACAACCTGCCGGTCGCCGAGATGCGACGGGGCCACGACGGCATCACCGCCGTTGCCGTCGACGTCGGTGTCCGGCGGGGCCTGCAGGCGGGCGACCTGCCCGAATCGACGGTCCTGGGGGGATGGCGCGTCCTGGTCGACCGTCTCCATCCCCGCCGTCCCTCGCCGCAGATCGTCGGCATCATCTCCCTGCTGGCCCGCTTGACCGAGTTGGGTGGGGGCGGCAGCGATCGGGCCGACCGGGGCGACGTCCTCGTGCGCCCCGACGTCGAGCAGTTCCCCATCCTCGACTTCGACCGTTTCGACGAGCTCGTCGAGGTCGGGTACGAGGCCGGCCTGGCCACGTTGGGTCCCTGGTGGGACGAGGTCCGTGCCGACCACTGAGCCGGAGCGCCGCATCCCCCCCGAGCGATGGCTGGCCCTGCTGGCGCGGGCCTGTCGGCTCCTCACCCTCCCCTTCGTCCGCTACGAGGTCCGAGGTGGCCGGTGCGCGGCCGACCTCCACGTCGGGGTCATCGCCGCCAACCACCGGAGCATGTTCGACGTCGTGGCCGGCCTGATCTGCCTGCACCACTTCCACCGCTATCCGCGGTTGCTCATCCATCGCCACTACGTCGAGGGGCACTGGGTCGGACCCTTCGCCCGGGCCATCGGTGCGATACCAGTCGATCGGGAGGGCTCGGCCGGGTCCTCCCTCGACCCGGCCCTCGAGGCCCTTCGCTCCGGGATCCCGATCCTGGTGATGCCGGAGGGGCGCCTGCACTGGGACCCGGACGAGCCACTCTCCACCGGACCCGCCAAGACGGGGGTGTCCCGACTGGCGACCGGCGCCGGGGTGCCCGTGATCGCCGCCGCCCTGACCGGCACCGAGCGGGTGATGCCCCGGGGCGCACGGCTACCCCGGTTCAACCCGTTCCGGCGCAAGGTGGTCGTCTGTCAGGTCGCCGACGAGCCGCTCTGGCTCTCGAGTGAGGACCACCGGGCCGCCACCGAGGCGGTCATGGCTGACATCCGCCGGCTGATGGAGGTGGCCGCCGCCGGGTGAGGTCAGCCGTCGCGATCGGCGGTCAGCCCGTCCCGACGGTCGAGCACCTCGATCGGCTCGTTCTCCCATATGCCGAATCGGAGGTGGAAGCGGCGGAGCGGCCGCGGCGCCCACCAGTTGGCGCGACCGGCCAGCCGCATGAGGGCGGGCACCAGGGTCGCCCGGATCAGGAAGGCGTCGACCAGGACGGCGAGCGCCAGCCCGACACCGAAGAGCTTCACCACCATCACCTGGGAGAGGGAGATGGCCACGAACACGATCGCCAGCAGCAGGGCGGCGGCGGTGACGATCCGACCGGTCTTCTCCAGCCCGATCGCCACGGCTCGTTCGTTGTCGCGATCCAGGTCGTACTCCTCCTTGATCCGCGACAGGAGGAAGACCTCGTAGTCCATCGACAGGCCGAAGGCGATGCAGAACATCAACAGCGGGGTGGTCACGTCGATGAAGCCGGTGGCGGTGAACCCGAGGGTGTCGGCCAGGTTGCCCTTCTGGAACACCCAGACCATGGCCCCGAAGGTGGCGGTCAGGGAGAGCACGTTGAGCAGCAGGGCCTTGAGCGGGACCAGGAGGCTGCCCACCATGAAGAACAGAAGGATGAAGGTGGCCACGACGATGAGGCCGATCGCCCACGGGAGGCGATCGCTGATGGCGGCCTTGGTGTCCACCAGCTCGGCCGAGGTGCCGCCCACGAGCACCTCCTCGAAGGGGGCGGGGACGGCGCGGACGGCCGCCACGAGCTCCTCACCGGCGCTGGAGATCGGCTCCACGGCGGGGACCGCCGACAACCAGGTGTCCTCGGGGTCCTCGGCGCTCTCGAAGCGGCTGAGGAGCTCAGAAGGGATCAGTTCCGCCGGGGCCAACTGCTCGCCGTCGACGAACGAGCCGGTGATGCCGTCCACGCGCTCGATGTCGTCGAGGGCGGACACCTCGGCGGCGTAGGCCGTGAGGGCCTCGGGGTCGGCGGCGCCGCCGAGGACCACGATGTTCAGCGCCGAGGACTCCCGGCCCGGGAACCCGGCCCGGATGTCGTCGAGGGCGGCCCGGCTCGACGCCGACTCCGGCAGCACCCGGTCGTCGACGGAACCCGTGCGCAGGTCGAGGAACGGGGCGGCCAGGGCCAGGAGGAGGGCGGTGACGACCACGATGTAGGGCCACGGCCGGCGCATGACCCGAACGGCCTGCCGGTGCCAGAAGCCCCCGGGCTCGCGGTGCTTGAAGAGCCGACCCTTGTCGATGCGGGGTCCGAGGACGGCCAACAGCGCGGGGAGCACGACCACCGCGCTCACCGCGGCCAGGACCACGACGGCCACCCCGGCGTAGGCGAACGACTGGACGTAGGGCACGGGGAAGAGCAGGAGGGCGGCCAGGGAGATGGCGACGGTGGCGCCGCTGAACGCGACGGTGCGGCCCGCGGTCTGCATCGTGCGGGACAGCGCGATCTCCATCGGCTGACCTGCGGCCAGCTCTTCGCGGTAGCGCGACACCACGAAGAGGCTGTAGTCGATGCCGAGCCCCAACCCCATGGCGGTGGTGATGTTCAGGGCGAAGATCGACACGTCGGTCGCGCTCGTGAGCAGGGTGAGGACGAGGAACGTCCCGAGCACGGCCACGATGCCGACCACCAGGGGCAGGAAGGCGGCGACCAGAGACCCGAAGACGATGACCAGGGCGGCGAAGGTGATCGGGGCGCTGAGCAGCTCGGCCGCCTGGAGGTCCTCCTCGGACTGCGCACTGACCTGACGGGTGACCTCGCCTCGGCCCGTGACGGCGACGGTGATCCCTTCCCGAGCTCCCGAATAGGCCTCGGACAACTCGCCGGACGCGTCGACGACGGCGTCCTCGTCTCCCGCCAGCGTCGCGAACACGAGGGCCTGGCTTCCGTCCTCGCTGCGCAAGGGGGACAGTTCGCCGAGCCCGATCGACCAGTGGGAGATGACGCTGCTGACGCTGGGCTCGGCGGCCAGGTCCTCGGTCAGGGCCTCGCCCGCATCCACCACCGTCGGTTCGTCCACGTCGCCGCCGTCCGCGGTCACCACCATGACGAGATCGGGGGTGCTGCTGGGGAAGTCCTCGCCGAGGATGTCCAGCGCCCGGGCCGACTCCGACGAGGGGTCGCCGAAGCCACCCAGCGAGAGGCGGTCGGCGACCCCCGCACCGAAGACGCCGGCGACCAACACGACGACGACGGCGGTGATGATGACGATCCACCGGCGCAGCACGACGAAGCGGGCCAATCGTCGCACGGTCGAACCCTAGGCGTCGGGCGAACTACCGTCGGCCGCGGTGCGATCCAAGCGCGAGCTGACCGACGTCCTGGCCGCAGTCGAGCTGTTCTCCAAGTGCAGCCGGTCCGAGCTGAAGACCGTCGCCCGACATGTCGAGACCGTGCGGCTCGAACCGGGGGTGGACCTCACCCGCCAGGGTGATGCCGGGGATGCGTTCTACGTGATCCTCGAGGGCCGGGCCCGGGTGAGCGTCGACGATGAGACGGTCGACACCCTCGGCCCCGGGCAGTACTTCGGCGAGCTGGCCCTGCTCGACGGCGAGCCGAGATCGGCCACCGTGACCTCCGAGACCGACCTCGACGTCGCCGTCCTCGGCGTCCGCATGTTCCGCACCCTGCTCCGCGAGTTCCCGGACATCGCCACCCAGCTCCTCGCCGGCCTGGCCGGTGCCCTCCGCGACTCGCGAGGACAGACCGAGTAGCGCTCCTGCGGGGCGGATCTCAGCGCTTCGCCGTCGAGGATCGGCGAGCCCGGGATGGGTTGCGCACTGCCACTCAGGGGGTCCGGACGCGGGCGCCGGGAGGCTCGGCTGCGTCGGGGTGCAGGAAGGAGTAGCCGTGCACCTCGTCGAGCGCCGGTGCTCCGGTGAGGGTCAGCGACGCCAACTTCCCGCTCATCACAGCGCCCTCGAAGCTGCCCACGTTGAAGCCCGTGTAGATCCAGTCACCGGCCAGGACGAGGTTCTCGAAACCCGACTCCCAGGCGTGCAGGCGGTGCTGCACGGAGCCGGCGACGTTGAGGGTGTAGCGCTCGTTCGGGTCGATGTTGGCCTTCACGAACTGGTGGTCGAACTGGTTCACGCCCCGTGACCGCCGAGTCGGGTCGGGATCGTGGAGCAGGTCGAAGTCGAAGCTGCGGCGGTCGATGGGGCTGCGGGCGGCGCCGGGGATCAGGCCGTCGATGGTTCGCAGCCACTGGACCGTCGTCCACTTGATCCGCTCCCGCTGGCGTTGGGGGAAGTCGTGGTCGTCGAAGCCGGGGATCTCGTCGGGGTCGCCCAGCGCCCCGATCAGGTAGATCAGGCCCCGGGGTCGCCTGTCGGGCGGCCATCGCTCCTCGGCGACGAGGTCGCTGAAGTCGCAGAAGGACGTCAGGTCCTGGTTGTAGAGCGCCCCCACCCATCGGTCGGTGGGGCCCTCGGGTCGCTCCCAGCCGAGGTCGGTGGTGGGTTCGGTCAGCCAGAGCTGCACCGCCTGGGAGGCCGCCGCCTGGACGTTGTCGACCATCGGCCCCCACGCCGTCCCCGCCGGATGGCGGATCAGCGCGCCGCAGGTGTGGGGGAGCGTTCCGATCGGCGTGGCCAGCACGACGTGGTCGAAGTCGGCGCCCCGGCGCAGGGTGGCGCTCCCAGGCGACTCCCAGGCGGTCCACCACGACTCCAGGTCGTAGCCACCGCAGGCCAGTTCGTGGCGGTCGGCCTGTAGGGCGTCACCCTCGGCGAGCTGGGCGTACAGCGGACGGTCGGGCCACACCAGCTCGCCGTCGGCCAGTCGCCGGAGGGGGTCGTAGGCGTGGGCGCCGGCCGAGACCGTGGCCTGCACGTCGAACTCGAGTCGTTCGACCGACGCCTCCCCTTCGGCCGGGACGACCTCGGTCAGCTTGTGGAAGAAGTGGAACCTCACCCCCCGCTGCACCAGCAGCCGGTACAGGGGCTTCATCACCGTCTCGCCGGTGCCCTCGGCGAAGAAGTACGCCCCTGCGCCCTTGCCACTGAGTTGACGCAGGAAGAAGGTCACGAAGGCCGCGGCGGACATCGTCGGGATCTGGGTGGTGTCCCCGTGGGCGTAGGACAGTGCCGTGTTGGGCAGGGCCTGGGGTGCAGCCGAATCGAGGGTGGTCCTCGACGCCCCGTGGCGGTCCAGCCATTCCCGGTAGTTCTCGCCGTCGACGCTGTCCACCCCTTGGTGCACGAGGTCGTCGCCGACGACCCCCCGCAGGGTGGTGATGGCGAGGTCGGCCTGGATGTAGGCCACCCGACGGTCGACGTCGTCGCTGTCGGCGAGGAGGTGGTCGGCCAGGAACGAGACCGCGCGGTTCAGGATCTCGAACGCCGTCGTCGCGCGACGGGTCGGCGTGTCGGGTCGCCTCCGACGGGCCTCGACCCGGGCCAGCACCCGGGTGAAGAGCATCACCAGCGTGTCGCCCAGCAGCCGCTCCGCCCAGTCCCGCAGCCTCCCCAGCAGGCCCGGTCGGGGGTGTCGGCGCCGGGCCAGCAAGGCGTCGCCCAGGTTTCGGTCGACGGCGTTGAGGGCCTGTTGGACGACTCCTCGGTCGTCGGGCCACACGCTGCCGGTCCACGGCGGCTCGTCGGTGCTGGGGAAGTTGAGCATCTTGCCGTGCCAGGCCCCTCCCCAGTACTCCGTCGCGTAGGCGGCCAGGGACGGGAGGAAGGCCTCATCCATCGACCGATGGCGGTCGTGCTCGTCCCAGTCCACCTCCTCGTAGCAGGCGGCCATCATCCGCAGGGTGTTGAAGTACATGTTCCCGAACACGTGGATCCCGTGTTCCTCGATGCGTTCTCCGGCATCGGGGTTGCGCCCGGTCGCCCCCTTGCCGCCGACCCGCCAGCCGAGTTGGTAGACGTCGATCTCATAGCGGTCCTGCCACCCCGGGTTGACCGTGGTATCGGTCAGGTTGAAGGCGGCGGACAACCCGGCCGGCCCGGCCCCGACGATCACGATGCGCTGCTTGGTCACGTCCGGACTCCACTCCCTGCCATTGCCAGGTCGACGATCTCGCTGAACGGGGCTCGCCCGCCCTCGGCGAGCGCGGGGGCGTAGGCGTCGCCCAGTGCCGCGGCCGCCGTCTCCCGGCGGCCCACCCCCACCCGGGCGAAGAGCGGCCACGGCTGGTAGCCGCGCTGGTCGGCGAAGCGGTCGATCGCACCCCAGAGGCGCCCCGCCCGCTCGGGCTCGTCGATGGCGACCGTCCACGCCGCCAGCTCGAGCATGACCCAGCAACCCCACAGGTGACCCATGTCCCGAGCCAGGCCGAGGCCCCGGCGCCACCACGCCGCGGCGGCCGTCTCGTCCCCGACGGCGTACAGGCCGAGGCTCCCGGCGGCGTCGGCCAGCACGGCGCGGAAGCGGAGGCCCATGGCGTCCACCGTCGCCAGTGCCGCCCGCACCTCGGTCGCCCGGTCCTCCCCCCGGGCGATTCGGGCCACATCCTCGACCACGTCACCCATGGGCTCGAACCAGCGCTGCACGGGCGGCGGCAGCGCCCGGGCCCGCTCCAGGCAGCCGCGGGCGGTGTCGGGGTCGTCGTCGACCAGGGCCGCGTAGGCCATGCTCCACGCCACCTGGCGGGCGAAGGCGGGGTCGTGGTCGGTCGCGTCGTCGACGGCCCGGCTCCAGGTCCGGGCCGCCTCGCCCCAGGCCCCCGCGGCCCCGTTCACGAAACCCAGGGCGAAGCGGATGCGGGCCTCCACCAGCGGGGGCAGGCCGACCCCCAGGCCGCCGGCCAGGACCTCCGCCCGTTCGGTGGCCGAGGCGAGCTGCCCGCACATGGCTTCGTAGGGAACCAGCGCCCCGAGGGCGGCGACGGCCCCCGGATCGGTCGGGTCGGCCGCCACCACGCGAGCCAGGGCCTGGGCGCCTTCCGCCAGGTGCCCGGTCTCCTCCCAGTAGGTGTGCAGGCTCAGCGCCAGTCGGGCGGCCGGTCCGGTTCGCCCTCCGGCCAGCGACCGTTCGATCGCGACGAGGAAGTTCTCGTGCTCCGCGGTCAGCAGCTCGACCATCGCCGGCGAGGCGTCGACGTCGATCGCGGGCACCGCCGAGCGGGCCAAAGCGAGGTAATGGTCGAAGTGGGCCTTCTCGACCGCATCGACCTCGCGCCGCTCCCGGAGCCGGCTCTGAGCGAAGCGCCGCACCGCGACAGGGAGGCGGAACCGCACGTCCCGCCCGACCAGCTCGGTGCCCACCAGCGAACGGTCGACCAGGGACTCGAGCAGGTCCAGCACGTCGTCGCCCACCACCTGGCTGCCGACGTCTTCGGCGGCGTCGAGATCGGCCCCGCCGACGAAGCTCGACAGGGCCTCGAGCAGACGCTGCTCGTCGTCGTCGAGCAGCTCGTAGGACCAGGCGATGGTCGCCTCGAGGGAGCGGTGCCGACCGGGCCGGGCGCTGTGGCGTTCGCGCAGGATGCCGATGTCGGTGGCCAGGCGCTCGGCGATCTGGGTGGGGGAGAGGATGCTGGTGCGGGAGGCGGCCAGCTCGATCCCGAGCGGCAGGCCCTCCACCTGCTCGCAGATCCGACGGACCGCCACGAGCTCGTCGGCGGCGAAGGTGCGGCCGGCCGCCGAGGCCCGGTCACAGAACAGATCGACCGCCGGCCCGGGCAGCAGGGGGCCGAGGCGCAGCACGCGCTCGCCGTCGACGCCGAGTGGCTCGCGGCTGCTGGCCAGGATCGACGACTCCGGACAGGACCGGCACAGCGCGGTCACCAGCGCCCGGGCGTCGTCGATCACGTGCTCGCAGTTGTCGAGCACCAGCAGCGTCCGGCGATCGGCGAGGTGGTCGATCAGCGCCCCGATCGGGTCCGCGACCCGCTCGACCCGGGCCAGCGGCTCGTCGCCGAGCACCGCCTCCAGCGCCCGCGGGAGGACCTCGGCGGGGCCGCCGTCGGCCAGCTCCACGGTGAACACCCCATCGGGAAAGCGCCCGGCGCAGGCCAGCGCCGTCTCGTAGGCCAGGCGGGTCTTGCCCGTCCCGCCCGCGGCCACGATCGTGACCAGCGCCGGGCCCTCCAGCCAGGTCGCCAGCGTCTCCTGCTCGTGGTCCCGGCCGACGAACCGGGTCCGGGCCCGGGGCACGGCCACGCGGCTGGCGTCGACGGTGGCCAGCGGCGGGAAGTCGGCCGGGAGGTCCTCGAGGACCAGCTGCCAGACCGCCAGGGGCTCGGCGACGTCCTTGAGGCGGTGGACGCCGAGGTCCCGCAGCCGGACCGGGACCCCCGGGTCGGCGGCGAGGACGGCGGCCACCTCACCGGAGACCACCACCTGCCCGCCGTGGGCGGCCGACATCAGGCGAGCGGCGCGGTTCAGCGTCGCCCCGAAGTAGTTGCCGTCGCGGGGATAGGCGGGCCCGGCGTGCACGCCCATCCGCACGCGGGGGGCCCGGTCCTCGGGCCACTCCCGGCGGGCCAGGGCCTGCTGGGCGCGTGTGGCCGCGGCCACCGCCGCCTGAGACGTGGTGAAGGCGGCCCCGAAGGCATCGCCGGCAATGGAGAACACCTCTCCGTGGTGGACGGAGATCGCCTCCTTCAGGATCCGGTCGTGTTCGGCCAACACTCCGTTCATCACCGTGGGGGCGTGCTCCCAGGCGCGCGTGCTGCCCTGCAGATCGGTGAACAGGAACGCCCGCTCGACCAGCGCCTGCGCCTCCCGCGCCATCGACCCCCTCCTCTGTCCGGTCGACGAACACCGCGAATCGTAGGCGGCGGCCGTCGACGCGTGTCGGACTGAGGGCTCAGGTTCCCCTGGTCGTGATGCCGTACACGGTTGACGCACCCTGGGCCGGCGAGGGCCGGACCGCGGTGTCACCGGTCGGTGCTGAGCACCACGCGGCCGTCGACGACGAGGTGGTGGACCTGGCGGTCGGCCAGAACGCGCACACGCGTCGAAGTACCATGTCGAGGTGCCGGGTGTCGCGGGAGGCGGTTCGTCGCCGCCATCCCGGTCCACGGCGGCGACCCGACGGGTTCGCGAACCGAGATGACCGGCGGAGAGCGGCCGCTCAGCGTGGTCGTCGTGACCTACGACATGGAACGGGAACTGCCGCGCACGTTGCGGTCCCTGTCGGCCGATCACCAGGTCGGCGTCGAGGCGTCCGACTACGAGGTCATCGTGGTCGACAACGGCTCACCCCGGCCCGTCGACCCCGGCCGGTTCGCCGAACCTGGCGGGCACGTACCGCTTCGAGCGGATCGACCCGGCCCCGCCGTCCCCGGCCCGGGCCGCGAACCTCGGCATCGGCCTGGCGACGGGGGAAACGATCGGCCTCATCGTCGACGGTGCCCGGATCGCCTCGCCCGGCCTCCTCCACATGGCCCTGCAGGCCCGGCGGTTGGACGACCGGCCGGTGATCGCCAGCCTCGGGTGGCACCTCGGAACCGCCCGCCACATGGAGGCCACCGAGTCCGGCTACGACCAGGCCGCCGAGGACGACCTCCTGGCCCGGTCCGGCTGGGAGGAGGACGGCTACCGCCTCTTCGGCATCAGCACCCTTGGCGGCTCGTCGGCCCAGGGCTGGTTCCTCCCGATCTCCGAGAGCAGCGCCCTGTTCCTGCCGGCGGCGCTGTGGCGGGAGCTGGGCGGCCTCGACGAGGCGTTCGTCCTTCCGGGCGGGGGCCTCGTCAACCACGACCTCTACCGCCGAGCCGTGGAGCTCGACGGCACGCGGCTGGTGACGCTGCTCGGCGAGGGGACCTTCCACCAGTACCACGGGGGCGCGGCCACGTCGGGACGCCACGGCTGGGACGAGATGGACGCCGACTACCAGCGGCTCCGGGGCACCCCCTACCGGAAGCCGGCCGCGCCGTCCCTCTACGTCGGCACGATGCCGCCCGCCGCGCTCGGCCACCTCGATCACTCGTCGAGAGCGGTCCGAGCCAAGCTGGTCCGGGCGTCGGCTCGCCGAGCCTGGTGGCGCCGCCTCGCCCGTCGGCTCCGGCTCAGCGCACCCGCTTGAGGAAGCCGTTGGCGTTGAGGGTCAGCGCGTACCGCTGGACCTCGAGGTCCGACATGAACTCGGGGTGGTCCTGCTTGAGCAGGCGGATGGCCTCCTGGGGACCGGGCCCGAAGCCCGGCCAGACCGGCGCGCCGTTGACCACGGACTGCTCCACCACCACGTAGGACCCGACGGGCACCAGTGGCGCGTAGGCCTTGAACTCGCCGATCGTGTGGTCGCGGTGCTTGGGGCCACCGAGGATCACGAGAGCCGAGCCGTCGCCGACGCGCTCGGCGACCGCTTGGCGGGTGGCGTCGTCGGCGGGCCTGCCGCCGACGCGCTCGAGGCGGGGATGCGACCGGCCGCCATCGTCGCCGACCACGAGCACTCGGCCGTGGTCGAGCAGATCGCAGATCGACGCCACGAACGAGGCGATGCCGGGGCCGCTGCCGCTGGTGATCACCACCCAGTCGGGCCGCACCCGGCTCAGGAGCTCCTGGTAGACGACGAGGTCGGTGGGCGCGGCGGGAACCGCTTCGCCCAGCCAAGTCGTCTCCTTCCAGGCGAGGCTGTGCCAGAAGGCCTCGGTGAAGGCCATGGCGATCTCCTGGGGCATCGGCTGGGGCTCGTCGGGCACGCCGTCGCGGCCCTCGGTCGACTGGGGCGTCCAGAACGCACGGGCCACGAAGCGGCGGGACCGGGTCCGGGTGGCGCCCTCGAAGAGGCGGCCCACGTAGTGGATGGGCTTGCCTGAGGCGGCGAAGACCTTGCCCCGCTCGGCCTCGTAGTGCTCGGCGTAGGAGCTGATGAGCCGGTGGCGGTTCTCGACCTCGTCCTGGTTGGTCGTCGTCCCGTGGTGGAACTGGTGGAACGAGCCCTCGCCGAGGATGGTGGCCACGGTGACCCCGGGGGCGGACCCGAGGCGCTCGTAGATGTCGAGGTTGGCGAAGCCGCCGCCGGGCATGTCGAAGATCTCGTCGAAGCCGCCGGACTGCTCGACGAGTCCCCGCGGGGTGAACAGGCAGTTGCTCTCCCAGAGCCCGTCGAACCAGTCACGCTCGCCGATGAAGTGGCCGATGTCGAACAGCCGGTGCCCCTCGGCGGGCCAACCGATGCGGTCGAAGAGCCGGTCCTCCATGGTCTGGTCGTAGCCCGCCGCCATCAGCTCGCCCTGCTGGCCGGGGCCGACGTACCACTGCTGGGTGGCCACGATCGCCGGCTCGTACGTGCGCAGGCCCTCCATGCCGAAGTGCAACACGCCAGGCGTCAGCACGTGGGCCCCGTCGATCATGAGGGCGAGGTTCTCGCCGGTGGATTCGGCGATCCCCCGGTTCAGCGCGGGCACCGGCGAGCTCGGGGCGTCCTCGCCCATGTCGATGTAACGGAACTCGGGCCCGAAGCCGCGGACGTACTCCGCCCCCAGGCGCTGGTCGGGGCGGGAGCCGTTCTCGATGACCAGGACCTCGTAGTCGAGGTCCTCGATGTCCTCCTGGTAGACGCGGCTCAGCGACCGGAGGGAGCGCTCGGCCTCTCGCTTCATGTTGTAGAAGACGACGATGACCGACAGGTCCTTGCCGGTGGTGCCCACGGCCGGCTCGTCGCCGGGCTCGGGGAGCGCCACGTCCTCCGGGAGGTCAAGGGTGAGGTCCTCGGGCATGTCGAGGTCGTCGACCTCGGGCTCCGGCGGCTCGTAGCCGTCCTCGCCCAGCTTGCGCCAGTGGGCACCCCAGTGGTCGCCCCGCACCAGCTGGTCGGCGATCCCGTGCTTCTCCCGGAACGCGTCCACCCGCCTGCGGCACGCCGGGTCGTCGTAGCCGTCGACGACCACGATCCCGCCCACCGTGACCTTGTCGTAGAGCCGTTCGAGGATCTCGTCGGCCTGCTCGCGGGCGCTGGAACCGATGCGGAGCAGGGCCACCTTCTCGATCGGGGCCGAGGCCAGCGTCCCGCCGTAGGAGCCCTGGAGGAAGCGCACCCGCTTGTCGAACAGGTCGAAGCGCTCGAAGGCGCTGCGCACGTTGTTGAGGTCGGCGAGCAGGCTCCGCAGGCCGCCCCACCCGCCGGGCACGGGCGCCAGGAGCCGCCCCCGCCGGACCCGCCGCAGCCACGCGCGGGGGTGGCGGAGCTCGGCCCGCTCCGGGACGAACTTGGCCCGGGCCGCCTTGAAGGGGTCGGCCACGTAGACCGTGGGCAGCTCCATGCCGTGGGCCTCGAGGTAGCCGCGCATGAAGATGGCGCCGCCGCCCCTTCCTGTGCCGCAGTCCACCAGGTCGCCCTCGACCCGCTCCTCGCGGATCACGTCGAGGTGGTCCTGGAGGGCGTTGAGTCGCGTGCGGCCCATGTCGGTGTAGGGGAAGTAGCCGGCGCCGGTCTCGCCGCCGTCGCGGTCGCCGCCGTGCTCACGGCTGCGGCGGATCAGGACGAGGCGGTCCTTGAGGTTGCGCTCCGGGTCCCGGAGCTTGCGGGGGTCGAGGGGCCGGCCGTGCTCGAGGCAGAGCAGGAGGTAGTCGATGCGGGCCTCGTTCTCGAGGTAGTGGTCGTCGAGGAGCGCCCCCTTCAGCAGGTCGAGGTGGCGCGCCGCCCCCTCCCGGAGCTGGCGCTCGCGGGTGTGGAACACGTTGTGCTGGAAGAGCAGGCTCTTGATCCGGGTCTCCTCGGACAGCTCGAGGAGCGCGTCCCGGGTCTCGATCCCCTCGAGCTCGTCGAGCACCCGGGCCAGCTCGGGCTGGCGCTCCACCCGCTCCTCCGCGGCCACGATGGCCAGCCCGAAGTAGACGGGGAGCACCACGAGGCGCAGCGGCTCGTCGTGCTCCTCGATGAAGTCCTCGAGCGCGGTCATGACGCCGTTGCGGGGCCCGCCCTCGTCGATGGCGTTGTACAGGCTGGGGTTGAGCCCACCGGCGCGAGCCAGGTCCTGGCGCCCGGGGATCATGCCCCGCTGGGCGTAGGGCTGTCGGTAGGCGTCGGGGATCTGCTCGGGCACGTAGTAGAGGTCGCGCCGCCCGTACGGGTAGCACACGTCGTGGAGGATCAGCACCGGCAGCGGCGCGCCCGCGTTGGCCGAGACGTGGGCGATCTGCTGGAGCTCGTGGTAGACGGTGTACCAGTTGTGGTCGCCGTCGATGAGGACGGCGTCCATCGGTTCCAGCGTCTTGATGACGTTGAGACTGAGGTCCCGGTGGAAGATGTACTGACCCTTGAAGCGGCGCTCGTGCTCGGACGGATCGAACTGGGGCACCGGGTCGATCACGTGCAGTTCGGCCTTGGGGCCGAGCCGCTTCAGCATCAACTCGGTCGTCTGGCCCGCCAGCACGCCGATCTCGGTGATCCTGGTCGCGCCTGCGGCCTCCAGCACCGGCGCGATCGCTATCTCCCAGAATGGAAACACCGCTCCTCCATCCGTCGTCTGGCTGGCTGGCTAACAGTACCGGTGCCA
>CAVVIF010000008.1:0-345000 GCA_963748285.1 uncultured Microthrixaceae bacterium
CCCCGCTGCGGGTCCTGTCGAATCGTCGCCTCCGTGGGGCGGGGCAGTGTCACAGGTGGAGGCGCCATCTCGTCTCTAGTGGTGAACGAGGAAGCGAGTCAGGAGTTCGCCATGAAGGTTTTCGTTGCCGGGGCTTCGGGTGCGCTGGGCGTACAACTGGTCCCCAAGCTGGTAGCCGCCGGCCACGACGTCGTGGCCATGACCAAGACACCGTCGAAGCAGGATCGACTGCGCGATCTCGGGGCTCAGCCGGTGGTCGCCGATGCGCTCGATCCCGACGCCGTGGCCGAAGGCGGTGGGCGAGGCGGAGCCGGAGGTGATCGTGCATCAGCTCACGGCGTTGTCGGGGACGCTGAGCGCTCGCGACATGCGCCACCCCGACCGCTCTCCCGCGCCGGTCATGACCAACCGACTGCGTACCGAGGCGACCGATCACCTCCTGGCCGCCGGCTGCGCCGTGGGGGCACGGCGCTTCGTGGCGCAGAGCTTCGCGGCCTTCCGCTTCGGCCGGACCGGCGGGCCTGTGTACACCGAGGACGATCCCCTCGATCCCCGACGACCCACCGGCCGCGCTGCGGCGGCGCAGGCGAGCTACCTCTACCTCGAGCGGGCGGTGACGACGATACGTGGGGCGAGGGACTCGCGCTGCGCTACGGCAGCTTCTACGGCCGGGACCGCGATCAGCTCGGCGCCGGATGCCGTGATGTCCGGGCCGATCCGCAGCGACGGTTCCCGATCGTCGGCGGCGGCGGTGGCGTGTGGTCCACGTCCACGTCGGACGCCGCGGCGGCGACCGTCGCCGCCGTCGAGCGCGGCCACCCGGCATCTACAACATCGTCGACGACGACCCCGCCCCCGTGCGATGGCTCCCGGCACTGGCCACGCGCTGGGGGCCAACCCGCCGAGGCTGTGCCCCGCTGGTTCGGGCGGCTGGCGGCCGGTGAGGCGGCAACAGCGATGATGACCAAGGCGCGCGGCGCCTCGAACGCCAAGGCCAAGCGCGAGCTCGACTGGCGCTCCGCTATCCCAGCTGGCGACAGGGCTTCGCCGAGGGTCTCGGGTAGATCCGATGCGCTCGTCTGAGACCATGTCGGGGGTGACGAACCTGGAGGAGCTCCGGCCCGCGGCGTTCGCCGTCGCCTACCGGATGCTCGGCAGGGTGAGCGAGGCCGAGGACATCGTGCAGGAAGCGCTGCTGCGCACGCACCTCAGGCTGCGCGCAGGGCGACGGATCGAATCGCCACGCGTTCGTGTCCACGGTCGTCACCCGGTTGTGCATCGACCAACTGCGATCGGCGCGTGTCCGAGGAGACCTACGTAGGCGAGTGGTTGCCCGAGCCGCTTGTCGACGAGGGGCAAACGACCCAGCCGGCCAGGCCGAGGCCGCGGACTCGTTGTCCTGGCGTTCCTGGTGTTGCTCGAGCGCCTGACACCCGAGCAGCGGGCCGCCTTCCTTCTGCGCGAGTCTTCGACTACCCTACGAGCAGATCGCCGACATCATCGGAACTGGCGAGGAGAACGCGGCGAGCTCGTGTCCAGAGCGCGGAAGCACGTGGATGACGGTCGGCCCCGCTTCGAGGCGTCACCGGAACGGCGTGAGCAGCTGGCGAACCGCTTCGTGGCCGCGCTGCCAGCGGCGACCTGCGACGCCTCGAGGAGCTGCTCGCCCACGACGTCATGGTCCACGCCGATGGTGGCGGTGGGTCGCGCCATCGCCCGCCGGTCTACGGCCGAGCCGGGTCGCCCGGCTGCTGCTCAAGGTGATGCGGCCGCCGAGCCGTTCGGCGGCTGGTCACTCAGGTCCTGGTCAACGGCCAACCCGGCGTCCTGCGGTCCGACGCCGCCGGCAAGTTGAGCGGGTCCTCGCGCTCGACATCACCGACGACGGCCACATCTCCGCGCTCGGGCGATCATCAACCCCGACAAGCTGCAGCCACCTCGCCCAGGGCACGCATGGGCCGGCCGTCTCCGACACGTCACGCGAAGTCACCGGAAGGCAGCGATCGGTCTTCCTGAAGTGCGCCCCCGCCCTGGAAACATGTCGGCCTCGTCCAACCACTGTTGGCGGACCGTCCTGACCCTAGCTCGGCACGAACGCCGCGCCCGGACCACAAGGGGACCACGAAACGGTGGTCAACCATGGTTACCGGCGGTCAATGGCGGTCAATCCCAACCTGCGCCTGACCTGGGAAACCCCGGAATTCCAGTGTTCTCGTAACCAGTCGCGTGCCTTCACACGGCAGAGGCCACTGGTTCGAAACCAGTATCGCCCACTCAGGAACCTGCTGCGCGGGCGAACAAACGCCTAGTTGTCCCGGCCGGGTCCATCTAGGGCTCCGCCGACGCCTCCGGCTGCAGGTCGATGGTGGCGACCCAGGCGTCGAAGAATGCCCTGGCGTCACCGCGCTCGTGCCCCAGGGTGAAGAGATAGAGCCGCCCGGCGTCGACGATGGTGGCCTCGATGTGGTTCGGACACTCGGCGATCCTGCCCGGCTGCCCGTCGATGGTGATCTCGGCTTGCTGGCTGCGAGGGACACCGCATCCGTCGCCAGGCGAGATGTATTCGTCGACCCACTCATCGATCGAGACCCCGTCCGGAATCTCTGTCGACGCGCCCTCGAAATAGGCGCTCAAGCCGGTCTCCACGGCATCGAATCGGTCGTCGAAGTCGACGTCGAACTGCTGGTTGACGGGATCCCAGTGCTCCGTGGCCGGCGCGAGCCCCCCCTGTCGTGATACTTGAAGGAGTAGCCGTAGGTCGGCGAGACGAAGGTCGTCGTCAGGCCCGGGAACTCGACCGCGGTGTCCGGGGTCAGGTCGATCGTGGCGGTGAAGGCGTTGAAGACCGCTCTGGCGTCAGTGCGGTCGTGCGACAGGGTGAAGAGATACAGCCGCCCGGCGTCGACGATGGTGGCCTCGATGTGGTTCGGACACTCGGCGATCCTGCCCGGCTGCCCGTCGATGGTGATCTCGGCTTGCTGGCTGCGAGGGACACCACAGCCGTCAGGCAGGACAAGGACCTCGGAGAGGTAGTCGTCGACTCGCTCATCGATGGAGACCTCGTCCAGGACCTCACCCGGGTTCACCTCACCCCGAATCGGAAACTCTGTCGACGCACCCTTGAAGACGGCGGCCGAGCCGGTATCCACGACATCGAATCCGTCGTCGACCTGCTCGCTGAACCCCCAGAGCTGCTTGGCCCGTGTGAGCGCGACCCCGTCCGGATGCTGGATCGAGAAACCGTTTCTCGGCGAGACGAAGGTCGTCGTCAGGTTCGGGAAGTCGACCACCGCCGCATCCGGGTCGGCGGTCGTCGCCGTGGGTTCGGGGTCGTGGGTCACATCCAGGCGCGTGGGCACGGGGTCCTCTTGGAGGGCGACGGCCACTCCGACGCCGGCGAGAGCGAGGACCGCGAGGGTGGCCAACCCGGTTGCCACCCGGCCCCGGCGGGAGCGGCGGGCAATCACACCGGCGCTCGGCCGCTCGATGCTGGCCACCTGCTGACTGATCTCGGCCCACACGTCCCGGGCCCGCTCGTCGAGGCTCATCGGTTGTTCTCCTCTCCGAGGACAGCGGCCAGGGCTGCTCGGCCCTGGTGGAGGTGGACCCGGACGGTTGCTTCGGCGATGTCAAGCAGGGCGGCGACGTCGGCCACCGACCGGTCCTCCAGGTAATGGAGGGCGACGCACTGGGCTTGACGCTTTGGCAACTGGCGCACGGCCTCACAGAAGGCCTCGTCGGAGACCACCAGCTCGGCGACGGGGGACGGTCGGCCAGCCAGCCGCGTCACCGCCCGGAGCTCCCGGGCCCGTCGCCGCAGGGTCGACGTGGCCAGGTTCACCGCCACCCGCCGCACCCAGGCCCCGGGATCGTCGTAGCCCGACACCACCGACCAACGCCGGTAGGCCTGGACGAAGGCGTCCTGAGCCACCTCCTCGGCCACGACCCGCCGTCCGCAGAGCACGAAGGCCAGCCCGACGACCTGCTCGTAGTCGGCTGCGAAGAACGACTCGAAGGTCGGGGCGACGTAGTCGGAAGGCACCGTGACGACGTCCACGGCCGTTACACGCCGCAGCCCCCCGAAACGTTTAGTCGCTGACCCCTCCACGGCGCGAGATCCTTGTCGCCAGACCACATCCGGACCACGAAAAGGTGGTCACTGGTGGTCAACAGTGGTCACCGACGCTCAGTCCGAACCGCTCGCTGCCCTGGAGAACCCCGGAATCCCGGCCTTCTCGCCATTGAGTCGCGTGCCTTCACACGGCAGAGGCCACTGGTTCGAAACCAGTATCGCCCACTCGATCAGCTTGCCCTTCGAGCGAGCCGTGCGGCGAGGCGCCGTCCACCGCAGGGTGAAGCCGCGCTCTACTCGGCTGGGCAGAGGGATCTGCCAACGGGTTGGTGCCCTCGCTCCCAGGCGAGCATGCTACGACGGAGCCAGAGCGGACCTCGGGTCTGCTCGGGCGGTGGAGGGATCATGGGGGCAGTCGAGAACCTGGCGACCCACAGCAGGTGGACGGAAGCAGAGAATCGCCACGACCTTTCACACCACCATGAATTTCTGCACGAGACCATCGAACTCTTCGCGGGCGGCGAGACGATCGTGGGGATCGACGCCTTCCGCACGTCGCTGGAAGCGAGCTTCTGTGCCTTCCCGGACTTCCACGTGGTTCTCGATGATCGGTTTGCGACCGATGACCGACTGGTGTGCCGGTGGCGGCAGACCGGGACGCACGAAGGTGAGTTCTTCGGTATCCCGGCGACCGGCAAGCAGATCGAGGTCACCGGCCTGAGTCTTTGGGAGTTCGACCACGACAAGGCGCGTCGTGGCTGGGCCATGCTGGAGGTGGCTTCGCTGATGCGGCAGCTGGGACTCGCGTGACCTGCGTCTGATCCCCTGGTCGGTGGAGTCCCCCAGTCCCCAGGCCCCGCCGCACCTCGGCGCGTCGGTCGCGGGCTGGAGTCAGGAACCCGGTGGGCGGTACACCACGGAGGCCTCCCCGGCGGCGTCGACCTCTTCGGGCGTGATCAGCGCCACGGTGCTCACGCTCACCAGGCCGCTCGCGGCGGCGGTCATGCACAGCGCGGCCGCCGTCGTGTTGTCCGGCAGGTCGACGGTGACGTAGGCGTCGGTGTCGCCGAACGCGAAGTAGAAGCTCTCAAGCGTCCCGCCCACCGAATCGCAGAGCGCCTCGAGCGCATCCCGACGACTGGTGCCGCCCTTGTCGAGGATCCCCTTGATGCCTTCGGTGTTGTAGTCGGCGAGAACGAGGTACTTCGGCATGGTCTGCCTCCTGGTCATGGGCGACCCTGCGTCGCCCCGCAACCCTGACGGCGGGGTGTTGCACCTCCGCATCACCTGGCGCCATGGGACAATCGGTCCGTGACGAAAGCGCAGGTCCGGCTTCTCGGACCGGTGGGGTTCGTCACGGCCGAAGGACAGATCGTCGACCTCCCCGAGCGCGACCCAACGGCGCCTGCTCGCCCTCCTGGCAGTCGCCGGGGGCGAGACCCGGCGCGCCGACCACCTGGCCGAGGCCCTCGGGACGTCGTCGGGCGGGCTGCGCACGGCGCTCTCACGGGTCCGGGCGCGGGTCGGGGAGGACACGATCGTCACCGAGGCCGTCGGCTACCGGCTCACCTGTGCGGTCGACAGCGCCCTGGCCACGGCGCTCATCGCGGGTGGCGCCGATCAGGGGGACCGGTTGGCGGCGCTCGAGGAGGCGCTCTCGTCCTGGCGGGGCGATGCCCTCGACGAGTTCCGACACGAGCCGTGGGCCGAGGCGGAAGCGGCCCGGCTCGACGAGCTCCGGGCCATCGCCGTCGAGGACCGGGCCGAGGTGCTGATCGCCCGGGGCCGGTCGGCGGACGCGGTGGTGGCTCTGGAGGCGCACGTCCTCCGGGACCCGCGGCGGGATCGCCCACGAGGCCTGCTCATGCAGGCGCTGGCCGGCGTCGGTCGGCAGGCGGACGCCCTGGCGGCGTACCAGGCCTACCGGGCGTACCTCTCCGAGGAGACCGGCACCGAACCGTCCGACGCCGTGCGGTCGATCGAACGGCAGGTGGCCGCGGGGTGGACCGGGACGCACGAGGACCGGGCCGTGGTGCCGACCGCCGCCCCCCCGCTCGAGCTGCCCCTGGCCCCCGTGCTCACCGCTGCCCCCGAGCTGATCGGGCGGCGGGGCCCGCGCTCCTGGATGGAGGGGGCCCTGGTGGAGACCCGGGCCGGCTCGTCGACGGCGTTGCTCCTGAGCGGGGAGGCCGGCATCGGCAAGACGACCCTGCTGGGATCCTTCGCCCGCGCCCACCACGGCCGCAACGGCACGACCGTCGTGTACGGCCGGTGCACCGAAGGCGACTCAATTCCGCTCCAGCCGTTCCGCAGCATCGTCGGTGCCATCGTCGACCATGCCCCCATGGCGTTGCTCCGCCGCCACACCGAGCGTCGTGGCGGCGACCTCCAGCGGATCGCCCCGAACCTCTCGGTCCGCCTGTGGGCGCCACCGCCGACGGGTGGCGACGACGCCACCGAGCGGTTCCAGCTCTTCGAGGCCGTGGCCGACCTCCTCCGTCGCGTGGCCGATCCTGGGCCCCTCGTCCTGATCCTCGACGACCTGCACTGGGCAGAGCCGACCGCACTCCTGCTCCTCCGCCACCTGTGCGACGCCCTGGCGGACGCCCCGGTCCTGTTCGTCCTGAGCTGGCGCGACGTCGGCGAGGACCCGTCGGACCACCTGAGGCGAACGCTCGCCGACCTCGACGGCGCCGGCGCCCGCCGGGTGGTGCTCGGCGGCTTCGACCAGGCCGAGCTGACCGATCTCGTCACCTCGATCACGAGCACGACGGGCCGGCCGGCCCCCGAGGTCGTGCAAGACCTCCGCGCCGAGACGGCGGGCAACCCGTTGTACGCGGCTCACCTCGTGCGCCACCTCGTGGACTCCGGCCAGCTGGAGGCCGAGGACGACGGTGCGCTCCGGCTGACTGCAGGGTTCGACGCCCGCCAGCTGGTGCCGCCGAGTCTGCGCGACCTGCTCTGGAACCGCGTCCGCTCGCTCGGGCCGGGCCCTGCGGACCTGCTCGGCGTCGCCTCCGTCCTCGGAACCGAGTTCTCCGAAGCGCTGCTGGTCGACGTGGCCGACGACGACGAGGATGACGTGCGGTCGGCGGTGGATGCAGCCGTCGATGCCGGCCTGCTCGACGGCGACCCGGGGGCGCCGGGCACGTTCCGGTTCTCCCACGCGCTCGTCGCCCACGCCCTGTACTCCGAGCTCGACGGATCGCGGCGACGGCTGCTGCACGAACGATCCGCCACCGTCCTCCAGAAGGGGGCCGATCCGCCGTCCCGGTCCGTCGTCGTCGACCTCGCCCGCCACTGGGAGCGTGCCCGGGCGCTCCCGGAGGCCCTGCACTGGGCAGCGGCGGCCGGCGATGTCGCCCTCGAGGACCTGGCCCCTGCGGAAGCGGCCTCGTGGTTCCGGCGGGCCTTCGAGCACGCTCGTGCCCTCGGCCGTCCGGGCGAGGTCGAGGCCGACCTCCTGGTGCGCCTCGGCGTGGCCCAGCGCCGGGCAGGCGACCCGGCGGCGCGCAGCACGGTGATCGAGGCCGGGAGGCTGGCCGAACGGGCCGGGGCCGTCGACGTGTTGGTGCGGGCTGCGCTCGCCGACGAGCACATGCTCGTGCGGGTCGGCGCGGTGGACGACGAGGTGCTCGCCCTGGTCGAGGCCGCCCTCGCCGTCGTCGACCGCAACGAGACGGCAACGTCCGCGACCCTGCTGTCGATCTACGCGTTGCAGCTCGTCAACAGTCCGAGGGCCGAGCTGCGTCGACAGGTGGCCCAGGAGGCCATCGAGCTCGTGGAGCGCAGCAGCGACGCGTCCGCCCTGCCCCGCATGATCTCGGCGCTGCAGTTCGCCCTGTGGGGCCCCGGCGCGCTCCCGCTCCGCCGCCGGTTGGCCGATCGGGCGGCCACGGCGGCGGCCGCGACCGACGACCGCTACCTCCAGTTCTGGACGAGCCGCGCCGCGTTCAACGTGGCCGTGGAGTCCGCCGACGTCGCCAGCAGCACGGCGGCCCTCGGCCGGATGCAGGCGTTGGCCGCCGAGCTGGGCCAGCCGACCCTGCAGTGGATCGTCGGCCTGACGGAGGTCTTCGACCTGACCATGCGGGCCCGACTCGACGACGCCGACGAGCTCTGCGGGCGCATGGTCGAGATGGGCACCCGGATCGGGGAGCCGGACGCCTTCTCGCTGTACGCCGCCCAGCTCTTCGTGCTCCGCTCGTTCGCCGGGCGCTACGAGGAGCTGATGCCCCTGCTCGAGGACGTCCTGGCGGCCAACCCCGACGTCCTCCCCTTCCGGCTGGCCCACGCCATCGGGTGCTGCGCGGTCGGCCGGACCGACGAGGCCGCCACCGTGCTCGACGCGGGCGCATCGGCCGGATTCGCCCACGTCGCCGAGGACTACACCTGGATGACGGCGATCATCGGCTACGCCGTGCTGGCGATCGAGCTCGAGGCCTCGGCGCCGGCTCGCTACCTGTATCCGATCCTCGAGCCCTACCAGCACGAGGTCGCGTTCAACGGGGCCACCTCCCAGGGCCACATCGCCGCCTACTTGGGGAAGCTGGCGTCGTTGACGGGCGACCACGACCTGGCCGACGAGCACCTCCAACGGGCGCTCGACGTGAGCCGCGCGTTCGGGTGGGAGTACCACGAAGCCACGACCCTGGTGGCGCTCGCCCGGTCCCGGTCGCGGCGTAGGGGAGCCCTCGACGCCGGTGCCATCGCCGGCCTCGACAGGGCGCAGGCGATCGCCGAGGAGCGCGGCCTTGCGCTTGTCGCCGCCCAGTGCGCCCAGCTGCGCGGCGGTGATGCACCGCTGTAACGACCTCGGGTGACGATGCGGCTCCGACGTCCGAGGAGACAGACATGACGGTGTTCAACGGGATCTTCCCGATCCGGCCCGGCAAGGAGGAGGACGCTCGTGCGTTCGCAGCGGAGACCACCGGGGCTCGACTCGAGGGGTTCGCGGCCCACCACATCCGCTCCGGCAACTCCCGGGAGACCTGGGCGATGCAGGAGACCCCCATGGGCAGCTTCATGCTCGTGTGGTTCGAAGGGGACCCGGAGAAGGCGTTCGCCGACCTCGCCACCGACGACTCCGAGTTCATGACGTGGTTCGTCGGGCGGGTCCTTGACGTGACCGGCGTCGACCTCAGGGCCCCGGCCGACGGCCCACCGCCTGCCCTCCTCCTCGACTGGTCCGCCTGACGGTCGCACTACCCTCGGCAGGCCGAGCTGGGGGGATGGGGTGAACACGTCGGAGCGCCCCGAGGGGACGGTCACCGTCCTGTTCACCGACCTCGTCGAGTCCACGCGGCTCAACCAGCAGCTCGGTGACGAGGAAGCCCGTTCCGTGTCAGCGACGCCGAAACACTCCGGCGGGGACTACCTCGGTCGCGGCGTCCAGCCCATGGCGGAACCGCTGGCGAGCTGTTCGAACTCGAGCCCGACGACGTGCACATGCGCAAGGTGCTTTAGCGCCCCGTCACCTCGGCGCGCACGAGCACGGCGGCACAGCCACTGCGGCGACGTGCGGGACTGCCGATGATCCCCCACGGCGAGAGATCTTTGTCGCCAGACCACGAACAGACCACGAAATGGTGGTCACTCATGGTCACTGGCGGTCAGCCCGAATGAGCGTCTGAACCTGGCGACAACCTGGACTACGGGGTTCCCCCAGAGGTGTGGCGTGCCTTCACACGGCAGCTCACTGGTTTGAAACCAGCATCCCCACACACCCCCCAGCGCTCCTCGGCAGGCCTGGATCGGCGCTGCGTGGAACTCCGGCCCGGCCGGTCGTGCCGGCACGAGCTGTTGCCGGATTTTGGCAACACGCTTGCGAGCGAATCACCGCCGATCGTGGACTAGCGTGCGTTGCCCTTGAGCACGTCCGGTGTGTATCGCGATGTTCTCCGCGTGCCCGATGCGCGGGCGCTGATCGGCGCGAGCGCCGCCTCGCAACTGGGCGACTGGCTCTACAACGCCGTACTCCTGGGCTACGTCTACGAGGCCACCGGCTCGGCGGCTTGGGTGGGCGCGGCCACGATCTGCCGACTGTTGCCCTTTGTCCTGCTCGGACCCGTCGGCGGTGTGATCGCCGACCGCTACGACCGGCGCACGGTGCTGCTGGTCGGCGACTTGGTGCGGTGCCTGCTGATGATCGGGCTCGCCGCCGTCGTGGTCGTGGACGGCCCGGTTCTGCTGGTCATCGCGTTGACGGCGCTGGCCTCTGCAGCGGGCAGTGCGGAACGGCCCGCCGCCCTGGCGCTACTGCCGAGGCTCGTCGGCGAGTCACGATTCGGGCCGGCCTACGCATTGCTGCACACGGTTCAGGACCTCGGGGTGGTCGTCGGGCCGGCTCTCGGCGCGGTCCTGCTCGTGGTGGCGCCCGACTCCGTCGCCTTCATCGTCAACGCGGGCACGTTCGCCTTGTCTGCAGCCCTGATCGCGACGCTTCGCCGGCGACCGACTACAGAAGCGCGTGCGGGGAGCGCGCGATCGCGCAGCTGCGCCACGGGTTGAAGGCCGTTCGCCTGACCCCCTTCGTCGGACCGCTCCTTCTGGTCCTCGGCGTCGTGGAGTTCACCTACGGAGCCCAGACCGTGCAGCTGGTGCTGTATGCCGAGAGCGAGCTCGGGTTCGGCGCGGAGGGGTACGGGATCCTCCTCGCCGCGGCGGGCCTGGGTGGGCTGGCGAGTGCGGTGATCAACGGCCGGCTCGCCGCGAGCGTGCGGGTGTCGGCCATCGTGGTCGCCACGGCCGGCGTGTTCCTGGCGACGCAACTCGCCTACGCAGCGACCGACGACCGCGCTCTTGCGTTGATTGCCACCGTGCTCGGAGGCGCCGGCTTCGTAGCGTGCGAGGTGGTCGCGGAGACGGCGCTCGCCCGCGTCGTGCCGGCGGATGTCCTCGGTCGCGTGATGGGAGTGGTCGACGCGCTCTCGGTCGGGGCGATGATCTGCGGGGCCGCACTCGCCCCACTGATCATCGCGTGGACGTCGCTCACCACCAGCCTCATCGTCCTCGGCGTAGCGTCGCTGGCGGTCATCCTCCTGGTCAGCTCCGGCTTGAGCGGGCTCGATGCGCTCAGCCGCGAGCGGGCTCAGGCACTGGCGTCGCGCGTGGATGTCCTCCGGGAGCTCCCAATCATTGCCGGTGCCCCACTCGCCCTGCTCGAGCAGCTCGCCTCTGCGGCACAGATCTTCCCGCTGCCGTCCGGGGTCGACATCGTCGTGGAGGGGGCCCCCTCTCACGCTTTCTACGCAGTCATCGACGGACGTGTGGTGGTCCACCGCAAGGACGAGAAGATCGCTCACCTCGGGCCGGGGGACCATTTCGGAGAACGAGGACTGTTGGACCAGGCACCCCGCAACGCCAGCGTGACCACCGAGGTACCGAGCACCCTGCTCCGTTTGGAGGGCGACGTCCTGCTCGACGCACTGCAGTCCGCCCCGACCGTGCTGTCCGCACTCGATCGCTCCGCCCACCAGAGACGGGCCGACGTGTCACCCGAGGGCGCCAAGCCCCTGGTGGACGATCCGGCATGGGCGGAGTCGTGACTGTGGACGGCGCAACGGTCGCAGTGGTCGGAGCGGGCTACGAGGGCAAGCGACGCGCCTACTCCAGGATGGCCGAGCTCGGTGCGCGTGTCGTGCTCATCGACGAGCCGGGTCACTGGTCCGAGTCGCTCATGTCCGAGGGGATCGTGGAGTCGTGGGTGGCCGCCCCCATCGTCGGCGATGCTGACCGGGACGCACGCACGGTGCTCGATGCCTTGGACCGCGCGACCATCCGACCCGACGGAGTGCTGACGTTCTGGGAGGACAGCGTGTGCGTCGCCGCCCGAGTCGCCGCCGCTCTCGGCCTTCCGACGAACCCCCCGGATGCGGTGGATGCGGCCCGTAGCAAAGTCAGAACCCGAGAGTTGTCGGAGGGGCTCGGGCTCCCGACGCCGCGGGCGCGCCGCGTGCGCTCGCTCGACGAGCTCTTCGCCGCGGCGGCCTACGTTGGCTTCCCCGCCGTCGTGAAGCCCGAGTTCGGCGCATCTGCGATGGGTTGTGTTCGGGTCGACGACCTCGAGTCGCTGCCGAAGGTCTATTCGCTCGTGCGCAGCGTCGTCGGCCCCGAGAGCGACGGGATATTCCGTACCGGGAACGACCTCCTGCTCGAGGAGTACCTCGACGGTGTGGAGTTCGACGTCGACCTCGTCATGCACGACGGTGCGTGCCTCTTCTCGAGTGTGTCGCAGAACTGGCCCACAGCCGAGCCATCCTTCCAGGAGACCGGCCTGCACTGCCCGGCCGATCACGATCGCAAGGAGGTCCGCCGGCTCGTCGACCTCGTCGTGCGGACCGTGCAGGGCTTCGGGCTGCACCGCGGGGTCCTACATGTGGAGGGCAAGTGCACCAGTCGCGGCCCGCGGATCGTCGAGGTGAACGCCCGCTTGGGCGGAGGACGGATCTGGAACTACGTCGAAGCGGTGTGGGCCGTCGACCTGGTGGAGGCGCAGCTGCGCAGCAGCCTCGACCTGCCTCTCAAGGTCAAGCCCAGCCGCCGGCCGCAAGCAGGGGTCGTCGACGCGTTCGTCCATGCGCCGGCGAGCGGACGCCTCGTTGCGATGCCCTTCGCTGAGCTCCAGGGCGACGAGCGCACGTTCGTCGAGCTGGATGTGGACGTGGACATCGGGGCGGAGGTGCAGGGACCAGAAGACGTCTTCGCGACGGTCCTGGGGGAGGTGTCGGTCATCGGCAGAGACCTCCGACACGCCAGAGCGTTGGCCGAGGCGGTTCTCCGCGAGCCCCCGCTCGTCGCAGGCCCATCGGGCGAGGCCAGCGGTTTGGGGCGCGCGGAACATCGGTGATCGGTGCCGATCGCCGTATCGGGTTCCAACTTCTCGATACAGACGGGCTCTTTCAGATGACCACCAACATCTGGTCCGGGCACCCTCGCCGCGCTCTTCGCTCGTGACACAGCCGCAGCAGGTAGCCGAAGACCACGGGAACTCGTCGAAGCCGACGTCATCGAACACCTTCGCCGGAACGTGGGCATCGGCGCTCATCACACCCCTCTACAACGAACGAGAGGCCAGAACTCTCCAGAAAATCTCTCCACCAGACCACAAGCAGACAGCGAAACGGTGGTCACCCATGGGCACTGGCGGTCGGTCCGAATCGGGCTGTGGCCTGGGAAAACCCCGGGATCCCGGGGTTCTCACGACAGTGTCGCGTGCCTTCACACGGCAGAGGCCACTGGTTCGAAACCAGTATCGCCCACTAGGCGTTTCCCCTGGTCAGGACGAACCGACGGTGTCGCCGGGCTCTCATCCGCCACCGCCACCACGCCTGCCTGAACAGGTCGACTCCGCCGGCCACCGCTCCCGGCGGTAGCCGGGTGGCGTTCGTACCATCCGGGGTCAGCTCCGAGCGTCCTCCAACACGCCCAGGATCTCGTCCACGACGAGGTCGGGCTCGTTGATCGGCACGTCGTGGCCGGAGGTCACGACCACCTGGCGGGAGCCCGGACTCAGGACCAGCCAGCCTTGCTGGTCCTGCGCGTTGGTGCGCTCGCCGGGGTCGGCGGCGTCGGGGCCGTAGTCGTTCGAGATGACGACCATGGGAAAGTCACCAATCTCGTGCCGGTCGTCCCACACAGCGTGCTCGACGGCGGCGTAGTCACGGTGCTCCACGTTGCTCGGGGAGTCGCAGGCGATCTCCGAGATGACCTCAGGCGGCACCTCGGCGAGGTTGATCGCCTGTGGCGTCTCGGCCAGGACGAGGCCGGCCACGTCGGCGGGATGCCGAGCTGCGAGGCCGGCCATCAGGTAGCCGCCGCCCGATGCGCCGACGAGGACGTAGGGGCCGTCGATGCCGGCCACGTCGAGCAGGGCCTGGAGGTCTCCCAAGAGGTCCTCGAGCTGGCGGCAGCCGGTCGCCGCGTCGCTCCGGCCCGTCCCAGCGCGGTCGTAAGCACACGTACGCGTCTCGGTGACGAGGCCCGGCATGACCGAGCGCCAGTCCTCGATGCCCGACTCGTCACCGGCCTCCAGCAGGATCGTGGGCGAACCCTCGCCCTCACACTCCAGGTAGAGCTGCTGGCCACCACCGATGTCGAAGGACTCGGCGACTTGACCGGCGCTGGCCGTCGTGGTGCTCGCCACGGTCGCCGACGTCGACGACTGCGGATCCGACGCCGACCCGTCGTCGTCACCACCCGACGAGGAGCAGGCGGCCATCACCAGAACGACCCACACCACGACCACACGACCGAAAACGAGCCTCACGGTACGGTCCCCTCCACGTCTGGACACCGACGTGCCCATGGGCCAATCGTCGCACGCCCCTCGTCGGGACTCCAGGGTGTGGACCTACCCAGCGTCGTGGGTGCCCGTGTCCGGTCACCATTTGGACTGCTCCGCACGGGGAAATTTGGCCAGCGCCGAACGCCCGCAGAGGCTCGTGGGCCGCGCGGTCGAGGAAGTCGGTTCTCAGACCACAAACAGACCACGAAATGGTGGTCAACGATGGTCACTGGCGGTCACCAACGGTCAGTCCGAACCGGGCGCTGACCTGGGGAAACCCCGGAATCCCGGGGTTCTCGCGATCGTGTCGCGTGCCTTCACACGGCAGAGGCCACTGGTTCGAAACCAGTATCGCCCACCAAGAGGTACTACTCGAATCTCGACCTGCGGTCGCCGTGGCTGTTGCCGGAGGGACATCCGGCAGGGAGCCGGATCAGGCCGTCAGCCCCAGCGGGGTGAGCAGGCGCCGGGTGTCGTGCTCCGGCTCCAGGCCCGCCTCGGCCAACACGCTGAGCAGGCGCTCGGCACTCGTCCGGGCCGCGCTCCGGTCCCCCATCGCGAGTAGGGCCCGAACCCGTAGCCGGTGCCCCCGCTCCGCCAGCTCGTCGATCGCGGTCACCTCGTCGGCCCGCCGGAGGGCCTGTTCGGGCTCGCCCCGGGCGAGGAGGAGCTCGCCGGAGCGCACCGCGGTCGTGACGAACAGTGAGCGGAGCCTGATGCGCTCGTAGATGATCCAGCGGTCGTCCAGTCCCGCCATGTAGTCGCCCCGGTACAGCTCGATCGCCGACAGGTAGCACGAGAGCGCGCCACCCGGGACGCCTCGTTCCTCCAGCTTCCGACCGTCCTCGGTGAGCGCGTCAAACCGGGCGAGGTCACTCTCCAGTCCCTCGGAGGTGAGCACCAGGCGCTCGCCATCGCTGCGGACGAACCACGCCGCCTCGCGACGCGCTCGATCGGGCTCGAGGACCCGCTGGAGGTGCCCGAGGTTGGTTCGGAGGTTGGCCGAGGCGCTGCGCTCGTCGAGCTCGGGCCACAGGGCCGTCAGGACCTCTCTCCGGGTCGTCTGCGGATGGCTGAGCAGGAAGCAGAGCATCTGCCGCACCCGCTCGCGCTTCCATTCCTTGTCGACCACCTGCACGCCGTCTCGGAACAGGCGCAGCCCGCCGAGGACCTCGACGCGCAGGGAATGGGACGGCCGGGTCGGCATGGTCGCCAGCCGCTGGTGGGCCCACTGCGCGACCGGTCCGTCCTGCACTGACGCCACCCACCGCAGCTGGCCACGGAGATCGGGGAGCTCGCCCAGGACGGCCTCGGCCTCTGGGACCCCACCGATCACGGCAGCCACCGCCAGCTCGGCCAGGTGTGGAGGGGCGACGTGGGCTCGGAGCAGGGTGGGACGGCGCCACGGCAGGGCGAGGGCACCGGTGGGGTCCCCGTCCTCCCGCAGGGCCGTCAGGGCGCGGGCCATCGCCTGCACGGTCGTCAGCGCCGGACCGAGGTTCGCCTGGTCGATCATCGGGCGGACCTCCGGGATCAGGAGATGCAGTAGCGGTAGGGAGTTGAGGTAGGAGCGGGCGGGCAGCACCTCCATGGGGACCTCGGCCAGGGCCTCCTCCAGCAGTCCGGCGGCCCGTCGCTCGTCGTGGCGGGCCACGGCCAGCGAGGCCTCGGCGACCCGCAGGAAATTGGCGCCGTGGCCGCCCCCGATGTGGCCGACGAGCTTCTCGCCCCGCTCGATCAGCGCCTCCGCCTGCTCCAGGTCGCCGGCGTGGACCGCTATGAGTGCGACCACGCCCGACAAGGCGACCTGCTGGTGGGTGAGGCGGACCGGTCGGATCCCCGACGCCATCTCCCGGCCGATGGTGATCGCCAGCTCGGGCGAGACGTCACCCCGCAGCCAGGTGGCGTAGGCCACGACTCGTGTGCCCTCTCCGGCCAGGCCCGAGGCAAGGTCGTCGGCCGCGGTCGGCAGACCGACCTCTTCGGGGCAACCCAGATCGAGGAGCACCCCGCCGCGCAGGTCGACGGTCTGGGCCAGGACCGTCTCTCGGCCCGGCCGCTCGCAGGCGTGGATCGTGCGCAGGGCATCGTCCCGGCGGCGCTGGCGGCCGAGCTCGACCGACGACTCGATCTCGACCAGCAACTCGGCCAGCGGTTCGCCCGATCCGGCCAGTTCGGAAAGGCGGGCCATGATCGCCGGGATCCCGTCCCGGCTCCCGGCCCAGAGCTCGGACTGGTAGAGCCGCCAGAGGGCGACGCACTCGGCCTCGCCGTCGCCGCGCATGCGGGCCAGCTCTGCGGCGTTCTCGAAGGATCCGATGGCCGTCGCCTCCGAGCCGCTGAGGGAAAGGAGCGCCCGTAGCAACGCTGCCTCGACTTCGAGGTCGGGGCCAGGAGGAAGGCGATCAGCGAGGAAGCGCAGATCGCCAAGCGGTGTCCGGGCGAGCGGCTTCACCACGGCGGACCGGATGGCGCTCCGCTGACCGTGGATGTCCTCGGCGGCCGCCGACGCGGTGAAGGCCTGGCGGAGTTCTCCGCGCTCGAGCAGGTGCGACGCCCCCCTCCTGAGCACGTCGCGCTCCATCGCGGCGTCGAGCCGAAGGCGCAGAGCGGGCAACCAGAGGGCGTGCAGCCTGAGGGAACCGTCGGGCCGGCGATCGGTGAGAGGCAGGTCACCGAACAGGTCCTCCGCCGACAGGTCCGAGTCGGTGACCGCCCGAAGCAGGTCGTCGTCGACCGCGTCGAACAGCGCCAGGCGGCTGATGGCCTCGAGCCGGTCGGGATCGATCTGGTCGAGTACCTCCTCCCACAGGTACTCGGTGGCGGCTTCACGGCCAGCGACGGCGACCAGCTCGGCGAGCGCGGGCCAGCGGACTGTGGCCAGCAGGTCCAAGGCCACACCCCGCTCTGCGGCGAACCGGCCCAACTCGTCGTCGTCGAAGGCCAGATCGGCCTCGCGCAGCTCGACCACCTCGTCGCTCAGTCGGAGACGGGAGACCGGGAGCGGCGGCAGCTGGCGGCCAGCGAGGAGCAGGTGCCCGTTGCGCGGGAGTGCCCCGAGTAGATCGACCATCGCCTGTTCGCCCGGTGAGGCCGGCGCGATGGCGTGGACATCGTCGAGCACCACCGCCACGTCCTCGGGAGCCCTGGACCACAGTGCGTCGACCACCGCGTCGACCGTCGGCTCCGCCTGGCGTCCCAGGGCGGCCAAGAGCCCGGCGGCCAGCTCGGCCGCGTCGGCGTCATCTGGCCGACACTGCAGCCAGACGTCGACTCCTCTCGGCTGGAGCTCGTTCTCGACCAGGGCGCTCGAGAGCAGTGCCGTCTTGCCGAAGCCCGGTCCGGCCACCACGGTGGTGAGGCGCCGATCGAACCGCCCCGCCAGGGTGGCCAGCAGGCGCGGCCGGAGGACGTAGGGGCGGTTCCCGGGCACTGGGGGCCCGAGTCGGGACGACCGGCTCACCACTTGGAGATTGACCGCCGAATCCGGGCCTGGCAAGCGCCTGGTTTGCGCCTGGTTTGCAGCCCGCTCCTACCTTCGCCGCAGGCAGCGTGAGGAGGTCACCATGTTCGCCGCCGGCATGTTGCAGTTCCGTCGGGTCCTGGAGCCCCGGAACCCCAGGGACCGCCACCCCCAGGTCGCGCGCCGGGTTCGACGTCGCGACCCTCGGCCTGTCGAGTCAACACGGCAGCTCGAGGCTCCGCCTCACGCGTAGCAGCGCAGCCTCGGCTTGACCTCGACGGCAGAGGCCGCTGGTTCGAGACCAGCATCACCCACTCAGGTTTCTCTGGTCAGGCAGGGCCATCGAGAACGCCATCGCTGGTTCGTCTAGATGTCTTGTCCCTCGCCGAGCGCCTCGGACACGCTGCGTGGCTCCCGTCGCTCCTGACCGTTCAGCCGATGGCGTGTGATCGACGAGCGCCGGTACACCTCTCGTCGCACTCTCTGGATCTCGCCGAGTGGCGCATGGTCGGCCGTGACCCGCCAAGGGGTGAAGGACAACGCATCCATTCGTTCGAGATTGTCCGGGCCGGAGATGTCCTGCGACGGCAACCGCACCTTGGCCACGGTGACGAACGGCGACAGCGCCTCCTGCCATTCGACGGTCACGTCCTGGACGGGCATCTGCGCGAGATCCGCGCAGAGCTGCACCTGCAGGTCGAACTCGAAAGGTCGCTCGATCAGCTCCACCTCGAGCGCCCGCCGGTAGGCGTCCTCATCGGACCACAGATCGATGTCGCGATGTTCGACAGCGTCAGCAAATGCCCCCACGGGAGCGAAGCGAACCTTGGCTACATGGTCACCGTGGCGCACAGCCCCCATGGTCCAGTAGGTCGCGAGCAAGGGATTCAACGGGGGGAGCTGAGCCATCCCGAGGAATGTGAGGAGCTCGTCCCAGGCCCAGTCCTTCTCGGCGAGCGTTCCCTTCCCCGTCAGGAACTCCGTGAGGAGTTGATGAATGCCAGCCTTGCCCCTTGCAAAGTATTCGGGGGCGTCGGTGAACAGCTGCTGGATGAAGAGATAGTGCGACACGGTGTTGCAGAAGAACACCGGCATGTTGATCGTGTTGTAGTCGAACGTGCCGGCGTCCGGCTCGTCGTCCACGAAGGTCGTTCCAGAGATGTCGAACATCTTGAGCGCCAGCCCGAGTGCGTTCGACAGCGTCACATCGGCACCGAGATGGGCGACACCGTTCGAGAAGCGAATCAGCGCATCGTGACGTCCAGGTGTGGCGTAGATGCCTTGGGCGTAGTCGGGCGACAGGTCGTCGAGGATCTCCACCTCGGCGCGCAGGACTCCATACCCCTTCGCATGAGCGAACCGAACGGCGCGTCCGGCGCCCTCGCCGGTCACCGAGTCGGCCACGTAGTGTTTCGACTGCGGCGACCACGGTCTGGAGGTCGGCCTCGAAGTCGGCACTCACCGCGTCGAGCTCCGGTGCATATCGCACGAACTGCGTTGCCGAATTCACCCCGGTCGGTGCCGTCGTCACTCGTCACCCTCCTTCATGCCTACGTGCGCTCATCCCGACAACGCGTGCGCGGCCTCCCCGTGGTGCGCGGCGGTGTGGAGGTCGATGGCGTCCTGGTCCGACAGGTGGGGCTTGATGTCGAATGTCACCTTCTTCACGGTGCCCGTGAACGCGAACGGCTTCTGGTCCTCGTAGCTGAGGTCCACGACCCCGCCGTTGTCGCGACCGATGTCCATCCCGGCGTAGCCGGAGAACCGGACCGGAACGGTGTGCTCCATCCTCCCCTTGCCGACGGGTCGGTCATCGATGAAGAGCGTCACTTCGCCACCGGTCGCCGGCGTGGCCCCGTCGGCCGCGAACTCCATGCGCACGGTCACGTCGCCCGTCGGGAGATCCTCCTCGGCGACCTGGGTGAACGTGAGCACGCCCATCATCGAATAGGTGTGGGTGAGCTTGCCGTCCCTGACGAAGAGCGTGAACCCGCCGAGGTGGTCGGCCTCGGCGACGATGACGCCTTCGGCGCCGCCTTCGGGCACGACGAGATCTGCGGTGATCGCGTACGAGCGGTTGTAGATCGCGGGGGATCATGCCCGGCATCACGTTCTGGACATCGCCGCGGAACTCGAACGTCGTCTCCTCCGGGATCGGGGGCAGGATGCCGAAGAACGTCGAGAGCGTCGCGAGCAGCGGGAGCACCTTGTACTGCTCCGCCTCTTCCCAGAACAGGTCCTTGAGCTCGTGCGACCTTCTCGGGGTGTTCGGCCGCGAGGTCGTTGCGCCTGCGTGAAGTCGTCGGGGAGGTAGTACAGCTCCGCGGGACCGGCGTCCGGGATCCCAGACCCCCGGCGCGTAGGGCGCGAGCGCCTCGGGTGTGAGTCACCCACGGGATGCGGTCGGTCTTCATCGCCAGCCACCAGCCGTCCTTGTACATGCCGCGGTTGCCGACCGTTTCGAAGTACTGCTGCGTGCGGTGTTCGGGTGCGTCAGCGCTCGGTCAGCGACGCGGCGAACGTGGCGCCGTGCATCGGCTCCTGTTCGATCCCGTCGACCGTCTGGGGCACAGGGATCCCGGCGACGTCGAGGATCATCGGCGCCACGTCGATGACATGGGTGAACTGGGAACGCAGCCCACCGGAGTCGCGAGATGCGAGCGGGCCAGTGCACGACCAATGGGTTGCGGGTCCCGCCGAGGTGGGAACCGACCTGCTTGCCCCATTGGAACGGCGTGTTGCCCGCCCATGCCCACGCCGCGCCGTAGTGGGGATCCATGATCGCCGATCCCCACTGATCCAGCCCGCCGTAGAGCTCCGAGAGCTGGAGCTGCATCTCGTCGGTCAGCGGGATGCCGTTCTGCATCGTCAGCTCGTTGAACGAGCCGGTGATCGTCCCCTCCATGCTGGCGCCGTTGTCTCCCCAGATCCACAGGATCAGCGTGTTGTCGAGCTCGCCCAGGTCCGCGATCGCGTCGATCACCCGGCCGACGTTGTGGTCGGCGTTCTCGGAGTAGCCGGCGTACACCTCCATCTGGCGGATGTAGAAGCGTCTTCAACTTGTCGGGCACGTCGTCCCACGCCGGGAAGGCTGCGTCGCGCGGCGTGAGCTCGGCATCGGCGGGGATCACCCCGAGCTGCTTCTGGCGGGCGAACGTCTCCTCGCGGAGCTTGTCCCATCCCTGGTCGAACTTCCCCTTGTACTTGTCGGCCCACTCGCTGCGCCACGTGGTGTGGTGCGTGGCTGCAGCCCGTCGAGAAGTACACGAAGAACGGCTTGTGGGCGTCCTGCGCGCGCACGCCGTGCAACCACGCGATGGTGCGGTCGGCCATCGCATCCGGGAAGTAGTACGGATTCTCCTCGTCGTAGTACTCGTCGGGCGTCCCGATGATCTTCTGGTTCTCCGCCAGAACGGGATCCCACTGACTCGAGCCGCCGCCGAGGATCCCGTAGAAGTAGTCGAAGCCCCAGCCGTTCGGCCATCGATCGAACGGCCCGGCCGGACCTTGCTGCGCGTCGGGCGTCAGGTGCCACTTCCCGAACGCGCCCGTGCTGTAACCGTTGTCCCGCAGGATCCGAGGCAGCGGCGCGCAGCTCCGCGGGACGATCGCGGAGTAGCCCGGGAACCCGCCCGCGAACTCGCCGATCGATCCGAACCCGACCGCGTGGTTGTTGCGCCCGGTCAACAGTGCCGCTCGCGTCGGGGAGCACAGCGCGGTGACGTGGAACCGGTTGTAGCGCAGCCCTCCCTCGGCGACGCGGGTGTAGTTCGGCGTCTGGATCGGGCCGCCGAACGTGCTCGGGTTCCCGAATCCGGCATCGTCGATGAGCACCAGCAGGACGTTCGGCGCGCCTTCCGGCGGAGTCGGGTGCCCGATGAGGTTCCAATCGGGCTCGCGAACCGTCGAGGGTCCGGTTGATGACCCCATCGAACGTCTCTCGGCGTATCGGGAGGCTGCTGCGGTCGACTTCGCTCACCGTCACGTCCTTCCTCGTTCGCTCGCGCATCGTCGGCATCACTGCTCGCGAGCCGTCACAGGCCATTCGAACGTCGACCCGCTTCCCGCGCTATCCCCAATCGGCACAACAGGCTGGCGTCCAGCGAGGCACGTGCCGAAATCGGATAGCGCGAGCGTGACCGACACGATCGAGGCACGACGCGTTGGCGCTGACGGCTCATCGCTGAATGGCAAGGCCTATGCGTAGAGCGTTCGACGCCCAGAGCGACCGACGAGGGAGGAGCCCGAGTGCGCGGGTCTGTTGCGGCGCTTGGCCGTGAGCGACGACGGCACCATCGGATCGATCTTCGCCGGCGAGATCACGGACCTCGAGAACTCCGAGCTCGGCGACAAGACGCGCGCCTTGGTTCGACTGGCGGCGCTCATCGCCACCGAGTCGGCGGCGCCCTCCTACCAGTGGGCCGTGAGCGTTGCCCGTGCGGCCGGCGTGAGTGACGACGAGGTTGCGGGCGTCCTCATGAGCGTCGCTCCCATCGTTGGCATCGCGCGGGTCGCCTCAGCTGCGCCCGGCCTCGCGTCGGCCCTCGGCTACGAGCTCGATGGTCCGGATGAGCGCTAGCCGACACGACGAGGGCCGACATGAACATCCGGTGACGCTCCTTGCGGCCTGCCGGACCTGCGGCGCTTAGTGTCGGTGCTGAGGTGACGCCGGGGGTCGTCCACGGTGAGCGCAGCCCAAGACAGCGAGCCCCGTCTCGGCGAAGGCCGCCCGCAGGACCTCTTCGAGTCGAAGCTGCATCCGCCGACCGCCCACGCGGCGCTCGTCTCCCGCGCCGCCCTCGTCGATCGACTCGATGCGTCGGACGTGCCGATCACGGTCGTCGCCGCGCCGCCGGGCTACGGCAAGACGACGCTGCTGGCCGAATGGTCGCGGCGTCACCCTTCTCGCTTCGCGTGGCTCTCGATCGACCGGTACGACAATGATCTCGGGCGGCTGGTGTCGTACACCGCCGCCGCCCTCGATCGGGTCGACCCCATCGGATCCGGACGTGCTGCGACCCGGACGGCCGTCACGTCGGTGGCCGCCGTCGCCTCGCGCGTCGCAGCGGCGATGTCAGGGATGAAGGAGCCCGTCGTCCTCGTCCTCGACCACGTCGAGGCGCTCCAGAACGACGAGTGCCTCGACACGATCGCCGAGCTCGCACTCCACCTCCCGGCCGGCTCGCGGCTGGCGCTCGGGACGCGCGCCGAACCGCCGCTCCCCATGGCACGGCTCCGCGCCGGCGGTGACGTCGTCGAGGTCGGCGTCGACGATCTCGCGATGACGGGACCCGAAGGGCGCGCGCTGCTCGATGCTGCCGGCGTGCAACTCACCGACGCCGAGATGGACGCAGCTGCTCGACCGCACCGAAGGATGGCCGGTCGGGCTGTACCTCGCCGCGCTCGCCTTGAAGGCCGGCGGCTCGCGGGAGCACGCCGGCGTTCCGTTCTCCGGCGACGACCGGTTGATGGCGGACTATCTGCGCACCGAACTGCTCGAGCGCCTCTCGGAAGCCGAGGTCTCGTTCCTGACTCGAACATCCGTGCTCGATCGAATGAGCGGGCCGCTCTGCGATGCGGTGCTCGACCGCACGGGCTCCGGCGCGGTCCTGGAATCGCTCGCGCACTCGAACCTCCTGCTCGTCGCCCTCGACCGGCACGGCGAGTGGTACCGGTACCACCACCTCTTCCGCGACCTGCTGCGGGCCGAGTTGCAGCGTCGTGAGCCCGGTGCTCGTCACCGCGCTGCACGTCCGCGCAGCCGAGTGGTACGAGGCGAACCACATGCCCGAGCTGGCGATCGACCACGCGCAGAACGGGCGTCGACGTCGACCGGGTCAATCGGCTCATGCTGCTGAACGGGCAGAGGGCATTCGCCGCGGGACGCCGCGAGACCGTCCGGCGTTGGCTCGCGTGGTTCGAAGACGAGGACCTGGTCGAGCAGTACCCCGCGGTCGCGGTGCTCGGTGCACTCTTCTACATCAACATCGGCGATGCGGCCGCGGCCGAACGCTGGGCCATTGCCGCGGAACATCCATCGCCGGCGCCGCTCCTCGATGGAAGCACGGGCGCAGAACGCGCGTCGCCCGAGCGGATCCTTCCCGACGGCAGCACGTTGGCGAGTTGGCGCGCCGTTCTTCGCGGCTTTCAGTGTCGGGACGGCATCGACGCGATGCGACGTGACGTGGAGAGCGCGCTCGACGGGCTGAGTGCGGGAAGCGGGATGCGATGCGCCGCACTCGTGCTGCGCGGATATGCCTTCCTCCTCGGCGGCGACGGAGACCGAGCCGACTCGACCTTCGCCCAGGCCGTCGATGTCGGCATGGGCACGGCCGCCGGGCCCGGCCTGGTGATCGCGCTCGCCGAGCGCGGCTACTGCGCGCTCGGCCGCGGCGACTGGCCCGCGGTCGAGAGCTTCGTCGAGGAGGCGCGCTCGGCCGTGCGGCAGTTCGGCCTCGACGACTACACGGAGAGCGCGCTCGCGTACACCTTGGCGGCGCGCGCTGCGCTTCAACGCGGCGATGTCGAACGGGCACACGACGAGGTCACGCGGGCGGCGCGGCTGCGGCCACTGCTCACCTACGCGCGTCCCACCTACTCCGTGCGGACGCTGCTCGAGCTCGCCCGCACCTATCGTCGCCCTCGAGGACACCGCGGGCGCACGGGAGGTCCTGCGGCAGGCGCGCGACATCTTGCAGAAGCGGCCCGATCTGGGCGTGCTGCCCAAGGAGGTCGACGAGCTCGAGTCGAAGCTCGACACGATGCGAACGGGAAACGTGGGCGCGTCGTCGCTCACCGCCGCCGAACTTCGGCTCGTGCCGTTCCTGCCCACCCACCTCACGTATCCGCAGGTCGGCGCCCGGCTCCACCTCTCGCGGAACACGGTGAAGTCCCAGGCGATCTCGATCTATCAGAAGCTGGGGGTCTCCTCGCGCGACGAAGCGATCGAGCGGCTCCACGAGGTCGGGCTGCTCGAGACGTAGGCCGCTCGGTCCTCGGATTTCATGCCATCGGGATGTTGCCGACGCGCCGCGTAGCTGCTCGGATGAGGGCGAGGCAGAGCGCATCGTCGTTTGTGAGGTGAGAGCATGGAACGTCAACGGCACGTGCTCCATCGGTGCGCGACCGGTGACGAGGGCTTCACCGCCGGAGTCTCCGGTCCGGACGCTCGATTCGCCGCGCTCGAGCCCAGGACCGACGCGCTCGTCCGGCTCAGCGCCCTCGGAGCGCTCGGGGCTCCCGAGGCACTCTGGCGCAGCGCGATCGCAGCGCGCGTTCGAAGCGGGGGCGTGCGACGAAGACATCGTCGCAACGTTGATCAGCGTCGCGACGATCATCGGTCACGCCCGAGTCGCATCCGCAGCTCCTGCGATCGCGCGCGGCATCGGCTACGAGATCGACGACGCCCTCCGGAGCTGACGGGCCGCTCGAACGTCATCCGAATCGGATGAGGGCGTCTCCGGGACGGCGCTCACGAATCATCCGCTGCGCAGGACGACAGCTGCGCCTCACAGGCGGATCATGCCCTCCGAACGATGGTTCGACGGGACGGGGTTGCCGTGGCGACGAACACGAGCGCAGGCGAACAGCACGACGGCATCGAGCCGGCGCGCCGCATCGAACCGCAGCCACGCCGTGGTCGACGTGACGCTGCGGAGGCCGCAGCCGAGCATCGGTCTGAGGCGGTCGTCTGACCCCCGCAACCCACGCATCGGGATGCGGTTCCCCCGTCCAGCTCCCGCGCCGCGGGCACGTCCCGCAAGCATGCGCATCGTGCGGGCGTGCGTGCAGTACGCGTCGAGCGTGCAGTACCAGGGCGTGACGCTGAGCGATCTGAGCGCGGTCGCCGGTGTCTCGGAACGACGAGTGCGCGATGCATTCAGCGAGTGGCACGGCATGTCGCCAACTGCCTACCTGCGCGCCGCGGCGCTGCGCGAGGTGCGACGTCGTCTTCTCGAAGGTCCGTTCGCACGCGATCCGGTGACCCGCGCTGCCTCCGAGTTCGGGTTCTGGCACCTCAGTCGCTTCGCGGGCCAGTACCGAGCGCTGTTCGGCGAATCACCGAGTGAGACTGTCGCCCGGGCACGGATGCGTGCCGAATTGGGATAGCTGTGACTGGGGTGGGTGACCGACGCTCGACCGGGCCCGTGTCCGTTCCCGGTGCCGGGGTGACCACGGGAGATCGAGGAGCTCGACGATGGTGATGTCGGGGTTGCTGGTCGGGGAGCGTGTCGACGGGTGCGCCGGCCAGGACGATCGGCGGTGTGGGCGTCCGACGATCGCGATCGTGATGAGCGTCAGTCTGGGCGCTGACCGCGCACGGACGCGACGTCGATCGACGAGCAACGATGATCTGGGCGATCTTGGCGATGATCGGTGTTCCGCTCTGGTTGTGCGCAGCTGGTCTCACGGTCCTCGTGTTCCGCAATCGCGCGATCCGGCACCGCCCCGGAAACGTGAAGGTCAGGCGTCGTCGGCCGGGCCGGGTCTCGATGGACACGCGGTCATGGCGTCTGGGTGCATGACGTGTTCGCGTTCCGCGGCAGCCCCGCGGCATGGGCGGAGTCCCTGTTCCCCGTTTGTGATGCCGTGACGCTCTCGCCCACCGCGGCCGACCGCAAGAAGTTGCGGCGGCTCGACTCCGATCCGACGATCGCGCGGTTCACCGAGGAGGATGGCGAGTACGTCGATTTCGCGACCTCGTCCGAGAATGCCCTCGACCTTCTCGGTCCGCTCGGGACAGCCGCCGCGACGAAGGCACCGATCTCCTCGGCTGCGCCCCGTGAGGCAGGTTCCGAAAGCGGTTAGTCGTCGTCTCACTCCACTCGGTCATGGATCCGCGTGTACCGCGTCGACCGCCGCGTGGACGGTGTCGAAGGGCTGTCCGCCGAACACGACGGCGGTGATCCCGGCCCGCTCCCACAGCTGCCAGACCGGCGGTTGCACACGCGCGACGGCGAACTCGAGATTTCGCTTGGTCGTGCAGCTGGGTGGCGAGGTCGATCAGGGCATCGGCGCCGTCCGTGTCGGTCAGCGAGATGGAGTCGGCATCGAGGACCATCGCTCGAGGCGGCTCGGATGCGGTGTCGATCATGTCGTAGACCGCCTCCTTGAACCGCTCTGAGTCGGCGAAGAAGAGGGGGCCGTCGAGCCGAAGCGTGAGGACCTCGGAGTTGGTACCCAGCCGATCGTGCAGGCCGGCATCGAGGTACGAGCCGTCCTCCGGGTCGCGCGCCAGGCGGCGAATCGGCGGCTTCGAGGCTCGCGCGATCAGCATGAGGAGCGACAGGACGACGCCGATGAGGATGCCGTGGATGATGTCGACGAAGAGGATTCCTGCCATGGCGCTCGAGAAGAACACGAAGTCGGCGCGGCTCACGTGCCAATAGCGCCGCATCTCACCGAAGCTGATCAGACCGACCATCGCGTCGATGACGATCGCGCCGAGCGCGGCGGCCGGAAGTTCCTCGAACAACGAGGCGAGGAACAGCATCGTCAGGAGTACGAGTGCGGCGTTGAGTATCGACGCCATCTGCGTCCGCTGCCCGGCGGAATCGGCGACCGAGGTCTTCGAGAGGCTGCCGTCGGTCGGATATCCGCCGACGACACCGGCAGCCGTGCAGGCCGACACCTTGCGCAATCAGCTCCTGGTTCGGATCGATTGCGTAGCCGTGTTTCGCCGCCATGGCCCGTGCTGACGCAAGTGACTCCGAGTATCCGACGAAGATGACGGCCAAGGCGCCGAGGAGGAGCGACTCGGCGTACTCCCATCCGACGTCGGGCAGTCCAATCGAGAACACTCCGTCGGGCACCGGGCCCGTGACGGCGAGACCGTGATCCGTGAGGTCGAAGAAGTGCACGGCGAGGATCGACAGAACGACGACGATGAGGGCGCGGGCAGACCAGGGAGCCGGTACCGCATCACCAGCAACGCCGCGAGACAGGCGGCCCCGAGAGCGAGGGTTGTCACGCTCGTGTCGGGGAGCTCTGCGATGGTGCCGCACAACTGCTCGATGTAGCTTCCATCGACCTTCGGCACGCCGAGGAGCTTGTGGGACTGCTCGATGATGATCCCGATCGAGAAGCCGAGCACGAATCCGCCCATCACCGCTTTGGACAGGAAGTTCGACACCCAGCCCATGCGTGCGGCGCCGAGCGCCACGTACACGAGTCCAGTCGCGAGCGCCAACGCCGCTGCGAACCTCGCGGCGTCGTCGGTCCCCAACGCGGCGGAGCCGACGATGGGTGTGATGACGGCCGCCGCCACCGCCGCCACCGCCGCGCTCGGCCCCTGAGCCATCTGCTTCGACGTTCCGAACAGCGCGTAGCCCAGGAGCCCGGCGAAGGCGGTGTAGAGCCCGTACTGGACCGGTACGCCGGCGATCGATGAATACGCCAGGGCCTGGGGAACGAGGAGCGCCCAGATCGACACGGCTGCGATTGCGTCATGGGAGAGCCACGACTGCTCATAGCGAGGCAGCCATTGAAGGAATGGGAGGACGCGTGCAAGCCCCGTCCACGTCGTCGGTCCCGTCATGATGTCGCCCTCTAGGGGTACCTGCGCTGTCCTGCCGGCGAGCGACACGGTCAGGTCAGGCGCTGACCTTCTCGATGGCGTCCTCGTAGGCGCCCCGATCGTCATCCCCCGATATGTCGCGTGCTATCCGCATTCGGCAGGTTGCGTCGCCACCGGGTGCCGAATGCGGATAGCGGCGAAGCGATCCGTGGTGAGGATGAAGAGAACGGCAACTCGCACGGAAGTGTCCCATGACGGCAGTCGTGCACCCGAGCGTCGACGAACGAGGCGACCGAGGTAAGGCGGCGCGTGAACACGTGCCTCGGTCGATCCACGCCGGATGGGCGCCTGCTCCCGATCGTCCCGATCCGGTGGCACTGCTCGAGGAGCAGAACGCCACGAGGGAGCCCGAGCTCGTACCCGTCCGTCATGGGCGGATGTTGGTCTCGCCGTTCACGTTCTATCGGGGCGCCGCGAAGATCATGGCGGCGGATCTCGCGAACACGCCGACGGCAGGATTGGACGTACAACTGTGCGGGGACGCGCACCTCTCGAACTTCGGTGCGTTCGCATCTCCTGAGCGAACACTGCTGTTCGACCTCAACGACTTCGACGAAACGCTCCCCGGACCGTTCGAGTTCGACGTGAAGCGAATGGCAGCCAGCTTCACGATCGCGGCGCGCAACAACGGCTTCAACAGGTCTGATGCCCATGCCGCGACGCGGGCGTCGATCGCGGCCTATCGAACACAGATGGCGGAGTTCGCCGAGATGGGCACCATGGACGTCTGGTACGCCCGCTTGTCGGAACAGGAGCTCATGAGCGGGATCAAGGATGCTGCCAGTGCCTTGGAACGAGCGGGCGGCAAGAAGGAGGCCAGATCCGCACAGAGGAACGCCGAGAAACAGGCGCAAAAAGCGCACTCCCGGCACAGCTTGCAGGCGTTGTCGAAGCTGGCTGAACGAGTCGATGGCGGCTATCGGATCGTCAGCCAGCCACCGGTCCTGATCCCGCTACGAGACCTGGCCCCGCGGATCGGTCGCTCCGTCGACGAGCTGGAGCACGTGCTCCACGAGCAGTTCCGCGCGTACCGCCAGACCTTGCAGGACGACCGCCGAGAGCTCCTCGAGAAGTTCGAGGTGGTCGACATGGCCCACAAGGTCGTGGGCGTCGGCAGTGTCGGGACGCGCGCGTTCATCGTGCTGCTGCAGGGTCGAGACCAGGACGACCCACTGTTCCTCCAGGTCAAGGAGGCGACCACCTCGGTCCTGGAAGACCATCTGCCGAAGAGTCGCTACGGCCATCCCGGCGAGCGAGTGGTGCAGGGCCAGAGGCTGATGCAAGCCGCGAGCGACATCTTCCTCGGTTGGTCGAAGGGCCACGAGGCGAATCGCTACCTCTACTGGCGCCAGTTGCGCGACATGAAGGGCTCGGCCCTCGTCGCTTCGATGGTTCCCGCCGCGCTCACGTTCTACGCACAGGTCTGCGGTCGAACCCTGGCGCGCGCCCACGCCCGTTCCGGCGATCCGGTGGCCTTGGCCGCGTACCTGGGCAGGAAGGACCGCTTCGACCAAGCAGTCGCGGACTTCTCCGAACGCTATGCCGACCAGAACGAGCGTGACTATGACGCCTTCGCAGCCGCGGTCCGGTCCGGCCGGCTGGCCGCCGTAGAGGACGTCTGATCCGGGAGGCCAATCGACGGCGCACAAGGGCGCGCCGTGCCGAATCGGGATAGCCGAAGGCGGAGCGACATCGAAGACTGCAACGGACATCCCGGACGGCGGCGGGTCCCCCGTACAGAGGAATGGGAGCGCACATGATTCTCGCAAGTTGGCAAGTGGGTGAAGTGTTCTGGGCGATGCTCTGGTTCACGCTCTTCTTCATCTGGATCTGGCTGCTGATCGCGGTCTTCGCTGACATCTTTCGCAGCCGTGACCTCGGTGGTTTTGCGAAGTTCCTGTGGATTGCCTTCGTCATCGTGATGCCGTACCTGGGTGTCTTCGTGTACGTGATCGCGCGTGGTCACAGGATGAGTGAGCATGCCGAAGAGTCCGCTCGGGCCCAGGATGCTGCCACTCGCGCGTACATCCAAGACGCGGCAGGTACCACCACGAGCCCGGCCGACGAACTCAGCCGTCTCGCTGACCTCCGGGCGAGTGGCGCCATCGACGATGCCGAGTTCCAACAGCTCAAGGCGAGCATCGTCGGACCCGGCGTTCCTGCAGGTGCGGGGTCGACCAGTGATCCAGTGTCCTCTTGAGAGGTCGCGCCAGGTCGCGCCACGTCGGGATCGAGTCGGCGTGACCCGCAGAGGTGCGGACGGGCTGAGGACGCGCGTGGCGACCGCGCACTGACAACGGGTCACACACGGCACGGGCGCGCCGCAGCGATGGGTCGCACCAAGCCTGCAGTGTTCAACCATCTCGGTCAGGACATCACCGCGGGCGCGGTGCTCGGCGTCGAGAGCGTGCCCGACGGCCTCGCAACCGGGCTCCTCGCGGGGGTCAACCCGCTCGCCGGGCTCAATGCCTACATGGTCGGGACGGTTGCCGGCGCACTCGTGACCTCGTCGTCCTTCATGGCGGTGCAAGGCACGGGCGCGATGGCGATCCTGGTCGCGGACGTCGATGCCGTGCACGACGCGACCGACCCGGCGGGCGCGCTGTTCACGCTGTCGATGCTCACCGGCGTCGTCATGGTGGCGGCGGGTTTGCTCAGGCTCGGGTCGGTGCTGCGGTTCGTGTCGAACGCCGTGATGGTCGGGTTCATCAACGCGGTCGGCGTGAACATCGTCCTCGGGCAGCTCGCGAACCTGACCGGCTACGACTCTCCTCAGGATTCGCGTCTCACCCGCGCCCTCGACACGGTCCTGCACCCCGGACGGCTCGACGGACAGTCGGTCGCGATCGGTCTCGGCACGATCGTGCTGATCGTCGTCTTGGAGCGGACGCGCCTCGGAGCCCTCGGCCTCGTCGTGGGCATCGTCATGACCTCCGTCGCCGCGAACGCGCTCGGTTGGGACGTGGCGACGGTCCAGGACCTGGGCGCGACCCTCGGCTCGCTGCCGGACGCCGTCCTCCCGGAGCTCGGCCTCGTTCCCTCCCTCGATCGTGCCCGCGGTCTCGCTCGCGCTGGTCGGTCTCGTCCAAGGTGCGGGCATCTCCGCGAACTTCCCCAACGACAGACGGGAGCTATCCCGACCCGTCGCGTGACTTCACCGGCCAAGGCGTCGCCAACATCGCTTCGGGCGTGCTCGAAGGGATGCCGGTCGGCGGGATCCGTCTCGGGTTCGGCGGTGAACAAGGCTGCCGGCGCCCGAACGCGCACCTCCCTCGTCGTGGCGGGCGTCGTGATGGCCGTGAGCCTGGTCGCCTTCGGCGATGCGATCGGGAACATCGCGATGCCGGCGTTGGCTGCCCTGTTGATCCTGGTCGGCATCCGGACCGTCAAGCCGAGGGATCTCGCCTCGGTCTGGAGAACCGGTGCCCCCCAACGGTTCGTGTTGGTGACGACGTTCGTGCTGACGATGGTCATCCCGTTGCAGTACGCCGTCGTCGCCGGCGTCGCGCTCTCGGTCCTGCTCTATGTCATCGGCCAGTCGAACCACGTCGCCCTCAAGCGACGGACCTTCACCGAGGACGGCCACGTCATCGAGACCGATCCGCCCGCCCGTCTCCCGGCCAACGACGTCGTCATCCTCCAGCCCTACGGCAGCATGTTCTTCGCCGCCGCCCCGATCTTCGAGGCGACCCTTCCCGAGGTGGCCTCATCGTCGCGGCACACCGTCGTCATCCTCCGCCTACGGGAGCGCAGCGACATCGGCTCGACCTTCATCGACGTCCTCCGGCGGTACGCCTCCAGCCTGGAGGCCGTCGGATCGAAGCTCGTCATCGTGTCGCTCAACGAGCCGCTGGCCGAGCAGTTCCGCGTCACCGGGTTCACCGGGTTCATCGGCCCGGAGAACCTCTACCGGGCAACCGAACGAGTTGGCGCAGCCCTCGAGCAGGCGGAACGCGACGCTCGGGCATGGATCGCGGCTGGTGGTGCCGATACCGGATAGCGCGGTGGGCTGGGGTCGGGTTTCAGTGGCGGCATGAGCGAGACGATCGATGAGCTCGGGCCGGTCGACTACATCGTCGTGGAGTTCCCGGGCAACAAGTTCACCGGGGAGATCGCGCCGGCGCTGGGCGACCTCGTCGACCGTGAGCTCGTGAAGGTGCTCGATCTGGTCTTCGTCACGAAGGCAGCGGACGGGCACATCGAGGGGTTCGAGCTCGAGGACCTCGACGAAGGCATCGCCGGTGAGATCGAGCAGCTGGAGATGGACATCGTCCACGTCTTGAGCGAGGACGACGTGGTCGCGCTCGCCGGGGCCATGGAACCGGACAGCTCCGCAGCGCTGCTGGTCTGGGAGAACCGGTGGGCCGCACCGTTCGCGTCCGCGGTGCGTCACTCGGGTGGTCAGCTGGTCGCCAGCGGCCGGATCCCGATTCAAGCGCTGATCGGCGCGCTCGAGGACGAAGACGAAGGAGCCTGAGATGCCTCGGCGCGCGACGCGGTGCCGCGGCGACGTGTTCAGCTTGTGCCGGCCGCCCGGCGAGGTGATTGATCTCCACCGCCGGGCCTCTTGCCCGGAGGAGCGTCATCGATCTGCGGACACTTCGAGGAGGACCCGATGAGCCAAAGTCATCTCGTGATCGACTTCCCGATCGCTGCCCCTGCCGACGCCAAGGCGCTCACCGAAGAGCTGCCGCCCGTGATGCCCGACTTCGCGAAGGCGCAAGACGACCTCGGAACCGTGCATTTCTCCCGGTTCATGGTCGAGGGAGAGGAGAAGCTTCTCTTCCTCTCGGACATCGACGGGGAGGTCGATCAGCACATCGAGCGGCTGGTGGAGCGTGCCGGCCCGGTGTTCGACGCCATCTTCGAACACGTCGACGACCCTCCCGCCACGCCCGTGAGCGGTGATCCTGAGAGGGTCGGCAAGTGGCTGAAGCATCACGTCCGCGAGCCTTCCTATACCTACTTCGCGTACGAGGACGCTTCGGTCCAGGACATCAAAGCAGCAGCGAGTGCGGCGGGCTTCACGAGCAACACCGCGCAGAGCACCTTGCTCACCTACATGTCCATCAAGTCACGTCTCCAAGGTTTTGCCTTGAAGCTCGCCGCGAGATCTATCAAAGACAACGCCTATGAAATGAATGATGCCGTTGGAACGCTGCATTTTCTCACTGGGTCCTCTTTCCGAAGAACCACCTGGGCTTCTTCACGATCTACGATGGTGACTGGGACAAGTACCTTCAGGACTTCGTCGAAAATACGTCATTCGCCTTCGATACCATCTTCCCGCACGTCGATGGCGCACCACCGACTCCGGTCGCACAGAACGCCGACGCGTTCTATCAGTGGGCATTGGAGGCCAACCACCCGCCCATCGGGTTCTACAGCGCCTATCCCGGCCTCGGGGTGCAAGACATCCGAGCCTTGCTGGCCGATGCAGGTGAGCCACCATCGGCGACCGCTGGGTAGGCGTCGGAGCAGGTTGTGCCGAAACTGGATAGCGCGGCGTGGTGGGGTTCGGTCTCATGGTGGCGATGACCGAAACCATCGATGAGCGTGGGTCGGTCGATGTGCTCGAGACGAAGACGTAGGAGCCTGACATGCCACTCGCAGCCCGTCGTGTCGCACGCCGCGGGGTCGTCGGACCCGCACCTGTCGCTCGCACCGCGGCCGCCGTCGGCACCGCGGCCGTCGTGACCCACGGTGTCGCCCGCCGTTCGGATCGTCGTGAGGACCGGCGCGAGCGACGCCGTCCGGGTGGTGGCCCCGGGCCGACTCGTCCGCGGCGAGGGTGATCGGTCTCGACCGCGGGCCTTCTTGCTTGGAAATGACGTCTTGGATCTGTGGACCGTTCGAGGAGGACGTAAATGAGCCAAAGCCATCTCGTGATCGACTTCCCGATCAGAGCTCCCGGCAACGCCAGGGTGCTCGCCGAGGAGCTGCCCCCGTTGATGCCGGACTTCGCGAAGGTGCAGGACGACCTCGGCACCGTGCACTTCTCCCGTTTCATGATCGAGGGAGACGAGAAGCTCCTCTTCCTGTCGGACATCGACGGCGAGGGTGCGGAGCACATCGAGCGTCTCGTGGAATCCGGCGGCCCATTGTTCGACGCCATCTTCGAGCACGTGGACGACCCGCCCGCCACGCCCGTGGCCGACGACCCTCACCGGGTCATCAAGTGGCTGCGCCATCATGTCCGTGAGCCTCTCGACACGTACTTCGCCTACGAGGACGCATCGGTTCGAGAGATCCAGGCGTGCGCACGCGCGGCGGGCTTCACCGGCACCACCCTGCAGAGCCCCCTGCTCACGTACATGTCCATCAAGTCCCGTCTGCAGGGCTTTGCCTTGAAGCTGGCGGCGAGATCCATCCGAGAGGACGCCTACGAAGCGTCGGATTCCCTCGGGACGCTGCACTTCTCCCATTGGGTGCCCTTCGAGCACAACCACTTGGGCTTCTTCACGATCTACGACGGTGATTGGGACAAGTACATCCAGGACTTCGCCGAAAAGACCGCCTTCGTCTTCGATGCGGTCTTTCCCCATGTCGAGGGCGCGCCGCCAACCCCGGTCGCGAAGAACGCCCAGGCGTTCTATGAGTGGGCAGTGGAGGCCAACCATCCGCCGATCGGGTTCTACAGCGCCTATCCCGGCCTCGGGGTGCAAGAGGTCAGAGCCCTGCTGGCCGATGCTCGCGAGTCACCATCGGCCTCCACTGGATGACAGCGGTGCCGGCCAGGAAGGGCCCGGGGCCACTTCGCCGGCTGCTTGGTCGTCGAGACACCGAGGGCGACTCGACCGCACGGAGGCGCTCCCGCTCGACCTCGCGGACATCCAGGGGTTCGTCCTCCGCGGCTATCGCATGCCGATGGTGCGGCACTTCTTGTTGTCGGTCGGGGCCCCGGCACGAGCTCGACGGCAACTCGCCCGGCTCGTGAGCGGCGACGAATCCGACGTCCCCCAGATCACGACGGCCGACGACTGGCACGTGGGCTTCGAGCTCGGACCGGGAGACGATCCGCGATGCTGCGCCGCGCCACACGCCTGACTACTGCCTCAACATCGGCATCACGTGGCCTGGACTGGTTGCGCTGGAGATCGACGAGCTCGTGCCGGAGCTCTCGTTCAGGTCCTTCAGTGCGTTCATCGAGGGGGCCGCACCGCGGGCGGAGTCCGTCGGCGACACCGGAGCGAGCGCGCCCCAGAACTGGGCCGACGGCTTTGGAACGGGGGACGATCACGTGCTGGTGACGCTGCACGCCATGAGCCCGCAGGCGCTCACGGGCTACAGCGACAGGTTGTGTGCCTGGTTCGCCGAGGGAGATGCCTTTCGCGAGATCTGGCGTCAGGACGGGATGGCCCTGATGGAGATGCAGGCCGGCCAGCTGATGCCGACCGCGAAGGTCCACTTCGGATACACCGACGCCATCACGACGCCCACCATTCGTGGCGGTCCCGAGCACTATCCGCCCGATCACCAGCAGCCCTGCGAGCCGTGGCTCTTCGTGCTGCGGGAGGACGCCAAGAACTACGACGTTCCCGAGCCGCACGAACTGGGCCTGAACGGCAGCTTTGCCGTCTTCAAGAAGGTCGAGACCGACGTCGTGGGCTTTGAGGACTTCCTGCAGTCGAACCGCGACAAGATCGATCCGGAACTGCTGGCGGCGAAGGTGTGCGGGCGATGGCGCAACGGCGTCCCTCTCGCCTTGTCACCGGACACGGACAGCCCTCCGGATGGGATCTCGCCCGAGCGGTTGAACGACTTCGAGTACGTGAATGCCGATGGTTCCGGGGATCCGAAGGGGATCCACTGTCCCGTGGGCGCCCACATTCGCCGCGTCAACCCGCGAGGTCAGCCGGTCGCGGGCCAGGGCGTGCCGGGCGGGAGCAACAACTCGCACCGGCTGATCCGTCGCGGCTTGCCCTACGGGCCGAGCTATGACCCGTCGGAACCTCACGATGGCGTCGAGCGCGGGATCCTCTTTCAGTTCATCAACTCGAACATCGCAAACCAGTACGAGTTCGTGCAGCGGCAGTGGGTCAACGACGCCGAGTTCGCAGGAGCCGTCAGGCTCGACCCGAGGTCGAAGGATCCACTGGCCGGCGCCCAGGATCCGGCGGACAGCATCTTCGTCATCCCGCAGGCGAGTGGTCGCCCGCCGATCGAGGTGACAGGGCTCTCGAGCTTCACCACCACCAAAGCCGCGGCGTACCTGTTCCTGCCGAGCATCACGGCCATCGAGTTCATGGCCGATCTTGGAGAGGGCATGTGATCTGGGTCTCACTTCAGTCCGGACCACCCGCTGACCTGGGGAAACCGCGGATTCCCAGGGTTCTCTCGGACGTGTCGCGTGCCTTCACACGGCAGAGGCCACTGGTTCGAAACCAGTATCGCCCACGCGGTGAATGTCCTGATCAGAGGCCGGTTGTAGGTGGGGAGGGCTCTGGACGAGCACGATCGTGTCGCCGTTCAGACCACGGATAGGCCACATACGCGCGTTCGGTTTCGGTTGCTGCGGGCTGGGGTCTATGCAGTGCTCACGACCCCGCGGGGCAGGTGTGGCGGTAGGGCCGGTCACCGAAGGCCTGCTTCCATTCTTGGGTGGTGAGGTTGCGCCCGGCGATGGCGCAGGCGCGCTCGACCCACGTCTCGAGCCGGGTGTCCCACGTGAAGACCTCGTTGTCAGTGGTCGCGGCGATCAAGGTGTGACCGTCGGGCATGAAGTTCGCGATCGTCCAGGCGCTGGGACTTGCCCAGGCGGACAGTGCCGAGCGGCTCGCCGGTGCGGCCATCCCAGAGGCTGATCCGGCCGTCCTGGCGATAGGTGGCGAAGAGCGTGCCGTCGGGCGTCCAGGTCACGCCCCAACGCCGTCGCGGAGTGGGCGGCGGTCGGTGGTCGAATCCACGTCCAGGTCTCGAGCTGCAGCAGCCCGACCTCCCCGGTGTTCGCGGCGACGGCGAGCCGGCGACCGTCGGGTGAGAGTGCGGCGCGCGCCGGCTCGAGCCCGAGGGCTTCTTGGTGAAGGACGCGGCCCTCGGCGAGATCGACCCACGCAGAGGTTCCGGCCGTCAGCGCCACGAACGGCCGTACGCCCATCCGGGCTGATTGTGAGGGACGGTGCTCAGCGGGTGGACGGATGGCTCGTCAGCCGCCTCGGCGGGGTCGGGTTCGAGCGGGATGGGCTCACCGATGGGCTCCAGCGTGTCGGCGTCGACCCGGAAGATCGACAGCAGCGCGATCGAGGCCGACGATCTGGCTGCCGTCGGGCGTGTAGGGAGGGAGACGATCACCGGCCGCGGCGACCTGCCGCTTGGGTCTCACCGTCCCGCGGCGCCAGTTCCAGACGAGGACGAAGCCTCCGTCGTCGGCGGTGGCGAGCTCCTCGAACCCGCGGTGGGCGCCACGCCCATGCCTCGTTCGCGTGGTCGGTCACATGGCCTCGCCCAGCTGGCCGTCGGCGAGGTCGAGGAAGCGGAGCGTGTCCCGGAAGTCGCACTGCGGCGTTGGTCGGAAGTGGGCGACCGCCTCGCCGTCCGGGGCGGGGACCGCAATCAGGGTCCGACGCTCGGCCCGTCGGGATCGGGGAACGTGGCGAGCCGGGGAATGAACCTCCTGTCGCCGCGGAGATCCCAGGCGAGGAGCCTCTGGTCCGTGGCCGCTGAGTAGAGCGTGTCGTCGTCGGGACCGAACGCCAGGGCTCGGACCGATTCGGTGTGGCCGCAGCAGCTGCTCGACCTCGGAGCCGGTGGCGATGTCCCAGACGATGATGGCGCCGTCGTCAGAGCCCGACGCCAGACGGGTGCCGTCGTGCGAGAACTGCGACCGCCTCGACCAACGCCGTGTGGCCGGTCAGTCTCGCGCCTGCTCGGTGAGCGTGTCGGCGTCGAGGAGCACGACGTCGTTGCGGTCTCGTACGGCGATGGTGGTCCCGTCGGGGCTGATCTCGAGCGTGGCGAAGGCAGCGGCGGGAGGTTCCCGGCGCGCGAGGTCGGGGGTGAGAGCGATCGAGCGGAGCAGCGCACCGGTCGCCACGTCGTACACCTCGAGCGCAGGCTCCTCGTAGCTCCCGACGTAGAGCAGGCCGCCGTCGGGGCTGAGGGCGACTCCCCACGCCCGCCGGATCGGGATGCTCTGGACGGGGTGCTCGGGCGCCGCCAGGTCCCACACCGTCGCGGTGCAGGTGAAGTCCCAGATGGACCAGTCGCGCATGACGCAGAGGTCGGCGGCGAGACGGCGTCCGTCGGCGCTGTAGTCCAGGTCCCAGGCCTGGACCTTACCGGCGGGCCACCCGCCGAGCTGGACCGGCTCCGGTTCGAGGGTGGCGGCGTTCAGGAGGCGCACCGGGATCGTGTCGAAGACGACGTCGACGGGCCGTCGGACCCGAAGGTGTGAGTGGACACCGCGAGCTGGTCGCCGTCGGGCCGGTACACGGCACTGGGACATGGGAGCGTCGAACGTGTGGACGACATCGAGGGTGTCGGCCTCGTGAGCCGCGGTCGACAGCCCCGTCGCTTGCAATCAGGACTTCGCCGTCCGGGCTCACGGCGACGACGCGATTCCGCCCGTCCGCGGGACGTGCCGGTGTCGTGGTGGTACGAGCCGATGAGGGCGGGGCTGCGTGACAGGGCGGCCAGCAGGCCGGCCCGCGTCTCGCGCGAGTCCTGGAGGTCGGACGGCTTCCACAGCCAGAAGCAGGGCCTGGTCCACCGCATCGGCGTCCCCGGCGAGCGCGGCCGCCCGGCGGGCGTCGGCGGTCACGGCGGCGACCTCTGCTCGCTCGGCCTGGCGGAATGGCCAGGAGCCCAGCGAGGGCGGCGGCCACCACCAGCAGCGCGACGGCCGCGACCAGTCCGCGCCGACGCCGTCTGGTTCGGCGTTCCCGCCTCGCCTCGGCGTCGGCGTGACGCCGGGCGTCGTCGAGGAAGTCCCGTTCGGTCGCGGTGAGGGTGGGATGGGTTCGCTCCTGCCAGTCCAGGGTGGTGCGGAGCCGGACTCCCCGGTACAGCTCGGTGTCGGGGCGGCCCATCGAGTCCCACGCGTCGGCGGCGCCGGAGAGGTGGCGGAGGATCCGCTGGCCATCCGCGTCGTCGTCGAGCCAGCCCTGCAGGCGGGGCCACGCCCGGGCCAGAGACTCGTGCGAGAGCTCGATGACACCGTCGTCGCTGGTGACCAGGCGGGCATCGACGAGCAGGTCGACGAGGTGCGTCGTGGTCGGGGTCGGCTGGGAGGCTGCGCCGGGGAACCGGGCGTGGACACCGGCTCGCCGTCGATGCTCGGACCCGACCAGCCGCAACAACAGGTCGCGGAGCTCGGCCCTGCCGGTCGGCGGGCACCCGTTCGTACACCTCCTCCGCGGTGCGCGAGATCGCACCACGGATGCCGCCAGTGGCCTGGTAGCCGTCGACCGTGAGCGTGCGGCCCTCGCGCCGCTCCCAGGTCTGACGCAGGGCGTGGGACAGCAGCGGCAGGGCGCCCGGTTCCCCCTCGACTTCCAGCACCAGGAGATCGACCAGACCGGCTTCGAGCAGAAGCCCCGCCTGGCGGGCGGGGCCTTCGATCGCGGCCCTCAACTCGGACTCGGCCATGGGACCCAAGAGGTGCAGACCCCGCTCGACGAGACGGGCGAATCCCGGCTGGGTCGTGGCGTCGCTGAGCCGGTCCGCCCGTATCGCCACCACCACGGCGCGCGCTCAGTGCCCGCTCGGCGAGGGCGGAGAAGAACCGGGATCGTTCGCCGGTGTCGCGGCACAGCGACACCGCTTGTTCGCACTGGTCGACGACCAGCACCTGATCCGGCCCCGGATCGCGGACGGCGGAGAGGGCGTCCATCGGATGGGCGCCCGGCGTGACGATCACCACCTTGCGACCGTCGCGGGCCAGGGCTGCGGCCACGCCCGCTCGCACCAGGGACGACTTGCCGCTGCCCGACGGCCCCACCACGGCCAGTACCCCGACCGTGGCCAGTCGGCGCAGGCACTCGATGATCTCGGTGTCGCGGCCGAAGAATGTGTCGGCGTCGCCCACGTCGTAGGAGACGAGACCCGGGTAAGGGCAGATGGTCGCCGGTTCGGGGCCGGCCTCGTGCGCGACCAGGGAGGGGTCCTGGCGCAGAACGGCCTGTTCGAGGGCGACCAGGTCCGGACCGGGGTCGACCCCCAGCTCGGTGGCCAGCACCGTCCGGGCGCGGTGCAGGGTCCGCAACGCCTCGCCCTGGCGGCCGGCCTGGTACTGGGCGGTCGCGAGGATGGCCCACCGCCGCTCCCGCAGCGGAGCCTCGGCCACTTTGGCCTGGGCCTCGCCCAACACCTCGCGGAAGCGGCCCGCCCTCAGCGCGGCGTCGAGGCGGAGCTCCTCGGCGTCGAGACGCAGCTCCTCGAGGCGCGCAGCCTCGATCTGTCCCGCGTCCCACCCGTCGAGATCACCCAGGGGACGGCCCCGCCACAACCCCAACGCCTCACCAGCAAGGTGCGCGGCGCGTTCCGGCTCGCCCAGCGTCAACAGCTCGTGCGCACGGCCCACCAGGCGTTCGAACCGCCGGGCGTCGACCTCGTCACCGGGAACAACCAGCCGATACCCGTCGGGCACGGTCTCGATGGATTCGGCGCCCAGCACCCGCCGAAGCCGCATCACACAGCCGGGTACCACCTTCCTCCATGAGGCCGGAGGCTGCTCGCCCCACAGTGCATCGGCCAGTCGCTCAGCGCTGACCACCTCGCCCGGGCGCAACGCCAGCGCAGCCAACACCACTCGATCCCGTGGTGACAGCCCGGCCGCATTGCCATCGACGGTCAGTGGGCCGAGCACCCCAATGCCCGTGATGGCCACCACGGCAGTGTGCACCCGGTACCAGGACCGGTCAACGGCACTGATAACGGGCTGATACCGCGCCGGCAACCACCTGATCTCGCTCCGCGCGACAACCGCGACCAGGAGAACAGGACCAGGTTCGAAAGGGAGCGACCATGACTCCAACGGCTGCTCGACGAAGGTTCACCGTGACCGCAGCCCGCACGGCAGTGGCACTGGTGGTCGTGGGCGTGCCCGTGCTCGTGGCGTGCGGCGACACGACCGAGCGCTCAGCCGCCGCAGCCACGTCCACCACCGTTGCCGCTTCGTCCACGATGGTTGCCCCGGCGAAGCGGGCGACCGCGGCCGAACACCTCGCCAAGGGTCTCGTCGACGTTTCCGGCTCCTTCGCTGCGGCGCCCTCGACCGAGCACGTGCTGCTGGTCGGCGACTCGATCCTGCGCCAGACGGGCCCGACCCTGGCGGACGAGCTGGGAAGCGACGTCACCGTCCACAACGGGGCGGTCAACGGCTCGGGGCTGCTGACCCCCGACCTCTGCGACTGGCTCGAGCGAGCACCGGACCTGCTGGCGCAATACGACCCCGACGTGGTCGTGGTGGAGTTCATCGGCAACTACACCGACGAGCCCGGTGAGTCCTGGCGGACCCGGGACGGCCACGTCATCCGCGACGTGGCGGACCCGGGTTTCGCTCCGGCGTTCGGCGACCAGGCCCGCCGCCTGATGCTGCGGCTCGCCGAGAGCGACGCCCGGGTGGTGTGGGTGCTGCCGCCCCCGATGGCCACCGACGAGCTGCAGGCCGTGGTCGACGCCCTGACCGAGCAGTTCCAGACCCTGGGCGACCGCTTTCCCCAAGTCAGCTACGCCGACGCCGACGACGCCCTCGCCGGCCCCGACGGCGGCTATGCCTCCCGCCTGCCGGTGAACGGGCGGAGCCGCCCGGTCCGCACCGCCGACAGTGTCCACCTCACCGCCGCCGGCCAGCGGGCCCTCGCCCAGCTGATCGCCCCCGCGGTGACCTGGGGAGGAACGGAAATGAGCGACCCGGCCCAAGAGCAGTGACCATCCGGCGACCGATGACCTTTCTGCTGTGCGCGGCCGCGCTCGTGATGACCATGACCGCGTGCTCCGACGACGACTCGTCCACGACCGCATCCGAGTCGTCTACGTCCACAACCGCGGCAGACGGCCCGACGACCCTGGCGGAGGGCGATGTGCGGATCGTCGGCAGCGATGGGCGCGATGGCCTGTCGCTGGAAGTCACCGCCGTGGAAGAGGACGGCGAGGTCACCGGCGAGGCCCGGTTCATCGACCCCTACGACGAGAGAACCCGCTTGACGGTGGCCAGGTTCGAGTGCGCGGACACCGATACCGACGGTTTGGTCATCCTCGGCGGCGAACTCACGTCGGCGAGTATTTCACCCAGGTTCGTGGGGCTACATGTCGAGCTGATCATCAGGGAAGGTGACCCCGACAGCATCGCCACCTGGCAGCACGAGTCCGCCGAGTCGGGATCGTGCAGCGAGCTTCTGGAGTCCATCCCCGAGGAGTGGCTCACCGACGACAGCAACTTCAGGGACGTGGCGGGCGACGGCGACATCGAGACCGGCTGAACCGGCAGCCGCCCGTTTGACTTGCCAGCCGCGCGTCAGAGTTTGAACGAGGAGATTGGTGATGGCTGATCAGGGTGTGAATGTCCGGTAGGACGAGGCTGCGTATCACCACTACATCGAGGTGTTCAACCGGCGGAATGCGACAGAGATCGCGGAGCTGTAAGACCGCCCTCATTCGCAGGTGATTGGTGAGATCGGGCTGTCAGTCGTGAGCGACGATGCGGATCAGCGGGAGTGGCACGAGTTCGTGAAGGCCTACCTGGATGAGCAGGGTGGGACCGCACCGAGATCGACCTGCTCCAGGTCTGGCCACTCTCGCCCACGCTGGCTCAGCTCGTCGCGAGCGTCACCCGCTACAAGAGCGATGGTTCCGTTTGCAGCGGGTCCGAGCGAACTACACGCTGCGCCGACGCGACGGCAACTGGAAGGTGATCCCTCTCCTTCTCCCTCCTGGACGATGGCTTCGATAGCCCGGGCCCGCAAGCCGCCTCCGACTGACAACGTTGTGGTCCTCAACGTTGGCCAACGGCGAGGTCCGCAAGATCCGGGAGTGTCAGCGCGACGACCGCAGACCACCTCCAGACCACCTCCAGACCACGAAATGGTGGTCAGTCATGGTCACCGACGGTCACCAGCGGTCAGTCTGAACGGGACTCTGGCCAGCGGAAACCCCGGAATCCCGGGGTTCTCGCTGGCGTGTCGCGTGCCTTCACACGGCAGAGGCCACTGGTTCGAAACCAGTATCGCCCACTCGATCTAGACCCTGGAACACTGGGCAATACGGCCCTCCGTGCCGCAGCTAGCGCTCGTCGAGAAAGGTGCCCAGGCCGCGGCGAGGCCGTGCAGGTGTCCGCCTTTCAGCGGAGAGCGATGATCTGGCCGTACTGCTCACTCGCCGACTTGCCCTCCCGCTCCGTCGCTTCGAGCTTTTCGTCCACTGCGCTTTCGGTGCCCTCACGGAGGTGCCCATTGCGATCGAGCACGACCGCTGCCGAACTCTGTTCGAGCTGGCCTTCGGTGACCTATCGCCGTCGAACGGATCTGGCTTCCATGCACGAGGGCATCACGAATCCGCTGTTCGCCCTACCCTCGGCTCGGTGACCGCAGAGGCGAACGGGCGTGCCCGCGGTCGGCGCACAGCGGAGGCGGCGCGCCAGACAAGGGCAACAATCATCGAGAACGCCGCTGAAGCATTCGCCGAAACTGGGTACCTGCAGACTTCGATCCGTGACCTCGCTCGGCGGAGCGGGCTGTCGACAGGCGCGATCTACCGCCACTTCCGTAACAAGGCCGAACTCCTCGGCGCTGTCTTGCGGGAGGAGATGGCAGCGGAGGTCGAGGCGCCGGCCCCGCGAGGTCCGACCGATCCATTCCTCCCTGCGGTGGAGACAGCAGCGCGCCGCCAGGACCAACGCCGACGGCTACGAGCCCTTCTGGTCCAGGGCGCAGCAGCTGCGCCAACCGACGCCGAAACGAAGGCTCAGCTCGGCGAGGAGATTTCGGAGCACCTCGACCTCTGGGTAGAGGAATGGGAGCAGTTCAGAGACGAGTTCGCGATTGACCCAGAGGTTGATCTCCGGGCGATGGTCTTCTATCAGTGGGCAGCGGAGGTGGGCCTCGGCCTCTGTGAGGCGATGGGTCTGGAGCCGCCCAGCGAGGGGTGGCCGGCAGCCTCGATCCGTTTCGCACGGAGTTGGCAGCTGCCGCCCATGGCTCCGCCCTCCGAGGACTGATCGACTCGCCGGACCTGGTTGACCTTGCTAACGCTGTTATTGACTTAGCGAACGTTGTTCTCTAAGGTCGCCCGGCATGGGGACGGCGGGGGCGCAGGCGTGACCTTGCCATCGATGACGATGTCCCCTGAGGAGCGCAGCGCGTTTCTCGCCGAGGATGGTCATGTAGGGGTGATAGCGATCGAGCGGGAAGGTCGCGCTCCGCTGAGCGTTCCGCTCTGGTACCGGTACGTGCCGCGCGGTGAGGTCTGGGCGTGGATCCAGCGGGGGAGCGCCAAAGACGTCGCCCTTCGCGAGGCCAAGCGGTTCACGCTGGTCGCCCAGTCCGAGGAGTACCCCTACCGCATGCGTCCTGAGCGATGGCTCGGCGCGGACCACAGCAAGGCAGCCGGGTAGCGCCCGCTACCCATCCCGAGTCCTTCCGAGACGAAACGAGACCATCCATGGCGAAGTTCGAGCCCTTCTACCGACCCGATGAGAAGCATGTGTACGACGAGTGGCACGTGGCGCCCGCGGTCAAGGTTGGACCATTCGTCTTCTGCTCCGGTGCGCTCGGCCTCCGCCCCGACGGCTCGGTCGTCGAGGACCCGGCCGAGCAGTTCACGACGGCGTTCGAGAACCTCCGCGCCCTGCTCTCAGAAGCGGGGGCGTCACTCGACGACGTCTTCGAACTGCTCACCTTCCACATCGGCCTCGCCGAACACATCGAGCTCTTCGGGCAGGTGAAAGACGGCTTCATCACGGAGCCCTATCCGACCTGGACCGCCGTCGAGGTCGCGGGCCTGGGCGGCGGCTACATGCCAGGGCTGTTCGTGGAGATCAAGGCGACGGCTCATGTCGGGTGACACCAGGGTCGGCCAACGAGGTCGGGGTGCCCGCCGGATGAACCGTCGCCTCGGCGCTATTGCCCTGACCCTCGTTCTCGTCGCCGCCGCCTGCGGCGGAGACCGGGGAGAGGACGAGTCGGGCGGCTCCAGCGAAACAGGCGGATCGACCACGGCGCCGGAGGCCGGCGATGGCGGCGTCACCTTCGGGACGCTGGCGTCACCGTGTTCTGAGGGGGACGGCGCAGCACCCGAAGCCCCCGCCACGGACGGATCGGAGACCCAGGGCCTCGAGTCGGAGGTGATCCGGATTGGCACGTTCTCCGATGTCGGCTTCGAAGGGCGGCCGGGTCTCAACCAGGAGCTGTTCGACTCCGGCGAGGCGTTCGTCCAGTGGTGCAACGAGCAGGGCGGCATCAATGGCCGACAGCTCGAGCTCACCGAGTACGACGCGGCGATCACCGAGTACGCCCCGCGAATGCGGGAAGCGTGCGATGCCGAGTTCGCGCTGGTCGGCGGCGGCGGAGCCCAAGACAGCGAATGGGCGACAACCGGCGAAGCATGCGGCCTGGTGGACATCACCGGCTTCGCCGCCACGCCAGAAAAGGCGGGTGTCGTCGGCCACGAGGGTGTCATCGAGCACCGGACGGTGTCCTCCTTGCCCTACCCCCAGGACGAGTTCGCGGTGGGAGGGCTAAACGGCATCATCGAGGAATCCGGGGACGCGATCGATCACGTTGGCGTGGTCGCCGCTGACTTCGCCACCCTGACCATCATCGCCGAGCGCACGAAGGAGGCCTACGCCCAACTCGGCGCCGAGGTCGTCTCCGAGCAGACCTACAACATCCTCGGCGAATCGAACTGGGCGCCGCTGGCCGCAGTCCTTGAAGGCGACGGCGTGGCGTGGCTCAACTTCATCGGGGAAGGCCAGTTCCTCGCCCTGCTCCAGCAGGCGATGGTCGAGATCGGCTACCAGCCGACCGTGACCGCGGAGGACGCCTCGCTGTACTCCTCCACCTACCTGGAGGCGGCCGGCCCCGCTGCCGACGGCACGTTCGTGGCCATTCCGATCTGGCCCTTCGAGGAGGCGAATGAGAACCCCGCCACGCAGCTCTATCTCGACCTGATTGCCGGCGTCGGCGGCCAGCCGTCGCTGCTCGGGGTCCAGAGCATGTCCTCCTGGCTCCTGTTCGCCGACGCAGCCGACGGCTGCGACGACGACGGCGACCTCACCCGTACGTGCCTGCTGGAAACGGCAGCATCGGTCACCGAATGGGACGGCGGCGGACTCCACGGAGCCACGAACCCGTCCACGAACCAAGGTCCGACCTGCACGATCCTGATGCAGGTCGAAGACGGCGCCTTCGTGCGCCACGCGCCCGACGATGGCTACGACTGCGACGACGGCAACATCGTCGAACTCGAAGGCGATTACTCGTCGACGAACTGACTGAGTTCGAGCCGCAAGCGACACTCCGCAAGTGTGACAACAACGTTATGGATCGCAGGTTCGATGTCGAAGGAGCAAGGTACACACATGACCGCAGCCCACCCCAGTGAGGAGGTTGACGCCGCCGTGGCGCGCTACATCGAGCGCCGAGAAGCCATCGACCGTGGTGAAGCTTCCTGGGTCAGCCTCGCCGACTTCTACACCGAGGACGCGGTCTTCGTCGACGCCGCCTGGGGACGGGTCGAGGGCCGCGCGGCGATCGCCGAGCTGATGGTCGAGGCCATGGCCGGCCTCGAGGGCTTCACCTATCCGATCGACGTGGTCGCCATCGAGGGCGACCACGTGCTCATCGCGTGGCGGCAGGTGGTCGACGGTCTCCAGCTGCGAGGCGGACCGTTCCAGCACACGGGTGTCTCGATCATGCGCTACGGCGGCGACGGCTGCTTCTCCTTCGAAGAGGACCTCATGAACGTCGCCCTCGTCGGAACCGACCTGGTGGACGCCGGCTGGGAGCCGGGCCCCGGATTCACCATGCCGCCACCCGATGTCGCTCGCTGAGGAGGAAGCCATGACCCGCATGATCGACGTCGACGCCCACGTCGAATCCACCCTCGACTGGCTCGACGACTTCCCTGACCTCGAGGATCGGTTGCCGACGAAGCCGCCCGAGGCCGAGTGAGTGTTCGGGAGTCGCTCGTCGTCTTCTCGGGAACTGGTTGAGGGCCCGTGCGCGTCGTCGTCACTGGTGGCACCGGCTATCTGGGGGCGCACGCAGCGACACGGGCCCTGATCGCACACGGCCATGAGGTACGTCTTCTCGTCCGTGATCCCCGTCGCCTCAGCGAGGTCCTGAGCCCGCTCGGGATCGACCCCCCGGACCACGTGGTCGGGGACCTCACCGATCGCGGGGCGGTCGAAGCCGTGGTGGATGGCGCCGAAGCGGTCCTGCACTGTGGTGGCGTCGTGTCGCTGGCTCGACGAGACGCCGAGGTGGTGCTGGCCACGAACCCGGCGGCCGCCCGCAACGTGATCGACGCTGCGGTCGATGCTGGGCTCGACCCGATCATCCACGTGTCAAGCGTCAGTGCGCTGTTCACCCCTGGCACCGGTCCGGTACGAGCCGACCAACCCATCGCCCGCTCGATCAGCGCGTACGGTCGCTCCAAGGCGATGGCCGAGGAGCATGCCCGTCGCCGCCAAGCTGAAGGCGCGCCGGTGGTCATCACCTATCCCAGCGGGGTCACCGGCCCGACGGCGGGACCCGTCGTCGGAGCCGTCAACAAGTCGATCGGCGCGATCCTCCGGGTGGGGGCGGTTCCGCTCGCCGACGCCAAGATCTCGTACGTCGACGTGCGAGACGTCGCCGAGCTCCACCACCGCCTCCTCGTGGCCGACCAAGGCCCCCGCCGCGTCGTCTGCGGCGGCCAACTGCTCGACGCGAAGGGTCTGGCCGCTGTCCTTCGCAACCTGACCGGGCGCCGCCTCCCCGTCCTGCCGATCCCCGGGGCCGTCTGGCGGACGATCGGAAGGGGGGTCGACCTCGCCGCCCGCTTCCTCCCGTTCGATCCGGTCTTCACCCACGAGGCGATGGTGCTCTCGACCCGCTGGGCGGGCAGCGACGACACCGTCGCCCGCAACGAGCTGGGAATGGTGTACCGGGACGTCCAGGAGACCTTCGAGGCGGCGATCAGCGGCCTGCTGTCGACCGGCAACCTGAACGCCGGGGCCGCGGGTCGGTTCGCAGCGACAGCGAACCGGCCATGACGCGCCACGCCGGCGCCATGTTCCACCTCGTGCTCGACGAGCTCTGGGTAGCAGCAGCAAACAGTTCCGGGTCGGGATCGGCGGCGTAGTGCATAGCTGCCAGATCTTGGGGTCACTGACAATGATGCCGTCGTCGCGCCCCCGCCGGTGACCGGGCCCGAGCAACACGCGACACGTCGCGCGGCTCCTGGCGATCGCGACGCAGGCGTTTGCTGAGGAGGGCTACGCCGCCGTCTCCGTCCGAGACCTCGCCCGTCGCTCGTCGCTGACCAGCGGAGCGATATACGCCCACTTCCTCAACAAGGCCGAGCTCCTCGTCGAGGCAATCGACGCTTGTGTGGCCGAACACGTCGAATCACCACACGATCGACCGGCGATCACCTTTAGCGACTATCTCAGTGACCTCAACCGCCGATATGCCGACCGAGCCGACCTCCGCGCCTTGCTCCTGGAGGGTGCGTCAGCCGCCCGGAACGACGACGCCGTTCGCGATCGACTGGCAGCCGAGCAAGGGGAGCGCCTGCAGTCTTGGATCACCGAATACGAAGGTGCCCAGAAGCGCGGCGAACTCGATCCCGCCGTTGACATGCGGGCAGCGGTGCTGATGCTGTGGAGCATCGAGCTCGGCTTGGGGGTCGTCGAGGCGCTAGGTCTCGAGACTCCTGATGCGGACGCATGGGCCGACTTGACGGACCGCCTGGTCGCAGCGATCGAGCCGCAGTCTCGTTCGCGCGGACTAGTCGCGACCGCCCAGAGCGGTCGGCTCGTCCGTCGACGTTCGCGGTCCCCCTCGGCCCTGTTCCAGACCACGCTCAGACCACAAACAGACCACGAAATGGTGGTCACTGATGGTCACCGGCGGTCACCAACGGTTACTCCGAATCGGCAGCAGACCTGGGGAAATCCCGGAATCCCGGGGCTTCACGGAGGGTCGCGTGCCTTCACACGGCAGAGGCCACTGGTTCGAAACCAGTATCGCCCATTCGACGCTCCCCTGGTCATCGCACGTCGCTGCTGTGAGTGGCGGCCAACGAGATCAGGCAGCTCCACGCGCGTCGAGGGTGACGCATTCGGAACATGCGTCTCGGATCCTGTGCTGGGCGTACCGGTAAGGTCACCAGGCAGCCGTGTGCTCCGTCGTCCAGCGGAAGGAGAACTCGGATGGACCCACTTCCGCTACCCGACGATCCGACACTCGCGACCTTCGCAACGGTGTTGAATGAGCTGGGTCATTGGTCGAACGTTCTCGATGCGCGATGGCGCCTCGTGTTCGTGACCGACGAACTGCGACTGACCATTGGTGATCAAGGCGGGTCCACGATCGCCCGTCTCGGCGAGCATTGGTTCGGACCGAACGAGGTCGCGGTCAGGAAGGCGTTCTTCTTCGACGACTGGCTGGAGCAGATCCGAGAGAACTTCCGCCGGTTGGGTCCCTTCGTCCTCTTCGATACGGCCGGCGGGCGTGACGAGCTGCGCCAGCTCGTCGATCCCGTGTTCCATGACCTCGTCGACCAGATCGAGCCTGTCGAGCTCCCTGCTGCTTGGGCTTACACCACGCCAGCGGCAAAGCACGCCGGGTCGGGCGCAAGTAACAGCGTCATGCTCCAGCGGGTCCGCGCCCGCGACGGGACCGTCGTGGGAACCTTCACGCTCGCGAAGCCGGGCGCGGGAATGTCGCAGATCATGGCGGCTGCGGCGATAGCTGACCTCGGTCACCTCGACCGCATGGCGATGGTGCAACGGCCAGGACGTCGACCGGCAGCTGTATTGATGGCCGACCTCGAAGCATCGTCACCACTGATCCGGCGACTCTCCACGTCTCAGTACTTCGCCTTCGGCCGCCGCCTTGTCCGATCGGCGGACCAGTGCATCATCGACCACGGGGGCATCGTCGGCCGCCATGCCGGAGACGGTGTCGCCGCCTTCTTCCTCGCCGAAACGGCGGGATCCGAGTCGGCCGCCTCACGAGCCTGCATCGAGACCGCCCGGGCGCTCAAAGCCGCTCTCCCGGACATAGCCGCTAGGAGCGGCCTGCAGACCGACCTGTCCCTCCGCTTCGGCCTGCACTGGGGAGCGACGCCGTACGTCGGTCGGATCACAACCGCCGGACGAACCGAGGTAACCGCCCTAGGCGACGAAGTCAACGAAGCCGCCCGCATCGAAGCGTGTGCGACCGGTGGACGCACGATCGCCTCCAAGATGCTCATCGAGCGCCTCGACCCAGCCGATGCAGAGATCCTCGGCATCAACCCGGACCGCGCCACCTACACACCTCTGGCCGACCTTGCCACCGCGACCGACAAAGCACGCAGCGACGCGCCATCGATCCCTGTCTGCGACGTCTAGGCCAACACGGGCTTCTGTCATCGCCACGACGCTGTGCCCCCGAACGCCGGGTGAGCCATACGGCCATTCGCCTAGCGTCCGAACGTGAGCCGCCAGAAGGCGATCTACGAAGTCACACACGCCGAGACCGGAGAGGTGCTCAGCGGGCACCGCACTCGCCAAGCCGCGTCGACACGTGGCGAGTCCAGCAACCGGGACAGCCGGTCAAGAGCATTCGGTGGCCCGCCGTCACCACACCCGACGCGGCGATCGCCGCTCGCCAGGCGGGCTGCGTGAAGGCGTTGCGGCGGATCCTCGGCGATCACGTCGACTCTCCCGGCTTCGACCGCGCCGCTGAACTGTCGACCAAGGCCGCAATCAGCGCACCGGTCGAGGGCCGGCCGATGTACGCGCGCGGTGCGTGGATCCCGATCCCCAATGACGGTCAACAGCGGTCACCAACGGTCAGTTCGAACCAGCCACTGACCTGGGGAAATCCGGGAGTCCCGGGGTTCTCGCGAGGCTGTCCGCGTGCCTTCACACGGCAGAGGCCACTGGTTCGACACCAGTATCGCCCACACCGATCCGAGGTCCGGCTACGGGACAGGTTGCCACCGCTGGAGCGGGATCCAGGGCGTGGTCGCGTACTGGTCGTTGATCCCGGTGAGTCCGTCGGGCGAGAGCACGATGGCCGGTTGTGCGCTGTCGACGGGCACGGCCATCAGGCCGACCGATCGACGCGGAGTACAGCAGCTCGGTGCCGTCTGGTGACCAGGTGACGCTGTTCGCGGACCACGGCTCCGCTGAAAGGCGTGGGGACCGAGGATCGTCGGTCGATGTTCACCACGGCGGGATGACGCGCTCGGTCCCGATCGGGGTCGTCGGGATCGGTGTCGGTCGCGGTGACGAGCACGACCTCGCTGAGCTCGTAGCACGCGTGCGCCCGTGCAGTCGGCGCGTCTCGCTGGTAGGCGATCTGGTCGCCCGCGTGGCGACCACACGACACCGATGCCGTGATCAGCCACGTAGCTCGTCCGTGGTGAGCGGGCGCTGGTTGGTGCCGTCGGCGTCGATCAGGGTGATCCCCGACTTCATGTTCGGCGACCCCGGGGACGGCCTGGGTGTAGGCGATCGTCGTGCCGTCGGGTGACCAGGTGAGCTCTGCCGCCTCGACACCGTCGATGGTGCGGACCTCGCCGGTGCTCACCGTGTAGATGTCGATCGGCGCGTTGTCGCCCACGAAGCTGTCCGTCGGCTCGGCCGGTGATGGCGAGCTCGTCGGTCCCGGGCCGCCACTCGAGGTCCCTCGGGGCGTAGCCGGGGAGCCTGGCGCACCTCGGCGGTCTCGGTGTCGACGACCCAGACCGCGCCGCCGTACCGCCAGTGCCGCCCAGCGGCCGTCGGGCGCCCAGATCGCGCACGGGATGCCGTCGGCGCCGTCGAGCGGGATCGTCCTCAGCGGCGAGGTCCTGCCATCCGGCGCAACGGCGAAGACCTCAGCGCGGCGTCGCTGATCTCGTCGCCGTAAGCGGTCGGCCCGCCCATACATCAGCCGCTCGCCGTCGGGCGAGAACGCCGGGCACGCTTCTGCGCCTCCTTCCGTGGTCGATCACACGATCGGTCTCGCCTTCCCGCACGAGCCAGATGTTGTTTCCGAAGTTCTGCGCCACCCAGCCGTTGGCCGCCGGCACCGGTCGTGAACGGCTCGACGACGGACCGGTCGTCGCGGAGGACGATTCACCGCTGGCTGCCGCCAGCACGAGCAGCTGCGGCGGCGCCTAGTACGGCGCCGCGGTGCCAGCGCCGAGCGCGTCGGGCCGCGCGGTCCGGCGCTCGCAGGTAGAGGTCGACGGGGCCGCCGTCCTCGATCGTCGGGCGCGTCCGCGGGTCGCGCCGGTGAGGATGGCCTCGAGTCCGCCCCTCGAGGGCGGCGACGAAGTCTGGGTCGGGCTCGTGGGGCTGGTGCAGGCTGCGCAGGTCGAGTTCGGAGCTCATGGGGCGGACTCCTGGTACACGTGACGGAACGCGGTTCGGGCACGGGTCAGCACCTGTTCGGTGGCTTCGACCGTGCGTCCGAGGTGCGCGGCGACTTCGGCGACGGAGAGCTCGTCGACGTGTCGCAGCACGAGCGCGGCGCGGTAGGTGGGGTTGAGCTCGGCCAGCGCTGCCATGGCCGCCCCGCCTTCGACGGGCCCACCGGGCCCGTCGTGGCGAGACTCCGCAGCGTGGACGACTGCCAGCTTGTGGTCCTCTCGGGTGCGGGCCCGCCAGTGATCGATGAGCTTGTGCCGTGCGACGGCGATGAGCCATGCCGTGTCGACATCGTCTCCCGCGGCGAACCGACGGGCGCCGGCGATGAAGACCTCTTGGGTGAGGTCTTCCGCCGTTGACCGGTCGCCCACCCGGCTGGCGAGGTACGAGTAGACGTCGCGGATCGAGTGCCGGTACACCGCGATGAAGTCACGTGGGTGCGTACTCGGGATCGTGTAGATGCTCGCCCGGCCCATCGCCCTCCTCATCGTCCAACGGTCACCGATTCCGCCGGTCGAAGCGGAATATTCTCCGCAGCATCGGTGCGACGTCTGTGGCACGCGCGCCGTTCTCGGACCACAAGCAGACCACGAAATGGTGGTCACTGGTGGTCACCAGCGGTCACTGGCGGTCAGTGCGAATCGGCGGCTGGCCTGGGGAAACCCCGGAATCCCGGGGTTCTCGCGGACGTGTCGCGTGTTTTCACACGGCAAAGGCCACTGGTTCGAAACCAGTATCGCCCACTCGACGTTTCCTGGTCAGAGGCTGCTTCACTCGCGTCGAAGGCCTCTGCAACTGGCCAGACCGCTGATGGACCACGCCTGACACACGAGGTGGTGAGGTCGGCGGTCCCACCACGAGCTCGGATGGGCCGGGTCAGATGCCCGAAGAGCGGCTGGGCGGTCAACGGCCGGGTGTAGTGTGTGGCCACGGTTTAAGCGTCAGGCGGGAGGGGTTGACGATATGGCCGAGAGTTGCGGGCGGGCGCATCTGTTGGTCGGCGCCACAGCGGTCTGTCTGGCGCTGCTCATGTCCTCCTCGCCGATTGGCGCCGCCGCGTCGCCCGGCGTGCCCCCGGCCCCGACGAGCTACGGGGACGGGGTCCTGGTGGCCGGTGGCGAGGCGGACCACGCCGGCGCGGAGGCCGGCGGCGCCGAACGGACCGCCGACGCCTCCTTCCTCGACAGCCAGGTCGATGGCGTGGTCGTCGCCATCGCCCGTCAGTCTGACGGCCGTATTCTGATCGGCGGCGAGTTCTACGGCGTGGCGGGCCAGCCCCGATCCCGGGTTGCTCGCCTGGACCAGGACGGAACGCTCGACCCCTCCTTCGGCGACGCCCTCCTGGATGGGTCGGTCCAGGCCTTGGCCGTCCAGGCTGACGGCAAGGTCCTCATCGTCGGCGGGTTCGGGTCGGTCGCCGGCAACCCGCGGACCTTCGTGGCTCGCCTGAACGCCGACGGCACTCCGGACCTCACCTTCGGGAACGCCGCGCTGGACGGCGCCGTCTACGACCTCGCGCTCCTGGCCGACGGCGACCTCCTCATCGGCGGCGACTTCACGTCGGTGGGGGGCGAGCCCCGGCAGCACGTCGCCCGCCTGAACTCCGACGGCACCCTCGACGCCGCGTTCGCCGACCCTGACGTCGAGGGCCAAGTGCGTTCGGTGACCGTGCAGGACGACGGTCAGATCCTGATCGCGGGCACGTTCCAGAACGTCGGCGACCAGCCTCGCCTACGAGTCGCCCGCCTGGACCCCGACGGCTCCCTCGACACCACCTTTGCCGACCCGAACGTGAATGGGCAGGTCGACCAGGTCGTGGTCCAGGCCGACGACCAGATCGTCGTCGCCGGTGCAGTTCACCTCGGTCGGCGGCGAGACCCGGCAGCGTGTCGCCCGCCTCGACCCAGACGGCACGCTGGACACCTCGTTCGGCGATCCGGCCGTGGGCGACCACGTCGCCGATGTGGCGGTGCAGCCCGACGGCAAGGTCCTCATCGGCGGAACCTTCACCGCCGTCGGCGGCTCGAGACGCAGGCAGCGGGTCGCCCGCCTACTCTCCAACGGAGCGATCGACGCGACGCTCGGGAACCCGAACGTGAGCTACGACGTCAACGCCGTCGGCCTCGAGCCCGGTGGTGACATCCTCATCGGGGGCAGTTTCACCTCCGTTGACGGCGAGAGCCACCAGGGAGTCGCTCGCCTGCTGCCCGCGACGACCCCGCCGCCCGGTGTCCTCGATGCGACTTTCGGCGGCGACGGGAAGGTTGAGAACAACCTCACCGCCGGCGAGGACTACGCCGCTGACGTCGCCGTGCAGGCCGACGGCAAGATGGTGGTCGTTGGCCAAGTCGGCGGCTCTGGGGGCCGGTTCGGCGTGGCCCGCTACCTGGTCAACGGTGCCCTTGACCCCTCCTTCAGCGGGAACGGCTGGGCGGTGACCAACTTCACCAACGGGTTCGACGTCCCCTCGGCGGTGGCCATCGCGGCCGACGGGCGGATCACGGTCGCCGGGTACACCCAGAGTGGTCGCGGCGTCCTGGCCCGCTACCTCCCGTCGGGGGTCCTCGACCCGTCGTTCTCGGGCGACGGTCGAACCATGACCAATCCGACTCGGGGCTTCGTGTGGCTTACCTCCCTCGGCCTCCAGCCCGACGGCCGCACCGTTGTCGCTGGTGAGTTCGGTGGCAACGGCGGGCAGTTCGGCGTGCTCCGCTTCCTGGCGAACGGCGCCCCGGATCCCGCGTTCAGCGGTGACGGTGCCGCGTCGGTGAACTTCGACACCGACGAGGACTGGGCGTTCGACTTGGCGCTGCGGCAGGACGGGGCGATCATGCTGGCCGGCCTCGTGCACGGCGACACGAACTTCCCCGACGTCGCCCTGGCCCGCCTCAAGCCCAACGGGACGCTCGACCCGACGTTCAGCGGCGACGGCAAGCTCATCCGCGAGTTCGGGACCGAACCCTCGGTCGCCACGGCGGTCCAGATCCAGCCGGACGGCAAGATCGTCATCGCCGGCCAATACGGTCTCGGCTCGGCCGGGGTCTTCCTCGTCGGCCGGCTCGGGCCCGGTGGGCAGCTCGACTCCGGGTTCGCCGACCACGGTCGCGCCCTCATCGACTTCGTGTCGGGCAGCGAGGACTGGGCCTGGGACCTCGACATTCACCCCGGCGGACGCATCGCCGTGGCCGGCGTCGCCGCCGGCGGGCGGGGCCGGTTCGGTGTCGCGCTCCTGCGCGGCGACGGCTCCCGGGTCTCGGGCTTCGGCCAGAGTGGACGGGTGACCGTGAACTTCACGCCCCAGTTCGATGGAGCCCAGGCGGTCTCCTACCTGCCCGACGGCAGGATCCTCACGGTCGGCGGCTCAGGGGGCGATCCCGGCCGGTTCGCTCTGGCCCGACTGCACGCCTGACGCCGGCTGGAGATGGAGTCCCCGACAACCGCGAAGCGACAGCTCGTGGCCAGGAGGAGACAGGTCCGATGAGCGATCCCCTCCCTATGACGACCATGCCATGTCGGGACGACCGGTGGGTGCCCGGCCCGTGAACGGGCCACGGGCAGTCGTCGACGAGCGGTTACGCACGACAGCCGACGAGCATCTCCCGCCGGGGTCTCCCGTCCGGTCCCCGCATCAGCTTGAGATTCGGTCACCTTTGGGCGCCGGCGGAATGGCTGTACCGGTGACGCCCGCAAGCGTTCAGGACGTGTTCGCCTGGTTGCGGCGGCGCCAATGGGTCGATCGCAGTATCTTTGTCGGTCGCGGGCGCTGACATGCGCGAGGTGACGTCATGGAGATCCGCCGGTTCGTCCTGCTGTTCGCCGTTCTGTTGTTCATCGGCGGCGCTACCGCGTCATGGTCGAGTGCGGTCCCGACGACGCCCGCCCCTGACCGGTCGCCCACTGAGGTCCGCTTCGCCACGTTCAACGCGTCCCTCAACCGCAACGTGGCCGGGCAGCTCATCGCTGACCTGTCGACACCGACCAACGCACAGGCAGCGACGGTTGCCGAGATCATCCAGCGGGTACGGCCCGATGTACTGCTGATAAACGAGTTCGACTTCGACGCTGGGGGGACGGCGGCGGCCCTGTTCCAGGCCAACTACCTGTCGGTGCCGCACAACGGCGCTGCCGCCATCGAGTATCCGCACCGCTACGTCGCCCCCTCGAACACGGGCATCCCGTCGGGCTTCGACCTCAACAACAACGGAGCGATCGTCGGTCCTGACGACGCCTACGGGTTCGGGTTCTTCCCGGGTCAGTTCGGCATGGCGGTGTACTCGATGTACCCCATCGACCTCGACGAGGTCCGGACGTTCCAGCTGTTCCGGTGGGCCGACATGCCCGGCGCGCTCCTGCCCGACGATCCGGCGACTGCGGCGCCGGCAGACTGGTACTCGCCCGCCGAGCTCGACGTCTTCCGCCTGTCTTCGAAATCGCACTGGGACCTGCCGATCGACATCGACGGACGCACCGTGCACTTCCTGGTCAGTCATCCGACCCCTCCGGTGTTCGACGGCCCCGAGGACCGGAACGGCACCCGCAACTTCGACGAGATCCGGTTCTGGGCCGACTACGTAACACCCGGCCCGACGTCGGACTACATCTACGACGACGACGGCGGGCAAGGCGGCCTGCCTGCGGGCGCCCGGTTCGTCATCGCCGGCGACCAGAACTCCGACCCCTTTGACGGCGACAGCATTGCCGGCGCCGCTCAGCAGCTGCTCGAGCACCCGCGAGTGAACTCGACGGTGACGCCGTCGAGCGAGGGGGCGGTCGACGCCTCGGCACGTCAGGGCGGCATCAACCCGAGCCACGAGGGCGACCCCCGGTTCGACACCGCGGACTTTGCCGACAGCCTGCCGGTCGGGCCCGGAAACCTCCGCGCCGACTACGTGCTCCCTTCAGGCCACTCAGGATCCTGGCGGCGGAGGTGTTCTGGCCGACCGCGGCGGATCCGCTGTTCCGGCTCGTCGGCGACTTCCCGTTCCCGAGCTCTGACCACCGTCTGGTGTGGATCGAGGTCGCCGGGCCCGGTGGTCCGCAGTGATGAGCGGCGCAGCGGTCCGGCAGAACGCGGGAGGACTGCTCGTGCTCTGACCACGATTGTTGGTGGACCGTGTCCGCCACTCGGGGTCGTGGGCTGTCTTGATCGGGGATCAGCGCCCGGATGCGGCCCAGCAGGCCTCTTGATGCCTCCATGGAGACCACCTCCAGACCACAAACCGACCACGAAAAGAGCCGCGGTGCCGGCGCCGCCGGCGCGGTCAAGTCACGACTGAGCGTCGTGCACGAGAATCGCGATGTGCACCCGGTTCGTAACGGCGAGCTTGGTGAGAAGCCGCGAGACGTGCGCTTTGACGGTGGCCTCGCTCATGAACAGAGATGCGGCAACCTCGGCGTTGGATGCGCCGGACCCCACCGCAGTAGCGACCTCCCGCTCCCGGTCGGTGAGCGACTTCAGGCGCTGGGCCGCGAAGCGACGGCGATCTGTCATGTCGTTGTTGCCGAGGTGAGAAAGAAGTGTGCGGGTGACCGACGGTGACAGCATCGCTTCTCCTGCAGCCACGAGGCGCACTGCATTGACGATCTCCGTAGGTGCTGTGTCCTTCAACAGGAACCCGTCGGCGCCGGCCCGAAGCGCGCTCATGACATGCTCGTCGGCCTGGAACGTGGTCAGCACGATGACGTGCGGTGGACGGGCAAGGCGGCGTAGGGCCTCCGTGGCGGCGATGCCGTCCATTCCGGGCATCCGGATGTCCATCAGGACGACATCGGGTCGATGCGTCTGCGCAGCAGCGACGGCGTTGGCACCGTCGTCAGCCTCGCCCACCACCTCCAGCTCCTCTGACGACGACAGGATCATCCGGAGACCCGCACGCACCAGCGCGTCGTCATCGACCAGAAGCACCCGGACCTTCACCACGGCAGGTCGGCCTCGACGACGAAATCACCGGAAGCGTCCGGCCCGTGCACCAGGACGCCATTGGCCAGGGTCACCCGCTCCTGTAGGCCAAGGAGGCCGGTGCCGGAACCCGGCAGAGCCGGACGGTCGTGGGCGCCCACTGCGGTCGGGTTCCGAACGCTGACGTGCAGGCCGCGGTCCGGCGCTCCCTCCACGCGGACCCGGGCCCGGGTGCCGCCGGCATGCTTGCTGATGTTGGTCAGCGCTTCCTGCACGATGCGATAGGCGTCACGACCCAAGGGGCCAGGTGCGGCAGCTGCACCGTCCACCCGCATCTCGAAGTCGACCTTCGCGCCGGAACGGCGGGTTTCCTCCACCAAGCTCGGAATGTCAGCCAACGTCGGTTGAGGCACCGTTGAAGGCCGCCCCTGTCCCGGCTCCTGTCGCAACACGCCGATCACGTCGCGGAGCTCCTCCAGCGCCTGGTGGGCCGTCAATCGCAACAGCGCTGCGCTCTCCCGCACCTGAGCGGGAGGCAGGTCGAGTGCGACCTCGAGTGCACCGGCGTGCAGCGCCACCAGGGAGATGCGGTGGGCGAGCACGTCGTGCATCTCCCGAGCGATGCGGGTTCGCTCAGCCAGCCGTGCACTTTCGGCGCGGACGAGCTGATCGGCCTCGGCCCGTTGGGCACGGTCGCGCAGGGTCGCAAGAAGCTGACGCCGGGCTCGGACGAACATGCCCAACGCGGTGGCGGCGGCCGCAAGCGCCACCGTCGGCAGCATCACCGACCAGGGGGAAGCCCGCCCGAGCCAGATCGAGCACACCACTGCGGACGGAACGAACAGCGCGGCGACGAACATGGCGGGCCGGACATGGCGGTGCACAGCCAGCGAGGACAGTGCGAGCAGGCCGGCGACCGTGCCAAACGTCGAGAACGCGCCCAACACGACGCAGACCAGCGCCACCCCGACCGGCCACCGCCGCCGCCACCACAGGGAGAGACAGCAGAGGATTCCGAACGCGGCGTCGGTGGCCACCTGCCCCGAGGTCATCCGATTGGCGGTGTCGTCCACGGTGACGCTCAGGATCAGGGCGCCGAGAGCGGCGGCGAGGACGAACGCACCGGCGTCGACGGCCCAGTCGCGCCCAGTCCTGGGCCCCTCGGTGTCGGGTTGGGCCGGGTCGCTGGGCACAGGTATCGCCGTGGGAGCAGTTTGGGCCCACCATCTGCGTAGCCACGACATGACCCGAGCGTAGGGTCCCCGGCCCGGGTGCACCTTCGACGAAAGTCGACATTGCGAGCAACGAAAGACGAGAAGTCCGAAGGGGCCGAGCATCCCTTCGGACACCGGATCATGTCCGTCCGCCCGATGCGCGGGCACACCGGGGCGGTTCACGCTGGCCACATGATCACCACAACGGCTCTCACCAAGAGCTACAAGAAGGTCCCGGTCGTCAGCGACGTCTCGTTGCGCTGCGAACCCGGGACCATCACCGGATTCCTCGGGGCCAACGGCGCCGGGAAGTCCACCACGCTGAAGATGATCGTCGGGCTGGTGCGAGCCGATTGCGGTACGGCGACCATCGACGGCCGACCGTTCGGCGAGTTGCCCAACCCGACGCGGGTGGTCGGGACGCTGCTCGACGCTTCGGCGATGCATCCCGGACGCAGTGGCCGGGCGACGCTCACGATCGCAGCGCGGATGGCAGGCGTTCGACACGAGGCGGGTCGACCACCTGTTGGACCTCGTCGGGCTCACCGACTCTGCGGCGAAGAGGGTCGGGACCTACTCGCTTGGCATGCGCCAGCGCCTCGGCGTCGCCCAGGCCCTCGTCGGTGAACCGGCGGCGCTGATCCTCGATGAACCGGCGAACGGGCTCGATCCCGATGGCATCGCCTGGATGCGAACGCTCTTGCGCGACTTCGCCGACCATGGCGGCACGGTGCTGCTGTCGAGCCACCTGCTCCACGAGGTGCAGGCCACCGCTGATCATCTCGTCGTCATCTCCGGCGGTGTCGTGGTGGCCGCCGGTCGGCTGGACGATCTGCTTGCCAGCTCCACGATCCTCGTGCGCAGCTCGGACCCCGTTGCACTGGCCGCGGCGCTCCAAGCGGCGCAGATCGACTGCATCGCCGGGCCGGATGATGTGCTCACCGTGGACGTCTCCGGTGGTCGGGTCACGACCGAGGTGGTGGCGGGTGTCGCCCGCGACCACCACGTGCTTCTCACCGAGTTGCGTCACGCCGAGACAGACGGGCTGGAGCAGCTGTTCTTCTCTCTCACCACAGCCAAGGCGGCTGCGCCCCAGGAGGCAGCAGCATGACCATGTCCATCTCCGCCCGAACCCACGGCATCGAGGCGGCACCGTCGTCAGCCCGAGGACCCATCCCGTTCTCACGGCTCGTCCGGGTGGAGTGGGCCAAGGCCACCGACACCCGCGCCGCCCGTTGGCTTCTCGCTCTCGTGGCCCTGTCAACGGCAGGGATGATGCTGGCGCCGATCTTCGCCCCGACGAGCTTCGATCAGACCTACGCGAGCTACCTCCGCGTTGCCGCCCTTGCGCTGACGATCCTCCTGCCTGTGGTGGCGATCCTGATGCTCACCGGTGAATGGAGCCAACGCAGCGTCTTCAGCACCTTCACCCAGGAACCGCGACGCATCCGCGTCGTCAACGCCAAGCTGGCGGCGTCGCTGGTACTGGGTGGCGGTGCAGCGATCTTCGGCGGGGTGGTCACCGCCGCCGGCCTCGGACTGGCGGCCGCCTCGGGCCGCGCCCTGGAGGCGAACCTCGACGTCGGCGCCATCACTGGCTATCTGCTCTTCGTGCTCCTCAACGTCCTCGCCGGCGTCGCGCTCGGGGCGCTGCTGCAGAGCTCGGCGCCCGCCATCGCCGCCTCCTTCGCCCTCCCCGCCGCCTTCGCCGTGCTCGGCGCCGCTTCGACGCTGGTGTCTGACTGGATCGACATGTCCACGACGTTCAACTGGGTGCTCGAGAACGAATGGGGAGGTCACGTGCCGCAGATCTCGATCTCGGTCCTCTTCTGGGTTGCGGTCCCGCTAGCCGCCGGCGTCGTCCGCACGATCCGTCGCGACGTCACGTAGTTCAGCACTCGGGACTGCGGTGTCAGAAGGTTGAGAGCGCCCCGCTGGTCGTCAGCACCCCAACGACCCCAGTTCTTGATCTCCTCGAAGGTGCGCTCGAACCAGTCGACCGTCGGCGTCTGAGCGTCAGTCATGCCCGAACATTTGCAGCAACTGCCACTTCGTGCGCCGTCTGATGCGGTTCGGAACACCGATCACGACAGCGAGACCCGGGTCTACGCTTCGTCGGTGGGGTCCGGAGACGGGCGACTGCCAACCGGTGTCGTCACCTTCCTCCTGAGCGATGTCGAGTCATCGACGTTGCTCTGGGACCGCGAGCCGGCCGCAATGGCCGTCGCTCTGAAGGAGCACGACGCCCTGATCGAGGCAGCTGTGATCGCGGCGGGGGGCACGCTGCTCAAGGCCCGAGGCGAGGGTGACAGCACCTTCTCCGTGTTCGACCGCCCCACGCAGGCGGTCGCGGCCGCCCTTGACGCACGGCATCGGATCGAAGCGCAGGCGTGGCCCGACGGCTGCGACCTCGAGGTCCGCTTCGCCATCCACACCGGCGAGGTGGCCGAGCGGGACGGCGACTACTACGGAACCGCCGTCAACCGGGCCGCCCGCATCCGTGGCCTCGCCGTCGGCGGCCAGGTCCTCGTTTCTGAGGCGGTGGCGGTCGTGGTCGCCGACCACCTCCCCAAGGGCACCGCGCTGGTCGACCTCGGCACCCACGAGCTCCGAGGGCTGAGCCGCCCCGAACGCGTCGCCGCCCTCGTCGACGGCAGGCGCCCACGGCCGGAAGCCATCGGCGGCGCGTGCCCCTACCGGGGCCTCCTCGCCTTCCAGCCCGAGGACCACGACGTGTTCTTCGGGCGGGACGAGTTGGTGGCCTCGCTGATCAGCCGGCTTGTCGAGCGTCGACTGCTGCCGGTGGTCGGGGCGTCCGGAAGCGGGAAGTCGTCGCTGGTCCGCGCCGGCGTCGTCGCCGCGCTGCGAGCTGGCGCGCTACCCGGGAGCAAGGACTGGCGGGTGACGATCCTGACCCCGGGCTCCGACCCGGTGGCCCGGCTGGCGGACGGCTGGACGGCGGGCGGGCATCAGGTGCTCGTGATCGACCAGATGGAGGAGCTGTTCACCTCGTGTCGCGATGCGGTCGCCCGGTTCGCCTTCGTGGACGCCGTACTCGACGAGGTGGACCGGCCCGGGGGGTCGACCCTGGTCGTGGCCGCGCTGCGGGCCGACTTCTACGGGCACTGCGCCTCGATCCCTCGGCTGGCTGAGGCATTGACCGACACCACCGTGTTGCTGGGACCGATGTCGGAGGCCGAGCTGCGCCAGGCCATCGAGGGACCGGCCGAGGTGATGGGCTACCGGCTCGACCCCGGGCTGGTGGAACTGATGCTGCGGGACCTCGCCCACGAACCGGGGTCCCTGCCCCTGCTGTCGCACGCCCTGCTCGAGACCTGGCATCGGCGCACCGCCCGCACGATGACCATCACGGCTACGAGGCGTCGGGCGGGGTCCGAGGCGCCATCGCCCGTACGGCGGAGTCGGTCTGGAACGAGAGCCTGTCGGACGCGCAGCGCGAGGCGGCGCGGCGGATATTCCTCCGGCTGACCGAGCTCGGCGAGGGAACCGAGGACACTCGGCGGCGAGTGCACCGGTCGGAGCTGGTCTCGGAGATGGACGGCGACGAGACCGGGGACCTCCTCGGGATCCTGGCCGACGCCCGGTTGGTCACGATGGAGGAGGACACGGTCGAGGTGGCGCACGAGGCGCTGATCCGAGAGTGGCCACGGTTGCGGGGCTGGCTCGACGACGATCGGGAGGCGCTCCGGATCCACCGGCACCTCACCCACGCCGCCGAGGACTGGGCCGAGCGGGGTAAGGACCCCTTCGAGCTGTACCGGGGGCCTCGGCTGGTGGCCGCCCGGGAGGCGCTGGTTGGCGAGCTGAACCCCTTGGAGGACGAGTTCTTGGCCGCCAGTTCAGCGGCCGAGGATGCCGAACGTCGGGACGCGGAGGCGCAGACGGCCGCCCGGGAACGGGCCCACAAGCGCCTGCGGGTGCTACTGGTGGGGACGGCGGTGGCCTTGGTGGCGGCCATCACCGCCGGCCTCGTCGCCCTCGGCCAGCGAGACCGGGCCAACGACCAAGCTGATCGGGCGCAGGAGGCGACGGGCTCGGCCCAGGTCGACCGCATCGTCGCCGAGATCCCTCAGCTCCTGGAGCGGGATCGCGCCCTCGCCGGGTTGTTGGCGATCGAGGCGGAGCGGCTCCGGCCGAGTCCCTCCACGCGGGCCGCGTTGTTGCGAACGGTCACCGACGAGCCTCGTCTCCGCGCCACCCTGCACGGGGGCCGGACCGGCTACATCGGCCTGGCCGACTATCCCGACGGCCGCCGGGTGGTTGCCTCCGGGCCTTCGGGCATCGACCTTTGGGACACCGATGCCGGCGAGGTCGTCGGCCAGCGCGGATTTCGGCGACTCCGCCGGCGTGGTCGAGGTCTCCGATGACGGACGGCTGGTGGCCACCGGGAGCGCCGACGGGATGCTGCGCTTCTGGGACGGCGACACGCTCGAGCCAAACGGCGATCCGATCGCCTTTGACGATCGGATCCGGGACGTGGCCTTCTCGGCCGACGGCAGCCGCGCGGTGGTGGCGCTGGGACGGGTGAGGAGCGCGGACTCGATCACCGCCGCCTCGGCCCCGCGAGTGATCGATGTCGCCCGACGCCAGGAGACCGGGCTCGTGCTCGGAGGCCACGAGCAGACGGCCAACGCCGTCGCCTTCAGCCCCGACGGGTTGATCGCCACCGGTGGCAACGACCAGCTGATCGTGCTCCACGACGCCCTCACGGGCCGGATCGTGGGCACACCTCTCCGGCTGTTCGACACCGTGTACACCCTCGACTTCTCACCTGACGGAGAGCTGCTGGTGGCCGGAGCATTCGGAGCCAGCCCCGCGGGCCAGGTGGCCGCAGTCGTCGACGTCGACTCGGGCGAGTTCGTGGCCGAGCTGTCTGGAGCCGAAGGGTTGACCGACGCCCGTTTCAGCTCTGACGGCACTCGGGTCCTCGTAGGAAGTGGGACGACGCAGGAGTGGCGGGTGGGCTCCTGGAACCCTGTCAGCCCCCCGATCGAGACCCAGCACGGCCCGGCCCACGCCGTGTCCGGGGCCGAGCACGACCTCTTGGTGACCGGGGTTGACGGCACCGTGACCGCCTGGGACACCGACGCGGGTTCCTCGCCGCTCGCTCACCCGGTGCCCGGCGCTCCACCTGGGGGCGGCATCTTCCACCCGGACGGATCGACGTTCGTGATCTCCGCCCCCGACGACATCGCCCACGTCTACGCCCGCGCCACCTTGGAGCCGCTGGCCAGCGTCTCGGTCAACGGCTCCGGGACTCGACCCCAGTTGGCCGGGGCGACGCCCGTGGCGTTCAGTCCCTCCGGGGACGTACTCGCCGTGGGCAACCGGGAGGGCGCGATCCGCTTCTTCGACGGGCAGGACTACGCCCCGCTCGGGCCTGCGATCTCCGTCGGTGAGCTCCCCGTCGTCGGGCTCGAGTTCAGCCCCGACGGCGCTCAGGTGGTGGTGACCCAGAACCTCGAGCCGGACCAGGGCGTCCACACCGTGGACGTGCGGCGCGGGAACGGTCATCGGCCTCACGCCCGCCATTCCCTTCGCGCTGGCCGCGACGTTCACGCCCGAGGGCGACCAGCTCGTGGTGACCACCGCTGTCGGGTTCGCTGCCCGGTACCCGGTCGACGACGGCGTGGTCGGCCGCGGCTCGGGGGTGATCGAGGCCATCGCCGGCACCGCGGCCACGGCTTCGTTCACACCAGACGGCCGCCGGCTGGTCGTGGGGACGCTCGACGGGACCCTGGAGGTGCTCGACGGGGAGAGCTTGGAGCCCACGCAGGACCCCATCCCGGTGTCGCCCACCTTCGTGGCCAGCATCGAGATCAGCCCGGACGGCACTCTGGCGGTTGTCCAGGACCTGGATACGACGGTGCACCTGGTCGAGCTGACCGGCGGCGGATCCCCCAGTGCGTCGTTCCCCGGTGCCGGGTCGTTCGGCCGGCCGGGGTTCGACCCGAATGGCGAGATGGTGCTCGTTCCCGGGCCGGGCGGATCGGTGCTGTTCGACCTCGACGTCGAGGAGTGGCAGCGCACCGCGTGCGCCCGAGGGGGACGAGCGCTGACCACCGAGGAGTGGGACCGGTACCTTTCGGCAGCCGGCGCCTACGAGCCGACCTGTACCTGAGCAACCCCTCGAACCTGCGGCGATGGGCTCTGTGGCCGCCGGCGCAATCGCTGGACCAGCGACGCCTGCAAGCATTCACGACGTGTTCGTCCGGCAGAAGGTCACTGGTTCGAAACCAGTATCGCCCACACTGCGCTTGCTCTGGTCAGGCGCTTTCCGGGCACCGCCGTGGGCCCCGGTCGGCGAGCTCAGCCCCCGGTGAGGGCGGGCACGCCGTGTGGCAAGTGCGGCAGGAACGAGATGTTGACCAGCCTCGAGACGGGGTCTGGGGCATCGAAGTTGAAAGACCAAGCGCTGGGGCCCGGGTTGCCGGGGTCGATTCCTGCGTCGTCGAGAGCGTGCGTGATTGCCCGGGCTTCGTCGGTCGTCACGTCGAAACAATGTGGGTTGCCCGGCGTCACCGGGGTGGGGCCCACGCGCCTGCCAATGCCGGCGTCCTGGCTGGCTCGATCTTGCCATCGCCAGTGCCTGGCGCCGCCGAGCAGGTTTCCGGCCTGTGCGGGTAGCAAGGGCAAGATGCTGGACGGTTCAATCGGTGGCTGGTTCTCAAACCTGCTCGTGCTGGTCGACAGGCAGATCGCGTAGGTGGACGGTACGTACGGCCTGATCGTCGGGTCTTCCCACGCGCTCGGCGGTAGCCACGAGTCCAGGTTCCTGAGCCGCTCGTGGAGCCGATCGAATTCGTTCGTCCACACCTGGTCCTGTCGCCCGGGGACGTAGACCAGCTGGTCATGGTTGCGGACCTCGATGTCGCCGTAGAACGGGAAGGGGAGGCCGAGTTCGCTGCCGGGAGGCGGTTGGTCGGGGTCGAACAGCCCGCTGGAGAGGATCTCGGCCCGCACGAGCGCGACGCCATCGGGGGTGAGGCGCTGCTCGAGCCAGCCGGACGGGGAGAATGGATAGAGGGACCAGATGACGCGCCCGTCGGCGTACACGTAGAACCAGCTGTCCTCCCCCGCGCTGGCGTGCGACCACCACGCGGCGACGAGCTCTTCGGTCGCTGGGGTCGGGACGGTCGTTGCGGTGCCGGCCGGCATGATCGAGCCGGATATGGCCCACTCGGCGCCGTCTGGGAGGATCGCTGTCAACTCCACGGAGACCGTCCTCGTCGACGTCCCCGGGGGGGCAACACGAAGGCCGGAGCCGACCTCCGAGGGGAGCTCGACGCCCTCTTCAGCGGCGAGGCCCTCACCGAGCTCCCTCGCCTCGTCCAGGGTGAGCTCGTCGCACGCATACTCGGGGAAGAGCGTGTGCACGCCGGTGCGGATACCGGCGAGACGCCGGGCGAGCTCCTCGGGCAGACGTTGCCTCACCAGCGTGGACGGATCGGGGAGCGGTTCTGGGGCGTGCTCTCCTGCGCCGTACACGCAGACGATGTACCGGGAAGGCACGTAGGGCCGCAGGTCGGGGTCGTCGGACTCGCTTCGAGGGGGCAACGACGGGTCCAGCGCCGTTACGGAAGCGATCAGCTGATCGACTTGGCGATCGACCTCGGGATCACTCGGGCCCGTCGACTCCGGCGCTGGTGTCTCGGTGGTGACTGGTGTCTCGGTGGAGAGCAGGCGGTCACCGTCCCTGACCCAGAAGGAGCAAGCGCAGGCCGACCAGGCCTGTTCGTCGACGGGATGGTCGGGGTCGAAGAGCCCGCTGGCGAGGAACTCGGACCGGACGCGCTCGACGTCGTCGGCGTCGAGGTGCTGCTCGGCGATGCCGCCGGCCACGTCACCGGCAGGGCTCCAGAGCAGTCGCCCGTCGGCGTACAGGTTGATCTGGCTGTTGGTCCAGTCGGGGTGGCCGTAGCGGCTGAACCGGATCGACGCGACGAGCTCGCCGGTCTCGGGCAGGCTCGGCGGCGCACCCTCAGGGGGGAACATCTCGGGGTCGACGGCGGGGGCGGTCGTGGGGAGGGGCCCAGGACCGACCGGGCGGTTGGTCCCGGTCCCGTCTTCCCGTGCCGCGCTGATGAACAGGCTCCCGGCGACCACCAGGACCGCCGCGGTGACACCGGCCGTGATGGCCTTGTCCCGCTGTCGGCGCCGGCGGCGGCGCTGGAACCCCTCGAACGAGGGCTCCGGCGCCTCGAGCAGGTCCGCGTACTGGTCCAGCGTTCCGAACCGGTCATCACTCATGCGGATCCATTACCTCCTGCTTGAGGCGGGCACGGGCCCGCGTGGTGAGGGAGCGGACCGAGGACGCACCGAGCCCCAGCAAGCGGCCCGCCTCTTCGGCCGAGTAGTCCAAGATCGCCGTGAGCACGACCGCGGCGCGTTGCGCTGGGGTTCAGCCCGGACAGCAGACGCACCACCTCGTCCTGAGCCTCGACCGCAGCGAGGTCGTCGGTGACAGCTGGCGCAAGCGAGAGGGAACGCCGCAGGGCGAGCGAAGCCCGCCGATACCGGCCGCGGAAGACGTTCATCGCGACGCGGAACAGGTAGCCGGTCGGATCATCGAGCCCGCCGACGCGGTCCCACCGCTCGAAGACCCGCACGAACGCCTCCTGGGCGATCTCCTCGGCCTCGTACCGGTCGCAAGTGACCAGGCACAGCGCCGTGAACAGCCGCCGGTAGGTGGTCTCGTAGAACGCCTCGAAGCTCGGCGCCACCTCGACGTAAGGCTCGACACCCTCAGTCGCTTCGACCGGCACGGCGATCAGCTTCGCGTTCATCCGCACCTTGAACGCGTGAGAGACGGGAAACGCTGCAGATCACGCGGGCAGCCTGCGAGCACGCATCGCAACCTTCGATGCGGAAGCTCGCTCGTCCCAATCGTCGAGGACTACGAGAACGCGTCAGTGAGCGTCACGTGAAGGTCCTCCGTCATGGTGATGTCACAGAAAGGCGGGCATTCCGCACGACGCCGCGTCTCAGCGGTGCGGACGACGGGATCACAGGAGCAGGGCGAGGAGCGTCTTGCCCGCCACGCCCAGCCACGTGCCGATGCGTGAAAGCGGCGCGATCAGCTTCTCGCCCGCCGACGCCACCGCCCCCGCGTCCTCGAGGATTTTGGTCAGCCGGGTCAGCGGCCCGCCGACCTTCTCGGGTTGAGGCGTCGGTTGGGCGAGCTCGCCGTCGGCCTCGTCGATGAGGTCGCCGGCTTCCTTCTGCACCTCGGGTGGGAGGCCCAGGCCGGCGATGACCTCGCGGATCGCCGCCAGGTCGGCCCGCACCTCCTCGGGCGAGCCGGTCCCGTACTGCTGGCCGCCGTAGACGCTCATGTCGCCCGCCACGTTGGTGTTGACGCCGGTCTGCTGGCCGATGTTGAACGTCACGTCCCGCTGGTCATCTGCCATGGTGCAGCTCCCTCCAGTTGCCGTTGCCGCCGCTTGGCCCCGCCCTTCACGATGAGTCCGAAGATGATCAGCCCCAGGCCCACCAGCGCGAGGAGAGCGCCCGCCCCGAACATCGGGACGAAGGCGTCCGGGAGGTCAGGCGGATTGGGGCTCTGCGAGTCGATGGCGTCGAAGACCTCCTTCTGGAAGGAGAGGATGGCCACGAGGCCGAGCGCCGTCCCGCCGAGGTAGACCACGACGCCCCAGACCAGCAACTGCTTGGCCACCCCGCGCCGGTTGGCGATGTACTCCAGCGTGCTCTCGCGGTACTGGATCCACTGCTGGTTGTTGTAGTGGTCGCCGGCGACGTTGTAGTTGGTGCCCTCCTGCGAGGGGATGTTGTAGGTCACGGCCGGAGGTGGCGGGGGAGGTGGTGGCGGGGGTGGCTCCGTCACCGGCACCGCCTGCGCCTCGGTGGCCCCGAGTCCCGAGTCAGTGAGCACCAGTTCGCTATTGACCGATCCGGATGCGGTCGCCCGGGTGCACCGCGGTCGCGCTCACCTTGGCGTCGTTGACGAACGTGCCGTTGACCGACCCTCGGTCGACGATCGACCAGCTCCCATCGATCTGGAGGAGCTCAGCGTGATGACGTGACGCCAGCGGGTCGTCGAGCGCGACGTCATTGTCGGGCTCCCGACCGATCGTCAGGCGGGGGCCGGTGACCGTCCACTGCCGGGCCGGCAGTGGGCTCGTCTGCTCGAGCACCAGCGCGGTCTGCAGGGAAGCCATGGCCCAGTCCCCCTCCTCTCACGCCCGTCGAACTCGGAGAGCAGTGTCCTCCTCACCGGCCGTGCGGTCAATCGAGGTAGGCGAAGGCGGCCCTTTCGCGGTGTGGGTTCCTGCGGTGCCCGGAACACGGTGGGGACTGCCGGTCAAACCGAACTGGTGGCTGACCGGGGCAACCCCGGAAACCCGGCGTTCTAAGGAACGTGTCGCGTGCCTTCACACGGCAGAGGCCACTGGTTCGAAACCAGTATCGCCCACTCGGTGAATGCCCTGGTTAGATGCATGTGTTCGGTTCGTATTCCTCGGTCTGAGCACGACGATCCGAGGTCCAGACCACGAACGGACCACAGACGTGCGTTCAGTCTCAGTCGTGGGCGGGGGCGGGCTGCGGCTGAATTGGAAGGTCATGCGGTGAGCGAGCGACCTCGGATCGCCGCACGCCGGGCTCAGTAGTCGCCCTTGATCACGAAGTACGAGCCGCGGATGGTCCCGGCCAGCTTCGACTTCTGTCTGGCGAACTTGAACGAGTCGAGCTCCTCGGGGACCTCCATCCCCTCGGAGAGCTTGAAACCGACCGCTCGCTTCTTCGGTTCGTCGAGCAACACGTTGATCGAGAGCCCGCTCTCGTAGAACACGTAGGTCCAGCGGATGTCCGCGACCTCGAAGGTCGTCGCCTCGAGTGGGGGCGAAGCGATGACGATGTCGCGCTCCTCCTTGAGGATGCGGTGCACCCAGTCGATGACCTTCTTGGCCTTAACGGCCGGTTCGACCGTGAAGACATGGTCGTACTTGTTCTTGAAGTAGCGAGCCTCGTTCGCCCGCAGCCCGGCCAGGGCGTCCGCCACCGGCGACGACTCCAGGCCGACGGTGGAGACGTCGACGAAGTCCACTGCGTAGCTCATGTTCACACTCCTCAGGTATGTCGACGGAGGCGTCCGTCGACGGAACGAAAAAATATCCGCATCGAGTCAGGCTGCTCGGAGCAGGCCGACTCCGGGCGTGATTCGGCGCCCTGAACGAGGAGTGGCTCGTGGAGGACGGATGGGCCGACGTGGTGATCTCGAACGGCGTCATCAACCTCTGCGCCGACAAGACAGCCGTGTTCGCGCAGGCCTTCCGGGCCCTCAAGCCGGGCGGCACGATCCAGTTCGCCGACATCGCCAACCGGAAGCCCCTGCCCGAACAGGCCCTGTGCTCGATCGACCTGTGGACGGGGTGCGTCGGCGGCGGGTGCTCTCCGGAGGTCGCCATGTTCACATGATCGGCCGACGGCGAGCCCGGCGGAAGCGTCGCTGTCGCACGAACGGGACGAGGGAGCGTCGTTGGTCCGGTGATACGGGCCGGCGTTCCTCGCGCTCCGCTCAGCACTTTTCCACGGATTCTCCACGATTGTTCCAGGACCTGGCGGGGAGACCCGGGCGATGGTGCCCCCATGACCACGACAACCATCCCCGCCCCGACCTCGGTCGGGGACACCACCGATCTCGTTCGCCGGGCTGAGCTGCTCGGCGCCGACCTCCAGACCCGCGCACCGGAGCACGACCACACCGGCGAGCTGGGCACCGACGTGTTCGACCGCCTTCGGGCCGCAGGGCTCACCAGCATGCTCGTCCCCGTCGAGCTCGGCGGGGCCGGGGCGTCCCACGCGACGGCAGGTGAGGTCCTGCGCACGCTCGGGCGTCACGAGCCGGCGGTGGCCGTCACCCTCGCCATGCACACCCACCTGGTCGCCTTCCAGGTGTGGCGGCACCACCGGGGGATGGACGTCACCGCCGTCCTGCAGCGCGTCCTCGACGGCGCCCTGCTCGTGAGCACTGGCGCCTCCGACTGGCTCGGCTCGAGCGGCACCGCCCGCGCCGTCGACGGTGGCTTCCGGGTGACCGCCCGCAAGGCCCCGGCCAGCGGGTCCGAGTCGGGTGACGTGATCGTGACCAGCATCCGCTGGGACGATGCCCCCGACGGCCCGCAGGTGCTCCACTGCTCGATCCCCGCCCACCAGGACGGGGTCCGCATCGAGCGGACCTGGGACACCCTCGGCCTCCGGGCGACCGGTTCGCACACGGTCGTGTTCGATGACGTCTTCGTGCCGGAGGCGGCGGTGTCGCTCATCCGGCCCGCCGACGAGTGGCACCCGGTGTGGAGCACCGTGATCGGGGCGGCCATGCCGCTGATCATGGCCGCCTACGTCGGGATTGCCGATGCCGCGGTGACGCTGGCCACCGACGCCTCCCGCGGGAGCGTCGACGCCCCAACCGTCCAGCTCCTCGGCGAGCTGGCCAACGCCCACACGACGGCGGTCGACGTGCTGGCGGCGATGTTCACCGCCGCCGACGACCTTCGGTTCGACAACACCGACGCCCTCGCCGCCGCGATGCTGAGTCGCAAGACGGTGGTCGCCGAGGCGGCGATCGCCACGGTGCGGTTGGCCGTCGAAGCAGTCGGTGGGCGGAGCTACCAGCGGGGCTCCGGCCTCGAGCGCCTGCTCCGCGACGTCCTCGGCGCCCAGTTCCACCCCCTGCCCCGGGCCCGCCAGGCCCAGCTCTCGGGCCGAGTTGCCCTCGGGCTGATCCCGGTCGCCCCGTCCGATGAGGAGGCCTCCCGATGAACGCCGTCCAGCTCGCCCTGGGCCGTCGGCCCCTATCGATCAGGTCGGGGCTGCCGGCCCGATCCCGTACTCACCGAGGACCGACAGGGCGGGCGCCGCCCGACCCCGGGCCAGGGCGGCGGCGAAGTCGTCGGGGTCGAGGGCCCGGCGGATGACGGGCTCGACGGCGACGCGGTAGAGCGGCATGTGGGCGGTGGCGCTGAAGCGTTGCGAGATCGCCGCCCCGAGCAGCTCCGCCGCACGGACGGGGTCACCCTGGCAGAGCGTCGAGTAGGCGAGGGCCAGGAGGCAGTCACCCTCCACCCGGTAGCCCTCCCGCTCGGCCAGGTCGTACGCCCGCCGGAGGTCGGCCGTTATGTCGACGCCCTCGACCGAGTCGGACAACGCCCACGAGTAGGACGTGATCCAGGTGTGGCCCATGCCGGTTTCCTCGACGTACCGGCGCTGGGCGCCGTACCAGCGCCAGGCCACGGTTCCGTCCCGCCGGGCGAGGCCGTACAGCCAGCCCACCCAGTGGAGGATGAAGCGCTCGTAGCCGTCCTCGGAGGCGACGGCGTCGAGCTGGTCGAGCCGATGCTCGAGGTCGGCGGTGTCGACGGGACGGTCCATTGCCAAGGCGGCGAGGTCGGCCAGCGACGACGAAGCCGCGCACGAGGCACGCCAGGCGGGGCTCGGGGGACCGGGCCAGCACCTCGTCGAGGGCCGCACGGGCCCGGTCGGGATCGGCCAGGTGGACGAGGCTGGCGAAGTGGGCGGCGATGCACGTCGCCTCCGGGTCGGTGCCGTCGTCGTCGGCCAGCACCGCCGTGGCCGCCTCGACCATCGCGGCGAAGTCGCCGATGCCCTCGCCGAGGTCGGCGTGCAGGATCCGCACCCACCTCCGGTCCGTCGGATCGAGGTCGGCGCCGTCGAGGGCGGCCAACCACGTCGCCCCCTCCGTGCAGCCGAGGGTGTTGCGCCAGAGGTAGGCCGAGGCGATGGCGATCTCGGTGGCGTCGTTCGTCTGCCCCGCCTCGAGGCTGGCCCAGAACGCCTGGCGGGCGTCGTCGAGCCGGCGTCGTTGGGCGGCGGCGAGGCGGGCCGAGAGCCAGCGGTCCACCCGGCTGGCCGAGGCCGCCACGGCCGCGAGATGCTGTCGGTGCCGCTCCCGGGCGGCCGCCGCCTCACCCGCCTCCTCGAGGCGATCGGCACCGAAGAGGCGGATGGTCTCGAGGAGGCGGTAGCGGCCGGTCTCGGGCTCGCGCACGACGAGGCTCTTGTCGACCAGTTCGGCCAGCGTGTCGGCCACGGGCTCGCCGTCCGTCGGGGTGGCGAGGGCCTCGACGGTGTCGAGGTCGAACCACGACGGGAAGACCGAGAGGTGGCGCAGGAGCGACTGTTCAGCGGGCTCCAGCAACTGGTAGCTCCAGCCGATCGCCGCCGCCATGGTCTGGTGCCGGGCGTCGGTCCGGCCCGAGCCGCCGGCCAAGGCGCCGAGGCGGCCCTCGAGCCGGCGGGCCAGCTCGGCGAAGTCCCACCGACGGAGCTGTCCGGCGGCCAGCTCGAGGGCCAGCGGGAGGCCGTCGAGACGCCGACAGAGGGCGACGACATCGGCGTCCTCCGGATCCCAACGCACCCGCGGCTCCGCCTGCCGCGCCCGTTCGACGAAGAGCTCGGCGGCACCTTCGGCCAGCGCCTCGAGCGGGAAGATCTGCTCCTCGTACACCCCCAGGGGCTCCCGGCTCGTCGCCAACACCCTGAGCTGCGGACCGGCGCGCACGAGGCGCTCGGCCAGGTCGGCCGCGGCATCGAGCAGGTGCTCGCAGTTGTCGAGGACCACCAGCAGCTCGCGCCCCCGAGGTGCTGGGCGAGCTGGTCGACCGAACGGGACGCGTCCCCTTCGATCCCGGCGGCATCGGCGAGGACGCGGGTGACGTCCTCGTCGGATCGGGCGGGGATCAAGTCGGCCCAGACGCCGCCGACCCCCGCCCGCTCACACCAGGACCGCGCCGCGGCGAGGGCGATGGTGGTCTTGCCCACACCCCCCGGTCCCACCACGCCCACGAGTCGCCCGTCCTCGAGCAGGTCGAGCAGGGCGGTGAGCTCGGCCTCGCGGCCGATCAGGCGCGTGCGGGGCTCGGGGAGCTGGCCACCCGGACCGCCCGGGCTGGAACCGGCGGCCTCGCCCCCGTCCCCGGACGCGCCGCTGACCACGACCTCCGCGACGAAGCGGTAGCCGACACCGTGCACGGTGCGGATGCTGTGCTGTGCCTTGCCGTCGTCGCCGATCGCCCGTCGTGCCGCCTTGATCCGGGACGTGAGGGTCGACTCGGAGACGAAGCGGTCACCCCAGATCTCGTCGAGCAGCTCCTCTTTGGGCACGACCCGGTGGCGGTTCTCGACGAGGTGTTGCAGCACGTCGAACACCTGCCGCTCCAGGTGGATCGGGCCGTCCGGGCCGTCCAGCGTGCGCCGGTCGGCGTCGAGGCGGTGGACGCCGAACTCCATCAGCACAGCGCGAGCTTCGCACGACCGGGGGTGCCGCTGAGAGGTCCGCCAGATGGACGGCCCGCGGCTGGGTGGTGGCCGTCGTGGTCGGCGGGAATCCCGGGGTTCTCAGCTGTCGACGAAGCGGATGGACTCGACGATGCCATCGAGGGTGGCCAGCGTCGCCTCGTCGTCCTCCGGACCACGGGTCGTGAAGTAGTAACCCTGGTCACCGTGGACGAGGCTTCGTCCCGTGAAGACCGAGTCGTCACACCGCTGCTCGAGGACCCGGGCCTGCTCGGCTCCCACGATCGCGGTGGATGTGGTGGACGAGCAGTCGGCGGGGATCCGCGGGGCAACGGCGGCCGCGAACGCGTTCTGCCACGCGGCACCCGTCATCCCAGCTGGGATCGTCATGGCGTTGGCCACGAGGAAGGAGGCACCGTCGGGTGACACCACGACGTCCTCGCCCGGCACTTCGCCGTTCGGGCCGAACTGATCGATCCGCACCCACGTGCCGTCGTGGGTGCTCACTGTCCAGCCCGGCGGCACGTCGACCGCAAACGCGTGGCGGGTGAACTCGTAGGCGGTGGGCGCCGGAGGTGGCGTGGTCGACGAGACCGCCTCAGACGAGGCGGGCGTGGCCGCCGTCCCGCCATCGTCCGATCCCGATGACCCGCACCCGACAAGCAGGAAGACGCCGGCTGCGGCGAGCCAGTGGCGCCGCATGCGACGATCTTCCGTCAGCGTCGGCAAGTGAGCAAGGAGGCAGCCTTCCGACCGCCGGGAGGCGTGGTGGCGGCAGCCCTCGAGCGGCGCTGACCTTTGCCCTTCAGAGCGTGGTGGGCGGCGCTGTCCCAGGGCCCGCGCGGCCAGCCGAGCGTTCCATGAAGCAACCGGCACCGAACCGGAGACTCGCGTTCGCCCACCAGCGTGTCTCCTGGTCAGGGGCGCATCGTGGCGCCAGCGCCGGAGCCCAGATCAGGGTTGCGAGAAGTCGGCCGTGTCGGGGATGTCCTCGGGCGGGGAGCCGATGACGATCGCGATCTCGGTCTGGTCCGTCAACTCGATGTCCGCGGGGTTGTCAGGAACGCGGTCGCCGTTCACATACACGGCGACGTCGGTCTCCGGAGTGCAGTAGTCGTCGACGCAGTCGTCGTCGAGGCGGACTCCCCACTCGACGAAGAACTGCCCGAGCGTGTGGAGCTCGTCGCTGGCCGACTCGGTGTGCACGATGCCCGTCTCGTCGTGGGTGTGGAGTGGAGAGATGCACGGGTTCTCGCACTCCTCGATCCCACCGTAGGCAGGGCCGCTGGGGTCGTCGAAGGACTGGACACCCGGGTCGCTGATGTCGATGCCCACGCCGGCAGGCACCGTGACGCTGTCCCCGTTGAAGAACACATCGAGGTGGGAGTGCCGGTGGATCTGCAGCTGCTCGCGCAACTCCGGCTCCAAGCCAGCGGCGCGCGTCCGTTCCAGGGGGTCCGGCGGAGCCGGCCACTCGGGGGCCGGACCCGACGCGGGGCTCGCTTCGTCCGTCGTCGTCGGAGTCGCCGCATGCCGCCGCGGCCACAGAGACAGCCAGGAGCAGCGCCACGAGTCTCCTCATCGACCTCCAGTCGGTCCCACTGACACTCCCCCCTTGGCATCGCCGCGCACGCACCAGCTGGCGGAGCGTCCTCCGCCAACGCGCCAAACGTATCCGCGCTCGTGAAGGGAGGACGTCCGAAACTGAGCCGTCCGACCGCGGCCCGGCCACGGCATCGCACTGCCGCGCCGTGCGCCGCCGGTCTCACTCGATCGCCGTTGCGGCACGAGCGGGGTTCCAGCGGGCCTAGACCTGGAGGCACAGTCCTTCTGGACGCTCCAGCTCGAGGAAGTCAAGGCGTGGGGTGTGCGACGCCGTCGTGGCACGACCTGAGGGCGAGGTGCACAATGAGCCCTTCCGGGGGGACCATGCCTGCTCCGCGCGAGATGGCTGAGACGAAGTACGTGACGGTGGGCGATGCTGCCGTCGCGTACCGGGTGATGGGTGACGGTCCTCTGGACCTCCTCTACTTCTTCGGCCTGGGCAGCCACGTCGACATGTACTCCGACGAGGCCGTCCTCGGGCGGTTCCTCGATGGGTTGGCGTCGTTCAGTCGCGTGATCTTCTTCGACCGTCGGGGGACGGGAGCGTCGGACGGTCTGGCTGGCAACGCCATGCCGGCCTGGGAGGAATGGGCCGACGATCTCCAGGCGGTGCTCGATGCTGTCGGATCGGAGCGGACCGCGATCTATGCCCCCCTCGACGCCGGGCCGATCGCAATGCTGTTCGCGGCGTTGCAGCCTGAACGTGTCAGTGCCCTCATCGTGGACAACACCTCGGCGCGCTACCTCTCGGCGGACGACTACCCGATCGGCGTGTCGCAGGCCACGGTTGATGCGGTCGTCGAGATGGTGGGTGCACTGTGGGGGACCGAGGAGTTCCTCACGGTCACCAACCCAGGGCGTGCCCTCGACGCGGAGTTGGCCCGTGCGTACGCGCGGCGACTCCGGGCCGCGGCGACCCCGCGCAGCGCGGCCGCGCAGCTCCGCTACATCATGGAGAACGTCGACGTTCGTTCGGTGCTGCATCTGATCCAGGCGCCGACGCTGGTGCTCCACGCGGGCCAGAACCCCATGGTCTCCACCGAGCACGGCCGATACCTCGCCGATCACATCCCCGGGGCGAAGTTCATCGAGACGCCCGGCTACGGCCTCGCCCCTGATGATGCCGAGTTCGAGTTGATCGTCGAGGAGATCGCGGAGTTGTTGACCGGCGAGCGCCCTGTCGTCGAGGTCGACCGCGTGCTCACCACGGTGCTGTTCACCGACATCGTCGCCTCGACGGCGCAACTGGCCGCCCGAGGAGATCGGCGATGGCGGGCAACGCTCGATGTCCACGACCGCACGGTGCGCGAACTGCTCCATCGATTCCGAGGGCGTGAGATCAAGACCACCGGGGACGGGTTCCACGCGTGCTTCGACGGGCCCGGTCGGGCCATCGCGTGCGCCACGTCGATCACACGGGCCGCACGTGAGTTGAGCCTCGAGGTACGAGCCGGATTGCACACCGGCGAGTGTGAGGTCCGCGGCGACGACCTCGCCGGTCTGGCCGTGCACCTCGCCGCCCGCATCGGCGCCCTCGCCGGACCCGGCGAGGTGTTGGTCTCGACCACCGTGAAGGACCTGGTTTCAGGTTCTGGCATCGAATTCGTGGACAAGGGAGAACACGAACTCAAGGGCATACCCACCGCCTGGAGACTCTTCGCCGTGGCGGGATCTCACCTCGGTGTCGGCCCCAAGCGGACGTGGTGATCATCTGGTGCAGGCTCCCTGTCCGCCCATCCCGCAGTGAGCACCGAGAACGTCCGCCTACGCAGGTCATAGGCGCGATTCAGTTGGTCGGCAACAGGAACGGGCGGTCGGGATGCAAGCGCTCACAGGCGCGGCGGGCGGCGTCACAGGCGAGCAATGCACCCGGCCGGGGGCGGCCGCCCGGTCCAGGCGGGAGCTGCGCGTCCACGAGGGCGATATCGCCGTAAGACCAGGCGATGTCGGGGTATCCGTTCCTGGGCACCTGCCACAGCTCACCGGTCCTGGTGTCGACGATCGCCGCGGCGTGACGCTCTTCGGTGCCCTCGACCCCAAGGACGTAGTTGCCGCTGGGGTTCAGCCGGGCTCTGGGCTCCAGCGTCGGGATAGCGCTCCTCGGCCCGGCCAGGGACCCTCAGCACCACAGAGGGGTCGTCGCCCAAGACCCCGACCTGGTCGTGCACATCCAAGAGCCCGTCCTCGAGCGGTGAGGTCCTCCCCTTACTGAGGTCATAGCTCCTCGTCCCTTCCGGAAACGTCGTCCAGACCACGCGCTCGGGGGAGACCTGCAGGAAGCCGTTACCCGGGGGGTAGTGCTCACCACGCCCGGCAAGGGGGCCGCCGGCGATGCGGTGCGCCGGTTGCTCGGTCCGCGAGATCTCGCGGCTTGCGGCCGTGTCGTAGACGACGAGTTCGGTGCCCTCGAACCAGGCGGCGGTGTCACCGTTCGGGTCCCCGCCGGGGCCCACGTTTGAATTGTGTCCCACGATGCGGGGCTCCCCGCCCCAGGGGTGGAACCACACGTCGCCGGTCGCGGGGTCCAGGTAGACCGCCCCTGACCGCACCAGCGCCAGCGCCCCCCAGAAGGCTTCCCCGTCCCGCGGCATGAGCTCTACCGGGGTCTGCTCCACGACGTCGCCGTGGTGGAGCCCCCTAGCGTCGTACCAGACCGGTACACCCGGCACCGTCGTGGACTCGGAGTCGTCGGTGACCTGCAGCCCATTGGGCGTAGGGTCGTCCTGGAGGGCGACGGCCAGCCCGACGCCGGCGAGGGCGAGGACCGCGACCGCAGCCACCCCCGTCGCCACCCGGCCCCGGCGCGAGCGGCGCACGATCGCGGCGGCGGTGGGGGGCTCGATGGTGGCCACCTGGTCACGGACTTCGGCGCCCGCATCCCGGGCCAGCCGGTCAAGGCTGCTCATGCCTCCTCCTCTCCGAGGTGCACGTCGAGCGATATCGCCAAAGCGGCTCGGCCGTGGTGGAGGTAGCCCCGGACGGTGGCCTCGGCGATCCCCAACAGGGCGGCCACATCGGCCACCGGCCGGTCTTCGAGGTAGCGGAGGGCGATGCACTGGGCCTGGCGCTTCGGCAATTGGCGGACGGCCTCCCAGAAGGCCTCGTTGGCGACCACCAGTTCGTTCGGGGCGGTCCGGCGGCCGGCCAGGCGGGCCAGGGCACGTGCCTCTCGGGCCCGTCGGCGCAAGGTCGAGGTGGCCAGGTTGACCGCCACCCGCCGCACCCAGGCCCCCGGATCGTCATAGCCCGACACGACCGACCACCGCCGGTAGGCCTGGACAAAGGCGTCCTGGGCCACCTCTTCGGCCACGGCGCGGCGGCCGCAGAGCACGAAGGCCAGCCCCACCACCCGCCCGTACTCGGCCGCGAAGAACGACTCGAACGTCTGGGCGGCGACATAGTCGACCGGCACCACAACCGTGTCCACAGCAGCTACACGCCGCAGCCCCCCGAAACGTTGGGCCGAAGATCCCCCCACTGCCCGACATCCTTGTCGCGAGACCACCAACAAGACCACGAACATGATGGTCACCGGTGGTCACACTCCTCCAGCGCTTGCGGGTCGGATGGGGAAGCGCGAAAGTTCCTTGTGAGTAATCGCGAGCTCCCCGCAGGGCGTCAGCATTCGATCGCGCCGGGGGGTTTCGTCGAGCCGTTTCGCCGCGGGCCCGTGTGGCCGCCCACCTCAGCTAGCCGAACATCGTCGCGGCCCCCGAGGGGGTTTCGCACGATGTAATCGATCCAAGGAGGCGCCTCGCATGCATCGCTCGAGAAGCAGGATCGTCGCGCTGGGTTTGTCCATGGCCGTTGTGGCCGTGGTCGGCTCCGTTCCGGCCACGGCTGACCCCTCGACGACGGGCCCGCTGGTGACCGTCTCCGGAGCCAGCCCGATCGCGGCCTGTGAGGGTGACACCGGGTTCCGCGATGTCGGCGGTGTGTCGGCCATCCAGTCCGTCAACAGCGAGGTCGAGCCCCACGTGATGGTGGATCCGTCGAACCCGGACATCATCATCGGGGCTTGGCAGCAGGACCGGTGGAACAACGGCGGATCGGAGGGGAACGTCACCGCGACCAGTCTCGACGGCGGGGCGACCTGGACGATCAACGCGCAGACCAAGTCCTCGAACTGCACGGGGGGAACCACGACGAACGGGGGGAACTTCGAGCGGGCCTCCGACCCGTGGGTGGCCATCTCCCCGGACGGGACCGCGTACCTGATGAGCTTGTCCACCGACACCGCCCCGGGTGGCTTCGACACGAATCCCGACGACATGCTGGTCTCGCGCTCGACCGATCACGGAGCGACATGGGAGGACCCGATCTCCCTCAACCGCGACGAGAGCCCGAACGCGTTCAACGACAAGAACGCCATCACCGCCGACCCGAACGACTCCGACTTCGTGTACGCGGTGTGGGACCTGGTGATCTCGCCGCCGAGCGGCAACGAGAACCAGCAGGCGTTCGAGAACGCCATCGCCTTCGCCGGCGACCCGCTGTTCGCCCGGACCACCGACGGTGGCGAGACCTGGGAGCCCGCCCGGAGGATCTTCAGGGCCGGCGTCATCGCCCAGACGATCGGAAATCAGATCGCCGTGCTGCCCGACAACGACGATTTCGACGGCGAGCTGATCAACGTGCTCACGCTGATTCGGGGGACCAGGAACGATCACGGAACCCGGGGCTCCCACATTGCCGTGATCCGGTCCTCGGACCACGGCGCGACCTGGGACAGGCAGGAGACCATCGTCGACAGGTTCTTCCGGGGAGTGGTGATCGACCCGGATTCGCCGTTGCCCGCGGGTGTCGTGGCTAGCCACCGCACCGGGGACATCAACGCCGAAGTCGCCGTCGACCGCACCACCGGCGCGGCGTATCTGGTGTGGCAGGACAGCCGGTTCGGCCCCCGGTCCAGCATCGCGCTGAGTCAGTCCCTCGATGGGGGCCTGACCTGGTCGACCCCGATCAAGGTGAACCAGACGCCGGATCTGGCCAACGCCCTGAACGAGCAGGCGTTCACGCCGATGGTCCAGGTGCTGGACGACGGCACCGTGGGTGTCTCGTACTACGACTTCCGGAGCAACACGGCTGACAACGGCGCGACCACCCCGACCGAGGCGTTCGTCGCGCACTGCCACGCCGCATCCGAGGACTGCTCGGTGGCGGCGAGCTGGGATGAGGAGGTCGCGGTGACCGACGCCACGTTCGACAGCCGCAGGGCGCCCGTGGCTCGGGGGTTCTTCCTGGGCGACTACGTCGGGCTCGGGCAGAGCGGGTCTGCCTTCGTCCCGTTCTTCACCGTCACGACTGCGACCGATCCCGCCAACATCGTCACCCGGGAGGTGGGTCCGTAGCCCGAACCGGTGCGGAAGGACGCCTGACCGAGAAACTCAAGAATCCCGGGTTCTCGCGGACGGCTCGCGTGCCTGGTCGCCGTCGACTGTACGGGCTGAGGCCGTCCTGCCTGACCCCTTGCCGATCGCTGACGAACTCCCCGATTGCTCCGGGCAGCTATCCGACGGGCGCGGGGGCGATGTTCTGGTTGTGGCGGAACAGGTTGGTGGGATCCCACTCCCGCTTGAGCCGGCTCAGGCGGGCGTACTTGTCGGGGCCGAACGCGGCCTCGACGCGGCCGACGCCCTCGTCGCCGATGAAGTTGAGGTAGGCCCGTCCGGTCGTCCACGGCTTCATCGCCGTGGCGAGGTCGCGCGTGTACGCGATGTTGGTCTCGGTGTCGGCCGGATCTGGCCACATCGACAGGTAGTGGAGGTTCCACGGCGCGTGCCGCTGGCCGAACGCCATGGCGTCCTCGTCCACTCGTGAGGGCGCGCCGCCGCCAGGGATGAGGATGATCTGGGTCAGCGGCGACACGGGCTGGGTGGCCTTTTCCACGAGGGTGTCGATCGCGTCATCGGGCAGCTCGGCGAGGAAGTCGGCCGTCCAGTAGTTCTGGGCGCCTTTCTGATTCGGCGGATCGAGCAGCTGCTGCACCGCGACGTAGGGCATCTCGCCGAGCATGTCGACGCCGAGGTACGGAAGCTCCCGCAGCGGCCGGTAGGCCTCGGGCCCGTCGCCGGCCGGTCCCGCGTAGCAGCACACGATCCCGACCACCGGCTGGCCCCGCACCGGTTCGGGCACGAACTCCTCCGGCGGCGCGGTGATGAACGCCATGCCGCTGCCCACGTCGTCGGGCGCGGCGGCGATGAAGTCGCGATAGGCGCGCACCAGCTCGCCGGCCATGGGGGCCGGGTACATGAGCATCCCGCCGTACACGATCGGACCGAGCGGGTGCAGCTGCAGCGTCATGTCGGTGACGACACCGAAGTTCCCGCCGCCACCCCGCAACCCCCAGAACAGGTCCGGCTCGCTCTGTTCCGATGCGGTGACCACCCGTCCGTCGGCTGCCACCAAGGTGGCCGCCTGCAGGTTGTCGCAAACGAGGCCGAAGGCCCGCTCGAGCCAGCCGCTGCCGCTGCCCAGGGCCAGCCCCACGACCCCGGTCGCGGACACCCGGCCCCCGGTGACAGCCAGCCCGTGCTCCTGGCACGCCGCGTCGACCTCACCCCACGTCGCCCCGCCCTGCACCACCGCCGTCTGGGCACCGGCGTCGACGGTGACCGCATGCATGCCCCGCATGTCGAGGCACACGCCGCCGTCCACGACGGCGGATCCGGTGACCCCGTGGCCACCGCCGTAAACCGACAGTGGCAGGTCGTTGTCGCGCGCCAGCGCCACGGCGGCGACGACGTCGTCCACCGAACCGCAGCGGGCGATCACCGCCGGTCGGCGGTCGATCATCCCGTTGAAGACGGATCTCGCGTCGTCGTAGCCGTCCTCGTCCGGATGGATCAGGGTCCCCGAGAAGCCCTCCAACGTGAACCCGTCAGCCGACATTGCCACCTCCGTTCATCGCTGCGGTATCGATGCTGATCCGGTCGAAGGTCATCTCGCCACAGTATGGCTTCGGTCCTGGCGGGCCGGGAGCGGTCCGTGGAGCCCTGACCCGTCGAGTCTCCGGGCCTCTTCTGCACTCAGGCCGTCCGGGCCGTAGAACACGCTGCGGCCAGGAGGACGACAGCGAGTGACGGGTCCTCCGACCGTCCACCACCTCGGACCTCGGGTCGCCGCCTTCAACCGAGCACGTCGGGGCGATCAGACGCGGACCATCACGGGTTCGGGCAATCGCGGACGCCGCGGTTCCCCCACCTGCGAGCCGGAAGCCAGCGTGGTAATGATGCACGCTCTGACCGGACGGTATGGGGAGGACGACTGGTGGGTGGACACGAGGACATCGTTCGCGAGGCTCTCGACGCTCTCAATCGACATGACGTCGACGCGTACCTCGCCTTCTGCACACCTGACGTCGTGACGATCAGTGAGCTGGGCGAGTGCCGGGGAGTGGACGAGTTGCGGCGGCTCCTCGAACCGTTGGACGCAATGTCTCAGCCTTGGCGAAAGATCGACAAGCTCCTCGTCCGAGGCGACAGTGTTGGGGTGTGGTGCACGCTCGGGGGAACCAACCCATCCACGGGGCGCTCGGTTGAGATCGACGGTGTCAGCGTCTTCGAGATCGAGGGAGATCGCATTCGATCTGTGACCGAGTTCATCGACTATGGGCCAGCACTGGCGATCTTCTCCTGACCGCCTTCGCGTCGCCGGCAGGTCGAGTCGGCCCGACCGGTCGTCGTCTCAGACCTCGGCGGGGACCACGACCACCGGGCAGGGGGCGTGGTGTACGACCCGGGTGCTGATCGAGCCGAGGGTCAGCCGGCCGAGCTGGCCCAACCGGCGGGATCCCACCACGACGAGGTCGGCGTCCTTGCCGGCCTCGATGAGGGCATGGGCCGGGTCGCTGCGGACACCTCGTCGTTCGACCGCCGTCCCCGCGGGCACGTCGACGGCGTCGAGGACCTCGGCGAGGACGGCTTCGGCCAGTTCCGGCCCGAGCTCCTCGCGGTAGAAGGCGCCCCGGACCTGGCCGCGGGTGAGCACGGCCTCCCAGGCATGGATCGCGATCACCGTGGCGTCACGTCGTCCGGCTTCATCGAGGCTCCACTGCAGCGCCTGTCGGCTCGCGGGCGAACCGTCGATGCCGACCACGATCTTCTGCGGCGTGCCATTGGTGCCCACGACAGCATCATGCGGCGTCGCGGACGGCTCGCACAGGGCCGAACGACCCGCAGATCGGGACGATCGGCCCTGACCGAGCCTGTCGCCCGTCGCTCAGCCGGCGTCGAGGACCCACTCGTCGGCGATCCGGTCGTCCTGGTTCAGCACCCGACCGACCATCCGGTCGGAATAGATGCCGATCTCGACGAAGCTGTGCCAGGAGAACGACACCGCGGTGAAGTCGGCGGTGCCGGTGCGTCGGGTCCCAGAAGCGGCCCCCGTGACCACGTAGGTCACCCCGTCCATTTCGACGCTGCGCTGGTAGTCGTGGTCGTGGCCGGAGAGAACGAGCTGGACGCCGTAGCGCTCGAACAGCGGCACGAAGGTGTCGCCGGCGTCCCGGCTCGAACCCTGGTAGCCCGCCGAGTAGGGCGGGTGGTGCATGGCCACGATCTTCCACGTGGCGTCGCTGTCCCGGAGCGTGTCCTCGAGCCAGGTCCGTTGCGCCGGGTCGTCCCACCGCGTGGTGTCCAGCCCGACGAGCAGGGTGTCCTGCTGTTCCACCGACCACCAGCGGCCCGGCATGCCCAGCGCCCGCATCTGCTCGTCACCGTGGGCGGCATCGTGGTTCCCGAGGATTGCCAGCAGGCCCGTGCCGCGGTCGAGCACGTCGGCGAAGGGCTCGAAGACCGTCTGGGGGAGGCGATCCGGGTCCCCGTCGGGGTACACGTTGTCGCCGAGCAGCAGGAGGTCGTCGAACTCGTCGCCGGCCTCGAGCCGGTCCATGGCCGCGGCGGTCAGCTCGAGCCGGGAACCGCTGTCGCCGATGTCGCCGCCGACCGCAAGTCGCCAGGCGGGTGGATCGTCGGCCGGGAACGGCCTGTAGGGCTGGGTGCTCGTGGGAGAGCCCCTCCAGTGGGTGAGGTACGAACGGACCTGGTGTCCGTACTGGGCGAGTACCACGCCACCGGCCAGCACGACCACGGCGATCGCCCCGATGGCCACGCGCCGGCGTCTGGTCATGGCCGCAGTGTCCGCCGGTGGACCGCCACCGGGCAGAGCAGGAGGTCACCTCCACCCGGGCCCTTGGTCCGTGCGCCTCCCTCACGGACGATCGGTCTCTCAGGATGCCATCAGTTCGGCGGCGGCCTGATCGATCGCATTCCCTGTGATCCGGGCGAAGGCCCGGCGGCCGGGGGCCGACAGATGCAGGCGGTCCGCCAGGAACGAGCCTGGAGGAGCGGAGCGGGCCCAGGCGGCGTAGGGGACGACGGACACATTGGGATAGCGGGAAGCGACCACCCGAAGAATGCGGTTGAACATCGCCGCATGACGGTTGACGCCCCGGTAATAGCTGGTCGGGGTGTCCTTCTGGTCGAGCCACCGCACCTCGGCGACGCGGGGCGACACCAGGTCGAGCATCGCCCGGAGGTCCCGGTCGAAGCGCCGCGGTCCGTGTTGCTCGGCATCGTTGGTGCCCAACTCGATCACCAGGATCTCCGGGCGGGAAGCGCTCTGGAGCAGTCGTGCGACCGCGGTGTAGTGGTCGGCGATGGTGGACCCGTCGACCGAGTCGTAGCTCGTGAGCCGGTACTGGTCGCCGCCCGCTTGGCGGACCTGGGGCTCGGCGCTGTGGCCGATCGAGTCACCGACGAAGGCCACCCGGGGTCCCGCTCCCGCCGTCGGGGCGGGTGCGGTCTGCGCCACCGCCTCGCCGCTCGTCGCAGGCGAAGTGAGGGCCGTTGTCGTCGTGGCCGGTTCGCTCTGGGCTGCGGTCGGGTCGACCAGGGCCAGCCCGGCCACGAGGAGGGCCGCGGCCACGAGGGCCGCGAACAGGATCGTCCGCGAGGGCGTTCGAACGGGGGTGGTGGACACGGCTGGCTCCGAGTCGGTGGGGTGTCAGCCCAGTAGCGCACGGCCCCGGTCCGGCGTCTGTCTCCTGGCGCACACTCCTGCCACGATGAGTGCAGGGGAGGGGAGGACGATGGGGGTCATCGGGCTGCGCGGGGAGGCGCGCCACGAGCGGTGTCACCTCAGCGGTGGCGCTCCTGGCTGTCCTCGGAACACCTGAGGTTCTGGCGGCCGGATGGTCAAGGCGGAGGCGTTGACGGTGTGCTTCGAGACCTCGACCTCATGCGGGCGTACCGTGGGTCCAGTGGGGGATCCGGTGCACTGGGACGACCGCTACCGGTCCATCGGTGGACAAGGCGTGTCCTGGTTCGAGGACCGTCCGACCACGTCGCTCGAACTGCTCGACGCGGTTGGGGCCATGCCGGCACAGTCGGTGATCGACGTCGGTGGAGGCGCCTCCAACCTCGTGGACGCCCTCCTTGCCGCCGGATATCGCGACATCACCGTGCTCGACCTCTCCGCTGAGGCGTTGGCACTGGCGCGAGATCGGGTCACGGATGACAGCCGGGTCACCTGGAAACAGGCCGACCTCCTCGATTGGGAGCCGGGGCGCCGCTGGGATGTCTGGCACGACCGCGCCTTCCTGCACTTCCTCGTCGGAATGGACGATCGGGCCATGTACCTGGACAGGCTTCGCCGGTCGCTCGCCCCCAAGGGAGCGTTCGTGATCGGCGCCTTCGCCGAGGACGGCCCGACCGAATGTTCCGGCCTTCCGGTGCAGAGGTACGGCCCCGACGACCTCGTCCGGCTGCTCGGCGACGTCGAGATCATCGAGCAACGGCGACATGTCCACACGACCCCTGGCGGCATCACCCAGCCGTTCAACTGGATAGCTGGGCGCCTGTGACCATTTGGAGCCCAGCATGAACCCAGCACCTGGCATCGGCCTCGTTCTCGACTGCGCGAACCCCGAGGCCCTCGCCGAGTTCTGGGCTCCCGCTCTCGGGTATGTCCGCGTCGGGACGGCGGGCGCCTACGTCGCCCTCTTCCCTGACGGCCGACCCGGCCCCAAGCTGCTCCTCCAGCGCGTTGATGAGCCGAAGACGGTGAAGAACCGCATGCACTTCGACGTCGAAGTAGCCGACATCGAAGCCGAAGCCCGCCGACTCGTCGCCCTCGGAGCCACCCGAGTCAGTGACCATCCTCTCGGCGAGCACGGATCGAAATGGCTGCTCATGGCCGACCCCGAAGGCAACGAGTTCTGTGTCTGCGACGGAGGCCTGCCGACGGGTAGTGAGCCCTAGCCTTGGCCTGGCTGGTAGGTCCAGCCGTCCTCGACCCGTCGAAGCGGCTCAGCGTGGCACCGCCTGACCGTCGAGCTCGGTGACATAGGCCGCCAACGGAAAAGGAAACGTGCACGAATCGGGGCGGGGTCGGGCCATTCGCCGACCTCGATCGCCGCGGTCTGGATCGATTCGCCGTCCTTTGCCCGGCCGGCGTTCGATCGTGTTTTGCGCGCCCCGATGGGCTGTGGCCCACCCGGGTCAGAGGGGCTCGGGGCAGCGTTCGGTGTGGAGGTACTGCTGACACTCGGCTTCGGTGAACGACCGGGTGAGCCGATCCTGGGCGATCTCGATGAGGTCGTCGAGGTCGAGGGCCCAGATGCGCACGACGCCGTCGACGCTGTAGGAGGCGAGCTGCGAGCCGTCAGGGCTGAGCGAGACGCCCGAGACCTGAGCCCCGTTGCCGTGCAGCACGAGCTGCAGCTCGCCCGAGCGAGCGTCCCAGACCCGGATCGTGGAGTCGAAGCTGGCGGTGGCGACGAGCGATCCCGATGAGCTGAACGCGATGTCGTCCACCTCCCCCGAGTACCCGGTGAGGGTGCTGACGAGTTGCCCCGTTCGAGCGTCCCACATCTCGACGTCCTGCGACCCGGCCCGCCAGTGCGACTGCACCCCGATCAGATCGCCCGCCGGGCTCGGGTAGGCAGCGATCGCCTCGGTGGCGATCGAGTGCTCGATCTCGCCGGACCTCCAGTCCCAGATGACCATCCGGGTGGCGTCCGGGTCGTACGGCCCGCTCGCCTGGACCACCGTGACCAGCCGTTCGCCGTCTGCGATGAACGCCGCTGAGGTCAATCTCCCACCCGCAGCGTCGAGGTGAGTGACCTCGTCACCCGATCGGTCAACGATGGTCACCGATCCCGCACGGTCGAGGACGGCGAGGAGTTGACCATCGGGGCTCCAGGAGGGCGAACCATCTCCGTCAGTGGCCACGGCGAAGGCCCGCCGCCCGGACTCGATCTCCCACACCTCGACCTCGCCCCCGAGCCCACTTCCGCCGTCCTCGGGATCGCCCACCCCGCGAGCGGAGGCGACGAGCTGGCCGCGGGGGTCCACCTCCAGTGTCCGCACGTCCTGGTGGGAGCCGATCGCCACGCCCGGGATCCCCGACGGGGTCAGGGGGCCCTCCGCTCCGAACGTTCGCACGATCGACCACGTCTCCGGATCCCAGGCCTGGATCGCGCCGCCCCCGCTCGCGGTCAGGAGGCGCTGTCCGTCGGCACTGAACTCGGCTTCGCCAGGGTGGAAGGCGACGGCCGGCAGGCCGGCGACCTCGGTGCCTCCCGTGGGCCCGATGTTCCAGATGATGGTGGAGGTGATGCCGGCGTTGCCGGTCATGACCCTGGTGCCGTCGGGTGAGAACGCGACCCCGAGGACCTGCCCCTGCTGGTCGTGAGCCGACAGGTTGAAGAGCTCTCGGCCGGCGCCCTCGATCAGGGTCCAACCCTTGACCGTCCCGTCGTTGCCGGCGGTGACGAGTCGGGTGGACTCGGGGCTCCACGCGACGGATTCGACGGCCGCCCCGTGACCGAGCAGAGCGGCCCATTGTTGCCCGGTCGCCGCGTCGAACAAGCGGGCGCTGCCGTCATCGGCGGCGGTCGCGATCGTCGCACCGTCCGGGCTCCAGGCGACGTCATTCAGCGGCGCGAAGTGGCCGACGGCCGTGACCAGCTCTTCGCCCGAATCGACATGCAGGACCACGGCGATCGGCTCTGCCGCCGATGCGACCGCGAGGCGGGTCCCACTCGGGTCGAACGACGTGGCGGCGGGGCTGGGCACGCTGTCCATCTCGTGGACCCGGTCGGACTCGAGATCGAGGACGCGGACGACACCGCCGTGATCATCGGGCCAGGCGGCGGCGAAGTAGGTACCTTCCGGGCTGAACGACGGCCCCCATGCCCCTGTGCCGCCGGGATGCTCGATGGAATGCAGCTCCTCCCCGGTGGCCGGGTCCCAGACCTTGGCCGCACCGTCGGCCCCGGTGGTGGCCATGAGCGTTCCGTCGTGGTTGAACGCCACCCCGGTGACGTCGAGGTCGTGGCCGAGGAAGGACCGCACCGACGCGCCGGAGTGAGCGTCTCGGATGTCCACGATGCCTGAGCTCTGGGGGCCCTCGGTGACGAACACCTGGCCATCCGGGCTCCAGGCGAGCTCCCCTCCGACACCGGGTACGCGGAGCTCGATCCGGTCGGCTGTGACGGCGCGGTGCAGTGCCTCCTCGGCTTCGGGTAGTGCGCTCCCATCCGCCGCTCGGGATTCCTCGACGGCTGCGAGGGCGAGCAGGACGCTGCGCTCGGCATCTACGGTCGCGTTGGCGTCGGCAGCGGCCGCCAGAGCGCGTGCGGTCGCGACCCGACGTTCTCTGGACGCGACCTGGCGTTCGCTGGTGGCCTCTTCCCGCTGGCGGATGGCGACATAGCCGACGATCATCGACGCGACCAAGAGGATGGCGGTGGCGCCGAGGAGGCTGCGGAGGCGCCGGTTCTGGCTGGCGTCACGGCGGGCCCGTTCGGCGATCGCCCGGGTCTCCGTGGAGGCCTGGTTGAGGGAGGCGGCGAGGAACTGCTGCTCGAGCTCGGTCAGGTGCGGCTCGCTGGCGTCGCGCCACTCCAGGGCGGTGTCGAGGCGGGCGCCCCGGTAGAGCTCGGTCACGGGCCGGCCCAGTGATTCCCAGCCCTCGGCGGCGCTGGTCAGGTGACGGAGGAGTCGTTGCCCGGCGACGTCGTCGTCGAGCCAGGACTGCAGGCGGGGCCAGGCCCGGGCGAGGGCCTCGTGGGCCAACTCGAAGGAGTCCTCCTCGGAGGTGACCAGACGGGCACGTACGAGGAGGCCGACGATGCGCTCGCGGTTGGCGTCGCCGAGCAGGCTCTGGCTCGAGACGCGGCAGCGGACGGGATCGCCGTCGAGGGTCGGGGTCACCAGCCGCAGCAGGACCGCCCGCAGGACCGTTCGCTGGTCGCCCGGCAGGGTGTCGTACAGGCGATCCGCGGTGCGGGCGACGGCGCCCCGGATCCCTCCGGTGGCCCGGTAGCCCTCGACGGTCAAAACGTTGCCGTCGCGGCGCCGCCACGTCTCCGCCAGCGCGTGGGACAGCAGGGGCAGGCCGCCGGGCTCGCCCTCACAGTCCCGCACCAACAGCTCGACCAGACCGTGCTCGAGGCGGAGCCCGGCCAGCTCGGCGGGCTGTTCGATCGACTCGCGCAGGGCGTCACCGGCCAGTGGGGTCACCAGGTGCATCCCTCGCTCGGCGAGGCGACTGAACCCGGGTTCGGTGCCGAGCCCCCCGACGTGGTCGCTGCGCACCGCGATGATCACCGGCGCCATCTCGGTGGCGTGGGCGGCGACCCGGCGGCAGAAGCGGCGGATGACCTCGGGGGGATGATCCAGCGCCAGGAGCTCCTCGAACTGGTCGATCACCAGGATCGCCGGGCCGTCGACCTCCGCGATGGCGGTGTCCATCGCCGCGTCGGGGTCGGTGCCGGGGACGAACACCACTGCGGTCAGCTCTCGCCGCCGGAGGTCAGGGACCACGCCGGCGCGCACCAGCGACGACTTGCCGCAGCCGGACGGGCCGGCGACGACCAGCAGCGGCGTGGACCTCAGGCGCTCCACGCACGCCGCGATTTCGGCGTCGCGGCCGAAGAAGGTCTCCTCGTCACCGATGTCATAGGACGCCAGGCCCTTGTAGGGGCACGCCTCACTGGCCGCCGTCGCCTCCGGGACCTCAGACAGCGCTACGTCCTGACGCAGGATGGCGTCCTCGAGGGAGACGAGATCCGGACCGGGATCGATGCCGAGCTCGTCGACCAGTGTGCGACGGGCCAGGCTCAGGGATCGGAGCGCTTCGCCCTGCCGTCCGCAGCGGTACTGGGCCAGGGCCAGGGTGGCCCACCGCCGTTCGCGCAACGGCTCCGCCGTGACCAGGCCCTGGGCCTCAGCCACCACCTCTCGGTGCTCACCCGCCGCCAGCCGGCAGTCCAGCCAGTCCTCCTCTGCGGTGCGGCGCAGCTCCTCCAGTCGGGCGGCCTCGCTCTGGCCCGGGAGCCACCCGTCGAGCTCCTCGAGCGGCCGACCCCGCCAGAGCGCCAGTGCCCGGGCGTAGGAGGCCGCGGCGCGATCGACCTCGCCGGTGGCCCGCAACACCCGGGCCCGGTCGATGAGCTGCTCGAACTGGACGCCATCGACCTCGTCGCCGTCCTGGGCCAGCCGGTAGCCGCCCGGGACGGTCTCGATCGCCGCCGGGCCGAGCACCTTGCGGAGGCGCCCGATGCAGATCTGCACCTGCTTGGGCCACGAGGACGGCGGGTGGTCACCCCAGAGCGCCTCCGCGAACTCGTCCGGCGACACCACGTTGCCCCGCCGTAGCGCCAGGACGCTCAAGGCGACACGGTCGCGGCGTTCGAGCGCCTCGCCACCGTCCACCGTCAGGGGCCCCAGAAGACCGATCCCTCCCACTGCCAAGGAGTGTCGACCCCCGACAGTCCACTGTCAAAGGCCGCCATACCGAATCCATACCGGTCGCCTCGACCCGCCATACCGGACGGGCGCATGGTCAAGGCAGGCAACCGACACGAAGGAGATGCCCATGACCGCAACCACCGACACGCTCACGAGGCCGAGCGAAACCGCCTGACGTGAGATCACCAGCCCACCCGAGGCGCAGACGCCGTCGACCAGCCGACGCTTCGCCCTCGCCCAGTTCGCCGTGGCGCTGGCGAAGTCGGCCGGCTCTTCGGCGCGAGACTCCGTCGATGAGGCGGCGAACAGCGGCGGGCCTGGTGGGGCTGACCGTCGCGCTGACCGGCCAGACCCACGGCGCCGCCCAGACCACGCCGGTGTGCGACGCCAGCGGGGAGCCGGTGGTGTTGTCCGGAGAGCTTCCGGAATCGGCGGCGGAGACCTACACGCTGTTGCCCGTTCGGATCGCCGAGGGGACGACTCGAGTGGAGGTGGGGTACGAATGGCACGATGCGTCGGCGCCCGCCGACGGTGACGACCGCTCGGTGCTGGACCTCGGGGTCTGGGACGCCGACGGGACGGAGGGCCCCGACGCCTTCCGGGGCTGGTCGGGGAGCCGTCAGGGCCTCACCGCCGAGGGCCAGGACCCGGTGTTCATCACCGCGGCCGCGGCCGAGCGGGGCTATGTGCCCGGCGCCATCGAGCCCGGCACCTGGCACGTCGAGCTGGGTGCAGGGTTCGTCGCCCCGGGCGGGGTGGTCTTCGAGGTCACCGTCACCTGCGGTGACGCCGACGAGGGTCCGCCGGTGGAGCGAGACCCGGTCGACCCGGCGGCCGTCGTGGTGGACGAGGCCGGGTGGTACGCCGGCGACTTCCACCTGCACGCCTACCACTCGAACCCGGACGGGCCTGCGGGCCAGGAGATGGTCGACTTCGCCCGCGACGCCGGGCTCGACTTCGTACCCGTCACCGAGTACGTGACGCCGGCGCACTGGTGGGAGCTGGGCGCGACCGCGCAGGCGAACCCCGACGTGCTGATCTGGCCGGGTCGGGAGGTCATCACCTACGGGGGCCACGCCATCGTGCTCGGCGAGACGCCGGACGTGATCGAGTACCGCGTCGGCCACGAGGGCACCACCCTCGGGGAGATCCAGCAGGCCACGTTCGACGATGGAGCCCTCTTCGGCCTCGCCCACCCGACCATCTTCCCCGGCGACGACGGAGCCGAGCTCTGCCGTGGCTGCGAGTTCACCCTCGAGGACCAGATCGAGCTGGGCCGGGTCGACACCTACGAGGTCGTCAACACCAGCGCCCTGCTCGACGGTGACTTCGAGCCGGTCGGCCCGGGCGAGGGTGGATTCGCCAACCCGTTCGTCGAGACCGCCGTGGACGAATGGGAGGGCTACCTCGCCGAGGGCTACCGCATCACCGCGGTGTCGGGCTCGGACGACAAGGAGGGTGACCACTACGGCGCCACCGCGACCCAGGTCTACGCCGAGCAGCTCTCGCGGCCGGCGCTGATCGACGCGGTCGACGCGGGCCATGCCTACGTACAGGCCAGGGGAGTGGCGGACAGCCCCACGCTCGAGCTCACCGCCACGGGCGCCGACGGCACCACCGGGATGTTCGGCGACACCCTGGTCACCGACACCGCCGAGCTGAGCGTCACCGTCCGGGGCGGCGACGGCCAGTCGCTCCGAGTGCTCCGCAACGGCGAGGAGGTCGACGTCGTGCCGGTCGTCGGCGACGAGTTCACCCACACCTTCACCGCCGAGCGAACTGGCGACGAAGGCCCCCTGGGCACCTTCTGGGGCATCGAGACCTTCGACGACGAGTCGATCACCACCATCGCCAACCCGGTGTTCCTCGCCGACGAGCTGCCGCCGGCGGTCGAGCGTCCGGCGCCGGCGCTCACCAGGTTCGGCAGCGAGGACAGCGGTGGCCGCCCGCAGACCCCGCCGACGAGGAGTCGACGTCGTGGTTCGTCATCGCCGGCGTCGCCGCGGTCGTCCTCGGCGTCGTCGTCGGCGTCGGCGCCTACCACCGCCGACATCACGTCTGAGTGCGCGGACGCAGGAGTCCGACGGATCCCAGACCACGAGTTGACCAAGCGAATCAGCCGGAGGTTGTGGGCGGCCGCCAGCAGCTCCGGGCCGATCGTGCCGAGGTCGGCTCAGCTCCACGGCGCTCTCGGTACGTGGGTGGTCACGAGCCGTTCGTGCCCTTGGCTAATCTCCCAGTGCCATCGGGAGGGGGTCCGGAATGGTGAAGCTGCTGGTTGCCGTCGCATTCGTCGTGACGGTCGCGGCCGGGTGTGGTGACGACGCGGCGTCACCGTCACCGTCGACGTCCGCGGGTTCGGCGCAGGTCGAGGTGACAGCGGTGGACTTCGCCTTCGAAGGGGTTCCTGAGACCCTCGACGCGGGGGAGATGACCTTTGCCCTGGCGAACGAGGGTGCGTACCTCCACGAGATGGCGGTCGCCCGCATCCTGGACGACACCCCCTTGGAGGAGATCGCCCGTGCCGGCGTCGCCAACATCGACCCGGCATCACGCAGGATCATCGAGGCGGTCGAGCCCGGCGGAACGGGCGAGATCACCGTCGAGCTCGAGTCCGGCCGATACGGGTACGTCTGCTGGCTCCGCGACGGCACGAACGCCGAGCGCCACGCCGAGCGCGGGATGATCGGTGAGTTCACCGTCCAGTAGGCCCCTCCGCCCGCCGACGGCCGCGCACGGGTGGATGGTCATGGACACTCAGCCTGAGCCGGTCTCGCGGATCGCAAATCAGCGGCCTGGCTGGTCAGCCTGGGTTCTCAGCGTCGACCCGACGCCAGGGCCATCGGCTGGACGACCGTGGTCCGCCCGCTTGTGACGTGGGGGCTCCACGCCTCGACGAACTGACGCTCCATGGCCGACCGAGCCTCCTGGGATGCCTCGGCGACCAGGGGGCCCATCGGCGTGAGGTTGATGTAGGTCCACAGGAACTCCGCCGGCCCAGGTAGGTCGAAGGACGCGAGGTACTCCTTCGAGGCGGTGTGGCTGAACCCGGCGTCGCGGAGGAGGCCGTCGAGCTCGGCGGGATCGTGCATCGAGAAGACCGCGGTCACGAACATGCCCAGTCCGGGATCCAGGTTGTCGACGATCGCCTGTTCCATGGCCTCGAACATGGGCTGGATCCGGCCCGGGGTGTTGACGACGATCCGCCCACCAGCGATGAGCACCCGGCGCATCTCCGCGAGGGCGGCCGGCCGGTCCTCCATGAACATGAGGCCCATCTGGCACAGCGCGACGTCGTAGGACCCGTCCGGGAGCGGGAGCGCGGCGGCATCGGCTCGGTGCCATTCGATCGGTGCGCCCGCGGCCGGCGTCTCGGTGGCGACCTCGATCATGTCAGGCGCCAGGTCGACCCCGGTCACCGACCCGGTCGGCCCGACCTGTTCGGCCGCGGCCCGGGTGATGACCCCGGTCCCGCACGCGACGTCCAGCACCCGCTCTCCTGGCGTCAGGGCGGCGGCGCGGAGCAGCTCACCCGAGACCGGGGTGGCGATGGTCGGAACGAAGAAGGACTGGTAGAGCGCGGCCGCACTGCCCGAGTAGTTGCGGTACGTGGCGGTGGTCATGCGGGTCCTCCGTGCTTCGTCGTCGAGCTTCTCTCCGGTCGTCGAGGACGGTAGGAAAGTCCCGAGGGACCGGCATCGCCCGGATGCCCCATTTCGGCGGCACGCCGCGATGGGGCAGATGCCCCATCGCTCCTGTGCTCAGAGCAGTCCGCGTCGGTACGCGGTGGCGGTCGCCGCCGCCCGGCTGCTCACCCCGAGCTTGGCGAAGATGTTGTCGAGGTGGCGGCCCACCGTGTGCTGGCTGATCCACAACGCTTCGGCCACCTCCCGGTTGGTCTTGCCCGCCGCGACTTCGGCCAGGACCTCCAGCTCGCGCCCCGAGAGGCCGCCGGTGCCCTCCTCGGTTTCCATCCCGCCGAGGGCCCGTGCTCGCTCCGCATCCGGCTGAGCACCGAGGGACGAGAAGAGCTCCTCCGCGTTGGCGAACTCGAGGGACGCCGAGCGGGCATCGCCCAGCGCGAGGCACCCCCGCCCGACCTGCAGGGCCGCCTGCGCCGCTTCGTACGGCATCCGCAGCCGCTGCCAGGTCGTGCGCGCCGCCCGGAGGTGCGGCATGGCCTCCGCGGGATCACCGGTCGCCAGTCGTCCGAGGCCGATGGCGTGTTCGGCCATCGCCCGGACGGCCTCCGAGCTCGACCGGTCCGCGATCTCGGTGAGATCGGCCGCGGCTGCTGCGGCGCCGGCGAGGTCATCGGCAGCGAGGAGGATGTCGACCGCCGCAGACAACAGGCCGGGACGCTGGTACGGCTGGTGGGCCTCCGCCAGTGACCGTCGGATGGTCGCCGCGGCGACCGCGGCGTCGCCGCGGGCCAGCTCGAGCAGGGCCAGTCCCGGCATCGGCTGGTAGCCCCGCTCGCTGGCTCGGCGGTAGGCGGCGTCGGCCGCGTCGAGGTGGCCACGCAGCCGGTTCAGCTCACCCTCCTGGTACCAGGCAAGACCGAGGGCCGGATGCGGGGGGTCCGTCAGGCGCGGCGCAGGCCAGCGCCACCGTCGTCGCGGCGTCCGACCACTCGCCGGCAGCCTGCTGGAGCTGCGACTGGTGGACCAGGCACTGGCCGCGGAAGGGGACAAGCCCCGGTTGTCGGGCGCACCAGACCTCGAGGGAGGCCGTCCATTCAGCGGCCCGTGCCAGATCGAGCAGCTGCATGCACTCGAGGATCACGGCGCAGTAGACGACGCCCGTCGTGATCGGCCCCACGTCCCCCGAGCTCACCGAGAGCATCACCTCGTCGAGCAGTGCGAGTCCGGCTCGATCGTCGCCCGCGGCCAACAAGGCCTGGCCCTGTCCCAGCCTCGAGAACGCCGACAGGTCGCGGTCGGCGAAGCGCGCCGCGACCTCACCAGCGCGGATCGCATGGGCCCGTGCGGCCGCGGGATCGCCGGCGTCGAGCGCCTGCAGCAGCGCCGGGATCAGCAGGTAGCCGGCGGCAGGACAATCGAGGTCGACACCGACGATGCGCTCGGCGCGGCTCAGCCAGCCGCCGGCATGTGCCGTCTGCCCGTTCATCATGTGGCAGAAGGCCGCCCAGAACGAGCATCGTGCCGCCTCGGCGCGATCACCCGTCTCCAGGTGCCGCTTGTGCGCTGCGTCCCATGCGGCGACCGCGGCATCGTCCTTACCGATCAGGTAGGCGGCGACCGCCAACCGGTCGAGGTCAGCGGGGTCGAGGTCGTGGAGGGTCACGTCCGCCAGGAGGCGGTACGTCACACTCCAGTCCTGCCGAGCGAAGGCAGCCGCAGCAGCTGATGTGAGCTCAGCCACACAGACAGACTCGCGCGGATGCCTCGGTCGGTGTGGGTCGTCGTTCGATCAGGAGCCGGATCGGCGGTGGTCAGAGGCGAGGCGTTCCGCGTCCGTCACCGCTTTCGGACTGCGTAGGTCAGGTGGGTCACCCGCTGCGTCGGCTCCGCGCGGACCGGCTCCAGGGCCACGCGGCCCGCGTCCACGCCCTCGAACAGGCGGATTCCGGCGCCGAACAGCACGGGTGAGAGCGCGATCGAGAATTCTTCGATCAGGCCGGCGTTCACGTACTCCAGGATCGTCGCGCCGCCGCCCGCGACGCGGACGTCCCGGTCGCCGGCGGCCTCGCGGGCCTGGTCGAGCGCGGGCTCGATGCCGTCGTTGACGAAGTGGAAGGTGGTCCCGCCCGGCCGTTCCCAGGGGTCACGCTTCTCGTGCGTCACGACGAAGACCGGCGTGTGGAACGGCGCCTCCTCCGGCCAGGCCTGCTCGCCGGCGTCGAACATGCGCTTGCCCATCACGCTCGCGCCGGTGCGCTCGAACGTCTCCCGCACGATGTCGTTGTCGCGTCCTTCCTCGCCGCCCTCGCCGAGCTGCAGGTTCTCCCGGAAGAACCGCTGCGGGAACACCCACTGCTGGAGTTCCATCCACTGCGGCCCCATCAAGTCCCCGAGGGACTCGGGCGCGATGAACCCGTCCAGCGACATCGACACGCTGAAGAACACCTTCCTGGCCATCAGTCCTCGACTCCCTTCCGAACGGTCTCGGTGACGTAGGCCGCGAGGTTGCTCAGCGTCTGCTGGCCGCCTTCGATGGCGTGGTACTTCTCGACCGCCTCGTCGCGCAGCGCCTTGGTGGGGAACACCGTGCGCATCTCGATCCGGGTCGCCGCGCCGTCGGGCGCGAACGTCAAGACCGACTCGAAGGCGTTCGGGTCGCTGCGCGACTCACCGTGCAGCAGCGCGATCCGCTCCGGCGGGGCGATCTCGGTCCAGGAGATCCACTCCTGGTAGTCCGTCCCGTCCGGTCCGTGCATCATGAAGTCCCACTCCCCGCCGACGCGGAACTCGAACGCCCGCGTGGTGGTGGTGAACCCGTCCGGTCCCCACCACCGCGACAGGTGCCGCACCTCGGTGAACGCCTCGAACACCAGCTCCCGTGGGGCGGTGATGACCCGGGAGATCACGATCTCGCGGTCGGCCGTCGCGGACTGCGCCGGCGCTCCTCGTCCCGTCGCGCTCATCAGCTACTCCTCCTGCCTTGCCTGCTTGAGGTCCTGCACGTACTCGTCCAGCCGGTCGAAGCTCTCGTTCCAGAACCGCTCGAACCCGCCGGTCCACTCGTGAACCGGTCGCAGCCCGCGGGCGTCGAGGCCGTACAGGCGTTGCTTGCCCACCTGGCGGACCCGCACCAGTCCGACCTCCCGGAGCACCCGCAGGTGTTTGGACGCCCCCGGCTGGGTCATCCCCAGCTCCTGGGCCAACTCGGTCACCGGCCCCTCACCCGCCCGCAGCAGCACCAGGATCTCCCGGCGCTGCGGCTCGGCGATCGCGTTGAAGGCGTCCGACGTCGTCGCTGCTCGTGCCACGGCCGCCATCATATTCCGATATCGGCATGCGTCAAGCCGCTGAAGTGGTCCGCTGACACCGAGACGGCGTCGGGCTAGAACTCAGCCGTGGATGGGTCGCGAGACACCAACGACCTTCCGGCGGCGGTGTTGCCTCGTGCCGACTACGCCAGCCTCGACGAGGCGGTCTACCTCAACCAGGCGGCACTCGGGCTCTTGGGTCGCCCGGCGGTCGAGGCCATGCACCGATTCCTCGACGACGTCGGCCGTCACGGCAACCTGCACCTCAGCGACGAGGACGAGGTGGCCTACCTCGGGGCCCTGAGGGCCCAGGCGGCTGCGGTGCTGGGCACCGGTGAGAGCCAGGTCGCGTTGCTGTCAGGGGCCAGCGAGCTCCTGGGTCAGGCGCCGCTGCTGCTGGCGCCGCCCGCGGACCGCACCGTCGTGCTGGTCGCCACCGACTTCCCGGCGGTGACCCGCCCGTGGTTGCTGGCCGAGGATCGAGGCGGGCCTGGCGTCCATTTCGTGCTCGACACGGCGACCACGGACCTGACCGATGCCGTCGTCGCCGCGGTGGACGAGACGACGGCGGTCGTCGCCGTCGGCTCTGTGCAGTACGCCACCGGGAGTCGCGTCGATGTGCCGCGGCTCCGGGCCGCCACCGATGCCGTCGGAGCTCGGCTGGTGATCGATGCATCCCAGGAGGCGGGAGCGGAGCCGATCGACGCGGCCGCCTGGGATGCCGACCTGATCGTGTCGAGCGGGTACAAGTGGCTGGGCGGCCATGGCGGGGTGGCCATCGGGGCCATCCACGAGTCGTTGCTCGATCGCCCCCCACCGCTGCCGGGCTGGATGGGGACACCCGATCCCTTCTCGTTCGACGCCACCCGACTGCTGCTCGCCGAGGGTGGGCGGCGCTACACGCAGTCGACGATGTCCTATGTCTCGGTGGCCGGGCTGACGGCGGCGATCACCGAACTGCTCGCCGGCGGTGCGGCAGAGATCTCCGGGCACGCCGAGACGCTCGGTCGCCATCTCATCGAAGGGCTTCGGCCTTTCGGGTGGCGACCGTTCCGGGACCTGGACGCCGCCGGTGCCGCTCGCCATCTGATCTCGTTGGGGCGGGAGGAGGGTGACCTGCCCGCCGGCACGCTGTCGCGCCTGACCGCCGCCGGCATCGTCTGCGGTTCCCGCGGGGGACGGATCCGTGTCTCGTTGGCCCCCTACAACGATGGCACCGACATCGACGCCCTCATCGCCGCGCTCTCGTCACTCCCTGACTGAGCACCCACCGGGCTGAACTGGACAGCCTTGTGACCGAGGGAGCTCAGGCCAGGGCAGGCGCCAGACCGGTCTGGGCGATGAAGTCGGAGACCCAGACGGCCTGATCATCGGCGTCGACGCTGCCGCTGCTGGTCCACACCCCGCCCTCCCCGTAGGCGAGGAGATGCTCTCGGGGGCGACGTCGATCTCGGCCAGCTCCTCACCCGTGACCGGATCGACCCGGAGCAGCTGGCCGGTGCTGGCTCGGGTGACCCGTCCGCGAGGCACCGCCGCTTGGGAGAAGATGGCGGGGTGACCGGCACGGCGCCGCTCTCGGACGGCTTCGAGGCACTGGCCGAGGGGCGGTGGTCCGACGCCCGTCGTGAGTTCGAGCAGGCGCTGGCCGGTGGCGAGTCGGCCGAGGCGTACCTCGGGCTGGCGATGGTGGCATGGTGGTCGGGCGAGAACCAGGCCAGCGTCGACAGCTGCGCCCACGCCTACGCCCTCCACCGCGAGGCCGACGACGTGGAGGGGGCCGTCCAGTGCGCGGTGTGGTTGGCGATCACGTACAAGGCGAACTTCGGCAACTTCGCCGCTGCGAACGGATGGATCGGGCGCGCCCAGCGGCTCCTCGAGCCCCTCCCGAGGGGCTCGCTTCACGCCTGGGTCCTGGTCGCCGAGGCCTACCGGATGGCCGACCTCGACGCGCCCGCGCCCTCTCCGAACAGGCGGCGAGCGTCGCCCGCCGGACGGGTGACGGGGACGTCGAGCTGATCGCCCTCTCCCAGCTCGGTCTCATCCTTGTCGGCCAAGGTGACACCGAGTCCGGGTTCGCCCTGCTCGACGAGGCGATGGCCGCCGTCCTGGCCGGCGAGCGCTCGACGCTCGACACGGTCGTCTACGCCTGCTGCGACATGCTCACCGCCTGCGAGCTGGTGAGCGACCTCGAGCGCGCGACCCAGTGGTGCGAAGTGGCCGACGACTTCGTCGCTACGTACGGGTGCCCGTTTCTCTACGCCGAGTGCCGCATCTACTACGGCAGCGTGCTGGTGGCGAAGGGGCGCTGGGACGACGCCGAGCAGGAGCTCGGGGCCGGGGTGCGCATCACCGAGGGCGCCTCCCCCGGGTTGCACAGCCGGGCGCTGGCCCGACTCGCGGGGCTCCGGATAAGGCAGGGTCGCCTCGAAGAGGCCGAGCGCCTCGTGGCCGAACTCGGCGACGGCGCGGAGGCTGAGGCCGAGTCGGCGTTGCTGACCGCGGCGGTGGCCCTGGCCCAGGGGGACGCGCGCGCGCCGGCCGCACGCTCGAGCATCGGATGCGCCACTTTGCGGACCACCGGTGGCGCCTGGCGGGTGCCCTGGACCTGCTGGTCGACGCCCACCTCGCCGGCGGCCGGCCGCAGGACGCCACGCGCACCGTCGAGCGGATGGCCGACACGGCGGCGGCGGGAGCGAGTCCCCACCTCGATGCCCTGGCGGTCGCCGCCCGCGGCCGCGTCGCCGTCGCCCGCGGGGACGACGAGGCGCCCGTGCACCTGGAGATCGCGCTGGCCGCGTGGTGCACGCTCGACTTGCCGCTCGAGGCCGGGCAGACACGGCTCGTGCTGGCCCGTGCCCTAGCGGAAGAGGAGCCTGAGGTCGCGGTGGACCACGCCCGCCGCGCACTGCATGCATTCGAAGACCTCGGCGCCTCGGCCGATGCCGACCGGGCCGCGGCCTTCCTCCGCTCGCTCGGGGTGGTCCCTCGAACGGGACCCAAGGGGGTGGGCAGGCTCACCCAGAGGGAGGAGGAGGTGCTGGCGCTACTGGGGGAGGGCCTGTCGAACCCCGAGATCGCCCAGCGGCTGCACGTGAGCCGCAAGACCGCCGCCCACCACGTGAGCAGCATCCTCGCCAAGCTCGGGCTCCGGAACCGGGCCGAAGCCGCCGCCCATGCCGCTACGCACCACAGCTGAAACCGGACCGAATGGGTCAGCTGCCCGATGCTCCCTGCACGGGGCAGGCGGATGATCGGGGCCATGACCTCTACCGAACCCTCCGAGTCCTTCCAGATCCCGATCGAGGCAGCCGAGGCCTACGAGGCAGCGTTCGTCCCCGCGTTCTTCGCCCAGTGGGCGCCGATCCTGTGCGACGCCACCGGATTGTCGGTGGGGCAACGGGTCCTGGATGTCGCCTGCGGGACCGGAATCGTCGCCCGGACCGCGGCCGACCGCGTCGGCGCCCGCCGTTCCGGTCGGCGTCGATCTCAACGAGGCCATGCTCACCGTGGCTCGCCGGGTCCAGCCGGACCTCGACTGGCGCCGGGGCGACGTCGCCGACCTTCCGCTGCCGGACGGCTCGTTCGACGTCGTCCTGTGCCAGATGGCCCTCATGTTCTTCCGTGACCGGACCGGTGCTCTCGCCGAGATGGCTCGCGTCGCCGCGCCCGGCGGGACCGTCGCGGTCGCGGTACCGGCGAGCCTCGATGTGCAACAGGCCTACGGGCCGTTCGTCGACATGGCGGTCGGTCACGCCGGTCCCGAGGCCCGATCGCTGCTCAGCACCTACTTCGCCTGCGGAGACCCGACGGACCTGGCCAACTGGTTCGACGGCGCCGGCCTCCGGGTGACGTCCGCCACCACCCATGGCGGAACGGCCCATTTCCCCTCCGTCGACGCGCTGGTCGCGACCGAGGTGGCGAGTACCCCACTGGGGGAACGCATCGACGCCGAGGTCCTCGACCGGATCGTCGACGGCGCCAATCGAGTGCTGGCGCCGTTCACGACCGCCGACGGCGCCCTCGAGGCGCCCTTCGACGTGCGCATCGTCGTCGCCGAGCGGCCCTGACCCCGCTCGCGGGCGATCATCAGGCGGACGAGTGCACGGTGCGATCGATCACCGCCGACCTTGGGCTCTGGAATCGAGAGCAGTCCAGCGCCGTCGGGTGCTGCTCGGTCTCAGCCGCGGGCGTGGGCGAGGTCCCGCAGCACGCGGACCTCGAGCTCCCGGTCCTCCAGCTGGCTCTTGACGACGTCGCCGATGCTCACGATCCCGACCAGGCCATGGTCCTCGACGGCGACGATGTACCGACTGCGCCGGTGGGTCATGTCGGCCATCAGGTCACGGATCTCGTCGTCGGGGGCGCAGGTCGTGACGTCGTCCTTCATGAGGGTGGACACCGGCTTGGTCAGCACCGCGGCGCCGGCGTCGGCGAGGCCGCGCACGACCTCGGTCTCGGTGACGATGCCGTCGACGCGGCGGCCGTCGATCGACACCACCACGGCCCCGATCCGGTTGTCTCGGAGCCGTCGGACGGTGTCGGCGACGGAAGCGTCGGGAGCCACGGTGACCACCTCGTGCCCCTTGTCCTGGAGGATGCTTCGCACCTTCACGGCGTTTCCCCCTCGCTCGGCGAGTACCTCCAGGCTACGCCTCGGCGGCTGTCCAGTCACCTGTCCTCGTCCCGCCGACGACTCGTGATCTCGGTCGGATCAGTGGGCGACAGCTACGACAACGCGGTCAGTCGCCATCGTCACCTCGGAGGGGTCATCGACGAGGCCGCCGGTTGTCGACCAGGGACACCCTCGCCGTCCGGCGTCTCCCGGTGGCCGTGCACCGCGCTCGGTGTCATGCGGTGGTCTCGTCAGTCGGAGGTTGACAGACCGCGGCGGCCCTTCTCAGCATGTGGTCGTAGGTCACTTCGCCGTTACGGGTGAGGTGCAGACCGTCGGCCAAGAAGAGTCGGGGGTGGTCGCGGGCGATGCGGTTCCAGTCGGCAACGTGTGCGCCGGATGCCCAGACCGCTCGGTTCCAGCGACGAGCCCACTCGGCCCACCGGCCGTTGTAGAAGGGGGTGACGCCGGTGACCTTCACCGTGGTGAGCACGACGCAGGGGGCAGCGCCGGCGGCGTGGCGAATGTCGGCTCCGATCGAGCCCGAGCGCTGCCCCACGTCGTTGGACCCGAGGGCGACGACCAGGGCGTCGGGGTCGAGGGCGGCGGCGGCGTCAACCCGGGCACGCGAAGACCGCAGGGCCCGGCCGTTGGCGGCGTCCACGTGCCACCCGGCGGACTCCTGGTAGGTCTGGCGGGTGAGCGAGTCGCCGACGACCCGGGTATCGGCCGCGGCCGCAGGGGCGACGAGCAGCACCACCACGGTGGCGAGGACGGCAGCGACCGTGGCCTTCATCGGTCCACCCCCGCTGCCAGCTCCTGGTCACCGAGCAGCTCCCGGGGCCAGCGGGTCCGGGCCGGCGCGACCCTCCTCGTCTCGTGGGTCTGGCGCCGGGACGCGCGACAAGGCCCCTCGACCCAGGCCCTGGTAACCCCTGGCGTTGTCTCCCGCACTCGTTTGATCCCTTTCTCGGGTCGACGCAGGCTTGCCAGACAAGGCTCGACCGCGGAGGTGGCTGCGCCGCAGGCGGCGACCACCCGATACCCGGTGAACGTGACATCCCTCTGGGGCGGTGGCCGCAAGAGGGGTTCGCCGGTGAATCGTTGATTGCGATCCTATCCGGGTGCTATTGGCAGACCAACGCATCGCTATGAGCCGGAAACGCTCTGCGTAGATCCAGTGATCTGCGATTAGTGCATTGTTGGAGAGCAAATAGCAAACATATAGACTCCCGATCAGCGTTCGACGAGCTGACCCCGGGCACAGCCCGTCGCTTTCGGCGGGAACCGACAGCAGCCCGCTCCGCTTCGGCGGGGCCGGCATGCGGGCAACAGCGGATGGGACCTCCCTCCCATCCGCCGTTGCCCGTGCTGAAGCCGCGGAACCGTCTCGGCGTGCCACAACGTCCGTTCGTCGAGAGAGCCGCGGAGATCGAGCCCTCGTAGGTCAGGCGGCTCGGAGCAGGCCGATCCCGAGGGTGAGCATGCCGACGGTCAGGCTCACGCCGCCGAGGTAGGCGAGGTTGACGAGGCGGTTGGGTCGTTCGGCCTCCGGCCGCACGATCGAGAGGAAGTAGGCCATCGGCAGGAGCAGCGCCGCCGCCGGGAAGGTGGCCCGGACGACCTCCTTCCAACCGGAGCTGAGCTCGGCCTGGTCGACGAACGCCAACGCGACCAGGGAGAGGATGAGCAGCACGCCGGCGTGCGCGTGACCCGCGCGCCAGAGGCTGCGACGGAGCGGGTGCTCGTAGTAGGTGGTCTGGCGGGTGATCCAGTGCCACAGCAGGCTGGCGCCGCCGAACACGACCGTCGGGAACACCACGAACAGGATCCCTGCAGTCCGGAGCGACTCATCGGACATCGGACGACCTCCTCGTCGTTGGTCTTTCCACTGGCAAGACTATGTTTCCAATGGAAAGACCGCAATAGGCTGCGACCGATGTCACGGGAACGCCCCTACCACCACGGAGACCTTCGACCGGCGCTCCTGCGGTCCGCCGTCGAGGTCATCGGCGACGTCGGTGTCGCCGACATGACCTTGCGTGAGGTCGCCCGCCGGGCGGGGGTCTCCCACACCGCGGCCACGTACCACTTCGGTGACAGGCGGGGTCTCCTCACCGCGGTGGCGGCGGAGGGGTACCACCGGCTCGCCGCAGCGCTCCGAGCGGCCAGAGAGCAACACCGGAGCTTCCTCGAGGTCGGCGTGGCCTATGTGCGCTTCGCGGTGAGCGAGCGCCCGTACTTCGAGGTGATGTTCGTCCCCGGCCTCCTGCATGAGGGGGACCCGGACCTCCGCCACGCTCGGGCCGCCGCGGCCGAGGAGCTGTACGGGACCAGCGACGTGACGGAGCGCCAGACGTTCGAAGGTGTGGCGGCGTGGTCCCTGGTCCACGGGCTGGCCACCCTGTGGCTCAACGGCAACCTGCCCGCCCGGCTGGGCGACGATCCCGAAGAACTCGCCCGGGTCGTCGCCGCCCACCTCCGCGTCAAGGGACGCTGAGCCCTCCCTTCGACACCGAGGACGGAACCCCTCGACGTCGGTCGCCCACCTGATCTGTATGCGCCGATTCTCAAGCGGGGTGAGCGTTGGTCACGGCGTCCTCGTCGAGGATCCTCCGAAGCGTCCTTCCGGACCGGCTCAGCACCCTGCGACCTCCGGGCCGGAGGATTCGGAACCGGAGCCGCGTCAACGCTCCGCAGTCCTCGAGTCGAGACCTGAAGCGGACCCTCGTTCCGACCTCGGTGGGGGTGAACTCGAAGGTCTCGATGCAGGGGGCGAAGAGCGGCCCGCGACCCAGGGGCGTGAAGCGGGTGGTGAAGTAGCGGTAAGGGCGCCAGTCGAGGTATTCGCGCAATGCGTTGCCGTGGACCCCGTGGGCACAGTGGCTCGAGGCCCCCGGTCCGAGCCTTCCGTACTCGTTGGGCTGGTTCTTGACCGCGGTCTGCAGCGGCTGCCAGCGCAACCGCTTTTCGGGATCGACGAAGTACTGCCAGAGAACGGCCGGCGGGTACGGATGCTCCCCAAAGCTGACCTCCAGGTCGGCATCCTCCGAGGCGACGTAGACGCGGCGGGCTTCTCGCATCCGGGCAGTGACCGGCTCGAGGTCGTGGACGCCGCCCGTCGTCTCGCCGAACGACTCGTAGGACTCGCTGTGCGCGGGCAGGGCGAACGACGGGGCCATGCGTTGCAGGCACGAGTCCGTCAGGAGCGCGTAGGCCTGGGGCCCGCCGCCGTCGCCCACGGTGTTCTTCAGCAGGCGGTGGACGAGGATGACGTCCGGTCCGGCGAGATCCTCCCGATCGCCCTCGACGCTGAGCGCATACGTGCCGTGGTGGGCGACGAACTTCAGGTCGAGCGAGCCGATCGACGCGCACGCTGCGCAGCGGCACGTCGTCGCGCGGTTCATGTCCAGCAGGCGGTTGGAGAAGTCGAAGTAGCAGCGTTCGATCAGCTCGACCAGCCGCTCACCGTCCTCGAACGCCGCTTCGTCCGCGTAGCAGAACACGGCGTCGCCCTCGAACTTGACGAATCGCATCGGCGGCGAGAGCCGCTCGCGGATGAGCGTGGTCAGCTCATGGACGATCGCGTCGGCGTGCTCGAGCTCGGTGCCGACGAGAAACGCCGTGTAACCCGAGATGTCGGCCAGCAGCAGGTAGCCCCGTCGGGTCCGCTGGTCCTGCGACACGGGCCAGAGTATTCGGAGCTGACGCTGCACGGCCAGCGGAGCGGGCCACGACGACGACACTCCTCAGGAGACGTCGTCAGGAGTCGTGACCTGGGGAACGTCGATGCGTCCGGCCACGATGTCGGCGCGAACCGCGTTCAGCTCGTGCTCGAGGCTGTCGATCTGGCCGCCGGTCCGGGACAGGCCGACCCCCTCGTTCGCGAGATCGAAGCGGGGAGCGGCGTCGGGCTCGCCGGCGGCCACGGCGGCCTTGACGGCCTGGAAGACGGCGAGCGGGATCTGACGTCTCATGCTGGTGAGCACATAGGGCCGCAGCCGTGAATCTCGGGTGACCCGTTCGTCGACGTCGACGCCGATGACCCAGTTCCAGGCCCCGGTCGCCTCGTGCCAGCTCCGGGCGGCCTCGAGCACCCCCTGACCGGCGACCGGTCCGGCTACCTGGAAGACGATGTCGGCACCCCGGCGGTAAGGCGGCGGTCGTGAGCCGCCGGGCTCGCTCGATGTCCATGAAGCCCGTGAAATCCGGTGGGTCGGAGAGGTAGAGCGCCTCGACGTCCACGCCGTCAGCCGCGTGGTGGACGCCGGCGCGGAACCCCGCCTCGAGCCGGACGGGGCCGAGGCGCACCGAGCGAACCCCGCCGACGATGGCAACCCGCCCCGACCGCGTCGTGCGAGCGGCGGCGACACCGGCGAGGAACGCCCCGGCCTCGAGGTCGTGGAGCTCGTACGCGAGGTCCAACGCCGCCCGGGACACGTCGGTCGGGCCGTCGAGGAGTGCGGACCACATGTCGTCGAGGGTTCCCCGCAGTCGGGGCTCGGTGTGCCAGGCGAGCTGCACCACGAACGCTCGATCCTCGAAGCCTCCCTCCCAGCCCGTCCGCTCCCAGACGAACTGCTGGATCGTCGGCAGGAGGCCGTAGGTGGCGTGGCCGTCTCGCTCGTGCATCTGGACGAGCGAGCGGTCGACCAGACGTCGCAGACCGCGCCGTATCGCGGGCTCGTCGGTCTGATCGGCCGCGCAGACGATCTCTGCGGCGCGCCCTCGGAACTCCAGCGGAAACGGGCGAAGCCGTCGGAGCACGAGCTTTGTCGCGGTCGTCGAGGAGGGCGTAGCTCCAGTCGAAGGCCGCCAGGAGCGTCTGCTGACGCACCGGAGCGGTCCGGTACCCCTCACGCAGCAGTTCGAACCGGGCGGCCAGGCCGTCCCTGATCTCGCGCAGGCTCATCGTGGCCATGAGCGCGGCGGCGAGCTCGATCGCGAGCGGTATGCCATCCAACCGCCGGCAGATCTCCGCCACCTCCTGCATCGCCGGGCTGTCGAAGTCCACCGCCGGTCGCGCCGCCTGGGCCCGTTGCACGAAGAGCCGAGCGGCGTCGCTCGAGGCCAGTTCGACCTCCGGCGCGCCCTCGTCCGGCACCGCCAGCGGTTCGACCGTCCAGCGCGTCTCGCCGGGAAGGCCAAGCGGCTCTCGGCTCGTGGCCAGGACCCGCAGCGAGGGCTGGCTGCTGAGGGCGGCCTCGACCTCTCGGGCGCAGGTCTCGATCAGATGCTCGCAGTTGTCGAGGATCACCAGGCGCTCGAGCTCGGCGGACCCGAACCCGTCGATGGACTTCGCGGAACTTGGCCGCCGCCTCCTCCGGGTCGGTGACCCCCGAGATGTCGACCATGACGACCCCCCCAGGGTGGGACGGCGTCGCCTGTCGCGCCATTTCGATCGCCAGCCGGGTCTTGCCCACGCCGCCGATGCCGGTCAGGGTGAGCAGCCTCGTCTGCCCCAACAGCCGGGAGACCCGGACGAGCTCGTCGACTCGGCCGATGAACGCGGTCGCGTCCGGAGGGAGCGCCGGGCTGACCGTCGGAAGCCCCCGGCTGGCGGCGCCTTCGGTGGGCGGCGAGGTCGCTTCCAGCGAGGGGTCCTGCGCCAGCACCGACTGCTCCATCCGCTGCAGGCGACTCGACGGCTCGATCCCCAGTTCCTCGACGAGCACCTGGCGGGCTCGCTGGTACGCCCGCAGGGCCTCGGCCTGCCGTCCGCTTCGAGCCAGGGCGAGCATGCGGAGCTCCCACAGCCGTTCACGGAGCGGGTGGGCTTCACACAGCGCCTCGAGCTCGCCGATCACCCGGCGGTGGTCGCCGAGCCCGATCTCCGCCTCGACCTTCTGTTCGTGGGCGACCAGACGAAGCTCCTCCAGGCGGGCCGCTTCGGGCGCCACGAGCACGTCGGAGGCGTGGTCACCGAACGCGGGCCCGTGCCAGAGGGCCAGCGCCTGCTGGAGGAGGCCGACCGCCGCGCCCGGATCCTCGCCCGCGAGTGCGCCGGCTGCCTGGTCCAGGAGGGACTCGAACTGTTCGGCATCGAGCCGACCCCCGCACGCCACCGAGTACCCCGCTCCGGTACGCACGAGCAGATCCCGGCCCTCCGGCCCCAGCCAACGGCGCACCCTCGACACGTAGGACTGGAGCGTGTCGCGCGGCTGGTCTGACTCCGGCCAGATCGCCTCGGCCAATCGGTCCTGGGAGATCGACTCACCCCGATGGGCGAGCAAGGCCGCGATGAGCGATCCCGACTTCGACCCACCAACGTGTCGAGCGCCCCCGCCGTCGCACACCTCCACTGGGCCGAGCACCCGGAACTCCACGGCCGGACTGTACGACCCCTGGCATGGCCCACGAAGGGGTCGTAGGGATTCCGTAGGAACGGTGCAGGAACCGCGTCAGATGGACGTCGGCGGGTCGGGCGATGGTGCAACCCGTCACCGAGAAGGAGCCAACAATGACCATCACCATCCGCCACCCGCAGCCGGCGAGCCGCCGAGCTCGATACGCGGCGATCGCCGTCCTGATCGCCGTGGCGGCGACCATGATCGGCTACTGGGGCGTTCAGACGATGACCGACGACCCCGCCATGACGATCGCCACGCCCGCCGACCTCGATGTGTCCGCCCAGCTTGCCGACTGGGCTCGCACCAACGGCGTCGCCGGGCTCTCGCCCGCCAGCGCGACGCGCCGCCGACCTCGACGTGTCTGCCCAGCTCGCCGACTGGGCTCGTACCAACGGCGTCGGCGGGCTCTCGCCCGCCAGCGCGACCGCGACCGCCGACTTCGACGTGTCTGCCCAGCTCGCTGAGTGGGCTCGTACCAACGGCGTCGGCGGGCTCTCGCCCGCCAGCGCGACCGCGACCGCCGACTTCGACGTGTCTGCCCAGCTCGCTGAGTGGGCTCGTACCAACGACGCCGCCGGGCTCTCGCCCGCCAGCTTGACCGCGCCTGCCTGAACAGGTCGGCTCCGTCCGGCTGGGTCCGGCGACCGAAAACCTGCGCGCCGGGACCCTGTCGGCCGCCGACTTGCGCGACGACCTCGTGGCCCGGGGCATGTCGCAGCTCGTCGACTGAGAGAGGTGGAATTCCTCGACCAGCAGGTCCGATCGGACCAACCAGGAATCGACTCCGCCGCCCACCGGAGGGATGATGGCCACATGGCAACCACACGCACCGCCACCACGCACTGGGAAGGCTCGCTCCTGGAGGGTGCCGGTCGAGTCGAGCTCGTCTCCTCCGGACTCGGGACCTATGACGTCACCTGGGCGTCGAGGGCCGAGGAACCCGAGGGGCGCACGAGCCCGGAGGAGCTGATTGCTGCGGCCCACTCGGCCTGCTTCTCGATGGCGCTGTCGCACGCGCTGGCACAGGCCGGCACGCCGCCGGATGACCTGGAGACCACGGCCGACGTCACGTTCCAGCCCGGCGAGGGCATCACCGGTGTTCATCTCACCGTGCGGGGTTCTGTTCCCGGCGTGTCGGCCGACGACTTCGTCCTGGCCGCGGAGGACGCCAAGGCGAACTGTCCTGTGAGCAAGGCCCTCACCGGCGCGCCAATCACCCTTGACGCCAGCCTGGCCTGATGTGAGGGACCCCGGGCTCCCTCGACACACTCACCCGCCCGTCGCCGTTCGACTTCGAGTCGTGCCTGCCTGAACCGAGGTCCGGTCGGGGTCAGCTGTCCAGGTCGAGCAGCAGGGCGGTCAGCTCGTCGGGCCGGTTGCTGGCCACGATGTGCGTCGTGGCCAGTTCGCGGTAGCGCCAGGCCGGTGATGCCTTGGCCCGCGCTCCGCGCGTTCAAGTGCATCGGCACCGAGGTCAGTGGGCGGGTCCAGGGTCGCCTTGATGTAGGTGCGGGCGAACTCAAAGTCCTCGAGGGGGCGCGCCAGGCGAACGGGCTCGGTGAAGCATCCGCTCGGATGGGGGGTGCGTCGGGCTTCCATCCACGCGCCCTCGGCCGGGTCGTCGAAGGTGCGGTCGGGCGAGGGTACGAGCCACTCGTCGTTCAGGGCCGCCGTCCCCGCCTCGATGCCCAGGGTGTGGCCGAGCGCGGTCTCGCCCGCGTCGGGCACGAAGGCATCGAGGTAGACGAGGTGGCTGACCCGCTCGGCGATGTGCTCGAGGGCGCCGGTGACGACGAACCCGCCGTAGGAGAAGCCGAGCAGCACGATCTCGGTCAGATCTTCGTAGAGCACCTGGTTGACCACATCACGGATGTGGGTGCTGAGGTTGATCACCGGGCTGGCGAGGTGGGCGCGCTCGCCGATGCCGGTCAGGCTCGGCGTGAACACCTCATGGCCCGCCGCCGCCAACCCGCGACGAACGTGACGGAAGCCGTGGGCGCCGCTCCAGCCACCATGCACCAACACGTACGTCCCCATCCGCCCCCCTCGCTCGACGGTGCTGCTCGCGGCCGAACGAGACGCTAGCTGCGGCTCCGACGACCGTCAGACCAAATACCTGAGTATTCCGGTCGTATTTCTGTAATATCCGATACAACCTTCCCCCGATGAGAACCCTTCTCCCACGACCGGCGGTGCCGGTCGCCCTCGTCCTGCTCGTGGCGTCGATCATCGCCGTGTCCCCGCTCCGCGGGATCGGGGCGGCGACGGTCCCTCCGAGCGCCTCCCGGCCCAATGTCGTCGTGATCCTCACCGACGACCAGACGGTGGCCATGCTCGACACGATGCGCTCGACCCGACGCCTCATCGGGGAGCGAGGGCTGACCTTCACCGACGCGATCGCGCCCTACCCCCTCTGCTGCCCTTCCCGGGCGACGCTGCTGACGGGCCGGTACGCCGACGAACCACGGGGTCACGACCAACACGACCGACCGGCACGCGACGGCGGAGCTCGAGGAGGCCTATCTCGGCCTCGAACGGGACTCGCTGCCGATCTCGCTGCAGGACGCGGGGTACTTCACCGGCTTCGTCGGGAAGTACATGCACGGCTACCTCCCTGATCCCGTGACCCCGCCGGGCTGGGACGACTGGCGGGCCGTGATCCAGTACGACACCTACCAGGAGACGAACCTCTCGGACAACGGCCGGCGAGTGGAGCAGCCGCGCTACATGACCGATGTCCTCGCCGACGAGACCGTGGCGATGATCGAGCGCGCCTCGGCCCTCGACCGCCCCTTCTTCGTCCAGCTCTCGACCTATGCCCCCCACGCGTCAACGCACGGTCCGGTCGGCGCCCCGCGCCACCGGAGCCTCTTCAGCGATGTGCGGGCGCCACGCCCGCCGTCGTTCAACGAGGCCGACACCACCGACAAGCGGCGCGAGCGCCCGCCGCTCGGTCGGGCCACCACCGCGGAGATCGATCGGCACTGGCGGGAGTCGCTGCGATCGCTGCAGGCCGTCGACGAGGCGGTGGAGCGCATCGTCGGCACCCTCCGCGCCACCGGTGAGCTCGGGTCCACGATGATCGTCTTCACGTCCGACAACGGCTACTTCTACGGGGAGCACCGGATCTCGCGCGAGAAGTACCTCCCGTACGAACCCTCGATCCGGGTCCCCTTCCTCGTGGCCGGCCCGATGGTGCCGGCCGAGGACAGGGGGGAGTCGGTCGACCTGCCCGTCGCGGGCATCGACCTCGTCCCGACGGTCATGCACTACGCCGGGGGCCACCTGGCCGGCCCGATGGACGGCGTCTCCCTTCACGGCCTCCTCGAGGGCGCGCGACACCAGGCCTGGGCCGATGATCGTCACCTGCTCCTGTACGGCCGGAGGACCGCGGGGTGCTCCTGCGCGCCGGACTACTCCGGGGTCCGGACTGGCAGGTGGATGTACTGGACGAGCCAGTACGGCGCCGAGCTCTACGACCTGGACGCCGACCCCCACGAGCTCACGAACCTCGCCGACGACCCGGAGCACCAGGCGATCGTCGAGGATCTCGACGCGGCCCGGAATTCGCTGCTCGTCTGCGAGGGCGAGAGCTGTGGAAGGCCCAACAACTGGACGCCCTGGCGCCAGTAGGTCGATTGTGCCGCACGTCCGAACAACGGCCAGGTCACCTTCACCGTCGGGATCCCGGCCCCCGCGGCGCCGAGCGCGACAGACTTCTGCCCTGGAGCCTCGTGTTGGTGAGCGTCACCTACGTCAACGTGGTGCTGCACATCCAGCAGGGCGGTGTGGATGTCTTGACCGTGTCCTTGGGCGACATCAGCGAGACGTTCTTCGAGCTGTAGCTGAGTCCCCCGGAGGAAGCGCGACGCCCTCGCCGACGCAGGGCGACTGCTCGCCAGGCGCGACACCTCGGCATGGCCCCCTGGCGGAGCCGGCCAGCCAGGCGTAGCCTTCCCGGGTCGTCGAGCGTCCCCGCGAGATCGGTGTGGGGCGCATCGGGGGAGGGCCGACCGTGGAGTTCCGGACCGCACTGATCTCTCGGCTTCGGGAAGTCATCGGCCGGCTGCTCCCCACCGCCACCGAGGTCCGACCCCCGGCGTCCTGTCGGATCCGGCCGCAGCCGAAGCGTGGCCGCGGCGGTCCATTCACATCCAACAGCGACGGCTGCGGGGTCACCACCAGGTGGTCGACGCGGCCGGGGAGGGGTCGGTGACCCGACGATGAGCCTGAACGACGCGCCCTTGACCGAACCGGAGCGCCTCGATGAGGCGACTCGCCGGCGCCGCCGCGACTGGGGCGTATACCCCGGCCCGTGGGTATGGGGCCAGAAGTTGAGGATCCTCTACGTCATCGACGGTGACATCACGCCGGCGGTCGACGACAACTTCGCCCTCGGCCGGCTGACCCAGCTCCTGCTCGATCCCTACTTTGCCTGGTGGGTCGACTTCGAGGTCACGGTGGCCAAGCGTTCGCCCGCGCCGGTCCCGAGGCCGCTCGCCGAGGCGATCCTCCCGTCATCTCCCGGCCCGTACCAGGTCACCTACCAGCACTTCCGGTTCGACCAGCGCGGCTTCGACCTCGACGCCTACGACCAGGTCTGGCTGTTCGGCTTCTGGCCCGGGAACGACTTCGGCGCCGATGACCACATCGAGCGTCCTGAGAACACGCCCCTCACCGATGCCGAGCTGAAGGTCCTCGCGGAGTGGATGGATGCCGGCGGCGGGATCTTCGCGACGGGCGACCACGACTACATGGGCGCGTCGATGTGCTCCCGCGTCCCCCGGGTGCGGACCATGCGCAAGTGGACCCATGCCCAAGGGGTGCCACCGATGCTCCAGAGGAACCGCCACGACACCAACCAGCCGGCGAACGACTCGGAGCGGGCGAGTCTCGCCTGGATGGACTTCGACCACCAGGGCGATGCCGTGCCCCAGCCCATCGAGGTCGTGCTCGATCCACTGCCCGGGTGGATCCCGGCCTTCGCGCCGCACCCCATCCTTTGCACGCGTGGCGGCATCATCGACCGGTTCCCCGATCATCCCCACGAGGGCGAGGTGATCGCCGACGATGAGGTCCGGCTGGACGACCCCCTCCTGATCGCGGGCTACACGAACCCCGAGTACCCGGGCGGACGACGGCGGCCGAGGCCGAAGGTGATCGCCCACGGGCGGACGACGAGCTATCAGACCAACCGGGACAAGAACGCGGTCAACCCGAAGCGGTTCGGCCTCGTCGGGGTCTACGACGGTGACCCGGTGGGCATCGGACGGGTGGTCGTGGACTCGACCTGGCACCACTGGATGACCGAGAACCTCGTCGGCTTCGATGATGCGAATCCCCAGATGACGACGCTCATGGCGGCCTACTACCGCAACGTCGCGCTCTGGCTGGCGACGCCCGTCCAGCGGGCCGGGATGCTCATGGCCGCGACGTGGGGTGTGTTGATGGGGGCCAGCCGGATGCAGTTCCCCCCGGAGACACCGATCTGGGAGCTGGGCCAGCGTGCTCGCGACGTCATCGGCCGGACCGCGACCCAGTGCACGATCCGGGAATGGATCAAGGACATCCTCGACCCCCGCGCCTTCGAGGGGATCGAAACCGATCCCGGAACCCCCAGCCCGCCCGAGGAGGTCATCGCGCAGGCGGTGCTCGGCGGCATGGCGAAGGGGATGCTCGAGGTCGCCTTCCCCTACCAGGAGCAGATGGCGCTCGGTGAGCGGCCGGTGCCCGACCCCGACGAGATCGCGGCCGCGGCCCGGAAGGGTGCCAGACTGGGCCACCAGGAGTTGGTCCGGATGTTCGAGGCCGGCGCGGCCGTGCACATGGAGCTGGCGAGCCGTGCTGCCGAGTCCTACCGCGAGGCCTCGATCCCGACTCCCGACCTCCGCGTGACCGAAGTCCGGGTGGTGGTCGACGAGATCTGGTTCGCCGACCTGTTCGACCCGGCGCTGGCGGACGACCAGGCGACGCTTCACCTCCGCTTGGAGGTCGACGGTCGAGCGGTTGCCCGGATGACGCTCGACGACATCGAGGTTCCCGAGCTCGGGCCGCGCGGCGCGGTACTGCGACTCGGCGCGGACCTGGCCGAGGTCACCGTGTGGCTCGGTTCCCAGCTGTCAGTGATCGTGTCGGCAGAGGTCTCGAGCGGCGCGCAGGCAACGGCCGAAGACCGTGGGTCGCTCACGCTGGCCGGGGACCCACGGACGTGGACGGGCGTGCACCGGTCCGGCATCGATCCTCAGCACCGCTGGAGTGTCCGGGTCACCATCAGCGAGGTGGCGACCGAGGCCGAGTAGCTCGCCATCTCGGCCGACGCAGCCGGTGGCGTTCAGCCCCTCCGGGGAGGTGCTCGCCGTCGGCAACCGGGAGGGCGCCATCCGCTTCTTCGACGGGCAGAGCTACGCCCCGCTCGGGCCACCGATCTCCGTCGGCGAACTCCCCGTCGTCGGGCTCGAGTTCAGCCCCGCCGGCGCTCAGGTGGTGGTGACCCAGAACCTCGAGCCGGACCAGGGCGTCCACACCGTGGACGTGCGGCGGGGGACGGTCATGGGCCTCTCGCCCGCCATGCCCTTCGCGCTGGCCGCCACGTTCACGCCCGCAGGCGACCAGCTCGTGGTGACCAGCGCCGTCGGGTTCGCCTCCACGTACCCGGTCGACGGGGGAGTGATCGGCCGCGGCTCGGGAGCGATCGAGGCCGTAGCCGGCACCGCAGCCACGGCGTCGTTCACGCCAGACGGCCACCGGCTGGTCGTGGGGACGCTCGACGGAACCCTCGAGGTGCTCGACGCGGAGCGCTTGGAGCCCACGCAGGACCCCATCCCGGTGTCACCCACCTTTGTGGCCAGCATCGAGATCAGCCCCGACGGCACCCTGGCGGTCGTCCAGGACCTCGATACGACGGTGCACCTGGTCGAGCTGACCGGCGGCGGTTCGCCCAGCGCGTCGTTCGCCGGTAGCGGGTCGTTCGGCCGACCGGGGTTCGACCCGGACGGCGAAGTCGTGCTCGTTCCGGGGCCGGACGGATCAGTGCTGTTCGACCTCGACGTCGAGGCGTGGCAGCGCACCGCCTGCGCCCGAGGGGGACGAGCGCTGACCACCGAGGAGTGGGACCGTTACCTCTCGTCGGCCGGCGACTACGACCCGACCTGTACCTGAGCGGTGACCGCGGCCGTTGGGCTGCCGGGCTGACGCCCCGGCGACGGAGACCGGGATCGGCTGGCCACGCGGACCTTGACAGGTGACCGCTGCCCCAGCAGGCTCGTGGGGCAGCCCATCCAGCGGGGAGCTCCCGCGTAGAGGGGAGAAGCCGATGAAGCTACGTCGCCGACCCGCCGCAGTCGTTTCCGCCTTGGCCCTGCTCGGAAGCGCAGCGGTGGCAGCAACGCCGACCGGGGCTCAGCAGGGGGATCCGCCGGGACTGGGTCTCGAGGTCTACGTCGGCGAGGTGAGTGCCGCAGGCGTCGAGAGCATGCGGGAGATCGGGCTGGACACCCACGACTTCATCGTCGAACCGGACGCCGCCGGCGGCGCCGAGGTCGAGGTCGTCCTGAGCGAGGCGCAGGCCGCCAAGCTGAGCCGCGAGGGCGTCGACCTCGAGGTCAAGCAGGTCGACGGCGTCGCTGCTTCCGAGGCACTCGAGGAGCAGGCCGAGGCGGGATGGGAGCCGTTCCGCTCCTACAGCGAGCCCGGAGGGATCAGGGACGAGCTGCAGGCGACGGCCGAGGAGCACGACGCGCTCACCGAGGTCGTGGACATCGGTGACACGGTGAACGGTCAGGACATCCTCGCGGTCCGGGTGACCGCAGGTGCCGACGACGTGGCGGACGGGAGCCGACCGGCGGTGCTCTACGCCGCGGCCCAGCACGCCCGGGAGTGGATCACGCCGGAGATGACTCGCCGGCTGATGCACCACGTCCTGGACAACTACGGCACGGACGCCGAGATCACCGAACTCGTGGACACCACCGAACTGTGGTTCCTCCCGGTCTCCAACCCCGACGGGTACGACTTCACGTTCACCGAGGGCAACCGGCTGTGGCGCAAGAACCTGCGCGACAACAACGGTGATGGGGAGATCACCGTCGGCGACGGCGTGGACCTGAACCGGAACTTCGCGGTCAAGTGGGGCTGGGACAACGAGGGCTCCTCGCCGGACCCCGCCAGCGACACCTACCGTGGCCCGAGCCCGAACTCCGAGCCGGAGACCCAGGCGCTGGACGGCCTGTTCGCCGACGTGGGGTTCGAGTTCTTCGTCAACTACCACTCCGCGGCGGAGCTCCTGCTCTACGGGATCGGTTGGCAGGTCAACACGCCCTCGCCGGACGACGTGATCTACGAGGCCATGGTCGGCACGGACAACAACTCGGCCATTCCCGGCTACGACCCGGACATCTCAGCCGAGCTCTACACGACCAACGGCGACACCGACACCCACGCGCAGGTGCAGTACGCAACCCTGGGCTTCACGCCGGAGATGTCGACCTGCCAGGCCGCGTCCAACTCGGTGCCGAACGACGAGTGGGTCGCCGAGGACTGCGTGAGCGGCTTCATCTTCCCTGACGACGAGGAGCTCATCCAGGCCGAGTTCGAGAAGAACATCCCGTTCGCGTTGGCGGTCGCCCAGTCGACCCACGACCCCGACGACCCCGTCGTGCCGACGACGGTCCCGGGATCCGACGCGCCCGACCTCGTGGCGGACCCCTTCACGGTCTCGTACGGGACCAGCCAGCCGGTCGCCGTGACGGCCAAGAAGTCGCTGGTCGACCTGACGCTCCACTACTCGATCAACGGCGGCGCCGACGCCACGGCCGCGGTCGAGGAATGGGACGGCGGCGAGCGCTACGGCGACACCCACCACGACTACTACGGCGAGTTCCGCGGGACCATCGCGGCGGAGCCGGGCGACGAGGTCGAGGTGTGGTTCACCGGGGCCAACACCGATGGCGGAGGACAGGACGCGGTCGTGAGGACGGCTCCGTTCACCTACACCGTCCACGAGGACATCGGCGGCGACGTGCTCATCCTCGCGGCCGAGGACACGACCGGCATCAGCCCGGTCCAAGGCGTCAGGAGTGCGCGGTACGCCGACGAGTACGCCAGCTCGATCGAGGCGGCCGGCTACTCCAGCGACGTGTACGACTTCGACACCATGAACCGCCAGGCCCCGCACCACCTCGGGGTTCTCTCGCACTACGACGCCGTCGTCTGGGAGACCGGCGACGACGTCATCCTGCGGATCGCGGAGCCAGGTCCCGTCGACGACCGCGAACGCGGCCGTCGACATCGAGCTCGCGGTACGCGACTACGTCAACGAAAGCGGGAAGCTGGTCCACGCGGGCAAGTTCGCCTCGTATGCGCAGGCCTCGAACGGCGGCTTCTGGTACAACCCGTTCGCTCCTCCCGAGTGCCGGACCCCGGGTCAGACCCCCTGCCTGCAGGTCTTCAACGACTTCCAGCAGTACTGGCTCGGGACCTATGTCAACGTCGACGACGGTGGCACCGACGAGAACGGCGAGCCGTTCCCGCTGGTCGGGGAGGCGGCGCCGTACGAGGGGTTCACCGGCGACCTCAACGCCGACGGCTCGGCGCAGAACCAGGACCACACGGGCCTCCTGCTGACCACGTCGAGCTTCCTCCCGCCCGAGGAGTTCCCCCAGTTCGCCAGCGAGGCACCGCTGGACTGGGCGATCCCGGGTGGACCGTTCGACCCGCGCACCGGTGAGTGGTACGTCTACAGCCAGCAGGCCGATGTCGCCTACAAGCGGCTCTCGCGGACCGTCGACCTGACGAACGCGACGTCGGGCGAGCTGAGGTTCTGGAGCTCGTACGACACCGAGGTGGACTGGGACTACATGTTCGTCGAGGCCCACCCGGTCGGGTCCGACGACTGGACGACCCTGCCGGACGCCAACGGCCACACCCAGACGGGGACAGGCGAGAGCTGTCCCGAAGGCTGGAGTCGAGCTGCACCCGTTCCTCTCCCACTACCAGGGGCCGAACTGCGAGCCGACCGGTACGACGGGCGACTGGAATGCGGCCACCGGGTCGTCGCAGGGCTGGTCGGAGTGGTCGGTCGATCTCTCGGACTACGCGGGCCAGCAGGTCGAGGTGTCCATCTCCTACGTGAGCGACTGGTCCTTCCAGGGCATCGGCGTCTTCCTCGATGACGTGTCGCTGCTGGTCGATGGGTCGAACATCGATGCCGACCCGTCCTTCGAGGCCGGCCTCGGCCCGTGGACGGCCTCCGGCTCGCCGGAGGGCTCGGCGGCCAACGTCAACGACTGGGTCCGCACGCAGCTCGGGTTCGAGGAGGGGGCCGCCGTCACGACCGAGGACACCGTGTACTTCGGGTTCGGCCTGGAGGGACTCGCCCAAGGTGAGCGCGACGACCTCGTCGCCCGGACCATGACGCACCTGCTCGGCTGAGCGCACCGCCGCACATCGCCGGGCCTTGGCCTCGGGGCCCCAGCCGCTGCGGGTGGCCGGGGCACTCCCGTCGCGGAGATCGCGTTGCCGGACCCGTCGGTGTCTGTAAGGATCCACCTCGTCGCCCAGCGACGGGTCGGGGCTCGTCCCTGGCTGAGGGGGGAACACCGGGGGGTGTCACTGCCGATGGCCGTGGAATCCAGTGGTCACAGTCGGGGCAACCCGCGTCTGTACGAGGTCATCGAGGGGGCGCCCAAGACGGGCCGGAGCCCGACCGTGTGGGCTTGGCCCCAGCTGATCGACTACCTCAAGGTCGCCGGCCAACCGGTCCAGGGGCCGTGGCCCCCGCACCAGGAGCCCCGACCTGACCCCTCGGAGGACACCCTTCCGGTCGCCGTGCCCGATCCGCAGTCGTCCCGCCCCGATCCCGGGGCGTCGGCCCCCGCCCAGCCGTAGGCCGGGAGGTCCGCCTTGTACCCGTCCCGCTTCAGCTACGAGGCCCCCACCGACATCGACACCGCCATCGGACTGCTCGCCGACGGTCAGGGCGAGGCCAAGGTGTTGGCCGGCGGCCAGAGCCTGGTGCCGATGCTCAAGCTCCGGTTCGCCTCGCCCGACCTGTTGGTCGACATCAACGGCCTCCCCGGTCTCGCCCACCTGCAGATCGAGGCCGACGGCTCGATCCGGGTCGGGGCCCTCTGTCGGCACGCCGACCTGGAGCGCTCGTCGGTCCTCGCCGCCAAGCAGCCGACCATGGCCGCGGTGGCGCCGCTGGTGGCCGACCCGCTCGTGCGCACCCGTGGCACCCTCGTCGGCTCGCTCTGCCACGCCGATCCCCAGGGCGACTGGGCGTCGGTGGTCACCGCCCTCGACGGCCACGTGGTGGCCCAGGGTCCCAACGGCCGGCGGACGATCTCCATCAAGGACTTCGTGAGTGGCCCGTTCCAGACGACGCTCAGCCACGACGAGATCGCCGTCGAGGCGGTCATCCCGGCGCCGGTGAACACCCCGGCGGGGGGCTACCTCAAGCTGGAGCGCCGGGTCGGCGACTTCGCCACCGCGGGCGTGGCCGTGGCCCTCGAGATCTCGGGGGCGTCGGTCACCAAGGCCGGGATCGCCCTCACCGGCGTCGGCGGCTCCACCATCGACGCCTCGGCTGCGGCCGAGTCCCTGGTGGGTGGGGACCTGACCGCGGCGGGCATCGAACGGGCCGCCGACCTGGCGGCCGAGGCGGCCCGGCCGTTCAGCGACCACCGCGGCAGCGCCGAGTACAAGCGTCACATCGTGCACACGTTCGTGGTCCGTCTGCTCGGACGCATCGTCGAGTCCGAAGAGAAGGCGGCCTGACATGACCAGCCTGTTCACCGAGGTCAGCCCCGAGCCCGAGTCGGGTGTGGCGACCCGCCGGGTCACCCTCACCGTCAACGGCGAGCGCCGGGCGGCCGACATCGAGCCCCGTCTCCTGCTGGCCCACCTCCTGCGCCAGGGGTTCGGGCTCACGGGCACCCACACCGGCTGTGACACCACCAACTGCGGGGCCTGCACCGTCCTCTACGACGGCGTGCCGGTGAAGAGCTGCACGATGCTGGCCGTCCAGACCGACGGCCACGAGGTCACCACCGTCGAGGGGCTGGCCACCGCCAGCGAGCTGCACCCCATCCAGGAGGGCTTCAAGCAGGAGCACGGGCTCCAGTGCGGGTTCTGCACACCGGGGATGATGATGGCGGCGAGCGCGCTGCTGGCCGACAACCCCGACCCCACCGAGGACGAGGTGCGCTGGGCCCTGTCGGGGAACCTCTGCCGTTGCACCGGCTACCAGAACATCGTCAAGGCGGTCCTGTGGGCGGCGGCCAAGTTGCGGGGCGAAGCGGTCGAGACCGAGGACGGGAGCGTGCCGTGACGGCCGTCGACGAGATCAAGATCGGCGGGATGGGCGCCAGTCGGCGCCGGGTCGAGGACGACCGCTTCATCCGGGGTCGGGGCAACTACGTCGACGACATCGTGCTGCCCGGGATGCTCCACATGGAGATCCTGCGCAGCCCCCTGGCCCACGCGCGCATCACCTCGATCGACACCAGCCGGGCCTGGGAGATCCCCGGGGTCCGCCTGGTCCTCACCGGCGAGATGATGGCCAGCCGCAACCTGGCCTGGATGCCCACGCTCTCCTATGACACCCAGGCCGTGCTGGCCACCGACAAGGTGCGGTTCCAGGGCCAGGAGGTCGCCGCGGTCGTCGCGGACGACCCCTACATCGCCAAGGACGCGTGCGAGGCCATCGTCGTCGAGTACGAGCCGCTCCCGCCGATCGTCAACCCGACCCAGGCGCTGGCCGATGGCGCCCCGGTCATCCGGGACGACAAGGAGAACCAGCACGACAACGTGACCTTCGACTGGGAGGTGGGCGACCGCGACGGCACCGACCGGGCCTTCGCCGACGCCGACGTCGTGTCCAAGCTCGCGATGCACTACCCGCGTTCGCATCCCTCGCCGATCGAGTGCTGCGGGTCGATCGCCGACTTCGACCGCTCGACCTCGAAGCTCACCGTCTACATGACCTCGCAGGCGCCCCACATCATCCGGGCCGCCGTGGCGCTGGTGGCCGAGCTGCCCGAGCACATGATCCGGATCGTCTCGCCCGACCTGGGCGGCGGCTTCGGCAACAAGGTGCCGGTCTACCCCGGCTACGTCATCTCGATCCTGGCCTCGATACTGCTGGAGACGCCGGTCAAGTGGATCGAGGACAAGACCGGCAACCTGATCTCGACCGGGTTCGGGCGCGACGTCTACCTCGAGGGCGAGCTGGCGCTGCGCAACGACGGCCGCATCCTCGGCGTGCGGATGCACACCGTCTCGGACCACGGGGCCTTCTTCTCCGACGCCCAGCCCAGCAAGTTCAAGATCGGGCTGATGCACTCGGCCTTCGCCTGCTACGACATCCCGGTCGCCCACCTCACCGCCCGCGGCGTCTACACCAACAAGGCACCGGGGGGCGTCGCCTACCGGTGCTCGTTCCGGGTCACCGAGGCCATGTTCTTCCAGGAGCGCATGGTCCAGGCCGCGGCCGACGACCTCGGGATGGACCAGGCCGAGATCCGGCGGGTCAACCTCGTCCGCGACGACGACTTCCCGCACCGCACGCCCTTCGGGTTCCTCACCGACTCGGGCCAGTACGGCAAGTGCCTCGACATCGGGCTGGCGGCCATCGACTACGAGGGCTTCCTGAAGCGAAAGGAGGAGGCCAAGGCCAACGGTCGCCTCCTGGGCATCGGCATCTCGACCATGACCGAGCCCCTGGGGGCCGGCAACAGCCGGGAGTACGACATCCTCGGCATCAAGATGTTCGACTCCGCCGAGCTGCGGGTCCACATGACGGGCAAGGCGATCCTGCGCACCGGGGCCAAGACCCAGGGCCAGGGCCACGAGACGACCTGGGCCCAGATCGTCGCCCACGAGCTGGGGATCCCCGCGGAGGACATCACCGTCGAGGAGGGCGACACCGACACGGCGCCCTTCGGCATGGGCACCTACGCCTCCCGGAGCACGCCCGTGGCGGGCGCGGCGGTGGCGATGGTGTCCCGCAAGATCAAGGCCAAGGCCCGCAAGCTGGCCGCCCACCTGCTCGAGGTGTCCGAGGAGGACGTCGAGTGGGAGCTCGGTCGCTTCTACGTGCGCAGCGCCCCCGACCAGGGGGTGACCATCCAGGAGTGCGCGATGGCGGCCTACAGCAACATGCCCGACGGCATGGAGCCGGGCCTCGAGAACAACGCCTACTACGACCCGCCGAACCTGACGTGGCCCTTCGCCTGCTACATCGCCACCGTCGAGGTGGACCCGGGCACGGGGGTCTGGGACGTGCTCGACGTCGTCGCGGTGGACGACTGCGGCGTGCGCATCAACCCGATGATCGTCGAGGGCCAGATCATGGGCGGCCTCACCGAGGCCTACGCCATGGCCAGCATGCAGTTCATCACCTTCGACGCCGAGGGCAACTGCATCGGCTCCAACTACATGGACTACCTCCTGCCCACGGCCTGGGAGACGCCCGGGTTCCAGCTCCACGAAGTGGTCACCCCCTGCCCCCACCACCCCATCGGGGCCAAGGGCATCGGCGAGTGCGCCACGGTCGGGGGGCCGGCGGCGTTCGTCAACGCCGTGCATCGATGCGCTGCAAGGACACCGGGGTGCGCAACATCGACATGCCCCTGCTGCCCGACCGGGTCCACGCCGCGCTCCAGGACGGCCAGGACATCTCCGGCGCCCCGCCGGTGAAGACGGGATCGTGAAGGGGGTCCGATGCTGATCACGACCGACTTCGAGGTCGCCCAACCGGTCGACGAGGTCTGGGCCTTCTTCGACGACATCCCGCAGGTGGCCGCCTGCCTCCCCGGCGCCGAGCTGACCGACGAGGTCGGCCCGGACGCCTACCAGGGCAAGGTCGCCATCCGCATGGGCCCGGTGAAGCTCCAGTTCGCGGGGACGGCGACGATCAAGGAGCGGGACGACGAGGCCAAGCGCATGGTGGTCGACGCCGCCGGCGCCGACGAGAAGGGCCGGGGCCAGGCCGCCATGTTGCTGACCGCCGCCCTGTCCGCCGCTGGCGGCGGGACCCGGGTCGAGGTGACCCAGGACCTCCAGCTCTCCGGCGCCGCGGCCCAGTACGGCCGGGGCATGGTCGCCGACGTCACCGCCGTGCTGATGAAGGACTTCTCCCGGAACCTGCAGGACCGGATGACGGCGCCTCCAGCAGGGGCGCGCCGCCGACGAGATCACCACGGCCGCCCCCGCCAGCGGCCTGTCGCGTCGGCTTCGCCGCCCTGCGCCTGGCGCTGGCCCGGGTCTTCCGGCGCTTCTTCCTGCCCTACCGACCGAGCCCGAGCTGAGGAGGACGACCCATGGCGCTCTGGTGGATCGGCAATGCCGTGTTGCTGCTGGTGATCGTCCCCGTGCTGGTGGCCCTGCTCAACCGGGTGCTGGCCGCCCTCGAACGCATCCGGGGGGCGTCCGACGACATCCTGGCCGGCGGCGTCGCCCTGGTGGGTGAGCTGGACGCCGCCCCCGATCTGCTGGCCACCACCGACCGGACCATCGAGGCCGTGTCGGTGGGCGCCGTGCGCTACGCCGGCTCCGTGGCCCAACTGCTCCCCCCGAAGGAGGCGTGATGCCGGCGGTCGCCATCGTCACGCTGGTCCTGGCCACCCTGATCATCGCCGCCGCGGCGTTGGGCCTGGTGCGGGTGATCGCGCACCTCGTGGCCGTCTCGCGCACCCTCGACGGGGTGGTGGGCGGGGTCCAGGCCGTGGCCGACAAGACCCAGCCCGTGGGTGGGGCCTTGGCCTCGGTCAACGCCAACCTCGCGCCCGTGCGCGACTTCTGCGACTCGATCTGAGGAGGTGACCGCCATGCACTCCGTCCTCGCCGACGTCAGCAGCTCCACCGTCAGCTGGGACATCGGCTACGCCATCGGCGTCATCGTGGTCCTGGTGGTCGTCGCTCTGGTCGTGCCGATCCTGGTGCTGGCCCACCGGATCGGGAACCAGGCCGGCGCCATCAACGATGCGCTGACCGACGCCGTCGACAACACCGCGGCCCTGGCCGAGCTCAACACCACGATCGACTCGGCGACGGCCATCGTGGCCGGGCTCGAGCGGGGCCGGACCCGGCTGGGAGGATGACCGTGCTGGCACTCACCGAGACCCAGGAAGACCTGTGGTGGGGGGCGATCATCGGGGGGTTCGTGGTCGTGCTGGCCGTGGCCGCCCTGCTGACGATCCTCGTCCTGCTCGTGCGGCGCATCGATCAGCGGGTCGTGGCCGTCCGTGACTCGCTGAAGGCGGCGGCGGCCAACACCGCCGACACCGCCCTCATCGCCCAGACCGCCGCCGGGGTCGAGGCGGTCCTCTCCGAGGGCCTCAAGCACCACCTGTTCCTCGGCCGGGTTCGCCAGCAGGTGCGGTCGTGACCGACCTCGTCGTCTTCACCGTCATCGACATCGTCCTGCTCATCGCCGGGCTGGCCATCTACCTCTGGATCGTCGGCGGCCAGCTCCAACGGGTCGCCACCAACCTCGAGGAGTGCTCCGAGATCGTCCAGGACATCGTGGCCGACGCCGAGAAGATCGGCCCTGGGGTGGAGAGCATCAACCACACCGGCGGCATCGTCGCCGGCGCCCTGCCCCTCCTCTACGGCATGGCCGAAGACATCGTCGTCGGCGCCACCTACGAGGCCGCGCCTGCCGACGCCGAGCGCCGAGTGGCCCGCCCCGCCTCCGGCCGCCGCCGCTCCCGCCTCACCCACGCCGTCGGCTACGACGCGGGCTGACCCTCCTTCTGGCGGTCGATTCGGTTGCCAGAACCGCGAGATCAGACTGCCAGGACCAGAGGTGTCGCCTCCTGAGCCCGGGTCGCGGCCGGTGGTAAGGGGCCGGCGGTGGGGGCGGAGTACTCGCCGATCCACTCGTCCTTCCACGCCGGGTCGTAGCGCTCGGTGTTGCAGCCGGGCTGGTAGACGGCGGTCAGCTCGCGGGCGATCTGCTCGCGGTGGGAGCGCAGGCCGCCGGGGACCTCGTAGGTGCAGATGAAGACCTTCCAGCGGCTCCCGGCCCGCTCGATCCAGCACGGGGCCTGCGGGTGGTGGAAGGGGAAGCCCTCGGTGGAGAGGTCGTCGCTGTGGCCGACGTAGATCACCGCGTGCTGGTCGGGCTTGGCCTCGGGCTCGGAGCGGTAGCAGATGGCGTAGACCGCGGGTCGCGCCGGCGGGGTCCAACCCCCGAGCGCCCGGGGGCCCTCGAACGGGTACCCGGCCAGCGAGCCGAGGCGGATCACCCATCGCCCCAGTCGTCGTCCTCGCCGATGACCTCGGCTCGGGCAACCGGCCAGGCGGGCAGGCCCGCCTGCCGGGCGGCATCCTCCAGGGCCGCCACCCCGGCCTCGACCGCGGCCTCTTCGGTCGCCGCCTCGATGACGAGCTGGGCGCCGTAGGTCGTCGGTCCCGATGCCCGAGGCGATGCCCTGGTGGACCGCCACGGCGTCGGCCAGCTCGACGACCTCCTCCCGGGTGAGCACCCGGTCGCCCTCGGCCACCACGGTCACGCTCCAGCGCACGGGTCGATCCTCTCAGCCCAGGGCGGGGAGCCGCTCGACGAAGCGCTCCAGGGCGGCCAGGTCGTGGCCGGAGAGCAGCTCGTCGATGTGGGGCGCCGCCACCGCCATACCGAGGGTGTCCGGCAGGAGCCCGCCGTCGCCCAGGTTCGGGTTGATCCACACGACCCGGTGGCTCAAGCGGGCCAGGCGCTCCATGGCCTTGGCCAGGACGTCGGGGTCGCCGCGGTCGAGGCCGTCCGAGCAGATGACCACGATGCCGCCGCGGCAGGTGCCCCGGGCCGCCCAGCCCCGGACGAAGGTGGTCAGGGAGTCGCCGATGCGGGTACCGCCGTCCCAGTCGAAGACGGCCGCTGCAGCCTGCTCGAGGGCCTCGTCCGGACGGCGGCGCTCCAGCGCCCGGGTGATGCGGGTGAGGCGGGTCCCGAAGCAGAAGACCTCGACCCGGGTGTTGGCCCGCCGGGCCGAGTAGGCGAACTGCAGCAGGTTCCGGGAGTGGTCCGACATGGAGCCGGACACGTCGAGGATGAGGATCAGCGGGCGCGTGCGCAGGCGCCGGCGCCGCCAGTAGAGGGCGGGGGGCTCGCCGTGGGTGCGCAGGGTCTCCCGGACGGTGCGGCGCAGGTCGGGTCGGGGCCCCCGGTCGGCCCTCGTCGTCCGACGGGTGCGGCGGCGGGGCGGGGTGAGCCGGACCTGGGCCATGATCCGGCGCAGCGCCGCCAGCTCCTCGGGGGTGCAGGCGGCGAAGGACTTCTGGCGCAGGAGTTCGGCGTCGGAGGCCACGAGGCCGAGCCGGGCCTCCTGCTCGCCCCGTTGCTCGGCGTCGGGACCGGGGTCGGGGATCTCCAGCGTCGCCTGGGAGAGCGCCTTGGCCCGCACGGAGCGGCGGATCGGGTCCCCTTCGTCGGCCCCCTCGTCCAGGAAGAAGCGCCGGAACAGCCGGTCGTAGGTGGGGATCTGCTCCCGTCGGGTGACAAGCGTGGTGCGCCCGCCCCAGTAGAGGTCGACGACGTCGGTCGGGTCGAGCGGCTCCATCGCCGCGCAGTAGGTGAGCAGGTCGCCCGATCCCACCGGGATCCCGCCGTCCCGGAGGACCCGGCCGAAGTCGACCAACATCCCGACGAAGGGCGCGTCCTCGACGGCGGCCTCAGCCATCGACGGCGAGCTCGTCGAGGTGGTCCCGCACCACCTCGAGGTCGTCGCGCGACTTGATCACCGCACCCAGGGAGTCCTCCACCGTGGCGGCGTCGAGGTCGTCCACATCGAGGACGGTGAGGGTCTCGACCCAGTCGATGGTCTCGGCCACCCCCGGTGGCTTGTCGAGGTCGAGGTCCCGGAGCCGGTTGACGGCGGCCACGACCTTGCGGGCGAGGGCCTCGGCGATCCCGGGGAGCCGGGCCAGCACGATCGCCACCTCCCGCTCGGGGCCCGGGTAGCCGACCCAGTGGTAGAGGCAGCGCCGCTTGAGGGCGTCGTGCAGCTCGCGGGTGCGGTTGGAGGTGAGGACCACGAGGGGACGGGTCTCCGCGGCGATGGTGCCGATCTCGGGGATGGTGATCTGGAAGTCCGACAGCAGCTCGAGCAGGAAGGCCTCGAACTCGTCGTCGGCCCGGTCGACCTCGTCGACGAGCAGCACCGCCTCGTCGCCGGCCCGCAGGGCGTCGAGCAGGGGCCGTTCGAGCAGGAACTTGGGTCCGAACAGGGCGTCGACGGCGTCCTCGTCGGCGATCTCGTGCTCGGAGAGGGCCCGGATCTGCAGCATCTGGCGGGCGTAGTCCCACTCGTAGAGGGCCTGGTTGGTGTCGATGCCCTCGTAGCACTGCAGGCGGATCAGCCGGCGCCCGGACACGGTGGCCAGCGCCTTGGCCACCTCGGTCTTGCCCACGCCGACCTCGCCCTCGAGCAGCAGGGGCCGGCCGAGCGACCAGGCGACATAGACGGCAGTGGCCAGGCCCCGGTCGGCTAGGTAGCCGTCGGTGCGCAGGAGCTCGGTGAGCTCGCCGACACTGCCTGGGCCAGCACCTCCGGGTGGGGCCACGGACTACCTGTCGTCGTCGGTGTCGGGACCGAGGACCAGGTCCCGGATCGAGCCCCCGGAGGCGCTGAGCTTGCCCTCCCGGGCCAGACGGTCCTTCCAGGCTGAGGTCAGGTCGCTGCCCGGCTCGGCCAGGCCGTCGAAGGTGACGTCCTTCATGTTCCGGCAGGCCTTGGTGGGGCTGACGTCCTCGTCCACGTCGAGGCGCTGGCCCTCGGCGGCCCAGATGGAGCGCAGCACCTGGCGTTCGCCGGTGGCGTCGTCGGTCATGGCCTGCCCTCCCGGATCGGTGGGGTCGGTGGCGCCCACGCTACTCGGGCGGTGGGCCAGGCCGACCCCGACGGGCCGGGGACGGGGCGGCCGCTCACGGACCGGTCGCCAGGGCCTCGGCCAGGATCGACACGGCGATCTCAGGGGGTGTGCTGGCGCCGATGTCGAGCCCGGCGGGGCCGTGGATCCGGTCGAGGTCGGTGACGCCGCGGTAGGCCAGCCATTCCGCCCGGGCCTGCTGGGTGCGGCGGGAGCCGAGGGCGCCGATGTAGCCGACGTCGCCGTCCAGGGCGGCGGCCAGCACCGGTCCGGCCAGCTCGAGGTCGTGGGCCATCACGACCAGCTTGTCCATTGGGGCCATCGCCGCGACCAGGCCGGTCGCCGTGCTGGTGTCGTTGACGACCCGGACCTGCCAGCCGAGCAGCGCCGCCGCGGCCTCGAGAGCGTCGGCGTGGGGTCCGCCGCCCACGATGATCAGCTTGGGCACGGGGAAGAGCAGCGTCACCACACGGTCGTCGTGCACGTGGGTGGCGCTGGACCCCGCCGGACGGTCGGGGCGACGTCCTCGTCAGCCTCGGCGAGGGCGTCGGGGGTGGCGACGGTCGTGCCCAGGACCCGGTCGCCGTCGAGCTGAGTGACCAGGGCGATCGGCTGGCGGGCCAGGAGGAGCTCCCAGAGGTCGTCGGGGAGCTGGTCGGCGGGAACGACCAGGCACCGGGCGGTCCCGCCCGAAGCCAGGCCGGCGACGGCGGCCTCGAAGTCGGCCACCTGGAGGGTCACGAACCGTCCGGTGTCGCCCATCCGCCCGGCGAGGTCGGACAGCTGGTCGTCCAGGGCACCGGCGAGCAGGGCGCCGACCCTGCCCCCGCCCGGGGTGAGGGCCACGGCGTCGGTGGGGTCACGGTCACCGAAGCCCTCGGCGTCGACCAGCCAGGCCACGTCGACCCGGGTGTCGGCCCGGCGGCAGGCGGCGACAGTGAGGGCGATCTCGTACACGGCGGCCTACGCGTGGGCCGCGGCGCGGCAGAGCGCCTCGTAGTCGTCCCAGGTGTCGACGTCGAGGGGCACGGTGCACCCGGGGAGAGGCATCTCGCGGACGTCGAGGTCGCCCGAGCCGAGCAGCTTCCACACGGCCTTGTCCCCCTGGAGGCGGCGGAGGTCGACGAAGCGGTCCCGGGACAGCCACAGCGGATGGCCGGGTCCGTCGTCGTACCGGGTGATCACGGCGTCGGGTGGGGTGGGCATTTCGGCCACGAAGTCACCGAGCGCGGCGATCTGGTTCGTGTCCACCCCGGGCTGGTCACCCAGCAGGAGGACGAAGCCGTCCGCCGCGGGGTCGATCCGGTCGACGGCCGCCACGATCGAGGCGGCACAGCCCTGAATGTGGTCCTCGACCTCCGCGACGTCGAAGCCGTCGAGGTCGACCGCGTCGCGGACGTGGGGGGCGGCTCCGCCGAGGGTCACGATGGCCTGGTCGACTCCGGCGGCCCGGACGACATCGAGGGTGGCACCGAGGAGCGTGGTGTCCCGGAACGGGAGGGTCTGCTTGGGCCGGCCCAGTCGGCGCGACGAGCCCGCGGCGAGGACGACGACGCTGCGGAACACGGTCAGCCGGCGGTCTGTTCGGCGAACTGCTGCTGACAACCGGGGTTGCAGAACCAGACGGTGCCGCCGTCGACCTCGAGGGAGAGGGTGGGTGGGGCGGCGACGACGGTCATGCCGCAAATGGGGTCGACCGCCATGGGCGGCGGGGTCGATGGTGCGGCACCGTCGTCGTCGGGAGCGATCTCACCGCCCGGGGCGGCCACGAGGCCGTCGACCCGCACGGCCTGAACGACCTCGGCCACGATGGAGAGGGCGATCTCCTCGGGGGTACGGGCGCCGATGTCGAGGCCGACGGGAGTGTGGACCCGGGCCTGCTCGTCGTCGCCGAGGCCGAGGTCGTGGAGGACCGTGTTGCCCCGTTTGGTGCTGGCGACGAGGCCGATGAAGCCCACCCCGGCGTCGAGAGCGGCCCGGATGGCCTCGGCCTCGCCGTGCCCGTGGCTGGACACCACCACCGCGAGTGCGCCCGCTGGGTCAGCGGCGGCCCGGTCGGAGCGGACGGCCCGGAAGCCCACGGTCTCGGCCAGATCCGCCAGGGCGTCGGCGATCGGGGTGTGGCCGACGACGACCAAGCGGTGGGGGGGCAGGTGGGGTGCGAGGAACAACTCGATGGCTCCGCCCGAGAGGCAGGGGTTCACGACCGTGCGGGCGCCGGGGGCCTCCGGGAAGTCCTCGTCGCCCTCGGGCAGGATACGCAGGAGCACCGGCTGGCCTGTGGTGAGGACCTCCAGGGCCATGGCGCGCACCGAGCTCTCGGCACACTGGCCGCCGACGAAGCCCTCCATGCTCCCGTCCCCCAGGATCAGGGCCGTCGCCCCGGGCCAGGTCGACGTGGGCGGCTGGGCCCGCACCACGGTGGCGTGGACATAGGGCCGGGAAGCGGCGTCGAGGGCCCCCATGCGCTGGGTGAGGCGGGCGGCGGACACGAGAACACCCCCCCGGTGAGACGGACCGCTCTCGACACTACTCGTCATCGGCACGATGTTGGAGCTCCTCAGACGATGGTGTCCCCGGCGCGAGGCCTTCGCGGAGGCGGATGCCTGGCGTCTGGGGAGGAGCTCGACGCCATCGTCGCCCACTGACGGGGAGGAGCGGCTAGAACAGGCGCGGTGCGATCGAATCGCGCGGTGGCAGGCGCCTTGGCGCTGGGGCTGGTGGCCTCCGTGATCGCGGCCGTCGGGATGCCCCCGGCCGCGGCTGGGCCGGTGTCACGGCCCGAGGACCCGGTCGTGGTCACCGGCCGTTCGCTCAGGCCGCTGTTCGGCGTGGCCCCGGATCGGATCGCCGCCTTCCGGCGCGAGGCCGGCGCCTGGGTCCCGATCCCGGTGCAGGTCGACGAGCGGGCGGTCGTCGACTTCGGCTCGGAACCGCGGGCGAACAGCCTCCCGGGATCGACCGGGACCGTCTACGGGACCTCTGCCATCGGCGTGGCCGTCCTGCAGTACACCGACCCGGACACGTGGGTCGGTCCCGACCCGAAGCCGGCCGTGGACGGCAACGACGAGGTCGCGGTGATGGCTCGCGACGCCGGCGAGCAGGCGCTCGGCGCCGACCCGCCGGAACACGTCGACGCCGTCACCGGTGTGGAGCTGTCGATCACCGACCCGCTCGAGCCCGGCGCTCAGAGCTGGGTCTACCTCTTCGCCCACGACGGGACGCTCGACCCCTCCGCCGGGCAGCACCTGGTCGACTACGACTTCTCGCTCGACTCCGGGGACTACAAGACCACCTACCGCCGGGCGGACGGGCCCAACCCCGAGGACTCGACGATCACGACGGCGGCATACGCCCACCACTTCTCGGACCGCTGGGTCGACGACGAGCTCCACATCACGGCCGGCGACGCAACCGGGGTCGACATCCTCGATCGGCACCGAAACCAGTTCGCTCCCTTCCAGTGCGGCCGAAGCGAGGACACGTTCTCCGACGACGAGGGCGCGTTCGTCGTCAACCGGGTAGGGCCGGTCCGGGCCATCCGCTCGTACCTCGGCGCCAACAGCGGTCCTCTCACCCAGCGCACCCACCTGTTCTACGAGGCCCGCCACGAGATCCTGAATGACCTCCGCGTCCACTCGATCCCGGGGATGATGGACCTCCTCGACTACAGCCCGGCGGCGGCGGGCATGACGTACCGCAACTCGGCGATGGGAGGTGACGTCACCATCGACGGGGTCCCCGACAACGTGTCCACGGCCGACAGCTCCTGGCAGCTGGTGCGGGGGGCGCAGGGCTCGCTGATCAGCGTGCGCCGCATGACCTTCGAGCAGCCCCTCCCCGCCGCCGCTTTCGGCTCGTACTACCTCGACGACACCACGCCGCCCGGCGACCTGTGCACGGGCGACTCCGCGGCCTATGGCGTCAGCGGGCTCTGGGTGACGGCCTCGATTGCCAACACCGACCCCCGGTACAGCCCGTACTACCGCTTTCGGGGCCGGCGGGTCCTCACCTACCGGGCCCCGGGAGCGACCGTGGCCGCCGCCCGCCTCGTCCATCGGCAGGTCGCCTTCCCGCTGGTCGTCACCGCCCGAAGGTTCTCCGCCTTCCCGCCCCACCCGTTCGTCGACGTCGACGGCGTGGCCACGATCGCCCCCGCCCTCGACTGGGCCGCGCACCACGGGCTGGTCACCGGCTTCGCGGGCGGGGAGTACCGCCCCGACGAGGCGGTCCTCCGGAGTGCGGCGGTCAACACGCTCTGGCACGACGTCGACGAGCCCACGGCCACCGCGCCCCACGACTTCCCCGACGTCCCCGGGGGTGCGTTCTACGAGGACGCGCTCTCCTGGGCGGTCGAGGCCGGCGTGGTCACGGGCTACCCCGACGGGCGTTTCGGCCCCCGGGACCCGGTGACCCGAGGGCAGGTGGTCAACCTCCTCTGGGCGATGGTCGGCCGACCCGCGGGCGCCCCGCCCCACGGGTTCCCCGACGTGCCCCCGGATGCCTTCTACGGCGAGGCCCTCGACTGGGCCCGGGACCTGGGCCTGGTGACCGGCTTCTCCGACGGGCGCTACCGGCCTCGCGACCCGGTCACCCGCGGCCAGTTCGTGACCATGCTGTTCCGGTTGGCGGGAACGCCTGACGGCTGGACGGCCTTCGGGTCGCCGCCGTCGACGGTTCGCTTCTAGCCCTGGCGCAGTAGCGGCACCGCCAGGGTGGTGGTGCACTTGTCCGTGGCAGCGGCTCCAGACCCCGCCGGTCTTCTGGCCGCTTGTCCTGCACATCTACGCCGGAGCCAACGGAGCGGCTGGGCATCCGGCGGAAGGGCTGGTCCTGGAAGACGAGGCCATCGAGATCGCGAACGCGAGCGAGGGCCAGACGCTCGCGTCGGAGTTCCTCCACCGGCGAGGGGACCTGCTCCTCGCCGCCTCTCCCGACCGCGAAGCGGAGGTGGAGGGCTGGTATCAGCGGGCCGTGGACGCGGCCGCCGCGGTGGAGGCGCCCATGCTCCAACTCCGCGCGGTGGTCCGCCTGGGCACACTCTGGCGCAGCCAGGGCAGGACGGAGGACGCCCGAAGGCTTGTGGGGGAGGTGTACGAAGGGTTCAGCGAGGGCTTCGGGACCGCCGACCTCCGAGAGGCGAAGGCGCTCTTGGACGACCTCGCCGAGTAGGCCCGAGCACGGCCGCTGGACCCACCGTGGTCGTAGCTCTCACCCGGTGGCGGGGCTGGTCACGGGCTGACCGATCACGTGGTGTACGGGGAGGCCGCTCCGCCGCTCGATCCGGTTGGGGGCATCGATACGGAGCCACTTCGAGACGCTGTGGGGGAGCGTCGACACGACGATGCCGTCGAAGCCCACGTGCTCTCGGTCGACCACGGACACCACCGCCTTCACGGGGCTCGGGTCACCGACCTCGCCGGTGACCGCCAGGCCCTCCTGTGTGAAGCGGAGGCGGGCCTCCTCCAGTCGTTGCTCGGCGACGGCCGCGACCTCGCCCTCGTCCCAGGTCAGGCCCCCGCCGTGGTACTGGGGCACGACGAGGTGGAAGAGGCACGCCGACTCGGCCATGAGGTCGCGGAGGGCGTCGAGCAGTTCAGGGCTGCCCAGCGTCTGATGGGCGACGACGAGGTAGCGGCGCATCGAGCACCTCCTGGCCTGAGCTGTTGCGTCCACCCTAGGACGACGTCGTCCGGCTGGCCAGGGTTCGTGTTCAGCCGGCGGTCAGGGGATGGCGCCGGAGGAACGACGCGATGCCGCGTGCCACCGGTTCGGGGTCCTGGACGTGCAGCAGGTGGCCGACACCGTCGATCTCGCAGTCCTCGACCTGGGGGAGCCAGGAGCGGAGTCGGTCGGCGACTTCGAGCCACAGGGGTTCGGTGTCGGTACCCCACACCGAGAGCACCGGCTGCCGGACGACGGCCGCCTGGTCCGGCCCGAACGTCCACTCGGTGAGCCCCGGCAGCTCGACGCCGAAGAACGTGTCGGCGTCCTTGACGGCCTGCGCGGCGGCGCCAGGGATGCGCTCGTCGAGCAGGGCCCGGCCCACCTCCTGATCGAGGTCCGCTCGCGGCGCTCAGGAAGAGGGCGACGGCGGCGTCGTGATCGCCGGATGCGTACGCCTCGAAGGCCGGCCCGGCCTTCTCGAAGAAGCCCGTCGGCGGCCGGCACCGTGAGGAGTGAGAGCTCCAGCAGGCACAGCGAATGGACGGACTCGGGGTGGTCGAGGGCGAGCTGGAGGGCGACGGCCGCCCCGCTGGAGTGGCCGGCGACGTGCGCTCGCGGCAGGCCGAGATGGGCGAGGAGCGCGGCGGCGTCGGCGGCGTGGTCCTCCACGCTCACCGGCGGCGCCGTGTGCGTGCTCCCGACCCAGCCACGCTTGTGGTACGTGATCAGCTGGTGGTCGGCGAGCTCGGGCTGTGACACGAGGGGCATGAACCCGTCGGCCAGGACGGGACTGATGAGCAGCACCGGCTCACCGGATCCCGTCACCTCGTACTCCAGCTCGACGTCATTGACTTCAGCGGTCTTCATCGTGCTTCTCCTCGTTCGTCGTGCGGTCGCCTGGTCGGGTCGTGACCAGGCGCCGGCCTTCGGGTTCGGGCTCGGTGGGACAGGTGGTGCCTAGGCGGTTGCCGGCTGACCGGCGGCGAGCTGCTTCACGTCGGCGGTGGTGAGCGGGTTGCCCCCGATGCCCCAGTCCCCGCTGCGCACCTCTTCGATGACGCACCACGTCACCGGCCGCATGTTCTCGCCTTCGATGGCGACCATGGCCTCGGTCAGCTGCTCGACGATCTCCCGCTTCTGCGCGGCGTCGAACACGCCTTCGATCAGCTTCACGTTGATGAACGGCATTGCGGGTCTCCTCCCGTCCGTCGACTCTCGACGCACAACCGGTAGGCGTGAGCGACACTGTTACGGCCGGAACGTTCTGGGTTACATCCAGCGCCGGTCGCGTGGACCGCCCACTCGAGAACGTCTCGTAGGAGGTGTGCGATGAGCGACGCGACCGAAGTCGGTCTCCTGAGCCGGGCCCGCGACGCGGTGGCCCAGGGCGACTGGGAGCACGCCTACGACCTGCTGGAGAAGGCGGACGCGGCCGGCCCGCTGGCACCCGACGAGCTGCCGCTACTCGCCGAGGTCGCTTACGCCGCCGGGCACCTCGACGTGACGATCGAGGTGTGGGAGCGCGCGTACGCGGAATGCCGACGGGCCGGTGCCGACCTCGACGCGGCGGGCGCGGCGGTTCGCGTTGCGATGCACCTGCTCTTCGACACCGCCCTCATGGCGCCCGTCCGTGGCTGGCTGACACGGGCCGAGCGCCTCCTCGATCCTGAAGGCGAGACGCCGGTCCACGCCTGGCTGGCCGTGGTCCGCTCCTACGAACGGATGTTGATCGGTGACGTGAGCGGCGCGCGCGAAGCGAGCCCGGCAGGCGATCGACATCGGTGCGAGCTGCGATCCCGCGGCCGCTGCCATCGGCCGGGTGGCGGAGGCCCGCGGCCTCATCCTCGAGGGTGAGGTCGAGAAGGGTCTGGCGCTGTTGGATGAAGCGGGGGTGGCCGTGGTGGCCGGCGAGCTCGACCCGCTCTCCACGGGGGTCGTGTACTGCGAACTCGTGTGCGCCCTCCAGGGACTGGCCCAGTACGACCAGGCGGAGGAGTGGACCGAGGCCATGGAACGGTGGTGCCGAGCCAACGCCATCGGCAGTCTCCAGGGTCGCTGCCGCGTGCACCGCGCCGAGATCCTCCGGCTGCGCGGGTCCTGTGACGAGGCCGAGAAGGAGGCGCTCATCGCCTGCGAGGAGCTGCGGCCCTATCTGCACCGGGAGCTCGGCTGGCCGTTGACCGAGCTCGGCCGGATCCGTCTGCGTACCGGGGACCTGCAACGGCGCAGAGCAGGCCCTGCTCGCGGCTCACCGCGCCGGGTGGGATCCCCAACCCGACCTCGCCCTCGCTGCGACTCGCCCAAGGGGACCTGGCTTCGGCCCTGGCCTCCATCCGAGAGGCGCTCGAGAATCCGATGCCGGTCCCCTCGAAGGAGCTGCCCCCGAACACCGAGCTCCGTCGTGCCCCGCTGCTCGAGGCGCAGGTCGAGATCGAGATCGCGGCCGGGGAGCCTGGCCGGGCCCGATCGGCGGCCGAGGAACTGGCGCGGATCGCCGACCGGTTCGCGAGCAAGGCGCTCGTCGGGAGCGCCGCCCTGGCCCACGGACGAGTGCGGCTCGCGGAAGGTGACCACCGTGGAGCGGAGGAGCACTTCGAAGTGGCGACGCGGCTGTGGCGCGAGGTCGGCGCGCCGTACGAGACGGCGCTCGCCCGCGCCGGGCTCGCCGAGGCGCACCGTGGCCGAGGTCGTGACGCCCGTGCCGAGTTGGAGATGGAGGCCGCGCGCGCCGGCTTCGAGCGTCTCGGCGCGTCGGACCGTCCGCGAGCCCTCGCCCAGCGCCCCGAGCCCCGACGACCGCGGCGGTTCACACGTTTCGCCGCGAGGGCGACTACTGGTCGGTGACGTTCGAGGGGCAGCACGGTGCGGGTACGCGACCTCAAGGGGATGAGGTACCTCGCCCGGCTCCTCGGCGAGCCCGGACGCGAGTTCCACGTGCTCGACCTCGTCGCGGCCGAGCGCGGCGCATCGAGTCCCCGCGGTCGGTGCGGCCGAGCCCGGCCTGGCGTCCTCCGCGTTCGGGGACGCCGGGCCGATGCTCGATGCGGGAGCCAAGGATGCCTACCGACGGCGCCTCGCCGAGATCGAGGACGACATGGAGGAGGCGCGGGCGAACAACGACGGTGAGCGTGCGGCCCAGGCCGACGTCGAACGGGACCTGCTCCTCGGCGAACTGTCACGCGCGGTCGGCCTCGGTGGGCGCGACCGGCCCACCGGGTCGGCATCGGAACGGGCCCGGGCCAGCGTCACCCGGGCGATCCGCGAGGCGGTGACTCGGATCGCTGAGCACCACCCCTCCTTGGGAACCCACCTCGACCGGGCCGTCCGCACCGGCACGTTCTGCGCCTACCTCCCCGACTCTCAGGCGTCGACGAGCTGGGAGCTGTGAGGTGAGTGCGGGCCGGGTAGCCGAATCGTGACGAGGAGACCGCCGGCGGGGCGGGGGGTGAGGTCGAGGGTCCCGTCGTGGGCTTGGACGATGCTGTGCACGATGGCCAGCCCGAGGCCGACGCCCGTGTGCTCGTCGGTGCGTATGCGCTCTGTTCCGCGTCGGAAGGGTTCCGTCAGGGTCGGTACCAGTTCCGGTGGGAGGTGCGGGCCGGTGTTCTCGACCCGCAGCACGCTCGCGTCCTGTCGCGATTCGGTGTGGACCGTGACGGTGCCGTCGGCGGGGAGGTTGTGGACGATGGCGTTCTGGACGAGGTTCGTCACCGTCCGCAGGAGGAGTGCCGCGGAGCCGCTGGTCTGAGCGGTCCCGCCGGTGACCTCGAGCGTGATCCCACGCTGCTCGGCGAGGGGAAGCAGCGTTTCGGTGGCTTCTTCGGCGATGAGGGAGAGGTCGACGGGCTCGCGGGTGACGCTCCTGCGGTCGCCTCGGCTGAGCAGCAGGAGGGCCTCGGTGACGTCGATCGCCCGCGTGTTCACGGCGTGGAGGCGTTCGATGAGCTCGCCCTGGTCCCGTGTGGGGTCCTTGCGGGCGACGTCGAGGAGCGCCTGCGAGATCGCCAGCGGGGTCCGCAGCTCGTGGGAGGCGTTCGCGGCGAACCGCTGCTGTTCGGTGACGTGGGACTCGAGCTCTTCGAGCATCGTGTCGAACACGTCGGCGAGCTCGCGGAACTCGTCCTTCGGGCCGTCCATGCGGATCCGGTGGGAGAGCGATCCGTCCGCGGCCATGCGTGCCGCGTCGGCGATCCGGGCCAGTGGGGCGAGCATCCGGCCGGCGAGGATCCATCCTCCCAGGAGGCCGAACACGAGCAGGAAGACCAGGGCGGTCGCGGCGCGGGGGGCAAAGGCGTCCAGGAGGTCAGATCGGCTGGGGCCGGTGAGCTGGAACACGGGCACGTCGAGCCGGCTGGGGCCGGGCGGCTCGGGGACGTACCGCAGCAGGAACACCCAGACCACGGCCAGCAGGAGCGCGCCGGTGAGGAGGATGATCCCGGCGTAGCTGAAGGTGAGCTTCAGCCGGGCGCTGAGCCCCGGTCGCCTATCCACCAGCGCGGTCAGGGTGGGCGGGGTCGGTGCCGGTGTCGATCCGGTAGCCGATGCCGGGCACCGTGGCGATGAGCCATGGTTCACCGAGTCGCTTTCGGAGCGCCGAGACGGTGATGCGGACGGCGTTGGTGAAGGGGTCGGCGTTCTCGTCCCAGGCCCGTTCGAGCAGCTCTTCGGCGCTGACCACACCGCCTTCGGCAGCGACGAGGACCTCCAGCACCGCGAACTGCTTCCGGGTGAGCGCGACGTAGCGTTCGTCGCGGAAGACCTCCCGACGGAAGGGGTCCAGCCGAAGGCCGGCCATCTCGAAGACCGGGGGTCGAGCGTGGGCGCGTCGACGGTCCAGCGCCCGCAGCCGCAGGACGAGCTCCCGGAGCTCGAACGGTTTGGTGAGGTAGTCGTCGGCGCCGAGCTCGAACCCCGACGCCTTGTCGTCGATCCGGTCGGCCGCGGTGAGCATCAAGATCGGGATGCCGCTGCCGGAGGCGATGATGTGTCGGGCGACCTCGTCGCCGGAGGGGCCTGGGATGTCGCGGTCGAGGACCGCGAGGTCATAGGAGTTGATGCGGAGCAGCTCCAGTGCGGTGTTGCCGTCGCCGGCGATGTCGGCGGCGATCGCTTCCAGCCGAAGGCCGTCACGGACGGCTTCGGCCAGGTAGGGCTCGTCCTCCACGATCAGCACGCGCACACCTGAAGGCTAAGGAGCACGGCATATCGCCGACGTGTCCCACCCCGCGACGCGCCGGACCGGGACCCGGTTCACGGCCACATCCTCGGGTCCTCAGTCGGATCCGCATAGATCGGCGGGCAACCGGCGTCGACCGCGTCGGGACGCCGTTCGTAGTGCCAAGGCTCATTGCTGTAGATCTGACACAGCCCGTACGCGGCACCGTGGGCAGACAGCCAAGCCGCGGCTTCGGCCGGGCCGATGTCCACCGCCTCACCCGACACGTGAGCAGACCTCTCCGCAGTGGACACCCACCGGGCGGCCTCCTCCTGCGAGCCGTACTCGACAACTGCGTCCTGGAACAGCTGCTGCTGGTACTCGGGCGACCGCCAACCGCTGTTGACCCGGAGCCCGACGCCATCGGCCTCTGCGTCCGCCGCCGCCCGACGCAAGGCATCGAGGAGATCCGGCTCCAGGTTGCCGACCGCCGGAGTCCCGTCGTCGAACGCCGAGACCGCCGCCCCGTCGGGAATGACACCGTCGGCTCCGTCCAGCTCCGTCGGCGTTCCGGTGGGCTGGCCGACTGCGGCCGGGGAGCTCGGCAGAGCAGACGCCACGAGCGATGGCCGCACGACGAACACCGCGATCGCCATCCCGAGGATCGCCAGACTGACGAGCGCGATCCCAGGCGTACGACGGGCTGGCGCTGACCGTGATGCGCGGTGGTCCATGCCCCCAGTGAGGTCGAACGACTGTTGCGGTGGCGTACGCAGTTTTCGATATGCCTGCGATACGTCTGGGCAAGGAACTGCCGGAGCGAACGAGAACCTCGAGGCAGAAGGTCGACACCCCCGCCGTCTCCTCGCGGTTCAGGCGATCATCGCCCGCTCGCCCCTGACAGGGCGGAGCCGGCGCTCTACGCTCTGAGCTGCGCGGGCCTCTTGGAGGTCCACATGAACTGGCGGAGTATTCGGGTCCTGCTGGTGGCGAGCGTGCTCGCCCCGTGCTTGGCGTTGGTCGCCGGTGTCGCGCCGGCGGCCGCGGTCAGCCCGGACGTGGTGGTGAGCCAGGTCTACGGCGGCGGCGGGAACTCGGGCGCGACCCTGCAGAACGACTTCATCGAGCTCCACAACCGCTCGGCCGCGCCGGTCTCGCTCACGGGCTTCTCGGTGCAGTACGCCTCGGCCACGGGCTCGAGCTGGCAGGTCACACCGCTTGCGGGCACCATCGCCCCCGGGGGCTACTACCTCGTGCAGGAGGCCGCCGGCCTCGGCGGGACGACGCCGCTACCGACACCGGACGCCACTGGCACCATCGCCATGAGCGCCACGGCGGGGAAGGTCGCCCTGGTCACGACCACCACCCTCCTCACGTGCGGCACGGGCTGCACCGCCGACGCGACGGTGCGTGACCTCGTCGGCTATGGCGCCACGGCGAGCAGCTTCGAAGGCGCGGCGCCGGCGCCCGGGCTGTCGAACACGACGGCCGCCCTCCGCGCCGACGACGGTGCCGTCGACACCGACGACAACGCGGCCGACTTCACCGCCGGCCCGCCGAACCCGCGCAACAGCGGGTTCGAGCCACCACCGCCGCCCCCGTCGGGCTGCGACGTGCCGGCGACCCACGAGATCGCCGAGGTGCAGGGGAGCGGCGCCAGCACTCCCGTGGCCGGTCAGAGCGTCCGCGTGGAGGGCGTCGTCACCGGCGACTTCCAGGGCGCGACCGGGCTGGGAGGCTTCTTCCTGCAGGACGCGACGCCCGATGCCGACCCGGCCACCTCCGACGGGGTGTTCGTGGCGTCGGAAACGGCCGTGGCCGCCGGCGACCTCGCGCTGGTCACGGGCACGGCGGCCGAGTCGTTCGGGCTCACCGCGCTCTCGCCCGTGACCGTGGTCGACGTCTGCGGGACGGGCACCGTCGCCGCCGAGCCCTACGACCTGCCGCGTCCGGTCGGCGTCACCTTCGAGCCGGTCGAGGGGGTGCTGGTGACGTTCCCGGAGGCCCTCGCGGCGACGGAGCACTTCCAGCTCGGACGCTTCGGCGAGGTGGCGGTGTCGGCCGACGGCCGCCTCTTCCAGCCCACCGATCGTCTGGCTCCCGGGCCGGATGCCCAGGCCTTGGCCGACCTGAACGCCCGGCGGCGGCTCCTGCTCGACGACGGGTCCAACGTCCAGAACCCGGCGACGGTGCCGTACCTCACGCCCGAGGCCGTGCGCATCGGCGACGAGGCGACCGGGGTCACCGGCGTACTGAGCTTCGGTTTCGGCTCGTACCGGCTGGAGCCGACGGCTCCCATCACCTTTGCTCGCACGAACCCACGGCCCGCGGCGCCCGCGCCCGTCGGGGGCGACGTCCGCGTCGCCAGCTTCAACACCCTGAACTACTTCACGACCCTGGCCGACGACAATCCGAACGCCCGCGGCGCCAATGACGCCGACGAGTTCGCTCGCCAGCAGGCGAAGGAGGTGGCGGCGATCCTCGGTCTCGACGCCGACGTCCTCGGTCTCATGGAGGTCGAGAACAACGGTCCGACCGCGGTCGGCAGCCTGGTCGATGCCCTCAACGCGGCAACGGCACCGGGCACCTACGCCGCCATCACCGAGCCGGAGCTCAACCCTCCGAACGAGTTCGGGGGCACCTTCGGGACCGACGCCATCAAGGTGGCCCTCATCTACCGACCCGCGGTGGTCACACCGCTCGGCCCGGCCCAGACCTCCGCGGACGGCGTGTTCGACCGTCCGCCGCTGATCCAGACCTTCGAGCCCACGGGCGGAGGCGATGCCGTGACGGTCGTCGTGAACCACTTCAAGTCCAAGAACTGTGGCGGCGCGACCGGGGCCGATCTCGACCAGGGTGACGGCCAGAGCTGCTTCAACGCCCGCCGGGTGGCTCAGGCCGAGGCGCTGGTGGCGACCCTCGCCGGACTCGACGTCCCCAACCCCCTGATCGTCGGCGACCTCAACTCCTACACCGAGGAGGACCCGGTGCACGTGCTCGAGGAGGCGGGCTACGTCGGGGTCTCCGAGACGTTCATCGACGACGACGATCGCTACAGCTTCGTGTTCGACGGACTGTCCGGGGAGCTGGACCACGCCCTCGCCGGCCCGGACCTCGCCGACGACGTCACCGGGGCCACGATCTGGCACAGCAACGCCGACGAGCCCCTGATCCTGGACTACAACACCGAGTTCAACCCGCCCGGCCTCTACCAGCCCGACGCCTATCGGGCCTCGGATCACGACCCGCTCGTCATCGGCCTGCAACTCACCGAGCCAGCCACGGTTCCCGACGCGCCGACCGTGATGGTCGTCGCCGGCTGGGGTGCGGCCACCGTCGACTGGGAGGAGCCCGGCGACGGCGGGGCCGCGATCACCGGCTACGAGGTACGGGCCCTCGAGAGCGGCGTCGAGGTGGCTTCCGCCACCGTCGGGCCTGACGTGCGCTCGCACACCTTCGGTCAGCTCACCAGCGGACTGCCCCACACGTTCGAGGTGGTGGCCATCAACGAAGTCGGCGCGGGACCGGCGGGGTCGGTCTCGGCGACCCCGTTCGTGCCGAGTCACCCCCTACGCCTCCGCGCCGGCGTCTCGTGCCCCGCGTTCACGGCCACGAACGACAACCCGTACCCCGTGAGCGTGAGCTGGACGATCCAGCACGGTGCTCGCGGCGATGCCGTCGTGCCTGCGGCCTCGACGGTCACCCTCGATGCCGCCGCGGTGCCTCACGGCCGCACGAAGCTCACGCTGTCGGCTGATGGCAGGCAACAGGACCAGGTGACCGCCCGTTGCTGAGGCGCGGCGTAGCGGTCATCCGGTCGTGGCGAGGTGGCACCGCCATCACGGAGGCTCGCAGGATGGTCTTGGTGGCGGCCGCCACGGCACCCGTAGCCTTGTCGGACCATGCGTGTCGTCGCCCTCCTCGCGTGCAAGGACGAGGCCCGGTTCATCGGGGGGTGCATCGACCACCTGATCGAGCAGGGCATCGAGGTGCACGTCACCGACGACGGCTCCACCGACGAGACGCTCGACATCGTCCACGCCCGGCTCGGTGACGGGGTCATCGGCGTCGAACGATCGGAGGGCGGGGACGGCACCTTCCGGCTTCGACGCCAACTGGCCCGCAAGGAGGGGCTGGCGGCGGCACTGGGGGCGGACTGGTATGTCCATCTGGACCCCGATGAGATCCGGCTGGCGCCCCGTAGCGACCAGCGCCTGGTCGACGCGTTCGCCGAGGCCGAGGACGAGGGATCGAATGCCGTCGAGTTCCTCGAGTTCATCTTCCTCCCGACACAGGAGGAGCCGGACCACGACCACCCGCGGTTCCGGCAGACGATGCGGTCCTACCACCCCTTCCGGCCCCGGCCGCACCACCGGCTGAACGCTTGGCGGCAACCCGCCGGTGGCGTCGACCTCGTCGGTCATGGTGGGCACGAGGTGGTGTTCCCGGGCCGGCAGGTGCACCCGGAGCCGTTCCGGATGCGGCACTACCTGTTCCTCAGTCAGGAACACGCCCGACAGAAGTACGGCCGGCGGTCGTTCGACCCCGACGAAGTGGCCCTCGGCTGGCACGGCTGGCGTGACGGGTTCGAGCGGGTGCGCCTCCCCGCGGCCTCCGAGCTCCGCTGCCACACGGGTGACGACGCACTGGACCCGTCGGACCCGTGGGACCACGCCGACTTGGAACGGACGGTCGTCCTCCGGTGATCGCGCTGGTGACCGCGGTGCGGGACGAGGCCGACCGGATCGACGACTTCCTCCAGCACCACCGTTCGGTGGGTGTGGCGCGGGCCTACGTCTACCTCGACCGCTGCCGGGACGCGACCGCCGATCGGCTCGCGGCCCATCCGGAGGTGACGGCGATCGCCTGGGACCGCGATCCGTCCCACCGTTGGTTCGCCGAGCACCAGAACCTGGTCGTCGCCGACGCACTCCGCCGGGCGGCGGCCGACGGCATCGACTGGATGCTGCACCTCGACGTCGACGAATACGCCTGGGCCGGTCCGGTGGGCGAGCTCGACCCCGCAGCCGGTCACCTCGGGCCCGCTCTGAGGGCGGCGACGACTGAGGTCGTCCGCTTCCCGACCGTCGAGGCGATCCCCGAACCCCTCGGGCCGAACCCGCCTCACTGGGCGTTCGAGCACGTGCAGCCCGAGGGCCGGTTCGCCCGGCGGCTGCTCGACCCCCGGACGGGTGAGGTCGAGGTCGTCCCGGGCCCGCTCGGGCACCTCCGGGGCAAGACCGCCGTACGAGTGGCGGCTGGCCTCGTCCCTGAAGACCCCCATGCCTGGCGCCGCGCCGACGGCACGGTCCCGACCGAGCAGTCCGTCGGCACCCACCTCCACGTCGTCGTGGCCGGAGCGGCTCAGTGGCAGGCCAAGTATCGCAAGATCGCCGGCCCGGAGCACTGGCCGAACGGCTGCCCGGTCCCGTTTCCCAAGCAGGCCTGGAACGCCACCGCCGCAGCCATGTCGACCGCGGAGGCGGCGGCCTACTACGACCGCTGGGTGGTCGTCGCGGAGACGGACCTGCGCCGCGGTCTGGCCGAGGGGACGATCCTGCACTGGCCGCTCCTGCGTACGACACTGGCGCGGTCGTGAGCGGCCCGGTCGCCTTCATCGGGCTGGACGCCTTTGACGTGGACCTCCTTCGACCGTGGGCCGAGGCGGGCGAGCTCCCGGTGCTGGGTCGCCTTCTGCGGTCCGGGGTGACCGTGTCGACCGAGGCGCCACCGGGCGTGTACGTCGGGGCCGTCTGGCCGACCGTCGCCACGGGCGTGAACGCCGGCCGCCACGGGTACCACTGCTGGCTCCAGGTCGTGCCGGGCCACTACGGGTTCGAGCGCCACCGGGTCCGGGAGCACGGGTTGGGGGCCGAGCCCTTCTGGGCGCCGGTCGGGCGCGCCGGTCGACCGGTGGTCGTCGTCGATGCCCCCCACACCCCGCTCATCCGGGGCCTACCGGGCGCGCAGGTCGTCGAGTGGGGCGGACACGATGCCGACCTCCCCCCGGTGAGCGAGCCGCCGGGCCTCGTCGACGAGGTGCTGGCCACCTACGGCTCCCACCCGTCCTGGGGCAACTGCAACGAGCACGACCGCGACGGCCCGGCCTTCGCCGAGCTCCGGGACCGACTGGTCCGAGGGGCGGCGGACCGCGCCGACCTCGTCCTCGACCTCGTAGGGCGTACGGATGCCGACCTGGTCGTCGCCGTCTTCGCCGAGCCACACTGCGTGGGGCACCAGGCCTGGCATCTGCACGACCCGGACAGCCCGGCCCACGACCCCGCCTTGGTCGAGGCTGCCGGCGATCCCGTCCTCGACGTCTACCGGGCGGTGGACCGCGAGCTGGGTCGGATCCTCGACGGCCTCGGCGATGACGCGCGCGTCCTGGTCCTGGCCAGCCACGGCATGGGCACCCACACCGATCCGACCTTTCTCCTGGACGAGGTCCTCCTCCGCCTCGAGGCCACCCGTCGCTTCGATCGAACCCGTCGCCGGGTCCAGCGGCTGACCCGGCTCCACCGCCGAGCGGGCCCGCTCGGATGGGCGCTGAAGCCGCTGGCCGACCGCGTGGGGCGGACCCACCACGAGCAGGTCTTCGGCTGGTGTGCCGCGGCTCAGCCCGCGGACCGCCGCTGGTTCCAGCAGCCGAACAACGAGCCCGAGGCGGGCATCCGCCTCAACCTCCTGGGACGGGAGCCGGAGGGCCAGGTGCGGCCCGACGAGATCGACGACGAGGTCGCCTGGCTGATCGGCGAGCTGCATGAGCTGGTGGACGCCGACGGCGAGGCGGTGGTGCGGGACGTGATGCGGACACGTGACCACTATCACGGCCCCCACGTCGACCGGCTCCCTGACCTCGTCGTGCGATGGCGCCGCGGGGGGATGAAGGACCGACTGTCCTCGCCCCGGATCGGTGAGGTGGCCCACCCCTACGCCGGCGCCCGAACCGGTGATCACCACCCCCGTGGCCTGCTGCTGGCCTCCGGACCAGGCGTCCGCCCGCACAGCGTGGCGGCGGTCCGTTCCGTTTCGGACATCGCGCCCACGGTCGCCGAGCTCTTCGACCTCCCGGTCGACGGCTACGACGGGACGCCGATCAGCGAGGTCGTCGACGCTCTGTCACCGTCCCGCTAGGGGCCTGTTCGGCCGATGGCAGGCCTCAGGACCAGGTCAACCGGTCGCGGTCATGTCGCCGGTGGCGGGCGTGCCGTCGGCGAGCCCGTAGCGCAGGTACACGGTGCCCTTCGGACCGGCTGTCGGCGGTTCGAGGAGGGTGACGTTCGTGGGCACCGCGCCACCGTCGAACACCTTCTTCCCGACGCCGAGCACGATCGGGTGCACCCAGAGGTCGAGACGGTCGAAGAGCTTCTCGCGCAGGAGGGTCTGCACCAGGTTCAGGCTCCCGACGACCTTCACGTGCTCGTGCCGGTCACGGATCTCGCGCACCGCGCCGGCCAGATCCGGGCCGAGCTGGGTGGACCCGGCCCACGAGAGCTCGGGCGTGCCGCGGGAGGCCACGTACTTCGGGACGCGGTTGAAGAGCGTGGCGATCTCGTTGTCCTCGCCGCCCTCCTGGTGCGGCCAGTAGGCGGCGAAGATGTCATAGGTCCGCCGGCCGAGCAGGAGGGCGTCGGTGCCCTCGTACGCGGCACCGACCTGGGCGCCGGCGACCTCGTCCATCAGGGGCGCCTGCCAGCCGCCGAACGGGAACCCCTCCGGGTCCTCGTCGGGGCCGCCGGGCGCCTGTCCGACGAGGTCGAGGGTTGCGAACATCTCGATGTGGATGAGGCCCATGCCCTGCTCCGATGCGTTGGTCGTCCCGGTCAGAAGGTAGACCCGTGGCAACCGGCAAACTCATCGGACGCGAAGGCGCCGGCGACGCCGCCTCCGAGGGGAGGGCGGTGTCGCCGGCGCGACCTTCGGATGGTCTTCCCGTCAGGACGAGGCGGCGTGGTCGACCGCGGTGGGGCTGCCGTTGCTCGATGACCTGCTGGTGGTTCCCGGTCACCGTGCCACCAGTGGTGGCGGCGTGGCCGGAGACATCGGGGTCAGCGTTGACGCTGGCGGGTGAGAGCCCGGTGACGTCGTTGGTGCGGGCCCAGTCGGCGAGTTGGCCGGACACATCGCGGTCAGCGTTGACGCTGGCGGGTGAGAGCCCGGTGACGCCGTTGGTGCGGGCCCAGTCGGCGAGTTGGTCGACCGCGGTGGGGCTGCCGTTCTCGATGACCTGCTGGTGGTTGGGGACCACGGCCTGGGCGGCGTGGTCGACGGCGGTGGGGCTGCCGTGCTCGATGACCTGGTCGTGGCTCCCGGTCACGACGGCGTCGCCGTCGGGCCGGAAGGCGAGGACGGCGAGCACGACCGCCGCCACGGCGCCGCCCAGGATCAGGAGCCACACCGGGCTCCATCCCCGATGCGCCTCCGGTGGGAGGGACGTGGGCTCGGTGGCCTCGGTGGTCTCGCGGGGCTCCTGGACCTCGATGCGCTCTTCGGTGAGTGCCATGACGGCTCCTTCGTGTCGGGCTGCGGAGTGCAGCTGCTGTCGAACACGACGGTGGAGGAGGGCCGGTGGCGGTGGCGCGGCACCCGTGTGGCAGGTGCGTGGCAGCCGGGATCAGGCGGCCGGGCACCGGTCCTGATCGAGGAACTGCCGGCACTCCTCGTCGGTGAACGAGCGGGTGAGGCGCCGTTCGGCGAGGGAGATCAGATCGTCGAGACCGAGGGCCCAGACCCGCACCAGGCCGTCGCTGCCGACCGACGCCAGTCGTGATCCGTCGGGGCTGAAGACCACCGCCTGCACGTTCGACCCATGACCCCGGAGCTCGACGTCCTGTTCCCCGGTGGCGAGATCCCATACGTGGACCACCCCGTCGACCCCTGCCGTGGCGATCCGGGCGCCGTCGCTCCCGTAGGCGAAGGCGTTGACGACGGCCGGTCCCGGGAGCGTCGCCACCTGCTCGCCCGACGCTGCGTCCCACACTCCGACGGTGCCCTCCTGCTCGAGCCGGGCCGCGATCCTCTGGCTCCGTGGGTCGAACGCGGCCTGGACCACCGGGGCCTCGATCGTCTTCACGGTCTCGCCACGTGCCCAGTCCCACACCCGCAGCCCCCGTTGTGGCAGGTTGTCCAGGCTCGGGAGCCGAGTGGTCACCAGCAGCCGGTCGTCGGGACTGAAGCTGGCCGAGCCGATGCCCCAGAGGGAGTTCTCGTAGAAGCCGCTCACCCGATCCCCGGCGCGGTTCACGATGTCGACCCGGCCCTCGAGGTCGTAGGTCCGGGCGACGGCGAGGACATCGCCGTCATGGCTCCAGGTCAGGGCCACCACCCGCTGGCTGACGAGTCGATCGAGGACCGACCGGACGTGCTCGCCGGTCGCAGCGTCCCAGAGCTCGACCGGGCCCTCGTCCACCGCCGAGGCGACCAGGAGGCCGTCCGGGCTCACCGCGAGCTGGTCGACGGCGCTGCGCTCGGCACTGACCGGACCGGAGCTCCAGAGGCGTCGCCCGGAGGTCACGTCCCAGCTCGCGACCGTCCCGTCCTCGCCGCCGACGACCATGGCGTCGCCGTCAGGGGTGAACGCGAGCGCCGATGCGCCGGGGCGGACGCCGTGTCCCGCCACGTTCAGCCACTCGGAGCCGCCCGTGGCCCCGACGTCCCAGACCTTCACCGAGGTCCGGCCGGACACGCCGGTGACGATCCGGTCGCCACCGGGCGAGAACGCCACACTCACCAAGCCGCGGTCGGTGTCATGGGCGGCGACGGAGGTGGTGGCTCCTGCGCCGTCCGCGGCGATCTCGGTGACCCGGGCGGTGCCGTCGTCGCTCGCGGTCGCCAAGTGGCCACTGTCGGGGCTCCACGCCAATGCGTTCACGGGGGCGGTGTGGGCCTCGATGGCGAACCGGCGAGACCCGGTGGCCGCGTCCGACACGACCACGGTCCCGTCCACACTGGACGTGGCCAGGAACCGCCCGTCCGGGCTCCACGCCGCGTCCCGGCCCGAACCTCCATTGGCGATTGAGGGGTCCCCGCCGGAGTCTGGCGACGTCAGGCCTCCCTCGCCCCCTCCCGCAGCGGCCGTGAATGCCGTCTCGCCGGTCGTGGCATCCACGACCACCGGCGCGAAACGACGGGTGTGGTTGTCGTTCGTGGTGCCAGCCGGGCCATCAGGCACGTCGGTCTGCACGATCGCCAGGAGCGCACCGTCAGGGCTGAACTCCGTGCCGTGCGCAATCCGCGAGGCCGCCCACACCTCGCGGCCGGCCCTCACGTCGAACATCCGAACGACCTCGGTCTCCGGCCACGATGCCGCCACCCGGCTGCCATCGGGGCTGAAGGACGGGCCCCACACCTCGCCCCCCGAGGGGAACTCGAAGGCGGCCCGCTCCTCGCCGGTGGCGGGATCCCAGAGGCGCAGGGCGCCGTCATCGCCGGTCGTGGCGAGCAGCGAGCCGTCGGCGCTGAAGGCCACGTCGTTGATGTCGGGCTCGTGAGCTCGAAACGAGAGGACCGCTCCTCCCGTGCGGGCGTCACGGATCTCGACCGTCCCCGAGCCCTCCGGTCCAGTGGTCACGAGCGCGCGGCCATCGGGGCTCCAGTCCACGGGCCCTCCGACCTCGGGAACGCTCAGCACCAGCCTCGACCGAGCCACCGCCTCGTGGAGCGCCTCGATCGCCTCGGGCAGCACCTCGCCGCCGTGCTGCCGCGTGGCGTCGACCGCAGCGAGCGCGAGCAGGATGCTCCGCTCGGGATCCTCCACGAGGCTGGCCGAGGACGCGCCGGCCAGGGAGCGGGCGGTGGCGTCGCGTCGCTCGGCCTCGGCCTCGGTGCGCAGGTCGATGGCGATGAAGCCGCCCACCAGAGCGACGACGAGGGCCACGCCGGTCACCACGAGCTGCGCCCGGAGTCGGCGGTTGGCCCGGGCCTGCCGGGCGACCCGTTGGGTCTCGGCAGCCTCCTCGCGGTCCCGCTCCTCCCGGCTCGCCGCGACGAAGTCGCTCTCGCTCGTCGGGAGCCGACCCGACCGTTCCTCGGCCATCTCGATCGCGACCTGGAGCTGGGCTCCTCGGTACAACGCCCCCGGATCACGGTCGAGCTCGACCCAGCTCGCCGCCGCCTCCCGCAGGTGACCGAGCACCATCAGGGTGTCGCGGTCCTCGTCGATCCAGCGGTGAAGGCGCGGCCACTCCCGCAGGAGGGCCTCGTGGGCGATCTCCACCGTCGGCACGCGCGGACCGCGGGTGACGGTCGAGGCTGAGGAACCGGGCATCGGCCCACCGGTCGACGGCGGCGTCGACCGAGCCGTCGTCGGCGGCTTCGGACAGCTCGCCGCGGGCGGCCCGGCGCCGAGTGGGCTCGTCGTCGGCGTCGATCACCACGAGGTGCTCGAACAAGCGCCGCACGGCGACCTGTTCCGGTTCGTCCAGGGACTGGTACAGCTGCTCGGCCCGCCCGGCGATGGCGCCGTCGACCCGACCCAGCCGGTGGTAGGCCGCGAGGGTGAGGGTCTCGTCCCCTTGCTCCGCCAGCTCGTAGAGCGTGAACTGGAGGGCGGGCAGGGCCGCCGGCTCGTCGGCCACGGCACCCAGGAGCTCGGCGACCAGCGCCCGCTCGACGCGGCGGCCCACCCGTTCGGCCGGCTCGACGATGGCCGCCTCGAGCTCGGCCGGCGTCATCGCCGCGATCGACGACCGTGGCGTCGTTCACGAGGGGACCGAAGCCCTGCACCGCGAGGGGCCGGTCGTAGAAGTCGGCCCGCAGGGTGGCCACGACCCGCAGGCGGCTGTCGGGCACCGACATGGCGTGCACCAGGCCGGCCAGGAACACCCGCTGGTCCTCTCGGAAGCGGAGGTGAAGAGCTCCTCGAACTGGTCGACGACGAGCAGGAGCTGGCCGCCCAGGGGAACGAGGTCGCGGAGGACGCGGTCGATGGCGCCCTCGTCCGCCGCCATGACGTCGGCGAGCCCCGCGGTCCCGGCGACGGCGACCCGGCGGAGGCTCTCGGCCAGCGCGTCGAACGGCGAGCCGCCCGGGAGCATCGTGGTCACGAACCAGGCGTCGGAGCCGGGCACCTCGCCCGCCCGCACGCGGGGCAGCAGGCCGGCCCGCACCACACTCGACTTCCCCGTGCCGGAACCGCCCACCACGAGCACGAGCCGCCCGACGAGGTCGTCCCGGCGAAGCCGAACGAGGACCTCGTCGACGAGCTGACGTCGGCCGAAGTAGTCGGCGGCATCGCTCTCGTCAAAGGCGCGCAGGCCCTTGTACGGGTTCGGCGGCGGCTCGAGGCCACCGCCCCTTCCGTACCGGAGGGCCTCGATGAGCGCCGGGACCAGATCGACCATCGCCGGGCGCTCGTCCGCGGCGATGGCGGTGGCCAGGAGGACGTCGACGTCGCTGCCCTCCTCGACGCCGCGCCGGATCATGACGGCGAAGTCGTGGACATCGTCGACCGCGGGGCTGCGCCGGATCATGACGGCGAAGTCGGCGAGACACGGCTGGCCCGACTCGTCGTAGAGCACGTTGTCGGCCGTCACCGAACCGTGGACCACCCCGGCGGCCTCGGCCGCGACGAGGGCCCCGCCCACCCGGCTCACGAGGGTCGCCACGTCGGTGGCGGTGAGGGTCCCGCGGGCGAGGCGGTCGGTGAGCGTCCCGCCGTGCAGGCGGCGCATCACCACGTACGCCGCCCCGGGCTCGCGCCAGTAGTCCTGGAGGGCGACGATCGCCGGGTGGCGAAGCGACGCCACCCGGTGGGCCGTCGCCTCGAAGGTGCGCACGAACTCGGGATCGTCGGCGAGGTCCTGGTGGAGGACGCGGATCGCCAGCTCGCGATCGACACCGGCGAGGTGGGCGGCGAAGACGGTGCCGTCCCGACCGGTGCCGAGCCGCTCACCCAGGCGGTATCCCCGCAACGGCTGGCCGGCAGGCTGGTCGAGGAGGAGGGACGGGTCGTGGGACAGGATCCGTCGCTCCAGCTCCTGCAACGAGGGCGTCGGGTCGAGCCCCAGCTCGTCGGCCAGGGTCCGCCGATGGTCCTGGAAGGACCGGAGGGCATCGGTGTGTCGCCCGCTGCGGTAGAGGGCGAGCATGAGCTGGGCCTGGAAGGACTCCCGGGTCGGGTGCTCGGCGCTCAGCGCATCCAGTTCCGGGATGATCTCTGCCGCCCGGCCGCACGCCAGCTCGGCGTCCATCAGGGTCTCGAGGGCGACGATCCGGAGCTCGCCCAGCCGCTGGGCCTCGGGTCGGGCCCAGTCCTCGTCGGCGAACTCGGCGTAGGCCTCGCCCTGCCAGAGCGCCAGGGCGGCGCGGGCCTCGGCCGCGGCTCCCGGAGCGTCCTCCCGACCCAGGCTGGCGCGGGCCTCGGCCAGCCGGGTCTCGAACCGGGCCACGTCCAAAGCTTCGGTCGGGAGCTGGAGCGCGTACCCCGGCGACTGGGTCAGGACCGACGGCCCGCCCTGGTGGCCGTTCTCGACGACCCGACGGATGCGGGCGATGTAGCTGCGCATCGTCGTGTTGGCCGCGGGCGTGGGCTCGCCGGCGAACACGGCTTCCGCCAGCCGATCCACGGACACGACCGTGTTGGCGTGGATGAGGAGCATGGCCAGGAGCCGCCGCTGGCGGGCCCCACCGATCGCGACCGGGTCACCGCTCTCCGTGACTGCCAGCGCACCCAGCGCGTTGAACTCGACCACGGGACCGCCCCCTCTGCCTGAAGTCTGCCACTTGCCACGCTGACGGACCCCTGTGGCAACTCTGTGGCAGCGCCGTCCGAGCGGTGGCGGGCGGACGGAGGGGGAGGGGGCCGCGACCGACTCCACTTGACCTCAAGCGAACTCGAGGTCTTAGGGTGCGCGGTATGAGCCTGTCTGTGGACGAACGAGCTGAGCACATCCTGCGGGAGGTCACCGGCTGGCCGGGCATCTCCACGGCCACTGGTCAGTACGGCGAGACGGAGTTCGTCGTCGGTGGCCGTTCGATCGGCCACGTGCACGGCGGATACCAGGCCGACATCCCCTTTCCTCGCCGGATCCGGGACGAGCTCGTGGCCGCCGGCCGGACCGGGCCGCACCACGTCCACCCCGACTCGGGCTGGACCACCCTCTACATCCGGACCGACGCCGAGGCCGACGAGGCCATCGCCCTGCTGCGGATCAACTACGACCGCGTGGGCCACCGACGACAAAATGACTAGAACACTCTTGTAGTCAATACAGGGTTGTTCTATGATGGCGGCGTGCCCGGGAAGACGCGCAGCCGCGAAGACGCGCTCGTCGGTACGACTCGCCGATCCGGAGCCGGCGGGCGCAGGAGACCCGGGCCGCGCTGATGGATGCGGCCGGCCGCCTCTTCACCACCAGGGGGTGGGCGGGGACCGGGATGCGGGACGTGGCCGAGGAGGCCGGTGTCGCCACCGAGACCCTCTACTCGCACTTCAGCTCGAAGCGCGCCCTGCTCCAGGCCGTGATCGACGTCGCCGTGGTCGGCGACGAGCAGTCCGTGGCGCTGGCCGAGCGTGACGAGTTCGCGGCGCTCGGACGGGGTCGGCGCGGGCGAGCGCATCGCGGCGGCCGCCGCGGTCGTGCGCGCGGTGCACGAACGGACGGCGGGCGTTCGCCATGGTGCTGCGAGAGGCGGCGCCGGGCGACGCGGAGATCGCCGAGGTCCTGCAGGCCACCCGTGGGCGCCAACGCGAGGACGTCGCCGCCGGCATGGCGCTCATCATCGGTCGGCCGCCTGACGAAGCGTGGAGACCGACGAGCTCTGGGTCCTGCTCAGTCCCGAGCTCTACATCCTGTTCGTGGACGAGACGGGTTGGACGCCCGCCGCCTACGAGAGCTGGGTGGCGACCACCTTGGATCGTGTCGTCCCCCGCTCCTGATCCAGAGGAGGATCCGCGATGAAGGACAACGAGGGTCGGCGCCGTGTCCAGAAGCACGGCCACAACGAGGTCGTGGTGGCCGCGAGCCCCGATGCGGTGTGGGAGGTCGTCGCCGACATCACCCGCGTCGGCGAGTGGAGCCACGAGTGCACGGAGATCTCGTTCCTCGACGGTGCCACCCGTGCCGAGCCCGGGGCCCGGTTCCGGGGCCGCAACCGCCAGGGCATCTTCCGGTGGGGGCGGGTGTGCGAGGTGCTGGCCGCCGAACCACCCGAGCTCGTGTGGCGGACGGTGCCCACGACCTTCTACCCCGACAGCACGGTCTGGCGCATCCGCGTGACCCCCACCGACGGCGGTACGCGCCTCGAGCAGCGCTTCGACGCGGTCCGGGTCCCGAAGGTCCTCGACGTTGTCTACGGCGTGATGGTGCCGGCCCATCGGGATCGGGCGGCTGCCCTCACCGAGGACCTCCGCCGCCTCGGCGCCCTGGCCTCGTCGCCGGCGGAGCGCTCCATCACCGGTAGCTGAGTCGGCGCCGAGGCCGAGGAAGCGATCTACTCGGACCTCAGGATCTCCGCCGGACGCAGGTGGGCGACCCGGCGGCTGGGCCACAGGGCCAGCGCGTTGGCCAGCACGAGGGCGACGGGCACGACCACCGCCAGAGCCAGCCAGATCGTCGGCGAGACGTCGTCCAGCGGCACCTGCCCCGCGATGTAGCTCCACCCCCAGCGCCCCACGACGATGCCGATCGGGATGCCGACGAAGAGGGCGATCAGCCCGATCACGGTTCCCTGGCTGTAGAGCACGTACCTCGCCTCCCGGCGGGTGAGGCCGAGGGCCCGCAGCACCGCGAAGGTGCGGCTGCGTCGCCGGGCCGAGGTGAAGAGCACATGGCCCACGGCGGCGACCGCCAGGAGCGCGAGGAACACCGCCAGCACGGTGGGCAGCGTGCGGACGTTGCCCAGGTTCTCGATCTCGAGGGGAACCTCGACGGGGCTGACGTCGATCGCCCGATCGCCGAGTCCGGCTGCCACCGCGTCGATTCCGGCATCGACATCCACGCCCGGAGCGAAGCGGATGGCCACGGAGCGCTCCGGCCCCATCCCTGTCTCCGGGTCGAACGGAGGCACGAGGTCATCCCAGGCCGATTGGGCCACCCACACCCCCTCGTCGAAGGCGGCGTGCACGTCCGAGGGGAACAGGGCCTCGCCGACGACCGTCATCGGCCGGCGGTCGTCGCCGACCTCGACGGTGTCGCCGACCGCCACATCCAGGTCCCGGAGCGTGGCCGGACCGAGGGCCACCTCGTCGTCACCTTCGGGGGACCGCCCGTCGGTGATGACCAGCGAGATGTCCGGCGTGGTCTGACCCTCGCGGGGACGGCTGGCGAAGCCGGGGACCCCTACGCCGTCGATGTCGATCGCCAGCCGATCGATCACTGATGCGCCATCGACCTCCTCGACCGCGGTGACCGCGGCCACGAAGTCCGGTGCGATGTCGGTCGGCAGGAGATCGGGGCTGTCGGGCGACGCCGCGGCGTCCCACGCCACGCCCGCCCGTTCGGGGTGCTCGACGGCATCATCGAGACCGGCGTGGATGACCATCGCCCCGACGACGCCGAGTATCCCGATCATCGCCCCGACAAGGGCTTGACGGACGGGAACCTTGGCCGGTCCCCGGCCGGGGTGCAGCGCCATCGTGGCGCCCAAGCCCAACGGCAGGGGGGAGACACGGCGCACCCAGGCGAGCGGCCCCCCGGCTCGTTCCGGTCGGAGCTCGGCTCGGTCGGACCGGGCGGCAAAGGCAGCGACGGCGCCGAGGATCGCCGCCGGCAACAGCACCACCATCGGGATCAGGACGACCCAGGTCGGATGGACGCCCCGATCCGGGTCGATGGCACCGGCGGTTCCCACAGGGAACCCGATGGACGCCGCCGTCCCGACGACCAGGGCGAAGGCAGCGGCCACGACGGCAGTCGGGAGGTGGGTCGCGACGGCCACACGGATCCCGTCTGCCCGGGTCATCCCCAGTGCCCGGGCGGTGGGGAGATCGTCGACCGCGGCCGCCGCCGACTGCCCGATGGCCTGACCGACGAGGATCAGCCCCGCCAGCGCGACGATGGCAGCAAGGAGTACGAGGGCCGTCCATTCGACCGAGGTGGTGGTCTCGACGCGACGGGACGATTCCTCCAGGTCGAGGATCGGAGTACCCGGTGCGAGGATCTCGTTCACCAACCGCTGCAGCGCATCGAGGTCGTCGGCACCGTGCGCAAGGCGCACGTCGGCGTTCTCGATCAGCAACATCTCGTCCCGGTGGGCGGCCACGACCCCGGGTGACACCAGCACCTGTCCGCCCGTGAACAGGAACTGGTTGATCGTGCGCACCTTGCCCACGACCCGTAGCTCGAGGGCAGGGCCGCGGGCGCGGCCGCCCACGAAGGACTCCACGATCTGATCCGGAGCGAACGGTCGGAAGGGGATGACGTCACCCACCTCGAGGCCCGGGGTGTCCTCGTCCACGACGACCTCGTCGGGGGCGTCGCGGTCATACATCCGACCCTCGATGACGACCGGCCGCCCGAGGTCACCGAGCCAGGTGCCGTCGGTCGAGGCGAACACGAGGCCGCCACCCAACGCCGCCTCGTCCCGTGCCTCCGGGGGCAGGGCGTCGATGTCGAAGTTGCCGAAGAGCAGTGCCCACACGGCTATCTGTTCGATCTCCGGCTCGGCCGCCAAGCCGTCCCAGTCGGCGGTCAGGAGCCCGACCTGGCCGGGGAACACGATGGCGTCGGCGGCGTGCTCCCGATCCTTCAGACGGTCGAGGGCGGTCTGCGACCGGAGGCCTCCCGCCAGGGCGGCGGCGGCGAATCCAGCGGTCAACCCCGCCAGCAGGCCGAGCACCACCAGTGCCCGCCATCGAGAGCGCAGCTGGGCGCGAGCGAGGACGCCGGTTGGCGTCTCAGCCGACCATGGCATCTGCACAGTGCGAAGGTACGTCAGGGTCGACACCCCGGCCAGGGAGCCTCCCGGGGTGATGGCCCGGGTACTGGCACCCCTGCCCGACTTCGACTGAACGCCTCTGAGGAGGGGCCGTGGACCCCGGCCCTAGTCGGTCGCCAGCAGGCCCCCTCCGCGTTGTAGGCCCCGCGGCAGTCAGCGCCTCCAGAGGCGGTCGGCCACGAGGGGGGTGGACGGGGCGGCGTCCGACTCGGCGATCGACTCCGGCCGCGGCGGGCGGCCGGAGGTGAACAGCCAGTTGCGGAAGAGCGTGTCCAGCTGGCGGCCCGAGACCTGCTCGGCCAGCGCGATGAAGGCCGTGGTGGTCCCGAGGCGGGGCGGCGGCTGGGCCGCCCAGTCCTGGAGGATCTGGAAGAAGTCGGCCGTGCCGACCTTGGTCCGCAACGCCTGCAGGGTCATGGCCCCCCGGAGGTAGACGGGGAACTCGAAGAGGGACGATGCGCCCGGATTGCCGATGCGCAGGTCCCAGAACGGGGAGTTGGCGGGGAAGCCGTTGAAGGCGCGGTTGAACTGCTGCTGCGGGGTCGGGCCGCCCTCCTCCTGGGCCCAGAGCCACTCGGCGTAGGTGGCGAAGCCTTCGTTGAGCCAGATGTGCTGCCACGCCCGGACCGCGATGTGGTCGCCGAACCACTGATGGGCCAGCTCGTGGACGACGACCGACTCGCCGTCCTCGACACCGCCGAAGAAGTCCATCGCGTACACCGGTCGGGTCTGGTTCTCCAGCGCGAAGCCCAGGTTCGGGAAGTCGTCGATGATCGCCCCGACGTCGGGATAGGGGTAGTCGCCGAAGTTGCCGGCGAGGAAGTCGAGGATCTCCGGCTGACGGGCCAGGACGCTGTCGATGACCTCGCCGCGCGTGGGCGGGGCGTCGTCGGCGTCGCCGATGATCCAGTTGTTGACGTTGGGAGGGCTGCCCGCCGGCGGGCCGGCGACCTGCCAGCCGTCCCTGGGGTTGCCGTCGTCCTCGAAGGACGTCGAGCCCGGGCCGGTCGACACCTCGATGTCGTCGACCTGGACACCGGGGCCCTGCACGACGTCGTCGCTCACGTAGCTGATCGCCACCACCGCGGTGGAGCCGGCGAAGTCATCGAGGTCGACCTCCCACTGCTCCCAACCGCTGCTCCGGCCGCTGCGGGCGTTCCACGCTCCGGTCGTGCCCGTGCTCCGGCACCCCGGTGCGCCGCTCCGTGGGGTCTGGTAGTGACGCAGGAACGGGTGCAGGCCGAGCCAGGAGGGGCAGGAGTCACCCGTTGCCCTCCGGGTGTGGCCGTTCTCGTCGGGCAGGGTCGTCCAGTCCAGCTGGCCGGCGGTGTGGGCCTCGACCATGACGTGGTCCCAGCGCAGCTCGGTGTCCCGGTTGACCCAGAACGACAGCGTGGCGCCGCCAGGCGGCACCACGATCGACCGCTGCAGCCGCTTGTAGGTCCGGTCACCTCGGCGGGAGATGGCGAACCGGGTCCCGGTGTGGGGCGCCAGCGGCGTGGCCAGGTCGACGTCGACGGCGTTGACGATGTCGACCCCTCCGGGTCGCCCGGCGTCGGCATGGGCCTCCTCGAGGTCGAACTCGCCGATGTCGATCGTCGCCAGGTAGGGCGCCATCGGGAGCTCCTGGTGCCACACCCATCGGGTCTGACCGCCGCTGGAGTCGTGGCTGACCAGGGCGCCGTTGGACACCGCCTCGAGGCCGTCGGGCACGCTCATGGCGATGTCGAACGCGGCACGATCGCGGGGGTGGTCATTGGTGGGGAACCACGTCGAGGCGACGTGGGGCTCGCCGACGACGAGCGTGCCGTCGTCGGTGGCCCCGAACCCGCCCCCGGCCACTGGGACGCCGTGGTAGGTGACCTCGACGACGAAGGGAGTGCCCTGGGTGATGCCCGGCGAGGTGACCCGCAGCTCACCGGCGCTACGGCTGCGGGGGGCGCTGACACCGTCGACGGTGAGCGCGTCGATGGTCAGGCCGTCGAAGTCGAGGTTGAAGCGGGCCAGGTCCTGGGTGGCGACGGCCTCGATGGTGGCCACCCCGGTGAGGACGTCGGTGGCCGGGTCATAGGCCAGCTCGAGCCCGTAGTGGGTGACGTCGTAGCCACCGTTGCCGTCCATCGGGAAGTAGGGGTCACCGATGCCGGCCGCGCCGTTGGTGAACGTCGCCCCTTCCTGGGCCTCGGCGCCGGTGCTGACCACCGGGACGAGCAGCGCGAACAGGACGAGGAACCAGGCCCTTCCCATCCGGCCACAATAATGCGTCGTTCCTGCCATCGCTTTCATCCACGTTGCTCGGCCCGGTCGCGGGCGTCCACCGCGTCCCCGACGGTGAAGGACGCCGTGAAGGCGGTCACCACCCGCGTCTGAGGCCATGACCACCGACCGCCGCGGCGCCACGCTTCAGGAGACGACGGCCGGACGGACCTCCTCCCAGAACCGCTCGAGCTGGTGGGCCTCGTCGACGACGGGCCACACGAAGACCCGCTGGAGCCCGGCCCGGGCGAACTCAGCGAGCTTCTCGGCGAACATCTCGGCCGGCCCGACCGGCAGCCGGGATCGAAGCACGTCCTCCGGGCGGTGGATGGTCGGCACCAGTCGCTCCTGCACGACCCGGTCGGCCTCGGCCTGGCTGTCGGTGATGTGGAACCACATGGTCGACAGCGCGTTGGGGAAGGTGTCGGGATCCTTGCCGTGCGCCGGGAGCAGGTCCTGCAGCCGGGCCCACGCCTCGGCGAACGCCGTCGGGGTCGTGTTGTACGCCGACGCCAGCCAGCCGTCGGCCAGCCGCGCGGTGCGGCGAAGCCCGGCGTCCGAGCCCCAGCTCCCCACCCAGATCGGCGGTCCTTCCCGGCGCACCGGGTGGGGGTCGAGGTCGAGTCCCCCGGTGGCGTAGAAGCGACCGTCGAACGGCGGGCCGTCGGCCGTCCAGAGGGCGCGCAGCGCGTCGATCGACTCGTCGAGACGGCCCCAACGCTCCTCGAAGTCGAGGTCGACGCACTCGTAGTCCTTCGGGGAGGAGCCCGGGCCGACCGCGACGACCAGCCGACCACCGCTAAGACGGTCGATGGCGGCCAGTGACTTGGCCAACGGAACCGGGCCGCGGACGACGGGGAGGCTGACGGTCGTGGCCAGGTCCATCGAACCCGAGTGTTCGATCATCGCCGCGAGCGCCGTTGGCCCGTCGAGCCACGGCACCGAGAACACCAGGTGGTCGTTGGCCGCCAAGGCGCGGAAGCCGAGACGCGCCGCGGTGTCGGTGTAGTCAGCCAGGTGGGCGAACGTGTAGGGATGGCCGCCGAAGTCCATCAACGGCAGATGGGCACCGAAGTCCACCCGGGGAGTGTCCCACGGTCGGGAGATGCCCGGCTCGGTGCCCGCCTACGTCGAAGGGTCGGCGCGGATGATCAGGACGGTGATGACCTCGTCGCCGGTGGAGCAGAACCCCGATTGGACCGGTTGACCACCAGGTTCGAGAGCAGGTCGGTGCGCGCCGGTGGGCGAAGGCGATGGCGGCGCTGATGGACGAATCGTCCAACGCTCCGATCGCCGTGGACCTCGCCGCCGCGAGGTCACTCGCCGTGTCACCGGGCCCACAGACCTGCTCTCGGGTTCCCGCCACGAAGGGGTTCGCATTTGCCGCGGAAGGTAGACCTCGGGCGCAAAGCCGGAGCAAAGCGGTCAGGCGGTCCCGGGCTTCGGACGAGGACGGCTCGGCGACGAGGACGACGGATCAGACTGGCGTCGACGGCCGAGAACCCGTTTGGCCGTCTCCAGCTCCGGAGGGTGATCGACACGGGCGCGGACGTTGGCCATGATGCGGGCCGTGACCGGCCCCGACCGCTCAGGCGACCTCGGCTCGATCCTGGCCGTCTTCGCCCATCCCGACGACGAGGCCTACCTGGCGGGCGCGCTCATGGCCCAGGCGATCGATCAGGGGCGGCGGGTGGTGTGTGTCACCGCCACTCGGGGCGAGCTCGGCTTTGCGGACGACGACCCACGCTCCGAAGCGGAGCGGGCGGCCGTGCGCACCGCGGAGATGGCGTCCTGCCTCGGGATACTCGGGGTGGAGGAGCATCACTGGCTGGACCTGCCCGACGGCGCCGGCGAGGAGGTACCCGACGAGCTCCCGGTGGCCCGCATCGCCGAGCTCATCGACGAGATCCGGCCCGACACGACGCTGACCTTCGGGCCAGACGGGCAGACCCACCACGTCGATCACATCGCCATCAGCCGCTGGACGACCCAGGCGGTCGCCGCCGCCCGGCATTCGACCCGCCTGCTCTACGCCGCGATGACGGAGGAGTGGATCCAACAGTTCGCCGACAACGGGCTCGACCTGGCGCAGGTGATGATGGTCCCCGGTGCCGTCCCCGCGACGGTGCCCCGTGAGGAGCTGGCGGTCTGGTTCCGGGCCGAGGGCGACCTGCTCGACCGGAAGGTTCGGGCCCTGCGCGCCCAGGCCAGCCAGGTCGAGCCGCTGGTCGAGCAGGTCGGGGTCGAGGCCTTCGCCGCCCAGGCCGCCGACGAGTTCTACCGCGAGCCCGAGCGGGACCGACCACGACGGATCGGGTGATGGCCCTGTCCGTGGCGGTTACGGCGACGGTGCGAGGCGGGTGACCAGGACGTTGGCGCCGCTCTCGGTGCTGGCGCTGCCGGCGGTGACGATGGAGCCGGAGGGCCCGGCCGCAGCGGCGCTCGCTTCGTCGGTGTCGCCGGCTGTGGCGTCGAAGAGCAGTTCGCCGTTGGTCCCGAGGGTGGTGTCGGGGGCGCCGGTGGCGGTGAGGCGACCGACCCAGAGCCGGCCGTCGGTGCCCCAGCCGGTGAACACGGTGGAGGTGCCGACCCGGTCGGCGCCGTTGCGGGAGATGACGGCGGTGAACGGGGCGAGGGCGCGGCCGTCGCCGCTGTAGGTGGTGTCGAGGGCTCCGCCCCCGGTCACCCGCACCGTCCCCATCTGGTCACCCATGGTGGTGACGCCGAACACGACCCGGTTCGCGGCGTCCACGCCGCCGCCCAAGCCCGTCACGGTGGCGGGCCCGCCGAAGGTGAAGGTCATCTTGCCGTCGGTGCTGTACGCGGTGTCGAGCACGCCGTTGGCCCGGAGCCGGGCGACGAAGCCGACCCCACCCTGGAGGTCGAAGTACCCCTGTCGACTGTCGCCCATGAGCAGCACTCGACCGGATCGGTCGACGGCCAGGTCCGAGAGCTGGTCGATGCGCCGTTGGCTGACGAAGGCGACCGCGTCAGTGCTGAACGTGTTGTCCGCCGCTCCGTTCGCGGTGAACCTCGCCACCGCGAGGTCGCTCGCCATGTCACCGGGCCCGAAGACCTGCTCTCGTTCTCCCGCCACGTAGATCCGTCCGTTGGCGTCGACCGCCAACTGCTGGCCGCCGTAGACGTTGGTGGCCGCTCTCACTGCTTTGCCGTCGCCACTGAAGCTGTTGTCCGGCGTCCCGCCGGCTGTGAGCCGGACGACCGCCAGGCTCTGGCCCAGCCCGTTGCTGCCGGCCACCAGCACCTTGCCGTTGCCGAGGACCAGGATGTCGGTGTCGTAGTTGCTGTCCAAGGAGGTCTCGACGAGGCCGTCGCCGCCACCCCAGGTCCCGTCCAGGTCACCCTCGGGCGTGAGGCGGGCGACATTGAGGTTGCCGTCGAAGTCGCGGTAGGCGATGTAGGTCTTCCCGTTTGCGGTGGCCACCGCCTGTCCCCCGGACACGGCGCTGTCGACGACCACGACCGCGCCGTCGTCGTCGAAGGAGGTGTCCGGGATGAACGCGGCGTCCGCCGGCCCCGCTGACGCCAGGAGGAGAGCGCCGACCGCGCCGATGAATGAAAAGGTTCGTGCCCGCATGGCGCGGACGTTACGGAGACGCCGCAAAGCAGGAGCAAAGGCCCCTTCTCTATCCTCTGGTGGTGCCGGACGGGGCGATCGACCTGCGGGCGCGGTTGGGCGCGCCCCGCATCGCCGTGCTCGGCCCGGCCGCCATGGGTCCGCCCGAGGCGCTACGTCCGATCGGGGGGCTACCGGCTCGGGCGCTGCTCACCCTGGCGGCGGCCAGCCGACCGTGCGATCTCGAGGCTCTGGCCGACGCGGTCTGGCGAGCCGAACGGCCCGCCAGCTATCGGCCCGCCCTCCACGTCCACCTCGGCCAGGTGCGACGGGCGCTGGATGAGCTCGGGCACGGCGCCTGCATCGTCCGATCGAGCGATGGCTATGCGTTGGACCCGGGCGACTGCGAGGTCGACGCCCACCTGGCGGTGGACCTCCTCGACGAGGCCCGGTCGGTTCTGGCGGACGATCCTGCCGGCGCACAGAGGTTCGTCGATGCGGCCCTGGACCTGTGGCGCGGGACCGCCTACGCCGTCGACGACGACCTCGTCGTCCCGGCCGCCGCCCACCACGTGGAGGCGCTCCGCCGCGACGCCGAGGAGCTCCTGGTGGAGCTGCTCCTCCTGGCCGGCGACGCCCGCGCCGCCGAGGAGGCCGCGATCCGGGCCGTGGCGCTCGAGCCGCTGCGCGAACACCGGTGGGGCCAGCTGCTGCGGGCCCGGTACCTCGCCGGTCGCACGGGCGAGGCGCTGGCCACCTACCAGGACGCCCGTGACACGCTGGTCGAGGCGCTGGGCATCGAGCCTGGACACGAGCTCCGGGACCTCGAAGCGGCCGCCCTCACCCACGACGTGGCCCGCCTGCGCCTCCCCTTGGCGCCCCGGGAGGAGCTCGAACCCCTCCCGCCGACCACCGGGGTGTTCGTCGGCCGCGGGGAGGAATTGCATCGGGCGGCGACGACCATCACCGCGACCCGGCGTCTCCTGGTCCTCGGCCCGCCGGGCGTGGGCAAGTCGCGGTTCGCCGTCGAGCTCGCCGGGCACCTCGGCCTTGCCACCGCGTGGGTCGACGTGGCTGGGGGCCTCCCGTCGGCCGCAGTCCTGGACCGGGCCCGACGGCATCCCGAGGGCCTCATCGTGCTCGACGGCGCCGAGGAGGACGTGGCGGCCGTCACCGCAGCTTTGGGCGAGCTGGCTCGCTCGACGCCGAGCGTCAGCATCCTGGTCACCAGCCGCTTCCCGATCGGCGACGAGTCCCCCGTCGAGGTCCTCGGCCCGCTGTCGACGCCGCCGGCCGATGCCGACGACGACGAGATCGAAGGTGCTCCGGCGGTGGTGGTGCTGCGCGCCGCCCTCCGGGACCTCGCTCCTGTCGTGGCCCCCGGCTCCACCGAGGCCGCCGCGCTGGTTCGGCGGGCCGGGGGGCTGCCCCTGGCGATCCGCTTGACGGCTGCTGCCGCTCGCACGTTGCCCGCCGCTTCGGTGCTCGCGCTGCCCGCCTCCGGGCCCGATGACGAGATCGACCGAGCGACCCGAGCGGTGCTCGGTGTCGTCGATGACGTCGCCCGTGACGCCTTCCTCGACCTCACGCTGCTCCGCAGTGAGTTCGACCTCGGCGTGGCCGCCGGCGTCACCGGCCTGGGTCCGGAGCAGGCGACGGCGGCGATCGTCGGTCTCGCCGACCACGGGCTGCTCCGAGCTCGCCCGGGCCAGACCGACCCGTTCACGATCCTGGAGCCGCTGCGCGCGGTCGGTCAGCGGATGGTGGTCGAGGCCGGTCTGGGCGAGGCCGCCACCGATCGTCTCGTCGACACGTGCCTCGATCGGGCCCGCACCCTCGAGCAGATCGCCTCCGACGCCGAGGTGACCGACCTCGAGGACCGACTCCGCTCCGACCTGCCTCGCTACCGGCAGGTGCTCGACCACCTGGCCCGCCGGAGAGACGCCGAGCGGGCGCTTTCGTTGGCCTGTCGGCTCGAGCTCCCGCTGTACTCACTGGGCTGGTGGCGGGAGAAGGCGGAGGTCTTCGAGCGGGCCCTGGCCATCCCCGGCCCTCGCTCCGCACTGCGCGCCCGTGCCCATGCCCTCCACGCCCGCCCGGGTCCTCTCCACCTGATCGACCTGGCGGAGGTGGATCGGGCAGAGGAGATGGCGAGCTCGCTGGGCCACGCGACGCTGCGGGCGTTCGCCCGCTTCGTGCGGGCCCTCCACCTCATGTGGTCGGGGTCCTACGGCGAGGCGGCCGAGGTGTTCCACGATGCCCGCCTGGTGTTCGAGCACGCGGGGCGGGGGTTTCTCGCCTGCGACGCCACGAAGTTCCTCGGTGTCTCCCTGGTGCTCGACGGTGACGTCGACGCCGGCCTCGAGTTGCAGCGGGAGGCCCTGGCCCGGCTCCGCCGGGACCATCCCAGCCCGTTCCATGTCGCCCACGCATTGGCGTTCCTCGGTCACAGTCACCGGCTCCTCGGCGACGATGCCGCCGCCTTCGCCAACTGGACCGAGGGCCGGGCGAGCGCGGGCCGGATCGGCAACCGGACGACCGGGGCCCACCTGGCGATCGGCCTCGGCGAGCTCGCCGTCGAGCGGGGCGACCTGGAGGAGGCGCTGGCGCTGACGTCGGAGGCCCTGGACCTGCTCTCCGCCGGCAACGTGTGGACCTATGAGCCGTGGGCCTGGACCGTTGCGATGCGGGCCCACCAGGCGACGGAGGACGTCACGGCCGCGGCGGCGTGCGGTCGTCGGGCCCTCGCCGGCCTCGATCGGGTACCGCCGGGTGAGTCGGTTCGTTTCGGCACCGAGCTGGCGGCCCTGGCGATGGCGGAGCGCGACGAGGTCACCGCCGCTCGGATCCTCGGCGTCGTCGCCGTCACCGTGGACCGTCGAGAGCTGCCGTTCCCCCCGCCGGGCGAGGCCACCCGGCGCGCTGCCCTGCGGCGGGCCATCGACGACCGGCTCGGTGACGAGAGCGCCCGGCACCTGGAGGCCGGCTCACGGTGCACGCTCGCCGAGGCCGCCGGCCGTCTCCTGGCCTAGCCGGCGACGAGCGGCCTTCTGCACCCGTCGACCGGGCTCAGTCGAGGTCGGGCGGGTCGAGGATGTCGACGAAGCCGTCGGCGAGGAGCTCGTATTCGCCGTCCTGGAGCTCGAGGATGACGACCTCACGGGTGAACACCCGGAAGGCGGCCAGACCGGGGAGCTCGGTGAGCTGGTTCTCCCGGAAGTCGTAGGTCGCGGCCTCGGGGCGGGCGACCGGGTGCCGGACCAGCGCCCGCACCAGGGTCTCGGGCGTCAGGTCGGCGACGTACGAAGGGCCGCCGGCGGCGAGGAGCGACTCCTCGAGCTTCTTGATGTTGGACCAGGCGGTGACGGCGGTGAAGTCGATCGTCGGGGCGTCGGGATCCTGCCCGATCGCCTCGAGGTCCTCCCGGAACTCGGCGATGCCGGGGTTGTCCTCGGCGTTGGGCGGGACCGTCGGGCTGACGACGATCATGCCGTCGAGCGCCGCGCCGAGCTCGGCGACGATCTCGGGGCTGAGCACGATGGAGGCCATCGACATGATGTGGTTCTGCGGGGTCAGCCCCTCGTCGGCCAGGGCGTTGATCATGACGACCGGGGAGGCCGGGAGGAGACCGATGGCCTCCGGGTCGCGCTCGGAGATCTGCGCGGCGATGGGTGCGTAGTCGGTGGTGTCGGTCGGGAAGTAGATGGTCTCCAGCTCGATGTCGATCAGCTCGGCCACCTGCTCGACCTGGACAGCCACGAACTGCAGGGCCGGCGAGTCCGGGAGGACGAGCAGGAAGGTGTCGGCGCCCGCGGCCTTGGCGGCGGTGATGCCGGCCATCCCGACGGAGATCCCCGAGATCGACGAGTACGCGTCGGGGTCGGTGAGCTCGAAGGCGGACGTGCCGTAGAGGAAGATCCCCGGGAGCCCGGACGCCGTCGCGCCGTCGTCGAAGCTCCCGACGGTGGTGAGGAGCGCCAGCGACCCGTCGCCTGCGGCTTGGCGACCGCACGCCAGGTTGGTGTTCACGTCGGCCGCGTCGTCGCAGAAGGCGACCTCGATGGGTCGGCCGAGGGAGCACTCCCGGTTCACCGCGGCGACCGCCGCGTCGGTGCCGATGCGGTACCGCTCACCGCCGCGGGCGACCGGCCCGGTGAGGGCGCTGATGGTCGTGAAGCGGAGCGGGTCACCGGGACAGTCCTCGGCGTCGCCGGATGACGCGTCGGCGGTCTGGGTCTGCCGGGGACCTTCTCCGGCGGCGCCTCCGGCGACGGCGGCGCCTTCACCGATCTCCCCGTCGCCGCACGCGACGGTGCAGGTCGTCAAGAGCGCCGCCAGCAGGAGAGTGCCGGCCCGTCTCACGCGTCGGCCTCCTGGAGGTAGGCGGCTTGGATCTCGTCGACACGGTCGCGCAGCTCGTCCGCCGAGCCGTCGAGCTCGATCACCCCCCGCCGGATCACGAGCACCCGATCGGCGGTCTCGATGGCCTTGTGGACGTGCTGCTCGACGAGCAGGACGCCGATCCCGTCGTCGGCCGCCGCCCGGACGGCACGCAGGAGCCGGTCGACGACGAGCGGGGCGAGGCCGAGCGACAGCTCGTCGACGAGCAGCAGGCGGGAGGACCGGGCCAGGCAGCGGGCGAGGGCGAGCATCTGCTGCTGGCCGCCGGAGAGCAGGCCGACCCGGCGATCCAGGTGCTCCGTCCAGCTCGGGAAAGAGCTCGACGGCGCGGTCCAGGGCGCAACGGCTCACCCGCAGGTTCTCACGGACGGTCAGCTCCATGAGCACGGCTCGCTCCTGGGTGACGATGGCCAGGCCCTTGCGAGCCCGGACGTGCAACGGGTCGCGGGCGTCGCAGTCGAGCAGGTGCACCTCGCCGCCGAGCGGCGGCAGCTCGCCGGACACGGTGCTCAACGTCGTCGTCTTCCCGGCCCCGTTCGGGCCGAGCAGGGCCACGACCTCGCCGGCATCCACGCGGAGGTCGATGCCGTGGACCACCTCGACGTTGCCGTAGCCCGCCCGGAGCCCGGCCAGCTCCAGCAGCGGGGTCACGTCGACGCCTCCTGCGGCGCCCCTTGGGGGCCACCGAGGTAGGCCTCGATCACCCCGGCGTCGCCGCTCACCTCGGCCGGGGTGCCCTCGGCGATCTTCCGGCCGAAGTCGAGGACGACCAGGCGGTCGCAGGTCTGCAGCAGGAGGGGGACGTCGTGCTCGACGACGAGGATGCCGATGCCCCGCCGGCTGGCAGTGGCGCGGATCGCCGCGCCCAGGTCGGTCGACTCCTGGCTGTCGAGGCCGGCGGCGGGCTCGTCGAGGAGCAGCACCGCGGGCTCGGTGACCAGCGCTCGGGCGATGCCCACGAGGCGGGACACGCCGTGGGGGAGCGAGGACGGTCGCTCGTCGAGCACGCCGGCGAGGCCGAACTCCTCGACCAGTTCGTCGACGAGCGGTGTGGCCGCTCGCCGCCCCGGCCGGATGAGGTCGATGAGGTACCGCCAGGCGGACTGCTCGTCGGCCGCGACGAGGAGGTTGTCGCGGACGGTCAGTTCCTCGAAGAGCTCGACGGCCTGCCACGAGCGGACGATGCCCGCCCGCGCCCGCCGTTCGACCGACCATCCATCGATGGGGGCGCCGTCGAAGATGACCGAGCCCGAACGGGCCGGCGTGAATCCGGTGACGACGTCGAGCAGCGTCGTCTTCCCCGCCCCGTTCGGCCCGATCAGCCCGACCACCTCGCCGGGCTCGACCTGGAAGCTGACGGCATCCAGGGCGACGACACCGCCGAAGGCGACGGTGATGTCGGCCACGGCCAGTGTGGCGGCCGGTCGGCGGGGCCGGCCCGCCGCCGCCAGGGCGTCGGGCCGTGGCCGCGGGAGTTGGAACGGCTCGGTGACGCGGCGCGTGGCGCGAGCCCAGAGGGAGGCGGTCCCGTCGGGCGCCTGGCGCAACAGGGTGACGGCGCCGATCGCCGACAGGATCGCCAACCACGAGATGATGTCGGTGCCGTCGGGCACGACCTTCTCGAAGAGGAGGGCGCCGAGCGCGCCCGGCGCGCCGATGGCGGCGGCGACGGCGCCCGAGATCCAGGCCAGTCCGCCGACGACGGCGTACTGGATCAGCAGCACCGAGCTGAAGACGTTGTACTGGCCGAACTGCACGTTGGCCTGGCGCAACGACAACAGGGCCCCGCCCAGGGCGGCGATGGCGGCGGCGACGCCGAAGGCGTACACCTTGGCGGCCACCACCCCGATGCCGAGGGAGGCCGCGGCCCGCTCGTTGCTCCGCACGGCGAGCAGCCGGACCCCGGCCCGCCCGCGCCGCAGGTTGGCGACCACGAGGCCGACGAGGACGAGCACGCCGAGCACGAAGGCGCCGTAACGCTGGGGGTGCTCGAGCGGGTCGAGGTCGAAGCCGAGGAACGACACGTCGTCGATCGGCAGGCCCCGCACGCCGCCGGTGAGCGAGCTGTTGGTGAACAGCAGGGAGTTGAACATCAGCGCCATGGCCAGGGTGGCGACGGCAAGGCTCGTTCCCCGGGTGCGTACGGCAGGTCCGGCGATCACGACCCCGACGATCGCGGTGCCCGCAACCGCGGCGAGGAGCGCGGCCTCGAACGGCCAGCCGTTGACCGACATGAGCCGAGCCGCCACCCAGGCCCCGACCCCGGCGAGGGCGAACTGGCACAGCGAGAGCTGCCCCGCATAGCCGGCGACCACGATGACCGACGCGACGATGATCGCCAGGGCGAACGTGGTGATGAGGGCGTCGGTCCAGGTGTCGACGCCGGCGAGGAGGCCGAGCCCGAGGCCGATCCCGACGACGAGCGGGAGCAGCGACACCCGTCCCGAGCCGGGCAGGGGCAACTGGGCGACGGCCTCACCCCGCTGGAGGCGCGAACGCCCCGTCACGACCATGTAGCCGAGGATGATCGCCAACGGCACGGCCTGCACGAGCCCCGTGAGCGACGCCGCGGTGACGTCCAGCCACTCGGCGATGTCGGGCTGGAACAGCAGGATCTCGCTCTGCACGACGCCGATCACCAACGCCGCGCCGACGGTGATGCCGAAGGACGAGAACCGGCCGACGAGGGCGGCGGCGAGGGCGGGCAGGACGGCGACCGACAGCACGGCGGCGTTGAGCGTGACGATGGGGGCGAGGAGGATGGCGGCGAGCGCCGACAGCCCACCGGCGACGGCGAAGTTGACCAGCTCGATGCGGTTGGGCGACCAGCCGCGCTCGCCGCCACCCGGCGGTTCTCGGCCACGGCGGAGGTGGCGAGGCCGAACAGCGTGCGGGTGTAGACGAGGCGCAGGACGGCGGCGCAGGCGAGGGCGATGCCGATGAGCACCAGCCGGTCGAGGCCGATGCGGAGGTCACCCCAGAGCGTGACGTTGCGGGTCGGCAGCAGCGACTCGGGCTGGACGACCCCGAACCCCCAGCGGAGGATCATGAAGGCCTGGCCCGCGCTGAACAGCGCCAGGGTGGCGATGAGCTTCGCCAGGCGGGAGGCCTCGCGGAGGAGCGACAGCACCGCAAAGGTCAGGAGCCCCAGCAGCACGCCCGCCACGAGGCCGCCGGCAACGGCGAGCGCGGTGGGGACATCGTCCCGGATGTCGTAGCAGTAGTAGGCGGCGATGCCGCCGAAGGCCCCGGCGCTGAAGTTCAGGACGCCGGACGCCCGGTAGACGAGGACGATGGCGAGGGCGACCAAGGCGGTCAGGGCACCCGTGGCGATGCCGAGCAGCACGAACCGCAGCGCGGCCTCGCTGAACAGCGATGTCGCCAAGACCATCACGGCGCCCCCCCGGACCCGGGCCGTGGCGTGGCCCGGTCCCGAACACTATGGCGCGGCGAACGTGAGGGGGATGCTCACCCGGGGAGCGTCGCTCCGGAGCCGAACGTCGAAGGAGAGGAAGACGATGATCTGGCAGTCGTGCGCCTCGTCGCAGGTGCCGCTCTCGCTGCTTCCGCCCATGCGCTCGCCGGTCTGCACCTCGTAGTCGAACGCGAGGTTCCCCGCCGTGTCACTGGTCTCGGTCTGCGAGGGGCTGGTCAGGCCCTGCACGTTGCAGACCTCGGCCGGAGGCAGCCCGTCGGGCCCGGGGGCCAGGTCGGCGTTGTCGGGATCGGCGGCGTCCTCGCACTGGCTGACGCCGGTGGTGGCATCGGGGTTCCAGCCCTCGATCCGGACGCTGACGACATCACCGTCGACGAGGTCCTCGGACTGGCTCACCTCCACCGCGCAGTCCGGGAGGTTCACGCACTCGGCGGCCGCGTCCTGCGCCCCCTCGACCGGCTCGGCCGCGGCCTCCGACCCGCCGCCCCCATCGTCCCCGCAGCCCGCCGCCGCAAGCGCCACGAGGACACAGGCGACGGCCCAGCCGCGTCGCCCCCTACCAGCACGTCGGTGGATCATGGTCATGTCAGTCCTCCCTCGTCGGCCTGTCTCGGGGGTCTCAACGAACGAACGTCTCCGACCCCCTCACCGGCCGCGGCGGGCGAGGGCCACGCCTGGCAACATGGCGGAACGTCGGTGAGGGGGTGCGGGTGTCTCGTTCGTTGAGTCACTGATGCTCGAAGGGCAGGTCGGAGTGACCGTGGAACCGGGCGGCGTGCGCCCGTCGCCGCGCGCCGACCTCGCCGCGCTCTACGAGCAGCACGCGGTCGAGGTCTACGGGTACGTCCACCGTCGCTGTCGCGACCGGGCGTTGGCCGAGGATGTCACCCAGGACGCCTTCCTCGCCGCGGTCCGCACCGTTGACGATCCGGGGACGATCACCGTCGGGTGGCTCATCCAGGTGGCCCGCAACCGACTGGTCGACCTGCTCCGCCGGCAGGCTCGGTACGAGGGCAAGCTCCAGCTGGTCGGTGCCCGGACCGAGAGCGCCGACGAGACGGGTGCGGTGGTGGGGCGCCTGCAGATGACCGCGGCGCTCGAGGAGCTGCGGGTCGAGCACCGGATCGTGCTCATGCTCCACTACGTGGACGGGCTCACCGTCGCCGCCCTCGCCGACGAGGTGGGGCGGACACCCAAGGCCGTCGAGGCCCTGTTGACCCGGGCGCGGCGGGCCCTGCGCAGCGAACTGGAACGATCCGATGCGTGACGTGGACCTGAAGGCGAGCCTGGCCACCGTCGAGGGTGATGCGCCCTCGCCCGAGTTCCTGGGGGCGCTGTTCGTCGAGCTCGAGGCCGAACGCGAACAGGCCGACGCCGTCGTCCTGCTGCCCTACCTGCCCGAACCGTCCGAAGAGGTCCGTTTGCCGGCCGGGCCGACCGAGACCCCTCGGCGGGGCGCGGTTCGCCGGTGGATCGGCGCCGGTGTCGCCGTCGCGGCCGCCGCCGTCGTCATCGTCGGACTCGTCGTCGTGGACTCCGGCGGCGACAGCAGTCAGGTGGCGACCCGCTTGCCGCACGGGTACGCCACGTCAGTCCTGCCGAACGCGATCGTCCACGGCGGCGACGGCGGGGTGACCTTCGCCGGCGACCCCTCGACAGGCCTCGACCCGGTGGTGGCGCCCTGGTACCGCCAGGAGCGTTCCGCCATCGACGAGCTGGGCTTCGTCGCCGGGCTCAGCGCGCCCTTCGACCTCGAGGTGCCCGGTGAGACCCACGACTGCTCGAACCTCCAGAGCGGGTTCCGCACCCAGGCGGGCCCTCGGCGGGTGCCGTGTGGGGGCTCGAGCGCCGCGCTCGTCTTCGCGGACGACGTCGGTGCCGTGGAGGCGCTCGACGTGCTCGTCGGCCACTTCGAAGCGCACTCAGGGCTCTACCAGCTGGGGGTCGTGCTCGAGCGCGAGAGGGAGCTCGACGTCCAGCTCGGCGACGAGGCCGAGGGATTCGTGCTCGGGCAGTTCATCGATTCCCGCGAGGCCGCCCAGGTCGTGGCGATCGCCTGGCGCACGGACAACCTGGTCCAGTTCGTGTGGGACATCCAGGACCGCGGTTCGGCGCGTGGCGTCGAGGCCCTGATCGACGTCGCCGCGAGCATCGAACGCCGCACGGCGGCGGAGAGGCAGACCGGCACCGAGGGAGACTGACCGGCTGGCCCTCGTCGCGTCCCGGACCGATCAGGGGAGGGGCTCGGGGCAATGGTCGGCGTGGAGGTACTGCCGACACTCCTCCTCGGTGAACGACCGGGTGAGCCGATCCTGAGCGATCTCGATGAGGTCGTCGAGCTCGAGGGCCCAGATCCGCACGACCCCTTCCACCCCGTACGAGGCGAGCTGTGAGCCGTCCGGGCTGAACGAGACGCCCGACACTTGGGCGTAGTGCCCGCGCAGCACGAGCTGGTAGCTCGCCGGAGCGGGGGTCCCAGAGCCGGATCGTGCCGTCGAGGCTGGCGGTGGCGACGCGAGACCCCGACGGGTCGAACGCGATGTCCGTCACCTCCCCGGTGTACCCCGTGAGGGTGGTGACGTGGCGCCCCGTCTCGCGCGTCCCAGATCTCGACGTCCTGCGCACCGGCGCGCCAGTGCGACTGCACCGCGATCAGGTCGTCCGTCGGGCTCGGGTGGACGGCAGTCGCCTCGGTGTCGATCGAGCGCTCGATCTCCCCGGCCCGCCAGTCCCAGATGACCACCCGGGCGAGCATCCGGGTCGTACGGCCCCCTCGCTTGGGCGACCGAGACCAGTCGCTCGCCGTCGGCGGTGAACGCCGCCGAGCTCACCGCCGCTTCGGGAAGGTCCAGGGTGGTGACTTCGTCGCCCGATCGGTCGACGATGATCACCGTCCCCTGCGTTCTCGACGATGGCGAGGAGCTGACCGTCAGGGCTCCAGGCGGGCCACCGGACGCCGTCACCGATGGGCACTGCGAAGGCCAGCTGCCCGCTCTCGAGCTCCCACACGTCGACCGTTCCCTCGCCCACCCCCCGAACGGCAGCGACGAGTTGTCCGCTCGGGTCCACGGCCAGCGTCGCGACGTCCTCGTCGCCGGCGAGCGGCACGCCGGGCAAGCCCGATGGCGGCGGGGTCGTCCGCGGCCCCGAAGGTCCGCAAGATCGACCACGTCTCCGGATCCCAGACCCGGATCCCACCTCCACCGCTCGGTGGTGACGACGTGGCGACCGTCGGCACTGAAGTCCACGGCGCCGGGGTGGTACCCCACGGCTGGCAGGTTGACGACCTCCGCGCCCCCAGTGGCCCCGACGTTCCAGATGATCGTGGCGGTGATGCCGGCGTCGCCGGTCATGACCCGGTTGCCGTCGGGTGAGAACGCGACACCGAGGATCTCGCCCCCCTGGTCGTGGTCTGACAGGCTGAAGAGCCGTCGGCCACCGCCCTCGATCAGGGACCACCCCTTGGCCGTGCCGTCCGCGCTGGCTGTGATCAGTCGCCTGGAGTCTGGGCTCCAGGCGACCGCGCCGACCGCCGCCACATGGCCGAGAAGGGCGAACCGCTGTTGCCCGGTCGCGGCGTCGAACAAGCGGGCGCTGCCGTCCTCGGCCGCCGTCGCGATCGTCGAGCCGTCGGGACTCCAGGCGACGTCCCGCAACGTGGCGAAGTGGCCGGTGGCTCTGAACAGCTTCGGCGCCGGACTCGACATCCAGCACGACCGCGATCGGCAACACGCCCGAGGCCACGGCGAGGCGGGCCGCATCGGGGTCGAACGAGGTGGCGACCGGCACCGGCACACGGTCGATCTCGTTGACGATCCGCCCGGACTCGAGATCCAGGATGCGCACGACACCACCGTCCTCGTCGGGCCAGGCGGCGGCGAACCAGGAACCGTCCTGGCTGAACGAGGGTCCCCACGCCCCTCCCGAGACGCAATGATTTCCACAATCCACACCATGTGAGGGACTCTCGATCGAGAACTGCTCCTCCCCGGTGGCCGGGTCCCACACCCGGGCGGCGCCGTCGGCTCCGGTGGTGGCCAGGAGGGTTCCGTCGTGGTTGAACGCGACGTCGGTGACGTCGAGGTCGTGGCCGTGGAAGGAGCGCACCGAGGCCCCGGTGCGGGCGTCCCGGATGTCCACGACGCCTGAGCTCTGGGGACCCTCGGTGACGAACACCTGGCCATTCGGGCTCCAGGCGAGGGCCCCACCGACACCGGGGACGCGGAGCTCGATCTGATCGGCCGTGACCGCGCGGTGCAGCGCCTCTTCGGCTTCGGGCAGCGCGCGGCCGTCCCCGGAACGGGACTCTTCGACGGCGGCCAGGGCGAGCAGGACGCTGCGTTCGGGATCTACGGTCACGTTGGCGTTGGCGGCGGCCGCCAGCTCGCGTGAGGTCGCGACGTGACGTTCGCTGGTGGCTTCTTCCCGCTGGCGGATGGCGAAGTAGCCGACGACAAGCGACGCGAACAGGAGGATCGCGGTGGCGCCGAGGAGGCTCCGGAGCCGGCGGTTCTGGCGGGCGTCGCGGCGGGCGCGCTCGGCGATGGCCCGTGTCTCCGACGAGGCCTGGTCGACCGAGTCCGTGAGGAACTGCTGCTCGAGCTCGGTCAGGTGCGGCTCGCTGACCTCCTGCCATTCCAGAGCGGTGTCGAGCCGAGCGCCGCGGTAGAGCTCGGTCTCGGGGCGGCCGAGTGACTCCCAGCCTTCGGCGGCACTGGTCAGGTGGCGGAGGAGCCGCTGCCCGGCGACGTCGTCGTCGAGCCAGGACTGCAGACGGGGCCAGGCCCGGGCCAGCGCCTCGTGGGCCAGCTCGAAGGTCTCCTTCTCGGAGGTGACGAGCCGGGCCCGCACGAGGAGCCCGACGATGCGCTCCCGGTCGGGGTCGTCGAGCAGGCTTCGGCTCGACACCCGGCAGCGGACGGGCTCGCCGTCGAGGGAGGGGGTCACCAGCCGGAGCAGCACCGAGCGCAGGACCGCTCGCTGTGTCCCCGGGAGGGTGTCATAGAGGCGATCCGCGGAGCGGGCGACGGCACCGCGGATCCCGCCGGTGGCCCGATAGCCCTCGACGGTCAGGACATTTCCGTCGCGGCGGCGCCAGGTCTCCGCCAGCGCGTGGGAGAGGAGCGGAAGGCCACCGGGCTCGCCTTCGCAGTCCCGTACCAGCAGCTCCACCAGTCCGTGCTCCAAGCGGAGGCCGGCCAGCGCCGCCGGCGCCTCGATCGCCTCGCGGAGCGCGTCACCGGCCAGGGGGGCGACGAGGTGCAGGCCTTGTTCGGCGAGACGACTGAGCCGGGGCTCGGTGCCGAGGCCACCGAGGTGGTCGCTGCGCACGGCCATGATCACCGGCGCCACGTCGGACGCGTGGGTGGCGACCCGTCGACAGAAGCGGTGGACCACGTCGGGCGGGTGACCGAGCGCGAGGAGCTCCTCGAACTGGTCGATCACGAGGACGGCGGGGCCGTCGACCTCGGCGATCGCCGTGTCCATCGCGGCCTCGGGGTCCGCGCCGGGGACGAAGATGACCACGGTCTGCCCTCGCCGACGGAGGGCCGGGACCAACCCGGCGCGCACCAGCGACGACTTGCCACAGCCCGACGGGCCGGTGACGAGCAGCAGCGGCGTCGAACCCAGGCGCTCGAGGCACGCCGCGATCTCGACGTCGCGGCCGAAGAAGGTCTCCTCGTCACCGACGTCATAGGACGCCAGCCCCTTGTACGGGCACGCATCGCTGGCCGCCGCCGCCTCGGGGACCGCGGAGAGCTCGGTGTCCTGACGCAGGATCGCGCCCTCGAGCGCGACGAGTTCCGGGCCGGGATCGATGCCGAGGTCGTCGGCCAGGGTGCGGCGGGCCCGGGTCAGGGATCGGAGCGCATCGGCCTGTCGACCGCAGCGGTACTGCGCCAGCGCCAGGATGGCCCACCGCCGCTCACGCAACGGCTCCGCCGTGACCAGCGCCTGGCCTTCAGCCACCACCTCCCGGTGCTCGCCGCTCGCCAGCCGGCAGTCCAGCCAGTCCTCCTCGGTCGTACGCCGCAGTTCCTCCAGTCGGGCGGCCTCGCTCTGTCCCGGTAACCACCCGTCGAGCTCCTCGAGGGGCCGGCCCCGCCACAGCGACAGCGCCCGGGCGTACGCCGCCGCGGCACGATCGACCTCTCCCGTGGCCCGCAGCACCCGGCCCCGGTCGATGAGGTGCTCGAACTGGAAGCCATCGACCTCGTCGCCGTCCAGGGCCAGTCGATAGCCGCCGGGCACGGTCTCGATCGCCGCCGCGCCGAGCACCTTGCGCAGCCGCGCCGATGCAGATCTGCACCTGCTTGGGCCAGGACGAGGGTGGCCGCTCGCCCCACAGGGCCTCCGCGAACTCGTCCGGTGCCACCACGTTTCCCCGGCGGACCGCCAGGACGCTCAACGTGATCCGGTCGCGTGGCTCGAGCGCGTCCCCACCGTCCACCCGTAGTGGCCCCAGAAGGCCGATCCCTCCCACAGCTGAGGAGTGTCAACCCCTGACAGCCCTCTGTCAAAGGCGTCCATACCAGACCGATACCGGTCGGCCCGGTCCGTCCATACCGGCCGGGGCCATCGTCACGACCGGCAACCGACACGGAGGAAACGCCATGGCAGTGCACACCGACACGCTCACCATCCCGACCGAGACGCCGGGGGAGACCCCAGCGCCTCCCGAGGTGGAACCGCCGACCAACGGCGGACGCGCCATCCTCGGATGGGTCGCCGTCGCCCTGGCCGGCCTCGCGGTCGCGGGGCTCGCCTTCGCCACCTTCACCGGTGGAGACGAGAGCGACATCCCGGCCCAGGGCTTCTACCCGGAAGCGGAGCAGATCGAGCGGGAGGCCCACCTCGAGGGGCAGGCCAGGACCTACCTCGGAGACCAGAGCGACATCCCGGCCCAGGGCTTCTACCCGGAAGCGGAGCAGATCGAGCGGGAGGCCCACCTCGAGGGGCAGGCCAGGACCTACCTCGGAGACCAGAGCACCCCGCCCGCCGCCGACGCCGTGGAGGATTCGTCCGACACCGGGTTCCTGCCCGGTAGCCGGCACGTGCCGACGAGCTGAGGTCGCTCGCCTAGGTCGCGCACCTGTCGGCGCTCTCCTCGCCGGCAGGTGCGCCATCCGCTCACCACCTCGGCGGCCCAGCCAGGGCCGCCGAGGTGGTCGCGTCGACGGGTACCAGCCGGCCGGCGCCGGGTCAGACTTCCGGACCGGCCGGCTCGCCGAGGACGATGGGGAGCGCGTCGAGCCCGCGGAGCACGAGGCCGTCGCCGTGGGACCACTGGAGCGCGTCGCGGGGGCCGGCCAGGCGCAGGTCCGGGAAGCGGTCCAGCAGGCTGGCGAGCGCGATCCGGGCCTCGAGCCGGGCGAGGGGGGCACCGAGGCAGAAGTGGATGCCGTGGCCGAACGCCAGGTGCGAGCGGGCCGGCCGGGCGAGGTCGAGGACATCGGGGTCCGGGTGCGCGGCGGGGTCTCGATTGGCGGCCCCGAGGCAGACCAGGACCTGTTGGCCGCCGGGGATCTCCGTGTCGCCGACGGTGAGGGCCTCGGTCGTCATCCGGAAGGTGGCGTGGGGGACCGGAGCGTTGAAGCGCAGGAGCTCCTCCACCGCGCCAGGCAGCTGATCGAGGTCGGCCCGCAGCGCCGCGAGCTGCTCGGGGTGGTCGAGCAGGGCGACGACGGCGTTGCCGATGTTGGCGGTGGTCGTGTCGTGGCCCGCGACGATCAGCTGGAAGAGGCTCGACAGGAGCTCCTGGTCGTCGAGCCGGTCGTCATCACCGGCCGTGACGAGGACGCTCACGAGGTCGTCGCCGGCAGAGCGGCGCTTCGCGGCCACGAGATCGCCTAGGCAGCCGACGATGGTGTCCGACGCCTGGACCGCCTCGGGCGGCGGATCGTCCCCCCACGGCCGCATCAGGACCCCGAAGGCGTCGTGGAGCAGGGGACGGTCCTCTTCGGGGACGCCGAGGAGCTCGCAGATCACCCGGAAGGGCAGCGGGTGGGCGTAGCCCTCGACCAGGTCCACGGTCGCCCCCGGGCCGTGAGCGGCCATCTCGTCGAGGAGCTCGTCGGCCAGCACCTGGACGCGGGGTTCGAGCGCGGCCACCCTCGACGGCAGGAAGGCCTTGGCCACGAGGCGGCGCAGGCGGGTGTGGTCCGGCGGATCGACGTTGAGCATGTGGCGGGAGAAGGCCGGGCCGGGGAGGCCTTCGGCGACCACGTCCGGGTCGTCGGCCAGCGCGGCGAGCATGTCCTTGGAGATCCGCGGGTCGTTGAGCGCCTGGCGGGCCGCGTCGTGGCCGAGGACCACCCACGCGTCGTGGCCGTCGGCCAGGCGCACGGGTCGGACCGGGCAGGCGGAGCGAACGGCGGCGAAGTGCGGGAACGGGTCGTCCCGGATCGCCGGTTCCCAACCACCCCACGGCGTGGGGGCGTCAGCCATCGACCGCCTCGGCGAGGTAGCCCGTGCAGACGAGGGACAGCGAGCTCAGCCGGTCACCGTCGAGGTCGGCGTAGGCCTGCTGCTCGACCACCCGCCAACCGGGACCGACGCGCTCGGCCTGGAGGCGCACCCGCCACCGCAGGCAGAGGCGGGCACCGATGACACCGGCCTCGGTGTCGACGACCTCGAACGCCTGGGTGTCGCCGAACCATCGGGTGAAGGCGGCCTCGACCCCGGCCGGGCCGTCCCACTCGCGGAGGGCGGCGGGCAGCAGGGCCCGCAGATGGACGTCGTCGCTGAACAGCGACGCGACCCGGGCGAAGTCCTGGGCCGCGAGCGCCTCGATGAAGGTCTCTGCGACGACGGCCATCGGCCCATTCAGTCCGCGGCCCGAACCCGGCTCGCCGGCGAGCGTTGTCACAGGACCCTTGTACCACGACGCCCTCGACGCCGCGGGAAATCCACGTCCAGTCCATGCGACCGCATGAATCTCGCAGAAGATCCGGTCCGCTCCGGATCACCCCTGCCAGTCGAGCCACTGGCCGTGCCCGTGCACCCGAGCCAGGAGGTGGGGTGTGGCGACGTCGTCGTCGAACAGCAGCGCCCCGAGGATCTCCGGACCGTCGGGGTCGTCGCCACCCAGGGCGGCGAGGGCGTCGACGGTCCCGCCGCCTTCGGCGCTGACCCAGGCGATGGGCCGGTGCCCGGAGGCGGCGAGGAGCAGCTCGACGAAGGCCATTCGCTCGTCCGGGGCGAAGTAGCCGAACGCAAAGGTGGTCGTCACGATCGCCGTGACCCCGCTGGGCAGCTCGGCGAGGACGCTCGGGAGCAGGTCGTTGGCCCGACCGGCGACCACGGTGGGCAGGTCCTGCTGGGCCAGGCGGATGGAGGCCGCGACCCGGTCGGCCCGGCCGGTGTCGGGCCAGACGCAGGCGAGGAGCCAACGGGCGTCGGCCGGGTCGGAGAGGTCGATCGGAGAGAGGTCGATCCCGAGCCGCTCGGTGAACGGCGGGAGCCGGGCGGCGATCGGAGGATCGCCACCGGTCACCTCGCAGGCGACGGTCACGGTCGAGTCGGCCGGGCCGGTGACGCCGTAGGGGCCGTAGTCCAGCCGGTATCGGTCACAGAGGAGGTTGAGCCCGGCGCTGGTGCCGACGTCCACCAGCCCGTAGGGGCCCGGGAGCCGTCGGGCGACCCAGGTGAGGGCCGGGCCGATGAGCGCGCTGCGCCCGCAGTCGTTGGTCTGCACCCGCCGCGTCTCCAGCAGCGCCAGGATGTCGGCCCGCTGGATCCGGCAGAGATCGAGGAACAGCGGCCCGGGGTCGGCCTCGGACCGTCCGGCGTACACCTCACCCAAGGGATGGTCGAGGCCGTCGAGCAGGAGGTAGCGCACCGCACCCAGCGGCGCCATCGGCAGGTGGGCGGCCGGCGGCGCCTCGGCGAACAGCTCGAGCACCTCTCGGTCGTCCGCCACCGCGTCGGCGATGCGCTCGTAGATCGGCGAGTAGCCCCGGAACTGCTGCTCACCGAACCAGCGCCAGAGGGCCGCGAGGTCGTCGGTGCCGTCGCCCACCGCCCGACAGTACCGCCGGCCTCCTCGCGGGATCGTGGGATGATCGGGGTGATGTCCGACCGGACGACCATCGAGACCGACTACCTCGTGGTGGGGGCCGGTGCGGTCGGGATGGCGTTCGTCGACGCGCTGATCGACGACCCCGAGGTCGACGTCGTGATGGTCGACCGCCGGGCGGGCCCCGGCGGTCACTGGCTGGACGCCTATCCCTTCGTCCGGTTGCACCAACCCTCCGCCAACTACGGCGTGGGCTCCACCGCCCTGGGGCACGACCGCCTCGACGAGGACGGACCGAACCGCGGGTTCTACGAGCTCGCCGGCGCCGCCGAGATCTGCGCCTACTTCGACGGCGTGATGCGCCACCGCCTCCTGCCGTCGGGACGGGTCCGGTTCCTCCCGATGAGCGACCACCAGGGGGAGGGCCGTGTCCGTTCGCTCCTCGGCGGCGACGAGACCCAGGTGACGGCACGCCGTCGGGTCGTCGACGCCACCTTCCTGGCCTCCCGGGTCCCCGCGACGGACCCGCCACCGTTCGAGATCGCCGACGGCGCCCGGTGCATCCCCGTCGGGGAGCTGGTCGGGGTGAAGGAGCCGCCCGCGGGCTTCGTCATCATCGGCGCGGGGAAGACCGCGATGGACGCGTGCACGTGGCTCCTGGGCCAGGGGACCTCGCCCGACGCCATCACGTGGATCCGGCCCCGCGATGCCTGGCTCCTGAACCGGGTCAACTTCCAGCCCCGGACGGGCAGCGTCGGCACCTTCGAAGGCGTCGTCCACGAGGTGGAGGCCCTGGCCGGGGCGGCGTCGATCGAGGAGGCGTTCGATCACCTGGCCGCTGCCGGGGTGATGCTCCGCCTCGACCCGGAGGTCCGCCCGACGATGGTCCGGGGTGCCACCGTCACCGACGCCGAGCTGGCGGGGCTGCGCGAGATCCGTGACGTCGTGCGCCTCGGGCACGTGCTCCGACTCGAGCCGGACCGGATCACCCTCGAGCACGGGTCGATTCCCACCACCGCCGACCACGTGCACGTCCACTGCGCCGCGTCCGGGCTGCCCCTCGACGCTCCCCGGCCCGTGTTCAGCGATGACGCCATCACGCTGCAGAGCGTGATCCGCATGAGCCCGACCCTGTCGGCGGCGCTGACCGGTTTCGTGGAGACGACGGACCGGTCGACGGCGGAGAAGAACCGCCTGCTGCCGCCCAACCCGTACTCGGACACGGCGTTCGACTTCCTGCGGGCGATGCTGGTGAGCCTGAAGACCGAGCTGCAATGGCGGGAGGCGCCCGACGTGCAGGCGTGGCTCGACCAGTCCCGGCTCAACGTCCTGCGGGAGCTGCCGGCGACCGCCGACCCCGACCGGCTCCAGGACCTCCAGGGTCGCTTCCTCACGTCGGTGTTCCCGGCGTTGGCCAAGCTCGAGGAGCTCGGCGCCGACATCACCCCGGGCGAGCGCGAGCGTTGGTTCACTGACGGCGGCACCTGAGCCGCCCGGTCCCCGTCAGCGAGCGGCGACCTTGGCCTCGAGGGCCTCGATGATGGTCGGTACGAAGTCGACGCCGGTCACGATCTGGGCACTGGTGATGCCTCCCGGTGAGAAGACGTTGATCTCCAGGAGACGGCCCCCCATGATGTCGAGACCCACGAGGAACATGCCGTCGGCGACGAGTTGGGGACGGATGAGGTCCACGAGCGCGAGGACCTCGTCGTCCACCTCGACGGCCTCGGGCGTTCCGCCCGCCTTCATGTTCGACCGGGCCTCCCCATCGGCGGGACGGCGCCGGAAGGCGGCGTAGACCCCGTCGACCTTCAGCGGTTCGCCGTCGAGCAGGAACATGCGGATGTCGCCCTCCTCAGCATGGGGGAGCACCTCCTGGGCGGCGAGGTAGCCGTCTCGGGCGAGGGCATCGACCATCTGCTCCAGGTTGACGTCGTCCTCGGGGTGCACGAAGAAGACGCCTTCGCCCCCCGATCCCTGGAGGGGCTTGAGGACGGCTCGACCGTCGTGGCGCTCGACGAAGGCCCGCACGTCCTCCACCTTGCGGGTGATCACGCTCTCGGGCCGGGCGGCGCGCGGCAGGTGCTCCAGGTACAGCTTGGTCACGGCCCGGGACATGCCGTCGGGGTCGTTCAGCACGAGCACACCCCGCTGGGCCGCCAGGTCGCCGAAGAGCAGGCCGATGGTCTGTGCCCAGGGCCGATCCTTCAGGTCGTCAGCGGGGTCGTTGCGGATCAGCAGGGCGTCGAACGCGTCGAGCGAGATGCGCTCGCGGTCACCGGTGGCGGCGTCGGCCAGGAAGGCCGCGCCGTCGCGGGCCTCGCCGGGCGGGTGCCAGGCGTGGGCCCGCAGCGCGTCGTCGGGATCGCTGGCGAAGTCGCCGGCGTCCACGTACCACACCTCGTGACCCATGTAGCCGGCCGCCATGGCCAGCCTCGTGGTGGTGTAGGTCGGTAGCTCGTCGGCCAGGTCGTTCACGAACATGCACAGCTTCATTGCCGTCTCCTATCGATGAGATCTTCGACGTCCAGACCCGCCCGCAGGGCCTGCAGGCGGGCCTCGCACCCCGGCCACGACAGCCAGGTGGGCTGGAGCGCGGGGGGCACCAGCACGCGACGGGTCCGCAGCTCCTCGACGACGGGCAGGTAGTCCAAGGACACCTTGCCCACCAGGAGGAGGTCGATCGACCCACCGCGGCCGAGGTGGTCGAGCAGGCGTTGGAGCCCACGCAGGTAGACCAGGTCCTTCGTCAGCCCGCCGGCCCGGTGGGTCCGGGCGGTGACCTCGAAGGCGCGCTCGGGCCCGAAGCCCGACTCGGTCCGCAGGACCCGGAAGGTCTCGACGAAGGAGGCGCCGTCCACGAGGCATCCGGCCGCCAGCACCCGACCGGCCAACGTCGCCAACCGGCCGGGGGTGAGCCCGCCGACGGCGAACTCGGCCACGACGGCCAGGGCCTCCTGGGTCTCGTCGTAGTGGGGGAGGCCGACCCGCAGGATCTCCAGGGGCTGGCGGCCACCGTTCACCCAGGTGAGCACGTGGGTGCCGACCTCGTGCTGCACCAGGGCGTCGACGCGAGCCGAATCGACGCGCAGGCCCGCCCCGATGAGCAGCCGCCCGTCGTCGACCATCAACCCCGTGACGTCGTCCCGGATCTCCACGTCCGGGACGATCTCCGGGGCCCGTGCCTGGAGCCTCCGGAGCTCCGCCCGAGCTTCGGTCGCGAAGGCGGGAGCCTCGACGACGGGGCGCGGTGAGCGCGGGGCGCCGTGCGGCGCGAGCTCGGCGACGGCCGACACCACCCTCCGGGCGAGCTCGACCAGGGGACCGTCAGGGCGGCCGTAGAGCATGACGCTGGACGGGAGGAAGGCCGGCGTGTCCCGCCTGAGCAGGAGGTCGAGTTGGGCGTCGATCTCGTGCCGCTTGTCGCGGAAGAGCCCGGCGAGCGTGGGGTCCTCCACCGCCTCGATCGGGAGGTCGTAGAGCGACCGCTTCACGAGGTCCGGGTCCACCGTCAGCGGTCGATAGTGGAAGTGGGGGTCGCGCTCGAAGCGATCGGCGTGGAACTGCTCCCACGCGACGTCGACATCCAGGGGCGTGACCGGCAGGAGGGGGTCGGCCAGGACCGCCAGTTCGGCCAGCCGGCGATCGACCTCCGGGGTCGGCTCGATCAGGCGGCGCCGGCCGAGCTCCCCGACGTGCTCTGCCTCGAGCGTGGTCTGGACCGTGGCGAACTCGTAGGCCGACTGCCGCAGGGCCAGGGTGAGGTCGTCCTGCAGGCGGTCGAACACCCCCGGCAGGGTGGATCCGTCGGCGTCGACGAACACGGGAGGCACCTCCAGCCCGAGGAGGAGGACGCCCAAGGATCGGATCGTCTCGGCGCCCAGGAGCGGTTCGAGGCCCGGTGGTGCGGGGGCGGCATCGTCGACGCACTGCGGGTCCTCACCGGTGACGGCCCGCCCCAGGGCACCGACCAGGGCCGTGGCGGTGCTGGAACCCTCGGGTGGGGCGAACACCCTGACGGGATCGCCGGGTGCGCCGATCCACACCTCCAAGATGAGGAAGGCGCCGAACTCCCCGACGTCCTCGACGCCGGTGACGACCTCCTCCACCAGCGCAGCCACCGCGCCGTGCGCCCCCGGGTCCGCCGTCGCCACCAGGTGCGCGGCCTGGCCGTGCACCAGCCGTTCTGTGCCGGGGTGGGCCTCCGGGTCGCGGCGGTGCACGCACAGGAACGGCAAGGGTCGCTCGACGTGCAGCCAGCCGCCGGGCACGGTGGTCCGCAGGTGGCCGTCGCGGCGGAGGCGGCGAGCGATGTCGAGGTCACCGTCGACCGGGGTCGGCGAGCCGCGTCGTCTCACCGTCGAGTTGCCGTCACCCATGATCGGTTCACCTACCCCGGAACGGGCCTCATCGATCTCGTGCACTACGTTCGGGCCATGGCCTCTGCCCCGTGCACGAACTGTGGCGCCCTCGTCCCGGCGGGGACGACCTCCTGCGCCAGCTGCGGTTCGGCGGTCGCGGCCGCCCCCGCCTTCCCGCCTCCGCCCCCTCCGGCGGCCACCCCCGCCGCCCCTGCGGCCGCCCCGACCGAGGCGTTCGTCCCGCCCCCGCCGGCTGCGCCCGGCGGCTACCAGCAGCCGGCACCGGGTTGGCAGCAGCCCGCACCGTCCCATCCGGAGTCGGCCGCGGCGGCGCCCCGCTCCGGCCGGAACACCGCGGCCGGCCTCCTCGCCCTCGGCGGCATCCTCCTGGTGATCGTCGGCACGTTCCTGCCTGTCGTCGAGTTCGACTTCAGTGGCGTGCTGTCCTCGGCCGACGAGTCCCTCAACGGGTGGAGCTCGGAGATCAACGACGGCCCGATCCACGCCGTGGTGGCGGTGCTCCCCTTGGTACTGGGGATCCTCGTGCTGAGGAACCGGACCCGCGTCTGGATGAAGGTCCTCCTGATCATCTCCGCGGTGATCGGGTACTTCTGGGTCCTGGTCCGCTTCGCCGACATCTCCGGCTCGCTGGAGGAGGGTGACGCCGGCGAGTTCGTCGCCGAGGTCACGGACCCGGGCATCGGCCTCTATCTCATCGCCGTTGGCTGGACCCTCGTGCTGATCGCCGGCATCGTGGCCAAGGCGGCCAAGCCCCAGCCCTTCGCCCCCCAGCAGTACCAGGCGCCCACCACCTTCTGAACGGGGCCCGGCCCCGATCGGTCAGGCGGCGAGGACCGGGCGACGGCCGGAGTAGTCGGCCAGGCGTTCGATGGGTGTCGCGTCCGGTGCGGGTTCGACCGCATCGGCGAACCTCTCGCCGTCGCGCAGCGGATAGCTCGGTCTACCGTCACGCGGTGGACGACGTCATCGGGGCCTTGGCAGACCAGCAGGAGGCGTTGCGGCTCCTGGTCGCGGACAAGGACGATGCCGGCCTCCTGGCCCCGACACGCTGTGCGGGCTGGACCGCGGCCGACGTCCTCCTGCACCTGGCCCAGACCAACGAGGCCGCGGTGGCCAGCGTCGAGGGGCGGCTCGGCGAGTTCCAACTGGGCGGGACCGACCCCGCAGCCGCCGCCGACGTCGACGAGTTGGCCGACCTCGCCGTCGCCGCGGAGCGGGACCACCCACCGTCCGAGATCCGGGACCGTTGGCTGGTCAGCGCCGAGGCGCAGGTCGCGGCGTTCGAGGGCTGCGATCCCCACGACCGGGTCCTCTGGGTGGCGGGGGACATGGCGGCTCGCACGCTGGCGTCGACCCGGCTGTCCGAGTCGTGGATCCACACGGTGGACGTGGCGTCCGCCTACGGGCCCTTGCCCGAGCCCACCGATCGCCTCTGGCACGTGGCCCGGCTCGCCTGGCGAACCGTGCCCTATGCCTTCGCCCGGGCCGGTCTCGACCTCCATGCGCCGGTCGCCTTCGAGCTCTCGGCGCCCGACGGGAGCACCTGGTCCTTCCGGCCCGACCCGCCGACCCCGGTGCTGACCGTCGTGCGCGGCACCGCCGCCGACCTCTGCGAGGTCGCCGGCCAACGGGCCGAAGCATCGGCCACGGGCCTCACGGCCGACGGCCCGGACGCCGCCGCCGTCCTCCGGTTGATCCGGACCTTCGCCTGAGTCGACGGCCCGGACACGGTCCTCACCGCGGATCCGCCGACCCGTGGGTGCCTAAGGTGCCCCCGATGGCGCCTGGCGAAGTCGCGAGGCCACCGAACAACAGGGAGGCGCCTCGGCGTGCAGACCATGGGACGTTCCGGTAATCCCGCGCTCGGGGACAAGTTCGACGAGGCCCAGCGCACGGTCACGTCACCGGGCACGATGTCGATCGCGGGCACGGCCTTCACCACTGCCTTCCTGCTGCTCATCCTGCTGGCGGGCGGTGCCTGGGGCTGGTCCTCGGCCGTCGATCCCACGGGCCTCGATCTCGGCGCTGGGTACGCCAACACCACCGTCACCATTCCCGGCGGCTTCTGGCTGGCCTCCTTCGGCGCCTTCCTGCTCGGGATCTACGTCATCGTGAACCCGGGCCGGGCGGCGTTGCCGGCGATGCTCTACGCCCTGGCCGAGGGGTTCGTCCTCGGTGCGATCAGCGCCATGTTCGACGCCCAGACCGAGGGCATCGTCGGAGCGGCCATCCTGGCCACGATCTGTGTGTTCCTGGCCGCGCTGTTCATGTACGTCACCCGCCTCGTGCGCCCGACCCAGCGCATGGCCTTCGGGGTGGCGGCCGGCATCGGGGGGCTGTGCCTGCTGTACCTGTTCGTGGCCGTGCTCTCCATCTTCAACTGGACGTGGCTGTACAGCGACCAGTTCCAGACCATCGGCGTCGTGGTCAACCTGCTCGCCGTGGCGCTGGCCGCCCTCAGCTTCACCCTCGACTTCGCCGCGATCGAGGCCGGCGTAGCGGCCGGGGCGCCCCGTCGCCTGCAGTGGTACGCCGCGTACGGACTGCTGGTGACCCTGGTCTGGCTCTACATCACGATGCTGCGCCTGCTGGCGCTCCTCGCCCGCAACCGCTGAGCGGGGGTCAGCCCCCGGCGGCCTTCTTCTCCCGGGCGGCCTTGGCCTTGGCGGCGAGCGCGGCCAGGCGGTCATCGGCTGGCGGCGCGGCCCCTTCCGCGGCCGGCGGCGCCTCCGCCTTGGGCGCGGGCGGGGCGGCGGCCTTCTCGGCGGCGGCCTTCTCCTCCGCCTCGCGGGCGGCGACGAACTCGTCCCAGTCGCCTTCGCGGACGAGTCGGGTCCGGTCGACCGAGGTGATGAACGTGCCGTTGTCGAACTTCACGCGGTGGCGGGGCATGGCAAGCCCGATCGTGGCTGTCACCGTCCCGGCGGTGCCCTCGGGCACGCCCTTCATCGGGCTGGTCACCCGGACGCGGGTCTTGAGCGGGAGGGCAAGGGTCTCGGCACCAGGCACGGCGGGGACGCTAGCCAGGTCCGCCGAGGATGTTGGCAGTGTGATCCGCGAGACTGTCGGCCGACCGAGGGGGCGTGCGTGATCGACGAGACGGTGGCCAAGTGGCACGAGCACCTGCGGGGGCGCCTGCCGGGTGGCCTGGACGAGCTGCTGGCCGACGACGTGGTGTTCTTCTCGCCGGTCGTCTACACGCCTCAGGAGGGCAAGGCGATCACCAAGGCGTACCTCGACGCGGCCTACGGGGCCCTCGGCGGTGCGCCGGGCGGGCCGGGCGACGGCTCGGGCGGCGGTGGCTTCCGCTACACCAAGCAGGTCCTCTCGGAGGACACCGCCGTGCTCGAGTTCGAGACGACGGTGGACGGAAAGTACGTGAACGGCGTGGACATCATCCGCTGCGACGACCGCGGCCGCATCGTGGAGTTCCGGGTCATGATCCGCCCCCTCCAGGCGGTCAACGCCGTCCATCGCCAGATGGCCGCCGCGCTCGAAGCCGCCGGCTCCGACTCGTGAGCCGCCGCTCCAACGTCCCCACCTGGCCCTCCAGCGGGCACAGCGTCAGACTCGTCTTCACCGACTACCCGGTGGACTGATGCTGGCCCCGTGGATCCTGCTGGCGGCCCCGGTCGTGGCGGCGGTCCTGTTCTGGGGGACGTGGGCCGCGGTGGCGGTCGCAGTGGCGATCGCCGTCGTGCAGTTCCTCTCGTTCCGCCGCACGGAGCGGTTCACCGCCCGCGTGTGGCGGACCGTCGGCCACGGTCGGCGCAGCCAGGAGGCCCGTGCGGCCGATGGGATCTACCTGGTGAGCGTCGTCGCCGGCCTGGTGGCCCTGGCGATCGCCGTGGTGGGCCTGCTCGCCTGAGGCGCCCCGGTCCGGCGTCGGGGTACTGCCGGTTCGGAGCCGTCGGGACCGGGTGCGACAATGCCGGGATGGGTGCGGGGGAGCGGGAACTGCGGGTCGTCGTCATCGGTGCGGGGATGGCGGGGATCCTCAGCGCGATCAAGCTGCGGGAGGCGGGGATCAACGACATCGTCGTCTACGAGAAGGCAGACCGACTCGGCGGCACCTGGCGGGAGAACACCTATCCCGGCCTGGCCTGCGACGTGCCCTCGCACCTCTACAGCTACTCCTTCGCCCTGAACCCCGACTGGACCCAGTCGTTCTCGGAGGGGGCGGAGATCCTGGCCTACTTCGACCGGGTCGCCGACGAGCACGGCGTCGTCCCGCTGATCCGCTTCGGCGAGGAGGTCACGGGCTGCGAGTGGCGGGACGGCCGCTGGCACCTGTCGACCGCGGCCGGCACCGAGGACGAGGCCGACGTGGTCATCGCCGCCACCGGGGTGCTCCACCACCCCCGCTACCCGGACATCGACGGCCTGGACGGACTTCGCCGGGGCTTGCTTCCACAGCGCCCGCTGGGACCACGAGGTCGCCATCGACGGCGCCCGGGTCGGGGTCGTGGGCACGGGCTCGACGGCCGTGCAGATCACCGGCGGCATCGTCGACCGGGTCGCCCACCTGAGCCTCTTCCAGCGCACGGCGCAGTGGATCGCCCCGCAGGAGAACCCGGCCTACGACGAGGCGACCCGGCAGCTCTTCCGGGAGGACCCCGAGCGCCTGCGCGGGGTGCACGAGAGCCTGAGCAAGGCCTTCGAGGGCTTCTCGCACTGCGTGGTCGACGCCGACTCACCCGCGATGGCGGCCGTCGAGCAGGCCTGCCTCGACAACCTGGAGAACAGCGTCTCGGACCCCGAGCTGCGGGAGCGCCTCCGCCCGGACTACCGGGCGGGCTGCAAGCGCCTGGTCCTGTCGGGGGACTTCTACGAGGCGATCCAGCACCCGAACGCCGAGCTGGTCACCGAGGGCATCGAACGGGTCGAACCGACCGGCGTCCGGACCCGGGACGGCGTGCTGCACGAGCTGGACGTGCTGGTGCTGGCGACCGGCTTCAAGGCGGACGCCTTCCTGCGCCCCATGGGTGTGGTGGGCCGTGACGGGGTCCGGCTGGCCGATGCCTGGGCCGACCGTCCGACGGCGTACCTGTCGATCTCGATCCCCGAGTTCCCCAACCTCTTCCTGCTCAACGGCCCGAACGGTCCGGTGGGCAACTTCTCCCTCATCGAGGTGGCCGAGCTGCAGCTGGGCTACGTCATCCAGCTCATCGACCGCCTGCGATCGGGAGCGTGTGGCGAGATCAGCGCCACCCAGGCGGCCACCGACGACTTCGAGGACCAGCGCCTGGAGGCGTCCCGCAACACGATCTGGGCGACCGGTTGCACCAGCTGGTACCTCGACGACCGCGGTGTGCCGGCGGTGTGGCCCTTCCCCTTCGAGCGCTTCCGGGAGGAGATGACGGCCCCGGACCTGGGGGCCTACGAACAGGTCTGAGGTTCGAGGACCAGCTCGCTCACGAACGGCGACGTCATGGCCCCGAGGAGCGCGGCGTAGTCGACCTGGAAGCGGACCTCGGCGCCGACCGCCAGCTCGTGCGCGCCCGTGTCGAGGACCAGGTGATCGCTGCTGGCGCCGAGGATCTCGATCCCGGCGGGCGGCACCAGGCCGGCCGAGGTCGACGTCCTGACGACCCAGGGCCAGGATCGCCTGCCTCACCTCACCCCGGTCCCGCACGGACACGGTCTCGCCGAAGGCGTTCTGGGCGATGTCGCCCCACGGGAGGGACGGCTTCACCTGCGACTCGATGACCTCGGCCACCAGGGTGAACACGTCGGTGTGCAGTCCGTGGACCGGCCGCCGGTGGAGCGCCTCCCGGCCGAGGAGGATCGCCTCACCGAGGCGCAGGTCGTTGACCCGGCCGACGTCGGTGGCCCCGAAGGCCCACTCCAGGTTCGCGGAGTTGCCGCCCGAGACGCGTGGGATGCTGACCCCGGTGATCCGCTCGACCGTGGTCACGAGGTGGGACAGGGCGCCCATGTTGCGATCACTGGGCACCACGCCGCTCTGACAGGCCAGGTTCGTGCCGACCCCGGCGAGGCGCAGGGCCGGGAGGCGTTCGACCTCGGCCACCACGCCGGCGAGGTCGGGGGCCAGGATCCCTTCGCGGAGATCGCCGGACTCGACCATAAGCAGGACGCCGTGGACCCGACCCTGGGCGACGGCGGCCTGCGACAGGCACCCCAGCACGGCGAGCTCGGTGTTGGCGCTCACGTCGGCGTGGGCCACGACCCGGTCGACCTGGCTGAGCATGGGGGAGCGGAGGAGGGTGATCGGGGCGGTCACACCGGCCCGGCGCAGGGCCTCGATGTTCTCGATGCGGGAGTCGCCGAGGCCGGAGACCCCGGCGGCGACCAGCTCGTGGGCGACGGCGGCCGAGCCCATGGTCCCCTTGGTGACCGCGGTGACCTGGATGCCCCGCGCGCCGAGGCGCTCGACGAGCGTGCGGGCGTTGTGACCGAGCTTGGCGAGGTCGATCTCCAGGCGGGGCGCCATCATCGGGCGCCGGCGGTCAGCTCCTCCCCGAGCTGGGGGAAGGCGGCGAGCACCATGGCCACGAGCTCCGCGGTCGGCCGGGTCAGCGCATCGGTCGCGGGGATGCCCAGCTCGGCCTCGTAGAGGGTGATCGCGGCGCTCACCTCGGCATCGGTCATGTTCTCGTGGTTCACCGTCAGGCCGATCACCCGGGTGTCGGCGAAGGTCTCGATGAGCCGGATCTCACTGGCCGGGGTGGGCATCGGCAGGTCGCCGAAGTCTCCCAGGCGGGTGCGCCCGGGAGCGTGCTGGAGGACGACGGCATCGGGTCGGCCGCCCCGGAGGATGAACGTGGAGGTCAGGTAGGCGGGGTGGCTCAGCGCCCCCTGGCCCTCGAGCACGATCACGTCGGGGTCCTCGCCCTCGAAGGCCTCGACGACGGCGGCCTCCATCTCGCCGGAGCAGAACTGGGACGGGATGGCGTCGAGGGCCACGCCGTAGCGGGCCCCCTGGATCAGGCCGGTCTGGCCGGTGCCGACCATCACGGCCTTGAGGCCGTGGTCGTTGAGGGCCTTGGTCAGGATCGTGGCGGTGGTCCGCTTGCCGATGGCGCTGTCGGTGCCCAGGACGGCGATGCGGGGGCAGGTGACGCCGTCGATGCGACCGCTGAACAGGCGGAGGTCCTTCTTGGCCCGGGGTCGACGGACGTCGACGATCTCCACGCCGCTGGCCGCACTGGCCGCCGCGAAGACCGGATCGTCGTTGAGGAACTCGTGCAGGCCGTTGACGATGTTCATCCCGAGCTCGATGGCCTCGAGCACGACGCTGCGCTCGTGGATCGACAGCAGCCCGGTGGCGGGCGCCATGCCGAAGATGAACCAGTCGGGCACGCCGCCGGCCAGGACCAGGGCGTCGGCCAGGTCCCGGCTGAGGGGGATGCCGTTGGCGACGCCGTCGAGCACGAGGCCGGCGTCGAGGCCGGCTTGCGCGCTGTCGATGACCGTGAGGATCTCGTAGCGCTCGGAGTGGCGCACGAGGCCGTTTGCGGTCTTGCCGTCACCGGCCCCGAAGTTGGCCTCGCAGTACACGATGGCGGTGTCCCGGTCGTCGTCGAGCGCGCTCGTGGGCAGGGCTCGCAGGGTGGGGGACATGTCTCTCCTCAGATGTGCTCAGAGGAGGCGACAGGCTTTCGGGGTCCCCGGTGAGTCGAACGGACGGTTGTCAGGGTACCGGTGTTCGACCCCGGGTCCCCGGAGGTGTCACTGCGCCTGCGTAGGTTGAGGCCATGGCATTCGGACAGGCATCGGGCCCCCCGGCTCCCCAACGGCGGGTGGCCGAGCTGGCCGACCTGCTCGAGGCCCGCGGCTTCGACTCGTTCAAGGAGGCCCGCCATCCCTTCGGCCTGACCCAGCGGCAGGCCGGGGGGAAGTTCACCAGCGGCGAGGTCGACGAGCTCATCGACCGTCTCGAGGCGGAGGCCGAGGTCGAGGCGGCCGGCGCCGGCGAAACCGCGACGCCCGAGTCCCCCGATCAGCGCCGGCGACGGGAACGGGACGAGGAGATCGCGGTCAAGCTCGACGCGGACGTGATGGCGACCGAGCTGGTCAACCGTGGTTGGTGCTGCATCCCCCCACCGGGCTGATCGGCCCATGACCACCATCGAGGTGCACGCCGAGCGGATGGTTGCCGGCGGCGCGGCCCTGTGCCGGGACGACGACGGCCGGGTCGTGCTCGTCGCCGGCGCCCTGCCGGGGGAGCGGGTGGCGGTCGTCGTCGAGGAACGGCACGGGAGCCTCCACGGTGAGCTCGGTGAGGTGCTCGACGCCGCCGCCGGGCGGGTCGAACCGCCCTGCCCGTACGTCGCCGCCGGGTGCGGCGGGTGCGACTGGCAGCACGCCACCACCGAGCTGCAGTCGACCATGCGCCAGGAGATCGTGGTCGACGCCCTCCGCCGGCTGGGCCACCTCGAGGCCCCGGTCGTCCGGGCCGGCCCTCCGGTGCCCGCGGCACGCGCCCGGAACTCGCTGCGCCTGGCGGTGCAGGACGGCCGCCTCGGCCTCCGGGGCCGCGGCACCCACGACGTCGTGCCCGTGGACGACTGCCTCGTCGTGGTGCCCCGCCTGGCCGAGCTCCTGGCGCCGGGTGTGGTCGTTCCCGGCCAGGCCACCGAGCTGACCGTGCGGGTCGCCGACGGCACGGGCGAGCGGATGATCCTGGCCGAGCCGACCGCCGTGGGGGTGGTGGCTCCTGACGACGTCTCGGTGATCGGCGCCGACGAGCTGGTCGCGGGCCGCCGGCGCTGGTTCTTCGCCGAGGTGGCCGGTCACCGCCTCCGGGTGTCGGCATCGTCGTTCTTCCAGACCCGCGGGGTGGGCGCCGAGGCCCTCGTCGCGGTGGTGCGCGAGCAGGTCGCGGGAGCGCCCGAGGGGGCCTTCGTCGACCTCTACGGCGGGATCGGCCTGTTCGCGGTCACCGTGGCGGGCGAGCGGCCGGTCGTGGTCGTCGAGCGCTCGCCGTCGGGGGCGGCGGACGCCCGCCACAACCTGGCGGGGCGGTCGGCCCGGGTGGTCGCCAAGCCGGTGGACCGGTGGCGCCCGACCCCCGCCGCGGTGGTGGTGGCCGATCCCGCCCGGGCGGGGCTCACCGCGTCAGGGATCCAACGGGTGGCGGCGACCGGCGCCGCCCGCGTCATCCTGGTCAGCTGTGATGCGGCGTCACTGGGCCGGGACACCGCCGGCCTCGTCGCCGCCGGCTACCGCCACGTCGAGAGCGTGGTGGTGGACATGTTCGGTCACACCGGTCACGTCGAGGTGGTGACCCGGTTCGACCGGGTCGGCTGAGCTGCGGGCACGCTGGGGTCAGGTCGACCCGTGGGCGTGGTCGCAGAGGACCTCTTCGCCCTCGGCGATCTGACCGCCGCCGACGCCCTCCAGGGCGGAGAAGGGGCCACACTCCTGGGCCTCCAGCCACACGTGGACCATGGGGGCGGGCTCCGGCAGGACCAGCCCCGGCGGGCACTCCCCGTCGCTGTTGACCAGGCCCATGACCTGGCCCCCCGGCGTGAAACAGAGGTTGTTGTGGATGTGCCACTGCATCAGGGCGCCGCCAAGGTTGGGGGCGTCCTCGAGGGGCACGCCCCGGTTCAGCATGTACATCGCGGCGACCAGGCGGCGCTCGCCCGACGAGGTGTCCCAGACCAGCGACTCCGGGCGGGCCGGATCGAAGATGACGTCGTCCTGCTGGAACTCCTCGTTGATGAAGTGCTCGGTGCCGGTGAAGCCGTCGCCGATGCTGTGGAAGCCGTTGGCCAGGGCGTACTCCGGGTCCGCCCACTGCGGGAGCAGGAGCAGGGTGGCCCCCACGATGTTCTCGGCCCAGGCCTGCTGGCCGGGGGTCACGCCCTCGACGCCGCTGAAGTCGATCGGTTGTTCCGGGTCGAAGGGGACCACGACCGACGGCTCGTGGTCCTCGTGGTCGTCGCCGGTGCCGGCGGCGTGGGCGTGGCCGTCGCCCCCGGATCCGGCGCCGTGCGCCTGCTCGCCCCCGCCGCCCCCGCCGTGGGCGTGCACGTGGGTGCCGCCCGCGACCATGCCGAACAGGGACAGGGCGGTGATGCCGAGCGCAGCCGCGAACATCGGGGGCCGGCTCGCCGTGGTGCCCTTGCGGTCGTTGCGCAGCGAGAGGCCGATCAGCAGGACGCTGGCTGCGGCCAGGCCGGCGGCCAGGCCGTCGGCGGTCTGCACGGGCTCGGCCACGTCGAGACCGGCGATGAACGAGATGCCCCAGGCCTTCGCCCAGACCCAGCCCACGACGGCCCCCACGCCGATGGCGGCACCGGCGAGGGCGATGAGGCGGTTGTTGCGGACGAGGGCCAACGCACCCCAGGCCAGTTGGAGGGCGGCGATCACGACGAAGGTCATGGCCGCGGGGCGGTGCTCGGCGTGGACGCCGATCGCCGCGGCGTGGATGGCACCGGCGCCGAGCGACGAGAGCCCGGCCACCGCCATCCAACCGGTGACGGTGGTCGCCCGGGGGGCCACCTGGGCGTCCTCCAGGGGTGCCGTCAGCGATGAGGGGGAGGGGATCGTCGTCACGCCGTACAGCGTACGTGACCCCAACGGCCGGTGTCGGGCCTCACCGCCCCCGAGACCTAGCCTTTCGACGTGGTCGTAGGAACCGGTACCGCCTCGGCGCTCACGCGGGAGCGGGTCATCGACGCCGCCATCACCGTCGCCGAGCGCGACGGCCTGGCCGAGCTGAGCATGCGGCGCCTCGCGGCCGAGCTCGGCGCCGGGACGATGTCGCTCTACAACCACGTGTCGGACAAGGAGGACCTGTACGACGGAATGGTCGAACGCGTGCTCTCGCCCGTCCGCATCTCCGACGACGAGGACTGGCGGGCGGTGGTGGCCAGCTGGGCCACCGACAGTCGACGGCGCCCTGCTCGATCGCATCGACCTGATCCCGCTCGTGATCGCGCCGCAGCGGCTGTCCCACCTCGGCCGCATCAGCGCCGCGGTCGTCGAGGCGCTGGCCCGTTGCCGGCTCGAACCCCGCGACGCCGCGGTCGTCGTGCGGGTCGTCGGCCGCTACTTCGCCGGTGCGGTGCTGCTCGACGCCCCCCGGCTGCGCACGCGTGGGGTCTCCCGCGAGGCGCTCGACCGCACCTTCGCCATCGGGTTGGACGCACTGCTCGTCGGCCTCGCCGTCGAGGTGGAGCCGTGATCCTCGACCCCGGGCAGCAGGCGGCCTATGGGCGCGACGGGTACCTCGTGCTGCGGGACGTGCTCACGGCGGCGCAGGTGGCCGAGGTCACCGCCTGGGTCGACGAGGTCGCGGCGTGGGCCGCGGTCGACGGACCGGGCCTCCACCACTTCGAGCAGACCGACATCGGCCCCGCGCTCGCCCGGAGCGAGGACCTCGTCGGCCATCACCCAGGTCTGCGGTCGCTGCTCACCCAGGGCCTCGTGCCCGACCTGGCCGGTGAGCTGCTGGGCGAGCCCGCCGCCCTCTACAAGGAGAAGGTCAACTACAAGCCGCCCGGCGGGGCGGGCTTCGCCCCGCACCAGGACGCCCCGGCCTACCGGTTCGTCGACTTCCACGTCAGCTGCATGCTCCCGCTGGAGGCGGCCACCGAGGCCAGCGGCTGCCTCTGGGTCGCCGACGGTCGACCCCGCGAGGTCTTGGCGATGGACGGGTTGCGGGGTCTGAGCGACGAGGTCGTCGCGGCGCTCGACTGGCATCCCGTCGAGCTGGTTCCCGGCGACCTGCTCTGGTTCGACTCCTATGTCCCCCACCGCAGCGGGACCAACGTCACCGATCGGCCCCGGCGGGCCCTCTACCTGACCTACAACGCGGCCGCCACAGGGGACTTCCGGGCGACCTACTACGAGGACAAGCAGGCGACCTTCGCCGGTCTGGACGGGGAGGGCGACCGGGCCCGATTGAGCATCACCGACGACTTCCTCGGGCGACCGGTCCCGTGAGCCCGGCCCTGGACGAGTTGCTGGCCCTCTTCGAGAGCGACCTGGCCACCGCCATGTACGACGAGGTGGTCACCGAGCGGGAGCACGCCCTGCAGGCCGCCGAACAGGCGGAGGCGGCGGGGGCCTCGGACACCGCGGTGGCCGCCGCCCTGCTCCACGACGTCGGACGGCTGCTCATCGACGCCGACCTCGCCGCCGCCGACCGGGCCCACGACCAGGTCGGTGAGCGCTACCTCCGGCAGTGGTTCGGCCCGGAGGTCACCGCGCCCGTCGGGCTGCACGTCGCGGCGAAGCGGTACCTGTGTGCCACGGAGCCCGACTACCTGGCCGTGCTGTCGGCGGTGTCGGTGCGCAGCCTCGAGGTCCAAGGCGGGCCGATGACCCCGGCCGAGGTCGGGGCCTTCCGGGCGGGGGAGGGGTGGCAGGAGGCCGTCCAGCTCCGGCGCTGGGATGACGACGCCAAACAGGAGGACCGCCCCACCAAGGCAGTGGCGGACTACCACCCGCTGTTGCTGCGCCTCGTGGCGGGCTGGAAAACGGCGCATCCCCCGCACGAGTCGTCGTGCGGGGGATGCAACCGTGGTCGATCAGTTGCGGTCGGCGCGGTCCCGGACGTTGTCGATCGTGTCATCGACCTTGTCCTTCACGGTGTCGACGGCATTCTTGAGCTTCCCGCCGGCCTTGTCGGCCTTGCCTTCGGCCTTCAGGTCGTCGTCGTCGGTCAGCGCACCGGCCGCTTCCTTCGCCCGGCCCTTGGCCTGATCCATCTCGCCTGCCATGTCGATCTCCTTGTCGGGGGTGAGCAGGTGACCTACCCGGAAGGCCGACGAACCAGAAGGTGATCAGGCCGCCAGGGCCCGCCACCAGGCCGACAAGTGGGCGGCGGCGGCGAGATAGAGCCTCGAGGCTCCCGGGTCGTCCCGCGCCGCATCGAAGCAGGCCAACGTGTACTTGGCCAGGTGGGCGTCCTCGTGGGCCGCGGCCCGCGAGGCGAGGCGGGCCACGACGGCGGCCCGCTCGCCGTTGGTGGCGTGCCAGGCCCCGGCGGCGGCCTCGGCCGGCGTCCCGTCCAACGCGTCGAGTGGCTCGCCCACGGCCCGGGGGGACCAGGTCGGGTCGACCGCCACGGTGCCCTGGGTGGCCCGGAAGCCGAGGACGAAGGTGGCGGCGACGGCGATGGCCCGCTCGGCGTCGGCGGCCCCGGCCCGGGCGAGGCCGAGCACCGCCTGGGGCATGGTGAGGCAATGGCTCCACCCGTAGGGCGCGGCCTCCGGGGTGTCCTGGAGCATGGAGGCCGCGGCGAGGCGTTGGAGGTCCTCGACGGCCTGGCTCAGCGAGACGGTCCGGGTCGGCCCGTCGAGCAGCTCCTCGGCCAGCCCTGAGCCCTCGACCAGGGACATCGTGGGGAAGATGAAGTCGCTCCCCGGGTCACCGGGTGACCGGGGCTTCCGCAGGGCCGCAACGAGGTCACCGCCGCCCGTCGGTGCCGGGCCTCGGTCGAGGTGCCACGTGAGGCCCCAGTCGGGTTGTCGGGCCAGCTCCCGGACCAGGCCCCGGAGGGGACGGGCGGCGGCCCGGCTGCGGGGGGCCACCCGGGGGAGGAGGAACAGCAGGATGCTGCCGTGGCCGGCGGCCGAGAGCCTCGGGATGACATCGTCGGCGAGGAGTGCGGCCAGCTGCACCGGGGTGGCCCGGGCCGCGAGCCATGCCGCGGTGCCGTCGGCGTCGTCGATCGCGCCGGCGCTGACGGCCGCGGTCAGGTGCTCGGCGGCGGTGGCCAGGTCGTCGTAGGCCCGCGGTGCCGGCTCGTCGACCTCGTCGCCGGCGTCCCGATAGGCCTCGCCGAGCCCGGCCAGCCGGTCGCGGGCCGCGTCGCGGGCGTCGGGCTCGACGAGGGGCAGGAGCGCGGTGCGGGCCAGGAGCTCGAGCGGGGCATGGAGGGTGAACGAGTTCACCCCGTCGGCCTTCGGGTGGGCGAGGCGATCGGCGACTGCGTCGGTGAGCTGGGCGTCGGAGAGGACGTCGGTCCGCAGGGGCGGGGGAGGCATGCCGGGCACCGTACGACCTCGACTTCACTTGAGGTCAAGGACTAGTCTCCGGCCATCGACGAGCTCCTGACCATCGGCGAGGTGGCGACCCGCGCCGGCATCGCCCACTCGGCCCTGCGGTTCTACGAGAACGAGGGGCTGGTGCACAGCGAGCGCACGCTGGGCAACCAGCGGCGCTACCACCGCAGCGAGCTGCGGCGCATCGCCTTCATCCGAGTCGCCCAGCGGGTGGGCCTGAGCCTGGACGAGATCCGCGAGGCGCTGGCGACGCTGCCGGCGTCGCGGGCGCCCACCGAGAAGGAGTGGGCCCGCCTGTCGCAGGCCTGGCGCCCCCGCCTCGACGCCCAGATCGCCGTCCTGGAGGGCCTCCGGGACCAGCTGGACTCCTGCATCGGGTGTGGCTGCCTGTCGTTCAAGGTGTGCCGGCTCTACAACCCGGGCGACGTCGCGAGCACCCACGGGGCCGGCCCCCGCTACCTCCTGGGTGACCCCCGGGCGGGAGAATCCAGCTGACGTCCCACCATGGCGGGACCCCGGTCCGTTCCGTTCGACCCGACGGACTGAGATGATGAGGCCCGTGTGGGCCCGAGTGCGACGCGTCTCCCTGCGCTGGGCGCGCCGCATACCCAAGCGGTACCTCCGCCGGCTGCCTCGTCGGATCGCGGTGCCGGTGCTCTCCGCCGCCTCCTGGCCCCGCTACACCACCGCCGACCACCGGGAGGTAACGGTCCCCGAGCCCTACCGCCTCGAGGTCTACTGGCTGCGCATCGAGGACGACACAGGACCCGGCCTTCTCCCTGTTCCACCGGTCGGACGAGATCCTGCGGGTGGATCTGCCTCCGCGCCGAGCCCCCACATCCACTACAACCTGGCCGAGTCCCGCTACCGCGGCGGCCGATGGACCACCGGGTGTACCTGCCGCCGGCGCCGCTGGACAGCCAGATCGAGCGGGCCGTCTTCGAGCTCGCCCACAACGTCCCGTACTGCAACGGCCAGCACCGACGACCGGGCCGTCCGCACCCGGCCGATCGACGAGGAGGCCTTCGCCGTGGCCGCCGCCGAGGTGGGCCGGCCAGCTCCGCGGTGGCTCGACGCTCGCACGGCGCCTGATGCCGCTGATCGACGAGCTGCTCGTCACCGTCCCGCTGACCGAGGACCAGCACCGGCGGCTCGAGGTCGCGGTGAGCCCGGGCCGCGTGCTGACCGATCCCGACGGCGTTGGCATCCGACGCCGACGTCGTCGTCATCGGCGAGTGATCCGGGCGCCGACCTGGCGGGCGCCTCTCGCCTGGCGTGGGTGCACGTCGCCCCACGCCGGCCTCGACGGCGCGGACCTCGCGCCCCCTCCTCGACCGGGGTGTCGTCGGTCACCTGCGGCGCCGGGCGGTCGGCGCGACGCCCTGGCCGAGCACGCCCTGCTACTTCCTCCTGGCCCTCAACGGCGAGCACGCCCGGTTCCAGCGGGCGCAGCGGTGGCGGGTCTGGGGGCTGTCGGGGCCAGGGTGACCGCCGTGCCCTCCGGGGCCGGACGGTCCTGGTGGTCGGCACCGGGCACACCGGTCGGGCCGTGGCCCGAGCTCTGTGCGGCACTCGGGATGCGGGTCCTCGGCCACCGGCGGCGGGACGAGCCGGTGGACGGGCCCTTCGAGCGGGTGACCAGCGCCGATCGAGGGTGAGGCGGTCGACGTGCTCCTGGCGGAGGCCGACGCCGTCGTCCTCGCTGCGTCCCTCAACGACGGCATCCCGGCACCTGATCGGCGCGCGAGCAGCTGGCCGCCATGCCCCGGGGCGGCCTGCTGGTGAACATGGCCCGGGGCGGCCTGGTCGACGAGGTCGCGCTGGTCGACGCGCTGCGGAGCGGCCAGCTCGGGGCGCGGCCACCGATGTCGTCGACGGCGAGCCGCTGGCGATGCGCAGCCCCCTCTGGCGGGCCCCGAACCTGCTGATCACCCCGCACATCGTCACCCCGGTTGGCCGATCGGGACGAGCGGGCCTTCACCATCCTGCTGGCCAACATCGAGCGCTGACCGGCGGGACGCGCCCCTCGACAACCGGATCGGGCCCGACGACGTCTACACCGGGCCGCCCGATGCGCCGCAGCCGGGTCCGCGGCCACCGCTGGCGGCGGTGGGCGAGGCGGTTGGCTGTGAGTCGCATCGGGCTGGTCGGCTGTGGGCGGTGGGGCCGCTACGTCCTGCGGGACCTGCGCGACCTCGGGGCCGAGGTGATGGTCGCCGACCCGTCCGGCGAGGACGGCGCCGTGCACCGGTGCCCTCGACCTGCCGGACGTGGACGGCGTCGTCGTGGCCACGCCGGCGACGACCCACGCCGAGGTCGTGCGGCTCGGTGGTGGACCGGGGGGTGCCCGATCTTCTGTGAGAAGCCGTTCACGACCGACGTGGCCGACGCCCGGGACCTGGTGGCCCTGGCGGGCGGACCGGATCCACCTGATGCACGTCTGGCGCTACCACCCCGGCATCGAGTGCCTCGGGGCGCTCGCCCGATCGGGTGCGCTGGGCGCCGGTGCAGGGTGTCAGCTCGACCCGGGTCGAACGGGCCGAGCCCCCGTCTCGACACCGATCCCGTGTGGACGCTGGTGCCCCACGACCTGACGGTCGCCATCGAGGTCCTCGGCCACATCCCCGGCCCGGGCGGCGGTGGCCGACGTCGTCGCCGGCCGGCCGCTCGGTCTCTGGGGGCCTCTGCGGGGACGATCCGTGGCTGGTGATCGAGGCGTCGACCCGTCACCGCGTGAAGCGTCGGGAGGTCCGGGTCCACGGCGAGGACGCGGTCGCCGTGCTCGACGGTGACGACGCCACGTCGGTCCGGGTCGAGCGGCCGGCGACTGGCGTCACCGAGGAGGTGCCGTTCGCCCCCGACCCGCCCCTGCGCCGGGAGCTGGCCGCGTTCCTCGACCACCTCGACGGCGGGCCCGCCGCCGAAGAGCGACGCCGCCGAGGGCCTGGCGGTGGTGGAGGCGGTGCAGGCCCTGCGGGACCGGGCCGGGCTGTGATCGCCTCCGTCGTGGTCCCCACCACCGGGCGAGCGGGCCGCCCTCCTGGCCCACTCGGTGGGCAGCGTCCTGGCCCAGACGGTCACCGATCTCGAGGTGCTGGTGATCGGTGACGGCGCCGCGGACGGCACGCGGGCCTGGGCCGAGGCCGCTGACCCCCGGGTCCGGTTCTTCGAGTTCCCGAAGGACGACAGTCGAGGCGAGCGCGAACCGTCACCGAGGTGCTCACCGACGAGGCCCGCGGGGAGCTGGTGCTCTACCTGTGTGACCGGGACCTGTGGCTGCCCGACCACGTCGCCGAGATGCGGCGAGGTCCTGGCCGACGCCGACTTCGGCCACACCCTGCGGTTCGTGATGCGGCGAGGACGACCGGCCCCGGGCGTCCGCACACCCTGGATCTCCGGCGATCCGCGGGACCGGGCCCGGGCCTGGTACACGACCGAACGTCCTGCCGCTCTCCATGGCGGGCCACACGATGGCGGCCTACCGGCGCGCTGCCCCACGGGTGGCGCCGGACCCCGACCGACCGACCGACCGACCGCCACATGTGGGTCCAGTTCCTGGACCAGCCCGGGATCCGGGTGGCGTCGACGGCCTGGCCGACCGTCCTGAGCTTCAAGCGCCCTCGGGACTGGACCGTCGCCCAGCGCCTCGAGGTGCAGGAGCGGTGGGCCTCTCGTCTGGCCGATCCCGGGTTGGGCGCCGAGCTGGCCCGGGCCGTGCTGGAGGCGACGACCAGGGAGGGGGCCGACCTCCTGCGGGACCTCGCCGAGGCGCGCTCGTCCCGACTCGGGCGCTGGGCCCGCAGCTGGATGCCCGACGACCTCTACCGGCAGGCCCGTCGCCCCGGACGGCGGCTGCGTCGGCGGCTCAGCGGCGGCTGAGCAGGTCCCGCAGGGAGCCGAAGCCGTCGGCCCGCTCGGCCACGAGGGTCGGGGTGAAGGGCCACGTGAGGCCGAGATCGGGGTCCGACCAGTGGCAGCCCTCGTTGTCGTCGCCGGCGTAGGAGACGTAGGCCTCCGAGACCGCCTGGAGGTGCACGGTCGGCTCATGGGCGAGCCAGCCATGGACGAGGCCCTCCGGGAACGTGAGGAAGGCGGGCACGTCCGCCGAGCAGCTCGTAGCGGGCCGCGCTCGCCCTCGGTGGGCGAGGCGGGCCGGGCGTCGAACAGGCCCGATGCTCAGGTGGCCGGACACGACATGCAGGTACTCCGTGTGGCGCCGGTGCAGGTGCATCCCGCGCAGGGTGCCGGCCACCGAGGTCACCACGCTCCACTGCACGGGATCGATGCCGGTGTCCCAGTGCTGGGCGAACACCTCGGTGAACCGGCCGCGATCGTCCTCGTGGGACTCGAGGGCGACGAGGCGCACACCGTGGAGGGGGAGACCCGTCGACCAGCCCGGACATGGCGGCCGAGTGTAGGGAACCGTCGCGACGCCACCCGCTGACGCCCGTCGACGGCGCACGAGGGTCGCCCGGCAGGCAGGGGGGTCACCTAGGTTGTCCGGATGGAGACGCCGGGCGACGACCGCGGGCCCGACCCCGCCGCCGGTGACCGGGTGTCGTGCGGGCATCGGACTCGAGGTGCGGGTCGGATGTGCCGATGCCCCGACGATGCCCATCGATCGGCCGGCAGCCCAGGCCCAGCGACATCACGCCCTTGCCATGTCCCTGCCGGACATCGCGATGTCATCTGGGCCCGAGCAGCTCGGTTCCTGTCGGCCGTACGGGCGACCGCTTCAGTCTATGACTGACTGGTCAGTCGGTTTTGGTCAGGGCCCCCGACGAAGGGCCCAGGGCCGATGAGCGCACCGAGGCCCGCGGTCGAGGGGACCAAGGGCGAACGGACCCGCGCCGCGATCATGGCGACCGCGGTCGCGGCCTTCCGTCGTGACGGCTACGACCGGGCGACCCTCGCCGGAATCGCGGACGAGCTCGGCATCACCCGTTCGGCGGTGCTCCACCACTTCAAGTCGAAGGCGGCGCTCCTGCGGGAGGTCGTGATGCCGTTCATCGGCCAGCTGGACGGGCTGCTCGACCGGGTCGAGGCGCTCCAGCCGATCCCCAACCGGGTCCGGCGTCGGCTCATCGCCGAGATCGTGGACCTCGTCGCCGACAACCGCGACGTGGCCACCATGGTCATCATCGACCGGTCGGTCAACGCCCACCTGGATCCGGACCTCCAGGTCGGTGCCCGCGCCGCACGGTTCCTGGCGATCACGGTGGGGACGGAGGGTTCGCCCCTCGCCGCGACCCGCTCGCTGGCGGCGCTGGGATCGGTGGTGCGGCCCCTCGCCGCGGCCGACGAGGTGGTCGACTTCGACGACCCCGTCACCCGTCGGCTCCTCGTGGACTGTGCGTTGGCCGTGCTGAAGGTCCCCCTGCCGGTCAGTCCAGGAAGCGCACCGAGCCCTCGTCGTGGAGATAGCTGAAGAGTCGGCGTAGACCCTCGGCGATAAGGCGGTCGCCCTTCTCGTCCCGGGCGTCGAGGACGCTGCCCCCGCCAGGATCGGCACCACGAGGCAGAACAGGGTGCCGACGTCGTGCCACTCGCGGAGCGTCGTGTCGTCGATCTCGATGCCGGCCCCGGCGAGGGCCGAGCGGTAGCGGTCGAGCAGCTCGGGACCGTGGGCCCGCCGGTCCTCGATGGTCATGCTGCCCCCGACGAAGTAGGCGAAGTCATAGAGCCCACCCCCGTGGCCGACCGATCCCCAGTCGAAGACCACCGGCTCGCCGTCGTCGAAGTGCATGTTGTCGACCCGGAAGTCCCGGTGCACGAGGGTGTGGGGCGCGTCGAGGCTGCGGTCGATCATCACGTCGTAGCGCTCGAGAAAGCGCTCGGCCAGGGCCGCTGGGCCGTTCGGCCCACGCTGAGCCACAAAACCGACTCATGAGTCAGAAATGGGTCAAGTCCCGGTTGCAATGATCGATAGGAGGAGCGGCAAGGGACCGATGGCGGTCCCCCCCTTTGAAGGGAAGCGATACCCATGAAGAACCTCTCCCGACGGGGCTTGGCGGCAACGATCGTCCTGCTCATCGGCCTCGGCGTCTCGGTCGCCTTTGCGGCCTGGACCACCAACGGCAGCGGCGATGCGTCGGCTCGGGCCCAGAGCGCCCAGGCCCTCACCACGGTCGACGTGTCGGCCACGACGCCGGCGACCCTGTACCCCGGGGCGACCGGTGACCTGCGCCTGCGCATCGACAACCCGAACCCTTACCCGGTGCGGGTGACCGGGGTGGCCGGCAACGGGGCGATCACCTCCGACGCCGGCGCTTCCTGCACGGCCGCCACCGGTGTGTCGTTCACGAACCAGACCGGCCTGGCCCTCGACGTGGCGGCCAACAGCCAAGGCACCTTCACCCTGTCGGGCACGGTGGCCATGAGCAACGCCTCGCACACCTCCTGCCAGGGTGCGGCCTTCACGGTGCCGGTCACCCTCGCCGGCGCCAGCAACGCCTGATCCGTCGGCCCGGGCCGGCTGTCCCTGACGGGACGGCCGGCCTGCGGCCCACGATCTGTCGATCATGCGCTCCCGCCCCCGGGCCGCGGCCACCGTGGTGGCGACGGTCCTGACGTTCGCGGCTCCGGTGTCGGCCTCCTGGCTCTCCTCAGGTGCGGTCGCCGGCGGCAGCCGGGCGACCTCGGTGTCCACCGCGGCGACCCCGGCGACCTCGGTCTCCGGCCGGACCGCGACGGTCACCTGGTCGGCCACCACGTTGGCGACGGGAGCGCCCGTCACCGGCTACCAGGTGACCAGGGTGGACACGGCGACCACGGCGACCACGGCCGCCACCGGGGCCTGCTCGGGCACCGTGGCCTCGACGTCGTGTGTGGAGACCCCCCTGCCCACCGGGCGATGGGCCTACCGGATCCCGCGGTGCGGGGCGCCTGGGTCGGCCCCCTCGGCGGACAGGGCCCCACCGTGGCGGTGGACGCCACGGCCCCGACGGTCGCCGCCGTCCTCCAGAAGACCGCCGGTGGCGCCACGGGAGCCATCCGCCAGGGCGGGACCTACCGGATCTACGCCAACGTGGTCGACCCGGGCGATCCGGCGACCGGCGTGGCCACGGCGACCGCCAACGTGGCCGGGCTGACGACGGGGAGCACGGCGGTGGCCCTGGCCAGCGGATCCTTCACCGTCGGCTCGGTCACCTACAACCGCCGGAGTGCGCCGTTGACGGCCACCAACCCCCAGCCCGCGGGCACCAGGTCGTTCACGGTCTCGGCCACCGACGCCGCGGGCAATGCCACGGGGGCCCTGTCGTTCCCGGTCGTGGTCGACAACACCGCCCCAGCGGGGGCTGACATCCAGGCGCTCAACGGTGGGACGACGCCGGGCAGGGCCGAGGCCGGCGACCTCGTGCGCTTCACCTACACCGAGCCCCTCGACCCCGACTCGGTGCTCGGAGGGTGGGGCGGCGAGGCCACGACCGTGACCGTGCGGATCACCGACAACAACGGTGGCGACCGGATCCAGGTCCGCGACATCTCGGGCTCGCCCCTGCCCCTCGGAACCGCCTTCCTGACCCAGACCGGGTACGTGACCACGACTCGGGACTTCACCGGGTCGACGATGCAGTTGATCGGCTCGGTGGTCGTCCTCACGTTGGGCACACCCAGCGGGGCCACGGGGACGGTCGCGTCACCGACCAACGCCACGTGGACCCCGTCCTCCTCGGCCTACGACCCGGCGGGCAACGCGACCAGCACGACCGGCGTGACCGAGTCCGGCGCCGGCGACGTCCAGTTCTGAGGCGCTCAGGGATCGAGGAGGCGGACCGCGCGGGCGACCGTGTGTCCGTCGACGTTGACGATCGCCAGCGAGTCGGTGACGGCCCGCACGATCATCAGGCCCCGACCCCGCTCCTGCATGGTGTTCCCCCGCTCGGCGATCGGCTCGACGCGGCTGAGGTCGTCGGGGGCGTGGCCCGCGTTGCTCACCGCCAGGTGCACGGCGGAACCGTCACACCGGGCCTCGAGGTGCACGACCCCACCGACCGCGGCCTCGATGGCGTTGGCGCAGAGCTCCTCGGCGGCGAGGACGAGCTCGTCGACCACGTCGATCGGGGTGTCGCGCCGGGTCAGCCACTCGCCGAGCTCGCGCCGCATCCCGGCGAGGGCCTCGGTGTCGGGGGCGAAGCGGAGCTCGAGGTCAGCGTCGTCCATGGATGCCCCCGATTGTGACACCCATCGTGTCACGGGTCGACGATCATCCCTCCGGGAGGGGCAGCCGGCAGTCGCCTCAGGCGGTGCGACAGGTGAGCTGGCCGACAGCTAGCCGAGGGACGTCCGGAGCTTCTCCAGCAGCGGGCCGCGGGTGATCTCGCGGGTGCGGGTGAACGCCCCGGGGTCGAGGTCGGCGGCCCAGGCCGTGGCCTTCTCGATGGCCCTCGCCTCGACCGCGTCGAGGTCCACGACCTCGTCGAGGAAGCCGGCGGCCAGCGCCCCCTGGGGGTCGTAGACCTCGGCCAGCTGCACGGCCTCGGTGAGGTGGCGCCGGGAGAGCCGGTAGTCGGCGAGGTCCACCGCGAAGCCGGGCACGAACAGGCCGATGCGGACCTCGTTGAGGCCGAGCTTGAAGTCGCCCTCGGCCCCGACCCGCCAGTCGGCGGTGAGCATGAGGACCGCCCCCATGGCCAGGGCGTGGCCCGTGACCCCGAGCACGACGGGGGCGGGGTGGCCGACGAGGCGCAGGGCCAGGTCGGAGCCCTTGGTCATGAGCTCGACCATGCGCTCGGAGCGCATCACCTTCAGGTCGAAGCCGGCGCTGAACCGGCCGGGTCGCCCGATGATGCAGACCGCCTTGGCGTCGGCCGCGTCGTCGAGCGCGCCGAGCAGCCCGTCGAGCACGTCGAAGCCGAGGGCGTTCGCCTTCCCGTCATCCACCCGGATGACCGCCACGTCGCCGATGCGTTCCTGTTCGACCGTCACGGCGCCGGACCGTAGTGCAGGGGCCGGGTCAGGCGTCCCAGCCGGCTCGTCGGGCGGCCGTCGCGGACCCGTTCGGCGTCGACCGGGGCGAGACGGTGCAGCTCGCCCAGCAGGTCCGCGGCCTGGTGCGCGACCGGGGTCGGCTCGACGGCGACCTCGCGCAGGGCGCCGAGCTGCTCGATGAGGGTCATCAGGACCCAGGGCTGCTCGCGGGCGTGCCAGCGCAGGCTGCCCACGGCGAGGTCGAGGAAGTCGTCGAGATCCCAGCCCGGGGCCGGGTGCACGACCCGGTCGCCGTCGATGACGGGCCGAGACGTGAGGTCGCGGGTGACCAGCTCGGTGAGCAGGGGCGTCAGGCGGAGGATGATCTCCCGGGCCGTGTAGGGATCGTTGATGGCCGGAGAGAGGGCACGGGCCGCGATGTCCACCAGCTGGGTCACGCCGAAGCCCACGTCGTCCTGCATGGTCCGGGTCGAGCCGAGGTCGGCGGCGTCCTGCAGGGCTGCGATCACCTCGGCCGGCCGAGTCGGAACGGGCCAGACCGTGGCCAGCGGCTGACCTTCCACCACATGACCGCCGACGGCCACGTGGAGCAGTGCTGTGCTGCCCGCCGGGAGGCCACTGGCTGCGGCCCGGGGCGGGAACTGCTGCAGCCAACCGGTCACGTAGGCCGGGACCGACGAGCGCCCCGGCGGGGGGCTCGGGCCGGACCTCGGGCGTGGCCGCGGGCCCGTCGAGCAGGGGGTACTGCGCTCGGGCGATGGCGATGGCCGCCTGTGACACCCGCTCAGCGATGGACTCCACCTGCAGACTGCGGGCGGTGTGATCGATCGACGCCAGCACCGCGAGCAGGGCGGCGATGGCGAAGAGGACGGCGCCGGTCGTGGCGATCTGCGGCCCGGCCGCCTCGGCGCCGGTCCCGGCCGGGTCGACCTCCCGCAGGACGACGATGCAATAGGTGAACGTGCCGAACGACCACGCCCATGACCACCTGCTGGAACCGGTCGCCCAGAAAGCGGCCGAGGGTCCGGGGCGAGTACTGGCTCGAGGCCAACTGGACGGCGACGAGGGTGAAGGACAGGACGACGGCAGCTGCGGTGATCGTCCCGCCGGCGATCGCGCCGAGGATCGCCCGAGCGCTGTCCTGGGTGGTCTCCAGGAACCCGGGGAGCGTGCCGGGGTCGATGCGGTCGTCGACCTCGGCCAGCACTTCGCCGAGCACAGCCGAGGCCACGACGATCAGGGCGGGGAGGACGAAGAGGCTGCGGCTGGCCTCGTCGGCGAAGTGCCGCCGTCGGACCTGGCCCGCCGTCCGCTCGTCGCTCACCGCCTGTTCGTACCACGGCAGGTGCCGGCGGTCCGGCTCTCGTCGGCCGGAACGACCGATCTCCGTCAGGCGGCTTCGGACCGGCTGCCGGGTGGGGCGTTGCTGTTCTTCGGGTGCGCCGGGTCGTCGGGCGGCACCATCCGGCGACTTGCCCTCGGCCGTGGACCAGGGCCCAGCCCTCGTGGGTCTTGCGGCGGTGGTCAGTCCACGCAGAGCCAGTCGAGGTTGCGGAGCTCGGTGATCTTGATCTTCGCCCAGTCGATGCGGTGGTCGACCTGCAGGTGGCGGGTGGCCGGTGCAGCCCACGGCGGGTGCACTGCCCGCCGAACCAGTCGAGCACGACCTGCTTGGCGGGCGTTGGCCCGCCGGCCGAAGTGGGTGACGTTGAACACGTCGACCCCGTCGGTGAGGATCAGGTCGATGGCGGCCTGGGGAAGGAACTCGAGCAGCGTCGGCGACGGCGATCGGGCCGAGACCGTCGATCTCGCAGGTCTCGCCGGGGATCGTGTCGCCCCGGCGGATGGCCGAGAGGTCGGCCCGCACGAGGATCTTGGCCGGCGGTCCGACCGGGCCGGGCCGAGCCGCTTCGGCGGCCTGCCGCCCGGTCCGGCAGGCGGCGGCGAAGGCGCAGGGCCGCGGCGAGGGCGTCGAAGGCGTAGGCCCCGCGGCGCTCGTGGCGGCCCTCGCGCCGGGCCTTGGCGAACTCGGCCTGGATCCAGGGCTCGAGGAAGGCGAGGATCTCGGCGATCCGGGCGACCGGGCCCCTTGCCGTGGAGCCAGCCCTCGGCCGGTCTCCTCGTCGGTGCCGGAGTACAGGTCCCGGTTGGCATGGGCCTGCTTGGCCTTGTCCTCGTTGCTGGTCGCCGCCGCCCGGACCTTCTTGGCCTTGCGCCGGAGCTCGGGCACCGACGCGTTCTTGGCGGTCTCCAGGAGGCCCTTCTCGGCGGTCGGATCGGCCGAAGCGGCCGAGGAGACCTCGTGGGCCTGGGTGGGGGAGAGCTCGCCGTTGGCCAGCGCCTCGTCGGTGGCGTCGAGGTCGTCGAGCTGCTTGGAGGTCTCGATGTCCTTGGCCGCGTCCTTCGGGTTCTGCCCCGTCTGCTTGGCCAGCCACCGCCCGGGCCCGTCCTCGCCCTCGGCCCCGGCCACCGAGTCGTCGATCCGCTTCGCCAGCCGGATCCGGGCTCCGGCCAGCAGCCGCTCGGAGCGGGCGATCTCCTTGACGAGCTCGCGCCGCTTCGGTCCCGCTGTACGCGATCCGGATCCAGGGCCCGGCACGAGCTTGGCCCGAGATCCCGTGCGCACAGGACGCGGAAGTCGGATCGAACATCTGTACGTAACTCTACTGAAGTTGTGATGTGACAGTCAAGGTCTTTCAGCGCCCATCTCCAGGACGATTCTTCGATGCGATGCTCGGGACCGGGCGACGACCGGGCCGTGCCACGGATCGCGGCATGGAACCGGGGGAGTTCGGGGGGAGGATCGGGCGGTACCACCACGAGGCGACGCCGTGGTGGCCCGAGCCGGTGCGGGCCCGGGAGGGCGCCCCCAACGTCCTGCTGATCGTGCTCGACGACGTCGGCTTCGCCCAGCTCGGGTGCTTCGGGTCGGACCTGGACACGCCGACCTTCGACCGCCTCGCCGACGGCGGGCTGCGCTACGCCAACTTCCACACCACGGCGCTCTGCTCGCCGACCCGGGCCTGCCTGCTCACCGGTCGCAACCACCACTCGGTCGGCATGGGCCGCATCGTGGAGCTGGCCACGGGGTTCCCGGGCTACGACGCCCGCATCCCGGCCTCGTGCGGGATGCTGCCGGCCGCCCTGGTGCCCGAGGGCTACGCGGCGTGGGCGATCGGGAAGTGGCACCTCACGCCCGAGGACGAGCTGCACGAGGGTGCCGCTCGCCACCGGTGGCCGCTGGGCCGGGGCTTCGAGCGCTTCTACGGCTTCTTCGAGGGCGAGACCCACCAGTTCGGCCCGGCCCTGGTCTCCGACAACCACCTCACCCAGCAGCCCCGGTCCTACGAGGACGGCTACCACCTGACCGAGGACCTGGCCGACCACGCCATCGCCTACGTGCACGACCTGCGGTCAGCCGATCCCGACAAGCCGTTCTTCGCCTGGTTCTGCCCTGGCGCCTGCCACTCGCCCCACCAGTCCCCGCCCGAGTGGCGAGACCGCTACCTCGGTCGTTTCGACGACGGCTGGGACGCCTGGCGCGACGAGACCTTCGCCCGCCAGAAGGCCATGGGCCTGATCCCGGAGCACACGGTGCTCTCCGAGCGCCCGGACTGGGTGCCGGCCTGGGACGACCTGAACGACGACGAACGGCGGCTGTACGCCCGCTACATGGAGGCGTTCGCCGCCTACCTGTCCCACACCGACGACCAGGTGGGGCGCATCGTGGACGCGCTGGACGCCACCGGTGACCTGGACGACACGATCATCGTCGTGGTCTCCGACAACGGGGCCAGCTCCGAGGGCGGGCCGGTCGGCTCCCTCAACGACGGCCGCCCCTGGAACATGCTGCCGAGGACCCTCGAGGAGGGCTTGGCCCGGATCGACGACATCGGCGGGCCCGACCTCCACAACAACTACCCGTGGGGTTGGACCGTGGCGGGCAACACGCCCTTCCGCCGCTGGAAGCGGGAGGTGCACGAGGGTGGGGTGGCCGACCCGATGATCGTGCACTGGCCCGCCGGCATCGATGCCCGGGGTGAGATCCGGCACCAGTACGTGCACGCCATCGACGTCGCCCCCACCCTGCTGGACCTGCTCGGGATCCCGGCGCCCGAGGTGATCGCCGGCGTCGAGCAACGACCGGTCGAGGGGGCGAGCTTCGCCGCCACCTTCGCCGATCCCGAGGCACCGGATCCCCGGACGACCCAGTACTACGAGATGTTCGGCTGTCGGGCCATCCGCCACGAGCAGTGGAAGGCGGTCGTCTACCACCCGATCCAGGCCGACGAACCGCCGCTCGAGGACGACGTCTGGGAGCTCTACGACACGGCGGCTGATCCCGCCGAGACCCGGGACCTTGCCGACCAGCACCCCGATGTCCTCGCCGACCTGGTCGAACGGTGGTGGGCCGAGGCCGAGCGCCACGACGTCCTGCCGCTCGACAACCGGCCCTTCTCGGAGTTCGTGCTCGGGCGGCCACCCGGGATCTCGCCCCGCCACCGCTACGAGTACTGGCCCGGGACCTCGATGGTGCCCGAGCCGACGGCGGTGAACACCCGCAACCGGGACCACCGGATCGTGGCCGAGCTCGAGGTGCCCGAGGGCGTCGACCGGGTGGAGGGCGTCCTGCTCGCCCAGGGCTCGATCCTCGGTGGGTGGTCGTTCCACCTGCTCCGCGGTCGCCTGGCCTACGTCCACAACACCGGTGGCCTCCACCAGGCCCGCGTCGAGGCGCCGGCCTTCCTGGCCCCCGGGCCCCACCGCCTGGAGTATCGCTTCCACCGCACGGCCGACCATGCCGGCGAGGCCACCATCTGGGTGGACGGTGTCCAGCGGGGCCACGGCACGGTGGCGCACACGACGCCGACCCGCTTCTCGATCACCGGCAACGGGCTGACCTGCGGCCGGGCCGAGGGCGAGCCGCCCTGCAAGGACTACCGCTCGCCCTTCGCCTTCACCGGGATCCTGAAGAAGGTCACCGTCGAGGTCGACGGCGAGCCCTGGCTCGATCCCGAGACCGAAGCCGAAGACGCCCTCCGCCGCCAGTGAGGGTCAGGACTTGAGGATCCACTCGCTGCAGCGCGAAGGAGCGCAGGCGGGCGATGTCGAAGACCTGCATCACGCTGTCGAGCATCACGGTGATGTTCTCGGGGTCACCCTCGTGGAAGGCGACCGTGTCCTCGACCAGCTCGATCGACGGCCAGGCCTCGTGGACGATGCCGTCGACAGGTGGGGCCCCCGGGGTGACCGGGTGCACCACCGTGTTGCGGACGTACCGCCACCGGGGCTGGACGGCCTCGGACATGGGGGACTGGTGGCCGTGCCAGAACTCCCGGAACGTGCGCTCGTCGAAGGCGGGGTTGCGGTGCACCAGCGAGAAGGTGCTGATGCCCGGTGATCGCTCGCCGTCCGACCAGTCCCGCGGGCCGCGCCGACCGTTGTCGCCGTACTCGGACCAGACCGCCTCGCTGACCAGGTAGCCGGCCCTCCGGACGCCGACGTCGGCCAGCACGGCCTCGTAGGGCGCCCGGTGGTCGTGGGCGTCGAGGAACAGGGAGACCGCGGCCCGCACGGGCAACTCGTGACCGGGAGCCGGTGCGGGACCCGGGATCGGGGCCTGGTCGTCATCCAGGTGCAGCGTCAGCTGGTGCGGCCCCAGGGCCAGCAGCCGCGGAGCGAGGTCGTCGAGGAAGCGGGCGCCCAGTTCGGCGCCGTCGACCCTCGGCCGGTCCCACACGAGGTACACGAGCTTCTCCACGGCGGGGAATACTGGCACGGTGACCGACCCCGAGGTTCCGGATGCCGTCGAGTCGCTGTCGGGCATCCCGATCGACCCCGTGTACGGCGATGGTCCCGGCCCGGGGGAGTACCCCTACACCCGGGGCCCGTACGGATCGATGTACCGCGAGAAGCCGTGGACGATGCGGATGTTCGCCGGGTTCGGATCGGCGGCGGATACGAACGCGCGGTTCCGCCAGCTCCTGGACTCGGGGGGCACGGGCCTGTCGACCGCGTTCGACATGCCCACGCTCATGGGGTGTGACTCCGATGACCCGCTGTCCCTCGGTGAGGTGGGCAAGGCCGGGGTGGCCATCGACACCCTCGACGACATGGCCGCCCTCTTCGACGGAATCGACCTGGGGGCAGTGTCGACGTCGATGACCATCAACGGTCCGGCGGCGATCGTCATGGCCATGTACGTGGCGGTGGCCGAGGCGCAGGGCACCGAGCGGGCGGCCCTGTCCGGGACGATCCAGAACGACATCCTGAAGGAGTACCAGGCCCAGAAGGAGTACCTGTACCCGCCCCGGCCGTCGCTGCGGCTGGTGACCGACCTGATCCGCTTCACCACCGCGGAGATGCCCCGGTTCCACCCGGTGTCGATCTCCGGCTACCACATCCGGGAGGCGGGCTCGACGGCGGACCAGGAGCTGGCCTTCACGTTGGCCAACGGGTTCGCCTACGTCGAGGCCGCCATCGCCTCTGGCCTGGATGTCGACGACTTCGCGCCCCGCCTGTCCTTCTTCTTCAACGCCCACCTCGACTTCTTCGAGGAGATCGGCAAGTTCCGCGCCGCCCGCCGCATCTGGGCCCGCTGGCTCAAGGAGCGCTACGGCGCCCGGGACGAACGCTCGCTGCGCCTCCGCTTCCACACCCAGACCGCCGGCGTGTCGCTCACCGCCCAGCAGCCCGAGGTCAACATCGCCCGGGTGGCCATCCAAGCCCTGTCGGCGGTCCTCGGCGGCACCCAGAGCCTCCACACCGACTCCTACGACGAGGCCCTGGCCCTCCCGTCGGAGGCTGCGGCCCGCATCGCGCTGCGCACCCAGCAGGTCATTGCGCACGAGACCGGGGTGACCGCCACCGCAGACCCCCTCGGCGGCTCGGCCTATGTCGAGTGGATGACCGACGAGATGGAGCGACGGGCCGAAGCGACCTTCGCCCACCTCGACGAGCTCGGCGGGGGCTCGATGCTCGAGGGCGTCCTGGCCGGCATCGACAACGGCTGGATCGTGGACCAGATCGCCGATGCCGCCTACCGCTACGAGCGGGCGGTCAACACCGGCGAGCGGGTCGTGGTCGGGGTCAACCGCTACACCGACGGCGACGACCGTTCCGGTGAGCTGCTGCGCATCAGCGCGGACGTGGAGGCGACCCAGGTGGCCCGCCTGCAGGCCACCCGGCGGGACCGTGACCAGGCCGCCGTCGACCGGGCCCTGGCCGGCATCGCCGCCGACGCCGCGGAGCCGACGGTCAACCTGCTGCCCCCGATGATCGACGCCGTGCGGGCCCGGGCCACCGAGGGCGAGATCGTCCGGGCCCTCGAGCAGCAGTTCGGGACCTACGTCGAGCGGGCGGCGGTGTGACCGGCCTCCAGGCCCCCCACGGCGGGCCGGTCCGCATCGTGCTGGCCAAGCTCGGCCTCGACGGCCACGACCGTGGGCTCAAGGTCGTGGCCCGGATGCTGCGCGACGCCGGGGCCGAGGTCATCTACCTCGGGCTCCGCCAGAGCACCGAGTCGGTGGTCGCCGCCGCCCAGCAGGAGGACGCCGACCTCATCGGCATCAGCATGCACAACGGCGGCCACCTCACCCTGGCGCCCCGCATGGTCGAGGCGGCCCGGGCCGCCGACGTGACCGCGCCCGTGGTGGTGGGTGGCATCATCCCCGACGCCGATGTCGACCTCCTCCGGGAGGCGGGGGTGGCCGTGGTGCTCACCCCGGGGACGTCGGAGGCCGACGTGATCGCCGCCCTCGCGGCGGCACTGGACGACACCGGAGGGGACTGATGGGCCGTTGGAGCCGAGAGGAGCTGGAGGAGGCCTTCGCCCACTACCAGCGGGTCGCCCTGGCGGCGGGGACGAGCGGGGACTGGAACCCCTGGGCCGACCTGTTCACCGAGGACGCGACCTACATCGAGCACCTGTACGGGACCCTCGGCGGTCGCGAGGCGATCCGGACCTGGATCACCACGACGATGGCCCAGCCCGTCAACCGGGACATGCAGTTCTTCCCGATCGAGTGGTACGTCATCGACGAGGAGCGGGGCTGGGTGGTCTGCCAGGTCTGGAACCGGATGATCGACCCCGGCGACGGGAGCCTCCACCAGGCGTACAACTTCACCCTCCTCAAGTACGCCGGCGACAACCGCTGGTCCTACGAGGAGGACATCTACAACCCCGGCCACTTCAAGGACATGGTGGTCGGGTGGATGGAGCGGCAGTCGGCGCTGGCGGGCGACGACGACACCTGACTGGGCCATTTGACCCATCAAGGGGGCTCGGTTTCCCGCCGATAGGGATCGTGACATTGACGTCCAGCGGGCTCGGAAGGGTGAGCTGGGCACGATCCAAACGGAGAATCAACATGATGGTGTCCTACGACTTCCTCGCCACCTGGCTGCGGGCTCGCTTCGGCGACTCGGAGCGTGGCGCTTCGCTGGTGGAGTACGCCCTCCTCGTGGCCCTGATCGCGGTGGTCTGCATCGCGGCCGTGACCATCCTGGGCAAGAACGCTTCGGACAAGTTCGACAGCGTCGGCGGTGCCGTCTCCGGCGGCTGATCCTCACCAGGATCTCTGGGGGAGGGGCGGGCTTCGGCCCGCCCCTCCTTCGCGTTTCGGCAGAAATAGGTCGAATTCCCCATCAGGTGCCGGCCCGAGGGTGCCGATGGTCCTGGTGACAACACCGCCCGACTCACCCGCAAGGGGGAAGGGCACGATCCAAAACGGAGAATCAACATGATGGTGTCCTACGACTTCCTCGCCACCTGGCTGCGGGCTCGCTTCGGCGACTCGGAGCGTGGCGCTTCGCTGGTGGAGTACGCCCTCCTCGTGGCCCTGATCGCGGTGGTCTGCATCGCGGCCGTGACCATCCTGGGCAAGAACGCTTCGGACAAGTTCGACAGCGTCGGCGGTGCCGTCTCCGGCGCCTGATCCTCACCAGGATCTCTGGGGGAGGGGCGGGCTTCGGCCCGCCCCTCCTTCGCGTTCTGCCCCGGTGGGTCAGAAGGGCCCGGTGTTGACCACGATCTCGATCTGGCCGCCGCCCGCATCGAGGTCCTCGGGGGCGACGGTGAAGGGCCCGTCGCCGGTGTCGGGCACCAGGAGGTAGCCCTCGGTCTCGGCCACCGGACCGAAGTCGACGACGTACACGCAGGTGGTGAACCCGAGGATGTCGTCGAGGGCGCCGTTCCCCGGCTCGGCGGTCCCCTCGCCGGCCTCCACCGGACCGGCCAGGACCTCCCCGTCGAGGTCCCGGACCTCGAGGGTGGCGCCGGCGTCGTGGGGCTCGGCCGCCTCGCAGGCCGCGCCGATGTCCCGGATGGCGTCATCAGCGATCACCCAGCGCACGCTCATCGGTCGGGTCGGGATCGTGGTGGTGGTCGTCGTGGTCGTGGTGGTGGCCGGCGGGACGTCCTCCGACGCGGCCTGATCCCGGTCCTGACGGTCCTGGTACTCCCGGATGCCGAGGCCGGCGCCCAGACCGAGGGCGGCGGCGAGCAGGAGGACGAGGGTGACGAGGGCCGTCCGCCGACCCCGCTTCCGCCTCGGCGCGGCCGGGACGGGCGAGGGGCGCGACCGGAGGCGCGGGCGGCGGCGCCGGGGGCTGTACCGGCGTCTGCACCCAGGTGCGGGCCAGGAGCGCGGTGGCGTCGGCGGCGAGGGCCTCCGGCGGGCTCTGGGCGGCGTCGCCCAGGAGGAGGGCGAGCAGCTCGTCGGCCGAGGGCCGGGCCTCGGGCTCCTTGGCCAGCGCACGGCGCACGATGACCGCGAGGTCCTCGGGCACGCCCTCGAGGTCGGGCTCGTCGTGGATGATGCGGTAGGCCACCGCTTCGGGCCGGCCGCTCCCGAACGGGTTCTGGCCGGTGGCCGCCCAGGCCACCAGGGTCCCGAGGGCGAACACGTCCATGGCGGAGGAGGGCGGCCCGCCGGTCACCTGCTCGGGGGCCATCCAACCCGGCGATCCCATCACCGTGCCCACGACGGTGATCGACGTGGCTTCGGTGGCCGTGGCCACCCCGAAGTCCACGACCACGGGCTGGTCCCGGGTCAGCAGGACGTTGCCCGGCTTGAGGTCCCGGTGGGTGACGCCGGCCCGGTGGATCGTGCCCACCGCCTCGGCCAGGGCGACAGCCAGGGCGCGCAGGCGGTCGCCGCGCAGGGGACCCGAGGTCGTGACCTCGTCGAGCAGGGTCGGGCCTTCGACGTAGGCCATGGCCAGGTAGGGGCGATCGCTCTCGGTGTCGGCGTCCAGCAGCTGGACGACGCCCCGCCCGCTCACCCGACGGGCGGACAGCACCTCCCGACGGAAGCGGGTCCGGAAGGTCTCGTCGGCGGCCAGGAGGCGGCGGACCACCTTGAGGGCGACGGGGCCCTCCGGCCCGTCGGCGAGGTAGACGACCCCCATGCCGCCCTCGCCGAGGCGCGCCCGCACCGTGTACGGCCCGACCACACGCGGGTCGTCGGGATCGAGGGGGAGGGTGGCCATGGCCGGACCATTGTGGAGCGGTCGGCCGCCGGTGACGCCTCGGGGTGGTCGTTCGCGCCGGTGGAGGCCACGATGGAGCGGTGACGACCGCCATCGACCGCAGCAACGATCCCCACGACTTCCTCGATCTCGACGGCCTGCTCGACGACGAGGAGCGGCTCCTGCGGGACACGGTCCGGTCCTTCGTCGAGGACCGGGTGCTGCCCGACATCGCCGAATGGTTCGAGGCCGGCACCTTCCCCGTGGAGATGGCCAAGGAGATGGGCGCCCTCGGGCTGCTGGGCATGCACCTCGACGGCTACGGCTGCGCCGGCACCAGCGCGGTCAGCTACGGCCTCGCCTGCCAGGAGCTCGAGGCGGGCGACAGCGGCTTCCGCAGCTTCGTGTCGGTCCAGGGCTCGCTGGCGATGTTCCCGATCCACGCCTACGGCAGCGAGGACCAGAAGCAGGAGTGGCTGCCCGCGATGGCGGCGGGCGAGGCCATCGGCTGCTTCGGCCTCACCGAGCCCGACTCGGGCAGCGACCCGTCGTCGATGCGCACCCGGGCCCGCCGGGACGGTGACGACTGGGTGCTCAACGGCACCAAGATGTGGATCACCAACGGCGGGGTGGCCGACGTGGCGGTCGTGTGGGCGGTGACCGACGACGGCGTGCGGGGCTTCGTCGTGCCGACCGACACGCCCGGCTTCGTGGCGAACAACATCCACCGCAAGCTCTCGCTGCGGGCGTCGGTGACCTCCGAGCTGGTCCTCACCGACGTGCGGCTCCCGGCAGCGGCGGTGCTGCCCGGGGTGGCGAGCATGCGGGGGCCGCTGTCCTGTCTCTCCGAGGCCCGCTTCGGGATCGTGTGCGGCGCGGTCGGCGCCGCCCGGGCCTGCTACGAGTCGGCTCTGGCCTACACGAAGGAGCGCCATCAGTTCGACCGCCCGCTGGCCGGGTTCCAGCTGGTCCAGCGCAAGCTGGTGGAGATGCTGGTCCAGGTCAACCGGGCCGGCCTGCTCGCCCTGCACCTCGGGCGGCTGAAGGACCGGGGCGAGATCACCCCCGCCCAAGTCAGCTTCGGCAAGCTGGACAACGTGCGCCAGGCCCTCGACGTGGCCCGCGAGGCCCGTAGCCTGCTGGGGGCCAACGGGATCACCCTGGAGTACCCCGTGATCCGTCACATGAACAACCTCGAATCGGTCTACACCTACGAGGGCACCAACGAGATCCACACGCTGGTGCTCGGCCAGGCCATCACCGGCACCCCCGCCTTCACCTAGGAGCCAGCGTGCGCTTCACCGAGGAGCACGACCTCTTCCGCAAGACCGTCCGCGACGTCGTCGACCGGGAGATCAACCCCCACGTCGACGCCTGGGAGGCCGCAGGTCGGTTCCCGGCCCACGAGCTGTTCCCGATCCTGGGGGCCGCCGGCCTCCTCGGCATCGAGTACGACCCGGCCTACGGCGGCCAGGGCGCGGACCACACCTTCACCGTCGTCTACGGCGAGGAGATCGGCCGGATCGCCTGCGGGGGCGTGCCGATGGCCATCTCCGTGCAGACCGACATGGCCACGCCGTCGCTGCACCGCTACGGCAGCGAGGAGCTGAAGCGGGAGTTCCTGGTGCCCGCCATCGCCGGGACCGCGGTCGCGGCCATCGCCGTCACCGAGCCCGACGCGGGCTCCGACGTGGCCGGCCTGCGCACCCGGGCCCGGCGCGACGGCGACGAGTGGGTCATCGACGGCACGAAGCTCTACATCACCAACGGGGCCCAGGCCGACTGGATCTGCGTCCTGGCCCGCACGTCCGACGAGGGCGGCTCCCGGGGCGTCTCCCAGATCGTGGTGCCGACCGACACGCCCGGCCTGTCGGTCAGCCGCACCCTCGCCAAGCTGGGGATGCGGTCCTCGGACACCGCCGAACTGGTCTTCGACGGCGTGCGGGTCCCGGTCGAGCACCTCATCGGCGACGAGGGTCGTGGCTTCCAGCAGCAGATGGAGCAGTTCCAGCAGGAGCGGATGATCGCCTGCTACCAGGCCGTGGGCTCCATGGAGCAGGCTCTGGCGGCGACCAGGGAGTACCTGGGCCAGCGCCAGGCGTTCGGGGGGCCGCTGTACGCCAACGACTACCTGTCCTACTCGCTGGCCGAGGCGTCCGCCGAGGTCGACCTGTTGAAGCACTACAACTACGCCTGCGCCGAGGCGTTCGTGGCCGGGGCCGACACCAAGCGCATGGTCGCCATCGCCAAGCTCACCGCCGGGCGGCTCCTGCGCCGGGTCGCCGACGTGTGCCTCCAGTTCCACGGCGGGCTGGGCTACATGGAGGAGCACTGGACGGCCCGCTACCTCCGGGACCAGCGCCTCTGGGCCATCGGCGGGGGCGCCGACGAGGTCATGCTGCGCACCATCGCCCAGCTGGACGCGCCCTGAACGGGAAAAGCACAGAACATATTGTGACGCTCTGAAAGCCACGCGAGTATCTGTAGATTCTCCGTGACCTCAACTCTCACGCTCCGTGGTCGATGTGGTGGGGGATGCCCCGTCGCCACCTGCTCGTGGTGGCCGTGGTCGTCGCCGCCGCACTGCTGGGGCCCGGCACCCCGGTCCTGGCGCGGGTCGACCAGCGGTCACGCCAGGAGAACCGTCCGTCGACCTCGACCACGACGACCACCGTCGCGCCGGATGCCGTCCCGCCGGGGATCGACGTCGGTCACACCGGCGACCAGAGCGGCGCCGTCCCTCCCGGCACCGATCCCGACGTCGCGGTGGAGCCGGCCGATCCGGCCAACGTCAACGAGGTGCTGCGCATCAGCGGCGAGGAGGCCCAGGCCCGGCGCGACGCCGTGCGGGCCGAGCTGGACGCCCTCCTGGCCCGGATCGACCGGCTCGAGTCCGACGTCGCCGCCTTCGACCTCCTGAGCGACGACCTGGTCCTGCGCCAGCGGCAGGTCGCCCGCCAGGCCGTGGTCGCCCGTAAGCGGATGGTCGACCGGGCGGTCGGTGCCTACGTGGCCGGCAACGACAGCGAGATCGAGGCGGCCTACAGCGCGGACCCCAACGAGGTCGAGGAGCGCAGCACGATCGTGCGCACGATCATGGAGGCCGACCACGAGCGGGCCGACCTGCTGCTGGCCCGCCGCCTCGACGTGACCTCCCGGCTCAGCCGGGTCCTCGAGCAGGCCGCCCAGAGCAAGGCCGAGCTCCGCGTCGCGCGGGCCCAGCGGGCGCCGCTGCGGGTCCGCCTCGCCTCCGCCGACTTCGTCCTGCAGGTCTTCGAGGCCGGCAGCGAGATCGTCATCACCGGCTTCGTGTTCCCGGTGGCTGACCCCCACACGTTCTCCAGCACCTTCGGGGCGCCCCGCTCCGGCGGCCGGAGCCACGAGGGCAACGACATCTTCGCCCCGATGGGGACGCCGTTGCTGGCCTCCGAGCGCGGGGTCATCGACAACATGGGCACGGGCACCCTCGGGGGCATCAAGCTGTGGGTCATCGGCGAGAGCGGCACGCAGTACTACTACGCCCACCTCATCGACTACGCCGACGGGATCACCGACGGGACCCTGGTCGAGGCGGGCGAGGTCATCGGCTACGTCGGCAACACCGGCAACGCCATCTCGACCCCGCCCCACCTGCACTACGAGATCCATCCCGACGGTGGCGACGCCATCGACCCGTACCCGCTGCTGCACGCCGTCGACCAGATCGACGGTGAGCACGTCCTGCCCCTGATGGGCGACGGCCCCGGCCTCTGAGCCCGGCGCCGGTCATCGGCACCAGAACCTCTGGTCCCTCCTAGCCTCCGGCGGGTGGTCGGCCCGGACAACGTCATCGGCACCGAGGACATCGACGCCGCGGCCGGGCGGATCGCGGGCCACGTCCGGGTCACGCCGGTCCTGGCCCCCGGACGGGGCGCCTTCGGCCTCGACCTCGACCTCGTGCTGAAGCTGGAGCTGCTGCAGCACACCGGGTCCTTCAAGCCCCGCGGGGCCTTCAACCGGATCCTGTCGAACGAGGTGCCCGCGGCCGGGGTGATCGCCGCCTCGGGCGGCAACCACGCTGCCGCGGTGGCCCACGCCGCGACCGAACTGGGCATCGCGGCCGAGATCCACGTGCCCGAGGCGGCCCCGGCCATCAAGCTCGAGCGCCTGGGCCGGTACCCGGTTGACGTGCGCCGCACGGGCGCCCTCTACGACGACGCACAGGCCGCCTGCGACCTCCGGGCGGCCGAGACCGGCGCGCTGGTCTGCCACCCCTACGACCTGCCCGAGGTCCTCGCCGGCCAGGGCACGGTCGGTCGGGAGCTGGAGGCCCAGGCCCCCGACGTCGACACCGTGCTGGTCGCGGTGGGCGGTGGCGGCCTGATCGGTGGGGTCGCCTCCTGGTACCGCGGGCGCACGAAGGTCGTGGCCGTCGAGCCCGAGTCGTCCCGGTGCCTCGGTGCCGCCCTCGAGGCCGGGGAGCCGGTGGACGTCCCGGTGTCCGGGCTGGCGTCTGACTCCCTCGGGGCGAGGCGGGTGGGCCGCTGGCCCTTCGCCGCGGCCCAGGCGTGGGTGGGTGCGGCCGTCACGGTGCCCGACGCCGCCATCGCCGACGCCCAACGCCGGCTGTGGCAGGAGCTGCGGCTGGTCGTGGAGCCGGGCGGGGCGGCGGCGCTCGCCGCACTGTTGTGCGGGGCCTACGCCCCCGCGCCGGGCGAACGGGTCGCCGTGCTGGTGTGCGGGGCCAACACCGATCCCACGGGAGTGACCTGATGGAACGGATCGAGCAGGTGGAGACCCCGGCGCCGCCCGAACGGCTCTACGCCGTGGTCGAGGACCTCGGCCGCTACAGCGAGTGGCTGGACATCGTGGTCCGGGCCTCCCCGGCGGGGGCGCTGGCCGGTGACGAGGGCCCGGCCTGGTCCATCGAGCTGAGGGGCCGGTTGGGCCCCCTGGCCCGCTCCAAGCGCCTGCGCATGGTCCGCACCGTCCACGACGCCCCCGAGCGGGTGGTGTTCGAGCGGCGGGAGGCGGGGGAGCGCAGCCACTCACCGTGGACCCTCACCGCGGAGGTGGCCCCGACGAGCGACGGCAGCCGCCTCACGATGTCGCTGCACTACGGCGGCGCGTTGTGGGGTCCCATGCTCGAACGCCTCCTGGCCGACGAGGTCGAACGGGCCCGCCCCCGCCTGGTCGCCCTGCTGGACGCCTGACCGGTCAGGCCGCTTCGTCGTCGTCGAGGATCGGGTCCTCGTCGGCGAACTGGGTGCGGTAGAGCTCGGCGTAGCGGCCGTCGGCGGCGAGCAGCTGGTGGTGGGTGCCCTGTTCCACGACCCGGCCCGCCTCCAGCACGACGATGCGGTCCGCCGCCCTCACCGTCGAGAGGCGGTGGGCGATGACCAGCGCCGTCCGTCCCTCCAGGGCGGCGCCGAGCGCCTCCTGCACCGCCGCCTCCGAGGACGAGTCCAGGTGGGCCGTGGCCTCGTCCAGGATGACGACCCGCGGCCCGGCCAGCAGCAGGCGGGCGATGGTCAGCCGCTGGCGCTCGCCTCCGGACAGGCGGTAGCCCCGCTCGCCCACGACGGTGTCGAGCCCGGCGGGCAGGGACGCCAACAGGTCGCCGAGACGGGCGTTGTCGACGGCCTCCTGCAGCTCGGCCTCGGTGGCGTCCGGCCGGGCGTACAGGAGGTTGGCCCGGATGGAGTCGTGGAACAGGTGGCCGTCCTGGGTGACCACGCCGACGGTCTCCCGGACCGAGGCGAACGACAGGTCGCGGACGTCGACGCCGCCGACGCGGACGGCGCCGGTGTTCACGTCGTAGAGCCGGGGGACGAGCGAGGCCAGCGTCGACTTCCCGGCGCCCGACGACCCCACGAGGGCCACCAGCTGGCCGGGTTCGATCCGCAGGGACACGCCGTGGAGGACCTGGTCGTTCACCCGGTCCTCGAGGACGGCGACCTCCTCGAGGGAGGCCAGCGACACCTCGTCGCCGGCCGGGTAGCGGAAGGTGACGTCGTCCAGCTCGATGGCCACCGGGCCGTCGGGGACCCGTTCGGGGTCCTCCCGTTCGGCGATCAGTGGCTCCACGTCCAGCACCTCGAACACCCGCTCGAAGCTGACCATCGCCGTGACCACGTCGAGGCGGGCCGTGGCCAACGCCGTGAGCGGGGCATACAGGCGGGTGAGCAGCAGGGCCATCGTGACGACCGTGCCGGCGTCCATCTGGCCCTGGAGGGCCAGGTAGCCGCCGAGGCCGTAGATGAGGGCCTGGGCCAGGCCGGAGACCAGGGTCAGCGCCTGGAGGAAGGTCTCGGTGGCCACCGCGGAGCGCACGCCGATGGTGCTGACCCGCTCGGCCCGCTGCCCGAACTCCTCGGCCTCCTCGCTGGGACGGCCGAACAGCTTGACCAGGGTCGCCCCGGGGGCCGAGAAGCGTTCGGTCATCTGCGAGGTCATGGCCGCGTTGTGCGCCGCGGCCTCCCGCTCCAGGTGCCCCAGCCGGGCCCCGACGCGACGAGCCGGGATGACGAACACCGGCAGCAGCACCATGGCCAGCACGGTGATGAGCCAGGACAACCGGACCATCACGACCAGGGTCAGGCCGAGGGCGATGACGTTGGTGACCACGCCCGACAAGGCGGACGTGAAGGCCCGCTGGGCGCCGATCACATCGTTGTTGAGCCGGCTGACCAGCGCGCCGGTGTGGGTCCGGGTGAAGAAGGCGACCGGCATCTTCTGGACGTGCTCGAACACCTGGCGCCGGAGGTCCAGGATCAGTCCTTCGCCCAAGCGGGAGGACTGGAGGCGGCCCAACAGGCCGACGACGGCGCTGGCGACGGCGACGGCGGCGATGAGGAGGGCGAGGCGGATCACCGTCGCCGCCGGCTCGTCGTTGACGATGGCGTCCACGGCCTGGCCGGCCAGGACGGGGATGGCGACGCCGAGCACCGCGCCGATGGTGGCCAGGGTGAGGAAGGCGACGATCGTGCGGCGGTGGGGGTGGGCGAAGGCCAGGACCCGCCGCAGGGTGGCCGGATGGAAGTGGGCCCCGCGTCCGTCCTCCTGGGTCGCGCTCCGCAGCGCACTCCACATGCTCATGTCCATCGGCAGGACGGTAAAGGCTCGACCTCACTTGAGGTCAAGGACGAAGGGCGGTGACCTCGGTCACCCCGACCGTCGGGCCCGCGCCGTCCACCGTCCGTGGCGGTGGTCGACCACCAGGTCCAACCCGAACGCCTCGCCCAGCACCGGGCCGGTGATCACCTCGTCGAGCGGTCCCTGGGCCACGACCCGGCCCGCCGCCAGGACGAGCGCGTGCGTGAAGCCCTCCGGGATCTCGTCGACGTGGTGGGTCACGAGGACCAGGGGCGGTGTCGTGCCGTCCCGGGCCAGGTCCGTGAGGCGCACGAGCAGGTCCTCACGGCCGCCGAGGTCGAGGCCGGCCGTCGGTTCGTCGAGGAGGACCAGCTCGGGCTCGGCCATCAGCGTGCGGGCCAACTGGACCCGCTGGCGCTCGCCCGAGCTGAGGGTGCCGAACGACTGGTCGGCGTGGTCACCGACCCCGAAGCGGTCGAGCAGGGCCTCGGCTCGGGCCCGGTCGGTGTCCTCGTAGGCGTGCCACCAGGCCTCGAGGGCGCCGAAGCGGGCGGTCATGACCGCGTCGCGGGCGCTGACCCGCGGTCGCACCTGGTTGGCGAGGGCGGCGCTGGCCAGGCCGATCCGGGGCCGCATGGCCCGCACGTCGAGGCGGCCCACGACCTGGCCGAGGATGCGCACCGAGCCGGCGGTCGGGTGCAGGTAGAGCGAGGCGACCCGCAGCAGGGTGGTCTTGCCCGAGCCGTTGGGGCCGAGCACCACCCACCGCTGACCGTCCTCGACGGCCCACGACACGTCACCCAGGACGTCCCGACCGTCGATCCGGACCGACACCTGATCGAGCTCGAGGGCAGCCGCCATCTCAGGCGCCGTCCATGTGGCGCTCCCAGGTGGCGAACATGGCGGCGTAGACCCCACCCTGCGCCACCAGGTCGTCGTGCGGGCCCTGTTCGACGATGCGGCCGCCCTCGACGACCACGATGCGGTCGGCCCGCTGGGCCGTGGCCAGCCGGTGGGCGATGACGATCGCCGTCCGACCCTCGAGGACCACGTCGAGCGCCCGCTCCACCTTGGCCTCCGACGTCAGGTCCAGGTTCGAGGTGGCCTCGTCGAGGACCAGCACGCGGGGCCGGGCGAAGAAGGCCCGGGCGAGGGCGAGGAGCTGACGCTCGCCGGAGGAGAGCGAGACGCCCCGCTCGTGTACCGGCGTGTCCAAGCCGGCCGGGAGCCGCTCGACGAGGTCGTCGATGCCGACCGTCCGACACGTCGCCCACACCTCGTCGTCGGTGGCGTCGGGCCGGGCGAAGGCGATGTTGTCCCGGATCGACCCGTTGAAGAGGAAGGGCTCCTGGGGGACGACGCCGATCTGGCGGCGGAGGGAGGCGATGGTGACGTCCCGCACGTCGTGGCCGTCGAGCAGCACGGCGCCCGAGTCGACGTCGTAGAGGCGGGTGACCAGCTTGGCCACGGTGGACTTGCCGGCGCCGGTCGTGCCCACGAACGAGACCGTCTCGCCCGGTTCGATGCGCAGGTCGATGCCGTCGAGCACGGGCTGGCCGGGCAGGTAGGAGAAGTGGACGTCCCGGAGCTCGACGGCCCCTTCCAGCGCTGGGAGCTCGACGGCATCGGCGGCCTCGGGGACCGCCGGCTCGGTGTCCAGCAGGTCCCGCAGCTTGGTCACCGCGGCCTGACCCTGCTGGTAGGTGTTGTAGAGCTGCACCAGCTGCTGGATCGGGGCGAAGAAGGCGGTGACGTAGAGGACGAAGGCCGTCAGCTCGCCGACCGTCAGCTGGTCGTCGAGGACGAACGCCCCGCCGATGGCCAGGATCAGGGCCTGGGCCAGCACGCCCACGGTCTCGGTGGCGGGCCCGTAGATGGCCCCCACCCGGGCGGTGTAGAGGTTGGCGTCGCGGTACTCGCCGACGATGTTGCCGTGGCTGTCCACGTTGTGGCGGCGCCGGTTGTGGGCCACCAGCACCCGGATCCCCGACAGGCTCTCCTGGAGGTCGGCCAGCACGTCGGCGATGCGGTCCCGGACCATCGTGTAGCCCCGGTCCGAGGCGGACCGGAACCAGAGGGTCAGCGCGAGCATCACCGGCACCACCACGACGAGGGTGATCAGCGCCAGCTCGGCATTGAGCGTGAACAGGATGACGGTCACCACGACGAGGGTCAGGGCCTGGACGGCCAGGTTGACCAGGCCCTCCTGGAAGAGCTGGCTGAGCGACTCGATGTCGCTGGTCATCCGGCTCATGAGCCGGCCCGCCTTCTCGTCGGTGTAGAAGTCGAGCGACAGGCGCTGGAGGTGGGAGAACACCCGCAGGCGCAGCTGGTACATCAGGCGCTCGCCGAGGCGGCCGGTGAAGCGGATCCGGGCGGTGCCGGCGAGCGACGCTGACCACGATGGCGGCCAGGTAGAGCCCGGTGACGGTGACCAGGACGCCCGTGTCCTTCTCCGACACCCCCTGGTCGATGCCGATCTGGGTCAGGAGGGGGCCGGCCTGCAGGGTGATGGTCTCGAGCACCACCAGGCCGAAGGCGCCGAGCAGGCCCAGCCGGTGCGGCGCCAGGAAGTGGCGCAGGGTCAGGGTGGACTGGCCGGTCTCCCGCTGGACGAAGTGGACCTCGGGCTCGGGGTGCTCGGGCTCGGCGTCGAGGATCGCCTCGACCCGCTCGGCCAGCTCGGCGGGCACGCCCGCGAACGGCAGGCCGGCGGCCGCGCTCTGGCCCACGGCGCTGCCCCCGCCCATCGGGCCGCCGGCGGGACCACCCCACGCCATCAGCCGGCCTCCCCGTCGTCGGGGTCGGTGGTGAGGACCTCGTCGAGGACCTCCTCGAGGACCTCCTCGACGACTTCCTCGAGGTGGGACACGATGTCGACGTACCGGGGCTCGGTGGCCATGAGGTCGCTGTGGGTCCCGGTGGCGGCCACCCGTCCGTGCTCGAGCAGCACGACGCGGTCGGCCAGGGCGATGCTGGAGAGCCGGTGGGCCACGATGATCGTGGTGCGGTCGGTGAGGGCGCCCGTGAGGGCGTCGTGGATCGCCTCCTCGACGTGGACGTCCACCGCGCTGGTGGCGTCGTCGAGGACCAGCAGACGGGGGTCGGCCAGGATGATCCGGGCCAACGCGATGCGCTGGCGCTGGCCACCGGAGAGCGTGTAACCCCGCTCGCCGACGACGGTGTCGTAGCCCTCGGGCAGGTCGGTGATGAAGCCGTGGGCCTGTGCGGCGCGGGCCGCCGCCTCCACCTCGGCATCGCCGGCGTCAGGTCGGCCGTAGGCGATGTTGTCCCGGATGGGGACCGAGAACAGGAAGGGCTCGTCGGTGACGATCCCCACCGATGCCCGCAGGCTGAGCACGGTCAGGTCCCGCACGTCCCGGCCGTCGACGAGGACCGCGCCCCCGCTGACGTCGTAGAAGCGGGGGAGGAGTCGGGCCACGGTCGACTTGCCGCTGGCGGTCCGGCCGACCAGGGCCACGGTCTCACCCGCCTCGATGGTGAGGTCGAAGCCGTTCAACACGGGCGCGGCGTCGGCCGCGGTGGTGTAGGTGAAGTGCACGTCCCGGAACTCGACCCGGCCCCGGGGCTCGATCAGGTCGACGGCACCGGGTCGGTCGACGACGGCGGGGTCCTCGTCGAGGATCTCGTAGATCCGCCCGGCGGAGGCCGCGGCCCGCTGGGTCATCATCAGGTAGAAGCCCGAGCATGCGGAACGGCGTCTGGAGCAGGACGACGTAGGAGGTGAAGGCCACGAGCGTGCCGATGCCGACCTGGCCGTCGATGGCCAGCCAGCCGCCGTAGGCGAGCACCGCGGCCAGCCCGAGGCGGGGCAGGTTCTCCATGGCCGGGGCGTACTTGGCCCGGGCGTCGGCCTGGGAGACGTTGGCCCAGCGCAGCGCCTCGGCGGCCCGGGCCAGGACCGTGATCTGACGCTCCTCGGCGGCGAAGGACTTGACCACCCGGACGCCGTTCACGTTCTCGTCGACGATGGTGGCCACGTCGGCCTGGCGGGCGGCGATGACCCACGAGAGCGGGAAGGTCAGGTCCCGCAACCGGGCCCCGATGGCGTAGACGCCGGGCAGGGCGATCACGGCCACGATCGTCAGGCCCACGTGGATGCTGAGCATCACCACCAGGGCCACGACGAAGCTGAGCAGCGACATGGCCATCAGCGGGGTGAAGGCGATGACCATCTGCACCGACCGGATGTCGGAGTTGGCCCGGGAGATGATCTGGCCGGACTGGACCCGGTCGTAGAAGGAGAACGAGAGGCGGGTCAGGTGCCGGTAGAGGAGCTGGCGGAGGTCGTACTCGATGTCGTAGGCCAGCTTGAAGAGCCCGTAGCGGTAGTAGAGCGCCATCAGCCCCCGGGCCACGCCGAGGGCGACCAGCGTCCAGACGTAGGGCGTGAGGCTGTCGGTCTCGGCGACGACCGCGTTGTCGATGGCCTCGGCGGTGACGGCGGGCACGGCCACCTGGGCCGCCATCGCGACGAGCGCAGCCACGACCGAGGTCCACAGCAGGGCGTTGTGGGCGGTGATGACCGGCCACATCCGGCGGATCCAACCCCTGGTCGGGTCGGGGTCGACGGACCGTCGTGGGGCCGGGTAGCGCGGGACCACCCCGACGGGCTCGTAGGGGTGTGGGTCGTCGGCGGCGGTGGGAGGGACCGACGCTCGACGCCCGGTGGGGGGCGACGGGGTGTCGACGGTCATCGGCGCAGCACGCTATCCGTGCCCCGTGGAGGCCGATTTCCGTCACGGAACTGCAACGTGACCGGGTGGTCGCGTACCATGGGCGACCTTGCGCCTGGTCCGTCTGTTCATCGTTGCCGCCCTCGTGGCGGGGGGGCTCGCGGCCCTGCCGTCACCCTCGGCCTCCGGCGACGACATCGACGAGGTCCGGGCGCGGGCCCAGGAGCTCACCCAGGAGCTGGCCGACGCCGAGTCGCGGTTGGGCCGGATCGAGCAGGACATCTCCACGGCGCAGCACCAGACCGAGGAGGCCCAGCGGCAGATCGCGGGCCTCCAGAGCCAGGTCCAGGAGCTGGCCGTGCAGCAGTACGTCCGACCCACCGAGGTGCTGTTCCTGGTGGGCGAGGACCTCACCCGCCAGACCCGGGCCGATGCGCTGGCCCGCATCGTCACCCGCGGTGACGTCGACGCCCTCGACCGGTACCAGGGGGCCCAGGAGGACCTGGAGGCGGCCGTCGGCCCGGCTGGCCGGTCTGCAGGCCGAGCAGGAGGACGCCGTCGCCGAGCTGGAGGAGCGCCAGGCCGACCTCGAAGCCGAGCTGGTTCGCCTCCAGGAGCTGGAGCGGCAGCGCCGCGAGGCCGAGGAACGGGCTCGCCGGGAGGCGGCCGCCGCCGCGGCGGCGGCGGCTGCGGCGGCCGACGATGACGAGGTCCCGGCCCCCGACGACGGCGGCGACAGCGGTGGCGGTGGCGGTGGCGGCGGGGGGTCACGCCGCCCCCGAGCGGCGGCGGCATCACCTGCCCGGTCCCCGGCTCCACGTTCGTGGACACCTGGGGCGCCCCCCGGTCCGGCGGACGCAGCCATGAGGGCGTCGACATGATGGCGGGCTTCGGCACCCACATCTACGCCCCGGCCAGCGGCACCGTGGAGTTCCGGACGGTCAGCACGGGCGGCCTCTCGTTCTACGTGTACGGCGACAACGGCGACACGTACTTCGGCACCCACCTCCAGGGGTACGAGGGCGGCAACCGCCACGTCAGCGCCGGTGAGTTCATCGGCTACGTGGGCGACAGCGGGAACGCCGCCGGCACCCCGCACCTGCACTTCGAGATCCACCCGGGCGGCGGCTCTCCGGTCAACCCGTACCCGGCCACCGCCGCGGCCTGCTTCTGACCCTCCCTGTTCTGGCGCCCGATTTCGGTGCTCCGACCCCAGGATCAGGCGCCAGTACGTCGGGAGCGCGGCGGGCGACGCATGATGGCGTGGTGGCGGTGGGCGAACGAGGGCGGGACCGAGGAGGACGGCAGTGAGCGACGAGCTCGCCGACGCGCTGGCTGCGGCCCTGGGGGGTGAGGTCGGCGACCTCCAGCGGCTGTCGGGCGGGGCGTCCCGGGAGACGTGGTCGCTCAGCCTCGACGGGGCGCCCTTGGTCCTGCAGCGCGAGCGGCCCGGCGGGATCCGCACCGGGGGCGGCATGGCGGCGGAGGCCGATCTCATCCGGGCCGCCGGCATCGAGGGCGTGCCGGTGGCGGAGGTCGTGGCCACCGGCAGCGGCGACGACGATGGCCTGGGCGCGCCTTGGGTCGTGGCCCATCGGGTCGAGGGGGAGACCATCCCGCGGCGCATCCTGCGCGACGACGAGTTCACCGGCGCCCGCGACGCTCTGGCGGCCCAGTGCGGGGCGGCCCTCGCCGCGATCCACCGGGTCGACCCGGACTCGGTCACCGGCCTCCACGAGATGGAGCAGGTCGGCCAGTTCCGGGATCTGGTCGACGTGCTGGGCCAGCCCCATCCCGCCTTCGAGTTGGGCTTCCGCTGGCTGGAGGCCGATCGCCCGCCCGCCGACGGGTCGTTCGGTCGTCCACGGCGACTTCCGCAACGGCAACCTGATCGTCGGCCCGGAGGGGCTGCGGGCCGTGCTGGACTGGGAGCTGGCCCACCTCGGCGACCCCCTCGAGGACCTGGGGTGGCTGTGCGTGCGGGCGTGGCGCTTCGGGGGCGACGGCCCGGTCGGGGGCTTCGGGACCCGGGAGGACCTCTACGCGGCCTACGAGGCGGCGGGCGGGCAACCGGTCGATCCCGAGGTGGCCCGCTGGTGGGAGGTGCTCGGCACCCTGAAGTGGGGCGTGATGTGCATCGTCCAGGCCGCCACCCACCTCACCGGTCAGTCCCGCTCGGTCGAGCTGGCGGCCATCGGACGCCGGGTGTGCGAGCAGGAGTACGACCTGCTCGCACTCATCGATCCCGCCGGTGCGGTGCCACCGCCGACGGTCGGTGCGGCGGCGTCGTCGTTCCACGACGCCCCCTCGGCCGCCGAGCTGCTGGAGGCCGTCAAGGAGTGGGTCGAGGGCGACGCCCGGGAGGCCACCACCGGCCGGGTCCAGTTCCACACCCGCGTCGTGGCCAACGTCATGGCCATGCTCGAGCGCGAGCTCGAGTCCGGTCCCGCCATGGCCGACGCCCACGCCGCCCGCCTGGCGACGCTGGGCGTGACGTCCGAGCGCGACCTGGCGGACCGCATCCGCGCCGGGGAGTGGCCCGTGGACGACCGCGAGGTTGTTGGACGCCGTGCGGGCCACCGTCGTCGACAAGCTCGCCGTCGCCAACCCCAAGTACCTCTGACCTCCGGCCTTCGGGCTGGAGCACCGACACCGAGGCAAGGATGGGGGGCCTGGTGTCGGACTGCCGGTCGTCGGGGGCAGACCCGCTCCGTTTCGCCACCCCAGGTGGTCGCCTCTGCTGGTTTCGCAGCCTCTCTGGAGGCAATGGGTCACGGAATCCGTGACCGCATTGCCTCCAATGGACCCCGGATCGGCGAGGCTGAGCCCGCTATTTCCTCCGACGGGCTGGGCTCGGTGACCGAGCGTGGCCACCGCCGGTGCAGGGCGACGGCCGGCACGCCCCCGACGACTGCCAGCCTGACTCCACGCCCCATTCCTTGCCATCGGTTTGCCCAGCCGGTGACCAGATGGGCACGTGGCGGTCCTGCGACGAGTGGCCTCCAGGGTTCCCAGCGGGGTCAGCGGTGGATGCGCTCCAGGAGAGCGGTGGCGAGCGAGGTCGGGGCAGGCGATGTCGAGGACGTCGGAGGTGGACTCCTCGAGGAGGATGTGGGCCTGGTCGTCGAGGCGCCGGGGGCGAACCGGGCGACCAGGGCCTGGTCCCGGCCGATGTCGACGCCTTCCAACGGGAACCGCTCGATCTCGGCGTCCGACCGTGCTGGCGTCGTTGCGGATCCGGGCCTCGGACTGGATGCCCGCGTAGGTCGAGGTGAGGTCGCACTCGACGTCGCCGGACCGGATGGTGAAGCTGAGCCCGGTCACCAGGCCGCCGGCCTCCTCCTCGAGCCCGGTGCTCGTGAGCCGGGCATCGTCGGGTAGGTCGAGCACGACGGTGCCGATCGGGATCGTGCGCTCCAGGGCGAGGTCGTCGTCGGGGATCTCAGGGGGCCGGTAGGCCTGGAGCACGGAGCCGGGAGGGTCGCCGTAGTAGTCGCTGGACCACCAGGACAGGATCGTGTCGCCGGTCGGCACCAGCGTGCCCCAGGGATCCTCCACCGGGGTGGTGATCGCCCATTCCCGGTCCTCGGTGAGCAGAGCCTGGCCGGAGCAGTGTTGGGCGAACACCGTGCCGGCCACCGGTGCCAGTCGCGGCGAGCACTCGTAGAAGCGCATCGGCAGCGAGCGGCAGGGCCTCCCAGGCGTCGTCGCCGGGGCGGTAGGTGCCGGCCCGCATCTCGTAGTCGAGGGCGACCAGGTGCTGGCCGTCCCAGGTCAGGTCGACGCCGTTCTCGCCGACGCCGGTAGGGGGCAAGGCCTCCCAGGGTCGGCCCGGGGTCGTAGGCGACGGCGACCGACTCGCCCGGTGGGAAGCTCGCGTCGGACCGGTTGGCGACGAGCACCACCAGTGCATCTCCGGTCCAGGTGACGGCGTTGGGGGTGCCCAGGACCGGGCGCTCGGGCAGCATCCGCCACACGTCGGTGGCGGGGTCGTAGGCGGCTCCGATGCCGATGTCGATGACGCCCTCGCCGGTCCACACCGGCTCGAGGACGCCGACACCCCACGGCCGGTCGGGCATCGCGTCCGGACACCGGCGCACATCGCCGCCCACCAGGCAGCGCCCGCCCGCCGTGCGCCATTCGTCGGTCGCCGGGTCCCAGGCCAGCACCGTCCAGTCGGCGAGGTCGTCGGTCTCACCATCGATCTCGGCGCTCCAGACGAGGACCTCCTCGCCCGTCCACACCCCTCCGACCAGTCCACCTCGGTCCACCGGGGGAGGACTCATCATCCGCCACTCGCCCGTCACCGGGTCGAACGCTGCCCCATCGGCGAAGCCGATGCCGGTGTCGGTGCGGGTCCCGCCCCACACCACCAGCTCCTGGCCGGTCCAGACCACGGCCGATCCCTCCCGGGCCTCCAGTGGCCCGGGTCGAGGGTCTGCCAACCGGACTCGACCGCCGGCACCTCGGTGGTGTCCACCACCGGGCCGTCGTCCTCTGCGTCGTCGTCGGCCCGCAGGGCCCACACCCCGGCGCCCACGCACGCCACGAGCACCAGCGCGGCGGCGGCCAGCAGGAACGGCCGCCGGTTCCGCGGCTCGCTCACCGTGGCCGGAGGCACGGCGGCCTCGACCGCCGTCGCCGTAGGACCGGAGCTGCTCGATGACGTCAGGCATGGGTGTCCACCTCCAGGGCGGCGCGCAGGGCGTCGAGCGCCCGGCTCACGTGGGTGCCGACGGCCGAGCGGCTGATGGCCATGGCCTCGGCGGCTTCGGCGTAGGTCCAGGTGCAGGCATGCACCAGCCAGACGGCGGTGCGTTGCTGTTCGGGGAGGGCGAGCAGCGCGGGGATCAGCGCGGGTTCGACGTCCGGCAGGCGCAGGTCGTCGGGCGGCCGGCAGGGCCAGCCGGCGGCGGGCCTTCGTGCGGGACTGGCCGACCCGGTACAGGTAGCCGGCGGGGTTGTCCATGGCCAGGACCCGGGTCCGGTGCTCCCAGGCGTAGGCCAGCGCCTCCGCCGTGGCCTCCTGGGCGCCGTCGACGCCACGACAACCGACGAGGGCCCGCCGCAGCCGCGGCTCGACCTCCCGCACGAAGTCGTCGAAGTCAGGCACCACCCCTCAAAGGTCCCACGCCCCCGATCGCGCCACACTGCCGCAAGTTGAAGCTGCGGCACATCCGGCGAGATGGCCGGCATCTGCCGCAAGTTGAATCTGCGGCAGCGTCAGACGCCCATGGCGTGGTAGCCGCCGTCGACGTGGATGATCTCGCCGGTGGTGGCGGGGAACCAGTCCGACAGGAGGGCGACGCAGGCCTTGGCCACGGCCTCGGGGTCCCGGACCGACCAGCCCAGCGGGGCCCGGTCGTTCCAGACGTCCTCGAAGAGGGAGAAGCCGGGGATGGAGCGGGCGGCCAGGGTGCGCACCGGGCCGGCGGCGACGAGGTTGCACCGGATGTGCCGGGCGCCGAGGTCCCGGGCCAGGTAGCGGGAGGTCGACTCGAGGGCGGCCTTGCACACGCCCATCCAGTCGTAGCCCGGCCAGGCCACCTGGCCGTCGAAGTCGAGGCCGACGATCGAGCCGCCCTCGGTCATGAGCGGGGTCACGGCGTCGGCCAGCGCCTTCAACGACCAGGCCGAGATGCGCATGGCGATGGCGACGTCGTCCCACTGGGTGTTCAGGAAGTTGCCGCCCAGGGCGGACTCCGGGGCGAAGGCGATGGCGTGCAGCGCCCCGTCGACCCGGTCCCACTTCTCGGCGAGGGCGGCGGCGACCGCGTCCGCGTGGCTGTCGTCGGTGACGTCGAACTCCAGGACGTCGAGGTCGCCGCCCAGCTTCCGGGCGGTGCGGGTGGTTATGGAGAGCCCCCGTCCGGCGCCGGTGAGCACCAGCTCGGCGCCCTCCCGCTGGGCCAACTCGGCCACCGCGAAGGCCAGGGAGTCCTTCGTGAGCACCCCGGTGATCAGCACCCGCTTACCGTCCAGCAGTCCCACGTCTCTCCGATCGATGGCCGACGCCCGACGTTACGCCGGACGCACCTGTCGAGGTACTTGCGGATCGCGCTACCCGGCGTGAGTACCCTCTGCCGCCGTGCGTATCGGCGTCCTCGGTGGAACAGGTCCTGCCGGTCGAGCCCTCTCGGCTCGCCTGGCGTCAGGTGGCTTCGACGTGGTGATCGGCTCCCGGTCCCGCTACCGGGCCATGGAGGAGACCGACCGCCTCCTGGCGCAGTGGCCGGACCACGAGCTGTCGATCGAGGCGGCCGACAACGAGGGTGCGTCGGAGGCCGACGTCGTGGTCGTGGCCACGCCGTGGGACGCCGCGGCGTCCACCGTGGCCTCGGTGTCCAAGCAGCTCCGGGGCAAGGTCGTGATCTCCATGGCGAACGCCCTGGCCAAGGTCGGTCACGAGTTCCAGCCCCTCGTCCCGCCCCGCGGTTCGGTGGCCGCCAGCGTGCAGGCCGCCCTGCCCGACTCCCGGGTGTCGGCGGCGTTCCACCACGTGCCGGCCAAGGAGCTCGGCGACCTGTCCCATCCCGTCGAGAGCGACGTCCTCATCTGCTCGGACCACAAGTCGGCCACCCAGGCGACCATCGAGATCGTCCGGGAACTGCCCGACATGCGGCCCCTGGATGCCGGCGAGCTGTCCAACGCGGCGCCGATCGAGGCCTTCGCCGCCGTCCTCCTGCAGCTCAACGTCCGCTACAAGACCCGGGCGGCCGTGAGGTTCACCGGGATCGACCTGGGCGAGTGACGGCCGATGGGGGACGGATCGCCGATGCAGATCTACTGCACGGCGAAGGGCGAGGTCGTGGCCTTCGAGCCCGGCCCCGTCGTGCTCATGTACACGTGCGGCATCACGCCGTACGACGCCAGCCACCTGGGGCACGCCGCCACCTACCTGACCTACGACGTCCTCCAGCGCCGGCTCCGGGACCGGGGCCACGAGACCCGCTGTGTCCGCAACCTGACCGACGTCGACGACGACATCCTGCGCAAGGCCCGTGAGCTGGGGGTGCACTACCTGGACCTGGCTGCCGCCGAGACCGCCCGCTTCCAGGCCGACATGGCGTCGCTCGGGCTGCTGGCCAGCTGGAGCGAGCCCCGGGCCACCTCGGCCATCGCCGACATCCGGGGCTTCATCGGCATGGTCCTCGACCGGGGCCACGCCTACGAGGCCGGCGGGGCCGTCTACTTCGACATCTCCACCTTCGACCGCTTCGGCCAGGTCAGCCACCTCACCGCCGAGGAGATGCTGCCCCTCGCCGCCGAGCGGGGCGGCAACCCCGACGACCCCAACAAGCGCAACCCCCTCGACTTCGTGCTCTGGCAGCCCTCGGCCGAGGACGAGCCGGCGTGGGACTCGCTCTGGGGCCCAGGCCGCCCCGGCTGGCACATCGAGTGCTCGGCCCTGGCGATGCGGGAGCTGGGCACGACCATCGACCTCCACGGCGGCGGCTCGGACCTGATCTACCCCCACCACGAGTGCGAGGCCGCGCAGTCCGAGGCCGCCACCGGCGAGCTCTTCGTCCGGCACTGGATGCACCAGGCCATGGTCCGCATGGACGGCGAGAAGATGTCCAAGTCGCTGGGCAACCTGGTCTTCGTCAGCGACCTGCTGAAGACCTGGGACGCCCGGGTGATCCGCCTCGGCGTCCTGGCCCACCACTACCGGGACTCCTGGAGCTGGAACGACGGGATCATGCCGGCGGCGGCCGAGCGCCTGGCGGCCTGGCAGGCGCGGGCGAGGGCGACGCCGGCCTCGAGGAGGTCCGGGCCGCGCTCGACGCCGACCTCGACACGCCGGGCGCGCTTGCTGCGGTTGATCGGGCTGCTGCCGCTGGTCGCGGGGTGTCCGAGGCGGCCGCTCTCCTGGGGGTCGACCTCTCCGAGTAGGGACTACGGTCCGAGTCGATGCCACGGGACTACGGCGCGCTCTACCCCGTCGCCCGTGCCGTCCTCACGCCGCTCTTCAAGCTCAACTGGCGGGTGCACACCTCCGGCGTCGATCACGTCCCGGAACGCGGTGGGGCGATCATCTGCCCCAACCACGTCTCGGTGCTGGACTCCTTCTTCGTCCCCCTCGTCCTGCCCCGGCGCATCACCTACGTGGGCAAGGCCGAGTACATGGACGACTGGAAGACGAAGTTCATCTTCCCGGCCATCGGCATGGTCCCCATCGACCGTGCCGGCGGGGACGCCGCCCAGTCGGCCCTGGACACCGCCTCGGCGATCCTCGAGAGCGGCGAGCTGTTCGGCATCTACCCGGAGGGCACCCGCTCCCGGTCGGGGAACCTCCACCGGGGCCACACCGGCGCGGCCCGGCTGGCGCTGCGCACGGGCGCCCCGATCCTGCCCGTCGGCCTCATCGGCACCCGGGAGGTCCAGCCCCCCGACGCCAGGTTCCCGCAACCGTTCCGGCCGATCTGGGTGAAGATCGGCCAAGCCGTGCACCCCGGCAAGGACCCCGACCGCATGGGCGACCACCGCCTCCTGCGGCAGATCACCGACGAGGTCATGTTCGAGATCGGCACCCTCTCGGGCCAGGCCTACGTCGACGAATACGCCAACAAGAAGCCCGAGGAGGCCGACATCCCCCGGCAGCGGGGCGGGGTCATCACCGCCGACGGCCCGCAGCCCAACGGGCACTCGGCGGTGGCCGAGGTGGCGAAAGCCGGCTAGCCCGAGGAGGGCCATCGGTATCCTCGGCCTTCTCATGGCTATCGACATCACGCTCCCGGACGGCTCCTCGCGCTCCCTCGACGACGGCGCCACCGCGGGCGACCTGGCCGCCGCCATCGGCCGGGGCCTGGCCAAGGCCGCGGTCGTGGCCGAGGTCAACGGCGAGGAGCGGGACCTGGCCACGCCGCTGGCCGACGGCGACACGGTGGCCATCGTCACGGACTCGACCGACCAGGGCCGCTACGTCATCCGCCACTCCACGGCCCACGTGCTGGCCCAGGCCGTGCTCGACCTGTTCGAGGGGGCCACCTTCGGGATCGGCCCGCCGATCGAGGACGGCTTCTACTACGACTTCCAGCTGGCCGACGGGGGCACGTTCACCCCCGAGGACCTCGACCGCATCGACGCCCGCATGCGGGAGATCATCAAGGAGAAGCAGCCCTTCCTCCGCGACGAGATCCCTGAGGCCGACGCCAAGGAGCTCTTCGCCGCCCACCCGTTCAAGCTGGAGATCATCGAGGGCACGGCGGACGACCCCATGTCGGCCACGCCCGGCGGCCTCGTGCGCACCTACGAGAACCCGCCCGACTTCATCGACCTGTGCCGGGGGCCCCACGTCCCGGACACGGGCCGGCTCGGGCACTTCAAGCTGACGCGGGTCGCCGGCGCCTACTGGCGGGGCGACGAGCGCAACCCGATGCTCCAGCGCATCTACGGCACGGCGTGGGAGTCCAAGCAGGCCCTGGCCGACCACCTCGAGCGCCTCGAGCAGGCCAAGGCCCGGGACCACCGCAAGCTGGCCGCCGAGCTGGACCTGCTCTCCTTCCCCGACGAGCTGGGCGGCGGCCTCGCCGTCTGGCACCCCAAGGGCGCGCTGGTCCGCAAGCTGATGGAGGACTACAGCCGCGACCGCCATCAGCACGGCGGCTACGAGTTCGTCTTCTCGCCCAACATCGCCCGCTCGACGCTGTGGGAGACCAGTGGGCACCTCGACTGGTTCGCCGACGCCATGTACCCGCCCATGGAGCTGGAGAACGGGTCGTACTACCCGAAGCCCATGAACTGCCCGTTCCACATGCTGATCTTCCGCAGCAGCCAGCGCAGCTACCGGGAGCTGCCGCTGCGCCTGTTCGAGCTGGGCACCGTCTACCGCTACGAGCGCTCCGGGGTCCTCCACGGCCTGCTGCGCATCCGGGGCTTCACCCAGGACGACAGCCACATCTTCTGCACCCGGGACCAGATCCAGGACGAGCTGATCAGCCTGCTCGACTTCGTGACCTCGGTCCTCTCCGCGTTCGGGTTCGACGACTTCACGGCCAGCCTCTCGACCAAGCCGGAGGACAAGGCGGTCGGCGGCGACGACGAGTGGGACGAGGCCACCGAAGCCCTGCGCATGGCGCTGGAGAAGAAGGGCCTCGAGTACGAGGTCGACGAGGGGGGCGGTGCCTTCTACGGCCCCAAGATCGACATCCACGTCCAGGACGCCATCGGACGGCGCTGGCAGCTGTCCACGCTGCAGGTGGACTTCCAGCTCCCCGAGCGGTTCGGCCTCGACTACATCGGGCCCGACAACCAGCCCCACCGGGTGACGGTCATCCACCGGGCGCTGTTCGGCTCGGTCGAGCGCTTCTTCGGGGTGATGCTGGAGCACTACGCCGGGGCGTTCCCCGCGTGGCTGGCGCCGATCCAGGCCCGGGTCCTCGGCGTCCGGGACGACCACGACGCTCTACGCCCAGGAGGTGGTCGACCGCCTGCGAGGCCGCCGGCCTCCGGGTGGACAAGGTCGACGCCGACGAACCCCTCGGGGCCCGCATCCGCAAGGCCAAGCTGGAGAAGCTGCCCGTACATCCTCGTGGTCGGTGACGACGACGTCGCCGCCGGCACCGTGGGGGTGAACCAGCGCGGCGGTCGAGGGCGTGGACCGGGACGTGCCGGTCGAGGAGTTCATCGCCGCGCCTCGCCGCCGAGGTCGACCTCAAGACCGCATGAGCCTGGACCGCTGGTGGGCGGGCTGGCGCCACGAGTACATCAACGCCGCGTTCGCCCAGGAGCTGGAGGACGGTGAGGGCTCGCTCTTCGAGCGCATCCTCGGCAGCGGCCTGCCCGACGAGGAGGCCTACGTCGTCACGCGGGGCCCACTCGTCTCCGCCCTGCTCAACGCCTACCCCTACAACTCCGGCCACCTCCTGGTCCTGCCCAACCGGGCGGTCCCGTCGCTGTCGGACCTGTCCGACGAGGAGGAGCTGGCCCTCTGGCGCACGGTGCGTCACGGGGTGGCCGCGATCGAGGCGGCCTACTCGCCGGAGGGGATCAACGTCGGGCTGAACCTCGGACGGGCCGCCGGCGCCGGCGTCCCGGATCACCTGCACGTGCACTGCCTGCCCCGCTGGTCCGGCGACACCAACTTCATGACCGCCGTGGCCGAGACCCGGGTCCTGCCCGAGCCCCTCGACGTGAGCTGGCGTCGCCTGCGGGACGCGTGGCCCACCTGAGTACCGTCGGCGCCCGTGAGTGACGAGGACCAGCCGGCCGCCGACGGGTCGGACGACCAGCGGGACGAACTGCCCGAGGACCTCGACGCGTCGGCCTTCGTCGGGCCGTACACGTTCCCCGACAACAAGCGCCGCCGCATCCCGGGCTACATCTACATCGGGATCGGCGTGCTCTGCCTGCTCCTCTGGGCCACCGCCGGGGACGACGCGGTGCTGATCAACGAGGGGATCCTGGCCGCCGGCATCGCCCTGCTGCTGATCGGCGGCTACCACCTGCTGGCCGGCTTCCCCCTGGAGCTGGACGAGCACGAGGCCCTCGTGTCCGCCACCAAGGAGGTCGGCTTCCCGGTCGGCCACGCCTCGGCCCAGATGGGCTGGCGGGGACTCCGCAGCCGTCCCACCTGGCGCATCCTGCTCTACAGCGCCGAGGAGCCCCCGGGGAAGCGGGGCCTGGTCCTGGTCGACGGCGTCGACGGCGAGGTCGTGAGCGCTTTCGTCGAGGACAACCCCGAAGACTGGTCCGAGTTCGACTAGGGGGTTTTCCCCGCCAGATCACGTCCACGGCACTGAGTGCCCTCCCGAACGGCGTCGGGGGGTGAAAGAGGTAAGTCCGGGAGCCACCCAATGGGCTAAGGCCCTCCGTGCGTCCTGCCTGCTGTCTGCGCCGTGTCTGGGTGAAGCGCTCTCCGGTGACCTAACGTCGCCTTGGGCAGCTTGGGCGGTGCCAGCCCGGCCTTGGTCTAAATCCCATCGGAGTGGGAAGGGAGACGAGCGTTCAAGTTGTCAGCAAGCGACTTGTTGCAGTGCACGTGTACTTCGAGGCCGTCCCCCTGTCGGGGGACGGCTTCGCCGATTTTGGAGTCGAGCAGGCCAGGGCGACCGCGGCCTCATGATCCGATGCGATGAACGCTCCATCAGGGCAGTGCCCGCGACTCCCGCCATGATTGGAATCGTCGGTCCCCTGGCCCGGGGGCGGCGGGAGGTGAACGCCGGCCCCGGGTGCAGGCGCTGGCCGGTGCCGAACTGATACCTCGGGCCCGGTCGTCGCCCACCCTCGCGCCGATCCTCGGCGGATGCCACTGTCGAGGGGCAAACCCATGAAATCGTTCATCTCCGAGGTCGTCGTCGTACATCGACTGCACCCAGAGACTGGTGTCCGTGTAGCGGGTGACATAGAGCGTGACGACCATGGGGGTTTCCAAGCCGGCACCGGGGTGGATAGATGTCGCATTCCACGCGCAGTTGGTGATCGGCTGGGCGAACTCGACGAGGTAGCCCCCGACGCCTTCGCGGGTGGCATTTTCCACACCCCGCCCTCGGATGAGTTCGGTGTTCATACCGGCATTGACCTTCGCCCAGCGTGTCGCTGCTCTTCACCGTGAGGTCTCCCGGTTCGATCGTGCCGTCCTTGATGTCGATGCTCTACCGCGGAGTTGTTGACGATCTTGGCGCTGTTGACCGAATTGTTCGGGACGCTGAACGCCCCGACCGGCCCGGCACCGGTCAGCGTGACCACCGCTGGCCCGCCGCCGCCACCGCGGTCACCGGTGGGAAGCGACCTCTCCGACCTTCAAGCCGTCCATGCCGCACCCTTCCCGTCAGAGGCACTGCAGCGGTGCCGCCCCACGACAAGCATGACAGCGAAGGCTTGGCCCCGCGGCTGCCGTTCTCGAAGGGCACGGCCTCACCTCGGGGCGTACGGTTGCCCAGTGGGTCGAAGGTGCGGGGCGGTGTTGGCGTTGGCGGGGTTAGTCATAGGTCTATCGCGTCTGCGCCGGCCACGAGCAAGAACAGATGGTCGCGCGGCCCTTGATTGCGGGAGTTCGAGCTGGCGCACGCTACGACGGACAAGGATGCAACCTGAGGGCGGGAACTACTGGCGACAGATCAGCGCCGGCCACTACTACACCTGCGCTGTCCCGCACCGACGACAGCCTCTGGTGCTGGGGCTCCGACGGCAACGGTCAGCTCGGCAACGGCACCGACGGTTCGCAGCAGGTGCCCAATCAGATCGGGGGATTCGCCCGGTGGAGGGCGGTGGGCGGAGGCGGGACCCACACCTGTGCGCTGCGCACCACCGGCCAGCTCTACTGCTGGGGCGGCGACCACAGGGGCCAGCTCGGCAACGGCGAGCCTCTCAGCAACCAGAGCGTTCCGGTGCAGGTCGCCGGCAACCGCACCGACTGGGCTGCGGTCAGCGTCGGCTACGAGCACACCTGCGCCCGGCGCACCAGCGGACGGCTCTTCTGCTGGGGCGGCGACGACAGGAGCCAGCTCGGCAACGGCGAGCCTCGCAGCAACCAGAGCGTTCCGGTGCAGGTCGCCGGCAACCGCACCGACTGGGCCGCGGTCAGCGCCAGCTACGACCACACCTGCGCCCGGCGCAGCAGCAGCAGGCTCTTCTGCTGGGGCTACGACAGCTGGGGTCAGCTCGGCAACGGCGAGCCCCTCAGTGACCAGAGCGCTCCGGTGCAGGTCGCTGGCAACCGCACCGACTGGGCCGGGGTCAGCGTCGGCCAAAGTCACACTTGCGCCCGGCGTAGCACCGGACGCCTGTTCTGCTGGGGCGCCGACGGCAACGGTAAGCTCGGCAACGGCGAGCCTCAGCAACCAGAGCGTTCCGGTGCAGGTCGCCGGCAACTGACCAACTGGACCGCGGTCAGCGCCGGTGCGGCGCACACCTGTCCCGAAACAGCAACGGACTGCTTCTTTGCTGGGGCCTCGACGGCAGCAGTCAGCTCGGCGATGGCGGCGCAACCCCAGTGGGCCCGTGCCAGGGGACGTCGCCGGTGACCGCACCGACTGGCGAGCCGTCGACGGCGGCTTCGAGCACACCTGCGCGCTCATCGTCGCGAACCGCGCCTACTGCTGGGGCTCGACCAATTCGGCCAGCTCGGCAACGCCGACGGCGGCAGCCAGTCGTTTCCCGACGAGGTGTGGTCCTGAGCACCGGGCCCCCGCATATCCCCAGCTAGACGTTGGCCACCGGGACCTCGGCTTCGAAAACCTTCTTCGGCCACCACGACATGAGCCCGGGGGTCGAGCTCGGCGACGCAGCAGGACAACAGGGTCGTCTTGCCCACGCCGGGCCGGCCCGCGACGACAGCGACAATCGCCTCTGGAACCGCTGGCAGACAATTACGGTGCGGTGATCAACGAACCCGAACCGCTCGCCTCAGGCCGGGCAGCCGCGGTCACCGGATTCATCTTCTCCGGGCTGTTCATCGCCGGACTCCTACCGTTGGGCGAACTGCTCGGCAGCTTCGCCGACTCGGACCAGGCCTTCGAGGTCTACTTCGCCGACTCGGCCAACCGGGCGGGCAACATCGTGGGCGGAATCCTGCTCGCAGCGTCGGCCCTGGTGTTCCTCTGGTTCCTCCAACACCTCCGCCAACGACTCCAGTCAGACACCACACGCCCACCCACGCTCCCGAACTTCGTATACAGCACCGGCCAGACCTTCGTGACCTTGCTGCTCGTCGGCACCGCCGCCCTCGTGACCGTCCCGGTCACCCTCGCCTTCGCCACCCTCTTCGATGATCAGCCCTTCACCACCGGCCAAGCGGTCCTCCCCCAACTCGGCACCGTCATCGTCGCGTCTTCGCCAACTGGACCGCAGCAGCCATGGTCCTCACCGCCACCATCTCCGCCCGACGAGCCGGCTTGTTCCCCCGCTGGCTTCGCGGACTCGGCTACGCCGTACCCGCCTTCATGGTCCTCTTCACACTGACCATCGGCCTGTCGTTCCTCGCGCTGGCCCTATGGACACTCGCCGTCAGCATCCACTGGTGGCGCACCACCTGACCGAACCGACGGAGCCGACACCAGGCGCGGATCGCTCTACGCAGCTCCAATCGTCGGTGAGGTTCCGCGAGTAACGCCGAGCCGCTCGGTATGAAACCCGTGGTCGACGAGGTAGGGGGAGAAGAACAGGAGCGGATCAAGTTCATCGCGATGAACCTGATCCGACACGCCGGGCATGGGTGAACCGGGTGGCGCAGGACCGATCGGGCCGCATCCGCCGGGGGTCGAGACCGTGGACCGGGACAATCCCGACCCACAAGGCTTGTGGTCGACCGTTGGAATGTCGCCCTTCTCGTCTCGGCGCACAGCGTTGAGGTCTTGCCACCCCGAAGACTGGTCCGAGTTCGACTCGGGCTTTCCCCCGGCCGGTCAGCAGTGCGCCACGACGGTGAAACCATGCTGGTCCGGCATGTCCTCCAGGACGTCGTTCCTGAGGAAGACCACCCGGAGGATGGTGTCCGTCCAGCCTTCGATGGTGCGCGATCGCGCTCCGAAGCTGCTGGAGGGGTCGAGGTGGTTGACCGACACGGTCCAACCGCAGTTGGAGATCGGGCCGCTCGTTCTACAGGCCGTCGGCCAGTTCGTCCTGCGCCTCGCGGAGGCGGCGAGCGAGCGTCTGGAGCAGGTTCCAGGCGATCGTGGCGTTGTGCTGCACGAGCGGGCGGAACTCCCAGAGCGTGAGGCCGTGAGCACACGAGGTCGGTCGTGGCGGTGACCGTCGCCGAGCGTGCGCCTTCGTCGATCAGGGCGATCTCACCGAAGTAGTCGCCGGGGCCGAGGATCGCTGCGTTGCCTGGCCGTGGACCGAGACGGTCGCCTCGCCCGACTCGATCACGAAGAACGCGGCGCCGCCCGCGCCCTCCTTGGTGACCGTCTCGCCGGCGGCGAAGCGCCGTTCCTTGAACAGCTGCGCGACCTGCGCGAGCTCGTCGGGGCTCAGGTCGGCGAAGAACGGGACCTGCTCGATGGCGTCGGTCGGCACTGCCGGCGCCGGCGGGGCCGCCGCGGTCGTGGACGAGCCAGCCGTCGTCACCGCGCGGCACTGCAGCAGGTAGAGCTGCCCGCCGGCGAACGCCCACTCGATGTCGCGCGCCGGTCCGTAGACCTGCTCGCACCGCTCGGCGAGCGCGTTGAGGCTGGCGAGCTGGTCGTCGTCGAGGCAGAGCTGCTCGACGAGCTCGGGCGCGACGTCCTCGTCGACCGTGCCGCCGTCGGCGGCGGCGCGGATCGCGATCTTCTTCAAGCCCGGCGTTCGCTCGAGCACGCTGCCCGAGCGGTCGATGCGGAAGTTGTCGGGGATCACTCGGCCGGCGACGACCACCTCGCCGAGCCCCCAGCTCGCCTCGATGAGCCGCTCGTCGGCGCCGTTGATGGGGTTCTGCGTGAACATCACCCCGGCGACGTCCGGGATCGAGCAGCGACTGCACGACGACGCCGATGCTCGGGCGGGTGAAGAGGCCGACGCGCTGGCGGTAGGTGATCGCCGAGTCGGAGTTCGCCGACCACCAGATCTCGCGGATCGCCTGCTCGAGATCGTCGACCGACGGCACGTTGAGCAGCGTGAGGTGCTGGCCGGCGAAGCTCGCGTCCGCGCCGTCCTCGTCGGCGGCCGACGACCGGACGGCGAGCGGGACGCGGCAACGAGCCGCACGGCCTGCGCCACCTCGTCGATGGCGTCGTTCGTCGCCCGGCGGCGACCGCCTCGACGATCGCGCCCGACGAGCGCGATACCGGGCGGCACCGGGAGACCGGCCCGGACGGCGTCCCCAGCCCGACCGCCTTCGCGCCGAAGCAACGACTCGTCGTGCGCCTCGGCGAGCGGGACGACCGCCGTCGTCACCGGACACCGTCACTTCGCCCGCGTCGCCGTCGACGCGCACGGTCGTGCCGTCGGCGATGCGCTCGGTCGCGTCCCGCGTGCCGACCACACCGGGGATGCCGTACTCGCGGGCGACGATCGCCGAGTGCGAGAGCAGGCCGCCGCTGTCGGTGACGATCGCGCCGAGGAGCGGCAGCAGGATGTTGAACGCCTCGGTGGTCGACTCGGTCACGAGCACGTCGCCCTTGACGATCCGGTCGAAGTCCGAGCGGACCGGAGACGCGCCGCGCCGGTCCCTCGTACACGCCGCCGCTCGCGGCGAGCCCGCGGAGCACGTCCTCGTCGTGCGGTGCCTCGGAGCTGCCGAACAGCGCGCCGAGCGCGATCCCGGCCGCCCGCATGACCCGCGCCGCCGCCGGCGGCAGGCCCGACGGGTCGGGCGGCGGCGGCGGCGGGTCGCCGAGGAACCGGCGGCGCGTCCTTGGCCGTGTAGGTCGTCTGGTAGTCGTAGCGCGCCGCGAGCTCGTCGGCGGACGGCGCCGTCGCCGCCCGACGATCAGCGCGCACATCTCGTCGAACCCGGCGTCGACGAAGTGCTCGGCGTCGTGGATCCGGCCGGCTGGTCCGAGCCCGGCGACCCGCCGCGAGCGCGGCGCGTCGCATGATGCCCGACGCCCAGATGTCGCTGTAGACGCCGCGCTCGTCGCGGATGCCGGTACGTCAGCCGCGCTTCGTCGAGCAGCTCGTCGAACTCGGCCCGGTGCTCGTCGGGCACCTGCCGGCGGACGTCGGCGATCTGGTCCTCGACGTCACGCACTGCTGGCGCGCGGCCCGCCACCGAGGAGCGGATCGCGCGCAGGAGCGCGTCGGGCATCTCGAGCGCGGTTCGGCCGCGAGATGTCGAAGCCGTCGAGCAGCCGGTTCCCGACGAGGTCGAGGTAGTCGTCGAGACGCGCGGCCGGCGTCGGTGTCGAGCGAACGGAGCTCGGCGAGGACCTTCGCCGGGTCGCCGTCGGACTCGAGCAGCTCCCGCGCCGCCGGGTCCTGGCGCACGGTCGTGACGAGGCGCTCGAGCTCGTCGGACGCGCCGCCCGAGATCGGCGCGGCGCCGCGCATCATGCCGAGCAGCTTCTCGGGCGGGAGCCCGGTCCAGTCGCCGACGTGGGCGAGGAGGTCGCCGATCGAGATCATCGCCGCGCCCGTGAAGCGCATGTGCTGGTAGATCATCTCGGCGTGGTGGTCGCGGCAGCGGCCGAGGTAGGCCGACGAGATCCTCGTCCGAGAGCGCGTCGGGGTCGACCGACTGCAGCTCGCGGTGCGTCGCTGATCGAGGCCGGCTTGCAGGTCCTCGTCCCACTCCCGGAGCTGCTCGCGCCAGAGCTTCTCGCGCGAACACCTCCTCGGCCCGTGCGAAGCGGCTCGGCACCTCCTCGTCGGGCACCACTCGGGTCGCGTGGTACGCGAAGCCGTTGACGTACGCGACCTCGAGCTGTTCGAGCAGGAGCCCGTAGAAGCTCATGAACTCACGGGTGCCCCGGCCGAACGGCTCGGGGTGCATCTCGACCCAGTAGCGCGTCACCGGCCGCGGGTGGTGCACCGGATCGATGTGCCAGGAGCCGGGACCCGGCGGATCCCAGTTGAGCTCGGACGGTGCCTGCACGGTGGTCATGGCCGCTCCCTTCAAGTCGCCTTCACCCGGCGCCGCAGTTCGGGAGGGACGGTGTCTCGTGACCGACGACAACGGGTCACTGTCCGTGCCCGCGCCGAATACTCGGCATCCCGACCTTATCCCGCTGACTTTGCAGGGGACGGCCGTTCACCTTCTCGACGTGAACTACTACCTGCGGCCGAGAAAGGCCTCAAGCACGAATGACGGTTTGGCATCTTCCGCGGTCGTCGCCGCTGGATTCAGGCCCTAACGCTCCGTGAGGGAAGTCGATCGGACGACTCCCTCAACTAACAGCCTGACGAGGTGAGCCTCGGACCCTGCGGGTCATTCATCCCAGGCGCCACCGGTCCTTGCCCGCCGGTGACGGCGTGGCTGTGGTGGTTGGCGTGGAACTGGTTGAAAGCTCCCTGCCCACGGACAATCGGGCACGACGTGCGGCCAGGGCCTACGGTCGCGGTCCTGGACGGTTTCGCCGACTCGGCATCGTCGAAGGGGAGGAACCTGACATGCGCCTGGTACCCGTGGTCACCGTATGCATCGCCGCAGTTGGCATCGCGTTTGGAGCAGGCACACCGTCGGCTTCGGCGGAGGGATGCGCCTCTACCTGTTCCGTCGGCGGTGCCGGAACCGGCGGCGAGAGCTCGGACGGCAACGCCGAAGGTTTCCGAATCCAGAGACCGTCTACCAAATTCCCTGGCTCGACCTATAGCAACGTGGGCAACCAGATCGCTGGCAATACCTCGGTCGAGGGCACGGCAAACGGCATGGGAGCCGGTGCGTTCACGCCGCAGGGTGTCCTGGTCGGACACTTCGACGGCGTCGTCGCTGTCGACTTCGGCATAGACGGTACGTGCAACGGAGTATGCGGGTAGTACCGGCGACCGCGGTTCAGACCCCCGACTCCGCCCACTCCCCACGACCCGCAGCCTGAACTGGGAAACTTCCTTCGCGGCGGAAGGTTCGAGATCGGAGCGCTGATCGAACCTTCGATCGCAGTAGAAGGTTCGCGCCGATTACACCCGCTGGTGTAGGTCAGGCGCTACCCCCGTACAGTGTCTCAAACGCCCGGTGCACCAGCACCGGGCCTTTGTCGTTGAGGGAAAGGATCCCTCCGATTCGGAAAGGCAATACCTAGATGCGCAAGATTCTCCTCGGTTTCGCAGTCCTGGCGGCGGTTGCCGGCTTCACGGCCGGCTCGGCGGGTGCGGACGTCTCGACCAACGGCACCACCAGCGATGCCTACGGCTACTGCATCGCGAACCACATCGCGAACTTCAACGGCGCCAACAACGGGATCGGGCACCTGCGCTCGACCCAGGGCGGCGCGGCCATCTCCGCTGAGGCGAGCAACCCGCCCGCCTACCCCTGCGTGGACACCCAGGGCCTTTACGCCCCCATCAGCAACACCCCCTGACCGATGACTCGGCACCGAGGCTTGATCGAATCCTGCCCTCCCTGCTGAAGGTCCGGTGAGTAGTGGCAAGTGGCCCGGTGCTTCGGCACCGGGCCATTGTCTGTCTTGGAACGAGCCAGGTACTGCTGCCGAAGCAGGAGGTGCACTAATCTCTTCCGAAAGGCGTGGACGGGCATGGGCGATGACGGCAGGCGAATGGCTGTCGGGTCCAGCTCGACGGGAGGGGATAGGCATGCATCGACAGGGATTGCGTTGGCTGGCGGGGGCCGTGGTCCTCGTCGTGGTGCTCACGATCGGTGGGGTCGCCGAGTCCGAGCCGGTCGGTTCGGCGTCATCGCCGACCGGCGTCGGGGGGGCGTCCCCGACCGAAGGGGCCACCAACTACGGATGGGGGATAGAGATCCGGCCGGGCGGGCTGGCCCAGTGCTCGAACTCGACCCCTGCGCCCTGCTACGCGTTCGTCTACGACGTCAGCTGTCCGGCCGACGGGTTCTTCCGGCTGAGCCGTGTCCGGACCTTCATGTGGGCCGTCGGATCCCGTTTCGTCGGGTTCCGCCTCCGGGCCCGGCTGATCGAGCACGGGCAGCCGGCCAGCACGGCCACCTGGTCGACGGCCGATGTCGCCACGTTCCCCGGGCGGCCGCAGGGGCGCATCCTGTTGATGGGCACGTCCAACATCTCGGGCCCGTCGGATCTGAGCAAGGAGTGGGACATCCAGGTGCAGTACCGGTACAAGCGCAGCGGCGGCTTGCCGGACATCGTGGTCACCAAGCGTCACATCGAGCCCTTCGAGTGCTGATCGGCGGCTGAACCCTCCCGAGGCCGTCAGCCGAGGCCGGCGACGCAGGCGCGGGCCGCGGTCAGGAGGCGGTACTGGAAGGCGGCCTCACCAGGCGAACTGGCACCGGATTCCCGTGCCATAGCAACGGAATCCGGTGCCAGTTCGAGGGTCGATCAGGCGCGGCGGGCCGCGGCCATGGCGGCTTCGGTGGCGTGGAGGCCGGCGACGGCGACCTGGACGGCCTCCTTGGCGAGGTCCAGGGCAGTCAGCTCGGTGCCGCCGACGACGCGCCCGACCTCGGTCCACTGCTCGGCGGAGGTGCGCTCCACCCGACCGGCCAGGGCGCCGGCCTCGTCGGTCAGGAGGCCGAGCTCGCCCTCGAGGTCCGTGGCCGCCTGCTCCCACTGCCGGGCACCCGGGTCGGTGATCGCGGCGTGCAGGACGGGCTGGCGGCCCGAGACGACCTCGCCCAGGGCGCCGCTGAAGAGGGCCAGCATCCGGCCGGTGGCGGCCACGTGGTCCAGTGCGGACGAACCGTCGGGGCCGATGACGCGGGCCAGGGCCTCGGCGTCCTCGTCGTCCCGGGGGGCCAGCGCCTCGCCGAAGCGGCGGGGGAGCGACCGCATGGTGATCGCCACGTCCGTCGGCGAGAGGTTGCTCAGGTCGTGGGGCATGGCCCCGTTCTACCCCTCACGGGGCAATCAGTCCTCGTCGGGGTGGGCACCCTTGGACACCGCGTCGACGAGGTGGGCGGGCAGCGGGTCGTAGTGGTCGTGCTCGGCGTGGAACCGGCCACGGCCGCCCGTCATGGAGCGCAGGTCGATGGCGTAGCGGAGGATCTCCGCCGTGGGGACGAAGGCCACGATGGTCTGCTCGTCGGGCCCGCTCATCTCGGTGCCCTGCACCCGGCCCCGGCGGGCGTTGAGGTCACCCATGATGTCGCCCTGGCTGACCATGGGGACGGTGACCTCGAGCCGGGAGATCGGCTCGAGGACGACGGGGTCGGCTTGGGCCATGGCGGCCCGGAACGCCAGTCGACCGGCCGTCTTGAAGCTCATCTCGTCGGAGTCGACGTTGTGGAACTTGCCGTCGTAGACGGTGGCCTTCACGTCGATGACCGGGTAGCCGTGGACCCCGCCCCGTTGCATGGCGTCGGCCACGCCCTTCTCGACCGAGGGGATGAACTTGGTGGGGATCGCCCCGCCCACGACGGCGGACTCGAACACGAAGCCGCCGCCCCGTTCCAGCGGCTCGATGCGCACCGACGCCACGCCGAACTGGCCCCGGCCCCCGGACTGCTTCTTGTGGCGACCCTCGGCGTCCCCGTCGGCGGTGATGGTCTCGAGGTAGCGGACCTTCACGTCCTCGGTGTCGACATTGACGCCGTACTTCTTGGCCAGCTTGTCCAGGCTGATGCTCAGGTGCGTCTCGCCCATCCCCCTCAGGAGGGTCTGATGGGTCTGGTCGTCGCGATGGATCCTGATCGCCGGGTCCTCCTCCTGCAGCCGGTGCAAGGCGGTGGCCAGCTTGTCCTCGTCGGCAGAGGTGTGGGCGGTGATGGCGATCGACAGCACCGGCTCGGGGCGTTCGACGGGCGGGACCGTCACCGGCTTGCCCTTGGGGGCGAGGGTGTCGCCGGTCCGGGTGTCGGCCAGCTTGGCCGCGGCGCCGATGTCGCCGGCGGGCAGCGACGACACATCGAGGCTCTCCTTGCCCCGCAGGACCGACAGGTTGTGGAGCCGCTCATCGTGGCCGGTGCGGGTGTTGATCAAGTGGTCGTCCTGGCGGATGGTGCCCGAGAGCACCTTGAAGAGCGAGACGTGGCCGACGTAGGGGTCGGCGATGGTCTTGAACACGACGGCCAGCGGGTCACCGGCGGGGTCGCAGGCCACCTCGAAGGGCTCGCCGGCCGCCTCGACCTCGACCGGCGGCCGGTCGCCGGGCGCCGGGCCGATCTCACAGATGAAGTCGGCCAGCCGGTCCACGGCGATGTTGGAGGTGGCCGAGCCGCACACCACGGGGAAGACGCTGCCGGAGGCCACCCCGTGGGCCAGGGTGTGCTCGAGCTCCACCATGGACGGGATGTCGCCCTCGAGGTAGCGCTCCAGCTGGTCGTCGTCGGCCACGACGATGCCCTCGACCAGGTTGTCGTGCACCTGGTGCTCCAGCTCCGCCATGTCCTCGGGGATCTCCTCCTTGGTGCCCTTGCCGTCGGAGTAGATCCAGGCCGTGTCGGTCAGCAGGTCGGCGATGCCCCGGAAGCCCGCCTCCTCGCCGATGGGCAGCTCCAGGGGGGCCACGCCGGCGCCGAACACGTCGCGGAGCTGGTCCAGGGTGCGCTCGAAGGACGCCCGCTCCCGGTCGAGCTTGTTGATGAAGACCAGCCGGGGCAGCCCCAGCTCGGCGGCCCGCCGCCACACCACCTCGTGCTGGACCTCGACGCCCTCGACGGCGCTGACGACGAACACGGCGAGGTCGGCGACCTGCAGGGCGGCCCACACGTCACCCACGAAGTCGGCGTAGCCGGGGGTGTCGATCAGGTTGATCTTGAAGCCGTTCCACTCGAAGGGGACGAGGGAGAGGGCCAGGGACAGGCCCCGCTCGTGCTCGGTGGCGTCGTAGTCGGCGACGGTGTTGCCGTCCTCGACCCGACCCTGGCGGCTGATGACCCCGGCCCGGTGCAGCAGGGCCTCGGCCAGGCTCGTCTTCCCAACCCCCCCGTGACCCACGAGGGCGACGTTGCGGATCTTGTCGGCCGGTACGGAGTTCACGAGCACCCCCATGCTGTGGTCCGCTTCTCCGTCTGACCATAGGCCAGGTTCACGGTCGCTTCCTCCAGTACGCACCGCTGGTACCCTGAAACCACTTCTCGCCTCCGGATCACTCCGGAAAGGACCTCCCCCCGATGTTCGACGGCCGTTTCCGGACCAACATCGAACAGGCCATCAAGCCCGTCGGTGCCAACCTCCGCAAGACCGGGATCTCCGCTGATCACCTCACGGTGCTCGGCATCCTCATGGCCACCGCGGCCGGCGTCACGATCGGCGCGGGCTACCTGCGGGCCGGCCTCCTGCTGCTCATCCTCGCCGGCGTGCCCGACCTCCTCGACGGTGCGGTGGCCAAGGCCTCCGGCACCGCCTCGACCCGGGGCGCCTTCTTCGACTCCGTGTCGGACCGCCTCAGCGACGCCCTCCTCTTCGGCGGGGTGGCCTGGTACCTGCAGACCAACAACGGCGGGCGCATCGCCCTGCTGCCCTACGCGGTGTTCGCCTCCGCCGCCTTGGTGTCCTACATCCGGGCCAAGGCCGACGCTCTCGGCTACGACGCCCGGGGCGGGCTCATGGAACGGGCCGAGCGGTTCATCCTGCTGGGCCTCGGCCTGCTGTTCAGCGAACTGCTCATCGGTGTGCTGTGGGTGATGCTCGTCGCCACGGCGGGCACCGCCCTCTACCGCTTCGTGAAGGTCTGGCGCCAGGCCGACCGCCCGCCCACCCCGGCCCGGCCGCCTGCCCGCACCCGGCGCCGGCGTTCCGGCACGACCCGTTCCATGGCGGACCGTCGGGTCGCCTGGCGCGAGCGGATGCGCAGCCGGCGGCCCTGACCCGCTGAAGCCCTGAACCGCACCGTCGCCGCCTACCGCGTGGCCGCGAGCGTCACCCGCGGGCTCCCGGGCCCCTTGGCGCACCTCCTCGGCCGGGGCGGTGCGCTCAGCGCGTCGGCCCTCCTGCCCGAGCAGCGCCTGATGATCGAACGGAACCTGCGGCGGGTCTACGGCCCCGACTTCGGCGGCCTCGCCCTGCGGCGAGCGGTGCAGCGGTGCCTCGACAACTACGCCAGGTACTGGGTGGAGTCCTTCCGCCTCCCAGGCACCTCGCCCGAGGCGCTCGACGCCGGGATGTCCTTCGACGGCATCCACCACGTCCAGAACGCCGTCGACCGGGGGATCGGCCCGATCCTGGCCCTGCCCCACCTCGGGGGCTGGGAATGGGGTGGCTTCTGGCTGGCGTCGACCTACCGGTACCAGATGACCGTCGTGGTGGAGGCCCTCGAGCCGCCGGAGCTCTTCGAGTGGTTCGTGGCCCTGCGCCAGTCGTTCGGGATGAACGTGGTGCCCCTCGGTCCCCGAGCCGGGACGGCGGTCAGCAACGCCATCAAGGCGGCCCACGTCGTCTGTCTGGTGTGCGACCGGGACCTCAACAACAAAGGCATCGAGGTCGAGTTCTTCGGGGAGCGGACGACGCTGCCGGGCGGGCCGGCGACCCTCGCCCTCCGGACCGGCGCCCCGCTCCTGCCCGCCGCGGTCTACTACCGGGGCAAGGGCCACCACGCCACCATCCGCGAGGCGATCCCCACCGATCGCCGCGGCTCACTGCGGGCGGACGTGACCCGGGTGACCCAGGCGCTGGCCCACGAGCTGGAGGCGCTGATCCGGACCGAGCCCGAGCAGTGGCACATCCTGCAGCCCAACTGGCCGAGCGACCACGCCGCCCTCGCGGCGATGCGGGCGTAGGTTCCCGCCGTGCGCGTCGGACTGCTGTGCCCCTACAGCCTGTCGATCCCGGGTGGGGTCCAGGGCCAGGTGATGGGCCTCGCCCGCACCCTGCGCGCCCGGGGGCACGAGGCCCGGGTGCTGGGGCCGTGCGACGGCCCGCCGCCCGCGCCCTTCGTGACCCCGCTGGGCAAGAGCGTCCCCGCCGCGGCCAACGGGTCGGTGGCCCCCCTGGCCCCGGATCCCGCCGCCCAGCTGCGGACGATGCGGGCCCTGTGGGACGAGGACTTCGACGTCCTGCACCTGCACGAGCCCTTCGCCCCCGGCCCGTGCATGACGGCGCTGGTCATCAAGCCCGCGCCGATCATCGGGACCTTCCACGCCGCCGGCGAGAGCTTCGCCTACAAGCACATGGGGGCGGGAACCCGCTTCCTCAACCGGCGGTTGGACCTGCGCTGCGCCGTCTCCGAGGACGCCCGCGAGCTGGCCTCGAGCGCGGCGGCGGGGGAGTTCACGCTGCTCTTCAACGGGGTGGAGCTCGCCACCTACCAGTCGGGCGACGCCTGGCCGACGGACGGGCCGACGATCTTCTTCTGTGGGCGGCACGAGCCCCGCAAGGGCTTGGCCGTCCTGCTCGAGGCCATGGCCGGCCTGCCCGGCGACGTGCGCCTCTGGGTCGGCAGTGACGGACCGGAGACCGCGGCGCTGCGGGCCCGATGGGCCGGCGATCCCCGGGTCGAGTGGCTGGGACGGCTCAGCGACGAGGAGAAGGTGGCCCGCCTGCGGGGGGCCGATGTCTTCTGCGCCCCGTCGCTGCGGGGGGAGTCCTTCGGTGTGGTCCTGATCGAGGCCATGGCGGCCGAGACGCCGATCGTGGCGACCGAGCTGCCGGGCTACGCCAACGTCGCCCGGGCCGGCCGCGACGCCGAGCTGGTCCCGCCCGGTGACCCCCGCGCGCTGTCCGCCGCGCTGGCCCGCGTCCTCACCGACGACGAACTCGTCGGACGCCTGGTCGCCTCCGGTCGGGACCGGGCCGGGGAGTTCTCGATGGACCGGCTCACCGACCGCTACCTGCACCTGTACGGGTCGCTTGTAGAGTCGCGCCAATGACCGTTCTCTTCATCGTCCTCGCGATCATCGCGGTGATCGTCATCGTCCTGGTCGTCCTCTACAACGGCCTGGTCAAGCTCCGGAACCGGATCGAGAACGCTTGGGCGCAGATCGATGTACAGCTCAAGCGGCGCTACGACCTGATCCCGAACCTGGTCGAGACCGTCAAGGGCTACGCCTCCCACGAGCGCGAGACCCTCGAAGCGGTCATCCAGGCCCGCAACATGGCCGTGAGCGCCGACAGCGTGGGCGACCAGGCCCAGGCCGAGAACATCCTGAGCGGCGCCCTGAAGTCACTGTTCGCGGTGAGCGAGGCGTACCCGGACCTGAAGGCGAACCAGAACTTCCTGAACCTGCAGGAGGAGCTGACCGGCACCGAGGGCCGGATCGCCTACGCGTGGCAGTTCTACAACGACACCGTCCTGCGCTACAACACCAAGATCCAGACCTTCCCGGCCGTGGTGATCGCCGGGATGTTCCGCTTCACCGAGCGCGAGTACTTCGAGGCCGAGCCCGAGTCCCGCGAGAACGTGCAGGTCTCGTTCAACGAACCACCGCCGGTCGCCTCCACCCCTGCGCCCGCCCCGGCGCCGGCTGCTCCCGTGGCTCCCGCCGCCCCGGTCACGCCGCCCCCGGCCGACCCGCCTGCGGACCCGGGCCCACCGCCGACGGCCTGATCGAGGTCGATCCCGCTGTACGACGAGGTCAAGGCCAACAAGCGCCGTTCCGTCCTGCTGATCATCGGCTTCGTGCTGGTGGTGATCGCCGTGGGACTCGCGTTCAACGTGCTCATCGGCTACGGGCCGGTGGGTGTGGTCATCGCCGTCCTGGTCGCCGGCGGCCTGGCCGTGGGCAGCTACTGGAAGTCGGCGGAGATCGCGCTGCGCATGAGCCGGGCCCAGCCCGCCTCGGTCGAGGAGTACCCCCGCCTCCACAACATCGTGGAGGGGCTCTGCATCGCGGGTGGCCTGCCCAAGCCTGACCTCTACATCGTCCAGGACGACGCCCCCAACGCCTTCGCCACGGGACGCGATCCGAAGCACGCCGCGGTGGCCGTGACCACCGGCCTGCTCCAGAAGATGAACCGGATCGAGCTCGAGGCCGTGATCGCCCACGAGCTCAGCCACGTCAAGAACTACGACATCCTCGTGTCCACCCTCGCGGTGACGATGGTCGGCGCCGTGGCCCTGCTGGCCGACATCGGCGTGCGCTCGATGCTGTTCGGCGGCCGGCGCCGGGACAACGACAGCGGCGGCAACATCCTGTTCATCGTCGCCCTGGTCTTCCTGGTGCTGGCGCCGATCATCGCCAAGGTCATGCAGCTGGCGGTGAGCCGCCGGCGGGAGAGCCTGGCGGACTTCTCGGCCGTGGAGATGACCCGCTACCCGCCGGGCATGGTGTCGGCGCTGGAGAAGCTCCGCGACGACCAGACGGTGGTTGCCTCGGGGTCGCGGGCCACCGCCCACCTCTGGATCGAGCAGCCGATGGCCCGCAAGAAGGAGGAGGGCTCCTTCGCCCGCCTCAACAAGCTGTTCGACACCCACCCGCCGCTCGAGGAGCGCATCGCTGCGCTCCGCGAGCTCTGAGCGGCATTCCGACCGAGGGGTCATGGATCCGCGACGCAAGGCCCTGATCGCTCTGGGCGCCGCCATCGTGGTGCTGGGCGGCGTCCTCTTCGCCGTCACCCGGGGCGGCGACGCGGCCCCGTCGGCCACGACGGCAGCGGTCACCACGACCACGGTCCCCGCGACGCCGTGGCCGTTGACCGGCCTGCCGGCGCCGGACGGGGCCCCGATCGACCGGCCGGCCATCGCGGTCAAGGTGTCGAACTCCTCGGCCGCGCGGCCGCAGGTCGGCCTCGACGTCGCCGACATCGTCATCGAGGAACGGGTGGAGGGCATCACGCGGCTGATCGCCGTCTTCCACTCGACCCCGTCGGCCCCGGTGGGGCCCGTCCGCTCGGCCCGGGACAGCGACATCGACCTCCTCGGGGCGCTGGGCCGCCCCGTCTTCGTGTGGGGCGGGGCCAACGAGGGTGTGGCCGCCCGGGTGGCGGGGGCCAACGTGGTCAGCTTCAACGTCGACCCCGACGCCGCCGAGGACAAGTACCGCGACGACACCCGGTCGGCGCCCGACAACCTCTTCATCGACTCGACCGACGCCTTCTGGGCCAAGGCGGGGGATGCCTCCCCGGCGACGTCGCCGATCCCCATCGGGACCGCCGCGGGGACCCCGACCGGGTCGACGCCCTCCACGACGGCCCCACCCACCACCGTGGCCCCCTCGGCCACGCCGTCGTCGACCACGGTGCCCCCGACGACGGTGCCCGGCACGCCGACCCCGGCCGTCTCGGTGGACTACGGCGGGACCCAGGCCGACTTCGTCTGGGACGCCGAGCGCCAGGGTTGGGCCCGCCTGCAGGACGGCACGCCGCACGTGGTGGCCACCGGGACCGTCCTGGCCCCGACCAACGTGGTGCTGCTGATCACGCCGTACGGGACCGCGCCCTCGGACTCGAACTCCCCGATCGCCTTGACCACCGGAACCGGTGACGCCACCGTCCTCATCGGGGGGAACGCGGTGGACGCCACGTGGAGCCGGCCCACGGCCACCGACCCCTACACGCTCGTCGACGACGCGACCGGCCAGCCCCTGGTCCTGCCTCCCGGGCGGACCTGGGTCGGTCTGCCCGAATCCGGCGTGACCCGACTGGACCAGGCCCAGGCGGACCAACTGGCCTCCCTGATCCCTGCCGTCGGCTGAGGCCCCTCTCGTACACTCGGCCCATGGCTGACTCCACCGAACGTCAGACGGGCACGTTCCGCGTCAAGCGGGGCCTGGCCGAGATGCTGGCCGGCGGCGTGATCATGGACGTCGTCGATCCCGAGCAGGCCAAGGTGGCCGAGGACGCCGGCGCCACCGCCGTGATGGCCCTCGAGCGGGTCCCCTCCGACATCCGCAAGGACGGCGGCGTGGCCCGGATGAGCGACCCCGAGATGATCGAGGGCATCAAGGCCGTCGTGACCATCCCGGTGATGGCCAAGGCCCGCATCGGCCACTTCGTCGAGGCCCAGGTCCTGCAGTCCCTCGGCGTGGACTACGTGGACGAGAGCGAGGTCCTGACGCCGGCCGACGAGGCCCACCACATCGACAAGTGGGCCTTCGACATCCCCTTCGTCTGCGGCGCCACGAACCTCGGCGAGGCCCTGCGCCGGATCTCGGAGGGCGCGGCCCTCATCCGCTCCAAGGGCGAGGCCGGGACGGGCAACATCGTCGAGGCGGTGCGCCACCTCCGCTCGATCCTGGGTGACATCCGCAAGATCACCCAGGCCGACTCCGCCGAGCTCTTCGACTGGGCCAAGCAGCTCCAGTCGCCCCTCCCGCTGGTCCAGGAGATCGCCGAGACCGGCCGCCTCCCGGTGCCCCTGTTCTGCGCCGGCGGCATCGCCACGCCGTCCGACGCCGCCCTGGTCATGCAGCTCGGCGCCGAGGCCGTGTTCGTCGGCTCCGGCATCTTCAAGAGCTCCAACCCGCCGCTGGTGGCCAAGGCCATCGTCGAGGCCACCACGAACTTCCGTGACGCCGACATCCTGGCCAAGGTGAGCCGGGGCCTCGGCGACGCCATGCCCGGCCTCGAGATCGACTCCCTGGAGACCCGGTACGGCGACCGGGGCTGGTGATGGAGCCTCCAGGTGCAGCCCCGGCTGCGCATCGGCGTGTTGTCCCTGCAGGGGGCGACGGCGGCTCACACGGAGGCCCTGCGCCGACTCGGGGCTGAGGCCGTAACCATCAAGGCCCCGGCCGACCTGGACGGGGTCGACGGCCTGGTCCTGCCCGGCGGTGAGTCCACCACCATCTCCTTCCTGCTGGACAGCAGCGGGCTGCGGGGACCGCTCGCCGAGCGCCTGGCCGCCGGCCTGCCGGCCTTCGGCACCTGCGCCGGGATGATCCTGCTGGCCACCGATGTGCTCGACGGCCGCTCCGACCAGCAGTCCTTCGGGGTGATCGACCTGGCGGTGCGCCGCAACGCCTTCGGGCGGCAGGTCGACTCCTTCGAGGCCGACCTCGTGGTGAGCGGGCTCGACGCCCCCTTCCACGCCGTGTTCATCCGCGCCCCGGGCGTGGAGTCGGCGGGACCCGGCGTCGAGGTCCTGGCCGAGGTGGACGGCAGGCCGGTGCTCTGCCGCCAGGGTGCGATCATGGTCTCGGCCTTCCATCCTGAGCTGACCGACGACCTGCGCCTGCACGAGATGTTCCTGGATTCGTTCGACCGACGAGAGGTACCGACATGAGCGGCCATTCCAAATGGGCGACCATCAAGCACAAGAAGGGCGCCGCTGACATCAAGCGGGGCAAGCTGTTCGGCAAGCTGATCCGCCAGGTCGAGGTCGCGGCCCGGGAGGGCGGCGGCGACCCGGAGATGAACCCGACGTTGCGGACGATGTACCAGAAGGCCCGGGACAGCTCGGTGCCCCTGGACACCATCGAACGGGCCATCAAACGAGGGACCGGCGAGCTGGAGGGGGTCACCTACGAGCCGGTCACCTACGAGGGCTACGCCCCCAACGGCGTGGCGGTGCTGGTCGAGGTGCTGACCGACAACCGCAACCGGGCGGGCTCGGAGATCCGTTCCCTGTTCACGCGGGGCGGCGGCTCGCTGGCGGAGCCGGGCGCGGTGGCGTGGCAGTTCGAGCGCAAGGGCATCGTCATGGTGCCGAAGTCCGCCGACGAGGACGAGGTGATGATGGTCGGCCTCGACGCCGGCCTCGAAGACGTCACCGACGAGGGCGACACCTGGCGGCTCACCGCGGCCCCGACCGACGTGCCCGGCCTGCGGGCGGCGCTGGAGGAGGCGGGCATCCCGGTCGACTCGGCCGACGTGACCATGCTGCCGACCGCGGCCGTGCCGCTGGACTCCGCCGAGAAGGCCAAGGCCGTCCTCCGCCTCATCGACGAGCTCGACGAACACGACGACGTCCAAGACGTCTACGCCAACTTCGACATCCCCGACGACGTCCTCCAGGCGGCCGCGGGCTAGTGCTGTTCAGCCAGCAGGAACGCTGCGGAGTCGGCAGCGAAGGAGCTCTGCTGACCGGTGCGGTAGCTGCGTACGCAGCAGGAGCCGCGAAGGCGGCGACGGGGGTTACTGTCTCCGTCATGACCCCAGCGACCCTCACGGACGAAGAGATCGACACCGAGTTCCTGGCCACCGCGACGGCCGCCCACGACGACGACGGCGACACCGGCGGGGCCGATGACGACGGCGACGCCGGTGGTGGCGACGACGACGGTGGCGCCGACGCCTGAGGCCGACCCCTCGGCCCTCGGTCGTTGCTTCGGCGGCGACCCCCAACCCTTCGAGCAGGCCTGGCAGCGCGCGCCCCTCGTCGGTCATGACCGATCGGGGGCGGCGTTCGCCGACCTGCTCGACGTGGGAGCGGTCGACGAGCTGATCACCACCCGGGCGCTGCGCCACCCGGCGTTCCGCCTGGTCCAGGACGGCGACACCCTGCCCCGGTCGGGGTTCACCTCGACCCGGCGGTGGGGGGCCACCCGCTACGAGGGGGTGCTCGACCCGGGTCGCACGGTCGCCGCCCTGGCCGACGGGGCCACCCTGGTCCTGCAGGCGCTCCACACCTACTGGGTCCCCCTGGGGCGGTTCTGTGCCGATCTGCACGCCGTTCTCGGCCACCCGACCCAGGCCAACGCCTACCTGACCCCCGCGGCCGAGCGGGGCCTCGGCCTGCACTACGACACCCACGACGTGGTCGTCCTGCAGACCGCGGGGCACAAACGGTGGGAGATCTTCGCCCCGCGCTTCGAGTCGCCGCTGGGGACCCAGCACTGGTCCGACGTCGGCGGCGGTGAGGACCTCGACGACGGTGACCTGACCCCGATCCTGGAGACGGTGCTGGGGCCGGGCGACTGCCTCTACCTGCCCAGGGGGTTCGTCCACCGCGTGGTCAGCGAGGACGAGGCATCCCTCCACGTGACCGTGGGCATCCACGTCCAGACCTGGCACCACGTCCTTTCCGACCTGCTCGCCGCCGCGGCCGAGGACCCGGTCCTCCGGGAGGCGATCCCGTCGGCGGTCCTCGACGGCGGCGAGACGGTCGACGCCGCGCTGCTCGAGCGACAGTTCAAGGAGCTGCTCGGGTCGGTCGACCTCGACGAGCGGGTCGCGGCGCTGGGGGGCGGGGCGTGGGCCCAGTACGCCGGGGTCCACGAGGGCACCCTGACCGAGGCCGTGGTCCCCCGGGCCATCGACGACGACACGGTCCTGGCCCGTCGGCCCGGCCCGGTGCGCCGCGAGGAGGGTGACGACGGCCGGGTGGCCCTCGTCCTCACCGACCGGACCGTCCGATTCCCGGCCGCCGCCGGCCCGGCCCTCGAGGTGGTCCTGTCGGCCAGGGCGGCGTTCCGCGTGGCCGACCTGACGCCGTACCTCGACGAGTCGAGCCGGATCGTCCTGGCCCGCCGCCTCCTCCGCGAGGGCGTCCTGCACCGGGTCGAACGGGCTGCTGATGGCTGAGGACGACACCTGCTCGTCGTGCTCGCTCGGCTTCGACGAGGACCCCGGGGGTACCGCGTCGCGGCAGCGGTGCTGGCTGCTGATCGAGCAGCCGGGAGCGTGGGGCCGGAACGCCCTCCTGGAGTCCAAGCTCCCCACCGAGGTGGCGGAGGTCCTCGACCAGCGGCGCCAGGAGGCCGGGGTGCGGGTGCTCCTCATCCGCCGGGGCCCGGGCACCGAGGTCGCCGCTGAGCGGCGTTGGGTGTTCGTGCGGGCCACGGCCACGGAACCGGTCATGGGTGGCGGGTGGTTCTCGGACCCGGCCGAGCTGCTCGAGCTCGACCTCTACGAGATGGCATCGGGCGAGTTGCCGCTCCCTGACGGTGTCCCCGGCCCCCTCGTGGCCGTCTGCACGCACGGTCGGCACGACCGCTGCTGCGCGGACAACGGACGACCGGTGGCCCGGCACCTCCGTCACGCCGGCGTGGATGCCTGGGAGTGCTCCCACGTCGGGGGCGACCGCTTCGCGGCGAACGTGGTGTCCTTCCCCCACGGCCTGTTCCACGGCCGGGTCACCCCGGCGTCGGCTCTGCCGCTGGTCCATGCCTACACCGCCGGCCGCATCCACCCTGCCGGCTTCCGCGGCCGGGCGGCGTGGCCCCCCGCCGTCCAGCAGGCCGAGATCCTGCTCCGCCACGAGCTCGGGGAGTGGGGAGTCGAGGCCCTGGCCCTCGTCGGCCACGAGCACGAGGGTGAGCGCCACTCGGTCCGGTTCGGCGTCGGTGGGGTCGAGCACGAGGTCGTCGTCCTCGTCGGCCAGGCGGCCGAGCCCCGCCTCCTGGCCTGCAGCAACAGCGGCCCCGGTCGCCCGAGGGTCATCACCGAGGTCTCGATCCGCTCAGTCGGCTGATCGCTGGCTCGTCGAGCCGCCGAGAACCGATGGCAGGGATGGGGCGTGGGGTCGGGGTGAGGGTCGTCGGGGCCGTGTGGGCCCGTCCCCTTCCAAATTGCGTGAGTTGTGGTCGTAGGGCAGCCGAAAGTCACGCAATTTCGATCGGGGAGGGCGGTGTGCCCGGACGAGCTGGACCCAGAGGGTCTAGATGCCGTCGGCGACGCCGAGGAGGCGGGCCCGGGTGACCACGCGCATGCCGCGGTTGAGGCCGGCGATGGCGATGACCCAGGCGATCGCCCCGATCCAGATCGAGGCGGAGGCGGCGCCGAACAGGGCACCGGTCGACTGCGAGTAGGCGACCAGGATCAGCGGCAGGGTCACCAGGCCGGATGCCTGCTGGGCCGCGGCCGTCGACTTCACCCGGGCCGAGAGGCGCAGGACGATGGACAGGGTCAGGGCCAGGAACGGCGGGACGACCCAGAGCATCAGCACCCACCACTCCTGGGTCGGGAAGAACCAGCCGCCGACCTCGGGGCCGACGATCAGGTTCACCACCAGCGAGTAGATCCCGAAGCCGAGCAGCGTCGTGGCGTAGCCGGGCAGGAGGCTGGCCAGCAGCTTGCCGAGGTAGATCTCCTTGACCGCAGCGGGGGAGTGGGCCAGGAACTCACCGGTGCCCCGCTCGCGCTCGCCGACGATGGTCGAGGCCCCGACGGCGGTGGAGATGGTCAGGGGGACCACAACGGCCACAGGGGCGAACAGGAAGACGGCGAGGGCGTAGGACGCCCGGCCGGCGGCGGTGTCGCCCCGTACGGCCTCCTGGGCCTGCTGGGGGAGGACTTCGAGGGCCTGGCTGATCTGGGCCACGGCCTGCACGTCGCCGATGGCGGTGATCGACAGCAGCAGGACCATCGGGACGAAGAAGAAGAAGATCCCACCCAGGATGAGCATGGGGATCCAGAAGTCCTTGGCCTGGATGAGTTGCTTGAGGTCGGTGCGGGTCACCGTCCAGATGCGGCCCCAGTTCATGGGGTCGCCGCTACGTCGTTCATCGAGGGGGCGGTGCGCCTGCGCTCGAAGCGGGCCGTGGCGTCGGGCCCGCCCAAGCTGTTGCCCTCGGCGAAGGCCGAGCGGCCCTCCCGCACGGCGAAGTACAGGTCCTCGAGGGTGGGGATGCGGGGCTCGACCCGGGTCAGGCGGACACCGTCCGCGGCCAGCGAGGCGACCAGGTCGGGGACCCGGTCCAGGCTGTCGATCTGCAGCTCGGCGATGCCCGCGCCTCTGGCGCCGTCATCCGCGCTGCGGTGGTAGGCGATGACACCGTCGGCCTCAGCCAGCCGGTCCAGCATCTCGGGCTGCTCGGCGTCCATGTGGACCACGACGCCGGGCCAGTACTGGTCGGTCAGCGCCTTGGGCGTGCCCGAGATCAGGTCGGTGCCGTCCTCGAGGACCACGACCTGGTCGGCGAGGCCCTCGGCCTCCAGCAGGAGGTGGGTGCACATGACCACGGTGTGCCCGTCCTCGGTCATGGAGCGGATCAGCTCCAGCACGGCGTGGGACGACTCGGGGTCGAGGCCGGAGGTGGGCTCGTCGTAGAGGAGCAGGTCGGGGTCGTGCATGATCGACCGGGCCAGGGCCAGCCGGGTCTTCATGCCCGTGGAGTAGCCCCCGACCATCTTGGTCAGCGCGGCCTCGATGCCGAAGCGGGCGGCGGCCTCACGGAGGCGGCCGTCGTAGTCCTTCAGGCCGTAGAGCTCGGCGGCGTAGGCCAGGTTGTCCCAGCCGTTCAGCCGGTCGTACAGCGCCGGCTTGGCCGAGACGACGCCACAGCGGCGCCGGACGTCCTCGCCCTCGTCGCCGGGGTCGACGCCGAAGGTCCGCACCTCGCCCCGGTCGGGGTCGAGGGCGCCGGTGATCATCCGGATGGCGGTGGTCTTGCCGGCGCCGTTGGGGCCCAGCAGGACGGTGATCTGCCCTTCGGGCACCGACAGGTTCAGGTCGGACAGGGCATCGACCTCGCCGAAGCGTCGTCCGAGCCCGCGGGCGTCTACGAGAGGAGCATCCACGAGCCGTCCATCGGCAGACGCACCCCCGGTCGTGAGGGCTGCGCCAGACCGATGGCGGCCTGAGGTCGCCGGCGCTGATCGACGACTCGTTCGCCGGCGCCGAGCACCTCGGTGTGTCGGGCACTCCCGTGGCGCTGCGGATCGGCCCGGGGGGCACGGTGGCGTCGCCGATCGCGATCGGTACCGATGCCGTCCTCCGTCTCCTCGACGCCGAGCAGCTCGAGGGTCCCAGGCCCCATCCACCGGACGGCGTGGCCGGCCACCTAACCTCGTACAGATGTTCGTGCTCGGTGTGGACCCGGGGTTGACCCGCTGCGGCTACGGGTGCGTCGAGCAGGTCGGACGCTCGCCGCGGGCCGTGGCCCTCGGGGTGCTGCGGACCGACAAGGACGACCCTCTGCCCAAGCGGCTGGCCGACCTCCAGCTCGGGATCCGTTCGCTGATCGCCGACCTGCAGCCGGCCGTGGTGGCCGTGGAGCGGGTCTTCTTCCAGGTCAACGTGCGCACGGCCATGGCGGTCGGCCAGGCCAGCGGCATCGTCATGGCCGAGGCCCACGCCGCGGGCTGCGCGGTCGAGATGTACACCCCGAACCAGGTGAAGGAAGCCGTGGCCGGCCACGGCAGTGCCGACAAGGAGCAGGTGGGACAGATGGTGCAGACGTTGCTGGGCCTGGCCGCCCCGCCCAAGCCCGCCGACGCGGCCGATGCCGCCGCCCTGGCCCTGTGCCACCTGGCCCACGCGCCCATGCGGGCAAAGGTCGGGGCCGGGTGATCGGCTCGCTGCGGGGAACCCTGCTGGACCGGTCGCTGGACGGTGACGTCCTCATCGAGGTGGCCGGTGTCGGCTACCGGGTGATCGTGGCGCCCACGGCCTCGCCGGCGGTGGGCGAGATCGGTGACGACGTCTTCCTGTGGATCCACCACCACATCCGGGAGGACGCGCAGACCCTCTACGGCTTCGCCACCCGCGAGGAGCGGGTCTGCTTCGAGGCCCTGCTCGGCGCCCACGGCGTCGGCCCGGCGCTCGCTCTGGCCATCCTCTCCGTGCACGGCCCCGGCGCCCTGCGGGAGGTCATCGCCAGCCAGGACGTGAGCGCCCTCTGCCTCGTGCCCGGGGTGGGCAACAAGACCGCGGCCCGGCTCCTGGTCGAGCTGCAGTCCCGCCTCGACCTGCCCGACATCGACCTCACGCCGACCCCCGGCGTGGTGCCTGTCGGCTCGGTCCGCCGGGACGTCACCGAGGCCCTGGCCGGCTTGGGCTACGGCCCCGACGAGGTCCGGCGAGTGGTCGACGACCTGCCGAACGAGGGTGAGCCCGCCGACCTGCTCCGCGAAGCGCTCCGTCGCCTCGCCGTAGCCTGAGCACGGTGAGCGACGACCCGATCGGTGCCGTCCGGGAGGAGATCCTCCTCCCCCAGGAGACCGTGGCCGATGTCGTGGACGAGGTGACCGACGACGACCCCGGGTTGCGCCCACGGTCGCTGGACGAGTTCGTCGGCCAAGCCGAGATCAAGGAGCACCTCTCGATCGTCCTGGAGGCCGCGACCCTGCGGGGCCAGCCGGCCGACCACCTCCTGCTGGCCGGGCCCCCGGGCCTCGGCAAGACCACCCTGGCCGGCATCGTGGCCCACGAGATGGGCGTCGGCATCCAGATCACCTCAGGCCCCGCGCTGGAGCGGGCGGGTGACCTGGCGGCCATCCTGACCCGGCTCGAAGCCGGCGACGTCCTCTTCATCGACGAGATCCACCGGCTGCCCCGGGCCATCGAGGAGGTCCTCTATCCCGCGATGGAGGACTTCGAGCTCGACATCGTGCTGGGCAAGGGCCCCGCCGCCCGCTCCATCCGCCTCGAGCTCCCGCCCTTCACCCTCGTCGGGGCGACCACCCGCACGGGCCTCATCACCGGCCCGCTGCGGGACCGTTTCGGCCTCGTGGCCCGCCTGGAGTTCTACGAGCCCGCCGACCTCGAGTCGATCGTGGTGCGCACCGCCGGGATCCTGGGCATCGACATCGACGCCCTCGGCAGCGCCGAGATCGCGGGCCGGGCCCGGGGCACCCCTCGCATCGCCAACCGCCTCCTGCGCCGCGTGCGGGACTTCGCCGAGGTCCGCGCCGGCGGCCACATCGACCAGGAGGCGGCGTCAGACGGCCTGGCCGCCTTCGGCGTGGACGAGCGGGGCCTGGACAAGGTCGACCGCTCGATCCTGGGCGCGCTCTGCCAGAGCTTCGGCGGCGGCCCGGTCGGCCTCAAGACCCTGGCCATCGCGGTGAGCGAGCCCCCCGAGACCGTCGAGGACGTCTACGAGCCGTTCCTCATCCAGCAGGGCCTGCTCATGCGCACCCCCCGGGGCCGGGTCGCCACTCCCGCCGCGTGGTCCCACCTCGGCCTCGCCCCACCCAGCACCCCCCAGGGCACCGCCTCACTGTTCGAATAGGCCGCGGCCCCTAGCCTGATCCGGTGCACATCGAGTTCAACGGCTCGCCGTCCCCGACCCTGGGCGTGGAGGTCGAGCTGGAGCTGGTCGACCGGGAGACCGGCGAGCTGGTCAGCGCGGGGCCCGAGATCCTGGCCGAGCTGGGTGAGGGTCATCCCGACGGCGGCCACCCCAAGGCCAAGCCCGAGCTCTTCGCCTGCACGATCGAGATCATCACCGGCATCTGCGACACGGTGGCCGAGGCCCGGGCCGACCTCGCCGGCACATTGGCCGAGGTCCGCGAGGCCGCCGACCGTCGGGGGATCGACGTGCTCTGCTCGGGCACCCATCCCTTCTCCAGCTGGGGCGACCAGGAGGTCAGCGACGACCCCCGGTACCACCAGCTGCTGGACGCGATGGGCTGGCCGGCCCAGCGTCTGCAGATCTTCGGGGTGCACTACCACGTCGGGGTCCGTCACGGCGAGCGGGTCCTGGCCATCAGCAACGGCCTGGCCGGCTACATCCCGCACCTGCTGGCCCTCTCCGCCTCCAGCCCGTACTGGGAGTCCCGGGACACGGGCCTGGCCTCCAGCCGGAGCAAGGTCTTCGAGGGTCTGCCCACCGCCGGCCTGCCGGAGTCGCTGAAGGACTGGGCCGAGTTCGAACGCTTCATGACCACGCTGATCTCGGCCGGGGCCCTGTCCACCATCCGTGAGGTCTGGTGGGACATCCGACCCCACCCGGATTTCGGCACCATCGAGTTGCGGATGTGTGACGGGCTCCCCACCCTGCGGGAGGTGTCCTCCCTCGCTGCGCTGAGCCAGTGCCTCGTCACCTGGCTGGACCAGCGCTCCGAGGCCGGCGAGGTGCTGCAGCCACCGTCGGACTGGGTCCTGCGCCAGAACAAGTGGCGGGCCGCCCGCTACGGCATCGACGCCGAGCTCATCCAGGATGCGCAGGGCACCACCCGGCCCCTGCCCGAGGCCGTGACCGAGCTGGTCACGGCCCTGCGCCCCGTGGGGGTCCAGCTCGGCTGCGCCGACGAGCTCGAGGGGGTCTTCGCGATCCTCGACGAGGGCCCGAGCTACGTGCGCCAGCGCCGGCTGGTCGAATCCGGTGCAGACCTGCGCGCCGTGGTGGCCCAGCTGGTCGACGACATGGCCGACCCCCGGTGACCACGCCGACCGCGGAGGCCCTCGACGCCTTCCTGGCCGCCCATGGCGCGGAGCTGAACGCCTTCCGGCGCCGGCTCCATGCCCACCCCGAGCTGTCCTGGGAGGAGCACGAGACGACCGCCGCCGTCCGGGCCCGCTTGGACGTCGCCGGGATCGCCACCACCGCCCTGGCCAGCGACACCGGGCTGCAGGTCGACCTCGGCGACGGCGACGGCCCGACGGTCCTGCTGCGGGCCGACATCGACGCGCTGCCGTTGCAGGACGAGAAGGAGGTGCCGTACCGGTCGACGGTGCCCGGCGTGTGCCACGCCTGTGGCCACGACGTCCACACGACGATCCTGCTCGGCGCCGGCCTCGCCCTGCACGAACTGCTCGGACCCGACCACCCCGGACGGGTGCGCCTGCTCTTCCAGCCGGCCGAGGAGGCCATGCCCGGTGGGGCCGAGATGCTCCACCGGACACCGGTCCTCGACGACGTGGACGTGGCCTACGCCCTGCACTGCGAGCCGGGCCTGGAGGTGGGCCAGGTCGGCCTGCGCTCGGGCCCGATCACGTCGGCCGCCTCCCGGGTCGTCATCCGGTTGACCGGGCCGGGTGGGCACACCGCCCGCCCCCACCTCACCGCCGACCTGGTGCACGTCCTCGGCAAGCTCATCACCGACCTGCCCGCGGGCCTGGCCCGACTGACCGACAGCCGCGACGCGGTGACCATGGTCTTCGGCCAGGTCCACGCCGGCCATGCCGCGAACGTCATCCCCACCCAGGCCGAGCTGGCCGGCACCCTGCGGGTGCGGGGCCGGGCCAGCTGGGATGCGGCCGAGGAGCTGGTGGAGGGCCTGGTCGCCGCCACGGTCGCCCCCTTCGGGGCGAGCTACGAGCTCGACTACCAGCGGGGCTCGCCGCCGGTCGACAACGACGCGCACGCCGTGGCCGTGCTGCGGGCCGCCACCCACGCCGCCCTGGGTCCGCACGCAGGCGTGCCCACCCAGCAGAGCGTCGGCAACGAGGACTTCTCCTGGCTGCTCGAGCGCGTCCCCGGCGCCTACGGACGGCTGGGCGTTCGTCCGGTGGGTGCCCCCCGTTGGGCCGACCTCCACGCCGGCGGCTTCGACGTCGACGAGGGCGCCATCCCCGCCGGGGTGCGCCTCCTGGTCCACACAGCCCTCGAGGCGCTCTCGGCCTACAGCGACTGACGGGTGGAGACGGAGGACTTCGCGTACGACCTGCCGGAGACGGCGATCGCCCAGACGCCGGTGGAGCCCCGCGATGCGGCCCGCCTCCTTGTCGACAGGGGCCCGGGCGAGGCACCCGAGGACCACACCGTGGCCGACCTGCCCTCGCTGGTCCGGCCCGGGGACCTGCTCGTGGTGAACGACACCCGGGTCATCCCGGCCCGCCTGCTCCTGGCCAAGGCGACCGGCGGTGCGGTCGAAGTGCTGCTGGCCGAGCGCACGGGCGACCGGGAGTGGACCGCCCTGGTCCGGCCCAGTCGGCGGGTGCCGCCGGGCACGGTCCTCGAGCGTGACGGCGCCGACGTCCTCCTGGTCGGCGAGCCCGTCGGCGACGGCGAGCGCGCCGTGCGGTTGCTGGGCGACGAAGACCCGCTGGCGCTCGTCCACCGACTGGGGACGCTGCCCCTGCCGCCGTACATCACCACGACCCTCGACGACCCCGAGCGCTACCAGACCGTGTTCGCCCGCCGGCCGGCGTCGGCGGCCGCGCCCACCGCCGGCCTGCACCTCACGCCCAAGGTCCTCGACCGGTGCGTCGCGGCCGGGGCCCAGGTGGCCGAGGTCGACCTCGAGGTCGGCCTGGGCACCTTCGCCCCGATCCGGGCGGAGCGGGTCGAGGACCACACCGTCCACACCGAGCGCTACGTCATCCCCGAGGCGACCGTGCACGCCGTGGGGCGGGCCCAGCGGGTGGTCGCGGTCGGCACGACGGTCGTCCGGGCCCTCGAGACCTGGTCGGCTTCGGGGTCGCCCGCGGGCACCACCGACCTGTTCATCCGGCGCGGTCACGAGTTCGCCGTCGTGGACGTGCTGCTGACCAACTTCCACGTGCCCCGCTCCAGCCTGCTCGTGCTGGTCGACGCCTTCGTGGGGGAGCGGTGGCGGGACCTCTACGCCACGGCCCTCGACCGGGACTACCGGTTCCTCTCCTTCGGCGACGCCATGCTCCTGGAGCGGGCGGCGTGAAGGCCACCATCGCGGTCGAGGCGACGGACGGGGCGGCGCGGGCCGGCGTGGTCACGACCGCCCGGGGGACCTTCTCGACGCCGTGCTTCATGCCGGTCGCCACCCGGGGCGCCGTGCGTCACCTGTCCGCGGTCGACCTGGAGCGCCTCGGCTTCGAGGTGGTGCTGGCCAACACCTACCACCTGTCCCTGCGCCCGGGACACCAGACGGTGGAGGACCTCGGCGGCCTCCACGGCTTCATGGACTGGTCGGGCCAGGTCCTGACCGACTCCGGCGGCTACCAGATCTTCTCCCTGGAGCCGAAGGTCGATGACGAGGGGGCCACCTTCCGCTCGACCTACGACGGCGACCTGGTGCACTTCACGCCCGAGTCGGCGGTGGCCGTGCAGGAGGCCCTCGGGGCCGACATCCAGATGGTGCTCGACGTCTGCCCGCCACTGCCGTCCGAGCCCCGCGTCATCCGGGACGCCGTCGAGCGGACAGCGGCGTGGGCGGCCCGGGCCCGCGCCGCCCACGCCCGGGTCGACGACCAGTGCCTCTTCGGCATCGTGCAGGGTGGTGTGGACGTCGACCTGCGGGCCGAGAGCGCCGAGCGCACGGTGGCCTTGGACTTCGACGGGTACGGGATCGGTGGCCTGTCGGTGGGGGAGTCGCTGGTCGAGATGCTCCCCGCCCTGGAGGTCACGACCGCGGCACTCCCGGTCGACCAGCCCCGCTACCTGATGGGCGTCGGGGACCCGGTCGGGATCCTGGAGGGCATCGCCCGCGGGGTCGACATGTTCGACTGCGTCCTGCCCTCCCGCCTGGGCCGCCACGGCACCGTCCTGACCGGGACCGGCCGCCTCAACCTGCGGAACCAGCGCTTCGGCACCGACGAGGGGCCCCTCGACCCCGACTGCGCCTGTGAGGTCTGCGCCCGGCACTCGAGGGCCTACCTGCGCCACCTCCTGAAGACCGACGAGCCCACCGGACCCCGGCTCCTGACCATCCACAACCTGGCCTGGCTGCTCGATCTGGTGCACCAGGCGGGCGCCGCCGTGCGCCGGGGCGACCTGGACCGGCTGTGTGCCGACATCGGTTCTCATTGGCCCGACCGGCCCACCGGCACGACCCGCCGCTAGAGTCGCACGCCGACTTCCCCGGATCTCTCGGAGCGCTTCGCATGGGTCAACTCATCCTCCTTCCTGTCTTCTTCGCGGTCTTCTACTTCCTGCTCATCCGCCCGCAGCAGAAGCGGGTCAAGGAGCACGCGGAGCTGATCCGATCGGTCGAGCCGGGGGACGACGTGCTGACCACGGGCGGTCTCTACGGCACCATCACCACGATCGACGGCCAGATCGCCGAGCTGGAGATCGCCGACGGCGTCGTCGTGCGCATCCAGCGGGCGGCGGTGGCCGAGCTCATCGAGTGGGACACCGGCGCCGACGCCGAGGACCAGTAAGCGCTCGTGCGCCGCAAGGGGGTCATCCCCCTCCTCCTGTTCGTCGCGTTCACCGTCGCCTCCCTGATCTACACGGTGGTGGCGGGCAACTCGCCCGTGCTCGGCCTGGACCTCCAGGGCGGTGTCTCCGTCGTCCTCCAGCCCAGCGGGGACATCCAGAACCAGGACACCGTCGACCAGGCCGTGGAGATCATCCGCAACCGGATCGACGCCCTCGGCGTGGCCGAGCCCGACATCACCCGCCAGGGCGACACGATCCTGGTCCAGCTCCCCGGCGTCCGAGACCAGGACCGGGCGCTGGAGCTGGTGGGTCAGACCGCCGAGCTGCGCTTCCGGCCCGTCCTGGCCACGCTGCCGCCGGTGGGCGAGGAGATCCCGACCACCACCACCACCACGGCCGGCGACACCACCGCGACCACGGCACCGGGCGGGACCACGACCGCGCCGCCGACCACCACGACCCCGACCACTACGACCCCGACCACCACGACGACGTCCGGGGAGGGCGAGCAGGGCCTGGGGGCACTGGTGCCGGGCGAGAACGCCGCCGGCCTGCAGACCACGACCACCGCGGGCGAGGGCGCGACGACCACGACGGCGGGCGACGCGGTGACGACCACGACCGCAGCCGGCGGGGCGCCGACCACGACGGTCCCGGCGGGCGCCGCCACCGGGCCCTGTGACGGCGTCGAGGACACCGCCCGCCTCGGCGAGGACGGTCTGCCGGTCCGCCTGAACGCCGAGGGCCTGACGCCGCGTCCCCGGGACGAGCCCTGCAACACCGTCGTGCTGGCCGAGCGCGACGAGGACGGCGTGATCGTCAGCCGCTACCTGCTCGGGCCCACCGAGCTCACCGGTGACACCCTCGACGGGGCGTCGGCCGGCCTCGACCAGTCCGGCATCGCCTGGCAGGTCAACCCGGTGTTCAACGCCGGTGAGGAGGGGATCGACCAGTTCAACCGAGTGGCCGCCGAGTGCGTGGCCGCGGCCCCGACCTGCCCCACCACCCAGCTGGCCATCGTGCTGGACAGCGAGGTCATCTCGGCCCCCACGATCCAGCAGCCCACCTTCGAGCGGGACCAGATCGTGATCAGCGGCGACTTCGACGAGGGCTCGGCCAAGAACCTGGCCCTGGTCCTCGAGTACGGCGCCCTGCCCGTCGAGCTGGAGCCGCAGCAGACCCAGACGGTGTCGGCCACCCTCGGTGAGGACTCGCTGCGGGCGGGCCTGATCTCGGGGATCATCGGCCTCTTCCTCACCGTGATCTTCATGGTCGGCTACTACCGGCTGCTGGGCGTGGTGGCCATCGCCAGCCTCGTGCTGGAGTTCGCCCTGGTCTGGGCGCTCATCTCCTACCTCGGCGAGTCACGGGGCCTGGCCCTCACCCTGGCCGGGGTGACGGGCCTCATCGTGTCCATCGGCATCTCGGTGGACTCCAACGTGGTGTTCTACGAGCACCTCAAGGAGGACGTGCGCAACGGCCGCACGTTCCGCAGCACGGTGGACCGCTCGTTCGACTCCTCCTTCGCCACGATCATCAAGGCCGACGTCGCCTCCCTGATCGGTGCCGTGCTGCTCTACTGGCTCTCGGTCGGCCCGGTCCGGGGCTTCGCCCTGCTGCTGGGCCTCTCGACCGTGGTCGACATCATCGCCTCGTGGTTCTTCATCCGCCCGGCGGTGCTGATCCTGTCCCGCAGCCCGCGGCTGCGGGACCGCAACGCGGTCTTCGGCATGCCCCACATGGAGGAGGCGCCGTGAGCGACATCGACGAAACGGTCGAGCCCGTGGTCGACCACCACGGGGCCATCCGCCGGAACCTGCGGGCCGTCTACCAGAGCACCAACGACTTCAACTTCGTCAAGACGTTCAAGTGGGGCCTGATCGTGGCCCTGGTCGTCTCGATCATCTCGGTGTTCAGCCTGATCACGAACGGCCTGAACCTGGGCATCGACTTCGAGGGCGGCAGCGTCTGGGAGGTGCCCAGCGACGGCGCCTCGGTGGATGACGCCCGCGCCGTCATGGTCGAGCTCGACGCCGGCAGCGCCAAGATCCAGTTGGTCACCAACGCCGACGGCACCGAGGTCCTCCGCATCCAGGCCGACGTGACCGAGGACGCGGAGAGCCGGCAGATCACCCAGGCCCTCGCGGAGTTCGGCGGAGTCACCACCGCGGACGTGAGCGTGACCACGGTCGGGCCGTCCTGGGGCGAGGAGATCACCAAGCAGGCCCAGCGGGCGCTGGTGTTCTTCTTCATCGCCATCATGCTGTACATCAGCGTGCGGCTGGAGTGGAAGATGGCCGTCGGGGCCATCGTGTCCATGGCCCACGACCTCCTGCTGAGCATCGGGGTCTACTCGGTGTTCCAGATCGAGGTGACCCCGGCGACGGTGATCTCGTTCCTGACCATCCTCGGGTACTCGCTCTACGACACGATCGTGGTGTTCGACCGCGCCCTGGAGAACAGCGCCCGCCAGGTGAGCAAGGTGCCGTACCGGGTGATCATGAACCGGACGCTCAACCAGACCCTGATGCGCTCGGTGAACACCACCATCGCCACGATCCTGCCGATCATCTCGATGCTGGTCGTCGGGGCCCTGGCCCTCGGGGCCGAGACCCTCGAGGAGTTCGCCCTCGCCCTGCTCATCGGCCTGACCTCGGGCGCCTACTCCTCGCTGTTCGTGGCCGCGCCGATCGTGAGCTGGCTCAAGGAGCGGGAGCCCAAGTGGGCCTACACCGGCGAGGTCGGTCCGTCGATCGACGCCGTCACCGGCGCGGCCATCACGCCGAAGGCGGCCCGCCGGGCGGGCGCCGGCCGGGCCGTCGGACCCGCGCCCGCCCCGGCCGGGGCCATCCCGCCCCGTCCCCGGAAGTCCAAGAAGCGCAAATAGCTCCCCGAGAACGGTCGGCTCCCGGCGGTAGATTCGACAGATGACCGACACGGCGTGGCTCACCGAGCTCGTTCGTGACATCCCCGACTTCCCCGAGCCGGGGATCCTGTTCCGCGACATCACGCCTCTGCTGGGCGACGTCGACGCCTTCCGCTTCGTGATCGACGCCCTGGCCGACGAGTTCGCGGGCGAGACCATCGACCGGGTGCTCGGCATCGAGGCCCGGGGCTTCCTGCTGGCCGCCCCCATCGCCTACCGGCTGGGAGCGGCTCTGGTCCCCGTGCGCAAGACCGGCAGGCTGCCCCACGACACCCACCAGGAGAGCTACCAGCTCGAGTACGGCGACGACGCCCTCGAGTTGCACATCGACGCCATCGGCGCCGACGAGTGCTGCCTGGTGATCGACGACGTGCTGGCCACCGGCGGCACCGCGGCGGCCGCCGGCCGGCTGGTCGAGCGCCTGGGGGGCCATCTCGCCGGCTACGGCTTCCTGATCGAGCTCGACGCCCTCGGCGGCCGCGGCCTGCTCGGCGACGACCACATCCGCTCCCTGATCCACTACTGACATGGCCCGTCTCCTGACCCTCGAGCCGTCGGCCCCCGGCACGGCTTGCGGGCGTTCTGTGCGCCCCAGCCGTCGGCAGGGCAGGGGCTGACATGGCCTCCACCGTCGACCGAGTCCTGCCCTGGCGGCGGGCCGAGCTGACCCCCGACGAGGAGGTGGCGGCCGTCGTCGACGCCTTCCGGGAGCACCACCCGCGGGCCAGCGGCGACCTGGTCGTGCGGGCGTACCGGCGGGCGGCGGAGGCCCACGAGGGCCAGCAGCGCAAGTCGGGCGATCCCTACATCTCCCATCCCGTCGCCGTGGCCAAGGTCACCGCCGACCTGGGCCTGGACGACACGACCATCGCCGCCGCGTTGCTGCACGACGCGGTCGAGGACACCCGGGTGGCCCTCGAGGACCTCGAAGTGGAGTTCGGCGCGGAGGTGGCCGCCATCGTCGACGGCGTCACCAAGCTGGAGCGCCTGGAGTTCGAGTCCCGCGAGGCCCAGCAGGCCGCGACCATGCGCAAGATGCTCGTGGCCATGGCCGACGACCTCCGGGTCCTCATGGTCAAGCTGGCCGACCGCCTGCACAACATGCGCACGTTGGCCGCCATGCCCACCGAGAAGCAGCTGCGCATCGCCCAGGAGACCCTGGACATCTACGCCCCGCTGGCCCACCGCCTCGGCGTGCAGGAGGTCAAGCAGCAGCTGGAGGACCTGGCGTTCGCCGCCCTGCACCCGAAGCGCTTCGCCGAGGTCGACCACCTGGTCGACGCCCGGGCCCCCGAGCGGGACCTCTACCTGACCCAGGTGGAGGGCGAGGTCACCGAGCGCCTGGCCGAGGTGCAGGTCAAGGCCGACGTCACCGGCCGCCCGAAGCACCTGTGGAGCATCTACGAGAAGATGGTCCGCGGTCGGCCCTTCGACGACATCCTCGACCTCGTCGGCATCCGGGTCATCGTCGCCTCGGTCAAGGACTGCTACGCCGCCCTCGGGTGCATCCACGGCATGTGGCAGCCCGTGCCGGGCCGGTTCAAGGACTACATCGCCCTGCCCAAGTTCAACCTCTACCAGTCCCTGCACACCACGGTCATGGGCCCGGGGGGCAAGGCGGTGGAGTTCCAGATCCGCACCCAGGAGATGCACCAGCGGGCCGAGCTGGGCGTGGCCGCCCACTGGGCCTACAAGGAGAAGTCGCCCGCCGACGACATCGTCTGGCTGAACAAGATCCTGGACTGGCAGTCCGAGACCACGGACCCCACCCAGTTCATGGCCAACCTCAAGGGCGACCTGGAGGACAACGAGGTCTACGTCTTCACCCCCAAGGGCGACGTGATCATCCTCCCGGACGGCGCCACGCCGCTGGACTTCGCCTACGCCATCCACACCGAGGTGGGCCACGCCTGCATCGGGGCCCGCATCGACGGGCGCCTGGTGCCGCTGGACTCCGCGCTGAAGTCGGGCGCCACGGTCGAGATCATCGCCTCCAAGGTCGAGAACCCCGGGCCGTCCCGGGACTGGCTGAACATCGTGGTCACGCCCCGGGCCCAGAACCGGATCCGCCAGTGGTTCTCCCGAGAGCGGCGCGGTGACGCCATCGAGACGGGGCGGGACGAGGTCATCAAGGCCATGCGCCACGACGGCCTGCCGATGGGTTCCGACGTGCTGGAGGGCGTGGCCGAGGACCTCAACTACACCGACCTCGACGCGCTCTTCGCCGCGGTGGGCGAGCGCCACGTGTCAGCCCAGTCGGTGGCCACCCGCATCGCCCGCATGCTCTCGGGGGACGACCCCGAGCGCGAGGAGCAGCTCTCGACCGGGCTGACCACGCCCCGGCGCCCCCGGCGTTCGGCCAGCCAGCCCGCCCGGGTCCACGTGGAGGGCCAGGAGCAGATGCTGGTCCGCCTGTCCCGTTGCTGCACCCCGGTGCCCGGCGACGAGATCATGGGCTTCATCACGCGGGGCCGAGGGGTCACCGTGCACCGCACCGACTGCACGAACGCCGTCGCCCTCGTCCGGGAACAGACCGAGCGGGTCATCGACGTCGAGTGGGACGCCGACAGCCGGGGCACGTTCGTGGCGTCGCTGGTGGTCGAGGCCCTCGACCGGGAGTGGCTCCTGCGGGACGTCTCCTCCGCCCTCTCCGACCACCGCCTCAACATCCTCCATTCCGAGACCCGCACGGGTGGTGACCGGATGTGCCGCATGCAGTTCGACGTCGAACTGGGCGACCCGACCCAGCTCGACTCCCTGGTCAGCACCCTGAAGGGCATCGACTGTGTGTTCGACGCCTACCGGGTCCTGCCGGGCTCCACCAAGTAGGGGACATGGCTGCCACCTTCAAGGCCCCCACGGGCACGCGCGACACGCTGCCGCCCGAGTCCCGACGCTGGGAGGCGCTGGTCGCCACCTTCGCCGGGCACGCCGGCCGCGCCGGGTTCGGGCTCCTCCAGAGCCCCACCTTCGAGGACCTCGGGGTCTTCGAGCGGGTGGGGGAGGGCACCGACATCGTCACCAAGGAGATGTACGACTTCGAGGACAAGGGGGGGCGCCGCATCGCCCTGCGTCCCGAGGGCACCGCGCCGGTCGTGCGGGCCTACCTCGAGCACCACCCGACCGACCCCTGGAAGGTCTGGTACGCCGCTCCGACGTTCCGCTACGAGCGTCCGCAGGCCGGCCGGTACCGCCAGCACCACCAGCTGGGCGTCGAGGTGCTGGGCTCGGTGGACGCCGACGTCGACGTCGAGGTCATCGCCCTGGCCTGGGACTTCCTGACCGAGATCGGCCTCCGGAGGGTCGACCTCCTGGTCAACTCCATGGGTGAGCCCGAGGACCGGGTCCGGTACGCCGGGGTCCTCCAGACCTTCTTCCGGGATCACTTGGACGCCATCGCCGAGGAGGACCGCGAGAAGGTGGACCACCACCCCCTGCGGGTCCTCGACTCCAAGCGGCCCGCCACCGCCGCCGTCGTGGCGGGCGCGCCGGGTCCCGCCGAGCACCTGTCGGAGGGGGCCACGGCCCACTTCGAGCGGGTCCAGGCCGGCCTCACCGCGCTCGGCATCCCGTTCCGGATCGAGCCCCGGCTGGTCCGCGGGCTGGACTACTACACGCGCACCACCTTCGAGCTGCAGGCCGCGGCCCTCGACGCGGCCCAGAACGCCGTGGGTGGCGGCGGACGGTACGACGGCCTGGCCGAAGCCCTCGGCGGGCCCTCGACCCCCGGCATCGGTTTCGGCATGGGCATCGAGCGCCTGCTCCTGGCCGCCGACGCCGAGGAGGTCTGGCCCGAGCCCGCCTCCCAGGTCGACGTCTTCGTGGTCGACGTGACCGGCGGCGACGTCGCCCGGGACCTCACCAGCGCCCTGCGCCGGACCGGCTTGGGCGCGGACCGGGGCTTCGACGGCCGTTCCATGAAGTCCCAGATGAAGGCGGCGGACCGCAGCGGCGCCCGCTTCGCCGCCATCGTGGGCGAGGACGAGGCCGCGGCCGGGGTGGTCACCCTCCGGGACCTGCGCTCGGACCGCCCCCAGGAGCAGGTCCCCACCGCCGACCTGGCCGACACCATCCGACGACTGACGAACGAGAACGACTGATGAGTGCTGAAGGCATGCGCACCGACTGGTGCGGCGAGCTGACCCCGGCCGACGAGGGTCGCCAGGTCGTGCTGTGCGGGTGGGTGGCCACCCGCCGGGAGCACGGCGAGCACCTGGCCTTCGTCGACGTCCGGGACCGCACGGGCGTGATCCAGTGCGTGGTGCCCGGCGCCGACGACCTCCGCAGCGAGTACGTGGTGAAGGTCACCGGCACGGTCCGCGTCCGGCCGGAAGGGACGACGAACCCCGAGCTGGCCACCGGCGAGGTCGAGGTGGGGGACTGCGCGGTCGAGGTGCTGGCCACCGCCGACGCCCTGCCGTTCCCGGTCAGCGACCGCATCGACGCGGACGAGTCCCTGCGCCTGCGCCACCGCTACCTCGACCTGCGCCGCTCACGCCTCCAGGCCAACCTCGGGGTGCGGGCCACGGTGAACCTGGCCCTGCGCAACGCGATGGCCAGGCAGGGCTTCACCGAGATCGAGACGCCGATGCTCATCGCCTCGACGCCGGAGGGCGCCCGCGACTTCGTGGTGCCGTCCCGGCTGCACCCCGGCGAGTTCTACGCCCTGCCCCAGAGCCCGCAGCTCTTCAAGCAGCTCTGCATGGTCGGGGGGATGGAGCGCTACTTCCAGGTCGCCCGCTGCCTGCGGGACGAGGACCTCCGGGCCGACCGCCAGTTCGAGTTCACCCAACTCGACCTCGAGGCCAGCTTCGTGGTCGAGGCCGACGTCCGGGCCTTCACCGAGGTGGCGGTGTCCGCCGCCGTCGAGGCCGTCACCGGTGAGCCGCCGCGGTCGTTCGGGTCGATCACCTGGCACGACGCCATGGAGCGCTTCGGCAGCGACAAGCCCGACTTGCGCTTCGGCATGGAGCTGGTCGAGCTCACCGAGGTCTTCGGGGCCACCGAGTTCAAGGCCTTCCAGGCGCCGTGCGTGAAAGGCATCCGGCTCCCGGGCGGGGCCGACAAGACGCGTCGCGAGCTGGACGCCCTGGTCGAGACCGCCCAGTCCCTGGGGGCCAAGGGCCTCGTGTGGATGAAGGTCGACGGCCCGAGCGAGGTCACCTCACCCGTCGCCAAGTTCCTCAGCGAGTCCGAGATCGCCGGTGTGGTCGGCGCGCTCGAGGGCGAGGCGGGAGACCTGCTGCTCCTGGTGGCCGACGAGCGTCGTCCGGTCCGGCACATCCTGGGGATCCTCCGGACCCAGCTGGGGGGGCTGCCCGTGAACGAGGGCGGCCTGCACTTCGTCTGGGTCGTGGACTTCCCACTCTTCGAGGCGCTGGGCGACGACGGGCTGCCGATCTCGGCCCACCACCCGTTCACGATGCCCCACGCCGACGACCTCCACCTCCTGGAAGAAGGGGGCGACGCCCTCCTCGACGTGCGGGCCCAGGCCTACGACCTCACCCTCAACGGCTGGGAGCTGGGCTCGGGCAGCGTCCGGATCCACCAGCCCGACGTGCAGCGCCGCATCTTCGAGCTGCTGGGCATCGACGAGGCGACGGCGAACGAGCGCTTCGGGTTCCTGTTGGAGGCGTTCCGCTTCGGTGCCCCGCCCCACGCCGGCTTCGCATTCGGCATCGACCGGCTGGCCGCGATCCTCGCCGGCGAGGAGAACATCCGAGAGGTCATCGCCTTCCCCAAGACCCAGTCCGGCGCCGACCCACTCACGGGCGCACCCTCGACCATCGCCGACCGCCACCTCACCGAGCTGGGCCTGCGGATGCTCCCCCCGAAGGCCTGACCCGCGGGGATCAGATCAGGGTGATCTCCACCACGACGCTGTCGGGGCGGGCACTCGGGTGCGTGGAGTGCAGGCCGTCGGGCCCGGGCGGGCGGATGGTGAGGCGGAGATCGGTGCTGCCCCGGGTGGCCAGGACCTCGCGGTCGCTGAGCGGGCGCAGGACATAGCCCAAGCGCTCGACCTCGTCGGCCAGGGCGGTGCCCACCTCGGCGGGCGGGTGGCCGGTGGTGGACAGGGTGATGTGGTCGGTGGCCAGGCGGTCGAGCACGAGCGGCACCAGGTCACAGGGCATGCGGATGCCCACGAGGGCGTCAGCGACACCCTCGGCCGGGGCGCTGCGGGGCGCGGGGCGATCGACGAGCGGCGCCGCCGCCGTGTCGAAGCCCGGCGGCGGGACCGGGGGCGTGGGCGCCGCCGGCGCAGCTGCTGCCACCGTCGCGTGGACGGGGGCGTGCCCCCCGTCGTCGGTCGGAACCACCTCCTCCCCGTCGGTCGGGGGTGCGGTGTCACTCGACGCCTCCATGCGGGCAACGGCGCGCTTGGTGGCGCGACGGCGCAGGAGGACGATGATCGACACGAGGACCCAGGCCCAGAAGAGGACAGCCAGTACGGGCGGCATGTTCTCCTTGTCGGCACGAACCCCGTCTAGCGTGAGCGCGGGGGTCGGGCGAGGATCACAGTGGCGGTGGTCCTGCGGGAGGTAGGCATGACCAGGGCTCCGCTCCGCAGCGTCACCCCGCTCCGAAAGGGTTGCTGCCCTAGCCTTGGCGGGCACATGGCCGACGACCTCTTCGCCTCCGCGGCCGACGAACGGCTCCAGCGGCGGGCGCCGTTGGCGGCCCGGATGCGGCCCTCCCGCCTGGAGGACGTGGTCGGCCAGGAGCACCTCCTCGGGCCCGGCATGCCACTGCGGACCCTCATCGAGGGCGACCGCCTCAGCTCGGTGATCCTCTGGGGGCCACCGGGCACGGGCAAGACGACCCTGGCCCGCCTGATCGCGGGCAAGACGACGGCGGCCTTCGAGGCCCTCTCCGCCGTGTCAGCCAGCGTGAAGGACGTCCGGGAGATCCTGGCCAAGGCCCGTCAGCGCCTCGGCGAGCGGGACCAGCGCACGATCCTGTTCCTGGACGAGGTCCACCGCTTCAACAAGGCCCAGCAGGACGCCCTGCTGCCAGGGGTGGAGGACGGCCTGCTGGTGCTCATCGGGGCCACCACCGAGAACCCCTACTTCGAGGTCAACGCCCCGCTGCTCTCGCGCTCGACGCTGTTCCGTCTGGAGCCCCTCGGCCCCGACGCCGTGCAGACCCTGATCGAGCGGGGACTGGTCGAGGAGGCGGCCTCGGCCGACGAGGACGCCGTCGCCCACCTCGTGGCCCAGGTCGGCGGCGACGGCCGCCAGGTCCTCACCGCCCTCGAGGTCGCCGTCGCCCTCGCCGACACCGGGGACGGCACGCCGCACGTCGAGTTGGCCCACGTCGAAGCGGCCCTCAACGCCAAGGCCCTCCGTTACGGCGAGGACGAGCACTACGACGTCATCAGCGCCTTCATCAAGAGCATCCGGGGGTCGGACCCCGACGCCGCCCTCTACTGGCTGGCCCTGATGATCGAGTCGGGCGAGGACGCCCGCTTCATCGCCCGCCGTCTGGTGATCTCCGCCTCCGAGGACATCGGGCTGGCCGACTCCATGGGGCTGGTCGTGGCCAACGCCGCCGCCCAGGCCGTCGAGTTCGTCGGCTTCCCGGAGGCCCGCATCGCCCTCGCCCACGCCACCGTGTACCTGGCCACCGCCCCGAAGTCGAACCGCTCGTACGCCGCATTCGGCAAGGCGCTGGCCGACGTGCAGGAACAGCCTCGGGGGGAGGTCCCGCTCCACCTGCGGGGGACCGGCTACCGGGGCGCGGCATCCCTCGGACACGGGGAGGGCTACGAGTACCCTCACGACGACCCCCGGGGTTGGGTGGACCAGGAGTACCGACCATCCGGGCTCGTGGGTCGGCGCTACTACGAACCCTCGGCCCACGGTGCGGAGCGCCGGGTGGCCGAGCGCATGGCCGAACGCACCTCACGCCCGACCGAGGAGGACCCCGATGAGCGGTAGCGAGGTCGCCGCCCTCGTCGTGGCCGTCGCCGCCACGCTCGCCCTCGCCGGCCTGCTGGCCGTGGTCGTCGCCCTCCTCCGGGCGGTCCGGGAGCTCCGGCTCACCGTGACCGAGCTGCGGGTCGAGAGCCAGGCCGTGGTCGAGGAGCTGCACGAAGCGGTGCGGGGCACCAACGCCGAGCTGGAGCGGATCGACAACGTCCTGCACGCCGCCGAGTCCGTCACCGAGACCCTGGACGCCGCCTCCCGTCTGGCCTACCTCACCGTCGGCAGCCCGGTGGTCAAGGGACTGGCCGCAGCCACCGGGGCCAACCAGGCCTACCGTCGCTTCCGGGGCGTCCGGAGGGCCTCCCGATGACCAAGCGCCTCGTCTGGCTGGCGATCGGCTTCGCCGTCGGTGTGACCCTGGTCCTGCGCACCCAGCGCTCCCTGCGCGAGCGGGGCACCCGGTTGAAGCCCGAACGCATCGCCTCGGACCTGGCCCAGGCCCTCCGGGACTTCGGCCTCGACCTGCGCAAGGCGATGGAAGAGGGGCGCACGGCGATGGCCGGGCGCGAGGCCGAGCTCCGGGACCGGCTGCAGGTCCGCACCGGCACCGAACCCTGACCGCCGCGACCGTGGACCCCCCGTAGGCTGGGGCGGACCATGGACGCCAACGAGCTGCGCAAGGCCTTCACCGGCTTCTTCGCCGAGCGCGACCACACCGTCGTGCCCTCGGCCAGCCTCATCCCGCACGACAAGACGCTGCTCTTCACGGTGGCCGGCATGGTCCCGTTCAAGCCCTACTTCGTCGGCGACGAGCCGGCCCCGTGGGACCGGGCGGTCACGGTCCAGAAGTGCGTCCGGGCCGGGGGCAAGCACAACGACCTCGACGAGATCGGCCGCACCAAGCGCCACCTCACCTTCTTCGAGATGATGGGCAACTTCAGCTTCGGGGACTACTTCAAGGAACGGGCCATCCCGCTGGCCTGGGAGTTCGTGACCGAGGTCCTGAAGCTGGACGCCGATCGCCTCTGGATCACCGTCCACACCACCGACGACGAGGCCGAGGCCCTCTGGCGGGACGTGGTGGGCGTCCCCGCCGAGCGGATCCAGCGCCTCGACGAGGACAACTTCTGGCAGATGGCCGACACCGGGCCGTGTGGCCCGTGCTCGGAGATCTTCTATGACCTGGGTGACGAGTTCGGCGAGGGCGGCGGGCCCGCCCACGGCGGCGAGGAGCGCTTCGTCGAGATCTGGAACCTGGTCTTCATGCAGTACGACCAGCACGCCGACGGCACCCGCGAGCCGTTGCCCAAGCCCAGCATCGACACCGGGGCGGGCCTCGAACGCATCCTGACGGTCCTGCAGGGCGTGGACTCGATCTTCCACACCGACGAGTTCCGCCGCCTCATCGCCAAGGCGGGCGAGCTGACGGGCGTGGCCTACGGGGCCGACGACCGCACCGACGTGTCCCTGCGGATCCTGGCCGACCACGCCCGGGCCATGACCTTCCTGGTCAACGACGGCGTCATCCCCAGCAACGAGGAGCGGGGCTATGTCCTGCGGCGGATCATCCGTCGGGCGGTGCGCCACGCCTACCTGCTCGGGGTCGAGGACGTGATCACCCCGGCGATGGTCGACGAGGTCGTGGCCATCATGACCGGCGACTACCCGGAGCTGGCCGAGAGCCACACGGTCGTGCGCCAGACCATCGAACGGGAGGAGACCCGGTTCCGTGAGACCCTGCGCACCGGTTCGGCCATCCTCGACACGGCCCTGGACAAGCTCGACGCGGGCCAGCCCCTCGCCGGTGACGTGGCCTTCCAGCTCCACGACACCTACGGCTTCCCGCTCGAGGTGACCCAGGAGATCGTCGCCGAACAGGGCGTCGAGGTCGACCAGGCCGGCTTCGACGCGGCGATGGCCGAGCAGCGCAGGCGGGCCAAGGACGCCCAACGCAAGGTGGGGGCGGCCACGGACCTCACCGGCTTCCAGGAGGTGCTGGAGGTCCACGGCCCGACCGACTTCGTCGGCCGCCACCAGAACGAGGCCACCGGCACCGTCCTGGCCGTGCTCCCGATCGAGGGCAGCGACGAGGTGGCCATCGTGCTGGACCGCACGCCCTTCTACGCCGAGTCCGGCGGTCAGGTCGGCGACACCGGCACGATCGAGACCGACACCGGCCGGGCCGAGGTGCTCGACACCGACTACGGCGTGCCCGAGGTGCACCGCCACCGGGCCCGCGTCGTCGAGGGTGCGATCACCGCCGGCCAGGAGGCCCGGGCCGCCATCGACGGCGAGAGGCGGGACGCCATCCGGCGGAACCACACGGCCACCCACATCCTGCACTGGGCCCTGCGGGAGGTCCTCGGCGACCACGTCAAGCAGCAGGGCTCGCTGGTCGCGCCGGACCGCCTGCGCTTCGACTTCAGCCACTTCGAGCCGGTGACCGCCGAGCAGGTCGCCCGGATCGAGGACCTGGCCAACCGCGACATCCTGGCCAACCCGGCCGTCCGCCACTTCGAGACGACCAAGGCCGAGGCCGAGGAGCTCGGGGCCATCGCCTTCTTCGGCGACAAGTACGGCGACGTGGTGCGGGTGTTGGAGGCCGGCCCCCACTCCACCGAGCTGTGCGGCGGCACGCACGTGACCGCCCTCGGCGACATCGGCCCGCTCAAGATCGTGACCGAGGGCTCCATCGGCTCGAACCTGCGGAGGATGGAGGCGGTCACCGGGCTCAACACCGTGGACCGCCTGCGCCGGGACGAGGAGCTGCTCGCCGGGGCCGCCGACCGTCTGGGTGTCGCCCCCGACGACGTGGTGACCGGCATCGACAAGCGCCTCGAGGAGCTCAAGGCCCTGCGGGACGAGGTCAAGGCCCTCAAGCGCCAGACGGCCACGGGTCAGGCCGGTGCGCTCGCCGGCGGGGCGGTGGAAGGCATCGTGGTGGCCCGGGTCGACGGCCTCGACCGCGACGGCCTCCGGGACCTCGCCGTGGCCGTGCGCGACGCCGACGGGATCCGGGCCGTGGTGGTCATCGGCGAGCCCGAGGGCGGCGGCGTGGGCCTGGTCGCCACCGTCACGCCGGACAGTGGGCTGAACGCGGGCGAGCTCCTCGCCGACGCCGCGAAGACGGTGGGCGGCGGCGGGGGCAAGGCGCCCGACCTGGCCGTGGCCGGGGGCCGGGACCCGTCGAAGATCGACGAGGCCCTGGATCAGGCCCGCGCCGCCGCCGGGATCGCTTGAGGGCCGTCGGCGTCGACCTGGGTGACGCCCGCATAGGCATCGCCCTGTCCGACAGTGCGGGGACGGTGGCCACCCCGTGGACCAAGGTCGACCGCTGCGGCGACGAGACCCAGGACCACCGGCGCATCGCCGCGCTGGTCGAGGAGGCCGAGGCCGAGTGCGTGGTCGTCGGCCTCCCGTTGTCCCTGGACGGCTCGGTCGGCCCGGCCGCCGAGAAGGCCCTGGACGAGGTCGAGCGGCTGCGCGCCGTGGTCCCGGTACCCGTGGAGACCTACGATGAGCGTCTCACCACCGTGACCGCCGAGCGGGTACTGCGCGAGCAGGGGGTGACGGGGCGCCGCCGCCGCCAGGTCGTGGACCAGGTGGCCGCCTCCGTCCTCCTCCAGGCGTGGCTCGATGCCCGCTCCACCCCTGCTGTCGAGGACGATGACGGACACCACTGACGACGCCGAGACGCCGGCCTACATCCAGGACGAGCCGACGGCCGCGCCCGCGCCCGTCGACGATCCGCCGCCCCGGTGGGACGAGCCCCTGAGCCGCCGGGAGCTCCGGGCCCTCGGCGGCCCACGGCGCCGGCGCTGGCCTGCCGTGCTGGCGTCCTGCGCCCTCCTCGCCGTGGTCGCGGTCGGGGCCGCCGGGTACTACGTCTCCCAGCAGATCGACCCGCCGGGCGACGCCGGCGCGGAGGTCGAGGTCATCATCCCTGAGGGGACCGGCACGACGGAGATCGCCGACCAGCTCGAGGCCGCAGGGATCATCAGCAACGCCACGATCTTCACCGCCTACGTGAAGGTGACCGGCGACGGGAACTGGATGGCCGGGCGCTATCTGCTGCAGGAGAACTCGTCCTACGACGAGGCCATTGCCGTCCTCGACGCCGGTCCGGGCGAGATCCCCTACGACCAGGTGACGGTGCCGGAGGGCTACACCGTCTTCGCCAACGCGGGCCTGCCCGCTCCCGGCACCGTCGTCCAGCGCCTCGTCGACCCCGAGAACGGCATCCCCCGGCTGAGACAGCAGCGGATCATGGCGTTGCTGCTGGGTGGCACCGTGCGCTCCCAGTTCCAGCCCCAGGGGGTGAACAGCCTCGAGGGCTTCCTCTTCCCCGACACCTACCGGCTCGAGGAGGACGAGAACGCGCCGGCGTTGGTCAGCCAGATGGTCGAGCGCTTCGACCAGATCGCCACCGAGGCCGGGATCGGCGACGCCACCGCCCGGATCAACCAGGCCACCGGGGGCGACGTGCAGGTCACCCCCTATCAGGCGGTCATCGTGGCCTCGCTCATCGAGCGGGAGGCCGCGGTCCCCGAGGAGCGGGCGAAAATGGCCCGGGTCATCTACAACCGGCTGGCCCAGGGCATCCCGCTGGGCATCGACGCCTCGCTCAACTACGCGCTGGGCCGTCCCACGACGACCGAGCGCGACCTGGCCACCGACTCGCCCTACAACCTGCGTGAGGTCACCGGCCTTCCGCCGGGGCCGATCGCCGTGCCCGGGCGGGCCTCGTTGCAGGCGGCGGTCGCCCCGGCGGCGGGGGAATGGCTCTACTACGTGCTGGCCGACGAGTCGGGGCGCCACACGTTCACGAACACCTACGACGAGTTCCTCGACGCCAAAGCCGAGTGTCAGGCGGCCGGGCTCTGTTGACGGTCTCCGGGGCCACCCGCGTGGGCGCCGTGATCGGCGACCCGGTGGCCCACTCGCTGTCGCCGACCATCCACAACGCCGCGTTCGCGGCCACCGGTTTCGACGGGGCCTTCGTCGCCCTCCCGGTCCGCCCCGCCGACCTGGCCGCCGCCGTCGCCGGCGTGCGGGCCCTCGACCTGCTCGGTCTCTCGGTGACGATGCCGCACAAGGCCGCGGTGATCAGCCACCTGGACGAGATCCGCCACGAGGCGGCCGCGCTGAGGGCGGTGAACTGCGTGGTGAAGGAGGGTGACCGCCTGGTGGGGACCAACACCGACGGCGCCGGCTTCGTGGACGCGCTGACGGCCGCGTCGGTCGACCTCGTCGGCACCCGGGTGCTGGTGCTCGGCGCCGGTGGCGCGGCCCGGGCGGTGGTCCGGGCGGTGGTCGAGGCCGGGGTGGCCGAGGTCGGGGTGGCGAACCGCACGCCCGAGAAGGCCGAAGGGGCCGTGCTGCTGGGTGGTCGTGACGCCCGGATCGCCGACGTCGAGGACGCGCCCGACTACGACGTGGTCGTCAACGCCACCTCCGTGGGCATGGGCGAGGCGGCTGAGGACGGCGTGCTCCCGCTGCCAGTCGACCGGCTGCGGGACGGCCACGTGGTGGTGGACCTGGTCTACGAGCCGGTCGAGACGGGATTGCTGAGCGCCGCCCGGTCGGTCGGGGCCCGGACCGTGGACGGTGTGGGGATGCTCGTGCACCAGGCGGCCCACTCGTTCACCCTCTGGACGGGCCTCGACGCGCCCGTGGCCGTCATGGACGCCGCGGCGCGAAAGGCTTTGTACCCGAAAACCTGAACTCCAGGCGGGCACCGGCCGATGGTGACGGAGCACAGGTCCATTCGGAGGAAGAAGTCCCGTGGCGCTACAGGGCACGATCGACACGTTCGAGCTCACCGAGGTCGTCCGGCTGCTTGCAGCCGGTTGCAAGACCGGTGTGCTCCGACTCCAAGGCAGTCGTGGCTCGGGCCGCGTCTGGGTCAACTCGGGCAAGGTGACGGCCATAGAGGTCGACCACGCCCCCCGCGCCGGTGGTCACGCCGAGGCCATGTTCGAGCTCCTGCGCTTCGACGACGGGGACTTCACCTTCGCCAGTGATGAGCTGGCCGACCCCGAGGGCGAGCCCACCGAGCTCGAGGAGATCCTGAGCGAGGCCGAGGCCCAGCTGGCCGAGTGGCGTGAGATCGAGCTCGTCGTGCCGACGACCCGGGCCCGAGTGAGCCTGCGTCCCGAGCTCAAGCGCGCCGATGTCGTCCTGGACAAGGCGCGTTGGCGCCTGGTGGCCGCCATCGGCGGCGGGATCACGGTCGCCACCCTCGGCGATGTGATGGACCTCGGCGAGCTGCCGGTGAGCCGGGCCATCAAGGAGCTGATCGAGCTGGGCGTGGTCGACCTGGACGCCACCCGGGTCGAGGAGCCCGTGGTCGACGAGGTCGAGATCGTGACCGCCGAGCCCGTGCCGGTGTTCGAGCTGCCCATCGAACCCGAGGCAGTCATCGAGGGCCCGGCGCCGGGGTTCATCGAGACCGAGCCCTTCCTGGCCGCGCCGGACGAGGACAACTCGGCCCGCTCGACCCTCGACGACTTCGCGGCCGGGTTCGGCCTGAGCGACACCCCGGCTGACGACGCACCGGTCGACCCCGGGTCCTTCGACACCGGGTCCTTCGGCAGCGACGCCGACAGCGGGTTCGGCGGCTTCGGCGTAGAGGCCAACGGTCACGGCGACGCCGACAACGACTCATCGGGCTATGACCCGCTGGGCGACTTCTCCCTCGACGCACCGTTCGCATCGCCGGTGGCGGAGCCCGTGGTCGAGCCCTTCGGCGAGCCCCCCAGTCCCTTCCTCGCGGCGGGCAACGACGCCGCCGAGGTGGCCCGTCAGCTCTCCAACCTGAGCCCCGCCGCCGCCCGCGCGGTCGCGGCGGCGGCCAAGGCCACGACCGACGAGGAGCGGGAAGCCGCCCTGGCCTCGGTCACCCAGGAGGGCGACGAGCCCATCGACCGCGAGCTCCTGCTCCGGTTCCTGGCTTCGGTCAAGTCGTAGCCGTACATTCAGCCGATGGACGCCGTCGTCGTCATCGGAGCGGCCCTGCTGGGCGTGCTCGTGAGCCCGTACCTCCTGCGCCTCGTCGTGCAGGTGCCGGCCATGGCCACCGTCGGCTACGTCAGCGACGAGGACCCCACGATCACCCCGTCGACCCGGGAGCGGGCCGTGCGGGTCCTCACGCCGGCGGCGTTCGCCCTGATGGCGCTGCGCTGGGAGGCCACCTCGGTCCTCGTGCCGTTCCTCTTCCTCGCCGCGGTGCTGGTCGTCATCTCGCTCATCGACCTCGAGCACTACCGGATCCCCGACAGGATCGTGTTCCCCGCCCTCGGGATATCGGCGGGGCTGATCGCCTTCGTGTCGGTCTTCGAGGGCTTCGACACGGTCTTCCTGCGCAACGCCGTGATCGGCTCGGTGGCCTACTTCGTCCTCCTGCTGGTGCCCCACCTGATCTACCCCAAGGGCATGGGCTTCGGGGACGTGAAGCTGGCCCTGCTCATGGGCCTCTACCTGGGCTGGATCTACGCCGACCCCTTCCGCTCGGTCGCCCTGATCATGTGGGCCCTGGTCCTCGGCAGCCTGCTCGGGGTCCTGGCCGGCGTCGGCTTCGGCATCATCCGGGGCCGCCGGGCCGAGTTCCCCTTCGGTCCCGCCCTCGCCCTCGGCTGCCTCCTCGCCATCACCTTCAGCGACGCCCTCGTCGGCTGAGCCGCCGGTAAGACCGGGGTCCGGGGACGCCTCGGCCCGTATCGTGGGTGGGTGCTCCGGTACCTGACCGCTGGTGAGTCCCACGGCAAGGCCCTCGTCGTCGTGATCGAGGGGCTGCCGGCCGGGCTGCCGATCCTGGAGGAGGACCTCCAGGCCGAGCTGGCCCGGCGCCGCCTCGGCTTCGGCCGCGGGCCCCGGATGCGCTTCGAGCAGGACGAGCTGCAGCTGCTGACCGGCATCCGTCACGGCCGCACCTTGGGCTCGCCCGTGGCCATCGAGATCGGCAACTCGGAATGGGAGCGGAAGTGGACCGAGGAGATGTCCCCGGCCCCAGGGGAGACCGCCACCCCGCTGACCCAACCTCGGCCCGGCCACGCCGACCTGGCGGGCATGCAGAAGTACGGGTTCACCGACGCCCGGGACGTCCTGGAGCGGGCCTCGGCCCGCGAAACGGCGGCCCGCGTCGCGGCCGGGGCCATCGCCAAGCTGCTCCTGTCGCACATCGGCGTGTCGATCCTGTCCCACGTCGTGCGCATCGGCGACGCCGCGTCGTCCGGCCTCCGTCCGGGCGTGGACGACCTGGAGCGCATCGACGCCTCCGAGGTCCGTTGCGTCGACACCGAGGCCGAGACGGCCATGGTCGACGCCATCAAGGCGGCGGCCAAGGACGGCGACAGCCTGGGCGGAACGGTCGAAGTCATCGGTTTCGGCGTCCCGGTCGGCCTCGGCAGCCACGTCCACTGGGACCGCAAGCTCGACGCCCTGCTGGCCCAGGCCCTGATGAGCATCCAGGCCGTGAAGGGCGTGGCCATCGGCGACGGCTTCGAGGTCGCCGGCCAGCGGGGGAGCGAGGCCCACGATCCCATCGCCTGGGACGAGGACGCCGGCGAGTACCAGCGGGAGTCCGACAAGGCCGGTGGCATCGAGGGCGGCATCTCCACCGGAGGCCTCCTCGTGGCCCAGGTGGCCATGAAGCCGCTCGCCACGCTGAACCGCCCGACGCTGAAGACCGTGGACACCGAGACCAAGGAGGAGACGGTCTCCTTCAAGGAGCGCACCGACGTGACCGCCGTGCCCGCCATGGGGGTGGTGGCCGAGACGATGACCGCCCTCGTGCTGGCCCAGGAGGCCACCCGCAAGTTCGGCGGGGACTCCTTGGACGAGTTCGTCGCCAATGCCAACGCCTACCTGGCGTCGGTCCGCAAGCGGGCGTTGGGAGGGAGTTGATGGGTGCCGTCGCCAAGCACGTGGTGCTGGTCGGGATGATGGGCGCGGGCAAGAGTGCTGTGGGCCGTCGGGTGGCGGCCCGCCTCGTGCGGCCGTTCAGCGACAGCGACACGGTGGTCGAGGACCGCATGGGCCGGACCGTGGGCGAGATCTGGCGGACCGACGGCGAGGCCGCCTTCCGCCAACTCGAGGCCGAGGCCCTGCAGTCCGCGCTGACCGATCCCACGCCGTCGGTCATCGCCGCGGCCGGTGGGACCGTGCTCGACGCCGGGAACCGGGCGGCACTGGAGGCCGCCGACAACGTGGTCATCTGGCTCCGAGCCGACCCGGCCATCCTGCTGGGCCGGGTCCGTCACGGCGACCACCGGCCCCTGCTGGACGAGGACCCCGAGGGCGTGCTCCAGCGGCTCCACGAGGAGCGCATCGAGCTCTACACCGAGGTGGCCGACGTCGTGATCGACGTGGACGACCTGGACCTCGACGAGGTCGCGGCCCGGGTGCTCGAGGCGATCGCCGGGTGATCCGGGTCCCCGTCGCCCTGGAGGACCAGCCCTACGAGGTGCTGGTCGGGGCCGGGGCCCGCCACCGCCTGCTCGAGGTCCTGCCGGTCGGGGTCGAGCGCGCGGCCGTCGTCACCCAGGAGGCCATCGGGGTCCCGGTCGACCCCGGCGTGGAGCACGAGACCTTCCTGCTCGACGACGGCGAGGAGGCCAAGTGCCTCGAGAGCGTCGAGGACCTCTGCCGCCGCTTCTCCCGCTGGGGCCTGACCCGGCGGGACGTGGTCGTGGCCGTGGGCGGTGGGGTCGTGACCGACACCGCCGGGTTCGCGGCCGCCGTCTACCACCGGGGTGTCCCTGTGGTGCACGTGCCGACCACGCTGCTGGGCCAGGTCGACGCCGCCATCGGCGGCAAGACCGGGGTGAACCTGCCCGAGGGCAAGAACCTGGTCGGGGCCTTCTGGCAGCCCGCGGCCGTCCTCTGTGACACCGAGGTGCTGGCCACCCTGCCCCCCCGGGAGTACGCCAGCGGCCTGGGCGAGATGGCCAAGTACCACTTCCTCACCGGTGTGGAGCTGGCCGACCTGCCGCTGGACGAGCGGGTGGCCGAGTGCGTGCGCATCAAGGCCGACCTCGTGGTCAAGGACACCACCGAGAAGGGCGAGCGGGCCCTGCTCAACTACGGCCACACGCTGGCCCACGCCCTCGAGATCGCCGGCGGGCACGACCTGCGCCACGGCGAGGCCGTGGCCATCGGGCTGGTGTTCGCCGCGGAGCTGGCCCGGGGCATGGAACGCATCGACGACGCCCGGGTGGTCGACCACCGGCGGGTCGTGGAGGGCTACGGCCTGCCCACCACCGTCGACGGCGACCTCGACCCCGCCACCCTGGTCGAGCTGATGCGGCGCGACAAGAAGGCCTACGACGGCCTCACCTTCGTGCTCGACGGCCCCCGCGGCCCCGAGGTCGTCACCGAGGTCGACGACCGCCAGGTCCTGTCCGCCCTCGACCGCGTCCGCCCCTGACCTCATCCGTCCTGGGCGAGGAGATGTCGCTCCCGGGCCGGTTCTCGCGGCCAGAACGACGGTTTCAGGTCCACTGCCAGGGTTCGCCCTGGGCCCAGACGGCGTCAGCTTGGGCCGCGGTCGTGGGGCCGGGGTTGAGGTTGCGGACGCCGGCCTCGGCCCGGAGGGCCGTGCGCTCCAGGCGGCCGGGGCGGCAGGGGTCGGTCACGGGCTCGACGCCGTAGAGCGCGGCGGAGTTCGTGCCGAGGATCTTGGTCTTCACCGCGGGGGTGAGGGCGGGGTAGCCGAAGCGCTCCTGGAACTCCGGGGTGATCTCGAAGGCCCGGAACGCCTCGATCTGGTCCTGGGGGGAGCCGTACCAGATGGAGTCCGTGCCCCAGCAGAGGTTGTCCTCGCCCACGGCGAGGAGGAGCTTGCCCAGGACGTGGGCGGCCTCATCGGGCGAGCCCATCACCGTCCGCCACGTCGACCCGAGCTCGGCGTAGACGTTGGCGCCGGGACGGACCTCGGCCTCGGTCAGCGATCGGATGAGGCGATCCACGCCCTCGCCCTCGGGGTCGTAGGCGCCCTCGGTCACGCCGTCGTACCCGGAGTGGTAGATCACGAGGTTCGCGTCCGGGTGGGCGGCCGCGGCCGGGCCGACGTCCACGGGGGAGGAGTGCTCGCTCGCCCGCCCGAACCCCTTGTGCACGGCGACGGTGGGCAGGCCGAGGGCCACGGCCTGGTCGAGGAACACGTCGCCCAGGGGGTCGTCGAGGTACCAGCCCGGCCCGCCGGTGTGGGTGTAGGCCTTCCACGCGCGGATCGGGAACCGGTCGGCGACGGTGGCCATGGCGTCGGGCAGGGCGTCGACCCCGACGGCGCTGGGAGTGGCGTGGCCCTGCATGAGGACCCGGCCCTCGCCGCACAGGCGATCGGCCAGGGCGATGGCCTCGGCCATGACCTCACTGGAGAGCAGGTCGCCGGGGAACGGCACGGCGGACAGGACCACCACGGAGGTGTCGCTCTGGGCGAACATCAGGTCCAGGTAGGTCTCGACCGAGTAGCAGTCGTACCCGTCGCCACAGGCCGACTGCGGGAACGACGGCAGGGGCAGGGTGCTGCCGGGGGCGTAGTCCAGGAAGTGGCTCTGGACGTCGAACACGAACTCGTCGCCGCCGAGCACCTCGTCGGCGGCCTGCGGGTCGAGCGTCGACTCCGGTGGGACGGTGAAGGTGCCGCCCTGGCCCTCGCCCGACTCCTGCGCGCAGGCGGCGAGCACGGCGAGCATCGTGGCCGACCCCGCGGTGCTGAGGAGGAAGTCCCGGCGGGAGAGCCCGGTGCGGCGGGCGTTGTCGTCGAGCAGGAGGCGGGACCGGCGCAGCACCTCGCTCACCAGCGGCGTCATCGGCCGGGGCCGGAACTCCCCGTTCGAGGCGGGGGTGAGCCCGATCGGGAGGTCCGGATCGTCGTCGCGCACGGGGCCAGCCTGCCGTACGCTCCGGTCGTGATCCAGTGGGTGGCGGACCGGGCGTGAGCGGCATCGTGCTGCTCCTCTCGGGCCCGAACCTGAACCTGCTGGGCGACCGGGAGCCGGAGGTCTACGGCACCGAGACCCTGGAGGAGCACGTGGCCTCGGCCCGGGCCGCGGCGGCCGAGCGCGGGCCTCGAGCTGGAGCACCTCCAGTCCAACCACGAGGGCGTGCTCATCGACGCCATCCACGACGCCCGGGGCCGCTGCGCCGCCATCGTCATCAACCCCGGCGCGTTCACCCATTACGCCTGGGCCATCCACGACACGCTGGCGGCCTTCGCCGGTCCGGTCGTGGAGCTGCACCTGTCCGACCCCGAGACCCGCGAGCCCTGGCGCCACCTGTCGGTGGTCGCCCCGGTGGCCGATGCCACCGTCAAGGGCCTCGGGGGTGCCGGTTACCCGCAGGCGATCACCACGGTCGCCGACCTCCTGGAGGCTGCCCGATGACCCCGACCGACCTTCCCGCCATGGACTTCCGGTCCCGGTTCGACCGCCTGCGGGCCGAGCTGGACGGGGCCGGATGCGACGCCGTGCTCGTCACCCGCCTGGTCAACGTCCGCTACCTGACCGGGTTCACCGGGTCCGCGGCGCTGCTGCTGGTCAAGCCGGACGGGGCGTTGTTCGTCAGCGACGGCCGCTACCGGGACCAGGCCGCCGAGGAGATCGGGGCCGCGGGGGTCGACGTCGACATCGAGATCCTCAACCTCGGCCAGAAGGAGGTGATCGTCGGTGGGGCGGCCGGCGTGGCCCGCCTGGGCCTGGAGGCCGACGACGTGACCTGGGCCCAGCAACGCAAGTACGAAGGGGAGTGGTTCCCCGACACCGAGCTGGTCGCCACCGAGGGCCTGGTCGACCAGCTCCGCCTGGTGAAGGACGCGGGCGAGGTGGCCCGCATCCAGGCCGCCTGTGCCACCGCCGACGCCGCCCTCGCGGCCGTGCGCCACCGCCTCGTGGAGGGCCCGACCGAGGAGGAGTTCGGCCTCGAACTGGACACCGAGATCCGCCGCCTCGGCGCCGAGGGCAACAGCTTCGAGACGATCGTCGCGTCCGGGCCGAACTCGGCCAAGCCCCATGCTCGCCCCGGCTCCCGCCGGATCCAGGAGGGCGACCTGGTCGTCCTGGACTTCGGGGCGCTGGTCGACGGCTACTGCTCGGACATGACCCGGACCTTCGCCATCGGTGAGGTCAGCGAGACCCAGCAGCGGATGCTCGACGTCGTGGCTGTTTCTCAGCGGGCCGGGGTCGAGGCCGTCGCCGCGGGGGTCGAGGCCAAGGCCGTCGACCTGGCGTCCCGCGAGGTCATCGACGAGGCGGGTTGGGGCGACGCCTTCCTGCACAGCACCGGCCACGGCGTCGGCCTCGAGATCCACGAGAACCCGAGGGTCGCCCAGACGTCCGAAGATACGCTCCGGTCCGACTACATCGTGACCGTCGAGCCCGGGGTCTACCTGCCCGAGCACGGCGGGGTCCGGATCGAGGACACGGTCGTGGTCACCGACGACGGGTGCCGGGTCCTGACCGGCGCGCCCAAGTCGACCGACCCACTCGCCGCCTGAGGAAGAACACCGACGAATGCCCGCCATAACCACCAACGACCTGAAGACCGGCATGCACCTGGAGGTCGAGGGCAACCTCGTCCAGGTCGTGGACTTCCAGCACGTGAAGCCGGGCAAGGGCCACGCCTTCGTGCGCACCACCCTGAAGAACGCCCGCAACGGCGCCGTGGTCGACAAGACCTTCCGGGCCGGTGAGAAGGTCGAGCGCGTCACCGTCGACAAGCGGGAGATGCAGTACCTCTACAACGACGGCTCTGACTACGTCTTCATGGACAACGCCACCTACGACCAGCTCAACGTGAGCGGGGCGACGCTGGGCGACGCCGCCAACTACATCGTCGAGGGCTCGTCGGCCATCCTGCAGATGTACGGCACCGAGGTCGTGGGCGTGGACCTGCCCGCCTCTGTGGTCCTGGAGATCACCGAGTGCGAGCCGGGGATCCAGGGCGACCGGGTCTCCGGGGCCCGCAAGCCGGCGACGCTGGCCACCGGCCTCATCGTCCAGGTGCCGCTGTTCGTCGAGCCCGGCGAGAGCATCAAGGTGGACACCCGCTCCGGCGAGTACCAGAGCCGGGCCTGAGCCCGGTGTCCGATGAGCGGCGAGGCCGATCGGCAGGCCGAATAGGCCTGCAAGGCGAGGAGCCGTCAGGCGAAGAGCCATGAGCTCAGAGCGGCGTCAGGCCCGGGAGCGGGCCCTCGGGCTGCTGTACGAGGCCGAGACCAAGAGCCAGTCGCCCTCGGCCCTGGTGGCCGAGCAGGTCCTGGACCCCGACCCCTTCGCCGTCGACGTCGTCAACGGGGTCGAGGCCTCCCAGGACGAGATCGACGCCCTCATCACCCGGTTCGCCAAGAACTGGCCCCTCGCCCGCATGCCCGCGTTGGACCGGACGCTGCTGCGCATGGGCGTCTACGAGCTGATCCACCGGCCCGACGTGCCCACCGGGGTGGTGCTGTCGGAGATCGTGGACTTGGCCAGCGAGTACTCCACCGACGACTCTGGACCCTTCGTCAACGGCGTCCTGGCCGCCATCGCCGCCGAGGTCCGCACCGATGGAGATCCCGAAGCCCAACCCACCTCTGACTGACGGCATCGTCGTCCTGCGCCCCTGGTGCGTCGAGGACGCGCCCGTGCTGGCCCGGGCCTGGGCCGATCCCGCCATCCGCCGGTGGTGCTCGGTGCCCGCCGAGGCGACCGTCGAGGGCGCCGTGCGCTGGATCGCCGGCGCCGACGGCTGCCGCCAGGACGGACTGGCCCTCGACCTGGCCATCGAGAGCGACGACGGGGTCGTCGGCGAGGTCGGCCTCGGCCCCATCCAGTGGGCCCACGAACGGGCCGCCGTCGGCTTCTGGATCGACGCCCAGCACCGCCGCCACAACCTGGCCGCCAAGGCCCTGAAGCTCCTCGCCACCTGGGCCCTCGCCGAGCTCCCCCTCGACACCCTGGCCGCCGAGGCCTCCACCGAGAACCCGGCAAGTGGCTGGACGCTGGCCGCCGCCGGCTTCACCCTCGCCACCGAACGCCCCCCCAAACAAGCCTGGATCCTCCGCCCCTGACCCGTTCTGGGTGCGAAAGCGCGCGCTGAGCCGCACGATCGCCGCGTTCTGGGCCCCGCCACCCGCGGTGGGGCGCGGAGGGGAGGGCCCAGAACGAGGGGAGGGTCGGTCGGTGACGTCGGCCGTCGCGAGCTGTCGTGACGAGTCACCCATGGACACGGCCGTGGCCACCGTGGGGGACGGTTCACTGCCACCCCGGGCCGGCGCCACGCTCGTACCCCTCGGGCCTGACCGCCTGTTCGTCTACGGCGGGAGCGACGAGGGCGGGCCTCGAAACGATGCGGCCGTCGTGGACCTGGTGTCGGGGGAGGCCGAGCTGGTCCAGCCGGATGCCCCGTTCCCAGACCCCGTCGATTCGGTCGACGGGGTGTTGGCGGGCGACCACGTGGTGCTGGTCGGCATCCTCTGTGCAGAGGTGGCAGCCGAGGACATCGATCCGTGCCGTCCGGGCACGCCGGCGATGGTCGACTGGTCGGTGAGGGAGGGCACGTGGCGGACCGTCGATGTCCCCGACGAGGTGGATGGCGTGGTGAGCGGGTGGCGGCATGTCGCCGGGTCCACCGCCGACGGTCGCGCGGTCGTCCAACTCGGGCCGTCCGAAGGTCCGAGCCGCTGGACCTACCAGCCCGCCACGGGTGAGTGGACGTCCCTCCCTGCTCCAGGCGCGTTCATCGACCGGCCGTGCATGGCAGGAGACACGCTCGTGGGCGTCTCGTCGGCCTTCCACGACCAGCCCGGAAACGTCGATGCTGACAGCGAGACGGACCTGACCCGCGCGGCGCCGTACCTCGCCCTGCTCGACCTCTCTGCCGAGTCGCGGCGATGGCGGACGACCGAGAGCCACTCCGGCGGGTGCCTTCGACTTCGGCCGGCCCCGGGTGACCTGGCTCGACGACGTGGCGATGACCGATGACGGCGCGGGCGGGCACGCCCTGACCCACGGTGTCCGCGTCGGAGACGTCGGGTGGACCCCGCTGCCATCAGAGGTGGACGGCAGCACCTTCCTCGACGTGGTGGCCGCAGGCGATGCGATCGTGTTCATCGACGCCAACCGACGCGCCAACCTCGCCATCGATCCCGTCACCGGGCAGGCCGGCCTCCTGGCGCCGGCCACGGGGGACGTCACCACGCCGGTGTGGACCGGGACGCGCCTGGTCGCCTGGCCCATCGATCCGGCGACCGCCCCGGTCATCCTCGACTCCTGAGAAGGGGTGGGTCCGCGCCGGTCGAGCTGAGGTCGCGCTAGGGTCCACGCCTGACCGTGAAACGGGTCCCGAGAGGCCCGTACGGACAGAGAGGACCACCGGCTTGGCCGAACGAGAACGCAGGATGACGCCCCCTTACGGGGGCGTTTTCACTGCCCGGAGCCAGGTGATGGACCGTGAGGACGTCCACCGGGCGCTGCGGCGGATGGCCCACGAGATCATCGAGCGCAACGAGGGCCGCCTCAGCGAGGTCGTGGTCATCGGCCTCCAGACCGGGGGCGCCCCGATGGCCGAGGCCCTGGTCGCCGCCCTCGAGGAGATCGACGAGGCCTCGGCCCCCATCGACATGGGCACCATCGACGTGGCCCTCTACCGGGACGACATCGGCCTCCGGCCGGTCATGCCCGAGGAGGTCACCGCCATCCCGGTCGACCTCACCGAACGCATCGTGGTCCTGGTCGACGACGTGCTGTTCACCGGCCGCACCATCCGGGCCGCCCTCGACGCCATCACCGACTTCGGCCGGCCCCGCTCGATCCAGCTGGCGGTGATCGTGGACCGGGGCCACCGGGAGCTGCCCATCCGCCCCGACTACGTCGGCAAGAACCTCCCCACCCGCCGGGACGAGGTGGTCGACGTCAGCATCGACGGGGTCGAGCTCGGCGAGATGGTCAAGTGAGCCCGTCGCACCTGCTGTCGATCGAGGACCTGGGACCGGACGGCATCGACGAGATCCTCCAGCTGACCGACACCTTCGTCGAGGTCTCGGCCCGGCCCATCGCCCGGGTGCCCGCCCTCCGGGGCAAGACCGTCGCCTTCTGCTTCTACGAGGACTCCACCCGCACCCGGGTCAGCTTCGAGACCGCGGCCAAGCGCCTGTCGGCCGACACGGTCAACTTCTCCATCGCCGCCTCCTCGGTCAACAAGGGCGAGTCCGTGCGGGACACCGTGGAGACGATCTGTGCCATGGGGGTCGACGGCCTCGTCGTCCGCCACCAGTCCGCCGGCGTGCCCTGGCAGATCACCCGCTGGGTCGACGCCACCGTCATCAACGCCGGCGACGGCGGCCACGAGCACCCGACCCAGGCCCTGCTCGACGCCTACACGATCCGCCAGGAGCTGGGCTCGTTGGAGGGCAAGCGCATCGCCATCGTGGGCGACATCAAGCACTCGCCGGGTGGCCCGCTCCAACGTGGCCGCCTTCACCGCCCTCGGGGCCGAGGTCACCCTCGTCGCCCCGCCGACGCTCCTGCCCCACCGACTGGACGACTGGCCCATAGCGGTCAGCCACGACCTCGACGCGGTGCTGCCCAAGGTGGACGTCGTCTACCTCCTCCGCATGCAGAAGGAGCGCATGACCGAGTCCCTGATCCCCAGCCTGCGGGAGTACACCGCGGGCTACGGCCTCACCCGGCGCCGGGTCGACCTGCTGGCCGACGACGCCGTGGTCATGCACCCGGGGCCCATGAACCGGGGGGTGGAGATCGCCGCCGAGGTGGCCGACCTGCCCCGGGCGGTGGTCACCAACCAGGTGCGCAACGGCGTGGCCGTGCGCATGGCGGTGCTCTACCTGCTCCTCGGCTCCGGTGTGGATCTGAAGCCGGAGGTCGTCGGTGCCTGAACACGACCTCGTCATCGTCGGCGGCACCGTCGTCGACGCCAACGGATCGCGGCGGGCCGACGTGGGCGTCACCGACGGGGTGATCACCGCGGTCGGCGACGGCCTGACCGGCGACCGGACCCTGGACGCCGGTGGCTGCGTCGTCGGCCCCGGCCTGGTCGACCTCCACGCCCACCTGCGGGAGCCGGGCAAGGAGGAGGCCGAAACGGTCGAAACCGGTGCCCGGGCTGCGGCCCGGGGCGGCTTCACTGCGGTGGTGGCCATGCCCAACACGACCCCGGCCATCGACAGCGCCGGGATCGTGCGCGAGGTCCAGGCCCTCGGTCGCGACGCCCTCTGCGCCGTCCACCCGGCGGCCGCCCTCACCGTGGGCCGGAAGGGGGAGCAGCTCACCCCATGGCCGAGCTGGCCGAGCTCGGCGTGCGCCTCTTCACCGACGACGGCAACGGCGTCCAGGACGACGGCCTCATGCGCCGGGCCATGGAGTACGCCACCGGCCTGCCCCAGGACGTGGTCCTGGCCCAGCACTGCGAGGTCGAGGACCTCATGGCCGGCGGCCACATGCACGAAGGGGCCTGGTCCAGCCGGCTGGGCATCCCCGGCATCCCGGCGGCGGCCGAGGAGGTCATGGTCGCCCGCGACCTGGCCCTGGCCCGACTCACGGGGGCCCGGGTCCACTTCCAGCACATGAGCACCGCGGGCTCGGTCGAGCTCATCCGCCAGGCCAAGGCCGCGGGCAGCCCGGGCCACGGCCGAGGTCGCCCCCCACCACCTCACGTTGACCGACGCCGAGGTCGCCGGCTTCGACCCCGTCTTCAAGGTCAACCCGCCCCTCCGGGAGCAGGGTGACGTGGACGCCGTGCGGGCCGGGCTGCGGGACGGCACCCTCGACGCGGTGGGCACCGACCACGCCCCGCACACCCAGGAGGACAAGGAGAAGCCCTTCGACTCGGCCCCGCCGGGGATGCTGGGCCTCGAGTACGCGCTGGCCATCGTCGCTCACCGAGGTCGGCCTCACCGTCGAGCAGGCCCTGGCCGTGCTCTCCTGGCAGCCCGCCGCCATCGCCCGCCTGAGCGAGGAGCACGGGGGCCCGATCGCCGAGGGTCGGCCCGCCAACCTGTGTGTGATCGACCCGACCGTCGAGTGGACCGTCGACCCCGCCGACACCGCCAGCCGGTCCCGCAACAACCCCTACGCCGGCCGCACGCTGACCGGCCGGGTCCGCCACACCGTCTACCGCGGCGAGCCCGTCGTCATCGACACGGAGGCCCAGCGATGAGCCCCTCCATCCACTCGTTCTGGGCCCCACCACCCGCGCCCCGGAACAGGCCGCGGGGCCCAGAACGGGGTGCGGGCAGGAGGAGGGGGCGTGAGCGGCATCCAAGAGGCGCTGCTGGTCCTGGCCGACGGCACGACCTTCGAGGGCGAGGCCATCGGCGCCGAGCCCGACGACGGCGTGGCCACCGGCGAGGTCGTGTTCAACACGGTCCTCTCCGGCTACCAGGAGGTCATCACCGACCCGTCCTACGCCGGGCAGATGATCGCCTTCACCTACCCCCACATCGGCAACTACGGCGTCACCCCCGAGGACGACGAGAGCGCCCGGCCGTTCTGCCGGGGCGTGATCATCCGGGAGCTGGCCCGCCGGCGCAGCAACTGGCGGGCCGAGGACGACCTCGACGCCTTCCTGACCCGCCACGGCGTCCCCGGCATCGCCGGCATCGACACCCGGCGCCTCACCCGCCACATCAGGGATGCCGGCTCCATGCCCGGCGCCTTCGGCACGGCCGACGAGACCACCCTCAAGCAGGCCGCCCTCGACGAGCCCGGCACGGACGGCCAGGACCTGGCCACGGTCGTCAGCTGCACCGAGCCCTACACCGTCGGGGACGGCCCCCGCCGGGTCGTGGCCTACGACCTCGGCATGAAGACCACGATCCTGCGCCACCTCAGCGGCCTGGCCACCGTCGAGGTCGTGCCCGCCGGCGACCACCGCCGACGAGGTCCTGGCCCGCGAGCCCGACGGGGTGTTCCTCTCCAACGGCCCCGGCGACCCCGCCGCGGTCACCACCACCACCGAGGCCATCCGGGGCCTGCTCGGCGAGGTCCCGGTCTTCGGCATCTGCCTCGGACACCAGCTGCTGGCCACCGCCCTCGGCGGCGCCACCGAGAAGCTGCCCTTCGGCCACCACGGGGGGAACCACCCGGTCCAGCGCCTGGCCACCGGCGGCATCGAGATCACCAGCCAGAACCACAACTACGCCGTCGCCGCCGACTCGCTCGGGGCGGCCGAGGTCACCCACGTGAACCTCAACGACGGCGTCATCGAAGGGCTGCGCAGCAACGACGTGCCCGCCTTCAGCGTCCAGTACCACCCGGAGGCCGGGCCCGGACCGCACGACGCCCGCTACCTGTTCGACCTCTTCGCCGACCTCATGGACGCAGCACTGATGCCCAAGCGGGAAGACATCGAGTCGATCCTGCTCATCGGCGCCGGACCGATCGTCATCGGCCAGGCCTGTGAGTTCGACTACTCCGGGACCCAGGCCTGTCGCGTCCTCCGCGAGGAGGGCTACCGGGTCATCCTGGCCAACTCGAACCCGGCGACGATCATGACGGACCCGGACTTCGCCGACGCCACCTACATCGAGCCCTTGGACGTCGAGATCCTGACCCGCATCATCGAGCGGGAGCAGCCCGACGCCCTCCTGCCGACCCTCGGGGGCCAGACGGCGCTGAACCTGGCCATGGCCCTGGTCGAGGCCGGCGTCCTGGACGAGCACGGCGTGGAGCTCATCGGGGCCAACGCCGAAGCCATCGCCACCGCCGAGGACCGGGACCGCTTCAAGCAGGCCATGATCGAGATCGGCCTCGGGGTGCCCAACTCGGCCATCGCCCACACCCTGGACGAGGCCCTCGCCGTGGTCGACACGATCGGCCTGCCGGTGATCATCCGCCCCGCCTACATCCTGGGTGGCCGGGGGACCGGCATGGCCTCGACCCCAGAGGAGTTCGCCGCCGCGGCCCACCACGGCCTCGAGTCCAGCCCCATCTCCGAGATCCTCATCGAGCAGTCCATCGCCGGGTGGAAGGAGTACGAGCTCGAGGTCATGCGGGACCGGGCGGACAACTGCGTGGTCGTCTGCTCCATCGAGAACGTCGACCCCATGGGCGTCCACACCGGGGACTCCATCACCGTCGCCCCCGCCCAGACCCTGTCCGACGTCGAGTACCAGCTGATGCGGGACGCGGCCTTCGCCTGCCTGCGTCGGGTCGGGGTGGAGACCGGTGGCTCGAACGTCCAGTTCGCCCTCGACCCGACCAACGGCGAGATGGTCGTCATCGAGATGAACCCCCGGGTCAGTCGCTCGTCCGCGCTGGCCTCGAAGGCCACCGGGTTCCCCATCGCCAAGATCGCCGCCCGCCTGGCCGTGGGCTACACGCTGGACGAGATCCCCAACGACATCACCGAGAAGACCCCGGCCTGCTTCGAGCCGACGATCGACTACGTCGTCACCAAGATCCCCCGGTGGGCCTTCGAGAAGTTCCCCGGCCAGCCCGCGGTCCTCGGCACCCAGATGCAGTCGGTGGGTGAGGCCATGGCCATCGGCCGGACCTTCCCCGAGTCCCTGCAGAAGGGCCTCCGCTCGCTGGAGCACGGCCGCCACGGCCTGAACTGCGACCCCGGCGAGGCGGCCTACGACGACCTGTCCGACGCCGAGCTGGTGGCCCGGGCGTCGATCGGCACGCCGGACCGCCCCTTCGAGCTGGAGGCGGCCCTGCGCCGCGGGATCACCATCGAGCGACCTCTACGCCTCGACGAAGGTCGACCCCTGGTTCCTGGACCAGATCAGCCTCATCGTCGAGGAGCGGGCCCACCTGGCCGAGGTCGGCTTCGGGGCGATGACCCGGGCCGACTGGCGGCGGGCCAAGCGCCTCGGCTTCGCCGACGCCCAGCTCGGTTGGCTGTGGGGGGTGGGTCCCGGCGAGGTCCGGGCCCGCCGGCTCGAGGCCGGGGTGCGGACGACCTTCAAGACCGTGGACACCTGCGGGGCGGAGTTCGACGCCCGGACGCCGTACCACTACTCGACCTACGAGGACGAGGACGAGGTCCGGCCGGGCGAGAAGCCGAAGGTGATCATCCTGGGCTCCGGGCCGAACCGCATCGGCCAGGGCATCGAGTTCGACTACTGCTGCGTGCACGCCAGCTTCGCCCTGCGCGACGCCGGCTTCGAGACCGTCATGGTCAACTGCAACCCCGAGACGGTGTCCACCGACTACGACACCAGCGACCGCCTCTACTTCGAGCCACTGACCCACGAGGACGTGCTCAACGTCATCGAGGCCGAGCAGGGCTCGGGCGAGGTCGTCGGGGTCATCGTCGCCCTCGGCGGCCAGACCCCGCTGAAGCTGGCGGACGTGCTGGACGAGGACCTGGTGCTGGGGACCAGCGCGGCGTCCATCGACCTGGCCGAGGACCGGGAGCGCTGGAACGCCCTCTGCGCCCACCTGGAGATCCCGCAGCCGGCGGGCGGCACCGCGGTGACCGTCGAGCAGGCGATGGAGGTGGTCGAGCGGGTCGGGTACCCGGTGCTCATGCGACCGTCCTACGTCCTCGGCGGTCGGGCCATGTCGATCGTCTACGACGACGACGGCCTGCGTTCCGCCATGGCCGAGCTGGCCGGCTTCGGCTCGCTGGGCAAGGAGGGTGGGCTCTCCTCCGAGCGACCGGTCCTGGTCGACCGGTTCCTGGAGGACGCCGTCGAGGTCGACGTGGACGCCATCCGGGACCACACCGGCGACGTGCTCATCGGCGGGATCATGGAGCACGTCGAGGAGGCCGGGGTCCACTCCGGCGACAGCGCCTGCATCATCCCGCCGCCGACGCTGTCGCTCGAGACCCAGGAGGTCATCGAGGAGCACACCCGGGCCATCGCCGAGGCCCTCGACGTGCGGGGCCTGATCAACGTCCAGTACGCGGTCAAGCACGGCCAGGTGTTCGTGATCGAGGCCAACCCCCGCGCCTCCCGGACCGTGCCCTTCGTGGCCAAGGCCACCGGCGTGCCGCTGGTGAAGCTGGCCGCCCGGGTGATGGTCGGCGCCACGCTGGTGGAGCTGCGGGAGGAGGGGCTCCTGGTCGACAAGGTCGTCGGCGACCACGTGGCGGTCAAGGAGGCGGTCCTGCCCTTCGACCGCTTCCCCGACGTCGACACCGTGCTCGGGCCCCGAGATGCGCTCCACGGGCGAGGTCATGGGCATCGACCTGACCGTGGGCCTGGCCTTCGCCAAGAGCCAGATCGCGGCGGGGGACCGGCTGCCCGAGTCGGGCACCGTCTTCCTGTCCCTCGCCGACCGGGACAAGGCGACCGGCGAGGCCGCGGCCGTGGTCTTCCGCGAGATGGGCTTCGCCATCGCGGCCACGGCCGGCACCGCCCGGTTCCTGGAGGAGCGGGGGATCGAGATCGCCACGGTCGTGGCCAAGCTGGGCGAGGAGACCGGCCACGACGCCGTCGAGCTGATCGGCTCGGGCAAGGTCGACCTCGTGGTGAACTCGCCCGCGCGGCCGGGGCCCGCGGGCCGACGGCGCCCACATCCGTCGGGCGGCCGCCTCCGCCGGCATCCCGGTGGTCACCACCGCGGCCGCCGGCCTGGCCGCGGCCCGGGGCATGGCCGACTGGTCCCGCCACGAGCTACGGGTGCGGACCCTCCAGGAGTACCACCTCGGCGTCACCGCCGATCAGCTGAGCCTGCCCCTCTGATGACGCCGATGCCCGACCTGACCACCACGGTCGGGTCGGTCACGTTGCCCAACCCGGTGATGACGGCCTCGGGCACGGCCGGGCACGGGACCGAGCTGGCCGCCTACCAGGACCTGTCCGGGCTCGGCGCGGTGGTCGTGAAGTCGCTGGCGGCCGGCCCCTGGGCGGGCAACCCGCCGCCGCGGGTGCGGGAGGCCCCGGCCGGGATGGTGAACAGCATCGGGCTGCAGGGCCCGGGTGTCCCCGCCTGGCTGGCTGAAGACCTCCCCGCCCTCGAGGCCCTCGGGGCCCGGGTGGTGGCCAGCATCTGGGGCCGCACGGTCGACCAGTACGCCGAAGCCGCCCGCCTGCTGGCCGACGCCGGGGACACCGTCGTCGCGGTCGAGGTGAACCTCAGCTGCCCCAACCTCGACGGTGGCTCCCACCTGTTCGCCCACGACGCGGGGTTGGCGGCCGAGGCCATCGCGGCCACGGCCGCCTGTGGCCGGCCCCGCTGGGCCAAGCTCAGCCCCAACACCCCGGACCTGGTGGCCATCGCGGGCGCGGTGGCCGACGCCGGGGCCGAGGCCGTCACCCTGGTCAACACGGTGCAGGCCACCCTGCCCGACGACGAGCGGGGCGGCCCCCGCTTCGGCGGCGGGGGTGGGGGACTGTCCGGGCCCGCCATCCACCCCGTCGCCGTGCGCTGTGTCTACGCCGTGCGGGCCGCCCATCCCGACCTGCCGATCGTGGGTGTCGGTGGGGTCACCGATGCCGCCACCGCCCTCGACCTGCTGGCCGCCGGGGCCTCCGCGGTCCAGGTCGGGACGGCCAGCTTCGCCCATCCGGGTGCGCCATCCCGGGTGCTGGATCAACTAGAAACGTGGTGTCGACGCACCCGGACCGCCCACCTGCGCGAACTGATCGGAAGCATGCATGAGTGACGTCCCCGAAGAACTCCGACAGAAGCTCTGTCTGGCCCTGGACGTGGACGACCTGGTGGCCGCCAACCGCCTGGCCCGGGACCTGAAGGGCCACTTCGGGGTCGTGAAGGTCGGCCTCGAGCTGTTCACCGCAGTGGGTCCGGACGTCATCGGCGCCATGAACGACTACGGCTACCGGGTCTTCGTCGACCTGAAGCTGCACGACATCCCCAACACCGTCGAGCGGGCCTCCCGGGTCCTGGGGGCCCTGGGGGCGAGCTACCTGACCATGCACGCCCACGGCGGGGCCCCGATGCTGCGAGCGGGGGTGACCGGCCTGCTGGAGGGCGCGTCCAACGCCGGCCTGCCCGAGCCCGTGGCGGTGGCCGTGACCGTCCTCACCAGCGACGCCGACGCCCCCGAGCACATCATCCCCAAGCGGGTCCGGGTGGCGGCCGAGGGCGGCTGCCAGGGCATCGTCTGCGCGGTCGGTGACCTCGCCGACGTGCGGACGCTCACGCCCCGCCTCATCAAGGTCGTCCCGGGCATCCGCCCGGAGGGCGCCCCGGCCGACGACCAGGCCCGGGTCGGCACGCCCCAGGAGGCGCTGGACGCCGGGGCCGACCTGCTGGTCATCGGGCGCCCCATCACCCGCGCCGACGATCCCGTCCAGGCCGCCGCCGACCTCGTCGTCGTCTGCGTCGTGGCTAGGCGTGACGCGCCTGATGCCCACGCCGCCGCCGCTCAGCGACGAGCAGCGCCGGGCCGCACTGGAGAAGGCCGCCGAGGCCCGTCGGGTCCGGGCCGAGATGAAGGCCGACCTGCAGGCGGGGACCGTCAGCCTCGAGGACGTGTTCGCCCGGGCGGCGGACGAGAAGGTCGTGGCCGACACCAAGATCCTCGTGGTGTTGGAATCGCTGCCGAACATCGGCAAGGTCCGGTCCCGTCGCACCATGGCCGACATCGGGATCAGCGAGCGCCAGCGGGTCCGGGGCGTCGGCCAGAACCAGCGGGAGGCGCTGATCGAGCGCTTCGCCGAAGAGGAGTCCCCCTGATCATCGTCATCGCCGGGCCCGGTGGGGTCGGCAAGGGCACCATCGTGGAGCAGTTGGTCGCCCGGGACCCCGACCTGTGGCTGAGTCGCTCGTGGACCACCCGCGACCGCCGGCCGGGTGAGGCCGCCGACGCCTACGTCTTCACCGACCGCGAGGCGTTCATGGCCAACGTGAAGGCGGGCGGCTTCCTGGAGTGGGTGGAGTTCCTCGACTACCTGCAGGGCACCCCGATCCCCGACCCGCCCGAGGGCAAGGACGTCGTGCTGGAGATCGACGTCGGGGGGGCCGAGCAGATCCAGGCCGGCTATCCCGAGGACCTGTTCATCTTCGTGGAGCCGCCCAGCCGGGCCGTCCAGGAGGAGCGCCTCCGGGGCCGGGGCGACCCGGAGGAGAAGATCCAGAAGCGACTGGCCAAGGCCGACGAGGAGGCCGACTGGGCCCGCGAGCTGGGCATGACCATCGTCGTCAACGACGTGCTCGACGACGCCGTCGACGAGATCCACGGGCTCATCGCCAAGGCCCGCGCCGGCCGATGACCTGGGGCGGCAGGTGGTGACCACGACGGAGCGGCTGACCCTGCGCACCTTCCGGGAGGACGACCTCCCCTGTATGCCGCGCTCAACGCCGATCCCGAGGTCGTCGAGTACCTGGGCGGAGCGCTCTCGCCGGGAGGGCTCCGACGAGATCGCGGCCTACGCCAACCACCTCTACGCGCGGCGGGGCATCGGGCTGCTGGCCGTCGAACGCACCGAGGACGGGGCCTTCCTCGGCATGTGCGGCATCCACGTCCTGGCGTCGTACCCCGATGACCTCGAGGCGGGCTGGCGCCTCGCCCGGGAGCACTGGGGCCACGGGTACGCCACCGAGGCCGCCGCCGCCTGGGTGCGCATGGCCTTCGAGGACCAGGGCGCGGAGCGGGTGATCTCGGTCACCGACCCGCCCAACCGCCGCAGCATCGCCGTCATGGAGCGCCTCGGCATGACCTTCGACCACGAGGCCGACATCGACGAGCACGGTGACCGCTTCCACGCCGTCGTCCACGCCATCACCAAGGAACGCTGGATCAGCCACAGCGGCCGGTAGCCTGTTCTGGCCCCTTTCTCCACCGGAGTGCTGCATGTCTTCGCGCCATCACACGATGATCGACCCCCGCATCGAGGACCTCCTCGAGCGCGCCGGGGACTCCAAGTTCCGCCTGGTGACCCTCGGGGCCAAGCGGGCCCGCCAGATCAACTCCTACTTCGGCCAGCTCGGTGAGGGCCTCGGCTCCTCGATCCCGCCGCAGGTGACCTCGACGGCCCGCAAGCCGCTGTCGATCGCCTACGAGGAGATCAAGGCCGACAAGATCCTGCCGGTGAACCCCGAGGACATGCCCCAGGAGCCCGAGGTCGACGAGGACGCCGAGACGGTCGCAGCCGATGCCGGAGACGACGCCGAGTCGTAGTCCGCTCGCGGGCGACCCGGTCCGGGGGATGACGGTGCCTGACACCGCGGAAGCTTCGAGCCCGCTCCAGGGACGCAGGATCGTGCTGGGCGTGACCGGGGGGATCGCCGCCTACAAGGCCGTCGAGGTCTGTCGCCGGCTGGTCGATGCCGGGGCCCACGTCGCCCCGGTCATGACCGAGGGCGCCCAGCGCTTCGTCGGTGAGGTCACCTTCTCCGCCTTGGCCTCCGAGCCCGTCCAGACCTCGCTCTGGGACGAGCGCTCACCCATCCCGCACACCCGACTCGGCCAGGGAGCGGACCTGATCGTGGTCTGCCCGGCCACGGCCCGCCTCCTGGGCGCCTACGCCGCAGGGATCTCCGACGACCTGCTCACGGCCACGCTGCTGGCCACCCGGGCGCCGGTCGTGGTCTGTCCCGCGATGCACACCGAGATGTGGGAGCACCCCGCGGTCCAGGACAACCTCCGGATCCTGGCCGGCCGGGGCGTGACGATCGTGCCCCCGGACGAGGGTCGACTGGCCGGTGGCGACGTCGGTGCCGGACGCCTGGCCGATCCCGAGCGCATCGTCGCCGCCCTGGAGGTCGTCCTCGGCCCCGCCGACCTGGCCGGGCTCGACGTCCTGGTCACCGCCGGGGGCACGCGGGAGCCCATCGACCCCGTCCGCTTCATCGGCAACCGCTCGTCGGGCAAGCAGGGCCACGCCCTGGCCGATGAGGCCGCCTCCCGCGGGGCCAAGGTCACCCTCGTCACCACCGTCGCGCGCCCGGTCGCCCCCGGTGTCGACGTGGTCCGGGTGGCCACGGCCGCCGAGATGGAGGCCGCCGTCCGCGATCGCAGCGACACGGCCGACGTGGTCGTGATGGCCGCCGCCGTGGCCGACTTCCGGCCCGACAGCTCGGCGGACACCAAGCTGAAGAAGGACGGGGGGCCGCCCACGGTCACCCTGGTGCCCACGACCGACATCCTGGCGGGGCTGATCGAGCGCCGACGCCCGGGTCAGACCCTGATCGGGTTCGCGGCCGAGACCGACGACGTGGAGGCCAACGCCGCGGCCAAGCTGGCCCGCAAGCCGGTGGACCTCCTCGTGGTCAACGACGTCTCCCAGCCCGGCGCCGGGTTCGAGGCGGACACCAACGAGGTGCGTATCATGTCGCCGTCCGGATCGACCCTCACCGTCGACCAGCGCGACAAGCGGGCCGTCGCCCGCGCCGTCCTCGATGCTGTGGTGGCCGACCGCGCCACGTCCTGACCCAAGATCGCCGAACCACCCAACATGGAGCACCTGTGAGCAAGTTCACCTTCACCTCGGAGAGCGTGACCGAGGGCCATCCCGACAAGATGGCCGATCAGATCTCGGACTCGATCCTGGACGCCATGCTGGCGGAGGATCCCGAGAGCCGGGTCGCCTGCGAGACGCTGGTCACCACGGGCCTGGCCATGGTCGCCGGTGAGATCACCACCAAGGCCTACGTGGACATCCCGGGCACGGTGCGCCAGACGATCAACGACATCGGGTACGACCGCGAGGCCTTCGGCTACGACGGCAACACCTGCGGCGTCATGGTCTGCATCGACGAGCAGAGCCCCGACATCGCCCAGGGCGTGGACGACAGCGAGGAGGTCCGCTCGGGCACCTCCGGCGAGGACCTGCTCAACAAGCAGGGCGCCGGCGACCAGGGGATGATGTTCGGCTACGCCTGCGACGAGACCGACGTGCTCATGCCGCTGCCGATCCACCTGGCCCACCGCATGGCCGAGCGCCTCACCGAGGTCCGCCGGGCGGGCACCGTCCCGTACCTGCGCCCCGACGGCAAGACCCAGGTCACCTTCGACTACGAGGACGGCAAGCCCGTCCGCCTGACGACCGTGCTGGTCTCCACCCAGCACAACGACGGCATCGACCGGGACGAGGTCATCCGCCCCGATCTGATCGAGCACGTGATCCGGCCGGTCATCCCCGACGAGTTCGCGGACGACGACTACGAGGTCTACGTCAACCCGACCGGCCGCTTCGTCACCGGTGGCCCGGTGGGCGACGCCGGCCTGACGGGCCGCAAGATCATCGTCGACACCTACGGCGGCATGGCCCGCCACGGTGGCGGCGCCTTCTCCGGCAAGGACCCCAGCAAGGTCGACCGCTCGGCCGCCTACGCCGCCCGTTGGGTGGCCAAGAACCTGGTCGCCGCCGGCGCCGCCAGCCGCTGCGAGGTCCAGGTGGCCTACGCCATCGGTGTGGCCCACCCCATCTCGATCATGGTCGAGACCTTCGGCACCGAGAACGTCGACAAGCTCAAGCTGGAGGAGGCGGTGCGTGAGGTCTTCGACCTCCGCCCGGCCGCCATCATCCGGGACCTCGAGCTGCGGCAGCCCATCTACCGCCCGACCGCGGCCTACGGCCACTTCGGGCGGGAGGGCGACGGTTTCACGTGGGAGCGGCGCGACCGGGTCGACGCGGTGAAGTCCGCGCTGGGCCTGTAGAACGCCACCACGTCACACTCGCCACCAGGAGAACCCACCGCCCGACCCGGGTCGATCGTCCGGGTCCTGCCCGACGTGCCCGCCTTGGGGCGCGCCTTCGACTACCTCGTCCCCGAGGGGATGGAAGGTCGGGTCGGCATCGGTTCCCTGGTGCGCATCGAGCTGCAGGGCCGAAGGGTCGGCGGCTGGGTGGTCGAGCTCGACTCCCAGCCCCCGGACGGCACGGTGCTGCGGCCGTTGTCGAAGGTCACGGGGTGGGGACCGCCCCCGGACCTGGTCGCGCTGGCCGACTGGGCCGCCCACCGTTGGGCGGGCCGGCCGGTCGCCTTCCTGCGCACCGCATCACCGCCCCGAGCGGTGGCCGGCGTCCCCGACCGCTGGGACCCCAGCCACCCCGTCCCCACCACGGGCGACGACCTGGCCGAGTCCGGCTTCGCCCCCATTGGAGGAAATGACCCGCGGGATCCGGGGGGTACTTCCTCCAGTGATGACTGGGCGCCGCGGGTGGTGCGGTTGGCGCCGGGGGCGGACCGGTTGCCGCTCGTCCTTGCCGCCTGCCGACGGGGGCACGCGCTGATCCTCCTGCCGTCGGTGGGGGAGGCCGAGGCGCTGGGCGTGCGGCTGCGGCGGATGGGCGTCCCCGTTGCGGTCCTGCCCGACGAGTGGGCCCAGGCCCGGGGCGGGGCCACGGTCGTCGGGGCTCGCTCGGCGGCGTGGGCCCCCGTGGTCGACCTGGCTGCGGTGCTGGTGCTGGACGAGCACGACGAGGCCCACAAGCAGGAGCAGACGCCGGGGTGGCACGCCCGGGACGTGGTCGTGGAACGGGCCCGCCGGGCCGGCGTGCCGTGCGTGCTGGCTTCGCCCTGTCCGACGCTGGAGGCCCTCGAGTGGGGCGACCCGCTCACCGAGCCCCGGTCCGTCGAACGCCAGGGCTGGCCCGTGGTCGACGTCGTGGACCGCCGCCACGACGACCCGGGCCGGTCCGGGCTCTACTCGGCCCGCCTGGTCGACCTGTTGCGGGAAGGGGGCACCGTGCTGTGCGTGCTCAACCGCAAAGGCCGGGCCCGGCTCCTGGCCTGTCACGCCTGCGGCGAGCTGGCCCGCTGCGAGCACTGCGGCGGCGCGCTGGTCCAGTCCGAGCCGGGGACGCTCGTGTGCCTGCGCGACGACACGAGTCGGCCCACCATCTGCGCCTCCTGTGGCGGGACCAAGATGAAGCTGCTGCGGGTCGGCGTCAACCGGGCGGCGGAGGAGCTCGCCGCTCTGGCGAACACCGAGGTCGTCGAGGTGACGGGGGAGTCCGGCGCCCTGCCCGATGCCCGGGTCTACGTCGGTACCGAGGCCGTCCTGCACCAGGTGCACCACGCCGACGTGGTGGCGTTCCTGGACGTCGACCAGGAGCTGCTGGCGCCGCGCTACCGGGCGGCGGAAGAGGCGCTGGCCCTGCTGGCCCGGGCGTCCCGCATCCTCGGCGGGCGGCGCCGCAACGGGCGGCTCGTCCTGCAGACCCGGCTGCCCGACCACGAGGTCATCCAGGCCGCCCTGCACGCCGATCCCACCCGGGTGGCCGACGCCGAGCGGGAGCGGCGCCGCATCCTCGGCTACCCGCCCTCGACCGCCATGGCGGCGCTCAGCGGGGCCGTGGCCGAGCAGTACGTCGACGGCATCGAGGGCATCGACGTCCTGGGGCCGAGGGACGGCACCTGGCTCCTGCGGGCCCCCGACCACGACACCCTCCTGGCCGCCCTCGAGGCCGCCCCCCGCCCCTCCGGTCGCATGCGCCTCGACGTCGACCCCCTCCGGGTCTGATCCCCCTACCCTCCGAAATTGCGTGAGATGGTCACGCCAGAGATGACCGGCTCACGCAATTTGGGTCTGGAGGGTGGTGGATGAGGATCATCGGAGGGACGGCGCGGGGGCGGAAGCTGGTGGGGCCGTCGTCGGAGGGGACCCGGCCGCTGTCGGACCGGGCCCGGGAGGCCCTGTTCAACATCCTCGGGCCGGGCATCCGGGGCGAGCGCGTGCTCGACCTGTTCGCCGGCACCGGCGCGGTCGGGCTGGAGGCGATCAGCCGGGGTGCCCTGTCGGCGACCTTCGTGGAGCGGGACCGCAGGGCCCTGGGTGACATCCAGCGCAACCTCGACACGCTGGGCTTCGGCGACCAGGGCAAGGCCGTGTCGGGCGACGCCCTGGGGTTCCTGGGTCGCACCCGGGACGCCTTCGACGTGATCTTCGCCGGGCCACCTCAATGGGACGGGCTCTGGAAGACGACGGTCGCCGCCGTCGACGGCCGGCCCGAGGTGCTGGCCGAGGGCGGGGTGCTCATCACCCAACTCGACCCCAGCGAGGACGACGGCGACCCCGAGGTGGCCGCCCTCGCCCGGGTCGACGCCCGCACCTACGGCAAGACGCTCCTGTTGTTCCACGAAGCCCGCCAACCGGACTGACCGCGTGCGGCGTCGCATCGACGAGGAGGAGCGCCGCTCCCGGCTCGGACGTCGCCATCACCTGGTGCGGTCGGCCCCGTCGGTCGAGGCCGCGGCCGTCGACCTGGTCGGGCTGCACTCGTCCGATCCCGCCACGGTCTTCCTTTCGGCCCGTGCCCGGTGCCCGTCGATCACCGTCGAGCAGATCGAACACGCCCTCTATGACGAGCGCGCCCTGGTACGCCTGCTGGGCATGCGCCGGACCATGTTCGTGGTCGACCGGGACCTGGCGGGCCTGATCGACGTGAGCTGTGCACGGGACCTGGCCCGGGCCGAGCGGAAGCGCCTCCTGGGCATGATCGTGGCCGCCGGGGCAGCCGGACGGCGGCGGCCGGATCGCTGGCTGGCGGCGCTGGAAGACGAGACGGTGGCCGCCCTGGCGGCCCACGGTCCCGCGGCTGCGGCCGAGCTCCAGGCCCACGTCACAGCCCTGGGCCAGAAGCTCACCGCGGCCGGGGGCACCAAGTGGGCGACGGAGGTGGGCGTGTCCTCCCGGGTCCTGGGCCTGCTGGCGATGGAAGGCCGGATCGTGCGGGGCCGGCCCCGCGGCTCGTGGATCTCGAGCCAGTACCGCTGGTCCCGGACCGAGGACTGGTTGGGCGAGCCCTACGGCGACCACGAGCCGACCGACGCCAGGGCCGACCTGGTGCGCCGGTGGTTGCGGGCCTTCGGCCCGGCGCCGGTCACCGACCTCAAGTGGTGGACGGGCTGGACCCTCACGGCGACCCGGGCGGCGCTGACGGCCGTCGACGCCGTCGCCGTCGACCTGGCGGAGGGGGAGGGGTGGGTCCTGGCCGACGACCTGGAGGCGGTCGAGAGGCCGGAGCCCTGGGTGGCGTTCCTGCCGTCGCTGGACCCGACCGCGATGGGGTGGAAGGAACGGTCCTGGTACCTGGATCCCGACCACGTCCCCTCCCTCTTCGACTACAGCGGCAACATCGGCCCCACCGTGTGGGTGGACGGTCGGATCGTCGGCGGCTGGGGTCAGGGGCCGGACAGCACGGTGGCGTACCGACTGCTGGCCGATGTCGGGACCGAGGCCCAGGCGGCCATCGCGGCCGAGGCCGCCGCGCTGACCGACTGGCTGGCGGGCGTCGTCGTCACGCCGAGGTTCCCCACCCCGATCGACAAGGAGCTCCGCGCCGGGGTCTGATCCGTTACTCGACCACAGGATCCGGGTCGCGAGTGACCGCCGGACCTACGCTCTCGTCGCCCCATCGAGACGACAGAGGACGGCAGCCCCCCATGCAGGTCGACATCCAGTACAGCCCCAGCTACTCCATGGCCTTCGCCACCCTCGACGCCGGCGAGTCCATCAAGGCCGAGGGCGGCGCCATGGTCAGCCACTCCGCCGGCCTCCAGATGGAGACCAAGGCCGAGGGCGGCTTCATGAAGGGACTGAAGCGGGCCGCGCTGGGCGGGGAGTCGTTCTTCATGAACACCTTCACCGCCACCCAGCAGGGTGACCAGATCGGGCTGGCCCCGCCGCTGCCCGGCGACATCGCCCACTGGCCGCTCGCCGGCCAGACCGTCTACCTGCAGTCGGGTTCGTACCTGGCCTCCAGCGCCGGCATCGACATCGACACCGACTGGGGCGGGGCCAAGACCTTCTTCAGCAGCGAGGGCCTGATCGTGCTGAAGGTGTGGGGCACCGGTGACCTGCTCATCTCGTCCTACGGCGCCATCCACACGATGGACCTGGAGGCGGGCCAGTCCTACATCGTGGACACCGGCCACATGGTCGGCTGGTCCGAGGGCATCACCTACACCGTCAACAAGGCCGGCGGCGGCTGGAAGCAGACCCTGCTCGGCGGCGAGGGCCTGGTCTGCACCCTGACCGGCCCCGGCCGCATCTACCTGCAGACCCGCAGCCCCGCCGACTTCATCGGCTGGCTCGTCCCCCAGCTCCCCAAGCCCAGCAGCAGCTGACTCCGCCCTCTCCGCCCTTTGGGCGCTCGGGATCTCGGGCCGCGGGGAACGAGAACGACGCAACGATTGGGGCGTGGGGTCGGGCTGCGCATCGTCGGGGGCACTCCGGTGGGTCTCGAGCGGCCGGATGCCACCCTGGGTGGCGACATCTCGCGGCTCGACCGAACTCAGCGCAGTTGAACGGCTCACAGCCGCTCAACTGCGCTCGGATCGGCGAACGTGCCTGGGGGAGAGCGATGAGAACCACGACCCGAATGCCCCCGACGACCCGCGGCTCGAGCCCACGCCCCCGTTCCTGCCTCGTTCGCCCGGCAGAACGACGCGAATGCCCCGACGACCAGCGGCTCGACCCGCTGCCTACTCGCGCCGTTCAGTCGCAGGTCTACGGTCGGAGGATGCAGACGTGGGGGTTCATCTACACCTCGGGTGACGGGGACGGTCCGCCGGTCGTGGGCCGGACGGGCAGCGAGGCCTGTGTGCTGTTGACCGTGGGCGTGCCCTCGGCCGCCGCCGTCGACGACCAGGTCATCGACGACCTGTTGGCCCAAGGCGCCGAGCTCATCGAGCTCTGCGGGGCCTTCGGCCCGACAGAATCCGCCCGGATCCTGGACCAGGTCGCCGGGCGGGTGCCGGTGGGGTTCGTCACCTACCCCGCCTCCCAGGCCGGCGGTCTCCACACCCTGTTCGGCTGACGCGACCGTCACATCGGGGCCGGCGGGGGAGGCCGGTAGCGTTGGGGCATGGCGCCGTTCGACATCCGGATCGTGGGGGACCCTGTTCTCAAGCAGCGGGCCCACGAGATCGAGAAGGTGGACGACGCGCTCGGTGCGGCTGGTGGACGACATGGTCGTGACGATGTACGAGGCGCCCGGCGTGGGCCTCGCCGCCCCACAGGTGGGGGTGCAGAAGCGGCTGTTCGTCTACGACATCGGCGAGGGGCCCCAGACGCTGGTCAACCCGAGCATCGTCGAGGGCGACGGCGAGTGGGTCTACGACGAAGGCTGCCTGTCGGTGCCGGGCCTCTCGTGGGAGATCGTGCGCCCGAAGGTCGTCCACCTCACCGGGTGGGACCTGGACGGCAACGAGGTCTCCTTCGAGGCCGACGAGTTCCTCGCCCGGGTCTTCCAGCACGAGATGGACCACCTCGACGGGATCCTCCTGCTGGAGCGCCTCGACGAGGACCAGGCCAAGGAGGCCAAGCGGCTCGTCCGCGAGCTCATGCTCACCGGTCGGGCCCCGGCCCAGGAGCGTCCCCGGGAGGGATTGTCTCTGGACTGAAGCCGGCGCCCGAGCACCCCGGGCGGCTGGCGTTCCTGGGGACCCCCGAGATGGCGGTCCCCTTCCTGCGGGGGTTGCACGGTGCCGAGTGGCCCATCGACCTCGTGGTGTCGCGGCCCGACACCCGGCGTCGCCGCAACGCCGACCCGGAGCCGAGCCCGGTCAAGGCCCTGGCCCTCGACCTGGGCCTGCCGGTCAGCGACGACCCGGCGGATGTGGCCAGGAGCGGGGCCGATCTCGGCATCGTCGTGGCCTACGGCCGGATCATCAAGCCCGACGTGCTGGCCCAGGTGCCCATGATCAACGTCCACTTCTCCCGGCTGCCCCGCTGGCGGGGCGCGGCCCCGGTCGAGCGAGCCATCCTGGCGGGCGACGAGACCACGGGCGTCGACATCATGGTCGTCGAGGAGGGCCTGGACACCGGCCCGCTCTACGCCCGGCACCAGACCGACATCGGCGACCACGAGACCGCCGGCGAGCTGGCCGAGCGCCTGGTCGGGCTGGGCGTGATGCTGCTGCTCGACGTCCTGAAGGCCGGCCTGAAGGCGCCGGTGCCGCAAGAGGGCGAGCCCACCTACGCCGAGAAGATCGACCCCGCGGAGCTGCAGATCGACTGGTTGCGCTCCACCATCGAGATCCATCGCCTGGTCCGCCTGGAGAGGGCCTGGACGACCTTCCGGGGCAAGCGCCTCAAGGTGCTGGCCGGTCACCCCCTCCCGGGGGCGCTGGAGCCCGGCGTCATGGACCTGGAGCTGCCCGTCGAGGTGGGCACCGGCCAGGGCACGTTCCGCATCGACGTCGTCCAACCCGAGGGCAAGGCGCCCATGAAGGCCAAGGACTGGGTCCAGGGTGTGAGGATCGAACCGGGCGAGCGACTGGGGGAGTGATGGCTGATGAGGGGCGAAGCCAATCGGCAGGCCGAAGAGGCCCGCACGGCGATGAGCCGTCAGGCGAAGAGCCATGAGCGCTGATCAGGTGACCGGCTTGCAGGCCAAGGTGTTGACGGTGTCCGACGGCGTGATCGCCGGGACCCGCGAGGACACGTCGGGGGCCGCCCTGGAGGAGCTCCTGACCGGTGCCGGGTTCGAGGTGGTCGAACGCCGGGTCGTGGCCGACGGCATCCAGAACGTCGGGGAGGCCGTCGTCGAGCTGGCCGAGGGGTTCACCGGCCTGGTCGTGACGACCGGCGGCACCGGCTTCGGCCCCCGGGACCAGACCCCCGAGGGCACCAAAGTCGTCCTCGACCGCGAGGCTCCCGGCCTGGCCGAGGCCATGCGCCTCGTCAACCCCCTCGGGCGCCTGTCCCGGGGCGTCGCCGGCACGCGGGGACTCGCCCTGGTCCTGAACACCCCGGGCTCGTCGAAGGGGGCGGTCGAGACCGTCGAAGCCGTCCTCGACGTCATCCCCCACGCCATCCGCCTCATGACCAACGAGTCCACCCAGCACTGACCCTCCTGGCTCCCGGTCTCCATCTCAGGGGATCGAGATCGGGAGCCAGAACGGGGTGGAGCTGGTCGAATCTGGCACGACCGTGTTGACGAGCGGCCACCCAGGAGTACGATGGTCGTCACGCCCCCTCGCGGGGTCGGGTGAAAGTCCCAACCGGCGGTGACAGTCCGCGAACCCCCACCTCGGTGGGGGCCGATCTGGTGGAACTCCAGGGCCGACGGTGAGAGTCCGGATGAGAGCGAGGGGCCGTGTGCGGCGTTCCCGCGCGCGGTCCCGGACAGGAGACCGGGATGACGACGGGGGCAGGGGAGGACGAGGCGGCGATGATCCGCGCGCTCGACCTGGCCGCCGACGTCCGCACCTCGACCTCGCCCAACCCCTGGGTCGGTGCCGTCGTCGTGACCCCGCAAGGCGCGTACACGGGGGCGACGGAGCCCCCCGGTGGCCGCCACGCCGAGATCGTGGCCCTCGACGCCGCCGGCGCAGCCGCCCACGGGGCCACCCTGGCCACCACCCTCGAACCCTGCGCCCACACCGGTCGCACCGGGCCCTGTGCCGACGCCATCGTCGACGCCGGGGTCGCCCGGGTGCTCGTGGCCGTCGAGGACCCCGACCCCGAGGTCGCCGGCCAGGGCATCGCCCGACTCCGGGCGGCAGGCATCGAGGTCGTCACCGGTGTCCTCGCCGAGCAGGCCACGGCCCAGCTCGCCCCGTACCTCAAGCACCGCAGCACGGGCCGCCCCTACGTCGTCCTCAAGCTGGCGGCCACCCTGGACGGCCGGACCGCCGCCCCCGACGGCTCCAGCCAGTGGATCACCGGCGAGGCCGCCCGCACCGACGCCCACCGCCTGCGGGCCGAGAGCGACGCCGTGGTCGTCGGGGCCGGCACCGTCCGCGCCGACGACCCCACGCTGACCGTGCGCCACGTCGAAGGCCCCGACCCCCTGCGGGTGGTGCTCGGCCGCGCCCCCGAGGGGGCAAAGGTCCTCCCGGCCCTGGAGCACGAGGGCGACCTCGAGCCCCTGCTCGACGACCTCGGCGCCCGGGGCGTGCTCCAGGTCCTCGTCGAGGGCGGCGCCGCCGTGGCCCACGACGTCCACGCCGCCGGCCTGGTCGACCGCTACGTGCTCTACCTGGCCCCGGCCCTCTTCGGTGGCGACGACGCCCGAGGCCTCTTCGCCGGCGCGGGCGCCCCCTCCATCGACGACGTCTGGCGGGGCCGGATCGTCAGCACCCGCCAACTGGGCGACGACCTCCGCATCGACCTGGTGGCCGCCTGATGTTCACGGGGATCGTCGAGGAGCTGGGCACCGTTCTGGCCGTCGAGCAGCGGGGGGACGCCGCCCGCATCCGCATCGGGGCCGGCGACGTCCTCGACCGGGCGAAGCTCGGTGACTCGACCGCGGTCGACGGCTGCTGCCTCACCGTGGTCGAGCTCGGCGACGGCTGGTGGGAGGCCGACGTCAGCGACGAGACCCTGCGCCGCACCACGCTCGGCGCCCGTCAGGTCGGTGACCGGGTCAACCTGGAGCGTCCGCTGCTGGTCACCGACCGCCTCGGCGGCCACATCGTCCAGGGCCACGTCGACGCCGTCGGCGAGGTCATGGCGCCCGTGCCGGACCTGCGGGTCCGCATGCCCGACGACCTGCGCCGGTACGTCATCGAGAAGGGCTCGATCACCGTGGACGGCGTCAGCCTGACCGTGGTCCAGCCCACCGAGGACGGCTTCACCGTCGCCGTCATCCCCCACACCGCCGAGGTCACGACGCTGGGCGCCAAGACGCCCGGGGACACCGTCAACCTCGAGGTCGACCTGATCGCCAAGTACACGGAGCGCCTGCTGGCGTTCGAGGAGGAGGCCTAGATGGCCGAGCACATCCCCCAGTTCGACCCCGTCCCCGAGGCGATCGCCGCCATCGGGCGGGGCGAGATCGTCATCGTGGTCGACGACGAGGACCGTGAGAACGAGGGCGACCTGATCATGGCCGCCGAGTTCGCCACGCCGGAGAAGATCGCCTTCTTCGTCCGCCACACGTCGGGCCTCATCTGCATCCCGCTGACGGGTGACCGCCTCGACGAGCTCGACATCCCGCTCATGGTCAAGGACAACACCGAGGCCCAGCGCACGGCCTTCACCTACAGCGTGGACGCCACCAACGGCACGAGCACGGGGATCTCCGCGGCCGACCGATCGGCCACCATCCAGGCCCTCATCGACCCGGGCACCCGGCCCACCGACCTGGCCCGCCCGGGTCACATCTTCCCGCTCCGCTACGCCGACGGTGGCGTGCTCAAGCGGGCCGGCCACACCGAGGCCGCGGTCGACCTGGCCCGCATGGCCGGGCTCTACCCGGCGGGGGTGCTCTGTGAGGTGGTCAACGAGGACGGGTCGATGTCCCGGGTCCCCGACCTGGTCCCCTTCGCCAAGGAGCACGGGCTGACGATGACGTCGATCGCGGACCTGATCCGCTACCGGCGCCAGAACGAGAAGCTGGTCCGCCGAATCGGCGAGGCCCGCATCCCCACCCAGTGGGGCGATTTCACCTGCTACGCCTACGAGTCCCTGTTGGACGGTGAGCAGCACATCGCCATGGTCCGCGGCGCCGTCCAGGGCGAGGAGAACGTGCTCGTCCGGGTCCACTCCGAATGCCTCACCGGCGACGTCTTCGGCTCGATGCGCTGTGACTGCGGCATCCAGCTCGACGCCGCGCTGGCCCGCATCGCCCAGGAGGAGCTGGGCGCCCTCGTCTACCTACGGGGCCACGAGGGCCGGGGCATCGGCATCGGCCACAAGATCCGGGCGTACTCCCTGCAGGAGGAGGGCCACGACACCGTCGACGCCAACCTCGAGCTGGGCCTGCCCATCGACAACCGCGAGTACGGGATCGGCTCGCAGATCCTGGTCGACCTCGGGATCACCACCATGAAGCTGATGACCAACAACCCGGCCAAGTACGGCGGCTTGGAGGGCTTCGGGCTGGAGGTCGTCGAGCGGGTGGCGCTGGAGACGGTCGCCAACCCCGAGAACATCGAGTACCTGCGGACCAAGCGCGAGCGAATGGGCCACCTCATCGAGGGCCTGGACTGATGGGGGAGCGGGTCGCCAGCGAGGTCGACCTCGACGGCACGGGTCTGCGGGTCGGCATCTGCTGCGGGCGCTTCAACCGGGACATCACCGACCGCCTCCTGGAGGGTGCGCGGCGGGGCCTGGCCGCCCACGGCGTGGCCGAGGACGACATCTCCGTCGTGTGGGCCCCCGGCGCCTACGAGCTGCCGTTGGTGGCCCAGGCCCTGGTCACCCGATGGGGCGCCGACGCGGTCATCGCCCTGGGCGCGGTGATCCGCGGCGAGACCGGTCACTACGACTTCGTGGCCGGCGAGTGCGCCGCCGGGCTGTCCCGGGTGCAGCTGGACACCGGCGCCCCCGTGGTCTTCGGCGTGCTCACCACCGAGAACCGGGAGCAGGCCCTCGAGCGCTCCAGCGACGAGGACAACAAGGGTGAGGAGGGGGCCGAGACGGCCATCGAGATGGTGAACCTCCTGAAGTCGCTGCCCGGCGGGCCGTAGGCGGCCGTAGCCTCGTCCCCGATGCTGAGGCTGGTACTGCCCAAGGGTTCGCTGGAGCGAGCCACCTTCGAGCTCTTCGAGAGCGCCGACCTGGCGGTCTCCCGCAGCTCGGCGGTGGACTACCAGGCCACCATCGACGATCCCCGGATCACCGATGTGCGCATCCTGCGTCCCCAGGAGATCCCCCGCTACGTCGCCGAGGGCATGTTCGACGTCGGCATCACCGGCCGGGACTGGATCGAGGAGACCTCCAGCGAGGTCGTGACCCTCGGTGAGCTGCACTACAGCAAGGCCACCGCCCGCCCCATCAAGATGGTGGTGGCCGTCGGCGGCGACAGCGAGATCGAGTCCGTCGAGGAGCTGCCCCAGGGCGTGCGGGTGTCGACCGAGTACCCCGAGGTCACCCGCCGCTACTTCGAGAAGAAGGGCATCGAGGCGGACATCCGCCTTTCGTACGGCGCCACCGAGGCCAAGATCCCCGACATCGTCGACTGCATCGTCGAGATCACCGAGACGGGCCGGGCCCTGCGGGCCGCCGGCCTCCGGGTCATCGACGAGATCCTCCAGTCCTACACCGAGCTCATCGCCAACCCGGCGGCCTACGAGGACCCGGAGAAGCGCCACGCCATGGGCCAGATCCTGACCCTGCTGGAGGGCACCCTCGAGGCCCGGGGCAAGGTGCTGGTCAAGCTCAACGTGGCCGCGGAGGACCTCGATGCGGTGATCGCGGTCCTGCCGTCGATGAAGGCGCCGACCGTCAACGAGCTCCACGCCCACGGCGGCTTCGCCGTGGAGACGGTCGTGCCGAAGCGGGAGATCAACACCCTGATCCCCGAGCTGAAGGACCGGGGCGCCACCGACATCATCGAGCTCCCCCTGGCCAAGATCGTCCACTAGCCGTGGGGGAGGCGACCGAGGGGGACCTGACGGGGGTGGTGACCGAGTACGACGACCCGGCCGGCATCGGCACCGTCACCGCGGACGGGGGTGACGAGCACTTCTTCCACTGCACCGCGATCGCCGACGGCAGCCGCACGATCGCCGTGGGCGCCCGGGTGCGATTCGCCGTCGTACCCGGGCGCCTCGGGCGTTGGGAGGCCGCCTCGTTGCGACCGCTCGAGCCCCCAGCGGGCTAGAAGGCCCGGACCCCGGCGTCCCACATGGTGGGGAACACGAAGAGCGCCACCCCCAGGGGGAGCAGGGCCAGAGCCGGGGCCGAGCCCCGACGGGTACGGGCGCCGAAGCGCCAACCCTCGCCGGCAGCCGCGAGCACGAGGCAGAGGACGGAGGCGAGGTAGAACCAGAACTTGATGTCCACATCCATGGGATGGGTCCTTTCGGGTTGATGACTGACTGACAGAGCGGTGGTCGTCCTCGGTCAGGTCAGGATCAGGATCAGGATGATGATGAGCAGCAGCGTGCCGACGCCGATCGCCATGGTGTCCCCCTCTCGAGTGCCGTCCGAGGCAGGTCGTGGTGACGTGCGTCACCAGCCCTACCCAGCCGATGAAGGGTCAGACCGGTCCCGGCACCACCGGTATGCCGGCCCGGCGTAGATTCCGGTTCGTGGCTCCCGACGACGCCGGCACCGCCCTCCCGCGCCTGTGAGCTCGCACGGGCTCAGCCCTCGTCGGGCTCCCCGTCGGCGTCGGCCTGCTCGCTGAGCTGGACGAAGGCCATGCGCAGCTGGGTCAGGGCGTCCTTCAGCGTGGCCTCGGCCTCGCCCAGGCGGCCGGGCAGGCCCTCGACCAGTTGGCCCATGGCGTCGATGGCGAGACGGGCGGCGACCAGGTCGGGGTCCTCCTCGCTGAGGTGGATGGCGGCCAGTTCGTAGAGGCCCATGGCGTGGTTGGCGACGACCATGTCGGCCGGCGCCTCCAGCACCCGCTGCCGGGCGGCGGCCATCTCCCCGGCCATGGCCTGGGCCTGCTCCCGCTCTTCGTCGCTGAGGCCGGCCAGGGGATCGGCCTCGGTGGCGGGCTCGACGGGGTCGGAGGGGGCGGCATCCGGCTCGACCGGGTGCTCACCGCCAGGGGTCCAGAGGCTGCTCATGAGGGGAAGCGTGCCACACGCCCGCCCGACTCACGCCTCCCGCGCGCCGGGCCCCGTCGGTGCCGGGAGGGGGAACGCGAGCCACCACTGGTAGCTTGTTGCTCGCAATCCAACCTGGAAAGCGGGGCCCCGCCCCCACCTGGCCACCGATCTGCGGTGCGCACAGGTCTTCTGACGGCACCACCTCCTCGAGGGGTGGGCCTCAGTCGTTCCTGTGGCCCCACGTTGTGGCGGCCCGGGGATCGGGGCTCTTCCGTTCGCAAGAGGAGTCGCGCATTGCGTAGTGATCGGCCATAGCTTCGGGCCCAGCCCACGACGACACCCGGATCAATGATCAGATCCGGGTCCGTGAGGTCCGCCTGGTAGGCGTTGATGGCGAGCAGATCGGCATCAAGCCCCTTCCGGAAGCACTCTCGATGGCACGCGAGCTGGGTCTCGACCTGGTCGAGGTCGCAGCCGCGGCCAGCCCTCCCGTCTGTCGGATCATGGACTACGGGAAGTTCAAGTACGAGAACGCCCAGAAGGCCAAGGAGTCACGGAAGAAGGCGACCAACGTCGTCGTGAAGGAGATGAAGTACCGCCCCAAGATCGGGCGCGGTGACTTCGACACCAAGACCCGCAAGGTCCACGAGTTCCTCGGTGAAGGTCACAAGGTCAAGGTCACGATCATGTTCCGTGGTCGTGAGGTCCAGCACCCCGAGCTGGGGCGCCGGATCCTGGACAACGTGGCCGCCGCCGTCGAGGAGGTGGGACGGGTCGAGGCCCTGCCCAAGGTCGACGGTCGCAACATGACCATGGTCCTCGGCCCCGACAAGCAGGCACAGGCCCGCGCCAAGAAGGCCCGCGAGGAGGCCGCCGCCGAAGAGGCAGCGGCCGCCGACGGGTCCGAGGCACCGGTCGCCGAGGCGGCCGTCACGGAGGCACCGGTCACCGACGAGAACACCGACACCCCTGACACCACCGAGGCGCCCGTCGCCCCGGACACCGAGACCACCGAAGCGGCGACGAGCGCCGCGGAGTGAGGCCGGCGGCTCCGCCGCCCGAGAGGAAGAGACGCAATGCCCAAGATGAAGACGCACCGGGGCGCCAAGAAGCGCTTCAAGGTGACGGGCAGCGGCAAGGTGACGCGCCGCCAGATCCACAAGAACCACTTCAAGCGGCGCAAGCCCGCCGATCGCCAGCGCCGCCTGGCCGGTGAGGTCGAGGTCACGGGCGGCGATCGCCAGCACGTGCTGCGTCAGCTCGGAAAGCGCTAGGAGCAGTCATGGCCAGAACGAAGACATCGGTCCCGTCGCGGCGTCGCCGCAAGGTCACCCTCGAGCGCGCCCAGGGCTACTACGGCAACAAGAGCCGTTCCTACCGGGCCGCCAACGAGCAGGTGATGCACTCCCTGCGCTACGCCTACCGCGACCGCCGCGCCCGCAAGGGCGAGTTCCGGCGCCTGTGGATCCAGCGCATCAACGCCGCCTGCCGTGAGAACGGCACGACCTACAGCCGCTTCATCGCCGGCCTGAAGGCGGCCGAGGTCGAGGTCGATCGCAAGATCCTGGCCGACCTCGCCGTGACCGACCCGGCGGCCTTCACGGCCCTGGTCGCGGTCGCCAACGAGCACGCGACGGCCTCGGATCAGTAACCGGCCTCGAGCGGGCGGGGCCTCGGCGCGGTCGCCCCGTTCCCCGAAGCCGTCCTCATGAGCAAGGGCTCCATCCAACGGGTGCGTCGCCTCGGGCGGCACGCCCGCGCCCGGCGTGAGGAAGGGGCCTTCGTCGTCGAAGGCCCCCGGGCCATCAGCGCCGCTCTCGACTTCGACGCCGACCTGGACGAGGTCCTGGTCGTCGGCGGGGCCGAGGTGGAGCTGGTCAACCGGGCCCGGGCGACCGGAGCCACGATCACCCACGTCGAGGCCGAGCAGCTGGAACGGGCGCTGACCACCCGCACGCCGCAGCCCATCGTGGCCGTGGCCGGGCTCGTGAGCTGGTCCCCGAAGGAGATCGCGGCCCAGGCCCTCGACTCGGGGCTGCCCGTCGTGGTGCTGGCCGGCGTGAGCGACCCGGGCAACGCCGGGACGGTCATCCGCTCGGCCGCGGCCGCCGGGGCGGCGGGGGTGCTGTTCACCCCGGGCTCGGTCGACCCGACCAACCCCAAGTGCGTGCGGGCCAGCGCCGGGGCGCTCTTCGCCCTCCAGGTCGGCGCCCTCGACGACCTCGACACCCTTCGCGACCTCGGCCTGACCACCATCGGGGCGGCGGCGGACGGTGTCGGTCCCGACGAGGCCGACCTCACCGGGCCGGTGGCCCTGGTGTTCGGCGGCGAGGCCGCCGGACTGCCCGAGGACCAGCTGGTGGACCACGAGGTGGCCCTGCCCCTGGAGGCGGGCGTGGAGTCGCTGAACGTGGCCATGGCCGCCACCGTCCTGCTCTACGAGGCCCGGCGGCAGCGCAACGGCGGTTCGTGGTGATTCTGACTGGCGCCAGCCGGCCCGCAGCGGGGAGGGTGGTGACCCCATGAACGACCAGTTGGCGAGCATCCAGGCCGACGCCCTGGCCCGCATCCAGTCCGCGTCGAGCGTCGAGGAGCTGACCGCCATCGGCCAGGAGGTGCTGGGCAAGCGCTCCGAGCTGGTCGGGTTGCGCAAGCAGCTGGGCGGCCTGGACGAGGCCACCCGCAAGGCGGCGGGGGAGGCGCTGAACGCCACCACCCAGGCCATCAAGGCCGCGATGGCCGACCGTGAGGGCGGCCTGGCGGGCGTCGAGCGCACGGCCCGGTACGAGGCCGAGCGCCTGGACCTGACCGAGGTCGTCGACCCGCCGTCGGTGGGCCACCTCCACATCGTCACCCAGACCTGGCAGGCCCTGGAGGACATCTTCGTGGGCATGGGCTACGGCGTGGCCGAGGGTCCTGAGATCGAGACCGACTGGTACAACTTCGAGGCCCTCAACATCCCGGACTCGCACCCGGCCCGGTCGATGTGGGACACCCTCTGGGTCGACACCGACGACGCCGACGGCAACCCGATGCTGCTCCGGACCCACACCTCCAACGTCCAGATCCACGTGATGCAGGCCCAGGAGCCGCCGATCTACGTGGTCGCCCCGGGGCGCACGTACCGGCGGGACACGACCGACGCCACCCACCTGCCGGTCTTCCACCAGATCGAGGGCCTGGTGGTGGACAAGGGCATCACCATGGCCGACCTGGCCGGGACCATCCAGGCCTTCACCCAGGCCTACTTCGGCCAGGAGTTCGAGTCCCGCCTGCGCCCGTCCTACTTCCCGTTCACCGAGCCGTCGGCCGAGTTCGACATCCGTCCTCCCGGTGGCGACTGGTTGGAGCTGGGCGGCTGCGGCATGGTCCACCCCAACGTCTTCCGCCACGTGGGCATCGACCCCGAGGAATGGACGGGCTTCGCCTTCGGCTTCGGCATCGACCGCCTGGCCAAGGTCCGCTACGCCGTCGACGACCTCCGCGAGTTCGTCAGCTCTGACGTCCGCTTCTTGGAACAGTTCTGATGAAGGTCCTCCTCTCCTGGATGCAGGAGTTCGCGCCGGATCTGACGTCGGACGTCGATGTCCTCACGGAGGCCCTCGACGATCTGGGGACGCCGGTGGAGGAGCGATCGCGGCTCGGGGAGGGGCTCGAGGGCATCGTGGTGGCGCGGGTGCTGGAGACCAAGGCGCATCCGGATGCCGACCGGGTGCAGCTGGTCGACGTGGACCGGGGCGATGGCGAGGCCCTCCAGATCGTGTGCGGCGCCTTCAACATGAAGGCCGGGGACCTCGTCCCCCTCGCCACGTTGGGCACGACCATGCCCAACGGCATGGCCATCGAGCGCCGCAAGATGCGGGGCGAGTGGTCCAACGGGATGCTCTGCTCAGCGACCGAGATCGGTCTGGGCGAGGACGCGGAGGGGATCCTGGTCCTGTCCGAGACCCTGACGCCCGGTCAGCCCCTGACCGAGGCCCTCGGTCTGCAGGGGGACTGGCTGTTCGACCTCGAGGTCAATGCCAACCGGCCCGACGCCCTGTCGGTCGCCGGCGTGGCCCGGGACGTCGCCGCCCGCCTGGGCGTGGGCTTCGACCTGCCCGAGGTGACTGCGGCGACCGGCGGGGCGCCGAGCGCCGAGGTGGCCTCGGTGGAGATCGTCGACGACGCGGCCTGCGCCCGCTTCCTGGCCCGGGTCCTGCGGGGCGTGACCATCGGCCCGTCGCCGACCTGGCTGGCCAACCGCATCACCCAGGCCGGCATGCGCCCCATCAGCAACGTGGTCGACGTCTCGAACTACGTGATGCTGGAGCTGGGCCACCCCAACCACGCCTACGACCTGGACACGGTGGCCGGTGGCCGCCTGCGGGTCCGTTTCGCCCACGAGGGCGAGCGCCTGGTCACCCTCGACGACGTCGAGCGGTCCTTCCTGGCCGCCGACGTGCTCATCTGCGACGGCGAGGACACGCCCATCGGCGTCGCCGGGGTCATGGGCGGGGCCGCCACCGAGATCAGTGACACCACCACCGACGTGCTGCTGGAAGCCGCCTGGTGGCACCCCATGCAGATCGCCCGCACGTCGACCCGGCTCAACCTGCGCTCGGAGGCCTCCCGTCGGTTCGAGCGGGGCACCGACATCTGGGGCCTCGACCTCGCGGTGGAGCGCTTCTGCTCCCTGCTGGCCGAGTCCGGCGCCGTGGCCGCCCCCGACGTCATCGACGAGCGTGGCGCCGTCCCCGAGTGCCCGCCGATCCGGGTCCGCACCGACCGGGTCAACCTCATCACGGGCCTGGACCTCGACGCCCCGACCGTCCGCCGCCTCCTCGGGCCCATCGGCTTCACGGTGGGCGACGAGGCGGACGGAGCGCAGGTCGTCGAGGCGCCGAGCTTTCGTCCCGATGTCGTCGAGGAGATCGACGTCATCGAGGAGGTGGCCCGCCACCACGGGTACGCCAAGCTCCCGCAGACCGTTCCCCGCTCGCCCCACACCGGTCGCCTGACGGACCGCCAGCGCGAACGGCGCCGCCTCCGGGCCACGCTCGTCGGCCGTGGCCTGGCCGAGGCGCTGCCCATGCCCTTCCTGGCCCCCGAGGACCTGGCCCGCTCCGGCCTGGGCGCCGGAGCCATCTCGGTGACCAACCCGCTCGACGCCCGGGAGTCCCTGGTCCGCACCTCGCTGCGCCCCGGCCTGCTGAAGGCCGTGGCCTACAACGCCAGCCATCGCAACGACGGCGCCGGGCTGTTCGAGGTGGGCAAGGTGTTCCTGCCGCCCACCGAGGGGCAGGAACGCCCGCCCGAGCCCGAGCACCTCGGCGTCCTCCTGGCCGGCCGTGAGGCGCCGGAGGCCGTGGCCACCTGGACCGCGCTGGCCGAGGTGCTGGGCATCGACGGCGTGGTGCTGGCGGCGGGGAGAGCCCCGGCCTGCATCCCACCCGCAGTGCCCACCTGGTGGCCGACGGCTCACGGGTCGGCGTGGTCGGTGAGATCGACCCGGTCGTGGCCCAGGCCTGGGACATCGCCGAACGGGTGGCCGTGTTGGAGGTCGACCTCGATGCGCTCACGGCGCTCCCGCGTCGGGACCGGCTCTACCGCCCCGTCAGCCGCTTCCCGTCCAACGACATCGACCTGGCCTTCGTCGTCGACGACGCGGTGCCCGCCGGCGCGGTCGAGGCCACGATCCGGGCGACGGCCGGCGACCTGTTGGCGTCGGTGAACCTGTTCGACGTCTTCCGGGGTGGCTCCGTCGGCGAGGGGAAGCGGAGCCTGGCCTATGCCCTGCGCCTGCAGGCCACCGACCGGACCCTGAAGGACGGCGAGGTGGCCGAGGTCCGCCGGCAGGTGATCGATGCCGTCGAGTCCACCCACGGGGCCAGTCTCCGGGGCTGAGGTGGAGCTCTTCGAGGAGGTCTGCGAAGCCCTGCGGGGCCTCGTCCCCGCGGAACTGGGGACCTTCCGCCACAAGACCCACCGCTACGGGACCAAGATCTGGTTCGGTCCTGAGGCCCCGCCCAAGGAGCACTACGAGGCCCAGGTCGTCGGCGCCCGCGACGTGCCCGAGGCCGAGGTCCTGGCCGTCGAGATCGGCTTCCACAGCGAGTACCCCAAGGAGGCCGAGAACCAGGCCGTGCTCGACGGGCTCCTCGCCAGCGAGAAGGCGTGGCGCAAGGAGCTCGGGGCGGAGGCGGTGGCGGGGGAGTTCCTGGGCCGAGCCGACCACTGGCGCCGGATCAGCGAGACCTGGCCCGACCCGGACCTCGACGACCCCGAGCTCGGCACCGAGATGGCCATGCGCCTCCTCGACTACATCGAGGCCCTGGAGCCCGCTCGGAACGCTGTTGCATAGTCATACGGAAGTGCGTATAGAGTAACGGCCATGCGGGTCGGGATCGTGGGGGCGTCGGGCTACACCGGCGCCGAGCTCATGCGGTTGGCGGCGAGCCATCCGGAGATGGAGGTGGTGCTGGCCACGGGGGACACCCAGGCGGGCACGGCCGTGGCCGAGCTCTACCCGAGCCTGCGCCCCGTGTACGGCGACCTGAGGTTCGAGCCGTACACGCCCGAGGCGGTCGACGGCCTCGACGTGGTGTTCTGCGGCATGCCGCACGGCGCCAGCCAGGCGATCGTGCCGGAGGTGAAGGACCGGGTGAAGTGGGTCCTGGACCTGTCTGCCGACTTCCGGCTGAAGGACCCGGCGGCCTACCCGCAGTGGTACGGCGCCGAGCACACCGCCCCCGAGCTGCTGGCCGACTTCGCCTATGGGCTGCCCGAGCTGTTCCGGGACGAGCTGGTCGGGGCCTCCGGGGTGGCCGTGCCCGGCTGCTACCCGACGGCGGCCTCCTTGGCCCTCGCCCCGCTGGTGCGGGCCGGCCTGGTCGAGACCACGGGCATCGTCGTCGACGCCGCGTCGGGCGTGTCCGGCGCCGGTCGGGCCCTCAAGCACACCAGCCACTTCTGCACGGTGGACGAGGACTTCGCCGCCTACGGCCTGCTCGACCACCGGCACACGCCGGAGATGGAGCAGGTGCTCGGTGCGCAGGTGCTGTTCACGCCGCACCTGGCCCCGATGACCCGGGGGATCCTGGCCACCTGTTACGCCCGGCCCACGTCGGCCACGACCACCGAGGAGGTGCTCGCCACCCTCACCGACTTCTACGCCGACGAGCCCTTCGTCCAGGTCATCGAGGGAGCGCCGACCACCAAGGCCGTGCTCGGGTCCAACTCGGCCTTCGTCACCGCCCGGGCCGACGAGCGCACCGGCTGGGTCCTGGCCCTCTGCGCCATCGACAACCTCGTCAAGGGGGCCTCCGGCCAGGCCGTCCAGTGCGCCAACCTCCTCGCCGGCCTTCCCGAGACCACCGGCCTCCCCCTCGTCGGGACCTACCCGTGAGGCCCGATCAGTCCGTTCTGGCGCCCGTTTCGGTCGTCCGGACCACCGAAACAGGCGCCAGAACGAATGGGGAAGGAGTGCAGGGATGAGTGTCACTGCCGCCCCGGGGTTCGTCGCCGCGGGTGGGCACGGGGGACTGAAGGCCGACGGGGCCGACGACCTGGCCTTGGTGGCCACGGCCGACGGCAAGGCCGTCCCGGCCGCCGGCGTGTTCACGGCGAACAAGATGACGGCGCCGCCCGTGCTGGTGTCCCGGGCCCACCTCAAGCAGAGCAGCGGGCAGGCCGCGGCGGCGTTCCTCAACTCGGGGAACGCCAACGCGGGAACCGGCGAGCCGGGCAGCCAGGACGCCGAGGAGCTGTGCGCCCACGTGGCCCAGGAGCTGGGGTGTGCCCACGACGAGGTGCTGATCTGCTCGACCGGCCTCATCGGCTACCGGCTCCCGATGGCGCCGATGGTCGCCGCCATCCCCGGCCTGGCTGCTGCCCGGTCGGCCGAGGGCGCGGGCGACGCCGCCCAGGCCATCCTCACCACGGACACGGTGCGCAAGGAGGTCGTGATCGACGGCGGGGGCTTCACCGTCGGCGGCATGGCCAAGGGGGCGGCCATGCTCCAGCCGGACATGGCCACGATGCTCGCCGTGCTGACCACCGACGCCCAGGTCGAGCCCGCCGTCCTCCAGCAGGTGCTGCGGGACGCGGTGACCGACACGTTCAACTGCATCACCGTCGACGGCGCCACCTCCACCAACGACACCGTGCTGCTGCTGGCCAGCGGCGTCGCCGGTCCGGTCGACCGCCGGGCCCTCGAGGACGCCGTCACTGCGGCCTGCGCCTCGCTGGCCGAGCAGATGGTCGCCGACGCCGAGGGGGCCACCAAGCTGGTCCGCATCTGCGTGACCGGGGCCAAGTCCGACGACGAGGCCCGCACCGCAGCCCGAGCCGTCGCCACCAGCCAGCTGACCAAGTGCTCCTGGTACGGCAAGGACCCCTACTGGGGCCGGGTCGCCAGTGACCTCGGCTCGGCCGGGGTGGCGTTCGATCCCGTCCTGCTCACCATCGCCTACGGCGGCACCGTGGTCTGCCGCCACGGGGTCGAGGCCGAGCACGACACCGCCGCGGTCGGGGAGCACATGGCCGGGCGGGACATCGAGGTGACGGCCGACTTGGGCATCTCCGCCGGCCGGGCCACGGTGCTGACCTGTGACCTGACCCATGCGTACGTCGACGAGAACATGGGGACGTCATGAGCGGGCCGACCAGCGGCGCCGACAAGGCGGCCGTCCTGGTCGAGGCCCTGCCGTACATCCGGCGGTTCTGGGGCACGACCGTCGTGGTCAAGTACGGCGGCAACGCCATGACCGACCCGACGCTGGCCGAGCAGTTCGCCGAGGACGTCGTCCTGATGCACTCGGTGGGCATGCGCACCGTCGTCGTGCACGGGGGCGGACCGCAGATCGGCGAGCTGATGGCCCGCCTCGGCAAGGAGTCGGAGTTCCGGGACGGCCTGCGGGTCACCGACGCCGAGACCCTGGACATCGCCCGCATGGTCCTGGTCGGCAAGGTGGGCCGGGACATCGTGTCGGCCATCAACGTCCACGCCCCGCTGGCCGTGGGCCTCTCGGGCGAGGACGCCGGGCTGATCGTGGCCTCGGCCCGGGACCCCGACCTGGGGTTCGTGGGCGACGTCGACAGTGTGGACCCCTCGATCCTCCAGCGCCTGCTGGCCGAGGACCTGATCCCGGTCCTGTCGACCATCGGGTCCGACGCCGCCGGCCAGGCCTACAACATCAACGCCGACACCGTCGCCGGCGCGGTGGCCGCCGCCCTGGGGGCGGAGAAGGTCGTCTACCTGACCGACGTGGCCGGGATCCTCGACGCCGATGGCGAGCTGATCCACCAGGTCGACGCCGACGGCATCGACGTGCTGCTGGCCGACGGGACGGTCGCCGGCGGCATGATCCCGAAGGTCGCCGCGTGCCTGCACGCGGTGCACCGTGGCGTGCACTCGGCGCACGTGCTGGACGGCCGCCTGCCGCACGTCCTGCTGCTCGAACTGTTCACCGACGAGGGGGTCGGCACCATGATCACCGGGAGCGACGCGTGACCAGCGCCCTGATGTCGACCTATCCGCCGCAGTCCGTGACCTTCGTGCGGGGCGCGGGCAGCCGCCTGTGGGACGACGCCGGCACGCAGTACCTCGACCTGCTCTCGGGGCTGGCCGTCACCAGCCTGGGCCACGCCCATCCGGAGGTGGCCGAGGCGATCGCGGAGCAGGCCCGGACCCTGCTGCACGTCTCGAACCTGTACGGCACCGAGCCCGGCCCGGAGGTGGCAGCCACCCTCGACCGCCTGCTGGGCGGGGGTGGCCGGGTCTTCTTCTGCAACTCCGGGGCCGAGGCCAACGAGGCCGCCATCAAGCTCAGCCGGAAGCACGGAGGTCGGGGCCGTCACGTCGTGGTCAGCGCCTACGGCTCGTTCCACGGTCGGACCCTGGCCACCCTGCACGCCACCGGCCAGCCCGAGAAGCACGAGGCCTTCCAGCCGCTGCCCGAGGGCTTCCGGCACGTGGCCTGGTACGACCTCGACGCCCTCGAGTCGGCACTCGACCCGTCGGTCACCGCCGTCCTGCTCGAGCCCGTCCAGGGCGAGGGTGGGGTCAATCCGGCTGACGCCGAGTACTTCGCCGGGGTCCGTCGGCTCTGTGACGAGCGGGGGATCCTCTTCGTGGTCGACGAGATCCAGACCGGACTCGGCCGGACGGGGGAGTGGTTCGGCTTCCAGCACTTCGGGGTGCAGCCCGACATCGTGACCATGGCCAAGGCCCTCGGCAACGGCATGCCCATCGGCGCCTGCTGGGCCAAGGCCGAGGTGGCCGCGGCCTTCGTGCCCGGGGATCACGCCACGACCTTCGGCGGCCAACCCCTGGCCACCGCTGCGGCCCGGAAGGTGCTGGAGGTCATGGAGCGCGAGGACGTGCCCGCCCGGGCCACCGACGCCGGCAAGCGCCTGACCGACGGCCTCCTCGCCCTGCCCCACGTGGTCGGCGTGCGGGGCCTCGGCCTCCTGCTGGCCGCCGAGCTGGAGGACCGGGACGGTCGGGAGGTGGCCAGGGCCGCCCTCGAGGCCGGCCTGGTGATCAACGGGGTGAGCCCCACAGCCCTGCGCTTCGCCCCCAGCCTGCTGATCAGCGAAGCCGAGATCGACGAAGCCCTGAGCATCCTGGAAGGGGTGTTGACGTGAGGCACCTGCTGGAGATCGACGACCTGACCCGGGACGAGCTCTTCGAGGTGATCTCCCTCGCCCTCGACCCCAATCCGCCCCAGGTCCTGTCCCGCAAGGGCATGGCCCTGGTGTTCGAGAAGCCCTCGGCCCGGACCCGCAACTCCATGGAGATGGCGGTCAAGGACCTCGGGGGCCATCCGGTCACCATCCGCGGTGAAGAGGTCGGCATCGACCACCGGGAGTCGGCCGAGGACGTGGCCCGAACGTTGGCCTGCTACCACGCCGCCATCGGCGCCCGGGTCTTCGACCACTCGGTGCTGGAGCGTATGGCCAAGGTCTCCTGGGTGCCGATCATCAACCTGCTCTCCGACGACGCCCACCCGCTGCAGGCCCTCGCCGACCTGCTGACCATGGCCGACGAGTTCGGTGACCTCAACGGCCACACGCTGGCCTACGTGGGCGACGGCAACAACATGTGCCGCTCCCTCGCCCTGGCCGCCACGCTCGCGGGGATGCAGGTGCGGGTGGCCAGCCCGCCCGGGCTACGCGCTCGCCCCCCACGACGTCGACCGGATCGCGGGCCTGGGCGTCGCCCCCCAGCTGTTCGACCGGCCCGAGGAAGCCGTCGACGGCGTCGACGCCGTCTACACCGACGTGTGGACCTCGATGGGCCAGGAGACCGAGGCCGCCGCCCGGCGAGAGGCCTTCGAGGGCTTCATGGTCGACGAGCGGATCATGGCGGGGGCCGGCGAGAAGGCCATCTTCCTGCACTGCCTCCCGGCCCACCGGGGCGAAGAGGTGTCCCACGAGGTGCTCGAGGGCGGCCAGAGCCGGGTCTGGCGGCAGGCCGAGAACCGGATGCACGCCGCCCGGGGCGCCGTGGCCTGGATCCTCGGGCAGGTCTGACATGAGCGCCAAGACCCAACGCCAGCACAAGATCTCCAAGTACCTCGAGACCGAGGACGTCACCAGCCAGGCCCAGCTCGTGGAGCTCCTGGCCGACGACGGCATCACCGCCACCCAGGCCACGGTGTCCCGAGACCTCGACGACCTCGGCGCCATCAAGGTGCGGGCCCGGGGCGGGGTCACGGTCTACGCCGTGCCCGAGCTGCCCAAGGACCAGGTGCCGCCGGCCGACCACCTGCGCCGGGTGCTGGGGGACTGGGTGGTCGAGGTGGCCCACAGCCACAACCTCGTCGTGCTGCGCACGCCCCCGGGGTCGGCCCACGTGGTCGCCTCGGCGCTGGACCGCTCGTCGCTGCCCGAGGTGCTCGGCACCGTGGCCGGCGACGACACGCTCATCATCGTGGCGGACGAGGACATCGCCGGATCGACCCTGGCCGACCAGCTCCGCGAGCTGGCCGGCCTCTCCTGAGAGGACAGTGATGGCCAAGAGAGTGGTGCTCGCCTACAGCGGTGGACTGGACACGTCGGTCGCCGTGCGCTGGCTGATCGACGAGATGGGCTACGAGGTCGTCTGCCTCTGCGCTGACGTCGGCCAGGAGGGCAACGACTGGGGTCCCGTCCTCGAACGGGCCCGGGCCGCCGGGGCCGTCGAGGCCGAGGTGGTCGACGTGCGGGACGAGTTCGCCAGGGACTTCATCGTCCCCGCCCTGCGGGCCAACGCGATGTACGAGGGCCGCTACCCGCTGGTGTCGGCGCTGTCCCGGCCGGTCATCGTCCGCCACCTGGTCGAGGCGGCCAACCGCTACGGCGCCGGCGCCGTGGCCCACGGCTGCACCGGGAAGGGCAACGACCAGGTCCGCTTCGAGGTCGGCGTGCGCTCCATCGCCCCCAACCTCGACGTACTGGCCCCCGTCCGCACCTGGGGCATGACCCGGGAGGACGCCATCCACTACGCCTACCGCCACGAGATCCCCATCACGGCGACGAAGGAGAAGGTGTACTCCATCGACGACAACCTCTGGGGTCGGGCCATCGAGTGCGGCGAGATGGAGGACCCGTGGGCCCAGCCGCCCCCGGGTGTGTGGTCGATGACCGTGGCGTCGGAGACCGAGCCCCGGAACCTGGAGATCTCCTTCGTGGAGGGCATCCCCACCGCGGTCGACGGCGAGGAGCTGGGCCTGGTCGAGCTCATCGACGAGCTCAACACCGTCGTCGGCTCCTACGGCTGGGGCCACATCGACATGGTCGAGAACCGACGGGTCGGCATCAAGAGCCGGGAGACCTACGAGTGCCCGGCCGCCCTGGCGCTGATCATGGCCCACACCGACCTCGAGTCGATCACCCTGGAGCGGGACCTGGCCCGCGAGAAGTCCCGGCTGGAGCCCCGCTACGCCGAGCTCATCTACGACGGGCTGTGGTTCTCGCCGCTGCGGGCCGCCTTCGACGCGTTCGTCGAGGAGAGCCAGCACCTGGTCACCGGCGACGTGCGCCTCCGGCTGTCACCCGGCCAGTGTGAGGTCACGGGGCGGCGCAGCCCGCACTCGCTCTATGACTACGCCCTGGCCACCTACGACGCCGAGGACGCGTTCAACCACGAGGACAGCGCCGGTTTCGTCCGCCTCTGGGGCCTCGGCCTCGAGACCTGGGCCGCCAAGCGGCTCGAGCAGAAGGCCGAGCTCCCTTGACGCTCTGGCACGGTCGGTTCGGCGACGGGCCCTCGGAGGAGCTGCTGGCCTACACGGTCAGCCTGCCCTTCGACGTGCGGCTGGCGGCCGACGACCTGGCCGGCTCGCGCGCCCACGTGCGGGGCCTGGTGCGGGGCGAGCTGCTGGACGGCGACGAGGCGGCGGCGGTGCTGGCCGCCCTCGACCAGGTCGAGGCCGAGCTGGCCTCGGCCACGTTCACCTTCGAGCCCTCCGACGAGGACATCCACACCGCCGTCGAGCGGCGGGTGACCGAGATCGCCGGTCCGCCCGGGGCCAAGCTGCACACCGGCCGGAGCCGCAACGACCAGGTGGCCACCGACCTGCGTCTGTTCACCAAGCGGGAGCTGGGGGTGGTCGTGGACCGGGTGCTGGCCCTCCAGGGGGTCCTGGCCGAGCGGGCCGACGAGGTCGGCGACGCCTACCTGCCCGGTTACACGCACCTGCAGCGGGCCCAGCCCGTCCTGCTGGCCCACCACCTCCTGGCCCACGGCTGGGCCCTGGCCCGGGACGTGGACCGCCTGCTCGACTGCCGGCGCCGCCTCGACGTGTCGCCCCTGGGGGCCGGCGCGCTGGCGGGCTCGTCGTTGCCGCTGGATCCCGCGGGCGTGGCCGCCGACCTCGGCTTCGCCCGGGCCTTCGACAACTCCCTCGACGCGGTGGGGGACCGGGACTTCGTCGCCGAGGCCCTCTTCGCGCTCGCCCTGCTGGGCGTGCACCTGTCCCGCATCGGCGAGGAGCTGGTGCTGTGGAGCTCCGAGGAGTTCGGCTTCTGCCGCCTCTCGGACACCTACGCCACGGGCAGCTCGATGATGCCGCAGAAGAAGAACCCCGACGTGGCCGAGCTGGCCCGGGGCAGATCGGGCCGTCTCATCGGCCACCTGACGGGCCTGCTGGCCACCCTCAAGGGCCTGCCCCTGGCCTACAACCGGGACCTCCAGGAGGACAAGGAGCCCCTGTTCGACGCCCTCGACCAGATCAGCTTGGGCCTGGCCGCGCTCACCGGGATGCTGGCCGAGCTGACCTTCGCCACCGACCGCATGGCGGAGGCGGCCGACGACCCCGCCGCGGCGGCCACCGACCTGGCCGAGTTCCTGGTCCGCGGCGGGATGCCGTTCCGGGACGCCCACGCCGTGGTCGGCGATCTCGTCCGCCGGTCGATCGACGAGGGCGAGGAGCTGGCCGCCCTGGTCGCCGCCGAGCCGAGCCTCGGCCCGGACGCCGCCGCCCTCCTCGAGCCCGGGGTCGCCGTGACGATGCGCACCACCCGCGGTGGTGGCGGCCCGGCAGCCTTCCCCTTGCAGCGTCAGGCCTTCGCCGACCGCCTCGCGGAGGACCACGCCCGTCGGTGACCCCAGAGCACTCGCTCTGGCCGTGAACCATGTCGGTTTCCGCGGATGGTCCGCGGCCAGAACGAGAGTGGTACGGGTGGTGAAGCGGGTCCCGCGGTCGTTCTTCGCCCGGGACAGCCGGGTGGTGGCGCCCGAGTTGCTGAACAAGGTGCTGGTGCGGGGCGAGCGGTCTGGACGCATCGTGGAGGTCGAGGCCTACGCGGGCACCGAGGACCCCGCCAGTCACGGGTTCCGCGGGCCCACGCCCCGCAACGAGGTGATGTTCGGCCGGGCCGGGCACCTGTACGTGTACTTCACCTACGGGATGCACTTCTGTGCGAACGCGGTGTGTGGCAGGGTGGGGGAGAGCTCGGCGGTCCTCCTGCGGGCCCTGGCGCCGATCACGGGCCTGGACGAGATGCGGGCCGCCCGCGGGCCGGCGGCCAAGCGGGTCCGGGACCTGTGCAGCGGCCCGGCCAAGCTGTGCCAGGCCTTCGGCCTCGACCGGGCGCAGGACGGCGTGGACCTCGTGTCCGGCGAGGATGTCGGGGTGTACGACGACGGGACGCCACCGCCGGCCGCCCCCGGTGTGTCGCCCCGGATCGGCATCTCGGTGGCGGTGGACGAGCCGTGGCGCTGGTTCGTCCCCGGCGACCCCAACCTGTCCCGACCCGGCTGATGGACCGGTTCCGCCCCGAGCTGCTCATCGTCGCGGCCGCCGTCCTCTGGGGCACGACCGGCACCGCCCAGGACCTCGGCGACGTCCAGGCCTCCCCAGTGGTCGTCGGCGTGGCCCGCATCGCCCTCGGCGGCGCCCTCCTCGCCCTCCTCGCCTGGGCCACCACCCGACCTGGGCGTGCGCATTCGCGCGTGGGCGCGAACGGGCACGCCCAGAACGGGATGGGGTGGGGGGCGCCGGGGGCGGTGATCGCCGGGATCGTGGCGGTGGCGGGGTACCAGGCGTGCTTCTTCGCCGCGGTGGAGCGGGCCGGCGTGGCCCTCGGCACCCTGGTGGCCATCGGCAGCGGGCCCGTGTTCACCGGCATCGTGGCCCTGGTGGCCAGCCGGGAACGGCCTGTGTCCCGGTGGTACCCGGCGACCGGCCTGGCGATCGTGGGCTGCGCCCTCCTGCTGGCGCCCGGTGGAGACAGCGAGCTGGACGCCATCGGCCTCGGCCTGGCCCTGGGCGCCGGCCTCTCCTACGCCGTCTACACGGTCGCGGCGAAGGCGGTCCTCACCCGAGGCATCCCCGGCCCGACGGTGATGGCCACGTTCTTCCTCGGCGGGGCACTGCTCCTGGCCCCGGCGCTGCTGGTAGCCGACACCGACGGTCTCACCACCGGAAGAGGCATCGCCATGGTGTTCTGGCTCGGTGTGGCCACCACCGCGGTGTCCTACGTCTTCTTCAGCGCCGGCCTGCAGCGCCTGCAGTCCTCGACCGTTGCCACCCTCAGCCTGACGGAGCCCCTCACGGCCGCGTTGCTCGGTGTGGTGGTCCTCGGCGAGCGTCCAGGCCTCGTGGCCTTCCTGGGCGCCCTGGTGCTGCTCTCCGGCCTCCTGGTGATCAGCACCAGCCGCAGCCCGCCGGACCCCGTCCCCGATCCCTGACCCCCGGACCAGGGGTGCCGGGGGGAGCCGACATCACGCCGTGACTCGACGGGGCTGGTAACGCAGAGCGACCGCCCCCGCCTGGAACTCCTGGCGCCCCACGAGCTCCAGCTCGAGCCGCTCGCCCAGGCCGGCGAACAACGTCGGCCCGTGGCCCGCCAGGACGGGCTGCACGACGAACTCGTACTCATCGATCAATCCCAGATCCGCCAAGGCCAGCGGGAGGGTCACGCCTCCCACGTACAGGCCGCGGCCCGGCTCCTGCTTGAGCTGCTGGACGGCGTTCGCCAGGTCACCCTGAAGGAGCTCCGCGTTCCAATCGACCTGGTCCAGGGTGCTCGACACGACAT
>CAVVIF010000008.1:350000-1678044 GCA_963748285.1 uncultured Microthrixaceae bacterium
GGGAAAGGTGAAAAGTACCCCGGGAGGGGAGTGAAATAGTACCTGAAACCGTTGGTTTACAATCAGTCAGAGTGTCGCCACTGGACTTCGGTCCTTTGGTCACGATGGCGTGCCTTTTGAAGAATGAGTCAGCGAGTTACGGTGTGTGGCAAGGTTAACCAGTGATGGGAAGCCGGAGCGAAAGCGAGTCTGAACAGGGCGTTCAGTCGCATACTGTAGACCCGAAGCCGTGTGATCTATCCATGGGCAGGGTGAAGCGGAGGTAAGACTCCGTGGAGGCCCGAACCCACTTAGGTTGAAAACTGAGGGGATGACCTGTGGATAGGGGTGAAAGGCCAATCAAACACGGTGATAGCTGGTTCTCCCCGAAATGCATTTAGGTGCAGCGTCAGATGTTCAGCAATGGAGGTAGAGCACTGGATGGGCTAGGGGCCCTACAAGGTTACTGACCCCAACCAAACTCCGAATGCCATTGCTCCAGAATCTGGCAGTGAGACCATGGGGGATGAGCTTCATGGTCGAGAGGGAAACAGCCCAGACCGCCGGCTAAGGCCCCAAATTCCATGCTAAGTGGTAAACGATGTGGGATTGCACAGACAGCCAGGATGTTGGCTTAGAAGCAGCCATCATTGAAAGAGTGCGTAATAGCTCACTGGTCGAGTGATCCTGCGCGGACAATGTAACGGGGCTCAAGCATGGAGCCGAAGCCGCGGATTCGTACGCAAGTACGAGTGGTAGGGGAGCGTCGATCTCGGAGCGAAGCGTCGGTGTGAACCGGCGTGGACCGTGGTCGAGTGAGAATGCTGATATGAGTAGCGAAAGAGGGGTGTGAAACCCCTCCGCCGAATGTCCAAGGGTTCCTGGGGAAGGCTAATCCTCCCAGGGTAAGTCGGGAGCTAAGGCGAGGCCGAAAGGCGTAGTCGATGCACAACCGGTTGATATTCCGGTACCACCGTGAACGCGCCCAAGCCAAGCAGCAGTCGCTAGGGGCTGTCTACCTTCGGGTAGACGAACCGAACCGATAGCTGGGCGGCTAGCAATGAGGGGACGCAGGAAGGTAGGTGAACCCAGGCGATGGTTGTCCTGGGGTAAGCGTGTAGGGAGAGGTCCAGGTAAATCCGGCCCTCATCATCCTGAGACGTGAAACCGAGCCGCTTCAGGCGAAGTCACTGATCCTATGCTGCCGAGAAAAGCCTCTAGCGAGCTTTCACGGTGCCCGTACCCCAAACCAACTCAGGTGGACAGGTAGAGAATACCAAGGCGATCGGGTGAACTATGGTTAAGGAACTCGGCAAAATACCTCCGTAACTTCGGGAGAAGGAGGGCCCCAACAGGTGATGGACTTCGCGTCCTGAGCTCGAGGGGGCCGCAGAGACCAGGGGATAGCGACTGTTTACTAAAAACACAGCAGCGTGCGAAGCCGTAAGGCGCTGTATACGCTGTGACGCCTGCCCGGTGCCGGAAGGTTACGGGGAAGGGTTAGTCCTTCGGGACGAAGCTCTGAACCTAAGCCCCGGTAAACGGCGGCCGTAACTATAACGGTCCTAAGGTAGCGAAATTCCTTGTCGGGTAAGTTCCGACCTGCACGAATGGCGTAACGACTTTCCCACTGTCTCAACCATAGGCCCGGCGAAATTGAAGTACGAGTAAAGATGCTCGTTAGCTGCAGAAGGACGGAAAGACCCCGTGGACCTTTACTACAGCTTGATATTGGGTTTTGGTATGTGTTGTGTAGGATAGGTGGGAGCCTTGGAAGCGTTGGCGCCAGCTAGCGTGGAGGCAACCTTGAAATACCACCCTGCATTTGCTGGAACTCTAACCCAGGTCCGTTATCCGGATCGGGAACAGTGTCAGGTGGGTAGTTTGACTGGGGCGGTCGCCTCCTAAAGAGTAACGGAGGCGCCCAAAGGTTCCCTCAGCCTGGTTGGCAATCAGCCGTCGAGTGCAATGGCACAAGGGAGCTTGACTGCGAGACATACACGTCAAGCAGGTGCGAAAGCAGGGCATAGTGATCCGGCGGTTGCGTGTGGAAGCGCCGTCGCTCAACGGATAAAAGGTACCCCGGGGATAACAGGCTCATCTTCCCCAAGAGTCCATATCGACGGGAAGGTTTGGCACCTCGATGTCGGCTCATCGCATCCTGGGGCTGAAGCAGGTCCCAAGGGTTGGGCTGTTCGCCCATTAAAGCGGTACGCGAGCTGGGTTTAGAACGTCGTGAGACAGTTCGGTCCCTATCCTCTGTAGCCGTAAGGAGTTTGAGAAAGGCTGTCCCTAGTACGAGAGGACCGGGACGGACGCAGCTCTCGTGTGCCAGTTGTCCTGCCAAGGGCATGGCTGGTTAGCGACCTGCGGAAGGGATAAGCGCTGAAAGCATCTAAGTGCGAAGCCCGTTTCAAGATGAGACTCCTCACTGGATAACCAGGTAAGGCCCGTGGTAGACGACCACGTTGATAGGCCGGAGGTGTACGCACAGCAATGTGTTCAGCCGACCGGTACTAATCGGCCGAGGGCTTGGTTCAGAACGAAGATGTTCGTGCTCGCTGTGGAGTTCTCGAGGGCTCGCGCCCTTTGGAGAGCAGAGGTTTCGGTGGTGATGGCGGCGGAGTTACACCCGTTCCCATTCCGAACACGGAAGTTAAGCCCGCCTGCGCCGATGGTACTTGGACGGAGACGTCCCGGGAGAGTAGGTCGCCGCCGATTTCGCACGATGAGAGCCCCCAGCTCCGGCTGGGGGCTCTCTCGCGTCCCGGGCCGGCGTCGGTAGTCTCCGGGGCGTGGCTGAGAGCAACCGACGTGGTGGAGCGCGCCCGCCCGGCGGTGGTGGCGGTAAGGACGACCTCCGGGTGGTCCCTCCCGCGGGGGCCCCAAGAGCCGAGCCGGACCGAAGGGCTCCGGGCCCAAGGGCCGGAGCGGCCCGTCGTCGGGACCGAAGGGCCGAGGCGGGCCGAAGGCCGGCGGTCCGAAGGGGCGCCCGGGCAAGCCGGGCGAGAAGCGCTCGTCCTGGGACAAGGACAGCAGAGGGCCGAACCCGGCCCGGCGCAGCGGGGGCAGTCGGCCCGGCAAGCCCGTGCGGGACGACGGCCGGCGGGGTCCCAAGTCGTGGGGCGGCGTCGCCCGGCGCGGCGCCGGCGAGATGGAGACGCCCCGCCCGGACACCGCCACCGACGAGTGGCGCAAGGCCGTCCAGCGGGCCCGCGACGACGGTGCCGTCGGCGGGGCCAAGGTCGAGCTCGACGAGTGGGTCGAGGAGTTCGACGACGACGAGGCCTACGACGAGAGTGGCTACGCCCCGGACTCGACCCGGGAGGCCAGGGACCAGGTCGACGTCGACCTGTCGGCCGACGACCGCAAGAAGCTGGGCAAGGAGTCCGGAAAGCGGGCGGGCGACCACGAGAAGCGCATCAAGGACGCGGCCAAGGCGTTCCGGGCCGAGCGTTTCGAGGACGCCCGTCGGATCCTGGGCGACCTGGCCGAGCGGGCGCCGTCGGTGCCGGCCGTGCGGGAGCTGAACGGACTCACCCTGTACCGGCTGCGCCGCTGGAAGCTGGCGGCGGCCGAGCTCGAGGCCTTCCGGTCGATGACCGGCTCGACTGAGCAGCACCCCGTCCTGGCCGACTGCTACCGGGCCCTGAAGCGCCCGGCGATGGTGGCCGAGCTGTGGGATGAGCTGCGGCAGGCCTCACCGTCGGCCGAGCTGGTGACCGAAGGCCGCATCGTGGCCGCCGGGTCGCTGGCCGACCAGGGCAAGGTCCAGGACGCCATCGACCTGCTCTCCGACGACAAGAAGGGCAAGTGGCGGTTGCCCCGCCAGCCCCGGGAGCACCACCTCCGCCGGGCCTACGCCCTGGCCGACCTCCTCGAGCGGGCCGGCGACGTCGCCCGGGCCCGTGACCTCTTCGAGCGCATCCAGCGCGCCGACGCCCGTTTCGGCGACGTCGGCCGCCGCCTCAAAGCGCTGAAGTAGCCCCCTGGGTCCTTCGGGCTGGGCATCTGAAATCGCGTGACAAATCGGCGCCAGATCGACCGCTGCATCGTTTGCTTCAGGTGAGGGCGTCGAGCTCCTGGGCGGCCTCGACGAGCTCGGCCGCCGCGGTGTCGGCGCGCTCCTCAGCGTCGGACAGGTCGGACGCGGCTCGCTCCTGGGACTCGACGGCGTGGGCGCTCGCGGCCTCCGCCCGGTCCAGCTCCGCCTGTGCGGCGCTCAGTGCCTCTTCGGCGGCGGCCAGCGCCTCGGCCGCGCCGGCCCGCTGGGCGTCGGCATCCTTCAGGGCCTTGACTTCGGCGTCGAGCGCCTTCTCGGCCCGGGCCAGGGCGCGCTGGGCCGAGTCGTCGGCCTTGGCGGCCTCCTTGCGGCGCTTCTCGGCGCGGCGGACGGCGAGCTGGTCCACCGGCGGGGCGGCGGCGTCCTGGCTCGCGGCCTTCGGCTTCGGCTTGGCCTTGGGCGCCGGCTTCTTCTTCGGTGCGGGGGCCGGGAGCGAGGGGCCGAGCCCGAAGGCGTCCATCGCGGGCACCTCCAGCAGCCGACCCGCAGCCAACAGCTCGGCCCCGTCGGCGTCGGCGACGACGGCGTTGAGGGCGGCGGCCAGCTCGGGGCGGTCGGTGGGGCGCTTGGGGTCGAGGCGCCCGGCGGCGGACCGGGCCGCCGTGGCCACGGCGTCGCGCAGCGCGCCCACGGCGGCCTTCAGGTCGTCGCCGCCACCCACGCGGACGAGGTCGACCGCCTCGAGCAGCGGGGGGAGTGTCGGGTCATCGTCCAGGGCGAGCTGGTCGAGCGCCCACACGAGGCGGTTCGGCTTGCGCAGGGCCGTGACCTCTGCGGCCTCGTCCTTGCGGCCCGCCGCCTTCAGGGCCTTGGCCAGGCCGTTGCGGGCGGCGGTGAAGTCCTCGGGCGGCGTGGCGAACAGGGCATCCAGGGCCTCGTCGAGGTCGACGTCCTCTGCCATGACGCCTAGGCCCGCAGCTGGGCGGGATCCCAGTGCTCCCGCCACCACTCGATCCGGCCGTCCCGCAGGGCGCAGGTGCTCATGCCGTGCCACGACACCTCGGCGTCGTTGTCGCGCCGGCGGACGACGATGGACCACTCGGCCAGCACCTCGCCATCGGGGGTGACGGCGAGGTGGTGGACGTCGAAGGCCACAGGCGCAGCCCACTCGTACGCCGTGCGCACGATCTGCTCGTAGGCCTCGCGGCCGACGACGGGACCGCGCCGGGGCACCGTCAGCTCGACGTCCTCCGCGAAGCAGTCCAGGTAGCCCTCGACGTCCTCGGCCAGCCAGGCCGTACACCGGCGGGCGAAGAGCCGGCTCGCCTCGTCCTGGTCGATCACGGCCACCTCGCGACGCTAGGTCACTAGAACGCCAGCAGGTCCCTCGTCGCGGCCTCGATGTCGGCGACCTGGGGGAGCACGGCGTCCTCGAGGGTGGGCTCGTAGGGGACATGGCAGTCGGCGGCGGCGACCCGGCGGACCGGGGCGTCGAGGTCGGTGAAGCAGGCCTCGGCCACCCAGGCGGCGATCTCCCCGCCCCACCCGCCGGTGATCACGTCCTCGTGGACCACGAGAAGGCGCCCGGTGCGGGCCACCGACTCGGCCACCAGCTCCTGGTCCCACGGGACGATCGTGCGCAGGTCGATGATCTCGACCTCCTGCCCGTCGGCGGCGACGGCTTCGGCGGCGAGCACCGACTTCTGCACGGTGGCACCCCAGGTCACGATCGTCAGGTCGCGTCCCGGCCGGCGGACCACGCCGTGCCCGAGGGGGATGAGGTGGTCCGGGCCCGGATACGGGTCCTTGGCGTAGGGCTGGCGCAGCAGGTGCTTGTGCTCGCAGAAGAGGACGGGGTCCTCGCCGGCCAGCGCGGCCCGCAGCAGGCCCACGGCGTCGGCCGCTCGGGACGGGAAGGCCACGGCCAGGCCGGGGACGTGGGCGAAGAACGACTCGCCGCACTGCGAGTGCCAGATGGCGCCGCCCGTGAGGTAGCCGCCGATGGGGACCCGCACGACCATCGGGCAGGTGAAGGCCCCGTTCGACCGCCAGCGGATGGTGGCCGCCTCGCTCTTGAGCTGCTGGGTGGCGGGCCAGATGTAGTCGTGGAACTGGATCTCCGGGACCGGGCGCAGCCCCCGGACGGCCTGGCCGACCGCCCGCCCGATGATGTTGGCCTCGGCCAGCGGCGTGTTGTAGCAGCGGGCCTGGCCGAACTCCCGCTGCAGGCCGTGGGTGGTGCCGAACACGCCGCCCTTGCCCTCGAGCTCGGCCAGCACGGCCTCGCGGGCGTCGGCCACGTCCTCGCCGAAGACCCGGATGCGCTCGTCGGCCGCCATGGCGTCGTGCAACGCTTGGTTGATGGCGTCGCCCAGGCTCACCGGCTCCCCGTCGCCGGGGTCGTCGACGGCAACCAGGCGGTCGGGGGCGCGGACGTTGGAGAGCACGGTCGCGGGGTCGGGTCGGGCCGCGGCCAGCGCCGCGGTGGCGGCTTCGGCCACCAGCTCCCGGGCGGCCTCGGCGATCCCGTCGACCTCGTCGGAGGTGAGTGCGCCGGCGGACACCAGCGTCTCGGCCATCCGGCGCAGCGGATCGTGGGCCGCTTCGAGGGCCAGCTCCTCGGAGGTCCGGTACTTGGACTGCGTGTCGGCCGAGGAGTGGGAGTACGGACGGGTCACGTCGACGTGCAGGAGGGCGGGCCCGACCCCGGCCCGCACGTGGGCGATGGCCCGGGCGCCCCGCTTGCGCACCTTCCAGTAGTCGGTGCCGTCGAAGCGGTGGACCTCCAGGCCCTTGAAGCCCCGCACGAGGTCCGACACCGGCGCCGGGGCCTGGTCGGCGGTGGGCACCGAGATGGCGTACCCGTTGTCGGCCACGACGTAGAGGACGGGGAGGTGCAGGGTGCACGCCGTGTTGAGGCTCTCCCAGAACTCGCCCTCCGAGCAGGCCCCCTCGCCCAGGGAGACATAGGTGAGCTCGTCGCCGTGGGCCGTCGTGCCGGGCAGATCGGGGCGCCGGGACAGGTAGCGGGCGGCCTCGGCGCAGCCGACCGCAGGCAGGCACTGGCTGCCGGTGGGGCTGGACTGGGTGACGATGTTGCGCTCGGCGTGGCCCCAGTGGGCGGGCATCTGGCGGCCGCCCGAGGCCGGGTCGTCCGCGGAGCCGACGGCCTGCAGCAGCACCTCGTAGGGCGACACCCCGAGGCCGAGCACGAGCGCCAGGTCCCGGTAGTAGGGGAAGAACCAGTCATGGGCCGGGCGGAGGTGGCGGGCCAGGCCGAGCAGGAGGGCCTCGTGGCCGGCGCCGGAGATCTGGAAGTAGACCCGGCTCTGCTTCTGGAGGTTGATCTCCCGGTCGTCGACGGCCCGGGACACGTTGGCCAGGCAGAAGTCGTCGACGGCCTCGGCGGTCGACACGCCCCGGATGGTCTCGGGGCACTCCGGCCGGCTGGCCGGGGCCAGCGGGTGCCGGGTCGGGGGGTCGTCCACGGCGGTCATCGCACCTCCTCGTCCCAGTCCCGTTGCTCGAGGGTGTCCCGCACCTGTGCCGCGAAGGCGGAGGCGTAGGCCCCGTCGAAGGCCCGGTGGTCGAAGGACAGGGCCAGGTTCCCGACGGGGTGGAAGGCCAGGCCGTGGCCGCCGCCGTCGAGGGGCACCGCCACCGGGCGCACCTTCACCCCGTCGGTCGACAGGATCGCGGCCTGGGGCTGGTTGATGATCGGCGCGGTGAGCAGCGTCCCGTACCGGCCGGCGTTGGTGAGGGTGAAGGTGCCGCCGGCGTAGTCGTCCGCCGCCAAGCGGTGCTCCCGGGCGGCGAGCGCCGACTCCTTGAGGGCGTCGGCCAGCGCAGGGAGCCGGAGGCGTCGGGCGTCACGGACGACGGGGACCACCAGGCCCTCGAAGTCGAGGTCCACGGCGATGCCCAGGTGGACGTCCTCGTGCACGTCCAGTCCCTCGGCGCGCACGTGGGCGTTCATGAGCGGGAACGCCGCCAGGGCGTCGATGACCGACCTGGCTATGAACGGCAGCCACGTCAGGCCGGTGCGCTCCTTGACCGGGGCGACCCGGGCGTAGTCCACCTCGACCACGACCAGCGTGTGGGCGGCCGTGGCCAGGGAGGCGACGAGGTTGCGGCCGATCGTCCGGCGGATGGCGGTGTACGGCACGTGGCGCACGCCGGGTGCCGCCTCGGGGGCGGCGGCCACGAGGGCGAGCACGTCGTCCCGGGTGACCCGTCCGTCCCGACCCGACCCGTCGATCGTGGACGGGTCCACCCCGTGCTCGTCGACCAGCTTCCGCACCGCAGGCGACAGGAACCCGGCCTCCCCGTTGTTGCTCGTTCTGGCTCCTGATCCTCCGGCCTGGACCGGAGGATCAGGAGCCAGTTCGGGAGGTTCGGCGGCCGGCGCCGGCGGGGCTGACTCGGGAGCGTCGGCCCCGGCATCAGGGTCGGGGGCGGGGCCGTCGGTGGTGATGCGGGCGAGGAGCTCGCCGATGGGGACGGTCTCGCCCTCGGGGACGACGATCTCGGCGAGGACGCCGGCGACGGGGGAGGGGATCTCCGAGTCGACCTTCTCGGTGCTGATCTCCAGGAGGGCCTCGTCGACGGCGACGGTGTCCCCGGGGGCCTTCAGCCACGACGTGATCGTGCCCTCGGTGACCGTCTCACCCATCTGCGGCATCCGCACCTCGACGGACGCAGCCACTGCTGGTTCGGCCATGTGGCGGGCACCCCCTGGACCCCGGCGTTCCCTTCCTGGGAACCGTATCGGTCGTCGCCGCCGCCGTAGGGCACCACGAACGGGGCCGGCGAGGTGTGCGGCGTGACCCGGTCGCCCCGCCCTCGCTCGGGTCACGGGTGAGCCGCCGGCGCTCGGCCCTGCGGCGACTCGGCGACCAGCTCGCGCCCACCGGCGCCGGCCCGGGGACACCGGCATGGGTGTCACACCCCCGTCGTAGGTTGGAGGACGTCGCTTCCCCCGACGTGTCCGTGCCACGCGAGCCCGCGTGGCCCCATCCGGAGGAAGAGCCATGTCCGACACCACCGTCGAGACCACCCTGAACCTGGCCGTGCTGCGCGGCCACCTGTCCCGGGCGCCCGAGGAGGTCCCGCTCGCCTCGGGCGACCTGCTCGTGCGCTACGAGGTGACCGTGCCCCGGACCGACGAGCGGGCCGACACCGTGCCCGTCGTGGCCGTCAGCCCGCCGGCCCACGCCCGCGGCCTCCAGCCCGGCACCGAGGTGGTGGTCGTCGGTCGTACGCGCCGCCGCTTCTGGTCCGCGGGCGGGGCCACCCGCTCCCAGGTCGAGGTCCTGGCCACCGAGGTCGTGCCCGCCCGTCGGAAGGCCGGCCGCACCCGGGCGCTGGCGCGGGCGCTCGCTACTCTGGAGGTGTTCGCCCACCAAGAGGAGTGACCACGTGACCGATCTCGCCAGCCTGTTGGGCGATGAGGCCGAATCCCTGCTGAACCACGAGTCGAAGGGCATCCCGGCCGCCGATCTGCACCTGCCGGGCCCCGACTACATCGACCGTTGCCTCCGGCAGAGCGACCGGTCGCCCCAGGTCCTGCGCAGCCTCCAGTCGCTGTTCGACCACGGACGCCTCGGCGGGACCGGCTACGTGTCGATCCTCCCGGTCGACCAGGGCATCGAGCACTCGGGCGCGGCGTCCTTCGCCCCCAACCCGAAGTACTTCGACCCGGGCAACATCTGCGAGCTCGCCGTCGAGGGCGGCTGCAACGCGGTGGCCACCACCTTCGGCGTGCTCGGGACCGTGTCGCGGCAGTACGCCCACAAGATCCCGTTCATCGTGAAGCTCAACCACGCGGAGATGCTCACGTACCCGAACCAGGCCGACCAGGTCATGTACGGGTCCGTGCAGCAGGCCTACGACCTCGGCGCGGCCGGCGTCGGGGCGACGATCTACTACGGCTCCGAAGAGTCGACCCGGCAGATCCAGGAGGTCTCCGAGGCCTTCCAGGAGGCCCATGAGATGGGCCTGTTCACCGTGCTGTGGGCCTACCTGCGCAACAGCGCCTTCAAGGTGGACGACGTCGACTACCACCTGTCGGCGGACCTCACCGGCCAGGCCAACCACATGGCCGTCACCATCGAGGCCGACATCGTCAAGCAGAAGCAGCCCGAGAACAACGGCGGCTACAACGCGCTGTCCGGCTACGGCAAGACCCACAAAGCCGTGTACGACGACCTGACCACCGACAACCCGATCGACCTGACCCGCTGGCAGGTGGCCAACTGCTACATGGGCCGCATCGGCCTGATCAACAGCGGCGGCGCCTCCACCGGCGCCGACGACCTGGCCCAGGCCGTCCGCACCGCGGTGATCAACAAGCGGGCCGGTGGCCTCGGCCTGATCTCCGGTCGCAAGGCGTTCCAGCGCCCCACCGCCGAGGGCGTCGAGCTCCTCAACGCCATTCAGGACATCTACCTGGACGACGCCGTCACCATCGCCTGACCGACCCGTCGCCAGTGCGCGACGGAGACGTCATCGCCCGGTAGGGTCGACCTTCGGACCAGCGAGCTCAAAGGAGAGACGTGGCCGACACCGCTGCCCGCGACCACGCGGTCGAGACCATCGACCGGGTGATCATCCGTTTCGCCGGCGATTCCGGCGACGGGATGCAGCTCACGGGGGACCGCTTCACCAGCGCGAGCGCCCTCTGGGGCAACGACCTGAGCACCCTGCCGGACTTCCCGGCGGAGATCCGGGCACCGGCGGGGACCCTCGCCGGCGTCTCGGCGTTCCAGGTCCACATCTCGGATCACGAGATCACCACGCCGGGCGACGCGCCCAACGTGCTGGTCTGCATGAACCCCGCCGCGCTCAAGGCCGAGCTGGGTGTGCTCGAGCCCGGCGGCACGTTGATCATCAACACCGACGCCTTCACCGAGCGGAACCTGGCCAAGGCCGGCTACGAGTCCAACCCCCTCGAGGGCGACGACCTCAAGGGCTACACGGTGTACGAGGTCCCGATGACCACGATCACCAAGGAGTCGGTGGCCGACCTCGGGGTCAAGCCCCGGGACGCCGAGCGGTCCAAGAACTTCTTCGCCCTGGGCCTCCTCAGCTGGATGTACACCCGGCCCGAGGCCCCCACCCTCGACTGGATCTCCCAGAAGTTCGCGGGCAAGGACCAGGTCATCGCCGCCAACACCGCGGCGTTCAAAGCGGGCCACGCCTTCGGCGAGACCGCGGAGCTCTTCGACCACCCCTACGAGGTCCGGCCCGCGGCCAAGGCCCCGGGGACCTACACGAACATCACGGGCAACACCGCCCTGGCCTGGGGCCTGGTGGCCGCCGGCCAGCTGGCCGAGCTGCCGGTGTTCCTCGGCTCGTATCCCATCACCCCGGCCTCGGACATCCTCCACGAGCTGTCCAAGCACAAGAACTTCGGGGTCCGCACCCTGCAGGCCGAGGACGAGATCGCGGCCATCACCAGCGCCATCGGCGCCGCCTTCGGCGGCCACCTCGGGGTGACCACCACCAGCGGCCCGGGCCTGGCCCTCAAGGCCGAGGCCATGGGCCTGGCCGTCAGCCTGGAGCTGCCGCTGCTGATCATCGACGTGCAGCGGGGCGGTCCGTCCACCGGCCTGCCCACCAAGACCGAGCAGGCCGACCTGCTGATGGGCCTCTACGGGCGCTCCTCGGAGTCGCCCCTGCCGATCGTCGCCCCGAAGAGCCCGGCCGACTGCTTCGACGCCGCCATCGAGGCCGCCCGGATCGCGCTGAAGTACCGCACGCCGGTGTTGCTGCTGTCCGACGGCTACCTGGCCAACGGAGCCGAGCCGTGGCTCCTGCCCGACGTGGCCGACCTGCCCGACATCCGGGTGCCGTTCACCACCGAGGCCAACGGCACCGACGACGACGGCAACCCGGTCTACCTGCCCTACCTGCGCAACGACGACATGGCCCGCCCGTGGGCCGTCCCCGGCACGCCCGGCCTCGAGCACCGCATCGGTGGCCTCGAGAAGCAGGACGGCACGGGCAACGTCTCCTACGACCCGGCGAACCACGAGCACATGGTCCACCTGCGGGCCGAGCGCATCGAGCACATCGCCAACGACATCCCGCTGCTCGAGGTCGACGGCCCCGACGACGCCGAGATCCTGATCGTCGGCTGGGGGTCCACCTGGGGCGCCATCGACGGCGCCGTCGAGCGCTGCCGGGTCAAGGGCCACAAGGTGGCCATGACCCACCTCACCCACCTGCACCCGTTCCCGAGGAACCTGGGCGAGGTGGTGAAGGCGTATCCGAAGGTGCTGGTCCCGGAGATGAACCTGGGCCAGCTCTCGCTGCTGCTGCGGGGCCACTTCCTGGTCGACGCCCAGAGCGTGACCAAGATGAAGGGCCTGCCCTTCACCGCCGGCGAGATCGAGCGGGCCATCCTGGCCGAGCTGGAGAAGGACTGATGAGCGCAACCGACGTCCCCGTCACGACGAAGGCGGACTGGTCCTCGGACCAGGAGGTCCGCTGGTGCCCCGGCTGCGGGGACTACTCGATCCTGACCGCCGTCCAGATGCTCATGCCCGAGCTGGGCGTGCGTCGGGAGAACACGGTCTTCGTGTCCGGCATCGGCTGCGCCGCCCGCTTCCCGTACTACATGGACACCTACGGGATGCACACCATCCACGGCCGGGCGCCCGCGGTGGCCACCGGCCTGGCGATGGCCCGACCCGACCTGGACATCTGGGTCGTCTCCGGTGACGGCGACGCCCTCTCCATCGGTGGCAACCACCTGATCCACGCCCTGCGCCGCAACGTGAACCTGAACATCCTGATGTTCAACAACCAGATCTACGGCCTGACCAAGGGCCAGTACTCACCGACCAGCGAGGTCGGCAAGGTGACCAAGTCGACGCCGTTCGGGTCGCTGGACACCGCGTTCAACCCCATCAGCCTGGCCCTGGGGGCCGAGGCCGGCTTCGTGGCCCGGACCCACGACATGGACCGCAAGCACATGATGGAGACCTTCCGGCGGGCCCACGCCCACCAGGGCGGCGCCTTCGTCGAGATCTACCAGAACTGCAACGTCTTCAACGACGGCGCGTTCGAGGCCGTCACCGGCAAGGAGAAGCGGGCGTCGATGCTGATCCCGCTGATCCACGGCGAGCAGGTCCGCTTCGGCGACGACGGCGAGCGCTGCGTCGTCCTCGACGCCCAGGGCAACGCCCGCATCGCCGAGGTGGCCGACGTCGGGGAGAGCGAGATCCTCGTGCACGACGAGACCCGCCCCGACCCGTCGCTGGCCTTCACCCTGTCCCGCCTGGCCTCCGGCCCCCACGAGCCCACGCCCGTCGGCGTGTTCCGCGCCGTCGAGCGCCCCGAGTACGCCACCGAGGCCACCCAGCAGATCGCAGCCGCCCAGGAACGCTCCGGCCCCGGCGACCTGAAGGAGCTCCTCCACAGCGGCGCCACCTGGACGGTCGAGGGGTGATCGACGACGGTACGGGCTGGTCGAGCCTGGCCTGAGGACGCCGCTCAGTCGAGGAGGCGGAAGACCTGGCCGGTTCTCGGCTTGGGCCAGAAGAAGGTGGTCTTGGGAGGCATGAGCTCGCCGCCGTGGGCGATGTCGGTGATCTGCTCGACGGTGGCGGGGCGCAGCAGGACACCGGCGTCGGCCCGGCCGGAGTCGACGGCGGCGAGGATGTTCTCCACGCCGTGCTGGTAGGTGAGTGTGTGGTCGGGGACAGCTCGTAGGCCCTCGTCGAGGCGGCTGCTGTCGAGGTCCCGGATGCCCTCCATGGCCTCGGGGCGGGGGCGCAGGAGGAAGCCGCCGTCCCGGGTCACCAGGCACAGGGCGCCGGCGTCGTCCATGCGGTCCAGCAGTTCGGGGCCGAGGGGACCGGCGTCGAACAGCTCGAAGCTCGCCTCCAACGCTGCCGGTAGGTCGACGCCCTCGGGCAGGTCCGTGATCAGCCGGTGGATGGGCTGCACCAGCAGCTGCTCCTCGACCAGCTCGACCACGTAGGTCATGGCCAGGTCCCAGGGGCCGTCACCGTCGCCGGCCTCGTGGCGCTCGTCCCGGTACTGCAACGAGGTCGACCAGCGGTGGTGGCCGTCGGCGATCACGACCGGTTCGGACGAAACGGCCGACGCGATGGCCTCGACGATGCCGGGCTGACTGATGGGCCAGAGGCGGTGGTGCACGCCCTCACCGTCGGTCCACGCGGCCACCGGGGGCCCGGGCAGCTCACAGAGGCCGGAGAGCCCCTCGGCCGTGGACAGGCCCCAGACCGCGGACAGGTTGGCCCTGCAGTAGCGGAGCATCTCCAGGCGGTCGCTCTTGGCCTTGGGGGTGGTCTGCTCGTGGGGGAGCACCCCACCGGTGCCCGGCTTGGCCAGCTCGAGGGCGCCGATGACCCCGGCGGTCTGGCGCAGGCGGCCGGTGTCGTCCTTGTAGCCCATCCGGTACACGTAGAAGGACGGCTCCTCGTCCTCGACCAGGACGCCCTCGTCCCGCCACTCGCGCAGGGTCCGGCAGGCCACGTCGTACCGGCTGATGTCGCCTTCGTCGATCGGCAGGTCGAGGTGGACGGCCTGGTTCGGGTGCTTGGCGGCCAGCGTGGCCCGTTCGTCCTCGTCGATGACGTCGTAGGGCGGGGCGGTGACCTCGCCGTAGTCGAGCCGTTCGTCGTCGTAGCGGAGTCCCCGGAAGGGCTCGAAGCGCGCCATGGGCCCATCGTGGCAGGCGCGGGATCGGAGTTGGCAGTCCGGCCGTGCGAACATGCCCCGTGGCCTGGGCCCTCGACCTCGACGGCGTGATCTGGCTCGGCGACGAACCCATCCCGGGTGCGGCCGAGGCCGTGGGCCGCCTCCGGGCGGCGGGGGAGCCGGTCGTCTTCGTGACCAACAACTCCTCGGTCCCCGTCGGGGAGGTGGAGGCCAAGCTGGCGCGCCACGGGATCCCGGCCGAGGGCGCGGTGCTCACGTCTGCGATGGCCGCGGCCGAGCAGGTCGACCCGGGTGAGGTGGCCCTCGTGTGTGCCGGCCCCGGGGTGGACGAGGCGCTGGCCGCCCGCGGGGTCCGCACGGTGCGGGAGGGCAAGGCCGATGTCGTCGTGGTCGGCTTCCACCGGGACTTCGACTACGGCCGCATGGCCGCGGCCAGCGCGGCCGTCCGGGGCGGGGCCCGCCTCCTGGCCACCAACGACGACGCCACCTATCCGACCCCTGACGGCCTGATCCCCGGCGGAGGGGCCATCCTGGCGGCCGTGAGCACCGCGTCAGGGGTCGTGGCCGAGGTGGCGGGCAAGCCCCACCGTCCGATGGCGGACCTCCTTCGCGCCCGGGTCGGCGACACGGGGGTGATGGTGGGGGACCGGCCCGACACCGACGGCCGCTTCGCCGTCGCCCTCGGCTATCGGTTCGGCCTGGTGCTCTCGGGCGTCACCACCGCGCTGCCCGTGGAGCCCCCTCCCGATCTCGTCGCCGACGACCTCGCCGCGCTCGTCGACGGGGAACTGGGCCCGTGAGCCCCCGTCGCCTCGCCGCCCTCGTCGCCGCCGCCACCCTGGCCGCCGGATGCGCCTCCGATGTCGCCGAGGACGAGCCCATCCAGCCCGTCGACGCCCTGACCTGGGAGACCGACGTCGACGCCGAGCTCGACGGCGTGCCCCTCGCCGTCGGGAGCGCGTCCCAGCCGGTCGACGAGCTCCTGGGCTGGATCGCCGTGGAGTCGCTCGTGGCTGCGGGGGCCGACGTCACCGACGACCTCGCCGTCGGCGACACCCAGGCCACCCGCGAGGCCCAGCTGGCGGGGCTCATCGACCTCTACTGGGAGACCACCGGTACCGGCTGGCTGGCGCTGCTGCGGGAGATCGGCCCCAGCGACGATCCCGACCAGCTGTACCAGGACGTCCGTGACGAGGACCTCGAGGAGAACGGCATCCTCTGGCTGCCGCCCGCGCCCGCCGATGCCGGGGTCGGCGTCGTCGGCTCGCCGGAGGTCATGGAGGACCTGGGCATCAGCACCCTCAGCGAGTTGGCGGCCGAGTTGGCCGAGACCCAGGAGGGCGCGCTGGTCTGCGTGTCGTCCAGGGACGAGCCCCTCGACCCCGCCGGCCTCGGGGCCCTGGCCGAGGCGGCCGACAGCCGGATCCGGCCCCGTCTGATCAACCCGGTGCCGCCGGGGCGGGCTGATCGCCCTCGTCGAGGACGGCACGTTCTGCCCGTTCGCCCTGGTCGACCGGCTCGACCCGGAGCTGGCCGCGGCCGACCTCGAGCTCCTGGAGGACGACCTCGGCGCCTTCGTGGCCGAGCAGCCCGCGGTGACGATCCGGGAGGACACCCACGACACCGCAACCGGGCGTCGACGACCTCTTCGAGCCGGTCAGCGCCGCCCTCGACACCGACACCCTCCGGGTGCTGCTCAGGCGGATCACCGAGCACGACGAGGACCCTCGGGACGTGGCCCGGGACTGGCTGGTGGAGGAGGGCCTCGCCTCGACCTGACGCCCTGGGCGGGGAACCACCCGTCGGGGCGTGGGCGCCGGTACGGTTCCCGTCGTGGCTGCCATCGACGTCGTACGCAAATACCTGGACGCCGGCGTGTCCTACGCCCAGGTGACCCGTGAGAAGGCCGAAGAGATCGTCAACGACCTGGTCAAGGCCGGCGAGGTCCGCGCCGACGAGGCCCAGGCGGCGGTCAAGGACCTGATCGAACGCTCCCGCAAGTCGAGCGAGGCGCTGACCGAGCGCATCCGGGGCGAGGTCAAGGATCAGATGGCCGACGTCAAGGAGCAGCTGGCCAAGGTCCAGCCCGCCTCCCAGGCCGATGTCGACGCCCTCGCCAAGCGGGTGGCGGCCGTCGAGCGCAAGACCAAGGCCCCGGCGAAGAAGGCCCCGGCCAAGAAGGCGGCGACCAAGAAGCCCGCCGCCAAGAAGCCCGCCGCCAAGAAGCCGGCGGCCAGGTAGCTGGCTGCCCGCCGGCGGCTCGACCTCGACCTGGTCCGCCGGGGGCTGGTCGAGTCCCGCCAGCAGGCCCACGCCCTCATCGAGGCGGGCAAGGTGACGGTGGGGGGCGCCATCGCGACCAAGGCCGCCCGCATGGTCGACCCCGGTGAGCCCGTCCTCATCCTCGGCGACCCGCCCCGGTTCGTCAGCCGCGGGGGCGAGAAGCTCGACGCCGCGCTGGACGAGTTCGTCGTCCCGGTCGAGGGGCGCCGGGCTCTGGACGCCGGATCCTCCACGGGCGGCTTCACCGACTGCCTCCTGCAGCGGGGCTGTCCCTCGGTCATCGCCGTCGACGTCGGTCGCGGTCAGCTCCACCCGAAGGTGCGTGAGGACCCTCGCGTCACCGTCCGGGAGCGCACCGACATCCGGGCCGTCGACCTCGACGAGCTGGGCGGTCCGGTCGACCTGCTCGTCGGTGACCTCTCGTTCATCTCGCTGCGCACGGTCCTCGACGCCCTCCTCGCCCTGGTCGTCCCGGGAGCCGATCTGGTGCTGCTGGTCAAGCCCCAGTTCGAGGTGGGCAAGGCTGAGGCCAGCCGGGGCAAGGGCGTGATCCGGGACCCCGACGTGCGGGAGGCGGCCCTGGCCGACGTGCGAGGCGCACTGGACGAGCGCGGAGCCGTCATCATGGGGGAGATGGTCTCTCCCCTGAAGGGTGGCGCCGGCAACGTGGAGTACCTGCTGCACGTCCGCGCGCCCGGCGGGGACGGGCCATGAGCAAGGTCGGGCTGGTCCTGCACCACCAGCGGGAGGAGGCGGCTTCGGTCACCCGCGAGGTCGCGGGATGGTTGGGGGAGCGGGGCCACGAGGTCGAGCTGCCCGACCCCGACGCCAACCTGGCCGGACTCGAGGACCGCGGCGTGCCCGAGGAGTGGTTCGGCCAGGGCCTGGACCTGGTGGTCAGCCTCGGCGGCGACGGGACGATGCTGCGCACGGTCAGCCTCGTGGCGGCGCACGACGTCCCTGTGCTCGGGGTGAACTTCGGGCAGCTCGGCTACCTGACCGAGGTCGACCCCGGCGACCTCTCCCACTCCCTGGAACGCTTCTTCGCCGGCGAGCACCGGATCGAGGAGCGCATGCTGCTCGAGGTGCGCCTGGCCCTCGGTGCGGCGGCCGACGAGCGCCAGTGGGTGGCGCTCAACGAGGCGGTGCTGGAGCGCACGGCGGCGGGCCACACCGTGCGCCTCGGGGTCGACCTCGACGGCGACTTCTTCACCACGTACGCGGCCGACGCCCTGATCGTGGCCACGCCCACCGGCTCGACCGCCTACTCGCTGTCGGCCCGGGGACCGATCGTGGCGCCGGACCACCGGGCCCTCCTGCTCACGCCGGTTTCACCCCACATGCTCTTCGACCGGACCCTGGTCCTGAACGCGGACGAGGTCGTGCGCCTGGAGGTCCAGGGCCACCGCCCGGCGACGCTCTCGATCGACGGCCAGCCCGTGGTCGATCTCGTCGACGGTGACGCCATCGAGTGCAAGGCCTCGCCCCACGCCGCCCGGCTGGTCACCTTCGGGAGCCGGGACTTCCACCAGATCCTGAAGACCAAGTTCGGCCTGGCCGACCGGTGATGCGTCATGCCGATCGTGGCCACCGGCGAGGTCCGGGCGAGCCGTTGCCTCCTGGCCGACCGGTGATGCGTCATGCCGATCGTGGCCACCAGGCGAGGTCCGGGCGAGCCGTTGCCTCCTGGCCGACCGGTGACCGCCTGATGCTGGCCGAGCTGGCGGTCGAGAACCTGGGCGTCATCGACCGTCTCCAGCTCGTGCTGGGACCGGGCATGACCGCGCTCACCGGCGAGACGGGGGCCGGCAAGACGCTCCTGGTCGAGGCCGTGGACCTGTTGGTCGGGGGTCGCGCCGATCCCGTCCTGGTCGGCCCCGCGGGTGACGAGGCCGTGGTCGAGGGCCGCTTCGTGCTGGGCGAGGACGAGATCGTCCTCCGTCGGGTCATCCCCGCCGACGGCCGCAGCCGGGCGTATGTCGACGGCCGACTGGCCACCGCCGCCGCCCTGAGCGCAGCCGGCGAGCTCCTGGTCGACCTCCACGGCCAACACGCCCACCAGTCGCTGCTGCGGGGGCCCGCCCAGCGAGCGGCCCTGGATCGCTTCGGCGAGGTCGACCTCTCCGATCTGGAGGCGGCGAAGGCCGAGCTGCGGGAGGTCGAGGCGGCGCTGGCCGATCTCGGAGGTGACGACCGGGCACGGGCCCGCGAGCTGGACCTGCTGCGGTTCCAGGTGGCCGAGATCGACGCCGCGGGCATCACCGGTGCCGACGAGGACGAGGAGCTGGAGGCCGAGGGTGACCGCCTGGGCGACGCCGTCGCCCACCGCGAGGCCGCCGAGCGCGCGGCCGACCTGCTGCTGGGGGAGAACGCGGCGCGGGACCGACTCGCCGCCGCCGGTGCCGGGCTGGCCGACCGGGCCCCGTTCCGGGAGCTGGCCGCCCGCCTCGTCGGCCTACAGGCGGACCTCGAGGACGTGGGGGCCGAGATCCGGGACGCCGCCGACACGATCGAGCCCGACCCCGAGCGCCTCGCCGCCGTGCGGGAGCGCCGTCACCTGCTGTCCGAGCTGCGCCGGAAGTACGGCGACACCCTGGCCGAGGTCCTGGAGTTCCGGGCCGAGACGGCGTCCCGCCTGAGCGAACTGGAGTCCCACGAGGAACGGGCCGCGCGGCTCGACGACCGCCGGGCCCGCGCCGAGAAGGCCCTCAGCCAGGCCGCCTCCGAGGTCGGACGGGCGCGCCGGGCCGCGGCCCCCGGGTTGGCCGACGCCGCCGTGGCCCGCCTCCGGGACCTGGCCATGGCCAACGCCCGCCTGGCCATCGACGTCGGCGCCGATCCGGGTGACGAGGTCACCATCCAGTTCAGCGCCAACCCGGGCTCGGCGCCCCAGCCCCTGGCCAAGGTGGCCTCCGGTGGCGAGCTGGCCCGCACGATGCTGGCCCTGCGCCTGGTCACGACCGAGGCCCCGCCCACCCTGGTCTTCGACGAGGTGGACGCCGGCATCGGCGGCACCACCGCCCTCGCGCTGGCGGCTGCGCTGGCCGAGCTGGGCGACGACCACCAGGTCCTGGTCGTGACCCACCTCCCGCAGGTGGCCGCCTTCGCCGATGCCCAGGTGATGATCGAGAAGCAGGTGGCGGGCGAGTCCACGGCCACCTCCGCCCGCCCCGTCACCGGCGAGGACCGGGTCGTCGAGCTGTCCCGGATGCTGTCGGGCCAGCCCGATTCGGCCACGGCCCGCCAGCACGCCAGCGAGCTGCTGGACGAGGCGGCCGCCCGGCGCACCGCCCGGTGACGGTCCTCCTCGGGTTCCTGGCCGGCTGCGCCGCGGGCTACGGCGGCTGGCTGATGCTGCGCCCGACCTTCGCGGCGCCGATCTTCGCCCGGGAGAACCACCGGGGCCACGTCATCCCGACGGCCGTCGGCCTCGTCCTGCCCTTGGCCGTGCTCGCCTCGGAGACGGCACTGCAGGTGGGGGAGTCCCTCGACTGGGAGCCCAACGCCGTGACCGACGGACCGCGGGCCTCGGTGCTGATCCTGGCGTTGGGTCTGGGCCTGCTCGGCCTGCTCGACGACCTCGCCGGGGCGGGGGAGTCGGGCGGGTTCAGCGGCCACCTCCGGGCACTTCGCCACGGCCGGTTCACCACCGGCTCCCTCAAGCTCTTCGGCGGTGCCGCGGTGGCGATCGTCGCCGTCCAGGGGCCCCGCTCGGACTCCCTGGGGCGGGTCCTGCTCGACGCGGCGGTCATCGCCCTCTGCGCCAACGCCGCCAACCTCTTCGACCGGGCCCCGGGGCGCACCGTGAAGGTCTCGCTGTTCGCCTTCCTGGTGCTCGTGGCCGCCACCGGCGCCCCCGCCGAGCTGCTCGGGGTGGCCGTCGTGGTCGGTGCCGCGGCCGGCCTGCTGTGGCCCGACCTCCGGGAGCAGATGATGCTGGGCGACGTCGGCGCCAACGTGCTGGGCGGCGTCATCGGCCTCGGGGTCGTCATCGCCACCGCTCCGACCACCCGAACGATCGTGTTCCTGGGGGTCCTGGCCCTGAACCTCGCCAGCGAGGCCGTGAGCTTCAGCAAGGTCATCGACCGCGTCCCACCCCTCCGAGCCATGGACCGCGCCGGCCGCAAACCATGATCGGAGGCCCGTGGCGGCCCTGCCGCCGTGCTCGGGCGGCGGTTGTTCATCGGGCGTTCAGGCCCCTGTCCGCTACCGTGGAGCGACGGTCCGGGTGTCGACGCCTCCCTGGATCGGCCCCCGTCTCGACTTCTGGATGGACTGGTCAGACCCTCCATGCTTCGCCGTGTCAAGAGAGCCGCACCACAGGGTCTCACGGGGCGCGCCCGGGTGGGGAAGCGGACCAAGGACCTGATCAAGGCCCTCGAACCCGGTGACATCGCCGTCATCGACCACGCCGACCTCGACCGGGTGGCCGCCGACGGTCTGGTCGGAGCCCGGGTGACGGCGGTGGTCAACGCCAAACGATCGATCACCGGGCGGTACCCGAACCACGGGCCGTTGCGCCTGCTGGCGGCGGGCATCCCCCTCGTCGACGAGGTCGGCTCCGAGCTGCTGGACGAGCTCCCCGACGGCACGACCGTCACGATCGACGGCGAGAACGTGCTGGTCGACGGCGAGGTCGTCGCCACCGGCCACCGGTGCACGACCGAGGGCCTGGATGCCGTGGTCACCGAGGCCAAGCGCACCATCGGCGCGGAGCTGCAGCGCTTCGCCGAGAACACCCTGGAGTACGTCCGCCACGAGGCCGAGCTGACCTTCGCCCCGCTGCAGCTGCCCCCGCTGCACTGCCAGTTCGAGGGCCGCCACGCCCTCATCGTCGTGCGGGGCCACGACTACAAGGAGGACCTGCGGGCCCTCCGCCCCTACATCGCCGAGTACCGGCCCGTCCTCATCGGCGTCGACGGTGGGGCCGACGCCCTGCTGGAGCAGCGCCTGAAGCCCGACATGATCATCGGCGACTTCGACTCGGTCACCGCCGGCGCCCTCGAGGTGGCCAAGGACCTGATCCACCACGTCCACCCCAACGGGCACAACCCGGGCTTCGAGGAGCTCCAGGCCTTCGGGGTCGACTACGAGGAGTTCGTCGTCGAAGGCACCAGCGAGGACGCGGCGATGATCCTGGCCCACGAGGCGGGTGCCGACCTGATCGTGGCCGTGGGCACCCACGCCACCATGATCGAGTTCCTCGACAAGGGCCGGCCGGGCATGGCCTCGACGTTCCTCACCCGGCTCCGCCTCGGTCCCACCCTGGTCGACGCCAAGGGGGTGAGCCGGCTCTACGAGGGTCGGGTCCGGCGCCGCGACATCGTGATGCTGCTGGCCGCCGCCCTGGCCGTCATCCTGGTGATGGTGGCCGTCTCCGACTCCCTGCGGGTCTTCATCGACGCCGTCTGGCTCAGCATCCGGGACGCCTTCTCTTGATCTCCTTCCGCTTCCACATCGTCAGCATCGTGGCGGTGTTCCTGGCCCTCGCCATCGGCATCGTCGTCGGCTCGACGGTCATCGACCGGGCCATCGTCGAGGGCCTCCGCAACCGGGTCGACGAGGTCAGCGACAACCTCGACGAGCGCCAGGCGGCCAACGACGAGCTCCAGGGCCAGGTCGACGACCTCACCGAGTTCACGGAACAGTCGGCGCTGCTCTCGGTCGACGGGCGCCTGACCGACACCGTCACCGTGGTCGTGACCGACGAGGGCGTCGACGGTGAGCCGGTGGACCGCACGATCGAGCTCCTGGGCCAGGCCGGCTCCATCGTCCGGGGTGTGCTCACCGTCGACGGCTCGTGGAGCCTGCAGGACGACGAGGCCCAGGCCGCGCTGGCCGAGGTCATCGACCTGGACAGCGAGGCGCCCGTCGAGGAGCTCCAGGCCCGGGCGGCGTCGCTCCTGGTCACCGACCTGTCCTCCCGGGTCGAGGTGGTCGACGACGGCACCGGGGCGCTGGACCAGATCGCCGATCTCGACCTGGTCTCCTACGAGGCCCTGGCCGACGTGGTGGCGCCCCGCCCCCGGCGGGTGCTCTTCCTGGTGGTCTCCGGCCCCGAGTCGGACGTCGAGAGCTCGGCCCACGCCACCGCGTTCGCCCTCGCCGCCGCGCGAGTCGGCCGGAGCCGTGGTGGTGGCCGAGGTGTGGCAGGAGCGCGAGGACGGACCCGACCGGGCCGACTCGCTGGCCCCGATCCTCGGCTCGCCCACCCTCGGGGCCCAGATCTCCACCGTCGACGCCCTGGACCTGCCGTTCGGGCCGACGATCACGGTGTTCGCGCTCGTGGTCGGCCGGGAGGGCGAGGTCGGCCACTACGGCGTGGGCGACGGGGCCGAAGCGGTGTCGCCCGCGCCCGTCACCGTCCCGTGACCGAGACCGCTTCGGTCGGCCGCTCCGCGGTCGGGATGGGGGCGGCGACGGCCGCCTCCCGCGTCCTCGGCGGCGCCCGGGTCCTGGTCGTGGCCGCGGTGCTGGGCACGACCTGGCTGGGCGACACCTTCGAGGCGGCGAACACCTTCCCGACGGTGATCTTCGAGCTGCTGGCGGCGGGGGCCCTCTCCGCGGTGCTGGTGCCCACCTTCGTGGACCACTTCACCCGCAACGACGGTGAGGCGGCGGAACGGCAGGCCGGTGGCCTGCTGGGCCTGGCCCTCCTGCTGCTGGGCACGCTGGCGGTGGTCGGCATGATCGCCGCACCCTGGCTGGCCGACTCGTTGACGGGTGCGTCCAACGCCCCGCCGGAGCAGCAGGAGCTGGCCACGGTGCTGCTCCGGTGGTTCCTGCCCCAGCTGCTGCTCTATCCGGTGGGGTTCTGCGCGATCGCCCTCCTGAACGCCAAGCGGGAGTTCGTCATCCCCGCCCTCGCGCCGATCGGCAACACCGTGGTGCTGGTGTCGGCCCTGATCGTGTTCCGGATCGTGGCCGGGCCCGACCCGGGCCTCGACCTGACCTCGACCGAGCAGATGCTCCTCGGCCTCGGCGGCACCCTCGGGGTGGCCGCCTTCGTCGCCATCCCCACCATCGCCCTCCGCCGCACCGGCTTCCGGCTCTGGCCCCGCTGGGCCCCTCGGGACCCGGGGGTCCGACGGCTGCTCGGCCTGTCGAGCTGGGCGGTGCTGCAGCACACCGGCGCCGCCCTCCTGCTCGGCGCGGCCATCGTGCTCGGGGCCGGCGTCGAGGGTGGTGTCGTGGCCTACCGGGTCGCCTTCTACCTGTTCCTCGCCCCGTACGGGATCCTCGCCCAGCCCATCCACACCACCGTCCAGCCCGAGCTGGCCGACGACGTCGACCGGGCCGACATGGCCGGCTTCAGCGAGGCCATGCGCTGGTCGCTGGCGTCCCTCGGGGTGGTGGTCCTGCCGGTGGCGGCCCTGATGGTGGTGCTGGCCCAACCGGCGATGGAGGTCTTCGCCTTCGGCCAGGCCGACGCCGGTGACGGGGTCGCCCTCATGGCCGCGGGCGTCGCCGGGCTGGCCCTCGGTCTGCCCGCCTACGGCGCCTTCCGCCTGCTGGCCGCGGCCTGGTACGCCCTCGACGACAGCCGCACGCCGGCCCTCGCGGCGGTCGCCTCCGCCCTGATCGGCGTGGGCCTCATGATCGCCCTCGTCCCGGTGACCGATGGTGCGGCCCGCATCTTCGCCCTGGGCCTCGGCCACACGGTCGGCTTCCTGCTCGGCACAGCGCTGGCTGGCCCTGCGCCTCCGCCGGCGACAGCACGTCGCCCTGTGGCCCCGAAGCCTCCCGGCGGTGACCGCGCTGACCGCCGGCCTGGCCGGGGCCGCCTGGGTCGCCGTCGACGCCTGGGCGCCCGACGGTCGCGGGGCCACGGCCCTCTGCCTGACGGTGGTGAGCCTCGTCGCCGGTGGCCTGTACTACGGCGCCATCCGAGGCCTGCACCTGCTGCCTGGGTCGCTGCACCGCTCCTCGGCGGTGCCGGCGTGAAGCGGGCCCTGCTCGTCCTGACCGCCGGCCTGGCGCTGGTCGGCGCCTTCCCGGGAGCGGCTGCGGCCGAGCAGACGCCGCGGGCCGAACGGGTCTTCGTCTTCTCGATGCCCACCATGAGCTGGGCCGAGGCCAACGACTACGACCTGCCCAACCTGTCCGCGCTCCTCGACGAGTCGGCCATCGGGGGCCTGTCCACCCGCGCCGTCGACCGGCGGACCACCCCGGGCGACGGTTACACGACCCTCAACGCCGGCACCCGGGCCGACGGCGACGAGGACTTCGACGGCCTCGGGTTCGAGATCGGCGAGCCCTACCTGGGCCAGCCGGCCGAGGAGATCTTCACCCGGCGCACGGGGATCACGGTGACCGAGGGCCTCTTCACCCTCGCCCTGCCCGCCCTGACGGAGATCAACGACGACCTCGACTTCGGCGCCGAGGTGGGGGCGCTGGGCGACGCCCTGCGGGAGGACGGCGCGCACCCGGCGGTCATCGGCACCGCCGACGGCAACAACGAGGAGAGCGAGACGGTCTACGCCCGCCAGGCGGTGATCGGCCTCATGGACAGCGACGGCCAGGTGCCAGGTGGTCGGGTGGGCGACGACCTGCTCGAGCCCGACCCCGAGGCCCCCTACGGCCGCCGCCTGGACGAACAGGAGGTGGTCGCCGCCTTCGACGACGCCTGGGTGGATCGAGCGGTGGTGTTGGTCGAGGCCTCCGACCTGGCCCGGGCCGACACCTACCGGCCCCTGGCGACCGTCGAGCAGCGGTCCCGCCAGCGCCGTGAGGCCCTCGAGCGCAGCGACGCCCTCCTCGGGCGGCTCCTGGAGCGGGTGGACCCCGCCACCGACGCCGTGCTGGTCGTCGGGCCGTACCCGGCCACCGGGAGCGACCACCTGACGTTGGCCGCCCTCCGCGCTCCCGGCGTCGAGCCCGGCCTGCTGAAGTCGGCCGTGACCCGGCGCGCCGGGTTCGTCACCCTGGTCGACGTGGCCCCCACGATCCTGTCGCTCCTCGACATCGACCTGCCCGACTCGATGGAGGGCCGGCACTTCGAGCGGTCGGGGACAGGCGGTACCGCGGCCGACCGACGGGACTGGCTCGAGCAGGCCAACGCCGAGGCCCAGTGGCGGGACGACATGGTCGCCCTCGTGGCCACGATCTTCGTCGTCGCCCAGTTGGCGCTCTGGATCATCGCGGTCCGGGCGTTGAACCGGGAGTCCTCCCGCAGCCGCCATGCCGTCGAGGTGGCCAGCCTGGCCGTGCTCGCCGTGCTCCCGCTGACCTATCTCGCCGGGGCGCTGCCCTTCTACGAATGGGGCGCCGCGGCCTACTGGGGCTACCTGATCGTGGGCGGCGCGGTGTCGGGCGTGGCCGCCCAGCGCCTGCTGCGCCGCTGGCCGGCGGACCCGCTGCTGGCGATCCTCGGGCTCATGCTCGGCGTGCTGCTGCTGGACGTCATGATCGGCGCCCCCCTGCAGCTCAACACCGTGTTCGGCTACACCCCGACGGTGGCCGGCCGCTTCGCCGGCATCGGGAACCTCGCGTTCGCCCAGATCGCGGCGTCGGCCACGATCCTGGCCGGGCTGCTGGCGTCCCGCATCGGCGGTCGCAGGGGCATCGGCGTCGCCCTCGGCCTGCTCGGGGTCGTGCTGGTGATCGACGCGTCGCCCTTCTGGGGCTCTGACGTGGGCGGCGCGCTCACGATGGTGCCGACCTTCGCCGGCGTCGCCGCCGTGCTCCTCGGCATCCGCATCCGCCTGCGCACGGTGATCGTGGTCGGCGTCACGACCCTGGTGGTCTTCCTGCTCGCCGGCTTCCTCGACCTGGCCCGGCCCGAGGAGAGCCGGACGCACCTCGGGCGCCTCTTCGAGGACATCGGGGCCAACGGCTTCGGCGCCTTCGAGACCGTGGTGATCCGCAAGATCGGCGCCAACTTCGCGGTGCTGGCATCGTCGGAGTGGACCCTCATGCTGCCGGTCGTCTTCGCGTTCATCCTCTACCTGATCTGGCGGGCGCCGGGCCGGCTGCAGCGGCTCCAGGAGGTCATCCCCCAGGAGCGAGCGGCCCGGGTCGGCTTCGTGATCGCGGCCACCCTCGGCTTCATGCTCAACGACTCCGGCATCGCCGTCCCCGGCCTCATGCTGGGCGTGATGAACGCCTCGCTCGTCTACCTGGTCCTCCGCACCGAGGACCCACCCTGGAAGGCCGAGATCGACGCCCCCGACGCCGAGGCGGAGCCGGTGGGCACGAGCACCCGGTAGGGCTGCGAGGACCGCCAACGAGGCACCACGCCCTGTGGCCGCCGTTGCGAACCCGACGAACTACCTGTCGGATTCCGACAGCTATGTCGTCGAGTTCGGTGACGGATCGGACGGCTATCCGAGCTGATCCGGCGACCGGCCCGACGATCGGCGGCCGACCCACGCCCCGTGGTTGCGTCGGTGTCGGTCCTGTCGCCTTACGGGGTGCAGTCGGGCTTGAGGTAGAGGGCGCGGTTCTCGTCGGGGTCGCCGAAGGTCTCGGCCACCTCGAAGCCCTCCTCGGCCAGGAGGTCGGGGAGCTCGGTGAACTGGCCGAAGCGGTCCGACCAGACCACCACGGCGCAGACCTCGTCGGCGGCCGCGGCTTCGACGATGGTGTCGGCGGTGACCCGGCCGGAGTCGGTCAGCAGCGCGGAGCCGTCGACCAGGTTGTCCGGGGTGCGCAGGCCGGCCCGCCAGACCTGGCCGGGCTCGTCGGAGATGGCGACCGCGCCCTCGGGCAGGCCGCTCAGGGTCTCGACCACGACGGCCTCGTCCCCCTCGTAGTCGCCGGCCCAGAGCAGGGAGGGTCCGGCGTAGGTGGCGATCATGAAGATGGTGCCCAAGGCGATGACGACGGCGGTGGGCTTCAAGGGCGGGCGGTACCAGGCCAGGAGCAGTGCGCTGGGGGGGACGAGCTCGGAGATGTGGGGCCGCCACATCGGGTGCTCCAGGCAGAGCATCACGAACATGGCCACGAACCAGGCCCAGAGCAGGATCGGCACCGGCGGGCCCACGCCCTGGTCGGGGCGGTCCTCGAGGTGGCTGTCGGCGTCCGAGCGGTGGCGGAGCACCACGACCACCAGGGTCAGCACGGCCGTCGCCACGAGAGCCACGTCCCGGGTGGTCAGCGTGCTGACGAGCTTCTTGAGGTTGGCCCCCGGGTCCGAGCCGCCCGGGGCGTCGAGGTGATACAGGACCGACTGGTCCCAGACGTCGGCGAAGCCCCAGAGGAGGGACAGGCCGAGGCCGACGGCGACCGCAGCGCCCACGGCGGCGATCCAGTCCTTGGGGCGTCGGCCCCACAGCAGGATGAGCCCGACCGGCACGGCCGCGGGCAGGACCAGCGCCTTGACCATGATGGCGGCGCCCAGGGCGACGCCCATGAGCACGGCCCGCGTGGTGGACGGGTCCCGGCGGTAGCGGAGGGCGATGAGGACGGCGGTGGAGGCGAGCGCCATGGCCGGGCCGTCGGCCGCGATGGAGCCGGTGACCGCGATGCTGCTGCCGGTCACCGCGGCGAGCAACCCGGCGATGCGGGCGCCGGTCATCCCGCCGAGCTCGCGGCCGGCGAGGTAGACCACCAGGACCAGCACGAGGCCGGAGGCCAGGCCCAGCAGGCGGGCCCCGTTGAGGGAGTGCAGGCCCAGCGTGTCGGCGATCCAGACCAAGGGCAGGAAGAGCGGCCCCTGGCTGGAGAAGACGTCCCGGAAGGGCACGCCGCCGTTGCGCATGGCCACGGCCGAGGCGCCGAACACGCCGTCGTCGAAGGTCAGGTGCTTGACCGCGAAGAACGTCGGCAGGCGCAGGACGAGGGTCAGGGCGCCCAGCCAGAGCAGGTCCCGACGGGTGGTGGCGGGCTCCACGGTCGCGGCCCGCTCGGGGGCGTCGGCGGTGGGGGAGGAGGGGTCGGTCACAGGGCGGCGATCCAGGCTCTGCTGGCGGGGTCCGCCCGGTCCCGGCCGGGCGATGCTACCGTCCATCTCCCGTGGCGAAGCATGTGTTCGTAACGGGTGGTGTGGCCAGTTCATTGGGCAAGGGGATCACCGCAGCATCCCTCGGTCGACTCTTGAAGTCCCGGGGCCTGCGGGTGACGATCCAGAAGCTCGACCCCTACATCAACGTGGACCCGGGGACCCTCAATCCGTTCGAGCACGGCGAGGTCTACGTCACCGACGACGGGGGTGAGACCGACCTCGACCTGGGCCATTACGAGCGCTTCATCGACGAGAGCCTGACCCGGGACTCCAACGCCACGACCGGCTCGATCTACCAGTCCGTGCTGGCCGCCGAGCGGCGGGGCGACTACCTGGGCAAGACCGTCCAGGTCATCCCCCACATCACCGACGAGATCAAGCGCCGCATCAAGGTCCTCGCCACCGACGACGTCGACGTGGTCATCACCGAGGTCGGCGGCACGGTGGGCGACATCGAGATCCTCCCGTTCCTCGAGGCCATCCGTCAGTTCCGCCTCGACGTCGGCCGCGAGAACGTCTGCTACGTCCACCTCACCCTCGTGCCCCTCATCGGACCGGCGGGCGAGCAGAAGACCAAGCCCACCCAGCACTCGGTCACCGAGCTGCGCAGCCGCGGCATCCAGCCCGACGTGATCGTCTGCCGCAGCGCCGACGAGATCTCCACCGAGCTCAAGCGCAAGATCTCCAACCTGTGCGACGTCGAGGTGCGGGCCGTGGTCAACGCGGCCGACGCCGACAGCCTCTACGACATCCCCCTCGTGCTGCACGAGGAGGGCATGGACGGCGTGGTCTGCGAGATCCTGAAGCTGGACGACCGGGCCATCGACCTCTCCGAGTGGGAGGTCCTGGTCGACCGGGTCCACGCCTCGGACCGCCCGGTCAAGGTCGGCATCGTCGGCAAGTACACGAGCCTGCCCGACGCCTACCTCTCGGTCATCGAGTCGCTCAACCACTCCGGCTTCTTCCACGGGGCGAAGGTCGACATCGAGCTGATCTCCGCCGAGGACGTCGAGGGCCTGCTCGGCGCCGGGCGGCTGAAGGACCTCGACGGCATCGTGATCCCGGGCGGGTTCGGCGAGCGGGGGATCGAGGGCAAGATCGCCGCGGCCCGGTACGCCCGGGAGGAGGGCATGCCCTGCCTCGGCCTCTGCCTCGGCCTGCACACCATGGTCATCGAGTACGCCCGCGACGTGCTGGGCCTCGAGGGGGCCAACTCCAGCGAGTTCGACAGCCGCCAGCCCCCACGCGGTCATCGACCTGATGGACTCCCAGCGCGAGGTCACCGACAAGGGCGGCACCATGCGCCTCGGGGCCTACGTCGCCGAGCTGGTCCCCGGCTCCCAGGTGGCCCGGGCCTACGGCAAGGACGTCGTGTCCGAGCGCCACCGCCACCGCTACGAGTTCAACCCCCGGTACCGCACCCGGTTCGAGGAGAGCGGGCTGCTCTGCTCCGGCGAGTCCCCCGACGGGCGCCTGGTGGAGTTCATCGAGCTGCCCGAGCACCCGTTCTGGGTCGCCACCCAGGCCCACCCCGAGCTCAAGAGCCGCCCCAACCGTCCGGCGCCCCTGTTCCGGGACTTCGTCGGCCGCCGCGCTGGACCGCTCCGAAGGCCGGCGCCCCCACCTGTTCGAGCCCGAGGCCGTCACCCAGCCCGCCGGCTGACCGTGAGCCCGTTCACCAAGCAGGGCGAGCGGGAGGTCTGGTCGGGCACGGTCATCTCGGTGGCCGAGGGCACCTTCACCTCGCCCTCGGGCACGACGTTCCAGCGGGACCTCGTCCACCACCCCGGCGCGGTCTCGGTCGTGCCCGTCGACGGTGACGAGGTCGTGCTCGTCCGCCAGTACCGGGCCGCGGTGGACCTCGAGGTGCTGGAGATCCCCGCCGGCAAGCGGGACGTCGCGGGCGAGGCCCCCGAGGTCACCGCCCAGCGCGAGCTGGCCGAGGAGGTCGGCCTGGCCGCCGGCCGGCTGGTCAAGCTGGCCGAGTTCTACAACTCGATCGGGTTCAGCGACGAGCTGTCCCACGTGTTCCTGGGCACGGACCTGACGGCGGTGGCCGACGACCGCCAGGGCGAGGAGGAGGAGCACATGACGCATCGAGCGCATCCGCCTCGACGACGTGCCCGCCCTCATCGCCGGCCGGGAGCTGGTCGACGCCAAGACCGTCATCGGCCTCCTCCTGGCGAGGGAGCACCTGGGGTGACCGTCACGGTGGTCCTGCCGCTGGAGGCGGAGGAGTACCTGACCTGGCTGGTCACCGAGAAGGGGCGGTCGGTCAACACGCTGTCGGCCTACCGGCGGGACCTGCGGGGCTACTGGGCCTGGCTGCAGGACCGGGGCCTGAGCCTGGAGGCGGTCAGGCCCGAGGACGTCGAGGCCTACGTCGGCGCGTTGCGGGAGACCGGCAAGGCGCCGGCCACCGTGGCCCGGGCGGTCGTCGCCGTCCGGTCCCTGCACTCGTTCTGTGCCGCGGAGGGGCTGCTCCCGAGTGACCCCGCGGCCGACGTCGAGCCGCCCGGCGTGCCCCGGGGCCTGCCCAAGGGGCTGTCGGAGGCCGAGGTCGAGGCGCTGCTGGACATCGCCGGCACCGACCCCGTCGCCCGTCGGGACCGGGCGATCCTCGAGGTCCTCTACGGCACGGGCATGCGCATCGCCGAGCTGGTCGGCCTGTCGCTGGGCGACGTGGACCTGGGCGACGCCCTCGTCCGGGTCCTCGGCAAGGGCAGCAAGGAGCGGGTCATCCCCCTGGGCCGACTGGCTCGCCAGGCCCTCGTCGACTGGCTCGACACCGGTGGTCGTCCCGCCATGGCGCCGGCCCGGTGGGCCCGCCGCGGCGACGAGGAGGCGGTGTTCCTGAACCAGCGGGGTGGGCGCCTGACCCGTCAGGGGGCCTGGGGGATCGTGCAGCACCACGGCGCTCGGGCGGGCCTGGAGCGCCAGCTCAGCCCCCACGCCCTGCGCCACAGCTGTGCCACCCACATGCTGGATCACGGCGCCGACATCCGGGCCGTCCAGGAGCTCCTGGGCCATGCCTCCATCAGCACCACGCAGATCTACACCGGGGTGTCCGTGGAGCGCCTCTTCGCCGCCTACGCGGCGGCCCATCCCCGCGCCAAGGCACCCCCCGGGGGGTAGGGTCTGGCCATGGCCGACCTAGACGAGTCGACCGTTCGCGCCTCCCTGGAGGCCGAACGGACACAGCTCAACGAACAGCTCACCGAGCTGGACGGCGGGGCGTTCGACGAGAACTTCGCCGACTCCGGCCAGGTGGCCGCAGAGCAGGGCGAGGTCCACGCTCTGGCCAGTTCCCTGCGGGACCAGCTCGACGCCGTCGAGCAGGCCCTGGTCAAGCTGGACGAGGGCACCTACGGACTGTGCGAGCGCTGCCGGCAGCCCATCCCGGCGGCCCGGCTCGAAGCCGTCCCTGCCAGCCGCTTCTGCATCGAGCACGCCTGAGCGAGTGAAGCGCCTGCTGCACCTGGTGCGGCGGTTCTTCGCCAGCCTCCTGCCCATCGGGCCGAGAGCCGTCGACGACGCCTGGGCCCGGGACCAGCTGAGCGAGCCCGAGCAGGAGCTCTGGTCCCGCATGGCCCGGGTCGACCGGCGCCACTCGGCGCCGGGTCGCCCGTCGGGTCGAGGAGGAGCTGGGGGAGCGGGCCACCGACCCGGTCCTGGCCGCCGCCCTGCTGCACGACGTGGGCAAGACGATCCCGCGACCTCGGCACCTTCGGCCGGGTCGTGGCCACCCTCTCGGAGATGGTCGCCGGTGAGGACACCGCCCACCAGTGGGTCGCAGACCCGGGGCTTCACCCGCCGGGTCGGCCAGTACGTGCTCTACCCCGAGCTGGGCGTCGACCTGCTGGAGCTGGCCGGCAGCGACGAGCTCGTCATCGCCTGGTCCCGGGAGCACCACCTGCCCGAAGCCGACTGGACGGTGCCCGCCGACCTCGGCCGGGCCCTGCAGGCCGCCGACGACGCCGGCTGAGCCGAGGGTCAGGCCGGGGGGAGGAGGCCGAGGGCCGTGCGGGCGCGGGCGAGGACCTCGGCGGCCTTGGCCCTCGCCTTGTCGGCGCCTTGGGCCAGGAGGGCCTGGGTGGCGCCGGGGTCGGCCTCCAGCTCCCGGTAGCGGGCCTGGATGGGGCGCAGGAGCTCGATGAGGGCCTCGGCGGTGTCGGCCTTCAGGGGGCCGAACTGGGAGTAGTCCTCGGCCACGGCCTTGGGCTCCCGGTCCGGTGGCGGCGGCCAGGATCGACAGCAGGTTGGCCACGCCGGGGCGGTTCTCGGGGTCGAAGGTGACGTCGTCGCCGGAGTCGGTGACCGCCCGCTTGATCTTCTTCTCGATGACCTTCGGGTCGTCGAGCAGGTCGATGGTGCCCTGGGGGGACTCCGCGGACTTGGACATCTTGTCGGTGGGGCGTCTGCAGGTCCATGACCCGGGCGCCGGCCTTCGGGGATGTAGGCCTCGGGGACCACGAAGGTCTCGCCGTAGCGGGCGTTGAAGCGGTCGGCGATGTCCCGGGTGATCTCGAGGTGCTGGCGCTGGTCGTCGCCCACCGGGACCCGGTCGGTGTCGTGGACGAGGATGTCGGCGGCCATCGAGCGCGGGGTAGGTGAAGAGCCCGCCGGAGACGAACTCGGCCTTGGCCGACTTGTCCTTGAACTGGGTCATGCGGCTGAGCTCGCCGTAGGACGACGGTGCACTCCATGATCCAGGCCAGCTCGGTGTGCTCGTGGACGTGGCTCTGGACGAACAGCGTGCAGCGGTCGGGGTCGAGGCCGACCGCGATCAGCTTCTGGGCCAGCGACAGCGAGGTGGCGCCGCAGCTCGGCGGGGTCCTGGGGGACGGTCAGGGCATGGAGGTCGACCACGCAGTAGACGCAGTCGTGGGTGTCCTGGTCGCTCACCCAGTTGCGCAGGGCCCCCAGCAGGTTGCCGAGGTGGACCTCGCCCGTGGGCTGGATTCCGGAGAAGACGCGGGGCACGGCGCTGAATCTAGGGTCCGCGCCGCTCCGTCACCCCACCCGTATCCTCGCGCCGCATGGCTGTGGGCACGACGGGGACCTACGAGGTGGCGACGCCCGTCTACGACGGGCCCTTCGAACTGCTCCTGCACCTGATCCTGCGCGAGGAGGTCGACCTCTACGAGGTCAGCCTGCTCGACATCGTCGACGCCTACCTGGCCGAGATCGAGCGCGATGGAGCACTGCGACCTCGACCTGGCCACCGAGTTCCTGCTCATCGCCTCGACCCTGGTCGAGCTCAAGTCCCGCCGGCTGCTGCCCGTCGACGACGACGTCGACCTGGACGACGAGCTGGCGCTCTGGGAGGAGCGGGACCTCCTGCTGTCCCGCCTGCTGGAGTGCAAGACCTTCAAGGACGCCGCCGTCGTGCTCCGTCGCCTGCACCGCGACGGCGCCCGCAGCTACCCCCGGCTGGCCGGCATCGAGGAGCAGTTCGTCTCCCTGGCCCCGGACCTGCTGGCCGGCGTCGGGCCCGACGACGTGCGCCGGGCCTACGTGCAAGGTCCTGACCCGACCCCAGCCCCGGGTCGACCTGTTCCACGTCGCCGCCATCAAGGCCAACGTGGCCGACGCCATCGAGGAGCTGGTCGACGAGCTGCCCCGCCTGGGCCGGACCACCTTCCGGCCCTGACCAGCTCGCTGGTCGAGCGCATCGAGGTCGTGGTCCGCTTCCTCGGGATCCTCGAGCTGTTCAAGGCCGGCCTGGTCGAGCTGGACCAGGTGGGCCAGTTCGGGGACATCCACATCGTGTGGCTCGGGCCCGAGGACGATCGGCGACCACGCACCGAGGTCCTCGAGTCCATCGACGTCTACGAGGGCTGAGGTGGCCGAGGAGGTCCACCGCGCCGTCGAGGCCATCGTCATGGTGGCCGAGGCGCCGGTCGAGCCCGGCCTCCTGGCCCAGCTCCTCGAGCTGCCCGTCGACCGGATCGAGGAGATCTGCTCCGAGCTGGCCCTCAGCTACGAGGCCGAGGACCGGGGCTTCCAGCTCCAGCGGGTGGCCGGCGGCTACCGCTTCGCCAGCCACCCCGACCTGGCCGCCTACGTCGAGCGCTTCGTCCTGGAGGGCCAGTCCACCCGCCTGTCCAGCGCCGCCCTCGAGACGCTGGCCATCGTGGCCTACAAGCAGCCCGTGTCCCGGGTGCAGGTCTCGGCCATCCGCGGCGTGGACGCCGACGGGGTGCTGCGCACGCTGGTCCAGCGGGGCTACGTCGCCGAGGTGGCTCGGGACCCGGGCCCGGGCCAGGCCGTGCTCTACGGCACGACGCGCGACCTTCCTGGAGCGGCTCGGCCTCGACTCGCTCGAGCGACCTGCCCCCGCTGGGCGAGTTCGTGCCCGGCGCCGAGGTGGTCGAGGCCCTCGAGCAGGGCCTGCGCCTGCCCGACGACGACGACCTGGTGGCCGCCCCGACCTGGACCTGACCCCGGGCACCGACGACCCCGGGCCGACGAGGACGGCGAGCCCGAGGACCCGGAGGACACCGAGGGTGACGACCGACGCCTGAGCCCGTCGAGGGCGAACGGCTGCAGAAGGTCCTGGCCCGGGCCGGGTTCGGCAGCCGCCGGGTCTGTGAGGAGCTGATCGAGGACGGTCGGGTCACCGTCGACGGCGAGGTGGCGGTCCTGGGGCGGCGGGTGGACCCGGCCACGGCGCAGGTCGAGGTGGACGGCGTCCTGGTCGGGCGTGGCGCCGGACCTCGTCCACTGGCTGCTGCACAAGCCGGCGAAGGTGGTGACCACGGCCTCGGATCCCGAGGGCCGGCACGACGGTCCTGGACCTCGTGCCCGACGAGCCCCGGGTCTTCCCGGTCGGCCGCCTCGACTACGAGACCGAGGGCCTGCTGCTGCTCACCAACGACGGCGCCCTGACCCATCGCCTGACCCACCCGTCCTTCGGGGTGGAGAAGGAGTACCTGGCCGAGGTCGACCGCATGCCGTCCCGGGGCGACCTCCGCCGCCTGCGGGAGGGCATCGAGCTGGAGGACGGGCTCACCGCGCCGGCCAAGGTGGCCTCCCTCGACGACCGCACGCTGCGCATCACCATCCACGAGGGCCGCAACCGGCAGGTCCGCCGCATGGTCGAGGCCGTGGGCAGCACGGTGGTGCGCCTCGTCCGCACCCGCATCGGCCCCCTGACCGACCGGGTGCTGAAGCCGGGGGAGTGGCGGCCCCTGACCCAGGACGAGGTCCGGGCCCTCGAGCGGGCCGTGGCCCCAGGCAACGGACCCCGAGCCGTAACGGCCCTCGCCGGTACGATCCCCGGCGATGCCACTCCGGGCCCTGCGGGGCGCCACCACCATCGACGTCGACGAGGTCGAGCCACCTGACCGACCGCATGGTCGAGCTGCTCACCGAGCTCTTCGAGCGCAACGGCATCGACCACGACGACGTGGTCAGCATCATCTTCACGGCGACCGACGACATCCGCTGCACCTTTCCCGCCACCGCGGCCCGCACCTTCGGCCTGGGCGACGTCCCGCTCATCTGCGCCCGGGAGCTCGACGTCGAGGGGGCCACGCCCCAGTGCGTCCGGGTGATGCTGCACCTCGAGACCGAGCGGGACCGGGACCAGCTGCACCACGTCTACCAACACGGAGCCGCCAACCTCCGTGACGACCTGCCCCGAAGTGAGCGAACGCAACGGCGACGCTGGTCGGCACCGGGCTGATCGGCGGCTCCATCGGGCTGGCCCTGCGCCGGGCCGGCTGGGCGTCGTCGGCACCGACCGGGACCCGGACCAGCGCCGAGGCCGCGGTCGAGCGGGGCGCCCTCGACGCCATCGGGGAGGACCCGACCTCGGACCTGACGATCGTGGCCACGCCCGTCGGGCGCCGTGGCCGGCGAGGCCCGCCGTCTGCTCGCCGCCGGCCACCGGGTCGTGACCGACGTGGGCAGCGTCAAGGCATCCGTCGTCGCCGCCGTCGACCACCCGGGCTTCGTCGGCGGGCACCCCATGGCCGGCTCGGAGCAGGAGGGCATCGCGTGCCGCCACCGCCGACCTGTTCGACGGGGCGACCTGGGTGCTGACCCCGACGGCGGCGACCGACGACGACACGCCTACGCCACCGTCCGCTCCGCCATCGTGACCATGGGGGCCGAGGTCGTGGCCCTGGCCCCCGACCGGCACGACGCCCTCGTCGCCGAGGTGTCCCACGTCCCCCACCTGACCGCCGCGACCCTCATGCGCCTGGCCGACGACCGGGCCGAGGAGCACCGGGCCCTGCTGCGGCTGGCCGCCGGCGGCTTCCGGGACATGACCCGGATCGCCGCCGGCCACCCCGGCATCTGGCCCGACATCGTCGGCGAGAACCGGGAGGCCATCGTCGACGTCCTCGACCGACTGATCGAGGCCCTGAGCGAGGTCCGGCAGGTGGTGGCGGACCAGGACCGCGACGGCCTGCTCGACCTGCTGGAGCAGGCCCGGTCGGCCCGCACCAACCTGCCCGCCCGCTTCGGCCGGCCCGACGAGCTGGGCGAGCTGCGGGTCGTCGATCCCCGACCGCCCGGGCTCGCTGGCCGAGGTGACCACCGCTGGCCACCGAGATCGACGTCAACATCGCCGACATCGAGATCGCCCACTCCAGCGAGGGTGACCGGGGCGTGCTGATCCTCCTCGTCGAGGCCAAGCGACGCTGGGCCGCCTCCACGATGCGCTGGTCGAGCGCGGCTACCGGCGTCTCCCACCAGCAGGTGCTCGAGTAGTGGCCCAGCTCACCGTCGGCCCGTCCGGGCCCGCTGCGGGGTCGCCTGCGCATGCCCGGCGACAAGTCGATCTCCCACCGGGCCCTGCTCCTGGCCGCCCTGGCCGAGGGCCGGTCGAGCGTCGGCGGGCTGTCCGACGGCGCCGACGTGGCCGGGCACCCGCCGGGCCGATCGAGGCCCTGGGCGCCGCCACCGCCGACGAGGACGGCGCGGGTCGTGGTCGACGGCGGGACCCTGCACGAGGCCGGCCGACGTCATCGACGTCGGCAACTCGGGCACGACCATCCGCCTCCTGACCGGGCTCTGCGCCGGCCTTCCCGTTCCTCACCGTGCTGGCCGGGGACGAGTCGATCGCCCGCCGACCCATGGACCGGGTCGCCGTGCCGCTGCGGCTGATGGGAGCGTCCATCGAGGGCCGGGAGGGCGGCCGCTTCCCGCCGCTGTCGGTGCGGGGCGGCGACCTGCACGGCATCACCTACCGGACGCCCGTGCCCAGCGCCCAGGTCAAGAGCGCCGTGCTCCTGGCCGGCCTCGGGGCCGAGGGCGACACCGTCGTCGAGGAGGACGTGCCCACCCGGGCCCACACCGAGGAGCTCCTGGCTCGCTTCGGTGCCGACGTCGAGATCGGTGAGGGCCGGATCCGGGTGCGCCGCTCCCGGCCCGAGCCGTTCACCTACGACGTCCCCGGCGACCCGTCCCAGGCGGCCTTCTGGGTGGTGGCCGCGACCCTGGTCCCGGGCAGCGACCTGGTGATCGAGGACCTGTACCTGGGGCCGGCCCGGACCGGCTTCCTCGACGTGCTCGTGCGCATGGGCGCCGACATCGAGATCGACCACGACGAGACTCGGAACGGGCACGGTGCGGGTCCGCGCGGCGGCGCTGCACGGCACGACCGTGCTGGGCGCCGAGATCGTCGGGCTCGACGAGGTCCCGGCCCTGGCCGTCGCGGCCGGCGCGGCGGACGGGCACCACCCGGTTCGTCGACGTGGGCGAGCTCCGGGTCAAGGAGTCGGACCGGCTGGCCACGGTGTCCGCCAGCGTCCGGGCCGTGGGCGGCACGGCCGAGGTCGACGGCGACGCCCTGGTCGTCGAGGGGGGCACCCTCCGGGGGGGCCGCGTCGACTCCCACGGCGACCACCGCATCGCCATGGCCGCCGCCGTGGCCGGGTTGGCCTCGGCGGGCGGCCCGGTCACCATCGAGGGCTGGGAGGCCGTGGCCACCAGCTACCCGCGCTTCGAGCAGGATCTGGGAGAGTGCACGACATGACCGTGATCGCCATCGACGGGCCGGGCGGCTCGGGGAAGTCGACCGTGGCCCGGCACCTGGCCGAGCGCCTGGGCCTCGAGTACCTCGACACCGGGGCCATGTACCGGGCCGTGGCCTTCGCCGCCCTGCGCCGGGGGATCGACCCGTCCGACACCGAGCCCGTCGCCCACCTGGTCGACGGCCTCGAGCTGGACGGTCGAGCGAGGCCGGGGTGCTCCGTCGACGGGGTCGACGCCACCATCGAGATCCGGGGCCCGGAGGTCACCCGGGCGGTCAGCCTCGTGGCCGCCAACCCCGCGGTGCGGGCCGAGCTGCGCAGCCGGCAGCGGGAGTGGGCCGTGGGCCGCGCCCGGCGGCGGTCGTGGAAGGCCGCGACATCGGCACCGTGGTGTTCCCCGACGCCGACCTGAAGGTGTTCCTGACGGCCCGGGCCGACGTGCGGGCCGAGCGCCGCTCGCAGGAGGTGAGCGACCTCGACTACGAGACGGTGGCCGCCGACCTCGCCCGGCGCGACACCCTGGACGAGGGCCGGGAGGACAGCCCGCTGGCCCAGGCCGACGACGCCCTCGTGCTGGACACCAGCGGCATGACGCATCGAGGAGGTCGTGGAGTCCCTGGTCGCCGCCCTGGACGAGGTCATCGCCGGGATGACCAAGATCGAGAGCCGGTACGGCAGCGCCGATCCCACGCTGCCCGCCCGCGGCCTTCTACCGCTTCGTGCGCAGCCTCGTCTGGGTGGCGGGCAAGATCCTGTTCCGGGTCGAGATCCACGGCCGGGAGAACATCCCCGCCAAGGGCGCGTTCATCCTGGCCCCCGGCGCCCACCGGTCGAACATGGAGATCTTCGTCGTCTCGCCTCGTCACCCGTCGCCGCCTGCGCTACATGGGCAAGGACTCACTCTGGAAGAACGCCGGCCTCGGACTGGTTCTTCTCGTCGCTGGGCGGCTTCCCGATCAACCGCGACAGCGCGGACCGTGAGGCGCTCACCCAGTGCCTCGAGCTGACCGCCGAGGGGGAGGCCGTGGTGATGTTCCCGGAGGGCACCCGGCGCTTCGGGCCGACCATCGAGCCCGAGCACATGCGCGACGGCGTGGCCTACGTGGCCAGCCGGGGCCAGGTCCCGATCGTGCCGGTCGGCATCGGCGGCTCGGAGCGGGCCATGCCGTCGGGAGGCCAAGTACATCCGGCCCTCGAAGATGGTCCTGGTCGTGGGCGAGCCACTGACGCCCGTCCCCGCTCAAGGAGAGCGGCCGGGTGTCCCGCAGCGCGGTCCGCACGCTGACCGAGGACCTGCGCCTCCGCCTGCAGGCGCTCTTCGACGAGGCCCAACGTCGCGCCGGCGTGCACCGGACGCTTAACCTCACGGATGGCGCTGGCCCGGGGAGCCGAGCACAGGAACGTCCCGCGCTGGGAGCCGCCTCCGCGAGGCGGCCATCGAGGCCGAGTTCGAGACCGGTCGCCGCGAGGAGACCGTCGAGGAGGCCAGGGCCTCCATCCACGTCCGCCTGGCCCGGATGACCGCCGGCTCCCTCCTGCTGGTCGCGGGCGTGTTCATGCTCGTGCTGCCCGGTCCGGGCTGGCTGGCCATCGCCGGCGGCCTGGCCATCCTGGCCAAGGACGTGGCCTGGGCGGAGCGGGCCCTCGAGCGGGTGCGCACGCGCCTGCCCGCGGACGAGGACGGCAGCGTCTCGACCACCGGTCATCGTCCTGTCGGTGCTGGTCGCCGTGGTGGCCGTCGCGGCGTCGATCTGGTGGTACCTCATCCGGTGAGCGACCCGATGGCGTGGCCATCCGGCTCGAGGCGGTGTCCAAGACCTTCCCCGGCGTCGTCCCGTCCCGCGGTGGAGTCCCTCGACCTGATCGTGCCCGAGGGCGGCATCACCGTGCTGGTCGGTCCGTCGGGCTGCGGCAAGACCACCACACTGAAGATGATCAACCGCCTCATCGAGCCCAGCGGGGGCCGCCTCGAGGTGCTGGGCACCGAGATCCGGGACCTGCCCGCCCACGAGCTGCGCCGCCAGATCGGCTACGTCATCCAGCAGATCGGCCTCTTCCCGCACAAGACCATCGCCGAGAACATCGCCACCGTGCCCAAGCTCCTGGGCTGGGACAAGGCCCGGACCCGGGCCCGGGTGGAGGAGCTGACCGAGCTCGTCGGCCTCGACCCCGAGCACCTGCCCCGGTACCCGGCGGCCCTGTCCGGCGGCCAGCAGCAGCGGGTGGGCGTGGCCCGGGCCCTGGCCGCCGATCCGCCCGATCCTGCTGATGGACGAGCCCTACTCGGCGGTGGACCCGATCGTCCGGGGCCGCCTGCAGGACGAGCTCCTGGCCCTGCAGTCGCGAGGTGCAGAAGACGATCGTCGCTGGTCACCCACGACATCGACGAGGCCATCAAGCTGGGGGACCAGATCGCCATCCTCGAACGTCGGCGGCGTGCTCGAGCAGGTCGGGCCGCCCGAGGAGCTCCTGCGGGCCCCGGCCAACGACTTCGTGGCCGGGTTCCTCGGCCAGGAGCGGGGCCTCAAGCGCCTCGGCCTGCTGCACCGTGGGCGACGCCGAGCTGGTGCGAGGGCCCGGTCGTGGCCGCCGAGCGCCGGCGGCCGACGAGGCCCGCCGGGTGATGGCCGAGCACGGCGTGGACTGGGTCGGGGTCCGGGACCACCGCCGCCTGCTGGGCTGGGTGGCGGCGGAGAACCTCAACGGCTCGACCATGGGCGGGCCGACCTGCGGCCGTTCGCGGCCACCGTCACCCCGGACGCCACGCTGCGGGAGGCCCTCGACGTGATCGTCGGGGCCCAGAGCCGGGTGGCCATGGTGCAGGACGACGAGAAGGGCTACCTGGGGATGCTGACCATCGACCAGGTCGCCGGCGGGCTGGAGGCCTAGAGGCTGATGATCCTCGGGGCGGACAAGGACTCGTTCATCTGGTGGGCCTGGGTCTGAGGACCACTACCGACGACATCTGGGCCGCCACCGTCGAGCACCTCCAGCTCACCGCCATCGCCCTCGGCGTCGGCATCGCCCTGTCCATCCGCTCTCGGCCGTCGCGCCTCCGCTTGCGCCGGACCTACGGCCCGATCGCCGGGGTTCGCCGGGATCCTCTACGCCATCCCCAGCCTGGCCCTGTTCGCCATCCTCTTCCCGATCACGGGCCTGACCGTGCTGACCGCCGAGATCGGCCTGGTCGGCTACACGCTGCTCATCCTGATCCGCAACATCGTGGCCGGGGTCGAGGGGGTGCCCGACGCGGTGAAGGAGGCGGCCGACGGCATGGGCTACCGGCCGGTGCCGGCGGTTCTTCGACCGTCGACCTGCGCCTGGCCACCCCCGCCATCATCGCCGGCATCCGCATCGCCTCGGTGACCACCATCGGCCTCGTGACCGTGACCTTCGTCATCGGCTTCGGGGGCTACGGCGGCCTGATCAACGACGGGCTGTCCCGGAACTTCAACACGCCCGTCGTGGTCGGCGCCGGCCTGTCGATCCTGCTGGCCCTGCTCATCGACCTGATCCTGATGCATCTTCGAGCGGCTGGTGACACCGTGGAACCGGGCGGCGCGCCGATGGACGCCGCTCAACGAGTTCTGGACCTTCGTGACCACCGTCGGAGAACTACTGGGGCCAGCGGGGGATCGCCGTCCGCCTGTGGGACCACCTCCGCCTCGTCCGGCTTCTCGGTCGTGGTGGCCTCGCCCTGGCCCTGCCGCCGGCCATCTGGCTCGGCCACCTCAAGCGGGGCGGGGTGCTGGCCGTGTGGGTGGTGAACATCGGCCGGGCCGTGCCCGTCCTTCGCCCTCATCGTGCTGATCTTCCCGATCTCGCTGCGCTACGGGTTCGGGCTCGGGTTCTGGCCGACGGCCTTCGCCCTCGTCCTGCTGGGCATCCCGCCGATCTTCACCAACGCCTTCACCGGCGTGCGGGACGTCGACGCCGGGCATCGTCGAGGCCGCCCGGGGCATGGGCATGCAGGAGCGTGAGGTCGCTGCGGGGCGTGGAGATCCCCGCCGCCCTGCCGCTGATCATCACCGGCCTCCGGGTCTCCGCCGTCCAGGTCGTGGCCACCGCCACCCTCGGCGCCTACGTCGGCTTCGGCGGCCTGGGCGCCTTCATCGTCGAGGGCTTCGCCATCCAGGACGACGGCAAGCTGCTGACGGGGGCCATCCTCGTCGCGCTCGATGTCCTCGATGGTAGAACTGGTGTTCGGCTGGCTCCAGCGCCGTCTGACTCCCTGGGCCCAGCCGGGGTGCTAGCCAAGCGGGAGGACCATGGTCGACGCCACGATGATGGACGTCGAGCCGGCGCCGGCGTGAGATCGCAAGAGAGAACCAACCAAGAGAGGGAACAAGCAATGACGAGGAAGATCAGAGGGCTGTGGGCGGTGCTGGCCGTCTTGGCGTTGCTCGCCGGTGCGTGCGGCGACGACGGTGACGACGGACAGCGCCAGCGACACCACGGCGACCGGTGACGCCACCGGGGACACCGCCGATGTGCCACCGGACGGCCCGACCATCACGATCGGGACCCAGGACTTCGGCGAGAGCGCCATCCTGAGCCAGATCTACGGCCAGGTCGCTCATCAACGCGGGCTACTCCGTGGAGTACCAGGAACTGGGTGGCTTCCGTGACCTGGAGGTCCCGGCCTTCGAGTCCGGCGACATCAACTTCGCCCCGGAGTACGTGGCGTCGATGCTCGAGTTCCTGAACGAGTTCGCCGGTGAGGCGACCTCCGACGTGGACGAGACCGTCGGCCTGCTCCACGAGCAGCTCTCCGAGATCGGGCTGCAGGCCCTCGAGCCGTCGCCGGCGATCGACACCAACACGTTCGTGGTGACGCCGGAGACCGCCGACGAGCTCGGCCTCTCGGGCATCGGCGACCTGACCGACGACCTGACGCTGGGCGCCCCGCAGGACTGCGAGGCCAACGCCTTCTGCCTGCCGGGGCTGGACACGGTCTACGGCATCGACCTGAGCGGTGGCTTCACGCCCCTGGACCCGGGGGTCATCCCCGACGCCCTCGACGCCGGTGAGATCGATGTGGCCGTGCTCTTCTCGACCGAGCGGCATCATCGCCGACCGTGGCCTGGTGGTGCTCGAGGACACCGACGGCCTGTTGGCCGCCGACAACATCGTCCCCGTCGTCACCGACGAGCTGGTCGACACCTACGGGGCGGACTTCGAGTCCCTGGTGAACGAGGTCAGCGCGGCCATCACGACCGAGAACCTGACCGAGGCCAACGCCCGCTTCGACATCGAGGCGGAGGACGCGGACGTCATCGCCGCCGACTTCATCGCCGAGTACGGCCTGGGCTAGCCCAACGTAGGAGCTGTTCTGGCGCCCGTTTCGGTTGCTCTGGCGACCGAAACGGGCGCCAGTTCGCGTTCCTACAGCATCTTCGCCGGTGGCGAAGACCTCCCGGACCAGCGGCTCGAAGTGCTCGAGGGGCTCGCTGTCGTAGTCGGGGTCGAAGGCGACCTGGTCCCACTCGTCGGCGAAGCGCTCGGCCAGGGTGAAGACCTCCGGGTCGAGCTCGGCCCGGTGCTGTCTCGCGGGCGTCGGGGTCGCCACCGAAGTGGGCGTAGTAGTGCCGGCCCTGGAAGTCCTGGTGGACCCGGATCATGTCGTGGACCTCGGGGCGGACGTAGGGCTTGAGGATGGCCGCCGCGATCTCGGGGTGGTTGGGGACGCTGACGGCCTTGCCGATGTCGTGGCACAGGGCGGCGACGACCACCTCGGCGTCCGCCCCGGCCCGCTCGGCCCGGGTGGCGGTCTGCACCGAGTGCTCCAGCTGGTCGACCGCGAAGCCGTCGGTGATGGCCTCCAGGGAGCGGAGCATCTCCAGGACCCGGTCCGCGACCCGGTCCCGGTGCTCGAAGGTCTGCTTGCCGATCTCGGCCCACTGCTCGGCCGTGGACTCGTCCATGCGGGTGAAGGTGGTCGTGGTCGCCATGGCTCCAGTCTGCCAGCCCCGGGTCAGCCCAGCGCGGCGAGGACGTCGGCGGCGTCGATGCTGCGGTCGTTGGCCGCCGGTCGGCCGGCGAGGGAGCCGCCCAGGGTGACGGTGGCGGCCTCGTCGACGGCGGCCAGCAGGTCCCGCAGGTTGCGGGGCGGCGGGAAGTACTCGTCCTCGTCGGTGAACCAGACCTCCTCGGTGCCCTCGGTGGGGGCCAGGCGGGCGATCACGGCCTCGACCAGGTCCTCGGGGGCCGAGGCGCCCGCGGTCACCCCGACGGTGCCGCTGAGGTCGTCGGGCAGCTCGTCGGGGTCGTTGACCCGGAAGACCCGGGGACAGCCCGCGTCGCGGGCCAGCTGCTCGAGGGCCCGGGTGTTGGACGAGTTGGCCGAGCCGATGACCACGATGGCGTCGCAGCGGTCGGCGATCTTGAGCAGGCCGGACTGACGGTTGGTGGTGGCGAAGCAGAGGTCGCTGCGCCCGGGCTGCCACAGGTCCGGCCAGCGCTCCTTGGCCGCGTCCACGACGCCGGCCCAGTCCCGGTGGGAGAGCGTGGTCTGGGCCAACAGGGCCACGGGCTGGCCGGTGTCGGGCAGGTCGGCGACCTCGTCGGGGCGCTCGACGCGGTCGATGGCCTCGGGGGCCACGGCCATGGTGCCCACCGCCTCTTCGTGGCCCTCGTGGCCGATGTAGACGATGCGGTAGCCCTTGCCCGCCCGCACCCGGACCTCGTGGTGGACCTTGGTCACCAGGGGGCAGACGGCGTCGACGACGTACCCGCCCTGGCGGCGGGCGGTCTCGACCACCTCGGGGGCCGAGCCGTGGGCCGAGAGCATGATCGGCGAGCCCTCGGGCACCTCGTCCAGGTCGTCCACGAACACCACGCCGAGGTCCCGGAAGCGGTCCACGACCCGCTGGTTGTGCACGATCTCGTGGTAGCAGTAGACCGGCGGGTCGAAGGTGCGGACCATCCAGGCCAGGGCCTTGATGGCCATCTCCACGCCCGCGCAGAACCCCCGGGGGGCACAGAGCAGGACCCGGTCCACGGCCATGGGCCGAGGGTACCCAGCGCCCCGGTCCCTATCCTTGACGGGTGTCTGTTCCGCTCGTCCTGGCCGTCGCGCCCGGTTCGCCGGCCGACCGCGCCGGGCTCCGCCCCGGTGACGAGCTGCGGGCCCTGAACGGCGAGGCCCCCCGCGACATCATCCGCTACCAGATCCTGGTCGACGACCCGGACCTGGAGATCGACGTGTCCCGGGGCGGCCTGGACCTCACCATCGGGGTCGAGAAGGCGGCGGGCGAGCCCCTGGGCGTCGAGGTGGAGTCGGCGGTGTTCGACGCCGTGCGCACCTGTGACAACCACTGCGAGTTCTGCTTCATCCACCAGCTCCCGCCGGGGATGCGCTCCAGCCTCTACCAGCGCGACGACGACTACCGGCTGTCGTTCCTCTACGGGAACTTCACCACCCTGACCCGCTTCACCGAGCTGGACCTCGAGCGGGTCATCACCGAGCGCCTCTCGCCCCTGTACGTCTCCATCCACGCCACGGACCCCGAGGTGCGCACCGACCTCCTCCGCAACCGGCGGGGGGCCACCAGCCTCCGCTGGCTGCGGGCCCTGCTCGACGCACGACGTCCAGGTCCACGGCCAGGTGGTGGTCTGCCCCGGCATCAACGACGGCGCCGTGCTGGAGGACACCATGGTCGGCATCGCCGACCGGTACCCGGAGCTGGCCACCGTGGCCGTCGTGCCCCTCGGCATCAGTCGCCACGGCCGGGAGGGCCGCCTGCGCCCGCACACGGTCGCGGAGGCCGCCGCCACCATCGACACCATCGAGGCCTGGCAGGAGCGCTTCCTGGCCATCGTCGGCCGCCGCCTCGTCTACGCCGCCGACGAGTACTACCTGCTGGCCGGACGGCCGTTCCCGGCGGGGGAGACCTACGAGGGCTTCCCGCTCCACGAGGACGGCATCGGCATGGCCCGCAGCTTCGAGCGGGAGTTCGCGGGCGAGGTCGAGACCCCGATCGGGCCCCGGGCCGGGTTCTTCCAGTCCATCGACGGCGCCCCCGCGGCCGGCTACCGCGCCCCCCGGGGTCAGGTGACCCTGCGCCCCCGGCGCACGGCGCCGGTCGCCGTGCTCACCGGGGCCTACGGCGCCGAGATCCTGGCCCCCCTCCTGGAGGGCCGCGAGGACGTGCGGGTGGTGCCGGTCGAGAACCGGTTCTTCGGCGGCAACATCGGCGTCACCGGGCTGATGGTGGGGGAGGACCTCCAGCGGGTCCTGGCCGACCAGCCCCCGGGCCACCGCTACCTGCTCCCCGACGTCTGCCTGTCCGGCGGCCGCTTCCTCGACGGCACCTCGCCCGAGGACCTGCCCCTGCCGGTGGAGGTCGTGGCCACCGACGGCCTGTCCCTGCGGGCCGCCCTCGAGCCGGTCGCGGCCTGATGGGCGCGCCGGTCGTGGCCGTCGTGGGACGGCCCAACGTGGGCAAGTCGACCCTGCTCAACCGCATCGTCGGTCGTCGAGAGGCGATCGTCGAGGAGCGCCCCGGGGTCACCCGGGACCGCAAGGCGGTCGACGCCGAGTGGCGGGGCCGGCCCTTCGTGGTCATGGACACCGGTGGCTTCATCGCCACCGACGAGGGCCTGGACGCCGAGGTCAGCCGCCAGAGCGTGCGGGCCATCGAGGACGCCGACGCCGTGGTCATGGTCGTGGACGTCACCGTCGGCATCACCGAGGAGGACGAGCAGGTCGCGGCCCTCCTGCGGGGCCGGCACATCCCGGTCTTCGTGGTGGCCAACAAGGTGGACGACACCAACCGGGAGAACGACGCCTGGGCCTTCCTCTCCCTCGGCCTCGGCGAGCCCCACCCGATCAGCGCCCTGCACGGTCGCCGCACCGGCGACTTCCTCGACGTCCTGGTGGACGCCCTGCCCCCGGAGGACGAGGATGTCGACGAGGACGAGACCGACGACCGGACCGAGGTCCTGGCCGTGGCCATCGTGGGGCGGCCCAACGTCGGCAAGTCGACCCTCTTCAACAAGCTGGACCGGGCGGAGCGCTCCGTGGTCCACGACCTGGCGGGCACGACCCGGGACACGATCGACACGATCATCCAGACCGAGTCGGGCCCCGTCCGGATCCTGGACACCGCCGGGATGCGCCGGCGGGGGAAGATCGACGAGTCGACGGAGTACTACTCGGTGGTCCGGGCCCTGCGGGCCGTGGACTCCGCCGACGTGGTGCTCCTGGTCGTCGACGCCCTGGTCGGGGTGACCCACCAGGACCAGCGCCTGGCAGAGCGGGCGGCCATCTCGGGTTCGCCCGTCGTCGTCCTGCTCAACAAGTGGGAGGTGGCCGACGCCGAGCAGAGGGAGCTGGTCAGCGAGCAGGTCACCGACCGCCTGCACTTCCTGCCCAACGCCAAGATCCTCAAGATCAGTGCGCTGACGGGCAAGGGGACCCACAAGATCATCGACGCCCTGCTGGACACCGCAGACACCTACCACCGACGCATACCGACGGCGAAGGTCAACGAGGTCCTGAAGAAGGCCCAGGCCCACCAGCCCGCTCCCGGCGGCGCCCGGGTCCTCTACGCCACCCAGGGGGCGACCAACCCGCCGACGTTCACGCTGTTCGTCAACCGGCGCCTGCCGCCCACCTACCTGCGCTACCTCGAGCGGAAGCTGCGGGAGGGCTTCGACCTGGGCGACGCCCCGCTCAAGCTGCGGGTGCGCAACCGTGACTAGCCGTCCGGATCGGACCGTGAGGCCGTCAGGGGTGGCGAGTAGGATCGCATCGTCATGGTGATCCCGGTCCTCGCGACCACCGCCGTGCTCTGTCTGGCCGCTGCTCTGTCCTGGGGGCGCTCGGCCCGGTTCCGCCATCGCGTGTGGCGGACCCTGGACAGCTCCGACGCCGACGAGGGCGCCATCGCGCTGGCCTGGGGCGTCTACCGCAAGGACCTGCACGCCGCCACCTTCTATGCCGTCGCCGGCATCGCCATCGGCGCCCTCGCCGTCACCGACCCCCCGTCGGCGGCGATCGTCCTCGGCGTGCTGGCCGTCCCGGCGATCATCTCGCTGGCCATGTGGCGCACGTTCGTCTCCGAGGCCCGCCTGGCCCAGAGCCGCATCGGCATGGAGCGCCGCGCCGTCGAGGTCCTGGACCAGGAGGAGCGGGCCCCCCGCATGTGGGCCGAGCGCCTGGCCCCGGAGTCGCTGCCGGACCTGGTCGGCTTCGAGGTCGGCCGCGTCTACCAGCCCGGCTCCGGGATGATGGCCGGGGACTTCTACGACTTCTTCCGCCTGACGCCCACGCGGGTCGCGGCCGTCATCGGCGACGTCGCCGGCCACGGCATCGAGGCCTCCATCACCGCCTTCCAGGCCAAGTACCTGCTCCGGGTCTTCCTCCGGCAGTTCAAGGACCCGGCCCAGGCCATCGAGGAGCTCAACAGCCAGATGTACGCCCTCGGGCCGGGACGAGGAGTTCATCTCCCTCGTGGTCGTGGTCTTCGACACCCGGGCCGGGACCCTGCGCTACACCTCGGCCGGCCACCCCGCGGCCTACCTCTGGCACGACCGGGAGCTGCAGCCGCTGCGGGCCACCGGCCCGCTGCTCATGCTGGCCGCGGGCAGCGAGTACTTCAGCCGCGAGATCGGCCTCGACGCCGACGACCTCTGCCTGCTCTACACCGACGGCCTGGCCGAGGCCCGCGACGGCGAGAACCTGTTCGGCGAGGAGCGCATCGCCGCCGCCGTCCGCCGGGATCCCGGCGTGGCCGCCGACGTCCTGTGCAAGTCCCTGCTGGAGGCGGCCCGGGACTTCTCCAACGGCCCGATCAACGACGACGTCGCGATCATGGCCATCCGCCGCGAATAACCGGTGACGGCGGATCAGGAACGGCTGGCCAAGGCCGCCGAACGGGCCCTGGCGGGCAACCTCGAGAAGGGTCGGGGAGAAGCTCGCCGCGCCAGAACAAGCTGTTCGTGCGAGACCGTCTGGGCCTGCTGCTGGACGAGGGCTCCTTCATCGAGGACGCCCTCCTGGCCAACACCTCGGCCGAGGACCTCCCGGCCGACGGTGTCGTCACCGGCACCGGCACCGTCGACGGCCGGCCCGTGGCCGTGGTGGCCAACGACCCGACGGTGAAGGCGGGCTCCTGGGGCGCCCGCACCGTCGAGAAGATCGTCCGCCTCACCGAGCTGGCCCTGCGCCACGAGCTGCCGATCTTCTGGCTCATCGACTCGGCCGGGCGCCCGCATCACCGACCAGGTGGAGCTGTTCCCGGGCCGTCGGGGCGCGGGCCACATCTTCCACAACCAGGTCCGTCTGTCGGGCCGGGTGCCCCAGATCTGCTGCCTGTTCGGCCCCTCGGCGGCGGGTGGGGCCTACATCCCGTCCTTCTGCGACATCGTGATCATGGTCGAGGGCAACGCCTCGATGTACCTGGGCTCGCCCCGCATGGCCGAGATGGTCATCGGCGAGATCACCACCCTGGAGGAGATGGGCGGAGCCCGCATGCACGCCACCGTCTCGGGTTGCGGCGACAACCTGGCCACCGACGACGAGGACGCCATCGACCAGGCGCTGGCCTACTTCACCTACTTCCCGCAGTACTGGCGGGAGGAGCCGACGGCCTACGCCGCCCGACCGCCCGGCCGCGAGCTGACGGCGGAGGTCGTGCCGGCCGAGGACACGCAGGCCTACGACATGCACGACCTGCTGGACGGCCTGATCGACGCCGAGTCCTTCTTCGAGGTGAAGCCCCTCTTCGCCCCGGAGCTGATCGTCGGCCTCGGCCCGCCTCGAGGGCCGGCCCGGTCGGCATCGTGGCCAACAACCCCATGCAGAAGGGCGGCGTGCTGTTCACCGACTCCGCCGACAAGGCCGCCCGGTTCATCTGGTGCTGCGACGCCTTCAACATCCCGCTCGTGTTCCTCTGCGACGTCCCCGGCTTCATGGTCGGCACCCAGGTGGAGCGGGAGGGCATCATCCGCCACGGGGCCAAGATGGTCACCGCCGTGTCCGAGGCCACCGTGCCCAAGATCTCCGTGGTCGTGCGCAAGGCCTACGGCGCCGGCCTCTACGCCATGTCCGGCCCCGCGTTCGGCCCCGAGGCCACCCTCGCCCTGCCCACCGCCCGCATCGCGGTCATGGGCCCGGAGGCCGCGGTCAACGCCGTGTTCGCCAACAAGATCGCGAGCATCGAGGACCCCGCCGAGCGGGAGGCCTTCATCGCCGAGCAGCGGGACATCTACGAGGCCGACGTGGACCTGCTCCGCCTCGCCTCCGAGCTGGTCGTCGACGCCGTCATCGACTTCGGCGACCTGCGCCACCAGGTGGTCCGGCGCCTCGAGCGGGCCAAGGGCAAGGACCGCCACTTCTCGGACCGCCGCCACGGGGTGCCCGCCCGTCTGATGCCGATGCCCTGGTGCGATGACTGTCAGAAGTTCTGGAACCCGAACTCCATGCCGGAGAACGGGGAGTGCCCGACCTGCCACCGGGTCATCTCCATGCCCCAGAGCAAGGCCCCCTGGCACTTCAAGCTGCTCCTCGTCGCCATCAGCCTCTACCTGGGCTGGCGCCTGGTCCAGGGGATCGTCTGGGTCGCGTGACCACGCCTGACCGGTACGCTGCCGGTCCACAACACGGGCTGTGGCGCAGCTTGGTAGCGCGCTTGTCTGGGGGACAAGAGGTCCCGGGTTCAAATCCCGGCAGCCCGACCAAGCCCCGCAAGGGATCGCGAGGGGATCGGCGATCGTCGGCAGGGTCTGATGTCAGCACGTTGTCAGCACGAGGGCGACCATGCAGCAGTTCTACGCCGGCGCCACGCGCGCCGAGCTACGGGCCGCAGACGACACTCTGGCGCTGCTGGAAGGCTGACATCCGCCGGGGTCGAGCCGCTCACCTCTTGCCCTACCAAGCGAACGTGTTTCGATGGAGCGGTGCGCCTGGACCTCGCCAGCCAGTAACCATCCTGCGCCGCTCCGTCGCCATGCTGAATCCAGGCGAACGAGCCATCAGCCGAGAGTAAGCCGGGGTCATCCTCGCAGGCCAAGGTGCCCACAAGTCTCCCCCGATTCGGGTGAGTGCCCGCTCAGCGAGAAGACCCTGCCGACTTAGTTCGGCGAGAGAGCGACCGCGGCGACCTGTCCGTCGTAGTACACGACGGCGTTGCCCGAGAACGAGTACTGGTGGCATTCGATGCCGAAGTCGTACGTCCCGGCGGCGAGCACACCCGACACCGCCATGAGGTTGATCACGTTGCCATCAAACTCATAGGCGTGAACATTGGCCGACGAGCCCGCGACGACTCCAACGTTCGTCACCAGTCGGCATACCCCCTGACCCAGATCGGCGCCGATCTCGGCGGATACTTCGAGGCGGCCGAGGATCAGAACGCGTGAGCTCGACGGCAGCGTCAGGGTGGTGTAGCCGCAGTCGACGAAGGTTTCGCTCTCGGGGTCGCAGGCCGGATGTCTCGCGGCGGAGCGTCCGATGCCGCCTAGGGCTGCGCTCCGGACCTGACCAAGCGTGGACTCGACGATCTGGGTCCCGGTCAGCGATTCCGGCTGCAGGTCCACCCCCTGCAGGTTCTGGATATCCGAGGAACCGAGCGAGTCGGCCTGAACGTCGGCGCCGGTGATCGTGCCGTCGGCCACCTTGTCGGTGGTCACTGCATCCGCGCCGAGCCTGGCGTTGGTGACCGCGCCGATTCTGATGTCCCGCGGTGCGATGGTCTGGTCCCTGATGTCGATGCCCTGAATCGTGCCGTCGACGATCTTGGCGCTGGTCACCGAGTTGTTCAGGTCGGGGTCGCCGGGGATGGGTGCCTGCCGTCTCGTGATGAGCAGGTCAGGGGTTCGATTCCCCTCTCGGGCTACGACCTCTGACGGTCATCAGGACCACCGAGGACGCTCAGCCCAAGCGCCGCTCGGCGGGCGGCGCGTTCGGGTCAGCCGTCTGCCAGCCGGCGAGGGGCGACGCCAATGAGCCCCTGACGATTGGCGAGAAGGATGGCCGCTGCCAAAGAGACGAGACCCACGGCCGCGATGACACCGGCGTGGAACACCAGGAGGGCTCCGCCGAGCATGGTGTAATAGAGCCCGCGGGAGGCACCAGCCGATCGCAGCGCGAGCGCCGTGGCGATCGCGACGGTCAGGAACGCGACGCTCTGCACCAACCAGACCGGCGAGAAGTCCGCCGTGATGCGGTTCGTGACCAGGTACTCCGCCGTGCTGGCCGCTCCCGCCTGTTCCTCCCCTTCGAGACCGTTGGCGTGATGGACCGCGAGACCCGAAGCCAGCCCGGTCACCGAGTCGAAGGCCGAGAAGAACACGAGCCAGACGGGAAGCGCGACACGAGCGACCGTGGCGGAGGTGCCGGTCCGACCCACGAGTAGCAGCCAGAAGATCAGCGCGACTCCGAGAGCAAGGAAGAGCTGTGCGAAGTGGACGCCCAGCCACAGCGGCACCTTGTCGTCCAGGCTTTCGTAGACGTCGTCACCGCCCATGGGGTGCACCAACGCCACCACGATCCACACCAGGGGGATGCCGATCAGGAATGTTGGCCAGGCCGCGCCGCTTCGCGGCCCCACCTCGCCGGGCTCAGGGGACGGTTCAGTCGTGGCCATTACGCCCTCCTCTCGAGGAGCCCTCCAGGGTCGTTACCGCGACCTACTCGACGAGGGTGCCTTCAACCCCGAGTGGCCTTGTCGCGCCAGAGGCACACAGGTTTCCACACTATTGCGGCAGGTGGACCGCCGGTCGGACGGCGAGCGCGACGACGTGGCGACGGTGAACTCGCATAGCTCTAGACAAACTATGGCCACCGGCAGGTCGGCCTCGAGGCCGACCTGACTGGCCTGATCCGCTAGCTCCGGAACGGGGACATGTCGAAGTACTCGCGGCAGGCGGTGATCAGGCCGTCCTCGACGTCGAAGACCTCAGCCGGGTAAATGGGTCCGCCGTCAAAGCCTCGCTCAGGCGAAGCCGACGTCTGCCAAGAGCGATCAACTCCAGGGTCGACGGTGGGTGAGCACACGTTCGCGACGGAACCCAACGGGACGGGGCGGGGGGCTAGGCCCAGAGGGGGAGCCAACCTGCGTTGGGGGCGCGATCGATGGAGTCGGGGCCGCGGGTCGTCAACAGGCGGTCCCAGAGGAGCTGACCGCGCAGGCGCCAGACGAGATCGACGCAGGAAGCGGGGACGGTCACCCGGTAGTCCTGAGCGGCGGGGAACGTCGCCGTGGCCGTGCAGACCCGTCTTCCGTCCCGGTCGAAGACGGCGGCGGTGAAGTGCCCGTGGGCGGCGGTGGTCCTGACCTGCAGGGTCCAGTCCGCTCCGGGACGGGTGGTGTCGAGCAGCCAGACGATCTGCGACACGCCCCGTTGCCAGAGCCGATGGCGGTAGGGGTTGGTGGGGCGGGCCACCCGCAGGTCCAGGACGAGAGTGCCGCCGGAGTCGTACTGGGCCGCCTGGGCCACGAGGATGTCACCACGTCGGTAGGGGACGTCGCCGAGACCGTCCACCGACCGCACGGCTCGACTGGCCGCCTCCACCGTCGAATCGGCCTCGGTCGCCGCCGAACCGGTCGCGGAGGACCCCGCCGCCGCGACGAAGATCGCCAACGCGACTGCGGCACTCCGCCGAATGAACCTGCTCCCGCTGCTCACGCCTCTCCCGCCTGATTGGTTTGCCGGCGCCCACCCTGGGGACGTGACGGCCTCGACCGAGACCGACCCTGCCAGCGAACCCTCCGCCCAGCAAATGAGTACCGCACCTGGTGGCCGTCGGCAAGCGCGCCCTGCGGTCGCCGCTTGACCGCACCGCCGAAGCCGTCGGGACCCAGTGCCCATGGGGTTGGGAGGTGAGCCGCATGGAAGGCCCGAAGGGCCTAAAACGAGGCGCCGGCCGGGGCGGGTTCATCCCTTCCGTTCTCGACCTGGTCGACACCTTCTACGAAGAGACCGTCCAGAATCTCAAGCCGTGGTCCCCATCAGCACCAAAGCTGCAGGGTCCTAAGCCACCGAGGAACTCGGGCCGACTCCGGCGACGTGTCGGGTGTCGACGATGAGCAGGCAGTGAGCGCTGCCAGCGCAGCGGCCAGGCCGAAGATGACCACGGTGAGGGCCGTGGTGCTGTGCGGTTCGCTCATGAGGTGCTCCAGTCGGTAGCGGGGGACAGTGACGATCAGGTCGAGCGCCGTTCGGCGCCGGGCGGCGGCCGAGCCGCGGTCGGCGGCCAGGTCCTGGTGCAGGGCCAACAGGTCGGGGCCGAACTCCTCGCGGAAGTCCTTCGGGTACAGGCGCAGGAGGGCCCGGTAGAGCGCCATGTCAGGCCAGGCCGGGGGAGAGGTTGGTCCGGGTGATCGACACGAGGGCGGCCAGGCGGTCGGCCTCGGCGACGCAGACCTGGCGGCCCAGGCCGGTGAGCCGGTAGTAGCGGCGGCGCTGGTCGTCGTCGGCCGAGGGTGGCTCGGGGACCTCCTCGGCCAGGCCCTGGTCGACCAGCTTCTTGAGGGTCCCGTAGAGGGTGGCCGGGCCCATCTTCACGATGCCGCCGGAGGACTCCTCGACGGCCTGCATGACGGCGTAGCCGTGACGGTCGCCCACGGAAGGGCCACCAACACGTGGAACTGGGCCTGGGGGAGGGGCAGGTGACGGTTCGGATCGGCGTCGCTCACGTTCCTTACTATATCGAACTACGATATAGTGTCAAGCGATAGAGCTACTTGAGGGTCTCCTGCTCCAGGGTGAGGAGGCGCTTCTCGGCGGCGTCGAGGGCCGACTTGGTGGCGCTCATGCGGGAGGCGGTGCGGTCCCGCTCGGCCTCGGCGTCGCCCAGCTCCAGCTCCAGGGCCTTCTTGCGACGGCTGAGGAGCTCTCGACCTTCTCCGCGGCGCGCTCGTGGCGCCGCTCCAGCTCGTGCAGCGCGCGACGGGCCTGCTTGACCTTGTTCTGGGCGCCGACCTTCGCCTCTTCGAGGGACAGATGGGGCGTGGGGCCCTTCTTGGCGGCCTTGCGAGGCGTGGGTTCGGGAGCGGGCAAGACAGGAGTCTGGTCGAATCCCGCCCCGTTTCCCAACCACCGCGGCCCGCGATCAGGCGGCCCGCTACCGTGACCGCGGTGTGCGGCCGGTTCGTCTCGACCTCCCCGCCCGACGAGATCGCCAAGTACTTCGGGGCCGAGGTCGACGAACGGCTGGCCGATCCGGAGGGGCCCAACTACAACGTCGCGCCCACCCAGGACGTCTACGCGGTCCTCGAGGACGGCGGCGTGCGCCGGGTGGAGTCGCTGCACTGGGGCCTGATCCCGTTCTGGGCCAAGGAGGCCAAGATCGGCAACAAGATGATCAACGCCCGGGCCGAGACCATCGCCACGAGCGGGGCCTTCAAGCACGCCTTCAAGAAGCGGCGGTGCATCATCCCGGCCGACGGCTTCTACGAGTGGACCAAGCGCGAGGGCCAGGCCAAGAAGCAGCCCTGGTTCATCCATCGGCCCGACGACGAGCCGATCGCCTTCGCCGGCCTCTGGGAGGTCTGGCGCCCGAAGGGCAGCGAGGACGAGCTGGTCTCCTGCACGATCATCACCGGCGAGCCCAACGACAAGATGGCCGAGATCCACCACCGCATGCCGGTCATGCTCCCGCCCGACGCCTGGGACAAGTGGCTGGACCGCGACGAGCAGGACACCGAGGCGCTGGGCCAGTTCCTGGTGCCGGCGCCCTCCTCGCTGATCACGTTCCACCCGGTCAGCACCGAGGTGAACAACGCCCGCAACCAGGGCGAGCACCTGACGGACCCGGTCGATCTGGACGAGCCGACGGAGGCATGAGCGAGCAGCGGGAGCTCCCGCTCAAACGTCGCCTCGACAAGCTGACCCTGCGCCTGCAGGGCCGCCTCGACAGCGCCGGGGCCGACCGGGTGCTGCCGTGGGCGTTCTTCGTCGGCCTCTTCGCCATGCTGGCCGGCTTCGCCCTGGCCCGGGCCCATGGCCTCGAGGACGGCGCCGACCTGGGGACCTTCACCCAGGGGGCGTGGCTCGATCACCCGCGGCGACCCACCGTTCCTGACCATCCGGGACACCCACCTGCTGGCCGAGCAGGCGGGATTCACCTTCTACCCGGTGGCCGGCCTGACCTCGTTCCTGCCCGCCATCCCGACCCTGCTCGTGGTCCAGGCCGCCCTGCTCGCCGTCGGCGTGGTCCCGCTGTGGCGCATCGCCCGCCAGGTGGCCGACCTGCGGGTCGGGGCCTCGTTGGTCCTCCTGAGCGCCTTCGCCCTCTACCCGGCGATCCACGAGCTGAACACCGCCGGCTTCCACCCGGCTGCGCTGGCCCTGCCCGCCCTGCTGGGCATGGCCCTGTTCGGGCTGACGGGACGGTGGTGGCTCTTCGCCGCCTGTGCCGTCGTGGCCGTGCTCACCCGGGCCGACCTGGCCCTGGTCACCGCCGCCTTCGGGGGGCTCCTGGTCATGGAGGGCCGGCGCCGCCCGGGCCTCATCACCATGGGCCTGTCCTTCGCCTACCTCACCGTGGCCCTGCTGGTCATCCAGCCCCACTACAACGACGGCGCCTTCGTGCACGCGGTGGCGTTCGAGGGCTACGGGACCTCAGCCCCTCGGCGCCCTGGGCGGGCTGCTGGCCCACCCGTTCAGCGCCATCGGGGACCTGATCGACCAGCAGAACTTCCAGATCCTGGTGATGCTGTTCGCCCCGGTGTTCTTCCTGCCCTTCGTGGCCCCCCGCTACCTGCTGCCGGTGGTGCCCCTGGAGTGCCTCTACCTGATCGCCAACGTGTCCGAGGACCGGGTCGCCCGTCCCGAGCACACCGTGGCCATCACCGCCTTCGTCTTCGTGGCCACCGCCATCGGCCTGTCCAAGATCGGCCGCCGCAGCATCGAGCGGGTCAACGTGGACCGCCGCGTCCTGATGGCGCTCCTCTTCGCGTCGACGGTCTTCTTCATCCAGGACGCGCCCGGCCTCGCCGTACGACGAGCCGTGGTCCTGGGGCAACCGGGACGTGGCCGACCAGGCCCGCCTCGACGCCGCCGACCTCGTGCCCGAGGGCGAGTCGGTGCGGGCCTCACCCGCCCTGTTGCCCCTCTGGCCGAGCGGCGAGGCGCTCTACGAGCTGGACACCACCGGCAACCCCCACGTCCGCCGGGCGGCCGAGGGCGTCGACGCCATCCTGCTCGACGCCGAGGCCGCCCCCGACTGGGACGACGAGGACCGCCGCCGCTTCCAGGAGGGCCTGGAGGAGCTCGGCTTCGACGAGGTCTTCGCCGAAGCCGGCATCACCCTCTACGAGCGCGTCGACTGACGCCGTCAGTCGATAGCGGTCGCCTCGGCGTGGCCGGCGGCGGCCAGCGCGGATCGCGGAGTCGTTCGGCGACGTCGGCGAAGTCGTCGGGCGGGCCGGCGGCCGCCTGGGCGAAGTCGAGATCCGCCACCCGGTCGATGGGTACGACGTGGAGGTGTGCGTGCGGAACCTCCTCGCCGACGATCATCAGGCCCACCCGCAGCGGGTCCCACAGCTGGTTCTGGACCGCGCCGATCCTGCGGGCGACGACGAAGAGGTGGGCGGCCAGGTCGTCGTCGAGGTCGACCCAGTGGTCGACCTCCTCCCGGGGGACCACCAGGGTGTGGCCCTCGTGAAGGGGGTTGATGGACAGGAAGGCCACGCACCGGTCGTCCCGCCACACGAACTCGCCGGGGATGTCGCCGTTGATGATCATCGTGAACACGGAGGGCATGGCCCGGTTGTAGCCGATCTACCCTGTGCGACCATGGAGGACGCGGCAGCGGGGGAGGACCGCATCCTCACGATCCCGAACGTCATCTCGGTCGTCCGGCTGCTCTGCGTGCCCGTGTTCCTCTGGCTGCTGTTCGCCCAGGACAACCGGATCGGCGCCGCCTGGCTCCTCGCCGCCCTCGGCGCCACGGACTGGGTCGACGGCTACATCGCCCGCCACTACCACCAGGCGTCGAACCTCGGCAAGATCCTCGACCCGGTGGCCGACCGGGTCCTGCTCATCGTCGGGGTGGTGGCCATCGCTATCGACGGCTCGGTGCCGATCGTCATCGCGGTGCTCTCGCTGGTCCGGGAGGGCCTGGTGGCCATCGCCGTGATCGTGCTGGCCTCCCTCGGCGCCCGGCGCATCGACGTCACCTGGTACGGCAAGGCGCGGCACGTTCTTGGTGATGTTCGCCTTCCCGCTCTTCCTGCTCGGCAACGCCGACGCCGGCGGCCTGGTCGACCTTCGGCGACGTGGCGGCCTGGATGCTGCGCCATCCCCGGCCTGATCGTCGGCTACATCGCCCTCGTACCAGTACGTGCCCCTCGGCCTGCAGGCGCTCGGGAGGAGGGCCGCCGCGGGCCCGAGCGCCCCGAGCGTGCCGGCATGAAGGCCGTGATCATGGCGGGGGGCGAGGGCACCCGGCTGCGGCCGTTGACCTCGAACCTGCCCAAGCCGATGATGCCGCTGGCGAACAAGCCGATGATGGAGCACGTCATCGACCTGCTGCGTCGTCACGGCTTCGACGAGATCGTGGTGACGCTGGCCTTCATGCCCGACGCCATCCGCAACCACTTCGGGGACGGCTCCGAGTACGGCGTCCACATCCAGTACGCCACCGAGGAGACGCCGCTGGGCACCGCCGGGTCGGTGCGCAACGCGGCCGAAGCCCTCGACGAGCGCTTCCTCGTCATCTCCGGCGACGTGCTCACCGACATCGACCTCGGCAAGGTCGTGGCCTTCCACGAGGAGAAGGGGGCGCTGGCCACCATCGGACTCGTCCCGGTCGAGAACCCCCTCGAGTTCGGCATCGTCATCACCAACGAGGACGGCTCCATCGAGCGCTTCCTGGAGAAGCCCAGCTGGGGCCAGGTCTTCTCCGACACCATCAACACCGGCATCTTCGTGCTGGAGCCGGCGGTCTTCGACCACATCGCCGACGACCGACCCGTGGACTTCTCCTCGGAGGTCTTCCCGGCCCTGCTCGCCGCCGGCCTCCCGCTCTACGGCGCGGTGGCGGACGGCTACTGGGAGGACGTGGGCACCCTCGAGGCCTACGTCAGCGCCCACAAGGACATCCTCGACCAGAAGGTCGAGGTCGACGTCCCCGGCTTCGAGGTCTCGGGCGGCGTGTGGGTGGCCGAGGGGGCCGAGATCCACCCCGACGCGGTCATCGACGGACCGGCGGTGATCGGCGACAACGCCCGGGTCGAGGCCGGGGCCCGCCTGGGCGAGTACGCGGTCCTGGGGAGCAACGTGAAGGTGCGGGCCGGCGCCCAGATCAAGCGCAGCATCGTGCAGGACAACGCCTATCTCGGCGAGGGCGTCCGCCTGGCCGGGTCGGTCGTCGGCCGGGCCTGCGACGTGCGCCGGGGCGCCCGCTGCGAGGACGGCTCGGTCCTCGGTGACGAGTGCTTCATCGGCGAGGACGCCGTCATCGGCGCCGGCGTCAAGGTGTACCCGTTCAAGACGGTCGAGGCCGGGGCCGTCGTCAACACCTCGATCGTCTGGGAGTCCCGGGGGGCCCGCAGCCTCTTCGCCGGCCGCGGGGTCAGCGGCCTGGCCAACGTGGACATCACACCCGAGTTCGCGGCCCGCCTGGCCATGGCCTTCGGGACGACGCTGAAGAAGGACGCCACCGTCGTGACCAGCCGGGACTCCAGCCGCTCGGCCCGGATGCTGAAGCGGGCGATGATGGCCGGCCTCAACTCCGCCGGGGTCAACGTGTCGGACCTCGAGGTGGCTTCCATCCCGGTGACCCGCTTCCAGGCCGGCCGGCCCGACAACCGGGGCGGGATCACCGTGCGCCTCGTGCCCCACGACCCCCAGCAGGTGGAGATCCGCTTCTTCATGCACCACCGGCGCCGACCTCGACGACGACGGCCGCCGCAAGATCGAGCGCTACTTCACCCGCCAGGACTTCCGTCGGGTCCTGCCCAGCGAGATCGGCGACATCGACTTCCCGCCCCGGGCCCTCGAGCACTACGCCGTGGCCCTCGAGGCCTGCATCGACGTCCGGGCCGTGCGGGCCGCCGAGTTCAAGGTCGTCATCGACTACGGCTACGGCACCACGGCGTTCGTCATGCCCAACCTGCTCTCGAAGCTGGGCACCGAGGTGCTGGCGGTCAACCCCTACGTCTCCACCGCCGGGATCCTGGCCTTCGACCGGGTCCGAGCACGCCGAGCAGGTGGCGGGTCTCGTCCGCACCTCGGGCGCCCGCCTCGGGCGCGGTCCTCGACCCCGGTGGCGAGCAGCTCACCCTGATCGACGACACCGGCCGGGTGCTGGACGACGCCAGCACCCTGCTCGTGCTGCTGGCCCTGCTGGGCGACGACCTGGCCGACCGGGAGGTGGCCCTGCCCGTCGCGGCCACCGTCCACGCCGAGGCCCTGGTCGAGCGCCACGGCGGGCGGGTCCGGCCGACGAAACTGGCCGCCGCCGCGGTCATGGAGGCCGCCGCCGAGGACGACGTCGTCTTCGCCGCCGGCCTGGACGGCGGCTACGTCGTGCCCGAGTTCCTGGCCGCCTTCGACGCCGCGGCCATGGTGGTGCAAGACCCTGGAGCTGCTGGCCCGCCGCGACGTCCGCCTGTCCGAGCGTGGTGGCCGACCTGCCCGACCGCCACCTGGTCCGGGAGTCGGTGGTCACCCCGTGGGAGCAGAAGGGCACCGTCATGCGCACGCTCATGGAGCGCAGCGGCGACCGCGAGGTCGTCCTGGTCGACGGGGTGAAGGTCCGCCACGACGGTGGCTGGGTGCTGGCCTGGCCCGATCCCGAGGAGCCGGTCACCAACGTCTGGGCCGAGGCCGACAGCGACCTCGGCCGCCCGACAGCTGGCCGAGGAGTACGTCCGCCGCATCCGCCAGATGATCCGGTGACGCGATCGAGGGTAGGTTCGCGCCGATGAACGTCCCCGAGGACCTCCGCTATTCCAAGGACCACGAGTGGGCCCGCCTCGAGGGCGACCGGGTGCGGGTCGGCATCACCGACTACGCCCAGGACGCCCTCGGCGACGTGGTCTTCATCGAGCTCCCGGAGGTCGGGGTCGACCGTGAAGCTCGACGAGAGCTTCAGCGAGGTCGAGTCCACCAAGTCCGTGTCCGACGTCTACGCCCCGCTGGCGGGCACCATCGTCGAGGTCAACACCGATCTGGCCGACACCCCCGAGCGCATCAACGAGGACCCCTACGGCGAGGGCTGGATCTGCGTGCTCGAGCCGGAGGACGCCGCCGCCTACGAGTCCCTGCATGGACGCCGCGGCCTACCGGGCCCTCACCGAGGAGTGAGCCGTGCCGGGGGTGACCTGCCCGTCCTGTGGCCACGAGAACACGGTCGGCTCGCGGTTCTGCTCGTCCTGTGGCACCTCGCTGGGCGCCGGACGAGGACACGACCACGATCACCTTCGAGACCACGACGCGAGCCGAGACCCGAGGTCGCCGAGACGCCCGTCCCCGAGGTCGAGGTCGACCTGTCCGACGTGCCCCTCGGCACGGGCGTGCTGGTCGTGACCCGCGGGCGAGGCGGCGGGATCGCGGATCCTGCTCGACCTGGCCGACGACCTCCGCCGGCCGCCACCCGAAGAGCGACATCTTCCTGGACGACATCACGGTCTCCCGTCGCCACGCCGAGATCGTCCGCGAGGGCGACGCGTACCGGGTCCGGGACGCGGGCTCGCTGAACGGCACCTACGTGAACCGGGAGCGCATCGAGGAGGCCCCGCTGACCCACGGCGACGTCCTGCAGGTCGGCAAGTACAAGCTCCACTTCCTCGTGGCCGGCGTCGACGTGAGGCAGTCATGAGCCCTGAAGGCCACCATTCGATCGGCGAGGTCCTGGCGCTCCTCCAGGAGGAGTTCCCGGACGTCACCATCTCCAAGATCCGCTTCCTCGAGAAGGAGGGGCTGATCGACCCGGAGCGCACGCCCTCGGGCTACCGCAAGTTCTACGACGACGACGTCGCCTGCCTGCGCTGGATCCTGCGCCAGCAGCGCGAGAACTACCTGCCCCTGAAGGTCATCCGCGAGCGCATCAGCTCCGGGGCCTGGCAGGACGACGACGCCGCCGCCCCGGAGGCGGTACCGGCGGCCGAGGCTGCTGCCGAACCGGCCCGCCCGCTGACCGCCGTCGAGCCGCTGACCCCCGCCCCGGCCCCCGCGCCGGTGGCGGCCGTCGCCGACGAGCGCCCGATGCGGGCCGTCGAGCCCCTGGACACGGGGATGACCGGGGTCAGCCTGACCGTCGACGAGCTGGCCGCGGCCAGCGGCCTGGACGGCGACACCATCGCCGAGCTCACCCGCTACGGCCTGCTGGCCGGGCCGCCAGGTCGGCTCCGCCGTGCTCTACGACGACGAGGCACTGGTCGTGGCCCGTCTGGCGGCGGCCTTCCTTCGCCACGGCGTCGAGCCCCGGCACCTGCGCATGTACAAGATGTCCGCCGACCGCGAGGCGGGCTTCCTCGAGCAGCTGGCCAGCCCGATGGTCCGCCAGCGTGACCCGGCCGCCCGCCGCCAGGCCTTCGAGCTGGTGGGCGAGCTCTGCTCACTGGGTGACCAGATGCGGGCCTCCCTGCTGCGTCGCTCCCTGAGGGACCAGCTCGGGCCCCTTTGAGACCCGCGGCGCGGGTCCTGCACGACGCGCGAGGACCTCCGCGAGGCCAACGCCCGCCTCGGCCGGGAGATCAGCGCGGCCCATCCCGACGGCGTGCTGCTCGTCGCCGTCCTCAAGGGCAGCGTCCTCTTCCTGGCCGACCTCGTGCGCCGGATCACCGTCCCCGTGGAGATCGACTTCCTCGGCATCTCGTCCTACGCCCCCGACAGCGGCCGGGTGCAGCCTGACCAAGGACCTCGGCACCGACCTGGCCGACCGGAGCGTGGTCCTGGTCGAGGACGTGGTCGACACCGGCCTGACCCTGGCCTACCTGCTGGCCCAGCTCCGGGCCCGCGGCCCGGCCTCGCTGGAGGTCTGCACCCTGTTCGACAAGCGGGCCCGGCGGATCGTGCCGCAGCCCCTGGCCTACGTGGGCTTCGAGATCGGCGACGAGTTCGTCGTGGGCTACGGCCTCGACTTCCGGGGCCGCTACCGCAACCTCGACCTCGTCGCGGCCGGGGACCTGGACACGCTGGCCGCCGACCCGGACGCCTACGTCGGGGAGCTCTATCCCTAGGTAGGTTGTCGGCATGGTGGAGATGGAGCTGGTCGGCGTCCGGGTGGAGCTGCCCACCAACACGCCCATCGTGCTGCTCCGGGAGCTGGCGGGCGACCGGCGGATGCTGCCGATCTTCATCGGGCCGCCCGAGGCCACGGCCATCGCCTTCGCCCTGGAGCAGGTGCCACGCCCCGGCCGATGACCCACGACCTGCTCAAGAACCTGCTCGACGAGCTCGGGGTGAGCCTGGAGCGGGTCGTGGTCACCGACCTGCAGGACAGCACGTTCTTCGCCGAGCTCCACCTGGACCGGGACGGCGACCACGCAGCAGCTCTCCAGCCGGCCGTCCGACGCCATCGCCCTCGCCGCCCGGACCGGCTCGCCGATCTTCGCCGAGGAGGCCGTGCTCGACGAGGTCGGCTACACGGTCCGCGAGGAGGCCCTGCCCGAGGAGGAGGTCGTCGAGGAGTTCCGTCGCTTCATCGACGACATCGATCCCGAGGACTTCGCCTCCTGAAGGGCCGCCGGGCGCCCGAGTGGCGCCCTCCGGAGACCCCTGGCGCCGGGTGCAGCTGGGCTGCGTCCTCCTTCTCGCCGTCGTCGTCGTCGGCACGGTCGGCTACCTGATCCTGGGGCTGAGCCCGCTCGACAGCCTCTACCAGACGGTCACGACCATCTCGACGGTGGGCTTCCGGGAGATGCCCGACGACCCGTCACCGACGCTTCCGGGTCTTCACCATGGTGCTGATCCTCACCGGGGTCGGCGTGGCCTTCTACACCGCCGCCGTGCTCCTGGAGTCGGTGGTGGAGGGCAGACTCAGCGAGCGCATCGGGAGGCGACGCATGCAACGGACCATCGACGAGCTGTCGGGCCACGTCATCCTCTGCGGCTGGGGCCGGGTGGGGCGCAGCCATCGACCGCCACCTCACGGGCGCCGGCTGGACGTGGTCGTGGTGGAGGCCGACGCCGACCGCGGCGACGCCATCGCCGGGCTGAGCGGTGTGCGGCGACGCCACCGACGACGCAGTCATGACCGCCGCCGGCATCGACCGGGCGGCCACGCTGGTCACCGCGGTGGACAGCGACGCCGCCAACCTCTTCATCACCCTCAGCGCCCGGGCCCGCCGACCGGAGCTGTTCATCGTGAGCCGGGTGCGCGACGAGGCCAACGAGGCCAAGCTGCGCCAAGCGGGCGCCGACCGCGTCGTCAACCCCCAGCAGATCGGCGGCGGCCGCATCGCGGCCCTCGCCCTCGCCCCCAACGTGGCCGACTTCCTCGACGTGGTCATGCACGACGGCAGCCTGGAGTTCCGGCTGGCGGACGTCGCCGTGCCCGCCAGGCCTCGACGCTGTCGGGCCAGACCCTCCGGGATGCCCACGTTCGGGACCGCACCGGCGCGCTGGTGCTGGCCATCCGGGCACGGCGACGGCCGATTCGCCACCAACCCGGCGCCCGAGACGGTGCTCACCGGGGGCGACGTGCTCATCGCCATCGGCACCGAGGAGCAGCTCAGCTCGAGGACCTGCGGTCGTTGACCTCGACCTGAGGTCGGGCGTACGCATGGCCGATGTCACACCGGCGTAACTACGCGCATGTGACGGGGGCGGGCGCCCTCGAGAGGACACCACCACATGACCGGACAGCAGGAGATGTTCCCGCGCCACGTCGGCTACGGGGGCAAGAAGGCGGCCGAGATCGTCGGCATCAGCTACCGCCAGCTGGACTACTGGGCGCGCACCGACCTGGTCCGACCGTCCCTGGCCGACGCCGCCGGCAGCGGCAGCCGCCGCAAGTACTCCTACCAGGACCTGCTCGAGCTCAAGGTGATCAAGAGCCTGCTCGACGCCGGCATCCGCCTCGACACGGTGCGGGAGGTCTTCACCTACCTGCGCGACCAGCTCGGCGAGGACCCGGCCAGCGCCAACCTCGTGATCAGCGGCGACCACACCGTGCTCACCCGCGACGGCGAGGAGATGATCGACCTGGTCCGCAAGGGCCAGGGCGTGCTCAACATCCTGCCCCTCTCCGGCGTGGTGGAGGAGGTCGACGCCACGCATCGTCCAGCTGTTCCCCGAGGCGCCGGCGGCCGAGGTCGCCGAGGGGCCGCCGGGATCGGTCGAGGCGGCCGCCGAGCAGTGAGCATCGGGGCGCCGTCACCGACGGGGACCGACCCCACGAGTCGGTGGCCTTCGCCCACCCCTCCGAGCGGGACTTCGCCCGGGTCCTGGACTTCTACGGCGTCGAATGGCGCTACGAGCCGCGCACCTTCGTGCTCCAGCGAGAACGCCGACGGGCACCCCACCGAGGCCTTCAGCCCCGACTTCTACCTGCCCGACCTCGACCTCTACATCGAGCTGACCACCCTCAAGCAGCGGCTGGTGACCAAGAAGAACCGCAAGATCCGCGAGCTGCGCGAGCGCTATCCGGGGGTCAACGTGATGATCCTCTACCGGCGGGACTGGCAGAACCTCGCCGTCAAGTACGGCATGGACTCCGCCGCGTAGCTCGGCCGGGCCGCTCCTTAGAATCTCGGGGTGGATCTCCGGCACTCGCCGCTCGACGCGGCCCATCGCGCCCTCGGGGCGAAGATGGTGCCCTTCGGTGGCTGGGACATGCCGCTCAACTACGGCGAGGGCACGATCGCCGAGCACAAGGCCTGCCGCATCGGCCGCCGTGGCCTTCGACGTCAGCCACCTGGGCACCGTGCGGGTCACCGGCGCCGGGGCCCGGGACCTGCCTGCAGTCCACCCTCACCGCCGACCTGACCAAGGTCGAACCGGGCCGGACCCAGTACACGCACCTGCTCGACGCCGACGACGCCTCGGTCCTCGACGACATCATCGTGTGGTGGCTGGGCGACGAGCGCTTCGACGTCATGCCCAACGCCTCCAACACCGACCGGCGTGGTCGACGCCCATCGGCGGCGGTCGAAGCCGTGACGTGACCGCCGAGCGGGCGATCATCGCCGTGCAGGGCCCGACGGCCCGGGAACGACTGGCGACGATCTCGGCCGACCGTGGCCGAGGTCGGCCGCCGCCGGGTCGTGCGAGATGGACCTCGACGGGGTGACCGTCACGGTCGCCGGCACCGGCTACACGGGCGAGGACGGCGTCGAGATCGCCGTGCCCGCCGCCGCACGCCGACCAGGTCGTGGGACGCCGTCCTCGACGCCGGGGTGGCTCCCGCCGGGCTGGGCGCCCGGGACACCCTCCGCCTCGAAGCGGGCCTGCCGCTGCACGGCCACGAGCTGGGCCCGGGCATCACCCCGCTCCAGGCGGGGTTGGGATGGGTCGTGGGCTGGGACAAGGGCGACTTCCGGGGGCGTGCGGCCCTGGAGGCCGAGCGGGACGCCGGGCCGGCCCGCCGTCTGCGGGGCCTGGTGCTGGACGGCAAGCGCCCGCCGCGGGCCGACCAGTCCGTCGTCGACGCCGACGGCACCGTCGCTCGGCGCCGTCACCAGCGGCAACTACTCGCCCGATGCTGGACCGGGGCATCGCCCTGGCCTTCCTCCGCCCCGACATCGAACCCGGCGCCCGGGTCGCCGTGGACATCCGCGGCCGCCACGAGCCCGCCGAGGTCGTCACCCCACCCTTCGTGACGTCAGACTGGAGCGCACCGATGACCGACGGGCTGCCGCCCTTCGCCCGCCGCCACCTCGGCCCCGGCGCCGACGAGGTCGAGGCCATGCTGGCCGTCGTCGGCGTCGCCGTCCCTGGACGAGCTGGTCGACCGGGCCGTCCCGGCCGGCATCCGCCAGGACGACCCGCCTGGAACTGCCCGAGGCGGGCACCGAGGACGAGATCCTGGCCCGCCTGCCGGGCCTACGCCGACCGCAACAGTCGTGGCCACCTCGATGCTGGGCATGGGCTACTCGGGCACCATCACGCCCGACCGTCATCCTGCGCAACGTCATGGAGAACCCGGCCTGGTACACGGCCTACACGCCGTACCAGCCCGAGATCTCCCAGGGCCGCCTCGAGGCCCTCCTGAACTTCCAGACCATGGTCACCGACCTCACCGGCATGGACCTGGCCAACGCCTCGCTGCTCGACGAGGCCACCGCGGCCGCCGAGGCCATGGCCCTGTGCCGTCGGGTGACCAAGCGGGCCTCGGCCACCTTCTTCGTCGACGCCGAGTGCCACCCGCAGACGATCGAGGTGGTGGCCACCCGGGCCGAGCCGCTGGGCATCAAGGTCATCGTGGGCGACCCGGTCACCGGCCTCGACGGCATCGACGCCTACGGCGTGCTCGTGCAGTACCCGGGCACCAGCGGCGGCATCCGGGACCTGGCCCCGATCGTGGAGCAGGTCCACGAGCCAGGGCGGGCTCGTCGTCGTGGCCGCCGACCTGCTGGCCCTGACCCTGCTGGAGGCCCCCGGCGTCGCCGGCGCCGACGTCGTGGTCGGCTCCACCCAGCGCTTCGGCGTGCCCCTCGGCTACGGCGGCCCCCACGCCGCCTACATGGCCGTGCGCACAGGCCCACGCCCGTTCCATGCCCGGCCGCCTGGTCGGGGTGTCGGTCGACGAGGCCGGTCGCCCCGCCCACCGGCTGGCCCTGCAGACCCGGGAGCAGCACATCCGCCGGGAGAAGGCCACCAGCAACATCTGCACCGCCCAGGTCCTGCTGGCGGTCATGGCCTCGATGTACGCCGTGTACCACGGCCCCGACGGCCTGACCGCCATCGCCGAGCGGGTCCACGAGCGGGCCACCCGTCTGGCCGCCGGGCTGGCGGCGGCAGGCGTCGGCCACGAGCACGAGCACTTCTTCGACACCGTGGCCGCGCGTGGTCCCGGGCCGGGCCGCCGAGGTCGTCGCGGCCGCCGCCGAGCGCGGGCATCAACCTGCGCCTGCTCGACGCCGACCGGGTCGGCATCGCCCTCGACGAGACCACGACCCCCGCCCAGGTCGAGGCCGTGTGGGCCGCCTTCGGCGTCGACCGCGGCCTACGACGACGTCACGCGCCGAGTCGGCGCTGCCCGCCGACCACGTCCGCTCCAGCGCCTTCCTGACCCACCCGGTCTTCCACCGGCACCGGTCCGAGACCGAGTTCCTGCGCTACGTGCGCTCGCTGGCCGACAAGGACATCGCCCTCGACCGGTCGATGATCCCGCTGGGCTCGTGCACCATGAAGCTGAACGCCACCACCGAGATGATCCCGGTGACCTGGCCGGAGTTCGGGGCGCTGCACCCCTTCGCCCCGCTCGACCAGGCCGACGGCTACCGGGAGCTGATCCAGCGACCTCGAGGCCTGGCTGGCGGAGATCACCGGCTACGACGCCGTGTCGGTCCAGCCCAACGCCGGCTCCCAGGGCGAGCTGGCCGGCCTCCTCGCCATCCGGGACTTCCACCGTCAGCGGCGGCGACGCCCACCGCGACGTGTGCCTGATCCCGTCCTCGGCCCACGGCACCAACGCCGCCTCGGCGGTCATGGCCGGCCTGCGGGTCGTGGTCGTGGCCTGCGACGCCGACGGCAACGTCGACCTGGACGACCTGCGGGCCAAGGTGGCCGAGCACGGCGAGAACCTGGCCGCCCTGATGGTCACCTACCCCTCGACCCACGGCGTGTTCGAGGAGGCACATCGGCGAGGTGTGCGGCGCCGTCCACGACGCCGGCGGGCAGGTGTACCTCGACGGGGCGAACCTCAACGCCATGGTCGGCATCGCCCGGCCCGGCAAGTTCGGCGCCGACGTCTCGCACCTCAACCTCCACAAGACGTTCTGCATCCCCCACGGCGGAGGCGGACCCGGCGTCGGGCCCGTGGCCGTGCGGGCCCACCTGGCCCCGTTCCTGCCCGGCCATCCCGTGGTGCCCGAGGCCGGTCCCGGTGGACGGGCCCGGGCCCGTGGCCGCCGCTCCGTGGGGCTCGGCCGGGATCCTGCCCATCTCCTGGGCCTACATCGCCCTCATGGGGCCCGACGGCCTGCGCCGGGCCACCGAGGTGGCCATCCTCAACGCCAACTACGTGGCCACCCGCCTGAAGGACCACTTCCCGGTGCTCTACACCGGCGACGGTGGCCTGGTGGCCCACGAGTGCATCCTCGACCTGCGGGGCCTGACCAAGGACACCGGCGTCACCGCCGAGGACGTGGCCAAGCGCCTGATCGACTACGGCTTCCACGCCCCGACCCTGTCGTTCCCGGTCGCGGGCACGCTCATGGTCGAGCCCACCGAGTCCGAGAGCCAGGCCGAGCTGGACCGCTTCTGTGACGCCATGATCGCCATCCGGGCCGAGATCGACCGGGTGGCGGCGGGGGAGTGGCCCGTGGAGGACAGCCCCCTGCGCCACGCCCCCCACACCGCCGAGGACGTGGTGGCCGACGACTGGTCCCGCCCCTACAGCCGGGAGACGGCGGCCTATCCCGTGGCCTCGCTGCGGCCAGAACAAGTACTGGGCGCCGGTGGGTCGCATCGACCAGGGCTACGGCGACCGCAACCTGCAGTGCGAGTGCCCGCCCGTCGAGGCCTATGCCGACGCGTAGGGCCCTGGCCGCGGTGGTCCTGGCCGACCGTCCTGCTGACTGCCTGTGGGGGCGACGACGGTGGCGGCGACGCGGACTCGCCCTCGACCGAGACCACCACCCTGGACCCGGGGGTCACCTTCGACGAGGACGTGACCGTCCCCAGCTCCGGCGCCCCGGGCGGCACGACGACCGTGACCACCCAGCCCCGCGGTCGCAGACCGAGGTCGGCGAGGTGCCCGCCCGCGTTCCCCGAGTCGTTCCCGGTCCCCGAGGGGGCCGAGGTCGAGGTCGGCTCGGTCGGCCAGGCCGAGGGCGAGCTGCGCCTGGCGGTCGACTACACCATCGCCGACGAGGACCCCGCGGCCGTCCACGACTTCTACCGGGACGCCATCGCCGAGGCCGGCTTCACCGTGCTCCTCGACTCCGACGACGGCCGGCGCGCCGACTACATCGGCCAGATGGTCTTCGAGACCGACACCTACATCGGCAACGTCCTCGTCTCCGGCGACGGCGGCGACGGCGTCCTGCTCACCCTCACCGCCACCGTCCCGGACTACGAGTCCTGACCGGCCTCAGACGGCGTAGCGCAGCGCTCCGGCGAGCTGTCGCTCGAGGACGGCGGCGGCCACGTCGTCCGGATCGCCATCCACTGCGATGACGTGGCGGGACTCGATGTCGGCCTGTGCGAACTCCTCGTGCATCTTGCGGGTCGCTGGTCGGCGTCGATGTCGGTGAGTCCGCCGTGCTGCCATTCGGGGGTGTGGTCGGCCTGGAGCCTGCCCGGTGCGGTCGCAGCCGTAGGGGTGACAGCAGCGCCGGAACTTGGCCCGGAGGCCGCGCGGCCTGGGCTGTGGACCGCTTGCCCGGCCGAAGCGGAGGAACGCCGTCAGGGTCGTAGAGGATCCCCGGACGGTGCCGGTGAGGATGGCCAGCAGCAGCGTGTTGACGGTCACGACCGTGCCGTCGTCGAGCTCGTGGAGGGACTCGGGGGTCAGCTCGATCTCGTCGATGGTCTCCGGGGTCGACTCGTCATCGAGGATGGCGGCGATGAGCCGAGCGACGAGGTCCTCGTCGGCGTGGACGTTGAGCACGAACCGAGAAGGTCCGGGTCCGTCGGGCTCGTCGAAGGCGGCGGATCGCTCGGCCATGCGGGACATGGCGTCGACCCGGCGCTGGCGGGTGGTCCGGGCCAGCTCCGAGGGCAGGGGTTGACGGCCGAGCCGGTCCCGGGCCTCGGCCCGGTCCTCCTGGTAGAGGACCTCCATCAGGCGCTCGAGCTCGGCCTGCCAGAGCGTGAAGGGGACGGCGGGCATCCAGGCGTCGACCTTGCCGCAGCTGTCCAGCGTCCGGGAGGACGAGGCGTAGCGCTCCTCGTACTGCATCTGCTCCCGGTCGGCGGCCTCCTGCGGGCCGGCCGCGTAGATGAAGTACTCCACGAGGCGGGCGAAGTCCGAGAACCGCTTCACGACGGCGGCGTCCACCAGGGCCTCTTCGCCGATGGCGAAGGCTTCGTCACCGACCATTCGCCGCGCCCGGTGCAGGACGTCGACGTGGTGGCCGGTGATCTCGCCCTCGGTGAGGGCCTGCTCGGCCTTCGGCATCACCCGCAGCCGTTTGGCCAGGCGCCTGCGGGCCGCGGCGTCGTCGTCGTGCTCACGGCAGTGATGCTGTAGCCAGCCGATGACCGAGGCGTGACCCTCGGCTCGGTGTTCCTGGGTGGACTCGAACGCGGTGATGATCGAGGCGTCCAAGGCGTCGAGCTTGTTCCGGAGCCGGGAGGCGGTCGCGAGCGCGTCGGCCTTCGTGACCCCCGGCAGCCCGTGGTACGTGGCCTTGTTGGCCACGTCCATGCTGTGTTCCAGATCAGCCAGCTCGTTCATCACGTTCATCGCACCGTCACCTCCCTCCGGAAACTCAGGGAAATCACGTACACCAGTACCCTAACCAGGGGGTGTGACAGTCAAACCGGGCGGTCCTACGGTGGCGGCATGAGCGACGTCGAGGTGGTGGAGAAGATCTACGAGGCCATGGCCGGCCGGGACTACGACGCGCTGTTCGTGCTGGTGGACGAGTCGGTGGTGATCACCCAGGACGACCGGCTGCCCTGGGGCGGTCGCCACGAGGGCCACGACGGGGTGGTGCTGTTCGCCGCCGCCCTCACCGGTTCCATCGACTCCGCGGTCACCCACGAGTTCCTGTTCGCGGCCGACGACGAGGTCATCCAGGTGGGCCGCACCAAGGGCACGGTCGTGGCGACCGGCGTCCCCTTCGACATCCCCGAGGTCCACCGCTGGACCATCCGGACGGCAAGGCGGTCCGCGCCCACTTCGCCATCGACACCCCGGCCATGCTCGCCGTGCTCGGCGGCCCCGGCGCCCCCGGACTGCAACGGGGCGGCCCTGGCGGGCGCCGACAGTCATGCTGGTCGTGGTGGCCGCCCTGTCGGTAAGGCATCAACACGGGTTGTCCCTGCCCTCGGGTGGGGTCGAGAAGGGCAGGAAGTAGGCGTCGGTGATGCGCCACTCGAGGTCTGACGTGGATCAGCCCTGCCGGCCGGAAGGCCGCCGAGGGCGGGGATGGCGGCGATCTGGTCGTCGTCGAGCTCGGACCAGTCGATGCGGCCCGGGCGGCGGCGGGCGCCGGTGCGGATGACCTCGGTGGGGGTGACGACCAGGTCGACGCGGAAGTCGTGGTCGGTCTCGGGGAGGTCCTCGTCGAGGACCTGGACGTCGTGGACCGTGGTGACGATCACCGTGTCGGCGTCGACGATCCCCGCTTCGCAGCCCAGGGCGTACTCGAGGTCGCTGTAGCCGCCACCCTTGCCGATGCGGACGCCGTCCCGGTTGACGGCAACGGTGCCGCAGACGATCAGGTCGACGTGGCCGATCTGGGCGCACCGCGGTCGGGATCCCGTGCACGGCCGATCCCTTGATCGACGCCGCGGCCCTGGGCGTCACCTCCAGCCGGTCGGGGTCGAGCAGCAGGAACGGCGACGGGTCCCGGAGGCGGGGGACCGCCAGGTAGAGCAGCTTCCCTTCGGCCAGCGCCCGGGTCCGGACGGGTAGCTGGGGCATGTCCGGGTTCGCCTTCACGGTGTCCGCGGCCTGCCACTCGTCCAGCTCGGCCAGGCCCGGGCGGCGTCGGCGGCGCCCGTGAAGTTGGGGATCCGACCCTTGGCCCCGGGGAAGCCGACGACCTTGGCGTCGGTCATCGCCTGCCACACCCGCTCCCGCACGGCCTGCTTGTCGGCGCTCACGCCCCGCGCTGCCGCGTGGCAGGAAGTCGAGGTTCGCGGGCGGGGGGGGGGGGCCGGCTTGTCCAGCGCCGATGGCAGCGGGGCCGCGAGGCACGTCCAGTTCGGCCAGCACCCGAGCGGCGTCCGCCGCCCCGGCTGAAGTTCGGGATGCGGCCCTTGGCCCCGGGGAAGCCGACGACCTTGGCGTCGGTCATCGCCTGCCAGACCCTCTCCCGGGACGGCCTGTTTGTCCGAGCTCACGACCGCCGAGTCTCGCGCCCGGCAGCGCCGTCGTTCTGGCGCCTGATCCTCCGCCTCTGACCGGAGGATCAGGAGCCAGAACGGAACGATCGGGTCGATCCGGGCGAATTAGCCACGGAGGGTGGCGGCACCGCGCTGAACGGCGCCTTCGAGGCCGGCGAGAAGACCCGGCCCCCGTGGTCGCCGTCGGTGTGCCCGGCCCGAGCGAGTAAGGCGCCGCCGAGCCGGGCGCGAGGGACCTGGCCCCGTCCGGGCTACCAGGAGCGGTCGTAGCCGGGGCCGTCGTCGCCGAGCCAGCCGCCCTTGGGGTAGAGGCAGACCCGGTTCTTGCCCTGCTTCTTGGCCCGGAGGACGGCCTGGTCGGCGTTGTAGAGCGTCGCCTCGGGCAGGTCGTTCGGATCGTGGATGGCGATGCCGGCGCTGAAGCTGCGGCCCTCGCCCGACTCCCGCCAGGTCTGCAGGAGGCGGTTGGCCACCGGAAGGGCGTCGAACTCGGCGTCCCGGGCGATGAAGATGAACTCGTCGCCGCCGGGGCGGGCAGTCAGGTCGGAGTCCCGGACGCTGGTGCTGAGCAGGTCGGAGAACTCCCGGAGGAAGCGGTCCCCGCCGGGATGGCCCCACTTCTCGTTGACGTCACCGAAGTTGTCGAGGTCGATGTAGACGAGGGCATCGCCCAGCTTCAGGCTCTGCACCAGCGCGGTGGCGTGCCTGCTGTTGCCGATGCCCATCTTGTCGTCCCGCCGGAGGTCCTCGGAGAGCTTGCCGATGACCCGGAACTGCTCCAGCGCCGGACCGGCCTGCGCGGCGAAGAGGACGGCCAGCTGCTGGGTGAAGGGGTCGTCGCCCGTCTTGGGCTGGCGCACGACCACCGCACCGCCGATCTCGGACTCGCCGACCAGCGGGATGATCAGCAGCGTGGTGCCGTTCTCGGCGACGAGGCGGACCTCCTCGGCGTCGATGGTGTCGCCGATGAGCTCGGCGATCGTGGGCGAGGGAGGGGCACCCTTCGCCCCGTAGGAGGCGGGGAAGAGCCGTCCGTCCTGGTCGGACAGGACCACGCTCACGTGCTCGCCGTGGAAGACCTCATGGGCCAGGCGGGCGAGGACGTCGGCGATCTGCTCGAGGGTGCTGGTCCCGGGCCGGAGGACGGCGACCTGTCCGGCCAGAGCCCGGATGTCGGCCTCGCGGCGACGCTCGATCCGCTGGCCCATCCGGATGCCGGAGAGGGCCCACGCAGTGGTCTCGCCGACGAGGGCGGCGGCGGGCACGACCACGGCCGCGGCGGCGACGGGGATCAGGCTGGCGTCGGGCAGGGTCACGGCCGCCGCGGATGCCCCGACGAAGACGGCGGCGACCAGCGTCGTACCCCGGGCCTGGGTCATGCCGATCCAGGCCAGCACCAGGAACCAGGCGGTGGCGTAGAAGGCAACGCTCTGCGGGGCCTGCGAGAGGTCGGTCAGGCGGTCGAGGCCGACCAGGCCCAGGGTGACGAGGGCGGGGAGCACCAGCTGGGACGCCCGGGGGAGGCGGGCCCACGGCAGGAACCAGGTGATCAGGGCCAGCAGGGCGGTGGCCCCGGCGGCGACCAGTCCGGCATCGACGTCCACGCCCGGGGAGTCGACCACCAGGCAGACGGCGGCCAGGGCGACGGCGAGCACGAGGACCGTGGCCGCCCCGAGGCGTCCGGCGGCGCGCCGGGTGGTCGGGTCGAAACGGCGACGGAGGTCCTTCATCGGCCCGCACGTCCCGCCGGGAAGCTCCGCCCACGACGCATCGTGGTCAGAAGCCTACAATCTGTGGTCGCCACCGACCAGGGGCGTCGGCCTCCACTTGGCCGCGGAGCGGCCGATGGATCGCGGTGATCCGCCGACTGGTCGCTGCGTCCACCGTGGCCCTGCTCGCCGTGGGCCTTCCGGGCGCCGCCGCCTTCGCCGCGGCCGCCGACGAGACGGCGGCGACCCCGGACGAGGCCGTGGCCGACGCGGTGCGCTGGCTGGCCCGCCAGCAACGTCCCGACGGGGGCTTCGACGGCTTCATCGCGGGCGGGGGCACGCCCGACGCCATCCTGGCCCTGGCCGAGTCGGCCCAGAACGAACCGAGCTGGGGCAACCGCCCGGCGCTGGCGCGGGTCGAGTCCGAGGTGAGCGACGACGGCCAGACGCCCCTCGACGCGGCCCGGCGGCTCGCCCGAGGGGTCGATGACCCGCAGGTCACAGCCCGGCTCATCACCCGGGTGGCGCTGCCGGTCGGCCTCGAGGTCAGCGGCGAGGGCCCCCTGGGTGACCTGACGGGTGCTGCCGCCGAGTGGTTGGCCGACGACGGGATCGCCTTCGACGCCCGGGTCGATCTGGCCATGGCCCTGATCGCTGGCCGTCTGGGGGTGGCCCTGCCCGAGGGGACGATCGAGACCGTCCTCGCCGCCCAGCAGGCGAACGGTGGCTGGAACGCCGAGGGTGATCCCGAGGCCGAAGCGGTCGACCTGGTCACGACCGGTGCCGTGGTGGACCTCCTGGTCCAGGCCGGGACGGATCCCGCATCGGCTCCCGTGGCGGCCGCCATGGCCTTCGTCGGTGCGAACCGGGACCGCCACGGGACCTGGCCCGGCGCCGAGGGCGGGCCCTCGGCTGCCGCCACCGCCGGAGCCATCCGCGCCATCCGGGCGGTCGGTCACGACCCGGTGGGGACCTGCTGGGCCACCGAGCTCGGCCTCGGTGCGGGGGTGCCCTCGCCGGTGGCCGCCCTCGTCCGGCTCCAGGACGACGCCGGCAGCTTCGGCGGCGACGATCCGGTGCCGGTCACCAGCGACGCCGTGCACGCCCTCAGCGGGCGGTGGCTACCGCTCGGCCGCGCCGCCGACGCCTGTGCCCCCGAGACCGGCGGGCTGCCGTTCGAACCGTCCCTGATCGTCCTCGGCGCGATCGTGGTGGTCGGCGTCGGTGGCGGCCTGCGCATCATGCGCGGCGGCGCCCACGCCCTCTGAGCCGAGCTCGTCCTCCAGCACGACGCCGGGGGACAGCCGGGCTTCGAAGCGTCGGAACGTCCGCAGGGCCACCCGGCCCGTCACCAGTATCAGCGCGGCGTTGGTGAGGGCCGCCGCGGCATCCCAGGCCAGCGACGTGACCGTGTAGAAGGACCAGTAGCGCTCCAGCGTGCCCTCGAGGCCGAGGCCGGGCTCCCAGGCCAGCGCGCCCTGCCCCGCCAGGTACGGCCAGAACCAGATGTTCATGATGGCGCCGTACACGAAGCCCCAGATCCATCCGTAGGCCGCGAGGGCCGACACCTCGAGCCAGGTCGGCAGGCGGCGGGTGAGGCGACCGAGGAACCCGGCGCCGGCGCCCATCCAGGCCAGGGCCAGCATCTGGAACGGCAGCCAGGGCCCCATGCCTCCGGTGATGAGCGCCGATGTCGCCATCGAGCCGAGGCCGAGGAGCAGGCCGAACCGAGGCCCGTAGGCCGCGCCCGCCAGCACGATCAGGAAGAAGATCCCCGAGCCCCCGCCCGGCAGGTCGATGAGGCGCAGGACCCCGGCCATGGCCGACAGCACGGCCAACACGGCGATGGTGGCCCCGGTGGTGGTGCCCCGCCGGACCTCGAGGGAGATGGCCACGACGGCCAGCAGGCCGACGCCGGCGGCGACGAAGGGGGCATCGCCCGCGTGCGCCTCGCTGAAGGCGGTCTCCGCTGGGATCCAGAACGGATAGAGGAAGGCGGCCAGGCCGACAACCACGAGCAGCCCGTAGAACAGCGACGCCGGGGGGCCGCTGGCGCGGCTGCCCGGGCCGGCGATGGCGGGCGCGGTCATCGGGCCAGGGTGGCGGCCACCTCGGCCACCGTGAGGTAGGGGGGCAGGACCCGGAGGACCTGCGGGGCGAACAGGGAACCGGCCAGCACCTCGCGGGCGGGACCGTCGGCGACGACCTCCCCGTCGCCCAGCACCACGGCCCGGGTGGCGCACCGGGCGGCCAGCTCCACGTCGTGGGTGGCCAGGACCACTGCGCCGCCGCCCGCCGCGTGCTCGGCCACGGCCCGTTCCAGCGCGGCGGCCGAGGGCGGGTCGATGCCCCGGGTCGGCTCGTCCAGCAGCAGGACCTCGGCGCCCCCGACCGCGACGGCGCCGATGGCCACCCGCTGCCGCTGACCGGCGGAGAGGGACCGGGGGTGGCGCTCGCGGAGGTCGGCGAGGCCGAGGCGGTCCAGCCAGGAGGCCACCGCCTCGGGGTCCTTGCGCCCGAGCAGGCGCAAGGTGTGCTCCAGCTCGGCCTGCACGGTGGGGGCGAAGAGGAGGGCGTTGGGGTCCTGGGGCAGGTAGGCCACTCGGGCCGTGGCCTCGACGGTGCCCTTGTCGAGGTCCTGCAGCCCGGCCAGCGCCCGCAGCAGGGTGGTCTTGCCCGAGCCGTTGCGGCCCAGGAGGGCGACGACCTCGCCCCGCCGCACCTCGACGTCGACGTTCCGCAGGGCCCGCCGCTCGCCGTGGCGGACCTGCAGGCCGCGTCCGGTCAGCAGGCTCTCTCCGGTGGCCGGGGTCGGGTCGGCCGAGCGGCGCGCCGGCAGCTCGGTGTCCCGGGCCCAGCGGCGGGCGTCGCGCACCGTCAGTGGGGGAGGGGACCACCCCAACAGGTGGCCCAGGTGGGTCACCGGCGGGGCCCCGTCGTAGGTGGCCAGCGCCGCGCCGACCTCGGCGGCCAGGCTGAGCCGCCCGGCGTCGATGCGCACGGCGAGGTCGGCGAGCGGAGCGGCCCGTTCGAGGCGGTGCTCGGCCAGGAGGACGGTGGTGCCGAGGTCGGCGTTCAGGCGCGCCACGGCGGCCAGCACGTCGTCGGCGCCCTGGGGGTCCAGCTCGCTGGTCGGTTCGTCGAGGACGAGGACGTCGGGGGCGGTGGCCAGCGCGCCGGCGACCGCGGCCCGCTGGCGCTCGCCGCCCGAGAGGGTGGCGGGGGAACGGTGGCGGAGGTGGGCGATGCCGAGAGCGTCGAGCACCTCCTCGACCCGGCGGCGCATGGCGGCCGGGTCCATGCCCAGGTTCTCGAGGGCGAAGGCGATGTCGTGCTCCACCTCGTCGACCACGAACTGGGCTTCGGGATCCTGGTGGACGAAGCCCACCGTGTCCGCCAGGTCGCGGGGGCGGTGGTCCCGGGTGTTGCGGCCGGCCACGGTGACGGTGCCCCGGAACCGACCCCCGGTGGCGTGGGGGACCAGGCCGTTCACCGTGCGCAGCAGCGTGCTCTTGCCCGAGCCCGAGGCCCCGATGACCAGGAGGACGTCGCCGGCGGCGATCGACAGATCGACGTCGATGAGGGACGGCGGGTCATCGCCGTAGGCGAAGCCGACCCCGTCGAAGGTGACGACCGCGTCGACGTCGGCACGCCCTGGATCTCCGCGGTGCGGGTGCTCGCCGGGGAAGGGGCGGGCGTCGCGTCGCCGGGGTCCGGACGGGTGGGGAGCAGCGCCGGGACCGCGAGGGCCAGGATGCCGATGGTCGGGACCAGGGCCAGTCCGGGGGCCTCCAGCGGGACGGCGGACCAGTGCAACGTGTCTTCGCCACTGATGGCCGTACCGGCGACGAGGGCGAGACCCAGGCCCGTCGTGGCCATCACGAGTACGTCGTCGAGGGTCAGGGCCCGGGGCCGGTACCGCTGGCGGGGCGACGCCCTCGAGGCCAGCACGACCGAGCACACCAGCAGCAGGAGACCGCCGGTGGCGAGGCCGGCGGCCAGGCCGGTCCGGCGGCCGATGAGGGCCACGAAGGCGCCGGCCAGCGCCAGGAGGGCCAGGAGGGCGCCCCAGGCCGACGCGGTGTCAGCCGGACCGGGCGGATGGCGGGCGAAGCCCCTCGAGTCCATGGAGTCCGCCAGGCGCAGCGACCGCTCCATGCCGGTCTCCAGCACCGGGATGACGGTGCGGGCCAGTCGCCCCCGTCGGCGCACGATGCCGCCGGTGCGGGCCCGGTCCGCTTCCCGGGCGGTCTGCCAGGAGGTGACCGTCGAGGGGACGAAGGCCGCGGCGATGGTCACCACGAGCCCGGCCTCGTGGAAGGCCCGAGGGGCGCTGCCCAGGAGCTCGTAGTGCGACACGACGCTGTTGAACGCGCCGAACACGCCGAGCAGGACCACGATGGCGTAGCCCTCGACGAGGGCCTGGAGGACCACTTCGGTCTCGATCGTGCCGCCGACGGTGAACCCGCCCATGATCCGGGGCAGCGTGACCTCGGGGAGCGTGAAGAGGACGGTGCCCACGCCGTGGGTGGTGAGGGCGGTGAGGACCACCCGGATGAGGGCCATCACGATCCCGGCTCCGACCAGCAGGCGGAAGGCGCCGGTGGAGGTGACCCGGTGGGCTGCGGTCACCAACGCGCTGCTGGCCAGGATCAGGGTCAGGTAGAGCGGGCTGGGGGCGAGCTGGACGATGACCATGGCCGCGAGGGCCCAGGCCAGCCAGGTGACCGCGTGGAGGCGGGGGACGGAGGTCAACGGCAAGAGGATGCCGCAGGCGTCCCTCCGTCGCGTCGAATCGGCGTGGTTGACGATTCCTCGAGGGGCGGCATAGCGTGCCCGGCGGAGCGGTCACCCATCGGCTCGGAGGTCATGGGTGGTCCCGGCAGCACCACTGCCGGGGCGGGGGAAGTCGGTGCGAGACCGACGCTGACCCGCAACTGTGAGCGGCCCTCGGGTCGTGAGCCAGGATGCCCGCCTCTCCCGTCGGTTCGCCGACGCCCGTCTTCGGTGTCGCCCAGGGAGTGGCACCTCACCGGGCCCCCGCGGAACGGGGCCCAACGGAGGTTGCCATGCGTGTCCTACGGCCGATCCTGATCGGCTCCCTCGTCATCTCGATCCTGCTTCGTCGCGTTCGCACCCGGTGCGAGCGCCGAGCCGGTCACCGAGGACGCCCTCGCCTGGCTGCTCACCCAGCAGCAGGCCGACGGTGGCTTCGAGGTCGCCCAGTTCGACGGCTTCGAGACGCCGGACGCCGTGTTGGCCATCGCGGCCAACGCCCAGACCCCGGGCACGTGGTCGACCGTTGAGGCCCACGCCGCGGTCGCCGCGGCGGAGGCCGAGCCGAACGACCTGAGCGCACTCGACTGGCTCGACGCCTGGGTCGAGGGGGGCACCGTCCCCGCCGAGCAGCAGGCCAAGCTGATCGTGCTGGTCGCCGCGCCGCTCGGTCTCGACCCGACCGACTTCGACCCGGCCGAGGACGATCCTCCCGGTGACGGGGTGGACCTGACCGCCGGCCTCGACGCCATCAACCCCGGCCTCTTCAACGGCCGTCTCTTCGGTCGCCTGGCCGAGGCCGAACTGGGCCAGAACGTGCACCAGCGGGATCTGCAGCTCATCTGCGAGGCGGCCAAGACCGTCGGTGGGGGCTGGAGCTTCGACGGCCTCCCCGACGCCACCAACGCCGCCGACCTCGACAGCACGGGGTTCGCGGTCATGACGCTGGTCGCGGCCGGTGTGGCTCCGACGGACGCGGTCCTGGTGTCGGCGGAGACCTTTGTCGACAACGGTCAGCAGGCCAACGGATCGTGGCTCTCCTTCGGCTCCGAGGACCCCAACGCCACGACCCTGGCGGTCTGGGCCGAGCTGGCCCTGGGCAACACGCTGGGGAGCCTGGCCCACGACCCGCTGGCCTGGCTCCGGACCCAGCAGGACGACGACGACCACATCATCAGCCCCAACGACGGCTTCGGCGTGAACACCTTCGCCACCAGCCAGACCATCCAGGCCCTGCTCCTGGACCAGGCCGGCGCCGACTGGCTGCCTCGCCCCGCGGCGGACTCCGGCCGACGCTGCATCGTCCCGGACACCTACACCGACGTGCCGGCCGCCGCCTGGTACGACGACGGCGCCCGCTGGGTCGACGAGGAGGACATCGTCAGCGGCACCAACGGCGCGCTCCTGCCCAAGAACAACGTCAACCGGGCCCAGGCCGCGATGTGGCTGAACCTCATGTTCGGTGGCCCGGGCGGCGATCCGCACGCGTTCGTCGACGTGCCCGACGGCGCCTGGTACGAGGACGGCGTCAACTTCGTGGACGGCGCCCCCAACGGTCGCATCCTGACCGGGCGCCAGCGACCGGTTCCGGCCCAGGGTGGACCTGAACCGGGCCCAGGCCGCGGCCTGGCTGTATGCCGCGGCGGGCTCACCGGACGTGACGGGCCTCCCAGCCCACGGCTTCACGGACGTCGGCGCGAGCGCGCTGGTACCGCAACGCCGTCACCTGGGCGAAGGCCAACGGCATCGTCGCCGGCTTCGGTGACAACACGTTCCGCGGCCTGGGCGAGGTGAACCGGGGTCAGCTGAGCCAGTGGATGTTCAACCTGGCCGCCACCCCCGAGGCGTGGGAGGACGGCGCCGTCCTGCCGCCGACGGCCCTCTTCACCTCCGCACCGTGATGCCCAGCCGTACCGTGCGGGCTGCCGTCCTGGGGGCCCTCGTGGGCTGCCTGGCGGTGGCCGGCATGGTCGGGTCGGCCTTCAGCGCCCCGGCGCCGGAGGCCCAGGCCATGAACCGCGCCGCGATCGTGGTCGACACGGGCTCCGGGCCGGTGTCGCGCTGCGTCTCCTTCGCCGAGGAGTCCATCAGCGGGATCGAGGCGCTCAACCGGGCCGGTCTGGCCCCGGTCGTGCGAGGGTTCTCCGGCGAGGGCGGTGCCGTCTGCGGCCTCAACGGGGTCGGCTGTCCAGCCGACAGCTCGTGCCTCACGTGCCAGGCCCCCAACTACTGGGCCTACTACCGGGCCGACAACGGGGCCGGTGGCTTCGCCTACTCCTCGGTCGGCGCCGGGGCCATCGCGGTCACCGACGGCGACGTCGAGGGCTGGCGGTGGGGGACCGGGGCCGGGCCGGCCTACCGCTCCTTCAGCTCCATCTGCCCCCTCCAGCCGCCACCGACCACGACCACCACCACGGACCCGCCGCCACCCGGAGGCGGCAATGGCAATGGCGACGGCAATGGGAACAACGGTGGCAACGACGGTCCGGGCCAGACCGGCGGGGGTCCGGCCGGCGGGCACACCGTCCGACGACACCGCGCCGGGCGCCACGACCACGGTCGTCGGCCCCACGACCACGCGGTGGGGGAGGGGAGTCCCGACGAGGGTGGTCAGCAGACCACGGCCTCCGACGGCGACGCCACGTCCGTGGACGGGGAGGAAGCCGCGGCCCGCACGCCGCTCGAGGACGACGACGGCGGGGGGAGCACCCGGACCTGGCTGGCCTTCGTGGCCTTGCTCGGTGGCTTCGGCCTGGCCGGTTGGCGCGTCCGCCGCGTCCGGAGCCGCTGACGAACGACTGTTCTGTCCCTGCCTTCCGGTCGGTCATGCTGGTCGTCATCGACCCGACCGGAGGAGACAGGGATGACGCGCAGGAACAAGCGGTGGCTGATCGGGGCGGCGCTCGCCCTCCTGGTGCTGGGCGGTGCCGCCAGCTGCGACGAGAAGGGCCTCGGCGACGCACCCATCGGCGAGCAGGACGAAGGACCCCGTGACGTCATCGTGATGCCCGACACCTTCGCCAACCTGGCGGTGGTGTGTGACGGGCCGGCCCGCATCTACGTGACGACGAGGAACGCACCGCCCGTGGTGGTGATGGACCACCCGGCGTGCGCGGGGGCCGAGTCCGTCGGCTGAGCCTCGACGCCGCCTAATATCGTCACGTGACGGAATTGGCCAGGGGGCAGCAGTGCCGGTGGTGCACCCGTCCGATCGACTCGCGACCGGGTCCGGGTCGTCCGAAGCGGTTCTGCCGGCCCGCGTGCCGTCAGGCGGCGTACCGGGCCCGTCGGCTGGCGTCGGGCCACGGGTTGGCCGACGGCGAGGTGATCGTCCGGGAGGACGTCCTGGAGGCGCTGGGCGACGCCCAGTACGCATTGACCGCCGCCCTCGAGGACGTCGAGCTCGACCTGGCCGAAGCGACGGGGCCCCAGGACGTGCGAGAGGCCCTCGACCACCTGGTGGAGGCCTGTGGAGAACTGGCCGCCCTGCAGGTCCGTCCCGTGGCTGACCGCCGGTAATCCTCGTTATGTAAAGTTATGGTCAGAACTCGGAAACCCGCTCAGGAGAAGGCCTCCCCCGGGTTTCGCCACGCCGTCCAGAGCACCAGGCCGGCCACCACGACGCTCAGGGCCAGCGTGAACGGCACGGCGAAGGTGTCGGCGCCGTCGTAGGGCTCGAGGTGGCGCAGGTGGTACACGAGGTGCGGGATGCCGTAGGCCAGCCACGCTCCCCCGGCGGCGAGGACGGCGGCCCGGGACAGGGTCACGAACGCCACGATGGCCACCACGGCCAGCGCCAGGTTCAGGGCGCCCACGTCGCGCACCAGGTGCTCGTTGAACGGCCCGTCCACCGCCACCCAGACCCGACCGCTCCCCGGGAAGTCGTCATAGAACGAGCGGGGCGCCAACGCCGCCCACAGGCCCACCTGGAGGCCCACCAGGGCCAGGATCCCCAGCGCCACACGGACCACACCACGGGGTGTCACCGCCGCAGCTTGGCACGGAGGCAGACCGAACAGGCGTTCGCTAGAGTGGCCCGGTGCTCGCCTTCCAGGGCTCGTTGCTGTCCGAGGCCACGCCCGCGTTGTCCGGGGTGACGGTCAGTCGCCGGACGCTCGCCCGAGCTGCGTGGGTGGACCACGCCCCCGGCTGGCTCGCGGGCGCGGACAGCCTGTTCCAGTCGCTGGTCGAGGGCCTCGAGTGGGGCCACCGCCGGGTGCGGATGTACGAGCGGGATCTGGACGAACCCCGCCTGACGGCCTCGTTGGCGGGCACCGCCCTGGAACGCTTCCCGGTGCTGACCGACGTGATCGGGGCGCTGGCGGCCCGCTACGACGAGACGTTCACGTCGTCCTGGCTCAACCTGTACCGCGACGGCCGGGACAGCGTGGCCTGGCACGGCGACCGCGTCGCCCGGGACCAGCTGACCGGCTTGGTCGCCATCGTGTCCGTGGGCGAGCGCCGACCGTTCCGGCTCCGGCCCAAGGGGGGCGGCCCGGCGATCGGCTACGAGCTGGGTCGGGGCGACCTCCTGGTCATGGGCGGCACGTGCCAGCGCACCTGGGACCACGCCGTGCCGAAAGTCGCCAAGGCCGGCCCCCGCATCAGCCTCACCTTCCGCCCCGCCGGCCTCGAGGACCCGCCCCGCGCAGCCGTGTCAGGATGACGGCGTGAACCTCGGCGCACCAGAGCTCATCATCATCCTGCTGATCGTGCCCTTCATCGCCGTGACGATCTGGGGCATCGTGGACGCCGGACAGCGGGGCCAGACCGGATGGCTGATCGGGATCATCGTTGGCTGGGTGGTCGGCCTCGGCTGGGTCCTCGCCATCATCTACCTCGCGGCCATCCGACCCGGACTGGTTCGGGGGGACGGCGGCGAGGGTCCCATCTAGCCCGGCAGGAAGCTGAGCCGGACCTCGCGGTGGGGGTTGTCGAGGTTGGTGTCGACCAGGACGAGGGACTGCCAGGTCCCGAGGGCGAGACGACCGTCGAGCACGGGAATGCTGAGCGAGGGGGCCAGCAGGGCTGGGAGCAGGTGGTCGGCGCCGTGGCCGTGGCTCCCGTGGGCGTGGCGGTAACGGTCGTCCCGGGGCAGGAGGTGGGACGTCAGGAGGTCCACGAGGTCCTCGTCGGAGCCCGCTCCGGTCTCCACCAGGGCCAACCCGACCGTGGCGTGGGGAGCGAAGGCATGGAGCAGGCCGTCGCCTCGGCCGGCGACGAAGGCCTGGGCCTCACCGGTCAGGTCGTGGACCGGTCGGGTGCCGGTGGCGATCTCCAGGACGGTGGTCTCCACGGCGGATCAGACCTGGTCCAGCGGGCAGACCTGGATCCAGACGGTCGGTGTCGGGTCGGGCGAGCAGTTCCTCCAGGTCGGCGTCCACGACGCGGAGAGAGGCCGCCGCGCTCCGGCCGCCCACCAGTGATCGCAGGACCCGCACCCGACCCCCTCGCTGCCGTCATCCGGCGGCGAGCGGGAGGGTAGAGGCCGGCCGGCCGCCGGACAAGCCATGGTCAGGGCGGCATTCCCGCACGGCCGCGACGACTGTCCGCCGATACGGTGGACCGCCGTATGTCCAGACGGATCGATGTCGAGCTCACCAGTGACCGCGGGGACGGGACGCTCACGTGGCGTGCCGCGGGGGCCAAGGCGCCCAAGGGCGTGCTCGACGCGACCCTCCTGCCGAGCGGCGTGAAGGTCGGTGACACCGTCAAGGCCGACGCCGACTACGACATGGAGGGCGTCACCATCGTCGCCGTCCTCCCTCCGACGGCGAAGAAGCAGGCCGAGAACGTCATCGAGTTCATCGGCGCCCCACCGCCCCCGCCCCGGGACTACTCCAAGGAGCCGGAGCGACGGGAGCGCAAGCCCCGTCGTGGCGACCGCGACGGCCGTGGTGGTCCCGGTGGCCGTGGTGGCCCCGGCGGACGCGGCGGTCCTGGAGCCCCCGGCGGCCGAGGCGGCCCGGGTGGCCCCGGCGGCGACCGCAAGCCCCACGACCGTCCGGAGCGCCCCCGCTTCGAGCGGCCCGAGAAGCCGAAGCTGCCCCCGAAGCCCAAGGCCCCGCGCCTGCGGGCCGGGCGCAAGCACCGCCAGGCCCTCCTGGCCGAGCTGCCCGAGGAGCAGCGTCCCGTCGCCGAGCAGGTCCTGAAGGGCGGCATCCCCGCCGTGCGGGCCGCCATCGACGAGCAGAACGCGCAGGCCAAGGAGGCGGGCAACCCGCCGGTGAAGGCCGAGGCCCTGCTGGCCATGGCCGAGGGCATCGTGCCCAAGGCACGGGTGGCCGAGTGGCGGGACCGGGCCGAGGCCGCCATCGAGCAGATCGACACCGTGGACCTCCGGGACCTGCGCTCGGTCGTGACCAAGGCGGAGACCGCGGCCAAGGACGAGGAGTCCCGCGCCCTGGCCGAGCAGCTGCGGACGGGCCTGGCCGCCCGCCTCGAGAAGGAGCAGGCCGCCTGGCTGGCCGAGATCGCCGAGCTCCTGGCCGACGATCGGATCGTGCGTGCCCTCAACGTGAGCAGCCGCCCGCCCAAGGCCGGCACCCCGCTTCCCCGCGCCCTGGCCGAGCGCCTGTCGACGGCCGCCGGCGCGGCCCTGACCGACCAGATCGGGGCCAAGCGCTGGAGCACGGTGCTCGAGGCCCTGGCCCTCTCCCCCGTACACGCCCAGGTCGAGCCCGCCTCGATCCCGGCCTCCCCCAACGAAGAGCTCGTGGCCGCGGTCACGAAGGTCTCCATGCAGGTGCCCCAGATCGCAGCCAAGTTCGGCATCGAGCCCAAGCCCGCCCACCGCAACCGCGGTGGTCGCTCCCGCCCCCGTTCGGGCGGCCCGAAGCCCGGCGCCAAGCCCACCGGCACCGCGCCCGCCGGCGCCCCCAAGGGCGCTCCCCGCATCCCACCCCCGCCGCCCCTGGCCGACACGCCCATGGGCACCGCGACGCCGGCCCCGGCCGCCGAGGCTGCTCCTGCCCCTGAGGCCGAGAAGGCTGAGCCCGAGGTCGTTCCGGCCGACGCGTCCGCCGCGTCGCCTGAGGCTTCCGCCGCGGGAGCCGATGGCCCGGTGGGAGCGGAGGTTCCGCTGGTGGCAGAGGCGCCAGGTGGCCGCGGACGAGTCCGCAGCCCCCGCTGCGCCCGTTGCTGTCACCGACCCCGACGCTGTCACCGGAGAGCCCTCCGAGGCGCCCGAGGTCGTGGCCGAGGTCGTCGAGGCCGATCCTGTGGCTGAGGAGTCGGTTGTGCCGGCTGAGGCTGCTGCCGAGGGAACCGATGGCACGGAGGGCGCTGACGTGGCGGAGTCCTCCTCCGCGTCCGACTCCTCCTCCGACTCGGCTGGTTCGGACGAATCCTCCGCCTAGCACCGCCACGGTCAGTGGCTGGTCGGGTCCCTTCAGACCTGAATCCCGGTTCAGCCTGAAATCAGCGCATTCATGCTGCCCACAGCCGTCCAACTGCGCTGAGAACAGGACCAATCCCGCCAACCGCCACTGGGCGTGAGATCGGGCACCGCCAGCGGGCACGGAGGGCCAGGGGCAGCGAGCCTCGCCCCCGTGGTTGCCTCAATTCTGCCGACCCGAGACCACCAGGCGGGCACAGCCAAGCCTGACCGGAGCCCGTCCGGCCAAGTTCACCCCAGGAGGTCGAGGACCTCGCCGGGCTCCCCGAGCACCAGGTCGCCGTCCGACGGCGACGGCCCGGGGGTTCCAGCCCGCCAGGGCGAACGTCGCGCCCACGTCCCGGGCGCAGTGGCGGTCGTGGTCGGTGTCGCCGACGTAGAGCACCTCGTCTCCCGTGACGCCCAGGTCCGCCAGCACGGGTACCAGCGACTTGGGCTCGCCCCGGGTGAAGGCTTGGGCCGTCGGCGCCCAGCCGAGCCGGGCCAGCTCCGACACACCGGCGTCGTGGAGCTTGTTGGAGCACACCCCCCAGCGGTCCAGTACGACCAAGAGCTCGTCGACGCCCGGGAACGGCTGCGACGCCGTCAGGTCGTAGTGGGCGACGTAGTCCTCGACCGTGACGCCCAGGGCGGCACATTCGTCGACCAGCAGGCGACCGAGGCTGATCCGCGAGCGGTCGATGCCCAGGGCCAGGAACGGGGCGATGAGGGCGTCGTCGGAGTCGACCAGGGTCCCGTCGAAGTCGAACACCGCCACCGTGAGGTGGCTCACGGGCGGTCGGGCGGGGTCACCACGGTGGCGTGACTGGCCCGGCCCCGGTACTCCCCTGTGGCGTGGTCCTCATCCCACCGGGACCCGCAGGAGGCGCACTCGCAGCTGTCCAGGTCCACCGCGGCCAGGTACAGGCGGCGGACGTCGTAGGACGTGCAGAAGGGACAGGTCAGGTGCACCGGGGGCCACGGTAGCGAGCGGCGCGAAGGGTCCTGACTACCCTGCCGGCCATGGTCATCTACGAGAAGCGCGGCCACATCGGCCTCCTCACCATCGATCGTCCCGAAGCCCGCAACGCCGTCAACGGGGACGTCGCGGAGGGGATGGAGGCCGCCATCGACGAGATGGAGGCCGACGAGGAGGTCTGGATCGGGATCCTCACCGGCAACGGCCCGGTCTTCTGTGCCGGCGCCGACCTCAAGGCCATCTCCTCGGGCCAGGCCGCCGCCCTGAACACCCAGCGGGGTGGTTTCGGCGGCATCGTCACCCGGGAGCGGGTCAAGCCCATCATCGCCGCGGTCGACGGCCCGGCCCTGGCCGGTGGCACCGAGATCGTGCTCTCCTGTGACCTGGTCGTGGCCTCCACCCAGGCCCGCTTCGGCATCCCCGAGGTGAAGCGCTCCCTGGTCGCCGCCGCGGGCGGCCTGTTCCGCCTCCCGCGCAAGATCCCCTTCAACGTCGCCATGGAGGCGGCCCTCACCGGCGATCCCATCAGCGCCGAGCGGGCCCACCACTTCGGCCTCGTCAACCGCCTGGTCGAGCCGGGCACGGCCTTCGACGCCGCCCTCGAGCTGGCCGAGGCCATCAGCGTCAACGCCCCCCTCGCGGTGCGGGAGTCCCGCCGCCTCGTGCTCGAGAGCGTGGCGGTCACCGACGACGCCGAGGGGGTGCGTCAGTCCGGCGCCGCCCTCATGGGCCTGGCCTCCACCGAGGACTTCGCCGAGGGCCCCATGGCCTTCATCGAGAAGCGCGATCCCGTCTGGAAGGGCCGCTGACCCCGGTCAGGTGATGGTGCGGAGGATGCCGTGGTCGTGGAGGAACTCCGCGAGGCCGTCCACCAGGCTCAGCTCGGCGACATCGCTCAGGGGCACCCAACGGGCCTCGGCGGCGTCGTCGCCCGCGGTGGGGGGCGTGGCCTCCAGGACCGACACCCGGAAGTCCAGGATCACGTAGTGCTGGCCGTCTTCGAAGAACTCGACCCAGCCGACGAGCTCGCCGCAGACCCCCTCGACCGCGGTCTCCTCCCACAGCTCACGTACGACCGCCTCCGCCAGCAGCTCCCCGGACTCGACCCGGCCGCCGGGCACTGACCACTTGCCTGCGGCGGGCCCATGACCCCGTCGGATCATCAACAGCCGGTCGGCGTCGACCGCGATGGCTCCGACACAGAGCTCCGGTCCGCTCACGGCCGGAGGCTCCGGTGCACGACGATGGCCCGGGCCACGAGGCCGAAGCCCTCGAAGAAGTTCTTCGTCGCCCGGCTGCCGGGCAGCGCCAAGGCGTCGACCCCGATGCAGCCCCGCTCCCCCGCCCAGGTCAGCACCGCGTCCATCATCGCGGCCCCGACGCCGACGCCGCGGGCGCCGGGCTCGACGTAGAGGTCCCGGACCACCGCCAGCCGGCCCTCGTCGGCCACCGTCTCGATGGTCGTGACGGCGTACCCGATGATCGAGTCGTCGATGGTGCCGACCAGCACCAGGCTCTCGGGGTCGACCAGGTCGGCGGTGAGGCCCTCCTCGACGGGCTCGGGACGGGCGGCGTGGCGACGCCACACGATCCCGCCCTTCTGGTCGGCCAGCTCGGCGATGACCTCGCGGGCCAGGCCGGCCAGGCGCGGCAGGTCGTCGGCTCCGGCGGGGCGTACGCCTTCCACGACCCCGATCAGCTCAGCTGGGCGATCTTGTTCAGGATCGTGCGTCGACCCCGTGTGGACTCCTCGTACTCCCGCACGGCGTCGAGGTCGGTCGGGTCCAGCGCCTCGAGCCGGGGCATCACCTGGAAGGCCGAGAGGTTGTCGTAGTCCGGGATGGCCAGGCCGTTGGCGTCCGGACCGGGCGCGACCGGCTCCACGTCGACCAGGGCCGCGCCGGTCGTCCTGTCGCCCGCGGGGTCGGCGGCGGACTCGACCTCCGCCGCGTCCGGTGACCTCGTCGGGGCCCTTGCCCGTCGGGCAGGAAGGCGCTGAGCCAGCGCCACGCCGGTGCCCAGCACGTCATCGACCCGGTGCCGTCCCCGGCGCACGGCGTACTTGCCGATGGTGCGGGTGAAGAGGATCTGACGCCGGCCCCGGGCCGCCATCTCCGGGAACAGGCGCCGGGCTTCGAGGCCCAGCCCCAGCGGGGCGTAGAGGACGAGGTCGGCCACCTGCTCGACGGTGCTGCGGCCGTCGTCGCCGGGACCCGGCCGGGCCGGGCCGGTGGCCTCGTCGGTCATCGGCCGGTGAGCGGCCGTCGGTCAGACACAGTCGGCGCAGAGCTTGTTCTTGGCGTCGGCCAGCTGCATGTCGGGCTTGACCAGGAAGCAGGAGCTGCAGACGAACTCGCCCGCCTTGCGGGGGGCCACCCGGCTGCCGCCGTCGGTGCCGTCGTCGTCGGAGGCCTTGGTCACACGACCCGGCTTCTCCTCCTCCTCTTCCTCGTCTTCGTCGTCACCGGCAGCGATCCGGTCCTTCAGGATCGTGTCGAGGTCGGCCTCGACGTCATCGGGGTCGGGCTGGTCCTCGTCGTCGTCGCCGGCCGCGGCCGCGGCCGGTGCGCGTGGGCCGTTCGGTGGCCGTCGCGTCCTCGTCCTCGTCCTCTTCGACCACGGCCGCCGCGTCCTCGACCAGGACCTCTTCGCCCACCAGGGCGTCCTCGTCGAGGGCGTCGTCGACGACCAGGTCCTCGTCCAGGTCCTCGGTGTCCAGGTCCTCGTCGATGTCGGCCGGGGCGTCGTCCCCGTCGATCACGTCCACCGCGTCGTCTTCCTCAGCCATGCCTCTCCTCGTGGGAACGCCCACCGGGCGATCGCGGGCGGATCATAGAGGGGTCGGTCGCGCGTTCGTGCGTCCTGTCAGGGGGTCAGTCGTCGAGCTTCGGCCCGCCGCTCGGCTTCGAGCCGTTCCAGCTCGGGCTCGGGGTCGTGGTCGACGTAGCGCATGAGCTCGGCCACGGCGTGGTGGCCGGCTTCCTGGGCGATCCGCTCGTGCATCTGCTGGGCCACCCAGCGGTAGGCCGGGTGCCCCTGGGGGGTGGTGCGCAGCTCCAGCATGTGCATCGCCGAGCGGGCGTTGAGCTGCATCGACGAAGCGGATCCGGTAGGCCAGGGCGACGGCGTAGGAGGCCTGGTGGGGGTACTCGGCGTCCATGGCGTCGAAGAGCGACTCGGAGCGGGCCATGGCCTCGTCGAAGCGGTCGGTCTGCCCCGCGGCATCGACGGCTTCGGGCCGGGTGAAGCCGTGGCGAGGGGTGAGGCGCTGCCATTCGATGGTCAGCATGCGATGGCGCTGCAGGTCCCGGAAGGCGCCGTAGTCGGTGAGGACGTCGAAGCGGTAGAAGCAGCGCTCGAGGGCCCGTCCCGGCTTGTGGCGACGGTTGGACCGCTCGCCGCAGTAGGCCCGCACGACCGCCAGCCGCTCGTCGGTGGTCATGGCTCGCACCCGGGCCTCGATCTCGGTCTCGGGCCGGTCGGTGTAGGCGTAGAGCATGCTCGCCACCATCTTCACCTCGGCGTCCGGGTCGAAGTCGACCAGGGTCACGTCCGGAGCGGTCCTCGCCCTCGACCGGGGTCGGGAAGACCTTGGCCGCGACCTCGTCCATGGCCATCCGGGTCTCGGCCAGGTAGTTGCTCCAGGCCACGCCCCGGTCGGGCACGTCGACCCGGCGCAGGAACGACGGGATCACCTTCCGCAGCTCGGTCAGCATCATCGCCGCGTACGACCGGGCCTCCGGCAGCGGGTGGGCCCGCATGCGCAACAGGAGCTGCTCGTAGCCCTGGCCGGTGCCGTAGATGCCGACGTTGGACAGCGAGGCCGCGGGCAGGATCCCCCGCAGGGCGTCGAACGCCTTGGCCCGGATGGACTGGCGGTAGACGAAGTCGGAGTCGGCCGGGTCCTTGGGGATGTGCTCCCGGAAGAACTCGCCCAGGTTGGGGACCAGCTCGGCGTAGGTGTCGAAGAGGCGGTCCATGTCGCCGACGTAGCGGGTGCCGAGGCCGGACTGCAGCACGTCGGGGTCGCGGTAGTAGCGGAAGCGGCCGCCGATGCGGGCGTCGTAGGCGATGTACCGGGTGGACTGCTCGAGGTAGGCCATGAGCCGGCCCCACTCGAGCACCTTGGTCAGGATGTTCGAGGCCTGCTCGCAGGCCAGGTGCACGCCGCCGAGCTGGGCCACCGAGTCGTCGCCGTAGTCGTAGAAGACCGTCTGGTAGAGCTCCTCGGCCCGGGTGAGGCCGACGGTGGCGTCGACGGTCTGGTCGCCGGTGATGTCGAGGTCGACCGACGAACTCGTCGAGGAAGAGCCGGCGCAGGCTCTTGGGGGAACGGGAGTAGCGGGCGAACAGCGCGCCCTTCACCACCTCGGGCAGGTTGACCAGGGCGAAGACCGGTCGGTCCAGGTTGGTGAAGTAGCGGCGGAGGATGTCCTCCTCGTCGGCGGAGAACTCCTCGGCGACGTACACGCTCACGGCAGCGGCCTCATGTGGGACGCCAGCGTAGGACCTCACCCGCCGCCAACCGGCGACCTCTGAGAGTGACTGCTCTGACATTCGACCGTGACGGTCCTGGAACGGGGTCGCCTCGCTGCGCTCGGCGATGACCGCCGTGCTTGTCGGGTCGCCTCCGCTGCGCTTCGGCTCCGTGAGTGGTCAGACACGCGACGCGACGGCCTCGGTGAAGGAGGCCTGCGCGGCCTCGACCCGGGTGGGATCCAGCCAGAGGTCGGCCACGGTCATGGCCATGGCCTGGGCCCCGTCGAGCACCGCCTGGTCACCCTCCTCGCCCCGGGCGAAGGCGGTGAACTCCGGTGTGTGGATCGACACGCCCGCGGGGGCGACGGCCAGCATGGGGTGGATGGAGGGCACCACGTAGCTGACGTTGCCCATGTCGGTGCTGCCCACGACGTTCGCGGCGACGGTGGGATCGGCCAGGTGGCGCCCGGTGCGCTCGGCGTTGGCGGTGAACAGGTCGACCAGCACCGGGTTGTCGATCATGTCGGCGTAGGCCGGGTCCAGCCACTCGTGGTCCATCGTGCAGCCGGTGGCCGTGGCCCCGGCCTCGAGGCAGTTCAGGACCCGCTCCTTGAGCCCCTGGAGCAGCCGCAGGGTCGGCGAGCGGACGTACCACTCGGCCGCGGCGAACTTGGGGACGATGTTGGGCTTGTCCCCGGCGTCGGTGAAGATCCCGTGGATCCGCTCGGAGGGTCGGATGTGCTGGCGGAGGGCGGCCACGTTCATGTAGCCGAGCACGGCGGCGTCGAGGGCGTTGCGACCCTTGTGCGGGAAGGCGGCGGCGTGGGCGGCCTGGCCGTGGTACTGCACGTGGACCTGCTGGATGGCGATGACGTTCATGGCCTTCAGGTCGCCGTCGGCGGGGTGGATCATCATCGCCGCGTCGATGCCGTCGAGGAGCCCCCGCTCGGCCATGAAGACCTTGCCCCCGCCGCCCTCCTCGGCCGGCGAGCCGAGCACGACCACCCGGCCGCCCAGCTCCTCGGCGACGGCGGCGGCCGCCAGCCCCGCGCCGAGGCCGGCGGCGCCGATGACGTTGTGGCCGCAGGCGTGGCCGATCTCGGGCAGGGCGTCGTACTCGCAGAAGATCCCGATGGTCGGGCCGTCGCCACTGCCGGCCGACGCCACGAACGCGGTGTCCATGCCGCCGGCGCCCCGCTCGACGTCGAAGCCCTCGTCCTCCAGGACGCCGGCGAGCAGGTCGTGGGCGTGGTGCTCCTCGTAGCAGAGCTCGGGGTGCTCGTGGATGCTGTGGGAGATCTCCAGCAGCACGTCGGCCCGATCGTCGACCTCCCGGGCCAGCCGATCCTTGACCGCGTCGGCGTCCATCGCCCCTGTCTAGACGACGATCCGCAGCTCGTCAGGCTCGACGCGGAGGGACAGGGCCTTGGCCGGGCCGAGCCGTTCGCCGTCCAGCCAGACCCGGTGGCCCGTGGGGACGTCGTGCTGGATGGCCTCGGCCCGCCGGATCCGGATGCCGGGGTGGGGGACGTGGGTGCCCAGGGGCAGGCGGCGCCGGGCTTTCAGCCGGTCGGCGGCGGACATGGTCACCTCGACCACCTCGAGCTGGCCGTCGCCGGGATGGGCCCGGGGGGCGACGTCCCAGTCCCCGAGCCACTCGGCGTTGAAGGCGCCGAACAGCGGCCCTCGGAGCCAGGCCCGCCGGACCACCAGGTGGGCGACGAACCACTGCAGGCGACCGTCCACCAGCACGGAGCCGAGGTCGACGGTGAGGCGGGTGGCGGCCTCGGAGCGCAGCGCGGGCCTCGTCCCCCCTCCCCCCGACTGTCCGGCAGAGGTCCCCGCCGAGGAGGCCGAGCGGCGGCACCTCCTCGTTGGCCCGCCGGGCCGCGGTGACCACCGCCCGGGCCTCGGCGTCGGTGTGCACGAGCACCCCGTCGTCGGGCAGCGCCCCGACGCTCCCCCAGTCCCGACCCTTCTCGACGGTCACGACTGGCTGACGCCGGAGGAGGCGGCCACCACCCCCCGGTCCACGCGGCGGATGGCCGTGCGGGCGGTGTCCCGGGTCGTGGGGTCGGGGGCCACCTCGGCGATCTGGCGCAGCAGGTCGAGGAGCTGGCGGATCTGGCGCACGAAGTCCCCGCCGGAGAGCTCGTCGTCGCCCAGCACCTCGTCGAGCTCGTCGCCCCTGGTCCACTCGTGGGCCAGCGGGATGAAGCCCGGGTCCGGCTCCCGGGTGAGGCGCAGGGAGAGGGCCGTCTCCTCCCGGACGAGGCCCGCGGCGAGGTCCGCCAGGCGTTCCCACCGCTCCCGCAGGAGCACGTTCGGGAAGGTCGGCGCCGGAGCGGGCTCCGGGCTGCGGTGCTCGTAGGTGAAGCAGGACAGGAGGGCGACCAGCCCGGGGCCGTCGAGGCCGTCGAGCAGGCCCTCGTCGAGGGCCTCGGCCACCAGCAGGTCGCTCTCGTGGTAGATCCGGGCCAGGCGGAGACCGGACTCGGTGAGGGACCAGCCGTCGAGGATGCCCCGGCCCTGGAGGACCTGGAGCACCCGGTCGAACTGCCGGGCCAGCGAGCCGTTGTCCTGGCCGAGGCGCTTCTCGTGGGCGGCGATCTCCTGGCGCAGCCGTCGGCTGCGGCGGGCCGACCGCAGGTGCTTGCGGACGTCCGGGCAGCCCGGCGACCGGGTGCTCGTCGGGGTCGATCTGCTCCCGGCTGGAGGCGCTCGGGCGGCGGGTCTTGGCCCGGTCCAGCCGTCGGGCCACCTCGCTGCGGAACTTCTGGTTGTTGGGGCGGTAGGGCTCCGGCAGCTCGAGGCTGCCGAGGGGCACCGGTGGCGCCGTCACGGTCTGGGCGCCGAAGGTCAGGACCCGGCCGGACCGGTTGATGGCCCGCACCCGCACGTGGCCCTGGGCCCGGTGGGCGACCGAGAGGACCGCGACCCGCTCGTGACCGTCCTTCATCGGGGCGTCGACCACGTCGCCGGGGCTCAGCTCGCTCAGCCGCTCCTCGATGACCCGCTGCGGGCGGACGCTCGCGGCGGACCTCGCCGGCGTCGACCAGAGCCAGGTACTCGGCGACATCGCCCCGCTCGCAGCGGGCGCCGGCGTCGACCTCGGCCAGCTCCTGTCGGCGGCCGTCGATCCCCCGCTCGGCTCGCACCAGGGCCCGGTCGGACTGGAACTGGGCGAAGGAGAGCGCCAGCAGCCGGTGGGCGGTGTCGGGGTCGTGGCGGCGGACCAGGTTGGCCGCCATGTTGTAGGTGGGCCGGAAGGCCGAGCGGAGCTCGAACCGGCGACTGGCCGCCAGGGTGGCGACGTCGGTGAAGGCCACATACGGCGACCAGAGCACGACGGCGGTGCCGTGGTCGTCGATGCCCCGCCGGCCCGCCCGCCCGGTGAGCTGGGTGTACTGGGAGGGCGTCAGCCGCTCGTGACGCTCGCCGGTGAACTTGCTGAGGCTGGAGATCACCACGGACCGGGCCGGCATGTTGATGCCGAGGGCCAGGGTCTCGGTGGCGAACACCACCTTCACCAGCCCCTCCACGAAGCAGGCCTCGACCGCCTCCTTGAAGGGCGGGACCATGCCCGCGTGGTGCGCGGCGATCCCCGCCTGCAGCCCGTCGCGCCACACGCCGAACTGGAGGGCGGTCAGGTCCCGGTCGGACAGCTCCGAGACGTGGTCGTCGATGATCTCGTCGATGCGGGCCCGCTCCTCGGCGGTGGTCAAGGCCCGGCCCGGACCGGGCACTGGCGGGCGGCGTCGTCACAGCCGGCCCGGCTGAAGACGAAGAAGATGGTCGGCAGCAGGCCCTCGTCGTCGAGGCGGTCCACCAGGTCGGCCCGGTCGGGGGTGAACCAGCGGTGCCGGATGCGGCCGCCCGGGCCGCCCCGGCCGCGCACCCGCTGGGAGTCGAAGTCCGGGCCCTCGGGGTTCGGGCGGTCGGCGACGAGGGTGGGGATGATGCGGAGCGTCTCCTCGACCCCGTCGGCCACGGCGTAGAGGTGCTCGAGCTCGACCGGCCGGTGGTGCTCGATGACGGTGGCGGTCGGGCCGCGCACCTCGGTCAGCCAGGCGGCCAGTTCGTCCGCGTTCGACACCGTGGCCGACAGGCACACCAGCCGGACGTGGGCGGGGACGTGGATGATCACCTCCTCCCAGACCGGGCCCCGGTAGGTGTCCTGGAGGTAGTGGACCTCGTCGAGCACGACGAAGCGGAGATCGTCGAGGTCCCGCCCGGCGTAGATCATGTTGCGCAGGACCTCGGTGGTCATCACCACCACCCGGGCGTCGCCGTTGATGCTGTTGTCGCCGGTCAGGAGGCCGACCCGGTCAGCGCCGTGGCGGCGCACCAGGTCGCCGTACTTCTGGTTGGAGAGCGCCTTGACCGGCGTCGTGTAGAAGACCCGGCCGCCCGCGGCGGCCAGCACCCGGTCCACGGCGTGCTCGGCGACGACGGTCTTGCCCGCCCCGGTCGGGGCCGCGACCAGCACGGACTCACCCCGGTCGATGGCGGCGATCGCCTGCTGCTGGAACGGGTCGAGGGTGAAGGCCTCGGTCACGGGGCGTCGGCGGCGGCGGCGACCCGACGCCGGGTGATGATCCGCCCGATCAGGATCGAGATCTCATAGAAGAGGTACATGGGCACCGACAGCACGGCGAGGCTGATCGGGTCGCCGCTGGGGGTGATGACGGCGACCAGCACGACGATGCCGATCAGGGCGTACCGCCGCCAGGAGGCCAGGGTCTTGTAGCTGATCAGGCCCGCCAGCTGGAGGAAGACCAGGATGATCGGGAACTCGAAGCCGAGCCCGAACGCCAGCATCATGTAGACGATCAGCTGGATGTACTTGTCCGGCGTGTAGAAGGCCTCGATGTCCTCCCCGCCGATGTCGATCAGGAAGGACAGGGCCCGGGGCAGGGTCCAGTACGCCAGGCTGGCGCCCATGACGAACAGGGCGACACCGGAGGCGACGAAGGGCACGGCGTAGCGCCGTTCCTTCGGGTAGAGGCCGGGCGTGATGAACCGCCACAGCTGCCAGAGGATGATCGGCGTGGCCAGCGCGACACCGCCGTAGCCGGACACCTTGAAGCGGGTGGCGAGGCCCTGGAGGGGGTCGGTCAGGATCAGGACGGCGTCGGGGTCGGCCTCGTCGAGCGGGGCCTTCAGGAAGTCCAGGATCGGGTCATAGAAGATCCAGATGATCACCGCCCCGGCCGCGACGGCCAAGGCGATCTTGATGAGGCGGTTGCGCAGCTCGTTGAGGTGCTCGACCAGCGACATGTGGCCGCCGTCGATGGTCCCCTCGCCCTGCTCGGTGTCGCTCACGATCGATGCGGCGTCAGGCCGACTCGTCGGCGGCGTCGTCCGCCGGCGCCGTGGTCGGGGCGTCCGCCTCGGGCGACGGGGATGGTGACGAGACGTCCTGGGGCCCGCCTGGGGACTGCGGCTTCATCGGGGGCTCGGCCTTCCGCTCCTCGGCCTCGAGCGCGCTGGTCAGCTCCCGTTGGAAGCCCGTGGACACCTTGCGGATCTCGGTCATGACCTGGCCCACCTGTCGGGCGGCCTTGGGGAGCTGGTGCGGGGCCGAGCACGATCAACGCCACCAGCAGGATGACGAGCACCTCGGGCCCGCCGACGTTGAACATCGTGTCGATCCTACCGGTCGACCTGCTCCTGCCCGGCGGCAGGGCGGGGGCTGATCGGCTGCGGGCCCTGGCGGGCCCGTTCAGCCAGCGGCGCGAGGGCGTCGACCTCGGCCTGCAGCCCGGCCCGTTCCCGCCGGAGGGTGGCCACAGCCCGCCACAGCAGCAGGGTCAGGGCCAGGAGGAGCAGTGGGAAGAGCAACCAGAGCCAGGCCATGGAGCCCAGTCTGGCCGCGGGTGGCCTCAGGCGTCGTTGTCCTGGGCCAGGCTCTCGAACCAGGAGTCGTCCCGGTGCAGCATGTCGTGGAAGTCGAGGATGTCGTCGTGGGTGATCGGGTCCACGAAGTAGGGCCGCTCGTCGATCTCAGCCGTGAGCGTCACCGGCGGCCATGATCACACCGCTGGCCAACAGGAGATCGATGGTGCGGGTCTCGGCCGCCTTGACGACGGTCACGGCACACCCCGGGCACGGCGAACGCATAGGTCCCGGAGCCGTCGGGTGCACTCACCCGCACATGGACGTCATGCGTGGTGAACTCCACGTCTCCGCAGTCCGGGCAACTCGCCCTGATCGTCGCCATCTCTCGATCCCCAGTCCGTTTCGGGTTCTTCCCTCAGCAGAGGAGCCATCGGCAGGGGTGCGAGGGGCCTTGAGGGAGCGCGGCGAGAATGGGCCATATGGCCCGTCACCCCCGGATCCTCGATGTGCCCGTCGGTTTCGCCCATCGGGGCGCCCGGGCGCTGGCCCCCGACAACACGCTCGAGGCGTTCCGTCTGGCCCACGAGATGGGCGCAACCGGCCTGGAGTCCGACGTCTGGATCAGCGACGACGGCCATGCCGTGCTCGATCACGACGGCATCGTCGGTGGTTGGCTGCGCCGGCGGCCCATCGGCACCGTCCTGCGCCATCGCCTGCCCGAGCACGTCCCGACCCTGGAGGAGCTCTACGCCACGGTCGGGACCGACCTACCCCTCAGCCTGGACATCAAGGATCCGGCCGCCCTCGACCCGGTCCTGGCCGCGGCCGACGCCGTCGGGGCGAGGGACCGCCTCTGGCTCTGCCATCCCGACATCGACCTGCTGTCGGACTGGCGGGAGCGCACCGACGGGGTCCGCCTCGTGGCCTCGACCAAGCTCCGGGCGTTCGGGGACGGCCCGGAGCGGGGCGCGGCGGAGCTCTCCCGGCTGGGGATCGACGCGGTGAACCTGCACCACACGGAGTGGACCGGCGGCCTGACCACGCTGTTCCACCGCTTCGGCGTGGTGTGCTTCGGCTGGGACGTCCAACTCCCCCGCCACCTCGCCGAGCTCCTGGACATGGGCATCGACGGGCTGTTCAGCGACCACGTCGACCGCATGATGGAGGCCATCGCCGTGGAGGCGACCCGCCCCCAGGCCTGATGGTCTGGAGGCCTACGACCTCAGGCCTACAGGAACCCCAGGTTGGTCAGGGGCCAGACCCGCACGAAGGCGCGGCCGACGATGTGGTCCTCGTCGATGGGGCCGAAGGAGCGGCTGTCCCGGGAGTCGCCCCGGTTGTCGCCCATGACCCACACGCAGCCCTCGGGGACCGTGACGGCCTCGAAGTCGCCGGTCGTGACCCCCTCGTCGATGTAGGGCTCGACCAGGATCCGGTCGTTGACCAGGATCTGGCCGTCGCGGCCCTCGACGACGTCGCCCGGCAGGCCGATGACCCGCTTGATGAGGTCCTTGATGCCGCCCTCGGCGGCGCTGGCCGCGGCCTGGTTCACCGGCTCGCCGCAGTCGCCTTCGCCCTCGGCCGCCTCGAAGACGACCAGGTCGCCCCGGTTGACGTCGTGGACCCGGTAGCTGAGCTTGTTCACCAGCACCCGGTCGCCGATCTCCAGGGTGGTCTCCATGGAGCCGGACGGGATGTAGAAGGCCTGGATCAGGAAGGTCTTGATGACCAGGGCCACGATCAGGGCCCCGCCGATGACGGCGATCCACTCGATGACCGAGCGGGTCGTCGAGCGGTGTTTCGTCCTCGTCCGGCTCGGCGTCGGGCGCGTGGGGCTCCTGGGCCGTGTCGGAGGTCGTCACCTCGGGCGAGGCTACCGGCGGTACCGGGCGAGGACGCGGCGGGCGGCGTCGGTCCCGGCGGTGGCCGGCAGCTCCCCGGTCAGGGCCACGACCTCGGCCGCGGGGCCCAGCCGGACCAGGAGCTGTTCGAGCCAACGGGTGCTGGCCACGGGCAGCACGACCCGGAGGCCGCCGTCGGCGAGCTCCTCCACGGCCTCGTGGGGGTAGTAGTCCACGACCCAGGCCGCCTCGGCGTCCAGGTCGACGGTCACGGCCGCGTCGGTGCCGGCGGAGTCGAAGGTCGAGACCTCGCCCGACTCGGGCGCGGTCGAGACGGGCTCGTCGAGCACCTCGACCTCGGCGATGCGGTCGACCCGGAACACCCGGGGCCCGTCAGCCCTGTGGCACCAGCCGGCGAGGTACCAGCTGCCACCCTCGGCCCAGATCCGGTGCGGGTCGACGTCGCGGCCACTGCGCTCGTCGCTGCCGTAGGAGTAGTAGTCCAGCCGCACCCGGCGGCCGCCGTCCGCGGCGGAGCGGAGACTGTCGAGGGTCTCGCTGCCCGCCTCGCCCAAGTGGACGGTCATCGCCTCGGCGGGGTCGACCTGCAGGGCGGTGGCCAGCTTGGCCAGGCCGCGGGCGAGCGGTCCCCCGGGGTCGGTGCCGGGCACGGACACGAGGCTCTGGCCGGCGGTGACGAGGGCCAGGGCCTGGGGGTTGGTCAGGCGCAGCGGGCGGCGGAAGTAGCTGCCCAGGTTGACCGACACCCGGTCGCCGTCGAACTCGACGTCGATGAGCTGGTCGGGCGTGTAGGGCGGGACGCCGACCATCCACACCACCGCGAGGTCGTCCTCCAACTGCTTCGGGCTGATGCCGAAGCGCTCGCTGATCTCCTGGATCGTGCTGCCCGGGTGGGCGGCCAGCCACGGCAGGAGGGCCAGGAGGCGCTTCAGGCGCTCACCGGCGGACGGCCGGCTCACGAGAGCTGCTCCAGCCAGGCGACCAGGTCGTCGCGCAGCTCGGGCGGGCTGAGCACCTCGGCGTGCTCGAGGAAGGTCAGCACGAAGGACCGGAAGGCGACGGGGTTGCTCACCGGCAGGGCCAGCTCCACGGAGCCGTCGTCGTGGCGGTGGGCGACGGCCGCCTCCCCGGTGAGGTGGACGGCGTACCCGGCCTGGTCGGCGTCGACGAGCACGCGGGCCTCGACGGGTTGGTCGTCGCCCAGCTCCCAGGGCTGGCGCTCGGCGCCCGAGCGCACGTCCTCGGGCCGCTCGAAGGCCTTGGCGGCGCCCTCGGTGGCCACCTCGCCCTCGATCCGGTCCAGGCGGTAGCTGCGGATGTCGTCGCGCTCGTGATCCAGCGCGGTGAGGTACCAGCGGCCCCGCCGGAAGTCGAGGCGGTAGGGGTCGACCAGGCGCTCGACCCCGCCGTGGGTGAGTCGCACCCGGCGTCGCTCCGAGACGGCGCCGAACAGCAGCGGGAGCCGCGCGTCGGCGGGCAGGGAGGCCACCGGCTCGCCGCCCCCGGGGCGGCCGCCGAGGCCGTCGGCGGCGATCACGCCGCCGAGCTTCCAGAGGGCCTCGTCGTCGGTGGGGCCGCCGACCTGGACCGTGGAGACGGCGAGGTGCAGCGCGGCCAGCTCGTCGGCCTCGAGGCCGGGGTCGGCCAGGTAGTACTCGTCCCGGGGGATGCGGTAGCCGTCCCGGGGCGGGTCCACGCCGGGGAGCGGTTGCACGACGAGGGGCACCCCGAGCTCGCGGAGGTCCTCCTTGTCCCGCTCGAAGGCCCGGTGGAAGGTGGCGTCGCTGCCCTCCGGATAGCCCCCGACCAGCTCCCGCAGCTCATCCGCGCTCAGGGGCCGCATGGTGTCGAGCAGCACGGCGACGAGGTTCATCAGCCGCTCGAGCTTGTCCACCTTCTCGGTCGCCATGGCCCGCCGAGCCTATGTCTGGTCCACGAGGGCGGCCCCCAGGGCGCCGGCCTGGCCGGCGGCGGTGAAGTAGGCGGGGTCCTCCTCGGGGGTGCGGCCCATGGTGGTGACCGTCAGGCCCTGGTCGGCGAGCAGGGCCGGGGTGTCGGGGGCGGCCACCTCGATGACCTCGTGGCGCTCCAGGGGGCCCAGGTCGGGTGTGGCCGCCACCCGGACCGGCGAGCGGACCAGGTCGAGGACGGTGCGGGTGTGGTGGCTGACGCCCTGATGGCGGTCGCGGGGATCGCCGGAGGAGACCCGCAGGCAGGCCACGGGCTGCCCGCCGAGGGCGGCCACGGTGTCGAGGGCCCCTACGGCCTCCAGGGAGGTGGTCCCGAGGGTCGTGCCCGTGCCGACCACGCCCGGGCCCATGCCCACCACGATCAGCTCGGCATCGAGGACGTGGCGGGCCAGGACGAGCGCCGAGGCCACGTTGACGGCCTCCAGGTCGCCACCGAAGGCGTGACCGGCCGTCACCGTGCCCACCAGCAGGTCCTGCTCGACCATGGTGGCGGTGAGGTCCGAGAAGGCGATCGGGAGGGCCGCCCCGTCGGTCATCACATAGGCGATGCGGGTGTCGGGACGGGCGTCGAGGGCGGCCACCACCACGGGTGGCACCTGGCTGTGCACCGTGCACACCACAACCGGCGTGCCGTCGAGGGTGGCGGGGACGTCGGGGTGGTGCTCCTCCCCTGCGCCGGTGTCGGCCTGGAGGCTGGTGTAGCGCAGCTTCATGATGTGGCCCGGTCCGGGCTCGTTCCAGGTCTCCCGCTCCAGGTTCCAGTGCACGACGTGCCAGCCACCGGTGCCGAGGCCGAGCTCCACGGCCGTGGTGTTGCACACGACCCGGTCCCCCACCGCCACCGGCCCGGTGAGCTGGGTCAGGACGTAGGCGCGGGCGGGAGCCTCGTCGCCGAGGTCGACCTGGACGCGCTGGAACCCGGCGCGCTCGCTCAGCAGCTCGGTGACCGCTCCGGTGCGGAAGGACGGCACGGTGGGGGCCTACAACGAGGCGATGAGCTTCTCGACCCGCTCGTCGCGGGCCTTGAAGGGGTCCTTGCACAGGACGGTGCGCTGGGCCTGGTCGTTCAGCTTCAGGTGGACCCAGTCCACCGTGTAGTCCCGCTTCTTCTCCTTGGCCTTCTTGATGAACTCACCGCGGAGAGCGGCGCGGGTGGTCTGCGGAGGATGCTCCACGGCGTGGTTGATGTCGGCGTCGGTGGCGACGCGGTCGACCATGCCCTTGGCCTGCATCTTGTAGAAGAGGCCCCGGTTGCGGTTGACGTCGTGGTACTGGAGGTCGAGCAGGGCGACCCGGGCGTGGGACAGCGGCAGGTCGTGGCGCTCCCGGTAGGCCTCGATGAGGTTGTGCTTGATGACCCAGTCGCACTCCCGGTCCAGGGAGAAGGGATCCTTCTCGAGGCCGGTCAGCGTGTGCTCCCACATGTCCAGGGCCTGCTGCTCGAGGGGCGAGAGGCCCCGGGTGTCGGCGAAGCGCATGGCCCGGTTCAGGTACTCGGACTGGATCTCCAGGGCGGAGGCCTCACGACCGTTGGCCAGGCGGACCCGGCGGGTGCAGGTGAGGTCGTGGCTGATCTCCCGGATGGCCCGGATGGGGTTCTCCAGGGTCATGTCCCGGATGACGACCGAGGGCTCCTCCAGCATGCGGAGGATGATCGAGGCGGCGCCCACCTTGAGGAAGGTGGCGTACTCGCTCATGTTGGAGTCCCCCACGATGACGTGGAGGCGCCGGTAGCGCTCGGCGTCGGCGTGGGGCTCGTCGCGGGTGTTGATGATCGGCCGCGAGCGGGTGGTGGCGCTGGAGACGCCCTCCCAGATGTGCTCGGCCCGCTGGCTGATGCAGAACATGGCGCCCCGGGCCGTCTGCAGGACCTTGCCCGCCCCGGCGTAGATCTGGCGGCTGACCAGGAACGGGATGAGCACGTCGACGTAGTGGCTGAAGTCGTCCCGGCGGCTGGTCAGGTAGTTCTCGTGGCAGCCGTAGGAGTTGCCGGCGGAGTCGGTGTTGTTCTTGAAGAGGTAGATGACCCCGCGGATGCCCTCCTCCCGGAGGCGCTGCTCGGCCGAGGCCAGCAGCTGCTCGAGGATGCGTTCCCCGGCCTTGTCGTGCACGACCAGGTCGTAGATGGAGTCGCACTCGGGGGTGGCGTACTCGGGGTGGCTGCCCACGTCGAGGTAGAGGCGGGCGCCATTCGCGAGGAAGACGTTGGAGCTGCGCCCCCAGGACACGACCCGGCGGAACAGGTACCGGGCGACCTCGTCCGGGCTCAGCCGGCGTTGGCCCCGCAGCGTGCAGGTCACCCCGTACTCGTTCTCGAGTCCGAAGATCCGCCGGTCCATGCGCGGCACGCTACCTGTAGCGCACCCCCAGGGTGCTCCATCCCCCGCCAGTACGGTGGCGGGGTGGCCGATCTCCACATGGCCCACCTGGCCAGCGTCGACACGCCGTTCGAGGCGAAGGTGCTCGCGGCCCGGCTCGGGGCCGAGGGGATCCTGTGGGAGTTGCGGGGTGCCAGCGACGTCTATCCCGTGGGTCAGACCCACGTCTGGGTGGACCAGGAGAGCCTGGCCGATGCCCGGGAGCTGCTGCTCTCCGACGCCGTCGAAGCCGTGTTCGACCAGGGGCCGGAGGCCGGCCTGCTCGAGGGTGAGCTGGACGGGGACTAGGCGGTCGGCTCGTCGTCGGGGGGCGGCGGTTCGAGGTCGACGCCGCCGCCGTTGCCCTCGGTGGCGGCCACCAGGTCGCCGAGGCGGGTGCGCAGCTCGTCGGGCTCGAGGCGACGGAAGGCCCGGCGCCGGCCCGTGGTCCGGTCCAGCACCGCGACCTCGAGGTCGTCGGCGGACAGGCGACGCTCCGGTCCGGTGAGGGCCTCGATGGCGCCGGTGAGCGCGGCATCGAGGTCCTGGTCCTCGGTCCAGGTCTCCCGCAGGCGGGTGACGATGGTCTCGGCGTCGCCGCCGAGGGCCGTGCACTGGTTCTCGTCGCGCACGGTGCCGTCGTAGAGGATGTGGAACATCTGGTCGTCGTCGCGGTCGGGACCGATCTCGGCGACGAGGATCTCCACCTCCATCGGCTTCATCTCGTGGGTGAAGATCTGGCCGAGGATCTGGGCGTACTGGTTGGCCAGGCCCCGGGCGTTCACGTCCTCGCGGCTGTAGCTGTAGCCCTTGAGATCGGCGTGGCGGACCCCGGCGATGCGGAGCTGGTCGAACTCGTTGTACTTGCCGACCCCGGCGAAGGCGATGTGGTCGTAGATCTCGCTGATCTTGCGCAGCGTGTTGGACTGGTTCTCGGCCACGATGGCCACGCCGTCGGCGTAGGCCACCGCCACCAGGCTCCGGCCCCGGGCGATGCCCTTGCGGGCGTAGTCGGCCAGGTCCTTCATGCGCTGCTCGGGGGCGACGTAGAAGGGCATGCTCATGACGCCATCCCCCCGTCCATCGTCTCCAGCAGCAGGCGGAAGCGCTCGGCGATCTCGTCCCGCTCCAGGGCGGTGAAACCCTCGCCCGTGATGGTCGCCATGGTCGGGTAGATCCCCCGGACCAGGTCGGGCCCCCCGGTGGCGGAGTCCTCATCTGCGGCCTGGAAGAGCGCCTTCAGGGCGAGGTCCACGGCCTCCTCCCGGGTGAGGTCGGGCTTCCAGCCGAGCTTGACCACGGTGCCGGCGTGCAGCGAGCCCGAGCCGGTGCTGGCGTGGTCGTTCTCCTCGTAGCGGCCGCCGGTGACGTCGAACTCGAAGAGCCGGCCGGTCTGGCGGGCCAGGTCGTAGCCGGCGAAGAGGGGCACGACGGCGAGGCCCTGCATGGCGGCGGGGAGGTTGCTGCGCACCATCTGGCTGAGCTGGTTGGCCTTGCCCTCCAGGGAGAGCTGCTCGCCCTCGACCTTCTCGTAGTGCTCGAGCTGGAGCTGGAAGAGCTTGACCATCTCGACGGCCGGGCCGGCGGCGCCGGCGATGGCCACCCCGGAGTGGCGGTCGGCCGGGAAGACCTTGTCCATGTGGCGGTGGCTGATGAGGTTGCCGGCGGTGGCCCGCCGGTCCCCCGCCATGACCACCCCGTCGGCGTAGCGCAGGGCCACGACGGTGGTGCCATGGGTCAGGGTCACGGCGTCGCCGTGGCGGTCCATCTGCGGTGGTTGGAGCCCGGCGCGGCGCACCAGCGCCGAGAAGTCAGGCCCCGGATCGTCCTCAGCCCGGAAGAACGGCATCGTCACCGCCCGGAGGCTACCGGCGCGGCGCCGCCCACCGCATTGGAGGCAATAGGTCACGGAAACCGTGACCTATTGCCTCCGGCGGACGGCATTCGACGGGCGGGGATGTCGATGACGATGCTTGGCCGCCCGGCGAGGGTGTGACGTCGGGCTCGCCGAGGTTGGCGATCGGAGAGTGGCGATCCTCGCCCGGGCTGTCACCCGTCGGTTGCAGGGATGTAGCCCGGATCCTCGGTGCCGCCCGAGGCCGGCACCGCCGAACGACGGGCCCTGCGATGCCGAGCATCGGGGTCTGGAGCTCGACGGTCAGCCATCCCTGCCAGTACCGGCTCGTCCCCACCGCTCCTGACCAGATCGCTCGAAGTCGCTCCTCGAACCGTGCGCAGCCGCCGGTCAGGCTCGAGGATCGTCAGGCGCCCCCGAGGGCGGGCGACGATCGTCGAACTCGATGATCAGGTGGTCGCCCCATGTCATCGACCCGCCGGTCACGCGGGAAGTTCCTGGGTCTGCGGCACGGTCGGAGGTCGTCGCCGGGGTCGGAAGGTGTCGTGGCCGTGGCGAGGGCGGTGGTGGCGGCGGGGGTCGCGGACGGGCTTGACCTCGACGAAGGCGACCTCGGCGAGGAGGTCCCGATCTGCTTCACGACGTCGGCGCCGAGGTCAACTCGGTCGAGATCTCGATGGTCAGGCCGGAGTCGGTGAGGACGAGGGCGTAGGCGTGACCCGGTCGCCGAGCGCATGCGATGGCCCGACCCGGGCCGAGGAAGGAGTCGCCGAGGGGGACGTGTCGGCAAGGTCGCCCGCCGTGGTCGAGGTCGCTGGCCTCCGGAGGAGGTCGAAGTAGCCCGGGTGGTTGGTCGTCGTGATGCGGATCGATGCACCGTCGGCGCCTGGTAGTCAATGACGACTGGTCGGGCCCCGGTCGGACGGGACCGTCCAGACTCACGTTCGGGGAGACCCGCCGGGGTCGGGAAGGTCGGCGACGGGTCGAACCTCGGCGCTCGAAGATCCCGGTGCCGTAGCGCCAGGACGTCGGTCTCGGAGACACGGTAGTACCCGGCGATGCCCGCTGTGGAACCGTCGGCCAACGGCCAGGTGAGCGCGGTCCGGTGCCGTCGACCGTGGTGATGCGACCGTCGTCCACGCCGGTCGCCGTCGATGTCGACGGGCTCGCCGCGATCGCTCCGTCCGCCTGGTCCTCGCCGGGCGGCTCGACGACCACGGTCGAGGAACGGGGCGGCGAGATCCTGTGCCGCTGCGGAAGACGGTGGACGCGTGCATCGGTGACTCCGTCATCGCTCCGAGAGGCCGGTCGTCGGAGCTGCGCAGGATCGAAGCCCGCTGGTCGATCCCGACCGCGGGCACCTCCGGGCAGGTGCCGGCGGGTTCGTGACGCCGCCCGGCTGCTCGTCGTCACCGGCGAGGGCGAGGCCGCCGCACCACGCCGGCGACGAGGCAGAGCCCGGCGATGCCGGAGACGACTGTCCGCTGGCGGCGGCGACGGGCGGCTCGGCGGGTGATCGCGGACTCGACGCCCTCGAGGGTCGGGTGGACCCCGCTCCCCTGCCGGGCCCGCTGGGCCAGGAGGTCGCTCACTCGTTCGTCGGTGCTGCTCATGGTTCGATGACCTCCCGGAGGCTGGCCAGACCGCGGTGCAGCAGCGACTTCACCGTGCCCGGGCGCACGCCCAGGAGCTCGGCGATGTCCGCTTCGGTGCGGTCCTCGTAGTAGCGGAGGACGACGGCGGCCCGCTGCCGGTACGGCAGGGCGGCCAGCACGTCGGCGAGGTGGTCTGTGGCGGGTTCGGCCGTCCCCGGCGACGACGTGGCGTGCCGGCGCTCGACGGTCCGCCGTCGGAGCCGGTCCCGGCAGCCGTTGACCACGCAGGTGCGCAGGTAGCCGCCGGGGTTGTCGACCCGGTCCCAGCGCTCATACAGCCGGGCGAAGGCGTCGTGCACGAGCTCTTCGGCCTGCTCCTCGGAGCCGACCATCAGGAACGCCAGGCGGGCCATGGCGTCGACCTCCTCGGCGTAGAGCGACTCGAAGGTCGCGGCGACGTAGGGCTCGGCCGGCCCGCCGGTGGGTTCAGCCACTGCCTTCACGTCCCCAACGACGCACGACGGAGGCAGGAGGTTGCATGGCGTGACGAGAATTCTCCCCCAGGTCTGTCGAAATCGCGGCGATCCCGTTCGTGGACGGGGTAGACGGAGGGACGGACCCGCCGTCCTCGAGGAGGAATCATCATGCGCAAGCTGGTCGTGACCGAGTTCATCTCGCTCGACGGGGTCATGGAGGCCCCCGGCGGCGAGGACGACTACGTCCACGGGGCGTGGACGATGCCGTTCTGGGCCGACGAGATCGGTGCGTTCAAGGACGAGGAGCTGCAGGCGTCGGACATCTCGCTGCTCGGCCGGAAGACCTACGAGTCCTTCGCCGGGGCGTGGCCGGGCCGGGCCGGCGACCCCTTCGCCGACAAGCTCAACTCGATGCGCAAGCTGGTCGCGTCGACCACGCTCGCCGACCCCGAGTGGGAGAACACCGAGGTCATCGAGGGCGACCTGATCGACGCCATCGAGGCCGTGAAGGCCGAGGACGGTGGCGACATCCTCGTGGCCGGCAGCAACTCAGTGGCCCGGGCGCTCCTGGCGGCCGACATCGTCGACGAGGTCCGCCTCGTGCAGTACCCCGTCGTGCTCGGCACCGGCAAGCGCCTGTTCGACGACGCCGGGGCGCACCGCCTCGACCTGGTCGACGCGAAGCCGACGTCGTCGGGCGCCGTCCTCCTGACCTACCGCCGCTCGGCCGAGCCGCTGGGCAAGCCGTCGTTCGGGCCTAGGGGCGAGGGCCTCCCCCTACGAGGGCGGATCGGGGTCGTCGGCCTTCCGCCGGTTGCGGATGGCCACGGCCCCGGCCGCCACCACCGCGACCGCGCCCACGGCGATGCCGATGGGCACGAGGGGTGAAGCTGTCGCCGTCGTCCTCAGAGCTGGTGTCGGCGGCCTCCTCGCTCGAGCCGTTGGCCGCGGCGATCGTCGTGGTCGGCGCCGGCTCCTCGGCCTCGATGCCCCGGAACGGGCCGGTCACCTCGTAGGTGATGCCCTGCTGGGTGTTGCCGCCCCGCTGGGAGCTGAAGTAGAGCCGGGTGCCGTCGGGTGAGAAGACCGGGCCCGTGACCTCGGACTCGATGGCCTCGGGGGGCAGGGGCTCGGCGCTGATCTGGGCGATCGGGGCCACCTCGCCCTCGGCGGTGATGACCACCACCTGCATGTCCCCGCCGTCCTCGGCCACGTACAGGTCGCCCGAACCGGACTCGACGGTGACGTTGTCGACGCCGTCGAGCAGGCCGTTGCCGTCGTAGACGACCGTGATGGTGTCGGTGGCCGGGTCGAGGGACCTGACGTGGTTGTCCCCCTTCGTCGTGAAGTAGACGATCCCGTCGGCGTACCAGCAGCCCTCGCCGCCGTTGAAGGCGGTCACCTCGGGGACCTGGAGTCGGGTGGGCCGGTTCGCTCCGGAAGGGTCCGGGACCTCGTACCAGGTCACCGCCCCGTCGGGGTCGGTCGAGGCCACCTCGAGCAGGCCGGCCGAGAGGTCCGGATAGGCGTCGGGGGTGAAGCGGTAGAGGGCGCCGTCGGGCTCGTCCTCGGTCAGGTACACCCGCTCGTTCTCGGGATCGACCGCGGCCGCCTCGTGATGGAACATCCCCATCGCCGGGATGGCCGTACCGCTGTCGGGGGTGGCCGGGTCGCACTCCCAGATCTGACCACCGTCGGCCTCCTCGCCCGAGAGCCAGGTGCCCCATGGCGTCGGACCGCCGGCGCAGTTGGCCGTGCTGCCCGTGAGCAGGGCGTAGGCGTCGACCACCTCGCCGTCGGCGTCATAGCGCAGGACGCTGACCCCACCCGCCCCCTCGCTGAAGACCTCACTGTTGACGACGTGGTACCAGCCGCCCTCGTCGATGGCGAAGGTGGCGGCGCCGTCGGGGTACACGGGCCAGACGTAGTCGGTGCCGGCCACGGGCTGTCTGGCCCGTGGCGATGACCCGGGACGTGAACCCCTCGGGCAACTTCAGCCCGTTGGCGTCGGGCTGGGAGGCCAGCGCCGCCGTAGGGTCCGCCACCCCCCTGCTGGGCCGATGCCTCGGCCCCGATGACGAGCACGACCCCCGCGCCCGCCGTCCCCCCGATGAACCCCCGCCGACTGATGCCCCCCGATGTCATGGAGGGAATCCAAGCACGTCCGGTGTCGGGACGTGCGTCGCTGCGACCTATTGGCCGCCCTTTTGTACATACGACTTGACGAAGTCCTCGGCGTTGGTCTCGAGGACCTCGTCGATCTCGTCGAGGAGGTCGTCCAGCTCGGCCTTGATCTTCTCGCCGGACTCCGAGGTGGCCGGGGCCTCCTCGACCTCCTCCTCCTGTCGGGAAGGAGCCGTCTTGCGCTTCTGCTCTCGCTCAGCCATCGATCACCCTCGTCTCAGGACCCGAGTCTGTCGAGCAGCTCGGCCGCCGTCTTGGCTTCTTCCAACAACGTACCCACGTGCGCTTTGCTTCCACGACCGGGTTCCATCATCGGCACCCGCCGCAGCGGGTCCGTCCCGACGTCGAACACCATCGAGTCCCAGTTGGCGGCCACGATGGCGTCGGCGAACTTCGCCAGGCAGGTCCCCCGGAAGTAGGCCCGGGTGTCCTCGGGGGGCTCGGTGATGCCCGACTCGATCTCGTCGTCGCCGATGATCCGCTCCACGTCGAGGCGGGCGAACAGGGACTTCTCGGGGCGCAGGTCGTGGTACTGCAGGTCCATGGCGGCCAGGCGGGCGTCGCTCCAGTCCATGTCGTCGCGCTGGCGGTAGGCGTCCAGCAGCCGGTACTTGGCCACCCAGTCCAGTTGGTCCGCCAGGGTCATCGGGTCGGTCTCGAGGCCGGAGAGGACCTCCTCCCAGCGTCGGAGGACCTCGGCGCCGACCTCCTCGCCGACGACGGCCAGGCCCTCGGACTCGGCGTACTTGCGGGCCCGGTCCAGCAGCTCCCACTGCACCTCGAGGGCGGTGATGGTCGAGCCGTCCTCCAGCTCGAAGGCCTTGGCCAGCGTCAGGTCGTAGGACACCTGGCGCAGGGTGGGCACCGGCCGGGCGAAGCGCAGGTCGCGGGGCAGGGCGTCGTCCTCGATCATGGCCAGGACGATGGCGGTGGTCCCCACCTTCAGGAAGGTGGCCACCTCCGACAGGTTGGCGTCGCCGATGATGACGTGGAGGCGCCGGTAGCGCTGGGCGTCGGCGTGGGGCTCGTCCCGGGTGTTGACGATGGGCCGCTTCAGCGTCGTCTCGAGGCCGACCTCCTCCTCGAAGAAGTCCGCCCGTTGGCTGAGCTGGAACGGCACCTCCTTGGTGGTGAGGCCCGGGGCCTCGCTGCCCACCTTGCCCGCGCCGCAGAAGATCTGGCGGGTGATGAAGTGCGGGGTGATGTGCTGGACGATCCGCGGGAACGGCACCGCCCGGTCCATCAGGTAGTTCTCGTGGGTCCCGTAGGAGTTGCCCTTGCCGTCGGAGTTGTTCTTGTAGACGACGATCTCCTGGCCGGGCGGCAGGAGGCGACGGGCGGCGTCCATGGAACGCCGCAGGATGACCTCGGCCGAGCGGTCGAAGCGCACGATCGAACGGGCGTCAGCGCACTCGGGCGTGGACAGCTCCGGGTGGGCGTGGTCCACGTAGTAGCGGGCCCCGTTGGTGAGCACCACGTTGACCAGATGGGTCTCCACCTCGGGGGCCATCGTGCCTTCGGGGGGCATCCCCCGGGCGTCGTTGCCGGGTGACTCGTCCTCGAAGTCCCAGCCGACCCGGGCGGCGGCGGTGGCCTCGGTGCCGGCGAGCTCGCTGACGTAGGCGTTGATCAGGACCGACGAGGCGGCGATGGGGTTCGACTCCGGGGTGCCCCGGACGATGATCCCGTACTCCGTCTCGACCCCGATGATCTTCTGGATCGCCATCGTCGCGGACCCTAGAGGTATTGGCCGGTGCCGACCCGTTCGATGGAGCGACCGCCTTTGGCCTTGTCGGCGTCGGAGGACACCAGGGTGCGGACGTAGACGATGCGCTCGCCCTTCTTGCCCGAGATCTTCGCCCAGTCGTCGGGGTTGGTGGTGTTCGGGAGGTCCTCGTGCTCCTTGTACTCCTGGTGGATCGACACCAGGAGGTCCTCGGTGCGTATCCCCTTCTCCCCCGTGGCGATCAGGCGCTTGATGGCCAGCTTCTTGGCCCGGCGCACGATGTTCTCGATCATGGCCCCGGAGGCGAAGTCCTTGAAGTACATCACCTCCTTGTCACCGTTCTGGTAGGTGACCTCGAGGAAGCGGTTGCGCTCGTCGTCGCGGTACATCTCCTCGACCGTGGCCTCGATCATGGCCCGCACGGCCTTGTCGGGGTCCCCGCCGCCGAAGTCGGTGACCTCGTTCGGGTCGAGGGGCAGGTCCGCGGTCAGATAGCGGTGGAAGATGGCGGCCGCCGCCTCCTCGTTGGGCCGCTCGATCTTGATCTTCACGTCCAGGCGGCCCGGTCGCAGGATGGCGGGGTCGATGAGGTCCTCGCGGTTGGAGGCCCCGATCACGATGACGTTCTTGAGGGCCTCGACGCCGTCGATCTCGGCCAGCAGCTGCGGGACGATCGTGGACTCCATGTCGGAGCTGATGCCCGTGCCCCGGGTGCGGAACAGGGAGTCCATCTCGTCGAAGAAGACGATGACGGGGACGCCCTCCTCGGACTTCTCCCGGGCCCGCTGGAACACGAGGCGGATCTGACGCTCGGTCTCGCCCACGTACTTGTTGAGCAGCTCGGGGCCCTTGATGTTGAGGAAGTAGCTCCGGGCCTCGGCGTCGCCGGTCAGCTCGGCGACCTTCTTGGCCAGGGAGTTGGCCACGGCCTTGGCGATCAGCGTCTTGCCGCAGCCCGGCGGCCCGTAGAGGAGGATGCCCTTGGGGGCGGGGAGCTTGTGCTCGGCGAACAGGTCCTGGTGGACGAAGGGCAGCTCGACCGCGTCGGTGATCTGCTCGATCTGCTCGTCGAGGCCACCCACGTCCTCGTAGCCGACGTCGGGCACCTCCTCGAGGACCAGCTCCTCGACCTCGGGCCGGGGCAGCCGCTCCAGGAGCAGGCCGGATCGGGTGTCCATCAGGGCGTGGTCCCCGGAGCGCAGCCGTTGGCCCTTCAGCGCGTCGGCGATGTCGACCACCCGCTCCTCGTCGGCCCGGCCCACGATGAGGGCGCGGTGGTCGCCCATCACCTCCTTGATGATCACGACCTCGCCGGTGACCTCGCCCGAGCGGGTGAGGACCACGTTGAGCGACTCGTTGAGCACGACCTCGCTGCCCCGCACCAGGTCGTCGGCCGAGAGCTCGGGGTGCACCGACACCCGCATCTTGCGGCCGCCGGAGTGCACGTCGACGGTGCCGTCGTCGTTGACCCCGAGCAGGGTGCCGTAGGCCGACGGCGGCTGGGTCAGCTTCTCGACCTCTTCCCGCAGCGTGGCGATGTGCTCGCGGGCCTCGCGGAGCGTGTAGGTCAGCTTCTCGTTCTGGGAGACCGCCTGGGCGAGCTGGCCCTTGGTCTCCAGCAACCGCTCCTCGAGCGTGCGGACCCGCTTGGGGGCCTCCTGGAGGCGGCGACGGAGGACGACGACCTCCTCCTCGAGCTCCGCCAACTGCTCGCGCGTGGCGAGCACGTCATCGTCCGGAGTGCCCATCGATGCGCCGTCACCTGGGGTGCTGATGGCGACCACCTCCTCTCCGGCGACCTTACACACGTGCCCCCGGAAGTCCGCGGCACCTTCTCCGACGTGTCCGATGCCACGACGAGATTCCACCGGGATTTCCGTGTTTATTGGTCCCGACTGCTAGAGTCCTTCGCCATCGGGCCGATGGAACGGCCCAGGCTCCGGCCCTTAGACCCCCAGGAGAACCCACGCGATGAAGGTCTGGATCGATCAGGATCTGTGCACCGGCGACGGCCTCTGCGAGGAGATCGCCCCCGACGTCTTCACGCTGCTCGACGACGGTCTGGCCTACGTGAAGGAAGGCGACAAGGTCTACAGCGACCCGGGTGGCCCCGAGGGCCTCGCCGTCGTACCCGCCGGCCAGGAAGAGGCCACCATCGAGTCCGCCGAGGAGTGCCCCGGCGAGTGCATCTTCATCGAAATTGATTGATTGAGCCCACAGGGCTCAGCCAATGCATGGTCCTGTGTTCACTTCGCCTGAGCGCCCCTCGTCCAGGATGGCGTCGAGCTCGGTGTCGGTGAGGGCGTAGGCGACGCCTGATCGGTCGGGGGCGATGGCGAAGGCCACGCCGACCACGGTTCCGGAGCTGTCGACGAGGGCGGAGCCCGAGTCCCCCGGCGCCAGGCCCGCCGACAGGAAGAAGACATCGCGCTCGGTCTGGTCCCGGTCATAGATGTCGGTCCCGCGGGCAAGGGTCTGACGGGCGATCTCGAAGGGGGCGATGCGCAGGTCGCCGCCCCCGGGGTACCCGTAGATGCCGCCCCGGTCCCCCGTCTCGGCCTCGCCCAACGGCAGCACCGGCCGGTCGACGCCGGGGACGGCGAGCAGGGCCAGGTCCCGGTCGGGGTCGAAGGCCACCACCGTCGCCGAGGCCCGGCTGCCGTCGGTGCGCACCACGTCGGTGGAGATCGTTGCCGGCCACGACGTGGGCGTTGGTGGCCACCAGCTCCTCACCCACCACGAACCCGCTGCCCTCCTGGAGGCGTCCGCAGGCCTCGCCCTCGACTCGGACGGTCGAGGCCGCGACCCGGTCGGAGACCGCACGGGGGATCCCGGTGCGGGCCGGCGGATCGCCGAGGTCCGGCGCGGGCCGGAGGGCGTCGAAGACGTGGGGGAAGCGGTCGTCGCCGACGAACTGCCCGAGGGTGGCGAAGGTGTCCGGGGGCGGCGGGAGCACGGCGTTGACGGCCCGGGCGACGCGGGAGTTGCGGGCGAGGTCGGCGGGCCACCCGGGCACGTTGGCCATGGTCGGCAGGGTCAGCCACAGCAGCAGCAGGACCCCGACGACGCCGGCGACCGCTCCCACGGTCTTGTCCACGGTGCGGGCCGAGCCGTCCGGGATGGCGACCCGCAGCCGGCCGCCGACCAGGAGCCCCAGGGCCTGGCCGAGGAACCCGCCGCCGACCAGGAGGGCCACCACCGCCAAGAAGGCCTGGGTCTCGCTGGCGGACTCCAGCCGGTCGAGGGCCGAGGGCAGGATCCGGGCCGCCAGGTAGACCCCCGCGGCCATGCCGATCCACGAGGAGGCCCGGGCGACGAAGCCGAGGCGCCACGCCGCCACACCCGCCGACAGGGCCGACACCAGGATGAGGACGTCGAGGACGTTCATCGGGGCGCGTCAGCCCGGGGCGCGGGCGTGGGTCAGGAAGCCGGTGTGGGCCACCATGCGGTGGTCCGGCCGCACGGCGAGGCCCTCGACGTGCCAGGTGCGCTGGAGGACCTCGACCGTCTCGGTCGAGAAGAAGCCGGCGTGGTCGAGGTCCTGGCGGAGTTGGCTGACCTGGATCACCGACGGCGTGTAGGCCACGAAGATCCCACCGGGGCGCAGGGCCTTGGCCGCGTGGGGCACGACCTGCCAGGGCTCGGGGAGGTCGAGCACGACGCGGTCGAGATCGGTCTCGTCGACGCCCTCGTAGCAGTCCCGGATCTCGACGCGGTAGCGGCTGAGCGCCTCCTCACCGAGGAAGTCCCGGACGTTGGCCTGGGCCCGGGCCGCGAAGTCCTCGCGCACCTCGTAGCCGACGATCTCGGCCCCCGCCCGCAGCAGGGTCATGGACAAGGCCCCCGAGCCCACGCCGGACTCGAGGATGCGGGCCCCGGGGAAGACGTCGGCCAGCAGGAGCAGCGGTCCGAGGTCCTTGGGGTAGATGACCTGGGCCCCCCGCTTCATCTTCAGCACGAAGTCGGTCAGGGTGGGCCGGATCACCCGGTAGGTGACCCCGGAGTTGGCCCGCAGCAGGGCGCCCTCGTCACGGCCGATGATCCCGTCGTGGGGCAGGATCCCGGCGTGGGTGTGGAACTCGCCGCCGTCCTCCAGCCGCACCAGGTAGCGACGGTCCTTGCCGTCGATGAGCATGATCTGCTCCCCCGCCGTCAGCGGCCGGCCGGCCATCAGGGGGCCACCTTGCGGACCGGTGGGGCGACCGGTTGCGACTGCGACGCCCGCTCGGCCAGCCGGCAGAACGCACAGACCTCGCCCGGGGTCGGGGCTCCGCACCGCTCGCAGGCGGACAGGGCGATGCCGTCGCCGGTGCCGTCCTCCTCGTCGGTGGTGAAGCGGGCCGCGGCCCGTTCCAGGTACCCGAAGTAGAACTGCTGCTTGCTGCCCGGTGAGGTGGTCTCGATGGCGTTCAGGGCCTCCTTGTAGCCGAGGTGCTTGTTGCCCACGGCCATGGGGCACTCCTCGACCTCGTAGTCGATGCCCCGGAGGATGCAGTAGGCCGCGCTCTCCCGCTCGCCCAGGCGCACGAGCGGCTTGATCTTGCGGGGGAAGCCGTCGCGGGCGGGCAGGACCGGGTGCTGGCGGGCCAGGTAGTCGGTCTCCCACCGCAGGACGTTGCCGAAGAGCACCGCGGCCTCGTCGTCGAGGTTGTGCCCCGTGGCCAGGGCGTCATAGCCGCCGTCCAGCGCGGCTCGGTCGAACACGTGGCGCTTGGAGATGCCGCAGACCGAGCAGGGGGCGCGCCGGGCCGAGTGGGCGCCGGTCGGGATGTCGTAGCCGTGGGTCTCCCGCAGGTCGACCTCGATCAGCTCGAGGTCGCGCTCGGCGGCGAAGGCCCGGGCGTAGGTGGCCGAGGAGTCGCTGTAGTCACCGATGCCCAGGCCCACGTAGAGGCCGTCGGTCGGGTACCCGAGCTCCAGCAGCAGGTCCCAGAGGGCGAGAGAGTCCTTGCCGCCCGAGACGGCCACCAGAACCCGCTCCCCCGGCGCCAGCATGGCGAACTGGCTGATGGCCTTCGCCACCTGGTCCCGGCAGAGCCGGAGGAAGTGCTCGGCGCAGAAGTTGGCGTTGTGGCGCCGGACGTCGATGACGGCCGGCCCCTTGCAGACCCGGCACTTCACTGCGAGCCACCGCTGATGACCGGGCGGATCTCGATCTCGTCGCTGTCGTCGAGCACGGCGTCGCCCGGCACCAGCGTGTCGCCCCGCACCACGAGGACCGACTCCCGGTTGAGCTCGAGGCGGTCCAGCAGGGTCAGGACCCGGATGGGGCCGTCGACCTCGACCTCGCGTCGCGGGTTGCGCAGCAGGACCTTCACGGCCCCAGTCTGCCGGGGCGTCGGGTCAGGACCGTCGGCCGCGCCGCGCCTTCTTGGGCTCCTGGCGCTCCAGGACCAGGGTCTCCCCCGGGCGGATCTCGGCCCGGTAGACGACCTCGGGCTGCCGGCTGGAGGCGTACTGGTAGGCCCGCAGGGCCCACGCCAGCCCGCCCAGGACGAGCCAGCGGCGGTTCCCGCCGAACACCCCGTCGGTGATCGCCCGTCGCCGGGCCATGGGCAGAATGCTCAGACCCGCCGGGTCTCTCATCGACGCGGAACGTCCGGCTGGCCCGTCACGGTCGGGAGCGCTGTCGTCATCAGACCCGCCGGATCTCTATGTAGGTCTTGTCCTGCTTGCCCTTCTTCTTGCCCAGCACGAAGGCGAGGACGGCGATGACCGCCACCGCGCCGGCGCCGATCAGCAGGAAGGTGTCCCGAGCGGACTGGGCCTGCTCGGTCACCTCGCCCTGCAGCCCGGCGAAGCCGGCCCGCAGGTCCTCACGGGTGATGGGCTTGGTGGCGGACCCGTTGCCGGTGGTCACAGTCGCTTCCCCTTCTTGGACTTGATGGCCCAGTAGGACAGTCCGCCGACGAGCACGGCACCCACCAGCGTGATGAGGTAGGGCAACCAGGACAGGTTGCCGGTGAAGGTGGTCCCGGTCTCGGTCTGCAGGGCCCGGAGGGCCGACAGGAGCAGTAGGGAGATGCCGGTGGCGATCAGGACCGAGCCGCCTGCTCCGAACCCGATCCAGCGGCCGAGGCCCCGGAGCGGCTCGACGGTCTCCTGCTTGGCGTAGGCGACCAGGAGGTCCCACACATCCTGGCCGCGCCCCACCACGCTCTGGTCCTCGGTCTTCGCCACGGGGCCCTTTCTACCTCCCGAGCCTGGCTCGGAGTAGTTCCGTGACGTCGGTGAGCTGATCGGCCAGGAGCCCGGCCCGGGCGTCCGCGCCCTCGGTGGCCAGCAGGGCCTGGCGATCGACGGGCCCGAGCGGGGCGAGGGCGGCCATCTGGAAGGTGGCCATCGCGGCGTCCTCGGCCAGCTCGACATCCATCGGCGCCGGGGCCTCGCCCAGCTCGGCGGCGAGGGCCAGGGCCCGCCGGAACAGGGGGTCGACGACATCGAGATCCGGCGCCGGGCCCGGCGGGTCCTCCCAGTCCGACACGGCGGCCCGCGGGTAGGGGTCGTCCTCGAGCCACTCGTCCACCCGGATGCGGCGGGTGCCGACGGCCGCCAGCGCGCAGCGTCCGTCGTCGAACCGCTCGACCTGGAGGATCTGGGCCACGGTCCCCACGTCGGTGCGGACGTCGCCTCCGCCGACCTCGCTCCCCCGTTCGATGAGGACCACGCCGAACTCACCGTCGCCGGCCACGCAGTCGTCCACCAGCGCCCGGTAGCGGGGTTCGAACACGTGCAGCGGCAAGACCATCGACGGGAACAGGACCGATCCCAGGGGGAACATCGGCAGGGTCGTCACCCGTCGGGCTCGGGATCGGGCGCCGCTGGGCCGTCCAGGGGGCGGGGCGCCACCTGGTCCAGGTTGGGGCGCTGGGGGTAGTCGGCGAGGGCGAGGCCCACGTCGGTGCGCACGGCGTCGCCCTGGGCGTCGATGAAGTCCTGGTTGACCAGGAGCGAGAACGTCAGGTCGTCGCCCTCGGGCACGGTCACCACGCCCGAGAGGCCGCGGGCCTCGTTGAGGGAGCCGGTCTTGGCCCGGAGCCGTCCTTCGGCGGGGGTGCCGTTGAACGTGGCGGCCAGCGTGCCGGTCTCGCCCGCGACAGCGAGGCCGCGCACCAGGGGGGACCCGGGCCCGGCGTCGGCCAGCACCCGGTGCAGGAGGCCACAGGTCACCCGGTTGCTCCCGGCGAGGCCGGAGCCGTCGACGGCATCGCTGCCGGCGAGGTCGAGGCCGGCGTCGGTGAGGACGGCCTCGACGGCATCGGACCCCGAGGCGGTCGTGCCCCGGCCGTTGCGGGCGAACCCCACCTCCTTGAGGACCAGCTCCGCGGTCTGGTTGTCCGACCAGGTCAGGAGCTGCGCGGTGATGTCCCGGAGCGGGGCCGACCGCACCTCGGCGACCACGGGGGCCGGAGCGGGAGCCGTCCCGGTCCCTGCCCCACCGGTGATCCGGACGCCGCGGGCCGCGAGGAGGTCCGCGAAGGTCTGGGCGGCGAGGGCCGGCGGGTTGCTCGACGCCGACTCGGCGGCGCCGGGGTCCGCCGCGGTCGGGAACGACGAGAAGCCGTCGTTGACCGACAGCGCCGACAGCGGGCCCGTCTGGTTCTGGTCGATGAAGCGGGACGGCCAGGCGTCGACGTAGCGCTCGCTGTCGTAACGGCTCTCGTCGCCGAGCACCCGCCCCCGGACCTCGGTCACCCCGGCGGCGACGACCCGGTCGGCCAGCGTCTCGAGGGACGTGTGGGCCTCGTCCTGGATGTCGGAGGTCCGGGCGTACCGGCGGGTGGCCAGCACCGGATCGCCACCGCCGACGAGCCAGAGGTCGCCGGCCACGACGCCCTGGCCGTTCGGCGCGGTCTGGGCCTTGACGGTCGTCGTGTACCGGTGACGAGGGCCGAGCTCGTCGAGCGCCGCGGCGGCCACGAGGACCTTCTCGTTCGAGGCGGGGATCAGCCCGGTCGAGGCCTGGTGGGCGATGATCGGGCGGCCCCCGGCGTCGACGACCAGGCAGGTGTCCTGCGGGGCCGCGCCGACCAGGTTCGTCAGGGCGGTGGTGAGCCGCCGGTCGGCGATGTCCTCGGTGATGTGATCGGGGACGCGCCGGGCCGAGAGGACCGGGGTGATCGGCGACCGGATCTCGACCGAGGCCTCGGCGGTCTCACCGCCGGCGTCGGCGTAGACCGCGCCGAAGCCGAGGCCCACGGCCACGAGGACGAGGAAGAAGGGCAGGAGCAGGCGCCGCATCAGCCCGCGCCTCAGAGGCCCCGACGCTGCCGGTACCGGGCGTACCGCCAGAGGTGGTCCAAGGCCGTGACCGCCCTGTTGGACGAGGCATAGCAGAGCCGACCGGTGGCCCGGACGGCGGCCGGGCCGGCGTTGGCCGGGTCCGACACCGCGAGCTCGGTGGCGGTCAGGATGGGCTTGCCCGAGGCGTCGGACAGGTCGGCGGCGGCCTGGGCGAAGCGGGCGTCCTGGCGCTCGTGGTACTCCACGATGCGCTCCAGGCCGTGGTCCGGGTAGAAGCGGCCCTCCCGCTCCATCCGGGCCAGGTTCGACTGGATGCCGAGGCCGAGGAAGATCACGGCGTCGACCGACGGGTGGTTCACCACGATCTCCATCACCTGCGGGATGGTGTCCCGGGTCTCGCTCCCCGCGAGGTCGATGGGGTTGTTCCGGCTCCAGCGGGGCGGGAGGTGCTGGTCGATCTCGGCCTCCAGGTCCTCGGGGAGGGCGAGCAGCTCGAGGGTGGAGCGGACGATGGCGTCGGCGGTGACCACGCCCCAGCCCCCGGCGGTCGTGTACACCGCGACCCGAGGCCCCTTGGGCAGGGGCTGGGTGGCGAAGGTGGCGGCGGCCTCGTAGGCCTCCTCGATGGTGGCGGCCCGGGTGATGCCGGCCTGGCGACAGGCCCCGTCGAAGACGCGCGTCGTCGGCGGCGAGGGCCCCGGTGTGGCTGGACGCCGCGGCCGCTCCAGAGGAGGTGGCTCCGCCCTTCACCACGACGAGGGGCTTGTGGGCCACGACGGCCCGCGTGCGGTCGTAGAAGGCGCGACCGTCCTCGATCCCCTCGACGTAGGAGAGGCCGACGGCGGTCTCGGGGTCACGGGCGTAGAACTCGAGGATGTCGGGCACGTTCACGGCGGCGGAGTTGCCGGCGCTGACGGCCCGGCTCACCCCGATGCCGGAGAGCTGGGCCCAGTTCATGAACGACGAGACGAAGTTCCCGGACTGGGAGGCGATGCCGATGCGTCCCGGCGGCGGGTACGGGGCGACGATCTGGGCGCAGAGGTCGACGGGCGTGGAGATGAGGCCCTGTCCGTTCGGCCCGACGAGGAGGATCCCGAGCTCCTCGGCCAACGCCACCAGCTCGTCCTCGGCCTGACGCCCGTCCGGACCCGCCTCGCGGTAGCCGGCCGAGGCCACGAAGGCGGCAACGATGCCCTTGGCCGCCGCCGCCCGGAGCACCGACGGGTTGGCCGCGGCCGGGGTGCAGACGAAGACCAGGTCGATCTCGCCGGCGGGCAGGTCCTCGATCTCGGCCACCGTGGGGACGCCGAGGACCTCGGCGCCCTCCCGGTTCGTGGCGAAGACCTTGCCCTGGTAGCCCGCGCTGAGGATGTTGTGGAGGGCGACGAACCCGAACTTGCCCGGATGGGTCGACGCGCCGGCGACGACGATGCCGCGGGGCTCGAACAGGGCCAGGTAGGGATCCCGGGGAGCGGTCATGCCTCCACCTCGAGCAACGCGTCGACGGCGACCGGCTTCCCGTCGACGATCAGCAGGGGGTTCAGGTCGGCGGACTGCACGTCGTCCCGCTCGACGGCCACGGCGGACAGGGCCAGCAGCACGTCCTCGACCGCGGTGCGGTCCACCGCGGGCTCGCCCCGGAGCTCGCCGAGCAGGGCCTGGGTCCGGAGCTGGTCGACCATGTCGGCGGCGTCGACCCGGTCCAGCGGGGCGAGGCGGAACGCGACGTCGCCGAGGGCCTCGGCCAGGATCCCGCCGATGCCGACCATGACCGTCGGCCCGAACTGGGGATCGCGGTGGATGCCGGCGATCAGCTCGCGGTTGGCCTTCAGGAACGGGGCGATCAGCACCGTGACGGTGCCGTCCTCGGGTCGGGCGGCGGCGAACAGCTCGGTGGCGGCAGCCTCGACGGCTTCGCCGTCACCGAGGTCCAGCCGGACGAGGCCCCGTTCGGTCTTGTGGGCGATGCCCTCACCGTTGAGCTTGGCCACCACGGGGAAGCCGAGCGCCTCGGCGGCGGCCACCGCGCCGGCGACGTCGTCGACGACGGTCTCCCGGGCGAAGGGCACGCCGTAGGCGGCCAGGACGCGTTTGGACTCGTCCTCGGGCAGGGTGCGGGTGGTGGCCACGGGCGGCCACGCTACGGGCTGGCGGGCCGTCCGAGCGGACAGGTCAGGGGGCCGGCCGGCAGTCCCACCGGGCAGGTCAGGGCTCGAGGGCGGCGCGGAAGAACAGGCGCACGTGCTGCAGGCGGGCCTCGAGGGCCTCGTCCCCCAGCGGGTCCCGACCGAGCATGCCGAGCAGCACCGGCGCGTCGGCGAAGTAGCTCAGGAGGGCGCCGTAGCCGGTCAGGAGGAGCTGTTCGGGGTCGTGCTCCCGGAAGTGGCCCGCCTCCATCTCCCGACGGAAGAACGCCGCGGCGCGCTGGAACATCGGGCGCAGGGCCTCGCCGAGGTCCATGCCCAGGTGGGAGGCACCCTCGAGGAACTCACGACGCACGATGCGCACGAAGTGAGGGTTCTCCTTGAAGAACTCGAAGCCGGCGGTGATCACGCCGTCGACCCGGTCCCAGCCCTGGGTCGGCTCGTCGGTGGCCGACTGGACCCGCTCGTACCACTCGGTCAGGGCCCGCTCGAAGACCTCGCGGTAGAGGGTCTCCTTGGAGGCGAAGTGGTGCAGCAGCGTGGGCCGCCGGATGCCCACGGCTTCGGCGATGTCGTTGAGGGACGTACCCGCGAAGCCGTTCTCTGCGAACAGCTCCTCGGCAGCCACCAGGATCTCGTCCCGGCGCGAAAGGGGCTGCGCAGGTTCGGACACGATGCCCTGACGGTACACCGGCCCACGTCGGACCCTGGTGGGGTCTTTCCGCGACGCCCGCCGGCCGGTCCTACAGTCGGCCGATGATCAGGGCCTCCAGCGCCGTGCTGCCCGGCGGGCGCCGCGGCCCGACCGGGATCGAGGTGGTCGGCGGACGGATCGCCGCGGTGCGGCCGCTGGCCGACGGCGCCCTCCCGGAGTGGACGCTCGTCCCCGGCTTCGTCGACCTTCAGGTCAACGGCATCGCCGCCGTCGACGTCGCCCGGGCTGACGGCGACGACTGGGCCGGCCTGGACGCGGCGCTGGTCGCCCAGGGGGTCACGGCCTGGTGCCCGACCTTGGTCAGCGCCCCGCTCGACCGCTACGCCGCGCCCCTGGCCCGAGTCGCGTCGGCCGCCGCCCGGGGAGGTGCCCGGCCCGCGATCCTGGGCGCCCACCTCGAGGGACCGTTCCTGGGTGACCGCCACGGCGCCCACCCCGACGACTTCGTGGCGGCACCCGATCCCGACTGGGTCGCGGGGCTGGAGGGCGTCGGCCTGATGACCGTGGGCCCGGAGGCGCCGGGCGCCGTCGACCTGATCCGGGAGCTGGTGGGCCGCGGCATCGTCGTCGCCGTCGGGCACACGGCCGCTGAGCCCGCGGTGGTCACCGCCGCGGTCGACGCCGGCGCCACGCTCTTCACGCACCTCCTCAACGCCTCGGGCACGATCGCCGCCCGCTCCCCCGGCCCCGTCGGCGCCGCCCTCACCGACGACCGCCTGGCCGTGTCGCTCATCGCCGACCTCGTGCACGTCGACGCGTTGAGCCTCGAGGTGGTGATCCGGGCCAAGCCCGCCGACCGGGTGGTCCTGGTGACCGATGCCGTGGCCTGGCAGTCGTCCTGGGCCCAGGACCAGGGCATCGCCATGGTCGACGGCGCCCCCCGCCTGCCCGACGCCACCATCGCCGGCAGCGCCCTGACGATGGACCAGGCCGTGCGCAACATCGTGCAGGAGGTGGGCGTGGACCTGGCCGCCGCCGTCCGCTTCGCCTCCACCAACCCCGCCCGGCTCATGGGCTGCGGCGACCGCGGCGTGCTCGCGGTCGGCGCCCGGGCCGACCTCGTCGCCCTCGACGCCGACCTGCGGGTCGCCCAGGTCTGGATCGGCGGCGATCCCCTCCTGGCCTGACCGCCGTCGAGCTGGGCGAAACCGATGGCAACCACGGGGGCGTGGGGTCGGGCCGAAACGGTCGGGGGCGTGCGAATCCCACGTTCCGTGGCCAAACAAGCCCTCCAACCGGTCCCTCCTCGTTCTGGCGCCTGATTTGGTTCCTATAGGCGCCGGATCGGGCGCCAGAACGAGAGGTGGTCACCACCGGTGAGATTCGGGCGGCCCGGGACCGCGTCGTGCCCCCGAGGACTCCAGCCCGACTCCACGTCCCCGTGCCTGCTATCGGTCGCCCCAGCCGGTGGACGTGAACTCGCCGACGGGCCGCAGCCCGACGACCCGGATCAGGCTCAGCCCAAACCGGCTCGACGCTCCTCGAGGAACCGGCGCTCGGCGTCGTTGGCCACCAGGTCCAGGGCCCGGTCGTAGGCCTCGGCGGCTTCGGCGGGTCGGTCGAGGCGGACCAGGAGGTCGGCCCGGGTGGCGTGGAAGAGGTGGAACGTCTCGAGGTCCAGGCCGTCCACCTCGGCGAGCCCTTCCGCCGGGCCCTCCACCTCGGCGAGGGCCACGGCCCGGTTCAGGGCCACGATCGGAGACGGGGTGAGCGCGAGGAGGTGGTCGTAGTTGGCCAGGATCTGGGCCCAGGCGGTCTCTTCGGCCGACGCCGCATCGCTGTGCACGGCGGCGATGGCGGCCTGCACCTGGTACGGACCGGGGAGGCCGCGGCGGATGCAGGCGGCGACGATGGCCCGCCCCTCGTCGGCCATGGCGCGGTCCCAGAGTGAGCGGTCCTGGTCGGCCAGCAGGACGAGGGACCCGTCGTCGGCGGTGCGGGCGGGCCGACGGGAGGCGGTCAGCAGCATCAGGGCGAGGAGGCCGTGCACCTCGGGCTCGTCGGGCAGCAGCTCGACCAGGACCCGACCCAGGCGGATCGCCTCGACCACCAGGTCCTCACGGCCCAGCTCGTCGCCCGCCGAGGCCGTGTAGCCCTCGTTGAAGACGAGGTAGACGACGGCGAGGACCGATCGGAGACGGTCGGGCAGCTCGGCGTCGCCGGGCACCCGGTACGGGATGTGGGCGTCGCGGATCTTGCGCTTGGCCCGGACCAGCCGCTGGGCCATCGTCGCCTCGGTGACCAGGAAGGCACGGGCGATGTCGGGGGTCTCGAGGCCGCCCAGGAGGCGGAGGGTGAGGGCGACCTGGGCCTCGACGGAGAGCGCCGGGTGGCAGCAGGTGAACATCAGGCGCAGTCGGTCATCACGCACGGGACCGGTCTCCTCGGGGGGCTCGTCGGTGTCCTGGAGGCGTCGGGACGCCAGCTGGCGGTCGTGGCGGGTGGACTCCCGGCGGAGCCGGTCGATGGCCCGGTTCCGGGCCGTGGTGAGGATCCACCCGCCCGGGTTCGGGGGCACGCCCTTCTCCGGCCACTGGCGGGCCGCGACCACGAAGGCCTCCTGCATGGCCTCCTCGGCCACGTCGATGTCACCGAACTGGCCGATCAGCGTGGCGACGACCCGGCCCTGCTCCTCACGGAAGATCCGCTCGAGCAGGGCCGGGTCCGGAACCGTGGGCACTAGGCCTCGGGCTCGTCCTGGAAGGGCCGGACCTCGACGTCGCCCTGGCAGGCGATCGAGCCACGGCGGGCCCACTCCAGCGCCTCGTCCAAGTCGGCTGCCTCGATGATCCAGAAGCCGCCCAGGTACTCCTTGGTCTCGGCGTAGGGACCGTCGGTCACGAGCGGCTCGCCGTCCTTCAGGCGGACCGTGGTCGTGGACGCCTTGTCATGGAGCCCGCCTCCGAAGACCCACTTGTCGGCGGCCTTCACCTCGGCGTTGAAGGCGTCGACGGCCTGGAAGATGTCCTGCATCTCCTCCGGCGACAGGGCCGCCATGCGCTCGTCGTCGGCAGGGTCGTGGTGCACGGAAAGCATGTACTGGCTCATCGGTGTCTCCTTGTTCGGGGAGCCGGCGGGGTGCCGGTTCCCACCCCGACCACGAACGGCCGCGGCCCGGATCGACAGGTCGCCGGAAGTTTCTCACTGCTCGGTACCGTCCCCCGGCGTGGAGATCCTGTCCGCCCTGTTCGTGGACAACGTCGACCTCCGGCCGGCCGAGGGCGGCACCTCCCGCATCGACCTGACCGGGGTCCAGTTCTCCGCCGTGGCCCCCTCCGCCCTGCCGCTCACCTGGGCCCCCCACCTCTCGGTCATCATCCGCTGCGGGCCCGAGGAACCGGGTACCGGCGTGCTCGAGGTGGTCTACGAACGCGACGGCGAGCGCCTGGCCCGCAACGTGCAGCCCCTCGAGGTGGAGCCCGGCAAGTTCACCCAACGGCTGGTGCGGGGCGAGATCGACTTCGAGTCGTACGGGACGGTCGTGGCCAAGTGCCGGGTGGACCAAGGCCCTGTCCTCAACGTGCCCTACACGATGCTGGCGCCGCCGTCGTCATGACCTTCGGCGCCGCCATCTCCCAACACCCGCTGGCCACGCAGGCGACGGGTGAGGTGGTGGGCGAGGTGCTGGAGCAGGTGGGTGTGGGCCCCGACCTCGCGGTGTTGTTCGTGACCCCGCCCCACCTCGGGCTGATGGCCGAGATCGCCGAGACGGTCCGCACGGTCCTGCGCCCGGGCACCCTGATCGGTGCCGCCGCCTCCTCGGTGCTGGGCGGGCCCCGCGAGGTCGAGGAGGGCCCGGCGATCAGCCTGTGGGCCGGGCGGGTCGGCCCCGTCGAGCCGGTCCGGCTCGAGACCCAGCGGCTCAACGGCGGTTGGGCCCTCACCGGTCTCCCGGCCCAAGACGGCGAGGCCCCACTGCGCACGCTCCTGCTGCTCAGCGACCCGTTCACCATCCCCGTGGACGGCGTCCTGGATCGCCTCCGGGCCAAAGCGCCGGGCCTCAAGGTGATCGGTGGCATGGCCTCGGCCGCCCGGGGCCCTGGTGGCAACCGGCTCGTCCTCGACGGCGCCGTGCACGACAGCGGTGCCGTGGGCGTGCTCCTGGGGCCCTCGGTGGTGTCGGGCACGGTGGTATCCCAGGGCTGCCGCCCCGTCGGGCAGGCCTATGTGGTCACGCGGGCCACCGACAACGTCATCCACGACCTCGCGGGCGTGCCCGCGCTCGACCGCCTCCGCGAGATCGTCGGGGCCATGGGCGCGGGCGACCGGGCCCTGGTGCAGGAGGGCCTGCACGTCGGTCAGGTCATCGACGAGCAGCGGGACACCTTCGGCCGGGGCGACTTCCTGGTCCGCAACGTCATGGGGGCCGACGCCGAGGCGGGCGACATCGCCATTGGCGCGGTCGCCGAGGTGGGCTCGACCATTCAGTTCCACGTCCGGGACGCGGCCAGCGCCGACGAGGACCTGCGGCACCTCCTCGCCGGCCAGCAGGGTTGCGCCGCGCTCGGTGTTCACCTGCAACGGACGGGGCAGCCACCTCTTCGGCGAGCCCGACCACGACGCCCGCCTCGTCCACGATCAGGTGTCACGGGGCGCCGTGGCGGGGATGTCCTGTGCCGGCGAGCTCGGGCCGATCGGCAGCCGGAACTTCGTGCACACCTTCACCGCCTCGGTCGTCCTGTTCGACGGCTGAAACCCTTCTCGCGCCACCCCGGGCTGGGTAGGGTCGCAGGACTACGGCTGGGGAGGCTGGTTTGACCCTCGAGGAACAGGCGATCAACGTCATCCGAGGCCTGTCGATGGACGGGCCGGAGGCGGCGAAGTCCGGGCACCAAGGCACCGCGATGGCACTCGCGCCCCTCGCCCACGTGCTCTGGACGCGGGTCATGACCTACGACGCCGAGCACCCCGAGTGGCCCGACCGCGACCGCTTCGTGCTGTCCGCCGGCCACGCCTCGATCCTGCTCTACTCCATGCTCCACCTCACCGGGCACGGCGTGTCCCTCCAGGACCTGCGGGACTTCCGTCAGTGGGGCTCGGCCACACCCGGCCACCCGGAGCGCAACCACACCCCGGGAGTGGAGGTCACGACCGGGCCGCTGGGCCAGGGCGTGGCCAACGGCGTGGGCATGGGCATCACCGAGGAGCGGCTCCGGGCCCGCTTCGGACCCGAGCTCTGTGATCACCACACCTTCGTGATCTGTGGCGACGGTGACCTGTCCGAGGGGATCTCCCACGAGGCCGCGTCGCTGGCCGGCCACCTCGGCCTCGGTCGGCTGGTCTACGTCTACGACGACAACCACATCTCGATCGACGGCCCCACCGAGCTCGCGCTGTCCGACAACGCCCCGGCGCGCTTCGGCGCCTACGGCTGGCACGTCGAGGACCTCGGCGAGGCGGCCAACGACACCGACGTGCTGGAGGCCGGCCTGCGGCGGGCCATGGCGGTCGAGGACGCCCCCTCGCTGCTCGTGCTCCGCAGCCACATCGCCTACCCCTCGCCCAAGTTCACCGACAGCTACAAGGCCCACGGGAACCCCTTCGACGCGGCCGAGATCGCCGTGACCAAGGAGGTCATGGGCCTCCCGCCGGACGAGACCTTCTACATCCCCGACGAGGTCCTCGCCCTCTACCGCGAGGCCGGCCGGCGGGGCCGCCCCGCCCGTGAGGCCTGGGAGAAGCGCCTGGCCGACACCGACGACCGGCGTGTGGCCTTCGAGGCCGCGCTCGGGGGCCACGGCCTGGCCGGGTGGGCCGACGACCTCCCGTCGTGGGACGCCGGTGAGGAGGTGGCCACCCGCAAGGCCAGTGCGGCCTGCCTCAACGCCCTCCTCGAGAAGGTGCCCGGCCTGGTCGGTGGGGGCGCCGACCTCACCGGCAACACGGGGACCGAGATCGCCGACGGCGTCCCCTTCGGCCCCGAGGACCGCGCCGGTCGACAGTTCCACTGGGGCGTCCGCGAACACGGCATGGGTGGGGTCATGAACGGCATGGCCCTGCACGGCGGGTCCCTGCCCGTCGGTGGCACGTTCCTCGTGTTCAGCGACTACATGCGTCCGGCGGTCCGCCTGGCCGCCATCTCCAACGCGCACGTCATCTACTCGTGGAGCCACGACTCGGTCGGGGTCGGCGAGGACGGTCCCACGCACCAGCCGGTCGAGCACATCGCCGCCCTGCGCGCCATCCCGAACCTGTGCGTGGTGCGTCCGGCGGACGCCAACGAGACCGCGGCGGCCTGGCGGATCGCGGTCGAGGCCTCGGGCCCCGTCGCCCTCATCCTCAGCCGCCAGGACCTGCCGGTGCTGGAGGGCACCGCGGCCGGCGGCGTCGAGAAGGGCGCCTACGTGCTGGCCGATCCCGACGGGACGCCGGATCTCGTGCTGGTGGGCACCGGCAGCGAGGTGTCGCTCTGCGTCGCCACCGCCGCGCTGCTGGCCGACGAGGGGACGGCCTGCCGGGTCGTCTCCATGCCGTCCTGGGATCTCTTCGCGGCCCAGGACGACGCCTACCGCGCCACGGTGCTGCCCGCCGGTGTGCCGTCGCTCTCGGTCGAGGCCGGGGTGACCTTCGGCTGGGAGCGCTGGGTGGACCTCCCCCACGGCCTGGACCGCTTCGGCGCCTCCGCGCCGGGGGCCGAAGCCCTCGACAAGCTCGGCTTCAACCCGACGGCCGTGGCCGAGTCGGCCCGTCGTCTCCTCGCCTGATGCCCGTCCGACCCGGAGGTACCCGATGACCAAGCTGCAGCGCCTCTATGACGAGCAGGGCCAGTCCCCGTGGCTGGACAACCTGCGCCGGGGCTGGATCACCGGTGGTGAGCTGCAGGCGTGGGTCGACAAGGGCATCCGGGGGATCACGTCGAACCCGTCGATCTTCCAGAAGGCGATGGGCTCCGGCGAGGACTACGACGCCCAGCTCACCGAGCTGGCCGGACAGAGCATCGACGACGCCTACTGGGCCCTGGTGGTCCAGGACATCGAGGGGGCCCTCGCCATCCTGCGACCGGTCTACGACAGCAGCGGCGGGGAGGACGGCTTCGTGTCGGTCGAGGTCGCCCCGGCGCTGGCCCGGGACACCGACGGCACCATCGCCGCGGCCCGTGAGCTGCACGAGCGCATCGCCGAGCCCAACCTCTACGTCAAGATCCCGGGCACCGCCGAGGGCATCCCGGCCATCCGGCAGATGATCAGCGAGGGCCGGAGCATCAACGTCACGCTGATCTTCTCCCTCGAGAGGTACCAGGCGGTCATGGAGGCCTACCTGAGTGGCCTGGAGGCCTGCACCGGCGACCTGACCGCCATCAGCAGCGTGGCCTCGTTCTTCATCAGCCGGGTCGACACCGAGGTGGACCGGCGCCTCGACGAGATCGGCACCCCCGAGGCCCTCGCCCTGCGGGGTCGGGCCGCGGTGGCCCAGGCCCAGGCGGCCTACGACCTGTTCCTGCAGACCTTCTCGGGGCCCCGTTGGGACGCCCTGGCCGAGCGCGGGGCCCGGGTCCAGCGCCCCCTCTGGGCCTCGACCTCGACCAAGAACGAGGCCTACCCCGACACGCTCTACATCGATGCGCTCATCGGGCCCGACACGGTGAACACGGTCCCCGACGGGACGCTGGTGGCCTTCGAGGACCACGGCACCGTGGCCCGCACGATCGACGCCGACCCGGCGGCGGCGAAGGCCGTCCTCGCCGCCGTGGAAGCCGCGGGCGTCGACCTGGACGACGTCGGTCGCCGTCTGGAGGACGAGGGCGTGGCCGCCTTCGAGAAGTCCTTCGACGAGCTGCTCGACACCCTGGGGAGCAAGGCCGAGGCCCTCGGCGCAGCCTGAGCCGCCCCATCGGTCCGGGGCGCGGCGCTGACGTCGCCTAACGTCGGTCCCGTGGTCGGGGAGCTGATGGTGGTCGACAGCGTGGCGGCGGAGTTCGCCGAGCGCGTGATCGAGGCCTTCCTCGCGCGTCCGGCCGACTTCTTCTCGCTCGTGCTGTCCGGCGGGTCGACCGCCCGCACCTGTTATGAGTCCCTGGCCGACGCCGGCGGCGCCCAGATCGACTGGTGGCGGGTCGACGTCTACTGGGGCGACGAGCGCTGTGTCCCCCTCGACCACGGGGACTCCAACTACCGCCTCGGCCGGGAGGCGCTCCTCGAGAACGTCGGCGCGGTCAACGCCAACTTCCCGATGCGGTGTGAGGACGGCCCGGACCGCTACCACCAGCTGGTGGGCGAGGTCGGTCAGTTCGACGTGATCCACCTCGGCCTGGGGGCCGACGGCCACACGGCCTCGCTCTTCCCCGACTCCCCCGCCCTCGACGCCGACCCCGGTCGACTGGTCGTGATGAACGAGGACCCCACCGGTCGCAACCCGCACCCCCGCGAGACCCTGACCTTCAGTGGCATCGAGCGGGCCCGGCTGGCGCTGGTCACCGTGAGCGGGGCCGAGAAGGCCGAGGCGATGGCCGCCACCGTGGCGGGCGATACCCCGGCGTCCCGCATCCGGGCCGAGCAGGTGGTCTGGCTGGTCGACCGCGAGGCCGCCGCCCTCCTCAGCTGATCGCCGGCTCTTCCCGGGGGGTCAACCGGGCCACACCCTCGGCGACCACCCAGGACACGAGCGGGGCGATCACGAAGGAGCCGAGGTCGAGACCGGGGCTGCTGGCCACGGTCAGCAGATCGATGCCGGCCTCGAGGGTCCCCTCCTGCACGATCCCGAGGACCACCACGGAGGCCAGCCCGGCCACCGAGCCCGCGATGACCGAGGCACTCGAGGCGGCCCGACGCAGGCCCAGGAACACCGGGACGACGGTCGCCGCCGCGACGAGGTCGGCGATGAGGAACAGGCGGAGCACGTCGTAGCCCTTGAGGGCGATGAGCACGGCGGGCACCGTCAGCACGACGGTGATGATCTTCGCCCCGGTCAGGGTGAGGCGCCCAGCGCTGAGGTCCCGGTCGATCAGGGCCGCGAGGGCGCTCTCGAGCGTGTCCACGCTGGAGGCCACCAGAGCGATGGCCAGGACGGCGACGACGAGGATGATCACCTCGGGCAGGCCGTCGAGCAGGGCGAAGAAGGGCACGGGCGAGGGCTCGGTGCCCTCGAAGACGGCGATGCCGCCGGCGACCAGGCCGGTGAAGCCCACGGGGAGGAGGACCAGGAACGACAGGAGAGCCGCACCCCGACCGGCCCGGGTCACCACCGAGGCGTCGGCCGCCGACCACGTCCGCTGCCAGTACCCCTGGTGGAAGAGGTTGGCCGCGGTGATGGCGATGCCCAGGACGATGATGCTCTCCCATCCGGCCCGGGAGAACGTGTCGAGGCCACCGTCTCGGGCCCGGGCCAGCGGGTCGTCGACGTGGAGGAACATGGCCACGAGGGCCAGGCTGACCAAGACGATGATCATCACGGCCTGGACCTGATCGGTCCGCAGCGAGGCGGGGAGCCCGCCCCAGGCCGTGTACCCGGCGGTGACCGCAGCCACCGCGATGATCGACACCCACGGGTCGATGCCACCGAGGAGGTCCATGACCCCGCCGATGGCGGTCAGCTCCGCGGTGATGAACATGAACATGTAGAAGACCGACACGAAGGCCACCCAGGCCTGGGCGGGTCGCCCGAAGCGCATCCGCACCCAGTCGGTCAGGGTGACCCCGTCGGGGGCGGCGGCCCGGATCTTCGGCCCGAGCCAGGCGTAGGCCAGGAAGGGCAGGGCGCCACCGATCGCGTAGCCGAGCACGCCGAGGATGCCGAGGGCCTGACCGACCTCGGGCGGGGCGAACAGGATCCAGGAGCCGAGGCCCGAGGCCATGAACGCCAGGGCGAGACGGTTGACCGACTGGCTGTCCCGGGCGGTGAGGTACTGGTCGACGTCGCCGCTCGTGCCGGCCCCCCGGGCCACCAGGACCATGGCACCGAGGACCACCACGAGGGCGGTGAGGGCGAGGGTGGTGGAGATCAAGGCGAGGACTCCCATCCGAAGTGGTCGATCGGTCCGTGGCCGGCCCCGAGGCGCCAGCGGGCGCCACCCCGGACGCCGCGGTCGATGAGGTGCTTGGCCTGGCGCAGGGCGGCCAGGGGCTCGAGGCCCTGGGCCAGTCCGGCGGCGGTGGCGGAGGCGAAGGAGCAGCCCGTGCCGTGGACGTTCGGGGTGTCGATGCGCTCGCCGGTGAGCACGGTGTCGCCTGAGGAATGCGCGACCGCGTCGGTGGCCGAGCCGTCCAGGTGGCCGCCCTTGACCACGACCCAGGCGTCGCATCCGGCGCTCAGCTCGCGGGCGGCCGCGGCGGCGTCGGCGGTGTCCTCCAGCTGGCGCCCCAGGATGACCGACGCCTCCAGCAGGTTCGGGGTGATGACCTCGGCGTGGGGGAACAGCAGCTCGCGGTAGGCGGCTTCGGCGTCCTCGGCCAGGAGCCGGTCGCCGCTGCTGGCCACCATCACCGGGTCCACCACGAGGTGGGGCAGGTCCCCCGCCGCCGCCCGCCGCGCGACGAGCTCGACGATCTCGACGGTGGCCAACATGCCGGTCTTGACCGCGGCCACCGGCAGGTCGGCGAGCACGGCGTCGATCTGGGCATCGACCGCCCGAGGGTCGAGCACGTCGACCCTCGTCACCGCCACGGTGTTCTGGCTGGTCACCGCGGTGATGGCGGTGGTGCCGAAGACCCCGAGGGCGGCGAACGTCTTGAGGTCGGCCTGGATGCCCGCGCCGCCGCCGGAGTCGGATCCGGCGATGGTCAGGGCGACGGGCGGGGTCACGAGACCACCTCCTGATCGAGCAGGGCGCGGACCGCCGCCGCGGGATCGTCGGCCCCCATGACCGCGCCCATCACCGCCACGCCGGCCGCACCGGCCGCCAGGCACGCCCCGACCGTGTCGGCCCGGACACCGCCCAGGGCGAGGACCGGGACAGGGGTGTCGGCCACCAGAGCGGCGAGCTCGTCGAGGCCGAGTGCCGGCCCGTACCCGGGCTTGCTGTCGGTGGCGAAGATCGGCGACAGGGTGGCGTAGGCGGCTCCGTGGGCGGCGGCGCCCGCCAGCTCCACCGCGCCATGGCAGGACTGGCCCACGATGAGGTCGTCCCCCTCGGGCCACGGGTCGTCGGCCGCGAGGTGGACGGTGGTGGCCCCCAGCTCGCGGGCCAACTCGGGGTCGGACGCCACGATCAGCTCGGCGGTGCCGCAGGCCTCGGCCACCCGCTCCCCCAGTGCCCGGCGTTGGGGGTGGGGCAGCGCCTTCTCCCGGTAGACGACGGCGGTCGCCCCACCCGCCACTGCCGCGGCGACCGTCTCGGCCAGGTTGCGCCCGGCGGCGCGGGACTGGTCCCGGTCGGTGAGCACGAGGAGGCGCATCAGAGCTCAGGCCCCAGCAGATCGGCCCGGCCCTCATCCGCGGTCGAGGCGTCGGCGTAGTGACGACGGGGGATGCGGCCGGCCCGCCGGGCGATCCGCCCCCCGGCGACGGCGTGGCGCATGGCCTCCGCCATGGCCACCGGGTCCTGGGCCCGGGTCACCGCGGAGGCCAGCAGTACGGCGTCACAGCCCAGCTCCATCGCGAGGGCGGCGTCGGAAGCCGTGCCCACCCCGGCGTCGAGGACGACCGGGACCGTGGCCTGGTCGACGATGAGGGCGATGTTGTAGGGGTTGTTGATCCCCATGCCGCTGCCGATCGGCGAGCCCAGCGGCATGACCGCCGCGCAACCGAGGCCTTCGAGCCGTCGGGCCAGGATGGGGTCGTCGGTCGTGTAGGCCAGCACGGTGAAGCCGTCGTCGACGAGTTGCTCGGCGGCGGCCACCAGTTCGACGGGGTCGGGCAGGAGCGTGCGGTCGTCGCCGACGACCTCGAGCTTCACCCAGTCGGTCTCGAAGGCCTCCCGGGCGAGCCGGGCGGTGCGCACCGCCTCCGTCGCCGTGTAGCAGCCGGCGGTGTTGGGCAGGAGGGCGACGCCCAGCCGATCGAGGACGTCGAGCACGGAGCCGGGTGCGGTGGGATCCACCCGGCGCAGCGCGACCGTCACCAGCTCGGTGCCCGACGCCACCACCGCCCGCTCCAGCACGTCGAGGCTGGGCGCCCCACCCGTGCCGAGGATCAGGCGGGAGTCCAGCACGCGGTCGGCGATCACGAGGGTGTCGGCCGTCTCGTCGCTCATGTCAGCCCCCCTGCGCCGCGGTCAGGATCTCGAAGCGGTCACCCTCGGCCACGACCGTGTCGGCCCACTGGCTGCGGGGCACGACCTCCTCGTTGCGGGCCACGGCCACCCCGCGGGGCGACTCGAGATGGCGGCCCACGAGATCGGCCACGGTGGTCCCCGCGTCGAGGTCCTCGGGTTCGCCGTTGACGGTCACGCCGACCATCAGCCGGCCTCCGCCGGGGCGAAGCGCTCGGGCCCGAAGCCGGCGATCTCCGGGACGACCGGGCCGACCCCGAAGAGCCCGGCGACGGCATCGGCGGTGACCGGGGTGAGGAGGATGCCGTTGCGGTGGTGGCCCGTGGCCACGACCAGGCCCTCGACCGTGGTCCGGCCGACCACCGGCTCGTTGTCGGGCGAGCCCGGCCGGAGCCCGGCGCCGATCTCGGCCAGCTCGAGGTCCAGGAGGCCGGGCACGAGGACCGCGGCGTCGTGCAGCAGCTGATGGATGCCCTCGACGGTCACCGTGGTGTCGAAGCCCTGCTCCTCGACCGTGGCCCCGACCACGATCCGCCCACTCGCCCGGGGCACCAGGTAGAGGGAGCGGCCCCGCACGAGGCCGCGGACGTTGCCGCCGAGCACCGGTTCGTCGGCGGGGCCCTGGATGCGCAGGATCTGGCCCTTCACCGGCCGCACCGGCGGGCGGGCGTCCGGGGGGAGGCCGCCGATGCCCGCCGACCAGGCGCCGGCGGAGAGCAGGACCTGTTCGCCGGCGAGGACGGTGCCGTCGTCCAGCTCCACGCCCCGGACCGCACCGTCCTCCACCACGACTCGGCGCACGGCGCTCCGCAGCACCTCGACCCCCCGGGCGGCGAGCGCGGCCAGGAGGGCCGCGGCCAGCAGCCGGTTGTCGGCCTGGTGGTCGCCGAGGACCCGCAGGCCCCGTCGCACCCCCGGGGCCAGCGCCGGTTCCAGGGCACGGGCCCGGGTGCCGGACAGGGTTTCGGCGGCGAGGCCGAGGCGGTCGAGGTAGCGGGCGAGATCGTCCAGCATCCGGGCGTCGTCGGCATCGAGGGCGACCAGGAGGGACCCGCAGGTCCGGTAGCCCACCGGGCGGCCGGACTCGGTCTCCAGCTCCTCCGCGAACGCCGGCCACAGCTCGGCGCCCCGGAGGTTGAGGGCGAGGAGCCGGTCCTCGCCGTAGTGGGCCTCGGTGACCGGGGCCAACATGCCCGCCGACGCGTGGGTGGCCTGTGAGCCGGGTGCGGCATCACAGACCGTGACGGTCAGCCCGCCCTGGGCCAGGCGCCACGCGCCGGCCAGCCCGATGGCGCCGCCGCCGACCACGATCACGTCGGTCATCGGCCGGCCTCGAGCGCGGCGAGGAGGTCCGCCGTCGCCCGCCCCGCGTCGTCGGCCCGACTGACCGCGCCGACGACGGCGATGCCGTGGGCCCCGGTGGCCATGACCTCGGGCACCCGTTCGAGGGAGATGCCGGCGATGGCGACGACCGGGACGTCGACCGCCGCGGCCACGGCGGCGATGCCGGCCGGCCCGATCGGGTCGGGCAGCCCGACCTTCGTGGTGGTCGTGTACGTCGGCCCCACGCCGAGGTAGTCGGCGCCGTCGCGGACCCGGGCCCGGCCGCTCTCGGGGTCACGGGCCGTCGCCCCGATGATCGCGCCGGGGCCGAGCAGGCGACGGGCCACGGCCACGGGCAGGTCCCGGTCGCCGAGGTGGACGCCGTCGGCGCCGGACGCGAGGGCGATGTCCACCCGGTCGTCGACGAGGCTGGTGGCCCCCGCCTCCCGGCACCGGGCCACGATCGCCTCGCACAGCGCCAGGAGGTCCCGGTCGTCGAGTGTCTTGGCCCGGATCTGGATGACGGGCGCTCCGGCGGCCAAGGCGTCGTTGACGACGTCGAGGGGGTGCCGGGGGGCGTCGAGGTCGGTCAGCACCTGCAGCCGTCCGATGACCTTGCCCATGAAGCACTCCCTCCGCCGGCATGAACCGGATCAGGTCGACGGTCGGAGGTGCATCACCTCCCTCTCAGCCCGGTGCACCGGACTCCCGTTTGCTGCCCGCACCGTAGCGCGACCGGTCTGGAACGGTCGGTAGGGTTCCGCCGAATGGCGAACCCCCTTCTTGACCGGTCCCTCGAGGACCTCATGACGGAGGCCGCGGCGGTGCGTGACCTGGCCCACGGGCGACGGGTCACCTACTCGCCCAAGGTCTTCATCCCGCTGACGCGGCTCTGCCGCGACCGCTGCGGCTACTGCACCTTCGCCACCGCCCCGGCGCGGGTCGAGGCCGCGTACCTCTCCCCCGACCAGGTCCTGGAGATCGCCCGCGCCGGCGCCGCCGCCGGCTGCCACGAAGCCCTCTTCACCCTCGGCGAGCGACCCGAGGACCGCTACCCCGCCGCCCGCGACTGGCTGGACGCGAACGGCTACGCCTCGACCGTCGACTACCTCGTCGCCATGTGCCGCCTCGTGATCACCGAGACCCACCTGCTGCCCCACGCCAACGCCGGGGCGCTCTACCCCGACGAGCTGGCGGCGCTGCGTGCGGTGTCACCGTCCCAGGGGATGATGCTCGAGACCCTCGCCGCGGTGCCGGCCCACGAGGGCTCGCCCGACAAGGAACCGGCCCGCCGCCTGGCCACCCTCGACGCCGCGGGCGAGCTGGCCATCCCGTTCACCACGGGGATCCTGGTCGGCATCGGTGAGACCCGGCAGGACCGTGTCGACGCGCTGGAGGCCATCGCCACCAGCCACCGCCGGTACGGCCACGTGCAGGAGGCCATCGTCCAGAACTTCCTGCCCAAGGCCGGGACGGCGATGCACAAGGCCGATCCGTGCCCGCCCGACGACTACCTCGAGGCCATCGCCCTGGCCCGGCTGATCCTGCCCGCCGAGGTGCACGTGCAGGCCCCGCCCAACCTGTCCGACGACTTCGGCCGCCTGCTCGGCGCAGGCATCGACGACTGGGGTGGGGTCTCCCCCGTCACCGCCGACCACGTCAACCCCGAGCGGCCCTGGCCGGCGGTCGAGCGCCTGCGGGAGGTCACCGAGGCCGCGGGTCACGTGCTGGCGCCTCGCCTCACCGTCTATCCCGAGTACGCCCTGGACCCGGGACGGTGGCTCGACGAGGGGCTCCGCTTCCCGGTGCTCGACCACAGCGACGCCGAGGCCCTCGGCCGCGACGACCAGTGGTACTCCGGAGCGGGGACGCCGCCGCCGGTGCTGGTGCCCGGCCCGACGACCACCACGGGACCGGTCGCCGCCATCCTCGACGGTGTGCTCGCCGGCCACGAGGTGAGCGAGGACGAGATCGTCACCCTGTTCTCGGCCCGCGGTCCCGAGGTGGCGGCCGTGGCCGAGACGGCCGACCAGCTCCGGCAACAGGCGGTCGGCGACGTGGTGACCTTCGTCCACAACCGCAACATCAACTACACGAACGTCTGCACCTTCAAGTGCCGGTTCTGCGGCTTCTCGAAGGGCCCGCTCTCGCTCAACCTGCGGGGCAACCCCTATCTGCTGACCCTGGACGAGATCGCCGGCCGGGTGCGGGAGGCGGCGGACCTGGGCGCGACCGAGGTGTGCCTGCAGGGCGGCATCCACCCCGACTTCGACGGCGACTACTACATCGACGTGGCCCGCGCCGTGCACGAGGCCGTGCCCGAGATGCACATCCACGGCTTCACCGCCCTCGAGGTCACCGAGGGGGCCAAGCGCCTCGGTGAGCCCCTGGCGGCGTACCTGGTCCGCCTCCAGGAGGCCGGGCTGAAGACCCTGCCCGGCACGGCGGCGGAGATCCTCGACGACGAGGTCCGCGCCGTGCTCTGCCCGGACAAGATCAACACCGAGGAGTGGCTGGAAGCCCACCGCACCGCCCACAGCGTCGGCCTGCGCTCGAACATCACGATCATGTTCGGCGCCATCGAGCAGCCCCGCTCCTGGGCCCGTCACCTCGTGCGCACGCGGGATCTCCAGAAGGAGACCGGAGGCTTCACCGAGTTCGTGCCCCTGCCCTTCGTGCACATGGCCACGCCGATGTACCTCCAGCACAAGGCCCGCCGGGGACCGACCTTCCGGGAGGTCGTGCTCATGCACGCCGTCGGCCGGATCGCCTACCACGGCCTCATCGACAACATCCAGTGCTCGTGGGTGAAGCTCGGCGTGACGGGCGCCCGCCAGCTCCTGCAGGCGGGGGTCAACGACCTCGGGGGGACGCTCATGGACGAGAACATCTCCCGGGCCGCCGGCGCCGAGCACGGTCAGGGCCTCGAGGAGGCCGACTTCCGGGAGATCGTCGAGCCGCTGGGCCGTCGCCTCGAGCAGCGCACGACCCTCTACGGCCGGGTCGCCCCGGCTTGAGCCTGTCGTGAGCCGTCGGGTCAAGACCGGGTCGCCGGAGATCGACCGGCGGATCGACGAGCTGCTGGACGGCGCCGGGGCCACCGAGGACCGCGACCTCCTCTTCGACATCCTGGCGTCGGCTGTCCTGCTGGCGGGCGACGACAGCGACAGGCTGGATCTCAAGCTCACCGCCGCGGTGCTGGCCGAGATGCGGGTGGCCTTCAACGCCTTCGCCCCCTACCGGGACGAGCCCAAGGTCACCATCTTCGGCTCGGCCCGGATCCTGGCCGACGACCCGCTCTACCTGGCCGCGCGTGACGTGGCCCGCCAGTTGGCCGGTCACGGCTGGATGGTGATCACCGGCGCCGGCCCGGGGATCATGGCCGCCGGCCTCGAGGGCGCCGGTCGGGAGAAGTCCTTCGGCGTGAACATCCGCCTGCCCTTCGAGCAGGAGGCCAACGAGTTCATCCTGGGTGACGAGAAGTTGATCTCGATGAAGTACTTCTTCACCCGCAAGCTCGAGCTGGTGAAGGAGTCGCAGGGCTTCATCTGCCTGCCCGGCGGGTTCGGGACCCTGGACGAGACCTTCGAGCTGCTCACCCTCCAGCAGACGGGCAAGTCCGTGCCCACCCCGATCGTGTTCCTGGACCAGCCCGGAGGCGGCTACTGGGAGGGCTGGCGGCGGTTCACCCTCGACCACGTCGCGGCGGGCGGTTACATCTCGCCCGAGGACCTGGGCATCGTGACCATCACCGACGAGGTCGACGTCGCCGTCGACGCCGTCCTCGGCTTCTACCGCAACTACCGGTCGATCCGTTGGGTGGGCAAGACCCTCGTCGTCCGCCTCGTGGCCGAGCCCACCGACGACGAGGTGGCGATGCTCAACGAGGAGTTCGGCTCGATGCTGGCCGAGACGGGTCGCATCGAGTGCAGTGCCCCGCTCCCCGCGGAGGTCAGGGACGGCGAGCACCTCGAGCTGCCCCGCCTGGTCATGGACTTCGACATCCGGCATTTCGGCCGTCTCCACGCCTTCATCCATCGCCTGAACGAGATGGGCAGTGCGCCGGAGACGGCCCCGGCCCTCAGCGACCCGCCCCGGGGCTGATCGCCCCGGCTGGTCGCTCAGTCGGCCGTCCAGGCGCTGTCGTCGGGCTCCTGCAGGAGGCCCACCGCCTTGTCCACGGCTCGCCGGGCGCGGGTGAGGCGACGCTCGTCCACGGGCAGCTCGTTGCCGCCGGCGTCGATGGACTCGCGCAGGCGTTGTATGGCCAGATCGGCCATCTCCTCGCTGATCGCCTCCAGGCGGTGACGGATGTCATCGAACTCTCCGGCCATGGGCGCCAGTTTGGCTCACAGGGACGCGGTTTCGGCCGACCGGACATGCAATGGCTTCCTTCTCCGCACAGGAGCTCCAACGAACCGCGGCCGCGGGCGGAATGATGTTCCCGGCGCACGTCCTGGACCAGTTCGTCGCCGCCATCGACTCCGGCAAGCACGTGATCCTCACCGGGCCTCCGGGCACCGGGAAGACCACGCTGGCCTACATGGGTGCCGAGGTCGCCCAACGAGCGATGCTCTGCGCCGGCTACCTGCCGACCACGGCCACCACCGAGTGGACGACCTACGAGACGATCGGCGGCCTCCAGCCGACGGCCGAGGGCCTGATCTTCCGGCCCGGGCTGTTCGTGGACGCCATCGAGAGCGGGCGCTGGCTGGTCATCGACGAGCTCAACCGTTCCAACTTCGACCGGGCGTTCGGCCAGCTCTTCACGGTGCTGTCCGGCCAGCCCGTCGTCCTGCCCTTCAAGCGCAAGGGCACGCCGAACCCGCTGTCGATCGTGCCCGCCGGCGTGGAGCCCCCGCCCCACACCGACGTCATCCGCCTGCCCAGCAAGTGGCGGATCGTGGCCACGATGAACGTGTTCGACAAGAACCTGCTCTTCGAGATGTCCTACGCCCTGATGCGCCGCTTCGCCTTCATCGAGGTGGGTGCCCCCGACGACGAGTCCTACCGCCGGCTGCTGGACGGCCCGGGCGAGATCGTCAGCCGCCTCCTCTGCCTGCGGAAGTTCACCGACCTCGGTCCCGCCGTCTACCTGGACGCGGCCAAGTACGCCGCCCGGCGCTCCCAGGACGGGCCCACGCCGTCCCGGCTGCTCTACGAGGTCTTCTACGCCTACTTCCTGCCGCAGTTCGAGGGCTTCGACGACCTGCGGGCGACGAAGCTCTACCGGACCATCGAGGGCCTCTTCGACCCCCCGGAGCAGGCCGAGGTCCAGCGGACGATGGGCGAGGTCCTGGGTGTCGAGCTCGCCCTCTGATCCCCGGGGCGGCGCGCCCCGGCCGCCGTCGGCGGGCATGGGCCGGGTACCGCCACCGGGCGAGCGCTCGGCCACCCACGAGCTCTGGGGACTGCTGCGCCGGCCCTTCAACGTGGTCGAGGCCGTCGACTCGGTGCTCGGCCTCTCCCCCAACGTCGTCAAGCAGTTGACCGGGGCGATGCTGGCCACCTGTCCCGAGGCCGAAGCCCTCCTGGCGGCCACGCCCCACACGATCCGCTCGCTGTCGATCTCCATGAGCAACAACCCCGAGGAGTGCCGGGGCGAGCTGCGGGGGGCCGTCCTGTGGTCCGAAACGTTCTCCCGCCGGTCCTCCAGCCCCGGGCGCAACGACGTCTACGTGTGCGCCGCCCCCTCGCGGGCCTACGACATCCCCGAGAACCGAGTGCTGGTGGCGGCCCTGCTGAGCGTGAGGGACGCGGGGCGCTCGGTCGACTCCATCTCGGCCCGCTCCTATGACGACGACACCCTGCGCAAGGCCCGGTACAACGGGCAGCGGGCCAGTCGCCTGCTCGAGCACCGGGCGCTGTCCTCGGTCGCCCGCCACCGGCCCAGCCCCCGGGAGATCCGGCGGGCCCGGTCGGGCAACCGACGATCGACCTACACCCCGGCGCTGACGATGCTGGCCCGGGCCGCGGACCCGCTCGAGGCCGACGACATCCTGCCGTTCTGTGACCGACGCACCCGGGCCCAGCACGCCGTGCTGGTGTCCATGGTGCGCGCCCTGCGACGGCGGGGCCACGCCGTCGAGCCGTTCCGGGCCGTGGCCGGGACGCTGCAGTCCGGGCCGCTGCGCTACCACCATCCCCGTCGACGAGGCGACCGCAGTCGCCCCAGCGGCATCCTCGTGGGGCAGGTCCTGGTGGACGTGCCCGAGCGGGTGCGGGACCGCAACCGGGAGCGAGCCGCGCACGCGCTGGTGGCCCGGTCGGGCGGACGCCCGGTGATCCTGGTCATGGACCCGAGCGACGTGGAGCGCGCCATCGACATGGCGCTGGGTGAGCCGGCGGGGGTGGACGCCGCGGTCTGAGGGTCAGGTCCGGCTCAGCCGGCCCAGTCCTCTTCCTTCAGGGCCTCGGCCGCCAAGCACCAGCTGGCGTGATCGTCACCGGGCTCGGCACCGCACTCGGCGCACGGCTGCTGATCGGTGCCCTCGAGCACGTCGTCGAACTCGGTCCGCGTGTGCTTCAGCGCACGGGCCTCCTCGAAGCGGCGATGTCGACCCTTTTCATGGGTTGCTACTCACGGGGCGCTCTCCCCAGCCTGGCGTGCCTGGACATCGGATTGTAGCGGTGTGACCGGGACGTGCGAACGCACCTCCAGGACCAACTCGCCGTGGTCGAACGCGACGGCGACCGTGCCGTCCACCAGGCCGTCGAGGACCTGACCCAGCACCTCGGCCCGCCAGCCGGTGCGCAGGCGGGACGAGCTGTCACCGCTGAGGTAGCTCTCGATGTCGTTGCGGGTGGCGAGCATCCCGGGGTCGAGGTCGAGGTCCCGGGCGTGCTGGGCCAGCCACGCCGAGGCCAGGGTGGCGGCCGGGCGCAGGTCTCGCCGCAGCTCCGGGGCGCTGTCCTCGACCGGCGGGTCGGCCACCAGGCCGGCCTCGACGGCGTCCAGGATGGACCGGCCGACGGCCCCTTTGCTCACGCCCTTGTCGACGCCGCGCACGTCGGCCAGCTCCTCCGGGGAACGGGGCGCCCGCTGGGCGATGGCGACGATGGCGAGATCCGACAGGACGTGGCGGACCGGTCGGTTCACCTCGGCGGCGCGGCGCTCGCGCCAGGCGGCCACGGACCGGGCGACCGCCGCCGGACGGTCCTTCAGGCGACGGGCCTCCTTGACCCGGCGCCAGGCCTCCTCGGGGTCCCGGCCCTCACGGGCGTCGTCGATCGTGGCCGCGAACTCGCCCTCGGCCCAGGCCAGGCGCCCACGCTCGACCAGCTGGGCCTCCTGCTTGAGGTGGAGCTCCACCAGGTGGGCGACGTCGGCGGCGGCGTAGTCGAGCTGCCGGGCCGACAACGGACGCCGGAGCCAGTCGCTGAGGCGGTCGGCCTTGGGCAGGCGGACACCCAGCTCGCTGGAGAGCAGCGTGGCCAGGGACGGCGTCGAGGAGCCGAGGAACCCGGCCGCCACCTGGGTGTCGAACATGCGCCGGGGCACGGTGCCGCAGGTGGCGAGCAGGACCTCCAGGTCCTGGCTGGCGGCGTGCACCACCGCCAGGCCGGGCCCGTCGAGGAGGTCGGCCATCGGGGCGATGTCGACCGCCAAGGGGTCGACGAGGACGACCTGGTCGTCCCACGCCAGCTGGATCAAGGCCAGCTCGGGGAAGTAGGTGCGCTCGCGGTGGAACTCGGTGTCGAAGGCCCAGACCTCGACGTCACGGAGGCGAGCGAGGAGCTCGTCCAGCCCCGCTCGATCGGTGACGACGACGGGGGTCGGCCCGCTCAGGGGGCTCCACCGGTCTCGACCGGCAGCCCGGCGTCCATCCAGGCCAAGGTGCCACCGGCCACGTTCACGGCGTCGACGCCCTGGCCCCGGAGCCATTCCGCGGCCTGGTGGCTGCGGGCGCCGGTGCGGCAGATGACCGGGAGCGTGCCCTCGGTGGGGACCTCGTCGACCCGCTCGACCAGCTCGCCCAGGGGGATCAGGATCACGCCGGGGACGTGGGCTTCGTCGTACTCGTCGGGGTTGCGGACGTCGAGGACGGCCACGCCGGCGTCCCGCTGCTGGGCCAGTTCGGCCACGTCGATCTCAGGGACGTCCATCCGGGGCAGGGTATCCGGGGTGCTTCACGGCGTCCGTCATCGGTCCGCTGCGGCGACAACCGAAACCGATCGCAACCATGGGGCGTGGGGTCGGGCTGCGGGTCGTTGGGGGCGATCACGTCCTCCATCTCACGCTGCGTGGCAGTTCCGTCGGCATGCCGGTCAGTGGCGGGCGGGTCCACCGAACTCGACGTCATAGCTGTCGCTTTCCGATAGCTATCTCGTCGAGTTCGCCGGGCGGTCACGAAACGTGAGATTCGAGGGCTCTTGGGCGCCGCAGACCAGCCCGGTGAGGGCTCGCCCCCGTGGTTGCCTTGTTGTCGGTAGCTACAGCAGGTCGTCGGGGGTGTCGGCGTCGGCGAGGGCGTCGGCGGGGAGTCCTTCGATCCCGACGACCACCAGGTCGGCGACGGCGCGGTGCGGGGCCCGCTCCCCCGCGTCGAAGGCGGCTCGCAGGACCGGTTCGGCCCGACGGTGGTAGGCGGCGTGCAGCAGTTCGTGGCGTCCGTCGTGCCACGGGGCGGCGACATCGGCATCCCCCACGGCGAGGGCGACGGCCCGAATGGTGTCGGCGTCAGCGGCAGGCAGGTCACAGGCCAGGACGACGACCACGTCCTCGGTGGTCTCAGCGAGCGCGGTGAGGATCGCCCCCAGTGGGCCCTCGCCGGGATGGCGGTCCGGCACGGCGGTCAGCCCGAGGTCACCCAGCGCTTCGAGGTCCCCACCGACGGCGACGACGGGATCCGCCCCGGCCGCGCGCAGGGCGTTGGCCACCCGGCGGGCCAGGGGCACGCCGTCGACCTCGAGCAGGGCCTTGTCGGTGCCCATCCGGCGGCTGCTGCCACCCGTCAGGACCGCCCCGGCGAAGCGCAGGTCAGACCGTCCCGCCGTAGGTGGCCTCGCGGCCCCGGCTGGCCTCGTGGTCGGCGACGGACTCGGCCAGGTCGGCCAGGAACCGGTCGGCGACCCGGGCGTGGCCCGGCGAGAGCATCAGGTGCAGGCCTCCCTGCTGGCGGTCGAGGTGCCAGCCCCGGTCGTCCATGGCGTCGCCCACCCCGAAGACGTCGAGGCTGGACGAGCCGAACTCGAACACCGACAGGTCGGGGTCGCCGGTGATGTCCAGACCGTCGATGGCGGCGATGCCCGCCTGGATCTTCCGCGTGGTGTCACGGACGTTGCCGGCCAGGCGGAGGTAGCCCTCGGCGCCGAGGTGACGGACCGCGGTCCAGGCCTCGGCGATGGGCACGCCTCCCCGGGTCCCGGCCGAGGTGGACGAGCCGTAGAGGCCGCCCGGCCAGTCGTCGTAGAGGAAGAACTGGTGCCGGTAGAGGTCCTTGGCGGCGTACAGGACCGTCGAGGCCCCCTTCGTCGAGTAGCCGTACTTGTGGACGTCGGCGGACAGCGAGGTCACGCCCTCCACCCGGAGGTCCCAGGGCGGCACGGTCTCACCGAGGCGCTCCCAGAACGGCAGCAGCCAGCCCCCGAGGCAGGCGTCGACGTGGCAGAGCACGCCGGCACCCTGGGCCACCGCGGCCACCTCGGGGATGTGGTCGATGACGCCGTACGGGTAGCAGGGGGCCGACGCGACGACGAGGGCCGTGTTCTCGTTGATGTGGTCGGCCACCTGGTCGCCGTGCAGGCGGAGGTCGTCGGCGACCGGGATCCGGTGGTGCGGCAGGTCGAGGTACTTGGCCGCCTTGGCGAAGGCGGGGTGCGCGGTGTCGGCCGTCAGCAGCTCCGGCTCGGCGATGCCCTGCTCGCGGGCGTGGTCCCGGGCCACCTGCACCGCCAGGAAGATGCTCTCGGTGCCCCCGGAGGTCAGCGACCCGGCGCCGGGCTCACCGCCGAAGAGGTCGCCGGCCATGAGGACGACCTCCTGCTCCATGCGGGGCAGGGTCTTGTAGGCGAAGGGGTTGAGGGCGTTCTCGTGCAGGAACCGCCCCGCCACCTCGTGCTGCAGGCCCTCCAGCACCTCGTCGTCGTGGTGGTACACGAGCGAGAAGGCCCGTCCACCCCGCCAGTCGATGTCCCCGGCGCGCTCCTCGTCGATCTCGGCCAGGAGCGCCTCAGCGCCCACCCCTTGTTCGGGGAAGCTGCTGATCCGAGGCCCGGCGATGTCCACGGCGGGAGACTAAGGGGCCGTTGCCCGGGCGTCAGCCGCCGTAGTTCATGCGGGTGTCCTCCATGCGGAGGACCTCGGTCTCCTCGTCGGCCTGGAAGCCGGCGTCGACGACCTCGCCGATGAAGAGGCTGTGGTTGCCGACGTCGACGGTCTGGCGCACCTCGCAGTCGATGTAGGCGGGGGCCTGGTCGAGGATCGGTGCCCCGGTCTGGCCGTCGTGGAACGGGAAGCCGTTGAGGGTCATGGCCGCGGTGTCGACCTCGACCGGCTTGGAGAACTTCCGCACGATGGCCCGGTCCTCCCGGGCGACCGTGTTGAGGGCGAAGACCTGGCCCTCCGCGATCAGCTCGTGGGTGAAGGCCGTCTGTCTCGACGCTGATGGCGAGGAGCTTGGGCTCGAAGGAGACCTGCGACACCCAGTTGATCGTCATCCCGTTCCGCCGCTCCCCCGCCCGACTGCCGACGATGTGGAGTCCGTACGGGAGGGACCACAGCACCCGGCGCCGCAGCCGGTCGTACTCGTCCTGCTGCTCCTCGGTCTCGACCCCCGGCGGATACGGCCCGATCGGTCCTGCGCCACCCGGTTCACCCATGGCCCGAACCTACCCACCGGTCTCGTGGGCGTGTCGGAGCAGGTTCATTTCGATGGACTTGATCCGCTCTTGTTCGTCTGACTCGGAGCGTCGGTCGATGTGCGATCCTTTACCCGTCATCGGATCCAGAAGGGGAGGGGCCTCGGTGAACAGGATCTTCGGCCATCTGACATACGCCAATGTTGTCGCCACGCTCGTGGTGATCGCCGTCGGCAGCGTACGGCCTACGCCGCCAACACCGTCTTCAGCCGCGACATCGTCAACGGCGAGGTCAGGACCGCCGACATCGGTACCAACGAGGTTCGCGGCGTCGACGTGCGCAACGACACGCTGACAGGAGGCGGGCTGACCGGTGTCGACATCGTCGAGTCCACCCTTCAGAACGTCAACGCCGGCACGGTCGGCGGCCTCCAGATCCGCCGCGAGGGCACCGGCACGGCACGACGGAATCAGCAGGCGGGTCGATCAACTTCCAGGTCCCGCCCGGCACCGGGCCGACGACGGTGCTCAATCTCGCCGGGCTACAGATCACTGCCGAGTGCCAATTCGGCGACCAACTCGACGTCAGAGGCGTTTACATCGAAGAACGACGCGGCCATCGACTTCTTCGGCCACGGGGCGAGTGCGCTGGCGGCCGGGACGTTCCGCGAGAGATAGGGGATGAGGATGAGAGTAGTAGTGGGGTAGGTTGTCGGAGAAAAAGAAAAATAAAAGGGAAGATCGGGCTCGTGAGCAGCCGGGAAAAAAAGAAGTGACGATGACGAGGAGGATGAGAAGTGACCGACGACGGAAGACCGAGGAGAAAATCCGATGAGAGAGACGCCGAATGCCGAAGACCGTCGGCGGCCTACGCGGGGGCATCCCCACCCTGGAAGCCTTCAGGACCACTGGGATACGCCCCGGAAACTTCGATGTCGGCCAAGTGTTGAATATCGATTCACCCCCCTACAACGGAACGAACAACCTCGTCACGCTCAACTACTCGGCCCCCGACGGCAGCGTGGTGGTCGTCGACCTTGCCCAAGACGAGCTCGGCGAGGACTTCTTCGAAGGCTGCGCACTGACCGGAATCACGATCGGAGGCTGAGGCGGGCCCCCTCTGCAGCCGGGCTTCCTCACGCTGCGACGGACGACGCGACACGGCCCCGACGTAGGCCACCGGTGAAGAGGCGAGGGTGAGCACGCAACGCCTGACCGTCAGGTGACAGCGCGGTAACCTGTGCAGCTGGTCGTCGAGGTCTACCTCAGCCGGCGGTGAGCTAGCCGGTCCACGTCGACCACGGCAGCATGAGCGCCAGCGCCGTCACGGAGGTCGCCGTCGTAGCCATCATGGCGATCTCCGAGCCATCGTCGAGGCGATCGAGGAGTGCGTCCCACATCAGGCCCGAGCGGCCGGACGCTCGCCTACGGTTCCGGCATGTCGCGCGCTGGAACGTGACCGCATCGGAGCCGACGGCGGTCGCCGGAACGTACGCGAGCCGGAGCTATCGGGCGAAGGGATCGGATGGGTTGTGGACGCCAGACGGCCCGAGCCTGAACGAGCCCTGACGGTTCCGTCGGGCGGAGGAGAGCTGCCGCCCTGACGGGGTAGTCTGGAAGCGTGACTCGGTCGCTTCCACTGACCGAGGAGCCCCTCCGATGACGAGCGCCGAACCCCCTACGACGGCGTCCCCGAGCACGTAGGGCAGACGTCGATGCCGGCCATGCCGGTGGGGGGCCAGGTGAACTCGGGCCAGGGGACGAGCGCGGACGCGGCAAGGCCACAGCGCGTGTGCGACTCATTGAGCTCGAGGGCGTGGGCGGTGCCGTCGGGGACGGCGCAGGCCGGGGAGGACCCGGTGGCCTGATCAGGGTCCTGCTGGGTGGCGACGATGGCCATGGGGTCAGGGTGTCGGCTGGAGGGATGGCCGGCAACGCCGGCGCTCAGGGGGCGCCGGGCCGGCAGGGCGGGTCGGGGTCGTCGGGGAGGATGATGTCTCCGTCGGCGGTCCAGGTGATGCCGAGGGGGCTGGTGACCGAACAGGCCTTGGTCACGGGGTCATAGGCGAGGTGCCAGCCCTTGTGGCGGAGGTGGTGGTGGCGGACGCAGAGGAAACGACCGTTGCGGACATCGGTGGGGCCGCCGCGGGCGGCGTCGATGGCGTGGTCCATCTCGGTCCACTCGCCCGGCAGGTCACAGCCGGGCCAGACACAGGTCTGGTCCCGGAACCGCAGGGCCCGCCGCTGCTGGGCGGTGAACAACCGGACCTGGGTCCCCAACTCCAACGGGACACCGTCCGCATCCGCGATGAGCCGGCCGATGGCCGAGTCAGCGGCCAGGCGGCGCAGCAACGAGGGCGGGACCGGGCCGGCGCCGATGAGGTCACAGCGCACGTTCTCCAGGTCCGTGACCGGCAGCCGCTGGAGCAGCTCGTAGGACACCACCGCGTCGGTGGTGCGGAGCGGGCGGCCGTCCTTGCCGTCCACCGCTGCGGCCAACGCGGCCATGAGGGCATCGAAGTTCGTCTGGGCGTTGGAGCGGCGCCCGCCGACCATCCCGGCGGGGTCCGGCCTGCGGTAGGCGTCCAGCACCTTCTTGAGCAAGGCGGTGCCTTCGGCGGGGAAGGTGCCCCGGACGTCGCTGAGCCCGTCGAGGAGCTGGCCGATCTTGAGCTCCCGGCGGTCGAAACGCTCGAACTCCTTGTCGGGGTCGACCTCGTCATCCGCGATCTCGACCCACCGGTCGATCAGTACCTTGAACCGGGCCGCATCCATCCGCCGGGCCGCGTCCAGGAGCGTGTGCTCGTCCCGCTCGAAGACCGGCCGCCGCTTGTCGGTGACCGCCCGCCCCAACTGGTGGGCCAGATCGATCTTCAGGTCACCATTCGCCACCGACTTGGCCGTTGCACCATGGCGCTGAACCAGCCGGCCCGTCTGCACGAACTTGTGGGCTACCCCCTTGGAGCGCCCGCCCAGCCATGCCAACGCGGCGGCCGCCGACCGTGACCCACCGACCTGCCATCCGCCAGCGGCCTCCCACTCCCCCACACAGGCCGCGTTCACGGCCTCCACCCGAGCACCCAGCTTCGTGATCTCGATGGTGCGCTGGGTCTTGGCCGCCATCGACCAGTTCGACCGGTCCTCGTCCGCGAGACGGTCCAAGGCCTCGTTGATGACCTCGACCGGATCCTGCAGACCGACCATGAACCCAACCTACTCAGGGGGTCTGACAGTCACTTTCCGTGTCGTCGCGCCCACGACGGGTGGCGACGCGGTTGCGGCTGATGCCGACCGAGCGTCAGTAGCGGCCGCCCGCGGCCTCGCAGCGGGGGCAGGTGTGCGGCGCGGCGAGGTCGGACGGCGGCCAGTACAGGTCCGGCCAGCACGTGAGCCACGCGCAGTCGATGCCGCAGCGGGTGTGGTCCGCCCCGGGCTCGAGGGCGTGCGCCGTCCCTTCGGGCACCGAGCACGCGGATGCCACCGCCTCGACATCCATCGGCTGCTCGGTCACCACGATGGTCATGGCCCCGACCCTCTCACCCGACCAGCCCCCTCACGCAAGGGGGTTCGGTTCACCCCTCCGTGGGCGGCCAGGCGGGGTCGAGTTGCAGGAGGAAGATGGTGCAGCGCTCGGCCTCGTCGTCCTCACCGATGGCCTCGGCGATGCGGCCCAGGCCCGCCAGCGCGGTGAGGAACCCGCGGTTCTCCTCGTGGGCCCAACGGACATAGCCACTCCCCCGCCAGCCGTTCTGGCGCAGGCGGTCCAGGCCCCGGTGGTAGCCGGTCCGGTAGGCGGCGTAGGCGAAGGCCTGGTCGGGGGCCAGATCCCCCAGGCGGGCCCATCCGGCCAGGAAGCGGGGGTACTGCATGCACACCCGACCGACGGCAGCCACGTCCTCACCGGCGTCGGCGAGGGCGTTCAGCGCGGCCTCGGGCTCACGGTCCAACACGGTCTCGGGCGGGCCGGAGGTGAAGCTGATGTCGCTCATGGCCGCACCCTACGAGCGGTGACCGCTCAACGGCCGCAGCCTCTCGTCGGCGCTGACCCCCTCGGCCCGGGCGTCCAGGTGGGCCGCGGTGGCGGCATGGGCCTGGGTGATGAGCTCGGCGCTGTGCCTGAAGTCGTCGTAGCGGGGCCGGGGTGGCTCGCCGAAGGGCAGGATGATCAGCTCGCAACGGGGGTCGAGGGCGGCCAGGTCGGCGTCGAAGCGCAGGCGGCGGGACAGCCAGTGGGACTGGATGGCGACATCGACCGGGCGCTTGGGCTCCATCCACGGTCGGGCCAGCGTGCCCACCTGCAGGACGTAGATCTGCTCGGCGCCGAGCTCGGCGGCGCGGGCGAAGGGGATGTCGTCGGCGATGCCGCCGTCGAGGTAGCGGTGACCCTCGACCTCGACGATGGGGAACACCGCCGGCAGGGCCGCCGAGGCCAGGATGGCCTCGTGCAGCAGCGGGCCCTCGCTGAACCAGCGCTCGGCCGGTGGGTCGAGCTGGGTGGCCACGCACTGGAAGGGCAGCTTCAGGTCCTCGAAGCGAGTGGGGCGCAGGATGCGCTGGATCAGCTCCCGAAGGCCGGCGTTGTCGTGCAGCGACTCCCCCCGGCGCGCCAGTTGCAGGGTCGAGGGCAGGCGGCTGGCCGACGGCATCACGTCGGGGCCCACGAGGCGCAGCCACAGGTCTTCCAGGCGGTCGATGCCGGCCGGCGTCGGGTCCGCGGCGTACGCCGCGCCGTTGAGCGCGCCGACCGAGCACCCGAGGACCAGGTCGGGGCGGATGTCCCGCTCGGCCAGTGCCCGCAGCATGCCCACCTGCAGGGCCCCGAGGTTGCCCCCTCCGGACAGGACGAAGGCGGTCCGCCTCGGCCGCGAGAAGCGGTCCCGCCAACGCACCCGAGGTGGACCGGACAGTGTCAGGGCACCCGGACCAGGCGCAGCACGTCAGTGGCCCGGGACCGGTCGTCGGACCCGGCCAGCACCACGACGGTGTCCCCGGACCGGACGTGACCGTGCTCGCGGGCGCTGCGGACCACGGCCCGCACCATGGCCTCGTTGCTCCCCCGCTGCTCGACGATCATCGGCGTGGCCCCCCAGCTCATCGTCAGCTGGCGGACCGTGCGCTCGTCGGGCGAGAAGCCCAGGATCTTGGTCTTGGGCCGGAAGCGGGCCATCGCCCGGACGGTGAAGCCGGTGCGGGACATGCAGAGGATGGCGTCGGCGTTCATCTCCTTGGCGACCCGCCAGGCGGCCATCGTCATCGTGTCGGTGACGATGGCGTCGGCGTCGCCCTCCTCGGTGTGGACCAGCTCGGTGATGTGGGGGGCCCAGCCGTCGTAGTCGAACTCCTCGTCGGCCCGGCGGGCGATGTCGGCCATCGTCCGCACGACCAGGACGGGATCGTGACCGATGGCGGTCTCGCCCGAGAGCATCACCACGCTGGTGCCGTCGAAGACGGCGTTGGCCACGTCGGTGACCTCGGCCCGGGTCGGCGTCCCGGCGTGGACCATCGACTCCAGCATCTGGGTGGCGGTGATGGCCGGACGACCGAGGGCGATGCAGGTCCGGATGATGTGCTTCTGGAGGTGGGGGATCTCGGCGATGGGCATCTCGGCCCCGAGGTCCCCCCGGGCGACCATGACCGCCCCACTGGCCTGGATGATGCCCTCCAGGTTCTGGACGGCGGCCCGGGTCTCGATCTTGGCCACGACCAGCGGGCCCCGGGGGTGGGGCTCGGTGCCGACCCGGCGGATGTCGTGGGCCGAGCGCACGAAGGAGACGGCCACCATGTCGACGCCGCGTTCGACGAAGGCGTCGAGCATGCGGAGGTCGTCGGGGGTGGGTGAGGCGATGCGCAGGCGGTCCGAGGGGATGTGCACACCCGGGCGCCCCTGGACCCGACCGCCGTGCAAGACGGTGGCCACCAGGTCCGACTCGGTCTTGTCGACCACCTCGATGACCAGCGCGCCGTCCCCGAACAGGAGGCGGTCCCCGATCTCCACGTCGTGGACCAGCCGCTCGTAGCCGACCTCGACGACCTCGGCCGTGCTCTGGCTGAAGCCGGGCGTCAGGCGCATGCGTTCGCCTTCGACCAGCTCCACCCCGCCCTCGGGGAAGCCACCGGCGCGGACCTTCGGCCCCGGCAGGTCGACCAGGATCCCGACGGGGCGGTCGGCTTCGACGGCCGCCTTGCGGATCCGGTCGTACCGGTCGAGGTGGGTCTCGAGGTCCTCGTGGGCCAGTCCGAGGCGGGCCACGTCCATCCCCGCCTCGATCAGGGCGACGAGGGTGGCCTCTCGGTCCGAGGCCGGACCGATGGTGGCGATGATCTTGGTCCGGCGGCGCACGGGCTCACGCTATCGACGGCGGCGGCCCGCACCGGGGCAATAGCTAGGCTCCGCCCGCCATGGATCTCCTGCTCATCCGCCATGCCCTGCCCGTGCGCATCGAGGACGGGGAGGGCCCGGCCGACCCCGAGCTGAGCGACGAGGGGTGGCGGCAGGCCGGTGCGCTCGCCGCGTGGCTGGCCGACGAGGACATCGATGTCATGGTGGCCAGCCCCCTGCGGCGGGCCCAGGAGACCGCCGAACCGCTGGCCAGCCTGCTCGAGCTGCAGGTGGCCACGGTCGACGGCCTCGCCGAGTTCGACCGCGATGCCCCGTGGTACATCCCCATCGAGGAGCTGAAGGCCGCCAACGATCCCCGGTGGCACGCCATGATCGCCGGCGAGTGGGACCTCGATCCCGACGAGTTCCAGCGCTCGGTGGTCGAGGCCGTGGACGGGATCATCGCCGACAACCCCGGCCGCACGGTCGCCGCGGTGTGCCACGGCGGGACGATCAACGCCTACCTCTCCGCGGTGCTGGGCCTCGAGCAGCTGATGTTCTTCGTGCCCGACTACACGAGCGTCAGTCGCGTCCGCGCTTCCCGATCCGGACCCCGCTCGCTGGTCACGCTGAACGAGACCGCCCACCTCCGCTTCGCCAACCGGACCGGCTAGCCCCGATCGCTCAGCTCCGGGGGACCTCGCTCCAGGGCCGGTCCTTGTCCACGCGGATGTCCCCGGGCAGGCCGAGCACGCGCTCGCCGAGGATGTTGCGCATGATCTCGCTGGTCCCGCCCTCGATGGAGTTGGCCCGGGCCCGCAGGAAGGCCTTCTGGGTGCTGTCCGAGCTCATGGCGTGGTCCGGGCGGACCATCTCGTAGCTCCCGTACAGCATCCCCCGGGGCCCCATGAGCTCCAGGCAGAAGGCGTAGATGGCCTTGTTGGCCTCGGCGAAGGCCAACTTGCCCACCGAGCCCTCCGGGCCCGGGGTGCCGATGCGACGGTTGGCCTGGGCCCGCAGGTTGGTGAGGCGGTTCACCTCGGCCTCGATCCAGAGCCGGGTGAGGCGGTCCCGGCTCACCGGGTCCTTGTCGGCCTTTTCCTCCCAGAGGCGCACCGCCTCCCCGATGGGACCCGACCCCTTGGGGATGACCGAACCGCCGATGGCGACCCGCTCGTTCATCAGGGTGGTCATCGAGACCCCCCAGCCCTCGCCGACGTCACCCAGGCGCTCGGCGTCGGGGATGCGGACGTCGGTGAAGTAGACCTCGTTGAACTCCGCCTCGCCGGTGATCTGGCGCAGGGGCCGCACCTCGACGCCCGGGGCCTGCATGTCGACCACGAAGTAGGTCATCCCCTTGTGCTTCGGCTGGTCGGGGTCGGTGCGCATCAGGAGCATCCCCCAGCGGGCCAGGTGGGCCAGCGTGGTCCACACCTTCTGCCCGTTCACGATCCACTCGTCGCCGTCCCGAACGGCCCGGCCGGAGAGCCCGGCCACGTCGGACCCGGCGCCCGGTTCGCTGAACAACTGGCACCAGACCTCTTCGCCGGTGAAGAGCGGTCGGAGGTAGCGGGCCTGCTGGTCGTCGCTGCCGTGCGTGAGCACCGTGGGCGCGCCCATGCCGTGGCCGATGGGGTTGTACCAGTAGGCCTCAGGTGCCCCGGCGGCCCGCAGGCGCTCGTTCACCGGCCGCTGGGCCGACGGTTCGAGGCCGAGCCCGCCCCGGCCTTCGGGGAAGTGGACCCAGGCCAGGCCGGCGTCGAACTGGGCGCCGAGGAAGTCGCGGGGCTTCGTCGTCGCCGGGTCGTGGTCGTCGAGCAGCTGCTCGACGCGGTCGATGGCGAGCTGGTCGGCTGGCGCGGTCACCGTCATGGCCGTGACGCTACTTCTCGACCCGCTCCCAACAGGTCGTGCGGGCCGGCGGCGGCCGCTCCATCGCCGTCACCAGGCGCCGGCTGTCGAAGCCCGGCAACGTGTGCAGCAGCTCGATGACCCCGTGCGCGACCGCGAGTTGGCTCGGCACGAGGCACCCCCGCTCCCCCGGGCCGGCGATGACCAGCACGACGCCGTCCTCGCGGTGAGGGCCGACGGCGGTGGTGATGACCTCCACCTCGACCACCTCGCTCCACCGCACCTCCTCGTACCGGCCGTCGGCCAGCGTGCGGGCCACCCGGTCGGCGTCGGCGTGGAGCTCGACGGTTGCCGCCGCAGCGTCGCGGCGGCGGCGCTCGTTGCGCTGGACGGCGAACCCGGCGGCGACGAGTGCGGTGACGCCCACGAGCAACAGGAGCGCCACGCGGAGGTCCTAGTTGAGCCCGGCCCGGAGGCGGAGACCGGCCCGGGGGTCGGCGCGGCCGGCGGCGAGGTGGACCTGGAGATCCCGGGCCCACAGCAGGTCGGCGTGGGCGCGGCGGTGCTGGAAGACCCGGACGAGGTTGGCCAGCATGCGCTCCAGGATGACGCGGTGGCCGACCGGCTCCAGCCAGGTCGGGTCCAGCTGGACATCAGGCCCGTGCAGGCCCTTCAGGACCTCGACGCACCCGTCCCGGTCGAGCACCTCGCCGCCTCGGAACGCGTCGACGAAGACCTCGGGGTCCACCCGGTCCCGTAGCAGGAAGTGGCCGGGTAGGCCGACACCATCCACCGGCACGCCGATGCGGCGTCCGACCTCCATGGTCAGGACGGCGAGGGTGATGGGGATGCCCAGGTGCCGTTCCAAGACGTCGTCGAGGTAGGTGTTGGCCGGGTCGTAGTAGTCGTCCTGGTTGCCGACGAACCCCTGGTCGACGAAGAGGTGGTGGCGCAGGCCGTCGAGGGTGGGCACGCGGCAGCCGGCGGCCAGGTCGTCCAGGCCCGCCAGCAGGGCGTCGGGTTCGACGGCGGGGTGGGCGTGGGCGCTCACCAGGGCCCACGCCTCGTCGAGGGGCACGGCGGCGTCCGGACCGAGCACGATCTCGGCGAAGCGCTCCGTGGGACCCACTGCGGCCACCGTACCGGCGGCGATGGGCGCTCTGGGCTGCGCCCGAGGTCGCCCCGACTGCTCGGCCCGTGTCCTCTAGGTTGCGGCCGTGGCGCCCTGGGCCTTCCTCGACCATGCCGGCCCGCTGGCCTTCGCCCACCGCGGTGGGGCGGGCGACTGGCCCGAGAACACGATGCCGGCGTTCGAGCACGCCGTCGGGCTCGGCTACCGCTACCTCGAGACCGACGTGCACGCCACGGCCGACGGGGTCCTCCTGGCGTTCCACGACGACCGCCTCGACCGGGTCACGGACTGCACAGGCGAGATCGCCGCCCTGCCCCACGCCGTGGTGGCCGAGGCCCGAGTCGACGGCCGCGAGCCGATCCCCCTGCTCGAGGACCTGCTGGGGGCCTTCCCCGACGCCCGGGTGAACATCGACGCCAAGCACGACGACTCGGTCGAGCCCCTCATCTCGGTCCTGGAGCGCACCGCAGCCGTGGACCGGGTCTGCGTCGGGTCCTTCTCCGACGCCCGGTTGCGGAGGGTCCGGGCCCGACTGGGCCCCGGGCTGTGCACTTCGATGGGCCCGAAGGAGGTGGCCCGCCTGCGGCTTGACGCCCTGTCGGGCCGGGTCCACCCGACGCCCTCGGCGTGCGTCCAGATCCCCGAGTCCTATCCGAGGGGTCACCGTCACCAACGCGGCCGTGATCCGGGCGGCCCACCGCGCCGGCCTCCAGGTCCACGTGTGGACCGTGGACGATCCCGAGGCCATGGTGCGGCTGCTCGACCTGGGGGTGGACGGCCTCATGACCGACCGCCCCGCCGTCCTCAAGGAGGTCCTGGTCGCCCGGGGCCAGTGGGCGGTCGGCTAGACGAGCACGCCCGGGTTCAGGATCCCGTCGGGGTCCAGGGCCGCCTTGATCGCACGGAACGCCGCGATCTCCTCCGGGCTGCGGGCCAGCGGGAGCCACGGCCGCTTGGCCACACCGATGCCGTGCTCGGCGCTGATGCTGCCACCCGCCGCGGCCACCAGGGTCAGGACGGCGTCGTCGACCCGTTCGTCGGCCGGGCCGAGCCCGGTCACGTTCAGGTGGAGGTTGCCGTCACCGACGTGACCGAAGACCCAGAGACGGGCCGACGGATCCAGCTCGCCGACCCGGACCCGCACGGCGGTCACGACCGCGTCGAGCTGGCCCGCGGGGAGGGTCACGTCGAACTTGTGGGGCGGGCCCAGCCGGTTGATCGCCGGGTTGTGCTCCTCGCGGATCCGCCACAGGGCGGCCCGGCCCGCGGCGTCCTCGGCGAGGGCCGAGCCGCGGCTCTCGTCGACCGACGCCAGGAAGGCCGCCAGTCGCTCGCTCACCCCCGGCGCCCCGGCCACCTCCAGGAGCAGGGTGACGGCGGGCTCGGGGTCCAGGACGGCCGGGAGCGAGAACGTCTCCCTGACGAGGGCACTGCCGTCGGCCAGCACGATCTCCGCCGCCTCGAGCCCGGGCAGGGCCCGGCGGGCGGCCGAGGTGACCGCCACGGCGGCGGTCAGGTGGTCGAGGCCGACCAGGGCCACGACTGTCTCCTCCGGGTGGCGGGACCAGTGCCAGCCGGACCGCGGTGAGGATCCCCAGCGTGCCTTCGGACCCACAGAGCAGGCCCGGCAGGTCGTAGCCCGTGTTGTCCTTGAGCAGGCCGCCGAGGTGCGAGACGACGGCACCCGTGCCGAGGACCGCCTCGATGCCGACGAGGTGGCGCCGGGTCATCCCGTGGGCCAGGACGTGGTTGCCGCCGGCGTTGGTGGCCACCGTCCCGCCGATGGTGGCGCTGTCGCGGGCCCCGAGGTCGACCGGGTAGCGCCACCCTGAGGCGGCGGCCGCCCGTTGGACCTCCCCGAGGGTGATCCCGGCACCGGCCTGTACCTGGCCCGCGGCCGGGTCGACCTCGGGGCCGGAGCGGAGGGCCGAGGTGGAAAGGACCACCTCGCCCCCTCGGGGGACGCCGCCGCCGACGAGGCCGGTGTTGCCGCCCTGGGGCACCAGCGCGGTGCCCGTCGCCCGGCAGGCGGTGACGACCATGGCGACCTCCTCGGTGCTGCGGGGCCGAACCACCGCGAGGGCGCGGCCACCCCATCGGCCGGTCCAGTCCGTCTCGTGGGACGCCAGCCGATCGGGATCGGTCACCACGCCGATCCGCGCCCAGCTCGGCCCGCAGTCGCTCGATCACCCCGGCATCGTCGCACCACTACGGTCCGGTGATGGGCCCCGTCCCGTTCACCCCCTCCGTGCACGCTCCGGAGGGACTGGTGTGCTCGGCGGACCACCTCGCGTCCGCCGCGGGTGCCGCCCTGCTCCGGCGGGGCGGCTCGGCCGTCGACGCCGCCATCGGGGCCAACGCCGTGCTGGCGGTCGCCGACCCACACCTCTGCGGGATGGGCGGTGACCTCTTCGCCCTCGTCCACGACGGGGACGGGCCCCCGGTGGCGCTGAACGCCGCCGGCCGGGCGGGCTCCGGGGCCGACCTCGAACGCCTCCGGGCCGAGGGCCGCCGGGTGATGCCCTTCCGCGGCGACATCCGGGCCGTGACCGTGCCCGGCTGTGTCGACGGCTGGTGCCGCCTGCACGAGCGCTTCGGTCGCCTGCCGCTCGCCGAGGTCCTCGACGCCGCCATCGGGTACGCGGAGGACGGTTGGCCGGCTTCGGTGCTGCTGGCGTTCATGGCCCCGTCGGTGGCCCAGGTCCCGGGGGTCGACGACTGGGCTACTCGGCCCGTCGCCGACGGTCAGCGGCTCCGGCGGCCCCGGACCGCCGCCACGCTGCGGGCGATCGTCGATCGGGGCCGCGACGGCTTCTACGGCGGTGCTTTCGGCGACGGCCTCCTCGCCCTCGGCGACGGCGAGTTCACCCCCGAGGACCTGGACCAACGGTCCGACTGGGTCGAGCCCCTCGGCCGGCGGGCGTGGGGCCATGACCTGTGGACCATGCCCCCGAGCTCGCAGGGCTACCTGATCCTGGCCGGCGCAGGGGTGCTCGACCCGCTTGTCCTCCCCGACCCGGATGACCCGGCGTGGCCGCACCTCCTGGCCGAGACCTGCCGCCTGGTGGGCCTGGACCGCTACGACGTGCTCAGCGACGGGGCGGCGGGCGACGGCCTCCTCAGCCCGGAGCGGCTGCGGGCCGCCCGCGACCGGCTGGATCCCGACCGACGGGTCGATCTCCCGCGTCGCCCGACGGCGACGGGTGACACGACCGTGGTCACCGCCGTCGACGGCCGCCGGCAGGGGGTCACTCTGATCCAGTCCAACGCCAAGGACTTCGGCGCCCACCTCGTCGAGCCGAACACCGGCACCTTCCTGCACAACCGGGGCAACGGGTTCCGCCTCGAGCCGGGCCACCCCGCCGCCTATGGCCCCGGGCGGCGCCCGCCCCACACGCTCAGCCCGGGCGTGGTGACGAGCCCGTCGGGTGGGCTGCGGGCGGTGGTGGGCACGATGGGCGGCGACAGCCAGCCTCAGGTGGTCCTCCAGCTGCTGGCCCGGCTCCTGGTCGCCGGCCAGCCGGCGGGACCGGCGATGTCCGCCCCCCGGTTCGTGCTCGACCGGGAGGGCTCCACCGGGTTCGACCTCTGGGACGGCCCCGACCGCCTACTGGTCGAGGAGCACGCGCCGGCAGCGTGGGTGGATGGGCTCGGCGCCCGCGGTCACCACGTCGTGCGCCGGAGCGGCTTCGGCGCGGCGTTCGGCCATGCCCAGGTCATCGAGGCGACCGATGACGGCCTGCGCGGCGCGGCAGACCCTCGGGCGTTGATCGGATCAGCGGTGGGTCACTGATCTACCGAGAGGATCGGGCGACGGCGGCGGCAAGGCCGATGGCCGCGAGGCCGATGGCGAGCATCGGGCCGACATCTGACTTCCCGAGACCAGCGGGTCGCGGCGGTCAGAACGGCCAGGTCGGCTCGCGATGGCCGAGGAAGCGGGTGAACCGACCCAGGTGGGCGACGATCAGGGCCTTGATGACCACGTTGCGGGCGAACCAGGGCAGCTGGGCCGCCTGGTGTCCTGCGTTGGCCAGTCGCTCCCGCACACCGAGGCGCACCCGGCGGTACTCGGTCATCGAGCCCGAGCGCCCGACGTACCGGTAGCGCCCGCTGAAGAACAGCTGGGTGAGCAGGGCCAGGGTCACCCCGACCGAGCTGAACGAGTCGTGGATGAGCAGCGTGCCGCCCTCGCGGACCCGGGCGCCCCAGTCGCGGATGTCGTCCCGGGCGGGGACGTAGCGATGGGCGCCGTCGATGTAGAGCACGTCGATCTCGCCCGCCACGTGGTCGTGGGCCTCCTGGGACGGCTGGCGCACGTGGCGGATGCGGTCATCGACGCCGGCTGCCGCCAGGTTGGCGAGGAAGACCTCGTGGTCGGCCTGCCCCTCGTCGGGAGCGCCGTGGATCTGCTGGGGGCCGCGGTCGTTGCCGGCGTGGGGGTCGATGGCGACGACCTCGATGCCCTCGGCGGCAGCCCGGCCGAAGACGATGGCCGACCGGCCCTGGTAGCTGCCGATCTCCACGATCCGGGCCGGCGCGGTGAGCTCGGTGGCCCGGTCCCACAGGCGCTGGGCCTGGGCTTCGGTCATCCATCCCTGGACGTCGGAAACGTCGTCGAAGGTCTGGGCAAAGGTCGTCGCGGTGGGGGGCACGGGGACCGAAGTGTACGGGGGCCTTCAGGCTCCCCGGCCGGCGCCGACGGGAGAGGGCCGTGATGTCCACCCCTGTCCGCCGCTGTGCCGCGCTCCTCGTGCTCTTCGCCGTCCTGGCCGCCGCCGGGCCCGTCCGCGCCCAGGCGGAGCGCCCCACGCCCCGAGGCCTGGTGGACACGCCGGGCACGGAGGCCGCCATCTCCCCGTCCCTCGACGGCATCGAGGTGGCCGGCGACGAGTACCGGCTGGCGGCCGCAGGCTACGAACTGGTCCACGCGGCGCGCCTGCGGGCCGCCGCCCGCCTGCGCACCCTGGCCGTCGACGAGCGCGCCCTGGCCCGGGACACGGCCCGTGCCGGTGCCCGGGCCCGGCTGCTCCAGACCGAGGTGGGGCGCTGGGCCCGCCGGGTGCGGACGCTGGCCGTGCGGGCCTACATCGGCGCCGGCGGTGACGACGACGCCGTGCTCGCCGGCCTCGACCCGGGGTACACCCTGCCCGAGCGCCGGGCCCTGCTGACCACCGAGGTCGACCGCCACTGGCAGGCCACCCTGGCCGGCCGCCGGACCGAGTCCGCCGCCGTCGAGGCCGAGCGGGCCCGGCTCCGGGCCCGGCACGACGACGTCGTCGCCGAGCAGGCCCGCACCGAGGTGGCCCACGAGGAGGCTGCCGCCGAGGAACGACGCCTGTGGCCTGCGGTCCTGGCCGCCCGGGCCACCGCCACCGTCGTCGGCAGCGACCTCACCCTTGTGGCCCTGGACGCCTACCTGCGGGCCGCCCTCGACATCACCGCCGTCCACCCCGGTTGCGGCCTGCCGTGGTGGCTGCTGGCGGGCATCGGCCGGGTGGAGAGCGGTCACGGCACCTTCGCCGACTCCGAGCTGGACGCGGCCGGCACCGCCCGCCCGGCCATCGTCGGCATCGCCCTGGACGGCGGCAGCGGCACGGCGGTGATCACCGACACCGACGGCGGCGCCTACGACGGCGACACCGTCTCTGACCGGGCCGTCGGCCCCATGCAGTTCATCCCCTCCACGTGGGCCCGCTACGCCGCCGACGGCAACGGCGACGGCGTCACCGACCCCCAGAACCTCTACGACGCCGCCCACGCCGCCGCCGACTACCTCTGCACCGCCGGCGGCGACCTCCGCACCGACGCCGGCATCCACCGCGCCGTCTACGCCTACAACCACAGCGACGCCTACGTCAGCCTCGTCCTCAGCTTCGCCGCCGACTACACGAGCTTCTTGGTCTGACCCGTCTCGGGCAACCGACACCGACACCGACACCGACACCGAGGCAACCAAGGGGGCCTGGCCTGTCGACCTTCGAGCGTGACCCCTGCCCTCCCAATCCCGCGGCCCAATCCGAAATTGCGTCAGTTGGTTGCGCCAGGCGTCACCAACCAACGCAATTTCAGAATCAGCCCGACGACTCCAGCGGCAAGCCGATGGCGTCGGCCAGAAGGAGAAGGGCTCCGGCCAGGGGCCCGATGTCTCCGGGGGGACCGGCCGCCAATTTTCGAAACCGGGGACTCGACGGGGCGGAGGGCCGGTGTCCCCGTCGGGGGCGGCGCCGAGAGGCGCCGCAAAAGGTAGAAGACCCCGAGTAGCCGAAACGCCGAAGCGCTCCAACTCCTCGGGGCCTCCCGATCGGTCCAGCTCCACGCCCTCCGTGTGACCCGAGGGCCACCCGGCGGCTTCCTCGCCTCCCTCTCGGGCTGCGACTCCGGCGCCTTTCCTGTTCCAGTCATTCCTGCCGGTGATCGGTGACCCCGGTGGACGAACCTCCGGTGTCGCCGGCCGCTCCGGCCGCCCTGACTGGCTTGACGGCACCTTCGCGCCGACCCCAGATCGTGGTCAAGGGTTTTCGCGAGATCCCCAGCCCGTTCCCACAAATCCACCTGTTGTCCCCAACCCTGTCCCCAGAACCAGCCAAATCCGCCGGTCGTCGGGCTCAACAACACCGACGCAACCACGGGGGCCTGGCCTGTCGAGCTCGAGGGTGACCGTGCCCTCCCGCTCCCCCGCCCAATCCGAGCCCCCGACGGGGGCAAGCCGAGGGCTCCGGCCAGGGGCCCGATGTCTCCGGGGGGACCGTCCGCCATTTTTCGAACCGGGGACTCGACGGGGCGAGAGGGCTGGTGTCCCCGTCGGGGGCGGCGCCGAGCCCAGCCGGCTGCCGGGTGTCTCCGGGGGGACCGGCCGCCATTTTTCGAACCGGGGACTCGACGGGGCGTGAGGGCCGGTGTCCCCGTCAGGGGCGGCGCCGAGAGGCGCCAAAAGGTAGAAGACCCCGAGTAGCCGAAACGCCGAAGCGCTCCAACTCCTCGGGGCCTCCCGATCGGTCCAGCTCCACGCCCTCCGTGTGACCCGAGGGCCACCCGGCGGCTTCCTCGCCTCCCTCTCGGGCTGCGACTGCGGCGCCTTTCCTGTTCCAGTCATTCCTGCCGGTGATCGGTGACCCCGGTGGACGAACCTCCGGTGTCGCCGGCCGCTCCGGCCGCCCTGACTGGCTTGACGGCACCTTCGCGCCGACCCCAGATCGTGGTCAAGGGTTTTCGCGAGATCCCCAGCCCGTTCCCACAAATCCACCTGTTGTCCCCAACCCTGTCCCCAGAAACGCGGTCATCATGGGCTCCATGCCTCCCAAGTCGTCGTGGTTGCCCACCGATCTGCACCAGTACGTGGTTGACCACGGGATCCCGCCCGACCCGGTCCTGGTCGACCTGGCCGAGGAGACCAGCCGGGTGCTCGGGCCCACCGCCCGCATGCAGATCTCGCCCGAGCAGGGCGGCTTCCTCGAGTGGCTGACCCGTCTGCTCGGCGCGACCAATGTCGTCGAGGTCGGGACGTTCACGGGCTACTCGTCCATCTGCCTGGCCCGCGGCCTGGCGCCCGGTGGCCGCCTGCTGTGCTGTGACGTGAGCGAGGAGTGGACGGCGATGGCCCGCGCCGCGTGGGCCCGCGCCGGTCTCGAGGACCGCATCGAGCTCCGGATCGCCCCGGCGGCCGAGACGTTGGCCGCGCTCCCCCATGACCCCCCGGTCGACCTCGCGTTCGTCGACGCCGACAAGGAGGGGTACCCCACCTACATCGACCTCCTGGCCGAGCGCCTGCGACCCGGCGGGGTCATCGCCGTGGACAACACCCTGTGGAGCGGCGCCGTCGCGGACCCCGCCGTGGAGGACCCGACGACCGGCCTCCTGCGCCGCCTCAACGACGACCTCGTGGACGACGCCCGCTTCGACACGGTCCAGCTGCCCCTGGGCGACGGGCTCACGCTCCTGCACCGACGCTGAATCCCGGCCCTGGTACACCGCGAGCCGGGTGGCGCGGTCTACTGTGTCCCCCGTCACAGACCGAGGGCTTCGGCCCTCGGCGCGTGACCGCACCTATCAGGACGCAGGGGAGAGACATGACGAGCTGGTCGACACGACGCTGGATGCTGCGCATGGGGGCGCTGCTGTTGGCCTTCGGGCTGATCGCCGCCGCCTGTGGCGGCAGCGACGACGGGGGCGGCGAGTCCGGGGACGAGAACCCCCGCGGCGAGGAGTCGAGCGATCCCGATGACGCGGCCGAGCCCCAGCGAGGCGGCTCGCTGATCTTCGCCCGTGAGGCCGAGACCTCGAGCCCGTGGACCCCGTCGGCGATGATCTGCGACGTCGCCTGCCACCAGGCCATCAAGGGCGTCTACGACACCCTCGTGTGGCCGGACGCCGAGGGTGTCCCCCACGGGATGCTGCTCGAGTCCTTCGAGCCCAACGCCGACTTCACGGAGTGGACCCTCACCCCCCGGGAGGGCATCCAGTTCCACGACGGCACGCCCTGGGACGTCGACGCGCTGGCCACCCACTTCGAGACCATGCGGGCCTCGGTCCTGGTCGGCAACGTGTTCAACGACATCTCCGACCAGCAGATCCAGGGCGACAGCCTCGTGCTCACGATGCGCAACCCCTGGAACAAGTTCCCGCTGTTCCTCGCCGGTCAGCCCGGGTACGTCGCCTCGCCGAGGTGGCTGGAAGGCGTGGCCGCCGGCACCGCCTCGGAGACCGAGCCGGTCGGGTCGGGGCCCTTCGAGTTCGCCTCCTACTCCTCGGGCGACAGCTTCCGGATGACCCGCAACGAGAACTACTGGCTGATCGCCCCCGACGGCGAGCCGTACCCGTACCTCGACGAGATCGAGTTCCTGGTGCAGGCCGAGAACCAGACCCGGGACAACGCGATCATCTCCGGCGACATCGACATCACCCACATGGACTCTGGTGACTCGATCGAGCGCCTCCGCCAGGAGGCCGACGCCGGCACGATCAACATGTTCGAGATCGACCAGCGCCAGGAGACGGGCTACATCCTGATCAACGTCGGCGACCCGAACGCGGCCACCAGCGACGTCCGGGTGCGCCAGGCCATGGCCTACGCCTTCGACCACGTCGTGGAGAACCAGTCCCGCAACGCCGGCATCTTCGAGATCGCCAACGGGCCATTCTCGCCCGGCTCCATCGGCTACCTCGAGGACACCGGCTTCCCCGAGTTCGACCTCGACGCGGCCACCGCGCTGATCGACGAGTACGAGTCGGACACCGGCCAGGAGGCGGAGATCGCCTACAAGACCACGACCGACCCGTTCAACCTGCAGACCGCCGAGCTCTACCGCGGCTTCTGGGAGGCGGCGGGCATGACCGTCAGCCTCGACCAGATCGAGCAGGGGGAGTTCATCAGCCAGGCCCTCGTCGGCAACTTCGAGGCCTTCGGCTGGCGCAACCACGGTGGCTTCGATCCCGACACCCAGGAGGTCTGGTGGACGGGTGAGAACGCCGCCCCCTTCGGCGAGATCGGCCTGAACTTCGGCCGGATCGACGACGAGGTGATCAACGAGAACCTGGACATCGTCCGGGAGAGCCTCGACGACGCCGAGCGCCAGGCCGCCGCCGAGGCGATCAACGAGCGCTTCGGCGAGCAGGTGTACAACATCTGGACCAGCTGGGTGATCTGGGCCATCCCCTACCAGGCACGGGTCCACGGCGTGCAGACCCCGGTGGTCATGCCCGACGGCACCGAGTCCACCGTGACCGGCATCGGCTTCACGGGCGCCATCAACCTCCAACAGCTCTGGGTCGACGACGCCGCCTAGACCCGATCACTGACACGACGAGAGGACGAGGAACAGGGACGTGAGATACATCGGTCAGAAGGCGGTCCAGCTGCTGGTCGTCCTCTTCCTGGTCACCTTTCTCACATACCTGCTCCTCGACCTGCTCCCCGGAGGCCCCGAGCTCGCGGCCCTCGGGCCCGGTGCCACTCAGGAGCAGATCGACGAGTTCCGGGCGGAGACGAACCTCGACGACCCCCTCCTCGTGCGGTACGGCAAGTGGGTGGGTGACGCCGTCACCGGTGATCTCGGTGACTCCTTCATCCGCAACACGCCCGTCAACGAGCTGCTGGGCCAGCGGCTGGTCGCGACCTTGCAGCTCATGCTGTACACGACCATCTTCTCGCTGGCCGTCGCCGTGCCCCTCGGGATCCTGTCCGCGTACAAAGCCGATTCCTGGTTCGACAAGTCCTCCAACACAATCGCGTTCGGCCTGTTGTCCGTGCCCAACTTCATCCTCGCAGTGCTGTTGATCTTCCTGTTCGGCGGGCAGGGGTTGCTGGACTGGTTCCCCGCGGCCACCTATGTGCCGTTCGGCGAGGACCCCTACGAGCACTTCCGCCACATGGTCCTGCCCGTGCTGGCGTTGGCCGCGGGCCAGATCGCGGTCTACATGCGCCTCCTGCGCACCGACATGATCTCCACCCTGCAGGAGGACTTCATCGGCGTGGCCCGGGCCAAGGGCATGCCGACCCGGCGGATCCTGCTCCGCCACGCCCTCCGGCCGTCGAGCTTCTCGCTCCTCACCGTCGCCGCCATCAACGTCGGCGCCCTCATCGGCGGCACCATCGTGGTGGAGCGCATCTTCGCCATCGCCGGCCTCGGGAGCCTGATCGTCGAGGCGATCTTCCAGCGGGACTACTTCGTCGTGCAGGGCGCCATCGTGGTCATCGCGGTCGGCTTCGTGCTCGTGAACTTCCTGGTCGACGTCCTGTACGCCGTGCTCGATCCGAGGATCCGCCATGCCCGCGCCATCGCCTGACAGCCACGACACCCTCAGGGCAGGGGGCGCCGGCGGGGTCATCACCGAGTCGGCGGCCGAGGTCAGCATCGACGCCCTCACCGCGGGCGACACCGACGCCGAACGCGACGTCAAGAAGCTCGGCTTCGGCTTCTGGCTGGCCGTCGGCTGGCTGGCCCTGTTGATCAGCCTGGCGATCCTGGCCCCCGTCCTCCCCTTCGTCGACGACCCGAACGTCTCCCAGGCCGACGCCCTCGAGGCCCCACCGTCGGCCGAGCACTGGTTCGGCGGCGACGACATCGGTCGAGACGTGTTCGCCCGGGTCATCTGGGGTGCCCGGGTCTCGCTGTTCATCGGCGTGGCCGCCGTGGCCTTCGGCTTCGTCATCGGCGGCACCCTGGGGCTCACCGCCGGGTACTTCTCCGGACGCTACGAGCGCATCGTCATCGGGGCCATGGACATCATGCTGGCCTTCCCGGCCCTCGTCCTGGCCCTCGCCCTCGTGACCTTCCTGTCCGAACCGGGGACGCAGAACGCCACCCTGGGCACCGTCACGCTCGTGCTCACGATCCTGGCCGTCCCCGCGCTCGCCCGCATCACCCGGGCCGCCACGCTGACCTTCGCCCAGCGCGAGTTCGTCACCGCCTCGCGTGCGCTGGGCGCCCGCAACTCCCGCATCATCTCCCGCGAGATCCTGCCCAACGTGATGCCCCCGATGGCCGCCTTCGCGCTGATCGCCATCGCCATCGTCATCGTGGCCGAGGGGGCCCTCAGCTTCCTCGGGCTCTCGGTGGCCTCGCCGACCGCCACCTGGGGCAACCTCATCGAACAGGGGCGCAACAGCCTCGATGACACCCCCTGGATCTCTCTCTTCCCGTGCGCGGTGATGTTCCTGACCCTGCTGTCGTTCAACTACGTGGGCGACCAGCTCCGGCGCTACTTCGACGTGAAGGAGATCAACGTCTGATGGCCCGCAAGCAGGTCACGCTGACCCGGTCCGATGTCGACGCAGGCACGCCGCTGCTCCAGGTCGAGGACCTCCGCACCCACTTCCTGACCGAGGGCGGCACGGTGCGGGCGGTGGACGGGGTGAGCTTCACCCTCGAGCGGGGCAAGACCCTCGGCGTCGTGGGCGAGTCCGGCTCGGGCAAGACCATCCTCTCCCGGTCGATCATGGGCCTCCTGCCCACCCGCAACGTGGTCCGGACCGGCAGCGCCAAGTACGAGGGCACCGAGGTGGCCGGCCAGAGCCACGCCGCCATGCGGGGACTCTGGGGCACCGAGATGGCGATGGTCTTCCAGGACCCGATGACCTCGCTCAACCCGGTCATGAAGGTGGGCAACCAGATCACCGAGTCCCTGCGCCACCACCTGGACATGGACAAGGGCGAGGCGCGGGAGACGGCGATCGCCCTGCTGCGCTCGGTCGGGATCCCCGAGCCCGCCCAGCGGGTCAAGGAGTACCCGCACCAGCTCTCCGGGGGCATGCGCCAGCGGGTGATGATCGCCATCGCCCTCGCCTGTGGCCCCCGCCTGCTGTTCGCCGACGAGCCCACGACCGCCCTCGACGTCACCGTGCAGGCCCAGATCCTGGACCTCCTGTCCGCCCAGCAGACCGAGCGCCACATGGCGATGGTCCTGATCACCCACGACCTCGGGGTCGTGGCCGGGCGGGCGGACGACATCGCGGTCATGTACGCCGGCAAGATCGTCGAGAAGGCACCGACCAACGTGCTCTTCTCCTCGACCCGGCACCCCTACACCGAGGCGCTGCTCAAGTCGATCCCCAAGCTGGAGCACACCAGCCACACCCGCCTCGACGTCATCCCCGGCCGCCCGCCGGACCTGGTGTCACCCCCGGACGGCTGCAACTTCAGCCCCCGCTGCCCGTACGCCCAGCCGAAGTGCTTCGTGGAGGAACCCGTGCTCGAAGTCGGTCCCGGTGGCGGTCACGAGTTCGCCTGTCACTACCCGGTGGGGACGCCGGAGGGGGCCGAGGCCCTCGCTCGGAACGTGGCCGCGGCCGAGACCGAGGCCGGCGTCAGCGGCGGGGTGGCCTGATGGCGGGGACGGGCACCGCGCACCTGCGCGATCCCTCGACGACGATCCTGCGGGCCGAAGACCTCGTGGTCGAGTTCCCGGTCGGCCACACCGGCCTGAAGGTCCACGCCGTGTCCGGCATCAGCCTCGACGTGATGGAGGGTGAGACCCTCGGCCTGGTCGGTGAGTCCGGCTGCGGCAAGTCGACGACGGGCCGGGCCCTCATGCAGTTCCCCAGCCCGACCGGGGGGAAGGTGACCTTCGAGGGCGAGGAGCTCACCGCCCTCGCCGGCGAGGACCTGCGCAACATCCGCACGCGGATGCAGATGATCTTCCAGGACCCCATCTCGTCGCTGAACCCCCGCCGGAAGGTCGGCGACATCGTCGGCGAGCCGCTGGCCATCTGGGCCACGCCCACCCAGGAGGAGCGCGGGGTCCTCACGACGGTGGCCGCCGGCCTGAGCATGCTCATCGCCGGCATCTTCGCCGTCGTGGGCCTCGTCTGGGGGCTGATGGGCATCGCCCTGCTCACCGGGGCCTTCGAGGACGAGCTCACCTTCGGTCCCATCACCCTCGGGAACTCCTTCCTGGGGCTGTTCGTGGGGCTGGTCGGTGCCGGCGGGGTCGTGGTCTTCCGGTCGGTCGCCCTCGGGCTCCTGCGCCGGGACGCGGGCGCCAGGGCCCAGACGGTCAGCGCCGTGGCCGCCGCGGCCCTCCTCGGGCTGGTGGCCTGGACCGTGCTGGGTGCCTCGGCCCTCCTGTTCGTGATCCCGCTGGTCGTCCTCCCGGTCATGGCCGCGCTGCTCTACAACCCGCGTGGCAACGAGGACTTCCCCGGCATCGGTCCCGAGGGGGAGCGGCTGATCGACGAGGTGCTGTCGAGCGTCGGCCTCGACCCCGCCGTGGCCCGGGCGAAGCGTCCCCATGAGTTCTCCGGCGGCCAGTGCCAGCGCATCTCCATCGCCCGCGCGCTGGTCCTGGACCCCAAGCTGATCATCTGCGACGAGCCGGTGTCCGCCCTCGACGTCTCGGTCCAGGCCCAGATCCTGAACCTGCTCGAGGACATGAAGGAGCGATACGGGTTGACCCTCGTCTTCATCGCCCACGACCTGGCGGTGGTCAAGAACGTCAGCGACCGGGTGGCGGTGATGTACCTCGGGAAGCTGTGCGAGGTGGCGCCCCCCGACCTGCTCTACGAGCGCGCCGCCCACCCCTACACCGACGCCCTGCTCAAGTCGATCCCCGTGCCGGACCCCGAGGTCCGGCCCGAGGGTGTGGCCGAGAAGCTCCAGGGCGATCTCCCCTCCCCCGTCGCCCCGCCCAGCGGCTGCCACTTCCGGACCCGGTGCCCCAAGGCCCAGGACCGGTGTGCCGAGGAGGAGCCCAAGATCCGGGCGGTGGGCGACGGTCAGTTCGTGGCCTGCCACTTCCCCATGGTCGACGTTCCGGACTGATCCGTCGGCGCCTCCGGGGCGGTGGGAAGCGGGGATCGGCGTGCGAGGATGGCCCGATGGCACAACCTCCTGCCCTCGAGATCGACAACGACCGCCACTACGAGGTGACGATCCACACCGCCAAGGGTGACATCGTCATGGACCTCGACCCGGCCCTCGCGCCGGTGACGGTCAACCACTTCGTGGTCAACGCCCGCAACGGCTTCTACGACGGCCTCACCTTCCACCGCGTCGTCCCCGGCTTCGTCATCCAGGGCGGAGACCCCTCGGGCAACGGCACCGGTGGCCCCGGCTACAAGTTCGCCGACGAGCCCGTGCGGGACGAGTACCGGCTGGGCGCCGTGGCCATGGCCAACGCCGGCCCCGACACCAACGGCTCGCAGTTCTTCATCTGCATCGACGACTGCCGCAACAGCCTCCAGCCGCTCTACAACCTCTTCGGTCACGTGACCTCCGGCATCGAGGTGGCCCAGAGCATCGCGGTGGGCGACGCGATGACCTCGGTGGTCGTTGCCGACTAGCACCCCGGACGCCCGGCGCACCTTCACCGTCCCGCCGGTCGACCTCCGTCGGACCCTGCGCGGCATCCGCCGCAGCGCCCACGATCCCACCACCCGCCTGGCCGGCGACGGCTTCTGGCGGGCCACCCACACCCCGGACGGACCGGCCACCGTCCGCGTCCTGACCGACCCTCCGGGACCCGTCACCGAGGTCGTGGCCGAGGCCTGGGGTGCGGGCGCCGACGCCGTCCTCGAGCGGGTCCCCGGCATGGTCGGCGCCGGGGACCGTCCGGAGGACTTCGTCGCCCACCACGACATCGTGGCCGAGGTCGTGCGCCGCAGCCCGGGCCGCCGGCTGCCCGCCACCGGGACGCTGATGGAGGTCCTGGTGCCCACCATCCTCGAGCAGAAGGTGACCGGCCTCGAGGCGTGGGAGGCCTTCCGGGCCCTGGCCTGGCGCTACGGCGAGGAGGCCCCCGGCCCCGCCCGGCTCCGGGTCCCCCCCGCGCCGGACCGCCTCGCCGAGCTGGGCTACGCCGACTTCCACCCGCTCGGCGTGGAGCGGCGCCGGGCCGAGGCCATCCTGCGCGTGTGCCGTCGAGCGGGTCGGTTCGAGGCCCTCCTGGGCTCGTCGCCGACCGACGTTCGGGTCGCCCTGGAGCAGGTCCCGGGCATCGGGGCCTGGACCACCACCTCGACGGTCCTCCTGGCCTTCGGCGACCCCGACGCGGTGGTGGTCGGCGACTTCCATCTCCCCCACCTCGTCACCAGCGCCCTGACCGGGCGCCGGCGCAGCTCGGACGCCGAGATGCTCGAGCTCCTGGCTCCCTACGCCGGACAGCGGGCCCGGGCCCAGGGCATCCTCGCGGGCCTCGGCCACCAGCCGCGGCGGGCCCCCCGGCTCGCGCCGCGACGCTTCGCCGACAGCTGACGCGGCCGCCGACCGGTCCACAGGATTTCCCCAGGGAGTGCCACTTCCTTCCCACAGGCCGTCGTCCGTATGCTCGGCGAATGGTCGGCTACGAGGTGGTGTTCAAGGACAGGACGGTGGAGCGGATCGACGGGGCCGACGCCTATGAGCAAGAAGGCCCCATGACCACGTTCTTCGAGCGGGCCGAAGGCCGTCAGGTGGTGGACTGCTGGAGCAACCGCGTGGCCAGCCTCCGCACCCAGGACATCCTCATCATCAGGCGACGGCGATGTTCACGGCACGTAGTTGCCGACCCAGCCGAGGGCGGTGAGGGCCACCACACCGGCGGCGCCGAGGGCGACGGCGGCCCGCTCCAGCTCGGGGCGCTTGGTCACCGTCGCCAGGGCGAGGACGAGAGGGAAGGCGTTCAGGCCGTAGCGCTCCAGGGAGTTGAAGCTCTCGGCGCTCAGGGCCAGGATCAGGACCGGCACGGTGTAGAGGGCGTACCGGACCGGCCAGCGGCGCACGACGACCACGGCCAGGAAGATGAACAGCAGCGCCATCGGGGGGTGCACGGCGTCACCCAGGCGGTCGGCGCTGACGAGGTCCCCCATCGCCTCCACCAGGCGGGACACCGGATCGGTGACGGCTCCCCGGTAAGGGCTCTGCTCGGTGAGGGGGGCGGTGAACCCCGGACCGCTGACCTCGGTGTAGACGAGGTAGCTCAGGACGCCGACCGGCGCCCCGATCACCGCGGCCACCCGGGCCAGGCGATCCCGCCCCGCGCTCTCCCGCCAGTCCCGGGTCACCTCCCAGAGGGCGGGCAGGACGAGGAACAGGCCGATCGGGCGGGACAGGCCGGCGGCGAGGCCGAAGGCGCCGGCCAGCCACCACGCCTGGCGGCGGAGGGCCAGGAACGCCCCGATGAGGGCCACCAGCATCAAAGCCTCGGCGTAGCCCCAGACGAGCACGAAGGCGCCGGGGAACAGGGCGAAGAACCACGCGGCCCGGCGGGCCAGTGCCGGGTCGTCGGTCTCCTCCAGCGCCAGGCGGTGCAGGAGCATCCCGGCGACCAGGGCGGCCAGGTTGGCCACGAGGAGCAACGCCAGGCCCTGGTTCCCGGCCAGGAGCCAGCCCCCCGCCCGCCCGAACAGGGGGAACAGCGGGAAGAAGCGGACGGCTTCGTCGGGGAGGTCGCCGTAGCCCTGATCGGCAATGGCGTCGTACCAGTCGCCGTCCCAGGCCAGCAGGTGCTGATCCAGCTTCGGCGTGGCGCCGTCCGGGGCGAACTCGTCGGCTGCGGCCGCCACCAGGACGAAGCCGACGACGACGAGCAGGCGGGCGACGATCCAGGGAGGGAGGGCCGCCTGGAGGTCGGCCCGACGCTCCGGGCTCCAGAGCCGCTGGATCACCGGGCCGGATACCGGTGGAGGTTCGCGTTCTCGAAGAAGGTGTCGGAGTCGGCCTGGAGGGCCGGACCGTTGCCCGGTCGGGCCTCGGCCAGGAGGCCGCGCACCGCCCCGCACTGGGATTCGAGGGTGATGTACTCCGGGCTCCAGGCCAGCCAGATGGTGCGACCCTCGGCCTGCGCCAGGACGGCGTCCACGAACGCCTGCGGGTCCGACGCGGCGTTGCGGTCCGCGTAGTCGACCCAGTCCACGAACTCGGGCGCGGCCAGATCGGGATAGGTCAGCTCGGTGAACTCGCCGTCCAGGGCCCGGCTGCCGGCCGGACCCAGCTGGTCGGGGCAGTAGACGACGACGTCACCGGGCTCCCCGTCACGCTCGATCACGGAGGCGAGGTCGTCGAGCTGGGTGCGCTGGTGGGTCGTGACGTCGATGATCCCCAGCGCACAGGTGCCGAGGAAGGCGGCGAGGACGACGGCCAGCGGCCAGGCGCCCAGGAAGCGGCGCAGGCCCCAGGCGGCCCCGAGGACCACGAGGGGCGCCACCATCGCCAGGTACCGGGGAGCGAAGCCGGAGTTGGTGAGGTAGCCGGCCCCCACGGCGAAGGCCAGGGTGAGGGCGCCGATCAGCAGCTCGATCCGCACGTCGGGCCGGGTGCGCAGGTCGAGGTCGATGTGGTGACGGTCCCGACCCCGGCCGAACAAGCCGAGCACCAGGAGGAGCCCGAGGAGCATCGAGAAGAGGATCCGCTCCGCGTTGTCGACCCCACCGAGGTCGGCGAAGAGCTGGGCCACCACCTTGGTCGGGCGCTCGGGCTCGGCCCAGGGGGTGCCCGTACTACGGGCCTGTTCCAGGAAGCTGGGTAGCCACGGGAGGAAGAGGACGCCACCCGCGGCCACCGCCAGGATCACCCGGAGCCGTGCCGTGCGGGCCTCACCGGTGGCTCGCCACCAGGCCACGACCAGGACCACACCGGTCGCCCCGAGGAGGTAGAAGGCCCAGTAGTGGGTCAGCAGGAGGGCGCCGCTGACCAGGGCCACAGGGACCAGGCGGCCGAGCCGGGGGGCCTCCAGCGCCCGCTGCACCGCCAGCCAGGCCAGGAAGACCAGCAGCATGACGAGGGCGTACATCCGGGCCTCGGTCCCGTAGCGGGTGGCGAACGGCAGGGCGCCCAGCACCAGCACGGTGAGCCAGCCAAGGGTGGCGTCGCCCGCCCGACGCCCGACGACCCAGGCCACCGGAAGGGTGAGCACGGCCAGCACGCCGGAGAGGGACCGGACCGCCACGTCCCCGGTGCCGAAGACCTCCGTCCAGAGGTGCAGCAGGAGGTAGTAGAGCGGCGGATGACCGTCGTGGCGCAGGGCCTCAGCGATGTCACCCAGGGGGAGGGTGGCGATGTTGACGCTCAGCGCCTCGTCCAGCCAGAGGGCCGACGTGGTCACGAACCGGGTCACCGATCCGGCGACGGCGACGACGATGGCGAGGGGCACGAGCCATGTAGGCGGGGAGGTCGCGGACGGGGTACCGTCGTCACCGTCGCGTCGCTCGCTCGCGCCGGTCCGTTCGTCTACGGACACGGGCCGGGACTGTACCGGCGTCGCCCCGCCCACCGTGGCACACCCGGGCGCCGCCCGCGCCGCGCCAAGCCGTCCCCGAACCAGGTGCTCCAGACCGCAGATGACCCCGCCCCCCTCCCCTGACGTGCCCACCCCGTCCGCCGCGGCGGACCCCACCCCCGGCGAGGTGGTGATCATCGGGGCCGGCCCCGCCGGCCTCACCGCCGCCTACACGTTGGGCCAGCGCGGGGTGACCTCGACGGTGCTCGAGGCCACCGACGAGATCGGCGGCATCAGCCGCACCGTGGAGCGCGACGGCTGGCGCTTCGACATCGGCGGCCACCGCTTCTTCACCAAGGTGAAGCCCGTCGAGGAGCTCTGGCACGAGATCCTCGACGAGGGGGACTTCATCCTCACGCCGCGGATGAGCCGGATCTACTACGACGGCAAGTACTTCGACTACCCGCTCAAGGCCTTCAACGCCCTGCGCAACCTCGGCCTGATCGAGGCCTTCCTGTGCGTCCTCTCCTACCTCTGGGTCCGCGTCCGGCCTCCCAAGAACCAGGACAAGTTCGAGGGTTGGGTGGCATCCCGCTTCGGCTGGCGCCTCTACCGCACCTTCTTCAAGACCTACACCGAGAAGGTCTGGGGCATCCCCGCCGAGGAGATGCCCGCGGACTGGGCCGCCCAGCGCATCAAGAACCTCTCGCTCTTCAAGGCGGTGATCAACGCCCTCCTGCCCAACCGGAACCAGAAGGAGATCGCCAGCCTCATCGAGGAGTTCGAGTACCCCAAGTACGGCCCGGGGATGATGTGGGAGCGCTGCACCGAGAAGGTGCAGGCCCAGGGCTCGTCGGTCCACATGGCGACCCGGGTGGAACGGATCCGCCACGCCGACGGCCGGGCGCTCGCCGTCGAGGCCGGCGGCCGGGAGTTCCCGTGCGACAACGTCATCTCCTCGATGCCGTTCACCCACCTGCTGAAGGCCATGGACCCACCGGTGCCCGCCGAGGTGCTGGCCGCGGCCGACGACATCCAGTACCGGGACTTCCTCACCGTCGCCCTGGTGGTGCCCGAGGCGGCCGGGTTCCCCGACAACTGGATCTACATCCACGCCCCCGAGGTCCAGGTCGGGCGCATCCAGAACTTCGGCTCCTGGTCGAAGTACCTGGTGAAGGACGGCCGGACGTGCCTCGGCCTCGAGTACTTCGTCTTCGAGGGTGACGAGCTCTGGACCTCGAGCGACGAGGACCTCGTCGCCCAGGGGACCCGGGAGCTGATGACCCTCGGCCTCATCCAGGCCGACCAGGTCGAGGCGGGCTACGTGGTCCGCCAGCCGAAGGCCTACCCGACCTACGACGAGACCTACGCCGACAACGTGGACGTGCTGCGCACCTGGATCGAGGCGCACACCCCCAACGTGTTCCCCGTCGGGCGCAACGGGATGCACAAGTACAACAACCAGGACCACTCCATGTACACGGCCATGCTGACGGTGGAGAACCTGTTCGGCGCCGACCACGACATCTGGGCGGTCAACGTCGAGGAGGAGTACCACGAGGAGGGCGAGGCCGTGGAGGAGATCCGCGAGTCCGGCACCGGTCGGGCGGCGCCGGTGATCCCCAAGGCCGCTGACCCGGCCCGCCGTCTCTGATCCCCGGCCCGGTCCCGCGATGACGCCGACGCGCGACCGCTTCTGGTTCCGCCTGGCGCTGATCGCCCTCCTCGCGCTCACCGTCCGGGTGGGCTACATCGGCGTGGCGAAGTGGTCCGACGAGGTCGAGTTCAGCGACGCGCTGTACTACGCGATCCAGGCCCAGCAGATCGCCGAGGGCGAGGCGTTCCAGAGCCGGGCGCACGACCGGCCCGCGGCGGACCACGCACCCCTGACCGAGATCTCGCAGGCCCCGACGGCCTTCGTCTTCGGCCGGAGCGTCCTCGCCCTGCGCCTGACCCAGGCCGTCTACGGGACCCTGGCGGTGGTGGCCATCGCCCTGCTCGCCCGGCGCGTGGCCGGCAGCGATCGGGTCGCGCTCTGGGCCGCGCTGGTGGCGGCGGTGTACCCGAACCTCTGGGCCGCGGACGGCGTGATCATGGCCGAGACCCTGACGGTGCTGCTGGTCGCCGCACTCCTCTGGGCCGTCTACGGCTTCCTCGACGAGCCCGACGGCCGCCGCGCCCTGCTCGTCGGCGCCCTGACGGGCCTGGCCGCGCTGTCCCGGGCCGAACTGGCGCTGGTGGGGATGTTGGCCTTCGTGCCCATGGCCCTGAAGGTGGCCCAGCCCTGGTCCCGCCGCCTCGGGTACCTGGGCCTGGCCGGCCTGGCGGGCGTGATCGTGCTGACGCCGTGGACGGCCTACAACGCCGGGCGCTTCGACAACCCCGTGTTGATCTCCACGAACGACGGCCTGACCCTCATCGGGGCCAACTGCGACCGTCAGTACGACGGACCGGACCCCGGCCTGTGGGACATCGCCTGCCTACCGCCCGGCTCGTTCACCGACGCCCAGGCCCGGGACCAGTCGGTGGTCAACGCCGAGTACCGCCAGTTGGCCCTGGACCACATCGCGGCCAACAAGGCCGATCTCCCGCGGGTGGCGGCCATCCGGATGGCCCGCACCTGGAGCCTGTATGACCCCGCGTCGATGATCCGGTACAACGAGAACGAGGGCCGGGAGCCGCCTGTCGGTTGGGCCGGCTTCGTCTCGTTCTGGCTCCTCGTGCCGTTCGCGCTGGGCGGGGCGGTGCTGCTGCGGCAGCGGGGTCGGGCCCTCTGGCCCCTGCTCTCGACCATCGTCGTCGTGACCCTGGTCTCGGCGCTCTTCTACGGCCTGCTGCGCTTCCGCGCTCCCGCCGAGGTCACCCTGGTGGTCCTCGCCGCGGTCGCCATCGCCGAGCTGCAGGCGCGTTTGGCCGGGGACCCCGTGCCCCACCAGAATCCCTGACGTGAAGGCAACCCTGGCCACCGTCGTGATCGCCCTCCTGACCCTTGCCGGGTGCGGAGGTGACGATGGTGGCGGTGAGGCCACGGACACCACGAGCGGGTCGGAGACCACCGAGGCCACGACCGAGGACCTCTCCTCGTACGAGACGATCACCGAGCTCAACGACGACCTGGGCGCCGCCGGCATCGAGTGCACCCTGGAGTACGAGGGCCTGGTCGACGAGGTGAGGGAGATCAGCCAGTGCCCGATCGACGGGGCGCCGGCGATCCTCACCGTCTGGTACGACGACGGGCTCCTCACCGAGTTCCTGGCCACCGATCCCGCAGCCGTGGCCTACGGCGCGAACTGGACCGTCGAGCTGTCCGACCCGGCGACGGCCACCTCGGTGGCCGACGCCGCGGGCGGCACCACCACCGACGCCTGAGTGGCGTCGCCCCGACCTCCGGGCCCGGGCGACGATCGGTCTGCTGCTGGTCGGCCTCACGGCCGTCGCGTGTGGCGACGACGGGGCGCCCGACGCCGACGCACCGGTCACCACCCCGTCGACGACCACGGTCCCGGTCACCACCATCAGCCCGGACGCCGACGAGCTCCCGAGCGTCCTGATCGCGGGCGACTCGGTGCTGCAGGAGGCCGCCGGCCCGCTCGCCTTCGCCATCGACGCCACCGGTCAGGCCCACGCCGAGTTCGCCCTGGGCCCTGACCTGCCCCGGGACGAGGCCGACCGGGCCGTGTGGCAGTCGGCCCTCGAGCGCACCGATCCCGACCTGATCGTCGTGTCCGTCGGTCACTGGGAGTACCTGTCGGTCCTCGGCGACTTCGCCGAGGGCGAGCTGCTCGAGCCCGGCTCCTATCCCGACGAGGTCATCGACCCGTTCGTGGACCTGGTCACCGCAACCGGGGCCCGGGTCCTGTGGGTGGGCCCGGCGGTCATCGCGGATCCCGACGAGGCCGAGTTCGTGGACGGCCTCGAGGAGGACTTCCGCGCCCTCGCCGAGCGACGCTCGGAGGTGGACTTCGTCGACGCCGACACCTGGGTGGCCCCCGACGGCTTCCAGGAGGCGTGGCCCGGCCCCGGCGGCGAGCCCGTGCCGGTCCGGCGGGCCGACGGCATCCACCTCTGCCCGGAGGGCCAGGTCCTCCTCGCGGGGGGCCTCCTGGGCGAGGTGGCCGAGCGCCTCGGGCTCACCCCCGCCGCGGCGTGGGCCGAGGACTGGCGGGCCGGGCAGGAGCCGGAGCCCGGCGGCTGTGCGCCGGGCTACCAGGGGTGATGCTCAGGCGGTGAGGAGGGCGGGCACCTCGCTGGGCACCTCGCCCAGGCGGTCCCGCAGGGGGGCGCCGACGCCGCCGGCCATCAGGCGACCCACCCGGTCGAGCATGCGCTTGCGGCCGTACCAGAGCAGGGGGCTGAGCAGCCGTCCGGTCCCGGGCACCACCCAGTAGGGCTCGCCCGGGTCGGCGTCGTAGGGATGGCAGTAGGTGAACGGCACCGAGCCGAGCGGCCGCTCCCGCAGGCCGAACCGGACGACCGGCCAGGGCAGGACCCGCAGGTAGGTGCCGCCGACGACCGGGAGCCCGAGCGGGCCGGCCTTGAGGATGGGCGCCGGCAGCTCGGCCAGGCCCGAGGGCCAGGTGAAGGGGTGCCGGGGCAGGCCGGGGAAGCCGAAGAGCGGGCTCCAGCCGGGCAGGATGCTCGAGGAGTAGGTGAACCCGAGGTCGACCAGCACCTCGGTGGCCCAGACGGTCTCGGGGACCAGGGAGAAGGTCGGCGCCCGGTAGCCCACCACCTCCTGGCCGGTGACCTCGACGAGCAGGTCACGGCCGCGGGCGGTCTGTTCCCGGAAGTCCGCCGGGCTGAGCTCGGTCACGGGGGTGTGGGACCACCCGTGGAGCCCCAGCTCGTGGCCCTGGGCCGCGATCTCCCGGATCAGGGCGGGGTGGTCCTGGACGACCTCGCCCACGACGAACACCGTGCCCACGATCGAGCGCTCGGCACAGAAGTCCAGGACCCGGTGGGTGGCGTCGAGCAGGCGCAGCTCGGTCGTCTCGTCGGGTCGGTGGTCCTCAACGTCGAAGGTGAAGGTGAACGGCGGGGTCATGGCTCAGTAGGCGTCGAGGTCGAGGAACTCGAAGGTATCCAGGCGGAAGGTCTCCTGGGGGACCTCGTCGCTGAAGCTGTGGACGACGAGGTTGAGCGGCGCCGGCCGCAGTCGGTGGGGCGGATGCAGCCCCCGCACCCGGACGAGGGCGTTGAACCCGGCGTAGACGGCCGCGGGGGCCCGGTGGTACCGGCAGACCGCGGCCACGGCCCGTCCCGCCGACAGGACGTCGTCGACGGCGCGGGGACCGCGGGGGAAGAGCTTGAGGATGACCGCCATGGGCACGGGACCGAACGCGGACCGGGTCGACACCACCACCAGGTCGTCGTCGGCGTGCACGACGTAGCCGCCATGGGGGCGGGCCAGCCGCCACCGGAGCCGATCCGGGGCGTAGCTGTTGGTCCAGTGCACCGCCTCGTGCCGGTCGAGGTCGGCGGCCAGTGCCGCGAACCGCGGGCCGTCGAGGAAGGCGTCGTCCACGACGTGGTGCTCCCAGCCCCCACCGGTCCCGGTCGGCAGGGCGACCTTCACCGGCATGGGCCCCAGGAACCGGTAGCCGAGGTACTTCACCGCGCCGGGCGTCGACTTCTCGTTCGGCACCCCGATGACCATCTGGCGGCCCTGCGCGGTGGCCTCGGCGAAGTTCCGCAGGCCCAGCTCGGACCAGTAGCCCTTCCGCTGGGTGCCCCGCCGGGTGACGGCGTTGAGCGAGAAGAGGAACGGGGCGGGGCCGACCGCGTTGCGGTAGGTCTGGGGGACGAGGGCGTAGTGGGCCACCCGAACGCCGTCCTCGTCGGCGGCGGCCTGGATGGCGGGGCCGTCGGGGTTCAGGTCATAGAGCCACCGCAGGTACTCGGCGTCGACGAACCGGGGATCGGGCAGCTCGCCGTCGAGCAGCTCGGTGTTCAGCTCGTTGTCCGTGCGCTCGTCGGTGCTCATGCCGGGGCCTCCACAGGCTCGTCCTCGGTCGGTTCGGGTTCCGGTGCGGGGGCGGGGTCCTCGACCGGCCACCGCCGTCGGAGCAGGGCTTCGGCGCCGACGGCCGCGCCGACGACGAGGGCGACGTCGGCCGGGATCCGGTAGCGGGTGGTGCCGAAGGTCCACGCGGCGGTCACGGTGATCATGGCCGCCATGCCCACCAGCGGGCTGATGGGCTGGCCCCGTCGGCGGAGCACGACCACCCCGCCGACGGCGAAGGGGATCAGCGCGTAGTAGCTGACCAGCGCCAGCTGCGACGTGCGCTGCCCGCGGCCCTCGAGCTGCCAGTTGAAGCGGACGTTCTGGCCCGGCCGGTACAGGTCCCACATCCGGGTCACCCGGGCGGCCATGACCACCGGCAGTCGGGAGAGGTGCTCGCGGATGTAGCCCTGGGCCTGCTCTCCCGCCACGGCCGCCCGCTGGGACTCGTCGAAGCCGCGCAGCTGCGCCTCGGCCTCCGGCACCGTCAGGCCCTCGTCGGCGGCGTAGTCCTCGATGCTGAAGCACGAGGCGTAGTAGCCCATCTGGTCGCCGTAGTACGTGGCGTCGCAGCTGGCGGTCGACAGCACCGGGCCAGGGCCGGTGGAGAGCGTGGTCGGATCCTCGAAGCGGCTCAGGTTCCAGCCCACCCACGGCCCGATGAGCACGATCGCCGCGGCCCCGGCCAGGGCGACGTGGCCAAGGCGCGCCTTCCAGGGGCGAACGGCGCCGAGGATCAGCGGCAGGGCGACGAAGGCGTAGAGCAGGAGCGACTCGGCTCGGGTGAGCGAGGCGAGGGCGATCAGCACCCCGAGCAGCACCACCCGGCCGGTCGTGGGCCGGTCGTGGTACCGATAGGCGGCGTAGATGGTCAGGGCGATCAGCAGGGCGGCCAGGCTCTCCACCTGCAGCAGGAAGTCGTTGATCCAGAGGTTCGGGTAGAGCGCCCCGATGGCGGCCGCGATCAACCCGGCTCGCCAGCCCAGGAGGTGACGACCGACGAGGCCGAGGACCACGACCGTCGCCGCGCTGAGCAGGGCGGCGGCGAGGCGGTGGCTGTCCACGCTCTCGCCGCCCAGGAACGAGATGACGCCGAGGTAGGCGGGGAACAGCGGCATCTTCTGGGCGCTGGGCCGCTCCTCGCCGGTGCTGGCGTAGGTGAAGGGGTCGATGAAGGGTCTGCCCTCGGCCAGGAGGTTGGCCAGCTCGTGGACGTAGCGGGGGTCGTTGACGGCCTCGGGTCGGCCGGAGATGGCCAGGCAGCCGGGTGGGGCCTCGGTGCCCGGCGGGCCGCACTCGTCCGGAGGGCGAACCTCCAGGATCCAGAACCAGCGCAGGCCGAGACCGACGAGGGCGATCGCCAGGAGGGCGAACAGGAAGCGCTTGTTCGTCACGCCGGGACGGGGTCGGCGTCGGCTGTGGTCTCCGCCTCGGGCGTCGTCCGCCGGCTGGCCACCCAGGCCACGCCGAGCCCGGCCAGGATGCAGAGGGCCACCTCGGACGGCACGCGGTACCGGGTGATGCCGAAGGTGCTGGCCGCGGTGAAGGTCACCAGGACGAACGGGGCCACCAGCGGGATGATCGTGACCTTGCGCCGCCACAGCAGCACGACGCCGGCGAGGGCCACCGGGACCATCAGGTAGTACTGCAGGAGGGCGAACCGGGCGTGGGACTCCACCCGACGCTCGAAGAACCGGTCGAACTCCACCCCTTGGTCGACCCGGTAGAGGTGCCACATGCGCCCGACCCGGGCCAGGGCCACCTTGGGCAGCGCGCCCAGGTGGTCCTCCATGTAGGTGGTGGCCTTCTCCCGGTGGATGGTGTCGATCTCGGACTCGTCACCGGAGAACTCGCTCGGCGCGCAGTCGATGTTCCAGTACCCCAGGAATCGCCCCGAATAGGTCTCGTCGCAGTTGCCGAAGGCGAGGACCCGTCCGCTGCCGGTGGCCAGGTACGGCGGTGACGGCTCCTCGAAGGTGGTGGCGTTGCGGATCATCCAGGGCGCCATGAGGGCGAGGGCCACCAGGCCCGTCGCCACGGCCAGACCGGCCCGCTGGGCCCAGGTCCGGTCCCGCAGCATGACGGCCAGCGGCAGCACGAGGCCGGGGAGGAGGAGCAACCCCTCGCTGCGGGTGAGGGTCGCCACCCCGACGGCCCCGCCCAACAGGGCCGAGGTGCGCAGGGAGGGCCGTCGCCAGAACTGGTAGGCGGCCAGGATCACCAGGGCGGTGAGGCCCGCGTAGAGCGACTCGGAGAGGATCAGGGCGTCGTTGATCCAGAGGTTCGGGTAGATGGCGGCGAGGAAGGCGGCCAACAGGCCGGCGCGGTCGGCAGCCTGGTCCCCCAACCCGGCCCACTGCCCGACGCGCCGGGCGACGATCCCGATGAGGGCCACCGCCGCCGCCCCGGCGATGCCACTGGCCAGGCGGTTCGACAGCGAGCTGTCCAAGCCGACGACGCCGAAGGCGGCCAGGTAGAGGACGTACCCCGGCGGGTGCCCGGCCGACGGCTCGAGCACCGGCGGCCCGCCCGCCTCGACCGAGTCCCGCCAGACGAAGGGCTCATAGAAGCCGCCGTGGTCGAGGAGCAGCTGCGCCTGGGTGTGGTAGGCGTAGTTGTCGTCCAGCTCGAGCGGCAGGTCGCCGTAGTGCGCGAAGACCGCGATCCAGCGGATGGCCAACGCGAGCGCGACGAGCAGGAGGAGGCGGGCGGGGAACCCGCGGAGACGGCTCCGCATGTCGACGGCGAGTGTAGATGCCCCGGCTCAGGCGGGAGCGGGGCACTCCTCGGGGGCGTGCAGGAGCGGCGGCCGGCGCCAGTCGGCGTCCTGCCAGCCGAAGGCACCCGTCACGTTCCACTGCTCGGCGATGCGGTCGAGCACCGGGGCCCCGAGCGTGGCGACGCCCTCCGGGCAGAGGTGGAGGCCGTCGATGCGTCGGAGTCGGATCGGCTGGCCCGTGATCGGCGAGGTGATGATCTCGGCGTAGCCCCCGTCGGGCCCGGAGAGGTACTCGCCCGCCGCCAGGTAGTCGGTGTCCTCACGGTCTTCGGCCACCTGGGCGTAGACCGAGTTCAAGCGGGCGAAGCGCTCGGTGACCGTGGGCTCGTCGACCGCGGCCATGCCGATCCAGAGGACCTTGGCCCCCTCCGCGGTGACCAGGTCCAGGAAGGGCTCCACGACCTGGGCGCGGTACCGCTGGGCCCAGCCGGGTTGGTCGCTGGCGGTCTCCCCGACGACCTGGTCCTCCCAGAAACCGACCATCTGGATGATCAGGTCGGGGTCCTGCTCGGCCAGCTCCTGCTGCCAGATCAGGGTGGTGGAGCCGTCCCGGGCGATCGAGGGCGACAGCACGAAGCGCCCGACGGTCGAGCCGCTGCTCTCGAGGGCGTCGATCAAGGCGGGGGCGAACTCGGCCATGACCGAGTCACCGGCGAAGGTCACGCGCAGCGGGTCCTCGGGCGTGGGCTGGCGGCCGCCGGGTGGGGCGCTGGTCGTGGTGGCTGGCACCGTCGTGGTCGTGGTGCCCTCGTTGTTCCCCTGGGCCTCGTCGGCGCCGCTACCGGAACAGGCGCCGGCCAGGACGGCCAATGACAGCACGAGCGCGACGAAGCGTCGGGCAGAAGCGGTCATCGAGGGGGATCGTAGTGCTTGCCGTCGGCAGTTCGACCGCGGGCGGACGGGGTCCCAGGCCCTAGGATCCGGGCGCGATGCGTGAGTCGGAGGCGAGCCCGGGCGCGACCCCGACCCTGGTGATCATCCCCGCCTTCAACGAGGAGGAGGCCCTCCCGGCCGTCCTCCGCGAGCTGGCCCGCCGTCCCGGCCTCGAGGTGATCGTGGTCGACGACGGCTCCACCGACCACACCGCCGCGGTGGCCGCCGCCGAAGGCGCCACCGTCCTCTCCCTGCCGTTCAACCTCGGCATCGGCGGCGCCCTGCGCACGGGCTTCCTCTACGCCGTGCGCAACGGCTACGAGCGCGCCGTCCAGTTCGACGGCGACGGCCAGCACGACCCCGACGAGATCGGCGCACTGCTCGCCGCCCTCGACGACGGCGCCGACATGGTCGTCGGCAGTCGCTTCGCCGGGAAGTCCACCTCCTACACCGTGAGCCGGGTCCGGGCCCGGGCCATGGGCGTCCTCCGGTTCACGATCAAGACCCTCTCCGGTCAGCAGTTCTCCGACACCAGCTCGGGCTTCCGGGGCTTCAACCGGGAGGTGCTGGAGTTCTTCGCCCGCACCTACCCGGCCGAGTACATGGAGTCCGTCGAGGCCCTGCTCCTGGCCTGCGCCGAGGGCTTCCGGGTGACCGAGGTCCCCGTGAACATGAGTGACCGGGAGGCGGGCACGCCGTCCAACCGCCGCCTGCGCCTCGTGTACCACTACCTCCGCCTGATGGTCGTCCTGGTGGCCTCCGCCCCCCGCCGGGCGGTCGTCCGGGAGGCCCGGGCGTGAGCACACGGGCCCAGCTCCTGGTCATGGTCATCGTGGCCTTCTCGCTGCTGTTCATCCTCCGCCTCGTCCGGCGGCGGAAGCTCCAGGGCAAGTACGCCCTGCTCTGGGTCGGCGTGGGCCTCTTCCTCGGCCTCTTCGCCCTCTTCCCCGACGTCCTGGTGCCCATCGCCGACGCGGTGGGGATCGCCTACGAGCCGGCGGTGTTCTTCCTGGCCGCCATCGCCTTCCTGTTCCTGATGGTCGTGCACTTCTCCTTCGAGCTGTCCCGCAACGACGAGCGCACCCGGACCCTGGCCGAGGAGGTCGCCCTCCTCAAGGCCCGCCTGGACAAGACCGACCCTCCCGCGGACCGCACCCCCACCGCCCCCGTGGACGAGGCCCCGGAGGACTGACTCAGCGGGTCGAGCGGGCGGTGACGATCAGGCCGTCGGCGACGAAGGGGGCCCAGAGCCTCCCGATGGTGCGCTCCAGCCAGAGCACGAAGCGGCCGGCGAGGCCGAGGACCTTCTGGCGGACGCCGGACCCGGGTGCGGCCTTCACGGCGGGCACGAAGGTCGCGGTCTCCACCACCTCCCAGTCGTGGCGGGACATCAGGTTCGTGAGGGTGCGCCAACTGAAGAGCACCACGTGGTCGGGGTGGTTGATCTCCGCTCCGGCCATGGCGGCGAAGCCGTTGAGCAGGCCCGAGGCGTTGGGCGTGGTCAGGATCAGGAGGCCGCCGGGGGCCAGGAGGCGGTGCAGGCCGTCGAGGAACGAGCCGGGGTCGTCCAGGTGCTCGATGACCTCGCCGGCGATGACGATCTCGGCGGGCTCGATGCCGAGGGCGTCGACCTGGTCGGGGTCCCGGCAGTCGGCGACGTACGCCTCGTAGCCGTCCTCGATGGCGTGGGCCACGCCGGCCTCGTCGAGGTCGATGCCGATGAGGTGGGTGGCCTGCTCGGCCAGGTGGGCGTGGAGCCACGTGCCGGCCTCGGCCTGCATCTCCTGGTAGCCGGCGTCGACGAAGCCCACGTGGATCACGGTGCGACCCGTCACCTGCTCGGCCACGTGGGGGATGCGGGCCACCAGCTCCGCCTTCGGGAGCCGGTGGACCATCTCGAGCTGGGCCTCGTCGGACGGCGACACGAGGCCGCACCGTACCGCCGACCCACGGGGGCGCCCCGGCTGCGCAGTCGGAGCGGAGCAGCAGCCGACGGCGCTCCACGACGGCGACGCCGGAGTTGCCGACGCGAAGCGAGGCCACTCAAATGTCGCAGTACCGTTAGCCGGCCCGTCCTGATGCCTTCCTCCCCCTCGCCCGCCCTGACGCGCCTGCGCAGCAGCGTCCCGCTGCTCCTGCTCGCCGCGGTCACCTACCTCCCGCTGGTGTTCACCCAGCCGGGCCAGGTCGGCGCGGACACCAAGACCTACCTCTACCTCGACCCCGCCCGCCTGCTGCGCGATGCCGCGTTCCTGTGGGACCCCGGGGTCGGCCTCGGCGGGGTGACCCACCAGGTGATCGGCTACCTGTGGCCGATGGGGCCCTTCTACTGGTTCTTCGACGCCATCGGGGTGCCGGACTGGATGGCCCAGCGCCTCTGGCTGGGCTCGCTGCTGTTCGCCGCCGGCGCCGGCGTCCTCTACCTGTTGCGCACCCTGGGCTGGCCGGACCGCCCGGACGCCGACGACCGGGGCGACGCCGTGGCGCCCGCGACCCCGCCGACCTGGTGGGACGCCGGCATGGTCGTGGCCGCCCTGGCCTACGCCCTCAGCCCCTATGTCCTGGACTACGCCGCCCGGATCTCGGTGATCCTCCTGCCGTGGGCCGGCCTCCCCTGGCTCATCGCCCTCCTGGCGCGGGCCATCCGGGTCGGGGGCTGGCGCTACCCCGCCGTCTTCGCCCTGGTCACCCTGACCATCAGCAGCACCAACCTGACCTCGGTGGTGCTGGTCGGCATCGGGCCGATCCTCTGGGTGGTCTTCGTCGTCTGGATCGACCGCGAGGCGCACTGGCGCCAGGCCCTGGGCGCGGTGTGGCGCACGGGGCTCCTCACCGTGGGGGTGTCCCTGTGGTGGTTCGTGGGCCTGGTGGTCGAGGGCCGGTACGGCATCCCCATCGTCCGCTACACCGAGACCTACCAGGCCGTGGCCGTGGCCTCCACCACCCCGGAGGTGGTGCGGGGATTGGGCTACTGGTTCTTCTACGGCAACGACAAGCTCGGCCAGTGGATCGTCCCCAGCATCCACTACATGCGGTACGGCATCCCGATCTCCTTCGCCCTACCGGTGTTCGCCTTCCTCTCGGCCGCCCTCGTCCGGTTCCGCTACCGCCTGTTCTTCGTCACCCTGATCGTCGTGGCCGTGCTGGTGGCCGTCGGCGGGCACCCCTACGACGACCCGTCGGCGGTGGGGGGCCTGCTGGTGGAGTGGACCAAGACCGACCTCGGCCTGGCCTTCCGCAGCACCGCCCGGGTCCTGCCGCTGCTGGTCCTGGGCACCTCGGTCCTGCTGGGCGTCGGCCTCGTGGCCCTGTCCCGTCGACTCCCCCGCCTGTCCCGTCCCATCGCGGTCATCGCCGTCGTGCTCGTCATCGCCAACCTGCCGGCCACCTGGGTCGGCCAGATGGTGGACCGGAACCTGCGGCGCGACGAGGACCTGCCCGGCTACTGGGAGGACGCCGCCGAGTTCATCGACAGCCGCGACGACGGCACGCGGGTGCTCGAGCTGCCCGGCACCGACTTCGCCGCGTACCGGTGGGGCAACACGGTGGACCCCGTCACCCCGGGCCTGATCGACCGGCCCTACGTCGCCCGGGAGCTGATCCCGCTGGGCACGCCGGTGTCGGCCAACCTGGTCAACGCCATCGACCGGCCGTTGCAGGAGGGCACCTTCGACCCCGAGGCGCTCAGCCCGCTGGCCCGCCTCATCGGCGTCGGCGACGTCCTCCTGCGCTCGGACCTCGAGTACGAGCGCTTCCGGACCCCCCGCCCCGAGACCACCTGGGCCCTGCTCAACTCGGTGCCGGGCCTCGGCGCGCCGGTGGCCTTCGGTGCCGCGGAGGAGAACCAGCCCAGTGAGAACCTGCCCCTACTCGACGAGATCGAGCTGGCCACCGACCAGGAGCTGGAGGACCCGCCGCCCGTGGCCGTCTTCCCGATCGAGGACGCCGCCCCCATCGTGCGGGCACTGCCCACCGAGCACCCGATCGTCGTCGCCGGCGACGGTGACGGGCTCGTGGCCGCCACCGCGGCCGGGGCCATCGACGCCGACCGGGCCATCCTCTACAGCGCCGGCCTGCTGGAGGACGGCGACACCGAGATGCTCGACACGGTGCTGGCCGACGGGGCCGACATCGTGGTCACCGACTCCAACCGGCGCCGGGCCCGTCGCTGGGGGGCGATCCGGGAGAACGAGGGCTACACCGAGATGGCCGGCGAGGAGGCCCTGGAGTACGAGGTGGGCGACGCCCGTCTGGACATCTTCTCCTCCGCGGACGACGACAGCTTCACGGTGGCCGTGCAGCGGGGCGGGGCGACGGTGCAGGCCAGCGCCTACGGCAACCCGGTCAGCTACACGCCCGGTGACCGGGCCTTCTTCGCCGTCGACGGCGACCTCCGCACCGCGTGGAAGGTGGGGGCGTTCAGCGAGGTGGAGGGCGAGTACCTGCGCCTCACCGCCGACGAGCCGGTCACCACCGACCACGTCGGCCTCACCCAGCCCCTGTCCTCGGACATCAACCGCTGGATCACCGAGGTCGAACTGCGCTTCGACGGGGGCGACCCGGTGCGGGTGGACCTCACCGAGGCCTCCCGCACCGCACCGGGCCAGGACGTCCCGTTCCCCGAGCGCACCTTCCGTCAGCTGGACATCGAGATCGTGAGCGACACCATCGGCTACCGGCCCAAGCTGGCCGGGGTCAGCGCGGTGGGCTTCGCCGAGGTCGATCTCGAGGGCATCCGCCTCGAGGAGCTGATCCGCCCGCCCGTCGACCTCATCGACACCGCCGGGGAGGACCTCACCGACCACCGCCTGACCTACGTGCTGCAGCGGCAGCGCACCAACCCGGCCGAGCCGGTCCGGGTCGACGAGGAGCCGGCCATGCGCCGTCTGCTCGAGGTGCCCGGCGAGCGGGAGTTCGAGCTGTCGGGCGACGCCCGCATCTCCGCCCAAGCGCCGGACCCCCTGGTGGACCGCATCCTGGGGATCCCGAGCGCCCCCCAGGGCGGTCTCACGGCGAGCTCCTCTGAGCACCTGGCGGGTTCGCTGGCCGCCCGCGCCTCGTCGGCGGTCGACGGTGACCCGGCGACGGCGTGGACCACGCCGTTCAACGAGCTCCAGGGCCAGTACATGGACGTGCGCCTGCCCGACGAGCAGCGGGTCGACCACCTGGACCTCCAGGTCGTGGCCGACGGGCGCCACTCGGTGCCCACCCTGCTGCGCCTCCGGGCGGGTGACGAGGTCCGCGACCTGCGCATCCCCCGCCTCGCCCCGGGAGCTGAGCCCGGGGCCGTCCAGGAGGTCACCGTCCGCTTCCCGCCGGTCGAGAGCGCGGGGTTCCGGCTGACGGTCCTGACGGTGGACCAGGAGACCTCGACCGACTGGTACAGCGGCGGGCCGGCCGTCCTGCCCGTGGCCATCGCCGAGATGGGCCTGCCCGGGGTCGTCCGCGACGCCCCGGCCGACGAGGTCGGGGATCGCTGCTACGACGACCTGCTGACCGTCGACGGCGAACCGATCCCGGTCCGCTTCCAGGGCAGCACGGCCGACGCCGAGGCCCGTCTGCCCCTGGCGATCGAGGCCTGCGACGGGCCGATCGCGGCCGGCGGCCCGACGGACCTGGTCGCCGCCGAGGGACGGGACACGGGCTTCGACCTCGACGCCGTGGTCCTCTCCTCGGGACCCGGGGGCGAGGCCGCTCCGGTGGGTGTGACCGGGACCGTGTCGCCGCCGCCGGAGATCGACGTGGAGACGCCGCGCCTCCTCCAGTACGACACCACCGCCGACACCGACGAGCCGTTCTGGCTCGTGGTGGGCCAGAGCTACGGCCCCGAATGGGCCGCCGCGGTCGAGGGGGGCGAGATCCTGGGCCACGAGATCGTGTCCGGCTTCGCCAACGGCTGGTACGTCGCTCCCGACGGGGACGGGCCGGTGTCGGTCTCGGTCACCTGGCCACCCCAGCGATCGGTCTGGGTCGCCATCGTGGTGTCCATCCTGGCCCTCCTGGTCTGCGCCGCCGTTCTCGTGGTGGATCCCCGCCGCCGGGCCGGCGCGACCCGCGGCCCGGGGCCGGCGATCAGCCTGCTCTGGCCCCCTCGGGCCGAGGACCGCCTCGTCAGTGGCTGGCGGGCCGGGGCGGCCATCGCCGGGGCCGGTGCCGCCGGCTGGCTCCTGGCCACTCCCTGGGTCGGCCTGGCCATGGCCGGGGCGATGCTTCTCTCCCTCGGCTGGCGCTGGGGTGCCCTCGCCGTCCGCCTCACCGCGGTGGTGGTCCTCCTGGGCGCCAGCCTGTACATCTTCGCCAAGCAGATGATCGACAACCTCCCGCCTGACTTCGGCTGGCCCCAGAACTTCGACGTCGCCCACTGGATCACGATGGCGGGCGTCCTCGCCCTCGGCGTGGACGTGGGGGCCGAGCTGATCCGCCGTCGGCGGGCGGGTGCGCGGTGAAGCGCCTCGCGATCGGCCTGGTCGCGTTCGTCGCCGTCCTGGTCCTGGCTGAGGTCGGCGTCCGCGCCCTCGCGCCCCACCTGCCCGAGCCGCCGTTGTGGACCGACGACACCACCACGGTGAAGGTGGCCCAGCTCGACGCCCTGGACTGTGCCGACGTCGTCTTCGCCGGCAACTCCATGACCCGGGACGGCCTCGACCCCGTTGCGTTCGAGGGCGCCGACCCCGACGGGCGCCGGTCCTACAACGCGGCGCTGGACGCCGCCACGCCCGCCCTGCAGGAGCGTTGGGTCCTCGACGAGGTCGATCCCCGCGTGACCCCTGACGGGGTCGTGCTCGGGGTGTCGAGCTTCGACCTGAACGACTCGGCGGCGATCGGCCAGACCGCGCTGGGCGCCTACGACGCCGCCCCGCTGTCCCGTGACGACATCTTCGGCCGGCTGCAGGCGCCCTTCATCCGCTCCTCGGCCCTCTTCCGGTACCGCAACGAGATCCGCGACCCCGAGACCCTGTGGGACGGCCTCGGGGCCTGGCGGGACGGCGAGCGCGAGCCCCGCCTCGGCCCGGAGGGCATCGAGGGCGTGCTGGGTCCGGACGGACAGGGCCTCTCCCGACGGGAGCTGACCTACCTGCCCTCCCCCCTGACGGAGCGCTTCGCGCAGAACGAGCTGCTCAACGACTTCCACCTCGGGGGCGAGCAGACCGAGGCCGCCGAGGACCTCCTCGCCGGCCTCGCCGACCGGGACGTGGACACCGCGGTGGTCGTCCTGCCGGTGACCCAGGACTACGTCGACCTGCACCCCGGCGGTGCCGCGCAGTTCGAGGAGTTCCTGGCCCTGGCCGAGCGCCTGGCGGCCGAGAACGGGGCCGAGTTCATCGACCTCCACGACCTGGCCCCCGACGACTCCTGGTTCGCCGACACCCACCACCTCAACGCCACCGGGTCCGAGGGCCTCAGCGCGGCCCTGCCCGACCTCCTCCCCGACGGCTTCGCCACCGGCGACCGCTGCGACTAACGGCGCGGCGGGCACTCCTCGGGGGGGAAGACCCAGCGCCAGTTGCGGTACGGCCAGTTCTCCGCCAGAGGGATGTCCCACTGGCGGACCATGAAGCGCAGGACCGGTCGGGCCAGGCGCACCGCGCCCCACGCACAGAGATGGGTCGTGTCGATCCGGCGGACCCGCTGGGGGTTGCCTTGGGGGCCGGGGAGGAAGGCCGTCCAGCTCCCGTCGGGGCGGGCCAGGATCTGGTCGCCGGGCACGTAGGTGAGGGCGGCGGACTCCTCGGCCAGGTGGCGCACCGCCCGGTTCATGGCGTTGAAGCCCCGCTGGCGCTGGGCGTCGAGGACCGGGGGCATGCCGATCCAGACCACCTTGGCGCCCCGGCTGGCGAGCAGCTCGACGTAGGGGTCCAGCAGACGCTCCCGATAGGCCCGCTCCCATTCCACCGAGCCGAGGGGGTACTGGCCGGGGGCACCCGTGGCCATCGCCTCCCAGACCCCGATGAGGATGACGATCACCTCGGGGTCGAACCGGGCCAGGCGCTGACGCCACCGGTCGCGGGTGGCCTCGTCGCGGGGGATGCTGGGTTCTTCGGCCAGCCGGGCCACCGCTCGCCCCCCGTCCTGGACGGTGGAGGCGATGGCCAGAGAGACGTCGGCCATGATCGAGTCCCCGGCCATGAGCACCCGCAGTGGGTCGTCGGCGGTGGGCCGCCGCTCGTCGGTGGTCGAGGTGGCCTCCGACGCCGACGACTCCTCTGACTGCTCCAGCACCGCGGCCGCGGCCGTGCCGTCCCGGCCGTCGGCGCCACAGGCGGTGGCGAGGAGCCCGACGGCCAAGAGTCCCGCGAAGAATGACCGGCGCGTGCTCATCGACCCAACAGGCGGATCCGCAACAGGATCCACAGGGCGTCCACGCCATCGAGCCAGGTGATCTTCTTGCCCTCCTCGCGGCTGCGGGCCTTGTAGCTGATCGGGACCTCGTAGATGCGCTCGCCCCGCCGGAGGAGGCCGCCGGTGACCTCGGCCTCGATGCCGAAGCCCGAGGCCTTGAACTCGATCTCCCGCCAGAGCACCGTCGGGGCCAGCTTCAGGCAGGTCTCGACGTCTGACAGCCAGGCGTTGTAGAGGAAGCTGGCCCAGAAGGCCACCAGCTTGTTGCCCATGACGTACCAGAACGAATAGGCGGCGTTGCTGCCGAAGGACCGGGTGCCGTAGACGACCCGGGCGTCCTCGTGCAGCACCGGCTGGAGCAGGGCGACGAAGTCCGCGGGGTCGTACTCGAGGTCGGCGTCAAGGATCGTGAGCAGGTCGCCCGTGGCTTCGGCGAAGCCCCGTCGGAGGGCGGCCCCCTTGCCCTGGTTGGGCTCCTGGCGGAACGTACGGATGCGGGCGTCGGCGGCAACCAGGTCCTCGATCAGGGCCAGGCAACCGTCGGTGGAGCCGTCGTCGACGATCACGATCTCGAGCGCGACCGGGAGGTCCACGGCCAGGAGGCGCTCGAGCGCGATCCGGAGCGTGGCGGCCTCGTTGTAGACGGGCATCACGATGGTCAGGGACTGGGGCGTCATGAAGGGGTCACCGGCTCCAATCGGTCAGTAGGTGGCCGCGACGAAGGGGTGACGTCCGACGCGAGGCAATTAGCATACGGAAGCCGTACGCCCTGGCCGCTCTCCGCGCCAGGCCCCCCGGATGCTCTGGAGGCCTCCCATCGACACCGAAAGCCGGGCCAAGCTCGGTGACCTCGCGGCGTCCTCCGGCCTCCGGCGGATCCACCTGCTGGCCTGGCGGGACCTCAACGACGTCGAAGCCGGCGGCTCCGAGGTGCACGCCGCGGAGATCGCCCGGCTCTGGGCCGAGGCCGGCATCGAGGTCACCATGCGAACCTCCTACGCCCAGGGCCACCCGGCCGACGGCATGCGCGACGGCTACCGGGTCATCCGCCGCGCCGGCCGGTACCTGGTGTTCCCCCGGGCCGCCCTGGCCGAGGCCGCCGGTCGCCACGGACCCCGCGACGGCCTGGTCGAGATCTGGAACGGCATGCCCTTCCTCTCCCCGCTGTGGTGCCGTGGGCCGCGGGTGGCCTGGCTGCACCACGTCCACGGGGCCATGTGGAAGATGGTGCTCCCCCCGAACCTGGCGGGCGTGGGCGAGATGATCGAGTCCCGCCTCGCCCCGCCCCTCTACCGACGGACCCGGGTGATCACGCTGTCGGCGTCCTCCAAGCAGGAGATGGTCGACAAGCTGGGGTTCCGGCCCGAGCGGGTGGACGTGGTCGCCCCGGGCATCGATCCCCGCTTCCAGCCCGGGGGCGAGCGGGACGCCGAGCCCCTGGTCGTCGCCGTCGGCCGTCTCGTCCCCGTCAAGCACTTCGACGTGCTCATCCGCACCATGCAGCGGGTCCGTGAGCAGGTGCCGAACGCCCGGCTGACCATCGTCGGGGAGGGCTTCGAACGAGCCCACCTGGACGAGCTGGTCCGCGAGCTCGACGCCGAGAGATGGGTCGAGTTCGCCGGCCGGGTCGATGACGACGGCCTGGTCGACCTCTATCGGCGGGCCTGGGTGGTCGCCAGCGCCTCCAGCCACGAGGGCTGGGGCATGACCCTCACCGAAGCGGCGGCCTGCGGCACCCCCGCTGTGGCCACCCGGATCTCCGGCCACGTGGACGCGGTCGAGGACGGCCTCGGCGGCCTGCTGGCCGACGACGAGCGGGAGCTGGCCCTCCACCTCGGTGCCGTGCTCAGCGACGAGTCCCTGCGCACTCGCCTCGGCGACGGCGCCCGCACCCGGGCCGCCACCCTGACCTGGGAGGCCACCGCCCTCGAGACGCTGCGGGCCCTCGCCCACGAGTCCCTGCGCCACCGGACGCGGCGCTGACCGTGTCCCCTCCCCCCGTGGTGCTGGTCCACGGCTTCGCGGGCTCGGGTCGCCTCACCTGGGGTGAGGCCGGCTGGGTGGAGCTCCTGGCCGACGAGGGGCGCACCGCCATGGCGGTCGACCTGCTCGGGCACGGCGACGCTCCCAAGCCCCACGACCCGGAGGCCTACGGCCCCATGGCCGAGTACCTGGCGGGCCTCCTCCCCGACCAGCCCGTGGACGGCATCGGCTTCTCCCTGGGCGCCGCGACGCTCCTCCAGGTGGCCATGGCCGACCCCGCCCGGGTCCGGCGCCTGGTCCTGGCCGGCATCGGCGACAACCTCTTCGATCCGCCCGACGCCGAACCGGTGGCCGCCCTCATCGAGGCCGGCGGCGACGCCCTACCCGAGTCGCCCGTCGCCCGCCACATGCTGGAGCTGGCCTCGTCGCCGGGGACCGATCGGGAGGCCTTCGTGGCCTGCCTGCGCCGGCCGCGGACGCCCCTGAGCGACGCGGCGCTGGCCGCCGTCGACGTCCCCGTCCTGCTCGTGCTCGGCGACCGCGATCACGTGGCGCCGGCCGACCGCCTGCTGGCGGCCCTCCCCCATGCCCGCCTCCAGGTGCTCCGCGGCGTGGACCACGCCCGGACGCCCGGATCCATGGGCTTCCTCGACGCCGCCCTGGGCTTCGTCGCCGACTGATCGGCCCTCAAAGAACAGGCGCTCCGGCCGACGGAGGACCCAGCAGTCCTGACGGGGTGCCCGGCCCGTGGACCTGTGGAGGGTGGCTCGATGAGGTTGACCGACGACCGATCGCGACGGCCCGGGCCGACCCCTGCCCCCGGTGACCCGCGCAAGCACCGGGACACGCTCGTCGTCGTGATCATCTGTGCCGCCGTCGCCCTCGTCATGGTGGCCACCGACGCCGTGGACCGGGCCTATGCGGCACTGGTCGAGCGCGACGCCACCGCCCTGCTGATCGTGCTGGTGCTCGTCCCGATCGGCGTCTCGGTCTTCGCCTTCCGCCGCTTCCAGGCCGCCGAAGCGGTGTGGAAGGAGACCGCCCGCCTCTCCATGCGCGATGCCCTCACCGGCCTGCCCACGCGTCGCTTCCTCACCGACCACTTCCAGGAGATCGTCCGCCGGGTGCAGCGCCACGGCGGCCGGGTCGCGGTCTTCGTCTGCGATCTCGACAAGTTCAAGCACATCAACGACACCTACGGCCACGAGATGGGCGACCGGGTGATGACCAAGGTGGCCGAGCGGCTCTCGGCCATCATCGGCTCCGACGACATCCTGATCCGCTACGGCGGCGACGAGTTCGTCGTCGTGAGCCCCGACGCCGGCACCGGGGCGGCCGCGGAGCGGGCCGCGGGCCACCTGATCGAGGCCTTCGAGGAGCCCTTCTCCATCGGCGAGGACAAGATCCAGCTGTCGGTGTGCGTCGGTGTCGCCCTCACCGAGGAGCACTGCACGGAGCCCGACGACGTCCTGCGGGACGCCGACGCGGCGATGTACAAGGCCAAGGCGATGGGCAAGGGCGGCCAGGTCGCCATCTACGACCGCTCGATGGCCAGCCGGATCACCCCGTCCACCGCCGAGCGCCGGCTGCGCACGGCACTGGCCGAGCAGCAGTTCCGGCTCTACTACCAGCCGGTGGTCTCACTGCAGACCCAGCGCATGGTCAAGGTCGAGGCCCTCATTCGCTGGGAGGACCCGGACCGGGGCATGGTGAGCCCCGGCGAGTTCATCCCCGCCCTCGAGGACACCGGGCTCATCGTCCCCGTCGGCACCTGGGTCCTGGAGCAGGCCTGTCGTCAGGCCCACGAGTGGGCCACGACCCACAGCCACCAGGCCCCGCTGATGGTCACCGTCAACGTGTCGGCCCGCCAGCTCTCCCAGGCCGACTTCGGCGACGTCCTGCGCCGGGTGCTGGAGGACACCGGTGTGGATCCGGCGACCATCTGCCTGGAGATCACCGAGGGCGCGGTCATGGCGGACGTCGACGCCGCCTGGACCATGTTGCGCCAGGCCAAGGCCCTGGGCGTGTACCTCGCCCTGGACGACTTCGGCACCGGCTTCTCGTCGCTCAGCTTCCTGCGCCAGTTCCGCCTCGACATCGTCAAGATCGACAAGTCCTTCGTCGACGGCCTCGGCCAGAGCCGCGAGGACAACACGATCATCGAGCACGTCGTGGGCATGGCCCGGGGCCTGGGGATGGTGACCGTGGCTGAGGGCGTCGAGACCGCCGACCAGGTCCGGTACCTGCGCAGCCTGGAGTGCCACATGGCCCAGGGGTTCTTCTACAGCAAGCCCCAGCCGCCCGCGGTCATCGACCGCATACTGGCCCAGCCCCCGACGGGGGGCTGGCGCCCGGACCGGGTCGCGGCCCAGGCCGCACAGGCCCCGCCCGCGCCGGTGGTCACCCCCACCATGCGCACCGCCGCTGCCCGCCTACTGATCAGGCGGCGTCGACCGTCTCCGGCTCCGTCGAGGCGGCGAAGCCCTCCGACAGGCGCTGCAGCGGGGAACCGCTCCCCCGGAACACCCCCAGGGAGTCGATCGCCTCCCGTCGGCGCCGCCACGCCGCCTCCAGGAAGCGCCGGGACGCGAGGTTCCGGGCGGGCAGGTACCCGATCTCCCAGATCATGAGCAGGCCCCAGAAGGCCAGGTCCTCGTTGACCCCACCGGGTCGCAGCGCCACCCGGATGCGCATCGACCCGTGGACGAAGTGCAGGATGCGCTTGTCGATGGCGTCGGCCAGGACGGCAGGGGCCACTCGGATGAGGTCGGCCCGGTCCGCGGGGGGCGTGGCCTGGCGCCAGACGCGGCGCCGGCGCCCGTCGACGACCCAGTACGGCAGGTCGTCGGTCGGCACCTCGAAGACGATCGGCCGCTTGAGCAGCACGCGCAGGGCCGGGCGGGGCACGCTGCGCAGGAACCCGGTCAGGTGGGCCTCGAAGGCGCTCCACTCGAGGGGTCGCTCGGCCTCCTCGGCGGCGGTGGCGGCCAACGCGGGCGCCACCTCGGCGGCCATGGCCGTCATGCGGGCGAGCCGGTCGTCCCACCAGCGGGTGCCCGCCACCTCGAAGCCCGCCTCGTCGGACCAGACGTCGCCGGGGCTCATGGCCACCAGCTCGGTCGTCCCCAGGCCGTCCGCCTTCTCGAAGGCCTCCTGGACCTCGTCGGGGGTGATCATCTCGGCGTTCATGGCCCAGGACTCGGGGTGCAGGAACGCCACCATGTTGGCGAAGGGCACCGCGTAGCGGGGCTGGAGGGTGCGACAGGCGTCGACGAACTCGTCCAGGTAGGTCTGGCGCGTCAGCAGGGTCAGGTCCTCGGGGTCCTCCGCCTCGTACAGGTGCGGGTAGGACTGCGCCCACGAGTGGGTCTTGAGCAGGAACGTCACCGGGCCGAAGTCCTCGGCGATCTGGCGCAGGGCCCGCCCCCGTATCTTGCAGTCGTTCAGGTCGGCCAGCACCGTGTCGCCGTCGGCCACGACGAAGGCCGTGTCGTCGAACCCGTACTGGTAGGAGGCGACCCGCACCCCGGGGGCCAGCTCCCGGACCTCACCGTGCGGCAGCTCGGTCACCTTGCGGAAACCCAGCTCCCGGACCTCACCGGCCATCACGTCCACGCCGAAGCGGGCGCAGAGGACCTCGGCCTCCTTGTCGACCCGACGCATCGACGGGTAGTGGAAGTGATCGAAGTGGTGGTGGGTCAGGTACACGTGGTCCGGCGACAGCAGCTCCGGCGTCGGGTCCGCATCGGCCGGGAAGTGCCACCACGAGCGCCAGTAGCAGGAGCCGGTGAGCCAGGGGTCCACCAGGATCGTCGGCCCGGAGGTCTCGATCCGCAGGCAGGCGTGGCCGATGACGGTGAACCGCACGACGGCAGGCTACGGAGATCCGGACGGGCTCAGGGGGTGATCGAGGCCCCGTCCTCGGCGGCTGACCGGTAGAGGGCGTCCACCACCACGTGGGCCCGCAGCGCCTCGGCCACGGTGGGCGACGCCGGGCGGCCCTCGGCCACGGCGGCCAGGAACTCCCCGTCCGGGTTGCCGCCGTCGGGCAGCGGCGGCTCCAGCGCGGCCAGGAGGTCGGCCCCCTCCCGCACCTGCTCCCCCACGCCGGTGAACGTCCAGCGCACCGGGCCGAACCAGTCGCCCTCCACGACCACGTGCAGCCGCTCGCAGAGGACCTCCACGTGGCGCAGGCTGGGCCGCTCCAGCACGTCGTGCCACACCGAGACCATCGAACCGACCGCGCCGGAGGCGAACGAGAAGCTGGCCGTTGCCGCGTCCTCGATGCCGTCGATGCCGTGGAACTCCCGGGTCCAGGCACTGACGCGGTCCACGGGGCCGAGGAGCCACTCCAGCAGGTCCACGTCGTGGATGGAGTGCTCGATGACCGTCCCGGCCCCGGCCTTGTCAGGGTCGGCCCGCCAGTCCGAGCCGTACATGCCCTGGATGGGGATGAACTGGTCGTCCCGCAGCACCACGGCCATCACCCGCCCCGCGGCGGGGTCGGCCAGCAGTTGGCGGACGAGGGTGAACGCCGGCGACCGGCGCAGCACCAGGCCGACCTGGTTGATGACGCCGGCCCCTTCGACGAGCTCGCAGAGCGCCCGGGCCTGCTCCAGGTCGGGGGCCAGGGGCTTCTCGCAGAACACGGCCGTGCCCGCGGCCACGGCGTCGGCGACGGCCTCGTGGTGGGCCGAGGTCCATGTGCACACGAAGACGGCGTCGACCCGCTCGGCGAGCGCCTCGACCGACGCCGCCACGTCGGCGCCGGTCTCCGCCGCGAAGGCGGCCGCACGATCGGCATCGACGTCGTACACCGCCACGATCTCGCTGGGTGTCGACGCCCCCTGGAGCATGAGGTGGTGGAAGCGGGCGATGAATCCGGCGCCGGCGAAGCCGACCCGGACCGGCGTCACGTGTTCTGGACGGTGAGGCCGCCGTCCACGCTCAGCACCGCGCCGGTGATGTAGGACGAGCCGGGGAGGACGAGGGCCCAGATGGCGTGGGCCACCTCGGCGGGCTCGCCGTAGCGACCGGCGGGCACCCGGCGGCGGGCGAACTTGTCCTTGGCCTCGTCCGGGATCGCCTCGGTCATCCCGGTGCGGATGGGGCCGGGGCACACGGCGTTGACCGTCACGCCGGATCGCCCCAGCTCGACGGCCAGGCCCCGGGTCAGGCCGACCACCCCGTGCTTGCTGGCCGTGTACGCGGAGATGTAGGCGGTGGCCCCCAGGGCCTCGCTGGAGGCGACGTTGACGATGCGCCCGTCACCGTTGCGGCGCAGGTCGTCCACGCACGCCCGGGCCAGGCGGGCGCCGGCCGTCAGGTTCACCTCGAGGGTCATGGCCCAGGACTCCTCGAAGTTGTCGCCGTCGATCGCCGCCGGCAGGGAGACCCCGGCGCAGTTGACGAGGATGTCGACAGGCCCCAGCCGGTCCCTGACCTCGGCCACCACCCCATCGATCGCACCCGGTTCGGCGAGGTCCACCGTCCAGGCCGCACCGCCCACAGGAGTGTCCGGTTCGACGCGGTCCAGGGCGGCCACGACGGCTCCGTCCTCGGCCAGCAGCGCGGCGGTCGCCCGCCCGATCCCGCTCGCCGCCCCGGTGACGACGGCGACGCGACCGGCCACGGAGCGGGGTCCCGGGGACATACTGGGACCTTATGCGGATCGTCTGGGCCATCATGACGACCGCGTTCTTCCTCATCCCGCTGGCGCTGAGCGGTTGGGCCTTCCTCGACGCGGCCCACCGCCCGCAGTGGGCCTGGAGCCTGGCCGGTCGCAGCCAGGTGGCCTGGATGGTGTCCACCGCCCTCGGTGTGCTCACCCTGGTGGGCGGCCTGCTGATCTCCGGCTGGTACCTGCTGATCGTCCGCCCCGAGATCGCCGCCGCCGAAGACGGCCGCTTCCGCGAGAGCTGAGTCGCCGTCAGCCGAGCCGTGCGAAGGCGCGCACGGTGAACGTGCCGGCGCCCGCGACCTTGGGCGGGACGGCGGTGAAGGTGAAGCCGGTCGCAGGGAGCTGGTCCAGGCCCGTGAGGTGCTCGATGATGGGGATCTCGACGCCCAGCAGCGTCGTGTGCACCGGCCGCGCCTTCTCGCCGGTGCCGTCGATGTTCAGGGAGTCGATGCCAACACAGGCCACCCGGGCGTCCACGAGGGCGTCGGCGGAGGCCGCCGACAGGTGCGGATGGTCAGCGAAGTAGGCGTCGGTCCCCCAGGTGGCCGAGTGATCGGTCCGGATCAGGACGGCGTGGCCTTCGAGACCGACCAGGTCCTCAGCCGGCAGGTCGATCGTGGTCAGTCCGGTGCGGTCGAGGCAGACCGCGGGCACGGCGGCCACCCGCTCCAGGGCCAGTCCCGTCAGGTCGTGGCCGTCGGCGTAGCGGTGGAATGGCACGTCCAGGTAGGTGCCGGTGTTGGTGCACATCGTCACCAACCCGATCTGGAACGTGTTGCCCTCGCCGTAGACCTCGATCGCCGCCTCCCGGCTCAGGTGGTCCTCGATGATCGGCACCGGCAACCCCGGATAGGTCTGCATCCCGGCCGTGATCACGTGGCTGAGGTCGATCAGGCGGGAGGTCATCGGGGGAGCATCCCCGCTCCCCCGTCCGGCGGCAAGGCCAAACCCCCCACGATCCCGGCCATCACGCGGCCAGAATCGACGCCGTGGAGATCCGAGCCCCCCGCCCCGAGGACGCCGAAGCCATCGCCCGGAACCACCAACGGGCCTGGCAGGTCGGGTACCGCGGCCTCATCGCCGACGAGCTGCTCGACGCCCTCGACCTGCAACACCGCATCGACCGCTGGCACAAGGCCATCGCCGACCCCACCATGACCATCCGCGTCGTCGATGACGGCGACGGTGTCCGTGGCCACGTCACCGTCGGTGCCGCCAGCCGTCACGTCGGCACCACCGACGGTGAGATCCTCTCCCTCTACATCGACCCCGACCACTGGGGCCACGGCTACGGCCGGGCCCTCCTCCACACCGGCCGCCAGCTCCTCACCGACCAGGGCTACCAGCGCCTCGGCCTCTGGATGGTCGAGGGCAACGCCCGCGCCCTCGCCCTCTACGAGAGCGACGGCTGGGCCCTTGAAGGCCCGAGGGAGCCCTTCATCCTCCAAGGCGTCGACTACGGCACCCACGAGCTCAAGCTCCACCGCCCCGACTGACCCCGGACCAGCCGAGGGCGGGAACTGGGCCGTGGGGTCGGGCTGGGCTCGTCGGGGGCGGACCGGACGTCGGGCCTGGCAGGGACTGGGCGGGGTCCGGCTGGGCTCGTCGGGGGCGGACCGGGCTTCGGATCTCGTGCTGGGGCGGAACGGCGATTGAATGGGCTGCCGCAGGTTGAACCGGCGGCAGATTCGGACCTGTAGGGGCCTGATCTGCCGCCGATTCGATGTCGCCTGGCTGGGCAACCAGCAGGCGTTGATCTCGACGAGATGGCTGTCGGAATCCGACACCTATGCCGTCGAGTTCGGTGTGTCACCGGCGGGCTGGGAGGACCGACCGATGTCACGCGCCGTGGCAATGAGCGCGACCATGCATGGCCAGCTTGTCCATTGGAGGACATAGCCATCGGATTCCGACGGCTGTTTCCTCCAGAGGGCACCGGCAGACACGGTCCCTGAGATCCGGCCCGTGCCAAGATCGACCAGGCCGAACCCCTCCGGGACGGCCCGTCCGGCACCCCTACGTGCGACCGGTTCCCTGACCAGACGTCGACTCGCCCCTCAGCCGCACTCGACCGGTACCGCGGGGGCCACCTGCGCGGTCGCTCTACCCGGACCGGGGTTCGAAGACCACGACGGGGGTCGCCGTGGTTCGCTTCTCGGCGAAATGGGCCTCGTCGGGTTCGACGTCCACCCAGTGCCGCCACAGGCGGTCCCGCTCCTCCCCCACGGCCTCACGGGCGCGTACCGGGCGCTCGGACCCGTCGGCCAGGCGGACCACGGCGTCGGGGTCGGCCTGGAGGTTGAGCCACCAGGCGGGCTGGCCCTCGTCCCAGCCGTTCATCGCCACCACGACGAGGTCCTCCCCGTCCTCGAGGTAGCCCAGGATCACGCTGCGCTCCTGCCCGGACTTCCTCCCCGTGGCCGTCATCCGCATGGCACCCCAGCCCCGCTTGTTGGCCGGCGTCCACAGGAACCGCCCGCCACTGAGCTTGTAGAGCCCCCGGTGGACACGCCACGCCAGGTGGACGAACCACGCTGGCGGCTTCTTCGGCGGTCGTTCCCCGTCCCTCGCCATGCCCGACTGTACGCCGCCGCCGCCCCCGTGAGCAGGGCCGAACGTCCCTCAGAAAACCGGGTGCTCCCCCACGGCCTCGACCTGCTGGAGCGTCAGCGCCGCCAGCAACCGGTTGGCGGCCTCGGTCATGTGGACCCCGTCGTCGAGGCGGACGTCGAGGGGCTCGCCCTCGGGCCCGGGGACCGTCTCGGTGTAGGTGCCGTCCGGGGCGATGACCTGGCCCCAGTCCAGGAGGGCCACCGGCAGGTCGCGGTACATCTGGTTCAGCCGCTGGACGTGCTGGTCGAGCGGGCCGTAGAAGCCGTTGGTCTGCACCGGTGGGGAGAGGACCCAGATCACCTGCGCCCCGCCCGCCTGGGCCCGGCGGATCAGGTCCCGCACCTCACGGTCCCAGTTGGGGTAGACGGCGTCGGTGGCGGGGAACACCTCGTTGCCCTCCGGGTCGACGTACACCTGGTCGGTGGCCTCCGTGTAGTCACAGCACGCCTCCATGACCACGACGTCGGGGTCGAAGCGGGTGACCCAGTCGTCGATCTGGACCGCCCAGTCCCCCTGGGGCTGCAGCGGCCCGGTCGAGGGCCCGCCCGCGTACCCGGTGAGGATGCCCTTGTCCTCGAACACCCCGCGGAAGACCTCGTACGCCTGGCCCATGACCGAGTCGCCGACCAGCAGCACCCGGTCCACGTTGGGCACCGTGCTGGTGTCGGCCGCGTCGGGACTGCCGGCCAGCAGCTCCTCGGGGTCCTGGGCCTCCGGGGAGGCATCGAGGATCGCCCCGAGGCTGTCGTCCTGCTCGTCCTCGGTGACCGCCCCCAGGGTGATCACCCCGACCGCCAGCACCGCGACGAGGGCCGGCGCGATGACCCAGCTCCGAGGGCCGATCACGGCCGTGCGCGTGCGCACCGGCTGCTCGACGAACCGGAACGAGAGCACGGCGGCGCTGATCGTCACTGCCATCCGCAGGATGAACAGCGGGAAGGTGTCCAGGCCGGTGCGCTCCGGCGTCAACCACAGGAAGATCGGCCAGTGCAGCAGGTAGACGCCGTAGGAGATGCGCCCCAACTGCCGGAGCGGCTCGGTGGCGAAGGCCCGCTGGATCGGCCCCGGCTGGAGGATGACCGTGAGCAGCAGGACCGACGAGAAGGCGTAGACCGTGAGCCCGCCCTCGTAGAGCCACGACGAGGTCTGCTCGACCGTGCTCCACCAGTAGGCGGTGACCAACAGGACGACCACGCCGACGCCGGTCAGGAACCGCCGGGGCAGGCGCTCCACCACGCCCGGCCGGGCGGCGAGCACGACGGCGAGCAGGGCCCCGGCCAGCAGCTCCACGGCCCGGGTCTCGGTGCCGTAGTACACGCGGGCGGGATCGGTGCCGGGGGTGTACAGCGCGATCATCGAGACCGTCGACAACCCGGCCAGCGCCCCCAGGGCGATCAGCAGCACCCGACGGGAGCCCCGTCCCATGGCCAGCAGGCCGGCCATCAGCAGGGGGAAGAAGAGGTAGAACTGCTCCTCGATCGCCAGGGACCAGAAGTGCTGCACCGGCGAGGGCGCGGTGAACAGGTCGGCGTAGGACTGGTCGGCGAAGATGAACCGCCAGTTGGCGACGTAGGCCAGCGCGGCGATGACGTCACCCGGCAGCTCCGCCAGCTGGTCGGCGTCGGCCACGAACGGCCCGAAGAGGAGCACGATCCCCGCCAGGGTCAGCAGCGACGCCGGCATCAGGCGCCGGAACCGCCGCCCCCAGAACGCCCGGAGCGACACACCGCCCGTGCGCCCGTGCTCGGCCAGCAGGAGTGTGGTGATCAGGAAGCCCGACAGGGTGAAGAAGGTCGAGACGCCGAGGTAGCCGCCCACGGCCCAGGAGAACCCGGCGTGGAAGAAGAGCACGCCGGCCACGGCGAGGCCCCGCAGGCCGTCGATGGCGGGCTGGTAGGTGAGGCTGGCCCCGGCCGGCGGCGGGCTGGTCGTCGGCCGGCTGGGCCGGCTGGGCAGGCTCGGCAGACGCGGCACGAAGCCACCCGGACGACGTCGGGTGCGGAGGTCGATGAGGACCGGTTCGGTCCTCACCGCAGGAGGAGGGGGGCGCTCGACCACGGCCACGGGAGCTAGAACCTACAAGCCGTCGGGCGGTGGTCCGTAGCACCCCTGGAGCTGGTCGCGCAGGGCCAGCACGCGAGCCCGGGTGTGGAAGACCAGCGGCCGCCGTGCCGGCCGCAGGGTCTGGCTGATCAGCTGCAGGACCGCCGTCGTGAAGCGGATGAAGTGGGCGTACCGACCGAAGTGCTCCCGGGTGAGCAGGAGGGTGTTCCGCAGCTGCAGGTAGTCCACGACGGCCACCGAGGCGCTCAGGTCGGGGTTGGTCACCCGGGCCCCTCGGACCAAGCCGATCTCCCAACCCCGGTCCCGGGCCCGCAGCCCCAGGTCGGCCTCCTCGCAGTAGCTGAAGTAGCGCTCGTCGAACAGGCCGACGTCATCCAGGCACGCCCGGCGGGCGAAGAGCAGCGTCCCGTGCGGGTAGTCGACCGGTTCCCAGCCCTCGGTGACCGCCCCGGGCCGGAAGAGCGTCCCGAAGTACCGGTCCACGACCGGGCTGAGGCCGTCACCGACGTCCGCGCTGGCCAGTCCCGCCCGGGGGCGGGGCGCCACCGCGGCCAGCAGGCCCTCGAGGCATTCAGGGGCGGGCAGGGCGTCGTGGGGGCACAGCCCGGCCCACTCCCCCGCACCCGTGTCCAGCCAGTGCCGCAGCCCGACGTTGGACCCGGGGCCGAAGCCGAGGTTCTCCGGGGAGGCGATGAACTCGTCCCCGGCCCGCACGGCCACCATGGCGGCGACGGCGTCGCGGGCCGCGGGCTCAGAGCCGGCATCGACCACGATGAGCCGGGTGGGGACCGTCTGGGACCGCAGCGCGGCGATGGTCGCCCGGCAGCGCTCCGCACGGTTGCGATGGACGACGACGACCGTCAGCGGCGACACGAGCGCCGCACACTACCGATCTCGCACCGTCAACCCCCGGCCCGGGCCATGGCGTGGCGGACGAGCTCGATGAGCGTGGCCCGGACCGACTCCCGGTCACGGGCGTCCATGAGGATCATGGGGACGCCGCGGTCGATCTGGAGCGCCTCCCGCACCTCCTCCACGGCGTAGGTGATCTGGCCGTGGAAGCAGTTGAGGGCCACCACGAAGGGCACGTCCCGGGACTCGAAGTAGTCGATCGCCGGGAAGCAGTCGGCCAGACGCGTGGTGTCGACGAGCACGACGGCGCCGACGGCGCCCCGCACCAGGTCGTCCCACATGAAGCGGAACCGCTGCTGGCCGGGCGTGCCGAACAGGTAGAGGACCAGCTCGGGGCCGAGGCCCACCCGCCCGAAGTCCATGGCGACGGTGGTGGAACGCTTGTCCTCCGCCCCGGTCATGTCGTCCACGCCCGCGCTCACCTGGGTGATGGCAGCCTCGGTCGTGAGGGGCTCGATCTCGGAGATGGCGCCGACGGTGGTCGTCTTCCCGACCGCGAACCCACCCGCCACGATCATCTTCACGGGCAGGGGCACCGTCAGGGTCGGTTCGGACCCGATCGGACCCTGGAGGGTCGTCGTCTCAGAGTTGCCGGAGGCCATCGAGCACCCTTTCCAGCAGGTCGATGTCGGGACGGTCGTCCCGACTGGTTCGGGGCTGGCTGGTTGCCACCAGCCCCTCGGACTTGAGGTCGCTCACGATCACAATCGCCACGCCGAGAGCGAGCTTGAGGTGAGCGGAGATCTCGGCGACCGACAGGGGGTGGCAGCAGAGCTCGACCACCCGTCGGCGTTCCAGGACCAGGCGGGGCAGGGCCTGCTGGCCCTCCGCCGTGGTCTGGATGATCGTCTCGTAGGGCAGGTCCGTGGATCCACGCGTGCGTCCGCCTGTGATCGCGTACGGGCGCACGCGGGCCGAAAGGCCCCGGTCCCAACCCTGATCGGTCACTGCGGAAGCGCGCCCTGCAGCTCGGCCCGCAGCTCAGGGGTGAGCACCGAGCCGGCCTTGTCGACGAGGACGGCCATCTCGTAGCCCACCAGGCCGACGTCACAGTCGGCGGTGGCCATCACGGCGAGGCTGGAGCCGTCGCTGATGCCCGTCACGAACAGGAAGGCCCGCTCCATCTCGATGATGATCTCGGTGACCCCGCCGGCGCCGAAGCGGCCGGCCGCGCCGTACGCCAGGCCGATGAGGCCGGAGGCCACGGCGGCGAAGCGGTCGGCGGCGTCACGGTCGAGGCCCTCGGAGACGGCCATGGGCAGGCCGTCGGCCGAGACCACCACGGCGTCATTGACGCCGGGGACCTGGTTGACGAAGTTGCCGATCAGCCAGTTGATGTTCTGGGCTGCGCTGCTGAGGTTGGTCATGGGTCAGTCCTCCGAACCGGGCCCTTTTCGGCCGTCTTCGATCCCCCGCCGGTACCGGGAGAGCATCGCCCGGACCTCCTCCGGAGAACGGCGGGTGGATGCGGTGCGAGGGCCGCTCGCCGCGGCGGCGGCCGGGGCGGCGTCGTCGGTCAGGGTGGCCCGGGGCTGACGACGGGTCAGAGGAGCAGGCACGGGGCGAATGGGCGGCGCCTCGGGCGCGGTCGGCGGGACCGGCGCGGCCGAGGGGGTGTCCACGGACGCCAGCTCCCCGTCGAGCCAGTCCGGGGCGGGCTCCCAGCCGGGCGTTGGCTGGCCGGCGCCCATCGTCAGGTCCGCTGGGGGCGGGGGCGGGGGCGGGGGCAGCGGGGCGTCGAAGGCGGGGGCACCTGCCGGGAAGTCGCTGGGCCCTTCCGGGCCCGGCCCGGCCAGGTCGGCGAAGGTGTCGTCGCTGGCCGCGTCGGCCAGCTCACCCCAGAACGAACGATTCAGCTCGTCGGCGTCGGGCGCCGCGGTCGGTCCGGAGGCCGGGCCCACGAGGGAGGCGAGGCCCCGCTCGAAGTCCTCACCGTCGGGTAGGGCATCGGACAGGGAGGCGGGACCGTCGGACGCGGCCAGCGGGCCCGGAGCGGACGGGAACCGGGCGTCGTCGACGACCAGCGGACGCGGGGCCTCCACCAGCTGCGGGGCAGGCCCGCCGCCGTTGAGAGACGGGCCGTTGATCATGGCGTCGGCGTCGTTCTGGCCCGACAGCACGACGGCAGGCAGGTCCAGGAGGGCGGTGACGCCACCGGCGGGCGAGGCGCTCAGGCGCACCGTGACGCCGAGCCGGCGGGACAGTCGACCCACGACGATGAAGCCGAGGGAGCGGGAGAGGGCCAGGCCGACGGGCGGCGGTGAGGCCAGGAGGGCGTTGGCGTCGGCCAGCTGCTCGGCGCTCATGCCGATGCCACTGTCGGCGACGGTGATCGTGTAGCCGCCGTCGACGGTGCGCTGCCCGTTGACCTCGACGGTGCTGTCCGGCGGCGAGAACTGGGTGGCGTTCTCCATCAGCTCCGAGAGCAGGTGGGCCAGGTCGACCGCGGCGTTCCCGCTCACGGTCGTCCCGTCGAGGGAGAGCAGGTGGATCCGGGTGAAGTCCTCGACCTCACCGATGGCCACGCGCACCACGTCGGAGAGCTCCACGGGCCGCGCCCGCCGACGGGGCGGCTCGGCGCCGGCCAGGACCAGCAGGCTCTCCGCGTTGCGCCGCATCCGGGTGGCGAGGTGGTCGAGCTTGAACAGGTTCTCCAGCTGGTCGGGATCCTGCTCCTGGGCCTCGAGGCCGTCGATGAACTCGATCTGGCGGTCGAGGAGGGACTGGTTGCGGCGGGCCAGGTTGACGAAGATGTCCGCGATCCCCCGGCGCAGCAGGGCGGCCTGCTCCTCGGCGACCTCGCTGGTCACCTGCTGGATGGCGTTGAAGGCCTCGGCCAGCTGGCCGATCTCGTCGCTGGAGTCGACCTCGATGGGCGTGATGGGCTCGGCCGGCTCGGTGGCGTCGCCGGGCGACCGCAGGTCCTCGACGAGGCGGGGCAGCTCGACGGTGGCCAGGTGGTTGGCGGCCACGGTGAGGCGCTGGAGCCGGCGGTTGATCCGACGGGCCAGGAGGCTGGCCAGGAGGATGGAGAGGATGACCGCGGCGGCCGTGCCGATGAGGTAGAGGCGGGCGGTCTTGTCGGCCTCGAACGCGGCGCTGTCGGCACTGGCGATGGTGGCGTCGAGGGCCGCGGCCTCGGTGGACCGCACGCTGTCGAGCCAGCCCTGGGCCGAGTCCTGCCAGGTCTGGGGGGCGACGCCCGGGTCGCCCGAGCCACCGATGACGCCCTCGTCCATTACCGCTTCCATCAGGGCGTCGGCCTCGCGGACGGGCTCGGTGGCCATGGTGTTGCGGACCGCGGTCGTGAGGGCACCGTTCTGGGACTCGGCGAGGCGGCTGAACTGGCGCTCCTCCTCGGTCTCGAGCTCGGCCAGGGCCTGGTAGTCGCCCGACCGGAACACGCCGACGACGGTGATCCCGGCGATGCGGGCCGACCGCAGGGCCCGGGCCTCCTTGGCCCTCGAGAGGGTGAGGCTGTCGGTCAGGGTGGCGTTCAGCTCGGGCACGCCGCTGCCCGACGCGAGGGCGGCGTCGAGCTCGAGCAGTGAGTCCACGGCCGTCGTGTAGGCATCGAGGGGGACCTCGGGGGCGGCATTGCCCTCGTCGATCGAGGAGCGCATCTCGGCCACGGTCTGGATCTGGCCGACCGCGGCCTCGTAGCGCTGGGCGACGCTGTTGTCGCCGACCGTCGGCTGGGGGGCGGTGAAGGCCTCGGCCGCGGCGTCGGTCGCGGCCCGCTGCTCGGCGAGCTGGTCAGCGACCTCCTGGTCGCCGTACGCGAGGCGCATCGACAGGAGGCGCTCGAGCTGCAGCTCGTGGGCCAGACCCGTGCTGGTGGCGGCCAGACGGGCGCCGTCCTCGGTCTGCTGGGCCTCGCCGGCGTCATCCAGGCGCTGACTGGCGCCGAGGCTGGCCACGGCCACCAGGACCACGGCGGGTACGGCGATGAGGGCCAGCAACTTCGACCCGACGTTGGCGTTTCTCTGCATGGTGTCGCCCTTGCTCGGTCAGCGGCGCCCGGGTCGCACCCGAACGCCTTCCCCGTCGGCCTCTCCGTGCGGCTTCTTGAGGGGGGTAGCCGTCCGGCCGGGAGGGCCGTTGTAGGTTGAGCCGATGACCGAGGGCGCCCTGGGGGACGAGGGCTCGCTGCACCCGGTGACCGTCAGCGAGGTCATCGCCGGTCTCGCCGATCCGGGCCGCACGGGTCTGCTGCGCTTCCACGGCGCCGACCCCCACATCGTGGCCCTCCACCAGGGTGGCATCTACCTCGCCACCAGTGCCTCCGGCCCGTCGATCCACCAGATCGTCGTCGGGTCCGGGGCGGCCCCGGAGGCGGCCTGGACCGACGCGGCGGGGTCCCCGGCGGGCATCGCCGGCGCGCTCGACGACGACGAACGCGTTGACAGCGACCGCCTGCGGTCGGTCCTCCTGGAGCACGTCGTGTCCACCCTGGCCGAGCTCCTGGCCCCGGGCACCGACCGCTACGAGTTCCTGGCCGACCAGACCCACCAGCTCGGCGCCCGCTTCTGCTTCCCGGCCGCCGAACTGCTGGAGGAGGCCGGGTGTCGCCTCACGACCTGGCGCTCGATCTCGAGCACCCTGCCCTCCACCGCCACCGAGGTCCGCCGGTCCGCCACCCTGCCGCCGAACGCCGTGTCCGCCACCCTGTCGGCGGTCGAGTGGCAGGTGCTCTCGGCCATGCCGGCCTCCGGCACGGTGGCCGAGGTGATCGATGCCGCGGGCCTCAGCGCCTTCACGGTCTTCGACGTGCTCCATCGCCTCGTGCGCCGGGGACTCGTCCAGGCCGTGGCCGGGGGTGCCGCCGGCCCATGACGGCCGGGCGCCTGGGAACGATCGTGCTGTTGCTCGCCCTGGTCGCCTGTGACCGCGACACCGTGCGGGCCGACGGCCGGGCGGTGGCCGCGGCGGTCACCGAGCGACCCGCGGCCGCCGCCGGCAGCGGCGTGCTCCGGGCCGGCGCCTCACCCGAGCCCCGGCCCGGTGAGGGCTCGGGGCGCACGGTGACCTTCGCCTTCGGCGGGGACGTGAACTTCGAGGGCACCCCGGGAACGCTCCTGGACGAGGACCCCGACGCCGTCTTGGCCGAGGTGGCCGAGGCCCTGACCGCCGACGTGACGATGGTCAACCTGGAGACCGCGGTCACGGAACGGGGCACCGAGGTGCCGAAGGAATTCAACTTCCGGGCGCCGGCCACCGCCTTCGCCGCGCTCCGGTCCGCCGGGGTCGACGTGGTCTCGCTGGCCAACAACCACGGCATGGACTACGGCGAGGAGGGCCTGCTCGACACCCTCGCGGCCGCCGACGACCCGGCGACGGGCCTGCCCCTCGTGGGAGCGGGTCACGACGTGGCGGAGGCCTACGAGCCCTTCCGCGTGACGTTGCGCGGTCAGCGCATCTCGGTCTTCGGGGCGTCCCGGGTCATCGACGGCCACCTGATCGAACCCTGGACCGCCGCCGAGGACCGGCCCGGGTTGGCCATCGCCGAGGACCCGAGCCGCCTGATCGAGGCGGTGGCCGCCGAGCGAGCGCGGACCGACACCCTCGTGGTGTACCTGCACTGGGGTCGTGAGCGGGAGACCTGCCCGATCGCCGACCAGCCCGAGGTGGCCGACGCCCTCATCGACGCCGGGGCCGACGTGGTCGTGGGCAGCCACGCCCACGTCCCCCTCGCCGGTGGCCTCCGGGGCGGGGCCTACGTCCACTACGGCCTCGGCAACTTCGTCTTCGGCAGTGCCGGCGGTGCCTCGGCCGAGGCCGGGATCCTCCGCCTGACCATGACCGGACGTCGGGTCGACGCCGCCGCCTGGGTGCCGGTCCACCTCGACTCGGGTGTCCCCGAGGCGCTGGAGGGCGACGAGGTCGCGGCCGCGCGGGCGGCGTGGGCCGACCTGCGGGACTGCGCCGACCTCGAGGCCGGCTCCGAGCTGGAGCCCGGCGACACGGCCGAGCACCCGACCGAGGAACCGACCGACGACGACAGGAGCGACACCGATGGCTGAACCTGATGGCCGGGCCACCGCCCAGGCCCTGCTCGGCTTCCTGGACGGTGCCCCCTCGCCGTACCACGCCGCCGCCGCCGCCGCCGGCCGGCTCGAAGGGGCCGGGTTCACCGAGGTGGAGGAGACCGCGGACTGGACGGCCGGGCTGCCCGATCGCTGGTTCGTCCGCCGGGGCGGCGCCCTGGTCGCCGCCGTGTGGCCGACGGACCTCCCCCCGGCAACGCCATTCCGCATCGTCGGGGCCCACACCGACAGCCCGAACCTGCGCCTCAAGCCCCGTCCGACCTCGGTCGCGGCCGGGTGGCAGCGGCTGGCGGTCGAGGTCTACGGCAGCCCGCTCCTCAACAGCTGGCTCGACCGGGACCTCGGCCTGGCCGGTCGGGTCTCGGTGCGGCGACCGTCCGGGCCGGAGGTCGTGCTGGTCCACCTCGACGGGCCCGTGGCCCGCATCCCCCAGTTGGCCATCCACCTCGACCGGGAGGTCAACCAGGCCGGCCTGGTGGTCAACCCCCAACAGCACCTCCTCCCCCTCTGGGCCCCCGACGGCGACCCCGACGTCCTCGAGGCGGTGGCCACGGCGGCCGACGCCGAGGTCGAGGACCTCCTGGCCTGGGACCTGATGCTGTTCGACGTCCAGCCCGCCGCCCTCAACGGCCCAGGTGACGAGCTCCTCGCCGGGGGTCGGCTGGACAACCTGGTGAGCTGCTTCGTCGCCGTCGAGGCGCTCGCCGTCGCCGACGGCGGGACGAAGAACGCGACGACCATCCCGCTGGTCTGCCTCTATGACCACGAGGAGGTGGGATCGGTCTCGCGGACCGGCGCCGACGGCGACCTCCTCCCGGGTCTCATCCGGCGGGCCCATGCCGCCCGGGGTGGCTCGGGCGACGCCCTGGCCCGGGCCCAGTCCGCCTCGGCCTGCGTCTCGGCGGACATGGCCCATGCCACCCACCCCAACCACGCCGACCGCCACGATCCCGGCCACCCGGTGCGCATCAACGGCGGACCGGTGGTGAAGGTCAACGCCTCCCAGCGCTACGCCAGCGACGCCGAGAGCGCGGTGCCGTTCCTGACCGCGGCCGACGCGGCCGGGGTACCCGTCCAGCGCTTCGTGAGCCGCAGTGACCTGCCGTGTGGCTCGACCATCGGACCGGTCACCGCGGCCCGCCTCGGCATCCCCACCGTCGACGTCGGCGTCGCCCAGTTCGCGATGCACTCGGCCCGGGAGACCGCCGGGGCACGGGACCCCGAGTTCCTCCGGCGGGCGCTGGTGGCCTTCCTGGACGGATCAGGCTGACGGCGGGCGGTCGTCGCCACGGCCGCTACGAGGGCGACCGGGGCGCGCGAAGCTGCCCGCATGGCCCATCCCCTGGATCCCCTGTCGGCGGCAGAGATCGGTCGCGTGGGCGTCGCCGTGCGCGGCCTCGTCCAGGACACCGAGCTGCTGTTCTCGTCCATCACCCTCGCCGAGCCGTCGAAGGAGGCCCTGGAAGCCCATCGGCAGGGGACCCCCGTCGTCAGAGCGGCCCGGGTGGTCGTGCTCGACGGTCCGCACGGCGTCGTCGAGGGGCTCGTGGCGGTCGAGACGGGCGAGGTCCTGTCGTGGGTGCCGGTGCCCGACATGCGCCCGCCCCTCCTCTTCACCGAGGCGTTCAACGCCATGGAGGCGGTGCGGGCCGACCCACGGTGGCAGGCCGCCCTCGCCCGGCGTGGCATCACCGACGTGTCCGGGATCCAGATCGACCCGTGGCCACCCGGCGCCTTCGCCGACTTCGCCGATCGCAACACCCGTCTGACCCGCTGCCTGAGCTACTACCGGGAGGACCCCGCGGACAACGGCTACGCCCGCCCGATCGAGGGGGTCGTGGCCGTGGTCGACCTCGCCACGGCCGAGGTGCTGGAGGTCGAGGACCACGGCGTGGTCGCCCTGCCGGAGGACCCCGGGCGCTACGACGCCGACCACGTGGGTCCGCTGCGTGACGACCTGAAGCCGCTGGAGATCCACCAGCCCGAGGGCGTGAGCTTCACGGTGGAGGGCAACCACCTCTCCTGGCAGCGCTGGGACCTGCGGGTCGGCCTCGACCCGGTCGAGGGCCTCGTCCTCCACGACGTGGGCTACCAGGACGGCGACCGGCGGCGGCCGATCCTGCACCGGGCCTCGCTGGCCGAGATGGTCGTGCCCTACGGCTCCACCGACCCGACCCACCGCTGGAAGAACGCGTTCGACGCCGGCGAGTGGGGCCTGGGGCGCTTCGTCAACTCGCTCACCCTCGGCTGTGACTGCCTCGGCGAGATCACCTACCTCGACGCGGTGATGGCCGACGAGCAGGGCAACGCCTCCGTGGTGGAGCAGGCCATCTGCGTCCACGAGGAGGACGACGGCATCCTCTGGAAGCACCACGACCTCAACACCGGCAACGTGGAGGTCCGTCGTTCCCGGCGTTTCGTCGTGTCCGCCATCTTCACCGTCGGCAACTACGAGTACGCCTTCTCCTGGCGCTTCCACCTCGACGGGTCCATCGAGCTCGAGGTGCGCCTGACCGGGATCGTGCAGCCCTGCGCCTTCGAGGGCGAGCCCCCGACCAACATGGTCCAGGTGGCCCCGGGCATCGCCGCGGCCCACCATCAGCACCTCTTCTGCGTCCGACTGGACCTCGACGTCGACGGTGGCCCGAACTCGGTCTACGAGGTCGACGTGGTGCCGTCGGGGGGTGGGGTGGACGACGAGTGGGCCAACGGCATCGAGGCTCGGGCCACCCTCCTGGCCTCGGAGGCCGCGGCCCAGCGCGAGGTCGATCCGTCCCGCAGCCGGACCTGGAAGGTGGTCAACCCGTCCTCCCGGAACGCCCACGGCCAGCCCGTCGCCTTCAAGCTGCTGCCCTCATCCGCCCCCACCCTGCTGGCCGGGCCCGGCGCGGTGGTGCGGGACCGGGCGGCGTTCGCCACCCACAACCTCTGGGTCACCCCCTACGACCCCGACGAGATGCGCCCGGCCGGGCCCTACCCGAACCAGCACGCGGGCGGCGCGGGCCTCCCCGAGTGGACCGCGGCGGATCGCTCGCTGGTCGAGACCGATGTCGTGCTGTGGCACACCTTCGGGCTCACCCACGTTGCCCGGCCCGAGGACTGGCCGGTCATGCCCGTCGAGCGGACGGGGTTCTGGCTGATCCCCGTCGGCTTCTTCGACCGCAACCCCGCCCTCGATGTGCCCCCGGCGGCCCACTGCGACCTCTGAGACCCTCCCGCCTCAGCTGATCTCCTCGGCGGCCACCGGCCGCATGGCGAGGTCCAGGGCGGTCCACAGCGTCCGGGAGAACGGGTGGAAGAACAGCGGCATCAGCGCAGCGACGGCGAGGCTGACGATGAGCAGCCCCGACGGCGGGCTGTCGGGGTAGCTGGCGGCGAAGCCGCCGACGATGACCCCGAGCAGCACCAGCAAGGCGAGGACGGTGTTCATGGCGATGGCGCCGATCCAGTGGCCCTCGATGCGCTCGAAGTGGAGATCGCAGCGGGGACAGTCCTCGACCATCACCAGCCAGTGCCGGAACAGGTGGCCCGAGCCGCACAACGGGCACCGCCGCGCTGCCCCCCGCAGGAACAGGCGTCCCGTGGTCGGGGGGTCGAGAGCGTAGGGAGCGAGCACCACCGGGCGGAACGTACCCGCCCGCTACCTTGCCCGGACATGTGCGACACCGTCGTGGTCGTCGGCGCCGACGGCGTCCTCTTCGCCAAGAACAGCGACCGGGACGCCAACGAGGGCCAGGGCCTGGAGTGGCACCCGACCACGGCCCACGTCGAGGGCTCGGCGCTGGCCTGCACCGGCATCGAGATCCCCCAGGTGGCGCGCACCAACGCGGTCCTGCTCAGTCGGCCGTTCTGGATGTGGGGCGCGGAGATGGGGGCCAACGAGCACGGCGTCGTCATCGGCAACGAGGCGGTCTTCACCAAGGAGGCCGAGGCCGACACGGGCCTGCTGGGCATGGACCTGCTGCGCCTGGGCCTGGAACGAGGGGACTCGGCCGAAGCGGCCGTGTCGGTGATGGTGGACCTGCTCGAGCGCCACGGCCAGGGCGGGGGGTGTGGCCACGAGGACCGCAGCTTCACCTACCACAACAGCTTCCTGGTGGCCGACCGTGCCCACGCCCTGGTCCTGGAGACCGCAGGGAGCCTCTGGGCCACGGAGTCGGTCACCCACGGGGCCCGGTCGATCTCCAACGGCCTGACCATCCCCGACTTCGCGGCGGCCCACAGCGACACCCTGCGGACGCGGGTGTCGGCCTGCCGGCACCGTCGCGCCATCACCCAGCGCCGGGCCGATCACGTCACGGCGCCCGAGGAGCTGATGACCCTGCTCCGAGACCACGGCCCGGGCCGGTCGGGCCCCCGCTACGCGTGGATGAACGGCGGCATGGCGGCCCCCTGCATGCACGGCGGCGGTGTCGTGACCAGCTCCCAGACCACCGGCAGCTGGGTGGCCGATCTCCGCCGCGGGATGGATCGGCACTGGGTCACGGCCACGGCCGCACCGTGCACCGGCCTGTTCAAGCCGGTCACCGTCGACGAGGCGCTCGACCTCGGGCCGTTCCCCACCGACCGCGATGACGGCAGCCTGTGGTGGCGGCACGAGCACCTCCACCGGCGGGCGACGGCCAACCCCGAGGCGCTCTATCCCCGCTTCACGAGGGAACGGGACGCCACCGAGCTGGCCTGGCTGGCCGACCCCCCGACCGGAGCGGAGGCCTTCGCCGCGGCCGACGAGCTCCTGGATCGCTGGACCCGCCTGGTCCGCTTCGACCCGGCGCCGGACGTCCGCCCCCGGTGGGCCCGCCGCTACTGGACCAAGCGCAACCAGCGGGCCGGCCTCGGCGACCTGGCCGCCGCCTGATGCCCGCCGCCGAGGACGGCCACGAGGCTCAGCGGACCCTGGTGCTCCCCGACCTGGACCTGGTGGTGGTCCGCCTCGGGACGACCCCCGTGGCCCTCACGCCGAACCTGGATGCGTGGCGGACGGCACTGGTGGGCACGCGGCGGCCAGGCTGAGCAACATCCCGTCGCCGCCGGCGGGTCCCAGGACGCTGAGCCCCACCGGGGCCCCGTCGATGACCAGTGCGGGGATGGTCACCGTCGGCAGCCCCCCGAGGCTGCCGACAACCGACAGCGCCGCCGCCATCCGGCGGGCGTCGGCCACCGTCCGCGGGGGATGCGTCCCGGCGCGGGGGCGGGCCGGCCGCCGGTAGCAGGACGAGGTCACCGGGCGAGAGGACCTCCGCCAGGTGGGCCCGGAGCCGGTCCCGGACCGCCACTGCCCGGACGTGCGCGTCCGGGGTCACCCCCAGGGCATGGGCGATGCGCTCCCCCACGCCGTCGCCGAAGGTGGGACCGGTGGCTTCGATCCACGAGCGGTGGGCGGCGGCGAACTCGGGGCCCTGGACGTCCCGGACCACGAGCGTGAGGTCCTCGAGGCTGAGGCCGTCAGGGGTGAGGGTGACGGCGTCCTCGGCCCCGAACAGGTCGGTCACCGCCAGGAGCGCGTCCCGGGCGGCGGCGTCCAGCAGGCCGAAGGCGTCCGGCGCGAGCAGGACCCGGTGGGGTCGTCCCCCGTCAGGCAAGGGCTGTCCGGCGAGGGCCTCGGCCCCGTGCCGGAGCAGGTCCGGGTCGCGGGCCAGGAGGCCGACCGTGTCCAGGCTGGGCGCGAGCGGGTGCACGTGGTCGAGGGGCACCAGCCCGTGGGTGGGCCGCCAGCCGAAGATCCCACAGGACGAGGCCGGCACCCGCACCGAGCCGAGGGTGTCGGTGCCCAGCGCCAGGTCGGCCAGCCCGCCGGCGACGGCGGCGGCGCTCCCACTGGAGGAGCCGCCGGTGTCGTGCTCCGGCGCCATCGGGTTGACCGGCATGCCGTAGGGACTGTCCCGACCCGACAGGCTGTAGGCCATCTCGGAGGTGTGGGCCCGTCCCACGAGGGTGGCCCCGGCACCCAGCAGGCGGTCCACGGCGGGGGCGTGGGCCGGCTCGGGCCCGTGGGTGGCCGCCCAGGTGGGCTGGCCCGCACCGATGACCCGGCTCGCGACCGCGAACAGGTCCTTGGCGACGAAGGTCGTGCCGACGAGGGGGCCGTCGGCCGCGCCGGAGACCGGTTCGAACTCCTCGTCGAGCAGGGCCCCGAAGCGGTCCCGCGCCGTCACCGTCCGAGCAGGATCGGCGCCACCTCGCGGGCCCAGTCGTCGTCGCTGGTGGCGGCCGGGCCGGGCGTGGCCAGCACCTCGACCAGGCGGGACACGATCAGGTGGCGCACCGTCCGGCCGGCCCGCACGGGGTCGAGGGCCAGGTCGGCGAAGCCCTCGCTCAGCCACCGGGCCATGGCCTCGTCGATGGCGGCCAGCAGGTCGGTGACCGTGGCCGCCGCGGTGGGCTCCTGGCGGAGCCCCTCCCCCAGCAGGAGCCGGATCGGGTTGGCCTCGGCCAGGGCGGCCGCCGAGAGGAAGGCCAGGAAGGCGACCATGCGCTCGTCCGCCGGCAGGGCGTGGTCGAAGGTGACGGCCTCGGTCAGGGCCTCGTCGAGGAGGGCGAAGTAGCCGCGCTCCTCGATGACGGACCGGAGCAGGTCCGACTTCGACGGGAAGTAGTGGTACAGGGTGGCCACGTTGAGGCCGCAGGCGACGGCCAACCGGCGCATCGAGGTGTCGGCGGAGCCGTGCTCGCTCATGAGGGCGAGCGCGGCGTCCAGGATCCGGGCCCGCTGGTCTGTCACCGCCGGGGCCGGGGTCGTGGTCACGTCGGGGTGAACACGGCAGGCAGCGTGTCGATGGACAGCACGAGGGCGGAGTCGCCGCGCGTGGGACCGGCGCCGTCGGGCACCCGGATGTCGGGTAGGCGACGGAAGAGCTCCTCGAAGACGATGCCGATCTCGGCCTTGGCCAGGCTGGCACCCAGGCAGAAGTGGGTACCGATGCCGAAGCCCAGGTGCGGGTTGGGGCTGCGGTCGATCTGGAAGCGGTCGGGGTCCCCGAAGACCACCTCGTCCCGGTTGGCCGACTGGTACAGCATCAGCACCTTGTCTCCCTCGCGCAACGTTCGACCACAGAGGTCGTGCTCTTCGGTCACCGTCCGACAGAAGCTGAGTACAGGGGAAACGTACCGCACGATCTCGTCGACGGCGGTCTCCATCAGACCGGGGTCGGCCAGGAGCCGGGCCCGCTCCTCGGGGAACCGGCTGAACGCGAGGAGGCCGCCGCTGATGGCGTTGCGGGTGGTCTCGTTGCCGGCGACCACCAGGAGCACGAGGAACATGAGCAGCTCGGGCTCGTCCAGCTCGTCGCCGAGGCCGAAGTCCTCGCTGAGCTCGGTCAGCTGTCCCTCGTCGAAGGCCCCGGTGAGCGTGCTGATGATGTCGTCCCGGGGCGCGACCCGACGCTCGGCGATGAGCTGCAGGCAGGCGTCGGTGTACTCGCCGAACGCCACCGCCGCGGCCTGGACCTGAGGGGCGTCCGGGTCGAGGTGGCCGTCGCCGCCCATCATGGCGTCGGACCACTGGTAGAGGCGGTCCCGCATCGCCGGGTCGAGGCCCAGCATCTCGGCGATGACGATGAGCGGGACGTGGACGGCGAAGTCGCGGACGAAGTCGATCTCGCCCCGGGACGCGATCTCCGCGGTGATGTCCTGGCTCAGGGTGCGGATGTGCTCGCCGAGCTCCCGGACCTTGCGGGGGGTGAAGCCCGTGCTGACGAGCCGGCGCTGGCGGGTGTGCTCCGGGTCGTCCATGGCGATGATCGACAGCGGGGCGGCGAGCCGGGGACGGACCCCGGCCCCCGCCGAGTAGCGCTCGGCGTTGCGGGACACGAGGGACACCTCGGCGTGCCGGCTGACCACCCAGAGGGCGTTGGCCTCGTCGCGGTGGACCGGGTCGTTGGCCCGCAGCCACCGGTACACCTCCCAGGGATCGTCGTAGAGGCGCGGGTCGTTGACGTCGATGACAGGGTCGGGCGCGGTCGAGAGGGCCATGCCCGGATAGTCCATCAAACGTTCGTTTGAGTCAAGGTGACCGGGTCACCGACCCCTCCCCTCGCCGGCTGACGGCTCGCTAGCCTTGCCCTCTCGACAGAGAGGGGTGGAGATGGGTGCGATCAAGCTGGTCACCGAGATCCCGGGCCCGCGGAGCCGGGAGCTGGTGGCGCGGCGCGAGGCCGCGGTGCCCAACGGAGCGGCCAAGCTCACCCCCCTCGGGATCGCTTCGGGCCGCGGTTCGGTGGTGGTCGACCTCGACGGCAACGAGCTGCTCGACCTGGCGGGTGGCATCGGCGTGCTCGCCGTCGGCCACACCCCGCCCGGGCTGGTCAAGGCCGTGCAGGACCAGGCCGCCGACCTGATCCACGTGTGCAACATCGTGGCCTCGACCGAGTCCTACCTGGACGTCGTCGAGCGCCTGAACGACATCACCCCCGGGGACTTCGCCAAGAAGACCCTGCTGTGCAACACCGGGGCCGAGGCCGTCGAGGCCGCGGTGGGCATCGCCCGGTACGCCACCGGCCGCCAGGGCGTGATCGTCTTCGAAGGGGCCTACCACGGCCGCTCGAACCTGACCCTGTCGATGACCAGCAAGTTCGGCCTCTTCAAGAAGGGCTTCGCGCCGTTCGCCCCCGAGATCTACCGGCTGGGGTTCCCCGACCTGTACCGCCGCCCCGACGGCTTCACCGAGGACGAGTGGGTGGCCCACGCCGTGACCCTGCTCGACCGGGCCATGGTGGCCCACGTCGATCCGTCCCACGTGGCCGCGGTGGTGATCGAACCAGTGCTGGGCGAGGGGGGCTTCGTCCCCGCGCCCCCGGCGTTTCTGCAGCGCCTCCGGGAGCTGTGTGACCAGCACGGCATGCTGCTCGTCGCCGACGAGATCCAGGCCGGCTTCGGCCGCACCGGCAAGCTCTTCGCCATCGAGCACGCGGGGGTCGTCCCCGACCTGGTGACCACGGCCAAGTCGCTGGCCGGCGGCATGCCCCTGGCCGCGGTGACCGGACGGGCCGAGTTCATGGACGCGCCGCACCCGGGGGGGCTCGGGGGCACCTACTCCGGAAACCCGCTGGCCTGCGTCGCCGCCATCGAAGCGATCGACACCATCCGCGACCCCGCCTTCCTGGCGCGGGCCACGGCCGTCGGCGAGCGGATGCGGGGCCACCTGGAGGCCATCCAGGCCGAGCACCCCGACCTCGTCGGTGACGTCCGCGGCCTCGGTCCGATGCTGGTGATGGAGCTGGTCACCGACGCCGGGTCCAAGACCCCCGATCCCGACGCCACGGTCGCGGTGACCCTCGGGACCCTCGAGCGAGGGGTCATCACCATCCGGGCGGGGCTCTACTCGAACTGTGTCCGCTTCCTGCCCCCGTTGGACATCACCGACGAGGAGATCGACGAGGCGATGGCCGTGGTCGCCGACGCGGTCCGGGCCGCCGCCAAGGAGCGGGCCCATGCATGACCAGCCGATCCGGGTCCTCGACCTCGTAGGCTCGCCCGCCGAGGCGGGCCGGGCCCACGGCGCGGCGTACGCCGCCGAGATCCGTGAGTACACCGACGAGCGGATCCACCTCTCCTCGGAGGGCACCTGGTCCGGCCACGTCATGACCCGGGACGAGGTGCTGGCCCTGGCCGAGGCCTGCCTGCCCGCCCACGAGGCCTACGACGCCGAGCTCTACGCCGAGATGGTGGCCATGGCCGACGCCGCCGGCCTCTCCCCCGCCGAGGCCGTCATCGTGGGTGGCTTCACCGACTTCATCGACGCCGTGCGGGCCGCGGGCGGCGACCCCGCCCCGGAGGACACCTGCACCGCGGCCCTGGTGCCGCCCGACGCCGGCGGGGGCGAGCCGTGGTTCGCCCAGACCTGGGACATGCACGACACGGCGACGCCGTACATCGTCATGCTCCGCACCCGGGTCACCGGTCGGCCCGAGAGCCTGGTGTTCACCACCGTGGGCTGCCTGGGCCAGATCGGCATGAACGACCTCGGCCTCTGTGTCGGGATCAACAACCTGACCGCGAGCGACGGCAAGGTCGGCGTGACCTGGCCGTTCGTGGTGCGCAAGGCCCTGGCCCAGACCTCGATCGATGACGCCCTGGCCTGCGTCACCGAGGCCGATCTCGCCGGCGGCCACAACTTCCTCCTCCTCGACGCCGACGGCCGGGGCTACGACGTGGAGGCCATGCCGACCGCCACCCACGTCATCGAGCTGCACGACGAGCCCGTCGTGCACACGAACCACTGCGTCGCCGAGGTCACCCAGGCCGTCCAGGGGCCCCGGGCCCCCGTGCGGATCGCCTCCACCGAGAACCGCTACGCCCGCGCCGTGGAGCTGCTCGGCAAGCGCCCAATCGACGAGCAGTCGCTCATGGCGCTGACCCGCGACGAGGAGGCCATCTGCGAGCGGCCGGAGCCGCCCTACGAGGTGATGTCCTGCGGGGCCACGATCATGCGGCCCCGGACCCGTGACCTCTGGGCCGTGTGGGGCCTCCCCGTCGAGAACGAGTACGAGCACTTCACCGTCGGCCACGGCTGAGACCGGTCGTGGCCGAGATCCGCTACGTCAACCTCACCGAGGACCTGGCCGCGGCCTGTCACCGCCTGGAGATCTCGGCCTTCCCCGCCGCCGACCCGGCCGGGCTGCTGAGCGAGGAGGACATCCGGGTCTTCGCCCGCACGTTCCCGGAGGGCTTCTTCGTGGCCCTCGACGGCGACGAGCCCGTGGGTCAAGGCGCCGGGATCTTCGTGGACTTCGACTTCGAGACCCAGATCCAGCACACCATCCAGTCGCTCTGCGGTCCGCACCAGTGCGACAACCACGACCCCGAGGCGGCCTGGTACTACGGCGTCGACATCGTCGTGGCGGACTCGCACCGGGGACGGGGCATCGGCCGCCGCCTGTACGACCTGCGCAAGGACCTCGTCGTGCGCCACGACAAGCGGGGGATCATCGCCGGCGGCGACCTCCCCGGCTACCCGGACCACGCCGCCGACATGGACATCGAGACCTACGTCGCCAAGGTCGTCGCCGGCGAGCTCTCCGACCCCACCCTGACCATGCAGCTGAACAACGGCTTCGAGGTGCGGGGCGTGATCCACGACTACCTGCCCCACGAGCACGGCGAGGACCACGCCAGCCTCATCGTCTGGGAGAACCCCGCGCACTCGGGCGAATGAGCGGCGCAGCCGCGACGCGGGCCGAGTAGGCCTGCACCGCGATGAGCCGTCAGGCGAAGAGTCGACAACGCAGCGGCATGCTCCTGGCCGACCTGCTGACGGCGGCGCCCCCGGGAGCACCGGCGCTGGCGTTCGGCGAGCACACCTGGACCTTCGTCGACTTGGCCGAGCGAGGTCGCCCGGGTCGCGACGCTGGTGGCCACGCGCACGAGCCCCGGCGACCGGGTCGTCCTCGTGGGCCGCAACCGTCCGGCCTACTTGAGCTGCGCTGTACGGCATCCCGCGCGCCGGACGGGTGGCGGTGCCGCTGAACCAGCGCCTGGCCCCCGCCGAGCTCGAGGCCCAGGTGGCCACAGGTCGGGGCCAGCGCTGGTCGTCGGCGACCTCGCCGGGGCCGTTCCCTGGGCCGACTGGGAGCGTGACGTCGCCACGACGACCGCCGATCCCCACGTCCCCCGCCCCACCCCGCAGGACCCCGCCTGGATCCTGTTCACCAGCGGCACGACGGGCTCCCCCAAGGGCGCCGTCCTCACCCAGGCCGGCCTCCTCGCCGCCGTCGAGGGTGCCAACGCGGCCCGACCGGTCGCCGAGGACGACGTCTACCTGTTCTGCTTCCCGCTCTGCCACGTGGCCGCCTACAACGTGGCCTGCCTGCACGCCCGCGGCCGGCCGGTGGTCCTCATGGAGGGCTTCGAGGTCGACGAGCTGCCCCGGCTGGTCGCCCGACACGGGGTGACCACCCTGTCGCTGGCCCCCACCATGCTGGCGATGCTCCTCGACGATCCCGGCTTCGACCCGACCGCGTTCGCCACCCTCCGCCAGGTCGCCTACGGCGCGTCCTCCATGGCTCCCGACCTGCTGCGTCGGGGCACCGCCGCCCTCGGCGTGGGGTTCGCCCAGGGCTACGGCATGACCGAGCTCTCCGGCAACGCGGTGTTCCTCGACGAGGACGGCCACCGGGCCGCCCTGGCCGACCGCCCCCGTCTCCTGCGCGCCGCCGGCCGCCCCAGCCCGCTGGCGGAGGTGCAGCATCGCGGAGGACGGCGAGATCCTCGTCCGGGGGCCGCAGGTGATGGCCGGCTACTGGGACGAGCCCGAGGCGACGGCAGCCACGATCGTCGACGGCTGGCTCCACACCGGGGACCTGGGCGAGATCGACGACGACGGCTACGTCTATGTCGTGGACCGGGTCAAGGACATCGTGGTCACCGGCGGCGAGAACGTGTCGTCGCGGGAGGTCGAGGACGTGCTGTCGACCCATCCGGCCGTGGGCCAGGTGGCAGTGGTCGGCGTCCCGGACGACCGTTGGGGCGAGGCCGTCTGCGCCGTCGTCGTCCCCCGCAACGGCGCATCGGTCACCCTCGGGGACCTCGTCGAGCACACCCGGGGCGTCCTCGGCGGCTTCAAGCAGCCCCGCCGACTGATCCTGGTCGACCGGCTCCCCACGAACGCCTCCGGCAAGGTGCTCAAGCGGGCGCTGCGGGACGAGGTCGTGGACGATGCCTGACGGCCGGCTCCTGGTGGTGTGGCACTCGAACTCGGGCCGGACCCGGCAGATGGTCGACGCCCTGCTCGCCGGGGCCCGGGACCCGGAGGCCGGCGACGCCGAGGTCCGTGACGTCCCCGCCCTGGAGGCGACCCCGGAGGACTTCCGGTGGGCGACCGGTGTGCTGCTGGCGACCCCGGCGCACTTCGGGTACATGAGCGGGGCCCTCAAGCACTGCTTCGACACCGTCTATGAGCCGTTGCTGGAGGAGACCCGGGGCCTGCCCTACGCCCTCGTCGTCAAGGGCCGGAGCGACACCGACGGCGCCGTCGCCGCCGTGCACAAGATCGTGACCGGTCTCGCCTGGAAGGAGGTCCAGCCGCCGCTGACCGTCGTCGGCGACCTCACCGACGAGCACCTGGCCGCCGCCACCGAGCTCGGCCAGACCATGGCCGCCGGCCTGGCGATGGGCATCTTCTGAGCCCCCGGCAGTGAGCCGCTGGTAACGGTCCGCCGTCGGGCCGGGCAGAACGATGGCAACCACCAGGGGCCGGGTCGTTCTCGCCGGGTCCTCGGCGCCCCTCCCGCCCGGTCCGCCACGCTGCGTGGCCGTACCGGGGCCGCCTGCCCCGACATCGGCGAACTGGCGCCTGATCCTCCGGTCATAGGCGGAGGATCAGGCGCCAGAACGAGACGTGGCCACGGGCGGTGAGATTCGGCGGCGGAAGGGCGACTTGCAGGCCCCCGACGCCCGGCGGCCCGACCGCACGCCCCCATCCCTGCCTCGGTGTCGGTGTCGGGACAGTCAGCCGTTGAGGGCGTGGTGGAGGGGGCGGAGGGCCTCCCAGGCGGCTTGGAACTGCTCCTGGGCGGGCTGGAGGGCCTCGTGGGCGTCGGGGCGGGGCTCGTGGGTCTCCGCGACCACGGGCTCGCCGTCGGCGCCCTGGGCGTGGCGGGCGACGGCGACGGCCACGGCCAGCTCCGGGTCGGCCAGGGTCGAGACCGGGCGGCCGAGGACGTCGGCCAGGGCCTGGGCCCAGCCCGGCGAGCGGGCGGTGCCGCCGAAGAACACCAGCGAGGAGCACGGCTGGCCGGTGAAGCCCTCGACCTGGGGCAGGAGCCAGGCCAGGTTGTGGGCGGTGCCCTCGACCATGGCCCGGACGAGGTCCTCCCGGGTGGTCTCCAGGGACACGTTCAGGAACCCACCCCGGGCCTGCGGTCACCGGCGGGGGCCATCGAGCCGACCAGCCACGGCAGGAACAGGACGCCGCCGGCACCCGGGGGCGAGGCCGCGAGGGCCGCCTCCAGGTGGGCGAAGGAGGCGTCCAGCAGGGCCATGCCGTGCTCGACGGCCTTGCCCGCGATCCCGTTCTCGGCCGACGCCAGGTAGTGGTCGGGGCGGGCGCCGGGCATCGACACCAGCTCGGCGTCGAGGTCGCCCCGCTTGTCGGCCACGGTGTCGAGCACGACGGCGGTCGTCCCCATGTAGAGCCCGCCCCGGCCCGGGGCCGAAGACCCCGCCGGCCAGTGCACCGGCGGCGCTGTCGTTCAGCCCGGCCCGCACCTCGACGCCGTCGCCCAGGCCGAGGGCCTCGGCGACGTCGGACCGCACGGTGCCGACGACCTCGTCCACCGGCACCAGCTCGGGCAGGCGCTCCGGGTCCACCCCGCTGAGCGCCAGGAGCTCGTCGTCGTAGCTCGTGACCCCCAGCGCCCGGTTGTCGTTGAGCTGGGCGGTGAACATCGTGTTCTGGGTCGCCGACGGCCCGGCCCGTGAGGCGGGCCACGACGTAGTCCATCGCCTCGAGGTAGTGGGCCGTGGCGCGCATGGACCTCCGGTCGTTCCTCCTGGAAGTGGAGGAGGTGCCCCAGCGAGAGGCCGCTGCCGATCGGCGGGATGCCGTGGACCTCGACGAAGCGCTCGAAGGCGTCGGGGTGCTCGGCCATGATCGCCCAGCAGAGGTCGGTCCCCCGCTGGTCGTCGTACATGCGTCATCGGCGCGACCGGCGCGCAGGTCGGCGTCGACGGGCACGATCGACGAGTACTGGCTGCACACCGCCGAGCGCCGCCACCGACGGGTCGGCCACCTCCGGACGGCGTCGATCACCGCGAGCCCAGAGGGCCTCGGCGTCCTGTTCGACCACGTCGCCGTCGCGGCGGGTGACCAGCGGGCGCTCGGTCGAGGCCTCCAGCCCGCCGGACCTCGTCGACCCGGGCCACCTTGACGTTCGTGCTGCCGACGTCGATGCCGACGGCGGAGCCGCTCATTCGGGAGGCAGCGCCTGCTGGTCGTCCATCATGTCGGTCATCACGGCCCGGATGAACTCGTCGGCGTCGGGCGTCATGCCGCCGGGGATGCCGCCGTAGATGGCCCCGCTCTTGGGCGGCTCGTCGCCCTGGGCGGCGGCATAGGCGACGGCCTCGGCCAGGTCGGTGGCGAACGCGTCGACCACCCCGGCCTGGGTCTGCGGTCGGGTGACGGCCATGTGCAGGGCGTTGGGGTACTGCTGGCCGTTGAACCGCCAGCCCCTGGTCCCGCATGAAGTCGTTGACGTGGTACACGTCGAACTCGTCGGAGGTGAACGAGAACAGGAAGGTCGGGTCCTCCCCCAGCATCCGCAGCTCCGGGTGGCGAGTTGACCGCGGCCTGCATGGCGCCGCACGGTCTCGAAGATCTGCTGCGCGTAGCGCAGGTAGCCCCCTCGACCGAGCTTGAGCATCCCCGCCCACGTGGCGGCGAGGAGGCCGCCCGACCGGGAGCCCTCCATGCCCGGCGAGCAGTACTTGCCCCCGGTCCAGTCGGTGAGGAAGAAGTACTGGCTGTTGCGCAGGGCGCGGTCCCGGAAGAGCAGGACCGACGTGCCCTTGAGGCCATAGGCGTACTTGTGGGTGTCGGCCGAGATGGAGGTCACCCCCGGCACCCGGAAGTCGAACGGCGGGACCGGGTACCCGAGCTGCTCGCCCCACGGCAGGATGAACCCGCCGAGGCAGCCGTCCACGTGGAGACCGATCCCCCGCTCCTGGGCGAGCGCTCCCAGCTCGGCGATCGGGTCGACGGTGCCGTACCCGTAGTTGCAGGCCGAGCCGATGACCGCCACCGTCGAGTCGTCGATGAGGTCGGCCACCACCTCGGGACGCACCTTGGTGGTCTCGGGGTCCACCGGGGCCCGGCGCAGCTCGAGGTCGAAGAGGTGGGCGGCCTTGTCGAAGGCGGCGTGGGCGGTCTCGGGCTTGATGATGTTCGGGCGCTCGATGCCGCGCTCCTTCCGGCCGTGCTCCCGGTAGGCGAGGATGGCGTGCATGATGCTGCCGGTCCCGCCGGTGGTGACCATGCCGACCGCGTCGCCCCCCTCGGCGGCGTCGCCGTGCATGAGGTCCATGGTCATGGCGATGATCTCGCCCTCCAGCTTGGTGGCGCTGGGGAACATGTCCCGCTGGAGGATGTTGGCGTGGGCGAAGAGCTGGAACGCCTCGCCCATGAACTCGTAGTGCTCGTGGTCCCCGCAGTACATGGTCCCCGAGCACTTCCCGGTCTCCCAGAAGGCGTCCTCCTCGGTGGCCATCTGCTTCAGCTCGTCGAGGAGCTCGTCCTCGCTCCCGGCCGGACTCGGGCAGGCCGCGGTTGACGGGGAACCGGTCGACGTAGGGATGCGTGCTCATGGCGCAAAGTGTGGCCGCTAGCGCGGGGGCCCGGGCACTACCGTCGCTCCGCCGTGCCCACCGTGGACTCGTTCCTCGCCTTCGCGCTGGCGTCGTTCCTGCTCATCCTCGTGCCCGGCCCGAGCGTCTGTTCGTGGTCAGCCGGGGCGTCGCCCTCGGCCGCCGGGCCGCCCTCGCCACCGTCGTGGGCAACGCGGCCGGCGTGTACGTGCAGGTCCTGCTCGTCGCCGTGGGCCTCGGCGCGGTCATCAGCCGCTCCGCCCTCGTCTTCGACCTCATCAGGTTCGCCGGCGCGGCCTACCTCGTGTACCTCGGCGTACAGGCCTTCCGCCATCGCCGGGCCCTGTCGACGGTCCTGGACGCGGCCGGGACGGTCCGGCCCACCCGCCACCTCCTGCGCGAGGGCTTCCTGGTCGGCATCGCCAACCCGAAGGCGGCGGTGTTCTTCGCCGCCATCCTTCCCCAGTTCGTCAACCCCGGCGGGGCACCCGCCGGGTTCCAGATGGCATTGCTCGGCCTGGTGTTCGTGCGTCATCGCCCTGGTCAGTCGACAGCGCCTGGGGCCTGGCCGCGGGATCGGCCCGGGCCTGGCTGGCCGCCTCCCCGCGTCGCCTGGAGCTGCTCGGCGGGGCCGGCGGGCTCACGATGATCGGCCTCGGCGTGGGTCTGGCCGCCTCCGGTGGCCGCCGGACCTGATCCGGACGTCCGCCCCTCCGGCGAACTGGCTACGTTCGCGGCGACGCACCTCGGAGGTACCAGCGATGCCCGACGGCACCATGATCTCGTTCCCGGTCAACGGCACCCAGGCCGACGGCTATCTCGCCGCACCCGACGGCGGCGGGCCCGGCCTGCTCGTCGTCCAGGAGTGGTGGGGCCTCGACCCCGCCATCAAGGCGACCTGTGACCGGCTCGCCGGCGAGGGCTTCGTCGCCCTCGCCCCGGACCTCTACCACGGCGATCTGGCCGAGCACACCGAGATGGACAAGGCCGGCGAGCTGATGAACAGCCTGCCCCCGGACCGGGCCGCCCGGGACATGTCCGGCGCCATCGACCACCTCCTCGGCCGGGACGAGGTGCACGGCGACCGGCGTCGGTGTCGTCGGCTTCTGCATGGGCGGCCTCCTCTCGCTGGTCATCGCCAGCATCGAGGGCGACCGCGTGGCGGCCGTGGTGCCGTTCTACGGGGCGCCGCTCGGCGAGGGTGAGCCCGACTGGTCGGGCCTCACGGCGAAGGTCTCCGGCCACTTCGCCGAGCACGACGACTTCTTCCCACCGGAGGCCGTGACCGAGCTGGCCGGCCGTCTGCAGGCCATGGGCAAGGACGTCGAGTTCCGGGTCCACCCGGGTACGGGCCACGCGTTCGCGAGCGGTCACGACGCCCTGGGCACCCAGGACGACGACGCGTCGGCCACGGCGTTCGCCGAGGCCATCGCCTTCCTCCGAGCCAACCTCACGACCTGAGGATCGACCCCTCGAGGGTCAGGTGGCGCCGCGGGGTTCGGGCGGGAAGTGGCAGGCCACGGTGTGGCCGGGCTCGGTCTCCAGGGTCTCGGGCTCCTGCTCGGCGCAGGCCGACACGTCCTCGCCCGCGGCGTCCAGCTCGGCCCGCCGCCAGCAGCGGGTGCGGAACCGACAGCCCGACGGAGGGTCGGCGGGGCTGGGGACGTCGCCCTGGAGGATGATCCGCCGGCGCTGACGCTCCTCGACCGGGTCGGGCAGCGGCACGGCCGACAGCAGCGCCTGGGTGTAGGGGTGCACCGCCCGCTCGTAGAGGGTCGCCCGGTCGGCCAGCTCCACCAGCTTGCCGAGGTACATGACCGCGACCCGATGCGAGATGTGGCGCACGACCGACAGGTCGTGGGCGATGAACACGTAGGCGACACCGAGGTCGGCCTGCAGCTTGCTCAGCAGGTTGACCACGCCGGCCTGGATCGACACGTCGAGAGCCGACACGGGCTCGTCCAGCACGATGAGGTCCGGCTCCAGGGCGAGGGCCCGGGCGATGCCGACCCGCTGGCGCTGGCCGCCGGAGAACTCGTGCGGGAAGCGGTTGGCGTGTTCGGGTGAGAGGCCGACGATCTCCAGCAGCTCCGACACCCGTTCCAGGCGCTTGGGCGCCGTTCCAGCCGTGGTGGACCTTCAGGGGCTCGGCCAGGATGGCCCCGACCGTCATCCGGGGGTTCAGGGCCGAGTACGGGTCCTGGAAGACGATCTGGAACCGGCGGCGGGCCTCGGCCAGCTGCTTGCCCCGGAGGTCATCGAGGCGGTCGCCGTCGAAGGTGACCTCGCCGGAGGTGGGCCGGAGCAGGTGCAGCAGGAGCCGGCCGGTGGTCGACTTGCCGCAGCCCGACTCCCCCACCAGGCCGAGCGTCTCGCCCCGTCGCACCTCCAGGGAGACACCGGCGACCGCGGACACGAGTCCCACCGTGCGGGCGAAGACGCCGCCGCGGATCGGGAAGTTCTTCACCAGGTCGGTGGCGACGAGCAGCGGCTCCTCGGAGGTCTGGCCCGCGTCCGCGGTCTCGATGCTCGTGTCGGTCACGGTGCGTCGACCACCACGTCGCCCACGAGGAGGTCCGCCTCGTCGGCCTGGGCCCGGAGCTCGTCCACGGTGACGCCCTCCAGGGCGTCGGTGCGGTGACAGGCCGAGAGATGGGTGCCCCGCACCGAGAGCGGTTCGGGCACCACCTGGTCACACGGTCCGGGGATCTCGGCGAACCGGCACCGGGGGTGGAAGGCACAGCCCGAGGGTCGGTTGATGAGCGAGGGCGGCGAGCCCGGGATGGGCAGCAACGGCTCCCCGCCGGTGTCGTCGAGCCGGGGCATGCTGGCCAGCAGGCCCAGCGTGTAGGGATGGCGGCTCTCGTAGAAGATCTCGTCGGTGGTGCCGAGCTCGGCCTGTCGGCCGGCGTACATGACCATCACGTGGTCGGCCAGGCCCGCCACCACGCCCAGGTCGTGGGTGATCAGCATGATCGCCGAGTCGATCTCGTCCTTGATGTCGATCAGGACCTGGAGGACCTGCGCCTGCACGGTCACGTCGAGGGCGGTCGTCGGCTCGTCGGCGATGAGCAGGTCGGGCTTGTTGGTGATGGCCATGGCGATCATGGCCCGCTGCCGCATGCCGCCGGAGAACTCGTGCGGGTACATCTCGGCCCGCTTGCGCGGCTCGGGGATGCCGACCAGCTCGAGCGTCTCCACCGCCCGCTCCCGAGCGAGGCGCTTGGGGATGTCCTGGTGGATCGGTCGCCATCTCGGCGATCTGGCGGCCGACCTTGTGGACCGGGTTCAGGGCGCTCAGCGGGTCCTGGAAGATCATGGCGATCTCACCGCCCCGGAGGGCCTGCTGGCGCTTCTCGTCGGCCAGCGAGGAGGTTCTCGCCCTTCCAGAGGATCTCCCCCTCGTCGATCTCCAGGGTGGGCAGGAGGCCCATGATCGCCAGGGCGGTGACCGACTTGCCGGAGCCCGACTCGCCCACGACGGCGAACACCTCGCCCCGGTTGATGTCGAAGGAGATGCCGTCGACGGGCTGGACGATGCCGTCAGGCGTGTCGAAGTGGGCCTTGAGCCCCCGGATGGAGAGCAGGCTCTTGTCCGTCATGGGCGCCGTCATTTGAGTTTGGGGTCCAGTGCGTCTCGGAGGCCGTCGCCGATGAAGACGAAGGCCAGCACAGTCAGGAAGATGGCCATGCCCGGGAAGAAGAGCATGTGGGGGGCGACCGCCAGGGTCGACTTGGCCTCCGAGCACCATCAGGCCCCAGGCCGGGGTCGGGAACACCGGGCCGACGCCGAGGAACGACAGGGCCGCCTCGGCCAGGATGACGCTGCCGATGGCGATCGTGGCGTAGACGATGACCGGCTGCAGGGCGTTGGGCAGCATGTGCCGGAAGATGATCCGGGTGCGGCTGAACCCGAGGGCGCGCGCCGCCTCGACGTACTCGAGGCGGCTGAGGGCCAGGAAGCTGGCCCGGACGATGCGGCAGATGCCCAGCCAGCCGGTCAGACCCGAGGACGAGGATCACCGAGTTGACGCTCTGACCGAAGATCGTGGCCACCGCGATGGCCAGGATGATGTAGGGGATGGCCAGGAAGATGTCGGTGAAGCGCATGATGAGGTTGTCGGTGCGGCCCACCGGCGAACCCGGCGATGGCCCCGAGGACCAGCCCGATGATCACCGCCATGATCGTGGCGAGGAAGCCGACCTGCAGGCGAGATGCGGGCGCCGTAGACGACCCGGGAGAAGACGTCGAGGCCGATGGTGTCGGTGCCGAACCAGTGCTCGGCGGACGGGCCCTCCCGGAAGGCGCCCGGCGTCCGTTCGTCGAAGCCGTACGGGGCGATCCAGGGGGCGAAGATCGCCACCAGGACGAGGAGGACCAGGAAGACGAGGCCGGCCATGGCCAGGCGGTTCTTGCGGAACCGGCGCCAGATGTCGGCTCGCAGGGGGCGGGGGGCGACGAAGGTGGCCTGCTCGGCGCCGACCAGTCCGGCCGCGATGCCGCCGAGCGGACGTCGTCCTCGGCCGCCAGCGGGCTGGCGGGATCCGCCGTGGTGAACATCGACGGGTCGGCCTTGAACTCCGAGTCGCTCATGCGGAGGCCTCCTCTCCGAGGCGGATCCGCGGGTCGAACCAGGCGTAGGAGAGGTCGACCAGCAGGTTGATCAGCGAGAAGGCGATCGGTCACCGCCAGGGTGAGGCCCAGCAGCACGGGCAGGTCACGGTCGGTGATGGAGTTGGCGATCTCCGAGCCGAGGCCCGGCCAGGAGTAGACGGTCTCGGTGAGGACGGCGGCGCCGATGACCGTGCCGAAGTCGATGCCGATCAGGGTGATGACCGGGAGCATGGCGTTGCGGAGGCCGTGGCCGTAGATGACCTGGCGCTCGCCCAGGCCCTTGGCCCGGGCGGTCCGCATGTAGTCGGCCCGCAGGACCTCGAGCATCGAGCCCCGCGTCATGCGGGCGGCCAGGGCGGTGGACACGCAGGCCAGGGTGACCGCGGGCAGGATCAGGTAGCGCCACTGCTCGCCGGTCGGGATGACGAAGAAGGCCCACGTGTCCGGGCCGAGGCCCTGAGGTGCGGAGCTGGGTCCAGTCGGGCCAGTCCTGTTTGTTCGGGTACACGGCGAAGGCGTACTGCAGGATGAACCCGAGCACGAACACCGGGACGGCCGAGAGCGCGGCGGTGCCCGACCGTGGTGAGCTTGTCGGCGAGCGAGTAGCGCCGGACGGCGGACAGCACCCCGACGGAGATGCCGACGACGATCTCGATGAGGATGGCCCAGAACGCCAGGCGGAGGCTGTTGACGGCCTTCTCGCCGAGGATGTCGTTGACGCTGCGGCGGTCGGCGAAGGACTCGCCGAGGTCCCACTGGATCGTGCGGACCCAGTAGTCCTTGAACTGGACGACAAGGGGGTCGTTGAGGCCGTAGCGCTCCTCGACCTGCTCGATCGACGATCGGGTCGTGGATGCGGTCGCCACCGCCGGCGATCAGGTTGGCCGGGTCGCCCGGGAGGGCGAAGAAGAGCAGGAAGAGGAAGGACGAGCGCGAAGAAGACGGTCGGGATGACCAGCAGGAGCCGGCGGATCGTGTAGCTCAGCATGGTCGAACGGTCGCCTCTCCGGGGTGGTGGATGAGAGGACGAAGAGGGGTGTGACCCGCCGTGTCGGCGAGCCGCACCCCTCCCGGTACTACACGTCAGGGCTCAGGCCGCGAGGGCGACCTGCTCCCAGAGGATCAGACCGAAGTTGGTCTGCGGGAAGTTGGCGATGCGGTCCTGGTTGTAGGCGTAGTCGCCCCGGTACCAGTTGATCGGCACGGCGCCGACTGTCCTGGTTCAGCAGGATGGCCTCCGCCTCCTGGAAGAGGGCGGCCTGCTCGTCGGGGTCGACGGTCTCCTTGGCCTCGTCGACCAGGGCATCGAACTCGTCGCTTATGAAGCCGTAGTTGTTACCGCCCAGGGAGTCCTGAGTGGAACAGGTCGTACATGAAGTTGTCGTACGTCGGGTAGTCGGCGAACCAGCCCGCTGCGGCAGAAGACGCAGTCGCCGTCGGCGATCTCGGTGAAGTACGTCTCGGTGTCGCGCGGATCGGCCTCGGCCTCGATGCCGATGGCGGCGAGGTTGTCGATCATGATCTGCACGACCGGCTCGTGGCCGGCGTCGGCGGTTGAACTGGATCGGCAGCGGCTCGGTCCTGGCTCGTTGCCCGCCGCGTCCCACTCGTCGAAGGCGGCCTGCGCGGCCTCCGGGTCGTAGGCGCAGTACTCGCAGATGTCCGCGGCCGAAGCCGGGGATGCCCTCGGGCGTGATGCCCGTGCTCGTCGTCCGGCTGCCGTCGTAGACGGCGTCGTTGATCTCCTCACGGTCGATGGCCTGGCTGATGGCCTGGCGGAACAGGAGGTTCTCGTCGCCGCCGACGAGCTCGGGTCGCGGAGGTTGAAGTCGTAGTGGTACGAGCCCAGGATGTCACGTCGAGCGTGGTGCCGTAGGTGGCCTCCGCGCCTCGGCCGTGCGGGCCGGCGGGATGTTGGCGTTGTCGCCCTCGCCGGCCTCGAACGCGTTGTACGAGGTGTCGGGGTCGGCGGTCACCCGGAAGGTGATCGTGTCCAGACGGTCCGTCCAGGTGTCGCCGTTGAAGTCGCCCGACCAGTCGTCGTTGCTGGTCGAGGACGATCTCCTCGTCGGTGCGGGGCTCGGCCATGAGGTACGGCCCGTTGCCGATCATGATCGCCGTTCTCCCAGTCGTTCTGGTTCGCCAGCTCGTCCACCGCGGACGGCATCGGGAAGAACAGCTGGAAGCCGGCGACGGCGTCGAAGTTGGAGTACGGGCTCGGTCGAGGGTGACCTCGAGGGTCATGGCCTCGTCGTCGGCCACGATGCCGGAGATCGTGTCGGCCTCGCCGTCGAGCTTCTGCGTGGCCGCCGTCGATGAAGGGCCGATCAGGTAGCTGTAGTCACCGGCGAAGTCCGGCTGCGCCGCCCGGTCCCAGGCCCGCTGGAACGAGCTGGGCAGGACCTGCTCGCCGTCGGAGGAGAACTGGTCGTCCTTCGGATCGTGAACGTCCACACCGTGGCGTCCTCGTTGGCCTCGTAGGACTCGGCCACGTGGGGCACGATCACCGGGTTGTCCGGGTCGGTGGCGTCGATCGTCGGTCAGCCCGTCGTAGAGGGCGTTGATCACCTGGTACGCGTCCAGCGTCGAGTTCAGGGCCGGGTCGATGTGCTCCGGTGGGTCACCGACGAACGTGCCGAGGTCGACGAACTCACCGCCGGCCTGCGTCTCGACATCGCTGCCGGCGGCGTCGTCGCCACCGCTGCACTGCTCGTCACCCTGTCGTCACCGCCGCACGCTGCTGCGATCAGCATGAAGGCGATGAGGACGGCGGCCACGCGGCCTACCGATCTCTTCAAAGTCACCGAGACACTCTCCCTATCTCGTCGGATGTTGGTGACGGCACGCCGACGGCGGATACCCCGGTCCCCGCGCAACGTAGCAGTGAGGTGACGCGCCGCGTGCAGGCAGGTCAAACGATTCTTCGGACGACGACACACGCCTCTGACGCCGGTGACAGGATCGGCGAGATGGCCGCACTGATCACCGAACCGACCACCATCCCCGCCGCCGGCGAGCCGCCGAAGCTCATCAACGAGTTCGTCGGCCGGGTGAACACCGGCACGTCGTCGGTGTCCGTCGCGCTGATGACCAGCCCGTCGGGCTGGGTCGAGCCCGGCCAGCGCCCCGAGTTCGACGAGTACACCCTCGTCCTCGAGGGCGAGCTCCTGGTCGAGAGCGACGGCGGGCGGTCGATGACCGTCGCCGCCGGGCAGGCCGTCCACGTGCCCGCCGGGCGAGTGGGTCCGCTACTCCTCGCCCGGCCCCGACGGCGCCCGCTACGTCGCCGGTGTGCCTCCCGGCGTTCAGCCCCGACCTCGTCCACCGGGACGAGTAAAGGCAACCGGTCCTGCGCTGCCAGACTGCGCGATGGACCTGACCTTCGGCGTGTTCGTCCCCCAGGGCTGGAAGATGGAGCTGAGCACCATCCCCGACCCCGTCGCCAAGTGGCAGAAGGCGGTGGAGGTGGCCGAGCTGGCCGAGGCCCTCGGCTACGACTCGCTCTGGGTCTACGACCACTTCCACAACGTGCCGGTCCCCGCCCACGAGACCATGTTCGAGTGCTGGACGACCCTGGCCGCCCTCTCCCAGCGGACCGAGCGGATCAAGCTCGGTCAGATGGTCGGGCTGCTCGCCCTACCGGAACCCCGGTCTGCTGGCCAAGATCACGTCCAACATCGACGTCATCTCCGGCGGGCGCCTCATCTGGGGCGATCGGCGCGGGCTGGTACGAGCACGAGTTCACCGGGTACGGCTACGAGTTCCTGCCCGCCGCCGACCGCATCCGGGTCCTGCGGGAGACCGTCGAGATCGTCACGGCGATGTGGAGCGAGCCCGACGTCAGCTACCAGGGCCGCCACTTCACCCTCGACGGCGCCCAGTGCGACCCCAAGCCGCTGCAGTCGCCCCGACCCCAGGTCCTCATCGGCGGAGGGCGGCGAGCAGCTCACCCTCCGGGTGGTCGCCCGCCTGGCCGACGCGTCCAACTTCGGGGGCAAGCCGCACGAGTTCACCCACAAGTGCGAGGTCCTGCAGCAGCACTGCACCGAGGTCGGCCGGGACTACGACGAGATCCAGAAGACCTGGTCGCCCGAGGTGTTCATCCGGGAGGACGAGCAGGAGATCATCGACGGCGGGACCCGCTCGTTCTTCGGCGAGGCCTTCGACTCGTGGCGGGCGGGCAACCTCGTCGGCACACCCGAGCAGGTGGCCGAGAAGGTCCAGGCCTACGTCGACCTCGGCTGCACCGGCTTCTACCCCTGGTGCAGCGACTACCCGGAGACCGAGTCGATGCGCCTCTTGGCCGAGCAGGTCATCCCCGAGGTCCGGCGGGCCAACGCCTGACGGGCACGGCCAGGGTCGGATGACCGGCGCGGTCTGGGGCTGACCGTGGGTGATCCAGGAGGAGGCCCTGGTGGTGCGCGTCAAGCCGGCGGCGCTGACCAGCGTGTTCGTCCTGACGCCCCTTCGGGATCCTCGCCCTCATCCTCGGCATCTTGGCCCTCATCCGCTGGGCGCCGGGCCGGATCCGGCGGGTCTGACCGGGTTCTGGGCCGCAGCGGCGCTGGGTACTGTCGCCCGGATGTCGGACTACGAGATCCCCAAGCCCGAGCCCAAAGAGATCGACGGCGTCAAGTGGTTGGAGTGGAAGGACGTCCTCGAGCGGGCGACCCTCAAGGGTCACCCGATGCAGGAGGAGCGGTGCGACAACTGCCTCTACTACCTGGACACCACCGAGGAGATCTCGTACTGCTGGCACCAGCAGCTCCGCATCCTGGTCGGCGGGTGACTGGTGGTGCCAGTGGTGGGAGACGATCGAGGAAGAGGTCTAGATCGACCCCGCCGACCCGGCGGCGGCCTGGGCGGCGGTTGAGGCCCAGCAGCACGGCGTGACCGCTCCAGCCCGCCCCCTCAGGGCATCACGAGGATCTTGCAGTGCTCGTCGGGGTCGGCGAGGGCGGCGAACGCCCCGGCCACGCCGTCCAGATCGACCTCGCCGGTGATCATCGGGCTGACGTCGATGTCGCCTTCGGCGATGTGGCGCAGGGTGGCGTTGAACTCGAGGGGGTCGTAGCCCAAGCACGAACTGGAGGTTCAGCTCCTTGCCGATCCCGAAGAAGGGGTGGATCGAGTCGGGCTGCATGCACACACCGACGACGACGACCCGGGAGTACATGGGCGCGGCCCGCAGGACCTCGTCGAGGATCCCAGGGACGCCGATGGCCTCGAACACGACCAGGTTCCGCAAGCCGCCGGTCCGGCGCCACGCCGCGAACGCCGACTTCGTCGCGGGGGTCCACCACCTCGTGGGCCCCGAGCTGGTGGGCCAGTCGACGGCGCGCCGCGGAGAAGTCAGCAGCCACGATGTGGTCGATGCCCTTCAGGGCCGAGCGCGGCGACCACCGCCAGGCCGACGGGGCCACAGCCGAGCACCAGCGCGCCCTCGCCCGGGGCGATGGTCGACTTGTTCACGGCGTGCAGGCCGACCGCCATGGGCTCGGTAAGCGCGGCGTGGCGGGCGTCGAGACCGTTGGGGACCTCGACCATGCAGCGGGGCCGAGAGGAGCATCAGCTCGCCGTAGCCGGCCGCCACGTCGTTCGCTGTAGACGATCGGGCGGAGCCCGCTGCCGTCCACGAGAATCGGGATCGAGGTGACGAGGGTCCCCTCGCCCGGCCCCGACGTGTCCGGTCCGAGCTCGAGCACCTCGGCGGAGAACTCGTGGCCCATGAAGACATCGGCGCCGAGGTCGACCGGAGGGCCGCCGAGGTCGGGCGTGCCCTCCATCGCGTCGGACAGGGCCAGCATCTCGGCGCCGTGGGTGGCGAAGTGCAGGTCGGAGCCGCAGATGCCACAGGCCTTGACCCGCACGAGCGCCTGACCGATCCCCGGGCGGGGATCGGGCGACGTCGTCGCGGACGACGATCTCACCGTCGCGCAGCGCCGCGGCCCGCATCAGCCGTCGTCCCGGTCGCCTCCTTCTCCTCGACGTGGTCCGTGATGGCGTTGAGCATCGCCTGGCCGGCGCGGCCGAACAGCTCGTGCCGCTTCTCGGTGGCCCAGTCGTGGGAGGCCCTCGGCGCGGCCAGCTGGTGCTGGAAGTGCGGCACCACCTCACGGGCGAACAGGCGGTACGAGCGGAAGGTCGCCTCGGGGTCGGCCCAGTCGTGGCCGAGGAGCAGGAACGTGCCGAACCCGCCGGATTGCTCGATGAGGTCCTCGATGTAGGCGATGGCGTCGTCGGGCGTGCCGATGACGACGTTGCCGGACTCCGCGTAGGCCTCGACGTAGTCACGCTCGGATGAGGACTCGGTGACGGTGTTGGCCAGGGGTACGAAGCCGGCGCCGCCCCCGAAGTAGTTGGCGAAGTCCTTCAGGCCGTGGGTGCAGTCCTCGATCGCCTGCTCCTTGGTCTCGGCCAGGTGCATCGTGCCGAGGACCCGCCAGGAGCGGCGGTCGAGGGCGTGCCCGTGCTTCTCGGCCTGCTCCTCGGCCACGCCCCAGGCCTGGCCGATGGCGGCGAAGCCCTCGGCCACCGACATCGACAGCGAGAGCAGGGACACGCCGAACTCCCCCGCCATGCGCGGGCCCGACGGCGTGACCATGGCGGCCACCGCCACCTCCGGGTGCGGGTCGGAGTAGGGCCGGTACTGCAGCCGCCCGTCGCGGATGGTGAACCAGTCGGTCTCCCGGTTGACCGGCTCCTCGCTGCGGAAGAGCTCGAGGATCACCTCCAGGGACTCGCCCATCATCCGACGCTGCTCGACCGGGTCGATGCCCATGATGTGGGCGTCGGTGGGCAGCGCGCCCGGCCCGGCGCCGAAGATCAGCCGGCCCCGGGTGAGGTGGTCGAGGAGCACGAGGCGGTCGGCCACCAGCCACGGGTGGTGGTACGGCAGGGAGACGACGCCGGTGCCGAGCTTGATGTGCTTGGTCCGCTCGGCCGCGGCGGCGATGAAGATCTCCGGGCAGCCGATCAGCTCGTAGCCACCGGAGTGGTGCTCGCCGAACCAGACCTCGTCGTAGCCGAGGCGGTCGAGCTCGACCGCGCGGTCGAGGTCGTACTCGAGGGCCAGGGTCGGGCTCTGCCCGACGGGTGGAACGGCGCGAAGAACGCGCCGAAGCTTCATGGGCCAGGGCGTGGGCATGTCAGCTCCGATGCAGGTCGAGTACCGTCGAGGAAGTCGAGGAGGGCGGCGTTCACCGCGGCCGGGCGCCTCCTGCTGCACCCAGTGGCCGGCGCCGTCGACGAGGACGTCGCCCCGGTGGTCGGTCAGCCAGTCGGCACCGACGGTGGGCGGGGTCATCAACAGCACGGGGTCCCGGGAGCCACCGATGAAGAGCGAGGGGGCCTCGACCTTGGCGTCGGCCACGTGGGCGGTCAGCTCCCAGTTGCGGTCGAGGTTGCGGTACCAGGTGACCGGCGCCCCGGAAGCCGGTGCGGGTGAACTCGGCGACGTAGTGGTCGAGCTCGTCCTGGCTCAGCCAGTCGGGCAGGCCGTCGGGCTCGGGGATCCGGTCGACGAAGCCGCGGCCGTCGGGGGCGAAGACCGACGGGTCGATCGTCGCGCCCTCCTCCGGCCCGGCCGCGCCAGCATGCGGCGCATCGTGGTCGCCGGGTCCGGCGCCGAGGTCGGCCTCGGCCACCCCGGGCTCCTGGAAGTGCAGCATGTAGAAGAAGGCGTCGCCGAACAGCTGGCGCATGATCGTGATCGGCGGCGCCGGCGGGCGGGGCACGAAGGGAACGCTCATGCCGACCACGCCCGTCGACCCGCTCGGGGGCGAGCAGGGCGAGCGTTCCAGACCACGATCGCGCCCCAGTCGTGGCCGACGAACATGGCCCGCTCCTCGCCGACGTCGTCGAGCAGGGCGACGCAGGTCGCCGGTGAGGTGGGGGATGTCGTAGTCCTCGGTGGCGTCGGGCCGGCTCGACCGGCCGTAGCCCCGCTGGTCGGGGGCCAGGACCCGGTAGCCGGCGTCGGCCAGGGCGGGCACCTGGTGGCGCCACGAGTAGCCCAGCTCGGGGAAGCCGTGGGACAGCACGACCGAGGGGCCCGTCGCCGGCGTCGACGAGGTGGAGCTCGGCCCCGTCGGTGACCACCGTGCGCTCGGTCGGCGGGTGGCTCATGCCGCCGCCGACTCGGCCAGCGCCGCCAGCAGCTCACGGCGGCTGGGGCCGTCGCGCTCGGGGATCGGGTACGCGTCGGGGTCGGCCATGACCTCCATGGCCCGGGTCGTGTAGGCGGGTCGGCCATGAGGTCCTCGGCGCGTGGCCAGCAGGTTCCAGAAGCGGGCAGGCCCCGGCCGAGCACCGGGTCGGTGGCCGCGGCGACGAGGAGGGCACCCATGGCCTCGCCCGGCCGGTGAGTCCGCCGCCCGCGCCGCCGGCGGGGTCGGCCCCCAGCCGGTCCATCTGGACCGCGAAGGCATACGAGGGCTGCCACCTCCCGTCGCGGAGGCCGCCTCGTACGCCTCGGCCCGGGCCACCGGGTCGTCGGGGTGCTCGGCCAGCGCCGCGGCGACGGCGAGCGGCCTGGACCACGGCCAGCGAGCAGCCTCGGCCGTAGAGCGGGTTCGTGCAGGTGTGGGCGTCGCCGACGGCGTGGAAGCCCGAGGACGCGGGGCTGCGCCGTCGTCGTCGGTGAAGCGGCGCAGGCGGTTGAGCAGGCCGCCCATCGGGCGGACCCCGCCGACGGGCTCCAGGGGACCGTCCCGGAAGAACTGGTCCGGGCCCGGCAGCAGCCGGCAGGCCTGCTCGAAGCCGTCGGGGTCGCTGAGCGCGGCGCGCAGGTCGCGGTCCTCGGGGTCGATGGCGAGGGTGATCGAGAGGGTGTCGCCGTCGCCGGGCACGCCGAGGTACTTCACGAAGCGGAGGTCGCCACCCAGCTTCGGGTCGAGCTCGGCGTAGCCGCCCGGCGGGGAGCCGGTACCACCGCGAGAGGTACATCAGCCCGCTCGGGCGGACCTTCTCGGGGATCTCGACGCCGTGCTCGGCCAGCCACGCCGGCACGGGGCTCCGGCGCCCCATCGCGGCCACGACGAGGTCGGCCTCGATCGCGGTGCCGTCGTCAAGGGTCACCCCGGTGACGATCGGCGGGCCGTCGCCGGGTGCGCCGCCACCGAGAGGCCGGCCACGTCCGCGCCGGTCCGGATGCGTGACCCCGGGCTCGGCCAGCGCCGCGCTGACGCAGGACCCAGTCGAAGGTGGTCCGCCGGACGACGAGCACCGACAGGTCCTCGTCGCCGGGCTGGGGCTCGCCGAGGTCGGCGGCCGAGGTCATCGTGTACCCGCCGGCGGCGATGAGGGCCTCGAGCACGTCCGGAAGGTGGTCACGGAGCTCGACCACGATCCGGGCCAGGAAGCCATGGGTCTGGTGGGCCTGTGGGACCCCGCGCTCGGGCCGAGGCGAAGGCCTGTTCGGGATCGGCGTCGGCGGGCAGCGGGTCCCGTTCGAGCACGGTGACCCGATGGCCGGCGCGACCGAGCAGGAGGGCCGAGGTGAGGCCGCCGACGCCGCCGCCGACCACTGCGATGTGTTGCTGTCCCACTCGGTCCCCGTCGACTTGGCAACGCCCGTTGCCAGGCAACCTACGTTATGGTCACGCGCGTTGCCAAGTACCCGTCTCACCCGCTCGAGCCGAAGGCCGTGCGCAGTCGTTGGCGCGGCGTCGCCCCCGAGGACCGTCGCACCGAGCGTCGGGCGCTGCTGATGGACGCCGCCTTCGACCTCCTGGGCACCGAGGGGTGGTCCGGGACGTCGGTCCGGGCCGTCTGCCAGCGGGCGAAGCTCAACCCCCGCTACTTCTACGAGAGCTTCGAGGACCTCGATGCCCTCGTCGTCGCCGTCTACGACCGGGTGATCGGCGAGCTCACCGAGGTGGTCCTGAACGCCATCGACGGGGCGCCGGAGGTCCCGGCCGAGCAGCTGCACGCCATCGTGGCCGCCACCGTCGCCTTCGTCGACGACGATCGCCGCCGGGCGCGGATCCTCTACGTCGAGGCCCTCGGCAACGAGGCCCTCAACCGACGGCGCATCGACACCGGCCACGAAGTGGTCAGCTTCGTGCAGGCGTTCGGTCGGGAGCGCCACGGCACCCCCTCCGGAGGCGAGCACCTGGCCGCCGTGGCCGCGGCGATCCTGGTCGGCGGCCTCAGTGAGTTGCTCGTGGCCTGGATCGAAGGACGACTCGACATCAGCCGTGATGACCTCGTCGACGCCGCCACCACGCTGTTCCTCGCCTTGGGCGAGGCCACGACGACGGCCGGGCGGAGCCGAACGAGCCCCTAGGCGAGGGTGCAGCGCTCCTGCAGCAGCTCCAGCACGCCGATGCTCGGCTTGCCCGTGCCACGGCTCTGGACCTCGAAGGCCAGGTGGCGGCCGTCGGCGAGATCGAGGTCGGCCTTGAGCGAGGCCTTGCCGGAGGTCAACTCGACGCCGGTCACCTCCTTGTAGCCGATCTGGGCCAGCGGGTCGCCGGTCGGCTTGCCCATGGCGCTGGCCTTGGTCAACGTGAAGCGCTCCGTCCCGAGGCCCAGCCACGCGAACTGGGGGATGTCGATGTCGGACGGGCCGCCTCCCCCGGTCGAGGCCATGCCCGCGCCGACGACCCCGCCCACCGCACCACCGATCCGGCCGGCCGTCCCCCCTGAGTGGGTGATGGGACAGGCAGCATCGATCGGTTCCCCGACGTGTCCGGCCATCCGCTCGGCGTGCTTGGACTTCCCTGCCATGGTGCCCCCTCGAAGCGATCCGTGATCTCCACCGCAGAAGCTACGCAATGGCCGCACCCCGCGCGTGCCGCAGTCCGGCGGGCCCCGGATCGGAGGCCGCGGGTGGATCGTCGGCAAGGATGGGCTCCGTGACCGAACCGATGACGAACGACGCCCTCGAGGAGCCGCCGACCGACCGTCGTCTGCCGTTGCTGTTGGCGATGGCGATGTTCGTGCTGGTCGTGGACACGTCGCTGATGAACGTCTCGATCTCGGCGGTGGTCGATGACCTCGACACCACCGCCAGCAGCGTGCAGTCCGCCATAGCGTTGGAGGCGTTGGTCTCGGCTGCGTTCATCCTGATCGGGAGCAAGGTCGCCGACCTCATCGGCCGGAAGCGGGCCTATGTCCTGGGTCTGCTCGGATACGCCATCGGCGCCCTGGCCATGGCGTTCGCCCAGAGCGTCACCGCGGTCATCGTGTTCTGGGCCATCCTCGGTGGGCTGGGCGCGTCGCTGCTCCTGCCCTCCATGCAGTCCCTCATCCACGGCAACTTCGAGGGTGCCGCCCAACGCCGGGTCTATGCCCTCGTGGGCGCCGCGGCGGCGATCGCGGCGGCGGTGGGCCCGCTGCTGGGTGGCTTCATCACCACCTACCTGTCCTGGCGGGTCGGGTTCCTGTTGGAGGTGCTGGTGATCGCCATCGTGCTCTCCGGCATCAAGCTGGTGCGGGACGTCCCCTACACCGGTGACCGCCGGGTCGACGTCGTCGGCGCCGTGCTCTCGGTCTTCGGCATGGGCGGCATCGTGCTGGGCATCCTGGCCTGGCAGGAAGGCACCGAGGCCGTCGGCGTCCTGATCGCCGTCGGCGCGCTCGCCATGGCCGGCCTGGTCTGGTGGCTGGTGCGCCGCAAGCGTCAGGAGCGGCCCATGCTGCTGGACCCGGACCTGTTCTCCTCCAAGGTCTTCCGGTTCGGCATCAGCGGACAGATGCTCCAACAGATCGCCCTCGGCGGCACCATGATCGTGCTGCCCATCTACCTGCAGATGGTCCTGGAGTACAGCGCCATGGCCGCCGGCCTCTCCCTGGCCCCACTCTCCCTCAGCATGTTCGGCGTCGCCCTCCTCGCGGGCAAGAAGGCCGGCGACATCCGCCCCGCCCGGATCATCCGCTGGGGCTTCGCCCTCCTCACCACCGGACTGATCGTGCTGGTGCCGGTCGTGCCCCGGGTCGACTCCGGCTGGTACCTGCTGGTCCCCCTGTTGATCGCGGGCTCGGGGCTCGGCCTGCTCGTGTCCCAGCTGAACAACTACACCCTCGCCCCCATCACCGAGGAACGGGTGAGCGAGGCCGCCGGGGTCAACTCCGCGGCGGGGTCGTTCGGCCTGTCGTTCGGTCTGGCCTTCGCCGGGGCCATCATGCTCGCCGCACTCTCCCTCGCCTTCACCACCATGGCCGAGGACAGCGCCGTGCTCTCCCCGTCCGAGCAGGAGCGCGTGGCCGAGGGACTGGAGGAGAACGCCGAGGTCATGACCAACACCCGTCTGGAAGAGCTCCTCGTCGACCAGCCCGAGGACGTCCAGGACGAGATCCTCCGGATCAACACCGACGCTCGTCCCCTCGCCCTTCAGGTCGCGCTGCTCATCCCGATCCTCGCCGGCCTCGCCGGCCTGCTCACCTCCTTCCGGATGATGCACCTCCCCGACCCGGAACCCTCGGGCGCGGGCGAGGCCCTGGTCCTGGGCTGAGGGCGTGGCCCGGATCGGAGCACTCGCCCGGGAGGTCCGCACCGACAAGGACCTGCGACGCGAGGCGTACTCGATGTCGCTCTACGTCTCCATCGTCCTGTTCAGCGCGTTGTGGATCTTCGACGACGACCACCCGCCGGACCCGGGCGAGGTCTTCCTGCTGGAGCTGGGCACGACGGTCGGCCTCGTGCTCGCTCACGCCTTCGCGTCATGGCTGTCGACCCGGATCATCGGTGACCACGAGAAGCCCGGGGCCTGGGACCTCCTGCTGGTCCAGCTCGGCGGCGCCCTCACGGTGGCCTCCCTGGCCATGGCCGCCGTCGTCATCGCGCCGACATCCGTCGAGCTGCCAGCGGCCCGTCTCACTGTGGCCGCCACCATCGCCGCCCAGGTGTACTTCGAGAGTCGGGCCAGCGTGTCCCGGTCCCGGGCCGCCGTCTACGGCCTGCTCGCCCTCGTCGCCGGTGTCGTCGTCGCCCTCCTCAAGTCCTGGCTCGTCCACTGACGAGCCGGCGCTACAGCCGCTCGTCGTCGTGCGGGAACGGGAGCGCCACCAGGTAGGCGAACACCCCGACGATCGGGAACAGGATGATCGCGAGGAACCACAGGCCTTTGGCGAGGCCGCGGCGGTCCTTGCTCCGGAAGTTGTCGACGAAGCACCAGATCACGGTGAAGACCCACAGGGCCCAGATCGCGAAGAACATCAGCGACCAGAACGAGCCGGCGATCGGATAGTCGTACGCGAGCACGTGATCCTCCAAGGATCGGCAGCGAACCCTGCGGTCGGGTCCGAGGCCGCAACCTAAACCGTCAGCCCGATGACGGCTCGGTGGTCTCGGTCGTGGTGTCGTCCCCCCGGTCGAACACGGCGGAGCAGGCGCCGCTGCCGACGAAAAGGACGATGGTCAGCAGGAGCACGGCCAGGACGCAGCCCCAGCCCGGTACGTCGCCGACCCCGACCGGCAGCTCGAGCTCCGGCGCCGCCCCGTCCACGGGCCAGACCGGTTCCTCGGGTGGCTCCTCCTCGGGTTCCGGCCCCGGCTCGCCCACGTCGGACACCTTCCTAACCTACGGTGACGGGATCCAACTGAAGCCCCGCTACGACACCGATCCGCTGATCCGGCTCGACGGCCCGCCGCCGTCGATCCTGGAGCCCGCGGTCCGCCAACGACAGCGCCTGGTGGCCGCGCTCGCCGGGTTCACCGACGAGCAGTGGGCCCATGCCAGTCGCTGCGACGGCTGGTCGAACCGGGACGTCATCGTCCACCTCGACAGCACCAACAGCTTCTGGGCCTTCTCCATCGCCTCCGGCCTGAAGGGTGAGCCCACCCGGTTCCTGGCCACGTTCGATCCGGTCGCCTCCCCGGCCGATCTCGTCGCCGGTTCGCAGGACATCCCCCCGGCCGAGGTGCTCGACCGGTTCACCGCCTCGACGGCCGCGCTCACCGACCTGCTGGCCGGCCTGGCCGAGGACGACTGGTCGACCGTCGCCGAGGCACCACCGGGCCACCTCGCCATCAGCGCGGTGACCCACCACGCCCTGTGGGACTCCTGGGTCCACGAGCGGGACATCCTGCTCCCCCTCGGTCTGACCCCGGACGAGGAGCCCGACGAGATCATCGCCTGCCTGCGCTACGGCGCGGCGCTCGCCCCGGCCTTCGCCGTCACCAACGGCGATGCGGACGCCGGCGTCCTGACCGTCGCGGTCACTGATCCCGAGGCACGCTTCGTGGTGGCCGTCGACGGCCACATCGAGGTGCGCACCGACCAGGCCGACCAGGCCGACGTCGCGCTCACGGGGAACGCCGTGGAGGTGCTCGAGACCCTCAGCATCCGGCGCCCCTTCGACCAGACGGTCGACCGGGAGGTGGCCTGGATGGTCGACGGCCTCGCCGCCCAGTTCGACGCCTCGCGAGCCTGACCGCGCGGTCCCCTGCCCAAGGGCCACTTCGCCTGGCCGGATGGTCGCACGGAGGACCCGGCCGCGGTGCCTACCATCGGACACAGGACGGCCCAAGGAGACCCGGTGGTACGACGAACACTGGTGATCGGCACCCTCCTCCTGATCCTGGCCGCCTGCGGCGACGATGACGGAGGCTCCAGCGGGGAGCCCGCACCCGACCCGCTGACGGCCGCGCAGCAGGACCTCGATGAGGCGGAGGCGGCGCTGGCCGAGGCGTCCACCGCGCTCGACGAGGCCGGCGCCCAGTTCTGCGACGAGAGCGAGGCGTACATCGAGGCCGTCGACGGCTACGGCGGGCTTCTCACCGATGCCGAGGCGACCGTGGGCGCCGTCACGACGGCCGGTGCCGATCTCGAGGAGCCACGCGAAACCGTCACCGCGAGTGCCGACGAGGTCCGCCGAGCCCGCGACGAGCTGACCGAGGCCGAGCTGCAGGTGGCGGAGGCCGAAGCCGCCCTCGCCGAGGTCCAGACGGGGACGACCGCCCCGCCGGTCACGACCACGACGAGCGTGCCCCTGGTCCCGGACGAGGCCGTCGACCGGGTCGAGCAGGCCGAGGCCGATCTCGCCGATGCGTTCGAGGGCGTCGACGAGTCCACGCCGCTCTCCGAGGCGACCGAGCAGGTGAACGCCGCCGCCGTGTCCGTCCAGGTCGCGTGGATCCAGGTCTTCGCGTCGGCCGGCTGCCTGGGCGACGAGGAGCACCTGGAGGCTGTGACCGCCGTCGCCGACTACACCCGGACCCTTCAGTCGGCGCTGGCCACCGCCGGCTACTACGAGGGGGAGATCGACGGGGTCTACGGCCCGGCCACGGTCGACGCCGTCGAGCGCCTCCAGGAAGACGCCGGCCTCCCGGTCACCGGGTTGGTCGACCGGGCGACCGCGGCTGCCCTCGACGAGGCGGTGGCCGCGGCGGGTGGCGACGTGGCCGCGGCGGAGCTCGCCCACACGGCTGCCCTCCAGACGGTGTTGACGGTCACCGGCTACTGGACCGGCCCGATCGACGGCGAGTGGACCGACGCCCTTACCGCCGCCCTCCAGGCGTTCCAGACCGACCTCGGGGTCGAGCCGACCGGCGTGGTCGACCCGGCCACGATCGCGGCCGCGCAGCTCGCCCTCGACGAGGCCCGCACACCGTCGACGACCTCGTCGACGACCACGCCCACCACGAGCACCACCGTCCCCTGACGCACGACGAGCCCCTGACCTTGGGGTCAGGTTTGGGAGGACGCGGATCGTCCGAACTAGGGGAGGGCGGGTCTCGTCCTCGACCAGGTCATCCAGCTCCCGACCTCCGTTACGGTCGGGCCGTGCAACCCGTCGACCACAGCCGGCCGGAGACAACGACTGCTCTGTGGGAGCGCCAAGCGGAGCAATGGGCACTGCTGGGGCACCCGCTGAGGCCGAGCGAGCTGGATCTCGCCTGGGTCCAGCAGAGCATCGACGAGCGTGCGCGCACCCATGGAGACGCCCAGACCGCTCTGATCCTCGGCGTCACGCCGGAGCTGGTCCGCCGGCGTTGGCCAGCGCGGACGACGGTGCTGGCCACCGACCTCTCGATGGTCATGATCAAGGGTGTCGGGCCCGCGGCGGACGGCGCCGTCCGGCGACCATCGGTGACCCAGGCCGACTGGTTGGCCCTCCCGCTCGCGGGCGCCTCCTGTGACCTCGTGCTCAGCGACTGCGGCTTCGCCAACGTCCCGGGTGCGGTCGCGGTGGCGCTCGCCGGTTCCATCCGCCGCGTCCTTCGCCACGACGGCGTCCTGACGACGCGCATGTTCGTACGACCGGACGATCGCGAGGAACCGGACCACGTGTGGGAGGAGCTCGTCCACGGCCGGATCGGGACCTTTGCGGTGTTCAAGCTCCGTTTGCTCATGGCGCTCTGCGGAGACGACGGCGATGTCTGCGTAGCGGCCGGATGGGACTACTTCCGGTCCCGCGGCCCGGACATCGACGCTCTCGCCGAGCACCTGGCCTGGCCCCCTGCCGAGATCAGGACGATCGAGGCCTATCGAGGGCCAGGCAACCGTGTACTGGTTCCCCACGTTGGCGCAGTTCCGGGCCGTGGTCTCCCGGGTGTTCGACGAGCAGGCATGCCACTGGCCGGGCTACGAGCTCGGTGAGCGGTGTCCGACGTTCGTGCTCCGGTGACCGATGCAGCCGGGGTGGAGCGCGTCCGCATCGGACGGATCGACCGTCGGTCCGTCGACGACTGGCACGGTGTCGTGGCCGACGTCGCGGGCGAGCCGCTCTGGTACGAGTCGAGCGATGTCGTGCTCGACGACGGGCCCGAGGCCTTGGCGTCAGCCACGCTGCTCGCGGCGGCGCTGGGCGGCCAGGGCCTGGACATCGTCGAGCCAGTGGGTCGGGTGTGGGTCGACAACGTCGAACGCCTGCTGTCCACCGCGTCCGAGTGGTGGGACGTGCCCGTCGTCGTCCCTGCGGGTCCGACGATCGACGAGCCGCGGCCCCGGGCCGCCGGTGTGGCCCTGTGCTTCACGGGTGGGGTGGACTCGTTCCACTCACTCCTGTGCGTGCAGCCGAAGCCGACGGTGCTCGCGTTCGTGCACGGTTATGACATCGACCTGACGGACGGGCCTCGAATGGATGCGTGGGAGCAGGACTTCCGCCACATCGCCGATGCCGTCGGCGCCGTCCCGGCGGTGATCCGCTCGAACCTGCGCGCCCACCACGTCCACGCCGGTCGCCACTGGCCGATCGTCCACGGTGGCGCCCTCGCAGCCGTGGGTCACCTCCTCGCCGACCGGGTGGGGACGCTGCTGATCTCCTCGGGGGCGCCGGCGAGCTACCAGGTCAAGTGGGGTTCCCACGAGCAACTCGATCCGCTGTGGTCGTCCGACCGCCTGCAGGTCGTCCACGAGGGCGGGAGCCACTCCCGCCTCGCGAAGGTGCGCGCCATCGCGGACGATCCGCTCGTCCAGCAAAGCCTCCGCGTCTGTTGGGAGAACCGATCGGCGACCGGCAACTGCTCGCGCTGTGACAAGTGCGTGCTCACAATGGTGCTGGTCGCGATCGCCGGGCGAGCGGACCGGATGGAGGTGTTCGACTGGACCGTGCCACTCGCCGAGCTCGTCGACGAGGTGCCCCAGACCCGCTTCCTGCGGACCTACGCCGAGGTGCTGCAGGAGGACATCGACGCCGAACTGGCCCGGGCCGTGCACTCATTGCTGCAGCGCACCGATCCGGCCCCCCCGGCACCCCGTCGCTGGAGGAGGGTGGCGAGCCGCGTCAGACGCCTCCGCCGCTGAGCCCCCCTCCCATGACGACCGCTTCTCGATCTCGATCTCGCACGCCGGCCCCTCATGGAGGGCTCCGAGTTCCCCGCGGACGTGCACGTCCTGATCCGCCGTTGGCTGGTGTCGGAGGCTCCTCCGATCGGCGGCCCGAGCGGTTCGCCGGCAAGTCTCGTCAGCACCTGGGTAGAGCTACGAGAGGCCGGCGAAAAGGAGCCATCGTGGAACGGAAGATCATCCAGCACAGCGTCGAGGAGCTACGTCGTGGCGTCCGCTTCCTCGAGCACGGAGACATCGAGTCGTCCGACTACCGGAAGGTCCGCAACGAGCTGCTCCTCGCCGGGTTCATCGCGCGTGACGGATCCGTCACCCCTGCGGGCCATCGCTATGCCGCCGGCGATTCCTTCGATCCTGAAGGTCGCCGCCCCGCGGCCTGACGTCGGGCGGCAGAGCTGGGGTCCCCGTACGCGACATCAGGCGGCGTCGGGTGGGCCTTGCGGAGTTGGCGTACGTCGTCGCGGAGGTTCCGGAGCCGGCCCTCCAGAAGCCCGGTTTGCCGACTGTTCACCTCGTCGTCATTCGACCGTCGACTCCGGTCGATACGTACCGGTTGTTGCATCCTTAGGTCGCTTCCCAGACGACGACGAGGGCATCCTCGAACTCAACCGCGGATTCCTTCGCGAATCCTTCTGCAGCGAGCGTCAGCTCGAGCTCGATCGCCGCCGCCGGGGAGCCGACCCCACGCTCGGAGGTGTGTACGAAGACGCGTTCGGCGCCGTCGACCGCGGCTCGTACCTGGTCGGCCGTCCCATCGGCGTCGAGCAGGTGGATTCGGGGATCCTCGAAGATCGTGCCCATCTGAGTGGCAGGGGTGTTGTTCGGGCGTTCCTCGAACCTCGCTTCGAAGTCTGATTCGTAGGCGAACGTATAGAAGCTGGTTTGGGTGAGGATCACAGCATCATTCGCCTGCAACTCGGACTCCACCCACTCGGTCGACGACTTCGAGCCGGGAAACGGATATGACTGAGCGCGGTCGAAGCCGGCGACGAGGATCGAGACCGCGGCGGCAACGCACACGAGGTCGAAGCCGGTCCTCAGGGCCGAGCGGCGCGCTACCGCCAGCCGCACCGACTGCAGCGCGAGCGCCAGCCCGAACGCGAGGAACGGGATCATCCAGATCGTGACGCGTCCGCCCAACGACATGGGACCACCCTGTGTGGGCCCGAACGGCATGAGCTCGAGGAGACCCGCGCCGAGCGCGACGGCCAACACGAGGAGGCAATAGCGGGCCCGAACGGCCGTCGACGTTTGTCCTCGCCGTGACGCGACGACTAGCCCCGCGATCGCGGCGAGGGTGGCGAAGCCGGCCCACCAAGACGCACCTCCGGGGAACACGATGCCGATCCGGCGAAGGTGCAGGAGGATCTCGCCGGCGCTGCGGAGCGGGTTCACGTCGAGCGTGGGGAACGCGTCCCAGGTGCGGGTCCACTCGGCGTTTATGCGCTCCGAGTTGTAGTCGCGCAGTGCCACCAGGATCGACAGATAGACCGCTCCGACCGACCCGATGGCCACGAGACGGTATTTCATATCGCCGACCGGAGACACGAGGAAGATGAGCGATGCGGCGGCGGCGGCAATGAGCGACGTCATGCCCATGCATCCGATCGCGGCGGCAACCAGGACCCACAGTGTCGCGACACGCCAGTCCCAGCGAACCCGCGCCAGCCGCGGGACCAGGATCACGAGGCCGAGCATGAGCAAGAGGTCGATGGTGTAGGGCTTGACGCGACCCGAATAGACGATGTGTGTCTCGGCCGCGAGGAGTGCCGCGGCGAGCAGCAGGCTGATCGCGCGGCCGTAGCCGAGGCGGGTGAGCACCAAGTACAGCAGCGGGGGTGCGATGACACCGGCGACCAGGGCTGGATACGCGAGCGCGGTGGACGAATAGCCGCTCAAGGGGTTGATGAGCATGAGGCCCGCTGTGAACATCGGATGCAGGAAGCCGATCTGAAACAGGTGGGCGAACGTGTCCTTGGTGGCGGCCGCAACGATCGAGTCGTCGTAGAACAGTCCGTCTGTCGGCAATCCGTCGTAGCGCGTCAGGAACGCGATCGTCGTGAGCGCGAGCGCGACCACGAGGTCGGTCGTGTGCCATGCGCTCGACGCCAGCGCAAAGCTGGAACGCGTCGGAGCCGATGGTTCCGGCGTGATCGTGTCTCGAGTCGCTTCTCGTCGGCCCACGACAGCAGGAGAGTAGTGCTCCCTCATCCTTCGATTAGCGCCGATGCGGCAGCGAGACCGCGGAGACTAGGTGTAACTCGGCCAGGTCGTTGGTGACGGTTGACGAATAACGAAGAGCTCCGCTGCTGTGGGGATTGCCCGGAACCGTGCCCGCCTGGCTCGACCCCGGGCGACGGGTTCACCCTCGTCGTCCACTGCTGCCGTCGGGGTCGGCCGCCGACCTCGAGCAGGCATCAGCCCCACAAGCCCGAAGTGCGGGCCGCGCCGCGTGGGTCGGGCGAGGTCTGCTCGTCGCGACGAGTGCCGAGGCGAGCGATGTCGAAGGGGGGATCGACTGCCATCCAACCCTTCCGCATGGACGTTAGGGACCAGTCGACGGCGATGTGGTCGAACAGGTCCGGGTTCATCGCCCAGGCCAGACGCTCGAGGATCACAAAGGCCTGCTCGCGGCTGATGGCCCTTTCGCCGGGGATGAGCATCGCCAACCGACGGCGCGCCGGTGCCTCCTCCCTTGCTTATGCCAAACTTCGGGCGACCGAGGGGGAGGGCGAGTATGCGTGTGCCGGCCGTCTTGGCTGTTGCTGCGCTGTTGTCGGTGGCTGGGTGTTCGTCGGGTGATGACGGCCCGACTGTTGCTCAGACCGAGGGCGACGGAAGCGAGCCGTCCTCGCCGTCAACCGCAAGCAGTGGGGCCAACCCGTCAACGTCGACCAGCACGGTTCCGATCATCGACCTCGATGGGCGCATCGTCTTCGCCCGGGCCGGCGCGGTTTTCGGTGACGAGACGATCTTCACAGCGAACGCGGATGGCACCGCCGAGCGTCAACTGACTGAGTATGGCGAAAGCTGTTGTGTGCGCGTCTCCTCAGACGGCAGCCGCGTTATGTATTCAGCCCTTGCCCCAGATGGTCAGCGGATCACGGTCGCGATTCAAGACCTCGAAAGCGGCACGGTGACCCTGATGCCTCTTCCAGACGACACGGCCAACTTGGGTGCAGGCGCTTGGTCACCGGACGACGAGCGCATCGCGGTTCAGTTGTGGGACGAGAGCGATCCATCACGGGACGGTGTGTACACGGTCTCGGCGAGTGACGGCAGTGACCTGACTCGCGTCACCGACGCCGAGATCGCGGATAGTCCTGCCGATTACGCACCGGACGGATCGAAGCTGGTGGTCTTCCGGGAGAGTTCGACTCAAAGTGATGGTGAGCTGTTCATCGTGGATGTCGACGGCAACGGCGAACTGGCGCGGATCACACCGGAGGGGATGACCGTCGGGTTCGGCTCGGCCCATTTCGCTCCAGACGGCAGCCGGATCATCTTCGACGAAGGGCGCTCCTCGTCAACCGGCGCCCTGTGGACCATTCGGCCCGACGGCACAGCCCTGAGGAAGGTGTTCGAAGACTCGCAAGGACGATTCGCGTCGGATCCTGCCTGGTCCCCGGATGGCTCAATGATCATGTTCGCCCTCAACCCGATAGCCGATTCACACGAGCACCAACCGAACGCTCTCTATGTCGTCGACTCCGATGGCTCGAATCCTCGACTCGTCATCGACGGCGACGACCACAAACGGGGGACGGAATGGTTCGACTGACTCACGGGCAAGTGGTGTGACCCCGAGCGTGTCGGTAATCCGCTCTGGTATGCCGACCTCGGCGTCACGCTGACCTACCGGCCGGCCAGGACCCCGCGGAGGTCGAGGCCGTCCCGGTGGCCGCCTGTGCGTATGAGCGTGTCGGAGGGGTGTCACGTCCCTCGAGTCCAACGTCTACGGGGCCGGTGAGAATCGCTTCCGGCGAGCTGCTGCTTTGACGGCGGTGCGTCCCAACGGGAGAGCATGCCAAGCGCGAACGGCGGGGGGCCGTCTTGACGTCGTACTCGCCGAGCCCACCTTCCGCAACCCCGACGCGGCTGAGCACCTTGGCCACGGTCACGATCCGACTGAGGACGGGACCGATGTTGTCCGCCTGCTCTTCCGTGACTGTGTCCCGCACGAACACCTCAAGCAGTTGCATGTCCAGCAGCCCTGATCGACCAGCTGGTGGGTTGCCGCTCCCGCCGGCATCAACTTGGTCGCACTCGACGCCGGTGCTGACGGGCCGGCTCAAGGCCCGACTTGGGCCTGTGCGCGGCCTGAGGACCGACCGCACCGCCTCCCGCCTCCCTGCAGCCTTCGACGAGCTCAAAGGAAGCGATCTGATCCTGCGCGGTCCGACAACGCGAACCAATCAGCCGCAGCCGGTCATCGAGCAACGCAACAGTGCCCCCCGAACGATGCCAGCGTGCAGAGTCATCGCGTATGCTGTGCTCACGGCGATGGGGTTCGCCGGAACCGCCCGAGAGGGCTGATGGCTCCTACGGGTCCCGTCGAAGGAGAACCCGCACCACGCGTGCCGACGGACTGGCAAAGCCACTTCGCCTTGGCCGTGGTGGTGGCGGTTGGTGGCTCACTCGGCACTGCGCTCAGGTATGAGGTCGGCCAGCTGCTACCGACGGCCGAGGGTGGCTGGCCGGTAGCAACGCTGCTCGTCAACCTGGCGGGAGCGTTCGCTCTTGGTTTCTTGCTGGTGCGCCTCCGGCTGCTGGGGCGGGACTCGGGCCGTGTGCGGACGATGCGTCTCTTCGGTGGAACCGGGTTCCTTGGTGGACTGACGACGTACAGCACGCTGGCGCTGGAGACAGTCCTTCTGGCTCGACATCATCGCGGCCTTGTAGCGAGCGTTTACCCTGCAGCGACGGTCGGGGTTGGCCTTGTCGCAACCGTTGCAGGGGTGGTCCTCGCCACGCTTCCGGCCCGCACACAGCCGTTCCTTGCCGTCGACCCCGAACCCGAGGAGTTGGGCGAATGACCCTCTTGTTCATGTCTTTGGCAGGGGGGCTCGGAGCCGCATCGCGGTTCATCGTCGAAACGCTTCTTCATCGACGATGGGCCAGCTCGTTTCCTTTCGCGACCGTCCTGGTCAACGTGACCGGGTCATTCCTGCTCGGCATTCTGGCTGGACTGGTCCTCTTCCATGGGGCCGCGGCCGACGTAAGGGCCATCGGTGGCACCGGATTCTGCGGTGGGTACACCACCTTCTCGGCCGCCAGCTTCGAGACCTTTCGCCTTGCGGAGCGACGCCAAGTCGTCTCGGCTGCAGTCAACTGTGTCGGAGCTCTGCTCCTAGCCGTCTCTGCCGCAGCGGCCGGACTCGTCCTCGCGGGCGGCTGACGGCACCGCCTCGGATTCGCGGTTCGACTGACGATCGCACCCTGAACAGAGTGAGGCTGGCTCGGAGGTACTCACCGAAGCGGTCGGTCAGGATTTTCGCCCTTGTCGGCAATCTTGCGGTCGAGAATCTGGACTTGGTCCCGCTCGATCGCACCCTGGCCTTTGTCAAGGCCCAAGTAGTCGGCGGCGAGGCGCTCGTAGCCGGTCCGGCTCGAGTAGCGGTTCGACGTATCAGCGTCCCCCGTAGCCCGCCGGAATGGAACGAAACCGCCCTACTGGACGACGATCACCTGGGGCGGGTTCGTCCCTTGACTGGTCGAGAACGCTGCGGTGTTCGTGACCGTCGTGGTGGCCTCGAAGGAGTACGTGCCGTTGCCGGTGATCGCGTTGGTCAGGTCGACTTCGACCCATGTCCCCACCGTGACCGCCCCGACCGAGGCGACCGGGTTGCCGGAGATCGCCGGCTTGTTGCCCCAGACCACCGTGTTCTCGGTCCAGTTGTTGGAGACCAGGTACCAGTCGCCGCCCCTGGCGCTGGCGTCGGTCGACGTAGAGCCGGAGCCGCACCGAGGTCGGCGGGCCGCTGAGCCCGTTCAGGGTGAACCTGACGAGCGAGCGGTACTCGGCGGGGGGCTCGAACTTGAGCTTCATGGTCGGGGCGGTGGCGTAGTTCTTGGTCGGGCTGGACGTGTTGAAGTAGGTGTCAGCTTCGAGGGGCACGGTGAACTGGGTCGGCGCCTCGTTGACGGTGATGCTGCGGGTGGTCGACGTGGACCCTTGCCCGTTGGTCGCGGTCAGGCTCGCGGTGAAGGTCCCGGTGCTGGTGTAGGTGTGCGAGGGCGACTGCGCGGTCGATGTGCCGCCGTCGCCGAAGTCCCAGGCCCAGCTCGTCGGCCCACCCGTGCTCGTGTCGGTGAAGTTGACGGTGAGCGGCACTGAGCCGGTGGTCGGCGTGGCGGTGAAGCTCGCCGTCGGCGCCGTCGGCTGGGTGACGGTGATGGTGCGCGAGCTCGACGTGGACCCTTGCCCGTTGGTCGCGGTCAGGCTCGCGGTGAAGGTCCCGGTGCTGGTGTAGGTGTGCGAGGGCGACTGCGCGGTCGATGTGCCGCCGTCCCCGAAGTCCCAGGCCCAGCTCGTCGGCCCACCCGTGCTCGTGTCGGTGAAGTTGACGGTGAGCGGCACTGAGCCGGTGGTCGGCGTCGCGGTGAAGCTCGCCGTCGGCGCCGGACCGGCAGGCCCGCTGACGTCGAGCACGAAGACCGCATGGGACATGGGATCCGTTGCGGCCGCACGCTGGAGTCGGCGCCGTCGGTGACGAGCAGCTGCTCCCCGATGACCTCGACCCCACGGGTGTCGAGGAGGCCGAAGACCGGTCAGGCTGATGCCGTTCCATCCGGTCAGGAGGGTCCTGGTGGTCATCGACGCCCGGTAGAGCTTTTCACTGCCGTTGACGGCCAGGAGGTCGCCGGTCACGTCGTCGAAGTCGACGCCGAAGATCTTGGAGAGCCCCGAGATGGAGAACGAGGGCCCGAACGTGTTCGTGGCGAAGTCATAGGTGCGGATGGTCGAGTCGTTCGCGACGTAGGTGAGGCCGTCGGCCGCCCGCCACCCCGCCCCGGTCCACTCCGACGGCAGCGGCTGCCAGGACTGGACCTGGAACTGGTGGTTGGCGTCCCGGGTCAGGCGGAAGGCGGTCGGGGTCGCGCTCGTGCTCCCGGAGAAGGCGTAGAGGACGTCGGCGTTCGCGTCGTAGGCCAGCGCCTCGAGGTCTTCGGTGCGCCCCTGACCGGCGGCGCCGCCCACGCCGAAGCGCGGCGCGTTGCTGAAGGCCGCCTGAGCCACCTTCCGGCGCAGCGCCCCAGTCGTGCGGTTGACCTCGAACAGCGCGTCGTCGTTGTCCGACGCCATCCACAGCGCGTCGTCCCCCGCGACATAGGCGCTGCCCTCGTTGTCACGCACCGAGGTCGACGATCCCTGGAACGGCGAGGTACGAATCAATGGTTCAGACTGAGCTGAGGCTCCGTCGTGCTGATGAGCGCCCCTGCGGCACCAACCCCGATCATTGCGAAGAGAACCATCGCAGTCAGCACGAGTACGATGAGCCGGTACGCCCTACACCGCATGGCTACCCCTCCACACCCACAGGGGTCTGATCACCCCAGTACCAGCACGAAGGGTACTGCAATCGGATCGGCGACAGCCCCGCCAGTCCCGCTCCCACCCGACCCGGCGGGGCGGCCCGCCGGGAGAGGTCCACCCCGTCAGTCTGTCCCACCTCGTTCTGGCCTCTGATCCTCGCCCTAAGGCGAGAAGATCAGAGGCCAGAAAGGAAGGCCGGAGAACCGGTCAGGTTCGGGTGGTGATGAACTTGACGGTGTCCGTGAAGGCGGGGTGGGTGTCAGAGGTCACGGTCGCCGTGCGGGTCAAGGAGGCGTTGGCCGGCGCCGAGGGGTGAACGGTGACGATGGCCCGGATGAGGTGGATGGCGCCGGGGGCCAGGACCGGGGTCCGGTAGCTGCCGGCGACCGCCTGCGAGGTGATGTTGACGTTCGCCGGGTTGCGGTACTGAACCGTGAACCGGGTCGTGGAGGCCTGGCCCTTGATCCGGAGCCGCTCGGCGAAGGGGGCGTCGTTCTGGGCCGACACGAAGTAGGTGACGCTCTGGCCCGGGCCCGCTGAGCCGCTGCGGGTCTGGTTGAGGCCGGTGCTGTTGTAGAGGTTGTTGCCGACCACAGCGCCGGTGCCGCGACGGATCCGGGCGTCGGGGCGGCCGTTGGACACGGTGTAGGTGCGGTTGACCTCCGCAGTGTTCCCCGCGTGATCCGACGCAGTGACCGTGAAGAGGTGCGCACCGACGGTGGCGGTGTCGATGGCGTGTCCGTCCGCCACGGTGCTCACACAGGACGCCAGCCCCGAACCACCGGTGTCCGCGCAGGTGAAGTCGGCGTTGACGACCCGGTTTCGGGCATAGACCGACCCCGCCGGTGGCGTGGCCACCACCACGGTGGGGTCGGTGGTGTCCGTTGCGGGGTCGAGGGGGGCGAAGCCGATTCCGGCGTGGTCTTCGTGCCCGAACTCTTCGCCGTCGCTGCCGACCCAGAGCCCTTGTGGGGTGGGGTAGAGGACCATGGTGCCGTGGTTGCGGGACTTGGTCGGGTTCCAGGCGAGCGCCCTCCCGGTCACGGGGTTGATGGCGCCGATGCCCGGGCGGGAGACGGCGCCGGGACCGGCCGAGTCGAAGCCCAGGGGGTTGTCCAGCCAACGTTGATGACCGCCGACATAGACCGCCGGTCCGGTGATGGCCACGCTGTAGAGGGAGTCGCCGCCAGTCCAGTTGATCCAGGTCGGCGCGGCATTGGCGCTGACATTGGCGGTCTCGAACCGGGCCGCAGCATCACACACCCCGTTGGTGCCGGTCGGCCCTCCGGTGGAGACGATCACGAAGTAGGTGCCGTCGGGAGAGAAGTCCACGCCTTGGGCACTCTCCAGCCGGCTGCCGCCGCGAAGCAGGTCACGTCGAAACGGGGGGCGTGCCAGGTGCTGAGCGTCGCGGTCGGGCCCGAGGTTCAGCATGAAGGCCCGCCGGCGGCTCTGGCCGTTGACCGTGGCGAAGTTGCCGGTGGCCACCAACCGGGTGCCGTTCGGGGACACCGCGATGTGTCGGACCCTGGTCTCGTCGCCCGGGTTGACCACCCCGGCGACGGTGATGTTGATGGTGCCGAGGTCGGCGCCGGTCGTCGGGTTCAGCGCCGCCACATGCTCGGTGAAGTTCCCCGCGGCGATGAGCGAACCGTTGGCCAGCTTGATGTCGGACACCGTTCGCATGTTCCCCGGCAGGAAGGTCGGGTCGATCCGGTTGTTGACCAGGTCGTACTTGACCAGTCCCCGGCGGGTGATGTCGTTGACCTTCGAGAAGGCGCCGGCGATGAACAGCGCGGTCCCGTCGGCGGTGGCCTCGATGCCGCCGACCGGCCCGTTGAACGCGAGGTTGAGCGGGGAGATGACCCCGGTCTCGCGGTCGAAGGCGACGAAGTTCTGCCTGGCGTAGGTGGTCGTCCTGGCCCAGTCCTGGACCTGGTTGAACAGGCCACCGGCATACACCGTGTCTGCCGACCTGCGCGAAGGCGCGCACGTCCTGGGACGCGGTCTCCATGATGATGTGGGGGGTGGTGTCGGACGGGTTCTCCGACACCACCGCCGGCTGAGAGATCGAAGCCTGCGCCGGCGGCAGCGTGATCCCGACGGCCAACGCGACCGAGCACAGCGTGAAAGCTCCGGCCGCCGCCTTCCTGAAGATCTTCACGTGTTGCCTCCGGGATCGCGCTGACCACCGCAAAAAGGCGAGAACGGTCCCGATGGCGGCAACCCACTCCGCAAGGCTGCCGAGATCCATCAGTCGGGGGTCACCCGGGCGACGACGATGGTGCCCGCCAAATGATGCGAGTGCGCCGACGAGGACCGCCGGCGGTGTGGAAGTAGATCGATGCCGGTGACAGTACGCGCCGCGAGCGACTCAGCCGGGTGGATCGGCGTCGTCGACCAGGCGGCGTAGCTTGGCCACCGACCCAGGTACGGGGGCCAAAAATTGGTGAAGCCGCCCCCCGGCGGGAGACCGGGGGACGGCCTCGAAAGGCAACGCTGCCTTGACAAGTCGCTTGCTGAACAACTTGATCACTCCTCGACATCCCCGCTCGGATGAGAGTTAGACCAACCGAGCGTGTGAACGTCGGCCCTCCAGCTCGGTGAGTTCCTCGAGGAGGCGACTGGCTCATGTAGCACCGAGTGTGTGATCACCGGGGTGGCGAATTATCCACGACCTCGCGGATCGTCAGCACGGCGTGCACGAAGGTTGCGACAAAGAGCCCGATTGCGAGCTGGCTGGGCGTGTCGCGAAGGATCCGCTGCACGATCCGGGGCGAGAACTGCCCCATCGCCAGTTGGACGACCACCATCGTGATGGTGAGCACGAGTGCCGCAAGGCTCACCATCGAGACAGCGATCGTGTTCAGGATCGCGGTCGCCGAGGTCGGCCGACCGACCAGCGCCTGCGGGACGGAGCAGGACGTGGCCCGGGCCGAGGCGGCCGTGCGGAAGATCGAGGACTGTGACCACCGCCTGGGCAAGTACCGGGCCGCTCTCGACGCGGGAGCCGATGCGACCGTGGTGGCGGGCTGGATGGCCGAGGTCCAGGGCGAGAAGCTGAGGGCCGAGCAGGACCTGCTCAGGTCCAAGCCGGTGGCCGCGTTCGACGCCGAGGCCATCCGGGGGCTGATCGAGGAACTGGGTCCGATGGCCGAGGTCATGGCCGGCGCCAGCTACGAGGCGAAGGCCGAGCTCTACAACTCTCTCGGCCTGGAGTTGACCTTCGATGCCGGCCAGAAGGTGGTCACCGTGGAGGCTGCGCCCGTGTACTCACGATCGTGTCGGAGGGGGGATTACCCCCATACGTACACGCGTGCTGCGGGGTGTCATCGCCTTGGAGTAACTGAAGAGCGAGGCGGACCGCCGGTCCTCTGCTCGTCAGTCGCCGGCGCCTAAGGTCCACGCATGGTGAGAAGCACTGACCTGAGCTCATCGAGTCGCAATCTCGTCTTTGCGTATCGCGGCCGGTGCTCGGTGCAGCGGCCGGCTTGTCGACGCTCGGGGCGCCCGCCAGCGCCGCCCCCCAGACCCAGGTGTTCTCCTTTGTCGCTCCTGGCGGGGGTGCCGAGGTCCAGGCGTTCACCGTCCCCGCCGACGTCTGTGAGCTCGAGGTGGTGCTGGTCGGCGGGTCGGGCGGCGCCGGGCGGAACTTCTCCGGCGAGATCGACCACGCCGGTGGGCTCGGCGGGACGGCGACGGCGAACTTGGAGGTGAACCCGGGCGAGGTGTTGGAGATCCGAGTCGGGGGAGGCGTCAGCTTCGGCGTTGGCGGGTTCAACGGCGGAGGGTCGGCGGCCACCACCTTCGGCGGTGGCGGCGGAGGTGCGTCTGACATCCGTCAGGGCGGAAGTGACCTAGCCGACCGGGTCGTGGTCGCCGGCGGGGGCGGCGGCGGCTCGACAGCTATACCCGACGCCGCGACGCAATCCGGGGTCGGGGCGCGGGCGGTGGCGACGCGGGATCACCGGGTGAGGGACCACTACCCGGTGGCGGTGGCACCGACGCGGCGGGCGGTACGGCCGGGACAGGAGCGACGGCCGGCAGCTCCGGCACCGGTGGCGCCGGAGCCTCCGCCGGCAACTTTGGCGAGGCCGCCCACAGTGGTGGTGGCGGAGGCGGCTGGTTCGGCGGCGGGGGCGGTGGCGCCGCGCGCACCCCAGCTCAGGCCGGTGGTGGTGGCGGCGGTTCGGGCTTCGGTCCCGCGGGTACGACGTACGGCGTGGCGGCAGCAGCGGGGAACGGCTCGGTCGAGGTCACCTACGACACCGAGGCCGGCACCTGCCCGCCGCCACCGACGACCACGGACCCGACCACTACGACCATCCCCGACTCCGACGGGGAGCCGGACGCCGTCGTCCCGGGACGGCCTAACTTCACCGGCTGACGTGACGGTGACCTTTGTCGGCGGCCCTCGTGATGGGGAGTCTGCGAGGGTGGTCAGTGGGGAGCCGCCGGCCGTGCTGGTCGTGGATGGCTCAGGCGGGCGGTACGTGTACCGGGACGGGTGCTACTTCTGGGAGGGCGGCTGACGGGGCGGAGGTGAGCGGCGCACGGCCTCGTCGATCTCCTTCCTCGACCAGGGCCTGCCGGTCGCGGGGTTGACACTCGGGCCATCCTCTTCGAAATTGACGCGATTTGGGGACCCATCCCCCTGGAACGAGCCCCGACCGGGAGCTCTGGGGACCCAGCGGTGTTTGGCCGGCCAAGGCCATCGCTCGTGTTGGTCTAGATCCTCGTTTGGAATTCGATACAGCCCGACTGCCAGCAGGACTCGGTCGAGTAGGAGCCGGGAGCGGTCGCGATCCTCCACGGGGCCGAGCCTAAGTCGGGCCGAGGTCGGACAGGAGCTGACGCACGCCGTCGCGGAGATGCTGGAGCTGGCCTTCTATCTCGTCCAGGCGCTCGAGGATGACAAAGGCCTGTTCCCGGCTGATAGCCCGTTCGCCGGGGCTCAACATGGCGACGGTCTGGCGCAGGATGGCTACCTGGTGGGCGAGGTCCAGAGGCACCGCCGTATAGAACACGCGTTCGCTTCCGGTTGCAACACCGGCCCCTCGCCTGCGATCGGTGTCATGCTTCTGTCGTGGGGCGGCACCTCGCCGTGCCTGTGACGGGAAGGGTGCGGTATGGACGCCTCGAGGTGGAAGAAGATCGCTTCCCAGCTGGCGATCGTGGTGGCTGGCGGGTTGGTGGCGGTCACGCTGACGGGTGGCGGTCCGGTCGGGGCGTTCAGCGTCCCGAACAACTCGGTGACCAGCGCCAAGATCGTCAACGGCGAGGTCAAGACCGTCGACATCGGCAACAACGAGGTCCGCTCCGTGGACGTGCGCGACGACACGCTGGCCGGAGGCGGGCTGACCGGTGTGGACATCGTGGAGTCCACGCTGCAGAACGTCAATGCCAGCACGGTGGGCGGGCACCAGATGCGCCGGATCCTCTTCCGGGTCCTGACCGGTACCGGGCCGACAACGGTGCTCAATCTCGCCGGGCTGAGCATCACCGCCGAGTGCCAGACCTTCGGTGACCGCCTCGACGTCAAGGCGTTCACGTCGAAGAACGACGCGAGCATCGACTATTTCGCCGCCGACGCAGGGGGCATCGACACCCTGGCAGACCTCCAGTCCAATGGGTACCCCCCCAGATCCTTCGATACCAACACTGTGTTCGATATCGACAACAACAGCCCAGGCAACGGGGTCAACGCCGCTGGCACGCTGCACTATTCGGCCCCCGACGGCAGCGTGGTGGTCGTCGACCTTGCCCTACATGAGCTCCACGAGACCGTCGGCAATTTCTGCGTACTGACCGGCATTGCGATCGGAGGCTGAAGCGGTCCAGTCAGCCGCCGGGAGGTAAATATCGACCAGGAGCTGGGACGCCCTCCTGGGGTAACACGCAGGTGGTGGGTAGGCGGGCGTCAACTGGCTGGCCTTGACCTCGCCAACCTAGTTAGGGCGGCCCGCTCCGCGGCCGAGGGGCGGGCCGTCCGCACCGGGCGACCCGAGGAACTCGTCGAGGCTCACCGCGGATGGGGTCCCGTGCCCATCGGCGTCTGAGCCCGAACGCAACCGCCACCGGACGGTGAGGGCGTGGTCGAAGTCGGCGGTGCGGGCCATCCTCCAGAACCCCCGCTATGTCGGCCGTCAGGTCTGGAACCGGCAGCGGAAGGTCGAGCGCCTGGTCGATGTCCACAACCCCTCCCTGGGGTACGTGACTAAGCAGGTGTGGAACGACCCAGCCGACTGGGTGTGGTCCACCGATCAGGCGCACGAGCCGATCATCGACTCCGCCACCTTTGCCCGGGCTCAGGAGCAGCGCGGAGCGGGCCGACACCGCCCCGCTGTCCGTCAGCCCCGCCGGACCCCTCGGCAGTACCTGCTCCGTGGAGTCATGTTCTGCGGGCTGTGCGGTGGAACCACGACCGGGCGCACTACAGGTGCGTCCTGGCCGCCGAGTACGCGCTGGCGAACGACATCGACCACCCGAAGTCGGTCTACGTCCGCGAGTCCGCCATCGTCGGCGAGCTCGACCAGTGGATCGCCGGCCTCTTCGATCCCGCCTCGATCGACGCCACCTGTGCCCAGCTGGCCGAGGCTCAGGGTCCCGCCGACGAGGACGTGGCCGCGGTCGATGCCCGACTGGCACCGGCGACGACGGAGGCCGGCGCTGACCTCGGGTGTCCGGTGGATGCCGAGGTGCAGGGCGAGCGCTGACGCGAGCGCCTGCCCCACCTCGAGGGGCTGGGGGACATCGGCGCCGTGCTGCAGGGGGCGAACCCGAAGGAGCGGGCGAAGGTGTACGCCACCCTCGGGATCACGCTGACCTACCGGCCCGAACAGGACCTCGTGGAGGTCGAGTCGGTCCCGGTGGCCGCGTGTACGTATGAGCGTGTCGGAGGGGGGATTTGAACCCCCACGCCCTTGCGGGCACCAGCCCCTCAAGCTGGCGCGTCTGCCTGTTCCGCCACTCCGACGTGGGTCCGCCAGCGTAGCGGTCCTACGCCGTGCGGAGGCTCGCTAGAGGAGGAGGACCAGGCCCATCGTGGTGAACCCGAAGACGAGGGCGGCCACGACGGTGATCCGGTCCAGGTTGCGCTCGACCACGGTGGAGCCGGCGGCCGTGGCCCCCATGCCGCCACCGAACATGTCGGAGAGGCCGCCACCCTTGCCGCTGTGCAGGAGCACGAGCAGGACAAGCGTCAGGGACGCGATGACCTGGATGGTGACGACGACAGCGGTGAGCACGGCGGATCAGGCTAGCGGCGCGGTCAGTCCGCGAGGCGGTACTGGGCGATGCGGGCGAAGTCGTCGGGGTCGAGGCTGGCCCCGCCCACCAGGGCGCCGTCGATGTCGGGCTGGGCCATCAGGTCGGGGGCGTTGTTGGGCTTGACCGACCCGCCGTACTGGATCCGCACCGCGGCGGCGGCGTCGGACCCGAAGGCACCGGCGACCACCGAGCGCACGTGGGCGCAGACGGCCTGGGCGTCCTCGGGCGTCGCCGTGCGGCCGGTGCCGATGGCCCAGATGGGCTCGTAGGCGATGACCAGCCCGGCCACCACCTCGGGCTTCACCCCCGCCAGTCCCGCGGTGACCTGACCGGCGACCTTGGCCTCGGTCTCGCCCGCCTCCCGCTCCTCGAGCGTCTCACCGCAGCAGAGGATCGGGGTCATGGCCTGGGCCAGGATCGCCTTGACCTTGCGGTTCACGTCCTCGTCGGTCTCCCCGAACAGCTCCCGCCGCTCGGAGTGGCCGGCGATGACCAGGTCCACCTGCAGCTTGGCCAGCATGGGCGGGGCGATCTCGCCGGTGAAGGCGCCCTTGTCCTCCCAGTGGCAGTGCTGGGCCCCGAGGAGGAGGTCGAGCTTGTCGGCGTCGATGATCGTCTGGATCGAGCGCAGGTCGGTGAACGGCGGGTGCACCGACACGTCGACGGCCTCGTAGTCCGCCGGGGTGAGGTTGTAGGACAGCTTCTGGACCGCGGCGATGGCCTCGAAGTGGTTGTGGTGCATCTTCCAGTTGCCGCTCATCAGCGGCTTGCGGTCAGGCATTGGGTGCGCTCCTCAGGGCCTCGAGGCCGGGCAGGTCGCCCTGCTCCAGCAGTTCCAGTGATGCTCCGCCGCCCGTGGACAGGTGGTCGACGTCCTTCTCCAGGCCGAACTGGGCCAGGGCGGCGGCGCTGTCGCCTCCGCCCACGACCGTGAAGGCGCGGGTCTCGGCCACGGCTTCGGCCACGGTGCGGGTCCCCGCCTGCGAAGCGAGGGTCCTCGAACACGCCCATGGGCCCGTTCCAGAGCACGGTGCGGGCGTCGCGGATCACGTCGGTGAACTCCGCCGCGGTGCCGGGGCCGATGTCCAGGCCCATCCAGCCGTCGGGGATCGACGGGCCCAACTGCCGGACGTCGCCGCCGGCCTCCGGGTCCTTGATCCTGCCGCCCGGGGCCGAGCGCGGTGATGTCGGACGGCAGGTGGATGGCGTCGGTGCGCTCCAGCAGGGCCCGACAGGTGTCGATCTGGTCCTCTTCGACCAGCGACGCCCCGATCGACTTGCCCTGGGCGGCGAAGAACGTGAAGCACATGCCCCCGCCCACGATCAGGGTGTCGACGACGTCCAGCAGGGCGTCGATGACGCCCAGCTTGTCGCTGACCTTGGCCCCGCCGAGCACGGCCACGAAGGGTCGCTTCGGGTCGTTGCGGACGCCGAGGAGGACCTCGACCTCCTTGGCCAGCAGGCGTCCGGCGGCGCTGGGCAGCGTGCGGGGCGGGCCGACGATGGAGGCGTGGGCCCGGTGCGAGGCGCCGAAGGCGTCGTTGACGTAGCCGTCCTGGCCTTCGACCAGGCGGGCCACCGTCGCCGGGTCGTCGGCCGTCTCGCCCGGGTCGAAGCGCAGGTTCTCCAGCAGGGCGACGCCCGGGGCCAGCTCGGCCAGCCGGTGCATCACCGGATCCAGCGACAACGCCGGGTCCGGGCCCTTGGGCCGGCCGAGGTGGCTCATGGCGGTGACCACGGCCCCCCGCTCGGTCAGCCAGTGCAGGGTCGGCAGCGCGGCGCGGATGCGCAGGTCGTCGACGATGCGGCCGTCGTCCAGCGGGACGTTGAAGTCACACCGGACGAGGATCCGCTTGCCGTCGAGGCCGCCGAGCGACGCCTCGAGGTCCTCGAGGGTCGGGACGCCCGTGGGCGTCGGCTCAAGAGGCCGCGCCGACGATCTTGGCCAGGTCGACGAGGCGGTTCGAGTAGCCCCACTCGTTGTCGTACCAGCCGAGGACCTTCACCAGGTTGCCCATGGCCATGGTCAGGCCGGAGTCGAAGGTGCAGGAGGCGGGCGAGCCGACGATGTCGGAGGACACGATGGGCTCGTCGCTGTAGTCGAGGACGTCGGCCAGCGGGCCGGACGTCGGCGGCCGCCTTGTAGGCCTCGTTGACCTCGTCGACGGTGACGTCCTGGCTCAGCACGCCGACGAAGTCGGTGATGGAGCCGTCGGGCACGGGCACCCGCAGCGAGGTGCCGTCGAGCTTGCCCTGCATCGACTCGCAGCACCAGGCCGGTGGCCCGGGCGGCGCCGGTGGAGGTGGGGACGATGTTGATGGCCGCACCCCGGGCCCGGCGCAGGTCGGAGTGGGGGCCGTCGACCAGGCTCTGGTCGCCGGTGTAGGCGTGGATGGTGTTCATCAGGCCCTTCTCCACGCCGAAGGCGTCGTCGAGGACCTTGACCATGGGCACGAAGCAGTTCGTCGTGCAGGAGGCGTTGGAGATGACCTTCTGGGTCGGCCGGGTCGAAGGTGTCGTCGTTGACGCCGACCACGAACGTGTCGTCGGCCTCGGTGCAGGGGGCCGAGACGATCACCAGCGGCGCCCCGCCCTCGAGGTGGGCCGCCGCCTTCTCCTTGGAGGTGAAGAAGCCGGTGGACTCGATGACCACGTCGACGCCGAGGTCGCCCCAGGGCAGGTTGGCGGGGTCCCGCTCGGCCAGGACCTTGAGGGTGTCGCCGTCGACGGAGATGCCGCCCTCGACGGCCTTGATCTCGTAGGGCAGCTTGCCCATGACCGAGTCGTACTTGAGCAGGTGGGCCATCGTCTCGACGGAGCCGAGGTCGTTCACCGCCACGAAGTCGATGTCGGCGCCCTGCTGCTTGGCCGCCCGGAAGAAGTTGCGACCGATGCGGCCGAAGCCGTTGATGCCGACGCGGATGCTCATGGTTGGGAGATCTCCTCGTTGAGAACGGGACGGCGGCCGATTGCCGTCGGATTGGACCGGACCCTCGACCCTACCTGTCGAGGTCGCGGTGGGTCACGGTGGGCCGACGACCGTGGCGGCGCAGGTGGGTCGCGATCTCCTCGGCTATGGCCACCGACCGGTGCCGACCGCCCGTGCAGCCGAAGGCGATGGTCAGGTAGCTCTTGCCCTCGGCCTCGTAGGCCGGGCAGGAGCAGGTCGAGCAGGTCCTCGAGCCGGGCCAGGAAGGCCTTGGTCTCCGGCTGGCGGAGCACGAAGGCCCGCACCGGGGCGTCGAGGCCGGTCTGGGGGCGCAGCTCCTCGTCCCAGTGGGGGTTGGGCAGGAAGCGGCAGTCCAGGACGATGTCGACGTCGAGGGGCAGGCCGTGCTTGTAGCCGAAGGACACCACCGTGGTCTGCATGCCGGCGGCGGGGTCGTCGGTGCCGAACAGGTCCTTGATGCGGTCCCGCAGCTGGTGGACGTTGAGGTCGCTGGTGTCGACCACGACGTCGGCCTCGGCCTTGACCGGCTCGAGCATCTCCCGTTCGAGGGCGATGGCCTGGCCCAGGCTGGTCTCGTCGCCCGCGGTGGGGTGGCGACGGCGGCTGCCCTCGTAGCGGCGGACCAGGACCTCGGTGCTGGCGTCCAGGAACAGGACCCGGACCCGGGTGTCGGCGGCCCGCAGCGAGGCCACCGACGGCAGGACCTGGGCCAGGTCCGAGGTCGTGCCCACGGCCAGGGCGACCCGGTCGTAGGTGGCGTCGGGGCCGGCCGCCAGCTCGGCCACCTTGGGGATGAGCGCGGGCGGGAGGTTGTCGATGGCGAACCACCCCAGGTCTTCGAAGTCGTCCGCGGCCGAGGACCGCCCGGCCCCCGAGAGGCCGGCGATGATGACGAACTCTCCGATGGCTACGAGCGTACGGCCCGCAGGAACAGCAGCCGGGGAATGGTGGCGGCCTGCTGGTACTCGGTGGCCCGGGCCAGGAAGCCCGGCGGCGGGGCCGGCTCCTCCATGCGGGTCAGGCTCAGGCCGGCCTCGGCCATGAGGTTCACGTAGAGGGACAGCGGGCGGTGCACGAAGGGCAGGACGACCCCCGGCGCCACCTCCTCGTCCCGCACGTCCTCGACCAGGTAGGCGCCCACCCGCCAGTACTGCTCGGGCGGCTCCATGATCTGGTCGTCCACCCAGCCGCTGTCCGGGGCCTGCAGCAGCGGGATGGTTGAGGAAGAACAGGAAGCGACCGCCGGGCTCCAGGACCCGGGCCACCTCCCGGATCGGGCGGCTCGGGGTCGAGCAGGTGCTCGAAGACCAGGCAGGCGACCACGGCGTCGAAGGCCCCGTCGGCGAAGGGCAGCCGCTCGGCGCCGGACCGGGCGTAGCTGCGGGCCCCCCGCCCGCTCGCCGGGCGACCACGACCTGGGAAGGCGTCGGGTCGACCCCGACGACCTCGGCGCCGAGGTCGGCGGCCCGGCGGGCGAGCTGGCCCTCGCCCGTGCCGACGTCCAGGACCCGCCGGGCGCCGGCCAGGTGCTCCTCGGCGAGCGGGCAGGATCTGCTCCTCGTACTCGGCGTCGGCGCCGTCGGTGAAGCCGTCCTGCCACCAGCCGGCGTGGGTCTCCCAGGGGTCAGCGGTCACCAGACGTCGTCCGGGGGGCGGGCTTGTGGATCTTGTCGTGGACGGCCTGGGCCACGTCGTCGGGCAGCCAGGACAGCGACTGCAGCTGCTCCAGCTCGGCCCGCTTCACCGCGGTCACCCCGCCCATCTCCTTGACGAGTCGCTTGCGCCGCACCGGGCCGAGGCCCGGGATGTCGTCCAGCACCGAGGTCGTCATGCGCTTGCTCCGCAGCTCCCGGTGGTAGCTGATGGCGAAGCGGTGGGCCTCGTCCCGGATCCGCTGGAGCAGGTAGAGCGCCTCGGACTGGCGGGGGATGCGGATGGGGTCGGCCTGGCCCGGCACGAAGACCTCCTCGAAGCGCTTGGCCAGCGAGGCCACCGGGATCTCCTCGTCGAGGCCGAGCTCCTGCACGACCCGCTCGGCCACCGAGAGCTGGCCCTTGCCCCCGTCGACGAGCAGCAGCTGGGGCGGGTAGGCGAACTTGCCCTCCCGCTCGGCCGGCGGGCGACGGCGCTCGGCCAGGTAGGCGGTCAGGCGCCGGGTCAGGACCTCCTCCATGGCGGCGAAGTCGTCGTTGCCGTCGACGGTCTTGATCTTGAACCGCCGGTACTCGGACTTCTTGGGCAGGCCGTCCTCGAGCACGACCATCGAGCCGACGTAGTCGGTGCCCTGGATGTGGCTCATGTCGTAGCACTCGATGCGCAGGGGGGCGTCGGGCAGGCCCGAGGTGCTCCTGGAGCTCGTTGAGGGCCCGGGCCCGGCTGTTGTGGTCGCTGGAGCGCCGCAGGCGGTGGCGGGTGAACTCCTCGGCCGCGTTGCGGGTCACGGTCTCCTGCAGGGCCCGCTTGTCGCCCCGCTGAGGCACCCGGATGGTGACCGGCCGAGCCCCGCAGCGAGGTCAGCCAGCGCTCGTAGAGGTCGGTGTCGTCGGGCTCGGAGGGCACCAGCACGGTCTTCGGGCAGGCCGAGGGGCAGCGGCTCGCCGTAGAGGCCCTCCAGGACGTCGCCGATCAGCTCGCCGGGCGCGAGGTCCTCGACCTTGTCGACGATGAAGCCCTTGCGGCCCGACGACCCGGCCCCGGCGGACGAAGAAGACCTGCACGGCGGCCTCCAGCTCGTCCTCGGCCAGGCCCAGCACGTCGAAGTCCTCGTTGCGCTCGGCCACCATCTGCTGACGCTCGATGGCCTTGCGCACGCTGCCCAGCTGGTCCCGCAGGCGGGCGGCCCGCTCGAACTCCAGCTCGGCGGCCGCCTCCCGCATCTCGCGGTCGAGGCGCTTGACGATGGCGTCGGTGTCGCCGTCGAGGAAGGCCAGCAGCTCCTGGGTCAGCTCCCGGTAGGCCTCCTGGTCGATCTCGCCCACGCACGGCCCGGAGCACTTCTCGATGTGGAAGAGCAGGCAGGGCCGGCCCTGGCGCTGGTGCAGGCCGAACTTGTTGTCCGAGCAGGTGCGCAGCGGGAAGGTCCGCAGCAGGAGGTCGAGGGTCTCCCGGATGGCGTAGGCGTGGGCGAACGGCCCGTAGTACGGACGCCCTTGCGCTTGGCGCCCCGCATGACCATGGGGCGGGGCCACTCGTCGCCGACCGTCACGGCCAGGAACGGGTAGCTCTTGTCGTCGACCAGCCGGACGTTGAAGCGGGGCCGGTGCTGCTTGATGAGGTTGTACTCCAGCATCAGCGCTTCGACGTCGTTGGCCACCTGGATCCACTCGACGGACTCGGCGGTGGCCACCATCTGGGCGGTGCGGGCCGGCAGGTGCTTCTGGAAGTAGTTGCGACAGCCGGGACCGCAGCGACGACGCCTTGCCGACGTAGATGACCCGGCCGTCCTTGTCCTTGAACTGGTAGGAGCCGGGACCGTCGGGGATGGTGCCGGTGGGCGGACGTTCGACCATGTCGCCCCCAAGCCTACGGGCGGTCACCGACGGCCTACGGTGGACGACATCACACCGGAACTGGTGGACCTGGACGACGTGCTCGAGGCGCGGGACCGCATCGGGGACCGCTTGCGGCGCACGCCGAGCTGGCGGGCGGAGTCGCTCTCCCGGCTCTGCGGTCGGCCGGTCCACGTGAAGGCCGAGCACCTGCAACGGACCGGCTCGTTCAAGCCCCGGGGGGCGCTGAACCTGCTCTCCACCCTCGGACCCGGAGGTCACCGAGGTGGTCGCCGCCAGCGCGGCAACCACGCCCAGGGCGTCGCCCTCGCCGCCGGGCTCACCGGGCGCCACGCCACCGTGTTCATGCCGGCGTCGGCCTCTCTGCCCAAGGTCCAGGCCACCCGCGACTACGGCGCCGAGGTGATCCTCGCCGGCGAGACGGTGGACGACGCCATCGCCCTGGCCAAGGACCGGGCCGAGGCCACCGGCGCCGTGTTCGCCAGCCCCTTCGACCACCCGCTGGTCATCGCCGGGCAGGGCACGGTCGGCCTGGAGATCGCCGAGGACTGCCCGGAGGCCGAGACCGTGATCGTGCCCGTGGGCGGCGGCGGCCTGATCTCCGGTGTGGCCACGGCCCTGCACCACCTGGCGCCCGCCGATGCGGGTCATCGGGGTGCAGGCCGAGGGGGCGGCCTGCCTCCTGCCCTCGATGGCAGGCCGGCTCCGCCCAGCGCCTCGACCGGGTGACCACCATCGCCGACGGCATCGCCATCAAGTCGCCGTCGCCCCTCACCCTGGCCCACGCCCAGGCCTACGTGGACGACGTCGTCACCGTGGACGACGACGAGATCGGCCGGGCGCTGGTCCTGCTCCTGGAGCGGGCCAAGGCCGTCGTCGAGCCCGCCGGGGCCGTCGGCCTGGCCGCCCTCCTCGCCGGCGACATACCGGGCGACGGCCCCGTCATGGTCGTGCTGTCGGGGGGCAACGTGGACCCGCTCCTGCTGGTCAAGCTCATCGACCACGGCCTGTCCGCCTCCGGCCGGTTCCTGCGCATCAGCGCCCGGGTCCCGACCACCCCGGCGCCCTGGCCGAGCTCACCAAGGTCATCGCCGACCAGGACGTCAACATCCTCGACGTGGAGCACCACCGGGAAGGCGTGGCGTCGGCGTGGACGAGGTGGAGGTCGACTTCACCCTCGAGACCCACGACCGGGTGCACGGCGAGCACGTGCGTCGCGGCCCTGGAGCTGCGGGGGGTGACCGTCGAGGTGGTCCACTAGGGAACAGCTTCTCGCCAGACGTGGGGTTGTAAGGTGCGAAGCGACCGGTCCGGAATCCGGCGACATATCGGCTCTGAGAGCGACATCCCCGTGGCGTGGCGTCCGGACTGCCCCCACCGCTCATCAATCGGAGCCCCCTCACGGGAGGTCACAACCCATGCTGCGGCTCCAAGCGCCCCTACCTGACGACTACCGCGAACGCCGACGGACGAGGACCTGGCCGAGCGGATCCGCGTGGCCAAGGCCGACCCTCGGGTCGAAGGTGTTCATCCTCGGCCACCACTACCAGCGCGACGAGGTCATGGTCTGGGCCGACGCCCGGGGCGACTCGTTCAAGCTGGCCCAGCTGGCCAAGGGCCGGCCCGAGGCCGCCTACATCGTGTTCTGCGGCGTGCACTTCATGGCCGAGTCGGCCGACATCCTGACCAGCGACGACCAGGCCGTCATCCTCCCGGACCTGAACGCCGGCTGCTCCATGGCCGACATGGCCGACCTCGACCAGGTCGAGGAGGCCTGGGAGACCCTCGAGCCGGATGATCGACATCGACCGGGTCGTGCCCATCACCTACATGAACTCCTCGGCCGCCCTGAAGGCCTTCGTGGGCGAGCACGGCGGGGCCGTGTGCACGTCGTCCAACGCCCGGGCCGTGCTCGACTGGGCCTTCGAGCGGGGCGACAAGACCCTCTTCTTCCCCGACCAGCACCTGGGCCGCAACACGGGCTACGAGATGGGCTACGACGAGGCCGACATGCGGGTCTGGAACCCCCGGCTGGACGCCGGCGGCCTGACCGAGGCCGACGCCAAGGAGGCCCGCTTCCTGCTCTGGAAGGGCCACTGCTCGGTCCACCAGCGCTTCCGGCCCGAGCACGTCGACACCTTCCGGGCCGAGCACCCCGGGCGCCATCGTCGTGGTGCACCCCGAGTGCGCCCACGAGACCGTCGCGATGGCCGACGTGGTCGGCTCCACCGAGGGGATCATCCGCACCATCGCCGACGCCCCGGCGGGCTCGGTCATCGGCGTGGGCACCGAGATCCACCTGACCAACCGCCTCAACGCCGAGACGCCGGACAAGACGGTGCTCTCCCTCGACCCGCTGGTCTGCCCCTGCTCGACCATGTTCCGCATCGACGCCCCCCACCTGGCCTGGGTGCTGGAGAACCTGGTCGAGGGCAACGTCGTCAACCAGATCACCGTCGACCCCGAGACCACCGAATGGGCCCGCGTCGCCCTCGACCGCATGCTCGAGATCACCTGATCTCGACGGTGCGTGGTCGGGATTCGCCACGGAGAGAGAAACCTGGCGCGGGTAGGTCGTTCGGCCTCACCGAGGGCCGGGAACGGCCGATGGATCAGGCATGGATCTCTCCGGCCAGACCATCCTCGTCACCGGCGGCACCGGTTCGTTCGGGTACGCCTTCGTCGAGCGGATGCTCGCCGACCACCCCGACGCCACCATCCGGGTGTACTCCCGGGACGAGCTGAAGCAGTCCGAGATGCGGAAGCGCTTCGGCGACGGTCAGGTCCGGTACATGCTCGGCGACATCCGCAACCGGGCCCGCATGGCCCGGGCCTGCCAGGGCGTCGACATCATCGTGCACGCCGCCGCCATGAAGCAGGTGCCGGCCTGTGAGTACAACCCCTTCGAGGCGGTGCAGACCAACGTCCTGGGCGCCCAGCACGTCGTCGACTGCGCCATCGACGCCGGCGTCAAGCAGGTCGTCGCCCTCTCCACCGACAAGGCCGTGAACCCGGTCAACCTCTACGGGGCCACCAAGCTCTGCGAGGAGAAGATCATCATCCAGGGCAACGCCTACGCCGCCGCCGTTCGACACCCGCCTCTCCTGTGTCCGCTACGGCAACGTCGTCGGCTCCCGGGGCTCGGTCGTGCCCCTGTTCAAGGAGCAGCTCGAAGACCGGCAAGCTCACCATCACCGACGAGCGCATGACCCGCTTCTGGATCACCCTGCCCGAGGCCGTCGACCTGGTCCTCTACGCCATGGAGCACGCCCAGGGCGGCGAGATCTTCATCCCCAAGATCCCCTCGATGCGGGTCACCGACCTGGCCGAGGCCATGGCCCCCGGTGTCCCCCGCGAGGTCATCGGCATCCGCCCCGGCGAGAAGCTGCACGAGATCCTCCTGACCGACGACGAGGCCCGCCACGCCATCGAGACCGAGGAGAACTACGTCGTCCTGCCCGGAGCACCCGTGGTGGACCGCAGAGCACCCGTGGATGGAGGGCAAGCCCCTCGACGACGGCTTCGTCTACGCCAGCAACACCAACGACTGGTGGCTCGAGCCCGAGGAGATCCGCGAGCGGGTCGCGGCGACGTGATCCCCTACGGTCGCCAGTCCGTCGACGACGACGACATCGCCGCGGTCGTCCAGGTCCTCAAGGGCGACTGGCTGACCCGCGGCCCCGCGGTCGAGGCCTTCGAGGCGGCCCTGGCCGAGCGCGTCGAGGCCCGTCACGCCATCGCCTTCTCCAGCGGCACGGCCGCCCTCCACGGTGCCGTGGCCGTCAGCGGCATCGGCCCCGGTGACCGGGTGGCGACCTCCGCCCTCTCCTTCGCCGCCAGCGCCGCCTGCGCCGCCTACGTCGGGGCCACCCCGGTCTACGTGGACGTCGACCCGACGACGATGAACCTGGACCACCGGGCTCGGTGCCCGACGGCATCGAGGCCCTCGTGGCCGTCCACTACGCCGGCCTGCCGGTCGACCTCGCGGCCCTGAACCACCGGCCCCGGGTCCTGATCGAGGACGCCGCCCAGGCCCTGGGGGCGCCCACGCCCGACGGCCCCGTCGGCAACTGCGCCCGCAGCGACCTGACCTGCTTCTCGTTCCACCCGGTGAAGACGATCACCACCGGGGAGGGCGGCGCGGTCACCACCAACGACGACGACCTGGCCGAACGCCTCCGGGCCTTCCGCCACCACGGCCTGCGTGCCCGTCCCCGAGGAGGGCCCCTGGGCCACCCGGATCGACGAGATCGGCTTCAACTACCGCCTCACCGACCTGCAGGCCGCCCTGGGCACCAGCCAGCTCCACAAGCTCGACCGCTTCCTGGCCCGCCGGGAGGAGTTGGCCCGCCGCTACGACGACGCCCTGGCCGACCTGGACGTCGTGCTGCCCCCCGTCGCCCCCACCGGAACGGTGCACGGCCGGCACCTGTACCCGGTCCTGGTCGAGCACCGGGCCGACGTCGTGGCCGAGCTCCACGCCCGGGACATCGGGGTCCAGGTCCACCACGTGCCGATCCACCACCACCCGGCCTACGCCTCGGGCACGACCGCCGCCGACCTGCCCATGACCGAGGCCCTCTACGCCCACGTGCTCTCCCTGCCGCTCTTCTACGACCTGACCGTCGACGAGCAGGACACGGTGGTCAGCGCCCTTCGGGACGTCCTCGGATGAGGGTCGACGACTGGCTCCCCGAGGGTGGTGTCGCCGTGATCGCCGAGCTGTCCGGCAATCACAACGGCGACCTCGGTCGCGCCCTGGCGTTGGTCGACGCCGCCGCCGAGGCCGGCGCGGACGCCATCAAGCTGCAGACCTACACCGCCGACGCAATGACCCTGGACAGCGATCGACCGGAGTTCCGCATCGGCGAGGGCACGGCATGGTCGGGCCGACGGCTCCACGAGCTGTACCGGGAGGCCGCCACCCCGTGGGCGTGGCACGAGCCCCTGTTCGCCCGGGCCCACCAGGCGGGGCTGGCAGCGCTCTCCACCCCGTTCGACCTGGAGTCCCTCGCGTTCCTGGAGACGCTCGACCCCCCTGCCCACAAGGTGGCTTCCTTCGAACTGGTCGACCTCGAGCTGATCGCCGCAGTCGCGGCCACCGGCCGACCGATGGTCCTGTCGACCGGGATGGCGAGCATCGAGGAGATCGACCAGGCGGTGACGACGGCCAGGGACCACGGCGCCGAGGACCTCGTCCTGCTCCGCTGCAACAGTGCCTATCCGGCTCCCGCAGGGGAGATGGACCTGCGCACCCTGCCCGACATGAAGCGGAGGTGGGGTGTGCGCGTCGGCCTGTCGGACCACAGCCTCGGGTCGGCGCCGGCCGTGGTCGCGGTCACCCTCGGCGCCGAGGTGGTGGAGAAGCACCTGACCCTTCGGCGGGCCGACGGCGGACCCGATGCCGGCTTCTCGCTGGAGCCCCACGAACTGACCGACCAGGTGGCTGCGCTGCGGGAGGCGGCCGCCAGCCTCGGGGCCGTTCGATACGGCCCGTCGCCGGCGGAACGGCCCAGCCTGGCGTTCCGCCGCTCGCTCTTCGTGGTGGCCGACATCGCCGAGGGGGAGACCATCACCCGGGACAACGTCCGGGCGATCCGCCCGTCGCACGGCCTGCCGCCCAGCGAGATGGGCGCCGTCCTGGGCCGCAGGGCCACGACGGCCATCGAGACCGGCACGCCACTCTCGTGGGAGTTGATGAGCTGACGCCCGCCGCCGCGAGGCTCAGCCCTCGGATGCGGCTTTCTGCCTGACGCCGGCGTTGAGCGCGACGAGCTCCGGGCGCTTTCGCAGCAGAGCAACAACAGTCCGCCAAGCGTGCGGCCCGTCACCGAGCACCGCCACGATCTCCTCCAGCAGGCGGGCATCCTGCGTCGTGTCGAGGGTGATCCTCAGGTCCTCGGCCCCCGGATGCATGATCAGCCCGGCAGCGGGGAACCGTTCCGGGTGGTCCCGGACGAACGGGGTGACATGGACGCGATCGGTGCCCCTCGCCTCTGCGGCCGCGGCGCGCAGCGCTCCGCTGGCGACGACCTCGACGTCGAGGCCGCGGGGCAGCGTGCGGGGGGACACGGTGCTGACGTAATCACAACCACCGCTTCGGAAGACGGCCACCGCCGCGGCGACGAGCGCAGGGTCGAGCAAGGGGCAGTCGGCGGTCAGACGGACAAGGCCCGCTGCGGGCCGAGCGTCGAGCACCGCGACGAACCGGTCGAGCACATCGTCGAGCGACCCGCGGACGGTGTCGACCTGGGCTCGCCGGCAGTGCTCGACCAACAGGTCATCGGAGCGGTCCGTGGAGGTGGCCACCACGACGCCATCGACCCCGGTGGCTCCGCGGGCGGCGCGCACGACCCAGTCGACCACCTTGAGGTCACCGAGTGGCCGGAGGACCTTCCCGGGGAGTCGGGACGAGCTCATGCGGGCCTGGATGACCGCGATGACGCGATCGGGGTCAGGTGTGGGCATGACGAGACCGAGCGTAGGTGTCGACGGCCCCGGGCTCGGGTGCATCGACGGGCGTGAAGCCGGCGAGCTCGAAGGCGGACCGAGAGCGCCGGTTCTCCGGGCGCAGTCGCGCGACGATCTCCTCCACCGGGGCGACGTCGGCGAGGAGCCGTCGTACGCCCGCGGGATGAGCGGTGCCGCCAAGCCGTACCCCCTGGCCTCGGCGGCCACACTGAGCCCGATCTCGGCGGATGTCCCGCGGCACGCGAATCGGACGAGGCCCCAGGCCCCCGCCGCGTCGGCGGCCACGTAGATCCTCGTGGAGGTGTCCGTCAGGCGCTCGGCGAACCAGCGCTGGTGGTCCTCCCACGCGATGGGACGCCGGTCGAAGGACCACTGGCGCACATCGGCGTCGTTGGCCCACTCCCAGAGCAGGCGGGCGTCGCCCGGCCGCGCCGGTCGGAGGTCGATCGCCAGCGATCGCATGGTGGCGACGGCCCGAGCGGGTCCCCGGCCGTCGACGACGGCCCGGGCCTGCTCCCCCAGCGACCGGCGGGTCGAGGACGAGGCCAGGAGGTCGGTCAATGCCGCCGACAAGGCCCCCGGGACCGCAGGATCGACGCGGCGAGCGGCGCCCGCCGCGTCCAAAGCGGCCGCCACGGGCACTTGGTTGTCGTACATCGGGACGACCAGGGCGGGGAGACCGGACCGACAGATCTGCCAGACCACCGAACCGGCCGCGGCGACGGCTACGTCGGCGATGGCCAGGGACTCGGACAGGTCGTCGACGAAACCGAGGATGCGGACGTCCTCGGCCCCAGGTCCAGGGGCCAGCCCGGCCCCACCGACCACGGTGACCGGAGGTCGTTGGCCGACGGGCGGGAGCGCGTCGAGGACGAGGGCCAACTCGTCGGCTCCCGCCGCCCCACCCAGACAGACCAGCACGTTCTCGACAGGCCGCTCATAACGCCCGGCTGATCGGTCCACCGGCACCCCGGGCGGGACGAGGGCGAACGCGGCGCCGAGGAGCAACTCGCCGGTCGCCGTCGGGTAGTGCTCCTGGCCCGCACCGAGGTTCTGATCGAGGACGAGGTCGGCGCCGGAGCCCGCCCCGCCGTAGCCGTGATCGTCCACCACGAGGGTGCGATCGGCTGCTCCCCCGGCCATGGTCACGAAGGGGCCAGGGAAGCGGTACCCGTCGACGGCCAACCACGCGGCGCCCTCGGCCGCGCGCCGCGTGGCCCGGAGGTCGGCGTCATCACCGACCGACTCGACGGGACGACCGGCCAACCCCTGGCCTCTCACCCGATCGACCGCGCCGGGATCGCCAGGCGAGACGAGGACGATTGCTTCGCCGCCGACCTCGATCCACGCCCGGCCGAGGGCACAGCAGCGTTCGACATGGCCGCGCCCAACGCCGCGGCCGGCGTCGGCCCGGACGACCAAGCGACCGGGAGACGTCCTCGTCATGGAACGACCGCGAGCGCTCCGGACCGAGACCGACGCAGCCCGCGAGCCGCCCAGAGGGCCACGGCACCGAGGAGGATCATCCGCACGGCGACGAGCGTGCCACGTGTGGGCAGGGTGACCCCGACCAGCACGGCGACCCCGACCGCCACCGCGGCCTGGATGCTGGCCGTCCGGTTCCAGGGGACAGCCGCCAACCGCGACGCCTCATGGCGTACCCACACCGCGAGGACCAGGTAGGAGCCCACGGTGATCATCGCTGCCGCGCCGAGGCCCCCGTGCGGGATCACCAGGAGACCCACGGCCACCGTCGCCAGGGCCACGAGGGGTGTCATCTTCGCCAGCACGACCGTGCGGCGGTGCGCAAGGAGCACGTGGCCGGCGCCGAGGTACCAGAGGAACGGCAGGCTCGAGGCGGCGACCACTGCGGTCACCAGGGTCAGGCCCACCAGGTCGTAGGTCGCGGGCGCGGCCAGACGCAACAGGAGCGGCGCGGCGAGGGCCGTCACCGTGACCACGACGACCACGCCCCGTTCCAGGTCGGCGGAGGTGCTCGCGAGCAGCCGCCACCGGTCGGCATCCGGGGCTCCGAGGACCATCGGTGACCATGCGTTGTTCACGGCGGCCAGGAGCGAGAGCCCCGCGGCTCCGAGCAGGTAGGCCACCTGATAGCGCGCGGCGGCCTCGAGGCCGAGGGATCGCTCGATGATCAGCCGGTCGATGGCCAGCAGGGCGAACAGCGCGACCGAATGAGGGACCAGCGGCAGCGCCGTCGTCAACGTCCGTCGCACCAGCGGCCCGTCGGTGCGCCGGGGTCGGGCCGTACGGGCCAGGAGGGCGGCGACCGAGGCCCCGAGCCCGGCGCCGACGACGAAACCGGTCAGGTACGCCTCGGCGGTGGCGTCGTGGAGGGTGATCGCCGCCAGACCGGTCAGTGGACCACCGAGGGTCACCATGGCCGTGGCCAGGACGAAACGCCCCGCCTGCCGACTCGAGCGCAGCACGGCCTGGGCGGCCGCCAGGACCGCCAAGGGGACGGCGCCCCAGACCGCCAGGCGGAGCGCCGGTCCGTCGTCGATGGCCCCGAACAGCCTCGACCACGACCCACTCGTCAGATCGGCGATCAGGGCGACCGCGACGGCCGCCACGATCGTGACGCCGACCAGCCGCCGGGCTCGGTGGGGCCCGTCGAGGTCACCGCTGAGGTGCTCGAGCATGACCACGCTCGGAAGCCCCAGGGCCGCGACGAGGCCCAGCAACTGGAGGAGCACGGTGGCCGTGGCCACGACCCCGAACGCCTCGGCCGGCAGCAGGCGGGTGACGAGCGGGAGGACCAGGAGCGCCGAGCCGGCCTGCAGCGCACTGCCGAAGGTGTAGATCGACCCTCGCCCGAAGAGCTCCCGGCGGGCGCTACGCACCTCAGCGGGGGGCATTGCCCGCCTGACGCTGGTCGAGTCGGCAGGTCCGGGGCGGCTCGGGTCGATCCGGGCCATGGACCCGGGCAAGGCGACGGGCCACGTTGGCCGCGGCCCAGCGAGCTCGGTGCTCGGCGCGCACCCGCGCCCGCCCGCCCCATCGGGCCCGCGACGACGGCCAGAGCAGGTCGAGGAGCTCACCGGGTCGGCGCTTGTGCTCGACCCCGAGCTCGGCCTGGGCGAGGGCTCGCGCGCTCTGGCCGTCGAGCGGTCCGTGGTGCAGCTCGGGCCACTCGGCGCGTTGGAAGCGCTCGTGCCCGTCGGGCCGGCCCCGTTCGTGTTCCAGCCCGAAGAACGGCCCGTACACCTCGGCCTCGAGACCGAGATGGGCGCCGTACCAGAGGGCGGTACTCACCCGGTTGGTGACGATCCGGTCGTGGCGCCGGAGCTCCTCGAGCTGTCGGACCAGGAACCCCGGATCCTCCCGGCGCCCGTGCGAGATCACGGTGAAGCCGCGGGAGGTGTAGGCGTCGATCGCGGCGGGCGTGTGGTCGGCCCAGTACAGGCAGACGGTCACCGGACCGGACTCCTTGGCTGCGATCGTCGCCGCGAGGGCGTCGTGGGAACCGGCCAGGCGGAGCCGGTCGGTGCCATGGAACGGATAGACGATCGTCGACCGGGGCCGCTGGTCGACCGGGGCGACGGCGTCGGCCAGGTAGACGAACGGGGCCCCGATGAGGGTCACCGGCGCCAGCCCTGCGGCGGCCGCCTGGCGTCGCGTGCGCTCGCCCCAGCCGAACAGGGGCAGCGACGCGACGAGGCGCCACGCCCCGCTGAAGCCGGTCCCGGTGGACCACCCGTGCTGAACGTGACCCCAGATGGGCACCCGGTCGTCGACGCCGGCGTAGCGGGCGAGGACTCGACCGTGTCCGTAGAAGGCGTTGTCCGGATGCACCGTCGTCACCGACCGACCGCGGCCATCGGCCGACGGTGGCGCCGGACATAGCGACCGACCTGCCAGGCATGGGCGAGGCCGCGCCGGGTCAGCAGCCTGCGGTTGCGACGACGCGCCGGGTGATGACAGCCGGCGTCGCCCACCTGCACGACCCGGTGGCCGGCAGCCTTCAACCGCAGGCAGAAGTCGACGTCCTCGGGACCGTAGAAGATCGAGGTGTCGAGCCCACCGATGTCGTCGTGGGCTGTGCGTCGGAACACCTGGCAGGCGCCGATCACGAAGTCCACCTCCCACCACGACCCACCGGGCGCACCGAGCCGGCGATAGTCATCCCGCCATCCGAGGCCCCGGGCCACCTTGTCGAGCACGGAGGGGGCTCGCCCACCGCTCTCCTCCGGGCGCTGGCCGTCGAAGACCGGCCCGACCAGGGCGACCTCCGGGAGCGCCTCGAGACGCCCGATCAGGCGGCTCAGGGCTCGCGGGTGCAGGCGGGCGTCGCTGTCGAGCAGGCAGACGTAGGGAGCCGTGCACCGGGCCACCCCGGTGGCCCGTCCAGGCGCCACGCCGAGGTTCTGCTCCTGGCGCAGGAGGTGCACGTCGGGTCGATCGGGCACCTCGGCCGGCGGGTCGGAGCCGTTGTCCACGACCACGACCTCGACGGCGACCCCCTCCGACGCGAGGGCCGAGGCCAGCGCCGCATCGAGCAGCGCCCCGTCGTTCCACGTGAGGATCACGACGTCGACCCGAGGCGTCATCGGCCGTCACCCCCGATGACGCTGCGCAGGGTCCGGCCCACGATGCGCAGGTCGAGGCCGACGCTCTGGCGGCGGAGGTAGAAGAACTCGTACTGGAGCTTCTCGAGGGCGTCGCGCTCGTCGCCGGCGTAGCCGTACTTCACCTGGGCCCAGCCGGTCAGGCCGGGGCGCACCAGGTGGCGCATGGCGTAGAAGGGCAGCTTCTCGCTGAGCTCCTCGACGTAGTGGGGCTGCTCGGGCCGGGGGCCGACGACCGACAGCTCGCCCCGCAGGATGTTGACCACCTGGGGCAGCTCGTCGAGGTGGGTGCGGCGCAGGACGTGGCCGAAGCGGGTGATGCGGGGGTCGTCCTCGCCGGTCCACTCGTCGGCCAGCCCGTCCGGCGCGGGCCGCATGGTGCGGAACTTGAGGATCGAGAAGCGTCTCGCCGTTCTTGCCGACCCGGGTCTGGCGGTAGAGCAGCGGGCCGCGGTTGCCGAACAGGTTCGCCGACCAGCACCACCGGGGTCACGAGGGCCAGCGCCGAGGGTGCCCGCCGGCGCCGAGGGCCACGTCGACGACCCGCTTCACCCGGGTGTAGCGCTGGCGGTGGACCTCGCCGATGTCGAACATCATCGCCACCCGCTCCAGCTCGGCCACGGGGAGCTTGCCCAGCCACTCCTCGTAGAAGAGCGACAGGGTGCGGACCCGGATCCCTGTCGGCGTGGAGGGCGGCGGCCTGGGCCACGACCGAGGGCTGGTCCTGGGCGGCCCGGTCGAGCACGAGGACGGTGGCGCCCGAAGCCTCGGCACCAGGTCCTCCAGCGGGCGAGCGCCGCCGCCGGTGACCTCGCGCCGCGCAGCGGCTCCAGGGTGGCCACCACGACGCGCAGCCGTCTCGGCGCCCCGGTCGCAGCTCGGCCTCAGCTCGGCGCCGACGGCGGCGGCGTGCTCGGCCACGACCACCACCCGGTCCCGGCGCTCGTCCGAGGTGCGGCCGTCGAGGGCCAGGTTGACCGTCAGCAGGTACCAAGGCACCAGCAGGAGGGCGCTGCCGAAGACGACGAAGCGGGGCAGCAGGGCATCGCCGACCAGGAGCTGGACGATGGACATGCCCACGGCGCCCGACCAGCCGCGGCCGCGACGGCGGTGATCGACGGCGCGTGCGCCGGGTCCGGGGGACGTCGGGCAGGCCGACGCCGTAGGCGGCCACGGCCAGGATGCCGATGTAGGCCAGCGACCAGGCGAAGCGGGACGAGCCGCTGTAGTCGTAGGTGCCGAGCTGGCTGGCGTGGACCTTGCTCAGCCCGACGACGGCGCGCCGCGATCCCCGCGAACAGGGCCCCGGGCGCGAGTCGCGACAGCACCCGCTTCCTGTCGGCACCGGGCCGCCCGGGGTTCAGGAGATGGGGTCCAGGAGGGGGGCCAGGTACTCGCCGGTGTAGCTGCCCGGGGTCTTGGCCACCAGCTCCGGCGGGCCCTCGACGAGGACGGTCCCGCCGCCGCTGCCCCCCTCGGGGCCGAGGTCGATGAGCCAGTCGGCGGTCTTGATGACGTCCAGGTTGTGCTCGATGACCAGGACGGAGTTGCCCTGGTCGACCAGGCGGGAGAGCACGCCGAGCAGCTTGCGGATGTCCTCGAAGTGCAGGCCGGTGGTGGGCTCGTCGAGGATGTACATGGTGTGGCCGGTGGAGCGCTTGGCCAGCTCGCTGGAGAGCTTGACCCGCTGGGCCTCGCCGCCGGACAGGGTGGGAGCGGGTTGGCCGAGGCGGACGTAGCCCAGGCCCGACGTCCACGATGGTCTGCATGTGGCGGGCGATGACCGGCTGGTTCGCGAAGAACTCGAGGGCCTCCTCGCAGGAGAGGTCCAGGACCTCGGCGATGTTCTTGCCCTTGAACTCGATGTCGAGCGTGTCCCGGTTGTAGCGGGCCCCCTTGCACACCTCGCAGGGGACGTAGACGTCGGGCAGGAAGTGCATCTCGATCTTGATCGTCCCGTCGCCGGCGCAGGCCTCGCAGCGGCCGCCCTTCACGTTGAACGAGAACCGGCCGGGCAGGTAGCCCCGGACCTTGGCCTCGTTGGTCTGGGCGAAGAGCTTGCGGATGTGGTCGAACACCCCGGTGTAGGTCGCCGGGTTCGACCGGGGCGTGCGCCCGATCGGTGACTGGTCGATGGCGATGACCTTGTCGAGGGCGTCGAGGCCGTCGACCGCGGTGTGGCGACCGGGCGGGAGCTTGGACTTGTAGATCCGCTGCATGAGCGCCCGGTAGAGGATGTCGTTGACCAGGGTCGACTTGCCCGACCCGGACACCCCGGTGACGCACACGAAGCAGCCCAGGGGGAACTCGACGTCGAGGTCCTGGAGGTTGTGCTCCCGGGCGCCCCGGACGACCACCGACTCCTCGCTGGGCTGGCGCCGCATCTCGGGCACGGGGATCGTCCTGCGCCCGGAGAGGTACTGGCCGGTGACCGAGTCCTTGTTGCGCAGAAGGCCCTTCACCGTGCCGGAGTGGACGACCTGGCCGCCGTGCTCCCCCGCCCCGGGGCCGATGTCGACCACGTGGTCGGCGACCCGGATGGTCTCCTCGTCGTGCTCGACGACGAGCACGGTGTTGCCCAGGTCCCGCAGGCGCATGAGGGTCTCGATCAGGCGCTTGTTGTCCCGCTGGTGCAGGCCGATCGACGGCTCGTCGAGCACGTAGAGGACGCCCGACCAGGCCGCTGCCGATCTGGGAGGCGAGGCGGATGCGCTGGGCCTCGCCGCCGGCCAGCGTGCCGGCGTTGCGGTGCAGGGACAGGTAGTCGAGGCCGACGTCGAGGAGGAAGCCCATCCGGGCCTGGACCTCCTTGAGGACGGCCTCGGCGATCATCCGGTCCCGCTCGGACAGCTCGAGGGCCCGGATCATCTCGGTGGACTCGCCGATGGGCAGCGAGCACAGCTCGTGGATGTTCCGGCCGTCGATGGTCACCCCGAGGGACAGCGGGCAGGAGCCGGGCGCCCTCGCACACCGGGCAGTCCACCTCCCGCATGTAGCCCTCGATCTGCTCCCGGGCGGCGTCGGACTCGGCCTCGGCGTGGCGGCGCTGCAGGTACGGGACGGCCCCCTCGTACTTGGCGTGGTAGCTGCGGGAGCGGCCGTAGCGGTTCTTGTACTTGACGTGGACCCGCTTGTCGCCGGCGCCGTTGCAGCAGGAGCTTCGTGGCCTTCTCGGGCAGGTCCCGCCAGGGCACGTCGACCGGGATGCCGTTGTCGTCGGCCACGGCCTCGATGAGGCGCTTGAAGTACTGGCTGTGCCCGCTGGCCCAGGGGGCGATGGCGCCCTCCTCGAGGGTGAGGTCGGGGTTGGGCACGACCAGCTCGGGGTCGACCTCGAACTTGGTGCCCAGGCCGTCGCAGCTGGTGCAGGCGCCGTAGGGCGAGTTGAACGAGAAGTTCCGGGGGGCCAGCTCGCCGTACGACGTGCCGCAGGTGGGGCAGGCCAGGTGCTGGCTGAAGGTCAGGACCTCCCGCTCCTCGTCGCCGAGGCCTTCGCCGTCCCGGGGCACGATCTCGATCTCGGCCGTGCCGTCGGCCAGTTGCAGGGCGGTCTCCAGCGAGTCGGTCAGGCGGCGCTCGATGCCCTCCCGCAGGACGAGGCGGTCGACCACCACCTCGATGGTGTGCATCTCGTAGCGGGCCAGCTCGGCGCCCTGGGCCACCAGGTCGGCCAGCTCCCGGACCTCGCCGTCCATGCGCACCCGGGCGAAGCCCTGCGTGGCCAGGTCGGCCAGGAGGGTGTCGTAGGTGCCCTTGCGGCCCCGCACCACCGGGGCCAGGACCTGGAAGCGGGTGCCCTCGGGCAGCTCGAGGATGCGGTCCACGATCTGCTGGGGCGTCTGGCGGTTGACGACCGTGCCGTCCTTCGGGCAGTGGGGCACGCCGATGCGGGCGTAGAGCAGGCGCAGGTAGTCGTAGATCTCGGTGATGGTGCCGACCGTCGACCGGGGGTTGCGGGAGGCGCTCTTCTGGTCGATGGAGATGGCCGGCGAGAGGCCCTCGATGAAGTCCACGTCGGGCTTGTCCATCTGGCCCAGGAACTGGCGGGCGTAGGCGGACAGGGACTCCACGTACCGGCGCTGGCCCTCGGCGTAGATGGTGTCGAAGGCCAGCGACGACTTGCCCGAGCCGGAGAGGCCGGTGAGCACGATGAGGCGGTCCCGCGGCAGGTCCAGGGAGATGTCCTTGAGGTTGTGCTCTCGCGCGCCCTCGGATCACCAACGCATCGGCCACGGGCCGACTCTACCGGCGCCCCCCAACCCGAACACGTGTTTGCCCGCGGGATGAGCCTCACCCCTCCTGGAGGGTGATGACCGTCCAGCTGGAGCCCGTTCCGGACCTGTTCGTCGCTGAGGACACGCCAGCCCCCGAGCGATCCGCGGTCCTGTACCGGGGCGCGGGTGGCCAGGACCACGTCACGGTCGGCCGCGGCCAGTCGTTCCAGCCAACTCGGCAGCTCCTCGGACACGACGAACAGCCACTCGTCCCCGTCGAGCACCTGCCGCCAGGAGAAGCGCGCCGCGGCGCCGCCTGGTGGCCACGACCACCGGGTCCTCCAGCCGTTCCTTCGCTTCCTCGATCCGGACCACGAGCTCGTCGGTGGCGTCCTCGGTCGTGACCAGCGCCCGTCCACCCGCGACGGCGAAGGCGAGGCTGGTCACCAGCATCGCCCCGGCCACCACCCGGGCCGTGTCGTGATCCAGGCCGTCGAGCACGTCCCGGAGGCCGATGACGAGCAGGGGGACGAGCAGGACCAGCCCGATGGCGAAGTACCGCCCGCCCCACTCCCCCGACCCGCCGGACGCGTACTGCGTCGCCAGCACGGCCGCGGCGAACAGCGCGACGGTCGAGGCCAGCCAGCGGCGCTCGGCATCCCGGCCGACGGTGTGGGCCAGGGTGGCCAGACCGGCCGTGATGATCGGCGCCGCGACCAGCAGGCCCGAGGTGACCTGGGGCTCCATCACCGCCCGGCTGACCGCGGCGACCGTTGCCACCCCGGCGAAGAGGCGCATGCCGGCCCGGTCCTCGGGCCGTCGTCGGGCGATGAGCACCATCGCCAGCAGGGAGACGACGGCGACCACCGTGATGACGTCTTCGGGACCCAGCGACCCGTGGGACGGCAGGAAGAGGGTGATGAAGGCCGACGTCAGCCGGCCGACGACGTACCCCGGGATGGCCGACGCCGGCCGAGCCGTCGCCGGTGATGGCGCCGGTGACGCCCGAGGAGAGCCAGCCGTCCAACTCGTGGCCGACGACCGTTCCCCCCAGCACCGCCGCCGCTGCCGCGGCCGTCGGCCACCGACGGGTGCGCCACGCCAGCCAACCGGTGGCGATGACCAGTGCGGTACCCATCAGGACGGCCTCGTTGCGCAGGAGGACGGCGCCGGCCATCGCCGCCGCCGCGGCCAGAAGGGGAGCGCCGGCCTCCCTGCGGTGGGCCCGCAGCACCGACAGCGCGACCGCCGCGATCAGGCCGGCACCCAGGGTGTGGGCGATCACGACCCAGCTGTCGACGAAGAGCGGTGTGGCCAGCCCGGTCACCCAGAGGGCCGCGGGGCCCAGACCGGGTGACAGGCGGGAGGTCAGCTTCGCAGTGAGGAGCGCGGCGAGCAGCGTGCCGAGCACCGAGGTCAGGACCATGCCGGTCGTGCCTCCCCAACGATCGGCGAACGCGAGGAGGACGGCGTAGGACGGGTGCTTGGCGAAGGGGGCCGACGCGGGCTCGCCCCCGGGCCGGTCGACGGCCGCCGACTTCTCGAGGGGGAACGCCTCGTTCGCCGGGTCGAGGTCCGCCAAGGGGTGATCCAGGGCCCAGCCCCGGCCGTCGCTCAGAAGTCGGGCCTGGGCCATCGCCGCGCCCTCGTCGGCGGAGAACTGGCCCGACCGCCCGAGGAGAGGCACGAGCGCCAGCAGGACGAGCGCCAAGGCGAGGGTGTGGGCCCACAGCGGGGCGCGGAGCACCCGGGCCGCGGTCGCGTCGGGCCGGCGGACGACGTCAGTCGCGGACAAGGACCTGCACCTGGAGATCGCGGCCGAGGGCCGCCACGGGCCACGTCTCGGTGAGGTGGTAGCCGGCGATGGACGGAGGGTTGACGGGTGGGCGGACGGATGGCGTCCGCCCCACGAGGGCGATCGCCGGCGGTGCGAGCGGCGCGGGCGATGCCGGCGGCCTCGTCGAGACTGGCGACGTCGGCGGAGAGCCACCGACGATCGTCGTACCAGGCACCGAGCTCGCGGCCGAGATGGGGCATGTCGGTCACGACGACGGTGTCGGCGGACAAGGCCTCGAGCGCCTCTCCCTGGCCGGCCACCACGTCGGTGCGGTGGATGTGCCAGCCCGAGACCGAGCGCGCCGACGGCGACGGTGATCCCCAGGAGGACTCGGGCCGGAAGCAGGCGGCGGACCGGGCCCTCCAGAGCGACGGCGGCGAGCACGAGGAGCAGGAGCGTGGGCACCAGGAGGTAGCGGCCGCCCCACTGCAGGATGTGACCGCCCTTCCACTGGGCCGCCCACACCAGGGGCACCGCGCCGAGCGCCGTGCCGAGCAGGACCCGGACCGGCGGCGTCCGGGTGACGGTGGCCGCGAGGACACGACCGGGACCGCGGCCAGTACGCCGGGGACGTTGGCCCAGCCGTCGAGGAGCCGGAGGCCGTACAGGCGACCACGACCACTGCGGTGAGCACCACGGGTCGCGGCGGGCCGAGAGCGTCAGGCGCCCCACGAGGCCGAGGGTGAGCACCGCAGGGCAGCCGGCCAGGACGAGGCGACGGCGATGCCCGAGGCCGTCTCGTCGGCGAGGAGCCCTGCGCCGGTGACCACGGCATCGGTGAGCCCGGCGCCCGACCTCGGACCCGGCGTCCACCGCGCCGGCGGACGCCCGGGCGTCCCGCACGCCCGCGTCCAGGAGCCAACGTTCGAGCAGGGCGTTGACCGCGAGGACGGCTTCCGGCGGAGGCCGCACCGGCGACGACCAGCTGTGGGTGGCGCGTGAAGCGGCGCCGGAACTCGCCGACGCAGAGGCCGGCGACGGCGAAGCTGATGACCGAGGCGCCCACCTCGGCCCGGAGGAGCACGCGCGGCGCCGAGGAGGGCGCCCGCCGCCGCGGCCCGGGTCGGACGATCGGCGTCGAGGGCGAGGGCGATGCCCCACAGGGCCAGCCCTACCGCCGGCGCATGCTCCCAGGCGTCGACGGCGTAGACGGCCAGCGGGGAGGCCAGGCCGACGAGCCAGAAGGCGACGTCGCCCCGGGCCCCGAGGTGCCGGGCGAGATGGCGGGCGGCCAGGGCGGCAGCCACACCGCCGGCCACCGACAGGAGGGCGACACCGAGCGGACCGGCGAGGGCCCAGAGTCCTGCGGTGGCGGCGGCGTAGGGCAGGCTCGTGGCCTGGACCCAGCGGTACCCGACCCGCTCGGTGTTGGCGAGCGGGTGGAACCAGCCCTCGGGGTCGAGGTCCTCGGCCCAGTAGCCGACATCCGGGGAGAGCGTCCGGGCCTCGGCCATGACCTGCGCCGTGGCCAGCTTGCCGCCGGAATCCGAGATCAGGCCGGCCCGGGGGTCGCCGAGGACGATGACGGCGAGGTAGACGACGGCCAGCGCGGCCGCAGCCACCCCGGGACGCCGGAGCGCGGCGGAGACCTGGTGGGCGCCGCGCGCTGGTTGGGCTCGGCAGCACCGGTACCCATCGGCAGGAGACCGCGCGGCCCAAGGGTGGCCCGCGGGAATCCCGTCGCCGTGCTCAGCCCGCTTCGCGCAGCTCCCGGCGGAGGTCGTTGATCTCGTCCCGGAGGCGGGCGGCGTACTCGAAGTTGAGCTCGGTGGCGGCCTCGCCCATCTCCTCCTCGAGGGTGGCGATGAGGCGGGCCAGCTCGTCCCTGGGCAGGCCGGCCAGCTCGCTGCGCTCGCTGAGGCTCTTGCGCCGCCGGCTCCGGCCGGGCGTCGGCGTCGCCTCGTCGGGCCGGAGCTGGGCCAGGATGTCGGTGACCGCCTTGCGGATGGTCTTGGGGTCGATCCCGTGCTCGGCGTTGTAGGCCTGCTGGAGGCCCCGGCGCCGGTTGGTCTCCGACAGCGCCCGCTGCATGGAGTCGGTGACCTGGTCGGCGTACATGATCACCTGGCCGCCGACGTTGCGGGCGGCCCGCCCGATGATCTGGATGAGGGACGTCTCGCTGCGGAGGAAGCCCTCCTTGTCGGCGTCGAGGATGGCCACCAGCGACACCTCGGGCAGGTCGAGGCCCTCCCGCAGGAGGTTGATGCCCACCAGGACGTCGAACTCGCCGAGGCGCAGGTCGCGCAGCAGCTCGATGCGCTCGATGGTGTCGACCTCGCTGTGGAGGTAGCGGACCCGGACGCCGAGCTCGAGCAGGTAGTCGGTGAGGTCCTCGGCCATCTTCTTGGTGAGCGTGGTGACCAGGATCCGGTCCCCGGCAGTCGGTGCGGACGTTGATCTGCTCCAGCAGGTCGTCGATCTGGCCCTTGGTGGGCTTCACGACGACCTCGGGGTCGATGAGGCCGGTGGGGCGCACGATCTGCTCGACCACCCGGGCCGAGCGCTCCAGCTCCCAGGGGCCGGGCGTGGCCGACAGGAACACGACCTGGTTGATCCGCTCCATGAACTCGTCGAAGCGCAGGGGGCGGTTGTCGGCCGCGGACGGCAGGCGGAAGCCGTGGTCGACCAGGGTCTCCTTGCGGCTGCGGTCCCCCTCGTACTGGCCGTGGAGCTGGGGGATCATCACGTGGGACTCGTCGAGCACCATCAGGAAGTCGTCGGGGAAGAAGTCGAGGAGCGTGTTCGGCGCCTCGCCCCGGGCCCGGCCGTCGATGGGGCCCGAGTAGTTCTCGATCCCGTTGCAGAAGCCGACCTCCTGCATCATCTCGAGGTCGTAGCTGGTGCGCATGCGCAGGCGCTGGGCCTCGAGCAGCTTGCCCTGCTCCTCGAACTCGGCCAGGCGCTCCTGGAGCTCGACCTCGATGCGCTGGATGGCCAGGCGCATCCGCTCGTCGCCGGTGACGTAGTGGCTGGCCGGGCAGGATCATCAGCTCGTCGACCACGTCGAGCTGCTCGCCGGTGAGCGGGTCGACCAGGACGATGCGCTCGATCTCGTCGCCGAACATCTCGATGCGGACGGCGTGCTCCTCGTAGGCCGGGTGGACCTCGAGGGTGTCGCCCCGGACCCGGAACCGGCCCCGGGTGAGGTTCAGGTCGTTGCGCTCGTAACGGATGTCGACCAGCTTCCGCAGGATGGAGCGCATGTCGTGCTCCTCGCCCACCCGGACGTACAGGAGCTGGTTGCGGTACTCCTCGGGCGAGCCGAGGCCGTAGATGGCCGACACCGAGGCGACGACGATGACGTCCCGCCGGGTGAGCAGCGACGCCGTGGTGGCGTGGCGCAGGCGCTCGATCTCGTCGTTGACCGACGAGTCCTTCTCGATGTAGGTGTCGCTCGAGGGGAGGTACGCCTCGGGCTGGTAGTAGTCGTAGTAGGAGACGAAGTACTCGACCTTGTTCTTCGGGAAGAACTCCCGGAACTCGTTGGCCAGCTGGGCGGCCAGCGACTTGTTGGGGGCCATGACCAGGGTCGGCCGCTGGGCCTGCTCGATGGTCCAGGCGATGGTGGCGCTCTTGCCGCTGCCGGTGATGCCCAGCAGGGTCTGGAAGCGCTCCCCCGCTGCCAGCCCCTCGGTCAGCCCGGCGATGGCGGCGGGCTGGTCGCCGGCCGGCTCGAAGTCCGACACCATCTCGAAGCGGTCGTCACGAGCCACCCGGGAAGGGTACCGACGGGGTGTGACAGCCACCGGGGGCCCGAGGGCCGACGCTGGAACAAACACGGGCCGGGATGGACGTGACGACCGGCCGCTTCAGTCGTCGGCCGCGCCGGCGGGGCTCTGGGCCTGCATCCAGGGCCAGAGCGGCGTCGACCTGGGCCAGCGAGGTCCTCGACGGTGCCGCTGTTGTCGAGGACGCGGTCGGCCTTGGCCAGGCGGTCCTCGCGGGAGACCTGGCGGCTGATGCGGGCCCGGGCGTCCTCCTCGGTGAAGCCCCGGTGCTCGACGAGCCGGGCGCACGGCCACCTCGGGGTCGAGGTCGACCACGACCATGGCGGCCATGTCGTCCCGACCCGACTCCACCAGGAGCGGCACGTCGAGCACGACCACGTCGTCGGTCTCGGCCGCCGCCGGCGATGCGCCTCGGCGATCTCCACGCCCACGGCCGGGTGGACGATGCCGGTCAGCGCCTTCAGCTCGTCGGGGTCGTTGAACACGATGGCGGCCAGGGCGGCCCGGTCCAGGGTCCCGTCCTCGGCGACCACACCCGTCGCCGAAGCGCTCCACGATCGCGCCGAAGACCTCGGTGCCCGGGCTGCTGCACCTCCCGGGTGATGGCGTCGGCGTCGATCACCCGGGCCCCGAGCTCGGCCAGCCGCGCCGACACCGTCGACTTGCCCGAGCCGATGCCTCCGGTGAGGCCGATGAGGATCACCGCCGCAACGTAGCGAGTGGGTCGATTGGCCTACAGATCCGGTCGCCACGGCCGATGGAAACGGGTCCAACGCTCCACAGGAGAACGAGACGCCGCCGACCATGCGCCTCCGCAACAAGAACGACCGTCGCCCCGCCGACGCGGCTCACCCGCCGCCGCTTCTCCCTCCTGCGCCGCACCGCGCGCCTGAACCGGGAGGGCGGGCTGCAGGACGCCCCGCTGGTGGTGGCCGCCGGCCTGGTCGACGACGTCGACCGCCTGACCGCCTTCGGCCCCGCCATCCTGGCCGTGCGCTGGGGCACCACGGTCCTCTCCGGCGCCCTGGCCGCTCCGGCCTTCATCGAGGCCGACTGGCGCACCGTCGCCTGGTTCGGCGTCCTCGTCGCCTACACGCTCCTCCGCACGGCCCAACCCGCTGCAGTACACCGGCGACACCAAGAGCCTGATCCGGGTCCTGGCCGAGCTGGTGCTGCCCATCCTGGCGGTGATCAACACCGGCTACTGGGACTCGCCGTTCGTCTTCTCGATCCTGACCGCCCTCACCATCGCCGGCTTCGCCCGGGGCTTCGGCTTCGGCCTCCGCCTGGCCGCCGCGGCGGCACGTGGCCGTGTCCCTGCCCGGCACTGGCCGAGGCGGGCTACGACAGCGAGTCGCTCCGCCTGGCCGCCCAGTGGGCCGCCGTGCTCCTCCTGGTGGCCCTGGTCGCCGGCTACGGGCGCCGGATCTCCGGTGAGGCGGACCGTCAGCACTCCGTGGCCATCGAACGCCTCGGGCCGCCTGGCCGACGCCAACACCCTGCTCTTCTCGCTGCACCGGGTCGCCCAGACCCTGCCGGCGTCCTTCGACCTCGACGAGGTGCTGGACACCACGCTCAGCCGCCTCCGGGACCTCTTCGACTGCGACGCCCTGGCCATCATCCTGATGGACGACACCGACTCGCAGTGGCTGGTCATGCGCCGCCACGGCGTCCGCCTGCCCGACGCCATCCCCCACGAAGACGCTCCCCGCCGCCCTGCGGGAGGTGGTCGGCACCGGTGAGGTCGGCGGCGCCCCCAACCTGCTGGTCGGCGGCGGCCCCGGCCTGGCCCCCTCGATGGGCTCGGGCCTCTACGCCCCCCTGCGGGCCCGCGGGGCCATCATCGGCCTCGTCGCCATCGAGCACGGCGACGCCCCACCGCTACACCCAGCGGGACGTCGAGCTGCTCAGCGGCTTCGTCGAGCCCGCCGCCCTGGCCCTCGACAACGCCCGCTGGTTCGCCCGCCTGCGCACCGTCGGGGCCGACGAGGAGCGCACCCGCATCGCCCGGGACCTGCACGACCGCATCGGCCAGTCCCTGGCCTACCTGGCCTTCGAGCTGGACCGCATCGTGGACTCCGACGAGCGGGGCGACGACCTCGGCCCGTCCCTCGACCAGCTCCGCAACGACGTCCGGGGCGTGATCGGCGAGGTCCGCGACACCCTCTACGACCTCCGCACCGACGTCTCCGACGAGCAGGCCCTGGCCCCCGTGCTGGAGAGCTTCGCCGGCCGGGTCGCCGAGCGCAGCGGCCTCGCCATCGAGGTCCACTGCGACCAGGACGCCCGCCTCCCGCTCCTCCAGGAGCGGGAGATGTGGCGCATCGCCCAGGAGGCCCTCGTCAACGTCGAGCGCCACGCCGAGGCCTCCAAGGCCCGGGTCGTGTGGCGCTGCAACGGCCGGTCCGCCGCCCTCGAGGTGCTCGACAACGGCAAGGGCTTCCCGTCGGGCACCGCCGGGCGCTTCGACTCCTACGGGATCCTCGGCATGCGGGAGCGTGCCTCCAGCATCGGCGCCACCGTCGAGGTGGCCTCTGCGTCCGGCCGGGGAACCCGGGTTCGCTGCCTCCTCCAACAGGGGAACTGATCATGACCACGCCAACGCCAACCGAACTCGGCCGGCCCACGGCGCCACGGGAGCCCGGTGCTCCCGCCGTCCGCCTGATGCTGGCCGACGACCACCGCATGCTCCGTGAGGGCCTGCGCCGGTCGATGACCGAGCAGGGCTTCAGCGTCGTCGGCGAGGCCGCCGACGGCGCCCAGGCCGTCGAGCTGGCCCACCGGCTGCAGCCCGACGTCGTCCTGATGGACGTGACCATGCCCGAGCTCGACGGCGTCGGGGCCACCCGGGAGATCCGCTCGTCCCTGCCCGACGTCCGGGTCGTCATGCTCACCATGCACGCCGACGAGGACGTCCTCGCCTCCGCCATCCGGGCCGGCGCCAGCGGCTACCTGGTCAAGGACTGCTCCACCCGGGAGATCGCCGAGGCCGTCCGCATGGCCGCGTCCGGCGAGACGATCATCTCCCCCAACCTGGCCGCCTCCATGCTCGACGAGGTCCGCAAGCTGGACGCCCCCGCCACAGACCGAGGACCAGCGGGTCGTCACCCGCCGCGAGGAGGAGGTCCTCCAGCTCATCGCCAACGGCTGCAGCACCCCCGAGGTGGCCGAGCAGCTCTACATCAGCCACAAGACGGTCAAGAACCACCTGGCGTCGATCTACCAGAAGCTCGACGCCCGGGACCGCACGCAGGCGGTCCTCCAGGCCGTCCGGATGGGCATCGTCCACCTGGACTGACCCGGGATTCCGCGCTAAGGGACCCCCCACCAGACGTGCCGATGACCCCAGGGAGCACCAGTTCCCGTCTTGGGACGGGGCCGGGACAACCGAGGAGATCCGATGAACCTGACCCGAAGCCATTCACCCCCTGGGGTGCGGGCCCGTGACGAGCGGGCGGCCAGCCTCGTCGAGTACGTGATGATGATCGCTCTGATCGCCTTCGTGTGCATCACCGCGATCACGTACTTCGGTGGTGAGAACGCCGGGAGCGTGAACGACTCTGCCAGTCAGATCGTCGGCCCCTGACGCTCGTCCGCTGACCACAGAGGCGCTTCCCCCGGGGAGCGCCTCTGTCGCGCCCGGGCTCCCGGTCCGCCCCTTCGGCTTCTGGCACCGGATTCCGTTGCCATAGCCCCGGGATCCGGTGCCAGAACGCGGGCTGGTCACGGCCGGTGACATTCGGGCGGGCAGGAGGGCTCGTGTGCCCCCGACGACCGGCGGCAAGACCCCATGCCCCCATCGGTGCGTCGTGTCGGTGAGCAGACCCGGTCAGGCGGGGACGACGAGGACCCAGTTGTCGTCCTCGTAGGCGACCCGCCAGCCGGCGGAGCTGGTCAGCTCCTCGACCAGGTCGGCGTCGGTGTTCCAGAGGACGGCGTCGGCGTCCCAGCGCTCGGCGATCTGCTCCCAGCCCTCGTCGCCCCGGTAGAGGGCGCGGTAGTCGTCGATGACCTCGACCGGGAACATGTCGTAGCGGTCGTCCATGAAGACCGGCATGTCGACGTAGCGGGCCTCGAGGTAGTTGCCCACGTAGTCCCGGCTGATGACCCGGACGTCGGGGCCGACCAGGTCGTTGGCCTCCATCCAGTCCACGGCGTCGGTCGGGTAGAAGGCCAGGTCGGTCTGGGGGCCCCGCAGGGTGCCCACGGCGACGAGCAGGGTGAGCGCGCCGAGCACCACGCCCACTGTCCGGAAGAACCGGCGGCGCTCCTGGCCGAGATCGCCGCCCAACCCGGCCAGGGCCGGGGCCACGGCCGCCATCACGATGATCCCCGCCGGCGCCACGTTGCGGGCGCTGGTGAGGGCCAGGCCGGTGAAGACCAGGAGGGGCAGGAACGCCCGGAAACGCCGATGGCGGGCCAGGAGCGCCAGGACGGACAGCCCGGCCATCAGCACCAGGAGCTTGGGGGCCAGGTCGCCGTAGTCCGGCGGACGCCACTCGTCGATGAAGCTCAGGGTCTCGGCCTTGCCCAGCAGCTCGATGGGGAACACCAGCAGCTTCGGGCCGACGGGGTTGATCGCGCCCAGCAGCAGGCCGAGACCGGCCCAGGCCGACACCTGCAGTTCCCGCCGGGCGGACGCCCGGTCGAGCCAGCAGCCGACCACGAGCGTGCCCAGGAGCACGAAGCCCATCGGGAACGAGCCGTGGGTGTTCACCCAGACCCACAGCAGCGGGGCGGCGATCCAGGTCGGGCCCGGCCCCGTTGGCCAGCGACGTAGAGCGGCGGCAAGGCCCACGAAGCCGAAGAGCATCGGGCGCTCGGCCCAGCCCTCGGTGCCCATCAGCAGGATCGGCAGGATCAGGGCGGCCCGCACGACGACGGCGCCGGCGGGCTCGGTCAGGCGCCACAGGAGGTACGCCAGCAGGGCGGTGGTGAGCCCGATCACGACCCGGACCCCGCCCAGGCCGCCGAGGGTCTCGGCCACGGCGTAGATCGTCGAGGCCAGCCACGACTGGACCGTCCAGGGCTCCCCCGCCGCCGTGAAGCTGTAGGGGTCAGCCGTCGGGATGCCGCTGTCCAGGATCAGCCGCCCCGTCGCCAGGTGCGTGAGGAAGCTGTTGTCCTGGAGCCGCTGCAAGCCGATGAGGAAGCCCGCCAGCGTGACGACGAGGCCGACCAGGCCCTCCAGGGAGAGGCCCGGGGGCCGCGTCGGCTGCGGGACCGTCGTCGGTGGGCGTCGCCGCCGACCGGGGACGCTGGATGGTCGCCACGGCCGTCGCCGTCCCGGAGCTCAGAAGCTCCGGGAGATGTTGATCATGGCCGGTCCGATGACCACCACGAACAGCGCCGGGAAGATGCAGAACACCATCGGGATCAGCATCTTGACCGGCGCCTTCTGGGCCTTCTCCTGGGCCAGCTGACGCCGCTTGATGCGCATCTCGTCGGCCTGGGCCCGCAGGACCCGGCCGATGGACACACCGAAGGCGTCGGCCTGCAGGATGGCAAGCACGAAGGAGCGGATCTCGGGGACGTTGGTGCGGGTGTCGAGGGCCCGCATCGCGTCGGCCCGGGACGAACCGGCCCGCAGCTCACCCAGCATGCGGGCGAACTCGTCGGAGAGGGGCCCGGGCACCGAGCTCACCGTCCGGTCGACGGCCTGCTCGAAGCCGAGGCCGGCCTCGACGCTGATGGTCAGGAGGTCGAGGATGTCCGGCAGCTTGCGCTGCATGGTCACCTGGCGCTCCTCGACCCGGCGGTTCAGCACCGAGTCGGGCCCGAGGGCGAGCGCCACGCCGCCGAGGCCCAGCAGGCCCAGGCGGAGCATGCCGTCGACGGGCACGAACACCGTGACGATGATGAACCAGAACGGGATGGCCACGACGGTGATGACCCGGATGGCCAGGAAGCGATCCACCCCGTCGGCACTGATGCGGCCGGCGTAGATGAACTTCTTGCGCACGTTGTCGACGTAGCCCACGGGGGTGAAGCGTCCACCGAGGGACGTCAGGCCGTGCAGGACGGGCTTGAGCGCCCGCTGGTGGAACGGGATCAGCAGTTCCTGGTCACGGACGTCCTGGACCTCGTAGCCCTCGAGCTGGCGGAGCGAGGACCGGACGACGGCCTTCTCCTCTGCGTCGCTGAGCAGCGAGTAGAAGACGAAGCCCGACGACCCCGGCGATCAGGGCGAGGGCGAGGTAGAGCAGCATCAGTCAGGCCTCTCAGACATCGATCTCGATGAGCTTCTTCATCCACCAGAACCCGAAGCCGGCCAGGAGGCCGGCGCCGGCGAGCATGATGTTGCCGAGCCGCTCACTGAACAGGACCCCGATGTACTCGGGGTTGATGACCCACATGGCGGCGCCCAGGCCGATCGGCAGGAAGCCGAGGACCATGGCCGACACCTTGCCCTCCGCCGTGAGGGCGTCGACGTCGCGACGCAGGCGCTCCCGGGCCACCATCGTGTCGGCCACGGTCATCAGCAGCTCCGCCAGGTTCCCGCCGACTTCGCGCTGGATCCCGATGGCCATGACGGCCCACCGGAAGTCCGCGCTGCCCATCCGTTCCGCCGCGGCGTCGAGGGCTTCCTCGAGCGGGCGGCCCAGACGGGACTCGGTCACGACCCGACGCAGCTCGTAGCCGATCGGGTCCTCCACCTCGCGGGACACGGCCTCCACGCCCTGCATGAGCGAGTAGCCGGCCCGCAGCGTCCCCGAGAGGAGCGAGAGCATGTCGGGGAGCTGGGCGTTGAACTTCTTCAGACGGCGCTTGGCCTTGAAGTTCACCGTGAACGACGGGACCATGATCGCCAGGAACGTGCAGAACACGGTGCCCAGCAGGCTCCGGGTCAGGACGAGGCTGAGGAGGCCGACGACGCCGACCATGGCGCCGTAGAAGAACAGGGCCTCCGCCGCCCGCAGGGGCATGTCGGCCCGTTCCAGCTTGGCCTCGACCCCGGCCAGGAACCCCTGGCGTTCGGCGAAGCCCTCGGTCATCTCGACCGCACGCTGGATGATCGCCGTCGTGGCCAGCCCGCCTTCCTCGTCGTCGAACTGGACCGTCTCGTCGTGGAAGCCCTCGGCGTACGGCTGCAGGACGTTGGTGAGGTGGCTGTCGTCGTTCTGGGTGAGCATGATCAGGGCGAAGGCCCCGAGCCCGGCGGCGAACAGGATGAGGACCACGCCGACGTACTTGGCGAGGTCGCTCTGCAGCAGGCCGTCGCCGTTGCCGCGTGACGGTCTGGGCGAACAGGTCGGCCGGCTTGATGCGTCTGCGAGCCCCGCACGAAGCTGGCGCTCGTCGTGGCGTCGCCGACCTGGAGCTGGATGTCGGCCACCGCGCCGGCGTCGTCGCCGGTCGGCGGCTCGTAGGCCAACACGTACTGCTGGTCGATGGCCTGGGCCATCTCGGTGCCGAGCTCGTCGAGCTGCTCGGAGTCAGGCGTGGTGACCAGCCGACCACCCGCCCGCGTCACCACGTCCTGGAGGCCGCCGGTGTCGAGGCGGTCGCCCTCGAGGCCGATGGCGTAGACCGGCGCCCCCGCGTTGCGCAGGGTGCCGACGGCGCCGCTCGCCGTGGTGAGCGAGGCGAAGCTCCCGCTGCCGGTGATGACCACGACCGTGGGCTGGGCCTCGGTGTCGGGGTTGGCTTGGAGGACGCCGGCGGCGCCCTGGATGCCGTTCCACAGCACGCTCTCGCCGTTGGCCTGGAGCTCGCTGATGCTCGCCTCGCACCCGCTCCCGGTCGGTGGTGAGGGGCCGAAGGGGGACAAAGCGGTCCGACGAAGGTGACGATGCCCACCGGGACGTCCGCAGGCAGGGCCTCGACGAAGGCGGTGACGCCGTCACGGATGTCGGCCATGACCGGGTCCATCGCCTCGGAGGTGTCCACGGCGATGACCACCGCCCGGCGACCGCCGGCGTCGGCGAGGGGCACGACGTCGCCCACGAGCTCCCGCTCGACACCGTTGTCGGTGATGACCGCGTCGGCCACGTCGGCCGGGTCGCCGCCGTAGGCGAAGGTGACGCGAACGACGTCTCCGCCGGTGGCGTCCACGCCGCGTACGGCCAGGAAGGGCGCGGCTGGTCTCGTCGTCGGCGGCGCGGGCGAAGCCCGGTACGACCAGGACGAGGCCGGCCAGCAGCATCGCCAGGGCGATCCGCACGAGCTTCATCGGGCGGAGCCGATCATCTGGTGGCCGCCGCTGGGCTCGGGCTGGAAGACCTCGGGGCCGAGGCGGATGCCGAGGTCCTGGAGCTTCTCGGTGAACTTGGGCCGCACGCCCGTGGCCTTGAGGTGGCCGCGGAACTTGCCCCGCTCGTCGACCCCGGCGCCGTAGTCGAAGAGGAACACGTCCTGGAGGGTGATGACGTCGCCCTCCATGCCCTGCACCTCGGTGACGTGGGTGATGCGCCGGGTGCCGTCCCGCAGGCGGGTCAGCTGCACGATGCAGTCCAGGGCGCGAGGCCATCTGCTCCCGGATGGCCCGGATCGGCAGGTCGAAGCCGGCCATCAGGGTCATCGTCTCGATTCGGGAGAGGGTGTCCCGAGGCGTGTTGGAGTGGATGGTGGTGATCGAGCCGTCGTGGCCCGTGTTCATGGCCTGGAGCATGTCCAGGGCCTCGCCGGCACGACACTCCCCGACCACGATCCGGTCGGGACGCATGCGCAGGGCGTTCTTGACGAGGTCACGGATGGTGACCTGGCCGCGACCCTCGATGTTGGGCGGCCGGGCCTCCAGAGCCAGGACGTGGTCCTGGTGGAGCTGGAGCTCCTTGGCGTCCTCGATGGTGACGATGCGCTCGTCGGCGGGGATGAAGCCCGACAGCACGTTCAGCGTCGTGGTCTTGCCGGTACCGGTACCACCGGCGACGATGAGGTTGAGCCGCCCGACCACGCAGGCCTGCAGGAAGCGGGCCGAGGCCGCGTTCAGGGTCCCGAAGCGGATCAGGTCGTCGATCTGGAACGGGTCCTTGGAGAACTTGCGGATGGTGAGGAAGGGCCCGCCGATGGCGAGCGGGATGGATCACCGCGTTGACGCGGGAGCCGTCCGGGAGGCGGGCGTCCACCATCGGGCTCGACTCGTCGAGGCGACGGCCGACCTCGCTCACGATCTTGTCGATGATGCGCCTGAGGTGCTCCTCGTCGACGAACCGGGCGTCGGTCTTCTCGAGCTTGCCGGAGCGCTCGATGTAGACCGAGGACGGCCCGTTGACCATGACCTCGGTGAGCTCCTCGTCGTTGAGGAGGCGGTCGATGGGGCCGTAGCCGAGGATGTCGTCGGAGACGTCCTGGATGAGCTGGGCCTTGTCGGCGGCCGACAGGGGCGCCCGCTCCTGGGCCAGGGCGGCGTGGAGCTGCTCGTGGACCCGCCGACGCAGGTCCTCCTCGGAGATCCGCTTGTCGTAGAGGATGGGACCCAGCTCGTCGATGAGGACGTGGTGGATCTTGTGCCGCAGCTCGTCGAGCACGGGGTCCCGGAGACCGGCCTGGCCGGCGGGGGCTGCCTCCCCGTCCTGCAGACGCTTGTACAGCGACATCAGCTTCTCCTCGGCGGTCGGTCGCCGGTCAGCGAGCGGTGTTGTCGGCGGTCAGGAACGTGTCGGCGAGCTGTTCGATGGCCCGGGTGACCGCCGCCTTGGGGGCGGCGAGGACCACGGGAATGCCCTTGTTCACCGACTGGGGCACGACCACGTCACTGGGGATCAGGGCGTCGGCCTTGACCTGCAGGGTCTTCTCGACCTCGCTGACGTCGAGCTTCACCTTGGAGTTGGCCCGGTTGAGCACCAGGCGCAGCTTGGACATCGGCGTGTTGAGCAGCCGCAGGGTCTGCAGGCCGATCTTCACGTTCTTGATGTTCGGGATGTCCATGCCGGCGACCAGCAGGACGTCGTCGCTGATCTCGATGAGGCCGAGCACGACGTCGTTGAAGTAGGCCGGCGTGTCGATGACCACGTGGCTGCAGAAGGTGCGCAGGAGCTCGACGATGCGCACCATCTCCTCGCCCCGGATCTGGTCGGCGAAGGCCGGCTCGAGGGGGGCGGGCAGCACGTAGAGGCCGGAGGCCTCGTGCTGGACCAGCAGGCTCTGGAGCATCGAGGAGTCCAGGCCCCGGTCGAGGGAGCTGACGGCGTCGACGATGGTGTGCTGGGGGGCCAGCTTGAGCATGACGGCGACGTCGCCGAACTGCAGGTCGGCGTCGACCAGGGCCACGGGGCGGTTGCTCTTCTTGGCCAGGCGCACGGCCACGTTGCAGGCGATCATCGACTTGCCCGCCCCACCCTTGGTGGAGAAGACGGTGATGACCTGGCCGTCGCCGGTGGGCTCGGGCGCTCCGTCCGACGTTGGCCGGGTCCATGACGGCCGGGACCTGGGAGCCCGAGGACGAGCATGTCCCCGACCCGCTTGACGGTCATGGCCAGCTGCGAGAGGTCCTGCAGCGGGAGCACGTCCCGGACGCCGGCCCGCAGCGCCTGCTGGAGCACGTCGGTGGTCAGCTGCTCGGCGATGAGGATGGCGCCCACCTCGGGACGGGGCCGGGTCAGGCGCTCGACGACGACCAGCTGGTCGGGCGAGGCCATCGACGGGCCGAGCACGACCACCAGGGGCGTGCCGTTGAGCTTGGCCGCCAGGGCCTCGATCGACGGGAAGGGCACGGTGTGGCTGCCCAGCTGCATGGCGAGCTGGTTGCGGACCATCTCGTCGGCGTCGACGGTGGCCAGGGTCAGGTGGCTGAGGTCCGGGGCGGACGACAGCGGCTCGAGCCCCATGGTGGTCCCGTTGTCCCCGAAGGACCCTCCACCGAGGTAGCCCGTGGGCACCGACACCCCGATGGGCGCCAGTTCCACGCCCGCGGCGCCACCGAACGAGTCGGTGCTGCCGAGGGGGTCAGAGAACAGGTTGCTCATGGCTCAGGCTCCGGTGCGGGGTGTCGGCTGTCGGTGATCAGGGACCGGACGGCTACTGGGGGCCGTCGGGGCCGTAGGGGGTCATGGTCCCGAAGCGGGTCTGGGCGTCCGTCTCGCCCGGGCAGCGTCTCGATCTCGTCGATCTCGATCCGCGGGATCGGCTGGGCCTGGTAGTCGGGCCCGGTCAGGGCGAAGTAGAGGCCGTTGGGCTGCATGGCCGAGGGACCAGCTGGGCCGCGTCGACGGGGAGGTCGAGGGTGAGCAGGCCGCTGGTGCTGCGGCGCCGGGGCGGCGCGTCGTGCCGTCTGCGGCCACGGCCTGCTCACCCGGCTGTGGAGCGGCCTGGGTGCCGATGGCCAGGATGCGGGCCTGGTGGTAGACGAGGCGGGCGTCGGCGTCGAAGGTCTCGGCTCGACTGCGCGCCGCATCCTCCGGGGGCTCGGGGGCGACGAAGATGTCGACGAGGTCACCGGGGACCAGGAGGCTCGGCACGGCGTTGGCGCCGCTCACGGCCACCGTACACCGCGACGTGGTTCTCCTCGAGCCGCTGGCCGAAGCCGATCGAGCTCGTGGTCGGATCGACGAACATGCCGTCCACCAGCACCTGGTTGGCCGCCAGGTTGTTCAGGGCGACCTTGCCCGAGATCTGGTCGGGGTCGGTGATGCGGGTGGCGGGCAGGAACTCACGGGCGATCTCGTCTTCGACGATCAGCCCTTCTGCCATCGCCTGCTCACCGGGCACCCCCTGGGGGATGTCCGCCCGGACGACCAGGACGGGGACGCGTTCGGCGTCCCCGTTGGCCCGGTCCTCGACGCCGCTCACGTAGTTGAGCACGACGAATGCGGCGATGCAGCCCACAGCGATCGCTGCGATGAGAATCATTGTCCTGCGAGAGCTCACGTCCGACCTCTTTGTTTTGCGCCAGTGCCGGTGGGGACCCGGCGGTGTCCCTCCATAGGTCGGCCGGACCACTGCCGGTGCTTAGCGATTGCGTCCGACGGCCGGGAGCGGGGCGAAAACGGCGAACGCCCCCCGGCGGACCGGGGGGCGTTCGGCGACTCGGAGCCCGCTCGCGGCGGGCCGGTCTCAGGCCGTGGTGTCGTCCTCGGGCTCGGCCTCGGCCGCGGGCGCCTCGGCGTCGACGTCGGGGGCCTCGACCGCAGCCTCGGGGGCCGCAGCGGCCTCCGGGGCCTCGGCGGCTTCGGCGACTTCGGCGGCTTCGGCGGCCGGGGTCTCCGTCTCCGGGGCGGCCTCGGGCTCGGCGGCAGCCAGGCCGGCGTCGGCCAGGGCGGCAGCCATGGCGCCGTTGCCCTCGCCGGCGGGGCGTCTCGGGCTCGGCCGGGGTCTCGACCACCTTGGGCTGGCCGGTGGCCGGGTCCAGGCCGTGCCTCCTCGTAGTACTCGGCCCAGGCCTCGTCGATCTCGCCGGACGGGCCGACGTAGTTGCCGGACTCGTCGTAGGCGTGCTCGCCGAAGTGCTCCTGGTACTCGGCGGCGACGACGCCACCCTCGGCGGCCTGCTTGATCGACAGGCTGATGCGGCGGCGTTGGAGGTCGAGGTCGATGACCTTCACCCACAGCTCCTCGCCGGGGGTCACGACCTGCTCGGGCAGCTCGACGTGGTGGGCCGACATCTCCGAGATGTGGACCAGGCCCTCGATGCCGTCGCCCACCTGGACGAAGGCGCCGAACGGCACGAGCTTGGTGACCCGGCCGTAGACGAGCTCGCCGACCCGGTGACCGGACGCGAACTCCTCCCACGGATCCTGCTGGGTGGCCTTGAGCGAGAGGCTGATGCGCTCCCGGTCGAGGTCGACCTCGAGGACCTGCACCTCGATCTCGTCGCCCACGGCGACGACCGAGCTCGGGTGGTCCACGTGCTTCCAGGACAGCTCCGACACGTGCACGAGGCCGTCCATGCCGCCCAGGTCCACGAAGGCACCGAAGTTCACGACCGAGGACACGACACCGCTTGCGGCGCTCGCCCGGCTTGAGGTTCTCGAGGAACTCCTCGCGCTGCTCGCGCTGGGTCTCCTCCAGCCACGCCCGGCGGGACAGGACCACGTTGTTGCGGTTCTTGTCGAGCTCGATGATCTTGGCCTCGAGGACCTTGCCCACGTACGGCTGCAGGTCACGGACCCGACGCAGCTCGACCAGGGAGGCGGGAAGGAAGCCCCGCAGGCCGATGTCGAGGATGAGACCACCCTTGACGACCTCGATGACCGGGCCGGAGACCATGCCCTCGGCCTCCTTGATCTCCTCGATCTTGCCCCAGGCCAGCTCGTACTGGGCCCGCTTCTTGGACAGGATCAGGCGGCCGTCCTTGTCCTCCTTGGTGAGGACCAGGGCGTCCAGGCTGTCGCCCAGCGACACGATCTCGGAGGGATCGACGTCGTTGCGGATCGACAGCTCACGGCTGGGGATCACGCCCTCGGACTTGTACCCGATGTCCAGCAGGACCTCGTCGTGATCCACCTGGACCACCGTGCCGGTGACGAGCTGGCCGTCCTTGACCTCGACCATGCTGGCCGAATAGGCCTCGTCGAGGCCGGCGCCGAGATCGTTCTCGACGATCTCGCGGGGGTGGTAGTTCCCCTCCTCGTCGAAGGTCCCGAACAGGGACTCGTCGGCGGCGGGGGGATCGGCGACTGCGGTCGCCGAGGAGGTGGGGTCGTCGGACACGGGTAGAGGGACCTTGGTAGAGGGATGGGACGGGAACTCGGTCGGGGGCGTTCCCCCCAGGACCGGCTCTGCAGGCTAGCGAGCCAGGCTCAGGACGACTCGCCCTGCGCCACGGCGACCACCAGGAACTCCGGCGATTCGATCGTGGCCGGCTCGTCGGCATAGCGCCCGGGTCGCACCGACCAGAGGTGCGTCGACGCCGAAGCCCGACCGGCCCAGCAGCAGGCGGAGCTCCCGGGGCGTGTAGCAGGTGGTCCAGAGGTCCTGATCGGCGGGCCGACCCTGTTCGTCGTGGACGACGGTGGCCTCGTGCAGGACGCCCGCCGGCGGCGTCGAACGTCTCCCCCTCCCCCATGTCCCGCACGGCGAAGTAGGCCGAGAAGGCGGTGAGGACGAGCCGACCGCCCGGACGCAGGACCCGGGCCAGCTCGTCGAGGACCACCTGGTCGGGCTCGACCCCGGCCGGGACGCCGGCCGCCGCCGGGCCCCCGGTCAGGCCGAAGCCGCCCTGGCACAGCGAGACGACGACGTCGACCGACCTCGCCGCCAGGGGCAGGCGGCGGGCATCCCCCCGCACGAAGGGCCGGTCCGGGGCCGCCGTGGCGGCGACGTCGAGGAACCGGGCGGAGACGTCGAGGCCGATCGGCGCCAGCCCGTGGCCGGCGAGGGCCCGGACGTGCCGGCCCGTGGCGCAGCCCAGGTCGAGGACCAGGCTCCCCGGCGCCAGGTCGAGGGCCTCGACGAGGAAGGCGGCTTCCTGGGCCGTGCCCTTGGTGAACGAGTAGCGCTCGTAGGCGGCCCCCACGTGGTCGGCCAGCGGCTCGAACCAGTGGGTGACCGGGCCGCTAGCGGCTGGAGCACTCCCAGTGGGGAGGGAAGGGCTGCCAGGTCTTGGGGCCGTCGAGTCCGCCGTCACAGGCGTCGGAGGTGGCCACGGCCAGGCTCGCGGAGACGATGATGTACACGGCCACGAAGAGCGAGACGAGGAACCAGACACTCGATCGGGTCTCTCGTTTGCTGGACATCGGCGCCTCCTACCCCCTGCATCGGCGGCTGAGGCGGTCGCGATGAAGGGTGAGCTCACGCCTTCGCCGCCGCCCAGCTGTCGCCGAACGCCAGGTTGACCTCGAGGGGGACCCGTAGCTCGGCCGCGCCCGAGAGGATGAGTGTGGTCAGCTCGGTCATGGCGTCGTGCTCGGCGGGGTCGACCTCGAGCAGGACCTCGTCGTGGACCTGCAGGATCAGGCGGCTCGCGTGGTCGCCGGCCAGGAGGGCGTGGTCGAGGCGCACCAGGGCCACCTTGAAGATGTCGGCGGCGAGGCCCTGGATGCCGGCGTTCATGGCCTGGCGCTCCCCCGCCTGGCGGATCCGGAAGTTGCCCGAGCTCAGCTCGGGGATGGGGCGCCGGCGGCCGAACAGGGTCTCGGTGTAGCCCCGCTCCCGGGCCTCGGCCACGGTCCGGTCCATGTAGTCCCGCACCGCGGGGAAGGCGACGAAGTAGGCGTCGAGGATCTCGGCCGCCTCCTCGGTGGGGATGGAGAGGCGCTGGCCCAGCCCGTAGGCCTCCATGCCGTAGGCCAGGCCGTAGGAGACCATCTTGGACTTCGACCGCTGCTCGCCGGAGACGTCCTCGGGGGCCACCGAGAAGATCCGCGAGGCCGTCTCGGTGTGGATGTCCCGGCCGCTCTCGAAGGCGTCGATCAGGCCCGGGTCCTCGGCCAGGTGGGCGATGCACCGCAGCTCGATCTGGTTGTAGTCCGCCACCAGCATCTCGAAGCCGGGGGCGGGCACGAAGGCGGTGCGGAACTCCTTGCCCGCCTCTCGGCGCACCGGGATGTTGTGGAGGTTCGGGGCGTCGGAGCTGAGCCGGCCGGTGCGGGCCACCGTCTGGTTGAACGTGGCGTGGATGCGACCGTCAGGGGCGATCTCGGCCAGCAGGCCCTCGCCGTAGGTGCCCCGCAGCTTCTCGACCTCGCGGTAGCGCAGCAGGTGCTCGATGATCGGGTGCTGGCCGAGCAGCTTCTCGAGGCTGGCGGCGTCGGTCGAGAAGCCGGTCTTGGTCTTCTTCTGCGGGGTCAGGCCGAGCTTGTCGAACAGGATCTCCCGCATCTGCTTGGTGGAGTTCACGTTGAACTCCTCGCCGGCGTCCTCGACGATCTGCGCGCTGAGGATGTCGCACTCGGTGACCAGCTGCTGGTGGATGGCCTCGAGCACGGACCGGTCGACGGCGATGCCGACCGCCTCCATGCGGGCCAGCACGCCGACCAGCGGCACCTCGATCTCGTCGAAGAGCTGCTGGACGCCGTTGGCCTCCATCGAGGCCTGGAGCGGGCCGACCAGCCGGTCGACGGCGAGGGCCTCGCGGCTGGCGATGACCGCCGGCGAGGTGGCCGAGTCGTCGAGGTCGAGCTGACCCTCGGCGGTGGCCGACTGTTCGGGGAGCTGCAGCTGGGCGTAGCGGATCAGCAGCTCTTCGAGGAGGTAGCGCGACTCGGCCGGGTCGAGCAGGTAGGCGGACAGCATGGTGTCGACGCCGAGCCCGGCGTCCACGCCCAGCTCCGTGAGGCTGCGCAGCAGCGGCTTGGCCCCGTGGGCCGCCAGCCGGCGGGCCTCGGTCGGCGCGGTGGCGGCGAGGGCGTCACGGACCTCGGCGTCGGTCAGCAGCTCGGCCCGGATCCAGGCCACCTCCGCCGCGGCGGGGTCGGTGACCAGGGCCAGCCCTTCCAGCGGGCTGCGTCCGGCGGCGCCCGTCCAGGCCCCGGCCGTGGCCACGAGCCGGTCATCGGCCGCGAGGGCCCGAAGGACGGCGACGGCGTCCTCCGCCGTGTCGACCTCGGTCACCTCGGCCTCGAGCACCTCGACGCCGCCCAGGGCGGGGCCGAGGTCGTTGTCGAAGGCCTCGTGGCAGGCGATCGAAGAGGGTCCGGAACTCGAGGAAGTCGAAGAGCTTGCGCACCTCTTCGGCGTCGAAGGTCTCCATGACGAGCTCGTCGAGGTCCACCTCGAGGGGGATGTCCCGCAGGAGGACCATGACCTCGGCGTTGAGCCGGGCCTGGGCCTCGTGCTCGGTCAGGTTCTGGCGCAGCTTCGGGGTCTGGTCGTCGACGTGGCTGAAGATGCCGTCGAGGTCGCCGTAGGTGTTGACCAGCTTCGCGGCCGTCTTCTCCCCCACCCCGGGTATGCCGGGCAGGTTGTCGGACGGATCCCCCCGGAGGGCGGCGTAGATGACGTAGTCAGTGGGCTTGACGCCGGTCCGCTCCTCGATGCCGGCCTCGTCGTAGTCGGCGTAGTCCGAGACCCCGCGCTTGTTGTAGATGACCCGGATGTGGGGGTCCTCGACCAGCTGGTAGGTGTCACGGTCGCCGGTGACGATGAGGACGTCGTCCTTGCGGTCCCGGGCCCGGGTGGCCAGCGTGGCCAGGATGTCGTCGGCCTCGAACCCGGGCGCCTCCAGGATCGGGATGCGCAGCGCCTCGAGCACCTCGCGGACGAGGCCCATCTGCTGGCGGAGGATGTCCGGCGCGGCGTTGCGGGTCGCCTTGTAGGTGTCGACCCGCTCGTGGCGGAAGGTCGGCTCGGGCCGGTCGAAGGCGACCACGATCTTCGTCGGCTGGTGGTCGCGGATGAGGTTGATCATCATCGACGTGAAGCCGAAGACGGCGTTGGTCACCTGCCCGGAGGCGGTGGCCATGTCGGTCGGGAGGGCGAAGAAGGCCCGGTACGTGAGCGAGTTGCCGTCGACGAGCATGAGCTTGTCCGGCATCGTCAGCTCGCTTCCGGTGTCAGTTCCCCGTCGATGATGTCCTGGGCCACACGCTTCATCGTGTGGCGACGGTGCATGGCGGTCTTCTGGATGAAGGCGAAGGCGTCGGACTCGCTCATCTTCTCGCGGTCCATGAGCTGGCCCTTGGCCCGGTCGACGACCTTGCGGGTCTCGAGCTGCTCCTCGAGGGACTCGGCCTGCTCGTGGAGGGCCCGCATCTCCCGGAAGCGGCCGAGGGCGACCTCGAGGGCCGGCACCAGCTCGCTGCGCTGGAACGGCTTGACCAGGTAGGCCAGCGCGCCGGCGTCCCTCGCCTTCTCGATCAGGTCCCGCTGGCTGAACGCGGTCAGGATGAGGACCGCAGCCCGTCGCTCACCGGCGATCTCGCGGGCGGCGGAGAGGCCGTCCAGACCGGGCATCTTGATGTCGAGGATGGCGATGTCGGGCTCGTGCTCCTTGACGAGGTCGACGGCCTCGTCGCCCCGACCGGTCTCACCCACGACCTCGTAGCCCTCCTCTTCGAGGGTCTCCTTCAGGTCCAGGCGGATGATGGCCTCGTCCTCGGCGATGACGACTCGCGTGGACACGGTGGAGGGCTCCTCGGGTGGCTCGATCTCGCGAACCGGCGACTGTACTTGCCGATGGGCCTTCGGCCGCGACCGAGGTTTCAGGCCGGTCCGAGCTCGTCGAGGAGCCGGTCCTGGTCCCGTTCCAGGCGCTCGATCTCGGCCTCGACCTTCGCCCGGTCACGGGCCAGCGCGGCGGCGTGGCGCTCGGCTTCGTGGTACTCCCGCTGGGCCAGGGCCGTCTCGGAGACCATCGCACGGATGCGGGCGTCCTCGGCCTCCTCGGCCAGCTGCTCCATCTGCTCGCCGGTGACACCGAGCTCCTCACGCAGGCGCTGGAGGCGGTGCGAGTTGTCCCTGAGCCGTCTCTCGACGGTCGACCGGCGCACCTCCCGAGCCTACGGGGCCGACTGGCGCGGGCCGGGGACGCCCCGGCATGGTGGCGACGTGCGCCGACTGCTCGTGGTCCTGGTCCTGACCGCCGGCCTCGCGGCGTGCGGAGGTGAGGATGACGTGGCCTGTGGGCCAGTGAGTCGGGAGAGACTGGACCCCAACTCCGGCCTGCACGTGCTCCCCGACCAGGACGTGCCCGAGTACACGAGTGACCCGCCGACGTCGGGGGCGCACTACTCCCTGCCGCCGCCCACCGGCGCCGTGGACGAGCCCATCGAGCGCCCTCTCCAGGTGACCGCGCTGGAAGGCGGCATGGTCCTCGTCCAGCACCGCGACCTGTCCGAGACCGACGTCGCCGCGTTGGAGGACCTCGGCACGGACGTGGTGGTCGTGGCCCCGAACCCCGACCTCCCCGAGCCCGTCGTCCTCACGGCCTGGATCACCAAGCAGACCTGCTCCGGCGTCGACCTCGACACCGTCGAGACCTTCATCCAGGACCAACGAGGCCGCGGCCCCGGCACCGACTTCTGACCCCGCGAGACCGTCACACCCCCTGACGAGAATGGGGCATGACCTGCGACGCACTCGGTACCCTGCACCCACCGCGCGGCGATGGAGAAACTGGCAAACTCGCGGGCCTCAAAAGTCCGTGGCCTTCGGGCCTTGCGGGTTCGAATCCCGCTCGCCGCACAACTGACCGGTGCGTTCCTTCTCCGACATCCGTCGGGCAAAGGCACTGGAAGCACGAGTACCTCGACTCCTTCATCGGGCCGAGGTGGTGGATACGGTGAGCGGGTGCGTTGGCTGATCGGGTTCCTCGGGTTGGCGGCGGTGCTCGCCGTGGTCCGCGAGGCACGGATCCGGTCGCTGGAGAGGCAGCTCGATCCGGACCGGACACGCTGAGCCGGGATGAAACCAACGCCCGCCCGCCGACGGTCTGACCCGCATGGCAGCGCCCGGTAGGCCGACATGATCGCGTTCACCTTCCCGGGACAGGGTTCCCAGAAGCCCGGCATGGGCGAGCTGTGGAAGGACCACCCCTCCTGGGAGCTGGTCGAAGAGGCGTCCGCCGTCGCCGGGCGGGACGTGGCCCAGCTGCTGCTCACCGCTGACGCCGACGAGCTCCGGGAGACCCGCAACGCCCAGCTCTCCACCTACGTCATGAGCCTCGTCGTCCTCGACGCCGTGGAGCGCCTCGGCGTGGATCCCGCCCGTGTCGCCGGGCACAGCCTCGGCGAGTACACCGCCCTCACCGCCGCCGGCGTGATGTCCTTCGCCGACGGCATCCGCCTGGTCACCGAGCGGGGCGAGGCCATGCAGGTCGCCGCCGCGCGAGCGGGCCGGGACCATGGCCGCGGTGATCGCCCTCGACGACGACAACGTCGCCGTGGCCTGTGCCACGCACCGACGGTGACGTCTGGCTGGCCAACCACAACGCCCCCGGGCAGGTGGTCATCGCCGGCGCCCCCGAGGCGATCGAGGCCGCCGGCCGACACGCCAAGGAGCTGGGCGCCCGCCGGATCATGCCCCTCGAGGTCGGCGGGGCCTTCCACACGCCATTCATGGCGTCGGCCCGGGACCGGCTCCGCAAGGCCCTGGCCAAGGCCGACCTCCGCGACGCCGAGCTGCCCGTCCTGGCCAACGTCGACGCCCGGGCCCACGTCACCGCGGCCGAGTGGGAGAACCTGCTCGCCGCCCAGCTCTGCAGCCCCGTGCGCTGGCGCCAGATCCTCCACGCCCTCGGCGAGCAAGGGGTGTCACCTCCTGGTCGAGCTCGGCCCTGGCTCCGCGCTGAGCGGCATGGCCAAGCGCACCCTCGAGGGCGTGCACCAACCTGTCGGTGGGCGTGCCCGACGACCTCGACAAGCTGCTCAACACCCTCTCCGAGCCCCGCTCGGCCGACTGGGCCCATGAGCCCGGCGAGCACCTCTTCGTCACCGAGCGCCTGGTCGTCAGCCCCGGCGCCGGCCTCTTCCGACCCGAGCCGGGGGTCGGCGCGGGCTCGCCGGTCGAGCCCGGCACCGTCGTCGGCCACGTCGGTGACCTCGAGGTCCGTTCGGCCTTCGCCGGCGAGCTGGTCGACGTGCTGGCCGTGGACGGCGAGCGCCTCGCCCCCAGCGAGCCCGTGGCCTGGCTCCGGAGCGCCTGAGTGGGCTCGTCGATCACCGGCTGGGGCTCCTCGCTCCCCGAGAAGGTCCTGACCAACGCCGACCTCGAGGGCTGGCTCGACACCAGCGACGAGTGGATCGTCGAGCGCACCGGCATCCGCGAGCGCCGCGTCGGCGGCGTCACCTCGGACCTGGCCGTCGAGGCCGCGCAGAAGGCGATGGACCGGGCCGGGATCGGCGCCCGGCGACGTCGACGTCCTCATCGTGGCCACCACCACCCCGGACCAGACCGTGCCCGCCACCGCCTCGACCGTGCAGGAGGTGCTCGGCCTGGACTGCGGCGCCTTCGACCTCAACGCCGCCTGCTCGGGCTTCGTCTACGCCCTGGTCGTGGCCCACGGCCTGCTGAGCCGTCGGCCACCGTTGCGTCCTGGTCGTCGGCGCCGACGCCCTGAGCCGCATCACCGACTGGGAGGACCGGGGCACCGCCATCCTCTTCGGCGACGCGGGTGGCGCCGTCGTCCTGCGAGGCGCGCCGATGCCGACGGCGTCCTGGCCTGGGACCTGTCCTCGGACGGCAGCCGGCCGGAACCTGCTCTACGCCGATGTCGGCGGCACGATGAAGATGGACGGCCGCGAGGTCTACCGCCGGGCCGTCCGCATCATCGTCGAGCTCAGCGCGGAGCGCACGCTCGCACGGGCCGGGCGTCGCGTTCGACGACCTCGCCCTCCTCGTCCCCCACCAGGCCAACCAGCGGATCATGGACGCCGCCTGCCGCCGCCTCGGCGTGCCCGACGAGCGAGTCATGTCCGTGCTGGAGCGCACCGGCAACACGTCCGCGGCCTCCATCCCCTTCGCCCTGGCCGAAGCCGCCGACACCGGGCGCCTCGCAGACGGCGACCTCGTGCTGCTGGTCGGCTTCGGCGCCGGCATGACCGGCGCCAGCGCCCTCGTGCGCTGGGGCGGGTCCCCGACGTGAGCGACGGCCGCGTCGCCCTCGTCACCGGGCGGGAACCGGGGCATCGGCCTGGCGTGTGCCACGCGCGCTGGCCGACGCCGGTCACCGCGTCGCGATCACCTACCGCAGCCAGCGACCCGACGAACCCGGGCTGCTTCCCGTGTCGCGTGCGACGTGACCGACGCCGACGTCGGTCGAAGCCGCCTTCGCCGCGGTCGAGGACGAGCTCGGCCCGGTCGAGGTCCTCGTCTCACGCCGCCGGCCTGAACGCCGACACCCTCCTGCTCATGATGAAGGAGGAGGACTTCACCCGCGTCCTCGACGCCAACCTCACCGGCGCCTTCCGGGTGGCCAAGCGGGCCGCCAAGCGCATGCTGCGGGCCCGCTGGGGCCGAATCGTCCTCGTCGGCTCGGTCGTGGGCCAGATCGGCTCCGCCGGCCAGGCCAACTACGCCGCCAGCAAGGCCGGGCTGCTGGGCTTCGCCCGCTCCCTGGCCCGCGAGCTGGCCCCGCGGTCGATCACGGTGAACGTGGTCAGCCCGGGCCCCATCGACACCGACATGCTGCAGGCCCTGACCGAGGACCAGCGGGCCCTGCTCACCTCGATCGTGCCCCTCGGCCGCGTCGGCCAACCCGAGGAGGTGGCCGCCGCGGTCGCCTTCCTGGCGTCCGACGACGCCGCCTTCGTGACCGGGGCCAACCTCCCCGTCGACGGCGGCCTGGGCATGGGCGTGGGAAGCTGAGCCCCGTCCACGATGATCCGTCGACGGCAATCCCCCCAGACAGGAGAAGACCCCCCGTGAGTGATGATCTGTTCGAGCGCTTCAAGGGCCACGCCGTGACGGTGCTGGCCGTGGACGCCGACAAGGTGACCCTCGAGGCCAACTTCGCCGACGACCTCGACGCCGACAGCCTCGACCTCGTCGAGCTGGTCATGGCGCTCGAGGACGAGTTCGACGTCAGCATCGAGGAGGAGGAGCTGGAGGGCATCGCGCACGGTCGCCCAGGCCGTCGACCTCGTCCGCTCCAAGCTCTGAGCATGGAGGGACGACGCGTCGTCGTCACCGGCATCGGTGTGGTGTCGCCCGTCGGCATCGGCGCCGACGCCTTCTGGACCGCCCTGCTCGGCCCGGCGCGACGTGGGCAAGACCCGCGAGATCGAGGACTGGGATCCGGGTCCGTGGTTCGACGGGCCCAAGGACGCCCGTCGGGCCGACCGCTTCACCCAGCTCGCCGCCGGTGCGGCCGGTCTGGCCCTCGAGCAGTCCGGTGACCCCGGCGGGGACCCCGACCGCATCGGCGTGCTCATCGGCACCGGCATCGGGGGCCTCCACACCCTGGAGGACCAGGTCGAGGTCCACCGCGTCCGCGGCGCCGCCCGGGTCTCGCCCTTCCTCATCCCCATGCTGATGCCGAACGCCGCGGCGGCCCGCGTCTCGATGCGTCACGGCTTCCGCGGCCCCTGTGAGACCACGGTGACCGCCTGCGCCGCCGGCACCCACTCCATCGGCAACGCCGCCCGCCTGATCGTCAGCGGGCGCTGCGACGCCGTGGTCACCGGTGGCACCGAGAGCGCCATCACCCCGACCGGGGTGGCCGGCTTCGAGAACATGACCGCGCTGTCGACCACGGGCGTGTCCCGTCCCTTCGACAAGGACCGGGACGGCTTCGTCATGGCCGAGGGGGCCGGGGTCCTCGTGCTCGAGGAGCTCGAGCACGCCCGGGCCCGTGGGGCCACGCCTCTGGCCGAGGTGCTGGGCTCGGCCAGCACCGCCGACGCCCACCACATCACCGCCCCCTCCCCGGGCGGGTCCGGTGCGGTCACCTGCATGGAGTTGGCGCTGGCCGACGCCGGGGTCAACCCCGACGACGTCGCCCAGGTCAACGCCCACGGCACCTCGACGCCCGCTGAACGACGCGGCCGAGGCCGAGGCCATCGTCAAGGTGTTCGGGGCCAAGGGTCCGCCGGTCACCTCGATCAAGGGCGTCACCGGCCACAGCCTGGGCGCCGCCGGGGCCCTGGAGGCCGCCGCCGTCGTCCTCTCGATGCAGCACGGCCTGATCCCGCCCGACCGCCAACCACGTGGCGGCCGAGGACGACCTCGCCCCGATCGACGTGGTCACCGGCGACGGACGGGACTGGGTGCCCGGGCCGACGCTGTCCAACTCGTTCGGCTTCGGCGGCCACAACGGCTGCGTGGTCTTCGGGGCGCCGCCCGGAGGCCTAGGCCCCCGGCAGCTCCGAGCGGTTCACGGCGAGGAAGAAGAGGCCGGTCTCACAGGCCAGCTCACCGTCGACGGTGGCCCGGCCGACCGCCTTGCCGGCCCGCTTCGAGCGCTGGGTGACCTCCACCTCGAGGTCGGATGTCCTCACCGGGGCGCACCTGACGCCGGAAGCGGGCCTTGTCGATGCCGCCGAAGAAGGGGATGTCACCCGGCCGGCCGTCCGAGACCAGCGCGCCCACGGCCCCGACCTGGGCGATGGCCTCGACCAGCAGCACGCCCGGGACGACGGGGTACGCCGGGAAGTGGCCCGTGAAGAACGGCTCGTCCGGCGAGGGGCACCAGCGGCCGACCGTCCGGACCTCGGGGACGATCTCGAGTGATCTCGTCCACCAGGAGGAACGGCGGGCGGTGCGGGATGACCTCGTCGGGCCGGGGCATCGGGTCACCGGGCGCCCATCCGGTGGCCTCGGTCACGACGCCAGAGCCGCCAGGAACTTGGTGGGCGTGTCCTTGGGACTGACCTTGTACCAGGCCTCCTGGATCTTTCCGTTGGCTCCGACCAGGAAGGACGAGCGGATGATCCCCATGTAGGTCCGGCCGTAGTTCTTCTTCTCACCCCACACGCCATAGGCCTCGGCCACCGTGTGCTCGGGGTCCGACAGGAGGGTGAAGCCGAGCCCGTACTTCTCGTCGAACTTGGCCAGCTTGGGGGGCAGGTCCGGGCTGATGCCGAGGACGACCGCGTCCCCGATGTCGCCCAGGACGTCCCGCAGGCCACAGGACTGGGTCGTGCACCCCGGCGTGTCGGCCTTCGGGTAGAAGTAGACGAGGACGGGCCGGCCCTTGAAGTCCGACAGCTTCACCTTCTCGCCGTTCTGGTCCAGCAGGGCGATGGCCGGGGCCTTGTCGCCTGCCTCGAGTCGTTTGGGATCAGCCATGCGGCGCAACGTAGCCGCCGTCGACGGTCATCCCGTCGCCAGGTCGGCCCAGGCGGCGGCCAGGCGGGCGACGCCCTCCCGGAGGTCGTCGGGCGGGCCCGCGAAGGACAGGCGGATCCGGTCGGTGTGGGCCTCCGTCACCGAGAGCGCGTCGGCGGTGGCCACTGCGACGCCGTGACGGAGGGCCACCTGGGCGAAGGACCCCGCCAGGGGGCCGGGCAGGCGGACCCACACCGACAGGCCCCCGTCGGGCTCGATCCAGGTCCAGTCGGGCAGGGCATCCCGCAGGGCCCGGGCCAGGACGGCGTAGCGACCCTGCAGCTTGGCCCGGCGGTTGGCCAGGAAGGCCGTCAGACCGGGCGACACCAAGAGCCGCTCCGCCAGCAGCTGGCTGACCACCGACGAGCCCAGGTCGTGGGTCGCCTTGACCCGGGCGAAGCGGAGGGCGACCGGCTCCGGCGCTCGGACGAAGCCGAGCCGCAGGCCGCCCCAGAGCAGCTTGCTCAGCGAGCCGATCACGGCGGTCGGATGATCCGGCGCGAGCGCCGCCACCGGGGGCGGGCCCGGGGTCCAGGCCAGGCCGGCCAGGGCCACGTCCTCGACGAGGGGCACACGCGAGGCGACGAGCAGGTCGGCGAGGTCGCGCCGCCGAGCGGACGGAAGCACCAGGCCCGTCGGGCTGTGGGGGCCGGACTGGAAGTAGGCCATCGCGGGGTGGCCACCGAGGGCCTCGGCCAGGGCGTCGGGTCGGGGACCGCCGTGGTCGACCGGCAACCCGAGCAGTTCGGCTCCGGCCGCGGTGAAGGTGGACAGCGCGCCGGGATAGGTCGGATCGTCCAGGACCACCCGGTCCCCGGGGCGGACCCAGCAGGACGCGGCCAGGCTGAGGGCCTGTTGGGCGCCGGTCGTGATCACGATCTGCTCGGGGGTCGACGGCAGCCCCCCGGCGCCGAGCAGGTCGGCCACGGCCCGGCGCAGGGCCAGGCGACCCCACGGGCCGTAGCCGGTGTCGGGCGCCGCCGTCAGCAGGTCCGCCGTCGTCACCCCGGCATCGGGCAGACCGGAACTGTCGTGGAGCACCGAGATGGAGAGGTCCACCAGGTCGGCGGGCGGCGCGACGGACCGGTCCACGAGGCGGGCCACCAGGGCCGAGCCCTCCCGACCCGCGGGCAGGCCCATCGCCGCCGATCCGACGGCGAAGCTCCCGCTGCCGACCCGCCGCTCGACGAGGCCGTCGGCCACCAGCAGGTCATAGGCCGTCACCGCGGTGCCCCGGCTGACCCGGAGGGCGCCGGCGAGTGCCCGTTCGGACGGGAGCCGGGCCCCCGGTGCGACCGCGCCCCGTTCCAGGGCCCGGGTCAGGGCCAGGGCCAGTCGTCGGAACAGCGGTCCCGCGCCCACCGACCAGTCCCCGAGCTCGTCGACCACCCGACGGACCTCGGCGGCCCGGGCCCGCCGGTCAGCGGGGATGGGTTGGTCCACTCCCTGGAAAGTGGCCCTGTTGCTCATGGTCCACTTGTGACACAGTCCGGAGCCATGAGCAAGTCCCCGATCGCCCTGACCCCACCTCTGCCCTCGTCGGGCGCCGCCGAGCGTGTGGGCTCCTCCGCCATCCGCGACCTGCTGCACCTCACCCAGTGCCCCGACGTGATCTCGCTGGCCGGCGGGTTGCCGTCGCCCGCCGCCTTCCCGGTCGACGCGATCGCCTCGGTCACCGAGGAGATCCTCGCCTCCGGCGCCGAGGCCGCCCTCCAGTACTCCACCACGGAGGGCCATCCGGGGCTGCGGGCGTGGGTGGCGCACCAACGGCCGGTGGCCACCGACCCGGACCAGGTGCTGGTCACCCACGGGTCCCAACAGGCCCTGGACCTGCTCGTCCGGGCCACCGTCACCCCCGGCGCCACGATCGCCCTGGCCGACCCGGGCTACGTCGGCGCCCTCCAGGTCTTCCGGCTGGCCGGGGCCGACCTGGCGGGGATCCCGGCCGACGGCGAGGGCCTCCGGGTCGACCTCCTCGCCGACCGGCTCGTCGGCCGGCCTCCGGCCGGCACTGGTCTATGTGGTGGCCGAGTTCGACAACCCCTCGGGGGTGACCCTGAGCGCCGATCGGCGCCAGGACCTGGCGCGCCTGGCCGACCACTACGGGTTCCTGATCGTGGAGGACGACCCCTACGGCGCCCTCCGCTGGGCGGGGAACAGGCCTCCGGCCCTCAGCACCCTGTCGGACCGCGTCGTCACCCTGGGCACGACGTCCAAGGTCCTGGCCCCGGGCCTCCGCGTGGGCTGGGCGGTCGCCCCGGCCCCGCTGGCCGCCCGTCTGGTGGTGCTCAAGCAGGCCACCGACCTCCACACCTCCAGCCTCAACCAAGCGATCGCCGCCGGCATCCTGAGCCGCCCCGGCTTCCTGGAACCCCACCTCGAGGGCCTGCGGGAGCGGTACGGCCGGCAGAGCAGGGCCCTCCAGGACGCCCTACGGGACCAGCTGGGCGACCGCATCGCCTTCCACGCCCCCGAGGGCGGCATGTTCCTCTGGGCCCGGCTGCAGGACGGCACCGACACGGGCGCCCTGCTCCCCCGGGCCCTGGACGCCGGCATGGCCTTCGTCCCCGGGAACGCCTTCTCGGTCCAGGACCCGCACCGCAGCGGCCTGCGCCTGTCCTTCGCCACCGAGGGCCCGGAGGCCCTGACCTGCGCCGTGGAGCGCCTGGCGACCGCGCTGGGCGCCTGAGCCCGGACGCGCCACGGGGGCGGCCCGGAGGCCGCCCCCGTGGATCGGAGCGTGCGTCAGCCCTTGGCCGCAGCCTTGAGCTTGGAACCGGCCGAGACCTTGGCCGCGTTCGTGGCCGCGATCTGGATGGTCGCCCCCGTCTGCGGGTTCCGACCCGTGCGAGCGGACCGGAAGGTCTGCTCGATGGAGAGGAACCCGGGGATGGTGATCTTGTCCCCGGAGCCGACCGCCCCGTAGGCGACTTCGGCGAAACCGTCGATCACTGCCCCCACATCCGACTTGCTGACGCCACTCTTCTCAGCAATGGCGTCGATCAGCTCACTCTTGTTCATTGCACCCTCCTGGGCTTGGTCGGACGATCGGGTCGGTCCCGAAACGAACCGGCAGAAGGCCACGCGAGTCGATTTGACCCCCCAAAGTCAAGCATTTCCGGTGTCGAGGGCGTTTCGGAACCCCCCGACGAGCTCCGCCGCCTCCGTCGGGGTGGCCCCCTCGAGCGAGCCGCCGGACGAGCGCGGAGCCGACCACGACGCCGTCGGCCACGGTGCAGGCCTCCACCGCCTGGGCCGGGGTGGAGATGCCCACACCGATCAGCACCGGCTTGTCGGTGACCGCCTTGAGCCGCCGGGCCACCTCCACCGCGGTCGCCGCCAAGGCGTCCCGCTCACCCGTGATGCCCAAGAGGCCGACGCCGTAGACGAAGCCCCTCGAGCGGGCACAGATCCGCGCCAGGCGTTCGTCGGGCGAGGTGGGCGCGGCGAGCAGCACGGTCTCGACCCCGGCCTGGTCCGCCGCCCGGGCCCAGTGCCCGACCTCGTCGAGGGGCAGGTCCGGCAGGATCGCCGCAGCCACGCCCGCTCGGGCCAGTTCGTCGGCGCAGCGCTGGTGGCCCCAGCGGAAGACCAGGTTGTAGTAGGTCATCACCGCCAGCGGGACCGCCGTCTCCCGTTCGGCCAGCTCGTCGACGATCGACCGGGGGGTCGCCCCCGCCGCCAGGGCCCGTTCGGAGGACTCCTGGATGACCGGGCCGTCCATGACGGGGTCCGAGAACGGGATGCCGACCTCGATGGCGTCGGCGCCGGCCTCGGCCAAGGGGTCCAGCAGGGCGGCCCAGCCCGGCAGGCCGCCGGTGATGTACGGCACCAGGAGCTTGCGCCCCGCGTCCCGACCCGCCCGCAGCGCGGCCTCCAGCGCCCCGATCGCCTCCGGCGCCGGCGGGACCGGCACCACGACCTCACCCATGCGGCTCAGCCACGGAGCTCGGCGACCTGGGCCACGTCCTTGTCGCCCCGGCCCGACAGGTTGAGCAGGACGGTCCGACCGGCCAGGGCGGCCCGCTCCCGGGCGATCCAGGCCAGGGCGTGGGCCGATTCCAGGGCGGTGATGATCCCCTCGGTGCGGCCGAGCAGGAAGAAGGCGTCCAGGACCTCGTCGTCGGTGACCGCCTCGTAGCGGGCCCGCCCGATGTCGGCCAGATGGGCGTGCTCGGGGCCGACGCCCGGGTAGTCGAGCCCGGCCGACACCGACTGCGCCTCCTGGACCTGGCCGGCCTCGTCCTGGAGCAGGAACGACGTGCTGCCGTGCACCACCCCGGGCACGCCGTGGCCCACGGCGGCCCCGCCGGCGGGCTCGACCCCGACCAGTTCGACACCCGGGTCGTCGACGAACCCCGAGAAGATGGCGATGGCGTTCGAGCCGCCGCCCACGCAGGCCACGACGACGTCGGGCAACGCCCCGGTCCGCTCGAGCATCTGCGCCCGGGCCTCCTCGCCCACCACCCGGTGCAGCTCCCGCACCATCCACGGGTACGGATGGGGCCCCATGACCGAGCCGAGGCAGTAGTGGCTGCTCTCCACGGTCGCCACCCAGTCCCGCATGGCCTCGTTCACGGCGTCCTTGAGCGTTCGACTGCCGGAGGTGGCGGGCCGCACCTCGGCGCCCAGCATCTCCATCCGGAAGACGTTCAGCTCCTGGCGGGCGATGTCGACCTCGCCCATGTAGACCATGCACTCCATGCCCAGGAGGGCGGCCGCGGTGGCGGTGGCCACCCCGTGCTGGCCGGCGCCGGTCTCGGCCACCAGACGGGACTTGCCCATCCGCTTGGCCAGCAGGGCCTGGCCCAGCACGTTGTTGATCTTGTGGGAACCGGTGTGGTTCAGGTCCTCCCGCTTGAGGAACAGGCGGAACCCCAGCTCCTCGCCCAGCCGCTCGCACTCGGTGAGGATCGAGGGCCGCCCGGCGTAGTCCCGCAGCAGGTCGTCCAGCTCGGTCCGGAACGCCGGGTCGGCCCAGGCGTCGGTGAAGGCCGTCTCCAGCTCCTCGCAGGCGGGGATCAGGGTCTCGGGCACGAAGCGGCCACCGAACCGGCCGAAGCGGCCGTCGGGTCCCGGCGTGGGCATCAGACGGATCGGCTCCGCTGACGCTCACTGCAGCCCGGTCTCCGCTCTCCCAGTCGTAGATGCCCCGGCCGCTGCGGTCCTCGTACTCGTCCTCGGGGGCCGCGGCGCGGGCCGCCTTGACGAAGGCCCGGACCTTGGTCGGGTCCTTGCGCCCCGGCGAGGACTCGACCCCGCTGGACACGTCGACGCCCCACGGGCGCACGGCGGCGATGCCGTCGGCCACGTTCGCGGGGGTCAGGCCGCCCGCCAGGATGACCTTCCGGTTCAGGGGCACGCCGTCGGCCAGCGACCAGTCGAACACCTCGCCCGATCCGGGGCGGGGGGCGTCCAGGAGCAGCGCATCGGCGCCGTACTCGTCCCAGTGGGCCAGCGCCTGGTCCCCGGCCGGGAGTCCCTTGATGACCAGACCCACCCGCTCGCGCACGGCTCGGGTGACCTCGGGGGTCTCCCGTCCGTGGAGCTGCGCGGCCTTCAGCCCGCAGGTCTGCACGGTCTGGACCACCTGCTGCCTGGTGCTGTCCCGGAACACGCCGACGGTGAGGATCTCCGGCGGGAGGCGGGAGGCGATCTCGCGGACCTTGTTCGGGGCCATCTGGCGGGGCGAGGGGGCGAACACGAAGCCCACGGCGTCGGCGCCCATGGCCACGGCCAGCAGGGCGTCCTCCTCGCTCGTGATCCCGCAGATCTTGACGAACACGGCCGGGACGCTACCTGTCGCCCTGGGTGCCGCTGCGGCCCATTCCGGCGTCGACCAGGCCCGCGGTGGCCGCGGTGGGATCACCGGAGGTGACGAGGTTCTCGCCCACCAGCACGGCGTCGTAGCCGGCCTCGGCCAGGACCAGGACGTCGGCCGGGCCGGTGATGCCCGACTCGGCCACCCGGACCACCCCGGCGGGGAGGTCGGCGGCGAGGTCGAGTGCCCGCTCGGTGTCCACCGCGAAGGTCATGAGGTCGCGCTGGTTCACCCCGATCAGGTCGGCCCCGGCGGCCAGGGCCTGCTCCACCTCCGCGGCGTCGTGGACCTCGACCAAGGCGGCCAGATCCAGCTCGCCCGCCAGTTGGGCGAAGGCCCGGAGCTCACCGTCGTCCAGGGCCGCCACGATCAGCAGGACGGCGTCGGCGCCCATCAACCGGGCGTCGCACACGTCGATCTCGTCGACCGTGAAGTCCTTGCGGAGCACGGGCAGGCCCACGGCGGCGCGGGCGGACGCCAGATCGGCGGCCGAGCCCCCGAAGTGGGCTTCGTCGGTGAGCACGGACAGGCAGGTGGCGCCGCCGGCCTCGTACTGGGCGGCCAGCGTGGCGGGATCCAGCCCCGGGGCCAGGTCCCCCTTCGACGGCGACCGGCGCTTGACCTCGGCGATGAGGGCGACCCCCGTGGCGGAGGCCAGCGCCTGCCGGAACGGCCGTGGGGCCGGCGCCTGCCGGGCGGCGTCCAGCGCGTCGTCCCGGGAGCGGGCGTCGGTGGCGGCCCGGTCCCGGTGAAGGGCCACGATGCCGTCGAGGTAGGTCACCGGCTCGGGACCGCCAGGATCCGTACGGGCACGTCGGAAACGGTGCCCTCGGCCGGCGCCTCGACGGCCCGACCGATGTAGGCGAGGGCGACCGCGGGGTCGCCTTCGCCCGCCGGCACGGACGAGGTGACCTCGCCCACGACCCGGCCGTCGACGACCACCTCGGCCCCGACCGGCAGGTCACTGTCTGCTTCCAGCCGGCGGAGGTGGCGAGGGACGTTGCCGCCCCGGCTGTCGATGCGGGCCACCAGCTCCTGGCCGGTGAAGCAGCCCTTGGTGAAGCTCACGGAGCGCTCGACCACTCCGGACTCGGCCGGGATGGTGCGCTCGGTCAACTCGGCGCCCATCGCCGGGACGCCGGCCTGGATGCGCAGGCGCTCCAGGGCGTCGGCCGGCGCCGGGTCCACGCCGTCGGGCACCTGGTCGGTGCCGAGCAGATCCACCCCGTCGACCCCGGGCCACGCCGGGTCGAGGCCGGGTACCGCGGCGCCCGTCACCGTCGCCGTCCCGCGGACGGCGACCATCGGCTGGGTGCTGAAGGTCAGGTCGGCCCTGGTCCGCAGCAGGAAGCGCTGCAGGCGGGCCAGCACGGCCTCGCCGTGGCCGGCGTCGACATCGGCCCGGAAGGCCTCGTCGCCCCGTGCGCATGAGCCGGAACCAGGCGTCCACCTTGCCCTGGGGCTGGAGCAGGAAGGTCCAGGCCGAGTCCCCGACGGCCAAGCCCTCCACCTCCTGGCTCAGCTGGCCCTGCAGGTAGGCGGCGGCGTCGGGGCCCTCGACGGTGACCACGTCCCGCTCGACGACCACGGCCACCGGCGCGTCAGCCATGGTCGGCCTCCGCCGCTGCCCGTCGGGCCGCGGTCATGCGCCGGGCCGAGGGGATGGCGGCCAGGACCGCACGGGCCTTCGCGTGGCACTCCGCGTCCTCACCCGCCGGGTCGCTGTCGAAGACGATCCCCGCCCCGGCCTGGACCGACGCCTGCCCGTCAGCGCCGACGAGCAGGGTGCGGATGGTGATGGCGGTGTCGATGTTGCCCGAGAAGTCCAGGTAGCCGACGATCCCGGCGTAGGGCCCCCGACGGGTGGGCTCGAGGTCGTCGATGATCTCCATGGCCCGCACCTTCGGGGCCCCCGAGACCGTCCCCGCCGGGAGGGTGGCCCGCAGCACGTCGACGGGCGTGCGACCCTCGCCCAGCTCCCCGGACACCTGGGAGGTGAGGTGCATCACGTGGCTGTAGCGCTCGAGGATCATCCGCTCGTCGACCTGCTCGGTGCCGAACCGGACCACACGACCCACGTCGTTGCGGGCGAGGTCGAGCAGCATCACGTGCTCGGCCACCTCCTTGGGGTGCTCCCGGAGCTCGGCGCCCAGGCGCCGGTCCTCCTCCTCGGTGGCCCCCCGGGGGCGGGTGCCGGCGATGGGCCGGGACACGACGCGTCCGTCCCGGAGCTGGACCATCGGCTCGGGTGACGCCCCGACGACGGTGATCTCGGGATAGCGCACGAAGTACATGTACGGGCTGGGGTTGATCTGGCGGAGGACCCGGTAGACGTCGAAGGGGTCGGCGTCGAGGTCCACGTCGAAGCGCTGGGACAGCACGACCTGGAAGATGTCGCCGGCGACGATGTGCTCCTTGGCCACCGCCACGGCCTTCTGGTACGCCTCCGAACCGAGCACGGAGCGGTACTCCGGGAGCGGCTCGTCCCGACGGGGGGGCTCCAGCAGCGGCTCGTCCACCGGCCGGGCGCCGTCCCGGGCGAGGGCCTCGACCCGCTCGACGGCGTCGTCGTAGATCTCGTCGATGCCCGCGTCGTCGACGCCCGGGCCGACGACCGCGCAGGCCACCAGGGTGACCTGCTGGTTCCAGTGGTCGAAGGCCGCCACCTCGCCGATGACCGACACGATGGCATCGGGGTGGCCCTGGTCGTCCTCCGGTGGCGCGGGGAGGCGCTCGACCTCCCGGACCACGTCGTAGCCGAGGTAGCCCATGACGCCGGCGTGGAGGGGCGGTAGCTCCGGCAGGGGCGGCGCCCGGTAGGCATCGACCAACCACTCGATGGCGCCGAGGATGCCCTCGTCGGTGGGCAGCCCGTGGATCGTCCCGTCCCGCACCTCGACCTCGTTGCCCCGGGCCACGAGGGTGGCCAGCGGATGCCGACCGACGAACGAGTAGCGGCTGCCCCGCTCGCCCCGGTCGACCGACTCCAGCAGGAAGCCGGGGCCGTCGTCGACCAGGCGCGCGAACGCCGACACCGGCGTCACGAAGTCGGCGAGCAGCTCCCGCCAGACGGGGATGACGGTGTGGTCCCGGGCCAGGGCCCGGAACTCCTCACGCCCTGGATTCACCATCGACTCCACCGTGCTCAACCCTTGTTCGAGATCTTGTGACAGATCCGGTCGACGTTGCGGAAAGAGCTCCTCACGCGTCGGTTGGATCACCGAAGTCACGGAAGAAGCAGGAGTACTCACCGGTGTGGCAGGCCCCCTTGCCCTCCTGCTCGACCACGAACAGGAGGGTGTCGCCGTCGCAGTCGTAGGCGGCCCGGCGCACGTACTGCCGGTCCCCGGAGGTCTCGCCCTTGCACCAGTACTCCTGGCGGGAGCGGCTCCAGAACCAGGTGCGGCCCGTCTCCATGGTCTTGGCCAGGGACTCCTCGTTCATCCAGGCCATCATCAGCACCTGGCCGGTGCCCTCCTCCTGGACGATGGCGGGCACGAGGCCGTCGGCGTTGTAGGTCACGGCCGCCAGCTGCTCGGGCGTGGCGGCGAGGGGGGTCGAGATGGGGCTCACCCCGTCATCCTACGGAGGGGGGTCGGGCCTCCCCCGGGCCATTACAGGTAGAGGCCGGCGCCGGATTCCTCGAGCCGCGTGGCGGCCACGGCGTGGATGTCGCGTTCCCGCAGGATGAGGTAGTCGTCGCCGCCCACCTCGACCTCGTAGCGGTCCTCGGGGTTGAAGAGCACGTGGTCGCCCAGCTCCATGGCCCGCACGTTGGGGCCCACGGCGATGACCTCGGCCCAGGCCAGGCGCTTGCCCACCTGTGCGGTGGCCGGGATGAGGATCCCGCCGGTGCTGCGCCGCTCGCCCTCCTGGCGGTCCATGTCCACCAGGATGCGGTCGTTCAGCATCTTGATCGGGAGGCGCTCCCGTCCCCGCTGGTCCTTGCCCGTGGAGGTGGTGGGCGCCTTGCCGTTCGCCGAGTCGGCCATGACGGCGACGGTACCGGCTGGACCCCTCAGACGGGCCGGACGGTGATGCCCCGGGCGGCCATGACCGCCTTGGCCTCGGCCACCGTGTGCTCGCCGAAGTGGAAGATGCTGGCCGCCAGGACGGCGTCGGCCTTGCCCTCCAGGATCCCGTCGGCCAGGTGCTCCAAGGTGCCCACGCCGCCACTGGCGATCACCGGGACCCCGACGGCGTCGCTGACCGCGGCAGTCAGCTCGAGGTCGAAGCCGTCCCGGGTGCCGTCCCGGTCCATGGAGGTCAGCAGGATCTCCCCGCGCCGCGCCGGACGACCTCCTCGGCCCAGGCCACGGCGTTCAGCCCGGTCGGGGTGCGCCCGCCGTGGGTGAACACCTCGGGGGTGCCGTCCGGCTGCCGACGGGCGTCGATGGCCACGACCATGCACTGGGCGCCGAACTCGGTGGCGATGGCCGACACGAGGTCGGGGTCCTGCACTGCGGCGGTCATGACCGAGACCTTGTCGGCGCCGGCCCGCAGCAGGCGACGGGCGTCGTCGACCTCGCGGACACCACCACCGATGGTGAAGGGGATGAAGACCTCCTCGGCGGTCCGCCGGGCCAGGTCGACGATGGTCTCCCGCTTGTCGGAGGAGGCGGTGATGTCCAGGAACACGATCTCGTCGGCGCCCTCGGCGTCGTAGCGGGCGGCCAGCTCGACGGGGTCCCCGGCGTCGGTCAGGCCGACGAAGTTGACGCCCTTCACCACCCGACCGGCGTCGACGTCGAGGCAGGGGATCACCCGGGCGACGTTCACCGGTTCAGCACCGCCACGGCGTCGGCGACCGTCAGCCGGTCGTCGTAGACGGCCCGGCCCACGATCACCCCCTCGAGGGCGAGGGCGGTGAGCGCCTCGAGGTCGGCCAGGGAGCCGACACCGCCCGACGCCACGACCGGTGCCGTGGTCACCTCCAGGACGGCGGCCAGGCCCTCGAGGTCGGGACCCTCCAGCATCCCGTCCCGACCGATCTCGGTGACGACGAGCGCCGCGACGCCCATGTCCCCGAAGCGGGTGGCCGCCTCCAGGAGGTCGAGGCCGGCGTCGGCCTCCCAGCCGTGGACGGCCAGCGCCCGGCCCCGGGCGTCCAGCCCGACGGCGACGGCACCGTCGGGGACGAGCTCGGCCACCAGGTCCGGCTGGTCCAGGGCCGCGGTGCCCATGACGACACGGGCCACTCCGGCGCCCCACAGCGCCTCGGCGTCGGCCCGGGAGCGCACGCCACCGCCGACCTGCACCGGGACGTCGACGGCGGCCACGATGCGGCCGATCACCTCCCGGTTGACGGGCTCGCCGCTGCGGGCGGCGTCGAGGTCCACCACGTGGATCCACGGGGCGCCGTCGGCCGCGAACTGTCGGGCCCGCCCGACCGGGTCCGCGTCGTAGTCGGTACGGCGGTCGTAGTCGCCCTGGCGCAGGCGCACGCAGCGCCCGTCCAGCAGGTCGATGGCCGGGTAGAGGTTCACGACGGGAGCCGAGCCAGGAAGTTGGCCAGGATCTCCTGGCCGGCCGCGCCGGACTTCTCGGGGTGGAACTGCATCGCCCACACGTTCTCGTGCTCGACCCCGGCGACCACCTCGCCGCCGTAGTCACAGGTCACGGCCACGCCGGTGCCGACCTCGGCGGCGAAGGAGTGCACGAAGTAGACCCACACGGGGTCGGCCACCCCGGCCAGCATCGCCGGCTCGCCCCGGCGTCGGAGGACGTTCCACTGCATCTGTGGGTGCTTCACGCCGTCGGGCAGGCGCCGCACCGTCTCGGGCAGGACGCCGAGGCCGGGCACCCCGGGGTCCTCCTCGGAGGCGGCGTAGAGCAGCTGCATCCCCACGCAGATGCCCAGGAAGGGCCGCCCGGAGGCGACCGCGGCCAGGCTCTCGTCGGCCAGGCCAGTGCGGTGCAGAGCGGCCATGCACGCGCCGAAGGCCCCGACCCCGGGCAGCACCACACCGACGGCGTCGGCGATGAGGCCGGGGTCCGCGGTCAGCCGGGCATCCGCACCCAGGTGCTCGAGCGCCTTCTGGGCCGAGCGCAGGTTGCCGATGCCGTAGTCCAGGACCGCCACGAGGGGACGGTCGGCCTCGCTCAAAGGGTCCCCTTGGTGGACGGGATGCCCGCTCCTTCGACCCGCACGGCGTCGCGCAGGGCGCGGGCGGTGGCCTTGAACGAGGCCTCGATCACGTGGTGGGTGTTCTTGCCCCGGACCATGTTCAGGTGCAGGGTCCAGCCCGCAGCGGTGACCAGGGCCCGCCAGAACTCCTCGGCCAGTTGGGGGTCGAACGGCGGGTCCCCGAGGATCTTCTCGCCCGGAGGGGTGATCTCGTAGACGAGGAACGGTCGCCCGGAGAGGTCCAGGGCGGCCTCGACCAACGCCTCGTCCAGCGGCACGGCCGAGGACGCGAAGCGCCGTACGCCGGCCTTGTCCCCCAGGGCCTCCTTGAGGGCGCCGCCCAGGGCGATGCCGACGTCCTCCACGGTGTGGTGGGCGTCGATCTCGAGGTCTCCCTTGGCCGCGATGGTCAGGTCCAGGCCGCCGTGCCGGCCGAGCTGGGCCAGCATGTGGTCGAAGAAGGGCAGGCCGGTGTCGACCGAGGTCGTACCGGTGCCGTCGATGTCGACACGCAGCTCGATGCTCGTCTCCGCCGTGGTCCGTTCCACGGTGGCGGTACGGGGGGCCTTCGCTTCGCTCACAGGGTCTCCTCCAAGGCGGACAGGAAGCGGTCGTTCTCCTCCGGCGTGCCCACCGAGACCCGGAGGCAGTCGTCCAGGCGGGGCCACGAGGCGCAGTTGCGCACGAGCACACCGTGGTCCACGAGGCCCTGCCAGACGGCGTCGCCGCTGGCGGCCTCGGGGCGGAAGAGGATGAAGTTGGCACCGGTCGGCCACTGGTGCACGCCCAGGCGGTCGAGGCCCGCGACCAGGCGCTCCCGCTCGGCCACGATCTGCTCGACCCGGGCGGCCATGGCGTCGGCGTGGCCCAGGGCGAGGCGGCCGGCGAGCTGGGTGACGGCATCGAGGTGGTAGGGCAGGACGACCTTGGTCAGCTCGTCCACGATCCAGGACGGGCCGACGCCGTAGCCCAGGCGGCCGGCGGCCATGGCCCAGGTCTTGGAGAACGTGCGGGTCACGAGCAGGGGCCGGTCGTCGGTGACCAGGTCCAGCGCGGTGGACGGGGCGAACTGGCCGTAGGCCTCGTCGACGACGAGCAGCGCGCCGGCGGCCACGCACCGGTCGAGGACGGCGAGGGTGACGTCCGGGCCGGTCACCGCGCCGGTGGGGTTGTCCGGTGAGCAGAGGAAGACGACCGAGGGGCCCTCGTCCAGGACCCGGTCGACCTCGTCGAGGTCGAGGGCGAAATCGTCATCCCGTTGGCCCTGGAGGACCTCCGTGCCCGTGATGCGGGCCAGGTGGCTGTGCACGGCGTAGGTCGGCTCGAAGGTGGCCGCCGACCGTCCCGCGCCTCCGTAGGCGAGGAGGACCGACTGGAGCACCTCGTTGGAGCCGTTGGCGCAGAAGACCCGGTCGGGGGTCGTGGCGTGGTGCTCGGCGAGGGCGGCGCGCAGCGCAACGGCTTCACGGTCCGGATAGCGGTTCCAGGCGACGTCACCGAGCGCGCCGGTGAGCTCGTCGACCCAGGGCTCCGGGGGACCGACGGGCGACTCGTTGGTGTTCAGGCGGACCGGTACGTCGAGCTGGGGCGAGTGGTAGCCCGCCATGAGCGCCAGGTCGCCGCGGGGCTGCACAGGGGCGGGGCTCACGGCGCCCACGTCCGGCGGGCGCCGATCGAGGCGGCGTGGACGGGTAGGCCCTCGGCGAGGGCCAGGGTCTCCACCACCGGGCCGAGCCGGGCGAGGCCGGATTCGTCGGCGGTCACGACGTGGATCTGCTTGAGGAAGTCGAGCACCGACAGGGCCCCGGCGAAGCGGGCCGAGCCGAAGGTGGGCAGCACGTGGCTGGGCCCGGCCGTGTAGTCCCCGAGCGAGGCGGGCGACCACGCGCCGCAGAACACGGCGCCGGCGTTGCGCACCAGGGGCACGAGGGCGGCGGGGTCGGCGGTCATCAGCTGGAGGTGCTCGGGGGCGATGGCGTTGGCCACGGCGAGCGCCGCCTCCGGGCCGTCGACCAAGACCGTGTAGCCCCCGTCGGCCAGGGTGGCCTCGATGTCGGCCCGGCGCTCGGCCCCGACCACGATGTCGGCGATGGCCTCGTCGACCGCGTCGGCGACGGCCGCGTCCCAGGTGACCAGCCACGCCAGGCCGCCCGGACCGTGCTCGGCCTGGACGACGATGTCGGTGGCACAGAGCGCGGCCGGCACCGAGGCGTCCCCGACGACCACCACCTCGGAGGGACCGGCGAAGGCCGCCGGGACCCCGACCAGACCGGTGACCTGCCGCTTGGCCTGGGAGACGTAGACGTTGCCGGGGCCGACGATGACGTCGACGGGGCGCACGGTCTCGGTCCCGTGGGCGAGAGCGCCGACGGCCTGGGCACCACCGATGCGGTACACCTCGTCGGCACCGGCGATGGCGGCCGCGGCCAGGGTCTCGACCGGCACCTCGCCGTCGGGACCGGGCGGCGTGACCAGCACCACCTCGTCGACGCCGGCGGCGCGGGCCGGGACGACGGTCATGAGCACGGTGGACGGGTAGCGGGCGCGCCCGCCGGGGACGTAGCAGCCCGACCGGGCGACAGGGACGTAGTACTCCTCGATGACCACGCCGTCCCGGTCGTGGCGGCGGGTCGGTGGCACCTGGCCGTCGTGGTAGGCCCGGACCTCGGCCGCGGCCCGCTCCAGGGCGTCTCGCACCTCGAGGGGGATCCGGTCGAGGGACTCGGCCACCGTCGCCGGCGCGACCCGCAGGTCGTCGAGGCGGACACTGTCGAGCCGCTCGGTGTGGTCGCGCACGGCCACGTCGCCCCGGGCGGCCACATCGGCCAGGATCGCCCGCACGGCCTCGACGGGCTCGTCGCCCCCGAGGGACGGCCGCGGGAGGTCGGCCGCAGGGTCGGCGGCACCACGGCGGTCGAGCCGGGTCAGCAGGGGGGCGAGCACGGGCGCCATGGCCGCCTCACGGTACCGGCGCCCTCCGCCCGGTTCGGTGGGTTTCGGCCACACTGAGCCGGTGAGCCCCCACCACGCGCAACTGTCCTCGACCGCATCGAGCCTCGACGACCTGATCAAGCGGGTCGTCGCCGCGGCCGACGACTTGGCCCGCGACCGGGAGGACCTGGCCACCGACCTGTACGAGGTCGAGCGCTCGCTGCGCACCGGGGCCCGCCGGCTGACCACTGTGCTGCGCCGCCTCGACGGACGCTGAGCCGGGACTCGCCGCCAAACGGTCGTTGGGGAAGCGCTCCCCCCGATCGGGTGACGATCAGCCCGGACGCGGGGCCGGCGCCCCACGAAGGGGCGCCGGCCGTGGGCGACCTCGGGCGGCGGATCCCGATGGTCGCCAGTAGCCAGGTGGCGGGAACCTGGCAGGGGTGATCCTACCCCGAACTCACACCTCGGATGATGGACAGAAGTCGTTCAGCACGCATTCGCCGCAACGGGGCTTGCGCGCCGGGCACACCCGCCGGCCGTGCAGGATCAGACGCAGGCTGAAGCGGCCCCGCTCCGCCGCCGGGATCATGGCGTTGAGCACCATCTCGACCTTCACCGGGTCCTCCTCCACCGTGAGGCCCAGGCGACGGGCCAGGCGCCCGACATGGGTGTCCACCGGCAGGCCCGGGAGGTCCATGGCCACGGAGCGGACCACGTTGGCCGTCTTGCGCCCGACGCCGGCGAGAGCGGTCAGGTCCTTCATCGAGGTCGGCACCTCGCCGTTGTGGTCCTCGACGAGGCCGTGGGCCATGCCCATCAGGCTGCGGGCCTTGGACCGGAAGAACCCGGTCGAGCGGATGATCTCCTCCAGCTCGGCGGGATCCGCGGCCGCGAGGTCCCATGGCGTCGGGTACCGGGCGAAGAGGTGGGGCGTGACCATGTTCACCCGGACGTCCGTGCACTGGGCGGAGAGGATCGTGGCGGCCAGGAGCTGGAACGGGTTCTCGTGGTCGAGCTCGCAGCGGGCGTCGGGATACTCGTCGATCAGGCGCCGCATGGTCTCCCGCGCCCGTCCAGCAGGCGTACGAGGGCGGATCACGTCGTTAGTGTGCCGCGCGGTGACGTTGGTGGAGATCGACCTCGTCCTCGACCCGACCGACGACCCGGTCGCCTTCGGCGAGGGCCCCTTGCGGGACGCCGTGGTCGCCGCCGGCCCGGACGTCGTGTGGTGGGTGCACGGCACCACGGCCCGCCACGAGACCGCCGCCGCCCACGCGGCGCTGGTCGCATCCCGGCGGCTGCTGCAGATGCGCTGCCCCCTCCCGTTGGCGGTGACCACCGACCTGGTCACCCGTCCCTTCCACCCCGGCGAGGACGACGAGGCCTGGCTGGCGGTCAACAACCGGGCGTTCTCCTGGCACCCGGAGCAGGGCGGCTGGGACGCCTCGGTGCTGGCCGGCCGCATGGCCGAGCCGTGGTTCGACCCCGAGGGCTTCCTGCTCCACGAGGCGGAGGGTCGCCTCGCCGGCTTCTGCTGGACCAAGGTCCACCCGGGCCAGCCTCCGTTGGGCGAGATCTACGTCATCGCCGTGGACCCGGACTTCGTCGGCCGCGGCCTCGGCCGGGACCTCACCGTCGCCGGCCTGCAGCACCTCTCGGCCCAGGGCCTCACCGTCGGCATGCTCTACGTCGAGTCCGACAACACCCCCGCCGTCGCCCTCTACCAGTCCCTCGGCCTCCAGACCCACCAGACCTCCACCGCCTTCACCCCCCCCTGACCCCCTCCCGGGGGGTCAGGTGGAGACGCCGATGGCGGCGCCGAGGGCGAAGGTGATGGAGCCGGCGATGACGGCGATGGCGACGTAGCGGGCGGCGAGGCGGATGCGGGAGCCGAGGGTGAAGGCGGCGAGGGCGACGCCGATGCCGGCCGCACCGAGGACGCCCAGGACGACCGTGGCCACCACCGCCGTGGTGCCGGAGGTCACGAACCACGGCAGCAGGGGCAACACGGCGCCCACCGAGAAGGACAGGAAGGACGACACCGCGGCCCGGACCGGGGAGCCGAGGGCGTCGGGATCGATGCCGAGCTCCTCGCGGGCGTGGGCCCGGAGGGCTGTCTCGGGGTCGACCATCACCCCCTGGGCCATCTGCTGGGCCAGCTCGGGCTCGACGCCGCGGGACTGGTAGAGCTGGGCCAGCTCGACGGTCTCGACGTGGGGGTTCCGGGCCAGCTCCCGGCGCTCGAGGGCCAGCTCCCGCTCCAGCAGCTCCTGCTGGGCCTTCATGGAGCCGTACTCCCCCGCCGCCATCGACACGGCGCCCGCGATCAGGCCGGCCAGGCCGGCGAGGCGGACGAAGCCCGCGCCGGGATCGGCCCCCGCCACGCCGAGGATGAGCGAGACGTTGGAGACGAGGCCGTCGCTGGCACCGAAGACCGCGGCCCTGGCCACGCCTCCCTGGACGTCGCGGTGGTGGTGCTCGCTCACCGGCGGCTTCGGTCGGTGATCGGTCACGGGCCAACCGTACGCTTCGGATGTGTCGAGCCGCTATGACCTGGACCGGAGTGGCCTCGAGGCCCTCCTCGCAGGCCAGCCCCGGTACCGGGTCGACCAGGTGTGGGACGGCCTCTACCGCCAGGGGCGCGACCCCGAGGCCATCACCAACCTCCCGCTCCACCTCCGCTCCACCCTGGCCGAGCAGCTGCCCCTGGCCCTCCAGGAGGTGGCCCGCCGCACCGGCGACGGCGGCGAGACCGTCAAGTGGGCCTGGGCCGTCGACGGCGGCCACACGATCGAGACCGTCCTGCTGCACTACCCCGACCGCAGCACCGTCTGCGTGAGCACCCAGGCCGGCTGCGCCATGGCGTGCGACTTCTGTGCGACCGGACAGGCCGGCTTCGCCCGGCACCTCACCGTCGGCGAGATCGTGGAGCAGGTCGTCCACGCCCGGCGGGCCGCCGGGGAGCGCCGCGTCTCCAACATCGTGTTCATGGGCATGGGTGAGCCCCTCGCCAACTACGACGCGACCTGGGGTGCCGTCGAACGCCTGCACGACGACCTGGGCATCGGGGCCCGGGGCCTGACGGTCTCCACGGTCGGCATCGTCCCGGGCATCCGCCGCCTGGCGACCGAGGCCCTGCCCGTGAACCTGGCCGTCTCCCTCCACGCCGCCAACGACGAGCTCCGCGACGCCCTCGTGCCGATCAACAAGCGCTACCCCCTCGCCGATCTCGAGGCGGCCTGTGCCGAATGGCAGGACGCCAAGGGCCGCCGCCTCAGCTTCGAGTGGGCGATGATCGCCGGCACCAACGACCGGTCACAGGACGCCGACGAGCTGGCGACCATCGCCCGCCGACAGCGGGCGCACGTGAACCTCATCCCCTTGAACCCGACGCCGGGCTTCGGTACCCAGGGCTCCTCGCCGGAGGCGGTCGAGGCCTTCCGCCTTCGCCTCCGTGACGATGGGGTGAACGTCACCGTCCGCCAGAACCGGGGCGTCGACATCGACGCCGCCTGCGGCCAGCTCGCCGGCACCACGGTCAACCCACCCGCACGATCCCCCCGCAGCTGAACCCGGGCGTCGACATCGACGCCACTGCGGCCAGCCGGCCGGCACCGCGGTCAGCGCACCAGGACGGTCCCCCTGCGGCTGAAGCGGATGGCGTCGACCAGCGTCTCGTCGGCGTCGACCACCGCATCCTCCCAGCACACGCTGCGCACCAGCCGGCCGGCCACCTCCGCGCCAGGCTCCACCACCGACCGGCCCCCGGACGCGGCCAGGTTGGCCGCGAGGTAGGCCGCCGGCGTGCCGCAGTCCACGAACGGGCCGACCTGGGCGACGGTCTCCAGCCGCCCCGCCTTGGCGGCGTCCCGCCAGACCGCTTCATAGAGCCCGGATGGACTGGCGGCGAGCTCCCGGGCCAGCGCCCACGGCAGGAGCGATCCGGCGATCAGGGACCGGGTCCCCAGCGGGCCGCCGCCCGGGACCAGGACCCGCACCCGCTCGCCGTCCCACCCGTCGACCAGTGCCTCCATCCCCCCCTCACCCCAGGCGTCGGCGTTGACGATCACCGTCGGCCGTCCGTCGATCCACTCCCGGAGGGCGCCGACCGCGCCCGCGGTGCCGAGGGCGACGGGCTCCTCCACCGACACATGGACCCGGTCACCCAGGTGGGCCAGGAGGGCGTCGCGGCCGTGATGGACGTTGACCGCCACCTCGTCCACCACCGGGCGCACCCGGTCGATCGCATGGTCGACGAGCGGGACGCCGTCGACCGGGCACAGCGCCTTGGGCCGTCCAATGGTGAGCGGGCGCAGCCGGGTGCCCGCCCCGGCGGCGAGGACCAATCCGGAAAATCCCGTGCGGCCTGCCAGACTGTCGCTCATGGAAACCCGTCGCTGGACGAACCCATCGCAGCCCCAGACCCTCCAGGTCGCGGTCTTCCTGCTCTACATCAACGCCGTGTTCAGCGTGCTCCAGCCCTTCTACCCACTGCTCACGCTGAGCGCGCTGGCTGGTGCGGCCGGAGCGTACGGCATCGCCAACAGCCGCCGGTGGGGCTATCGGCTCGGCGTGGCGTCATCGGCCGTCGAAGTGGCGCTCCTGGTCGTCCTGCCCCTCCTGGCCATCGGCCCCGACCTGATCTCGCTGCGGTTCCTGATCAACATCGTGTTCCCGATCGCCCTGTTCTGCGCACTCCTGCATCCGGAGAGCCGGGAGCACCAGCGCATCTGGTTCGACTGACCGTCCCGTCGTGGACACCGGCGACCTCATCCGCGACGCGTTCGAGGTCCTGATCGTCATCGCCGTCGGCGGCATGGTCTGGTCCGTCCTCACCCGGCTCCGGCGGGGCCAGCTGACCGTCCCCGCGTGCCCGGAGTGCGGCGGTCCCGCCTCTCGGGCCTACCCGAAGTGTCGTCACTGCGGCGCCATCCAGCCCGAGGGCCGCTGACGGTGGCCGAGCCCGCCTTCCCCCACTACTACGCCCTCCTCGATCGGCTCCAGGACCACCTCCGGCCGCGGGGCTACATCGAGATCGGCGTCGCCGATGGCCACAGCCTCGGCCTCACCCGCCCGGGCACCGTCGCCGTGGGCGTGGACCCCGCACCCGGTCCCGAGGTGGACGAGCGCGCACCGGGCCGACGGGTCGTGCCCACCACCAGCGAGGCGTTCTTCGCCGGCCACGACCGAGCCGACGTCCTCGGCGAGGCGCCCCTGGACCTGGCGTTCGTCGACGGCCTCCACCTCTTCGAGGCCGCGCTGGCCGACGTGGCCTCGCTCGAGGCCTGGTCCCACCCGGGGACGGTGATCCTGCTGCACGACTGCCATCCCACCAACGCCGCGATGGCCGCCCGTGAGCGCACGACAGTGGCGTGGGCGGGCGACGTGTGGAAGGTGGTGGCCTGCCTGGGGGCCGACCGGCCGGACCTCACGGTCACGACCGTCGACGTGGGCCCCACCGGCGTCGGGGTCATCACCGGCCTCGGGGCCGGCTTCGGCGACCTGGCGGCCTCCATCGAACGTCACCGGGACCTCGACTACGCCGTGGTGGAGGACGACCCCCAAGGCCTCCTCCACCTCGTCCCGCCCACCTGGGACGCCGTCCTGCCACTGCTGCCGGGATAAACCGCTCAGTCCGGGGACCGAGGGGTCATAGCGTCGGGCCGTGCGCGCCGTGCCCGAGGGCTTCACCATCCGGGAGGCCACCGCGGAGGACCACGAGGGGATCATCGTCCTCTGCACTGAGGTCTTCAGCGCGCACGAGGGCGCCGCGGTCCGGCACCTCATCGAAGGCGACGGCTACGGACCGGGCCGGTGGACCGTGGCCGTCGACGACGACGGGGCGGTCGTCTCCTGCTGCACGCTCCTGTCCCACCGCATCCGCTACGGGACGGTCGACGTGCCCGCCGCCCAGATCGAGTTCGTGGCGACGAAGGCGTTGGCCCGCAAGCACGGCCTGGTGCGGGCCCAGTTCGACCTCCACCACCGGTGGGCCGCCGAGCAGGGTGCCCTCGTGCTGATCATCACGGGGATCCCGTACCTGTACCGCCGCCTCGGGTACGGCTACGCGATCGAGTTCTCGCCCGAGTACCGGGCCATCGACATCCCGAAGGCCCCCGAGGGCTGGGCCGTCGAGCCGGCCACCGAGGCCGACGCGCCCGCCCTGACCGAGCTCGAACGGGCGGCCAAGGCCCGTCAGGACATGACCCTGGTGTGGCCGGACGGCGGCTGGGGCTGGGTCCTTTCCGGGGCGTCGACCTGGGACGAGGAGATCCTCGTGGTTCGGCGCGACGGCGAGGTCGAGGGGTTCGCCTATGTCCAGCGCCGCCTCGAGGAGGACCACGTCCAGGTCGGGGGCACGGCCCGGACCGAGGGCGCGGCCCAGGCGCTGGCTGCGGCGGCCGCCGTCCGGGCCGGGCAGCTGAAGCTCTACCTCGTCGCCCGTGACGGCGATCCGTGGGCCACTGTCGTGCGGCGGGCCGGAGTGCGGGATCCCGCCTGGTTCAACGCCGTCTACGCCCGGATCCCCGAGCCGGCGGCCTTCCTCGACCACGTCAAGGACGAGCTGACCCGCCGCCTGGCCGGCACGCCCTTCGACCAGGTGTCGACCGATCTGGCCCTGTCCTTCTACGAGGACGGCGTCGTCATCTCCCTCGAGGACGGGGTCGTCACGGGGGCGCGGCGGGACCCCGAGCCGGAACAGGACCCGATGGACGACGACAAGGCCGGCATCGCCCCCGACGCCCTCCCGGCCCTCCTGCTCGGCCGGTTCTCCGCCGAGGAGCTGGAGCTCCGCTTCGACGACGTGGGCTACGTCGCCGATCGGGCCCTCGTCGGGGCCCTCTTCCCCAAGCGGTCCTTCGACGTGTGGGCGCCGATCTGACCTCGGGCGACGGTCCGTACGCTGCGGACATGGCCACGACCGCCGCGCCCCTCCCCCAGGGCACCGACAAGGCCACGGCAGTGCGGAGCATGTTCGACGCCATCGCCCCCCGGTACGACCTGGTGAACCGGGTGATGACCTTCGGCCTGGACCGGAGCTGGCGGCGGACGACCGTGGCCGAGCTCGGCCTGCCACCCGGGTCGGTGGTGCTGGACCTGGCCAGCGGCACCGGCGACCTGTGCGCCGAGGCCGAGCGCCAGGGCCTGGTCCCGATCGGCATCGACCTCGCCCTCGGCATGCTCCAGGCCAGCCACGCCTCCGCCCCCCGGGCCCAGGGGGACATCACCCGCCTGCCCCTGCCCGACGCCGGGGCCGACGGGGCCGTCTGTGGCTTCGCCCTCCGCAACGTCGTCTCCCTCGACGCCCTCTTCGCCGAGCTGGCCCGCACCCTCCGCCCGGGCGGCCGCATCGGCCTGCTGGAGGTGGACCGGCCCGACAACCCGGTCATCCGCTACGGCCACCACGTGTACTTCGACCGGATCGTGCCCGTCATCGGCGGCCTCCTCTCGGACCGGGACGCCTACCGCTACCTCCCCGCCTCGACGGCCTACCTGCCACCCCGCCTCGAGCTGCTGGAGCGCTTGGGCGCCGCCGGCTTCGAGCGCATCGAGCACCGCCGCTTCCTCCTCGGCGCCTCCCAGCTCATCACCGCCACCCGGAGCTGACCCCGTGAGCCTCGTCGCCCGGACCCGGCGTCTCGAGCACGACGTCGACCTCCTTTCGGTCGCCGGCCTCGACGGTGTCCTGCTGGCCCGTGACGGTGTCGGCCTGGCGGGCCGGGGCACGGCGCTGGAGCTCGAGGTCCACGACGTGCGGGCTGCCCAGGCCGAGCTGGCCGCCATCGAGGTCGATGACGAGGTCGGTGGCCCGGGCGCCGGCGTGGTCGCCTTCGGGGCGTGGCCCTTCCTCCCGTCCGCCCTCCGTCGCCTGCGGGTCCCCGAGGTCATCGTGGGCCGCGATGACCGAGGGAGCCGATGGGTCACGACGGTGAGCGACGGCGAGGTCGATCCCACGTCGGTCCTCCTGGACGCCTCCGAGCCCGGGCCGCTGCCCGAGCGGGTGACCGTGGAAGCCACCCAGTCGGCCGAGGACTGGTGCGCGGCGGTGATCGCCGGCCGGGAGGCCGTGCGGGCGGCCGACCTGCGCAAGGTCGTGCTGGCCCGGGAGCTGGTGGTGACCACGGACCGACCCATCGACCGACGGGGGGTGCTGCGGCGCCTCGCCGCCGCGTTCCCGGGCTGCACCATGGCGGCGGTGCAGGGCTTCGTCTGCGCCAGTCCCGAGACCCTGGTCGCCCGCCACGACGACGTCGTGCGCTCCCATCCCCTGGCCGGCACCGCCCCCCGGGGCGGCGACCCGACGGCCGACGCCCGCCTGGCTGCCGGCCTGCTGGCCTCGGCCAAGGACCGGGCCGAGCACCAGGTCACGATCGACTTCGTCCACGAGGCGCTCCTGCCCTGGTGCTCCTTCCTCGACGAGGAGGCCGAGCCGTCGTTGGTCGGCGTAGCCAACGTCCAGCACCTCGGGACCATGGTCGAGGGGCACCTCTCGGACCCCGCCCCCTCGGTCCTGGAGCTGGTCGAGGCCCTCCATCCGACACCCGCCGTGGGCGGGGACCCCCGGGACGCGGCCATCGCCCTCATCGCCCGCCTGGAGCCGGGGGACCGCGGTCGCTACGCCGGGCCCGTGGGCTGGGTCGACGGCGCCGGCAACGGCCGGTGGGCTGTCGGCATCCGCTCCGCCGAGCTGACCGGCACCGAGGCCCGCCTCTGGGCGGGCGTCGGCATCGTCGCCGACTCCGACCCCGAGGCCGAGCTCGAGGAGACCCGAGCCAAGGCCCAAGCCATGCTCGGCGCCCTCGTCCGGCTCTAGGCGCCACGCTCCTGGACGTCCCTCCGTCGGACAGAAGGGGGCAACCACGGGGCGTGGGGTGCCGCTCTCGTCGGTCGGGGGCGTGCGGGCGGTGGTCGGCGCCCCCCCCGTTCTCGACGAGCTACCTGTCGGAATCCGACAGCCATTTCGTCGAGGTCGGCCAGCGGGGACTGGACCCGCCCCCCCCATCCCTGCCGTCGTTCCTCCAGCCGGACGGGCTACAGGTCGGCGAGGGCCACGGCAACGAGGTCGTAGAGGCGCTGGTGGACGGCCACGTTGGCCTGGCGGTCGGTCCGGACCACGCGCACCCGGATCCCCGGCGCGGGCTCGGCCACCGCCGCGGCGAGATCGGCGATCGACTCGACGGGGGCGGCGTCGACGCCGTGGGCGGCCGCGACCGCGACGAGGTCCAGGCCGTGCGGCGTGCCGAAGAGGCGCTCGAACTCCCCCGCCTCCATGGCCGACGCCTGGGGCAGGAACGAGAAGATGGCGCCGCCGTCGTTGTCGACCACGACCACGGTCAGCGACACGTCCCGGCCGGCCGCACCGAGGACGCCATTCGTGTCGTGGAGGAAGGCCAGATCGCCCACCAGGGCCACGGTGGGCCGGCCCGCCAAGGCCACGCCGACGGCGGTGGACACCACACCGTCGATGCCATTGGCGCCCCGGTTGGCGAGGACCCGGCCCTCGGTCGTGCCGCCGAACCACTCGACGTCCCGCACCGGCATCGACGAGGCGACGACGAGGTCGGCACCAGTCGGCAGGGCGCCCAGCACGGCGCGGGCCACCGTCGGGTCATCGAGCCCCCGGGTGAGCTCGGTGTCCAGCACCGCCTGAACGGCGTCGTCGGCGGCCCGCCAGGCCGCGAGCCAGTCCGGCGGTGCCGGGGCCTGGTTGTCACCGGCCAGCAGGCCGGCCACCAGGTGGGTGGCCAGGCGGTCCGGATCGGCGAACGCCCCCATCGGGTCGACGACCACGTGGATGGGCACATCGCACAGCCAGGCGACCAACGCCTTCGATGCCGGGGGGGCACCGATGCGGACCACAGCCTCGGGCCGATGGGTCTCGGCCCAGCCCGGCGTCCGGGCCAGGAGGTCGAACGCGGCGATCGTCGTCGGGCCGCGGTGCCGGCAGCCCCCGAGCGGATCGGCCAGGACCGGCCAGCGGTAGGCCTCCGCCAGGGGTCGGACCACCGCGGGGTCGCTCCCGCGGCCCGCCACGATCACCCCCCGCCGGCCCCGTAGGTCCTCGAGGACGCTCATCGGCGGTGGTGCCGGCACCACCTCGTGCCACGGCGCGCCGCCCTCCCGGCCGACGGGCAACGCCCCCGGCTCCACCAGCAGGGGCTCGGCGAACGCCAGGTTGAGGTGGACCGGCCCGGGGCGGGAGCCCGTGGCGTCGAGGACGGTCCGCGTGGCCAGCGAGCGCCAGGACCACGCGTTGTCGCCCCGGGGCACGCCCGGCTCGACCATCGCCCGGACGGACCGCCCGTACAGGCCCCACTGCTCGACGGTCTGCGGGGCCCCCACGCCGTGCAGCTCGGGCGGACGATCGGTGGTGCACACCAGGAGCGGCACCTCGGCCAGATCGGCCTCGACCACCGCGGGGTGGAGCTCGACCGCGGCGGTCCCGCTCGTGGTCACGACCACGGCCGGGCGGCCCGACGCCATCCCGAGACCGAGGGCCATGAAGCCGGCCGAGCGCTCGTCGATGTGCACCTGCACCCGGATGCGACCGTCCCGGGCCAACGCAACCGTCACCGGTGTGGACCGGGAGCCGGGCGCGATGACGGCGTCGGTGACCCCGGCCCGGGCCCACTCGTCGACGAGCGTGGCGCAGAAAGTGGCGGCAGCAGTCGACTCGTCCACGGCCCAGGACTCTACGGTCGGGCCGGTGAGCAGTCCGCCCCTGGTCCTGGCCCACGGCTTCACGCAGTCCGGCCGCGCCTGGGGGTTGCTGCCGGGGCTCCTCGGCGATCAGCGCCCGCTCGTCACCGTGGACCTGGCCGGGCACGGGAGCACCCCGGTCGCCCGCGACCTGCCGGAGGCCGCCTACCGCCTCGGGCGGGACGGCGGGTGGGGCACCTACCTCGGCTACTCGCTCGGCGGACGGATCGCGCTGCACCTCGCGCTGTCCCAACCCGACCTGGTCGGCGCGCTCGTGCTGATCGGCGCCCACCCCGGCATCGAGGACGAGGAGGAGCGGGCGGCGCGGCGCCGGGCCGACGACGACCTGGCCGACCACCTCGGCGCCCTCGGACTGGAGGCCTTCCTGGACGAGTGGTTGGCCCAGCCCCTGTTCGCCTCCTTGCCGCCCGACGCCGACCAGCGGGCCGAGCGCCTCGCCAACGACCCGGCGTCCCTCGCCGCCACCCTGCGCAACCTGAGCACCGGCCGCCAGGTCCCCCTGTGGGACCGCCTGCCGGCGCTGGCGATGCCCGTGCTCGTCCTCGCCGGCGAACAGGACGACAAGTACACCCGGCTCGGCCGCCAGGCCGTGGCCGCCATCGGCGCCAACGCCACCTTCGAGGGCGTCCCCGACGCGGGCCACGCCGCCCACCTCGAGCAACCCGAGTTCGTGGCCCAGCGGGTCCGGGCCTTCCTCACCACGTCGGGGCGCTGATCCGGCTCCCCCCGGAACGAGGGTCAGCCGCCGAGCGCGAGGCCGAGCGCCAGGAGGAGGCCGGTGACCAGCTGGGTGCGGCCGGTGGCGCCGAGGACGGGGATCAGGGCCGGGCCGACCGCCCCACCCCGGATCGCCCGGATCGGCGGCACGGCGACCACGATGCCGACGAGGCCGAGCAGGGCCGGCATCCGAGCGGTCACCGCCAGCACGACGACCAGCAGGAAGACGACGACCAGCATGGTCACGTAGACGATGCGGGTCGTGCGGTCCCCCAGGCGCACGGCCATCGTCATCTTGCCCGCCTCGGTGTCGGTGGGGATGTCCCGCAGGTTGTTGACCACCAACAGGGCGGTGGCCAGGAGGCCGACGGGAACGGCGGCGCAGACCGCCAGCCCGGTGATCTCGCCCGTCTGGACGTAGGTCGACCCCACGGTGGCGACCAGACCGAAGAAGACGAACACGAACACCTCGCCGAGGCCGAGGTAGCCGTAGGGCTTGGGGCCACCGGTGTAGAGCCAGCCGGCGGCGAAGGACACGAGGCCGACGAGGATCAGCTCCCACCCGACCGCGGCAGCGAGGGCCAGGCCGGCCACCGCGGCCACCCCGAAGGCCACCAGCGCGGCGCGTACGCACGGCCGAGGCCGGGGCCAGGCCGGAGGCCACGAGTCGCACCGGGCCGACCCGCACGTCGTCCGTGCCCCGCACACCGTCCTGGTAGTCGTTGGCGTAGTTGGTGCCGACCTGGATGGCGAGGGCCACGATCAGGGCGGCCAGCGCCCGCCAGGCGGTGACGCCGTCGCCGACGGCCACCGCGGTGCCCACCGCCACCGGGACCACGGCGGCGGGCAGCGTGCGCGGCCGGGCCCCGGCGATCCAGGTGTCCACCCGGACCTACGGCCGCTTGGGGAACTGGTCGAAGTCGGGCTTGCGCTTGTTCACGTACGCGTCCCGGCCCTCCTGGGCCTCGTCGGTCTGGTAGTAGAGCAACGTGGCGTCGCCGGCCAGTTGCTGGATGCCGGCCAGACCGTCGTCCGCCGCGTTCATCGACGCCTTGATCATGCGCATGGCCAGGGGCGAGTGCTGGAGCATCTCCCGGCACCAGGCCACGGTCTCCTCCTCGAGGGCCTCGAGCGGGACCACGGTGTTGACCATCCCCATCTCGTAGGCCTCGTCGGCCGTGTACTGGCGGCAGAGGAACCAGATCTCCCGCGCCCGCTTCTGGCCGATGCTGCGGGCCAGCAGGCCGGAGCCGTAGCCGCCGTCGAAGGAGCCGACCCGGGGCCCGGTCTGGCCGAAGCGGGCGTTGTCGGCGGCGATGGTCAGGTCGCACACGACGTGGAGCACGTGGCCCCCGCCGATGGCGTAGCCCGCGACCATGGCGATGACCGGCTTGGGCGTGCGGCGGATCTGGATCTGCAGGTCGAGCACGTTCAGTCGCCCGATCCCCTTCTGGGCCACCTCGTCGTCGCCGATGTAACCGTCGTCGCCCCGGATGCGCTGGTCGCCACCCGAGCAGAACGCCAGATCGCCCTCGCCGGTGAAGATGATCACCCCGACCTGGTCGTCGTCCCGGGCTCGGTTGAACGCGTCCTGCAGCTCGAACAGCGTCTGGGGCCGGAACGCGTTGCGGACCTCGGGACGGCAGATGGTGATCTTGGCCATCCCCTCCGCGGTCTCGTAGCGGATGTCCCGGAACTCGCCCACAGGCTGCCAGTCGGCCGCGGGACGGATGGTGGTGTCGGCGCTCACACCGTGGAGTGTGCCCGCTCCCCCCGGGGGGCCACCAACCCCACGAGGGTGGGCAGAGTGAGGTCGGCGTCAGCCGGCGACCAACGCCCCGCCGTCGACGACCAGGGTCTGGCCGGTGATCCACGTGGCGAGATCGCTGGCCAGGAAGAGGGCGGCCCCGGCGATGTCCTCCGGCTCCCCCAGGCGCTTGGCGGGCAGACGTCGGGCCAGGGCCTCCTCGTGGGCCTCCCACAGGGCTCGGGCGAAGTCGGTCTTCACCAGACCCGGGGCGATGGCGTTCACCCGGACCTTCGGACCCAGCTCCGCGGCCAGGGTCTTGGTCAGGTAGATGATCCCGGCCTTGGTCGTGTTGTAGACGCCGATCGACGACTCGACCGAGAGACCCCCGATGGACGCGATGTTGATCACGGCACCGCCGTGCTCGGCCATCCAGGCCCGGTGGGCCAGCTGGGTCCACACCAACGGCCCCCGCAGGTTCACCTCGAAGGTCTTGTCGTAGCGACCGAGGTCGATGTCGATGGCCGGCCCCCTGTAGGGGTTGGTCGCCGCGTTGTTGACCAGGATGTCGACCCGCCCGAAACGCTCGACGGTCGCGGCGACGCAGGCCTCGGCCTGGTCGGGGTCACCCGCGTTGGCCGCGAAGGTGGCCACCACGCCCGGCATGGTCGCGGCGGCCTCGTCGAGGCCGTCCTGCTTGCGGGAGGAGATCATCACCTGGGCCCCAGCCGCGGCATACGCCGCGGCGATGGCCCGGCCGATGCCCTTGGAGGCCCCGGTCACGAGCGCCACGCGGCCGTCGAGATCGATCTGCATCCGGCGAACGTAGCCCTCGGACGGTCCCCGGTCGGTAGGGTCCGCAGCCGCCCGCCAGAGGAGAGTCGCACCGTGACCTACGAGCAGCCCGAAGACCGACGGGCCCGGCGCCTGGCCGAGGTCCGCGCCCGGCGCGGCACCGAGGAGCGCGAGCAGCAGATCGCCGACCTGGCCGCCGCGAAGGCCAAGCCCAAGCCCCGCGCCCGGGCCAAGGCCGCGCCCCGCAAGTCGCCGGAGACCAGCGCCACGTTCTTCGGCTACCCCTGGCCGGAGTGGTTCGAGATGCGGGATGCCGGTCGGGCCGCCCTCGTCGCGTGCGCCGCCGAGCGCCGGGTTGTCACCTACGGCGAACTGTGGACAGCGATCGGTGCGCGCGTCGGTCGGCAACTGGGCACACCCCACCTGCCGCTCCCCCGCCTCCTGAAGGACATCGCCGAGGTGTCCATCAAGGACGGCGAGCCCAACCCGACCGCCCTCGTCGTCCAGAAGGACGGTGACCAGGAGCCCGGCGCCGGCTTCTTCCGGGACGCCGTCGCCCTCCACGAGCTGCCCGCCGTCGAGGAGCCGGCGAAGGGCGAGGACTGGGTCATGACCGACGCCCAGCGCGACTACTGGACCAAGCAGGTCGCCGCGCTCCACGAGCACCACGCCACCGGCTGACCCGTCGCCGTCGGTCAGTACCGTGCCGCGCATGGCCAATCGCCTCGCCGACGAGCCCAGCCCCTACCTCCGCCAACACGCCGAGAATCCCGTCGACTGGTTCCCCTGGGGGGACGAGGCGTTCGCCAAGGCCCGCGACGAGGACCGGCCGCTGCTGGTGTCCATCGGGTACTCGGCCTGCCACTGGTGCCACGTCATGGCCCACGAGTCCTTCGAGGACGACGACACGGCCGAGCTGATGAACCGGCTCTTCGTGAACGTGAAGGTCGACCGCGAGGAGCGACCGGACGTCGACGGGGTCTACATGGACGCCGTCCAGGCCATGACCGGCCACGGCGGCTGGCCGCTGACGATCTTCGTGACCCCGGACGGGAAGCCCTTCTACGGAGGCACCTACTTCCCGAAGGAGGGGCGCCAGGGGATGCCGTCGTTCCAAGAGGTGTGCGCGGCCGTCGACCAGCACTGGCGCAACCACCGCGAGGACGCCACCGCCCAGGCCGAGCAACTCACCGCCGCCGTGGCGCGGAGCGGTGGCCTGCAGGCCGAAGGCGTACCCGGCCCCGAAGCCGTGGAGGCGGCATGGCGGGACCTGCGGGCCCAGCACGACCAGGAGTGGGGCGGCTTCGGTCAGGCTCCCAAGTTCCCCCAGACCATGAGCCACGAGCTCCTTCTGCGGGCCGGCGCCCGCGAGCCGGAGCCGGGGCTGCTCGACGCCGTCGTCACCTCCCTCGACGCGATGGCCTCGGGCGGCGTGTACGACCACCTCGGCGGCGGGTTCGCCCGCTATTCGGTGGATGCCTTCTGGATGGTCCCCCACTTCGAGAAGATGCTCTACGACCAGGCCCTGCTGGCCCGGCTCTACCTCCACGCGTGGCAGGTCACCGGCGAGGCCCACTTCCGCCAGGTCCTGGCCGAGATCGTCGCCTACGTCTTGCGGGACCTGCGCCACACCGACGGCGGCCTGTACTCCGCCGAGGACGCCGACTCCGAGGGCGAGGAGGGGATCTTCTACGTCTGGCGCCCGGAGGCGATCCGCGAGGTCCTCGGCGACCGGGCCGAGATCGCCATCGAGTGGTACGGCGTGACACCCCAGGGCAACTTCGAAGGCTCGAACATCCTGCACCGGCCGGTCCGCGGCGACCTCGAGCGCTCCCCCGAGGTGGAGACGGCCCGGGAGGCGCTGTTCCAGGCCAGGGAGCTGCGGATCCGTCCCGGCCTGGACGACAAGGTCCTGACCGAGTGGAACGCGTTGATGATCGCCACGCTGGCCGAGGCCGGCGCCGCGGCCGACGAGCCCGAGTGGGTGGCCGCCGCCGTCCAGAGCGCCGAGTTCCTGCTGGCGGAGCTCCGGGCGCCCGACGGCACCTGGATGCGCTCCTGGCAGGCCGGTGACGGCGATCGCCCCGCCGCCGCCCGCCACCACGCCTACGCCGCCGACCACGCCGCCCTGGTCGACGCGTTCACCCGCCTGGCCGAAGCGACCGGTGAGGCCCGCTGGATCGCCGAGGCCCGCGCCGTGGCCGACACGATGCTGGCGCGGTTCTGGGACCCCGAGAACGGCGGGCTGTTCACGACCGGTGAGGGCTCCGACGCCCCCGTCGTCCGCCAGAAGGACTTCCTGGACAACGCCGCGCCCTCGGCCAACAGCCTGGCGGCGACGGCGCTGCTGCGCCTGAGCGCCCTCACGGGCGAGGCGTTCTACCGGAACCACGCCGAGCAGATCCTGGCCCTCTTCGCCCCGTTGGCGGGCCAGGCGCCGGCCGCCTTCGCCCACCTGCTGTCCGCGTTGGACCTGTACCACGGCGGCCTGACCGAGGTCGTGGTGACCGGCGACCGTCCGGACCTCGTGGCCGAGGTCCAGCACCGCTACCTCCCGTCGGCCGTCCTGGCCTGGGGCGAGCGCTACGACTCCCCCCTCTGGGAGGGCCGGGACGACGGCCGCGCCTACGTCTGCCAGGACTACACCTGCCAGCTCCCCGCGACGACCGTCGAGGAGTTGGTCGAGCAACTCACGTCGTAGGGCCACGGAACCGACAACGAGGCAACCGCGGGGGCGTCGGGACGGCCCACCCGCCGTCGGGGGCACGCCAGCCCGCCCCGGTCCACCCGAAATTGCGTGAGTTGGTCACGCTCGAGCGGACCAAGTCACACCAGATGGGCAGAGTTCGCCGCCGACGGCCCTCGTCCTGTCCTCACGCCCCATCCCTGCGTCGTTGTCGGTTTTCGGTATCGGTGTCGGTCAGGGGCGGCAGACGAGGGCGGTGGAGTGCATCCGGATCTCGGCGTGGCCGTGTCGGGCGATCTCGGTGGCGGCCCAGGCGGTGACCCGGTCGACGACCTCGGGCCAGGGGCGGGCCGAGTGGTCGGCGTGGAGGGACGCGCTGCTGGCGACATAGTCGCCAACCGCCTTGGCGGCGGTGACCAGGAGGCGGGCCTGCCGGTGCTCCACCGCCACCGACGAGAAGCACGGCCGCGAGGAGCGGCACCGCGTCCTCGGACGTGAGCCGCTCCCAGCCCAGGTCGGTGCCGGCGGCCGCCTCGGTGGCCTCCCGCAGCTCGCCCAGGTGGTCTCCGGCGTTGAGCACGACGACGAGGTCACCCTCCTCGCCCAGGACCCGGTGCAGCTCGGCCACTGCCGCCGCCGGATCGGCGGCGTGGTACAGCATGTGGGGCGCCAGGACCCGGCCCATCGAGCCGTCCCGCACCGGCAGCCGGGCCACCTCCGCCTGCAGTCCGGGGCTCCCGGACGCGGCCACCGCCTCGGCCACCATCCCGAACGACAGGTCGCTGGCCACGCGGCGGCCGTCGATCGCCTCGAGGTAGCGGCCCGGCCCGCACCCGACGTCCAGCACCGGGCCGGGAGCCGGCCAACCCACCTGCTCCAGCACCCACGGGATCAGGTCGACGTCGTCGTCCCGGTAGGCGTAGATCGAGATGCGGGCCGCGAGGTTCCCGCTGTCGGCGTACGCCTCGCCCCGGAGGCGGTCCGGATCGGTGCGGGCGTCACTCACGCGTACCCACCGCGGTGGATGACCTCGTCCTCCTGACGGCGCGGCCGCGCCGCAGACCGGCCCGGCCGCGAAGGCAGCGGATGGCCCAGGGCGACGACACCCACCACGTCACGGTCCTGGGGCACGCCCAGGGCCGCCCGTACGGCCTCCTCCCGGGCGAAGAGGCCGAACAGCAACGCACCCAGCCCGGCGTCGACCGCGCCCAGCAGGAGCGTGTGGACGGCCATACCGCCGTCGACCAGCCAGTACGGCGTCCGCCATGACGACGGGTCGTCCCCCAGGCCCGTCGCCGCCTTGTCCGGCTCGGCGTAGCGGTCCAGGTAGCGCTGCGGGTCGGCCAACACCAGGACGAGGACCGGCGCGGCCAGGAGGTCGGGCCAGGCGAAGGTCGCCCGGCCCTCCGGGGGCAGGGCCACGTCCCAGTAGCGGGCGGTCTCCTCCGGCCCGGCGAGGACGATCAGCTCGGTGCCCTGGCTGTTGCCCGCGGAGGGCGCCCGGAGGGCGTCGCGCAGCAGGCGGTCGAGGACGGCGGCGTCGATCGGGTCGGGGCGGTACGCCCGGACCATGTGGCGGCGGTCGAGGACCTCCCGGAAGTCCAAACCGCCGGCCGGGCTACCGGGCCAGCTTCTCGAGGTTCTCGGCCAGCGCCCAGCCCGCGATGACCAGCGAGTCACCCCGCTTGTGGTTCAGCGGCGCCAGGAACTCGTTGAAGGCCGGGTCGATCTTCTCGGGCTGGAGGGTCTCGTGGTCCAGGACGGGCGGGAAGCTCTTGTCGCCCTTGGCCAGGAACGAACGGTCGTCGTAGTCGCCGGTCTCCACGCCGAAGCGCTTGGCCAGACGGGCGCCCCACGCCCGCTCCTCGCCCGAGGCCCGGTGGTCGGGCCGGGGGATGACGTCGGTCAGGTTGGCGAGGGCGTTGAAGCCGGACACGTCGTTGATGCGCATGCCGACGAGGACGTCCTCGTCGGGGAAGGCCATCAGCGCCCGGCGCATCTGGTCGGCCATGATCGCCCGCAGCACGGCGTCCCGCTTGCTGGTCCGCTTGATCGAGGCCAGGCCGATGAGCACGCTCGGGGTGCCCCCGATGCGCTCGAGGGTGCAGAACGAGAAGCCCTTGAGCGGGTTGCCGTCGCGGGCCATGCTGACCAGCACCCAGGCCTCCGCGGCCTTCGACAAGAAGCCGATCTCGTAGCCAGAAGGCCCGTCCGCACAGAGGTCGGCCATCTCCGCCAACTCGGCGTCGCCCAACGAGGTGCAGTCCTTGGTGTCGACCTGGATACCCATGGCTGCGGAAGAACCCCCCGGAAACGCTCGGACAGGACCCCTCTAGTCCAGCGTCCGCGACGCGTTCGCGCAACTCGGGGCCCGCTTTCTTCGGAGAATTTCTTCCGAACGCGGCCTAGACGGTCACCGCGTTGGACCCCAGGAGCACCCGCAACTCGGCCACGAGGCCGTTGCTGGCGTCCACGAAGAGATCGTCGGCCAGCCGCACCCGCTGCCGTCGGCTGAGCTGCAGCACGACCTCGGACTCGCCCGGATGGTCGGCCAGCACGCCCTTGAGCCTGCGCAGGAGGTCGTCGTTGACCGCGGAGCGGGTGAGGTCGATGAGCACCGACCGGGACTCGGCCACGGGCTCGAAGCGCTCCAGCTCCATGGCCATGACCCGGACGGTGTCCTCCTTGCGGTCGACCCGGCCCCGCACGATGACGATGGCGTCGTCCTCCAGCTTGTGGCCGTGCTCGGTCATGGTCTTCGGGAAGACCATGACCTCCAGCGAGCCCCGCAGGTCCTCCAACTGGAAGACGGCCATGAGGTCGCCCCGCTTGGTCCACTTGCGCTGCAGGCCCGTCACCACCCCACCGAGGGAGCAGACCGTCTCCTCCTCGCCGCCGAGGATCTCGTCGACGGTGCCGTCGGTGCGGCGCCGGAGGGCTGACTCGACCCCCATCAGGGGGTGGTCGCTGATGTAGAGGCCGAGCATCTCCTTCTCGAAGGCCAGCTTGATCTTCTTGTCCAGCTCGCCGTCCTCGATGCGGGGCCGGTCGTCGAACACCGGGCCCTCGTCACCCAGGGAGTCGAACAGGCTCATGGCGCCCATGTCGTGCTGCTTGCGCTTGGCCACGGTCAGGTCGATGATCCGCTCGTAGGCGGCCAACAGCCCCTTGCGGGTGTGGCCCAGGAGGTCGAAGGCCCCCGACTTGATGAGGGCTTCCACCGTCCGCTTGTTCAAGGCCGCGGTGTCCACCCGCTCGCAGAAGTCGTAGAAGTCGACGAAGTCCCCGCCCGTCTCCCGTTCGGCCAGGATCAGGTCGGTCACCCCCTCGCCCACGTTGCGCACCGCGGAGAGCCCGAAGGGGATCGAGCCGAGGGTCCCGGCCGCCGCCTCGGTGTCGTCGGCGGGCGGGGGCACGGCGGTGAACTTGGAGACCGACAGGTTGATGTCCGGCACGCGGACCTCGATCCCCATCGTGCGGCACTCGGCCAGGTAGATGGCGGCCTTGTCCTGGCTGTCCTTCACCGAGGTCAGCAGGGCCGCCAGGTACTCGACCGGGTAGTGGGCCTTGAGCCAGGCCGTCTGGTAGGCGATCAGGCCGTACCCGTAGGCGTGGCTCTTGTTGAAGGCGTAGTCGGCGAAGGGCTCGATGATGTCGAACAGCTGGTCGCCGAGGTCCCGGCCGTACCCCGTGGTCTCACAGCCGGCGACGAACTTGTCCCGCTCGGCCCGGATCATCTCGCGGATCTTCTTGCCGCAGGCCTTGCGGAGGTTGTCGGCCTCGGCCAGCGAGTAGCCGGCGACCTTCTGGGCCACCCGCATGACCGACTCCTGGTAGATCATCAGCCCGTAGGTGTCGCCCAGGGTCTCCTCGAGGTCGGGGTGGAGGTACTCGACCGGCTTCCGGCCGTTCTTGCGGTCGGCGTAGTCGTTGTGCATGTTCGCCCCCATGGGCCCGGGGCGGTACAGGGCGACGAGGGCGGCGATGTCGTCGAAGCTGGTGGGGGCCAGGGAGCGCATGAGCGCCCGCATCGGCCCACCCTCCAACTGGAACACCCCGATGGACTCGCCCCGGCGGAGCATGGCGAGGGTCGGGTCGTCGTCGAGGGGCAGGTCGTCGATGTCGACGTCCTCGCCCCGGACGTCCCGGATGAGCTCGAGCGCGTCCTCGATGACGTCGAGGTTGCGGAGGCCGAGGAAGTCCATCTTCAGCAGGCCCAGGGACTCGATGCCGTTCATCTCGTACTGGGTGACGATCGGCGCGTCCTCGGGGTCCTGGCCCGACTCCGGCTTGCGCTGGACCGGGGCGTACTCGGTGACCGGTTGGTCGGTGATGACCACCGCGGCGGCGTGGATGCTGTCCTGGCGGCGCAGGTTCTCCAGGCCGGTGGCGACGTCGATGACGGCCTTCGCGTCAGCGTCGGTCTCGTACATGGTGCGCAACTCGGCGGCCATCTTGAAGCCCTCTTCGAACTTCTCGGTCTTCTCCAGGCAGGCGTGCAGCGGGGTGTCCCGGCCCATGATCAGCGGGGGCATCGCCTTGGCCACCTTGTCGCCCACCACGTACGGGTACCCGAGCACCCGGGCGGCGTCGCGCACGGCGGCCCGGGCCTTGATGGTGGAGAAGGTGACGATCTGGGCGACGCGGTCCCGGCCGTAGCGCTCGGCTGCGTAGCGGATCATCTCGTCCCGGTAACGGGAGTCGAAGTCCATGTCGATGTCCGGCATCGAGATGCGGTCCGGGTTGAGGAAGCGCTCGAAGAGGAGGTCGTACTTGATGGGGTCGAGGTCGGTGATGCGCAGGCAGTAGGCCACACAGCAGCCGGCGGCGCTCCCCCGCCCCGGGCCCACCCGGATGCCCTTGTCCCGGGCGTGCTTGATGAGGTCCCAGACGATCAGGAAGTACGACGAGAACCCCATGTGCTCGATGACCTGGAGCTCGAAGGCCACCCGCTCGATGACGGCGTCGGGCAACTGCTCGCCCCAGCGGGCCTTGGCCCCCTCCAGGGTCAGGTGCTTCAGGTAGGCGCTGTCCTCGGTGAAGCCCTCGGGCAGGGGGAACGACGGCAGCAGCGGCTTGCCGAACTCGATCTCGACGTTGCAGCGTTCGGCGATCAGCAGCGTGTTGTCACACGCTCCGGGGTAGTCGTCCTCGGGGAAGAGGCGCCGCATCTCGTCGGCGGTCTTGAGGTAGTGCTCCTCGCCGTCGAACTTGAAGCGGGTCGGATCACTCATCATCGAGTTGGTCTGGACGCAGAGCAGGGCGTCGTGGGCCTTGGCGTCCTCCCGGGCGACGTAATGGCTGTCGTTGGTGGCCAGCAGCGGGGCGCCGAGCTTGCGGCTGATCTCCAGCAGGCCGGGCATGGTCTGGCGCTGCTTGTCGATGCCGTGGTCCTGGATCTCGACGAAGAGGTTCTCCTTGCCGAAGATGTCCTGGAGCCGGCCGGCGCGGGCCAGCGCCTCGGCCTCGTCACCCACCATCAGCGCCTGGAGCACGTGGCCACCGAGGCAGGCGGTGGTGGCGATCAGGCCTTCGCTGTGCTGGTCCAGCAGCTCCCAGTCGACCCGGGGCTTGTAGAAGTAGCCCTCCAGGAAGGCCCGACTGGCCAGCTGGATCATGTTCCGGTAGCCGGCCCGGTCCTGGGCCAGCAGGGTCAGGTGGTAGTAGAGCTTCCGCCCGCCCTCGGTGTCACCACCGGAGTCGTCGAGGCGGCCCCTCCGGGCGGGCCGCTCGGTCCGGGTCTCGTGGGCCATGTAGGCCTCGGTGCCGATGATCGGGGTGATGTCGGCGGCCCGACAGGCCTTGTAGAAGTCGAGGACCCCGTACATGTTGCCGTGGTCGGTGATGGCCAGGGCCGGCTGGCCGTCGGCCTTGGCCGCGGCCACAGCGTCACCGACCCGCGCCGCACCGTCCAGCATCGAGAACTCGGTGTGGTTGTGCAGGTGGACGAAGGACACGTCGTTTGGCCAGATTCCCGTTGTTCCCCAGGCGATGCACAGGCCGCTTCCACAGCCTGTGGACGAATCACACGAATGTCATTCGCCTCGGGCGAACCTAACCCGCGCGCCCGCGGGGAGCAAGAAGCTCTACAGGTAGGTGCCGCCGGCCGGCGGTTCACCCGGGTTCCCGGTCTCGCCCCCCGCGGGCAGGCGCCCGCGCATGTCCTCCAGCTGGCTGCGGGCCGCCATCTGCTGGGCGAACAGGGTGGCCTGGATGCCGTGGAAGAGGCCTTCCAGCCAGCCCACCAGCTGGGCCTGGGCGATGCGCAGCTCGGCGTCGGTCGGGGTCCCCTCCCCGAACGGGAGGGCCAAGCGGTCCAGTTCGTCACGGAGGTCCGGGGACACCGCGGCGGAGATCTCGCGGATCGACGTCTCGTAGATCTCCCGCAGGCGGTCCCGGCTGGGGCCGTCGAGCTCGGTCTGGCGGACCTCGTCGAGGAGCTGGCGGATCATCGTGCCGACCCGCATGACCTTGGCCGGCTCGGCCACGTTGTTGTGCTCCTCGGCGCCGGGCTCGTCACCGGTGGCCGGCAGGATCAGCTCGGGCTCGACGGGCTCGGCGGGGGCGGGCGATCCGGTGGGAGCGTCGGTCATGGCTGCCTCTCTATCCGAAACGGGCGGGGCTCGCGCGATGGGATGGAAACGGGACGCTAGACCCGGATGGCGAGCAACGGCACCAGCATCTCGGCCTCGGTGAGCGAGCCGTGCCGGCCGATGAGGTGGTACGGGCCCGAGTCGTCGGGATCGTCGAAGGCCACGGGCTGGTGGGTCACGAGGGCCACGTCACCCAGCCGGCCCCTCGACGCGGCCGTCAGCTCGCCCAACCACCGCTCGTCGGCGATCTGGTCGATGCTCGCCACCCAGGCCACGTCCGAGTACAGGTCCGTCGCCGTCTCCAGCAGGGCGTCGGCCTGGCCCGAGCGGGCGTGCAGCCAGCGGAACCGGGCCTCGCCCGACTGCAGCCGCACGTGGCGCAGGAGGTCGGCGGCCGGGGTGATCACGTTGTCGCCCACGGCGACCTGACCGTGGTCCGAGGTCACGACCAGGGCGGCACCCGGTGGGAGGCAGTCCACGAACTCGGCCACCAGGCGGTCGGCGGCCCGCAGCTCGGCCTCGTAGTGGTCGGCCAGGCCGTACTCGTGGGACACCTTGTCGATGCCCTCGTAGTAGGCGTAGACGAACGGCTCCCCTGCCGCCAGGTGCCGACGGACCTCGGTGACCAGGGTCGAGGCCATGCGGTAGGGCGTCATCCGGGTCTGGTCCAGGTGGGCCAGGGTGAAGCCCGACTTGGCGAACTCGGCCCGGGTGACCACCGGGGGGCGTTCCCCGCCGAAGGGGGCGCTCGCCTGGATCGAGGCGGGCGGGACCTGCTTGCGCATGTCGCCGTCGGGCGTGGCCCAGCGCAGGACGTTGAGGATGCTGTCGTCGACCACCATCCGGTAGCCGACGATGCCGTGCTGGCCCGGCGACAGGCCGGTGGAGATCGAGGTGAGGGCGGAGGCCGTCGTGCTCGGCGCAACCGTGCAGATGGAGCCGCCCTCCATGCCCGCCATGGTCGGGGCGTGCGGCAGCCGTTCCTGGAGCTGGTCCCAGCCGAGGCCGTCGAGCACGAGCAGCACGACCTGGTCGCAGTCCACGGCGGCCGCGGGCAGCCAGGAGGGGGCTTCGTCGTACTGACCCAGCAGGGCGGGCACCACGTTGTTGACTGCGGCGCCGTCGTAATCGGGCACCACGGGTAGTTGACCCACCGGCTTCCTTCCGTCGGCTGCGCAACCTACTCAGCCTTGCGCCATCACACCACCAACGGGCCGGCTCGGCTCCTCCCCCTACGATGCCCCCATGAAGGTCTCGACGCGAGGTGACTACGCCAGTCGCGCCCTTCTGTCCCTGACGTTGCACCAGGAGGAGTCGGGACCGACCTCGGTCCGCGACATCGCCGAGCGCACCGCGCTCCCCCAGCCGTACCTGGAGCAGATCCTCCTGGCGCTGAAGGGCGCCGGCCTCGTGCGCTCCAAGCGGGGGGTCGGCGGCGGCTACGTCCTGGCCAAGCCCCCGTCGGAGATCACCCTCGGCGCCATCGTCAGCGCCGTCGACGGACCCATCGCCGCCGGCGACTTCGGCCAGCCCCACCAGGACGGCGCCTGCGACCACGAGGGCCAGTGCGTCCTCCTCGCCGTGTGGCAGGACGTCGGCGCCATCCTCCGCCAGCACCTCGAAGCCCTCACCCTCGCTGACATCGCCGCCATGGCCCGAGGCGAGAAGCCCTGGCCCGACGCCTGACCCTGTGGTCGGCAGCGTCAGGTGAGGACGGCGAGGACGGCTCGGAGGTCCTCGGGGAGCTCGGACGCGAAGGCGCAGGGCTCGCGCGTGATCGGGTGGGTGAAGGCGAGGCGGCGGCTGTGGAGGAAGGGGCGGTCCAAGGGCAGGCCGGAGCGGTCGCCGTAGGCGCGGTCGCCGATGACGGGGTGCTCGATGGCGGCGAGGTGGACCCGGATCTGGTGGGTACGACCGGTCTCGAGGCGAACCGCCAGGAGGCTGGCCGACTCGGGCTCGGTGTAACGATCGTCGACCTCGTAGTCGGTGGCGGCCCAGCGGCCGTCGGGGGTGACCGCCTGGAGGGTGGGGCGCTGGGGGTCCCGGCCGATGGCCGCCTCGATACGCCCGGTGGCCTCGGGGACGGTGCCGGCCACGAGGGCGGCGTACTCCCGCTGGACCTCGCGGGCGGCGATCATCGCCGTCAGGGCCTCGTGGGCCTCCGCCGTGCGCGCCACCAGCAGGAGGCCGGAGGTGCCCCGGTCCAGGCGGTGGACGATCCCGGGGCGGGTGGGGTCCGGGCCGACACCGAGCAGGCCGGGGTCGAGGGCGAGGAGGCCGTTGACCAGGGTGGGCTCGTCACCGGTGCCCGAACCGGGGTGGACGACCAGGCCGGCGGGCTTGTCCACCACGTAGAGGTGGTCGTCGGTGTGGACGACCGGGACCGGCACCGAGTCGTCGGGCTGGAGGCCGACGTCGACCACCGGCTCGTGGTCGACGAGGACGACGGCGTCGTCGGCCACCTTCACCGCGGGGCGGCGCTCCACCCGGCCGTCGACCTGGACGGCACCGGCGAGGACCAGCTCGTGGGCCACCGACCGGCTGCAGCCGGCCTCGGCCGCCACCCGGCGATCAAGGCGCTGCTCGCCGTCCGCGGTCATGGCCGGTCGACCGCCGAGTCGTCGGACTCCGGGTCACTGTCGGCCGAGTCGTCCGAAGCGGCGTCGTGGTCCGTCGGGTCGTCGCCGTCGGTCAGGTCGAGGGCCGGTGCCTCGGCCTCGGGGTCCTCCGGCGGGTCACCGTCGCCGTAGCGGGCGGTGGCGAAGAGCAGCAGCAGGGCGCCGAGGACGACGCCCATGTCGGCCACGTTGAAGATCGGGTACCACTGCACGTCGATGAAGTCGACGACCCCGCCGCCCAGGAAGCCGTCACCGGCCCGGAACGCCCGGTCGAGCAGGTTGCCGACCGCACCACCGAAGATCAGGCCGACCGCCACCGCTCCTGTCCTGGTCGGCACGGTGCGGCCCGACCAGAGCAGGCCCACGGCCACGACCGCGGCCAGGATCCCGATGTAGGGGCCGAGGCCGGGGAACCGGCTGAAGGCGGCGCCAGTGTTGAACGTCAGGTTGAACTGCAGCGTCCAGAACAGCTCGAGGGGGCCGTCCTGGAGGGCCCGCAGGGCCCAGGTCTTGGTGAGCTGGTCCGCGGCCACCACGGCCGCGGCCACGGGGAGGACCAGGCGGAGGTTCCGCCCGGATGCGCTCAGCGGCGGCGGCCGAACCGCGACCGGCCGTCTTCGGCGCCGGTCTCCTCGTCGGCGAGCTCCGCCAACCAGGGGTTGTCCTCCTCGGCGTGCTCGTCCAGCTCGGGCAGCTGCTCCGGCACCGCGGGACCGGACAGGCCGCCGAACGTGCCGCCGCCACTGGTCTCGGGCCCGGCCGCCGGGGCGTCGAAGTCCGGCGGCGGCGGGGGCGGCGGCGGCGGTGCGGCGGCCCAGGCCGCCTCGTCCACCTCGAGGTCCGCCGGCGGCGGCGGCGGCGGCGGCGGGGGGTCGGCCCAGGCGTCCTCGCTGGCGGCGGACCAGTCCTCGGCGACGTCGCCGGCGGGCGTCTCGCCGAACACGGACTCGCTCGGGCCGGCGTCGTCGGTGGCCCACGCGTCCTCGACGGGCTCGGTGCCGAAGGGATCCGGCGTCTCGGGCTCGTCGACCAGGGCGATCTCGGCGTCGGCCTCGATGGCGTCCGGCGCGGCCTCGGCGACGAGGGGGGCGGACGCCGGCACCTCGATGCCGGACAGGGCCGGCGCCGTCGTCGGGGCGAGGGGGTGCTCGAGCAGGAGGCCGAGCTGGTCGCGGATCTCATCGATCCGGGAGCGCTGGCCCTCCAGGTGCGCTTCGAGGGCGGCGACGTCACCGGCGAGCGCGTCGCGGGTGCGCTCGAGGGCCGTCAGCTCGTCCAGCAACTCGGACCGCTTGAGGTCGATGGCCTCGCGGACCTCGGCCTCGGCCCCGGCGATGGCCTGCTCACGGTGGTTGCGGGCCTCGGTGGTGAGGCGGTCGGCCTCGGCTTCGGCCTCGGCCACCTTGCGGGCGGCGGTCTCCTCGGCCTCGGCCACGGCGGCGTCCGCCGTGCGCTGGGCCAGGAGCAGGGTGCGTTGGATCGTCTCGTCACCCTCGGTGCTGGTGCGGGCCCGCTCCTCGGCCTCCCGGGCGCGGGTCTCGGCCTCGTCGAGCTTGCTGGTCGCCTCCCGGAGGCGGGCCTGGGTCTCCGCGGCCCAGTCCTCCACGTTCTGGCGGAAGGCGTCCACGTCCTCGGCGTCGTAGCCCCGCCCCTTCCGACGGAACTCGATGCCGGCGAGGACATCGGGGGTCAAGTCCATCCCCTGAGCGTAGCCCCGGCCCGGAGGACCCACAGGGACCCCGCGCGAGCGTCCCGCCACGCTCCGTGACCTCGATCAGGGCGTCAGGAGCAGTTCAGGACACCCAGGAGGATCTGGATCCCGACGAAGACGATGATCGGTGACAGGTCCAGGCCCATGTTCCCGAGGCGCACGAACGGCAAGGCCCGACGCAGCGGTCCGAGGATCGGCTCCGTGAGGCTCACGGTGAGCCCGTAGATCTGGGCCCCGAAACCGTCGGGGGCCAGTGGGAACCACGAGAGCACGACGCGGCCCAGCAGGACCAGCATGAAGGCGTACAGCAATCCGCAGATGAGGCCCACCGGGGTGGGTCAGCGTCGGCCGAGGCCGCGTTCGGTGATCCGCCGTCGGTCCTCGTCGGACACCTCGACGTCGTTCGGGGTCAGCAGGTACACCTGGCTGGCGACCCGCTCCATTTGGCCGCCCAGGCCGTAGCAGAGCCCGCTGGCGAAGTCGATGACGCGCCGGGCGAGGTCCAGGTCCGCGCCCTGCAGGTTGATGATGACCGGCTGGCTGTTCTTGAAGCGGTCGCCGAGCTGCTGGGCGTCGTTGAAGTCGGTGGGGATCACCACGTGGGGCTTGGCCGACGACACGGGGATGGGTCGCACCGCACCCAGCTCCACGTGCTCGCCCGGCCCCCCACCTGCCGGGGTCGTCGGCACGGGGCGGAGGGAGGAGATGTTGGGCTCGTCGGGGGTCATGGCAGTGGGCTCCGGCTCGGGTCGGACGACGTGCACGGGCGGATCGGCCGCGCCGGCGTTGCTGGGCCCGGGCGACGGGTTCTGGGCGCGCGACGCAGGACGGGAGTCGATGACAGGCGATTCGTCGTAGCCGTAGTCGTCGTACTCCTCGTCCGGGCCGAGGCCGAGGTAGAGGAGGGCCTTCCGGAACGGAGATGACATAACGGACTCCAGTTTCGCACGTTCAGCACTCAACGCGACGGACGGGCGCCGAACAACGCGGTCCCGACCCGCACGATGGTGGCCCCTTCGGCCACAGCGGCCTCGAGGTCAGCGGACATCCCCATGGACAGCTCGGCCAGGCCCAGGCCCGACGCGAGGTCGGCGAGCCGGCCGAACTGGGCGCGGGCCCGGCCGAGGTCCCCCGCCTCGGCGACCCCCATCAGGCCCCGGACATCGAGCCCCAGGTCACCCAGCGTGGTCACCAGGTCGGCGGCCTGCTCCGGCGGGCAGCCACCCTTGGCCGCCTCCCCCGAGATGTTCACCTGCACCAGGACCGCGGCACCCGGCGCCCGCTTGGCCACCTCCGAGCCGAGGGACGCCCGGTCGATCGTCTCCCAGAGGCTGACGTGGGGGGCGAGCAGCCGGACCTTGTTGCTCTGGAGACCGCCGATGAAGTGCCACACCGGCGCGGGATCGTCCCCGACGGCACCGGCCTTGGCCACCAGCTCCTGGGCGTAGTTCTCCCCGAGGTGCACGATGCCCGCCTCCAGCGCGGCGAGCGGGGCCTCGGGCCCGAACCCCTTGGTCACGGCGACGACGGTGACCCGGTCGGGGTCGCCTCCCGCGTCGACGATGCGCTCCCGGACCGCAGCCATGCCCGCGGCGACAGAAGGGGCGTCGAAGCTCACGAGCCCTCGTCGATCCAGGTCAGGACGGCCTGGCGGCCCCGGTCGCCCCGGGCCCGGTGGGAGAAGGCGTCCCCCCCGCAGGCCGTGCAGCCGCCCACGAAGGTGACGTCGTTGACGCCGGCCGCCTCCAGGCCAGCCCGCACGCCCGCCCACAGGTCGAGGGCCGGCCTGCCCTGAGCCGTCCGACCGGCGACGACCTCGCCGAGCCGGTCGACCACCCGCTGCAGGTCGTCGGCCCCGAACTCGTAGCACTCGGGCCCGATCAGAGGGCCCACGAGGGCCTGGACGGGGCCCGGGGCCAGGGCGCCCAGCTCCGCGACGGCACGGGACACGATGCCGTCAGCCAGGCCCCGCCAACCGGCGTGGGCCACGGCGACGGCGCCCCCGTCGGCCACGAGGGCTATCGGACCGCAGTCGGCCGTGTGCACGGCCAGGACGGCGTCGGACACCGAGGTCACGGCGGCGTCGGCCTCCTCGCCCGACCCCGCGCCCGGCGCGTCGACCACGATCACGCGGTCGCCGTGGACCTGCCGGAGCCACGTCCAGGGCCGGTCGACCAGCCTTGCCCGGAGGCGCCCGAGCTCATCGGGGTCGCCGTCGATGGCGAGGTCGCCGTCCTCGCGGCTCGTGAAGCGGACCCGGGCCGTTCGCCCGTCGGCGAGCCGGTGGTCGAGGACGGTCTGGATTACTTCAGGAACGACGGGACGTCGAAGTCGTCGTCGCCCAGCCCGAGATCGTCGTCGTCGCCCCCACCGAACAGGTCGGGGGCCTCGTCGTCGTCTTCGCCCCGCAGGAAGCTGAGGTCCGGCTCGGCGTCGCCGCCGGAGTGACGGTCGTCGTCCCACCGGTCGAACCCGGCGGCGATGACCGTCACCCGGACCTCGTCGCCCAGGTCGTCGTCGATGACGGCGCCGAAGATGATGTTGGCGTCGGGGTGACAGACGCCGTGGATCACCTCGGCGGCCTCGTTGACCTCGAGCAGGCCCAGGTCGCTGCCGCCGGACACGTTGAGGATGATCCCGCGGGCCCCCTCGATGGAGGCCTCCAGCATGGGGCTGGAGATGGCGTTGCGGGCGGCGGTCAGGGACCGGCCCTCCCCGGAGGCGTAGCCGATGCCCATGAGGGCGGAACCGGCGTTGGCCATGACGGTCTTGATGTCGGCGAAGTCCGTGTTGATCAGGCCCGGCGTGGTGATCAGGTCGGTGATGCCCTGGACGCCCTGGAGGAGGATCTCGTCGGCCATCTTGAAGGCGTTGAGCATCGAGGTGTTCTCGTCGGACACGGTCAGGAGCCGGTCGTTGGGGATCACGATCTGGGTGTCCACCGCCTCCTTGAGGCGCTGGATGCCCTGCTCGGCCTGCACGCTGCGGCGCCGGCCCTCGAAGCTGAACGGCCGGGTGACCACGGCGATGGTGAGGGCGCCGGCGGCGCGGGCGATCTCGGCGATGACCGGGGCGGCCCCGGTACCGGTGCCGCCGCCCTTGCCCGCGGTGATGAACACCATGTCGGCCCCGGCGATGGACTCCTCGATCTCGGCCCGGTGGGCCTCGGCCGCCTCCCGGCCGACATCGGGGTCGCTGCCGGCCCCGAGGCCGCGGGTGAGGTCCCGGCCGATGTCCAGCTTGACCTCGGCGTCGCTCATGAGCAGCGCCTGGGCATCGGTGTTGATGGCGATGAAGTCGACGCCCTTCAACCCGGCGTCGATCATCCGGTTGACGGCGTTCACCCCACCGCCCCCGATGCCCACGACCTTGATCACAGCCAGGTAGTTCTGGGGATTGCTGATCATGGGATCCTCCACCTCAGGCCGCCCGGTCCAGCCGACGCGTCCGGCATTTCGTTCTGACGAACCCCCGATGGTAGGGCGATACGGGGGTCGCCCGTCGAACGACGTCATCTCGGACCTCCTCGAGGCCGGTCTCCGGCCCTCATCAGGCACACCCCGCGACCCGCACGAGCGCGGGCGCGGCGGGCAGGCTCACGTCCAGCCGATCCACACATCCCGGGGCCACCGTGGCCAGGACGGCGGCGGCCGACGCCAGCTTGGCATCGGCGTCCTCGGCCCCGCCCAGCAGGATCACGCCCCCGGATCGCAGCGCGACCTCGAGGTCGGCGCCCGTGCCGCGGACCGCGGCCACCTCGCCCCGGATCCCGGAAGGCACCGCGGCCGCGACCGCGAGCGCCTCGAGTACCTCGTCGTCCAGCTGGGCCCCCGGCGGGGCCGAGGTGGTGACCCCCTCCACGAGCGGCCACGTCGCTGGGCTGGGTGTCGACCGTGGCCAGGACCCGTCCCTCACCATCGGCCAGCGACCAGGTCCCTTCGGCCGTGGCCAGCGCCGCGACCGCCACCCGCTCGGTCACCTCCACGGTGACGGCCCCCGACCACGTCCGGTCGACCCTCGCCTCGTCCACCCAGGGCAGCGCCGCGACCGCGGCTTCGGCGGCGTCCAGGTCGAACCAGGCCAGGGGGTCGCCCGGTGCCACGGCCGCGGCCTCGGTGACCGCCTCGGGGGATGTCCGGTCGGTGCCCCGGACCTCGACCTGCTCCACGTCCAGCGCCGGCGTCCAGGTCAGGCCGAAGCCGATCAGGCCCACGAGCAGGACGGCGGCGACGATCAGCAGCCGGCGCAGCCGGCGGCGGCCGGCGTCCCGGGCGACGGTCGCCCGGCGCTGCCGGATGCGGGGGTCGACGGCGACGGTGCTCACCGGTCGTCCTCCCCGAAACCCACGAGACGGGTCTCCGGGACGAGGGTCACCCCGGTGGCGACCCGGACCCGGTCCCGGACCTCGAGCATGAGGGTGTGCACGTCCTCGGCCCGGCCCCCCGGGTCGGCCTGGATGAAGTTGGCGTGCTTGGTCGACACCTCGGCCGTGCCGGCGCGGAGGCCCTTGGCCCCGGCGAGCGTCGATGAGCCGCCCGGCGGAGTCGCCCTCGGGGTTGGTGAAGACCGAGCCGGCGTTGGGGCCGCCGGGCTGGTGGTCGCGTCGCCATCGCACGATCTCGGCGATCTCGGCCGCCGCCACCTCGGGGTCCCCCGGGGTCAGGGCGAACGTGGCCTGGCCCACCACCTGCTCGGGACGGACCGAGGAGCGGCGGTAGCCGAGGTGCAGATCGGCCGCGGGCACGTCCTCATCTTCGCCGGTGCGGAGGTCCAGGAGGCGGACCCGGACGAGGGTCGCGGCGATGTCGGATCCGTGGCCGCCGGCGTTCATCCGGACACCACCGCCCACCGAGCCGGGCACACCCACGGCCCACTCCAGGCCGGTGAGGCCGGCCGCGCCGGTCTGGCGGGCCAGGACGGGCAGGGCCACGGCGCCCCCGGCGGCCACCGTGGTGCCGTCGATCGTGAGGTCGGCGAAGTCGCCGTCCAGGCGCAGGGCCAGGCCGGCGAACCCGTCGTCGTGGACCAGCAGGTTCGACCCCTTCCCCACGACCAGCACCGGCACCCGGCTCCGGCCCACCACCAGGGCGTCGGCGATCGCCCTCAGATCGGCGGCGGTCGCGACCTCGACGAAGAGCGCCGCCGGCCCCCGACCCGGTAGGTGGTCATGGGGCCGAGCGGCTCGTCCCGGCGCAGGCGCGGCCCGAACGTGGCGTCCAGGGCCACGGCGAGGGCCTCGAGGTCCCCCGCCGGCACCGTGGTCATGACCCCGGGCGGACGGCGAGGGCGGCCTGGACCTCGTCGGGCAGGGTGGTCAGGTCCCCGGCCCCCAGCGTCAGGCACAGGTCACCGGGCCGCAGGCGGCCGACCAGGTAGGCGACCAGGTCCTCCCGGCGGGGCAGGTACGCCACCGATCGGGTCGGGTCCTCCGCCAGCACCGCGTCGACCACCGCCTTGCCGGAGACCCCGGGGATCGGGCTCTCGCCCGCGCTGTAGACGTCGGTGATGGCCAGGACGTCGGCGTCTCCGAAGGAGGAGCCGAACTCGGGGGCCAGGGCCGCCAAGCGGGAGTAGCGGTGGGGCTGGAACACGGCGACGAGGCGCGCCGGGGCCGTGTCCCGACCGGCGGCGAGCGCGGCGGCCACCTCGGTCGGCAGGTGGGCGTAGTCGTCGACGAAGTCGACGCCGGCGGCTCTCGCCCCGGAACTCGAACCGGCGGGCCACGCCGCCGAACCGGGCCAGTGCGGCGACCACGGCGTCGAAGGCCGCGCCGATCTCGAGGGCCGTGGCCGCGGCCACGGCGGCGTTGCGGGCGTTGTGGGCCCCCGGGACCGGGAGGTGGATCTCGCCGAGGTCCACGCCGTCGTGCTCGAGGCGGAAGGTCGTCCCGCGGGTCTCCCGACGGAGGTCGACGATGCGGTAGGCGGCATCGCCCTCGCCGACGGTGACCACGGCGTGGCGCCCGTGGCCAGGGCCGCGCCCTCGGCGTCGTCGATCCCCACGACGGCCACGCCGTCGGCGCCCACCACGAACTGGTCGAAGGCGTCCCGCAGGCGGTCGAAGCCGCCGTAGTGGGCGTGGTGGTCGGCCTCGACGTTGGTGACCACGGCGACCTCGGTGCGGAGCTCGACGAAGGTGCCGTCGCTCTCGTCGGCCTCGACCACGAACCACTCGCCGTCGGACCACACCGCGCCGGAGCCGATCTGGTGGACGTCGCCGCCGATGATGAAGCTGGGGTCGCAGGCCGGCCTCGGCCAGGACCACCGCCAGCATCGAGGACGTCGTGGTCTTGCCGTGGGTGCCGGCCACCGAGATGGTGCGCCGGAGCCCGGTGATGGCGGCCAGCACCTCGGACCGGCGCAGCACGGGCACGCCCCGCTCCCGGGCCGCGACCACCTCGGGGTTGCGTCGGTCGGATGGCGGTCGAGACCGCGACGACCTCGGCATCCGCCCAGTTGGTCGGCCCGATGGCCCACCGCGACCCGGATCCCCTGGTCGGCCAGCCGGTCCAGGGCCTTGGAGGGCTTCAGGTCGCTGCCGCTGACCCGGTGGCCCATGAGGCCAGGACGCTGGCGATGGCGCTCATGCCGGCCCCGCCGATGCCCACGATGTGGATGGCCTGGGGCGGGGTGAGGTCCACCATCGGGCCGGCCGTCGAGGTCTCAGCCACGGGCGTGCTCCACGACGAGATCGGCCACCCGGTCGGCGGCGTCGGGACGACCGAGCGCCCGGGCCGCGTCGCCCATGGCCTCCCGGGCGGCCCGGTCGGCGACCAGCGGGCCGAGCTCGTCCACCAGGCGGTCGACGTCGAGCTCCGCGTCGGGCACCAGGCGGGCGGCGGCCCGATCGACCAGGCCCCGGGCGTTCGCGGTCTGGTGGTCGGCGGTGGCGATCGGCAGGGGCACGAGGATGCTCGGGAGGCCGAGGACGGCCAGCTCGGCGACCGTGGTGGCGCCGGCCCGGCTGAGCACGAGGTCGGCGGCCGCCAGGGCGGTGGGCATGTCGTCCTCGTAGCGCACGGGGCGGTAGAGGATGCCGCCCGTCCCCGTCGGTTCCTCGCCCCGGGCCGTGGGGTCGTCCCAGTCCCGCTCGCCCACGACGTGGCGCACGGCGACGTCGGCTCGGTCGCGCCCATCGTCCGACCAGGCCGGCCACCGCCTGGTTGATCCGGCGGGCACCGAGCGAGCCACCGAAGGCCAGCACGACCACCCGGTCCTCGGGCAGGTCGAGGGACCGGCGGGCCGCGGCGCGGTCCCGGATCCGGTCGACCGCCAGGATCTCGGGCCGCACCGGGTTGCCGGTGACCACCGCCCGCGGCAGGTCGGTGCCGGGGAAGGAGACGGCCGCGGCCTTGGCGAAGCGGGCGACCATCCGGTTGGCCGCGCCGGGCACGGCGTTCTGCTCGGCCACGACGATCGGGATCCGGTAGAGCACGGCCGCCAGCGCGCAGGCGACCGAGGCGTAGCCCCCGAGGGCGACGACCACCGACGGCCGGCGACGGTGGACCAGCCCGAGGGCCCGACCGAAGGCCCGGAGCAGGCCGACCACGGCGCCGACGTTGTCGAGGGTGGGCTTGCGCTGGATCCCCCGGCCGGGCAGAGCGGTCAGGGTGAAGCCCGCCTCGGGGACCAGGCGGGCCTCGCTGCCCCGCTCGCTGCCGACGAAGTGGATCGGCCGACTCGGGGTGGCCCCGCGCCACGAGGGCGCGGCCGATGGCGATCCCGGGCAGCGTGTGACCGGCGGTGCCCCCGCCGGCGATCAGCGCCCAGGTGCGGTCCGGCGCTCAGGCATCCCGACCGTGGCGGGCCACGCTCAACAGGACACCCATGGCCAACAGGTTGACCACGAGCGACGTGCCGCCGTACGAGACGAACGGGCAGCGGCACGCCGGTGATCGGCAGCAGGCCCACCACGGCGCCGACGTTGACCAGGGCCTGCAGGACGAACCAGGCGGTGATCCCGGCGGCGAGGAGCATGCCGAAGGTGTCGGGGGCCCGGAGGGCGGCCCGGACGCCGAAGTAGCCCAGCGCGACGAGCAGGCCGAGGACGGTGACCGCCCCGATCAGGCCGAGCTCCTCGGCGATGATGGCGAAGATGAAGTCGGTGTGGGCGTAGGGCAGGAAGCCCCACTTGGCCCGACTGGCGCCGAGGCCGACGCCGGTGAGGCCGCCCGCCGGCGATCCCCACCAGCGACTGGATGGTCTGGTAGCCGGTGTTGGCCGGGTCGGCCCACGGGTGGAGGAAGGCGAGCACCCGGGCCCGGCGGTAGTCCGCGCTGAGGCGCCGCGACGCGCCGCGGCCGCGAACCCCAGAGCCCCCCAGCCGGTGAGCCGGGCCAGCGAGGCCCCCGAGACGAAGATCACCGCGCCCACGGCCCCGGCCGTGATGATCAGGGTGCCCAGGTTGGGCTGCAGCAGGAGCAGCACGGCGAGCGCCGCCGAGGGCGAACAGGACCGGGCGCAGGACCCGGGGGTCCTCCCGGACCACGTCGTGGTTGCGGTCCATGGCCAGCCAGCGGGCCGACCAGACGACCATGGCCAGCTTGGCCAGCTCCGAGGGCTGGATGCGCAACGAGCCCGCCCCCAGCCAGCGGGTGGCCCCGTTGGCCCCGACCCCCACGCCGGGCACGAGGACGAGGGCCAGGAGCACGAAGCTGACGATGAGGAAGGGCGTGGCCAGCCGCCGCCAGAGGCCGTAGTGCTGGCGCATGACGGCGAACATCCCGGCGAAGCCGACGACCGCGAAGATCGCCTGCCGGGTGAAGCTGTCCCAGGCCGAGCCCGAGGTCCGGAGGTCGCTGACCGACGCCGCCGACATGACCATCACCAGGCCGATCAGGACGAGGGCGGTGACCACCGCGAGCAGGCCGACGAAGGTCGATGACCGGTCGCCCGGCGGCCGCTTCGGCCCGCGGCCGGCGGACGGGTGCCGGCCCCGGGACGCCCCGGGGTCGTGCCGGCCCGGGCGGGTCCGCTCGGCGCCGGCGGGGTGCGTCCGGCGGCGGCTGCGGCCGGGGCCTGGGTGTCGGTTGGACGGCTCATGGGCGCGAGGCCTCCCGGTCGAGGTGGATGCGGACGAGTCGGGCGAAGTCGTCGCCCCGCTCGCCGTAGGACGAGTACCAGTCGAAGGAGGCGCAGCCGGGGGACAGCACGACGGCGTCGCCGGACCGGGCGAGCGGCGTCGGCTTCGGCGACGGCCTCGGCCATCGAGGGGGCCGTGGCGACCGGGACCCGGCCGGCGACGGCGTCGACCACGTCCGGGGCGGCCTCGCCGATGGCGACCACCGCCCGGACCGAGCCCCGGCGCCCAGCAGGTCGCCCAGGTCGAGGCCCTTGTTGCGGCCGCCGGCGATGAGCACCACGGACTCGAAGCGCGTCGACCGCGGCAGCGGTGGCGTGCGGGCGTGGTGGCCTTCGAGTCGTCGTACCAGGCCACGCCGGCGGCCTCGCCGACCAGTTGGACCCGGTGGGGCAGGCCGTCGAAGGCGGTGAGGGCGGCGGCGACCGCGTCGTCGCCGACGCCGAGCGGCTCCGACCATGAGGGCGGCGGCCAACGCGTTGGCCTGGTCGTGGCGCAGGGACCGGCGGAGGTCGTCCACCGCCAACAGACGTCGTTCGTCGACCACCAGCCAGCCGTCGCGGACCGTGGCCGCCTCGTCGCCCCGGAACCCGAAGGTGCGGCGCCGGGCCCGACCGACGGTGGCCGGCGACCACCGGGTCGTCGGCGTTGACCACCGCGACGTCCTCGGGGCCCTGGTCGGCCCAGATCCTGGCCTTGGCCGCCTCGTAGGCCGCGAGGTCGGCGTGCACGTCGAGGTGGTCGGGGGCGAAGTTGAGCCAGGCGGCCACCTCCGGCGCCCAGTGGCCGGTGTGCCCCAGCCGGAACGAGCTGGCCTCGACCACGAACACCTCGACCGCCGGGTCGTCGATGGCCTCGACGAGGGGGGTCTCGACGTTGCCCGCCTCGGCCACGACGTGCCCGGCCCGGCGGAGCATGTCGGCGGCCAGGTGGGTGACGGTGGTCTTGCCGTTGGTGCCGGTGACGGCGACGACCGGCCGGTCGTCCCACTCGCCGGCCAGGTCGAACTCGGAGCGCACGGGCACGCCGGCCGTGGCGGCGGCGGCGAACACGGGGTGACGGTCGGGCACGCCCGGGCTGGGCAGGAGCACCTCCACGCCGGCCAGGAGGCGCGGGCAGGGCGGCCGCGTCGGGTGCCTCGACGAGGCCGATGCCGACCTCGTCGGCGAAGGTCCGATGGGCGCCGCTGGGCCGGTCCTCGACCGCGGTGACCGTGGCGCCCCGCGCCACCAGGGCGCGGCCCACGGCCCGGCCGGTCACGCCGAGGCCCACCACGAGCGCGCGGGAGGGCGTCAATCCCGGGCCCCCGGGCAGGCCGATGAAGTCGGCGTAGTAGAGGCCGAGGCCGACGGCGGTGCACATGCCCGACGAGGATCCAGAAGCGGATGATCACGGTCGTCTCGGGCCAGCCCCGGAGCTCGAAGTGGTGGTGGATCGGCGCCATGCGGAAGACCCGGCGGCCGAACAGCTGGAAGCTGGCCACCTGGATCATCACGGACAGGGTCTCGACCACGAACAGGGCCCCGATGACGGCCAGCAGGAGCGAGATGTTGTTCATGAGGGCGAGGCCCGCGAGGCCGGCGCCGATGGCCAGGGACCCGGTGTCGCCCATGAAGATCTGGGCCGGCGACGCGTTCCACCACAGGAAGCCGACGCACGCCCCCGTCATGCACGCCGCCACCACGGCCAGGTCCAGGGCATGGGGCACGCCGTAGTTGAACGGGTGGCGGAAGGCCCAGAAGCCGATGACGATGAACGCGGCGAAGGCGAGGACCGACGCGCCGCCGGCGAGGCCGTCGAGGCCGTCGGTCAGGTTCACGGCATTGGTCGTGCCCACGATGAGCAGGACGGCCCAGACGCTCCAGCCGAGGGTGCCCAGGTCGATCAGGGCGCCGGCCCGGGTGAAGGAGAGGTCGGTGCTCACCGGCGTGTGGTTGAGGGCCAGGACCGCGAAGGTGACGGCCACGGCCACCAGGCCGAGGAACTTCGTCCGCGAGGTCAGGCCCAGGTTGCGCTCCCGGGTCACCTTGATCCAGTCGTCCAGCGAGGCCGACGAGGCCCGGCGCCCACGACGGCGAACATCACCACGAGTCCGGACCGGGTGATGATGCGGCTGTTGGAGATGTCGGAGGCCAGGTAGCCCACCACGGCCCCGGCCACGATGGCCGCACCGCCCATGGTCGGGGTCCCCGCCTTGGTGGCGTGGCCCTGAGGGCCGTCCTCCCGGATGGGCTGGCCGATCCGGCGCTTGGTGAGGACATCGATGAGGATCTTGGTCCCGAGCAGCGAGACCATGAGGGAGACGCCGGCGGCGAACAGGAGGGTCCTCACGGGTTGTGCTCCCGGCTCGCGGCGAGGGCCTCGGCCAGCACGTCGCGGTCGTCGAAGGGGATCTCGCGGTCGCCCAGGTCCTGGGTGGTCTCGTGGCCCTTGCCGGCCACCAGCACCAGGTCGCCGGGCACCGCGAGGGCCACGGCCGCCTCGACCGCCCGGCGGCGGTCGGGCTCCACGACCAGGTCGTCCTTGCGCTCCACACCGGTCATCACCTCGTCGATGATGGCCTCCGGCGACTCGCTACGGGGGTTGTCGGAGGTCACGACGACGACGTCGGCGCCCCGATCGGCCGCGTCGACCCATCTGTGGTCGCTTGGCCCGGTCGCGGTCGCCACCGCACCCGAACACCACGATCAGGCGACCGTCGGTCAGTTCCCGGGCGGACGCCAGCGCCTGCTCGATGCCGTCGGGGGTGTGGGCGTAGTCGACCAGCGCGGCCACCGGACCGTCGCCCACCGGCTCGAAGCGGCCCCGGGGCGGCCGGGCGTCGGCCAGGCCGGCGGCGATCTCCTCCGGCGTCAGGCCCAGGGCCAGAGCGGCCTCCGCGGCGGCGACGGCGTTGGCCAGGTTGAAGCGCCCGGCCAGGGCGAGCTTCACCGTCTGGCCCCGCCAGGTGAACGTGCTGCCGTCGGGGCGGAGCTCGGGGTCGACCGCGTCGGCCGCCGACCACGCCACCACCGGGATGGCGATCTCCTCCAGGAGCCGCCGACCCCACGGGTCGTCGCGGTTGACCAGGCCGACCGCCGCACGATCGGGCGCGAAGAGCCGGGCCTTCGCCGCGAAGTAGCGGTCCATCGTCCCGTGGAAGTCGAGGTGGTCCTGGGAGAGGTTGGTGAACACGGCGACGGTGAACCAGGTGCCGACGATCCGGCGCAGCTCGATGGCGTGGGACGAGACCTCCATGGCCACCACGGCCCCGTCGGCGGCGACGGCCTCGGCCAGGGTGGCCTGCAGCGCCGGGGCCTCCGGCGTGGTCCGGGTCCCGCTCAGGGTGCCCAGCACGGTCGTGGGGCGGCCGGCGTGCTCCAGCACGGCACCCAGCAGGTGGGTGACCGTCGTCTTGCCGTTCGTCCCGGTGACCCCGACCACCGCGATGTGTCGGGAGGGGTGGCCGAAGAAGGCATCGGCGAGCTGGCCCATGGCGGTGCGGGCGTCGGGCACCACGATCTGGGGGACGTCGAGGTCCAGGCGCCGCTCCACGACGAGGGCCACCGCGCCACCGGCCACCGCGACCGGCGCGTGGTCGTGGCCGTCGGTGATCTCCCCGGGCAGGGCGCAGAAGCACGACCCCGGCCGGACCTCGCGGCTGTCGTGGTCGACCGCGGTGACCATGACACCGGCGGCGGCGCCCTCGGGCACGAGCACGTACTCGCCGAGGCTCTCCAGGAGCTCGATCAGGGGCTGGCCCGCGGGCACCGATCAGCCGCCCGTGGCGATGGCGGCGGGCGGCGGGATCCGGTAGGCCTGAAGGACCGAGGCGGCCAGGCGGCTGAAGACGGGGGCGGCCACGCCGCCGCCGTAGTAGTCGCCGGCGGGCTCATCGATCACGACGGCGATCGAGAGCTGGGGGTCGTTGGCCGGGACGAAGCCGGCGAAGGTGGCCACGTAGCGGTAGTTACCCGCCTCGTCCTCGTAGCCGCCACCGGGCTGGGGCTTGCGGGCGGTGCCCGTCTTGCCCGCCACGGGGTAGCCCTCGACCGCCGCCTCCGCGCCGGTCCCGTCGTCGACCACGCCGGTCATCATCTCGGTCATCTGGCCCGCCGTCGTCTCCGAGACCACCCGGCGGGGCTCCACCCTCGGCGCCTCCTCCAGCTCGCCGTCGGCGCCGACGGTCCCGGCCACCAGCCGGGGGGCGACGTAGCGACCGCCGTTGGCGATGACGTTGAACGCCTCGAGCAGCTGGAGCGGCGTCACGGCGACACCCTGACCGATCGGGATGGTGCCGATGGAGGTGGAGGACCACTCGTCGGTCCGCAAGAGGATGCCGGGGGACTCCGCGGGGAAGTCGACGGCCGTCACCTCACCGAAACCGAAGGACCGGAGGTAGCGGTTGATCGTCTCGGGGCTGAGCTGCTGCGCGATCTGGATCGTGCCCACGTTCGACGACTGCGTGAGCACGTCGCGGGTGGTCATCGCCACGGGCTCGTGGGGATGGCTGTCGGAGAAGAGGTGGTCCCCCACCTGGAGGCTGTCGGGGACGAGCGCCGAGGTCTCCGGGGTGACCACGCCCTCCTCGAGGGCGGCGGAGAGCGTGATGACCTTGTTGACGGAGCCGGGCTCGAACACCGCGGTGACCGCCCGGTTCTCCGACGCGGGCACCGGGTCGATGAAGGTCCCGGCCTCGTCGTCGTAGGCGTCGATGTTGGCCACGGCGAGCAGCTCGCCGGTGCCGGGGCGACTGACGATGACCGTGCCGCCCCGGGCGCCGGTGGCCGCCACCTGTTCGGCCAACAGGCGCTCGGCCTCGTACTGGACCTCGCGGTCGATGGTGAGCTGCACGTCCTCGCCCTGGTCGGCGGCGTCGTAGTGGTTGTCGCCCGAGGCGATCGTGTTGCCCTGCGGGTCCCGCTCGACCTCGACGGCGCCGGGCTCGCCCGCCAGCACGTCCTCATACTGCGACTCGAGGCCCGAGAGGCCGTCCTGGTCGATGCCGACGGTCCCGAGCAGGGCGTGGGCCAGGTCACCGGACGGGTTCGCCCGGGTGGGCTCCTGGGTCACGGTGATCCCGTCGAGGTCCAGGGCCTCGATCTCCTCGCCGACCTCCCGGTCGAGCTGGCGACCGAGGTACTCGAACGAGGAGTCCTCGGCCAGGGTCTCGGCCAGCGACATGGCGTCGGTGCCGAGCACCGGGGCCAGGGCCTGGGCCGCGCCCCACGGGTCCGCGATCAGCTGGGGGTTCGCCTCGATGGTGGCCGACGGCACGCTGAGGGCGAGCTGGGCGCCGTTGCGGTCCAGGATCGAGCCCCGGGGGGCGTCGACCACCGTGGAGCGGGTGCGCTGGTCCTCGCCGAAGGCCACCAGGGCATCGGGGCGAAGCACCTGGATGGTTGCCACCCGGTAGGCGACGACGCCGAACGCGAGCACGGCGACGAGCAGGACGGCGATGAGGCGACGGTGCTCCGACGGGCTGCGCTGGCCCTCGGGTCGCTTCGTCCGGTGGCGGGGGTCGGGGCGGCGCGCCGGCGCCCGCCGACCGTGGCGGTCGACGGGCGCCCGGGCCGGACCGTGGGACCGGGGGCGGGAGGGGGCGCGGGTGCTCACGGGGTCGGCGGACCGTCCTCAGCGGGAGGCAGGAGGAAGGTCGTGTGCTCAGGCGGGAGCATGCCCATGTCCCCGGCCTGCTGGAGGATGTTCGCCGGCGACTCCAGCGTCGCCACCTCCTCCTGGAGGATGCGGGCCTCGACCTGTCGTTCGCCGACGTCGGCCCGGAGGCCGTCGAGGTGGATCTGGCCCTGCACGAGCACGGTCTGCAGGAGGGCGACACCGAACAGGATCACGAAGAAGGCGCCGAGCGCCAGCATGAGGGCGGCCTGCGGGCGCAGCCGGCGTCGGGCCGACGGCCGCTCGGGCTGGACCTTGGTGTCGGGGACCGGCCGGAGGTGGCGCCGGACGGGAGCCGGACCGGGCTGGTGCCTCGGCCGCGCGGGAGCGGTGTTGCCCCGACTGGTGCGGGTGGCGGCGGCAGTGGGGCTCACGGGAGGACCTCCGGGTCGGTCGGGTCGGTGAGGTCGCCGGGCCCCGGCAGCTTCCGGACCGCCCGGAGGCGGGCGCTGCGGGCCCGAGGGTTGCGTTCGATCTCGTCGTCGGTGGGCTTCCAGGCACCGCGCTTGAGCAGGACGACCCGGGGCACGGCGCCACACACGCAGGGCCCACCGAGCGGGCAGGTGCAGCCCCCGGTGGAGGCCTCGCGGAACGCGGTCTTCACGATGCGGTCCTCGCCGGAGTGGTAGGCGATGGCGGCGGCCCGGCCGTCGGCCACCAGTAGGTCGAGGGCCTGGTCGAGGGCCGTGGGGATCTGCTCGAGCTCCTCGTTGACCTCGATGCGCAGGGCCTGGAAGGACTTGCGGGCGGGATGGCCCTTGCGCCGGACGGCGGCGGGCACGGCCTCGCTGATCACCGCGGCCAGCTCGGCGGTGGTGTGCAGGGGGCGGGCCGCCACGACGGCGCGGGCGATGGCCCGGGCCCGGGGCTCGTCACCCAGCCGGGACAGGAGGCGGGACAGCTCCTCCTCCGGCCACGTGTTCACGATGTCCTCCGCCGTGACCTCGGCGTCGGCCGGGTCGTCGCCCTGGCCCATGCGCATGTCGAGGGGGCCGTCGGACCGGTAGCTGAAGCCGCGCTGGGCCTCGTTGACCTGCCGGGAGCTGATCCCGAAGTCGAAGAGCACGCCGCTGACCTCGGTCACGCCGAGCTGGTCGACCACCTCGCCGATCTGGTCGAAGCGGGCCTGGCGGACGCTGACCCGGTCCCCAAAGGGCGCGAGACGGGCGGTGGACGCGGCGATGGCGTCGGGGTCCCGGTCGATGCCGACCAGGGAGAGGGCGGGGTTGGCTTCGAGGACGGCGGCGGCATGGCCCCCGTCGCCCAGCGTGGCGTCCACGTGGACCCCGGCGGGGGCGGCGGCGAACACCTTGACCACGCGGTCGACCATGACGGGGTCGTGGACGGGAGTGAGGTCTCGGGGCGCCGTCACCGACCGCGCTCCGTCCGCTGATCGGCAGCCCCCCGGCCGGCAGGTGCTCGACGGGAGGGGTTCCCGTTCGGGCTGCTGGGGAAGCGGGCGGAGTAGGGATCTTCCGTCCCACCAGCCGGGAGGCAGCGGATCAGCGGACGTGAGCGGGTCGAGGGCGACGTTGCCCGAGGTGAGCGGCAGGGGGTCATCAGAGTCCCCCCTGCCGGATGGCGTCCTGGAGGGCGTCGTTGCCCTCCGAGGACAGGGCGTCCCATGTGTTGGGACCCCAGATCTCGATGCGGTCGATGGCGCCGTTCACGACGACCTCCGTCCCCGGGCCGGAACCGATCCCGGCCTTGTCGAGGAGAGGGGCCGGAAGCGTGACCCGGCCCTGGCTGTCGGCGCGGATGCGCTCGGTGTCGGCCGCGAGCTTGCGGAGGACGACGTTGGGGAGCTCGCCGGCTTCGCGGACCCGGCGACGGAGGTCGTCGGTGAAGTCGCGGTAGCCGGCGTCGGTCCAGATGGCGAGGCAGCCGTCGGCGACGGCGATGTAGCCGAGGCCGTCGAGCTCGTCGCGAAGCGCCGCCGACAGGACGATGCGTCCTTTGTCATCGAGCTTGCGCTTCGAGTTGCCGACGAACACGGGCTGGTGCCTCTGGTGGTGGTGGAGTGCTTCATGGGTCCTCCGACGCCATGGCCCCCCGGTAGGGGCGCTTCTCCACTATCGGCCACCAGTGCTCCACTGTCAACCATTTCCACTCCGAAATCACTCCACCACGTCTCCCCGCTTCGCCACGGCAGGTCCACAAGTGGTCCTCGACGCCCCCGCTGGAGCCACGGGTCGGTCGAGGAGCAGAACGGTAGTCGGGTGCCGGGTGGCCTGCCCGGGCAGCGGACGAGCCGCGGGTCCTCGGGGCGGACCGGTCCTCGGGTCGGGCAGAACTGAGGCAAGGAGTGGGGCGTGTTGTCGGGCCGCCGTTTCCGGGGGCAGGCCCGTCCTCCATCTGAAGTTGCGCCGACTTGTCATGCCAGGCGTGGCAAATCGGCGCAATCTCGGAGAGCCCAGCCCGATGCCGCTGAAGGTGTCGCGCACGCTCACCCGCCGTGGTCGCCCGGCTGTCACGACCGCTCGAGTGCCGCCGACGACCAGCGCCCGACCCCACGCCCCCATCCCTGCCTCGGTTGCCGCAGCCCGACGAGCCTGAGGCCTGCCTCAGACCCTGGCAAGGACCTCGAGGAACCGGTCCAGGAGCCCATCCAACGACACGCCCCGCGCAACCCCGGCCAGGTCCCGTCGGGCGTCATCCCGGTCGGCTACCGGCACGACGACGTCGATCAGGGGGCCGGGGTCCCAGTGACCGAGGACGGCGCACTGGAAGCGGGCGCCGGCCCTCGTGCGGCGTTGGGCGAGGCCGACGACCTTGGCCCCGTCGACGAAGACCTCGCCGGGGCCGCGGCCCGCGAAGCACACCGTGCTCCCCCACCGGCCGGGCGCGAACGGCCCGTCGTGCACGACCCCACCCCCGAGGGCCGACGCCCACGCCTCGCCCAACCAGCGGAACGACAGCCCCACGTCGTCGGACCACAGAGGGTCACCGACGGGGAGGTCGACGTCCACCCACAGCGGGTCGTCGGGGGTGACCAGGACGGCGCCGCCCCCGGACCGACGGCGCACCACCTCGACGAGCGCCTGCACCGGGGGCGCGGCCTGGGTCGAGCCGAGGACGACCGCAGGGACCGTCGGGACCAGGGCCTCGACGCGGCGCACGACGACCTCGGGCAGGGTCCGACCGTGCAGGGCCGCGGGGTGACCCTCGAGCCGCCCGACCGACCAGGCGGCCGGCTCAGGCGGCGTCGACGTAGGGCATCCAGGGCTCCGGGATCGAGCCCACGGCGACGAGGAGCCAGCTCAGACGCCGGGGCGCCCGAGGAGGCCGGCGCAGGCGCATGCCGGAGTCCTCCAGCAGCCTGTCCCGCTTGGCCACGTTGCAGGGGCGGCAGGCGGCGACCACGTTCTCCCACACGTGCTCGCCCCCGCGGCTGCGGGGCACGATGTGGTCCAGGCTGTCGGCCGGGCGCCCGCAGTACTGGCAGACGTGGTCATCCCGGGCGAACACGGCCCGGCGGTTCAGCGAGGCCCGCCGCTCGAAGGGCACCCGCACGAAGTAGCGCAGGCGGACCACGGACGGCACCGGGACCTCGATGTCCGCGGCGTGCAGCACGGCGCCGGTGTCGGCGACCACCTCGGCCTTGTCGGTGAGCACCAGGACCGCGGCGCGGCGGTCCGACACGACGGACAGGGGCTCATAGCTCGCGTTCAACACCAGCGCCCGACTCACCGCCGAGAGACTAGTTGCGCGCTTCGGCCCCAACGGGCCGGTTCGGGAGGGTGGTTGTGCGCGCAGGACCCCGGCCCCTACCCTGCTCCGACTTTCCGACCACGGGGGACGGTTCAGATGGCGGCCACCCAGAAGAAGCCAGGCACGACGGCCCGAACGGCGGCCGCGACGAAGCCGGCGGCCAAGACGACCAGTGCCGCGGCGAAGAAGGCTCCGGCCGCGAAGGCGACCACGGCCGCGGCGAAGAAGCCTCCGGCGGCCAAGAAGCCCGCCGCCAAGGCACCGGCGAAGAAGCCCGCGGCGAAGGTGCCGGCGAAGAAGCCCGCGGCGAAGGTGCCGGCCAAGAAGCCGGTCAAGAAGTCGCCGTTCACGCCCGCCTTCGTCGAGAAGCAACGCAAGGCCCTCGAGGAGGAGCGGGCGAAGTTCCTCCGCCAGGCCATCGACAAGCAGATGGAGGCCGACCAGCTGGTGGCCGACCGGGACCCCGGCGACGTCCAGTTCGACGAGGAGTCCGGCGAGGGCGACAGCATCGCGGTGGAACGCTCGCTCGACCTGGCCCTCTCGGCCCAGGCCCGCGACGCCGTGCAGCAGATCGACGACGCCCTGGCCCGCATCGACGCCGGCACCTACGGGATCAGCATCATCTCCGGCGAGCCCATCCCCAAGGCCCGCCTGGAGTTCATCCCGTGGGCGGCCGAGCGGGTCGAGGAGAAAGTGGCCAAGCTCGGCAGCTGAGGGCCGGGCCGGCCCTTTTTCGCAGGTATGGCCCGCCGCGGCGGCCCCTAGGCTGGTCGCTCCCCCTGAGCGAGAAGGCAGCGAGTGACCGACAACGCCGAGGCGACCGGGCCCTACCCGGCCGTGACGCCCAACGCCGACTACCCCGCCGTCGAGCGCGGCGTCCTCGACCGCTGGGCTGAGGACCGCACCTTCCAGCGGTCGATCGACCAGCGCCCGGCCGACGACGAGTTCGTCTTCTACGACGGTCCCCCGTTCGCCAACGGCCTCCCCCACTACGGCCACTTCCTGACCGGCTACGTGAAGGACGTCGTCCCCCGCTACCAGACCATGCGGGGCCGCCGCGTCGACCGGCGCTTCGGCTGGGACTGCCACGGCCTGCCCGCCGAGATCGAGGCCGAGCGGCAACTGGGCGTCTCGGGCCGGCGCCAGATCCAGGACTACGGCATCGAGCGGTTCAACGACCACTGCCGGACCTCGGTGCAGCAGTACACGGCGGACTGGGAGCAGTACGTCACCCGGATGGCCCGCTGGGTCGACTTCGAGAACGACTACAAGACGATGGACGTCTCCTACATGGAGAGCGTCATCTGGGCCTTCAAGCGGCTGTGGGACAAGGGCCTCGTCTACAAGGCGTACCGGGTCATGCCCTACTCGTGGGGGGCCGAGACGCCGTTGTCGAACTTCGAGATCCGCTTGGACGACGCCACCCGGCCCCGCCAGGACCCCGCCCTCACCGTCGCCGTCCGCCTGCTGCCCGTCGAGGGCGACCCCGGGCCGATGTCGATCCTCATCTGGACCACGACCCCCTGGACCCTGCCGTCCAACCTGGCCGTGGCCGTGGGCGGGGACATCACCTACGTCGTCCTGAAGGACCCCGACTCCGATGAGCACTACGTCCTCGGTGAGGCCACCCTCGACAAGTACGAGGCCCAGGTCGGGGACTACGAGCGGGTGGCCACGGTCACCGGCGCGGACCTGGCCGAGCGTCGTTACCAGCCGATCTTCCCTTACTTCGCCGACCATCCGAACAGCTTCCGGGTCCTCGTCGGTGACTACGTCGACACCGAGGAGGGCACCGGGGTCGTCCACCTGGCCCCCGGCTTCGGCGAGGAGGACCAGCGGGTCTGTGAGGCCGCGGGCATCGAGCTGGTCGTGCCCGTCGACGACGCCGGTCGCTTCACCGCCGAGATCCCGGACTGGGAGGGCGAGAACGTCTTCGACGCCAACCCTGAGGTCATCAAGGTCCTCAAGGACCAGGGCGTCGTGGTCCGCCACGACAGCTACGAGCACAACTACCCGCACTGCTGGCGGACCGACACGCCGATCATCTACAAGGCCGTCGACTCGTGGTTCGTGGAGGTCACCGCCTTCCGGGACCGCCTGGTCGAGCTGAACCAGGAGATCAACTGGATCCCCGACCACGTCCGGGACGGGGCCTTCGGCCGGTGGCTGGAGGGGGCCCGGGACTGGTCCATCAGCCGCAACCGGTTCTGGGGCTCACCCATCCCGATCTGGCAGAGCGACGACCCGGCGTACCCCCGCACCGACGTCTACGGCAGCCTCGACGAGATCGAGGCCGACTTCGGCGTGCGCCCCGACGACCTGCACCGACCGACCGTCGACGACCTCGTCCGGCCCAACCCCGACGACCCGACCGGGAAGTCGATGATGCGCCGCGTCCCGGAGGTCCTGGACTGCTGGTTCGACTCGGGCTCGATGCCCTACGCCCAGGTCCACTACCCCTTCGAGAACGAGCAGTGGTTCGAGGACCACTTCCCCGCCGACTTCATCGTCGAGTACATGGCCCAGACCCGGGGCTGGTTCTACACACTGCACGTCCTGTCGACGGCGCTGTTCGACCGGCCGCCGTTCCAGAACGTGATCTGCCACGGGATCCTGCTGGCCGAGGGTGGCCGCAAGATCTCCAAGCGCCTGCGCAACTACCCCGAGCCCGACCTGGTGTTCAACACCCACGGGGCCGACGCCCTGCGCTGGTACTTCATGTCCTCCCCGATCCTGCGGGGCCTCGACCTGCAGATCGACAAGGAGGGCACCAAGATCGCCGAGGTGGTGCGCACCGTGCTGCATCCCCTCTGGTCGGCGTACCACTTCTTCACGCTCTACGCGAACGTCGACGGCCACCGGGCGACCTTCCGCACCGACGCCGGCGACACCCTCGACCGGTACATCCTGGCCAAGCTCCACGACCTGGTGGCCGACACGACCACCCTCATGGACGCCTACGACATCGCCGGTGCCTGCGCCGAGGTGCAGGCCTTCAGCGAGGTCCTGAACAACTGGTACATCCGCCGCAGCCGGGACCGCTTCTGGGCGGCCACGACCCCGGAGACGGCCACCGACAAGGCCGACGCCTACGACACGCTGTACACGGTCCTGGTCACGCTGACCCAGGTGGCCGCGCCCCTCCTGCCGCTGCTCGCCGACGAGATCCACCACGGCCTGACCGCCGGCGACAGCGTCCACCTCGACGACTGGCCGGACGCCGCCACCTTCCCCGCCGACGACGAGCTCGTCGCCGCCATGGACCGCGTCCGCCAGGTCGCCTCGACGACGCTGTCGCTGCGGGACGCCGAACGGCTCCGGGTCCGACTGCCCCTCCCCCGCCTGACCGTCGCCGGACCGGGCGCCGCCGAGCTCGAGCCCTTCCTCGACCTCATCGCCGACGAGGTCAACGTGAAGACCGTCGTCCTGGAGGACGATCCGTCGACCCTCGCCACCTTCCGACTCAAGCCCAACGGCAAGGTCCTCGGCCCGCTCCTCGGCGGCGCGGTGCAGGAGGTCATGAAGGCGGCCCGCGACGGGGCGTGGACGACGAACGACGACGGCACCGTGACCGTGGCCGGCCACACCCTGGAGGCCGGCCAGTTCGAGCTCGCCGCCGAGGCCGGCGAGTCCGGTGCCACCGCCGCCCTGCCCGGCAACGACACCGTCGTCCAACTCGACACCGAGCTGACCGACGAGCTCCGGGCCGAGGGCATGGCCCGGGACCTGGCCCGGCTCGTCCAGCAGGCCCGCAAGGACCGTGGCCTGGCCGTGACCGACCGCATCTCGCTCTCGGTCGCGCTGCCCGAGCCCGTCGCCGCGGTCCTGCGCCAGTTCGAGGCCGACGTGTGCACCCAGGTGCTGGCCACGAGCGTGGTCTACCTCGACGGCGGCGCGTTGGCCCACACCGGCGAGGTCGACGGCCACCCCGTCAGCTTCGACCTCACCGTCGCCTGACGCAGGCGGATCCCACCCTCCGTGGCAAACGAGGTCCTCATGAGGATCGCTCCCGTTCTGGCGCCTGATTCGGTGCCCATGGGAGCCGAATCGGGCGCCAGAAGCGGACACGGGCACGGCGAGTGTCATTTCGAGCCCCCGACAGCTGCAGCCCGTCCCCACGCCCCCGTGATCGCATCGGTTTGTCTGGGCCGGGGCTACGCCGGGCGGCGGGCGAGGCGCCGGCCGAGGGCCCGGAGCTCGGCTTGCAGCTCCGGTGGGTCTCGGACCTCGAAGGCAAAGGGCATCCCCACGAGGTAGCGGGCGATCCAGTCGAGGTCGTTGGCGCCGACGCGCAGCAGCGTCCCACCGGTCGTGGGCGTGAGCGTCCCGACGGTGGGGGCCACCTCGGCGGCGGCCGTCTCGAGATCGGCGAGGAGGAGCACCTCGGCCTGCCAGTCGTACGCGGCGAGGGCCACCCCCTCGAGCACCATCGACGCCGCGTCCGGCTCCTCGCCCCGACGGAAGCGGTGACCGGTCAGCTCGGGCCCGCCCATGCGGTCGACGCGGAACGTCCGCCAGTCGACGCGGTCGAGGTCGTGGGCGACCAGGTACCAACGGTGGTCCGCGCTGACCAGCGAGTAGGGCTCGACCCGTCGACTGGTCGCGTTGCCACCCTTGTCCTCGTAGGCGAAGTGGATCCGCTCGGACCGACGGCAGCCCTGCGCCAGCGTCAGGAGCACCTCGGCGTTCACCTGCGGCCGCCCCCCCGAGGCCACGGCGACGAGCACGGTGGACGCGTTGAGGGCGCGCACCCGATCGCGTAGCCGCGTCGGCAGGACCTGCTCGAGCTTGGCCAGCGCCGCGATCGCCGCGTCGTCGTGGCCCGCCACCCCGAGGGACGCGGCCGCCCGGAGCCCGATGGCCACGGCCACGGCTTCGTCGTCGGTCAGCAGCAACGGGGGCAGGACGCCGCCGGCGCCCAACTGGTAGCCACCCGCCCGGCCGGGCTCGGCGTTGACGGGATAACCGAGGTCCCGGAGGCGGGTGACGTCGCGCCGCACGGTCCTCGGAGTCGTCGAGAGGCGCTCGGCCAGCTCGGTCGCCGTCCAGTGCGGACGGGACTGCAGCAGCGAGAGGAGGGCCAGGAGCCGTCCTGCAGGGGTGGCCATGTCGGAGACTTTCCTTCCGAATGCGGACCGAATCGGTCCTGGTTCGGCGCGACCCTAGTGACATGCTCAACGACGTGGCCATGGACACCCTCATCCGGGACCGCCACCACGGTCTCCGCGCCGACGGGGCGCTCGTGCACCGTCGGCCCGCCGGCCTCTGGCGTGCTCGGTTGGGGCGGTTGCTGGTGGCGACGGGCGAGCGCTTGGCCCCAACCGACGGTTCGCTCGTCGCCCCGTCACCGCTCGTTTCCCGTCCTCCGGAGGGCGCCCCCGTCGACCTCCGATCGGACCGGCAGGCTGCCTGATCCAGGTTGGGGCCCGCTCCGGGCCCGCGGTCACCCGTTCGGATGTCACCATGCCGAGGCATGTCTGATCGGACGCTGACCTCGACCCCGCCGCCGTCGCTCTCGGGGTTCCTGCCCGCCCAGGGCCCGCCCCGGGCTCTGGACTGTGTACGGGGGTTCGCCGGCGGGTTCCTGGGGATCCTCGTCGCCGGCCTGGTGGGTCGGCTGGCTCTCGGGACCACCGGCGACCTCCCGTGGTTGGTCGCCCCGATGGGCGCGTCGGCGGTGCTGGTCTTCGCCGTGCCCGGCAGCCCGCTGGCCCAGCCGTGGTCGGTCGTCGCGGGGAACGTCGTCTCTGCGCTCGTGGGGCTGGCGGCCGCCTGGGCCATCGGGCCGCCACCTCTCGCCGCCGCCGTCGCCGTCGGCGCCGCCATCGCGGCGATGATCACCCTCCGCTGCCTGCACCCACCCGGTGGCGCCTGCGCCCTCACCGCGGCGCTCGCCCCGGTCGCCATCACGGGCCACGGGGCGACCTTCGCCTTCTGGCCCGTCGGGCTCGGGTCGGTCGTGCTCGTGGCCGTCGGCGTGGCGTTCCACCACGCGACCGGTCGCAGCTACCCCCACGTCGCCGCCGCACCTCCGGCTCCCGCGCCGGGCCGCGAGGTCGACGCCTCCGCCGCCGGCCTGGGCGTGGACGCGGCCGACGTGGCCGAGGCGATGGCCCGACTGGATCGCGGTCTGGACGTGGCCCCCGCCGACGTGGTCGCCCTCGTCCGCGACGCCGAGGAGCACGTGCTCGACCGCAAGATCGGCGGCCTCCGCTGCGGCGACGTGATGAGCCGGGACGTCGTCACGGTCGGTCGGACCGACAGCCTCTACCGCGTCCGCATCCTCATCAACCAGCACCGGGTCAAGGCGCTCCCGGTCGTGGCCCCCGACGGGCGGGTCGACGGGATCGTGTCGATCGTGGACCTCTTCAACCGCGACGCGGGCGACGTCACCACCGTCGAATCGGTGATGACGAGCGACGTCGCGGTCGTCCACGAGGACACACCGGTGGCGGCGTTGGTCGAGCTGATGGCCAACCAGGGCTACCGCCACATCCCGGTGCTGGACGCCGACGACCGCCTCGTCGGGCTGGTGTCGCGGGCCGAGCTCATCAGCGTCCTGCACCGCCTCCTGCTCGGCGGCGGCGAAGCGGTCGCCTGACGACGGGCGCTAGCCCCAGTGGGCGCGACGCCAGTCGCGGCACCAGCCGAGGTAGGCGACGACGTCGCCGGGCTCGGGGGCGTGGTCCGGACTGCCGTAGGCGGTGACCAGGCGGAAGCGGAGGTAGGCCCCGTCGGGCAGCGGCAGGGGCGGCCAGCGGTGCCACCAGCCCCGGGGGGCGAGCACGAAGACCTGGCGCAGGGCGGTGAGCCAGAGCGAGGGTCGGGCCAGCACGGCACCCGCGGCGGGGAGCCACGCCCGGAGCGAAGGAAGGGGGGCGTCGGTCGCCATGCGGGATCGCAACCTACCCTGTGACCGATGGCGACCCAGGAGGCCGACGACCACCTCGCCGCGGCGACGGCCGTGCTCGCCCGGATCGCCGACAACGTCGAGCGGGTCATCCGGGGCAAGCGCGACGTCGTGGAGCTGGTGCTGCTGTGCCTGGTGGCCGAGGGCCACCTGCTGGTGGAGGACGTCCCCGGCGTGGGCAAGACCAGCCTGGCCAAGGCCCTCGCCCGGTCCCTCGACGTCTCCTTCGGCCGCATCCAGTTCACTCCCGACCTGCTCCCCTCCGACGTTGTCGGCGTCTCGGTGTTCAACCGGGAGAGCCAGGAGTTCAACTTCCGGCCCGGCCCGGTGTTCGCCGGGGTGGTCCTGGCCGACGAGATCAACCGGGCCTCCCCAAAGACCCAGTCCGCCCTGCTCGAGGCCATGGCCGAGGAGCAGGTGACCGTCGACGGGGTCACCTATCCACTGGAACGCCCCTTCGTGGTCATCGCCACCCAGAACCCCATCGAGCACGAGGGCACCTACGCCCTGCCCGAGAGCCAGCTCGACCGGTTCCTGATGCGCACCGCGATCGGGTACCCCGCTCCCGAGGCCGAGCTCGACCTGCTCGAGCACCAGACCGACGCCCCGGCCCTGAACGACCTCACGCCCGTGGCCGACGCCGCGGACCTCGCCGCGTTGGTCCGGGCCGCGTCCTCGGTCCACGTGGCCCCCGCGTTGCGCCGCTACCTGGTCGACCTGGCCGACGCGTCCCGGCGCCACCCGGACCTCGGCCTCGGGATGTCGCCTCGGGCCACGCTCAGCCTCCTGCGGGTCAGCCGGGTCCGGGCCCTGTCGGCCGGTCGAGCCTTCGTCACCCCCGACGACGTGAAGGCCCTGGTGCGCCCGGTGCTGGCCCACCGGCTCACGACCAGCGGAGACGCCCGCCTGCGCGGGGTGTCGACCGAGGACGTCCTCGGCGAGCTGGTGGACACCGTCCCCCTCCCCCGCGCCCCACGTTGAGGCTGCTGACCCGCGCCGGCTGGGGGGTCCTCCTCGCCGGCGGGGTCGCCCTGGCCGGCGGGTGGCTGTTCGGCCTCCCCGAGCTCCTGGTCCTCGGCACGACGCTCGTCGTCCTGGTCGCCGCCTGCGCGGCCATGACCATGCTGACCTCGCTGCGGCTCGAGGTCGTGCGCACGCTCCAGCCCGACCGGGTCCACGCCGGGGCCTCCAGCCGGGTCGAGGTCCTGGTCCGCAACCGGGGCCGGCGGCGCACGCCGGTCCTGACCCTGCGGGACGGCGTCACGGGAACGGCCGGCGCCGAGCTCCTCCTGGCGCCCCTGGAGCAGAGTGGCCGGGTCCGGGCGGCGTACCGCTTGCCCACCCGGCGCCGGGGCGTCATCACCGTCGGCCCCCTCGAGGTGGAGCTGGGTGACCCGTTCGGCCTGACCCAGGCCGCGGTGATCGCCGCCCCCGCCTCCACGCTGGTCGTCTACCCCGCGGTCGACGACGTGCCGGCCGCGTCACGGTCCGACGGCGTGGACCCCCACGGCTGGCGCACACCGGGCCTCCAGACCGGCGGGGACGAGTTCCACTCGCTGCGGCCGTACGTCATGGGTGACGACCTGCGTCGGGTCCACTGGCCCTCGACCGCCCGGCGCGACGAGCTGACCGTGCGCCAGGACGAGCGCCACCAGCAGGGCCGCACGACCGTCCTGCTCGACGTCCGTCGAGCCGTGCACACCGACGCCAGCTTCGAGCGCGCCGTCTCGGCCGCCGCCAGCCTGCTCGTTGCGGCCACCGTGCGGGGGGACGAGGTCCGCCTGGTCGCCACCGACGGCACCGACTCGGGCTACGGGGCGGGACCGACGGCCATCGGCGCCATGCTCGAGTACCTCGCGGCGGTGGCGACGACCGACCGGGGCGACGAGGTCCGGGTCGACCACCCGGGGACGCTGGTCGCCCTGACGACCCCTGCGGGGGTCTCGACCACAGGCTCGGCGGCGGGGCCGGGTCGGCGCTTCCTCGTCGTGTTCGAACGCTCCCCCGACGACCGCACGGCCGCCTTCGGCAAGGGCACCATCCGGGTCGGCGTGGACGACACCTTTGCGGCGGCCTGGAGCACCGACGAGGCCACCCTGGCCCTGCGGGTGCCGACGTGACCGCCACCCTCCAGGACCGGCCGGAGGAGGACCAGGCCCCCGCCGACGACCTGCCCCCACCACCCCCGCCCACCCTGGTGCTGGCCGAGGTGGCGCTGGTCGGGGTGTCGCTGGCCACCGTCGTGGGCTACGCCCGCCTGTTCGTCGACAGCGCCTACTTCATCCCCATCGCCGCCGCGGCGGTCGTCGGCCACACGCTCGCCGCGCTGCTGCGGCGGATCGGCTTGGGCCCCCTGCTGTCGACGGTGGCCCACCTCAGCCTCCTGCCGCTGTTCCTGGGGTGGACGCGCTACCGGGCGACCACCGCCAACCTGCTGCCGTCCGGTCGGACCCTGGACGCGATCAGCACGGACCTGGCCGACTCGTGGGAGATCTTCCTCGACATCTCGGCGCCGGTGCCGGCCGCGCCCGGCTTCATCGTGGCGGCCATGGCGACGGCCTGGGTCGTGGCCCTGGCCTCCGACAGCCTCGCCTTCCGGCTCGATGCCACCGTCGAGGCCCTGGCCCCGGCCACCGGCCTGTTCCTGTTCGCCTCGATCCTGGCCGAGGAGGAGCACCGGACGATCTCCGCCGCGCTCTTCATCGTGGCCGTCCTGGCCTTCGTGCTCGCCTCCCGCGTCGCCCGGGCCGACGGCACGGGCCGCTGGCTGGCCACCGACGCCGGGCGGGGCGCCCGCTCCCTCCTGGCCGCCGGGGCCCTCCTGGCCGCCGTGGCCATCGTTCCCGCCCTCTTGGCCGGCCCGCGCCTGCCCGGAGCCGACGGGGACCCGTTGGTGGACCTCGACGGCAGCAACGGGGGCGACGACCGGATCACCCTCAGCCCCCTGGTCGACATCCGCTCGCGCCTGGTCGACCAGGAGTCCGTCGAGGCGTTCCGGGTCGAGGCAGCCGCCCCGGCGTACTGGCGTCTCACGGCCCTCGACGACTTCGATGGCCAGATCTGGTCCTCCTCGGGGTCCTACGTCGAGGCGGAGGGCCGCCTGCCCGACACCCCCGAGCCCGCGCCCGCGGCCTCCCGCCTCCGGCAGCGCTTCCGCATCGGCGCCCTGGAGCAGATCTGGCTGCCCGCCGCCTTCGAGCCGCTGGCGGTGAGCAGCCCCGACGCGGACGTGGACTGGGACGGCGACTCGTCGTCGCTCGTGGTGGGTCCCGGCCGGGAGACCTCCGACGGCCTCGAGTACGAGGTCCTCTCGATCCTGCCCCGCCTTCGGCCCGAGGACCTCTCGGTGGGCACGGCCGGGCTGGACACCGAGTTCCTCGCCCGGTTCACCCGGCTCCCGGAGGCGACCCGGCCCATCGCCGACCAGTACGCCGCCGAGGCGGTCGGCCGTGAGTCCGATGCCTACGCCCAGGCCCTCGCCCTCCAGACCTGGTTCCGCACCGGCTTCCGCTACAGCCTCGACGTGCGGCCCGGCCACAGCACGGACGCGCTGGCCGGGTTCCTCGACCGGGAGGGCAGCCGCTCGGGCTACTGCGAGCAGTTCGCCGGCGCGTACGCCGCGCTGGCCCGTTCCCTCGGTCTCCCCGCCCGGGTCGCAGTCGGCTTCACCCCGGGTGAGCGTTCCGAGGACGACCCCGGCACCTTCGTGGTGACCGGCCGCAATGCCCACGCCTGGCCCGAGGTCTACTTCGCCGGTGTCGGCTGGGTGCCCTTCGAGCCCACCCCCGGCCGAGGCGCCCCCGGGGCCAGGCCTACACCGGCCTCGCCGCCGACCAGGCGACCGCGGAGGAGTCGGTGGTCCCCACCTCGGTGCCCGTCACCGCCGACACCGGGACGCTGCCCCAGCGCCCCCAGCGCGAGGAGGAGGCGACCTTCGACGACCTGCCGACCGCCGACGGTGGCGACGGAGGCCCGGGACCCATGGCCCTGGTGGCACTGGGCCTCGTCGGCATCGGCCTGGCCTGGTTGGTGGGCGTCCCTGTCGCCGGAGCCGTTCGCCGACACCGCCGGCACCGGCAGGCCCACGGCCACCCGGAGCTCGAGGTGACCGAGGCCTGGGACGACTCCGTGCGGGCCCTCGCGCTCCTCGACCTGGTCCCGACGGGAGCGGAGACCCCCGTCGAGTTCGCCCGGCGGGCGTCCGCCGACACCGGTACCGACAGCTCGGCCCACCAGGACCTGGCCCGACTGGCCACCACCGCGGCCTACGGGCGGGCCTCGGCCCGGTCCGACGGAGTCGCCGCCCGCCAGGTGTCCGGGACGATCGTGGCGCGGTCCAAGCGGCTGGCCGGGCCGTGGCGCCGGTTCCAGGCCGCGGTCTCGCCCCGACGGCAGCTCCAGGACCGCTAGAGCCTTACTGGTCCTCGCGTCGCATGCGGTCCCGCATGCGCTGGCTGGTGGAGCCGAAGTAGTCCTTGACCGTGTTCCCGCGGAGGTTCTGGGTCATCTGCTGCACCCCGGCCTTGCCGAGGCGTCGGGCGTTGCGCTCGAAGATCACCGCGGCGACCAGCATGATCAGGAAGCCGCCGAAGGCGAGCACGGCATGCGTGCCGAGCAGCCAGATCATGACCCCCACGCCCAGGATGAAGAGCGCCGACGCCAGCTTCAGGTTGCGCAGGGCATGCGTGTAGACGGTCGTGGACGCGACTTCTCGGACGAGATCGGGGTCCTCTTCGGTGAGGCGTTGCTCGATCTCGAGCAGAATCCGCTGTTCGTCCTCAGAGAGCGGCACCGACGCCATGATCGCACAGCCGGAGCGCGTCAACAACGCGCTGCGGCCAGATCGGTCATCGATCCGGCCCCCACTGCTGGTCGCCGCGCCGCTTGGCCCGCACCCCGTCGTCCCGCAGGGAGACGGCCGGAGCGATGGCGTCGACCCCGAAACGGTCCCGGATCTGGTCCATGGCCCGGTCCGCCTCGGTCCAGTCCGTGGGCCCGCCCAGGGTCAGTTGCTCGGTGCCGCCGGCGGCCAGGCTGCTGACGCTCACCCCGATCAGGCGGACGCCGACGGAGACGTCGACCTCGTCCAGCAGGGCCTGGGCGGCCCGGGCGACCACCCGGCCGGAGTCGGTGGCGTCGGGCAGGGTGACGGACCGGGTGATCGTGCGGAAGTCCCCGAAGCGGACCTTGAGCACGACGGTCCGCCCGGCGAGGCCGTGGGCCCGGAGCCGTCGACCGACTGCGTCGGCGAGCCGGGTCAGCTCCCGGCCCAGCGTCGTCGCGTCGTGGTGGTCCTCGGCGAAGGTCTCCTCGTGACCCACCGACTTGAGCCCCTGTTCGGGGATCACCGCCCGGTCGTCGATCCCCTTGGCCAGCGCGTGCAGGTGGCGGCCGCTGGCGTCGCCGACGCTGGCGACGAGCGTCTCGACGGGCAGCGCGGCGAGGTCGCCGACGGTGGCGACGCCGAGGCGGTCGAGGCGCTCGTGGGTCTTGGGCCCGACCCCCCACAGGGCGCGGACGGGCAGCGGGTGCAGGAAGCGGAGCTCACCGCCGACGGGGACGACCACGACACCGGCGCCCGGCCGGACGCCGTCCAGGGCGGCCACGGGCTTGGCCGCCTCCGAGGCCAGCTTGGCCAGGAACTTGGTCGGGGCCACCCCCACCGAGCAGGTCAGGCCCTCCTGGTCGAGCACCGCCTCACGGATCTTCACCGCGATCTCCGGGCCCGTCCCCCACAGGCGCCGGGCGCCGGTGACGTCGAGGAACGCCTCGTCGAGCGACAGGGGCTCCACCAGCGGCGTGAAGCCGTGGAGGATGGCCATCACCCGGGCACTGACCTCGCCGTACCGCTCGTGGTGACCGGGCAGGAAGACGGCGTGGGGACACAGCCGTCGGGCCCGGCTGGACGGCATGGCCGAGTGGATCCCGTACGCCCGGGCCTCGTAGCTGGCCGCGGCCACCACGCCCCGGGCGCCGGCGCCCCCGACCACGACGGGCCGCCCCGCCAGGCTGGGATCCCGGTGGACCTCGACCGCGACGAAGAAGGCGTCCATGTCCATGTGCAGGATCCCCGGGGGTGCCGGCTCCCGGACGGCGGCCCCCGTGGTCATGCCCTGCGTTCCACCTCGAGGCCGAGGAGGTCGCTGCCGTGCACGACGTAGTCGTAGGACCGGCCAGGCCCCCGGTCGCCCCCGAGCCATGCCCCGAGGGGTTCGCCCACCCAACGGTGGCAACCGTCCAGCAGGGCCGAGCAGTCGTCGGTCGCCACGAAGCGGGCGTCGACGACGATCCCGTCCGGGTCGTCGACCACCACCTCCCCGTCGTAGGCCAGTGCCCGGTGGACCTCGACCCGCAGGCTCCAGCCGAGATCAGGGGCCTCCGCCCGGATCTCGTAGACCGGCCCCTCCCAGGCGGTGACGATCAGGCCGGTCTCCTCCCGGACCTCACGGCCCAGGCCCTCGAGCAGGGTCTCGCCCGCGTCGATGACCCCGCCGGGCGTGCTCCAGTCCTCCCGACCGCCCCGCCGGCGGTTGCGGACGAGCAACAGCCCACCCTCGCCCTCGATCAGGGCGCCCGCCACGAGCCAACGGTGCACCGGGCCAGTCTGCCCCGCGTCCCGCGGCAGCAGGTAGACAGGCGCCCGTGCACCGCAACACCGAGATCGTGCTCGGCGCCGCGACAGCGCTGGGCCTGACCGTCGACGCCGTCACCTACCCCGACGGCACCCGCACCGCCGACGACGCCGCCCGGGCCATCGGCTGTGACGTGGCCCAGATCGTCAAGTCGCTCGTGTTCGACCTGGTGGACGCCGACGGCGGTGTCCGGCCGGTCATCGCCCTCGTGAGCGGGGCCAACCGGCTCGACGAGGCCAAGCTGGCCGCAGCCGCGGGGGCCGACCACGCCGCCCGGGTCGACGCCGACCGGGTGCGGGCCGTCACCGGGTTCCCCATCGGTGGCGTCCCGCCGTTCGGGCACCCCGCTCCGGTCCTGACCTTCGTCGACCCCGACCTGCTGGCCCACGACGAGGTCTGGGCCGCGGGGGGCACCCCGCAAGTGGTGTTCGGCGTGGAGCCCCAGGCCCTGGTCACCGCCACCGCCGGGACCGTGGTCGATCTGGCCATGGCTTGAGATCCGCACGCCGGGGTCGACGACATGGGTCGCACCATGTGGCGGGTTGCCGTCGCCCTCGTGGCGATCGGTGGGATCCTCGTGCTCACCGCCCGCAACCGCACCGCCAAGGTCGCGGTCGACGCCTGACCCACACCTTCAGATCGGTTGGAGGACCCCGGGCCCCCGGCCCGGGGTCCCTTCGCGTCCGGGGACCGCTCAGTCCTCGATGCGGCGCCGGTGCAGCAGCCGGTCCCGCAGCCCCCACCAGGTGACCAGCACCAGGGCCTCGGCCACGATCCGGCTCGACATCTTGGACTCCCCCCGCACGCGGTCGGCGAAGGCGATGGGCACCTCGACCACCGAGCCGCCCCGGCGCACGACCTCGTAGGTCATCTCGATCTGGAAGCCGTACCCGTCGGCGGCCACGCCGTCGAGGTCGATCCGGCGCATCATCGTGGACCGGTAGGCCCGGAACCCCGCCGTGGAGTCGTTCACGGCCAGGCCCAGCAGGCCGGCGGCGTACCGGTTGCCCCACCGCGAGAGCAGCCGACGGTGCCACGACCACGCCGGGATGGACCCCCCGGGGACGTAGCGGCTCCCGATGACCAGGTCCGCACCGTGCTCGATGGCCCCGAGGAGCGACGGCAGGGCGGCCGGGTCGTGGGAGAGGTCGCTGTCCATCTCCAACAGGACGTCGAAGCCCCGCTCGAGGCCCCAGCGGAAGCCATCCCGGTACGCCGAGCCGAGGCCGGACTTGGCCGGCCGACGGAGCACGTCGACACCACCCACGACCGCGCCGTGGGCCTCGGCGATGTCCGCCGTGCCGTCGGGGCTGCCGTCGTCGACGACGAGCACCTGGGTGTCGGGGGTGGCCTGTCGGACACGGTCGAGGACCTCGGCGAGGTTCAGGGCCTCCTGGTAGGTCGGCAGGACCAGCAGGGCGCGCATCGGTCGCATCGTAGGGAGCCGCATCTACGCTCCCGGCGATGTCCACCACCCGCCCGTCGGCGCTGGCCCGGTTCCTGACCGTCACGTCGGTCCTCGTCGCCGGGGCCTGTGGGGGCCTGATCGGGTGGGCCGTCGCCGACCTGCAGTGCTCGGGCGACTGTGCCGTGCAGACCGGTTTGGGCGGGCTGGTGGGCGCCGTGCTCGCCGCGGCCGGGACCGCGCTGATCTGCGTGTTGGCCATCCAGGCGATGGCCGAGTGGCGGGAGCAGGAGGGGCGCCGCCGGGTCGACTGACCCTCAGGGCGCCGTCGCCAGAGCGCGGCAGGCCCGGTCGATGCCCGCGTCGTCGACGTCGGCGTGGGTCACCAGTCGGACCAGCCGGGGTCCCAGCCCGTCACACAGCACGCCGGCCCCCGCCAGGTGGGCCACCACGGCCTTCGCGTCAGCGTGCTCGAAGATCACCATGTTCGTGTCGACCGTCGCCGGGTCGATGGCGCCGGGGAGGCGTTCGGCCACCGCCTCGGCCAGGCGCCGGGCCCGGGCGTGGTCCTCGGCCAGGCGCTCGACCCCTTGGTCCAGGGCCAAAAGGCCCGCGGCGGCCAGGATGCCGGCCTGACGCATCTGACCGCCGAGGAGGCGCCGGTGGTCCCGGGCCTCGTCGATGACGTCGGCGGCGCCGGCGAGGAGCGAGCCGACCGGGGCGCCGAGGCCCTTGCTCAGGCAGCAGGTGACCGTCGTGGTCGCCTCCGCCAGGCGGGCCACGGGGACGCCGAGGGCGACCTCGGCGTTGAACAGGCGGGCGCCGTCGAGGTGGACGGCCGGCCCCAGGGCTGCGGCCTCGTCGACGGCCTCGGCGGGCAGGGCCCGCCCCCCGGACACCATGTGGGTGTTCTCCACCGCCAGCACTGCGACAGGCGGTGAATGGCCGAGGTCGCCCGCGACGGCCGCCGCGGCGGTGACCAGGTCCAGTCGCCCGTCCTCGTCGTCGACCGTGTAGAGCTGGAAGCTGCCGTTGACCCCGGCCGCGCCGGCCTCGGACATCACGAGGTGCTGACGGCGCCCGGCGACCACCAGGGTGCCCGGGCCGGCCAGGGTGCGCAGGGCGACCTGGTTGGCCATCGTGCCCGACGGCAGGAACACCGACGCCCCCTTGCCCAGACGGTCGGCGAAGACCTCCTCCAGGCGGCGCACGGTCGGGTCCTCGCCCCAGCCGTCGTCGCCGACCTCGGCCTGTGCCATGGCTTCCCGCATGGCCGGCGAGGGACGGGTCATGGTGTCGGAACGGAGCTCGACAGGCGGGAGATCGGCCACGGGCCGACGGTAACGGTTGGCGCGCGGCCCGGGGGTCGGCCACCCTGACCCGGTGCCCGATCCCCGAGAGCTGCTCGCCCTGGCCACGACCGCCGCCGAGGACGCCGCCGAGCTGCTGCGCACCAGCCGGCCCGATCCGCTCGCCATCGCCACCAAGTCCTCGGGCTCCGATCTCGTGACGGACCTGGACCGCACCGCGGAGGCCCGCATCGTGGACCGGATCCTCGCCGCCCGGCCCGAGGACGGCGTCCTCGGCGAGGAGGGGGGCGAGCGCACCGGCACCAGCGGCGTGCGGTGGGTCATCGACCCCCTCGACGGCACCACCAACTACGTCTACGGCTACCCCGCCTACGGGGTCTCGATCGCCGCGGAGGCCGACGGGGAGGTGGTGGCCGGGGTGGTCATCGACGTGGTGAGCCGGGAACGCCACACCGCGGTACTCGGCCACGGCGCGCACCGCGACGACCGCCCCCTCCGGGTGTCCGGGGTGGACGAGCTGTCCGCCGCCCTGCTCGGCACCGGGTTCAGCTACGACGCCGCGACCCGGGGTCGGCAGGCGGAGCCACTGGCCACGGTGCTCCCCGCCGTCCGGGACATCCGTCGCTCGGGGTCGGCCGCGCTCGACCTGTGTGCCGTCGCGTCCGGACGCATCGACGGGTTCTGGGAGCGGGGCCTCTCCCTCTGGGACCGGGCGGCGGGTGGCCTGATCGCGGCCGAGGCCGGCGCCCGCGTCGGCCGCCTGGGCACCGCCGACCCCCTGACCCTCCTGGCCGCCCCGCCGGCGCTCTACGACGCCCTGGAGGCCCTCCTGGAGGCCGCCGGCGCCGTCTTCTGACGCCCCGCGGTCGAGATTTTCACGGAGGGTCAAGGGTTTTGGGTGCTCCATGCGGCAGGCTTGGGGCCGTGGGTACCCGGATCCTGACCGTCGAGGACGACGAACGCATCCGCACCGCGGTCAAGCTCGCCCTCGAGGACGAGGGCTGGGAGGTCCACGAGGCCGAGGACGGCGAGGACGCCCTGAGCGTGTTCAGCGCCCAGCCCTGCGACGTGGTGTTGATCGACATCATGCTCCCGGGCATCGACGGCTTCGAGGTCTGCCGGGCCATCCGTCGCGAGAGCGACGTGCCCATCGTGATGGTCACGGCCCGAGCCGACACCCACGATGTGGTGGCGGGGCTGGAGGCCGGGGCCGACGACTACCTGACCAAGCCCTTCGCCCCCAAGGAGCTCTCCGCCCGGATCCGGGCCCTCCTCCGCCGGGCGCGGACCAGCGACACCCGCTTGGACCACCTGAAGTTCGGTGACCTCGAGATCGCGCCCGACGAGGGTGAGGTCACCCTGGCCGGCGAGACGGTCCACCTCACCAAGACCGAGTTCCGCCTGCTCATCGAGCTGGCCTCGAACCCGGGCAAGGTCTTCTCCCGCGAGGTGCTGCTGGACCGGATCTGGGGCTACGGCTACTTCGGTGACGGCCGGCTGGTGGACGTGCACGTGCGTCGGCTGCGCATGAAGGTCGAGCCCGATCCCGCCAACCCCCGTCACGTCGTCACCGTGCGAGGCCTGGGCTACAAGCTGAGCCCCTAGCCCGGACGTGGCTCGGTTCCGCTACCAACGTCGACTCGGCCTCCGGGCCCGCGTCACCGCCGCGTTCGCCCTCGGCGCCCTCTTCACCTCCGCCCTGCTGGCCGCCACGACCTTCGGCATCAGCCGGGAGCAGCTCATCCGCCAGCGGGAGTCCTCCTCCTCGGTGCCGTTCTTCAACAACGCCCGCATCGTGCGGGAACGCCTGCTGGCCGAGGGTGAGGTCGACGCCCTCGGTCTGATCCAGGACCTCCAGACCACCAGCGGCTCCCGGCCCGTGCTGTTCTTCTCCGACGAGTGGTTCACCACCGACCAGCGGTTCGGCGAGGCCGCCCTGCCGGGCAGCCTCCGCCGGGCGGTGCTCGCCGGGGGCGCTGCGCAGATGCGGTATTCCCTCGACGGCGAGCCCCAGCTCGGCTTCGGCATCACGCTGCAGACCGCCGAGGACGACGCGGCCTACTTCGAGATCGTCGCCCTCGACGAGACCGCCAGCACCCTCAACTCCCTCGCCATCATCCTGGTCGGTGCCTCGCTGCTGGCCACCGGGACGGGGGCGGCCCTGGGGTGGTGGGCCAGCCGGCGGGCCCTCCTGCCCCTCACCGAGGTCGGCTCCGCGGCCGAGGCCATCGCCGGCGGTCGCCTCGACACCCGCCTGGAAGCCGCCAACGACCCCGACCTGGCCCGCCTGACCGAGTCGTTCAACGACATGGCCCAGGCCCTCGAGGACCGCATCGCCCGGGACGAGCGATTCGCGTCCGACGTCAGCCACGAGCTGCGCTCCCCCCTGATGACCCTCTCGGCCTCCATCGAGGTGCTCAAGGCCCGCAAGGAGGACCTCGACGAGCGGGCCGGGAGCGCCCTGGACCTGCTGGTGGCCGACGTGGCCCGCTTCGAGCAGCTGGTGAACGACCTCCTGGAGATCTCCCGGCTCGAGGCCGGCGCCGCGGAGCTGGACCTGGACTCGGTCGATCCCTCCGAGCTGGTCCTCCACGCCGTGGGTGCCTCCTCGACCCACGCCGTCCCGGTCCTGTACGACGAGGAGGTGGCCGGCACGCGGATCCTGGCCGACAAGCGGCGCATGGAACGGGTGGTGGCCAACCTGCTGGACAACGCCGCCAAGTACGCCGGCGGGGCCTCCGGCGTGCGGGTGGGGCTCCAGGACGACACGGTCCGCATCGTGGTGGAGGACGAGGGCCCCGGGGTCCCCGAGGAGGTCCGCGAGAAGATCTTCGACCGCTTCGCCCGCGGGACCGAGGCCGGACGCCGGACCAAGGACCGGGGCGTGGGCCTCGGCCTGGCCCTGGTGGCCGAGCACGTCCGCCTGCACGGCGGCCAGGTCTGGGTCGAGGACCGAGCCGACGGGAAGCCGGGCGCCGCGTTCGTCGTCGAGCTGCCGGTGGTCGAGCCGTGAGGCGCCTCCTGCCCGTGCTCGCCGTCGCCGTCGGCCTCGGCCTCCTCGTGGTCGCCTGCGGGGTGCCCGAGGACGACCGGCCGCAGGAGCTGACCGCGGAGCAGGTGCCGTTCGGGCTGCTCACGACCGCACCCACCACCACCAGCACGCCGGAGATCCTGCCGCCCTCCCGCGAAGCCGAGCTCTACTTCGTGGACACCGAAGGTCTGCTCGAGCCCCTCCCCCGCGAGGTGGGGGACCGCTCGCCCCGCACCGTGATCGAGACCCTGCTGGCCACCGACACCGCCGGCCTCCCGGCCACCTACAGCTCGAACATCCCGCCCGACACCGTGCTCCTGGACGTCTTCAGCGAGTCCGACGGCCAGAACGACGTCCTCACGGTGGACCTGAGCGAGCAGTTCACGACCATCGAGGGTGAGCGCTTCATCACCGCCGTGGCCCAGATCGTCTTCACCGCCACCGACCTCGAGGACGTCGACGCGGTGAGCTTCCGGGTCGAGGGGGAGCCGATCTCGGTCAGCGACGAGGAGGGCGCGGCCCAGGAAGACCCGGTGACCCCACTCGACTACCGGTCGCTGCTGGGCTGACACCGCCGGTGGCGCACTGGTCCGCGAGGTCGAGCCGGCGGATCTTGCCCGTGGCGGTGTGCGGCAGCGCGGGCAACAGGAACACCTGCTTCGGGCACTTGTAGGCCGCCAGGCGGGCGCGGGCGTGGGCCTGCACCGCCTCGGGCGTCGCCGAGCCGACCACGGCGGCACACACCCGCTGGCCCCAGCGCTCATCCGGTAGGCCGAAGACGGCGACCTCGTCCACACCGTCGAGGTCATGGAGGGCCTGCTCCACCTCCAGGGGGTAGACGTTCACCCCGCCGCTGATGATCAGGTCGTCCCGCCGACCGTCGAGGTACAGGTAGCCGTCGTCGTCCAGCCGCCCCAGGTCCCCCACCGTGAAGGCGTCGCCCCGCCAGGCCCGGGCGGTGGCCTCCGGGTTCTGCCAGTAGGTGAAGCGGGCGTGGTCCGGCACCGTGCACCAGACGGTGCCGTCGTCGTCCACCGCCAGCGTGCGCCCGGGGCGGGCCCGGCCGACCGTGCCGGGACGGTCGGCCCACTCCCCCGTCGGGCACGCCGTGAACTGGCCCTCGGTCGAGCCGTAGAACTCCCAGACGCTGTCGCCCGGGAACTGTTCTATCGCCCACTGCTTCAGGGGCACGGGGCAGGGCGCCCCGGCGTGAGCCAACAACCGGAACGAGCCGAGGTCCGGCGCCCCGGCCTCTCGGAGGCGCTGGAGGTGGGCGGGGACCATGAACGCGGTCGTGGGGGCGAACGTCTCGACCGCCTCGGTGAACGCGGCCGGCGTGAACTTCTCCAGCACGACGACCTCACCCCCGGCCAACAGGGTCCCGGCGGCGAAGCGGATCGGGGCCGAGTGGTGCAGCGGGGAGCACACCAGGTGGCGGTCCGCGGCCGAGAACCCCCAGAGGTCGTCCTCCTCGGCCACCAGTGCGGCAGCCTGGGCGTCGGTCAGCAGGCCCGACCACACCCCCTTCGGCGTGCCCGTCGTGCCCGACGTGTAGTGCATCGGCCGGGCCCGCGGGTGTGGGGCGAGGTCCACCGGGTCGGCGTCGGCCAGGCTCGCCAGGTCGTCGGGTCCGAGCCGACCGGCCACCTCGGCATCGGCCAGCAAGACGTCGACCTCGCCCTCGGTGAGGGCGGCGTTGAGCACGACGGGGACGATCCCCCGGCGCAGCGCGGCCAGCACGGTCAGGAGGAGATCGGCCGACGACGGCGCCACCACTGCAACCCGCTCCCCCGTGGCCCATCCCCGCGCGGCCAGACCGCTGCCGATGCGGCGCTGGCGGTCCTCTGCCGCGGCCGCGGTCAGATGCTGCATGGTCGGGGGCCGCCGTTCAGCCGAAGAAGACCTCGGCGACGCCGTGGTAGAGGTCGGGGTCGACGAGCTTGAGCTCACCCACGCCCTCGGCCAGAGGGACGCGCTCGATGCGATCGGCCCGGAGGGCGACCATCGTGCCGAAGGCCCCGTCGTGGACGGCGTCGATGGCGGCGATCCCGAAGCGGGTGGACAGCACCCGGTCGAAAGCCGTCGGCGTGCCGCCCCGCTGGACGTGACCGAGGATCGTGACCCGGGCCTCGTAGCCGGTGCGGGTCTCGATCTCGTCGGCCAAGAGCTGGCCGATGCCGCCCAGGCGGACGTGGCCGAACTGATCGACCTCGCCGCTCACCAGCTCGAGCGTGCCCTCCTTGGGCACGGCGCCCTCGGCCACCACGACGATGGAGGCGTACCGGCCACCCTCGTGGCGGTCGACGATGGCCGCGCAGACCTCCTCGATGTCGAAGGGTTCCTCGGGGATGAGCGTCATCGTGGCCCCACCGGCGATCCCCGCCCAGAGGGCGATGTGGCCGGCGTGTCGGCCCATGACCTCGCAGACCATCACCCGGTCGTGGGACTCAGCGGTGGTGTGCAGACGGTCGATGGCGTCGGTGGCGATCTGGACCGCGGTGTTGAACCCGAAGGTGACCTCGGTGGCGGACAGGTCGTTGTCGATGGTCTTGGGCACGCCGACCACCGCCACCCCGTGCTCGTCGTGGAGGCGGTTCGCCACCCCGAGCGTGTCCTCGCCCCCGATGGCGATGAGGGCGTCGACGCCGTGCCCGGCCAAGGTCGCCATCACCTGCTCGGGACCGCCGTCGACCTTGAACGGGTTGGTGCGGGAGGAGCCGATGATCGTGCCCCCTCGGGGCAGCGTCCCCCGTAGCTCGTGGACGTCGAGGGCCATGGCGTCGCCCTCGATGGCCCCCCGCCAGCCGTCCCGGAAGCCGAGGAGCTCGTCGCCGTAGTGACGCTCCCCCTTCCGCACCACGGCCCGCAACACGGCATTCAGCCCGGGACAGTCACCGCCACCCGTCAACATCGCGACCTTCATGGGCCGAACCCTACGAGAACTAGATTCGCTCGCCTTGGGACTCGTCATCGCCATCGACGCCGGCACGACCGGCGTGCGCTCGCTCGCCATCGACCCCGCGGGGGAGATCCGAGGCTGGTCGTACCGGGAGTTCACCCAGCACTTCCCCGGACCCGGCCTCGTCGAGCACGACGCCACCGAGATCTGGACGGCGGTGACCACCACCCTCACCGAGTTGACGGCCACGATCGACGAGCCGATCGCCGCCATCGGCATCACCGACCAGCGGGAGACCAGCGTGGTCTGGGACCGGCGCACGGGCGAACCCCGCCACCGGGCCATCGTCTGGCAGGACCGGCGGACCGCCGACCGCTGCCAGGCGCTGACCGACGCCGGGCACCTCGAGATGGTGCGTCGTCGGACCGGCCTCGGCCTCGACCCCTACTTCTCGGCCTCGAAGTTGGAGTGGTTGCTCGGTCCCGGAGGGGTCGAGGCCGACGCCGACCTGGCCTTCGGCACCATCGACTCCTGGCTGCTCTGGAACCTCACCGGGGGCACGGTCCACGCCACCGAGCCGTCGAACGCCAGCCGGACCCTGCTCTACGACATCCGGGAGGGGGCCTGGTCCGACGAGCTCTGCGACCTCTTCGGGGTCCCCGCCTCCTGCCTGCCCGAGGTCCGACCCACCAGCGGGCGCTTCGGCACCACGGCCGAGGGCCTGCCCGTCCCGGCCGGCATCCCCATCAGCGGGATGGCGGGCGACCAGCAGGCCGCCCTGTTCGGCCAGGCCTGCTTCGAACCGGGCATGACCAAGAACACCTACGGCACGGGCTCGTTCATCCTGATGAACGTCGGCTCCGCCTGGCCCGAGCCCGTCGAGGGCCTGCTCACCACCATCGCCTGGCAGCTCGAGGGCCAGGACCCCGTGTACGCCCTGGAGGGGGCCATCTTCGTCACGGGAGCCGCGGTGCAGTGGCTGCGGGACGGTCTCGGCATCATCGCCGACGCGGCCGAGACCGGGCCTCTGGCCGAGTCCTGCCCCGACACCGAAGGGGTGTACCTCGTCCCCGCCTTCACCGGGCTGGGCAGTCCGTGGTGGGACCCCTACGCCCGGGGCGCCATCGTCGGCATCAGCCGGGGCACCGGCCGGGCCCACCTCGCCCGGGCCGTCGTCGAGTCGATGACCTACCAGGTCCGCGACGTGGTCTCGGTCATGTCCGCCGCCTCCGGCTGCACCGTGGAGCTCCTGCGGGCCGACGGCGGGGCCTCGGCGATGGACCTCCTCCTCCAGCTCCAGGCCGACCAGCTCCAGGTCCCCGTGGCCCGCCCCGTCAACCAGGAGACCACCGCCTTCGGCGCGGCCTACCTGGCCGGGCTGGCCGAGGGCGTCTGGGACGGCTTGGGCGACGTCACGGCGGCCTGGCACCTCGATGTGCAGTTCGAGCCGCAGGCGTCCGCCGAGGAGGCCGATGCCAAGCACGCCATGTGGCTGCGGGCCGTGGACCGCTCCCGAGGGTGGGCCCCGGCCGAAGCCGGCTCTTGACCGGACGGTCAAGTACCGTCGCGGCGTGGCCCGGCGACTGACCCCTCGGGGGGAGCAACGACGCGAGCAGCTGATGGCCTTCGCCATCGCCCGCTTCGCCGAGCACGGCTACCACACGACCTCAGTGGCCGAGATCGTCGAGGGCATCGGCGTGGGCAAAGGCGTCTTCTACTGGTACTTCGACTCCAAGGAGGCCCTGCTCCGCCAGATCCTCAAGGACGCCCAGACCGACCTCCGGCGTCGGCAGCAGGCCGCGATCGGCGACGAGGCCGATCCACTCGGTCGCCTCGAGCTCGGGATCCGGGAGTCCCTGGCCTGGTCGGCCGAGCACCGGGACCTCATCACCCTGGTGCAGTTCGCCGAGACCGAGGAGCGCTTCGCCGAGGCCCTGCGGCGCGGCGAGGAGGTCGCGGTGGCCGACACCGTCCGCCACCTGAAGGACGCCATCGTCGAGGGCCGGATCCCCGACCGCGACCCGGAGGTCCTGGCCCTGGCCGTCCTCGGGGTCATCGGCAAGCTGGCCCGCACCTTCGTACAGGAGCGGGCCGAGCCGACCGCGGACGTCGCCGACAGCGCCGTGGCCTTCTGCCTGGGCGGCCTGGCCGCCACCTGAGCGGCGCTACTGCAGCTCGGGCAGGGTGCTCCGCAGCTGCCGGATGGCCTGGCCGATGCGGTGCTCGTTCTCGATCAGGGCGAAGCGGACGTGGCCGTCCCCGCCGGGGCCGAAGCCCACGCCGGGCGACACGGCGACGTGGGCCTCCTTCACCAGCTTGGAGGCGAACTCGATCGAGCCCATCGCGCGGTAGGGCTCGGGGATCGGGGCCCAGGCGAACATCGTCCCCTTCGGTGGCTCCATCTCCCAGCCGATGCGGGCCAGCCCCTCACAGAGGGTGTCGCGACGGGACTGGTAGATCTGGTTGACAAGTTTGGGGTGCTCGGGGTCCTCGTTGAGAGTGACGGTGGTGGCGATCTGGATGGGCTGGAACGCGCCGTAGTCAAGGTAGGACTTCAGCTTGGCCAGGGCCTGCACCACCTCCTGGTTGCCCACCAGGAACGCCGAGCGCCAGCCGGCCATCGAGAAGGACTTGGTCATGGAGTAGAGCTCGACGGCGACGTCCTTGGCCCCCTCCACCTCGAGGATCGACGGGGGCTGGTAGCCGTCGAAGCCGAGCTCCGCGTAGGCGAAGTCGTGGACGAGCAGCACGTCGCGCTCCCGGGCGAAGTCCACGACCTTCTGCATGAAGTCGAGGTCCACGCAGGTGGTGGTCGGGTTGTGGGGGAACGACAGCACGATCACCCGCGGCTTGGGCCAGGAGTAGGCGTAGGCCTCGGCCATGTTCTCGAAGAAGTCGACGTCGGTGCCCAGCGGCACCTCACGGACGTCGGCGCCGGCGAAGAGCGGGCCCCAGATGTGGATCGGGTACGACGGGGACGGGACCAGGGCGGCATCACCCTTGTCCAGCAGCACCCACATGAGGTGGGAGAAGCCCTCCTTGGCCCCGATGGTGTTGATGACCTCGAGGTCGGGGTCGAGCTGGACGCCGAAGCGCCGCTGGTAGAGGGCGGCCACCGCCGCCCGCAGCTTGGGGAGGCCCCGGCTGGACGAGTACCGGTGGTTGCGAGGGTTCTGGGCGGCTTCGGTCAGCTTGGCCACGGCCACGTCGGGGGACGGCAGGTCGGGGTTCCCGAAGCCGAGGTCGACCACGTCGACCCCGTCCCGGCGCAGCTCGACCTTGAGCCCGTCGATGATCGTGAACACGTACGGCGGCAGCGACGTGATCCGGCGGAAGTCCATCGGGTCCGAGGGTAGCGGCGGCCTGTCGACGGCCCGGGGGACTTCAGGACCCGGACGCGAGGAGGGCGGCGCCGAGCGCGGCGGCGTCAGAACCGTGGGCCGCGGCCACCACGGGCGGCAGCTCCCGGTGCCCGGCGGCGACCACCAGCTCGGGCAGTCGCCGGCGGACCTCGTCCAGCCAGAGGTCGGCGGCGTCGATGAGCCCACCTCCGAGGACGATGACCTCCGGGTCGAGGACGGCGATCAGGTTGGCGAGGCCGAGGGCCGTCCACCACGCGACGTCGTCCAGCACGGCTTGGGCCTCGGCGTCTCCGGCTCGGGCGCCGGCGACCACGTCCTCACCCCGGATGGCCGCCGCGTCGTCGCCCACCGCGCCGAGGACGCTGTCGAGGTGGCCGGCTTCGGCCGCATCCCGCGCCATGCGGGCCAGGCCGGCCCCCGAGGCGTAGCGCTCCCAGCACCCCCGCCGCCCGCACGGGCAGGGCGGACCGTTGGGGTCGACCGTCGTGTGGCCCGGCTCCCCCGCCATCCCGTTGGCCCCCCGCACCAGTCGGCCCCCGATGACCAGGCCGGAGCCGATGCCGGTCCCCAACGTCACCAGGACCGCGTCGCGGGTCCCCTGCGCCGCGCCCGAGACCCACTCGGCCCACAGGGCGCAGTTGCCGTCGTTGTCGACGGTGACCCGGTCACCGAGGTGCTCGACGAGCCCGCCCCGCACGTCCATCTCGCGCACCCCCGGCTGGTTCGGCCCGTGGCGCATCACGCCCCGGTGGTCGACCAGGCCGGCCACGCCCACCCCGACCCGGGTCTGGGGGCCGAGACCGAGCTGGGCGCTGAGGTCCGTGATGGCGGCGACCATCCCGTCGAGCAGCCCGTCGGCTCCCCGGGGCGTGGGCCGGCGATCGGTGCCCAGCACCTCGCCCGTGGCCGGCTCCACGGCCAAGGCGAGCAGCTTGGTCCCCCCGACGTCGAGGCCGATGGTGGCGCTCAGAAGCGGAGCAGGGCGCCGATGCGCCCCAGGACGTCGAGGTCCGCCGACCCGTCACAGACATCGACCCGGCAGGAAGCCGCCAGAGCGACGTCGACGGCGGCCGCCACGACGTCCTGCTCCTCTCGGAGGGCCTCACCGCAGCGGGGGCAGCCCGGGCCGACCTTGGCCAGGGCTCCACAGGACGCGCAGGACCACCCCTCCTCGTGGTACCCCCCGGACACCAGCAGACGCTCGACCCGCCGGTCGGCGAGCGCGTCGAGCACCGCGGTCAGGCCCGCCGCCGCCCGGTCGTCGCGGCCCAGTCGGCCGCGGAGCTCGTCGAGGAGGGCTTGTTCCCGGCGCCGCTCCAGCTCGATCTCGGCCGCCATCGCCGCGTCCCGGATGGTCTCGACCGAGGCACCGATGGCCAGGCCGGTGCGGTCGCGCAGGCGCTGACGGAGGTAGGGGTGCAGTGAGTCCTCCACGGCACCCACCAGCGCCGCCGGCGCGCCGACGAGCAGGTGGGCGAAGGGGTGGCGCTGGTACACGTTGAACGCCGCCTCGGCCGACCGGCGTACGTGCCGACGGTCGTGGTCCTCCACCTTCGCCGAGCCGTCGCCCCGGGCCTTCTCGTCCTTGTCGTCCACGTCCCGCAGCAACTCGTCGACCAGCTCGGCGTGGTCGGTCAGCTCGCCCATCTCGAAGACCAGCACCCGGGCCTGCTGACGATCCACCAGGAGGACCCCGATGGGCTCGTTGTGGTGCAGGGCCGCCTCCAGCTGGCCGACTGCCGGGGCATGGCCGACGACCAGCTGGCTGCGCACCGGCACGGGCAGGGCGTACGCCGACCAGAAGCCGTCGGCGGCACAGGAGAACATGGCCACGCCGCGGATGGTGGAGCGGTCGAGGCCCGCCTTGACGTGGCGCTCGATGGCGGTGAGGTCCGGCTCGATGGTCGAGGTCCCGTTGGCGCGCGCTCGGGCGTGGCGCAGCAACCGGTCCAGCTCCTGCTCGTATTCGGCCCGCCGGGGGAAGCGACGGCCGTCGACGTCGAGGTAGCAGCTGGTGACCACACCCTGTCCGGGTCGGAAGGCGGCCAGTTCGCGGATTCCTTCGTCGCTCAGCTGGTTCATCCGCCCACGTTACGGCGGTCCGTGCCCGGCGTCAGCTGACGGGGGTGGCGACGGTGATCACCGCGGCGGCCGGCCCCCGGAGGGCCGCCCATTCCACGACCGCATCATCGTCACCGAGGTAGATCACCTGGACCACGTCGGTCATGGCCTCCACCTTGTCCAGGACCCGATGGGCGGCCTCGCGGTCGAGGTCGCCCAGCGCGCCGTCGAGGACGAGGGGCACCGAGCCGGCGAAGGACACCGACCGCAGGCCCGCCAACCGGGTCAGTAGGTACCACTCGGTGTCGTCGACCCCTTCGGGGAGCCCCACGAGCAGGTCCTCGAGGGCGACGGGCTCCTCGGCGGCGTCCGACGAGCGCGAGGCCAGCTCGGCCTCGGTCGTCGCCAAGCCCTCGGACGCAGCTGCCACCAGGGACTCCTGGGCGTGGATGTTCTCGCCGAGGTCGCTGAGCCGGCCCTCGATCTCCTCCAGCAGGCCACACAGTTCGGCCACGCGGTCGCTGGCCTGTCGGTGGCGAGCCAGACGGGCCTCCGCGGCCTCGACCTCGGCCTGGGCGCGGGCCCTGGGATCGAGCGGAGCCTCGTCCTGGCCGAGGGCCGGGGCCACCACGAGCAGGCGGGCCTGGACGGTGTCCAGCTCCCGCTCCAGGGCCTGCCGCTCGGTCTCCAGCTCACCCATGTCGGCCAGCCAGACGCGGGCGACGTCGGCCACCTCGTCGTCCCGGAGCTCCAGGTCACCGAAGTCCACGCCCCGCTCGGCCAGTGCGGCCCGCAGTTCGGCGGCGGCCTGCGCGCCCACGTCGTCGGCGCTGAGCTGGCCGGCCAGCCGGCTGAGGGCGGCGGGGAGGTCGGCCGGGCCTGCGTCGACCAGAGCGGCGGCGTCACGCCGGAGCTGCTCGAGGCGGGCCTCGGCGCCGGCGCGCTCCTGGTCGTGGTCGCCCACGTTCAGGGCGTCGTGGTAGGCGCTCTCGAGCTCGGCCAGCTCCCGGCGCGTCGCCTCCAGCTCGACCCGCGTCTCGGGATCCGGACCGGGGGCGAACTGGGCCAGGGCGAAGGCGCTGTAGGTGGGGAAGCCCATCCGGGTCAGGATCGCCAGCTCCGCCTCGATGGCCTGGTCGAAGTGCTGGCGGGCGGCCTTGCCCCCGATGCGACTGGCGCTGACCCTGTCGTCGGCCTCGACCACCGCGTCGTGGGCCTGCTCCAGCTCGATCCGGTCCTCCGCAGTGATCGCGGGCGGGGCGGCGGAGGTCTCGAGGCGCTCCAGCTGGATCCGGGCCCCCTCGATGCGCCGGGTCAGATCGGTCGGGTCACGGCCCTCGTCGCGACGGCGGGCGTCGAGCTCCACCAGCGCCCGTTCGGCCGCGCCCAGAGCGTCGGCGAGGGTGCGCACGCCGACGGGATCGAGCGCGTCGGTGGTCGCGGAGGCGGCCCGTTCGGCTCGGTGCAGTGCCTCGCGGACCGGCTCCAGGTCCACGGCGCCGATCTCGTCCAGTTGGGCCTGGATGCCTTCGCGCTCGGTCTCGAGCTCCTCCATCGACTCGGCGACCACCGGGTCGCTCGCCGGGGTGTCGTCGTCGGCAGAGTCCTCGGCCCGCCGGAGCTGCGCGGCGGCCTGCTCGAAGGCAGTGGTCGCGAACGGGTCGAGGTCGGCGCGGGCCTCTTCGATGGCCTCCACGGCCTGGAGGCGGGCCTCCTCGAACTCGATGCGGCTGCGCTTCAGGGAGGCGACGCCGTGGGAGAGGATGTCATGGCTGAGGCGGAGCCCTTCGAGCTGCTCACCGGGCTCGGCGACGATGCTCAGGGGCGAGGTCCGATCGGCGCCCTCGCCGTCGACGGGCAGATCGCCGGGGCCGACGACCACGTCCACCGAATGACCCATGCCCAGCAGGCGCAGGTTCTCCCGATGCAGGTCGAGGACGACCCCGTGGGCCTCCACCAGGCCGTCCCAGCCGGGATCGGCGCCCGCCGGCAGCGCCCGCAGCGCGGCGAGCAGTCGGTCACGCCCGTCGTCGTCGAGGCCGCCGACGACGGTGACCTGCGGGTGGAAGGACAAGGGCGCCGCACCGGACGGCCCCGCCAGTTGGACGAGCCTCACGCGTTCTTCATCGGCCGATGCCGGCCGAGATCAAACCCTCGCCGTGCCTCAGTCCACGGGGATGTGCTGGATGCCGTCGCCGTCGTCCGTGGCGCCGTTGCGGGGCACCACCCGGCGGGCGACGTCGCCCAAGGACTCGAGGAGGGCCCCACCCGCCTTCGGGTCCTCCACGACCTCTTCGGCCACATCGAGGAAGGCCCGGACGGCGGCGATCAACTCGCGCGCCGCGGCCTGCAGGTGGGCCACCCCGTCACCGGTGCGGTCGGCCCGCTCGCCGGTGTCGCCGGTGTCGCCGGTCACGTCGGGTCCCCGAACACGACCGTAAGTGTGCCGTCTCGCAGCTTGGCCTCGCGCACGGGGCGCTCGACCAGCGAGTCGGGCAGGGTCAAGGTCCGTCGGTACGGCCCGAGGGTCACGATCAGCTCGCTCCCCCGCCGGGCCACGTCCACCTCGCCCTTCTCGGCGAACGGCAGGTCCAGCAGGATCGCCCGACGCCCGTCGACCCGCTCGAAGCGGAGGGGCTGGCCGACGTGCAGGCGCTCGGCCGGGGCCCGGGTGCCGTAGAGCTCGGCGGCCAGCTTCCGCAGCGCGTCCAGTCCGACCACCTCGGCGTCCGCGAGGTGGGCCCGCAGCACCGGCAGGGGCGCGAAGCCCTCGTCGATGGTCGCCAGGTGCTCGGCCTGGACCGCCTTCCACCGGTCGAACCACGGGTCGCTCACCGCGTCCGGCAGCACCCGGTTGACGATCACGGCGTCGACCGCGTAGCCGAACAGGGCGAGGTAGGTGTAGGTGCGCCGGGCCTCGGCGATCACCATCTTCTCGGGGTTGACCACCAGTCGGGCCGAGGCCACGGCCGGATCGGCGAGCAGCTCCTTGACCCCGTCGAGGCGGGCGTAGAAGCGGTCGGCGGCGCCGAAGACCCGATCGCCGGCCACCGGCAGCCTCGTCATCCGGCTGACCACCGGACCGACGACCTTGTTGACCCGCCGGGTCATCGGGAAGACCCGGTCCATGTACCAGCTGAGGACGTCGGGCAGGGAGAGCAGCCGGATGGTCTCCGCGGTCGGGGCGCAGTCCACCACGATGGTGTCCCAGTCCCCGGAGGTCGCGTGGGTCTTGAGGTCGACCAGGCCGAACAACTCGTCCAAGCCGGGGAGGACGGCGAGCTCGTCGGCCTCGATCCCGTCGACGCCCGCCCAGTCGAAGACCTCGACGAGGTACTCCCGGATGTCGTCCCAGGCCTCCTCGGTGCGCTCCCGGGCATCCAGTTGCTGGGCGCTCAGCCCCGGGGCCACCACGGTCGGCTGAGCGCCGACGGGGAGATCGAGCGAGTCGGCCAGCGAGTGGGCCGGGTCGGTGGAGAAGACGAGGGTGCGGTCACCGCGGGCGGCGCAGGCGGCAGCCGTGGCCGCCGCCACCGTCGTCTTGCCGACCCCCCCTTTACCGGTGAAGAGGAGGATCCTCACCCGGAGGCGGCGACCGCCTCGACCCGGGCCTTGAGATCGCGTAGGGCGGTTTGCATGATGCGGGTCTCGGCCCGGCGCTTCACGAAGCCCGGGAGGGGCACGACCAGCTCGGCGGTGAGCTCGTAGTCGACGTCGGTCACTACGTCGTCGCCCTCGACGGACCTGAAGTCGTAGCTGCCGTCGAGCTGACGGGTGATGTCACCCTCCAGCAGCCGCCACGCCAGGCGCTGGGGCGCGGCGGCGTAGTCGTAGCCGAGCAGGTAGGTCGTGCTGCGGCCCATCGCCGCGGCCCGGAAGCGCACGACCGAGGCGCGGCCGTCGGTGTCGCGGTGTACGACCTCGGCCTCCTTGATGTCCTTGGCCCACTCGGGGTAGGCCTCGAAGTCGGTGGCCACCTCCCAACAGAGCGCCGGAGGCGCACTGATGGTCGTGTGCTCCGACGCCTGTTCCGCCATGGACCCCTCGCTTGTCGATCGTGCGTGCAGTCGCATTGTGGCTGATCAGGGTGCCGACTGCCGACCTCTCGGGTCATCTCGTTCGGGGAACGTCCCGTAGCGGGCGCCCCAGAGCCCGACCAGGCCGAGGCCCAGCATCGGCGCGAGCACGCCGAACGCCACCGCGGTGAAAGGTCGCACGGCCGCGGCGGCGACGACGATCACGCTCTGGGCGACGAGGGCGCCGAGCAGGCGCCGCTGCACGTCCTTGGGCGCCGAACCGGTCAGGAAGTACAGGCCGGCGACGCTCAGCTCCTCGGTGCGGCTCCGGCCCAGGGCGATGGCGAAGCTCCACAGGAAGGCGGCGCAGCCGGCCACGAAAGCCACGATGCCGACCACGGCGTAGGGCACGGCCATCGTGTCGGGCCAGGCCACCGCCGCGCCGGCCGCGAGGCCCAGGACGACCGTCGACCAGGTGGCGGCCTGCAGGATGCGGTCACCGGTCACGTGTCCAGCGCTTCGGCCAGACGGGCGGCGAGCACGTCGTAGGCGTACTCGGTCTCGGCCCGGCGCCGGGCGGCCCGACCCATCGCCCACCGCCCCTCGTCGTCGTCGAGGAGCCGGGCCAGGGCTGTGGCCGTGGCCGCCACGGAGTCCGGCGGGTCCACCACCAGTCCGGTCTCGCCGTGGGCCACCGCCTCGGCCGCCCCCCCGCTCTCCCCCGCCACCGCGGGCACCCCGGCGGCGGCGGCCTCCAGGAAGACGATGCCGAAGCCCTCCTGCTCGAGGCCGCGCCACCGGTTGCGGCAGAGCATGGCGAAGACGTCGGCGCAACCGTAGAGATCGGGCAGGTCCTCGTCGGGCACCCGGCCACACAGCACCACGGGCGCGCCGGTCTCGGCCACCAGCTTCGCGAGGCGCTCCCGGTCCCGACCCGAGCCGCCGATGGCCACGGTGAGGTCCGGGCGCGTCGGCGCCAACTCGGCCGCGGCTCTGATCAGGGTGTCCATCCCCTTCCGCGGCACCAGGCGGCTCAGGCTGACCACCAGGTGCCCCTCGACCGGCAGGCCGAGGCGGGCCCGGGCTGCCACCCGGGCTTCGGCCGCGAGGGGCCGGAACCGGTCCGTGTCGACGCCGGGGGGCACGTGCACCGACGGGAGGGCCCGCCGGGCCGCCCGCTCCCCCTCCGCCGCCGGGTAGTGACCGGCGGCGACGACGAGGTCGGCGCCCGTCAACACCCTCCGCAGGAGCTGCTGGGACCCGGGCAGGCGGCCGGGCACGGTGACCTCGGCCCCGTGCAGCACCACGGCGTAGGGCCGGGCGAGGTGGGGCCCCAGGAGGCCGACGGGCAGGGCCGGGTCCAGGACGATCAGCTCGGCGCCGGTCTGCTCGGCCAGGGCGTCGATCTTCCGGGCCAGGAGGGGGTGGGGCAGGAGCACGGGCTCCCGGCTGCGCACGACCCGGTACGCCTGCTCGGCGTCGAAGGCCTCCGCCCCCTCGTACGGCGTGGTCAGCACGGTGAAGGAGGTCGGGGGCAGCCGGCGCCAGAGCTCCCACAGGTACGACTGGATCCCCCCGAGCTTGGGTGGGAAGTCGTTGGTGACCAGGAGGTGCTTCACCCCGCCCCCGCCGGGGCCAGCCGTCCGAGCGCCCAGTCGGCGTGCCGGGCCAGGAGGTCGTCGTCGCCGTCCCGGTGGGTCACGAGCGCGTCGATCACCGCCGGGTCGTCGCCCCGGCCGGAGTTGCCGAGGGCCACGAGGGCGTTGCGCCGCAGGTACCGGGGGTCGCGCTCGGGGATGTACCAGCGGCCGTGCGCGGCGAGGAGGGCCTCGTCGTCGGCCGCCAGGAGAGCGACCAGGTCGACGCGGTCGACCGCGTCGGTCTCGGCGGCCGGCACGCCGTCGGTGGTCGCCGACCGCCGGTTGACCGGGCAGACGTCCTGACAGTCGTCACAGCCGTAGATGCGGTCGCCGAGGGCCTCCCGGTGCTCCTCCGGGAAGTCCCCCGTCGCCTGCACCAGCCAGGCCAGGCAACGGCGGGCGTCGATGACCCCCGGGGCGACGATGGCCCCGGTCGGGCAGGCGTCCACGCAGCGCCGGCAGGGCCCGCAGCCGTCGGCCACCCGCTCGTCACCGACCGGCAAGTCGGCGTCGGTGACCACCGAGCCGAGGACGAACTCGCTGCCGTGGCCGGGGAGCAGGACCGTGCTGTTCTTCCCGTACCAGCCGAGCCCGGCCCGCACGGCGGCCTCGCGATCGACCAGGGCGTTGTCGTCGGCCACCACCCGCGCCTGCCAGCCCTCGGCGACGAGCACCTCGGCCACGGCCTGGAGGCCGGCCCGCAGGTCGGCGTAGTGGTCCCGCCAGGCGTACGCCGCGACGCGACCGGTGGTCCCGCCGGCGGAGGACGGCGCGGCCCGCCGATACGAACGGGCCCCGACCACCAACGTGCGGGCCCCGGCCAGGATCCGGCTCGGGTCGGTGCTGCGGACGGGGTCCCGGTAGGTGAACTGCATCCCACCGTGGAGGCCGGCCCCCTTGCGCTCGACGAGGTCGTCACGAGTCGAGGTGAACGGCTCCGCCGCCGCAAAGCCCAGTGCGTCGAGGCCGGCGTCGCGGCCCACGGCCCGGAGCCGGTCGACGAGCGCGGGGGTGGCGGGCACGGGCCCATGGTCGCACCGGGGCGGCGCGACCGGCGAGTCCTCAGCCGGTCTTGGGCTCGTGGCGCAGCTCGGGCACCAGGCCCGCGTCCTGCAGCAGGCGCAGCTTCCGCTCCTCGCCCACGTCGATGACCACGGCGTCGTCCGCCTCCCGTCCGAGCAGGAAGGTCACGACGCAGTCGTCACAGGTCGAGGTGTGCTGTTGGGCGCACTCGTCGCAATCGATCCTCATACCGGTCACAGTACGAAGGGGGTCTGACAGCCATCCCGGGTGCACCTACGGGCAGGGTCGGACCGTCAGCCGGCGAAGAGGGCGATGAGGGTGTCGGAGCCGATGACGCTGGCGGCCTTGGCCCGTGCGCCTTCGCGGACCTCGCGGTCGCTGGAGACGACGACGACGGGCCGGTCGGGCGGGTAGGCGTCGATCAGGTCGACGACGATGTCGTCGGCCAGGGCCCCACCGCTGTAGCGGACGCCGACCGAGCGCGTGCCCTGGCGGGCCGCCGGGGCGGGGGCGTCGGGGCCGTCGAACACGACATCGGCCGCCGCTCCGGTGCGGACGGTCAAGGCGTCGAGAGCCCGGACCAGCTGGTTGCGCTGGGCCTCGAGGTCGTCGCCCGGCCAGGCGGCCTTGGCCACGTTGTAGCCGTCGACCAGGAACACCACCCCGGCCTGGCTCACCAGCCAGCGCGCCCCTTCGACCGTGTCGGCGACCACGCCACCGGGAAGGGGCAGGGGCACCCGCGCGTCCCGGGCCGCAACCGTCTCGTCGATGACGACCGGTTCGGGAGGGACGGCGGCCAGCACGCCGTCGACCGACCTCGTCAGCGTGGCCGCGGCCCGCTGGAGCCGGGACGCCGCGTCCCGCAGGGCCGGCAACATCCACCGACCGCTCGCCGGGCACCAGGGGTGCGGGCCGCCGTTCGAGCTCGGCCTGCGTCTCGGCCAGCAGGCGCTGGGTCTCCGCCAGCTCGTGCTCGCGGGCCTCCCGGGCGCCCTGGGCCTCGGCCAGGCGGGTCTCGCGGTCCTCCAGCTTCTGCTCCACCTCCGCCAGCCGATGCTCGGCGGACGACGACGTCTCCTCGGCCCGGCGCCGGTCACGGCGAAGGGCGGTCAGCTCCTCGCTCGCGGCGGCGCTCTCGTCCCGGTGGCGAGCCAGTTCGGCCTCCGCGTGGGCCCGCTTGCGCTCCGACGCCTCCAGGGACCGCTGGAGGTCCCGGAGGCGGCGCTCGGCCTGGTGGGTGCCGGTGGCCTCGTCCTGACCGGCGGCGACGGCCTGGAGGAGCTCCTGCCAGCCGGTCGGGCGGCTCAGGGCCAGCCAGCCGGCTGCCGTGATGTCGTCGGGGGTGGTGGCGGCCAGCACGCGGGCCCGGAACCCGTCATCGGTGTCGAGCACCCGTAGGACCGCGGACAACGCCGGACCCGTCAGCTTCTGGAACGTGAGGTAACGGGTCAGCTCCCGCGGCGCGGCCACCGTCGGGGTGGCCTCCTCCCCCCGGCGGGCCACCTCGAGGGCCCGTTCCAGGGCCGAGCGGACCACGACGGGGTCCACCGGTGGACCGCTCAGGTCGCGTCCTCCGTCACGGCGGCGACGTCGTCGGCCGACAGCGTCTCGATGTGGTCGCCGGTGCCGCACCAGCGGCAGGCGACCTCCTCCACCCGCTCGTCGAGGACCTCCTCGTCCTCGACCGAGAGGTCGCCCCCCACCGTGTAATGGTGGAAGGCCCGGGTCCGACGGCTCGAGACGACGTCGAAGCGGGTCAGGTTGCCGCAGGCGGTGCAGCGGAATCGCGGGCCGGTCACACCCCAACCGTACCGATGTGCCACCATGGCAGACATGACGAACACCAGTTCGCCGTGAGGGGACAGGGGGCTCTGTCCGGACAGGCCACACTCGACGACCTCGGCACGCCGCTCGCCGAGGTCACGTTCTGCGTGGTCGACCTGGAGACGACCGGGGGCTCGCCCGGCGAGGACCGCATCACCGAGGTCGGTGCGGTGCTCCTGCGGGGTGGCGAGTGCCTCGGCACGTTCCAGACGCTGGTCAACCCCGGCCGCACCGTCCCGCCGGTCATCACGGTGCTCACCGGCATCACCGACTCCATGCTGGTGCCGGCTCCTTCCATCGAGTCGGTCCTGCCCTCCCTGCTCGAGTTCTGGGGCGACGCGGTGCTGGTCGGTCACAACATCGGCTTCGACCTGGGCTTCCTCCGGGCGGCCTGTGAGCGCACCGGGCGGGCCACGCCCGACGTCCCCCGGGTCGACACCGTGCCCTTGGCCCGACGCCTGCTCGGTGACGAGGTGCGCAACCACAGGCTGGGCACCCTGGCGGAGCACTTCCGCCTGAGCCACAAGCCCACGCACCGGGCCCTCGACGACGCCCTCGCCACCGGCGAGCTGCTCCACGTCCTGCTCGAGCGGGCCGGGCGCCTCGGCGTGCTCGGCCTCGACGACCTCCTGGGCCTGCCCAAGATCGACCGCCATCCCCAGGCGGCCAAGCTCAAGCTGACCAACCACCTCCCCCGCCGTCCTGGCGTCTACGTCTTCCGGGACCGCGACGGCCGGCCGCTGTACGTCGGCAAGGCGGCCAACCTCCGCACCCGCGTCCGGAGCTACTTCTCCAGCGACCGGCGGCGGAAGGTGGCCCAGCTCCTGCGGGAGACCGTGCGCATCGACCACACCGTGTGCGACGGGCCGATGGAGGCCGAGGTCCTCGAGGTCCGCCTCATCGCCGAGTGGACCCCGAGGTTCAACAAGGTCGGCACCCGCTCGGCGGGCTACACGTACCTCAAGCTGACCTGCGGCGAGGCCTTCCCCCGCCTGTCGGTGGTGCGCACGACCCGCGACGACGGCGCCTTCTACCTCGGCCCGCTGCCCAGCGCCCGGTTCGCCAAGCGGGTGGCCGAGGCCATCGAGACCACGGTGCCGCTCCGCCGCTGCACGGGTCGGCCCACCGGCCGCCGCGAGGCGCCCTGCGCCCCCGCCCAACTCGGGGTGGCCACCTGTCCCTGCGCCGGCACGGTCGGCCCCGAGGAGTACGGCCGGCTGGTCCAGCGGACGCTGCGCGGCCTCACCCGGGAGCCCGAGATCCTCCTGGTCCCGCTGCGGGAGCGCATGGCGGCCCTGGCCCGGGACCAGCGCTTCGAAGAGGCCGCCGACGTCCGGGAACGGGCCGCGGCATTGAGCGCGGCGCTCGAACGCCAACGCCGGCTCGAGCGCCTGCGGCAGGCGGGTCGGGTCCTGATCGAGCTCGACGACGGCGGCGGCGCCGAACTGGTCAACGGCCACCTCGTGGCGTCCTGGGCGGGCCACCAGCCCACCCTCGGCCTCGGGACCACGACCGACGCGGGCACCGCGGTGGTGGGCACCGGCGAGGTCGACGAGCTGCTCTGTGTCTCGCGCTGGTTGGACGAGCGGGCCGGCCAGTTCCGGCTCACCCACTGCGACGGGGGCCTGGCCTCGCCCTTTCCCCGCCTGCCCACCTTCACGCCCCGACGACGGGGGCGACGACCGGTAGCCTGAAGGTGTGTCGGACCTGCTCGTCGCCCTCCTGAGCATCGGGATCGTCGTGGGCGTCGGCATCGTGGCCCCGGTGATGTTCGTGCGGTGGCGGCTCCGCCGCCGGAACCGGGTCCACCCCAAGGTGGCCTCCGCCGCGCCGTTGCGCTGGCTGGTGACGCCCTCCACCCCGGCCCGCCTCCACCGCCGCCTGCAGACCACCGTCCGGGTGGCCTCGGTCCACACCGGTCGCGAGCTGCCGGCGGCCGTCGCCGAGCACGCCGTCGAGCTCGACCGCCGTGTCGTCCTCGCCGCCCGCCAGCCCTACGCCTCCCGCGCCGCCGCTCTCCGGACCCTCCGGGCCGAGGCCGACGAGCTGGACCGCCTGGCGCTGGCCATCCGCCGACCGCTGGACCGCGACGCCGTCGGCGACCCCTACGAGCGCCTGGCGACCCTGGCCGAGGCCCACGCCGAGCTCGACGCCATCGACCACACCCTGCCCTGAGGGCAGCGCCGGTCAGCCGGCGGCGAGACGGGGGCCGAGCTCCACGACCTGGGCGAGCTTGGCTTCGGCCCGGCCGTCGTCGATGGCGGCCTGCGCCAGACCCACGCCCTGAGCCAGGTCGGCCGCGGCGTCGGCGACCAGGAACCCGGCCGCGGCGTTGAGGACCACGATGTCCCGGTGGGGCCCGGCCTCGCCGGCGAGCACTGCTCGGGCGGACGCGGCGTTCTCCGCCGCCGTCCCCCCGAGGAGGTCGTCCGGGGCCGCCACGGCCAAGCCGAAGGCCGCGGGATCGACCTCGTAGGTGGTCACCGAGCCGTCCCGCAGCTCGTGCACGGTGCTCGTGGTCGTCGTGGTGAGCTCGTCGAGCCCGTCGGCGCCGTGGACCACGAGGGCCCGGGTCGTGCCCGAGGCCTGGAGCACACCGAGCATGCGCTCGGCCATGCCGCCGTCGGCCACGCCCACCACCTGGCGACGGACCCCGGCCGGGTTCGCGATCGGACCGAGGAAGTTGAAGGCCGTCGGTATCCCCAGCTCCTTGCGGGTGGGGCCGGCGTGGCGCATCGAGGCGTGGAAACGGGGCGCCAGGGCGAAACCGAAGCCCGACTCGACCACCGAGGCCGCGACCTCGTCGGGCCCGAGGTCGATGGTCAGGCCGAGGGCCTCGTACACGTCGGCCGAGCCGCACTGGGAGGACGAGGCCCGGTTGCCGTGCTTGAGGACCCGCACGCCACCGCCGGCGAGCACGAGGGCGGCGATGCTGGAGACGTTGATCGTGCCCGACCGGTCACCGCCGGTGCCGCACGTGTCGACGGGGTCGATGCCCTCGGGCAGGGTGATGCGCACCGCGGCGTCGAGCATCGCCTGGCGCAGCGCGGCCAGCTCCTCGACCGTCTCGCCCTTGATGCGGAGGCCGACGATCAGCCCGGCGATCTGGGCGGGCGTCGCCTGGCCGGCGAGGATCTGCTCCATGGCGGCGTGGGCCAGCGCTGGATCGAGGTCCCGACCGGCTGAGACCTCGCCGAGGACCGCCGACCAGCCCGCGAAGGCCGCGGTCACGGCGTCACGTCAGTTGGAGCGACGACGCTGGCGGATGATGCGGCGACGTTCCTTCTCGGTGGCCCCACCCCACACCCCGTCCCGCTCCCGGGAGCCGAGGGCGTGCTCGAGGCACGCGGGCTGCACGGCGCACTGGCCGCAGACCGCCTTGGCCCGCTCGGCTTCTTCCTCGGACACGGGATAGAAGATCTCGGGGTCGAGCCCCCGACACGCTGCCTGGTCGTTCCAGATCTCGGCGATGGCCATCGGTTCCGCTCAGCTCCCCTCGGTTGCCCCCGTCACGGGGCCCGACCCCCCTTGGTCGGCACGGCGCAGTATCGGCAAAATCGCACGGCCCGCGCAAGGCGAACTGACACCGACGTCAGTGAAACCTGACGGAGCGTCAGGTCCCGCCCCGCAGATCCGCCAGCAACTCGGACCGCGTGTCCTCCCCCAGCCCGACCTCGTGGCCGTAGTCGGGATGGGTCAACGCGAGGGTCACGGGACCCTCGGCGAACGCGGCTACTTCGTCGTCGTCCAGCTCGAAGTGGACGTAGTGCACCGATGCGGTGATCTCCTCGCGGGTGAGCTGGCGCAGGTGGGCCTCGTCGACCCGACACCGGACCGCGGCTCCCGCCCCACGGCCCGAAGCGCAGCTCGACCTCGGTCTCGATGCCGACCAGCTTCGGCAGCCACTCCACGAGCTCGTCCTTGTCGACCAGCTCGACGAAGAGCGTGGCGCTGATCTGGCCCGGGCCGGGGATGAGCGGGTTGTAGACGTCGAGCTCCATCTGGATGCCCTCGTCGGTGATGATCTTCTCGACCCGGGCCATCTCCTGGATCTGGAAGCGCACCGTGTCCCGGTTCTCGAACACCAGGGTCACGAACGGGCCGACGCCGACCCGACGCCGGCGCTTGAGGGCGATGACGTGGCTGCGGAAGTCCTGCCGCTCGCGCTCGTAGGCACGCTGGTCGACGATGTCCTCGAGGGTCAATGGCTCGTTCATGGGCAGCGGGGAGACCGGGCCGTCGGGACCCCGGGGAGCGACGGACGCTCCCCGGGGGCCGACGGACCTGTGGTCGCTAGTGCCAGCTCCTCGAGGCCCTTGGTGAAGCGGCCGGCGTGGCTCTTCTCGGCCCGGGCCAGGGTCTCCAGCCACTCGGCGATCTCCTCGAAGCCCTCGTCGCGGGCCGTCTTGGCGAAGCCGGGGTACATCTCGGTGTACTCGTAGGTCTCGCCCTCGATGGCCGACCGCAGGTTGTCCGCGGTGGGGCCGACGGCGACGTCGGTGACGGGGTCGCCGACCTCGGCGAGGAAGTCGAAGTGACCGAACGCATGGCCCGTCTCACCCTCGGCGACCGAGCGGAACAGCGCGGCGACATCCGGGTAGCCCTCGACGTCGGCCTTCTGGGCGAAGTAGAGGTAGCGACGGTTGGCCTGGCTCTCGCCGGCGAACGCCTCCTTGAGGTTGGCTTGGGTGCTCGAGCCCTTGAGATCAGGCATGCGGGGCAGGTCTCCTTCAGGTGGGGGGTGGACAGTGGTCGGTCGGTCAACAATTGAGAGCCGGACGGTAGCGGGCCGCCCAGAGGGTCGGGCAACGATCCGCCGGGGCGCGCCCCGTGCGCCGTCCGGCCCAACTCCTAGGCTGGTCGGTCCATGACCGGACCGGGAGAGTTCGACCGCGCCGCGGGCCTGGAGCGCCTGGCCGACGGCCCCTTCGACGTCCTGGTCGTCGGGGGCGGGATCACCGGTGTCGGCGTCGCCCTGGACGCCGCGTCCCGCGGCCTGCGCACCGCCCTCGTCGAGCGGGACGACTTCGCCTCGGGCACGTCCTCGAAGTCCTCCAAGCTCGTCCACGGCGGCTTGCGCTACCTGCAGCAGGGCGAGGTCCGCCTCGTCTACCAGGCGCTGCGCGAGCGCCAGGTCCTGCGCAGGACGGCGCCCCACCTGGTCAAGGTGCTGCCGTTCCTCATCCCGATCTTCACCAAGGACGGCCTGATCAGCCGCCGCCTGGCCCGGGCCATGGGCTCGGCCATGTGGATGTACGACTTCACCGGCGGCCTGCGCATCGGCAAGCTCCACAAGCGGCTCAAGACCGACGAGGCCATGGCCCACATGCCCACCCTGCGCCGGGACCGCCTCGCCGGGGCCTACCTGTACTACGACGCCCAGGCCGACGACGCCCGCCTGGTCCTCACCGTGGCCCGCACGGCCGCCCTCGACCACGGCGCCACGCTGGTCAACCGGGTCTCGTTGACGGGCATCACCAAGGACGACGACGGCCGGGTCACCGGGGCCACCGTCGAGGCCGACGGCCGGACCATCGCGGTGACGGCCCACACGATCGTGAACGCCACCGGCGTGTGGTCCGACGACGTCCGGGCCCTCGACGAGGGCACCCATCCCGACAGCATCCGCCCGGCCAAGGGCGTGCACATCACCGTTCCGTGGGACCTGGTGCAGAACGACATCGCCGCCGTCATCCCCGTGCCGAAGGACAAGCGCTCGGTGTTCGTCGTGCCTGGGGCGACTCGACCTACATCGGCACGACCGACACCGACTACGAGGGCGATGTCGACGAGCCGATGTGCACCCGGGACGACGTCGAGTACCTCCTCCGGGCCATCAACGGCGCCATCGAGGGCACCATCACCCCGGCGGACATCACCGGCACCTGGGCCGGCCTGCGGCCCCTGGTCAAGTCCGCCGAGAGCGCCCGGACCGCCGACCTGTCCCGCAGGCACAAGGTGACCGCCCGCGACTCCGGGGTCATCTCCATCAACGGCGGCAAGCTCACCACCTACCGCGAGATGGCCGCCGACACCGTCGACGAGGTGGTGGACCACCTCGGGCACCGGGCCCCCAGGGGCCACGCTCGTCGGAGCCGCACCCGCAGGCTGGTCCTGCGGGGGGCGACTGGCCACGACACGGCCCGCACCACCGCCGTCGCCGGGCTGTCCCCCGAGCAGGTCGAGCACCTGGCCGGCCGCCACGGGGGCGAGTCCCCCGTGCTCTTCGCCATGGTCCAAGCCGACCCCGACCTGGCCCGGCCACTGGTCGAGGGCCTCGCCTACCTCCGGGCCGAGGCCGTCTACGCCGCCCGCTACGAGATGGTCGCCACCGTCGACGACGTGCTCAGTCGCCGGACCCGGGCCCGGCTCCTGGCCGCCGAGGCCTCGGTCGCCGCGGCCCCCGACGTGGCCGACCTGGTCGGCGACGAGTTGGGCTGGTCGGCCGACGAGCGCCGGGAGCAGGTCGAGGCGTACCGGGACTCGGTGAAGGCCGAGCTCGAGCGCCGCCGGCCTGTACGACGCGGTCCCCGCCTCCTGATGACCACCGCCGTGGCCCCCGGCCAGCCGACCGCGCCGATCACCCTCGGCGACGACCCGGCCGCCACGACGGACCGGATCGCGGCCACGGCCGTCGAGGTCGACGATGCGTTGCTGGCCCGCCTCCGCGGCGTCTGCGCCGAGGTCAGCATCGACGACGCCGAGCGGGCCGAGGCCGGCCGCGACTGGTGGCCCCTGGCCATGACCTGGGCCCTGGCGGGCCAGGTCGGCCATCGACCGGCTGCCGTCGCCCGGCCCGCCACCGACGAGGAGGTCGCCGCCGTCCTCGCCGTCTGCCACCAGGCGCGGCGTGCCCGTCACCGCCGCCGCCGGCCGCAGCGGGGTCTGCGGGGGCTCGGTACCCGTCCACGGGGGCGTCCTCCTCGACCTGTGCGCCCTGTCCGGCATCCGTTCCGTCGACACGACCTCGATGGTCCTGGACGTGGCCGCCGGCACCTTCGGTGACCGCCTCGAGGACGCTCTGCGGTCCGAGCACGGCGTGACCATGGGCCACTGGCCGCAGTCGATCGCCCTGTCGACCGTCGGCGGCTGGCTGGCGTGCCGCTCGGCCGGACAGCTGTCCAACCGGTACGGCAAGATCGAGGACATGGCCGTCGGCCTGGACGTGGCCCTGGCCGACGGCTCGGATCATCCACACCGGCGGCGCCCCCCGGGCCGCCGTGGGCCCGGACCTCAACCAGGTGTTCATCGGCTCCGAGGGCACCCTCGGGGTGATCCTCGGGGCCCGGGTGCGGGTCCACGCCCTCCCCGCGGCCGAGCAGCGGGCGGCCTACGGCTTCGACGAGCTTCGACGCCGCCAACCAGGCCTGCCGCCGAATCCTGCAGCGAGGCGCCCGCCCCGCCGTCCTCCGCGCCTATGACGCCACCGAGGCCCAGCGCAGCTACCAGACCGGCGAACACCACGTCCTCCTGGTCCTCGACGAGGGAGATCCCGCCCTGGTGACGGCCACGATGAGCGTCGTCGCCGACGAGTGCGCCTCGGCGGAGGGCCTCGATGAGGCCCTGGTCGGCCGCTGGCTGGAGCACCGCAACGACGTGACCGCCCTGGAGTCGCTGATCTCGCAAGGACTTCGTGGTCGACACCATGGAGGTCACCGGCGCGGTGGGCCGACCTGGACGCCATCTACCGGTCGACCCTGGACGCCATCGGGGCCGTCGAGGCCACGCTGGCGGTCAGCGCCCACCAGTCCCACGCCTACACCGACGGGGCCTGCCTCTACTTCACCTTCGCCGGCCGCCCGGACCCGACCCCCGAGGCGAAGGACGCGTTCTACCGGGATGTGTGGGACGCCGGGACCCGGGCCGTGCTGGCCGGGGGCGGCGCCCTCAGCCACCACCACGGCGTCGGTCTGAACCGGTCCCGCTTCGTGGCCTCCGCCCTGGGCGACGCCTTCGGCATCCTCATCGACCTGAAGGCCGCCCTCGACCCGAAGGGGATCCTCAACCCGGGGAAGCTGGGCCTGCCCAGCCCCTTCGGTGAGGTCACCTGGCCGGGGTGAGTCGACCGTCGTGACCGCCACCATGCTCCCCCGCCTCGAGCGCCGCTCCGTGCTCACCGGCGCCCTGGTCACCATCGTGCTGGCCGTGCCGCCCGCGGTCATCGGCCTGCTGCTGTCCGACGACGACACCATGGAGGGCTCCTCCTGGGTGCCCGTCCTCTTCTTCTGGATCATGGTGGCCTTCTTCGTCGGCGGCCTGGTCGCCGCCCGGGCCCAACCCCACGCCCCCCTGGCCCACGGCGCCGTGGCCGCCGTGCTCGGCTACGCGCTGGTCCAGGGCGTGGGCGTGGTCCGCCACCTGGTCAGCGGCGACGACCTGTCGTGGCTGTCGATCGCCTTCGCCGCCCTGCTGGCCGGCTCCATCGGGATGGTCGGCGGCATCGTGGCCAACTGGTCGCGGGCCCGGCGATCCGGCGTCGCCCGCTGAGGCGCTAGAACTCGCACCGACATGAGCATCCTGGTCATCGACGTCGGCACCAGCAGCGTGCGGGCCGCGGTGGTGCGCCCCGACGGCACGCTGGCCGTCGAGCACCGCGCCGTGACCCTCCCCGACTCGCCGATGGCGGGGCTGGTGGAGTTCGACGCCACGGTGCTGGTCACCTCGGCCCTCGACTGCGCCCGGCGGGCCGTCGCCGACGCCGGCCCCGTGGCCGCGGTCGGCATCGCCAACCAGCGGGCCTCGACCATCGTCTGGGACCCCGCCACCGGCGAGCCCGTGGCCCCGGGGCTGGGCTGGCAGGACCTGCGCACCGTTGGCGACTGCCTCGTGCTGCAGGCCGATGGCATCCGCTTGGCCCCGAACCTGTCGGCCACCAAGGTGCGCCACCTGCTCGACCAGGTCGACCCGGACCGGTCCCGGGACCTGCGCTTCGGCACGGTGGACACCTGGCTCACCTGGCACCTGACCGAGGGGGCGGCCCACGTCACCGACTTCAGCAACGCCGCCGTCACGGGCCTCCGCTCGGGCGACGGCCTGCGCTGGGACCCCAAGCTGCTCGCCGCCCTCGACATCCCCGAGTCGGTCCTGCCCACGGTGGTCGACTCCGCCGGCGTGATCGCCCCGGCCACCGCCCTCGACGGCGCCCCACCGATCGCCGGCCTCGCCGGTGACCAGCAGGCCTCCCTCCTGGGCCAGGGCTGCACCCGCCCCGGCGACGCCAAGATCACCTTCGGCACGGGCGGGATGCTCGACGTCGTCGTCGGCGCGGAGCGACCCGACTTCGAGACCCGTGGCGACCGGGGCACCTTCCCGATCGTGGCCTGGGGCGTGGGCGGGACCATCACCTGGGGCCTCGAGGCGATCATGCTGTCGGCGGGAACGAACGTGGAATGGCTGCGGGACGACCTGGGCCTGATCGACGACGTCGCCGAATCCCACGAGGTGGCCGCCGCCTGTGACTCGACCGACGGGGTCGTCTACGTGCCGGCCCTCCTGGGCCTGGGCACTCCGCAGTGGGACTACGGGGCCCGGGGCGGCCTGTTCGGCCTGACCCGGGGCACCGAGGCCCGCCACGTGGTGCGAGCCGTGCTCGAGGGTGTCGCCCAGGCCGGGGCCGACCTGGTCGCGTCGGCCGAGGTCGACGGCGGCTTCACCATCGACGTGCTGCGGGTGGACGGGGGCATGACGGCCAACCCGACGTTCGTGCAGGCCGTGGCCGACGCCACCCAGCGCCCGGTCGAGGTCTCACCGGTGCGGGAGGCCACCGCCCTCGGGGCCGCCTACCTCGCCGGCATGGCCGTCGACACCTGGGCCGATGCCGACGAGATCCGGGCCCTCTGGTCCCCCGGCGAGCGCTACGAGCCGATCGGCTCCTTCGACCACGACCGTTGGGCGGACGCCGTCCAGCGGGCCTCGGGCTGGCACGCCGACCTCTCCGCGCTCGACTTCTGAAGCGATCCCGACGAGCGGGTCGTCACCCGTCGGCCACCTTGACCTTCACCGCGTCCGAAAAGGGGCTCCAGAGGAACCATCGGCCGAACCCCTGGACGAGCGACGGCGGACCCTGGATGTCCACGCTGCGGTCGTCGACCGCCTGCTGGAGCGAGACGATGCCGGAGAAGACCCGCATCATGGCCATCGAGGTCGTGACCACGATCAGGTCGCTCTCGAAGCCGGGGTGCTTGAAGCAGACGGAGGGCTCACCACGGTCGAGGACGAGCCAGATGTGGATGGCGTCGTCGCCCCGGTAGTCGAACTCGACGACGACCCGCCGGTCGGGCAGGCGCTCGGTGTCGATCCGCCGGTGCATCCACCACGTCAGGGTCACCGGGTCGACCTCGGGCGGGGTCGGCTCGGCGTAGAGCCAGCGCACGGCCCACTCCCCCATCGCCATCAACACCGGCTCCAGGTCGCGGCCGGCGTCGGTCAGGTGGTACTCGTTCCCCGCCCACTCGCCGCGGGGCGCCGTTCGAGCACGCCGCGGCGCTCGAGGTGGCGCAGGCGCTGGGACAGCAGCGTCCGCGAGATGCCGGGCAGGCACCGCTCGATGTCGTTGAACCGGGTGTTGCCGAGGACCATCTCGCGCAGGATCAGCGGTGTCCACCGGTCGGCCAGCACCTCGCTGCCGAGGGCGACCGGGCAGTACTGCCCGTAGTCACGCACACGCCCACGGTACAGAACCGGTACTAGCCGTGCCCGGGAATCGTCCCTACCTTGCCCCCATGAGCACGACCCAGATCCCGATGACCGAGCGGGAGCACGAGCTGGTGGCCTGGGCCGCCGAGCTCGGGGCCCGCATCAGCCCCTTTGCCGCCGAGCACGACCGCGACGGCACCTTCGTCGCCGAGGCCTACGAGATCCTCCGGGAGGCCGGCTACCTGGCGCTCGCCGTCCCCGAGGAGCTCGGCGGGCGGGGGGCGACCATCCGTCAGGTGGCGATGGCCCAGCGGGAGCTGGCCCGCCACTGCGCCTCGACCGCCCTGGCGTCAGTGATGCACCACCACGTCGTGCTCTTCACCGCCTGGCGCCACCGCCGGGGCCTCCCCGGCGCCGAGGCCACCCTGCGCCGCGTGGCCGACGAGGGCATCGTCCTGGTGTCCACCGGCGGCGCCGACACGACCCGCCCCAGGGGCACCGCGGTGAAGGTCGACGGCGGCTTCCGGGTCAGCGGACGCAAGATCTTCGCCAGCCAGTCGCCCGTCGGCGACGTCCTCTCCACGATGTTCGCCTACGAGGACCCCGACGACGGCCTGCATCGTGCTCAACATGGCTGTGCCCATGGCGGCCGACGGCGTCACCGTGCTCGACACCTGGGACGCCCTGGGCATGCGCGGCACCGGGAGCCACGACGTCGAGTTGCAGGACGTGTTCGTCCCCGAGGACAAGGTGCTGGCCCGTCGGCCCCACGGACGGCTGGACCCACCCCTCCAGGTCATCTTCAGCATCGCCCTGCTGCCGATCGCCGCGGTCTACCTCGGCGTGGCCGAAGCCGCCCGGGACCACGCCGTGGCCCTCGTCGTGGGCCGCGACCGGGCCGAGGACGTCACCATCCAGCGCCAGGTCGGCCTCATGGACACCCGGCTCCGGGTCGCCTCCTGGGCCCTGGACGGCGGGTTGGCGACCGTCGGCGATGATCCGGCGCCGTCCATGGACACCGTTGTCGCCGTCATGGCCGCGAAGCGGGAGATCGCTCTGGCGGCCACCGAGGTGTGCGATCTCGCCCTCGACGTGGCCGGCGGCGCGGCGTTCTACCGCACGCTGCCCATCGAGCAGTGCCTCCGCGACGCCCGGGGGGCCCGGTTCCACCCGTTCGGACCGGAGGAGTCCCTGGTCCATGCCGGCCTGGTCGGCCTCGGCCTGCCGGCCGACGAGCGGTGACCCACCGATGAGTTCCTGACAGGTCGGTGGTCACACTGGGTGATCCGACCGCCGACCGAGGGGTCCCACCACCCATGTCCACGTTCGTCCTCATCCACGGCGCGGGCGGCGACAGCTGGTACTGGCACCTCGTCGCCCCGCGGCTCGAGGCAGCCGGCCACGAGGTGGTGGCGGTCGACCTGCCCTGCGACGACGACGCGGCCGGCCTGGCCGAGTACACCGACGTCGTCGTCGACGCCATCGGCGACCGCCGCGACATCGTGTTGGTGGCACAGTCGCTGGGCGGCTTCACCGCACCGCTCGTCGCCGACCGGCTGCCCGTCGACCTGATCGTCCTGGTGGCGGCCATGGTCCCCGCGCCGGGTGAGGCCCCTGGCGAGTGGTGGGTGAACACGGGCCAGGGCGACGCCATGGGCGCCTTGGCCGTGGCCCAGGGTCGTGACCCCGAGGACTGGGAGCCGGCCACCGTGTTCCTCCACGACCTCCCGCCCGATCTGGTCACCGCCTCCCTGGACCACGTGCAGGACCAGTCGGGCACGCCCTTCGAGAAGCCGTGGCCCCTCGCCGCCTGGCCCGACGTCCCGACCCGCTTCCTGCTCTGCCAGGACGACCGCCTCTTCCCCGCCGATTTCCAGCGCCGGGTCGTCCGGGACCGCCTGGGCATCGTCCCCGACGAGATGCCCGGCGGCCACCTGCCGGCCCTGGCGCACCCCGGCGAGCTGGCCGACCGCCTCCTCGCCTACGTCGGGGACACCGCCTGACCGCGACACACCCGGTGGGTTCGGACCGTCCTGGCCAGCGTGCCGCCCCGTGCCCGAACGGCTGGACGTCCACGTCTGCGTGGTGGGAGCGGGCTCCGGGCGGACCCCGCTAGACCTGGAACGGGACGAAGACCGCAGACGAGCAGCGCGCCGTCGAACAGCATCTGGGCGAGGTTGGCGTCGACGAAGCGGCCCTCGACCGACAGCGTCACCTCCACTCCAGCGCTCACCCCCAGGTGTCGGGTCACGGTGATGTTCGTCTGCGCATTGCCGTCGCCACCCGGGACGCCGCTCACGTCGCCCGAGAGCGGCGTGAACGAGATCCCGCCCACCTCGATCCGGGCATCGGCTTGGCAGGTGCAGGCCGACAGGTTGGCCGCCGGGACGGTGGCGGTGATCGATCCGGTGATGACCACGAAGCCGTCGGCGGGTGGCGTGAAAGAGACCGCGGCGGCATCCACGAAGGTGCCGGAGGTGTTGGATTGGGAAGCGCTCGTGGTGCTCATCGCCCGACCTCCGCAGCGGGAGAAGAACCGAGCCATCTGTTGGCGCTTCACCGCCTCCGTCGGGTGAAACCCCCCGTCCGGGAACCCGTCGGCGCACCCGGCGCCCGCGAACGCGGAGATCTCGTCGTGGAACGGGCTGCTGTCGGCGACGTCTGGGAAGACGTCATCGGCGAGCGCCGCACCTCCGAGCCCGGCCACCATGGCCGCCAGCAACATGAACACGGGCATCACGAGACGTCGCATGGCACGAGCATCCGCCCGCTGCTGCCGATGCGCATCCGTAGTACTACGGAGATCCGTCGGCAACCCGTCGGCGCAGCTCCACGAAGACCTCGGTGCCGACGACCTCCTCCAGCTCCTCGGCGAGGCTGTCGATCACGGGCCGTTCGCCGACATACGCCTCCGGGCCCTCGGTGCAGCACCACGCCATCTCGTCGCCGATCTCACCCCAGTCGGTGCGGGTCCAACGGTGGACCGTGGCCGTCTCGCCCCCACCCTCCCGGTCGGCCCAGTCCACCTTGAGCGGGAGCTGCCAGCAGACCGACGGCTTCCAGTCGAGCGGCGAGCTGCCTTCGTCCAGGGCGGCCAGGTGGAGGGCGCAGCCCTCACCGCCCGCGAAGCCGGGACGGTTGAGGAAGATGCAGGCGCCGTCCACGACCCGGGTGTTGCTGCGGGTCTCGTCGCTGAAGACGCCCCCGGCCTCCGCCTCCGCGTGGTGCTGGAAGCGCTCCGGGGTGAGGAACAGGGCGAGGGTCGCGACCGTCGGCGCCTCGTCTCCCTGCAGGTTGGCCCCGACCGAGCAACAGCCCTGGTTCAGTGCCTCCGCCCGCTCCGGAAGGATCCCCTGGCAGCCGTTGCCCCACAGGCAGGTCCAGTGCGATCGGAGGAAGGACGTCTCGAAGCGCCAGGTCGTCTCGCCGACCTCGATCTCCTCCCAGTCCTCCACGCGTCGGAGGGTAGGTCGCCGTCCCGGATGGCAGGCTGCTGCGATGGTGACCGTCGAGGAGGTCCGCGCCGTCGCCCTGCCCCTCGCGCGCACGTCCGAGCACCTCATCCACGACCGCGTGAAGTTCCGGGTCGGCCAGATCGTCTACGTCGCCCTGTCCCCGGACGAGACCGAGATGGGCTTCGCCTTCCCCAAGGACGAGCGCGATGCCCTCGTCGCCGCCGAGCCCGACAAGTTCCACCTGCCCCGCACGTCGGACCTTCGGTTCAACTGGGTCGTCGTGCGCCTGGACGCCATCGATGCCGACGAGATGGCCGAGCTGGTCCTCGACGCCTGGCGGATGGTGGTGCCGAAGAAGGTCGCCGCGGCGTACGACGCCCGCCACCCGCGCTGACCCGAGCAGCCCCCACCGGCGGATCGGGACGCCCCTAGGGTGCGGGCCACGAACGGGGACCGTCACCCGCCGCCTCCCGACGAGGAGCTGGTGGCCCGGGCCACGGCCCTGGCCGCCGAGTTGCTCGACGCCGCCCACGGTTTGGAGCACCGTGGGGACCGCCGACGGCGCCGCCGGCTGGCCCGCCTGGTCGGTGATCCCGCCAGTCGGGCCTTCGTGCAGAGCCTCACCGACCAGGTCCCCCGCATCCCCGAGCCGAGCCGGGCGGCCGCCCGCTTCCACGACCTCGTGACCCGCCATGGCCTTCCCGCGGTGGCCGGGGCCGCCGACCGCCTGGCCCTGTCGCTGGGGGCCCGGATGGCACCGATCGCCCCCCGGCCGGTGATGGCCCTGGTGACCCGCCGGCTCCGCCGGGAGGCCACCGGCGTGATCCTGCCGGGTGAGGACCCGGGACTGCGGCGGCACCTCGCCCGGCGCCGGGCCGCGGGCTACAGCCAGAACGTGAACCCGCTGGGTGAGGCCGTCCTCGGCGAGGACGAGGCCGCCCGCCGCCTGGCCGTCGTGATCGACACCATCGAGCGACCCGACGTCGACTACGTCTCGGTGAAGATCACCGCCATTTACTCCCAGGTCGACCCGCTGGCCTTCGACCACACCGTCGAGGTCCTCAGCGATCGCCTCCGCACGCTCTACCGGGCCGGTCGATCGGCGACGCCGCCGACGTTCGTCAACCTCGACATGGAGGCCTACGACGACCTCCACCTCACGGTGGCCGCCTTCCGGCGGGTGCTGGACGAGGACGAGTTCGCCGACCTCGACGCCGGGATCGTGATCCAGGCCTACATCCCGGACTCGACAGAGGTCCTGACCGACCTCCTGGCCTGGGCCCGGCAGCGCCATGCCCGGTCCGGGGGGTCGATCAAGGTGCGGATCGTGAAGGGCGCGAACCTCGCCGTCGAGCGGGTCGAGGCCGAGCTCCGGGGCTGGCCGCAGGCCCCGTCGACGGTGAAGGCGGAGGTCGACGCACGGTACAAGCACCTCCTGGACCTCGTCCTCGACCCGGCGCTGGACGGCGCGGTGCGCATCGGCGCGGCCAGCCACAACCTCTTCGACGTGGCGTGGACCATCGTCCTGGTCGAGGCACTGGGGGCCGACCACCGCCTCGACCTGGAGATGCTGGAGGGCATGGCGCCCGCTCAGGCTGAGGCGGTCCGCCGCCGGGCCGGTCGCCTGCTCCTCTACGCCCCGGTCGTGGCCCACGACGAGTTCGAGGCGGGCATCGCCTACCTCGTCCGGCGCCTCGACGAGAACGCGGCACCCGAGAACTTCCTGCACGACCTGTTCGCCCTCGACGTCGGGTCACCGGAGTGGAAGGACCAGCAGGCCCGGTTCGAGGCGGCGGTGGCCGAGCGCCACCACCTGGCCGACCGGCCCCGCCGGGACCAGGACCGCACCCGCGAGGTGCCGATGTCAGACCCGGACGTCCCGTTCGCCAACGAGCCCGACACCGACTTCGCCCCCGCCGTCAACCGCCGCTGGGTGGCCCAGCACCTGACGGCGTCGGCGGGCCCCCGGGCGCCGCTGGTGGGCGGCCTCGAGGTGTCCGGTCCGGTCGATCTCGCCCTCGTCGAGCGGACGGTGGCCGGGGTGGCCGCCGCGGCCACGGCCTGGGCGGCACGACCCGAGCCCGAACGGCGTGAGGTGCTCCACCGGGTCGCCGACGTGCTGGCCGGCCGACGGGGCGAGGCCATCGCCGTCATGGCCCAGGACGCGGGCAAGACCGTGGCCGAGGCCGACCCGGAGGTCTCCGAGGCCGTCGACTTCGCCCGCTGGTACGCGGCGAGCGGACGGGACGTCGCCGCCCTGGAGGCCTGCGGTCTGCAGTTCACGCCGCACCGGGTGACGGTCGTGGCCTCGCCATGGAACTTCCCGCTCGCCATCCCCGCCGGCGGGGTGTTGGCCGCGCTCGCGGCCGGCTCGGGGGCCATCCTCAAGCCCGCACCTCAGACCGAGGCCGTGGGCCGGTTCCTGGCCGACTGCCTCCTCGAGGCGGGCCTCCCACCCGACATGTTCGCCTTCCTGCCGTGCCCGGAGGACCAGGTGGGCCGGCGGCTCATCACCCACCCCGACGTCGACGCCGTCGTGCTCACCGGGGCCTGGGACACCGCCCAGCTCTTCCTCTCGTGGGACCCGACCCGCCGGCTGCACGCCGAGACCAGTGGCAAGAACGCCCTGGTCGTCACGGCCACGGCCGACCTCGACGCCGCGGTTGCCGACCTGGTGCACTCGGCGTTCGGACACGCCGGCCAGAAGTGCTCCGCCGCCAGCCTCGCCCTGGTCGAGGCCTCGGTGTACGACGGACCCCGATTCCTCCCCCGCCTGGCCGACGCCGTCCGCAGCCTCCGGGTGGGCGACCCCACGGACCCCGCGACCAAGGTCGGACCGCTGATCGACGCACCGAGCGGGCCACTGGCCAGGGCCATGGAGGAGTTGGACGACGGTGAGGCCTGGCTCGTCCCGCCGGAGCCGGTGACGACGACCCCGAACGCGTGGCGCCCGGCGGTGCGGACGGGCGTGCGTCCCGGCTCCTGGTTCCACCGCACCGAGTGCTTCGGCCCGGTGCTCGGCGTGGTCCGGGTCACCGACCTCGACGAGGCGATCGAGGTGCAGAACGCCGTCGACTACGGCCTGACCGGGGGCATTCACAGCCTGGACCCCGCCGAGGTGGCCCACTGGCTGGACCGGGTCGAGGTCGGCAACGCGTACGTCAACCGGGCCATCACCGGGGCCATCGTCGGCCGTCAGCCCTTCGGGGGCTGGAAGCGCTCCAGCGTCGGGCCCACGGCCAAGGCCGGTGGCCCCAACTACGTGCTCACCCTGGGCCGGTGGACCGCGAACCAGCCGCTCTCGGTGGAGCGGGCCCGGGACTCGTTCGCCCGAGCGTGGGCGGAGGAGTTCGGCCTCGAACGGGACCGATCCGGTCTCGCGGCGGAGGCCAACGTGCTCCGCTACCGGCCATTGCCCGGCGTGCTGGCCCGGGTGGACGAGGCGGTGGGCGCGGAAGAGGTGGCGATCCTGCGGCTGGCGGCGTCGACCTGCGGCGTCGCCCTGGAGGTCTCGACCACCGCGGAGGAGACCGACGAGGCGTTGGCGGCCCGCCTGCCGACCTCAGGGGTGTGCCGTCTCCGTCTCCTCGCCCCGGCCGCGACCGAGGTGTGGGCTGCGGCCCACGCCGCCGGGATCGTGGTCGACGACAGCCCGGTCGTGGACCACGGACGCATCGAGCTCCTGCGTTGGGTGCGCGAGCAGGCCATCAGCCGCACCCGCCACCGCTACGGCAACGTCCTGCCGGACGTGCCGCCCTAGGCGCTCAGGCGGCGAAGTCGGGCTGGTTCCCTCGGGCGACGTCGGCGCGCCCAGCGGGCTCCTCCCAGTCCTCCTGGCGGCCGAGAGCGGTCAGGTCGAGGAAGTAGTACGAGCCGCCGGTCGACTCGGCCCCGCGGGCGTACTGGGAGTAGGTGTGGAACACCCGGCCGTCGTCCTGCAGGAAGCAGCTCAGGCCCGGCATCTCGAAGGGCTGGTCCCACTCGAGGAAACCGGGCTCGCCCCGCTCGGCGTACTCCTCGGCGGTGCGGAAGTTGTAGACGACCGGGGTCACCGAGGCGTCCAGGGTGACGCCGAAGTCGTGGTTGAACGTGGTCCCGAACGACGAGTACCAGGGGAAGGTCCACCCCTTCTTCGCCTTGTAGGCCTCGATCTTGGCCAGGGGCGCCCGGGAGACGAAGGCCAGGGTGGTGTCCCGGATGTGGAGGTGCTCCAGCAACCCGTCGGCCACCTCGTCGGCCCCCGACGTGCAGCTCGGACAGCCGTCCTCCCACTCGGGGTCGAACATGAAGTGGCCGACGATGAGCTGGCGGCGCCCCTCGAACACGTCGAGCAGCCCGACCTCGCCGTCGGGCCCCTCCAAGCGGTAGTCCGTCGTGACCTCGACCATCGGCAGCTCGCGCCGCTCGACGTTGAGCTGGTCACGGTCCCGGGTCAGCGCCTTCTCCTTCTCCAGCAGTACCTTGCGGGCGGCCAGCCACTCCTCATGGGAGGCGATGCGGGGCAAGCTCATGGCTTCTCCTCTGCGTGCGTCGTGGTGATTGGACCCGGTGAGCGGGCCGCACTCATCGGTCCTACCCGGCGCGGGGACGGGTGATCCGGGGCACACTGGTCGGTGACGGTGAGCCGGCCAGGTGGCCGCGGCGTCGCTTGACGGCGTCGAGGAAGGTCGGGGCTCCGCAGGGCAGGGTGCTGGCTAGCAGCCAGTCGGGGTGACCCGCAGGAAAGTGCCACAGAGAACAGACCGCCGATGGCGGGCCTCCGGGCCCGCACAGGTGAGGGTGAAACGGTGCGGTAAGAGCGCACCAGCGTCCGGGGTGACCCGGGCGGCTCGGCAAACCCCACTCGGAGCAAGGCCAAAACGGGGAACGGACGGCCCGTCCGGGACCTTCACAAGAGGACCCATCCCCAGGTAGGCCGCTCAGATGGATGGCCACCCACCGGGACCCCCGCAAGGGACCCGGGGACAGAACCCCGCCTACAGGCCGGCTCACCGTCACTAGCCTCTGACCAGGGGAAACGCCCTCAGAGGTCCGCAGCGGTCCTCACTGGGTCCTCAAGAGTCCCGAGGACTGCGTCGATTGCCGCCCGGGTTCGGTCCTCGTTGTCGGGCCACATGTGTGAGTAGGTGTCCAGCGTCTCGGCCGCTGACGCGTGCCCGAGTCGGGATTGGACGACCTTCACCGACTCGCCGTGACGGATCAAGAGACTGGCGTAGTAGTGGCGCAAGTCGTGCATCGTGGTCCCGACTGGCATCTCTGCCGCCTCGGCCGCGGGACGCCACACGTCGGTCCAGTGGTTGCGGCGGATGGCCTCCCCCTGGTCGTTTGTGAACACGAGCCCTTCGGGACCGACCGGGTACTGCTCGAGGTGCCGGGCCAGCGCCTCGACCACGACGGCCGGGAGCGGGACGGTGCGCCGGCTGGCATCGGTCTTGGGTGGAGCGAGGTACGGAGGTCCGCCCGCGAGCAGGACGAGCTGCTGCTCGACCCGCAGCGACCGCCGCAGGAAGTCGACGTGCGTCAGCGTGAGCCCGAACAGCTCGCCCTGCCTGAGCCCCGTGCCTGCAGCCGTCCATACGAGCGCCGTGTACCGGGCCGGGATGGCCTCGGCCAGCGCCCGGACCTGCTCGGTCGCCAACGGCTCGACCCTGCGCCGCTCTACCTTCGGCAGCTTCACGCCCCGGCACGGCGACACCGGGATGAGCCGGTCCTCGACTGCCGCCCGGAAGATCGCCACGACGTACCGGTAGACGACCTCCACCGTCGCCGGGGACAGGACCTCGGTGCGCCCCTTGACCCACGCCTGAATCTCCGACGGCCGCACCGAAGAGAGGGCCCGGTTCCCGAAGAAGGGCAACACGTGGTTCCGTAGGTGGGATTCGACCAGTACACGAGTCGACGCCCGATGGACCTGGGCCTCCTGCCATGCCTCGGCGTAGTCCTCGAAGGTGCGTCGGCCCGCAGCAGGGTCGACGTATGTTCCCCTGGCGAGGTCGCCGCGGATGCCGTCGAGCCACCGCTCGGCGTCCACCCGCCGGTCGAAGTGCCGAGCGTGCTGCTTGCCGCCCGTGTCCCGGTATCGAGCCCGCCACTTCCCGTTTGGCCGCTTGTTGATCGATGCCATCTCAGGCTCTCCTGGGTTTCGGTAGTCGGCGCCGAGCTTTCCTCAGCTCAGCGTTGGCGTCCTCGCGTACCCACTCGAGCGCCTCGACGAGGTGGAGGGCCAGCTACGCCGCCTACGCGATGGGGTGCGGCAACTTTTGGCCGATGTCGACGGCGAGTAGCGGACCGCTGTGTCACTATCCCGCGGTGCCCGATCGGACAGATCGGTACCAGCGGTCTTCGCGAGGTCCTGTCCCAGGAAACGGCCTTGCAGAACAGGGTGAAGGGTCTAATGTCTTGGCCATGAGGAGGGTCCTCCTCCCGGTGGTCTTGGTCGTCTTGATTTGCTGCTGGACGGCCCCCACCTACGGACAGGTGCCAACCGGCGATAGCGTCGTTGGACAGGGCCGGACAGGGCCGGACGGTGACCAGAGGTTCGAGCAGATCTTCGAGTTCGAGGCGCACAGCGGGCCGTCCGGGGAAGATCCGAGCGGGCTTGTGGAACTTGACCTCAGGTGTTGCGTCGTCCCCCCGACGAACTTCGCGCACCTCGAGGGGCCTGTGACGTGCCTCAGCGTCTCCGGGAATGACGCGGTCGTGGGTTTCGAGGTTGCCTCCCCGGGCAGCTCCATCACCGGGGTGATCTTCAAAGTGGTGGACAACGGCCCACCCGGCTCGGACCCGCCCGACACTGTCAGCCCCGTGCCGGTCGACGATCCGACTTCATGCGTGTTCCCTCCCTTCCCTCCCAGCTCCTTGCTTGACGTTGTAGAAGGAGACGTGACGGTCACCGACGCCCCCGCTCTACCCACCAGCAGGAGCCAGTGCCTTAACGGCGGCTGGCGCGCCTTCCCGGGGTTCAAGAACCAAGGGCAGTGCATCGCTTTCGTGAACCGCGGCCCTTAGTTCCAGCGCCCTCGCCCTCCGTCGCGAGCAGGCCATCGACCTGCTTGAGGAACTGACCGAGCTACGAGGCCTGCGCCGGCTGCGATGTCAACGACGCCTGTTTGGCCTGGGCCCTCGACCAGGACCCCGACCTCGAAGGCGTCTGGGCCGGGACCTCACAACAGGAACGCCGACACCTCCGCAAGGCACGCGCCGTCTGATGGTGAGACATCCGTCGTGCGCGTGCGGTCCTCACTGAGTCCTCACGAGTCCGCAAAACAGTGCGTAACGTTGATAAGCGGCGAGCATGCCGAATCACATGTTTCCGCAGGTCAGAGGCCAAGTTCCGCGGTATCACTGGGATCGAGCGGGACCCCCGGGCAATACCCCGCCTACAAGCCGGCTCACCGTCACCACCCCTCTGACCAGGGGAAACGCTCTCAGAGGAGACCGAAAGGCGCGAAAGGGCGCGGTAGCTATGGCCGCGGGATCCGGTGGAAAGGTCCGCGAGTCCGCCGCGTGGGTGGTTTGCTCTCCAGACATCTCCCGTGCCAGTGCGACTGCTCGGCGGGCTTGGCCCCGCGTCCAGCCCTCCTCCTGTGACACTGACGCCAGCGTTGGCCACTGTCACCGGTGGGCCGGTTCGCTCCGAGCCTCGCATCGTGCAGCCGACCCGACCGTTGGCGCTCAGGGTCGACGCCCAGGACGGCTTGGCGTTCGGTGAGGCTCTACTCGTCGTCTTCGTCGGGGCGGGCGGACTTTCGCCGCTCCAGCCGCCAGTGGATCTCGTGGGTGTCCGGGTGCCGCCATTCGCGCATGCGGTACTCGAAGCCTGGCAGCAGCACGATCGGGATCGGATCCGGGGACGCCGGGGCGACCGCCCCCACGACGATCTTCGCGTCGGTGGGGATGAACGGGGACTGGGCGGGGACAGGTGCGGTGATGATCTCCACCGGCTCTCCATAGGGGCGCGGCATGGGGTGAGATTAGCAGACGCGATCCAGTGGTCATGGTTAAAGACCTGTTGGAAAGGCCATAACCCTCAGATAGAATCCGGTTAGCGGTGGCGGGAAGGGCGTGTGGATCAGCAGCAATCGGCTGATCCACACGGGTCACCGCCAGCATCGTTTCGCCAGCTACGACACCTCCGGGACGGCGTGCGCCAGCTCCTGGGCGACGTGGAGGGGACCCGGCGGCTAGCAGCCGCCTTCCGTGACCGAGGGCGCGAGGAGGGTGCGGGAGCTTGCGAAGCAGCGCGAAGTTGGGCCTTTCGGCCCTGGGTGCGCTGGCCGGCCCACGGCACTGTTGGAGCCCGGAGGTGGCCATGCTCGAGTTCGACGCAGCGACCAAGCGGTTCGCCAGCCTGCCGGCACTCGATGCCTGTTCGTTCATCGCGCGGCCTGGCCGATTGACCGGTTTCGTCGGACCGAATGGGGCGGGGAAGACGACCGCCATGAGAACCATCTTCGGACTCGTCGAGCTCGACGAGGGAGCGGTGCGCTGGCGGGGCGCCCCCATCACCGCCGCGCAGCGTCTCCGATTCGGCTACATGCCGGAGGAGCGAGGGCTCTACCCGCGCATGCGTGTCCGCGACCAGCTCGTCTACCTGGGCCGGCTCTGCGGCCGCACGACCGCAGCGGTGAACCAGACCATCGACATCTGGCTCGAGCGCCTCGGCTTGTCCAGCCGGGCCGGTGACCGGCTCGACGCTCTCTCACACGGGAACCAGCAACGGGTCCAGCTCATCGCCGCGCTGGTCAATGAGCCAGACCTGCTCGTTCTCGACGAACCGTTCTCCGGTCTCGACCCGCTCGCGATGACCACGATGTCGGAGATGTTGGCCGAAGTCGCGGCGACTGGGACATCGGTGCTGTTCTCGAGCCACCAGCTCGATCTCGTCGAGGACATCTGCGAGGACGTCGTCATTGTCGACGCGGGCAGGGTCGTGCGCGCAGGTGATCTCGCCGACCTGCGAGCCGAGGTGCCGCAGCGCTTCGTCACGATTCGTTATCGCGGCACCACGCCCGACTGGACGCGGTTGTCGTCGGTCGAGGTCGTCGACGAGCGCGACGGGGAAGCCCGTTTGCGCGTCGATCCGCTCGTTGATCTCGCCGCGATGATCATTGCGACGCAACGCGAAACCGACCTGGTGGCCTTCGCGTTCGAGCCACCGTCGCTGTCCGAGCTGTTTCGGGAGGCAGTGGCGGCATGAACGGGGCTCATCAGAGTTGGCTCGTCGCCGCCCGCGAGATCCGCGAGCGGGGCCGTTCTCGCGCCTTCCTCGCGTCGCTGCTGCTGATGCTCGTGACCGTCGCCGGCGCCATCGCCCTGCCGGCATTCCTCGACACCGGGCCGAGCACCAAGGACGTAGGGGTCACAGGGTTGACGCCGGCGGGGCTCGTCACCGCCCTGCCGGCACAAGGCGCCGCGGTCGACACCACGATCCGCACCCACCAATTCCGCACCCGAGCCGAAGGCGAGGCCGCCCTACGCGCCGGTGACATCGATGTGCTCGTCGTCGACGACCGGCAACTCGAGTGGCCCAAGAGCGCCGACGAGCAGCTCCAGGCCGTCGTGACCGGCGCCATCCAGCTCGTCGCCGTCCGGGACCGGGCCGAAGCCGCCGGGATCGACCCCGACGAGTTGCTCGCCATCGTCGAACCCGTGCCGATCACGAACGTCGAGCTCAGCCAGGTCGAGGGCCGCAGCCCTGATGACGAGACCGCCGCCTTCCTCATGACCATGGTGCTGTTCTTCACGATCAGTACCTACGGCGCCATGGTCCTCAGCGGCGTTGTCGAGGAGAAGTCGAGCCGCACCGTCGAGGTCCTCCTCGCCCGCATGCCCGCCCGCAACCTGCTGGCCGGAAAGATCGCCGGCATCGGTGTGCTCGGGCTGGCCCAGGTCACCGCCACCGCCGTCGTCGCGCTCGGCGCCGCGTCGCTCACCGACTCCTTCGACGTCCCCGCGGTGCGTGGCAGCGTCATCGCATGGGCGGTCCTGTGGTTCGTGCTCGGCTACGCGCTCTACGCCACCGTGTTCGGCACCCTTGGTTCTCTCGCGTCCCGAACCGAGGATGCGTCCAGCGTCACCGGCCCTGTTTCGATCGTCCTCGTCCTCGGCTTCATGGTGTCGTTCGCCGCAATCGGCAGCGCCGACACCACATGGGCGCAGCTGGTCTCGTGGTTCCCGATCACCGCCCCGCTCGCCATGCCGAACCGCATCGCCATGGGGGTCGCGACCTGGTGGGACCCGATCATCGCCGTCGTGCTCACCCTCTCGACAATCGCCGGGCTCGTCGTCCTCGGCGGGCGCGTCTACACGTGGGCCATCCTCCACACCGGAGCGCCGCTCTCCCTCGGTGAGGCCTGGCGAGGAGCGGCGGCACCGTCACCCCCCGACGTCCCCGTCGTGAGCAGGTCGACCGGACAAGAGGCGATGGTTCCCGTGACCAATCCCACGACACGTGGCGCCCGGACGCAGCTCGGACTCACCGTCATCGCCATAGCGGCCGGCTGCATCGTGTTCGCGTCAACCGGCGATTTCGTGATCGGCGTCGGCGTCGGTGCTGCCCTCTTCGCGGTTGCACGGCAGGCCGTCAAGGCCTGGGTCCGCAATGGCGACCATCCGGCGGGGATCGCGCGCCCGCGCAGCCGCGAGTCTGTCGACCGGTAGGCCGAAGCGGGCAACCCGCTCGTGTCCATCTTCGCCACGACGCCTCACAAGCACACGCAGATCCTCAGCGAGGCCCCCGACCCGTGGTGGCCGCGATCGAAGCTGTCATCAACCAGTCGTCGTAACCACAGGCAGCCGTCGGCCAAGGGACGCCAACCGGCGGCATGGCTGGAAGCTGCAACGAGAGGCCCTCGGTCAGTGGGCGACGGACCCGGGAGAGGATGCGCAAGAGACAGCCGTCCCGCAACGCCACTCCCCGGATCCGTCACCGCTACCCCAGGGCGGGTTGGGGCTCTGGTTTCCTACCCCGAGCATCAGGAAGTCAGAGCACCTCGCGCGAAGTTCCCCCTTGTTCAGCACGTCGCCGCGTTCGCGGTCCCCGCGAAGCGGATCGCCGATTCGTGCCGGCGGTGTGGGCACACCGGGCTAGTGGTCGCCGATCAGTTGCTTGAACGAGGCCTCGTCGCGGATCGGATCCAGGTCGGCGTCGGCCTTCGCGGACTGGCGGAACTCCTCTGACAACTCGACGGCGCGCCGAAGGTGATCGAGCGCGTCACTCGTCCGGCCCGAGAGGCTCTCGCAGCAGGCGAGGTTGAAGAACAACATGGGGTACTGCGGAGCGCCGGCGACCAGGGCGCCGAGACGGTCGGCGACCTCGGCGTACTCACCCGCGTCATAGAGCGGGGCGAGCGGAGCCCAGAGCTCCCAGCCGCGCGGCTCGTACGCCTGGCCCGGCGTGCCCTCCAGCGCGAGGATCGTCGTCCCCTCCTCCCTCGCAGTGGCCATCCGCTTCGTGCCGGGAGCCGCGAAGACGAGCGTTCCGGCCGGCGCGTCGACCTCGTCACCGTCGAGCTCGAACCGCGCGTGGCCGTGCAACACGAGGAAGAGCTCTTGGTCCGCGGTCGGGTCGTCCTCGTCGTGCTCGTTGATGACGGGGTCTCCGGCAGCTTGGGCCGTCCAGGCCGTCGCGCCGAACGCGGTGATGCCCAGGTGGTGTCGGATGGGCCGGTAGTGAGCGCCGGCGTCGGCCAGTTCCTCGATCTCGTCCAGATGCGCAACCGTGTAAGCAGCCATGGGTCAGCCCTTCGGTTCGGTGCGGCCCGGCGAGTCAACACTCGTAGGCCACTCCCTGTGGTCGAGGGGGCAAGTCTGACAGGCCGACAGGGCACGACTTCCTCGGAGTGGCCGAAGAACCCTTGGGCGGGGGCAACGTTGAAACGGCCACGAGAGCTCGACTGCCGACGTCCTTGCTCACGAGGCCTGGGGTCATCGCCTACGTTCTGGCCGAGGCGCTCGAGCGAACGGACGCCGCACAGGTGCAACAGTTCAGAGCGGTCCTGGCCGAGTGTCTGGGGCGCAGCGAGCTGCGTCGCCGCCAACCGGAGGAAGCCTGATGAGCACGATCGAGCGAAGCGCGGATTCGCGGTCGTGGCACACGCTGGACACGGCGGCAGCCCTCGAAGCGCTCTCGGTCGATCCGGACCACGGACTGGACGCGGGAGAGGTCGACAGCCGCCTGGCGGAGTACGGGCCGAATGCACTCACGACGGAGCCTCCGCCGAGCGTGTGGTCCGTCGCCCTGGGCCAGATGTCGAACCCCATGAACATCATGCTGTTGATCGTCGCGGTCGCCAGCATCGCCATCGGGCAGGCGGCGACCGGGATCTTCGTGGCGGTGCTGGTCACGTTCAACGTCGTGATGGGCTCGCGACAGGAGCTCAAGGCGCAGGCGAGCGTCGACGCGCTGGCGGGCCTCCAGGTGCCCCATGCCCGGGTACGGCGCGCCGGCCATGTGGAATCGGTGGACTCCGTCGACCTCGTCCCGGGTGATGTCGTGCTGCTGGAGTCGGGCGACGTGGTGCCGGCCGACGGTCGTGTCCTGACCTCGGCGACCCTCGAGGTGCAGGAGGCTGCGCTCACCGGCGAGAGCGCGCCCGTGGCGAAGGATGCCAACACGCTCCCCGAGGGCGACATCGCTCTGGGGGATCGCACGAACATGGTCTTCCAGAACACGCAGGTGACCCGGGGCACGGCGAGCTTCGTCGTCACCGACACCGGGCAGTCGACCCAGATGGGTCGCATCGCCGACATGGTCACCGCCACCCAGCGCGTCCGCTCGCCGTTGCAGCGCGAGCTCGACGGCATGACCAAGATCTTCGGGCTGCTCGCCTGGACCGCGGTGGCGATCATCGCCATCTTCGGGATCGCCCGCGACCAGGACACCGAGACGCTGATCCTCTTGTGCATCTCGACGGCGATCTCGGCGATCCCGGTCGGGTTGCCGACCTTCGTCCAGACGATGCTGTCGTCGGGTGCACAGCACCTCGCCGAGGCCAAAGCGGTCGTCAAGGCGTTGACCGACGTCGAGACCCTCGGCGGCACGACCGTAATCAACAGCGACAAGACCGGCACGCTGACCATGAACGCCATGACGGCCACCACGATGCTGGCGGACGGACAGTGGTTCCGGATCGAGGGTGGTGGCTACACCAAGTCCGGCGCGATCCTGGGCGCCGCCGGGGCAGCGACGCCCGACTTCTCGCGCCTCGCTCTCGGCCTGGTGCTCTCCTGTGATGCGACGGTCGGTGACGACGGGGCGGTCATCGGCGACCCCACGGAAGCCGCCTTCGTCGTCCTGGCGGCGAAGATGGGTGTCAGCGCGGAGGAGACCCGATCGAGCCTCCCGCGCCGAGCCGAGGTGCCCTTCGATTCCGATTACAAGTTCATGGCGACCCTGCATGATCGCCCGGACTGGCTCAGCGCCGGGGTGCTGCACGAACCGCACTTCATGACCGTCAAGGGTGCCCCCGATGTGGTCATCGACCGCTGTAGCCACGCGCTGTGGCACGGCGATCGGGTTCCGATGTCCGACGTGCGTGACGATCTCGTGGCCGCCAACCAGAAGATGTCGGAACAGGGGTTGCGGGTCCTCGCGTTCGCGGTGCGTGACCTCGACGGCGACGCGATGGCGTCTGCGGCCACGGATCCGATGGCGGCGGTCACCGACGTGTTGCTCGTCGCGTTGGTCGGCATCATCGACCCGTTGCGCGCCGAAGCGAAGCGCGCCGTGCGAGTAGCGCTCGACGCCGGCATCGACGTCCGGATGATCACCGGCGACCACACCGTCACCGCCCGCGCGATCGCCGACGAGCTCGAGCTCGGCCCAGGGGTCATCACGGGTACCGAGCTCCAGGGCCTCACCGACGACGAGGTGAAGGAACGCCTGCCGCAGCTGCACGTGTTCGGCCGAGTCGCGCCCGAGGACAAGGTCCGCCTCGCCCGGCTCATGCAGGAAGCCGGCGAGGTCGTGGCCATGACCGGCGACGCGGTGAACGACGCCGCCGCGCTCAAGCAGGCCGACATCGGTGTGGCCATGGGCAGCGGCTCCGAGGTGACGCAGCAGGCCGCCAAGATCGTGCTCACCGACGACAACTTCGCCACCCTCGTCGGCGCCGTCGAGCTCGGCCGCGACATCTACCGGCGCATCACGTCCTACGTGAAGCTGCAGCTGACCGTGTTGTCCTCGGTGCTGCAGCTGATGCTCCTGGCCACGATCTTCGACATCAACGGCGGGGTGGCGCTGTTCCCGATGCAGTTGCTGTTCTGCAAGTTCTTCGTCGTCGTCACCGTCGTCATCGGCTTCGTCGCCGACGTCGCCGATCCCAGCGTGATGCAGCGGCCACCCCGGGCCCCGGGCACCAAGATCGTTACCCCCCGGCAGGTGGTCCGCTGGCTGATCAGCGGCTTCGTCGTCGCCGGCCTGGCCCTCTCGGTCCTGGAGTGGGGCCCGGACACCCCGAGCACCACCGAAGCGTCCATCTCGATGACGATGGCCTTCGCCATCGTGGCGCTGAGCGCCATGAACCTCGGCGTCGTCCTGCGCCGTGAGCGCGAGCCGGCGTGGTCGTCGCCCGTGTTCCCCTACCTGGGATGGATCATCCTCGGATGGATCCTCACCTGGGCCGCGGTCGAGCTGAACATGCTGCAGCGCCTCCTCGACACGACGAGCATCTCCGGACGGCAGTGGGTCGTGGTGATCGCCATGTCGGTGGTCGCCCCGGCCCTGGTCGGCATCGACAAGGCCGTGCAGCAACATCGCCAGAACCAGGCCCGGGAACGGGCCGCCCAAGGAGGACCATCGTGAGCAAGGGCCATGACCACGACGAGCACCCGAAGCAGGAGGCGGACGACGACGCGCCGTCCCGCAAGATGAAGCGCAAGGAGTACGAGGCGGCCCTCGAGCAGCTGCAGGTGGAGCTCGTCCACCTGCAGCAGTGGGTGGTCGACACCGGGGCCAAGGTCTGCATCGTGTTCGAGGGCCGTGACACCGCCGGCAAGGGAGGGGTGATCAAGCGCATCACCGAACGGGTGAGCCCCCGGGTGTTCCGGGTGGTGGCCCTCCCCGCGCCGAGCGAGCGCGAGAAGAGCCAGATGTACCTCCAGCGCTACATGTCCCACTTCCCCGCCGCGGGAGAAGTCGTGATCTTCGACCGCAGTTGGTACAACCGGGCGGGCGTCGAGCGGGTCATGGGATTCTGCACCGAGGCGGAGGCCGAGCGCTTCCTCGCCGTCACTCCACAGGTGGAGCAGGCAATGGTCGACTCCGGGATCATCCTGCTCAAGTACTGGCTCGAGGTCAGTGCCGAGGAGCAGACCCGCCGCCTCGAAGGACGCATCGACGACGGACGCAAGACGTGGAAGCTCTCGCCCATGGACCTCGACTCCTACGGCAAGTGGTTCGACTACTCACGGGCCCGCGACGCGATGTTCGCGGCCACCGACACCGACGTCGCGCCGTGGTTCGTCGCCGACTCGAACGTCAAGAAGCGAGCCCGGCTCAACATCATCAGCCACATCCTCGGCCAGATCCCCTACGAGGCCCTCCCGCCGAAGAAGGTGAAGCTGCCCGCCCGTCAGGAGCGCGGTGGCTACCGCGAGCCCGAGCACCCCTACCGGATGGTGCCAGAGCGGTTCTGAAGAGACGGCCGACCCCGGCGGCCCACCGTCCTCGGTCAGGCGGAGTCGCGGACGATGACCTCGGGGGGCGGCATGGGGACGACGTCGGGTCCTTCGCCGGTGACGAGGATGTCGTGCAGCGTGTCGGCGATCGTCGTACCGAGCGCACGCATGTCGACGTGGACGGGTACGACAGGCCGTCCCCGCTCACGGCGAGCCGAGTGGCGGCTGCCCTGGCTGGCCGGTCAGGCTCAGCGGCCGGCGGTCACCTCGGCCAGGACCGTCGCCGCGAGGGCCATCCGGTGGTCCTTGGCCCTGGGCGGGCCCAGCCTGGCCCGGGGCCCGAGCAGGACGTCATCGGCCTGCTCGCCCAGCGCCCGGGCCGCTCGGGCCTCCACGTCCTTGGCCTCGAAGAGGTGGACCGCCCAGCCACGCTCCCGAGCCGCCGCAGCCAGCACCTGGCGGTACATCACGGAGTCGGCCCGGCTCTCGTACGGGACCTGACGCTGCACGGTGATGGCCGTGGGGAAGTCCTCCGGCCAGGACCGGAGCGACATCGAGACGATCGGCCCGGGCACCGCGGCGTTGAGCTCGTCCAGCGCGGCGGCGGTGGCCCGGACCGCTGACGCCCGCACCTCGGCCACCAGCACGGCACAGGCCGCATCGTCGAGCGACTTTCCCTCGTGGTGGATCGGGGCGTTTGCCATCCCGGGCTCGAGCAGCTCGATCCGCCGACGGTCGACGACCTCGTGGTCCGTCGCCGCAGTGACGGCCACGGCCCACCCGAAGTGATGCGCGATGCCCAGACGCACGATCAGACCGGGGCGCCGCCGAAGCCGATCTCGTTGCCGTCGGGATCATGGAAGGTGACCTTCCGGACGCCGTTGTCGTAGGTCTCCCGTGTCGTCGGCTCGATCCCCCGAGCCACGATCCCGTCCACCCAGGCGTCGAGGTCGTCGACGAAGACGGTGACTGCACTGTGGCCCGCGTGCTCCGGCTGCTCCTCGACGGCGATGGACCGGTTCTCGGCCAGCTCCCACACCTCCTCGGTGTCGTGCGCTGCGAACGCGGGCTCGCCGAGGAACTGCACATACCAGGGCTTGGCCGCCCGGAAGTCCCGCACGTGGATCTCCGCGAACAGCGCCAGTGCCATCCGCCAACCCTACGAAAGCGGTCCGGCGAGCGGGTCGCCGTGGGTCAGGGCGCCGCGAAACCGGCCTCGGCCAGGATCGCCTGGCCGTCGGGGCTCGTCACGAAGTCGACGAAGGTCTGCGCGGCCTCGTCGTCGGTGACGGCGACGATCGGATAGGCGGTGGTCACCACGACGTCGCCGATGTCGATCGCCTCGATGGCGTCCGACGCCAGGTCATCGGTGGCGTACACCACACCGGCGTCGACCTCACCGGCTTCCAGCTTGGTCACGACCGCGCCGACGTTCTCCTCCTCTGAGTCGATCTCGGGCTCGATCCCCAGGTCGTCGAAGATCTGGTCGGCGACGACTCGGCACGGCACCTCCGGCGCGCAGACGGCCAGCAGGATGTCGCCCTCCAGGTCCTCGACGGACGCCACCGTGTCCGAGTCCACCGGCACGGCGATCACGCCGCTGTTCGTGGTGAACACCACGGGCTGCCCGCTGACCTCACCGGAGTCGACCGCCGTCGCCATGGTGTTCTCGTCGGCGGTGGCCAGGACGTCGACCGGCGCGCCCTCGGCGACCTGACCGGCGAGGGTGCTGCTGCTGTCGAAGGTGACCACCAGGTCGATGGCCGGGTTGGCGTCCTCGAACGTGGTCTCCATCTCGGAGAACGCGTGGGTCAGCGACGTCGCCCCGGAGACGAGGAGCTCCTGGGTCTCCCCGCTAGCGGGGTCGTCTCCGCAGGCGGTGGCCACGACCAGGGACAGGGCGAACACGAACAGGACGCCGGCGGACCTCACCAACCGATGATCTCGCATCTGCCCGATTTCTAGCAGTTGTTCCCTGCTTCTACGGTCAAGAGACCGACGGCGGGTCGCAGGTGCGCCTCAGGCGTGGTGTCGAGCGGTCGTACTACCCCGATCCGGCGACGGGGTGGCGCTCGGATTCGGTCCACGGGCACGACGCTCCCACCCTGCTTGACTGGGGCGATGGGCTTCCGTGACACGCTCCGTCAGGCCAAGCAGGCGATGAACATGGACGCCATCAAGCAGGGCTTGGAGGCTTCTCGCAACCCACCGACCCAGGAGGAGATCGAGGCCACCCTCGCTCAGCTGACGCCCGAACAGCGCGCCGCCTACGACGCCAACATGGCGCGGGTCAACGCCGCCAAGCAGGAGTCCCTCGACGCCGAGGCGGCGATCCGGGTGCTCGACGGGCCCGCGGGCGAGTTCCTCTACGGCATGTCGATCACGGACCAGGAGGCGGCCTGGGCCGCAGGCGGGGTGGGCGCCATCCTGAGCTCGTCCAAGCAGGCGCTCGGCCAGAGCGCGAAGGGGATCTACGGCGGTGACCTGGCCCCCCACGAGAAGGATCGCGAGCTGGCCGGTCGGATCATGGCCCAGGAGCGGGCCGAGCGGGATGCCGCCCGGGCCCCCTACCTCGCCACCGACCGACCGCCGCTGGCCATCAGCCGCCTGGCGACACGTGGGGCGACCCAGCTGGACGAGGTCCTGCTCTTCCTGCAGTCGAGCGGCCTCGCCGCCCGACCCGACCTCGTCTACGGCGTCTACCGGGTCCCGGACCGCATCAGCGCGGCCATCACCCCGAGCTCGGAGCGGGCCCGGGTCGTGGAGTGGGACGTCGTGCACGCCGACCTCCCCGGCGGGCCGGTCGAGACGCCGGTGACCCCGACCTACTTCGCCGCGAAGGACCATTGGGTGGCGCGTCGCAAGGGCGAGCCGTCGATCCTCGACGAGGACCTGGGCCTCGCCCATCTGGCCCGGGCCGGGATCGGCCCGGAGGGGTGCCTCGGCATCGCCCGCTTCTGCAACTTCGTCCGCCCCAAGGACCGCTGGTACGCCCTGGGCAACGACGAGGACGACGAGAACTACCTCGTCCCCCTGGTCGAAGGGGTCATCGTCCTCCAACCCGGGCCCCACGACGGTGGCGTGCAGGCCCAGATGGCCGCCGAGGCGCCGATCCTGCTCGCCGACGACGTGCTGAGCGGTATCCACAGCGAGGTCCTGAACTGGGCCGCGGTTGCTCGTGCCGTCCATCCCCGCCTCCAGCACCCACCCGCTTCGCCGTCACCCTTCCCCTATCTGCCCTCGACCCCCCAGGAGCTCCTGCGGGCGTACCTCGGGATCGTGGGCCTGCGCCCGACGGACTGCTACTCGGCCCAGGTCACCATCGACGAGCCCTACGCCCTCACCGGCCGGGTCGCCATGGGTACCTCGAACATCGGCTCCGCCCAGCCCTGTGCCGACGGCAAGGACCGGCGCCGGATGCACGGTGCCCGCCGGATCGTGGTCACCTACCGGGACCGTCCGGAGTACGCCGAGGGCCGGGAGCGCTGGGCCCGCTATCAGGACGAGGTCCTGCAGTCCCACCTGGAGCGGGCCACCGACGTGCGCAAGGCCGTCGTGCCGGACGAGCTCCCGCAGAACGCCCTGCTGCGCATGGGGGCCCGGGCCCTGAACATCGCCGAGAAGGCCTCGAGCATCGGCGAGTGGGAGCCCCCACCCCCCTACCGCTACTGCTGGCCCGTCGTGGCCTGACCGCCGGGCGATGGTCGAGGACAAGCGGGTCCTCGTGCGCCTCCGACCCACGCGCGGCTACGGGATGGCCTGAGCCTCCCGGCGGTCCACCTCGGCGTCGGCCACCTCCACCGGCGCACCGAAGTGCAGCAGCCGGCCGCCGAAGGCGATCGAGCACACGGCGAACCACAGCCAGCCGAGCAACAGGCCGGCCAGGACGTCGGTGAACCAGTGCACGCCCAGGAGGATCCGGGTCGTGGCCACCGAGGCGGCGATCGCGCCCGCGGCCCCGGCCAGGACGGCCTTCGTGGTCGGTGATCGGCGGCGGCCCAGGACCAGCGCGATGGCCATGAAGGTGGCGGCGGCCGCGGTGGAGTGACCCGACGGGAAGGACTCGCCCGAGAAGCCGGTCAGCGGGAGGAGGTCGGGACGGGCCCGCCCGACGATCAGCTTGATCACGTTGGAGACGAGGAACTGCCCGATCACCGCCAGCGCGAGGAAGCCGAACACCGCTCGGTTCCGGATCCGTCCGTAGTCAGCGACGGCCACCAGGAGGGCGAGCAGGAGCACGCCGGTCGTTCCGCCCAGCAGGCTCACCGTCCGTAGGAAGTCGGTTGCCGCCGCGGAGGACTGCTCAGCGCCGAAGCGGGCGAAGGCCTCGTCCCAGCGGGCCAGGCCCGTGTTGGTCCGGAACATGGCGAACAGGAGGCCCAGCCCCACCACGCCCGTGACGATGACGGTCACCGCCACGGTCAAGGCGACACCGGTCGCCCCTGAGGGGTTCAGTCGCCGGTGCAGGAACCCGGCCAGGCCGGGGTGGCGGTCCACCTCGTGCTCGACGGTCTCGACCCGGACGACCGGGGCCTCGGTCCCCAGCGGCCAGCGCCGGGCAGCCAGATAGGTGCCCACGCCGACCAGCGCACCGACGCCGACCACGATGCCTTCGATCACCATCTCCTTCTCCTACCCCGTCGACCGCGCTCACCACACTTTCCTCCACTTGGGTGATGGGAACCCCGTGCCCTGGGTAAGCGGTGGCGGCAAGACGGCACGGTGCCGGTCGATCGGCGCCGAAGGGAGACGACCATGACCACGACCCCGCTCAGGTCTGCGGGACCGGAAGCCGGCTCGGCGACGACTCGCTGGCGACCGACGCTGAAGGTCGTCGTCGTCGCCTACGTCGTCGGCACGCTGGCGTTCACCGCCGTCGGGCTGGTCTACCTCCACGCCGGTGTCCTCGAGAGCCTGCGGGACGCCGACCTCGACGTGAGCCAGTGGTTCGTGGACCACCGCTCCCCCGGCTGGGACAGCTTCGCCATGTTCTGGTCGCACGTCGCCGACACGATGGCCATCATCGGGGTGGCCGCGGTGGCGTGCCTCGTGCTGTGGCGCCTGGACCGCCGGCGGTGGATCGCGGTCATCGTTCTCGGCCTCGTGCTGGAGGCGGGGACCTTCATCTCGGTGAACCACCTGGTCCGCCGGGACCGACCGCCTGTCCTGACCGTCGGTGAGGCGCCCAGCACCTTCAGCTTCCCCTCCGGCCACATCGCCGCCACCGTCGTCCTCTACGGCGCCCTGGCCATCATCCTCGCCACCGCGACCCGATCGACGGTCACCCGGGCTCTGATCGCCCTGGTGCCGCTCGCTTTCGCCCTCTCGGTGGGCTTCGGCCGGGTGTACCGGGGGATGCACTTCCTCAGCGATGTCCTGGCCGGCGCCCTCCTGGGCGCCCTCGCCCTGATCACGGTCCTGGCGGCCACCCGTTCCGCCGACCCCGAACCCCTGGAGGAACAGCCATGAGCACGGTCGCCGTCGTGGCCCACACCGGCAAGCACCTCGAGGGGGGCCTCGACCGCCTCCGCGCCTCCCTGGCCCACGCCGGGGTGGACGCCCCGCTCTGGTACGAGGTGCCCAAGAGCAAGAAGGCGCCCGACCGGGTCAAGGAGGCCGTCGACGAAGGCGCGGACCTCCTCTTCGTCTGGGGCGGTGATGGCATGGTGCAGCGCAGCGTCGACGCGCTGCGGGACCCGGACGTCGCGGTGGCGATCGTCCCCGCCGGCACCGCCAACCTGCTGGCCACCAGCCTGGGCATCCCCCAGGACATCGATCGCGCCGTGGAGATCGGCCTGCACGGCCGGCGGCGGTCCCTGGACGTCGGCCTGGTGAACGGCGAGTGCTTCCTGGTCATGGCGGGCACCGGGTTCGATGCCCGCATGATCCGCGACGCCGACCGCTCCCTGAAGGACCGGGTCGGTCGCGTCGCCTACCTCTGGACCGGGGCCCGGAACCTGACCGCCGACCCGGTCGAGGCCACGATCCGGGTCGACGGCGCCGAGTGGTTCAAGGGCGATGCCGGGTGTGTGCTGGTGGGCAACGTCGGGACCGTCCTGGGTGGGCTCACCGCCTTCCCGGACGCCGCGCCCGACGACGGCGTGCTCGAGCTCGGCGTCGTCCTGGCCGAGGACCGCCGCGACTGGGCCCGGGTCCTGGGGCGAGTGGTCGTCGGTCATCCGGAGCGCTCACCGCTGACCCGGATGACGGCCGGACGCGAGATCGAGGTCCAGCTCGAGTCGAAGCTCCCCTACGAGCTCGATGGCGGTGACCGGGCGAAGACCAAACACTTGGACTTCTCCGTCGAACCCGGCGGCCTGACCGTTTGCGTGCCTGAGGAGGCCGAATCATGAGCACTGCCCGAAAGGTTCCCGAGACCGTCGACCTGACCGGCGACGACGCCCGCGAGACGCTGCAGGGCGTCGGGAAGGGGCGTCTCCTCCGGGACGCCTTCATGCGGCTGCGCTACGCCGACGGCTTCAGCCACTCACGGTCGCTCGCCTTCCTCGGCGCCCTCGTGCTGGTCCAGGGGATCATCGCCCTGGTCGGACTGGCCAGTGTCCTCGGCACCGGGGAGCTGACGCGTGGCATCGTCCGGGCCATCCACGACGTGGCGCCCGGCGCTTCCGGCCGGCTGCTGACCTCGGCGGTGGACCAGGCCCGGGAGAACGGCGCGTCGGGTGACACCATCGCGATCGTGGCCGGTCTCGCCGGGGCGTTCATCTCCGGCACCACCGCCATGGGCCAGCTCGAGCGGGGCCTGAACCGGATCTACGGGATCGAGCGGGACCGGCCCACCTTCCGGAAGTACGCACGGGCCTTCGCGCTCGCCATGAGCGCCGGGATCCTGCTCGTCGTGGCCTTCCTCGCCGTCGGCGTCGGGCCCGCGGTCGGTCGGGCCTTCGAGGACAACCTCCTCTCCGACATCTGGGGCTGGGTCCGCTGGCCACTCGCCCTCATCACCACCGCCGCCGCGGTGGCGCTCCTCTTCCGCTGGTGTCCCCACCGCCGTCAGCCGGGCTGGTCCTGGCTGGCGTTCGGCTCGTCGGTCTCGGTCGCGCTGTGCTTCGTGATCACGGTGGCCATGGGTGCGGTGGTCCGGGCGAGCAGCTCCTTCGGTGACACCTACGGGCCCTTGGCCGGGATCGTCGCCCTCCAGTTCTGGGGGTTGCTCACCTCCATCGCCCTCTTCTTCGGGGGCGCGGTGACGGCGCAGCTCGAGGCGGTGCGCGCCGGGCTCTCCGCGCCGTCGGACAGGCCGGAGGATCACGCCGCCTCCACGCCCCGGGCCGACGCCCCCGCCCTGGCCTCGTGAGCATCAGCGCACCAGTCGAGACCGAGGAGATCACGCGGTTCCGGCGTTGCCTCGAGGGCGTCCTCGGGATCCCGGCCACCGAGGGCAACGCCATCGAGGTGTTGCGCAACGGGGACGAGATCTTCCCGGCGCTCCATGAGGCCATCGACGGGGCGACCCGGACGATCGACTTCCTCACCTACGTCTACTGGGAGGGTGAGGTGGGCGCCGAGCTGGCGGCCAGGCTCTGCGCCCGGGCCGAGGACGGGGTCCGCGTCCGCATCCTCCTCGACGGCCTCGGTGCCCGGACCATCGACCGGAGCCTGCTCGACGACATGGCCGACGCCGGCGTCGACGTCCACTGGTTCCGGCCCCTGCATCGCTTCCGGCCGTCAGAGGTCAACCACCGGACCCACCGGAAGGTGCTCATCGCCGACGAGCGGATCGGCTTCACCGGAGGCGTCGGCATCGCCGACGTGTGGGCCGGCGACGCCCGGGACGAGAACGAATGGCGGGACACCCACTTCCGCGTCCGGGGCCCAGCGGTGGACGGCCTGCGGGCCGCCTTCCTCGACAACTGGGCCGAGAACACCCCCGAGCTCTTCACCGATGTGGACCAGTTCCCCGAGCAGCCCCACGCGGGGCCTGCCGTGGTGCAGTGCGTGCGCAGCGCCTCGGAGACCGGGTGGAGCGACATCGACAACCTGTTCCGAACCCTGCTGCAGTTGGCCCAGCGCCGCGTGCGGATCGCCACCGCCTACTTCGTCCCCGACGACGAGCTGAGCGACCGACTGTGCGATGCCCGCCAGCGGGGCGTGGAGGTCGAGATCCTGGTCCCGGGGCCCCACGCCGACAAGCGTGTCGTACGCCTCGCCGGCGAGGGGGCGTACCACCGCCTGGTGGAGGAGGGGGTCGTCGTCTGGACCTACCAACCGACGATGATGCACGCCAAGGTCATGACCGTGGACGGGCTGGTGAGCAACATCGGCTCGGCCAACCTGAACGGCCGATCGGTGGCCTGGGACGAGGAGGTCAACCTGGTCGCCCTCGACCCCGTCCTCACCGAGACCCTCGACCGCCAGTTCGACGAGGACCTGACCCGCGCCGAGCGCATCGATCCGGAGCGCTGGACCTCCCGACCCCTCACCCAGCGGGTGGGCGAGGTGCTGGTCCGCCCCGTCCAGCGCTGGTTCTGATCCATCTGTCGGCCGGCAACGCTCCCCGCTCGGGCCGGATGCTGGCACGATGCACCGATGGCAGACGAACGCATCGAGGTCCAGCGCACGATCGAGGCCGACCCGGCGGCGGTCTTCGCCGTGCTCGCCGACCCCCAGGGCCACGTCGCCATCGACAGCTCGGGGATGCTGCTCGACGCGACCGGTGCGCCGGTCACCGCCGTCGGCGACGAGTTCGTCGTCCACATGGACCGCGAGGCGCTGAACGACTACCCGCTCGGCAAGTACGACGTCACCGTGGTGATCACCGCCTTCGAGGCCGACCGCGAGATCGCCTGGACGATCCTGGGCCAGATCGAGCCCCCCATCGGCCACGTGTACGGCTACCGGCTGGAGCCCTGCGACGAGGGCACCCTGGCCACCTCGTACTACGACTGGACCGAGATCGACCCGGTCTGGCGGGAGGCCGACATCTTCCCGATTCTCTCCGAAGGCGCCCTGCGGGCCACCCTCGGGATCTTGGCGCGGACCGTCGACCGCGGCTACCCGAAGGCTCAGACCGGCGCGTGAACGAGGCGCACGTGGGCGACGCCCGGTGAGCTGACGAACTCGACGACCTCGAAGGCCTCCGGTGGCCCGACGTCGTCGAACAGCCGCTCGCCCCCGGCGAGGAGCACGGGGACCACGGGCACGTGGAGCTCGTCGACCAGGCCCGCCCGCAGGTACTGACGGACCGTCTAGGCACCGCCACCCAGGCGCACGTCACCGCCGTCGGCCGCGGCGATCGCCTGGGCCAGGGCCGACTCGATGCCGTCGGTCACGAAGTGGAAGGTCGTCCCGCCGTCCATCTCGATGGGGTCGTGGGCGTGGTGGGTCAGCACGAAGACCGCGTGGTGGTACGGCGGGTTCTGGCCCCACCAGCCCCGCCAGTCCCTCTCCCCCCACTCGCCGCGGATCGGCCCGAACATGTTGCGGCCCATGATCGTGGCCCCGATGCCCTCGTCGCCCGCCACGACGAAGCGGTCGTCGACCTCGTGACGGGGCGAGGCGAACATCCACTCGTGGAGCTGCTCGGCGCCGACGCCGAGGGGGTCCTCCTCGGACTGGTCGGGGCCGGCCACGTAGCCGTCCAGGGACATCGCCAGGTTGTGCACCCGCAGCTTCGCCATGCTCGGCGTCCTCCTCTTCGATCGGTTCGACAGTTGGACCGGGTCCAGGCGCAGCGGACTCATGCTCTCGGCGATCGTCCCGGTGAACAGCTCGGGGCCCCACAGGCGCACGGCGTTCGTGTAGGTGAAGGCCTCGAAGTCCTCCGGGCTCAGGCGTCCCTCCTCCACCGCCTCCCAGGCCTCCGGCAGCACGTAACCGGACGTCAGGCACGTCCCAGTGGCCGATGTCGCTGGCGAACAGGGCGTTGAGGGGACGCCCACCCGGGAGCAGGTCACGGTCGAAGGCCAGTGGGTTCAGCCGGTCATCGGCCTCACAGCCGACGAAGACCTGGTTGGCGAAGCACTCGATGACATCGGCCTCCTCCAGCAGGCCCGACGCCGCGAACTCGTCCCGGTCGGCGACCGCCTCCCCGGGGTCCGACAGGAGGGTGTGCACCGCGTCGACCAGGCGGTCCCCGCGGTCGAGGATCGCAGGCGGCCCGTGCTCGGCCAGCAGGGCACCGAGCAGGTCGAGGTCGAGGCGCTCCGGGTCGTAGGCGTCGATGCCCTCGGGCCCCCGCTTCTCCAGGTGACCGATCAGGTCACAGAGGAGGGCCGCGGCCCATGCGGCCCCGCCCTCGAGGAAGGCGAAACGGACCTCGGGGAACCGGTGCATCGCCCCGCCCATGACCAGGGACCGACACGTGGCCTCTCCGGCCGCGGCGAAGTTGCCGAGGTGGTTGTAGACGTAGTTGGTGGTGGAGGTGCGGCTCCCCCAGCCGAACCCGCTGGCGTGGAAGGTGGGCGTCACCCCGAGCTCCGCGCAGCGACGCCACAGCGGGTCGTAGTCGTGGGCCGAGTCGTGGCCCAGGGTGTCGATCCACCGCGCCCCCCGAACCCCGTCGGCGCCGACCACCGGGCGGGGGATCACTCCGCCCATCACGACGGCCGCCAGCCCCAGTTCCCCGACCGCGTGGTCGAGCTCGGCACTGGCCTCCTCGGGCGAGAACGTCGGGATGACCGCCACCGGCAGGAGGCGGTCGCCGTGGCCGTCGTAGACCGCGGCCGTGGCCCGGTTGAACGCCCGGGCCAGGGCCGGGCGCAGGACCTCGTCGTCGAGGGCCGTGGGGATGAGCCCGTAGGTCGGGTAGAGCACGGCGACGTCGATCCCCAGCTCGTCGAGCCGGCTCCGCAGCAGGCCGGGCAGCAGGGCGGTGGCCCGGTCGAGCGTGTTGGCCGCCGGCAGGCCCCACCACGGCGGCCGGGTGATGCCCAGCTCCCGGCGCTCGGCGGGGGTGAGGCCACGCACGAGGCCCCCCGCTCCGAGCACCAGGTCGAAGCCCTCGGCCACCTCCGGACCGGCGTCCTCGACCAACAGGTCTCGGACGAGGGGCAGGAACTCGATCTGGTGGCCGTCGGCGTCGATCACCGGGTGGTCCAAGCCGCTCCGGATCTGCTCAGCGTTCACCGGGCCATCCTGCCCGGCGCAGACGATGGCGTCAGGCGAACCGGCCGGTGCACCAGACACGTCCGGTGTCGTCGACCACCGACACCGCACGGATGTCCCCGCCGTCGAGATCCGTCGGCACGGCCCAGGAGGACACCCCGTCGCCGAGGGCGAAGTCCCCCACGTCGACCTCATCGCCACCGGCGAGCTCCAAGCGGAGGTAGTACCGGGGAGCGTCAGGCCCGACCGCCTCGATGTCGGCCCAGGCCGGCACCGAGACGAAGACCGCGGCATCGGCCTCGCCGGTTCGCCACACCTCTCCGACCACTTCACCGTCCGGGGCCGCCATCCGGGCCGAGGTCACCGAGCTCGACCCGTCCGGCTCACCGGCAGCCAGGAGGCCGACGCCGACGCCGAGGACCAGCAGCAGGGCCGCGGCCGTGGCTGCGATCCACGCCCGGCGGCCTTGCTCGGGGCGGCCCGGGCGGATGCGGGCGAGCACCCCCGACTCGAAGCCCGGGGGTGGTTCGGCCTCCGGGGCGAGGGCGACGATGGCGTCGACGGCCTCGGTCAGGCGTCGGACCTCGGCCTGGCAGTCCGCACAGTCGGCGAGGTGGGCCAGGGCCTCACCCCGCTCGGACCCCTCGGCCACACCGAGCGCCAGTTCGGCTGCCACCTCACGGGTCGCCGCACACCGGCGGCGGTCCTCAGCCACGGGGGGCCTCGTCGTCGGCCAGGGCCGCGCGGACGCGCTGGAGTGCGGTGCGGATCCGGGTCTTGGCCGTCCCGAGGGGCACACCGTCGAGCTCCCCGATCTCCCGGGCCGTCCGACCGCCCAGGGCGGCGAGGACGAGGGCTCGCCGTTGGTCCTCGGGGAGACCGCGGAGGGCGGCCACGGCCCGGCCCGTCTCGTCGCCGAGCACCGCGCGGTCCTCGGGGCCCGGCGGGGTGGCCGTGAACACGAGGGTCACCGGGTCCACGGCGTCGACGGGGCGGGACCGCCGGGCGCGGAGGTGGTCCAGGGCCAGGTTCCGGGTGATCGTCGACAGCCACGTGGCCACCGACCCCCGCCGGGGGTCGAAGGCGCCGGCGTGCCGCCACGCCCGCACGAAGGCCTCCTGGGCCACGTCGGCGGCGTCGCCCTCCCCCACCAGCGTGACGGCCACGCCGTACAGCCGGCGCTGGAAGCGCCGGACGAACGCCGCCTCCGCCGTCGGGTCGCCCGTGGCGAACCCGGCGAGGAGCGCCTCGTCCGACGCGTCCCACATGCCCCGAACGCTACGCCGCTCAGGTGATGGCGTTGCCGGCCGCGTCGACCGGGAACCACGAGGGGATCCCGACGCCGTTGGCCTCGCCCGGCGCCCCGTCCCCGGAGAAGGAGTAGAGGAGGTGGCCGTTGTAGGCCACCTGGCCGCCCTCGGCGGTCTCGATCAGGGCGGCGTCCACGCCGTCGCCGGCCACCGCGTCACCCTCGGCAACCAGCGGGGGCCAGGCATCGGCACAGCCGCCGGTGCAGGCCGTCGTGAGGCCGTCGTCCTGGTCGAAGAGGTACAGCGTCAGGCCGTCCGGGCCGACCAGCGCCTCACCGACACCGTCGATCTCGGCCAAGGCGACGGTGGCCGACCCGGTGTCGGCGGGAGCCGCTGTGGTCTCGGTCGTGCCCGACCCGCCGTAGGCGTCGTCGACCGGCGCGGCGGTCGTGTCCGCTGACGACGCGTCGTCGTCCGAGGACGAGTCGTCCCCACAGCCGGCCAGCAGGAGCCCGGCCGCGGCCAGGATCACCAGGAAGTAGCGCCTCATCATCAGGTCCCTTCGTCGACGTCCACCCCTACCTACGGATGAACGCCGCGAAGGGATTGCGCGGGATCAGGCTGCTCGCATCCAGGCGATGCGGTCGTGGACGAAGACCCGCTCACCCTCGAGGGCGACGACCCGCATCAACCGACCGGCGAACGGCGCCCGCACCTCGGTCCGGCTGTCACCGGTCCCACGCACATGGCCGATGACCGCGCCCTCGTGGACCTCCGGGCCTGCCCCCGCCGGCACGAACACCCCGCTGCTGGGGCTCACGATGATCCGTTCGTCGACCCACAGGGTCTCGCCGTCGAGCACGGGAACACCATCGCACCGCCACGTTTCACCGGTCGGGCGCCTCCGTGAACGGGATGAGAACGTTGCCTTCTCCTCCTGTGGCCCCAGGCCTGTTCATTGTGCGAACATGTGTTCGTGTCCGAGGGTCGCGCCACCATCCTGCACGCCGACCTCGATGCGTTCTACGCGTCGGTCGAGCAGCGGGACGACCCGCGGCTGCGGGGTCGGCCGGTCATCGTCGGCGGCGGCGTCGTCCTGGCGGCCAGCTACGAGGCCAAGGCGTTCGGCGTCCGGACGGCGATGGGTGGCGCCCAGGCCCGGCGCCTCTGTCCGCGGGCGGTGGTCGTGCCGCCGCGCATGGAGGCGTACACCGAGGCCAGCAAGGCGGTGTTCGCCGTCTTCGAGGACACGACCCCGCTGGTCGAGGGCCTGTCGATCGACGAGGCGTTCCTCGACGTCGGCGGCCTGGGCCGCGTCTCGGGGTCGCCGGTGGAGATCGCCACCGCCCTGCGCCGGGCGGTCCGGGAGCAGGTCGGGCTGGCCATATCCGTCGGGGTCGCCCGGACGAAGTTCCTCGCCAAGGTGGCCAGTGCGGTGGGCAAGCCCGACGGCCTGCTCGTGGTCCCCCCGGATCAGGAGATGGCCTTCCTGCACCCCCTTCCGGTCGAGCGCCTCTGGGGCGTCGGGCCGATCACCGCGGCCAAGCTCCACCAGCGGGGCATCCGCACGGTCGGTGACATGGCCCGGGTCGAGGAGGACAACCTCACCGCCATGCTCGGACGGGCCTCGGGCCACCACCTGCACGCCCTGGCCCACAACCGCGACCCCCGCCGCGTCGAGGTGGGGCGACGGCGGGGGTCGATCGGGTCCCAGTGCGCCCTGGGCCGCCGACCCAAGTCGGCCGCCGACATCGACGCCACCCTCGTGGCCATCGTGGACCGGGTCAGTCGGCGGATGCGGCGGGCCGACCGGGTGGGGCGGACCGTGACCCTCCGCCTCCGCTTCGACGACTTCACCCGCGCGACCCGGGCCCACACCCTCGACCGGGCCACCGCCCACACCCCGACGATCCTGGCCACGGTCCGAGGCCTGCTGCGGGAGGCCGGCCCCCTCATCAGGGAGCGCGGTGGGCTGACCCTGGTCGGGGTCGCCGTCGGCAACCTCGACCACCGCGGCGCGGTCCAGCTCACCCTGCCCTTCGACCGGCACAGCGGCGGCGCCCTCGACGCCGTCCTCGACGACGTCCACGAGCGCTTCGGTCGCGACGCGATCAGGCGGGCCGTGCTGCTCGGCCGCAACACCGGCTTCACGGTGCCGATGTTGCCCGACTGATCCCCGCCCATTTCGGTCGGTAGCCTCCCGCAGTGGCCAGGGATGCGGAAGGGAGGCGGATACGGCGGACGTGGCCACAACGGCTGCTGATCACGTTCAACGTCAGCATGGTGTTCCTCACCCTTGGGCTGGCCGCCGCCCTGGGCTACGCCAACGAGAAGCTGGACCAGGTCCAGCGCCTCGACCTGGGCACCGACATCCTCGAAGAGGAGCCGGTGGACCCGGGCGAGCCCCAGAACTACCTGCTGGTCGGCACCGACAGCGCCGAGCGCCTCGACGACGGTGACCCCGCCGCCCGCGTCGACCAGGGCGTCCTCTCCGACACCATCATGGTCCTGCGGGTCGACCCGGACGAGACCCAGGCGCAGATCCTGTCGTTCCCCCGTGACCTGTGGGTGACCATCCCCGACTGGGGCGAGTCCAAGATCAACGCCGCCCTGTCCGCGGGGCGCGACTCGCTCATCGCCACCATCCAGGACAACTTCGGGATCCCGATCAACCACTACGTCGAGGTCGACTTCCGCGGCTTCCAGGAGCTGGTCGAGGCCGTCGACGGTGTCCCGATGTACTTCGACAAGCGCCTGAGGGACAGCCAGACCGGGCTCAACATCACCCGTACCGGCTGCGTGACGCTCTCCGCCGACCAGGCCCTGGCCTTCGCCCGCTCCCGACACCTCGAGTTCGAGGTGTCCGACGGCGTCTGGGAGACGGACGGCACCGGCGACCTCGGACGGATCTCCCGGCAGCAGGCGTTCATCCGCGCCGCCATCCAGCGGGCCATCGACAAGGGCGTCCGCAACCCGCTGACGCTGAACGCCCTCGTCAACGCCGGCCTCGGCAGCGTCTCCATCGACGAGAGCCTGTCGGTCGACGACCTCCTCAGGCTGGGCGAGCGGTTCCGCAGCTTCTCTCCCGACCAGCTGCGGACCATGTCGCTCGACACCTACTTCGACTTCGCCGGGGAGCAGAGCATCCTGCGCCTGAGCGACACCGAGGCGAACGAGCTCCGCCTCAACATCTTCCGGGGCGTGGCCGGGCCCGGCGCCGATACGGGGGCCGCCGACGCGGCGTCGGTGGCCGTGCTGGTGCAGAACGGCACCGGGACCTCGGGGCAGGCCACCGAGGTCTCCGAGGGCCTCGGGTCCCTCGGGTTCGACATCTCGCCGAGCACCGGCGACGCCGAGCGCTTCGACTTCGCCGAGACCGTGGTGCGCTACGGGCCCGGCCAGGAAGCCACCGCCCAGTTCGTCGCCAGTCAGCTCGAGGCCGGTGCCCGGCTCGAGCAGGTCGCGGACACCTACGCCGCCGACGTCGTCGTGGTCACCGGCTTCGACTTCGCCGGGGTGAGGACCGCCCTGGTCCCGCCGTCGACGGCGACCACGACCCCGCCCCCGTCCACCACCCCCGCGCCGACCACGACCCTGCCCGACCTGCCCACCACCACCGTGGCCGGCGAGGTCCCTGTCGCTCCGGAAGGCCAGAGCTGCTGACCGGTCGAGCGGTACGGTGAGCGGCCATGGTGGCGAAGGAGGTGGTCGAGCTCGAGGTGGCCGGCCACACGGTGCGGATCACCAGCCCGGACAAGGTCTTCTTCCCCGAACGGGGTGAGACCAAGGCCGACCTCGTCGCCTACTACCGCGCCGTGGCCGAGCCCCTCCTGCGGACCATGGTCGGTCGGCCCACCCTGCTGCAGCGCTTCCCCGACGGGGCGGCGGGCAAGTCCTTCTTCCAGAAGCGCGTCCCGGCCGGTGCCCCTGACTGGCTGTCGACCATGGTGGTCAGCACGCCCAACGGCACGACCTCCAACGCCCTCGTGGCCCAGGACCTGGCCCACATCCTGTGGGCGGTGAACATGGGCTGCCTCGGCTTCCACACCTGGCCCTACACGCGGCTCGACCCCGACCACACCGACGAGCTGCGCATCGACCTCGACCCGCAGCCGGGGGTCACCTTCGACCAGATCCGCGAGGCCGCGGCCGAGGTGAAGGCCCTCTTCGACGAGGTCGCCGTGGAGGCCCACCCGAAGACGACCGGCAACCGGGGCCTGCACGTCTACGCCCGGCTCCGACCACAGTGGGACAGCTATGACGTCCGGGCCTGCGCGGTGGCCGTCGCCCGAGAGCTCGAGCGCCGCCGGCCCGACCTGATCACCGCGGCGTGGTGGAAGGAGGAGCGGGGCACCCGGGTGTTCATCGACTTCAACCAGAACGCCCCGCACAAGACGGTGTTCAGCGCATGGTCGGTCCGGTCCCGGGTCGGTGGCCAGGTCTCCACGCCGCTGGACTGGGACGAGGTGGCCACCGTCGTGCCCGACGAGCTCACGATCGCGACGGTCCCCGCCCGCCTGGCCGAACGGGGCGATCCCTGGGCCGACATGCCCGACCGACCCCAGTCCCTCGAGCCGCTGCTGGCGATGCACGAGGCCGACATGGCGGCCGGGCTCATGGACGCCCCCTGGCCTCCCGTCTACCCCAAGCAGCCCAACGAGCCGCCCCGGGTGGCCCCCAGCCGGGCCCGATCGACCGAGGACTGAGGGCTCAGGCCGCCAGGCGGTCGCGCGCCGAACCGGCAGGGGGACCGGAGCGGTGGTCACGGAGTCGCGCCGGCAGGTCCAAAAAAAAAAAAAAAAAAAAAAAAAAAAAAAAAAAAAAAAAAAAAAAAAAAAAAAAAAAAAAAAAAAAAAAAAAAAAAAAAAAAAAAAAAAAAAAAAAAAAAAAAAAAAAAAAAAAAAAAAAAAAAAAAAACACCCAAAAAAAGACACGGCAGTCCCGGCGGGCCAGACAAACCGGAAAAAAGTCGCCCGGCACCCAGACCGGCAGTCCCGGTGGGTCACCCGGGAGATCGCCAGGCAGGGCGGCGAAAAAAAAAAAAAAAAAAAAAAAAAAAAAAAAAAAAAAAAAAAAAGCCCGGTGGTCAAGGGGGCAGGGGCGGTCTCGTTGAACGCCCGGAGGACTGGTCCGTTGGGCCCGAGGCCGAGCCGGGTGATGGACCCCGGGGCCACGAAGGTGCGCCAGGCCACCTCGGGGCCGACGTCCAGGGCCCACCCCACCGCCGCCTTGACAGGTGACACGTGGCTGACCACGACCACCCGGCGGCCGTCGAGACGGATCACGAGGTCGTCGAGGGCGTCATGGACCCGGGCGGTGAGGCGGGCGAGGGACTCGCCACCGGGAGGGGCGAAGTCGCTGTCGGCCCGCCAGGCGGCCCAGGCTTCGGCCGGCACCTCCTCGACGGGCCGGCCGTCCCACTCGCCGTAGTCGAGCTCGATCCAGGCCTCGTCGACCTCCACGGCCAGGCCGAAGGCCTCGGCGGTCTGGCGGGTCCTCGCCAACGGGCTGGACACCACCAGGTCCGGCGTGGGCAACGCGGCGGCCACCGCGGCCGCTTGGGCCCGGCCACGCTCGTCGAGGTCCACGTCGAGGCGGCCCAACAGCAGGCCCCGGGCGTTGGCTTCGGTCCGACCGTGGCGCACCACGGTGATCTCGCCCCCGACGCTCACGCGAGGTCCCGGGCCAGGTGGCCCGTACGGCGGAACCGCTCCCGGTTCTCGGGCTCGGTCATCCCCAGCCGGACCCAGAGCCCCACGAGGACCACCGAGCCGATCAGCTCCAGCACGACGACCAGCCCCAGCGCCCAGGACACCTCCGGGATCTCCAGAGCCCCCAGGTCGGCGCCGCTGACGGGCCACCAGAACAGCTCGGTGTCCGCCCAGGTCGTGTCGAGGACCAGGTGGGCGAACATGCCGATGGGGATGCTGAGCAATTGGCGTTGGGCGAGGCGGCGTCCGCGGGCCGCGACCATCACCACGCCGAGGACGACCACCGCCGCGGTCACGGTGTGCAACGGCGTGGGTCGCCCGATCAGCAGGTCCAGGGACGGCAGGCAGGCGCCCAGGATCACCAGGCGGTAGTCGACGGCCGGGCTCCGGAACACCCGCCAGACCAGCAGCCAGGCCAGACCGGCGAACCAGAGGAGCACGGGCGTCGGCCCGTCAGCGCACGAGTAGGCGGCCGCACTCGTCGCAGCGGACGAGGGCGTCGGGCGGCTGCTTCTTGAGGCGGTCGACCTCGACCGCCGAGAGTCCCAGGTGACAGCCCCCGCAGACCGAGCCGACCAGCCGCGCCACCGCGATGCCGCCGAGCTCGGAGCGGAGGTCCTCGTAGGTGGCCAGTTGCTCGGCGTCGACGCCACCGGCCGCGGCCCGCGGCGGCTGGTCGCCGCCGTGAGCTCCTCCTCGAGGTCGACCTCGGCCTGCAGGAGGGCCTCGCCCAGCCGCTCGCCCTCCGCGGCCAGCTCCTCCAGCTGCCCGTCGATGCCGGCCACCTCCTCGGTGAGGGGGTCGAGCTCCTCCATGATCTCGAGCTCTTCGGTCTCGAGGTGATCCTGGCGCCGACGCAGGGACTCCTGCTCGTGCTGGAGGGCCTGCAGCTCACGGGGCACCGTCACCGCCCCGGAGTGCATCGTCCGGGTGACCTCGGCGATCCGGGCCTCCAAGACCCCCACGTCACCCTGCAGCCGGGTGATAGTCGCCGCCAGCTCCTCACGGCGCTGCTCCCGGCCGGACCGCTGGCCGTCCAGGGTGGCGACCTGCGCCTCATGGGCGGCCAGGGCGGCGCGCTCGGGCAGGTGATCGCGTCGGTGGACCAGCTGGTCGATGGCGGTGTCCTGCTCCTGGATGGCCAACAGCCGCTCCAGCGAGGTCGGGGGGGCCGGCTCCTCGGCCGCGTCGGGGTCGCTCACGGCGAGGCCTCCGCCGTGGGTGTGTCCACCTGGACGCAGCTCTCGGCGGTTCCGTCACCGTTCAGGTCGCCCGGTAGGTAGCCCGCCGGACAGGTGATTGCGGGCGGGGCCGGGGTCGGGGTCGGGATCGGGGTCGGGGTCAGGGTGGATGTAGTTTGGTCGGTCGTGGGGTCCTCCGCCTCGGGTTCGAAGAAGTTGGCCAGGCTCCGGCCCCGTCGGGTCGGGTTGCAGGTCGGGAAGTCGGTGTAGGTCAGGCCGTTGTGCGCCGGCTCGTTGAAGGCCCGCCAGATCTCGGCCGGATAGGAGCCGCCCGTCACCGACCGTCCTCCGACGCTGGTCATCGGCACCCGGGCCTCGGCGTTGCCCATCCAGACCGCGGTCGCCAGGAAGGGCGTGTAGCCCACGAACCAGGCATCGCCCCAGTTCTGGGCCGTCCCCGTCTTGCCCGCGGCGGCCATGTTGGGCAGGGCGGCCGCCGTGCCGGTGCCGCCCTGGACGTTGGCCTCCAGCACCTCGGTGGCCAGGCAGGCGCTCTGCTCGCTGAGGACCTGGCGGCCCGGAGCGTCGTGCTGGTAGATCACGTTGCCCTCGCGGTCGGTCACGCTCTCGATGAAGTACGGACGCTGGCGCAGCCCGCCATTGGCCAACACGGCAGCGGCCCCGGCCATGTCGATGGGGTGGACCTCCTCGGAGCCGATGGGCAGGGACAGGTTGCGGGGGTCGAGCTCGGTCGTGACCCCCATGGCCCGCGCCATCTCGACCACCCGGTCGAGACCGACGAACTGGCCCAGGCGCAGGAAGCCGCAGTTCGACGACGAGGTCGTGTTCGCCTCGATGGACCCGTTGGTCCCGCCGCCGTCGGCGTAGTTGTTGGCCACGTAGGGGTCCGGGTAGCCACCGGGGTTGGGGAAGGAGCACGGCCCGGTGCCGTTGAGGATGTCGTCGGGGATCAGGCCCGCCTCGAGGGCGGCGGCGAGCACGAAGATCTTGAAGGAGGAGCCCGGCTGGCGGGAGCCCTGGGTGGCCAGGTTGTAGCGGTAGCGGTCGAAGCCCGGCCCCCCGACCATGGCCCGCACCGCACCTGTCTGCGGGGTGACCGCCACCATCGCCGCGGTGAACTGGCCTCCAGTGTCGGGCAGGACGTTGTCGCGGGCCGACACGGCCAGGAACTGGGCCTCCGGGCTGAACGTGGTCTCGATGCGGAGCCCGCCCTTGAAGAGGGCGTTGTAGCGCTCGGTCGGCGTGGCCCCCAGCTCCTCCATGTCCAGGAGCTGCTGCTTGACCTCCTCGACGAAGTAGTCGTTGGGCTCGGGCAGGACGTCGATGCGGGCCTCGGGCAGCGGGGCGATGTCGTAGTAGTCGGCCTCCTCCTGGGTGATGTAGCCGAGCTCCACGATGCGGTCGAGGGCGACCCGTCGCCGTTCCCGGGCCACCTCGGGCTCCAGGACGGGGTCATAGGCCACCGGGTTCTGGATGAGGCTGGCCAGCAGGGCCGCCTGGCCCCAGTCCAGGTCCTGGGCGTTCTGGCCCCAGTAGATCTCCGCCGCGGCCTGGATGCCGTAGGCCCCGCCCCCGAAGTACACCTGGTTCAGGTAGCGCTCGAGGATCTCCTGCTTGCTCATGACCTTCTCGAGCTCGATGGCGAGGATGGCCTCACGAGCCTTGCGGTTGAGGTCCTGGCGGGGCGAGAGCAGCGACAGCTTGACCAGCTGCTGGGTGATCGTCGAACCGCCCTGGGCGATCCCGCCGGCGCTCACGTTCTCGAACAGGGCCCGCATCGTGGCCCGCAGGTTCACCCCGTTGTGCTGGAAGAAGTCCTCGTCCTCCACGGCCAGGATCGTGCGACGCACCGTCCGGGGGATGCGCCGCAGCGGTACCTCCTGGCGGTTCTCGGCGGCGTGGAACGTGGCCATGACCGAGCCGTTGTCGGCGTACGCGATCGAGCGCTCGGCCAACGGCCGGAGGTTGACCTCCGGGGGGTCCACCGAGCCCGCGGTGAAGAACTCCCCCACCTGGGGCGCGATCGCCACCGTGGTGAGGGCCAGTCCGCCGGCACCGAGGGCCAGCACCACGAGCAGTCGGAGTGCAGTCCGCAAGACCCCGGAATGTACCGGAGCAACCCGTCAGGTCCGTGGCGGGCACTACGGTCCGGGCCTTCGGGCCGAAGGCTGGAGGGGACCTGTGACCGGAGCGACGATCGACCGCCGACCACCTGAGGTGGGCGGGCGGTTCGCCATCCTCGCGCTCATCGGGGCCGGCGTCGCCGTGGCCCTCGGGGTGTACGCCTCGGCCCACGAGCCGACCGGGGAGACGCCCTACACGCTGTGGTTCACCGGCACCATCAACCTCAAGGTGTGGTTCGGCACCATTGCGCTGGTCCTGGCCGGCGTCCAGCTGCTCACCGCACTTCGCCTCTACGGCAAGATCAGCGTCCCCGACGAGCTCCCGCCGTGGTTCGGCGATCTGCACCGCCTCTCCGGCACGCTGGCCTTCGCGACCTCCCTGCCGGTCGTCTACCACTGTCTCTGGGCCCTCGGCTTCCAGTCCGACGACACCCGGAGCCTCGCCCACTCGCTGTTCGGCTGCTTCTTCTACGGGGCCTTCGTCACCAAGGTCCTGGTCGTCCGCACCCCGAGGGGCCTGCCCAGCTGGGCCCTCCCGGTCGTCGGGGGCGCCGTCCTGACCGCCTTCGTCGGCGTCTGGCTCACCAGCGCCCTCTGGTACTTCACGACCGTCGACTTTCCAGGGTTCTGAGATGAAGCGCTTCGTCGACGTCGTCCAGTACGTGGTCCTGGCCGGCACGGCGGTCGTCCTGCTCGCCCTGTTCGTCAACGAGCCGGCGAGCCCGGCGGGCGACGCGGACACCCCCGCCGCGGCGGCGGGGGCGACCGTCTACGCCGCCAACTGCGCGAGCTGCCACGGCAGCGACGGATCCGGCGGCGTCGGCCCCGCCCTCGGCGGGGGTGCTGTGGTCGCGGCGATTCCCGACGCCGACGACCAGGTCGTGGTCATCACCGACGGGCGCAACGGCATGCCGTCCTTCGCCGGACGGCTCTCCCCCGAGGAGATCGAGGCCGTCACGGACTACACCCGCAACGACCTCTGAGGCCACTCAGGGCGCCGTGGGGGCGGTGTCCTCAGCCGGCTCGTCGACGTCGACCTCGGCGGCCGCGGCGTCGGTGAGGTCAACCACCTCGTCGTCCTCCGTACCGTCTGCCTCGGCGTCGGTGAGGTCGACCACCTCGTCGTCCTCCAGACCGTCGGTCACCGGCGCCGGGCCGGCGACCACGGCCTCGGCCTCCGCTTCGGCTTCGGCGGCCTCCATGTCGAAGACCTTCGGTGCGGGCTGGTCGGACGGGGCCGGATCGACGACCTCGCTCTCGGATCGGGCCTCGAACCCGGTCCCGAGGTCCGCGGCGGTCCCGCTCCGTGGCCGGGGCGGCACCCTGGCCCCGGGGTCGTCGTCGGCCAGGATGCGCAGGTCCTCCAGACGCTCCAGCTCGAACTCGGCCTCCAGCTCCCGCAGGGACCGGGCCTCGTCGTCGCCCACGCGGGCCGTGAGGCGCTCGGCCAGGACCTTGGCCTCCGGCAGGGCGACATCCAACTCGCCGGTGGCCTGGTCGATGGTGGCCCGGGCGACCTCGTAGGCGGTGAGCAGTCGCTCCCGACCGACCCGGAGCTGCTCGAGGTTGAGCTGGGCCCGCTGTCGGGTGCGGGCCAGTTGCCGCAGCACCTCGGCCCGCTTCAACTCGGCCTCGGCGATCAGCTCCCGGCCGCGCTCCCGGCCCAGGGCGACCCGTTCCTCGTAGGCCGCCTCGGCCTGGGCGGCGATGCGCTCGGCCCGGGCCTCGGCCTCGGCGATCTTGCCGCCGACCGTGTCGCTGATCAGGGCCAGGCGGGCGTCGGCCTCGGCCTCGGCCTCGTGGCGGAGGCGGGCGGCGTCCTCTTCGGCTGTGGCGCGCGTGGACTCGACCTGGGTCCGGGTGGTGGTCAGCAGGGCCTCGACCTTGGCCCGGGCCCGGGCGGCGTTCTCGGTGGCCTCCTGGGTGAGGGACTCGGCCCGGCTCGTGGCCTCCTCCTCGACGGCGTGGGCATCCACCCGCGCCGATCGCAGCACCTCCTCGGCCTGGGTCCGCAGGCGCTCGGCGTCGGCCTCGGCGGCGAGACGGAGGTCGCGGACCTTCCGGTCGGTCTCCTTCTCCACGGCCTCGAGGCGGGCCCGCGTCTCCCGCATGACCCGTTCGGCCTCGGAGCGGACCCGGAGGGCTTCCTCCTTGGCCCGGTTCACCGTGGCCGTGGCCCGTTCCTGGCTCTTGTGCTCGAGCTCGGCCGCGCTCTCCCGGGCCGCCTCGAGCACCCGGGCGGTCTTCTCACCCAGGCGCAGCATCAGCTCGTTGTCGTCCAGGTCGGCCACGTCCGGCGGCGGCTCCTGGTCGCGGAGGGCGTCCACCTCCGCGGACAGCTCGGCCATCCGCTGCTGGGCGGCCGCCAGCGCGGCCGCGGCCTGCTGGAGGACGGAGTCGACCTGGTCGGCGCTGTAGCCCCGCCGGACCAGGGCGAAGTCCACACGCACCAACGCTTCGGGATCGAGGTGTTCGGGTGACTGGGACAATTGTCCGCCTTTCCTGCCGTCGAGCGCCGGCCCGCCGCCGGCACCGGGGCTACTGGGGGGTGTGGTCGCCCGCGAGCTCGTCGATGGCGTTCTCGGCGATGTCAGCGCCCTTCCTGAACCGGTCGATCAGACCCATGGCGGGTCCTCCCTCGTGTGAGCCGCTGAACGCAGAGAGTAGCCCTTGCCACCACCAGGCCGTCGATGCCCTGGTGGCTAAGGTCCGTCCGGTGCCCGTCCCCGACGCCCTCGGCACGATCGCCGACCGGGTGACGGTCACCCCGGGCACGACCCGGATCCTCGCCATCGCCGGCCCGGTCGCGGTCGGCAAGTCGACCGTCGCCGCTCACCTCGCCGAGCTCCTGCGTTCGGCGGGCGCCGACGTCGCGGTGGTGTCGACCGACGGCTTCCTGCTCCCGAACTCCGTGCTGGAGGCCCGGGGCCTCGTGGCCCGGAAGGGCTACCCGGAGACCTACGACCTGGACCGCCTGGAACGGCTCATGGCCGCCGCCCGGGACGGCCAGAGCCCCTTGGCGGTCCCCGTCTACTCCCACGAGCGCTACGACGTGGTCGAGAAGCCCGAGGCCGTCGACCGCCCCGACGTGCTCGTCGTGGAGGGGGTCGTGGCCCTGCAGCGGGAGTTCGCCGACCTCGCGGTCTACCTCCACGCCGACGAGGCCGACGTCATGGCCTGGTACGTGGCCCGGTTCCAGGGACTGGTCCGGGCCGCGGTCGACGACCCCACCTCCTTCTACCGAGCGTGGATCGACCTCGACGACGGGGCCGTGGCCGATCTGGCCCGCGCCGTGTGGGACGGAGTCAACCATCCCAACCTGACCGAGAACATCGCACCCACCCGGGACCGGGCGGACGTCGTCGTCCACAAGGGCGCGGACCACCGGATCCTCTCGGTCGAATGGACGGACCCGTAGCCTCGACGTCGTGAACGGGACCGGCCCCCAACTCGTCCTCGTCGCGGTGCTGGTGGCGATCAACGCCGCCCTCACCGGGACCGAGCTGGCGTTGGTGTCGCTGCGGGAGACCCAGGTCCGCCGCCTCGAGGAGTCCGGGGGGCGCCGGGGCCACACCCTGGCCAACCTGACGAGGCACCCCAACCAGTTCCTGGCCACGATCCAGATCGGCATCACGTTGGCCGGCTTCCTGGCGTCGGCCACCGCTGCGGTCTCCCTCGCCGTCCCCCTCGAGGAGCCCCTCAGCTTCCTCGGCGATGCCGCCGAACCGGTGTCGGTCGTGGTGGTGACCCTGATCCTGTCCTATGTGACCCTCGTGTTCGGCGAGCTGGTCCCCAAGCGCCTCGCCATGCAGAACACCGAACGGTGGGGCCTGCTCGCGGCGCGGCCGTTGGCTGTCCTGTCCACGGTCACCCGTCCGGTGGTGTGGGTGCTCTCGCACTCGACCGACCTCGTGGTGCGCCTGGTGGGCGGCAACCCCGACGCCCGCGCCGTGGGGATGAGCACCGAGGAGGTGCGCGGCATCATCGCCGAGCACGCCACCTTCTCCGCCGATCAGCGCGAGATCATCGAGGGCGCCCTCGAGGCGGCCGAGCGGACCCTGCGCCAGGTGCTGCGCCCCCGGGCCGACATCGTGCCCGTCGACGGCGCCACGACCTGCCGGGCCGCCGCCTCCCTCCTGGCCGAGGCCGGCCACTCCCGGGCGCCGGTGACCGCGGCCGGCCAGGACCTGGACGAGGTGATCGGCATCGTCCACCTGCGTGACCTGATCGGCCGCCCCGACGACACCGTGTCGGCCCACACCCGCGCCGCCCTCTTCCTGCCCGAGTCGGTCCAGGTGCTCGACGCCCTGCGCCGCATGCAGGCCGACCGCCAGCAGCTCTGCCTCGTGGTCAACGAGCACGGGGGAACCGAGGGCCTGGTCAGCGTCGAGGACCTGGTCGAGGAACTGGTCGGCGAGATCTACGACGAGTCCGACCGCGACATCCTCACGGTCCGTCGACTCCCGGGCGGCTCGTTCGTCCTCCCGGGTCGGTTCCCGGTCCATGACCTGGAGGACATCGGGGTCGACATCCCCGAGGGGGAGTACACGACCGTCGCCGGCGCCGTCCTCGACGAGCTCGGGCACATCCCCACCGAGTCGGGCGAGCAGGTCGACCTGGGCGATTGGACGGCTCAGGTCCTCACCGTGGAGGGCCACGCCATCACCGCCGTGCGCCTCACCCCGCGCCGGGCGCCCCGAGCCTGACCCGCGTCAGGGCGTGGCGCCGACGTCGCCCAGGTGGTGGATCGGGTCGTGGATGAAGTAGCGCCCGAAGCTGTCGATGGTGAAGGCCGCCCCGTCGCTGCGACGTCCCGGCCGGGCCCACTCCTCGTCGGCCACGGCCTCGAAGGCGTCGGCCAGGCGGTTGGCGGCCATCACCAGCTCGATGGCCACGACCGCGGGGTCCTGGCCTGCGTAGTCGTCCTCCACGGCGCTGGCGTCCTGATCCCAGTTGGCGAACAGCGGATCGTCCTCGGTCCGCATGCGGGCGAGGCGCTCGTCGTAGATGCGGAGCACGTCCCGGACGTGACAGGCGTACTCGAGCGCCGACCACCGGTCCTCCCGGGTGCGGATGGCCACCCCGGCGCCGCCGAGGACCGCGACCCAGGCCACGGCGTTCTCCCGGATCATGGCCCCGATGTCGTTCCGGTCGACCGAGGAGCCGACGAAACCGCACTCGGGACACGGTCGCTCGAGCACCCAGGTCCAGTCCTTCAGATCCGGCTCGATCCCCATCGTGCGGACCCTACGCCCGACCAACCCTTGGGGCTCGGTGCTCGACAGAGCAATCTGGCCCGTGTCAGGCGGGAGGAGCGGCGGCGCCCACCGAAGGGGGACGACGCCGCTCCTGTCACCGGGTGAAACGGGCGACCCGCAGGGCGTCGACCAAGCGGGAGCCGGTCCCGCGTCGACGGGCGGGGCGAGCCAGACGCTCGCGGGCCGCTTCGCTGCGAAGACGCCCCTGCCGGTCGCTGACGAGCTGGCGGGCCAGCCCGGTGTCCAGGTACTGCATGGCGTCCTCCTCTCTCATCTCGTTGGCTTGGAACTGCAGTGTGGAGGAGCGCCCGGCCTCGGTCCAGTGACTTGAATGACATCACCCGCAAGAAAACAGACGTTGTCTCGAAACCCGATCAGCGCGAAGATCAGGACATGGCTCCCCACAAGCGCCACCACGTCGTCACCGTCCTCGCCCGGGGCATGAGCGCCCTCGAGCCCGCAGTGGCCCACGACTTCTTCGGCGAGGACCGCAGCGAGGACCTCGGCGTGGACTGGTACCGGTACTCGGCGGTGGGGGTCGATCCCATCACCACCCGTCGGGACCACGGCTTCACCACCGTGCCCGAGCCGGACCTCGGCCTCCTGGCCCGGGCCGACACCATCGTGATCCCCGGCTGGAGCTCCCGGGACCGTTCGCCCCGCCCCGAGTTCCACGACGCATTGCGCCGAGCCCATGCCCGGGGCACCCGGATCGTGACGTTCTGCACCGGGGCCTTCGCCGTGGCGGAGGCGGGCCTGCTGGACGGTCGGGCCGCCACCACCCACTGGGACGTCGCCGGCCTGCTGGCCGAGCGCTACCCGGCGGTCCGGGTCGATCCGACGGTGCTCTACGTGGACGACGGGGACATCCTCACCTCCGCCGGGGCCGCGGCCGCCATCGACCTGGCCCTGCATGTCATCCGGACGGACTTCGGCGCCGACATCGCCAACAAGGTGGCCCGGGACATGGTCGTGTCACCCCACCGGGACGGCGGCCAGGCCCAGTTCATCGAGACCCCGATCGGGCCCGACCTCCCCGGCACCGACCACCTCAGCACGACGATGGCCTGGGCCGCCGAGCGCCTGGGCGAGCCCCTCAGCGTCGCCGACCTCGCGGCCCATGCCGCCCTCAGCCCCCGCCAGTTCACGCGCCAGTTCCGGTCTCGCACGGGCACCAGTCCCCATCAGTGGCTGCTCACGCAGCGCACCGCCCTGGCCCAACGTCTCCTGGAGACCACCACGCACTCGGTGGACCACATCGCCGACGAAGCCGGGTTCGGGACCGCGGCCGCCATGCGGCTGCACTTCCAACGGGCCCTGCACACCTCCCCGGCCGCCTACCGCCGCTGCTTCCAGGGCGAGTGCCGCGACCCCGAACGCCCCACCGGTGAGTTCGTGAGCGTGCCCGGCACCTGAGGTCAGTGACAGCGGGTCGAGCCGGAGTCCCGGACCCGGCCGGTCTCGTCCACGAAGGACCACCAGTAGCCGGTGTCGGTGAGCACCAGGCGGGCCAGGCCGAAGACCCCGGCGATGCGATGCTGGGAGTTGCGCAGCGGGGGGTCCTCGAAGTCGTGTTCGGGTCCTACGGAGCGCCCGCCGGTGCCGATGACGATCTCGCGGAGACCGCGGGTGACCGACGTCCCGTCCGCCCGTTGCGGGGCGAACCGCTCGTAGGTGTGGACATGGCCGTTGAGGGCCAACTCGGCGCTGTGATGGGCCAGCACCCGCACGAAGGGCTCGACGCGGTCGTCCCGACGTGGCGTGGCTCCCGAGCTCCACCGTGGGTGGTGCCAGTACGCCAGCACGCAGGGACGGCTGTTGGCCCGGAGGTCCGCCCGTAGCCAGTCGAGCTGTGGTGAGCCGTCGCCGCAGGCCACCTGGCCACAGTTCGAGTTGAGGGCGACCAGGTGCCACCGGTCGCCGAGGTCGAAGCTGTACCAGCCCTGCTGCGGGGGGCCCGCGGCGGCGCCGAAGTAGTCGAAGTACCCGGCGGCGTCGGGGCTCTGGTACTTGTGGTTCCCGACGACCGGGTGGGTGATGTCCTTGACCCGGCCGAAGCTGGGCTCGTAGTGCTGCTGGAAGTCGTCCAGCGTGCCGCTCGGGTACTGGAGGTCACCCAGCGCCAGGAAGGCGTCGAGCTCGGGGTCGGCCACCAGCAGGTCGGACACCTGGGCCTGGTGGCAGGTCGTGGCGGTGACCTCGTGGATGTCGCTGCACACCATGTCGCCCACGGCGGCCACGACCACCCCGTCGGGTGGGGCGTCGAGGTCCAGGACGAGGCGAGGCCCGAGCCCGCTCCCCCGGCTGTCGTAGGCCACCTCGTCCGGGTGGTTCGAACCGATGCCCAGCGTCAGGGGCAGGCCGCGACGGACCAACGTCGTGACCGGGAGGTCGACCCAGGTGTTCCGGTGGACCGGGCCGAGCGATCCGGCCAGCGCCCCGTCGAGGGCCGGCCGGTCCGCCCAGCTGACGTCCTCGGTCCAGGTCACGTCCGAGGAGCGGCGGACCACCCCGCCCTGCACGCTGCCCGCGCCTCCCAGGTCGGAGACATGGAGGCGGAGCGTGGCTGACCGCAGGCGACCGTCGTAGTCGGGCACCGTGAAGCGGATGAACGCCTGCCGCCGGGGCGCACCGTCCACGACCAGGCGGGGGGCGTCGCCGCCCGGTGGGCGCGGCGACGGCGGCGCGCTCAGGTAGGTGTCGGCCACCGCAGCCAGCGTGAGGGTGACGTCGACCTCGGTGGCCGCGGGCGATACGGGCTGGGCCGTCGCCGGGCCGGCCGGCGTCGCGGCCACGGCCGTCGCCACCAGGCCACAGAGGAGCGCGACCGCCGTCGCCCCCCGATTGATCCGCCGCCGCATGGGCCTCCTCAGAGGAACTTGGTCTCGATCTCGGTGAAGAAGGCCTTGGCCAGCGCCCCGAAGTCCTTCCCCGCCGCCTTGGCCATCCTCCGGTAGGCCGCGACCTGTGCCGCCACCTTCTTCCGGCAGTCGTCCACGTACTCCTGGGTGTAGTTGCTCTCGCCCAGCATCGGGACCGACGCTAGATCACACCGCTGGCCAGAAGGGCCACCGTCAGGCCGGCGACGGCGAAGCGGTACCAGGCGAAGATCGAGAGGTCGTGGCGCTCCAGGTAGCCGATCAGCCACTTGATGGCCAGCACGGCTGAGGCGAACGCGAACAGGGCCCCGATGAGGGGGTTCAGGAGACCGAACTGTTCGACCAGGTTTCCCCCGTCGGTCACCAGCTTGTAGCCCGTTGCCGCCGAGAGGGTGGCGAAGCCGAGCAGGAAGCTGAACTCGACGGCGACGGGCATGGCCACACCGATCAGGAGCGCCCCGAGGATCGTCGCCAGGGAGCGACTGGTCCCCGGCCACAGCGCCACGCACTGGGCGAGGCCGATGATCAGCGCCTGGTGGTAGGTGATGGCGGCGAGGCGGTTGTGCCCCACGTCGGCGGCCACACCCCTGTCCGGGATCCGCCCGGTCCGCTCCAGCACCAGGATCAGCGCGCCGCCCACCACCCAGGCGATCACGACCGGCCAGGGGCCGAACAGGGCATCCTCGATCTTCTCGTCGAGCAGGACGCCCAGCACGGCCGACGGCAGGAAGGCGATGATCAGGGTGACGAGGAGGTGCCGCCCCTCGGGGCTCCGACCGATGAGGCCGAGGAGCATGTCCCGGAACCGGGCCCAGAAGAGCCCGAGGACGGCGAGGATGGCGCCGAACTGGATGGCGATGGCGTAGGTGTTGACCGCCTCGAGCCCCGCACTGCCCTCGGCATCGGGCAGGCCCAGGAGGCGGGAGGTCACCAGGAGGTGGCCGGTCGAGGAGATCGGCAGGTACTCGGTGATGCCCTCGACCACGCCGAGGATCGCCGCCTGCCACCAGGCCAGGAGGTCCTCCGTCGACTCGGCGGCCGCTCGACCGAGGCCGGCGGCCTGCGCCGGAGCGGCCAGGGCCACGGCCGCCGAGGCGCCGACGAGGGCCAGGAGCGCAAGGAGCCGACGTCGGCGCAGGGGCACGGCCGGGCACCCTAACGAGCACCGTTGCCCGCCAGCGGGCCATCGGGACGGGACCGTGTTGGTGTACTCCGAGGTCCGGTTCATGCCGCGAACCTCATGACATGTCGAGTGTCACTTCACCCGCTCGGCGATGGTCAGTCGGTGCAGCTCGCGTCGGTGGCCCTCATAGCCGCCGGTCGCCGCGTGCAGCAGGCAACGGTTGTCCCACAGGGCGACCATCCCGGGCGCCCACTGGTGGCGGTAGGTGTTGGCCTCGGTGGCCATGTAGCCGTAGAGCTCGCCGATCAGGGCGTTGGCCGCGTCCTCCTCCATCCCCTCGATCCCGATCGTGTAGGCGATGCTGCAGAAGAGGGCGCGCCGACCCGTCTCGGGATGGGTCCGGACCAGCGGGTGGCGCTCGGTCGCCATGGCGTCGTCGGACGCGATGATCGCCATGGAGCGGCCCGTGTCCCGGTCGCCGTACTGGCCCTGCTTCGAATAGCCGCGGCGAGCCGAGTGGATGCCCACCAGACCGTCGATCCGCTCCTTCATCGCCGGCGGCAGGCTCTCGTAGGCCGCGTACTGGTCGGCGTAGAGGGTGTCGCCACCCACCGGCGGGATGTCGACGCCGTACAGGAGGGTGCCGGCCGGCGGGACGGCCAGGAAGCTCCAGTCCGAATGGAGGACGTCGGCGAAGAGCGGGGTCGTCTCGTCGGCTTCCCGGGTGAGGGCCACGACGTGGGACTGGCCGGGGATCGGTCGGAAGTACGGGTCGTGCCCGATCGGGCCGAACGCCTCGGCCACGGCCTCGAGCTCGGCGAAGCCCAGCTCCTGGTCGACGAAGACCAGGACCTGGTGCCGCAACCACGTCTCACGGAGTTGCTCGGCCTCCACCGGGTCGATCGGCTCGCGGAGGTCGGTGCCGTGCACGACGGCGCCGAACGGGCCGTTGGTGCGCTCGACGGTGATGTCGGTCATGCTGCATGCTGCCCCAAGACCCCGCGACGAGAGAGACGGACATCCCATGAGCGAGAGCAACGACCCCGACGTCGAGGTGACCGGACTGGACCTGGACGGTGACGGCGAGCTCGACGGCATCAACGTCACCGAGGTCCAGAGCAAGGACGTCGACGGCGACGGGTTCGACGATGTCGTGACGGAGACCTCGACGTCGGTGATCGACGTCGACGGCGACGGGCAGGCCGACATCGTCACCACCACCGAGACGACCGTCTACGACCTCGACGGCGACGGGGTGACCGACGTGATCCAGGAGATCACCACCACCGCGGTCGACCTGGACGGCGACGGGGTGCCCGACATCGTCGACACCACCGTGGTCACCGCGGTCGACGTGGACGGCGACGGCGAGTTCGACGTCGTCCACGAGGTCAGCGCCACCGGCGTCGACGTCGACGGTGACGGCACCATCGACGAGGTCGATGTCCACGAGATGGTCGCCGAGCGCGACGACAGCGACGAGGGCGACGAGGCCACGACAGCGAGGACAGCGCCGACAGCGAGGACGCCGCCGAGGGCTGACCCGGGACGGGGCGGGCGCGGCGGGCTGACGGAGGCCGCGACTACCGTCGGGCAACGCCTTCGGACCATGGAGTGCTCATGATGCGGACCGTTCGGACCCTGGTGGTGCTCGTGGCCATCGTCGGCCTGGCCGGACTGGCCCCGGCCGATGCCGCGCCGCGGGCGACGGTGGGGTCGCCGTGGGTCAAGGCCGACCAGGTCGGCGAAGCGGCTCGGCCGCAGGGGGACATCCGGAACATCGTCGTCGAGAACGGCCGCCAGAACATCCGGCTCACGTTCCGGACGGTGGCCAAGCCGATCTGGGACACCACGTCCAACAACCTCCGCACCTTCATGGCGTTCAAGATCGACTGGCAAGGGACCGCGCTGGCCCACGACCGGCGGATCACGGTCAGCTTCTCGGAGGGGAACTGGCACCAGGTGGTCTACCTCGGCAACGGCAACACCATCTGCGTGGCCACCGGTGGGGTGACGGTCCTGCCCAACTTCGGCTACCGCATCACCGTGCCGGTGAACACGGGGTGCATGGGTGGGGCAAAGGTGATCCGGGTCGCCGGGGAGTTCTGGGACGACCACGACGCCTCCGCCGGCGAGGACATCCGGAAGGACCGGGTCCCCAACGGTGGTGGCTACGGGCCGTTCATCCGCTTGCCGAACTGAGCTCCTCGAAGCGGCCGAGGCCGTAGTCGCCGGCGATGGTCGTGCGGTGCATGCAGCGACCGCTCTCGGGCGGCGAGCCCGACACCGAGTGCAGGATCCGCCAGTTGTCCCAGATGACCATGTCGGCCGGGTCCCAGGCGTGGAAGTAGCTGAGGCCCTTCGCGGCCTCGACGATCTCGTCGCAGACCTCGGTGAGCAGCCGGTCGGCCTCGGCCTCGTCCTTGCCCGCGATGCCCTTGGCCATCCACGGCGAGACGTGGAGGACCTTCTCCCCCGAGCTCCGGGTCCAGACCGCGGGGTGGATCGCCCGGGGCCGGTGCTCGTACTCGGCCATCACCGCGTCGGTCTGGGGTGAGGCCTTCACCTCGACGAAGCCCTCGGGGCGCCCGTAGCGGAGGTTGTCCAGGATCACGTCCATCGCGTAGATCACCTCTTCGCCCTCGATCCGGTCCCGCACCTCGGCGGAGACCGCGTCGTAGAGCGCGATGCCGTCGACGAAGCCGGTCCGGCCGCCGTCCGGGGGGATCTCCACCGAGCGGAGCACGCCGGCCCGGTTGAGCTGGTCGTTGTAGCAGTGGTCGAAGTGCCACGGCAGCCACTGCGACAGCCGGCGGCCGTCCAGCTCGACGACGCCCCCTTCGTTCGGCTCGTGGCGGATCTCGATGACCCCGAGCAGGTCACCGTCGCCCACCCGGGGTGTCGCCTTGCTCGGGTGGTCCTTCAGCGGTCCGAACACGGTGCTGACCGCCACCTGCATCTCGGGGGTCGGCTCGACCCCCTCGAAGATCAGGAGCCCGTGGTCCTCGAAGGCCTGGTTGAGTCGGTCTCCGCACCTCCGGGTCCTGCGAGCGCGTCGGCGGTCACGCCACCGACCCGGGCCCCGAAGGACAGGTCGTCACGGATGGGACGGATGGTCACGTCGGTCATGGTCTGCTCCTCAGCCGATCGTCCGATCGGCCCACTCGGTCAGTTGCGGCACGAGCCGCGGCCAGCGCACGAAGAGGGAACCCTCCTGCTCCACGGCCGCCCGCCGCTCGTTCCACTCGTCGTCGCCCCACGGCGGCTCGACCAGCTCGGCCCCGGGCAGGCCGGCGGCCAGCGCCTCGGACGTGGCTCGGGTGTGGGACATGTCCGACACCCCGCTGCGGAACACGAGGATCGGGACGTCGAGCCGGGCGACGTCCTCGTCGTCGAGCCCGGGCACCAGGGTGTCCTCGCAGGGGCAGTAGGCCAGCGCCCAGCGGTCCATGACGTCGAGGAACTCCTGGCGGTCCATGGCCAGGAAGCGCTCCCGGTTCCCGGGGTTCGACCGCAGCACCTCCTGCCACTGGTCGAGGGCGACCACGGCCTCCATGCCGCCGTGCCACGCGGCGTCGGCCGAGGGCATGCAGTAGTAGTTGGCCAGCTGGAGCAGGCCCGGGACGCCGCCGCTGATCCACCACATCGCCAGGCCGGCCGTGACGTCGGGGTTGCGGGCGGCGGTGAGCAGCGACACCCGGGCGCCACCCGAGCCGCCGGCGATCACCGTCGGCCCGAGCTCGAGGTGGCGCAGCAGGGCTCCGAGCAGTTCGGCCTGCACCTCGGACTCGGACCGCCCCCGGAACACCACCGACGAGGCACCGCAGTTCGGCCGGTCCCACGTCAGGACCTGCCGGCCGTCGTCGGCGAGGGCCCGGGCCATCTCCGGGAGCCCCCCGACCTCCTTGGTGAACCGCCCCCCGGGCGTCAGGACCCAGGGTTGCCCCTCGCCCACCACCTCGTAGGCGATCTCGACCCCATCCAGCTCTGCCACCGGCATCCGCTGACCCCCCGTCAGACCGCCCGTTCTAGCAGCCGAAACGGGTTCCCCGGCTCAGGACTCGGCACCGAGGTGTCACTCGCTCTGGGTGTCGCGGAAGCGGATGAGGGCGGCGTTCTCGTAGGAGAACACCGCTTCGCCGTGCTGGTTCGAGAGGGTGTTGCGGAAGGCGACGATGCCGGCGCCGGGTCGGCTCTTCGACGGGCGGCGATCGATGACCTCGTTCACGTGGGAGAGCTCGTCGCCGGGGCGGACCGGGGCGTGGTTGACCAGGTTGGTCATCCCGAGCCCGGCGATCGCCGCGGTGGCGTGCTCTCCCTTCACGCCGAGGGACACGTGGATGGCAAGGATGTGGACGGTGGAGGCGATCAGGCCGCCGAACGCCGAGGCGGCCGCGGCCTCGGGGTCGGTGTGGAAGGGCTGCGGGTCGAAGCGTCGGCCGAACTCGAGGATCTCCTCCTCGGTGACCAGGTAGGTGCCTTCGGTCGCCGCCGTCGAGCCGACCTCGAGGTCCTCGTAGTAGCGCAGTGACTGCTCCATCAGGCGGGCCGGCACTGGATCAGCGCCGTGTTCTCCCCCGAGAAGACCGGTTCGTCGCGCTGGTTCACGAGGGTTCCGCGGAAGGTGACGACGCCCTCGCCCTGACGACTCGTCGACAGGCGTCGGTCGATGACCGTCAGTCCGAACCGGACCTGGTCGCCGGGGCGGGCGGCGGCGTGGTTGACGAGGTTGGTCGTGGAGAGGTTGCTGACGGCGGCGACTGGCTCGTTGTCCATCCCGATCCTCACCGATATGGCGAAGAGGTGCACGGTCGAGGCGACCAGGCCGCCGAAAGGAGAGGCCGCGGCCGCTTCGGGGTCAGTGTGAAAGGGCTGGGGGTCCCAGCGCCGGCCCATCTCGAGGACTCTTCCTCGGTCACCAGGTAGGGGTCGGTCCACGGAACCGTGTAACCGACCTCGAGGTCCTCGTAGTAGCGCATGGTCCCTCCCCCGTGCGGCACCATCAAAAGTAGGCCATTCGCCTCGGCCGCCGCATGAACAGGACACCTGCTCCCGGACTGCGTAGGTCAGGTGGGTCACCCGCTGCGTCGGCTCCGCGCGGACCGAGCGCCAGCGGCTCACCCGCGAATCATCGCAACAATCCCAAACTGGTGAAGCCGTCCCCCCGGACGGGAGGACGGCCTCGAAAGGCTGTGCACAGCCCCAACGCAAGTCGCTTGCTGGCAACTTGATCACTCGTCTTCCTTCCCACTCCGGTGGAGAGTCAGACCACTCCGACTGGGGGCTCTTGGAATCAGTGGGCGCTGAGGGACTCGAACCCCCGACCCCCTCCTTGTAAGGGAGACCGTCAGAAGCGCTGTGCTCAGCCACAGAATCCCTGAGAATCCGGGGGTGCACTCGGAGCGTCGAGGCAAAGTAGAGGGGATCTAGATTCGACACCCGTGGGCGTCCTCGTCACTTTCCTCGGCGGACCCCGCGACGGGGAGTCCTCGAAGCTGGCCTCGGGTGAGCCGCCGGCCGTGCTGGTGGTGAACGACTCGGCGGGCGGTAAGTGTGGCGGGACGGGTGTTACTGGCGGGTGTCAGCGCGCTCTTAGCCCGGGGCGGTCGGCCAGGTGTGTCCGTACCCAAGGGTCAGCGCCGGTCATCTCCCTCTAGCAGAGGGTCCGATTGATCACGATGGCGCCGACCGCCGCATAGTCGAGTCGTCAGAGGTGCCGACACTCAGGATCTTGATCGCGACCTGCCGCCGGAACTCGGTCTGACACGCCCCTCCGTGGGTACGGTAGTTGCGCGACGTTGGCGGTCACCGTGTGAGAAGGCCAGATGGGACGAGGCGTGCACGTTGGTGGAGCTGTGCTCCTCCTCGCCGTTTTGGCCGTTGCCGGAGCGCTGCTGACCGGCAGTTTGTCTGACGTAGTCGACGACTCCCCGACCGACGCTGTCGTGGCCGGTGACGGCACGGTGTTCCTGCTGATCAAGGACCGAGGCGCCGTGGTGAAGGCGACGGCCGCGGCGGCGACGGTCGACGCGAGGGCGCCGCTCGAGGGCGCCGGCGATGATCTCGTGCTCGTGCAGCACGGTGAGGGCGCACTCGTGCACAATCGTGACACCGGCACGATCCAGGCCGTCAGCCCGTCGGGGACCAACATCCGGGACGGCGCTCGGGTAGCGGCGGATTCCGAGGTCATGGCCGGCGGCGGGCAGGCCTACGTCATCGAGCCCGACGGTGCCATCGGCCTCCTGAGCGAGGATGGCCGGGAGGTCACCGACGAGTTGACCCTGTCGTCTGAGCTGACCGGTGCCGTGGTCGACGACGACGGCACGTTGTGGGTCGTCGACCTCGGCAGCGGTGAGCTGGTCGAGGTCGACGACGGCGAGCTCCTCTCGCGCACGCTGTTGAACTCGCGGGATCCCGGCCTGACGGTGGGCCTCACGGGGGACGCCCCGTTCGTGGTCGACAGCGAGCGAGCGGAACTGATCGACGAGTGGGGGTTCCCACACCCGCTACCGGTCAATCCCGGGGCCCGCTTGCTCCCGGCGCTGTTGGCGGATTCCGGATCCGTCGCCTGGGTCGCCTCCCCGACCACCGGCACCCTGTTCGGCGTCGACTTCGCCGACGGCTCGGTCCTGCCGCCCGTCGATCTCGGAGATCCCGACGATCGCCTCGGTCGGCCCCTCGTCGTGGACAGCACCGTCTATGTCACCAACCTGTCGAGGGGTGTGGCCGTACTCGTGGACGCGGCGGTCGGTGGCGTGCCACGGGACGAAGTCAGCATCATGCCCGGGGGCGGCCGGTTCGTCCTCCGTGCCAGCGACGGCTACGTGGTCTTCGACGACGAGGGTGGCCCCCGCGCCGGGGTGATCTCACCGGACGGTGACGTCGCCCTGCTCAACAAGAACGCCGAGGACGTCGACACCCCGCCAGCTACGACCACCTCGACCACCTCGTCGACCACCTCGACCACCTCCACCGTTTCGACCACCTCGACCACCTCGACCGTGGGCTGGTGGTGCTTCTGGAAGCCCTGCTGGGTCGTCACCTCGTCAGGTAGTTCTGGTAGCGGTGGCGGCAGCAGCAGCCCACCCCAGCGCCCACCTCCACCTCCACCTCCACCTCCGCCTCCACCTCCGCCTCCACCTCCGCCTCCACCGCCGCCACCGCCGCCACCGCCGCCACCGCCGCCACCGCCCCCCACCACCGCCCCGCCCACCACCGACCCCCCCACCCGCCCCACCCGCCCCCACCCGCCCCACCCGCCCTGAACGACCCGTTTGGACTGGTGATGAAAGGTACGGGAGGCCGCAATGGGACACGAGCGGGTTGAGGCCGGTCAAGGCAGCCGGCGTGGCCCGGTGGCGGGGTCCCTCGCCCAGGAGCATCGACACCTCTGGGCGAACATCACACGCGATTGCCGGCCGGCTTTGCCGGCTTCGCCGAGCATGGCCGCGGTCATCGTCGCGGTTCGTGACCATCGCGCCGTCCGGCGTTCAGGCGCGCCCCGGTCCTGAGATCTGCTCGCCCTGGTTATCGGAATCGTGACGTTGGCTTGGTGCGTCGCCGTGGTCCTCGGGGCCCGCTGGCCCTCCGGGTAGGACGATTCGTCTGGGAGGTCGAGGAGGAGGTCTCGCAGGAGCCCGTAGAGCATGACCGCCCCGCCGGCTGCTTCTGGCCTGGCTGAATGTGTGTTCCACGACCTTGACGCCGCGACGGCGTCGGCGCTGCACCACCTTGGCGAACCTCCAGGCGTCTGACCTGGGAAGACACCGGATTCTGTGGGCGCTGAGGGACTCGAACCCCCGACCCCCTCCTTGTAAGGGAGGTGCTCTAGCCAGCTGAGCTAAGCGCCCGGGGGCAACACCCTAGGACTCGGCGGTCCAGGTCCAGTCGACGGAAACGGGCGGGTGGTCGCTCAGGTCTTCGCCCTCGGGGCTGGAGAAGGTCTCGTTCTCGTGGACGAAGGTGTGGGGCTCGAAGGCGAGGCCGTCGGCGTCCCGCCACGCCACCTTGTCGATGGCGCCCGGCTCGGGGTCGATGACCAGCAGGCGACGGCGGGACGACATCAGCGGCTGAAGCTAACCGGCCTCCCGTCGGTGGCGCTCCAGCAGCCCGAGGGACGGCAGCGGTGGGCTCTGGGGGTTCCGGGACGCCCGGGCCAGGGCCATCAGCGCTCCGCTGGTCTCGAACTGCAGCTCGGGGAGCTCGTCGGGGCGGAACCAGCGCGACCTCGACGATCTCCGCCGACACGGGTCGGGGCTCGACGGTCTCGTCCCGGAGGCGGCCCCGGAAGACCAGGTCGACCCGCTGCGGGTCGGGGTCGACCACGACCGACGGCTCGCCCAGCAGGTCGACCTCGACGCCGACCTCCTCGCGGACCTCCCGGCGCAGGCCGACCTCGGGGTGCTCGCCGCCGCTTCATCAGCCCGCCGGGCACGCCCCACCGGCGCCGGTAGCTGTGGCGCACCAGGAGGACGGCGCCGTCGGAGCGCTCGATGATGGCCATGGCCCCGACCGTGAAGCTCGGCGCGATCGTGCGCACGATCCATCGCCGCCCGAGGACGGGCAGTCGTCGGTACACCCCCAGCAGGAGGCGCACGAACCGGCGCCGCATCGGCCCAGGCTACGGCTGGGGGCGCGGTCAGACCGGGAAGGTCCGCCGGGCCGCCAGCGACCTCGGCCAACAGCTCCGGCGTGGCCGCCGGCCACGGGCGTGCGCCGGGCGCCGTGCTCGAGGACCACCAGGTCCCGGCCCGCCGGCGTCGGCGACCGCGGCGCCGGCCTCCCGGCAGACGAGCAGCCCGCCGAGGTAGTCCCACGGACCGTGGGCCGAGGGGCTGCAGTCGAGGTAGCCGTCGAGACGACCCTCGGCGACGGCGCACAGGTCCAGGGCCACCGCCCCGAGCGCCCGGTACTGGCGCCAGCCCAGCCAGGCCGGGCGGCAGGCCCGACAGGCCGACCATCGCGTCCCGCAGCTCGGATCACCGCCCGACGGCGTCGATCGGCTCGCCGTCGCGGCGGGCGCCGCCGCCGCGGACCGCCTCGTAGCGGGCCCCGCTGACCTGGTTCACCACGACGGCCGCCAGCGGGCCCTCGGCGTCGACGGCGCAGAGGCTGGTGGCGTACCAGGGCAGGCCGCGGGCGGCGTTGCTGGAGCCGTCGAGGGGGTCGAGGACGACGGTCACCGGACGGTCCGCGTGGTGGCGGCCCGACTCCTCGCTCAGCACGCCCAGGCCGGCCCCGACGCAGGACGGCCACCGCGGCGTCGTCGGCGGCCACGTCGACCACGTGCTGGCCCCGGCCGGCGTCGACCATGGCGAAGTCACCGGAGCCGGTCGTCGCCTCGATCGCGGCCGAGGCCGCCTCGTGCAGGACGGCGAGCAGCTGGTCCTCGGTCATGCCGGCGACCGTAGCCAGGGCGGCGAGTGCGTCGGTGTCACCGACGCGTGGCAGGCTGTGGGCCTTGGCCGTCATCGATGTCGCGGGGTTCATCGCCGACCTCAAGGACCACGCGGTGGACCACGGGTTCCACGTCCACGACGAGCGCCACTTCGTCGAGTCCTACTCGCTCCGCCAGGCCTGGGAGGTCGACCTCCACCCCGAGGAGGCGTGCGGCGGCCCCCTCGACCTGCACCTCTCCCTCGAGGTCGACCCCCGGGTCCTGCTCGCCTTCGAGGACAAGGTCCTGGAGATCCCCGAGGGCGACGACCCGCCCGACGACTACCACTTCCCGCTGCTGTTCAACTGGGCCCTGCCGCCGCTCCCCCACCCGCCGGACCTGCTGGTCCTGGCCACCGACCTGGCCGGCGTGGGCGGGCCCGACCTGCCCCTCGAGGTCTCGGCCATCGACTCCTTCGCCGCGGTGACCGACGCCCCGGAGCGCAGCCTCGCCATCGTGGCCAAGCTCCAGCTCTCGCTGGCCAAGGTCTTCGTCGGGCCAGGAGCTGCTGTGCGAGACCCTGGACCGCTGCCTGGCCGTCAGCCAGTTCCTGCTCGACGCCGCCCCCGTCTGGCTCGACGAGGTCTGATCGCTCAGGCTCCCGGTGGGGACGGCGATGGCGTCGAGGTCCACGGTGGCGGGCGGGCCGGCCGGGTTCGGCCGGGGCACCCTCGGGGTCCTCCATCCCCTCCAGCGGGCCGGGATCCGGCAGGTCCACGTCCTCGTAGGACGGCGCTTCGGGCAGTTCCCGCTCGACGATCTCGAGGAAGCGGGCCAACTCCGGGGCGAAGGTCTGCGGCATCCCCCTCACAGGGCAGTACCGCCTCGATGTCCGGGGGCGAAAGGACAGCATCGGCCGCGCACCTCGTTGCCCTCGAAGCAGTTGCCGTGGGCCTCACCGTCCAGGGTGAGGAGCGACGATGTCCCACTCCCCGTTGTCGGCGACGTCGTTGCCCGCGCACCTGGTTGTCCTCGGGCGGCCACAGGAGCGGGTTGTCGAGGCGCCGCGATCACCTCGTCGCTGGCCACGACGGTGTCGGCCACGCAGTCCACCGGCCGGTCCTCGGGCGCCGGGATGGGGGCGATGGCGTCGTACTCGGGCAAGGGGCACGATCGCCGACCCCCGCCGTCGGGTTCCCGGAGACGCGGTTGCGCTCGATCTGACGTTGCCGATCCCGCCGCCGACGATGATGCCTGTCGCCCTCTGCGAGCAGGGCGAACCCGACTCGCCGCGGTCTCCGGGTTGCCGTTGTCCACCACCTGATTGCCCGACGAACGTCGGCCTCCCGCTGCGGGGAGCAGCCCTCGCAGGTCGCGCTGGCCGCCACCATCCCGAGGCGGTTCTCCCGGAACACGGAGTTGACCACGACCAGGTTCCCGCCCGCGTTGGTGTCCGAGCAAGCCCATGCCGTTCCACTCGGACACGACGTCGTCGAGGACGCGCGTGGCAGGGGAAGCACTGCCCGACGTAGAAGCCGCCAGTCCGCGCTGCCCGACGCGTAGGAGTGCTCGAAGACGCCGTTGACCGAGCCGAAGGCGTAGACGCCGTAGACCCCGTTGCGGATGGCTGACACGTAGGAGCCCCGGTAGCCGTCGACCCCGGTGAAGAACACCCCGTTGTTCGTGTAGTTCTGGACGGTCAGGTTCTCGACGACCACGCCGTCGGCCTCGAGGACCCGGATCCCGTTCTCCAGCTCGAACCCACCGTCGAGCACGACCTCGTTGCGGTCCAGGCCCCGGATGACGAGGTCGTCGGTCGTCACGTTCACCGCCTCCTCGTAGGTCCCCGGCTCGATGAGGATGAGGTCGCCCGGCTCGGCGGCGTCAACCGCCTCCTGGATGGTCTCGTAGTCGTCGGGGACCCGCAGCGTCCCGCTCTCGGCGGATCCGCTGCCGTCATCGCCTCCCCCGTCGTCACCGCCGCAGCCGGCGGCCACCACCGCCACCGCTACCAGGGCGACCCACAGCCCCCGTCGCCATGTCATCCGCATCCCACCGCCCCCTCGCTCAGCCGACGCCGGAACGGTAGACGGCCGCGCCGGCCGCCGCCGAGAACCGAGCTCCGAGTCAGCAGTAGGCGTCCTCGCCGATGCAGTACCGCGACCTCGTTGGCCAGCTTGTCGGGGTCCCAGGCGTTGAAGAAGTCGGCGTGGCCGGTGAGGAGCGAGCCCGACGCGAGGTGCAGGGCGGCTCAGGTCGTCGGGCGGCGGGTACGTCGACGTGGAACTCCAGCTGCGGGCAGGGCGACGGGGTGGCTGTCCGGGCAACCCGTCGTCGGTGGAGCGGGCCACGTGGCTCCGGTGGTCCGCCGTGTCGAGGTGCTCGCCGTCCCAGCAGTCGGGGAAGACGACCTGCAGCAGCAGCGTGGCTCGCACAGTCCGGCGGCGTCGACACGGTCGGGGCCTCGACCGTGCAGGCCCAGCCCACGTGTCCGGTCGGCTGGGTGGTCGGTCGCTGGTGGCGTCACCGCCGATCATCATCAGCCCGAACGGGAAGGCATCGACGTCCGTCGGGCTCCACGCCCGGCGGCCGCCCGGTAGTAGGCGGTGGAGCGAGATCGGCTCGATCTGCTCCTCCCCGTCGAAGCAGCGACGGGGCCCAGTAGGACGGCCGTGTCCTGGCGGGTGGCGCAGGTCGTGTCCCCCCGGCCAGCAGCGAGTCGGCGTCGGAGAAGGCGTCGGTCGGTGGTCGCGCCGAAGAAGTCGTGCAGGTGCGACGCCCCGGGCTCGCCCGGGAAGACGATGGGGTCGTCGGGCGCGCTGTGGCTGTAGCCGCACTCCACGTGGAAGCGGCCGTTGTGGGGCCCGGGCGAGGCCGCCGCGGCGTCGTTGCCCCCGTCGGGCCGGGTGGCCCAGGCCGCGACGCCCACCACCGCGACCAGGGCCAGGGCCCCGGCCGCCGAGCAGGACGCCGCGGCGTCGGGTCACGCGCGGTCGGGCACCGTGATGGCGGCGACGTCGACGGTGCGCGGCGCGCCGGCGGGCTCGGCCGGGCGCGTCTGCGGCGTCGGGCATGTTCTCCTGCGGACCGGGGTCGGGGAGGTCGGCGTCGCGGTAGTCGCCGGTCGGCGGCCTGCACCGCGTCGACCAACTCGAGGAACCGGGCGATCTCCGGCTCGTAGGACTGCTGGGCGCCCTCGCACGGCAGCGTCTCGCTGATGTCCGCGGGGCGAGGTCACGGCGGCCTCGTTGCCCGCGAAGCAGTTGCCGAGCGGCGTCGCCGTCGAGCGTGATCAGGACGAGGTCCCACTCGTCACTAGTCGGTCACGACGTTGTCGACGACCTGGTTGCCCGACGACCGGCCAGTAGATGGTCTCGTCGGGGATCTCCGTCGGCCGGAGCGGCCACGGCGTCCTCGACGCAGTCGGTCGGGAACTCCTCGGGGATCGGGGCGATCGGATCGTCCTCGGGGAACGGCACCAGCGCGATGCCCGGCGATCGGGATGCCGTCGACCCGGTTGCGTTCGATCACGTTGTCGACGCCGCCGGTGACGAGGATGCCGTTGCCCGTGGCGAGGACGGCCGCCTCGATGCCGTCGATCTCGGCGTTGTCGTTGTCGTGGACGAGGTTGCCGACGATCGTCGTCTCGCGCTCGGGGGCACAGCCCTCGTAGCTGCCGCTGTTGGGGACGATGCCCGGCCTTGTTCTCGCGGAAGACCGAGTTCACGATGATGAGGTCCCCACCCGAGTTCGTGCCCGAGTAGCCGAGCCCGTTCCACTCCGACACCACGTCGTCGATCAGGGCGTTGCAGGGGTAGCACTGGCCGATGTAGAAGCCGGCGTCGGGGCTGCCCGAGGCGTAGGAGTGCTCGAGCACGCCGTTGACCGACCCGAAGGCGTAGACGCCGTAGTCGCCGTTGCGGATGGTCGTCAGGTACGAGCCCCGGTAGCCGTCGACGCCCGTCCAGAAGAAGCCGTTGCCGGTGTAGTTCTGCGCGGTCATGTTCTCGACCACCACGCCGTCGGCCTCGAGCGATGCGGATGCCGTTCTCCAGCTCGAAGTTGCCCTCGAGGACCACCTCGTTGCGGTCCAGGCCCCGGATGACGAGGTCGTCGGTGGTCACGTCGACCGCCTCCTCGTAGGTGCCCGGGCGCGACGAGGATCAGGCTGCCCTCGTCCGCGGCGTCCACGGCCTCCTGGATCGTCTCGCAGTCGTCGGGGACGGTGATCGTCGAGTCGCCGCCCAGTCGCAGCCGCCCGACGCCGCCCCCGAGGACGACTCGCCGTCGTCACCACAGCCGGCGAGCCAGTGCCACCAGCACCATCATGACGGCCAGCAGCCGTCGCCATCCCTTGCCCATGTTCGTCTCCCCCTCGGAGGTGTCTGGTCGACTGTGCGTCGGGCTACTCGACCACCAGCACGCCGGGCATGCCGGCGTCGAGCGTCCCGTGGATCGAGCAGTAGTAGCGGTAGACGCCCGGGTCCTCGAAGGTGAAGGAGGCCTCGTCGCCGGGAGCGAAGTCGTCGGCGTCGACGGCCCACTCGGCGTCCTCGTCCTCGGGCACCACGTTGTGGTCGTTGCGCCCGTCGTTGACGAAGGTGACCTCGGTGCCCGGCCGCGACCTGGGCCGCCTCGGGCTGGAACGAGTTGTCGATGGCCAGGATCTCGACGGCGTCGCCCTCGAGCACCGTCGGCGTCGGGCGGGGCGTCGGCGGACTCGGCGCCATCGGCGCCCTCCGGGTCGGCGTCGTCGCCGCCACAGCCGACCGCCAGGGCCAGGGCCGTCACCATCACGAGCATCACCGACAGAAGGCGCTTCACGGGAGCACCGTACCGCTCGCCCACCGCGGGCGAACAGACCGCCCGGCTGTCAGATGAGGGCGTCGATGCGGTCGGCCACCTCGAGGGCGGTCGCCGGGCGGTCGGCGGCGTCCGGGGCCAGCAGCTGGCCGACCAGCTCCCGCTCGACGGGGCTGAGGGCGTCGCTCAGCACCGGATCGGTGGAGAGCACCTTGCGGATGGCCACCAGCGGCTCGGTCTCGGGCAGCTCGCCGTAGACGCCGGTGCCGGTGATGGCCCGGTGGAGGGTGACGCCGAGGGACCAGAGGTCCGACGCCCGGCCGGCGCGGTCGCCGGAGAGGATGGCCGGGTCGATGTACTCGACCGAGCCGATCGGGCCCATGCCGGTGACGGTCATGCCCGGGGCGAGGACCTGGGCCAGGCCGAGGTCGGCCAGCTTGCCGCCGGTCTCGGTGATGAGGATGTTGGCCGGCTTGATCGACCGGTGGACGATGCCGGCCTCGTGCAGGACGTGGGCGGCCCGGGCGGCGTCGGCCACCGCCCGCAGCGTCTGGGGCCGGTCCAGGGGCTTGGCCGGAGGCGGCCAGCGAGCCGAGCGGCAGGTACTCCGCGGCGTAGAAGAACCGTCCGCCCTCCTGGCCGGCGTCGTAGAGCGCGACGAGGAAGGGCGACTTGACCGAGGCGAAGAGGCGCAGCTCCCGGGTCGCCCGCCGGAAGGCGTCGTCCTGGGTCTGGCCGGCCATGACCTTGACCGCCACGAACTCGGTCGTCGAGGCCGAGCCGGGCCGGGGGCTCGGCCAGGAAGAACTCTCCGTGGCTGCCCGCCCCCAGGGAGCGGATGAGGCGGTAGTCGGCGATCGTCTCCACATCGGCCTCCGTGCGTCGATCGGCCACGGACGGTACGGCGACTTTACGCCTCCTGTGGGAGGGCTACGATCCGCGACCGCCGACCGCACGCTCGACAGGGAAGGGGGACCAGTGACGACCGCCTCGCTCTTCGCTGCCTCAGGAGGACTCACCGAGGACATCGCCGCCCGGGTCTTCCTCGGCATCGCGATCATCATCGTGGTCGCCCGCGTCTTCGGGCTGGGCTCGCCCGCAAGGTCCGCCAGCCCGCCGTCGTCGGCGAGATCGTGGCCGGGATCATGCTCGGGCCCGAGCCTGCTCGGCCTGATCAACGAGGACCTGCCCGACCAAGCTCTTCCCGCTCGACGTCCGGCCCTTCCTGGGGATCATCGCCCAGCGTCGGGCTGATCATCTTCATGTTCATCGTCGGCCTCGAGCTGGACATGAGCCTGATCCGGGGCAAGGGCCGGCTGGCCGCGGTCACCTCGGTCAGCTCGGTCATCCTGCCGTTCACCCTCGGCCTGCTGATCTCCGGCGTGCTGCACGACGCCTACGGCATGGTGAACGGCGAGGAGGTCGAGTGGCTGCACTTCGCCCTCTTCATGGGCGCCGCCATGTCGGTCACCGCCTTCCCGGTGCTGGCCCGGATCCTCACCGAGCGGAGCATGCACCGGACCCGGATCGGCGTGCTGACCCTGGCCTGCGCCGCGGTCGACGACATCCTCGCCTGGTCCCTCCTGGCCGCCGTCCTCGCCGTGGTCGGCGAGGGCCACCTCGAGCCCCAGTGGGTGCTGGTCCTGACCGCTGCGTCTACGGCGGCGGGCATGGTCCTCCTGATCCGCCCGCTGCTGGTCAAGCTGGTGGACCGCTACCAGCGCCTCGGGCGGCTGACGCCCGACATCCTCGCCGCCGTCCTCGTCGGCGTGCTGGTCTCGTCCTACCTGACCTCCGAGATCGGCATCCACGCCATCTTCGGCGCCTTCTTCTTCGGGGCCATCTTCCCCCGCGAGGGCGCCCACCAGATGTTCCACGAGATCCTCGAGCGGCTCGAGCAGATCACGGTCCTCCTCCTGCTCCCCGTCTTCTTCGTGGTCACCGGCCTGCAACGTCGACATCACCGGCCTGGGCGCCGACGGCCTCGGCTACCTCGCTGCTCGTCCTCCTCGTCGCCTGCGCCGGCAAGTTCCTCGGCGCCTCGGTCGCCTCCCGCAGCCAGGGCGTCCCGACCCGCCAGGCGCTGGCCCTCGGCGTGCTGATGAACACCCGGGGCCTCACCGAGCTGGTCATCCTGACCATCGGGCGCGAGGTCGGGCGTCCTCAACGAGGAGATGTTCACGATCATGGTCGTGATGGCCGTGTTCACCACGGTCATCACCGAGCCGCTGCTGCGCATCCTCTACCCCGAAGGACCTCGTCGAGCGGGAGATCGCCGAGGCCGAGCGCATCGGCTCCGAGCGAGGCGGCGGCGTTCCGGGTGCTGGTCGGCACCCCCGAGGGCGACCCCGGCCCGACCCTGGCCGCCCTGGCGGCCGAGCTCACCGCCGGCGAGGACCCCCGCGAGGTGGCCCTCGTCCAGTTCGGGGCGCCCGACCGAGACGCTCGAGGTCGGCGGCGGCATCGAGGCCATGGCCACCTCCCTCGACGCCCTGCACCACCTCGAGACCACGGTCGAGGCGGCCGGGGTGCCGGTGTTCGCCCGGTCCCGCACCACCGACGACCCCGGGCGCCTGCTCGGCCTGCTGGCCGACGAGAGCGTGGCCGACATCGTCCTGGTGCCGGAGGACCCGACCTACACCCCGCCGGGCGGCAGCCAGGCCGCCGGCCGCGCCCACGGCCCGCCTGCACCTCGCCGGCGCGGCCCACCACCGAGGGTGACGGTCGCCGTGGTCGCTCCACGGCGGCGCGCGACGACGTGCACGCCCTCGACCTCGCGGCTCCGGCTCGCCGGACGCCCGCGGGCACGCCCGCTGCAGGTCGACCGGCTCGCCCGGGCGGAAGGCTCGGCGCCAGCCTCGCCCGGCTGCCGGACGTCGGGCCTCGTCGGCGACGGCTCGACCGCGGCCGCCGGCCTGAGGTCCACGCCGGCGAGATCCCGGCCGCGGACCGCCGCTGGCCCCACCCTCGGCGTCTGGGGCGGGCGGGACGACGGCGTCGAGCGCCTGGTCGCGCTGGTCGACCGCCTCGGCCGCCGACGCCTCGGTCCCGAGTGCCTGAGTCGCCCGCCAGAGCGGACACCAGGCGTGACCTATCATCGCCCGGACGTTGACCCACGGCGGACGTGACGAGGAGCCCACGATGAGCACACCGACTCGGTCAGCCTCCCGTACGAGGAGATGGCCGCGGCCGTGGAAGCCGCGGCACCGGCCAGCGGCGACCTGACCGACCAGCTGATCGCCACCAGCGTCTGGACCGACCAGATGCTGGCCGAGGCCGGCATCCCCGTCGTCGACGTCCCCATCGTCTCCGTCGGCGGCGGCATCGGCTCGTTCGTGCTGGCCGACTACCTGCGCCAGGCGGGCATGCCGGCCGAGAGCTTCAAGGCCCTCGGCGCCCTGGACAACCCGTGGGACACCTACGAGTACCTGACCCGGTGCTCCCAGATCCCCCGCCCCGAGCGGCTCCGCTCCGACTCCGGCTCGACCCCGGACAACATCTGGGGCTTCCCCTCCTACGCCACCCGGGAGGCCATGGCCGCCCCGGGCATCGTCAAGAAGCTGGACCCGCTCTTCAACGTCGCCACCGAGCCGATCCTCACCGACTACTTCACCCCCCGGGCCGGCCAGGTCTTCGAGGCCCTGGAGGTCGAGGCCCGGCGCATCGGCTACGACCAGATGAAGGCCAAGGGCATCGTCCGCATGGTGCGCAAGCGCCACGGCGGCGGCTACTTCACGATCCTCACCCCCGAAGCGGGCACCACGGCCACCAAGCGGGTCGCCTACCGCAGCACCTACGTGCACGTCGCCGTCGGCTACCCGGGCCTGCGCTTCCTGCCCGACCTGCAGGAGTACCGCGACGACCCACCAGGACTTCCACCGGGTCGTCAACGCCTACGAGCCCCACGAGCACGTCTACGAGGAGCTGGCCAAGAAGCCGGGCACGGTGATGGTCCGCGGCGCCGGCATCGTCGGCCTCCCGGATCCTGCAGCGCCTCTGCGACGACCGGGACAAGGGCAGCCAGATCCAGATCATCCACCTCTTCCGCACCTACGTCGACGGCTCCCACGGCCCGAGCATCTTCCTGCGCCGCAAGGGCAGCCACGGGTGGGCCTTCCAGGGCTTCAACTACCCGAAGTCCTGCTGGGGCGGGCAGTACAAGCACAACCTCGAGCGCTGGCCCGACGACAAGCGCAACGAGCTGTGGGACGACCTCGGCGGCACCACCACCCCCCACCGCAAGCTGTGGCTGAACCAGCTCAAGAAGGGCCGGGCCGAGGGCTGGTACCGGGAGATGGTCGGCACCGTCGACTCGGTGACCCCGGGCGACGGCACCGTGGTCAGCCGGGTCAAGACCAAGCAGGGCGTCTTCGACGTGCCCGCCAACTACGTCATCGACTGCACCGGCCTCGAGGCCGACATCACCGAGCACCGGGTGCTGGCCGACCTCCTCGAGCACAGCGGCGCGGTGCGCAACGCCAAGGGCAAGCTCCAGGTCGAGACGCCACTTCGAGGTCCGGGGCACCCGCAGCGGCGTCGGCAAGATGTACGCCTCCGGCTCGGCCACGCTCGGCTCCTACTTCGCCGTGGTCGACTCCTTCCTCGGCCTGCAGTACGCCGGCCATGCGCATCATCGACGACCTGGCCGACGAGGGCTTCGTCCCCCGCATCGGCGTCGGCCGATCCATCTCCCAGTGGCGCCGCTGGGTCAAGAAGACCGCCCCCTGAGGAACGAGGAGCCCCGTGCTACCCACGCTCAACGGCCGCATCCAGACCCGCATCTTCCTGGTCGGGCGTGGTCGGCGTCGATCTGGACGCTCATCATCACCCCGTTCGTCCGCCTGTTCGTCGACGGCGACCCGACGCTCGGGCCAGACGTCTACCAGGTCACCTTCGCGATCCTCGGCCATCGTCCTGGTCCTCGGGATCGGCTGGGAGTTCGTCTACCAGGTCCTCATGCAGTTCCGCTGGGAGAAGGACTGGCCGACGATGTTCGGCTACCTGACCGGGATCAACGAGGGCATCGTCGCCTACCTCGTCGCCGACAAGCCTCGGGCCCGACACCCGGACGACCGCGAGTGGCGGGCCTACCTGGAGGGCCTCACCGTCGTCCCGTTCCTCGATCCACTTCGTGACGACCTGGCTCGTGATCAACCTCTTCGCCGGCAACTTCATGAAGATGATCTTCATCCGCTGGCGCTTCAAGGGCGGACGACTGATCGGAGGCTGGTGACCCGATGACCACCCTCGACGACCTGCGGCTCCGGGTGGTCCCCGGCGACGGCGTGGTCCTGCGGGCCCCCGGGCGTGACCGCCGTGGCCTTCCCCGCCGGTGAGCCAGCACCAGGCGCTGGTGACCGCGTTCCTCGACGCCGTGCGCGGCCGCCGCGGGCCAGCCCGACGCCGGGCGCAAGGCGACGCGGGCCGTGGCCGGGCTCCTGGCCGCGGCCGAGGACGCACCGCCGCTCGGCCTGGTCGGCACCGACGGCGCCGGCCTCGCCGTCCTCCTCCACGGCGACGTCGAGTTCGCCTTCCGGGACGCCGCCGGGGCCGACCAGACGCTCTCGGGCCGGGACGCCGCCGCCTGGCTGGACCGCCTGCTCGACCGCGGTGCCCGAGCAGTGGTCGCTGGCCCGCGACGGCGCCGGCGCCGCCGACGAGTGGTCCGACCTCCAGGCCGGCGTCGCCCGGGGCAACGGCGTGGCCACCGGCGCCGCGGCCCCGCGCCGCCGCCCCAGCCGCCGACGACCGCGCGAGGCCGAGCCCGCGCCCGCGCCCGCCCGAGCCCGAAGCCGAGCCCGCACCGACCGAGGCGACGGCCGAGCCCGAGCCGCCCCCCAGGTCGAGGCGCCCCGCCACCGCCCCCGCCGCCGCCCGAGGTGGCCGCCGGCCCCGGTGCCCGCCGCCGACTTCGTCGTCGCGTCTCTGCTCGACGCGAGCCCGAGGAGGACGTCGAGTCGGCGCGGCCCCGCTCCCGGTGGCCGGGGCCGACGAGCCGCCGCCCGCCGCCGGAGCCCGACGAGCCCGAGGTGCCCCATGTGCCACGGCGTGATCTGCGCCCGGGGCCACTTCAACGACCCGAACTCACCGTTCTGTGCCAACTGCGGCATCTCGATGGTCCAGCAGACCCACAACCTGGTCGAGGGCGCCCCGACCCCCGCTGGGCGTGCTCGTCCTCGACGACGGCAGCACCTACGTCGTCGACCGGGACATCGTCATCGGGCGCGAGCCCGACACCGACCCCGGCGGTGGCCGCCGGCTCGGTGCGGGGCATCGCCCTGCCCGACCCGGAGCGGGCCATCTCCCGGGTGCACGCCCGGGTGACCCTCCACGGGCTGGGACGTCCGGGTCAGCGACGCCGGCTCGGCCAACGGCACCTTCGTGGCCACCCGGGACGCCACCCAGTGGACCCCGGTCACCGCCCGACACCCCGGTCGCCGCTGACCCCGGGCATGCACGTGCTCGTCGGCCCCCGGGTCCTGTCCTTCGACTCCCACCGACGAAGCTGAGGCCACGATGACCGACGTCTTCACCGACGCCCTCCGTCGGTTGGACGAGGTCGCCGACCTCATCGAGATCGACCCCGAGGTCCTCGAGCGCCTCCGCCACCCCAAGTCCGTCATGGAGGTGGCCATCCCCATCCGCCGGGACGACGGCTCCCTGAAGGTCTTCGAGGGCTACCGGGTCCGCTACGACGACACCCGGGGCCCGACCAAGGGTGGCATCCGCTTCCACCCCGACGTCGACGTGGCCGAGGTCAAGGCCCTCGCCTTCTGGATGACCATCAAGTGCGCCGTCGTCGGCCTCCCCTTCGGCGGGCGGCAAGGGCGGGGTCGTCTGCAACCCCAAGGAGCTGTCCCGCCTGGAGCTGGAGCGGGTCAGCCGTGGCTTCGTCCAGGCCCTCCACGACGTGCTCGGTCCCGAGACCGACATCCCCGCGCCCGACGTCTACACCAACGCCATGGTCATGGGCTGGATGACCGACGAGTACTCCCGCATCGAGCGCCGGCGGTGCCCCGGCACCTTCACCGGCAAGCCCATCGAGCTGGGCGGCAGCCTCGGCCGCGACGACGCCACCGGTCGGGGCGCCTACTACTGCATCAAGGAGCTCGAGAACGCCGCGAGCAGTGGGACCCCGACCGAGGTGACCGTCGCCATCCAGGGCTTCGGCAACGCCGGCCAGCACGTCGCCGCCCTGCTCCACGCCGACGGCTACCGCATCGTGGCCGTCAGCGACAGCCAGGGCGGCATCCACCGGGACGAGGGCTTCGACGTGCCCAGCCTGGTGCAGAACAAGAACGACACCCGAGCCCTGCGGGCCGTCTACTGCGAGGGCTCGGTCTGCCAGCTGGTCGACGCCGAGGTGATCACCAACGAGGCGCTGCTCGAGCTGGACGTCGACATCCTCATCCCGGCGGCCCTGGAGGGGGTGATCACCGAGGACAACGCCGACGCGGATCCAGGCCCGGACCATCATCGAGGTGGCCAACGGCCCGATCACCAGCGACGCCGACCGGGTCCTGGTGGGCAAGGGCATCACGATCGTGCCCGACATCCTGGCCAACGCCGGCGGGCGTGACCGTCAGCTACTTCGAGTGGGTCCAGAACCGGGGCGGTCTGGCGTGGGGCCTCGACGAGGTCCACGAGCGGCTCGAGGAGATCATGCGCCGGGAGTTCGCAGCGGTCCACGACCTCGCCACTAGCCTCGGCGTCGACCTGCGGCGGGCGGCCTACGCCCACGCGTTGACCCGGTTGGGCGCGGCCATCGCGTCCCAAGGGACCCACGCCTGGTTCCGGGGCGACGCCGAGCGCGGGACCGGCGGCTACTGAGAACGGGCGGACCGACGATGGCAGTGATGGACGCGGGCACGGAGTTCGGTGGCTACCGCATCGAACGCCTGCTCGGGGCGGGCGGCTTCTGCAACGTGTACCTCGCCGAGGACCTGCGCCCGGCGTTGCGGCGCAAGGTGGCGCTGAAGGTCCTCAACCCCACCCTGTCGGCCGACGACAAGAACCGGGAGCGCTTCCAGCGGGAGTCCCTGCTGGCCGTCGAGCTCGACGACCACCCCAACATCGTCGGCGTGCTCGACGCCGGCGAGCAGGACGGTCAGCTCTTCATCGCCCAGCGCTACATCGAGGGCCGCGACCTCGGCAAGACCATCGAGGAGTCCGGGCCCCTGAGCGCCGAGCCGGGCCGTCGAGGTCATGACCGAGATCGCCGCGGCGCTCGACGCCGCCCACGAAGCGGGTCTGGTGCACCGCGACGTCAAGCCCCGCAACATCCTCATCCGCGAGCGGGACGAGCCGCTGCTTCCTGGCGGACTTCGGGCTGACGAAGCGCACCGCGTCCAGCGACAGCCTCACCGGCGCCGGCGAGTTCCTCGGCACCTTCGCCTACGCCGCGCCCGAGCAGCTCGGCGGCCAGGCCGTGGACGGTCGGGCCGACATCTACGCCCTGGGCTGTGTCCTCTTCGAGTCCCTGACCGGGGAGGCGCCGTTCAGCGGGGACATCCACTCGATGATCACCTCGCACCTCACCAAGCCGCCGCCGCCGGCTGAGCGAGGACCGTGCCCGGCCTGCCGCCGGCCATCGACGCGGTCATCGAGAAGGCCATGGCCAAGGAGCCCGACGACCGCTACCAGACGGGCGCCGAGTTCGCCGAGGCCGCCCGCCGGGCCCTGCTGACCAGTGGGCTGCCGCCGCCGGTCGTCACCCCGACCCCGCCGCCGCCCCCGACCGACCCGGACCACCCCGCCGGCCACCCCGGTGCCGCCGACCCCCGCGCCAGCCGCGGCGACGCCACCGCCCGGCGGGTCCTTCCCGCCGGCCTCGAAGCCGCCCACCGCCGGTGGCGGCCGCTCCAAGGTCCCACTGCTCATCGGCGGCGCCCTCCTGCTCGTCGTCGTCGTGGCGGGTGCCCTCCTCCTCGGTGGCGGCGATGACGGCGGTGGCGAGAACGACGATCCCGAGGCGCCCACCGGGACCACGATCGACGAGGAGGCCGAGGCCCTCGAGGAGGCGGAGGCCGACGCGGAGGACGCCTTCGACGAGGTGACCGGCGACCTCGACCTCGAGGACTGCGAGCTCGGCGAGGTCGAGGCCGACGAGGACGACGGCATCGTCGCCGAGCTGTCCTGCGGCTCCCAGGGGACGCGGATGAGGTCGCCGTCACCGTGTTCGACGACGAAGGCGACCTCGACGACGCCTACAACGACGCCCAGACGGCGGCGGCCGACGAACTGGACACCAGCGGCGACTGCGCCACCGACGTCTACGCCGCTCACAGCTGGACGACCGTCGACGAGCCCGACGGCGTCGCGGGCTCCGTCGCCTGCTACCGCGACGGCGAGGGTGGCTCAGGCATCGCCTGGACCGACAACGACCTCCAGATCCTCGGGATCGCGACCCGGGACGACGAGTCCGACGCGTTGCTGTACCGCTGGTGGGCGGACCTCGTCGGCCGCTCCGAGCAGGAGACCGTCGACGAGTTCCCCAACGCCGGCGAGGCCGATCTGCTGACCCATGTGCCCACGCCCTTCCGGGCCACCTGCATCCGGGCCGAGCTCCGTCCGACCGAGACCGCCTCGGTGCAGTGCTTCCCGCGGCGGGGCGCGAGCACCGTCTTCTTCAACCAGTACCGCAACGCCGCCGCCTCGGCGGCCGTCTACAACAACCTGATCGAAGGCGGCGGCGTCGCCCGTGACAGCGGTGAGGCCGACGGTTGCCCGTCCGAGAGCACGCTGACCATCGGGGAGGAGGAGAGCGGCCGGGTCGCGTGCTTCTTCCTGGACAGTGGCGAGGAACGACTGGTCTGGGTCAACCGGGCCCTCGCCATAAACGCCGAGGCCTCGATCGCGGACGATGCGTCGCTCGCCGACCTCTGGGACTGGTGGACGACCGCGGGCCCGGTCGCCTGATCGCTCGGGCCGCCGCCTCGCCCGGCGCGGCCAGGCCCTGTCACTGTCACCCCTGGTCGAGCCCCGTCCTCAGTAATGGCGCGAGGGCATCACTGGCCGTCGACACGCTCCGGGCCCCGTCGCTCGTCACGTCCAGCCGCCCGGGGCCGGCCCACAGCCGCTCGACGTCCAGGCGCCGGATGGACGATGGCAGTCGGGGCTCGAGGAGGACCCGTTCCCCGGGGACGTCGACGTCGAGGCCGAGGAGGATGCGGAGGAACAGGAGTGGCGCCGCCGCCGACCAGGCCTGGGGGATGCACGAGGTCGGGTAGGGCGCCGGAACCGCGTGCTCGTCGCGGGCCAGCCCGCTGATCAGCTCCGGCAGGCGGCCGTCGTGGTGGTCGGCGACGTCGAGCAGCGCCTCGATGACCCGATGGGCCTCGTCCACGGAAGCCGTACCGGGCCAGACCGGCCACCGCGAGGGCGTTGTCGTGGGGCCAGACCGATCCGTTGTGGTAGCTGACCGGGTTGTACGCGGCCATCGAGCGGGCGTGGGTGCGGATGCCCCATCCGCTGAACAGGTCGTCGGCCAGGAGGTGCTCGGCCACCGCTCGCCGCCTTGCTCGTCGGCCACGATGCCGCTCCAGAGGCAGTGGCCCATGTTCGAGGCCAGGGCGTCCACCGGTCGCTTGTCCCGGTCGAGGGCCAGGGCGTACCAGCCCCGGTCCTCGACCCAGAAGTCGCGGTTGAAACGCTCCTTCAGGGCCGCGGCCCGGTCCCGTAGGGCGTCGGCGGTGGCCTCGTCGCCGACCGCGGCAGGCGTGGTCGGCCCGGGCCCGTCAGGCCGCGTAGACGTAGCCCTGGACCTCGCAGAGGGCGATCGGGGTCGCTGCGTGGCCGCCGTCGGCGAAGCGGATGGCGTCCCAGGAGTCCTTCCAGCCCTGGTTGGCCAGACCGCGAGGTGAGCTGCGTTCGTACTCGACGTAGCCGTCGCCGTCGCGGTCGCCGAAGTCCTCGATCCAGGCCAGGGCCCGGTCGACGCGCAGGCAGCAATGGCGGTCGACGGCGTCGCGGGCCAGCCCCCAGCGGCGCGAGCTCGCCCCACAGCACGACGAACAGCGGCGTGGCGTCGATGGTGCCGTAGTAGATGTGAGCCGACGCCAGGGATGGCCGGGGATCGGTGCCGAAGCGGACCTCGTGGAGGATCCGGCCCGGCTCCTCCTCGGTTTCCGGATCCACCTCCCGGCCCTGGAAGTGGGCGAGGGTCTGCGAGCACGCCCGTGGGCCAGCAGCGGGTCGACGGCGAGGGCCATCCACGAGGCGAGGATCGAATCCCGGCCGAACAGGGCCATGAACCACGGTGCGCCGGCGGCGATGAGCGTCGGTCGGGCTCGTCGGGGTCGAACATGCGGAGGGCTCCGAGGTCCTCGACCGACCGGCTGACACGACCTCGCCCAAGAGGTCGGGATCCGAAGCTGACGGTCGGCACCTGTTCGCCGCCACGGTCGAGTGCCGCTGCACGGGCTTCGGTGCTCCTCGACGGGCCGCCCGCACCGGTAGCGGGGCTCCACCTCCTGCCCGTCGACGTGAGCCGACGACGTCGAAGCAGACGCTCCACTCCCCCCGGCCGGCGACGAGCGGCCGCCAGAGCGGTCCCCGCTCCCGCCGGAGCCGCCGGCTCGGAGAAGGTGACGGTGGCGTGACGTCGAGGCCGGCCCGACCGCCGTCGCCGGTCCGGGATCGACGCGGATGCGGACCAGCCGGTCGGACACCCATTCGAGGTGGCTGGACCGAGGGCGGTGACGCTCCTCCTTGACGTCGAAGAGGCCGGCGAAGTCGCTGCCGAGCGGCGAGGGCCACGTCCAGGCGACGGTCCTGGATCGCCGTAGTTCCGGACCGTGACCTCCTCGCGCATGCCCCGACCGACGTGGCGGCGGCGGAACACGACGATGTCGGACTCGCCCTCGCACGACCGTCCAGTGATCACCCGGGCCAGGAACGTGCCCGAGAACGGTGTCGTCACCGCCACCGAGAGCGGCTCCGGGACGGGTGTCGTCGACGCTGGAGCTCGAGCTCGGACAGGAAGCGGGTGTCGAGGAAGAAGAGGCCGTGGGCCGAGTCCGGGCGACAGGTCGCCTCGTTGGTCGGAGAGGCAGAAGGAAGAACCTTCGATGAAGGGTGACCGTCGCCGCCCGATCGCGGGGTAGGGCCGGAGTAGGTCCACGGCTCGACCATCCGCCGGACGCTACCCGGCCTGGTCCGGCCGACACGAAACAGGAGGACGGACATGCAAATCGGCTTCATCGCTCCCCCCTGGCTCCCCGTTCCACCGGTGGGCTACGGGGGGACCGAGAGCGTCATCGACCGTCTGGCCCGGGGGATGCAGGCCCGGGGCCACGAGGTCCTGCTTGTTCACGACGGGTGACTCGACCTGCCCGGTGCCCACGGCCGGCGTGTACGACCCGGCCCCGGCCGTGCCGATCGGCGATGCGGTGAGCGAGCTCCACCACCTCATCCACGGCTACGCGGCCGTCGCCGACTGCGACGTCGTCCACGACCACACCGTCTTCGGCCCGGTCTACGCCGCCGGGCACTACCCCGAGATCCCGCTCGCCACCACCAACCACGGGCCGTTCACGCCCGCGATGCAGGACATCTACCGGGCGCAGCGCCGACCGCGCCGCCGTCATCGCCATCTCCGCAGTCCCAGGCTGCGATCGGCCGGCGACGTCCCCATCGCCCGGGTGATCCACCATGGCATCGACGTGGACGCGGTGCCGGTCGGCGCCGGCGACGGCGGCTACGTGGCCTACCTCGGCCGGATGGCTCCGGAGAAGGGGGCCCGGGAGGCCGCACTCCTGGCCCGCCGGGCCGGCGTCCGGCTCCTCATGGCGGCCAAGATGAACGAGCCGGCGGAACAGGAGTACTTCGAGTCCGAGGTCGAGCCGCTCCTGGGCGGCGACATCGAGTACGTCGGCGAGGTCGGTGGCCGAGCCAAGCTCGACCTGCTCGGTGGCGCCGCCGCCCTCCTGAACCCGATCAGCTGGCCCGAGCCGTTCGGCTTGGTGATGATCGAGGCGCTCGCCTGCGGGACACCGGTCGTCGTGCACCCCCTGGGCGCGGCGCCTGAGATCGTGGACGAGGGGGTGACCGGGTACCTCCCGGCCACCGGGGCCGAGGTCCCCGCCGCGCTGGAGCGGGCCATGTCGCTCGACCGGTGGGCCTGCCGTAGGGCCGCCGCGGAGCGCTTCTCGGCCGCCCGGATGGTGGATGAGCATCTCGTGCTGTTCGAGGAGCTCGCCGCCACGAGATCGGTGACCTTCGCCGCCTGAGCCGGGCCGCAGCTCCATTCTGTGACCAACTGGCCGCGAGGCCAGGAGAGGAGTCCCGGACTCCCTACTCCCTAGTGGGCCCGGTGGGAATCGAACCCACGACCGAGCGATTATGAGTCCCTCTAGGCCCGTACTGGCCAGTGCCGACCAGTCGCCGAAAACCCTACTAATCCGGGGTTTTCAGGCCGAATCGCTCCCCCGCCGTAATGGTCGATAACGGTCCGTGGTCACAAGTCTGTGACCAATCTGTGACCAATCAGGCCCCGTCGACCATCGCCGCCACCATCGCCGCGGCGTCGGCCTGCTGACCCGGAAGGACGTGGCCGTAGACGTCCAGGGTGAACGCCACCGAAGCGTGGCCGAGCCGGTCGCTGACCACCTTCGCGTTCACGCCTGCGGCCAGGAGATGCGAAGCATGCGTGTGCCTCAGATCGTGGAGCCGGATCCACGTCCGATCGGTGAGGCATGCGGACCGGTGGCGGAGAGCGATGGTCTCGGTCGCACCGCTGGTCCAGGCCGGCACCGCACCCCCGGAGCCGGACCTGTCGGCGGCCGACGACGACCTCCGGTCCGCCTCTGTCGCGTGGTTCGACGCGTACGAGGACCCGAATCGTCCGACCTGGCCCGCCATGCTCGAGATCGTCAGCGGCCTGCTGCGGTTGCAGTCGACCCGGCGGGCGCTCCGGGCGGTGAGCTGGACCCTTCGGCAGGAGGGCGCACTCCCCGGCGACCGTGTCGAACAGGTCGTCCACGACGCGAAGTCGGCGGCGTGACCGACGACGATCCAACCGACGGCCAGAGCGTCGTCACGATGCCCGCCACCAGGGAGTGGGTGCCGTTCAGCCCGCCGCCCGAGCCGACGCCAGAACCCGCACGCCGTCGTCGGCGATGGTGGAGGCGATGAGCACCCCGGTCGGCATCGAGGCCGCTCTCGACTAAGTCTCAGGGGGGTCGACTAAACGGGTGAGGCTCTATCCCCCGAACGAGACAGCGTGGCAACTGCCTTCGGTTTCGGCGCGAGGATGCCCAAGGGCGTGAAAGGCGTCTGCGGAAATACGGGGGACCGTCAGACATGACCGGAGCAATCGACCTACAGAGAACCGGCCGCATATTCGGCCTGTTCTTCATCGGTACGTTCATTACGAGCATCCCGGCGCGGCTGCTCTTCGTGAACGGAGTGGGCGCGACCTGGACCGACATGCAGTTCGGCCCTGGGGCCGTGAATGAGGCGAGCCTGAGGGTCGGATCGGTTCTTGAGTTCCTGCTGATCTTCTTCAACGTCGCGACCGCGGTCGTGATCTACCCGCTCGTCAAGCGACAGAGCGCAACGGTCGGCCTTGGCTACGTCACCGCCCGCATCATGGAATCGGTCTTCATCGCGATCGGTCTCATCAGCATCATCTCGGTTATCAGCGTGAACGATGCGCTGGCCGGGGCCACCGGCAGCGACGCGACCGCGCTCGGCGGCCATCGGCGACACCCTCGTGTCGGTCTACGAATGGGCGTTCCAGTTCGGGCCGGGACTCGTTGTGCCCATCGGGAACGGGTTGCTGCTGGGCTATCTGATGTACCGATCTGGTCTCATGCCTCGCCGCTTGGCGATGGTGGGTCTCATCGGCGGTCCCCTTCTGGCCCTGTCCTCTGTTCTGATCGTCTTCGACGTCTTCGAGAACGGGTCCGGGCCTTCGGGCCTGCTGTCGATACCAGAGATCGTGTGGGAGCTATCAATCTGCATCTACTGCACCTGGAAGGGCTTCCGGCCAAGCCCCATCGCCGACCTGAACAGGGCGCCCGCGTAGTCAAGACGAAAGATCATCTTCGCCCGCTTGGGGACGACCCTCAGACCAAACCACGGCGTCGAAGGTGCCGACCCTCGAGGGGGAGTGGGCGGTCGCGACCGAGGTCATCGTGGTTCACCACGTTGGTACGGAGCAGTAGCAGTAGCGCATCGGCCCCCCTGAAGTGGTGTAGGCCGGGCCGGTCTTTGATTTCGGTGACCGGCCCGGCCGCACCCACTGCCCCGGTGGAGGCCGTTGCGTCGCTCTGAGGGCCTCTGAGGGCGAATGACACGCGTGTAGCGTGTCGCCTGGTGGCCGACGGCTTGACGCTCTCGCCTACAGCCAAAGCGATACTGAAGGCGATGCCGACTTCGACTGGCAAGACATCACGCAGTTCCGGGTCCTCAACGGGCCGAACTTCGTCAACCTGCGCTGGCGGACCTCATCCGGGGGCACCGCTCCGGCTCCGGATTGCATCCAGGACGATTGCTTTCGATACCTCGCGGAGTACCGCATCGACTTGATGGCCAATGGGCCAGGGTTCGATTACCGGGTCCGCATCTTCCGGCACCCGCGGTTAACGTTGCTTAATTCAGGGGGCGTACGGGTTACGCGGTTGCGCGACGGCACTGTCACCTGCCAGAACTCGAACTTTAGGTTCCTTCGCCGCTCGCAGCGGTTTGAGCTCGGGCACTCAGGCTGGTTCAACTTCAGATGCATCGGTGGAAGACAAGCCTTCCGGACGCAAATGTGGGGCGCTAACAACGACGACTTTCGTGTTGGGCCCGACGTAGCGCCCAACCACGGGTGGACCCCCTACATACGGCCTGGGTGACCGTCCAGGGCGTGTGGGCCGGGACCTCGCAAGTCGAACGCAGCCGGCTCCGCAAGACCCGCCGCAACGCCGCCTGACGAGGACGCCCCCGAGGGGCGCGGGTGCCCTCAGGAAAGGACAGACGCGGTTCCGGCTGTGACCATTCTGTGACCAATCAGGCCGTTAGCCCGACCAGGGGAACCGCCGGCATCGACGTTCCCCCTGGTCAGGATGGTGGGCCCGGTGGGAATCGAACCCACGACCGAGCGATTATGAGTCGCCTGCTCTGACCATTGAGCTACGGGCCCGCCGTTGTCTATCCGCGACGCCGCTCCGGTGCGAGCCGGTGTCCTAATCTCCCTCCGATGAACAGACTTGGACGGCGTCGACCTCTCGTCATCATCGCGCTCGTCGTCGTGATGGTCGCCGGCCTGGGAGTGGGGCCGACCGCCGCCAGCCCGACACCGGAGAGCGGGCGCAACGACTGGCTACAGATCAGTGCCGGTAGCGGCCACACGTGCGGCATCCGCGTCGGGGGCATTCTCGTCTGTTGGGGCGACGACTACCACGGTCAACTCGGCAACGGCACCGACGGTCTGCAGCAGGTGCCCGATCGCATCGGGAGCTTCGCCCGCTGGACCGCCGTGAGCGCCGGTTCTGTTCACACGTGTGCCCTGCGCAGCACAGGCCAGCTCTATTGCTGGGGCTACAACGCCAACGGTGAGCTCGGCACCGGGAGCACCGGCGGCGTAGAGATCAACCCGGTCCAGGTCTTCGGCGGCGCCACCAACTGGACCTCGGTGAGCACCGGGAACGCCCACACCTGCGCCCGACGCAGCACCGGTCGCCTCTTCTGCTGGGGCGACGACGCCCAAGGGCAGCTCGGCAACGGGGCCCTCGGCGACCAGGATGCGCCGGTGCAGGTGGTCGGGAACCGCACCGACTGGACCTCGGTCAGCGCCGGCTTCTCCCACAGCTGCGCCCGGCGCAGCACCGGTCGCCTCTTCTGCTGGGGCGACGACAGCACGGGCCAGCTCGGCAACGGCGCACCCTTCAGCACCGAGGGCGCCCCAGTGCAGGTCGCCGGGACCCGCACCGACTGGACCTCGGTCAGCGCCGGCATCACCCACACCTGCGCCCGGCGCAGCACCGGTCGCCTCTTCTGCTGGGGCGACGACGCCCAAGGGCAGCTCGGCAACGACGACCCCCTCAGCAACGAGGGCGCCCCGGTTCAGGTTTATGGCAACTACACCAACTGGACAGCGGTCAGCGCCGGCGGGTACCACACCTGTGCCCGAAACAGCAACGGACTGCTGTTCTGCTGGGGCGACGACGGCTTCGGGCAGCTCGGCGACGGCGGCACCAACACCGACTTGCACGCCCCCGACGGGGTCCTCGCCGGCGGCGCCAACGACTGGCGCGCATTCGACGCCGGCATCTTCCACACCTGCGCGCTCATCGAGGCGAAGCGGGCTTTCTGCTGGGGCTACGACGGCAGCGGTCGGCTCGGCAACGGAGACGCCGGCGACCAGTCGCGGCCGGACGAAGTGTGGAGCTGAGCCCCGGCTCAGGCCGGCAAAAGCGTTACAGATGGGGTGGCTTCTCTGCGACGGCGCGACCTCGAGCCAACGGTGTTGACCTGCTCGAAGCTTCGACGCAGAGTTGAGGCGGGAAGGACGTCCATCAAGGAGGCACGTCGTGCATGCAACCGTTGGGCAGGTAGAGGTGGACCCCGCCCGAGAGGACGAAGCCCGCAAACTCCTGGAGGAGGTCGTCTTGCCGAGGTCGAAGAGTCTGGCCGGCTTCATGGGGGGCCACTGGGCACCCGCGGTGGACGGAAACGTTGGTCACTCGTTCTTACTCTTCGACACCGAAGCCAATGCGCGAGCCGCGGCAGACCAGATCGCCCAGGGTCCGCCGCCGGGCGCGCCGCCGAACCCGCCAGCGACCTTCCTGAGCGTTGAAGTCTGTGAGGTCGTCGCTCAGGCGTAAATGGTCACCGTCGACGACGTGCGGAAGCTCCCGGGCACCGCCCCCGGCCAGGCGTCCCCCGACACGAGTCGACCTGGTGTTCGTCAGTCAGGCCGGGGCGGGACGCCGGGATCTGCGGCCCCGGCTCGGGCGCGGGTCAGGCGGTCAGGTCGGTGAGGACGGCCCGGCCGAGGTAGGCGCCCGACTCGAGCTCGTCGAAGATCTCGGGCAGCTCGGAGAGGCTGCCGGTGCGGGACACGTGGCTGGTGACCTTGCCGGCGGCGGCGAGGGCGACCAGCTCCCGCATCTCCTGCACGGTGCCCACCGCCGAGAAGATGATGGTGGGGTCCCGCCAGAAGAACTCGAACGGGTTGATCTCGAAGTTGCCGTCGCTGGTCGGCGGCAGGCCGACCCCGACGAAGAGGCCCCTGCTGGCGGAGCATCTGGATCCCCAACTGGAAGCCGGCGACCCGGGCGGCGAACACGAGGACGGCGTCCACCCCGCCGTACTCGGTCATGGCCACGCCGGCGGCCTCGTCGGGACCGACGGCCCGCTCGGCGCCGAGGGAGGTGACGAACGCCAGCCGTTCCTCCCCCACGTCCACGCCCAGGATCCGGTACCCGAAGGCCTCGAGGATCTGCACGGCGTAGTGCCCGAGCCCGCCGGCAGCGCCGATGACCCCGATCGTGGACCCCGGAGGGATGCCGTTGGCCACGAGCTTCTTCACCGCGCCGTAGGCGGTCAGACCGCCGCAGGCCAGCGGTGCCTCGTTGTCATCGAGGTCGTCGGGCACCGGGACCAGGGCCTTGGCCCAGATGCCGTACTGCTCGGCGAAGGTGCCCATGACGGTCTGGGTCTGGCTGCAGTGCCGGGGTCGGCCGCCGAGGCAGTAGCGACAGGCCCCGCACCAGTAGCCCCCGCCCGCCCCGCCGAGGCCGAGGATCACCCGCTGACCCTCCTGGATGTAGCGCTCGGCGCCCGGCCCGAGGGCCTCGACCACGCCGATGGCCTCGTGGCCCAGGCCGCCGGCCCGGGGGATGCCCATCCAGTCGCCCCGCGCCAGGTGGAGGTCGGAGTGGCAGACGCCGGCCGTGCTGATGCGCACGACGGCCTCGTCGGCGCCGGCGACCGGCTCCGGCAGGTCCTCGACCGTGAGGCCGTCGTCGCTCATCTGGATCGCCTTCATGGCCTGTCCCCCTGGTCCGACTGTCGTCTGGCCCGGCGAATCTAGGCGACGTCGACCAGGTGCAGGTCGGAGCCGCAGATGCCGCAGGCGTCGACGGCGACGACGACCTCACCCGGGGCCGGTGTGGGGTCGTCGACCTCGGACGGTCTCGAGCGGCCCGCCGAGGTCGGTGGTGACCACCGCCCGCACGGCGGGCCTCAGGCGCCGATGACGTTCGGGCGGGGGTGGCCCTCGGCCTCGCAGAGGGCGAGGTAGGCCTCCAGGATGAAGCCGGCGTCGAGCACCGACTCCACGTTGCCGTCCGCGTCCAGGTTGAGGTTGGCCCCGTAGATGGCGAACCAGACGTCGGTGACCTCGGTGTTGTCCTCGGGCACGATCAGCGTGTGGATCGAGCCGGCGGGCTCGAACAGGTACGTGCCGGCGGTCATCCGCTCGGGGTACTCGTCGTACTTCCAGCAGCCCGACTGGGTGAAGGCGAAGACCTGGCCGGTGTGCTTGTGGGTCTGCACGCGGGCGCCGGGCTCGAAGAGGTTCCGGATGACCCAGAGGCCGACCTCGATGTCCACCTGCAGCAGCTGGAGCTTGACGCCCTCGCCCGCGTCCACCATCGGGCAGTCCGACTCGCTGCGCATCACGGCCTTGGGCAGGTCCACCATCGTCATCACTCGACTCCTCCGTCTCGAACGGAGGCGAGGCTAGTGCGAGCGGTGGATGCCGAGATCTGAACTCACGAGCTGTTGCTCCGGGGGTGGGGCTCGAACCCACGACAAATCGGATTAACAGTCCGACTGCTCTGCCAACTGAGCTACCCCGGAAGGGCGCGCGAGGATAACAGCGCGTCGATCAGGCCCATGATCCGGCGGTGGGTTCTGGTCAGCTCCCTGGCTCGGTTCTGCTCGTCGACCTTGCCTCGGTAGCCCACACGTTCCTCCAGTGGTCGCTGGGGAAGCGGCCCGATTTCCCACCGGGGTGTGACAAACCTCTCGAGGGGGTAGGCATGGGAGCATGGGATTCAAGACGGGTGCGTCGTGGGGTTCGCCGCGGGGTACTACCTCGGCAGCCAAGGCCGGGCGGGAGCGCTACGAGCAGATCAACACGTGGATCGACCAGGCTCCGCAACTCCGATGCCGTGAACGCCGCGGCCGGACGGGCCCGGGAGATCATCGACGACGCCGACGACCTGACGGCCGACTTCTCGAACAACTGAGGGCTCGCTCAGCCGCCCTCGAGGTAGTCGCGGAGCTTCTGGCTGCGGTGGGGGTGGCGCAGCTTGGCCAGCGTCTTGGCCTCGATCTGGCGGATCCGCTCGCGGGTGACGCCGAACTGCTTGCCGACCTCCTCGAGCGTGCGGGCCTGGCCGTCGTCGAGGCCGAAGCGCAGGCGCACGACCTCCTTCTCCCGGGGCGTCAGCTCGTCGAGCGCCTCCAGCACGGCGTCGTTGAGCATGTGCCGGGTGGCCACGTCGGCCGGCGCCTCGGCCTGCAGGTCCTCGATGAAGTCGGCCAGGTTGGAGTCGTCCTCCTCCCCCACCGGTGAGTCGAGCGACAGCGGGTCCTGGGAGATGCGCAGGATCTCCCGCACCCGGGTCGGGGTCATGTCGACCTTCTCGGCCAGCTCGTCGACGGTGGGCTCCCGCTCGAGCTCCTGGACCATCTGGCGCTGCATGCGGTGGACCTTGTTGATCGACTCGACCATGTGCACCGGGATGCGGATGGTGCGGGCCTGGTCGGCGATGGCCCGGGTGATGGCCTGACGGATCCACCACGTGGCGTAGGTCGAGAACTTGAAGCCCTTGGTCCAGTCGAACTTCTCGACCGCCCGCATGAGGCCGAGGTTGCCCTCCTGGACCAGGTCGAGCAGGAGCATCCCCCGCCCGACGTAGCGCTTGGCGATCGACACGACCAGCCGGAGGTTGGCCTGGGTCAGCTCCCGCGTGGCCTCCTCGCCGTCCTTCTTGGAGCGCTCCAGCGTCCGCCGCTCGGCGAACTCCAGGTCGTCCAGCGTCCCGGCGGCGGCGAGGTCGGCCAGTTCGACGGCGGACTTCATCCCGGCCTCGATGCGCTTGGCCAGCCGGACCTCGTCCTCGGCCTTGAGCAGCGGGACCTGGCCGATCTCCCGCAGGTACATGCGCACCGGGTCCGACGTCGAGCCCTTGTCCCCACTGTCGCCCCGGGCCTTGCGTGCCCTTCGGCCCGGCGCACCCGGCGTCCCGGCTTGCGCAGGTCGACCAGGTCCTCGGCGCGCGACCAGCTCCTCGATCGACGACGACGGCCACCTCGAGGTGGTGGCTCGTCCTCGTCCAGGGCGATGCCCTCGGCGGCCAGGGCCGCCCGGATCCCGATCGATGCGGTCGGGCGGTGATCTCCACGCCGCCGAGCACCTTCATCAGGTCGTCCATGCCGAGCGTGCCCTCCTCCCGACCGATGTCGATCAGGCGGGCGACGTCGGCGTCGAGGACACCCCAGCCCAGGGCGAGACGACGGCGTCACTCATCGCTGCTCGCCTCGCTCATCGGTGCTCCCACGTCCGTGGCCCCGCAGCAGTTCCAGCGCCTTGTCCACGACCGTAACGTCGACGTCGGGCACCTGGATCCGGTCCATCAGGCCGTTGATCTCGTGCATCAGCGCGATGTCGTCGGTGCGCCGGACCTCGGCGCTCACCGGCCGAGCGCGTCCTTGACCAGGAGGGCGGCCACGTCGACCGCGGTCGGGCCCTCGCTCGCCTCCTCCTGAGCGAGGCGGTAGCAGCAGGTCCTGGGTCGACGAGCTCGGCGGCCATGGCGGCGTCCTGGACCGACGGCCGAGTCGGCCAGGACCGCGTACGCCTCCCGGGCCGTCGGGTCGGCGAACAGGGCGGCGTCCAGGCGGTCGGCGATCTCGGCCCGGCGGTGGATCAGCAGCCGCAGCGCCTCCAGCTCCCGACCGCTGGCCTGCGACGGGCGGCCGACCCGCTCGACGACCTCGACCTCGCGTGCGGGCGCCGACCTTCAGGCGGCCGCGCAGCCGGTCGGGGTCGAGGTGCAGCCGGTCGGCCAGGTCCATCACGTACTGGTCCCGCACGATCTCGTCGGGGTGCTCGGCGATGACCGGCAGCACGCGGTCGGCGGCCCGGGCCTTGCCCTCGGGCGACGTCGAGGTCCTGGCCGGCCAGCGCCCGGTCGAAGCGGAAGCGCAGGAACGGCACCGACTCCTCGACCGCCCGGCGGAGGGCGTCGGGGTCGTTCTGGGCGAGGTCGCCCGGGTCCTGGCCCGGCGGCAGGGCGGCCACCCGGACGTCGACCTCGTACTTGCCCTCCCACTCGTAGAAGCGGGCGGCGGCGTTCTCGCCGGCGGCGTCGGCGTCGAAGGCGAGCACGATGCGCTTGCCGAAGCGGGTGAGCAGGCGGACGTGGTCCTCGGTCAGCGAGGTGCCGCAGGGCGCCACGGCCCGGCCGAGGCCGACCCGGGCCATGCCGATCACGTCGGTGTAGCCCTCGCACACGATGGCTTCGTCGGCCTCGACGATGGCCCCCTTGGCCCAGTTCAACCCGTAGAGCACCTTGCTCTTGGCGTAGATCGGCGTCTCGGAGGAGTTCCTGTACTTCGGGCCCTCGCCGCCGGGCAGGACCCGGCCCCCGAAGGCGACCGGATCGCCCTGGCTGTCGAAGATCGGGAACAGGATCCGGTTGCGGAAGACGTCCTGGCGCCGGTTGCGCTTGTTCAGGATGGCCAGGTTCACGGCCTCGACCAGCCGGTCGAAGCCGACGCCGACGTTGCGGACCAGCAGGTCCCAGTCGTCGGGCGCCCACCCGATGCGGTACTGGCGGACGATCTCGCCGTCGAGGCCCCGGCCCCGCAGGTACTTCCGGGCGTCGGCCGCGTCGGGCGAGGACAGGAGGCGCTCGTGGTACCAGGCCACGGCCGCCTCCATGGCGCTCGACCAGCTGGACTTCTTGCGACCGCCGCTCGCCCTCGCCGCTCGGTCGTGTAGCGCAGGGTGATGCCCGCCCGACCGGCGAGGCGCTCGACCGCGCCGGCGAAGTCGAGGTGCTCGATCTCCCGGACGAAGGTGATGACGTCGCCCTTGGCCCCGCAGCCGAAGCAGTAGTAGAGGCCCTCCTCGCCGTTCACCGAGAACGACGGGGACTTCTCGGTGTGGAACGGGCACAGCCCGGTCCAGCGGCTGCCCGACCCGCTTGAGCTGCAGGTGCTCGGTGACCAGCGCGACGATGTCCGTCGCCTCCCGGACCCGTCTGGATGTCTTCGTCGAGGATCCCCACCTCACTCGACCTCCATCACTCGGCACGCTACCAGTGAGCGCGCGCGGCCCGTCGGCCCGGGGTTCAGTCCGCCGAGCCTCGGCCTCGTCGAGCACCGCCCGGGCCGCGGCCAGGCGGGCGATCGGCACCCGGAACGGCGAGCAGGAGACGTAGTCGACGCCGAGGCCGAGGAAGACGGCGATCGACGCCGGATCGCCGCCGTGCTCGCCGCAGACGCCGACCTTGAGGCCCGGGCGCGTGCGCCGACCGCCCTCGATCCCGAGGCGGATCAGGTCGGCCACGCCCACCCTGGTCGACCGTGCTGAACGGGTCGGCCGCCAGCAGGCCCTGCTCGAGGTAGGCGGTCATCAGCGGGCCCTCGACGTCGTCCCGGCTGAAGCCGAACGTCAGCTGGGTCAGGTCGTTGGTGCCGAACGAGAAGAAGTCGGCCACCTCGGCGATCTCGTGGGCCCGCACGCAGGCCCGGGGCGTCTCGATCATGGTCCCGACGTGCACGGTGCCGGTGTCGCCGGCGCGTGCGGCCCAGCTCCTCCTCGACCCACGAGCGGGCGAGCGCCAGCTCCTCCCGGACGACGACGAGCGGGATCATCACCTCGACGATCGGTGTGCCCCCGGCCTGCGGTCCGGGCCTCGGCCGCGTCGAGCAGGGCCCGCACCTGCGTCCGGTAGAGGCCCTCCCGGAGCACCGCGAGGCGCACCCCGCGGACGCCGAGCATCGGGTTCTGCTCCCGCCAGCGCCGGGCCGCCGTGCGAGCAGCCTCGCCTCCTCGGCGTCCAGCTCGCCCCGGGCCTCGCCGGCGATGAGCTCGTCCAGGTCGGGCAGGAACTCGTGCAGCGGCGGGTCGAGGAGGCGGACGGTCACCGGCAGCCCGTCCATGGCCTCGAGCAGGGCCTCGAAGTCGACCCGCTGCTGGGCGCCCAGCTCCTCGAGGGCGGCCGCCTCGTCCTCGTCGGTCTCGGCCAGGATCATGCGCCGGACCAGCGGCAGGCGGTCGCCGAGGAACTGGTGCTCGGTCCGGCAGAGCCCGATCCCCTCGGCGCCCCACTCCCGGGCCCGGGCGGCGTCGTCGGCGTTGTCGGCGTTGGCCCGCACCCCGAGGCGACCGGCCCGGATCTCGTCGGCCCACCCCAGGACGGTGGTCAGCTCGTCGCGGCAGGCTGCCCCTCGGCCAGTCGCCACCTCGCCCCGGACGACCGTCACCGGTGGTGCCGTCGATCGAGAGGTACTCGCCCTCCTCGACCGTGACGTCGCCGACGCTCAGCGACGTGCTCGCCGACCTCGATCTCCTGGGCGCCGACCACCGCCGGCTTGCCCCACTGCCGGGCCACGACCGCGGCGTGGCTGACGAGGCCGCCCCGGGCCGTGAGCACGCCCTCGGCCGCCGCCATGCCGTGGATGTCCTCCGGCGAGGTCTCCTGGCGGACCAGGATCGCCCGCTCCCCCGCCTCGACGGCGGCGACCACGGCGTCGGCGGTGAAGTACGCCCGTCCCACGCCGGCGCCCGGGCTGGCGCCGCAGGCCGGTGGTCAGCAGGTCCTCGTCGCTGTGAGTCGCCGAGCTGGGGGTGCAGGACCTGGTCGATGTGCTCGGGCTCGACCCGGGCCACGGCCTCGGCCGGGCGTCAGGTGCGATGCGCTCGTCCTCGCTGCATGGCCACCGCCAGGCGGATGGCGGCCGCCCCGGTGCGCTTGCCCACCCGGGTCTGGAGGATCCAGAGCTTGTCCTGCTCGATGGTGAACTCGATGTCCATCATGTCCCGGTAGTGCTGCTCGAGGCCGGTCGAAGATCGTCCTGCAGCTCGCCGACCAGATCCGGGAAGTGGTCGCCCAGGTCGGTCAGCGGTAGCGGTGTTGCGGATGCCGGCGACGACGTCCTCGCCCTGGGCGTTGACCAGGAAGTCGCCGTAGAGGCCCGCAGCCCCGGTCGCCGGGTCCCGGGTGAAGCCCACGCCGGTGCCCGAGCGGTCGTCCCGGTTGCCGAACACCATGACCTGCACGTTCACCGCCGTGCCCAGGTCGTCGGGGATGCCCTCCCGGCGCCGGTAGGCGTCGGCCCGGGGCGTGTTCCACGAGCGGAAGACCGCCTCGACCGCCTCCCGGAGCTGCACCGCCGGGTCCTGCGGGAACGGCGAGCCCACGGCGTCGCTCGTAGGCCGCGGCTGAAGCGCTCGACCTCCGCCGCCAGCCCGCTCCTCGTCGAGGCCGTCGACGTGGTCGAACACCTCGCCGTCGACGCCGGCCACCGTCGTCCCGTACATCTGGATCAGGCGCCGGTGGCTGTCGAGGGCGAACCACCGGTGACCGGTGACCTCGGCCAGGCCGTCGGCGCTGGCTCGTCGTTCAGCCCGAGGTTCAGGATCGTGTCCATCATCCCCGGCATCGAGAACTTGGCCCCCGAGCGGACGCTGAGCAGCAGCGGGTCGGCGGGGTCACCGAACCGGCGACCCATGGCCTCCTCCAGCCGGGCCACGTGCTCGGCGATCTCGTCGTCGAGGCCGTCGGGCCAGCCGTCGGCCAGGTAGGCGACGCAGGCCTCGGTGGTGATGGTGAAGCCCGGCGGGACCGGCAGCCCCAGCACCGAGGTCATCTCGGCCAGGTTGGCCCCCTTGCCCCCGAGCAGGTCCTTCAGGTCCCGCGGGCGGTGTCGCGTGGGCATGGTCGAAGCCGTAGATCCAGGGCACCGCCGGACCCTACCCAGCGCGCTCAGCGGGTCGCCGGGCGACGAGGGAGTACATCATCGGCAGGGTGGGCCGTCCCTCCGGGGCCCACCACGTCGTGGTCTGGCCGTCCCGCTCCTCCAGCCACGGCCACATCTGCGAAGACCGTGAAGGGGTGCTCGGCGAATCGCTCGAGCACGAAGCCGGCGTCGAGCAGGGCCTGTGATGACGTCGCTCAGCGGTGTGGTTGAACTCGATCGTCTCGTTGTTCTCCGTCGTGGCCGCAGGTCGGCGTAGGTCCCCCCGTCGTCGCTGATGCGCCGTCCGCCGGGGACGGAGAAGTACGGGTGGTCGACCTTCTCGCCGGCGTCGTCGAGCACCCAGCCCATCGGGTGGCCCTCCAGCAGGCAGTAGCGACCGCCGGGGCGGGTCAGTTCGTGCGAGGATCCCCGGCCCACCGGGCCAGGTCGGGGTGCCAGTTGAGCGACCCGAGGCTCTGGTAGGTGATGTCGTAGGTCTCGCCGAGGACCTCGACGGCGTCGTAGACGTCGGCGACTTCGAAGCGGGCGCCTCGACCCCGATGCGCTCGGCCAGGCCCCGGGCCGTCTCGATGGCGGGCACCGAGAAGTCCAGGCCGGTGACCCGGGCGCCCCGGCGGGCCCAGGACAGGGTGTCCATGCCCATGTGGCACTGCAGGTGCACCAGGTCGAGGCCGGCGACGTCGCCGAGGGCCTCGGGCTCGAACGGCAGGAGGGTGTCGTGACCGGCGACGAAGCCGGCGAGGTCGTAGAAGTCGCCCTCGGCGTGGATCGGGGCACGCTCGTCCCACCACGCGCCGGTTCAGGCGGAGGTACTCCGGCTCGTCGACCGGGGCGGCCATCAGGCCAGGCGTTCCCGGAGGTGAGCCGACCAGGTCGTCGATGGCGATCCGCTCCTGCTCCATCGAGTCCCGCTCCCGGACGGTGACGGCCTGGTCCTCGAGGGAGTCGAAGTCGAAGGTGACGGCGTACGGCGTGCCCAGCTCGTCCTGGCGGCGGTAGCGCCGGCCGATGGACTGGGTCTCGTCGTAGTCGCACATGAACTCGGGGGCGAGGCGGGCGAAGACGCTCCCGGGCGGGGCCGGTCAGCTCGCTCCTTGCGGGACAGCGGCAGCACGGCGACCTTGTACGGGGCCAGGCGGTGGTGGAGGCGGAGCACGACCCGGGTCTCGCCCTTGACCTCCTCCTCGTCGTAGGCCGAGAGCAGGAAGGCCATGAGCGTGCGGGTGGCGCCCGCCGCGGGCTCGATCACGTGGGGCACGTACCGGGTCTCGGTCGCCGGGTCGAAGTAGTCCAGCGCCTCGCCGGAGTGCTCGGCGTGCTGCTTCAGGTCGTAGTCGGTGCGGTTGGCGATGCCCTCGAGCTCGTCGAAGCCCCACGGGAAGCGGTACTCCACGTCGGCGGTGCCGGCCGAGTAGTGGCTGAGCTCGTCGGCGTCGTGGTGGCGCAGCTGGAGGTCCTCCGCGGGGATCCCGAGGTCGACGTACCAGCGCATCCGCTCCTCGCACCAGTACTCGAACCACTTCTGGCCCTCGTCCGGGGGCACGAAGTACTCCATCTCCATCTGCTCGAACTCGCGGGTCCGGAAGATGAAGTTGCCCGGGGTGATCTCGTTGCGGAACGACTTGCCCACCTGGGCGATGCCGAACGGCGGCTTCTTGCGGCTGGCCTGCAGCACGTTGGCGAAGTTCACGAAGTGGCCCTGGGCCGTCTCGGGGCGGAGGTAGACCTCGTTGCCCTCCCCCTCCACCGGGCCGGCGTGGGTCTTGAACATCAGGTTGAACGCCCGGGCCTCGGTGAAGCTGCCCTTGGCCCCGCAGCTGCGGGCAGACGTCGGGGTCCTCGAGCTTGTCCAGGCGCCAGCGGGACTGGCACTCGCGGCAGTCGACCAGCGGGTCGGTGAAGTTGGCCAGGTGGCCGGAGGCCTCCCAGACCGCCGGGCGGCGAGAGGATGGCGGCGTCGAGGCCGACCACGTCGGTCCGCAGCTGGACCATCGACCGCCACCAGGCGTCCTTCACGTTGCGCAGCAGGAGCACGCCGATGGGGCCGTAGTCGTAGGCCGAGCGGAAGCCGCCGTAGATCTCGGCCGACGGGAACACGAACCCGCGGCGCTTGGACAGGTTGACGACCTTCTGCATCCGGTCATCGGGCGCGTCAGGCTGGACGTCGGCGGGGGGAGCCATGGCTCGGATCGTACCGGCGCCCATGGCGCCCGCCGGGGCCTTTCGCCAGCGGGCACGGTGCTAGGAAGGGCGCGTGACACGGCGGACCCTCACCGATCCGACCGCGGTCGTGGCCCGTCGTGGCGGGGCCTGGTTCATCGACGTGGTCCTCTGTCGGCCTCGCGGCCGCCGTGCCCGCGCTGCTGCTGGCCGACGCCTACTCCCTGGACCGCGGCCAGCGGCGGCCTCGAGCTCGAATGGCACGACGGCGACATCGGCGTGTTCATCCGGGACACCGCCATCGTGCTCCGCCAGAACGAGCTGGCGATCATCCTCGGGGCGTTCGCCGGTCGGCCGTCCTGCTGCTTCCTCGTGATCCTCCCCGGCCGGCGGGGCTGGACGCCCGGCCACCTGGCCGCCGACCTCCGCATCGTCCGGCACGACGGTGTCGCGGGCCGGCATCGGCCGGGCCCTGGTGCGCACGGTCGCCTGGGTCATCGACATCCTCCCCGGTGTGCCCCTCGTGGCCTACGGCTCGGCCCGCCTGACCCGCCGCCACCAGCGCGTCGGCGACCTGCTGGCCCGCACCTACGTGGTGGACAAGCGGGCCGACGGGTCGACCGGTCGACCGGCCCCTCACCGACGACGGCGCCGTGGGCACCCCCGAGGTCGAGCCGGACCCCGCGCCGGTCCCCGAACCCGAGGTGCGGCCGGCCATCGCGCCGGGCCCCGAGCCCGTGGCCCGAGCCCGTCCCCGTGGCCGCCGCCGCCGCCCCGTCGCCGCGCCCCCCGAGGGGGTGCCGGCCGACGAGCCGATCTGGGACCGACGCAACAAGCGCTACGTGCTCTGGCACTCCAAGGCCGGCCGGTGGCTGACCCACGGCGACCACGGCTGGGCCCCGCTCGGGACCGCGGAGCCGGCAGACGCACCTCCCGGGGACTGACGGGCTAGACAGGACGGGTGACCGACGCCCTGAGCGAGAAGCCCCGACCGCGGTCCTGATCCGGCGCTACATCGCCAACCTCCTCGACGTGCGTCGTTCCACGCCGCGACCGTGGCCGTGCCGTTCTGGCTGCTCGGCCACCCGCTCGACCGACCGCCGGTCTCCGACGATGATGCGTTCGTCGACACGTTCCCGGACGGCGCCGACCGGGTGATCCGCATCGACGACCGCCTCTTCGCCTTCGACCGCGAACGAGCTCATACTCATCGCGGCGGTCTCGGTGGCGGTGACCCTCCTCTTCCAGGTCGTCATCCAGGGCCGGCTGGGCTGGACCGTCGGCAAGCTGCTCACCGGCCTCCGGACGGTGAACCGCCAGGGCGAGCGCCCGGGCATGATCCGCGCGTTCTTCCGGACGCTGCTCCTGCCCATCGACGCCCTGCCCGGTGCGGTGATCCCACTCGTCGGTGGGCTGACCGCCCTCTTCACCGACACCAACCGGCGCATCGGCGACCTCGTCGCCGGGACCTACGTCGTGCGTCGCTCCGCCGTGGGTGCGGATCCGACCGGCGGGGGCAACGACCTCGACACCACGGGTTGGGAGCCGGTGGGCGACCAGGCCCCCGTCACGACGCTGGCCGAGGGCGAGGCCCTCCGGGTGGGTGGGGCTGCCGAGCCGGCCGCCACCGAGACGTTCACCGCACCCGCAGGGGCGCCGAGCAGCGAGGCCGCCGAGGCCAAGGCGCCGGCCTACCAACCCCAGTGGGACCCGGCCCGCCAGGCCTACCTGCAGTGGCACCCGGGCAAGCAGCAGTGGCTGCAGTTCGACGAGCCGTCCGGGGAGTGGCGTCCGATCGGCTGACCGCCGCCGGCGACGCCTCCGCGGCCGGACCTCAGTCCCAGTCGGCGGGGACCGTCAGGCCGAACGAGCAGCGATCCGAGGAGGGCGGCCAGGATCGATGCGGCTGAGGATCGCGACCTTCGCCTCACCCAGCAGAGTCCCCTCGAAGGACAGGTCGGCGACGAAGAGCGAGACGGTGAAGCCGATCCCCGCGATGAGGCTGATGCCCGACAGGTGCCGCAGCCGGACGCCGGCGGGCAGGGCGCCGATCCGCAGCCGGAGGGCGAGCGCCGACGCCCGCCATGATCCCGACGGGCTTGCCCACGACCAGGCCGAGGACGATGCCCCACGCCACCGCCCCGGTCGCCGCCGCTTCGATGCTGGCGCCGTCGAGGACGACGCCGGCGTTGGCCAGGGCGAAGATCGGCACCACGACGAAGCTGGACCAGGGATGGAGCCCGTCCTCCATGATCGTGAGGACCGGCCGGCCGCCGACCTCACCGGTCGGGGTCAGCAGCCCGAGGATCACCCCGGCGATGGTGGCGTGGACCCCTGACTCGAACATGCAGACCCAGAGCAGCACCCCGGGGAGGACGTACCACGCCGGGTGCGCCGCAACCCGGCGCATCGCCAGCATCACCGCCACCGACGCGACGGCGCCGAGCAACCACCCGGGCTGGATCCCGTCGCCGTAGAAGAGGGCGATCACCACGATGGCGCCGATGTCGTCGACGATGGCCAGGGTCAGGAGGAAGAGCTTCAGCTCCTTGGGGGCCTTGCTGCCCACGATGGCCAGGACGGCGAGGGCGAAGGCGATGTCGGTGGCCATGGGGATGGCCCAGCCGTCGATGCCCGACCCACCCAGGTTCACCGCCACGTAGAGGACGGCCGGCACGAGCATGCCGCCGACCGCTCGCCGCCACGGGCAGGGCCGCTGCCCGACGGTCCCGCAGGTCGCCGACCACCAGCTCCCGCTTGATCTCGAGGCCCACGACGAAGAAGAAGATCGCCATCAGGCCGTCGTTCACCCAGTGCCGCAGGTCCTCCTCGATGCTGAGGTCGCCGATGCCCAGGGTCAGCGTGCGGTGCCAGAACTCCTCGTACCCCGTCGTGGCCACGTTGGCCAGCACGAGGGCGGCCACGGTGGCCGCGGCCAGGACGATCCCGCTGAGCACCTCGATGTGGACGAAGTCGCTGCCGAAGGGCGGCAACCGGTTGCCGGCCTTGGGCACCCGGATCAGGCGCTTGTCGGACATCAGGACCGGCTCAGGCGTGGTCGAGGGCGTGCGACGGTGCGCAGCCGCCGCTCGAGGTGGTGCTCCATGGCCGCGGTGGCCAGGTGGGTCACCTCACGGGTGGCCTCGCTCTCCGGCTCGGCCAGCGCCGCGTTGAGCCGGCCGCCGAGCACGTCCCGGAGGAGGTCGACCGCGTCCGGGCTGACCGGGATGCCGCTTCGGCACGAGCGGCACAGCAGCCCGCCCGCCCCGAGGTCGAAGGCCACCAGCGGGGTGTCCTCGCCACAGGCGGCGCACTGCTCGACGAGGGGCTGGACGCCGTCGGCGGCCAGGAGCTTCAGCAGGAAGGCGGGCACCACCAGGGTCCCCCCGGTGCCGGCCAGCGTCCGGAGCGCCCCGAGCAGGAGCTGGTAGAGGCGGGCGTCGGGCTCGCGCTCCTGGCTGACCTGGTCGGTGGCCTCGAGCATGACCTGGGCCCCGGCCAGGAGGTCGAGGTCGTCGCGGATGGCCCGGAAGTGGTCCACCGACTCGGCCTGGGTGACGATGTCCAGCTCGCTGCGGCCCTCGTAGAGCTGGAGGGCGACGTGGCTGCCCGGCTCGAGCCGGGAGCCGAAGCGGCTCTTGGTCTTGCGCACCCCCTTGGCCACCGCCCGGACCTTGCCGTGGCCCCGGGTGACGAAGACCACGATGCGGTCGGCCTCGCCCAGCTTGTAGGTGCGCAGCACGATGCCGTGCTCGCGGTAGAGGCTCATCGCCGCTCAGCCGTCCTCGAGGCCGCCGAAGCGCCGGTCCCGGCCCTGGTACTCGCGCACCGCGTCGAAGAGGTGCTCGCGGCGGAAGTCGGGCCAGAGCACGTCGGTGAAGACCAGCTCGGAGTAGGCCAGCTGCCACAGCAGGTAGTTGGAGATGCGGTACTCGCCCGAGGTCCGGATCCACAGGTCGGGGTCGGGCATCTCGGGGTCGTAGAGGTGCTTGCTGGATCGCCTTCTCGGTGATCTGGCGGGGCTTGGCCCCCTCCTCGACCAGGGCCCGCACCGCGTCGATGATCTCGGCCCGCCCGCCGTAGTTGAAGGCGATGGTGAGGGTCATCGTCCGGTTCTTCTCGGTCAGGGCGATGGACTCGTCCATGCGCTGGATGATCCGCTTGGGCACCGGCCGGTCGCGGCGCCCGATGAAGCGCATGCGCACGTCCCGGTCGTTCAGCTCGTCCCGCCGCCGGAGCAGGAGGGACTCGTTGAAGTCCATGAGGTAGCGGACCTCGTCGGCCGGGCGCCGCCAGTTCTCGGTGGAGAAGGCGTAGACGGTGAACCACTTCACGCCCAGCTCCAGGGCCCCCTCGACGGCGTCGAACAGGGCCTCCTCGCCCGCGGCGTGGCCCTCGGTGCGCTTGAGCCCCCGCTGGGTCGCCCAGCGCCCGTTCCCGTCCATCACCGCGGCGATGTGGGTCGGGATCCGGGCGGGATCGATCCCGTCCACGTCCACCTCCCGACCCTAACCAGGCGGCACCCCCCTCCGACTGATGCCGATGGCGACCGTCCCCCGGCCTGTCACCCCCCGCCGGTACGGTCCTGCGGCCGTGTCCGACCGTGTCCTCGCCGCCCTCCAGAAGGTGGTCGCCGAGCTGCCCGGCGGGTCCACGCGGCCGGGCCAGGAGGCCATGGCCGAGGCCGTGTCGGACGGCCGTCGTGTCGGAGGCGGCACCTGGTCGTGCAGGCGGGGACGGGCACCGGCAAGACCCTCGCCTACCTCGTTCCGGCGATCCTCTCCGGCCGGCGCACGGTGGTGGCCACGGCCACCAAGGCCCTCCAGGACCAGCTGGCGGGCAAGGACCTCCCGTTCCTGCAGGAGCACCTCGACCGGCCCTTCACCTGGGCGGTGCTGAAGGGGCGGTCCAACTACCTCTGCCGCCAGCGCCTGGACGAGGCCATGGACGGCGAGGTCCAGCTGTCGCTCGGGCGTCCGGCCTGGACCCGGCCGACAAGCCGTCGACCGCCGACCTGCAGGAGCTGGCCGACTGGGCCGAGGACGACGCCTGACCGGCGACCGGGCCGAGCTGGCCGCGGAGCCCCGGGCCGCGACCTGGGCCGCGGTCAGCACCGGGTCCGAGGAGTGCCCGGGGGCGGCCAAGTGCCCCCGGGGCGAGGACTGCTTCGCCGAGGACGCCCGCCACGCGGCGGCGGCCGCGGACGTGATCGTGGTCAACACCCACCTCTACGGCACGAACATCGCCGCCGGCGGCGCCGTCCTGCCCGACCACGACCTGGTCGATCTTCGACGAGGCCCACCAGCTGGAGGACACCGTCTCGGAGACCTGCGGGCGCCGAGCTGACGGCCGGCCGCTTCACCGCCCTGGCCCACGTCGTCGGCGGCGATCATCGAGGACGAGGCCATCAAGGAGGGGCTGCTGGGCGCGGGCGACCGTCTGGGCGTGGCCCTGGCCCCGCTGGTCGACTCCCGCCTCCGGCGCGGGCTCAGCGACGACCTCGCAGTCGGTGCTGGCCGCCGCCCGCCTGCGCCTGGACGAGGCGGGCGCCGCGCTCCGCAAGATCGACCTCCGACGCCGCCGACGTGAAGACCCGCAAGGAGCGGGCCCTCAAGGCGGTGACGACACTGCAGGGCGACATCGACGTCACCATGAACCTGAACCCCTGACGGTCGTGGCCTGGGTCGAGCAGCCCGGACGGGAGCCCCGCCTGTGCGTGGCGCCGCTGGACGTCGCCCCCGTGCTCGACCGAGTTCGTGTGGGAGCACCGCACCGCCGTGCTGACCTCGGCCACCATCCCGCCCGGCCTGGCCGAGATCGTCGGCCTGCCCCGAGGACGCCGTCGACGAGCTGGACGCCGGCAGCCCGTTCGACTTCGCCGACGACGGCCTCCTCTACTGCGCCGCCCACCTCCCCGATCCCCGTCAGCCCGGCTACGAGGAGGCGATGCACGAGGAGCTGCAGGCCCTCGATCACCGCCGCCGGCGGCCGGACCCTGGCCCTCTTCACCAGCTACCGGGCCATGCAGGCCGCGGCCGACGTCGCTCCGCGACAGCTCGACACCCCGGTCCTGGTCCAGGGCGACCTGCCCAAGCCCGCCCTCACCGCAGGCCTTCGCCGACGACGAGGCGACCTGCCTCTTCGCCACGCTCAGCTTCTGGCAGGGCGTCGACGTGCCCGGCCGGTCGCTCTCGCTGGTCACCATCGACAAGCTGCCCTTCCCCCGCCCCGACGAGCCCCTGCTCCAGGCCCGCCGCGAGCAGGCCCGGGCCGAGCGCCTTCGCCACCGTCGACCTGCCCCGGGCCGCCACCCTCCTGGCCCAGGGCGTCGGCCGCCTCATCCGCACCTCCACCGACCGGGGCGTCGTCGCCGTCCTCGACTCCCGCCTGGCCAACGCCACCTACCGCTGGACGATCGTCAACGCCCTCCCCCCCATGAGCGCACCCGGCACCGCGCCGAAGCCGAAGCCTTCCTCCAGGACCTGACGGCGGACTGACGTGCCGCACATTGACCTTGCGGCAGATCTCGGTCTCAACCACGGGATCTGCCGCAGGTTCAACTTGCGGCGAATCCCGTTGCTGGCGGTGCGTCAGTCCCGGGGAGCCGTAGCCGAGGGCGTTGAGGGTGGCGTCGTGGCGTTGCCAGTCCTTGTCGACCTTGACCTGGAGCTCGAGGTAGGCGCCTTCGGGGAGCTGCTTGCGGACGGCGATGCCGACCTGCTTGAGGACGGCGCCCTTCTTCCCGATCACGATCCCCTTCTGGGAGTCCCGCTCGACCAGGATCTCGACCCGGACGCGGGGCCACTCCCACTCGGTGACCCGGGTGGCGATCGAGTGCGGGATCTCCTCCCGCAGGTGGACCAGGAGCTGCTCCCGCACCAGCTCGGCCACCCAGAAGGCCGCCGGGGCGTCGGTGACCATGCCCTCGGGGTAGTACGGCGGGCCCTCGGGCATCTGGTCGAGCAGGTAGGCCACCAGCTCGTCGACCCCCCGGCCCGTCGTGGCCGACACCGGGAAGTAGTCGGCGAACTCGACGCCCAGCTCGCTGCCCTTGCGGAGCTGGGCGAAGGTCGAGGCCTCCTGGGCGATGTCGATCTTGTTGACGATCAGCACCGAGCCCTCGGGCGCCTTGGCGGCCACGAACTTGTCGCCGGGCCCGATCGGGGCGGTGGCGTCGACCATCACGCAGGCCACGTCGACGTCGTTGAGGGCGGCGCCGGCGGCGGCGTTGAGCCGGGGGCCGATCGGGCTGCGGGGCTTGTGGATGCCGGGCGTGTCGAGGAAGACGATCTGGACGGGCTCGCCCTCGGGCCCGGTCCGGTCCAGGATCCCGCGCACCTGGCTCCGCGTGGTCTGCGGCGTGGGCGAGGTGATCGCCACCTTCTGGCCCAGGATCGTGTTGAGCAGGGTCGACTTGCCCACGTTGGGACGGCCGACGATGGCGACGAAGCCCGACCTCATCGGGTGGGCACCCAGTCGATGTCGATCCCGCCGCCGTCCTCGTCGTCGGCCGGCCGGCCGACCCGGCGTGCGGGGTGATGCGGACCCGGCCGATGCGCCGGCCCTGGACCTTCTCGGCGGCCAGGCAGGTAGCCCTCGACCTCGACCGACTCGCCCTCGGCGGGGACGTGGCCGAGCAGGTGGTAGACGAGGCCGCCGACGCTGTCCCAGTCGCCCTCCTCGGGCAGCTCGCCCTCGAGCAGGGCGTTGACCTCGTCGACCGCCATGCGGGCGTGGACCCGGATGCCGCCGCCGATGGCGGGCTCGACCATCGGCTCCTCGACGTCGAACTCGTCCTGGATCTCGCCCACCAGCTCCTCGATGACGTCCTCGAGCGTGACCAGGCCGGCCGTGCCGCCGTACTCGTCGATGACGATGGCGATGTGGAACTGCTCGGTCTGCATCTCCCGCAGCAGCTCGGCCACCCGCTTGGTCTCGGGCACGACCCGGGCCGGGCGCAGCATCTGGGCGATCGGCTCCTCGGTGTGGCCGTCACGCTCGGCCCGCATCAGGTCCTTGGCGTAGACGATGCCGGTGATCTCGTCGACCCCGCCCTCGCCGTAGGCCGGGCAGGCGGCTGAAGCCGTGGGCGATGGCCACCTCGATGGCGGCGTCGACCCGGAAGTCCTGGCCGACGGTGACCATCTCGGTCCGGGGGACCATGACCTCCCGGGCGATGGTGTCGCCGAACTCGATGATCGACTCGATCAGGGCGCGCTCGCTGGCCTCGATGACCGCGGCCTCGGCGGCCACCCCGGCCAGGGCCAGCAGCTCGTCCTCGGAGACCGACGGGCCCTCCTTGCGGGCCTTGCCCGGGCACGAGGAGGTTGGCCAGGCCGATGAGCAGCCGCAGGACCCAGCGCAGCGGGGCGAGGGCGGCCGAGGCCCCGGACGAGCGGGCGCCACCCGGACCGCGGCCACGTCGGTGTGCTCGCAGGGCCCAGGTCTTCGGGCGCGGCCTCGGCCACCACGTAGATGACGACCAGCTCGATGCCGAGGGCGACGAGCACGGCCGGAGCGCCCCCAGTGGTCGTAGGCGACCACGGCCACGATCGTGGCGACGGCCAGGTGGCAGACGAGGACCAGGAAGAGGACCGGGTTGAGGACCTGGCCCCGGCGGGCCAGCAGGCCGACGAGCACGCCGGCGTGGGCCGGATCGGTGTCCTCGGCCCCGCTGGTGCCGTTGCCGTCCTCGTCCCGGCTCTTGTCCTTGGTCTTGCCCGAGCGGGCGTTGTCGATGGCCTCGGCCCGGGCCCGGCCGAGGTGGGTGAAGGCCGTCTCGGCCACCGCCAGCACCGCGGCGAGCAGCACCAGCACCACGGAGCCGGCCAGGGCCAGCGATCTCGATGCGTGCTCATGCCGCCGTCCGGTCGGGACTCGGGGGGTCGCCGTCCCGGCTCATCGGCTGAACCGTTCCAGGTGGGCCGACCTCGGCGGCCCGCATCGCCGCGGCCTCGTCGTCCTCGGCGTGGTCGTGGCCGAGGACGTGGAGCACGCCGTGGACCACCAGCAGGGCCAGCTCGTCCTCGTAGGTGCCGGCGTGGTCGGGGGCGTTGCGGCGGGCCACGGCCGGGCAGACCACGACGTCGCCCAGCAGGCCGTCGGGGCCGGCGCCCGGGCCGTCGATGGGGAACGACAGCACGTCGGTCGGGCCCTCGTGACCCATGTGCTCCTGGTTGAGCTCGGCCATGGCCGCCTCGTCCACGAAGAGCAGGTTCAGCTCGCCCTGCCTCGCCCTCGGCCGCCAGCACGGCGGCGGCCAGGTCGGCCCAGCGGTCGACGTCGACCGGCTCGGCGGCCTGGTCGTCCCGGGCCACGACGACCGGGGGCGACGGCCACGGTCACGACGGGCGGCCGGTTCAGGGACGCCTTGTCGTAGGCGTCCACGATGTCCTGCACGATGCGGTGGCGGACCACGTCCTTGGAGCCCAGGCGCACGAAGGCCAGGCCGTCGATGTCGGTGAGGATCCGCTCGAGGCCCTCGAGGCCGGAGCGGCCGTGCTGGACGTCGACCTGGGTCGTGTCGCCGGTGATCACGGCCTTGGAGCCGAAGCCGATGCGGGTCAGGAACATCTTCATCTGCTCGGGCGAGGTGTTCTGGGCCTCGTCCAGGATGATGAAGCTGCCGTTGAGCGTGCGCCCCCGCATGAAGGCCAGCGGCGCCACCTCGACCGTGCCCCGCTCGATCAGGCGCTCGGCCCCCTCGGCCCCGACCATGTCGAACAGGGCGTCGTAGAGCGGCCGCAGGTACGGGTCGATCTTGGCCATCAGGTCGCCGGGCAGGAAGCCGAGCCGCTCCCCCGCCTCGACCGCCGGGCGGGTGAGGATGATGCGCTCGACCTCCTTGGCCTGCAGCGCCTGCACGGCGGTGGCCACCGCCAGCCAGGACTTGCCCGTGCCGGCGGGGCCGATGCCGATGGTGATGATGTTGTCGGCGATGGCGTCCACGTAGCGCTTCTGCCCGCTGGACTTGGGCCGCACCGTCTTGCCCTTGAAGCCCCGCAGCACCTCGGCGGTGAGGACCTCGGAGGGCCGCTCGTCGGCCCGGATCATCTCGATGGTGCGCACCACCTCGGCGGGCTCGAGGGCGTGGCCCCGCTGCACGAGGATGACCAGCTCCTCGAAGAGGCGGGCCACCGCCTCGGTGTCCTCGCCCTCGACGGTGATCTCGTTGCCCCGGACCCGGATGTCGGTGTCGGCGAAGGCGGCCTCGATCAGGCGCAGCAGCTCGTCACGTTGGCCGAGGAGGCCGACCATCAGGTGGTTGCCGGGGACGTTGATCTTCACGGGAGACGATGGCATTCGCGGTCCGGGCGAGCGTACCGCCCCCTGACGCGGCGGACCCGGGGAGATCTACGTTGCCCCGTCGGTGTCCGATCCGCCTCGACCCCGAGGCGCTGGCCCGCGAGGCCCGCCTGGCCCAGGCGGCCGACGCCCGTTCGCGCCGGGCCGACTGGGCCCAGCTGGGCGCCGAGGAGGCGACGCCGGCGGTCGATCCTCGAGCGGCTGGCGCCCGCCGGTCGGGCGGTGCGCCTGGGTACGCCGGGCGGTCCCCAGCCCGGGTCGGTGACCGAGCTGGGCCCGGACCACGTCCGCCTCGCCGCCCACGGCCGATGGCGCTACCTCCGGCTCTCGGCGGTGTCGACCGTGGAGGCCGCCGGCGAGCACGAGGGCCCGGGCCCGATGCGGGTGGACCGGACCTTCGTCGAGGCGCTGTCCCGCCAGGTGGGCGAGACGTGGTGACCCTGGTGCTGGCCGACGGCGCGGCGCACCACGGGCACGGTGACGGCGGTGGGATCCGACGTCGTCACCCTGCAGCGCGGGACGGGCCGGCCGGGCCGCTCTACGTGTCGTCGTCAGCGGTCGCCGCCGCCTTGGGGGACGGATCGGGGTAGAGGTGCTCGAGCGTGCCGGGCTCGATCCGGCTGTGCTCGATGAACGCCTCGACATCGGTCGCCTGCAGGCGGATGACCCGCCCGAAGCGGTAGCCCGGCAGCTGGCCCTCGTCGAGGAACCGGTAGAGCGTGCGGGGGGTGATCCCCAGCCGCCCGGCCGCCTCGGCCGTGCTCAGCCACTCGATCTCGGATGCCATGGCAATCGACGGTAGCCGGGGGTGTGCCGAGGACGCGGATACCCCCGAGGACGACCGGGAGCCACCTGAGAACCATCAGGACACGAATCGGTACGGCACAGACACGAAAACATCGAAACATCTTGAAACGTCACCATTGAGCATCGTATCGTGCCGTCTGGTGACGATTCGGAGCCTTTCCCCTCCCTTCCCTGCTCTCTCGGCCCGCCGTGACGCTGCGGGCCGCGCTCGGCGGCCTGCTCGTCACCCTCGCCCTCCTCGGGGTCAGCCAGGCCTACGCCCACGCCGACCGGCCGCCCGGTCCAGCGTGGTCGTGGCGGCCCGGGACGTGCCGGCCGGGCACCGTCCTGGGCCCGACCTCCTCGGCGTGGTGCCGGTCGACCTCCCCTCGCCGCTGGCCGATCGGGCGTTCACGGGCAGCCCGCCGTGCTGGACGGGGGCGACCACCCTCGCCCCGCTCGCCGCCGGGCGAGCCCGTCCTCCTCGGCCAGGTCCTGCCTGCCGGCACCGCCCCGGCCACGGGCGTCGACGTCGCGCTTCGCCGTGAGCGCCGACCGGGCGCTCGGCGGGTCGTTGCGCCCCGGCGAGCTCGTCGACCTGGTCGCCACGCCGGCCGCCGGTGCGACCCGGGTCGTGGCCGAAGCCGCGACGGTCATCGACGCCGTCGGCGAGGCCGACGGGCTCCTGGCGAGACACGGGTGGCCTCGTGGTCACCGTCCGGCTGCCATGCGCAGTCCGAGCGCTGCTCGGCGTGGTCGACGCGGTCGACGAGGGCCGGCTCACCATCGCCCGCTCGTCGCCGGGGTCGACGCTCGTGATCCGTCACCGCGTCGCCACCGCTCGGACGGCCCGGGCCCGGCCTGGCCCCGGGCGGTCGCCCGCTGGGGCTCCGGCGCCACCCTCCCGCTGGACGCCACCACCTGCGTCTCCGCCGAGGAGCTGCGCGCCCTGGTCGCCGACGCACCGGTCGACCTCGCCATCGTCGAGGCCGGCCTGCCCGGCGTCGACCGGACGCTGGCCGACGCCGTGCGTCGGGCCGGGACGGCGCTCGGCCGTGGTCGACCACGCCGACCTTGACCCCCGCCGCCGAGCGCCTGGACCCCGACGCGCTGCTCGCCGGCCGACTTCGACGCCTCGGCCCTGGCGGCGCTGCTGCAGGCCCACGCCCGGACCCGGGCCGCACGCCCGGCCACGACCGGGCCGGGTCCGACCACCGAGGGGACCGCAGAGGCTGGTGGCGGTCACCGGCCCCGGCGGCGCCGGGGCCTCGACAGTGGCGCAGGCGCTGGCCACCCACCGCGCCGGCCGGGGCCCCGTGGTGCTGGCCGACCTCGCCCTCGACGCCGACCAGCACGTCCGCCACGGGGTCCCGCCCGGCCACGACGGCGTGTTCGAACTGGCGGAGGGCCTTCGCCACGCACCGGCCGACCCCTCGGCCCTGCCCACCCTCCCGCAGCCCGCCGGATACGACCTCCTCTGCGGTCTGCGCCGCCGCCAGGAGTGGACCGTCCTCAGCACCGTCGGTCGCGGAGCAGACGGTGGCCGACGTCGAGCGACGGGGCGGCGCTGGTGGTCGCCGACATCGGCGCCGACCTGGACGGACGGGTCGAGAGCGGGTCGCTCGACCTGGAGGAGCGCAACGCCCTCGCCCGGGCCATCGCGGCCACCCGGGCCACGATCCTGGTGGTCGTCGGCGGATGGTCGACGACGGGGGTCCATCGCCTCGTCCGGACGCTCCTCGACCTCGACGCCGGCACGGCATCCCCCGGCGATCGGCTGCGGCCCGTCCTCAACCACGGCCCGCGGCGCCGCAGCGGGCAGGCGCTGGCCCAGCGGACGGTGCAACGCCTGCTCGAGGACGTCGCCGAAGGGCCCTGGCCGACCCCCACCTGCCTCGCCCACGACCCCGGCGTCGAACGCACCGTCCGCGAGGCCACCGCCCTGCCCCCTCGGTTCGTCCGCCGGGTCGGCCGCATCCTGGAAGGCACGTCGTGATGCCGCCGTCGCCGCTGGCCGACCATCGAGCGGCTCGCCCAGGAGCGGGCCGACCAGTTGGCCCTCGACCTCAACGGCCCCGAGGGCCTCGACCGTCTCGGTCGGCTCGTGTCCGAGACCGTCGACCGGTGGAACGCCGAGCACCGGGACGGTCGCCGGCCCGTCGCCCTCGACGATGACGTCGTCGACCGGGCCCTGCGCAACCTCGTGGGCTACGGCCCCCTCGGCCCGCTCCTGGAGGACGACGACGTCTGGGAGATCATGGTCAACGCCCCCGACGCGCTCTTCGTCAAGCGGCACCGCGGCCCCGACGGCGCCCACGACGATGTCTTCCACGACGACGATCACGTCCTGCGGGTCCTCACCCGGATCCTGGACGACGCCACCGGGGCCCACCGGAAGCTGGACCCGACCCTCGGGTTGCAGGACGCCCAGTTGGCGGACGGGGCCCGGCTCCACATCGTCCACCGGGACCTCAGCCGGGGTGGCCACACGATGGTCAACATCCGGAAGTTCACCGGGGTCGCCTACCGGCGGCTCGACGACCTGGTCGCCACGGGGATGCTCGACGGGCCGACGGCGGACCTCTTGGCCGCGTTGGTCCGCGGCGGCACTTCCCTCGTCGTCTCCGGCCGGCCGGGAGCGGGCAAGACGACCCTGCTGTCCTGCTGCGTCGCCGAGCTCGACCCCCGGGCACGTGTCGTGGTGGCCGAGGAGGTCTTCGAGGCCGAGGTCCCCGTGGCCAACGTCGCGGGCATGCAGACCCGTGGGCCGCGGCCGGACCGCCCCGAGATCGGCCTCCGCCGTCTCGTCGCCGCGTTCCTGCGGATGGCACCCGACGTCGGCGATCGTCGGCGAGGTCCGCGACCGCGAGGCGCTGCCGCTCCTCCTCACGCTGTCGTCGGGGGTGACCGGCTACACGACGGTCCACGCCGGCTCGGCCGCGCAGGCGCTGACCCGCCTCCGCTTCATCTGCCAACTGGCCGACGAGGCCACCAACCTCGGCCCGGCGACCCTCACCACCCTGGTGGCCGAGGCCGTCGACGTCGTCGTGCACTGCACGAGAGGCCCTGACGGTCCTCGGGTCACCGAGGTGCTCGCCGTGGAGGACCTGGCTTCCGGTGACAGCGGACGGTTCACCGCCACTCCGCTCGTGGTGCGCCCCCGCCCTGATCGGCCGCTGGAGTGGTCGGGCCTGGTCCCCGACCGGCTCACCGCCCGCCTGGCCGCGCGCGGCGTCGACGTGGGGCCGCTCCTGAGCCGCGGGCGGGTCGAGCGATGACCGCGCCTGGCCTGGGGGTGCCTGGCGGCCCTCGGCGTCCACCTGCTCTGGTCGCGCCCCACCCCGTCGGCCCGCCGGCGGCCTGACCTCGTCGCGCTGGCCCGCCGGAGTGCACTCCCGCTCGGTGCCGGCGCAGCTCGGCCTGCTCCTGGGAGCGGTCGCCATCGGCGGCCCCGTCGCCGTCGCCGTCGGGGCGCTGGCGGCTGCGTGCTCCGTCCTCGGCCGCCGGTCGGTGGACGCCGCCCGCCGGGACCAGGCCCGACGGGTGTGGCCGGCACTGCTCGAGGAGGTCCGGGTCCTCACCACCAGCGGCGGTCGGTCCATACCGCGGGCCTTGCTCGAGGCCGGGGACCGCGTCCCCGAGCCGATGGCGACCGCCTTCCTCGCCGCCCGCCGGGCCTGGCGGGTGTCGGCCGACTTCGAGCGCACGCTCGCGGTCCTGAAGGACCGGCTGCGCGAGGCCTCGACCGACACCGTCTGCGAGACGCTCCTCGTGGCCCACCAACTGGGCGGGGCCGATGTCGGCCGCCGTCTGGCCCGCCTGGCCGAGGACCGCCGCCAGGACCTGGCCACCCGCGACCTCGCCGTGGCCAAGCTCGCCGGGGCCCGGTTCGCCCGCCGCTTCGTGGTGGTGGTGCCCGTGGGCATGGCCGTCGCGGGTCAGGCGGTCGGCACGCGGCCGGGCGGCGTTCGCCTCGCCCGGAGGGCAGGCCGTCGGCCTCGTCGCCGCCTGCCTGGTCGCCGGCTGCTGGCTGTGGGCGGGGCGCTACCTCCGCTTGCCCGACGAGCCCCGGATCTTCGGCCCGTGAGCGCGCTGCCGGCGTCGGCCCTGCTCTGGTGCGGCGTCGCCCTCCTCCTCTCGACAGTCGGACCGGTCCGGCGGCCCACCCTCCGCGCCCGCCTGCGGCCCCATCTCGGTGTCGGACCGGCGGTCGAGCGCCTCCCGCTGCGGCGCCGCCTCACTCCGCTCACGCTCGTGGTCGGTGAGCACCTCGCCCGCTGGCTCCGGGCCACCGAGCCCCTCGAGCGCCGGCTCCGGCGTGTGCACCACTCCCTCGATCCGGGCGCATTCCGGTTCCGCCAGATCAGCCAGGCCGTCGCCGGGCTCGGCCTCGCCGGCGTGCTGGCCGCCACCGCCCCGACGGGGTCCGCCCCCGCCGTCACCGTCGTGCTCGTGCTCGGCACCCCCGTCGTCGTGTTCGCGATCCATGAGCACCTCCTGGCCGACCAGGAGCGTCGCCAGACCCGCCAGATCATCCGTGAGCTGCCCACCGTCGCCGAGCAGCTGGGCATGCTCCTCGCCGCCGGCCGATCCGTGGCCGCCGCCGTCGTCCACCTCGGCGATCGGGGCCAGGGACCCCTGTCCGACGATCTCCGCCGGGTCACCCGCCAGTTGCAGCAGGGCGTCGACGAGCGCGCCGCGCTCCGCGAATGGGCCGACCTCCGTCCCGTGCCGGGCGTCAGCCACCTCGTCGGCGTCCTCACCCTCGCCGGGGAGACCACCGACCTCGACCACCTCGTCGAGCAGGAATCCGACGCCATCCGCGAGCAGGCCCACCGCGAGCTGCTCGGCGACCTCGAGCGGCGGTCCCAGCAGGTCTGGGTCCCGGTGACGGTGGCGACCCTCCTGCCCGGCTCGCTCCTGCTCCTCGTCCCGTTCCTCGACGCGCTCCGGCTCTTCGCCGGGGCCTGAACCCGTGCCCTCCCGGAGGTCCCACCGTGACCCAGCCCCGTTCCTGCTGCCCGCCGACGACCCGGCGCCTCCGGGGCCAACGGGGCGAAGGGGTGATCTCGGCCGCCATCGCCGTGCTCATCGTCGCCTTCCTCGGGCGCCCTCATGTGGGTCGGCTTCCAGCAGATCTGGGCCAACGCCGAGGTCCAGACCAACGAGCAGATCAACCAGATCGGCGGCTGACAACCGAGCGCGGGGCCGGGACCCTCAGCGCCGCCATCGGCCTGACCGTCGCCTTCACCATGCTCCTCGGGACGGTCCAACTCGTGGCCCGTCTGCACCGGACCTCCGTGGTCGGCGCGGTCGCCACCGACGCCGTGCACCGGGTGGCCGAGGCCCCACCCGGGGCCGCCGACCGGGCTCGCGCCGAGGCCGCCGTCCGCATCCGCACCGCCCTGGGCCCGGGTGCCGTCGTGGCCTGGGCCGAGACCGCCGACGGGCCGACGATCGAGATCCGGGTGCCCGGGCCGGCCCTGCCCGGCCTGCCCGCCGACATCCGGCGGGGGGCCGTCGCCCGTGCGGAGCGCCCCTCATGAGCGCGCGTCGGCTCCGGGGCGACACCGGCCAGGTCGCCGGGATCGAGGCCGTGCCGTTCGGCCTCCTCGTCCTGTCCATCGGCATCCTGGTCCTGGCCCACACGTGGGCGGTCGTCGACGCCAAGTTCGTCACGACCGCCGCGGCGCGGGAGGCCACCCGGGCCTACGTGGAAGCACCGTCGTCGGTCCTGGCCCGGCACCGGGCCGAGCAGGCGGCGGCTGCGGTCGTGGAGCGATCCGGCCGTGACCCCGGGACGCTGCGCCTCGAACGGGCGGCGAGCCCCTTCCGGCGCTGTGCGCCCACCCGCCACGACGCCGTCCTCGAGGTGCCCGCGGTCGCCGTGCCCTGGCGGGCCCATCGACCGGCCGTGGTGGTCCGGGCCCACCACGTCGAGGTCATCGATCCCTACCGCGACGGCCTGCCGGGGCTCGCGGCGTGCGCGGTCGGCCCATGACCCGCTCCGAGGACCGCGCCAGCACCCTGCTGTTCTTCCCGGCGACGCTGCTGGTGATGGTCGTGCTGGCGTCGATCACGGTGGACTTCGCCCGCCTGCACCTCGCCCAACGCCAGGTCGACGACCTCGCCGCGGCCACGGCCAACGATGCGGTCACCGTCGGACTGGATGTCACCGGGCTGCGGGCCGGCGGCCAGTACCACCTCGCTCCCGGACGGATCCGATCCGTGGCCGAAGCCCATGCCGACCACGCCCCGCTGCCCGTCGCGCGTCGCCGCCCAGGTGACCGACCCCCGCTCGGTCGCGGTCACGGTGTCGGCCCCCGTCCCGCTCGCCTTCGCCGCGGGCGATCCCAGGGGTTCCGCACCGGGTGACCGTGCGGGCGGACGCCCGGGCCACGGCCCGCCTCCGATGACCAGTCACGTCAGCATCGAGTCCGGCGCCGACGGCCAGCCACTCGCCTGCAAGCGGGCCACCGACGATCACGGCCCGGCGGCCATCCGGGCCGAGGCCGAGCGGCCTCGATCGCCATCGACCACCCGGGTGTGGTCCGCTTCGTCGAGCTCCGGGAGGCGAGCGAAGGCCCGGTCCTCGTCACCGGGTACGCCGGACCCCGCACCCTGGCCACGATCGGCCCGGTCGCCACCGAACGGGTCGCGGGCCTGATCGCCGACCTCGGCGTCGACCGTCGCCGACCTGCACGCCCTCGGGATCGTCCACGGGGCGCTGTGCCCCGAGCACGTGCTGGTGACCGGCGACCGGGTCGTGCTCTGTGGGTTGGCCGCCGATCCCGACCGGGCGGGTGCCCGCCGACGACGTCCTCGGCATCGGCTTGGTGCTCCGCGGCCTCCTCGATCCCGACCTCGAGGAGGAGCCGATCCCGGACCGACGACCGTGGCGCCGGATCCCCTGGCAGGGCTACCGGCAGCGCGCCCTGCTCACCCTGGCCGACCAGGCCACCGACGACGAGCCGGGACGACGACCCGGGGCGAGGGCCCTCGCCGACACGATCCGCGAGCTGCTCGGCGCACCGGTCACCTCGAGCGTCGTCGGCGACCGTTCCCCTCCGGCCCCGCCCGGACGGCGCCAGGCGATCATCGACCTGGTCGCCATCCGCCTCCGGCGCCGGTCCCGCGCACCCCGGGAACCGCACCAGCCCACCCACCCACGACGAGCCCTCGTGCTCGGGGCGATCGGTGCCGTCGTCGTGGCGGTCGGCGCCGTGGGGGCCACCAGCCGTCCGGCGCCTGGGCCCGCCGACGCCACCGTCGCCTCCCCCACGGTCCCCCCGGCGTGTCCCGCCCCGGATTCGCCGGTCGCCGCCGACGTGGACGGCGACGGCTGCCCGAACGGGGTCCGCATCGGCCGCGGCTGGATCGAGGTGGACGACGAGCGCTTCCGGGTCGGTCGGGCCCAGGACCAGCTCCGGGTGGGCGACTGGGACGGCGACGGCGTGGCCACCGTCGCCCTGCTCCGGCCGGACGCCGACGAGGTGTGGATCTTCCCCACCTGGGACCCGGATGCAGCGGTGACGGCGCGGTTCGTCGGCCGGTTCCCCGGCAGTGACGGGCTCGCCCGCCGCGTCGGCCCCGACCGGGACGTGCTCCTCGTCCGCCAGTCGGACGGGACGACCGTCGAGGTCCCGGGGCCGTGAGATCGGGACCGACCGTCCGCGCGGGCATCGGCCTCGTGGCCGGCGTCGTCGTCGCCGTCCTGCTCGTCCCCCGGTCACTCCCCCGGCTGGACCTGCTCGACCCCGCGGCGCGGTCGGCCCAGATCACCCGTTTCGGCCTGCGCACCATGGCTGCGCTCCTCGCCGGCTACCTCGCCCTGGTGTTCCTCGGTCTCCTCCTGAGCGCCCTGCGCCTGCTGCCCGCGTCGGCCCGATCCGTCGTGGCCCGATGGACGGCGCGGGGCATCGCCGGCGGTCTCCGCCGGTTCGTCGGGGTCTCGGCCCTCACCCTCGGCGTCCTGCCCTTCCAGCCCCTCGCGGCCCACGCGGCGGAGTCGGCCCCGGTCCTGGCCCCCGACGAGCCCGCCCGCCCCGCCCCACGGCTCGAACCCGAGCCTGCGCCGAGCGCGCCATCCGCCCCGCCTCCCACGAACGGCGCACCGCGACTCGAGCCGGCGGCCGCCGACACCGTGACCCCGGAGCCACCCGCCGAGTCTCCGCCGCCGGACCATCACCCGCCTTCCCCCGAGCCACCGGGGATGGTCACCGCGCTGCCCGGAGACAGCTTCTGGTCCGTGGCCGAGCGCCTCACCTCGGCTCGTCTCGGGCGTCCGGCCGGTGATGCCGAGGTCGTCGAGCCCTGGCTCGCCCTCATCGACGCCAACCGGGACCGGCTCACCGATCCCGACGACCCGGACCTCCTGTTCCCCGGCCAGGTCCTCCGCCTCCCCACCTGATCCCTTCCGCTCCCGATACTCCGGTCATGGCCGAAGCACCGGGAGCCAGAACGGGGTCAGCTGATGGTGACGGGTTGGTCCATGCCGAGTTGGAGGTGGATCTGGCCGGAGTCGGGGTCGGTGATGAAGCAGACGAACCGGTAGTCACCGGGAGGCAGCGCCAGGTCGACGTACCCGGTCTCGCCGGGGGCGATGGTCGTCAGCCCACCGGCGCTGGCCTGATCGGCGGTGATGATCGTCAGCTCGTGGGCCTGGTCGCCGTCGTTGACCACCTCGACGGTCCCCTGGCCGTCGAAGCCCTCGGGCACGGCGAACTCGAAGTTGGACAGACCGACGGTGGACGCCGGGGTCGGCGTCGCCACCTCCACCGGCGGCTCACCGGTGACCGAGAACGGCTCGACCATCCCCTGGGCCGCATGATTGGGCAGGAAGCAGTACGCCACGTAGTCCCCCGCCGTCAGTTCGACCAGCGCCGTGTTGGACTCCCCCGGGCGCACGCTGTTCGGGCCGCCCGCGAAGATCGACGGGTCGAGGGCGTCGTCGCCCTCCTCCGCCACGATCGTGACCAGCTCGTCGGGGGTCATGCCGTCGTCGAGGCGGATGAGTGTGACCTGGTGGTCCACGCTGCCCTCGTTGGTCTGGCTGACCTGGACCGGCCCGGCCGGGACCTCGGCCGAGGCGAACTCGTAGCCGAAGTCGACCGAGGTCACGTCGAAGGCCGCGGGCTCGACGGCGTCGGCGCTGGGCTCCGTGGTCTCGGCAGCCGTGGTCGTCGTGTCCCCACCGTCGGCCCCCGCCGTGTCGTCGTCGGCGTCGTCGCCACAGCCGACCAGCACGATCGACAGCAGAGCCACCACCGCCAGCACCCGTCGCATCACCGCTCCCTCCGTCCAGGAATCGAGACGGTGAAGCTACGGGACCGGGCGGTCAGACCGGGGGACCCTCCCGTTGCTGCACGCGATGGCTGAGGTTGGCCGCCCGCAACGCGACCTCTTCGGGTGACGCCGGCACCCGGACCCAGTCCTCGTAGAGGTCGAGGGGTGGGGGCGCGGCATGGCCGGGGGCGATGAAGAGCAGGCGGGGGACGCCTGCGTCGGCCAGCGCGCGACGGCGGTCGGCCTCCGCCGGCCATGCCACGTGGGCGACCAAGTCGTCGGCAGAGATGGTGGGCACCGGGGCGACCGGCACCGCGACATCGAATCGGGACATGTTCCTCTCCAGGCTGGGACACGCACCGCGGGCGCGGTGCGGACGTGTCAGGCCAGGAGCGCGGGAGGTCCTCGTCGGTCGGGGAGCAGGGCGACGACAGGTCGGAGGCGGACCGGTGACCGGGTGAGGGGTCGGGCCAGGGCGAGAAGGACGACGCCCAGCCCGAGGCCGAGCAGGAAGACGACGAGCAGGCGAGCGCCGAGGCGGCCCCGCTCGGGCACCCCCGTGGCATCGATGATCGACAGCCCGACCACGGTGTCCTCGGCCCCGCCGGACGAGCCGAAGGCCACGCCCTGCACGTTCTCGAGCTCCGCGGAGCTCAGGAGCTCGCCGTGCGGGATCGGCGTGATGAACGGCCCGATGGACAGCACGCCGGCGAAGACGACGACCGTGAGCAGCATCCGCCGCCAGCCGGCGGTCACTCCGCTGGTCCCGGCGTCGCCACCCGGGGGGCCCGCTCCAGGGCGTAGCCCCGGGAGCGCACCGTGCGGATGACCAGGCCCACCGGCTCGAGGCGGCGGCGGAGCCGGAGGACGTGCACGTCGAGCGCGTTGCGGGCGGGGGCGCCGCCGGGCCAACCGGCCCGGGCCAGGGCCTCGCGGCTGACCACCGCACCGAAGCGTTCGACCAGGGCCGCGGCCAGCCGGTAGTCCACCGGCGGCAGGGACACCCAGTCCCCGCCGACCCGCAGCACGCCGTCCTCGTCGATCTCCGGGCAGCACGGCGCCCTGGTCCCGGTAGCGGCGCTCGAGGCCCTCCAGGCGGGCCCGCATGTCGATCTCCTGCGCGGGCACCCGGATCCAGTCCTCGAGGTCGTCGGCGGGCAGCGGCGGGGCCGTGCCGCCCTTCGACCAGCAACAGACGGGGGCGCCCCTCGGTCCGGAGCCGGGTCAGCCGTTCCTCCTCGCCCGGCCAGCGGACCATGGCCACGCCGGCCCCGGCCACGGCGTGCTCCGACGAGCTGCTCATCGCCACCTCACACCGCGTCCTCCCCGACCTCGCCCGTGCGCACCCGACTGCAGGCGATCCAGGTCGATGGCCCAGATCTTCCCGTCGCCGATCTTGCCGGTCTGGGCGGCGTCGGCGATCAGCTCGATCGCCCGGTCGACCGAGGCCGAGTCCACGACCAGGTCGAGGCGGACCTTGGGCACGAAGTCCACCTGGTACTCGGCGCCCCGGAAGGTCTCGGTCTTGCCGCCCTGTCGTCCGTAGCCCTGGACCTCGCTCACCGTCAGGCCCGGGATGCCGGCGCCCTGGAGCGCCGCCTTCACGTCGTCGAGCTTGTACGGCTTGATGACCGCGGTCACCAGGAACGGCATGGAGAGGAAAGGTAGGGAGCACGTGTTGCCCGGATGTTCGTTCTTCGTGGCAGTCGGTGGTCAACCATCTGACGGCTATCTGACACCGACGGCAGGGGAGGGGCCGGAGCCCCTCCCCTGCGACGAGAGCATCGACATCAGACGGCGTCGACGCCCTTCTCGCCGGTCCGGATGCGGGTGATCTCCGACACGTCGGTCACCCACACCTTGCCGTCCCCGATCTCGCCGGTGCCGCGGCGGCGATGAGGGCCTCGACGACGGCGGCGGCGACAGCGTCGTCCACCACCGCCTCCAGGCGCACCTTGGGCACGAGGTCCACCTGGTACTCGGCGCCCCGGTAGACCTCGGTGTGGCCTCCCTGGCGGCCGAAGCCCTTGACCTCGGTCACCGTCATGCCCTGCACGCCGGCGCCCTTCATGGCCGCCTTCACATCATCCAGCTTGAACGGCTTGATGACTGCAGTGATCTGCTTCATGGTCACAGTTCCTTTCGTCGTCGTTGCCGTTTAGGAGTGGTCGGCCAGGTTGTAGCCGCTCTCGGCGTGCTGGCTCTGGTCGAGTCCGACCTGCTCGTCGCTCTCGCTGACCCGGAGGCCGATGGTCATGTCGATCAGCTTGCCGATGATCAGCGTGGCCACGAAGGCGAACCCGATGACCGCGGCCGCCGCAATGGCCTGGTCGACCAGCAGGGCGGTGCCGCCACCGAGGAACAGGCCCTCGTCGACGACCAGCGGGTTGATGGTCGCGTCGGCGAACAGCCCCAGGGCGAGGGTGCCGAAGAGGCCCCCGATCAGGTGCACGCCGACCACGTCGAGGGAGTCGTCGTAGCCGAACTTGTACTTCATCTGGATGGCGAAGTAGCAGACGACGCCGACACCCAGGCCGATGTACAGCGGGGCGAGCCCACCGACGAAGCCGGCGCAGGGGGTGATCGCCACCAGGCCGGCCACCGCGCCGGAGCAGGCGCCCAGCGTGGTGGGGTGGCCGTCCTTGATCCACTCGACGATCAGCCAGGCGATCATGCCCGCCGCGGCGGCGACGAAGGTGTTCAGGAAGGCGGCGGCGGCGATGCCGTCGGCGGCGAGCGCCGAACCGGCGTTGAACCCGAACCAGCCGAACCAGAGGATGCCCGTGCCGAGCATGGTCATCGTCAGGTTGTGCGGCGGCATCGGCGTCGCCGGCCAGCCCTTGCGCTTGCCCAGCAGCAGGACCAGGGCGAGCGCCGCGGCCCCGGCGTTCATGTGCACGACCGCACCACCGGCGAAGTCCAGGGCACCCAGGTCAGCCAACCAGCCACCGGCGAAGACCCAGTGGGCCACCGGGCTGTAGACCAGGAGCGCCCAGACGGGGATGAACAGGGCCCAGGCCGCGAACTTCATGCGGTCGGCCACCGCGCCGCTGATCAGCGCCGGGGTGATCACCGCGAAGGTGAGCTGGAAGACGATGAAGACGACCAGCGGGATGGTGAGTGCCTCGAAGAAGCCGCCGCTGCCGAGGTCGCCCGGCAGGGCCGTGTAGAGGTCCTTGGCGCCGAAGAACTCGAAGTCGCCGATCCACCCGGCATCGCCCGAGGCCCCGAAGGCCAGGGTGAACCCGAGGATCACCCACAACACCGGGATGATGCCCATGCAGTACACGTTCATCATCAGCATGTTGAGGACGTTCTTCGAGCGGGTCATACCGCCGTAGAAGAGCGCCAGGCCCGGGGTCATGAACAGGACCAAGGCGCTGCTGATCAGCACCCAGGCTGTTGCGCCCGCGTCGTACTCCATGTGGAAGTTCCCTCCTGAGTCGATGTGACCGCCGGAGTGTGCGGGACCAGGATTTCGGAGGGGTCTCCTGAATGTTTCCTTCCGATGAACAACCTGACGCGAGGCTGACGCCGTGGCGCGGCCTCTCTGTCAACGAAGGCGGAGGGCGACCTCGTTGGCCAGCAGGCGACCCCGCCGGGTGAGCACCGCCCGGTCGTCCACGACCTCGACCAGGCCGTCCAGGTCGTCGATCGGCAGGGACCGGGCGGGCACGCCGCCCCGCATGCGCAGGGCCAACTGCAGCCCTTCGATGCGCCGGGCCTCGTGGTCCAGCCGCTCGTCGGCGGCCTCCACGGACCGCCCGGCCTCGACGGCGTCGACGTAGCGCTCCGGGGTGCGCAGGTTCCAGTAGCGCCGCCCGGCCCGGTGGCCGTGGGCGGCACAGCCCAGCGCCAGGTACTCGCCCTGGGACCAGTAGAGCTGGTTGTGACGGCACTCGTGGCCGGCACGGGACCAGTTGGACACCTCGTACCACTCCATCCCCGCCGCGCCCAGCAGGTCGTCAGCCAGTTCGTACTTGTCCGCCTGGTCGTCGTCGTCGGGGTGGCGGGCGGGATCGTCGGCCAGTGGGGTGCCGGCCTCGACGGTGAGCCCATAGGCCGACACGTGGGGCGGGTCGAGGGCCAGGACCTCCTCGAGGGTGTGGCGCCAGTCCGCGACCGACTCCCCCGCCGCTCCGTAGATGACATCCAGGTTGAACGAGTCCAGCCCCGCGGACCGGGCGAGCCCGACGCAGCGCCGGACGTTGGCCGGATCGTGCTCGCGACCGAGCGACGCCAACACGTGGGGCACCATCGACTGCACCCCGAAGGACAGGCGGTTGACCCCGCCGGCGACGTAGGCGTCGACCAGCTCGGGGGTGACGGTGTCGGGGTTGCACTCCACGGTGACCTCCGCCCCGTCGGCCAGGGGGAGCTCGGCCAGCACGGCCAGGAGGCCCTCGGCGGGGACCATGGACGGCGTGCCGCCGCCCACGAACACGCTGGTGACCTCCGGGCAGCACGCGGGCCTCGCCCTGCGCCTGGCGGCGCAGGGCGGCCAGGTAGCGGCCGGTCAGGTCGTGGCGGTCGTCCCAGGCGGCGAAGGCGCAGTAGTCACAGCGTCGGGCACAGAAGGGGACGTGCACGTAGACGCCGAAGGCCACCGGCCAAGGCTAGGGAGGGGCGCACCGGAGCTGCGCCGGTCGGGCCGTCTACGCCGAGGTGGACGGGACCCGGCGGAGACCGAGGTCGTCCAGGCGGGCCGGCGTGCTGTCCACGTCGGTGCCGAGGATGGCGGCGATGGCCTGCAGGTCGTCCCGGCGGATGGTGAGCACCCGGCCGTTGAAGTCCTGGCGCTGGACCTGGATCATCGACAGGTAGCGGTTCAGCATGTCCGCCTCGGGGCCCGAGAGGGTCTCCAGGCGGGTCAGGTCGATGATGATCGAGCCGAGCACGGCCTTGGCCGAACGGCTGTCGGTGAGGTCGATGACCTCGCTGCCGCCCTGGCCGAAGTCGGGCATGGCGTTGCCGGGCAGGAGCTGGTCCACCGGCACGGAGTAGAAGCGGGCCAGGCGCTGGAGGCGGGGCACCGAGATGGCCCGCTCGCCGCGCTCGTAGGCACCGAGGACGGAGGCCTTGAACTCGTGGTCGGACGCGGCTTCGACCTCCTGGAGCGACATGCGCTTCTGGCGACGGATGGCGCGGAGGCGTTCACCCACCTTCCGTCCGTACTCCCCCGCGGGATCGATGTCAGCGACCATGTGCCCCTTCACCCTCTCTGGTCGGGGTCTCTGGATGACCGCCCACCGTGTGAGTTCCTCTCACGACGAACACTGTACGTGTCATTGCGGCCCCGCATCAACCACGGTGCGCGGTCAGGCGGGTTTGACCACGCCCTGACGGAGCGCGACCAGGAGTGCACCCGCAGTGACCGCCGCCGTCTCGGCCCGCAGGACGCCGGGTCCCAGGCGGATCAGATGGGGCGCCGCAGCCCGTTCCTCGTCGCTCCAGCCCCCCTCGGGGCCGCACAGCACGACGTGGTCGTCGCGGCCCGGCGCACGGCCCCCGGGGTCGGCCAGGAGCGCCCCGGGGTGATCAGCCAGGGTGTGCACCCCCACGACCTCGGGCAGCCAGACCCGCCGGCTCTGCATGGCCGCCTCCCGGGCGATGCGACGCAGGCGTTCCAGGTGGTGGCCCACCTTGTCCCCCTCCCAGCGCACCACCGACCGGTCGGTCCGCAGGACCACGATCCGGTCGACGGCCAGCTCGGTCAGCTTCTGCACCGCCCACTCGGGGCGATCGCCCTTGGTCGGGGTCAGCCCGACGGTCAGCGCGGGGTCCGGGCGGGGCTCGGTGGCCACCTCGTCGGTGGGTTCGAGCTCAGGGCCGAAGCGGACCGGCCGCCAGGACCCGGCGCCGTCGGCCACCACCATCGGGTCCCCCGCCCGGAGGCGGAGGGCCTTCTGCAGGTGGTGACGGTCGCCGTCGGCCAGGACGGGGGCCTCGACGTCGTCGACGAAGACGAGCGGGCCGGCGGTCCCCAGCGGCGTGGCCAGGGCGACCTACTTGAAGGCTTCGCGGATGCGGCGGCCCATGCTGCCGCGGGGCGCGGCCACGGAATCGCCCCGCAGCTCGGCCAGCTGGCGGTAGAGCACCTCTTCCTCGTCGCTGAGGTCGGTCGGCGTGCGGACCACGTAGCGGACCCGGAGGTCCCCTCGACCGCGGCCCCGGACGTGGGGCACGCCCTGGCCCTTCAGGCGGACGACGTCGCCGCTCTGGGTGCCGGCGGGGATGCGGAGGTCCTCGACGCCGTCGAGGGTCTCGAAGGCCACCTCCGTGCCCAGGACGGCCTGCGCCGGGGTCAGCGCCACGATGGCGGACAGGTCGTCGCCGTCGCGGGTGAAGCGGTCGTCGGGCTTGACCCGCAGGTGGACGTACAGGTCCCCCGCCGGGCCGCCCCGGGGGCCGACGGCGCCTCGACCCGTCAGGCGCAGCGTGGAGCCGCTGTCCACGCCGGCGGGCACGTCGACGGTGTAGGTGCGGTCGTCGACCTTCCGGCCCTCGCCGTCACAGGCGCCGCACGGCTCCGGGATGATCTGGCCGATCCCGGCACAACGGCCGCAGGGTGCCGCGGTGACCATCTGGCCGAGGATCGACTGGCGGACCCTCCGGACCTGGCCGGTGCCCGCGCACTCCGGGCAGCCCTGGGGCGAGGTCCCCGGTGCCGCGCCGGTGGCCTCGCAGATCTCACACGCCACGGCCGTGCGCACCTTGACGTCCTTCTGGACGCCGAACACCGCCTCGGTGAACTCGATGTCGACGGCCTGCTCGAGGTCCGCGCCACGAGGGGGGCCGACCGGTCCCCGGCGGCCACCCCCGGCACCACCTCCGCCGAAGGGGCTGCCCCCGCCGCCGCCGAAGAAGGCATCGAAGATGTCGCCGAACCCGGCCCCGCCGAAGGGGTCGCCGCCCGCCCCACCGCCGACGGCGGCCTCGCCGTACATGTCGTACTGCTGGCGCTTCTCGGGATCGGACAGGACCTCGTAGGCGACCGAGAGCTCCTTGAACCGCGCCTCGGCCTCGGGGTCGCCGTGGTTGGCGTCCGGGTGGTGCTCCCGGGCGGCCCGTCGGTAGGCCTTCTTGATCTCCTCGGGGGTCGCGTCGCGACCGACCCCGAGCAGCCCGTAGAAGTCAGCCACGGCTCAGCCTTCGGTCAGCCGGGCGCTGAGGCGCTGGCTGACCAGGGCCACCGCGGCCAGTGCCTGTGGGTAGTCCATCCGGGTCGGGCCCAGCACGCCGATGGTGCCCGCGGGCACCCCGGCGATCTCGTAGGGCGAGACCACGAGGGCGCACTCCTCGAGCGGTGCCATGCCCGTCTCGGTGCCGATGGCGACGGTGAGGCCACGGGACATGACGTCCCGCAGCAGGGTCACCACGACCAGTTGCTGCTCGAGGATGCCCAGGATCTCCCGCACGGTCTCCACGGCGTCGAAGGAGGAGGCCACCCGGGAGGCCCCCTCGACGAAGACGTGCTCGGCGTCGTGGATCTGGGTGTCCCCACCCATCAGGTCGAGGGCGGTGGCGACGAGGCCGTCGACCGCCGGCAGGCCCGTGGGCGGGGCCGGACCGAGGCCGGAGGTCGGCCGTCCGGCGGTGTGGGCCGCCAGCTGGGCCTGCGCCCGGTCGACGTCGCCCTGCGCCGATGGCGTCCGCCAGCTCGATGGTGTGCTTCTCGACGACACCGTTGGCCAGCACCACGACGACGAGCACGACCCGCTCGGTGAGGGCCACCAGCTGGGTGGAGCGCACCTCGCTGGCGTCGTAGGGCGGGCCGAGGACGACGGCGGCGCAGTCGGTGAGGTTGGCCAGCAGGCCGCTGGTCTGGCCCAGCATGCGCTCGATCTCGCCGTGGGCCCGGTCGAAGAACGTCGCGCACCCGCTCGGCGTCGGCGGTCTGGAGGTCCGGGGGCACCAGGTTGTCGACGTAGAACCGGTAGCCCTTCTCGGTGGGCACCCGCCCGGCGCTCGTGTGGGGCTGGTGGAGGTAGCCCTCCCGTTCCAGGGCCCCCATCTCGTTGCGGATGGTGGCCGCGGACACCGCCAGGCCGCTGGAGGCCACCACGTGACCCGACCCGACGGGCTGCGCGGTCTGGATGTACTCCTCGACGACCGCCCGCAGGACCGCGGCCTTGCGGTCGTCCAACGCCGACGGGGCGTGACTCGGGGACAGCGCGCGCTCCGGGGCCATGGTCACCCGATGATACCGAGCGCCGTTCAGGGCACCGGGGTGCCGCCCACCTCGAGCAGGTAGCCCACCCCGGTTATGCCGTGGATCTCCACGCCCAGGTCCCGCAGCTTCGTGCGGGCCCGGCGCACCGCGCCGTCCACAGCCCGGTCCTCCCGCTCTTCGCCGGGCCAACCCGCGTCCAACAGCTGGGCCCGCGACACACACCTGCCCGCGGCGGACAGCAGCAGGCCCACGAGCCGGGTCTCGAGCTCGGACAGGGCGACCCACCGGCCCGCCCGTCGGACCAGGCCGTCCCCGTCGAGGACCACGCCCACCGTCGGTGGGGTCGAGGTCCCCCGCAGCTCCAATCGGCGGCGCAACGTCGTCTCCCGATCCGAGCGCTCCGAGGCCGGCGCGTCGACCGAGATCCAGTCCTCGTCCACCCCCCACACGGCAGGCGGGGTGGCACCGTGGCTCACGAGCAGCAGTCGGGGCACACCGGCGAGCGCCAGTTGCTCCCGGCGATCGGCCTCCTCGGGCCACTGCAGGGGCACGATGACCTCGGCCCGGCGCGGTTCCACGGTGGAAACCTACGGAAGCCCGGTGTCAGCGGCGTTCGGTCTCCGTGTCGATCCGGTGAGGGATTCCTGTCGCGTGTCTGTCGCGGCTCAGCGGGCCACCAGACCCGACCGGAAGCGGCGACGGGACAGGCTGGCCCCCGCTTCGATATGGGTCCGGACCGCGTCACGGTCGGCGTCGTTCAGCTTGTCGCCATCGCGCTGCACCAGCTCGAAGGTGTCGACCGCGTCGTCGTCGAGCTCCGAGATCGACGCGGCCACGACGTCGACCTGCGCCGCGGTGAACGCGGTGGCCAGCTGATGGAGCAGGCCCGGGTGGTCCGGCGCCTCGACCTCACAGATGGTGTGCCACGGCGAGCTGGCGTCATCGAAGCGGACGGTGGCCGACGGCAACGGATCCGCCTCGAGCGGACCGTCGAAGGAGGCCCGCACGGCGTCCGCCAGCGTCTCGGCCACCGGCGGGGTCGCACCCCGGACCTCGAACGCCTCGACCGCCGCGCCGTCCAACCACGTCGCCACCACCGCCCGCCGGACGTCATAGGCGCCGGCCGCGAGGACACCGGAGACCATCGCCAACAGGCCTTGGCGGTCGCGGGCACCGACGAGAACCGTCCAGCTGTCCGGCCCCGCGTCGAGCACCGCCACCCGCGCGTCACCGGCCTTCGGCACCGTCGCGACCAGGCGCGCGCAGGCGGCGAGCTCCTCAGGGGTGACGCGGAGGACGAACGACCGGGGCGCGGCCTCGATCCGGGCCATCAGGTCGGCGTCGGCCTCGACCGCGGCCACCGCCTCGCGCCGACGACGGCTCACCAGGCTGCGGGCGTCGGTGCCGGTCATCCCGGTGTCCGCCAGGACCGACTGCACCAGCTCGTGGAGCTGTCGGAGGCGGTCGATCTCCCACCGCTCCTGGTCGGCCTGGCGCAGCGCGGTGATGACGTAGGTGGCGCGCGCCCGCTCGGGGGTCTCGACGTGGGTCGCGATCGGCAGCACCGCCGCTTCGGTCAGCGCCGAGGGACGGTGGGCGGCCGACCACAGCAGTACGTCGGCGTCCTCGGCGAGGGCCCGCACCCGCCGGACCCGCGACGGCTCGAAGCCGATCCGTTCCGCCGTGGCCTCCGCGACCTCGGCGCGGTCGGAGGCGCCGTCGGTGGCTTCGATGGCGAGGAGGGCGACCAGCATCGCATCCACGTCGTCGAGACGACCTGCCTCCAGGGCCAGGGGGTCGTCGGCGTCCAGCGTGCGCAGGCGCTCGATCGATCGCAGCCGGAAGGCCGCGCTGGCGTCGACGAAGACCTGGTCGGCCTCCCGGGACCGCATCGCCCGCTCGACCTCCGGCAGGGCGCTGCCCAGGACCCCCGTGGTGAGCAGGAACCGCCAGGACCGTGCGTTGCCCCGTTCGACGACGTCGAGCAGGGCCTCGCGGGCCTCGTCGTCCCAAACCATGGCGTCGCCGGGGACCAGGCTCAGCCACTGGAGGAGGTCGTCGGTCGGGCGCAGGCGACCGACGATCACCGCGGCCCGGAGCGCCGATGGTCAGCCCTCGCTCCACGGGCGGCCGGGCGGCCAGCTCGACCTCGCTCTCGGCCCTGCGCAACCACCCGCCGTCCGGTGGCGGGGTGTCCGCGGGCGGACCGACGGGGAGGCTGGCCGATCGCAGCCGTCCGTACCGGAACTTGAGCAGGGGCGGGGTGACCAGGGTGGTCGCCAGCACCACCAGGAGGAGGGCGGCGTAGAGGTCGTCGCCGAGGATCCCGTTCTGCAGGCCGATGGTGGCGAAGATGAGGCCGACCTCACCACGGGGCAGCATCCCCAGCCCGATGAGGACCTTGTCGCTCCGGCTGCCGATCGCGCCCAGGGGTGAGACCAGCTTGCCGACGACGGCGACGACCAGGAGGATCGCCGCGTCCCGGAGCACGGCGGCCGAGAAGAACGACGTGACGTCGGCGTCGATGCCGATCTGCAGGAAGAACACGGGGATGAAAAGGTGGCCGACCGGGGCCAGCTCCCGGCTGATGCGGGGGGCCGCGGTGGCCTTGCTGAGGGCGATGCCGGCGACGAAGGCGCCGACGATGGGGGCCAGCTGGGCCGCTTCGGCGACCCGGGCGAACCCGAGGGCGAAGGCGAACGCGATGGCCACCAGGGTCCCGGTCGAGCGGGAGAACCGCTCGACGAAGGTGAAGAGGGGCTCGGCCACCTTGAGGCCGACGAGGCCGCCGAGGACCAGGAAGGCCACGGCCACCACCACGATCCAGAGGACCGAGAGCACCGACACCGAGCCCTCGGTCACCAGGCGGACCACGACGGTCAGGACCACGAGGCCCATCACGTCGTCGGCCACGGCCGCGCCGAGGACCAACCGGGCCTCGGTGGTGGCCAAGGCCCGGAGGTCCCCGAAGACCCTCGCCGTGATGCCGACGCTGGTCGCCGTCAGCGCCGCCCCGATGAAGAGCTTGGTGTTGAAGTCGTCGGTGATCGCCCCCATGGCGAAGAACCCGAGGACCATCGGGGTGATGACCCCGACCGTCGCCACCAGGAAGGACGCCCGGCCGACCTTCCCCAGCTCGGCCAGGTCCATCTCCATGCCCACTTCGAGGAGCAGGAGGACGACCCCGATCTCCCCGAGCGTGATCAGCACCTCGTCGCTCTGGCCGACCAGGCCGAGGACCGACGGTCCGACGATGACGCCCGCCACGATCTCGCCGACCACGGCCGGGATCCCGATGCGCTCGGAGATCTCCGCCGCCGCCTTCGCGGCGATGAGGACGATCAGGATGTCGGTGAGGAACTGGGCGAAGTCCATGGGCCTTGGTGTGCGGTCGTCTGTCTACATGAAGCGACGGGTGCGGGCCGCAGCCCGCACCCGTCGCCGGTGTACCTGACGGTTGGCGAGCTAGACGTTCAGCTCGGTACCCGCCGCATCGGCCACCTGCTCGGCCTCGAGGCCGGGCGTGTGGCTTCCCACGAACTCGGGGTAGGCGAGCATGCCCATCTCGGGCAGGTCCATGCCCGAGAGCTCCATCTCCTCGGAGGGACGGATGCCACCCTTCATGATCTTGTTCTGCAGCTTGAAGAAGCCGAAGGCCACACCGAAGATCACGGTGCAGAGCACCACCACGGCGATGGCCTGGGCCGCCAGCTGGGGCAGACCGTCAGCGATGCCGTAGAGGACCCCGGTGACGCCCGCATCGGTCGTCGTGGTCCCGTTCCACCCGGCGCCGTACTGGCCGTCGGCGAAGATGCCGACACAGAGGACCCCGAAGAGGCCGCCCACGCCGTGGACACCGACGGCGCCGACCGGATCGTCGATGCCGCGCCGCTCGATGAAGCCGATGGCCTCGATGACGAGGATGGCGGCCAGGATGCCGATGACCATGGCGGCCCAGGGCTGCACGAAGGCGCAGGGGGCGGTGATCGCCACCAGGCCGGCGAGCATGCCGTTGACCATCATCCCGGGATCGGGCTTGCCGATCCGCTTCATCATGTAGAACATCGCCGTCGTGGCGCCGAAGGCGGCCGCGAGGGCGGTGTTCAGGGCGACGACGGCGAACCGCACGTCGGTGACCGCGAAGGTCGAGGCGGCGTTGAAGCCGAACCAACCGAACAGCAGGATGAAGCTGCCGAGCATGGCCATCGGGACGTGGTGGCCGGGCATGGCGTTGGCCGACCCGTCCTTGTTGAACTTCCCGATGCGGGGCCCGAGGACGATCGCTCCCGCCAGGCCGGCGAGACCGCCGACCGCGTGCACGACGCCGGAACCGGCGAAGTCCACGTAGCCGACACCGAGATCCATCGAGTTGCCCAGCTTGGCCAGCCAGCCGCCGCCCCAGGTCCAGGCCCCGAACAGCGGGTAGTAGATCGCCCCGCAGAACAGGCCCCAACCGACGAAGGCGTTCCACTTCCACCGCTCGGCCATGGCCCCGGTGGGGATGGTGGCCACGGTGTCCATGAAGGCCACCATGTAGAGGAAGATGCCCATGGCGCCGGGCGTGTAGAAGGCCTCGCCGCTACCGCCCCAGCCCCCCTGCCAGAGGAAGACCCAGTCACCCGAACCGAGCAGGTTGGTCCCGGTCGGCACGTCGAACCCGATCAAGCGGGGCGGAGTAGCCACCGAACATCAGTGGCCAACCGACCAGGAAGAAGGCCACGAACCCCAGGCCGAAGATGGCGAAGTTCGTGCTCACCACGTGGGCGGCGTGCTTGGCCCGGCAGAAGCCGGTCTCGACCAGCGCGAAACCGGCCTGCATGAAGATCACCAGCACGGCGCCGAGGACGACCCAGAGCAGGTTCGATCTGGATCCCGAGGTCGGTCACCGACTGAACGGGATCCGCCTCCTGGGCCCCGGCGACCGACGTCCATCCGAACAGCACTGCCGTCACCAGGGCGGCCCCGACGAGCAGTTTGCGCCTCATCGAAGCCTCACCTCACCCCTGTCAAACCTCGTACGAGGCTCGCCCATCTCCGCTTCCTTTCGGTGGTCGGAGGCGCGGGCCCAGCAGCCCGCACCAGTCGGCGGCAACCTACGAAGAGGGGAAAACAGACGAGTGTCACGTTCGTGAACGTCGGAGCGCGAGACCCCTACGCCCTCGCGTAGTGAATCTGACGGCTTACTTTCTCGTCAGGCTGCGCAGTCGGAGCAGCAGCCGACGACGATCCACGACGGCGACGCCGGACCTGCTGAGCGCCGCGAAGCCGGTCGGATGTGACGGCGTCAGTCGATGCGGAGGGCGGAGACGAAGGCCTCCTGGGGCACCTCGACGCGCCCGATGTTCTTCATCCGCTTCTTGCCCTTCTTCTGCTGCTCCAGCAGCTTGCGCTTGCGGGTGATGTCCCCGCCGTAGCACTTGGCCAGCACGTCCTTGCGCTTGGCCTTGACCGTCTCCCGGGCGATGATCCGCCCGCCGATGGCGGCCTGGATGGGCACGTCGAACATCTGGCGCGGGATCAGCTCGCGCAGCTTGGCCACGATCTTCTTGCCGTAGTCGTAGGAGCTGTCGCGGTGCACGATCGTGCTGAACGCGTCGACCGGGACGCCGTTGAGCAGGACGTCGACCTTGACCAGGTTGGACGCCTCGTAGCCGTCGGGCTCGTAGTCGAGGCTGGCGTAGCCCTGGCTCCGGCTCTTGAGCTGGTCGAAGAAGTCGGTGACGACCTCGGCCAGCGGCAGGCGGTAGACGATCTCGACCCGCTCGGGCGACAGGTAGTCGATGCGCTGCTGGCTCCCCCGCCGGCTCTCGCACAGCTCGATGAGGGTGCCCGTGTAGCTGGACGGGGTGATGATCGAGGCCGTGAGCCACGGCTCCTGGATGGCCTCGATCTCGCCCGCCGGTGGCAGGTCGGAGGGGTTGTCGATCTCGATGACGGTCCCGCCGTTGGTCTCGACCCGGTACTCGACCGACGGGGCGGTGGCGATCAGGGCCAGGTCGAACTCCCGCTCCAGGCGCTCCCGCACGATCTCCATGTGGAGGAGGCCGAGGAAGCCGCAGCGGAAGCCGAAGCCCAGCGCGCCGGAGGTCTCGGGCTCGAAGCTGAAGCTGCCGTCGTCGATGATCAGCTTGTCCAGGGCCTCGCGGAAGTCGGCGAAGTCGTCGCCCTCCACGGGGTAGAGGCCGCAGAAGACCATGGGCTTGGGCTCCTGGTAGCCCTCCAGCGGGTCGGTCGGCGCCGTCGCGGACGCTGGTCACGGTCTCACCGGACCGGGCCTCGGCCACGTCCTTGATGCCGGCGATCAGGTAGCCCACCTCGCCCGGGCCGAGGCTGGGGACCGGCGTGGGCACCGGGCGGCGGACGCCGAGCTCGTCGGCGTCGTGGGTGACCCCGGCGTGCATGAACTTGAGCTTGTCGCCGGTGTTCAGCCGGCCGTTCATGACCCGGATCGAGCTGATGACGCCCCGGAACTGGTCGTAGTGGGAGTCGAAGATGAGGCCCTGCAGCGGGCCGTCCTCGCTCGCCGTTCGGCGCCGGGATGCGCTCGACGATGGCGTCGAGCAGGTCGGTGACGCCCTCGCCGGTCTTGGCCGAGATGGGCAGGATCTCCTCGGCGGGGATGCCGAGCACGTGCTCGATCTCCTCGGCCCGCAGCTCGGGCTCGGCGGCCGGCAGGTCGATCTTGTTGAGGCAGGCGACGATCTCGAGGTCGTGCTCGAGGGCCAGGTAGCAGTTGGCCAGGGTCTGGGCCTCGATGCCCTGGGCGGCGTCGACCAGCAGGACGACGCCCTCGCAGGCGGCCAGGGACCGGGAGACCTCGTAGCCGAAGTCGACGTGGCCGGGGGTGTCGATCAGGTGCAGCGTGTGGTCGCCGTACTCCAGGCGGACGCTCTGGAGCTTGATGGTGATGCCCCGCTCCCGCTCCAGGTCCATGGTGTCGAGGTACTGGGCCCGCATGTCCCGCTGCTCGACCGCGCCGCAGATCTCGAGCATCCGGTCGGCCAGGGTCGACTTGCCGTGGTCGATGTGCGCGAGGAGGCAGAGGTTGCGGATGCGGGAGATGTCGGTCATCGGAACGGGGCGAGGGTATGGCCGCGGCGCCGCTCGTCCCGGTATCGTCCATGCCCGTCATGGCCAACATCAAGAGTCAGATCAAGCGCAACCGCCAGAACGAGAAGCGGCGCGTCCGCAACAAGCAGGTGCGCTCCGAGCTGCGCACCCGTGTGAAGGCGGCCGAGGCCGGTGGCGAGAACGCCGACGAGGCTCTGCAGAGTCGCCATGAAGACCATCGACAAGGCGGCCGCCAAGGGCGTCATCCACAAGAACGAGGCCTCCCGCCGCAAGTCCCGCCTCCAGAAGCGCGCCAACGCCGCCAAGGCCTGATCTCCCGCCCGCCGCCTGTTGGCGGCGGGCACCCTTTCTTGCTGCAGTGCCCTGTCTTCGGCGCGCCTGGGCTCGGGCGTCTGAGTTCCCTCGCCGGTGTCAGGCCGGACCGCCGGGCGAGTTCAGCCCGAACTCGACGACATACCTGTCGGAATCCGACACCTATCCCGTCGAGGTCAACCGCCAGGACCCAGCCCGACGAGTACCATCAGCCCGAGCCCACCCATTCCTGCCATTAGTGGCAGTGCGCGGCACCGCCCCCGTCAGCGGCTGAGGCGCGCCAGGCGGGCGACGAGGACCTCGAGGACGAGGTCCTCGGGCCAGGCGGTCTTGCCGCGGAGGTCGACGTCGGCGTCGGCGAGGAGGCCGACGGCTTGGGCGCTGCCCTCGTAGCCGAGGCGGTTGGCCCGGCCGCAGCGCCTTCTTGGCGGGGAAGGTCGAGCCCTTCATGCCGCAGGCGGGCGAGCGGCATCGGCCTCGTTGCGGACGTCGGCGCCCTCGAGGGCGAGGATGCGGCGGAAGTGGGTGGTCAGGATGGCCAGGACCTGGAGGGAGTGCATCCCGCCGGCGCCGAGCATCCGGTGCAGCCGTTCGATGGCCAGGCCGATGTCGCCCTTGTCGATGGCGTCGGTGAGGGCCCACGGCGGGAGCTGCCGGCCTCGCCCAGGAAGGGCGCGACGTCGTCGGCGAGTCGAGCTTGGCGCCGGGGCCGAAGGCCGACTCGAGCGTGGCGATGACGGCGGCGAGCCGGCCGACGTCGTCGGCCGAGGTGGGAGGCGACCAGGTCCCGGGCGCCCTTGTCGAGCCTTCACGGTGCTGGCGGCCAGCTGGTCGTCCACCCAGGCCTGCCGGGCCTTGCCGGTGCCGACGCAGGTGTCGACCACCTCGCCGCCGGCCGCCGGTGACGGCCTCGGTGAGCTTCTTGGGCAGCGGTTGGCCTTCAGCTGCGCGGTTGACCCGGCGCCGCTCCCAGACCAGGATCAGCTCGGTGCTGGGCAGCGGGTCGGCCAGGTACTGGAGCGAGCGGGGCGAGGTCGTCGGCCGAGAAGCGGGCGAGGTTGCGCACGACCACGACCCGCCGGTCGGTCAGGAACGGGCGCGGTCTGGGCGGCGTCGACGGCGGTGGCCAACTCGTACTCGTCGCCCTCGACCCGGTCGAGGGCGAACCCGGGGTCGAGGTCGCCGAGGAGCTCGTTGGTCAGGTCCCGGACGGCGTCACCCCGGATGGTGTCGTCGTCGCCCTTGACCAGGCGGATGCGGGCGCGCTCATGTCCTCGACAGGATGGCAGCCATCACGTCGGCCACGCGCCGGGAGCCCCGGACGTCGTGGGCCCGCAGGATCCGACAGCCCCGGGCGATGCCCAGGGCGTGGGCGGCCAGGGATGGCCTCCCGGCGGTCGTGGACCTCGGTGCCGACCAGCTCGCCCAGGAACCGCTTGTTGGAGGCGGACAGGAACACCGGGAAGCCGAGGGCGACCAGGTCGTCGGAGTGCTTCAGCAGGAGCGCCGACTGCGCGGGGGTCTTGCCGAGGTCCAGGCCGGCGTCGACCATCACCCGCTCCGGCGGGGATCCCGGCGGCCACGGCCTGCGCCGCCCGGTCGGCCAGGAAGGCACAGACCTCGGCGGAGACGTCGCTCGTAGACGCGGCTCCGGGTCCGGGACCCGCGGCGCCAGGCGGACGTGGGTGGCCACCACCGAGGCTCCGGCGTCGGCGGCCGCGGGCAGGTAGCCGGGGTCGGCGAAGCCGGAGATGTCGTTGCCGATGACCGCACCGGCGGCATAGCCGGCGCGGGCCACCGAGGCCCGGAAGGTGTCGACGCTGACCGGGAGGTCGAAGCGGGCGACCAGCGCCTCCACCGCGGGCAGGACCCGGTCCAGCTCCTCGGCCTCGGTGACCTCGGGCCCGGGTCCGGCCTTGACCCCGCCGACGTCGAGGAAGTCGGCGCCGTCGGCCACCAGGCGCTCGGCGGTGGCCAGGAAGGCGTCGAAGTCCCAGGTGGCGCCCCGGTCGAAGAACGAGTCCGGCGTCCGGTTGAGGATCCCCATGACCAGGGCCCGATGGGTGATGTCGTAGCGGTGGGGACCGAGCGCCACGAACATCGGCCGACCGTACCGAGGCCGGCGGTCGACCCGGACCAACCACTGCACCCGGTCGGCGGTGACGGTCGAGCGCCTCGACGGCGAACGGGCCCTGCCGGAGGACCTCGCCGGGGAGCCTGCGGGCGTCCTCGGGTCCGATGACCGGGCGCTGCCCCGCGCGGCGATGGCCGCGGCCGCCGCGTCGGCCGAAGGCGACGGCGCGGTCCAGCAGGACGAGGCCGACCCGGCGCACGCCCAGCCGGCGGAGGCCTTCGAGGACCCGGTCCGGCCCGGGCCCGCCCGTCCAGCCGGACGACCACCGCGCCGCCGTCTCGCCACACCTGCGGCGCCCGTGGCCACCGGCTCGCCCGGTCAGCGGCACCTGGCGGGCCAGGAGCACGACGCGGGCGGCCAGGACGGCGAGGGCCGCGACGACGGCCGAGCCGGCGCAGGGCCCGGCGCGCCGCCAGGCGACCAGGGCAGGCGCGGCCAGCACGGCCAGGTGGCGCGGCCCGCAGCTCGCCCAGCGGGCGTGGCCGCCGCCGCCCGGGCGACGAGGCCGAGCCAGCCCAGGGCCACGCCGGTCGGGAGGTGCAGCAGCGGGGCCGAGCGCCGGCACGCAGCCCGGCGACCGGCCCGGCGACCAGGCCCCAGACCATGACGAAGCCGGCGGCCGGGCCGGCCAGCAGGTTGGCGGGCAGCGACACCAGCGGCACGCCGCCGAACACCGTCGACCAGGAGCGGGGCCACGGCGATCTGGGCGGCCAGGGTGACCGCCGCCGCCTCGCGCACGACCGGCCGGGCCGGGCAGGCGGCGCCTCGAGGCGGGCCGGCCAGGGCCACGATCCCGGCCGTGGCCGCCACGGACAGGGCGAAGCCGACGGAGTGGACCAGGATCGGGTCGACCAGCAGCAGGCCGGCGACGGCGAGGGCCAGGACCCGCGGCCGGCTCAGCCGCCCGGCCCCCGAAGGCGGCGCCGGCGGCCACGGCGGCCATGGCCGTGGCCCGCAGGACCGAGGGCTCGAAGCGGGTCAGCAGGGCGAAGAAGGCGAGGACCAGCGAGCGACGGCGACGAACCGGGCGGCCAGGCCGAGGCGGCGCAGCCCGAACGCCGGCCACGACCAGCACGAAGGCCACGTTCTGACCGGACACCGCCAAGAGGTGGCTCAGCCCCGCGGCTCGGAAGTCGTCGGTGGTCGCCGGCGGACTGGGCCCGGTCGTCGCCGAAGAGGATCCCGGTGAGCAGCGCCGTGGCGTCCGGCGCCCAGGGGCTGCCGCGCCCCGGACCACGGCTCGGCGCAGGTCGTTGGCCAGCCGGCTCACCGGGCCCGCCGGGACCGACCGGGCCGACGTCGTCGACCACGCAGGCGGCCGGCGACGTGGCGCACCGCCAGGTCCGGGTCGGCCGGTGACCGGCACGACGCGTCCCGACAGGACCGGCCGCTCCCCCGCCAGCGCCGCGGCGAAGCGCAGGCGACGCCACGGCCCGTCGTGCACCTCGGCCTCGAGGCGGCGACCGTCGAGGCGGACGACGGCGGTCACCTCGCCGCCGTCGACCTCGGGGTCGGTGACCAGGGTGACGGCCCGGGCGGTGACCGTCTCGGGCGGCCGGCGGCTCCAGGCCCGGCCCAGGCCGCGTGGGCCGAGCCCGGCGGCCAGGAGCAGCCCGCCGACGGCAGAGCAGGGCCGGTCGCCGTGCGACGCAGGGCGACGGCCACGAGCCACCACGCCGACGAGGCGGGGCACCGGCGCCGCCCACCACGCGCCGAGGGCCACCGCGAGCGCGACCACGACGGCCGCCCGGTCGCTCATCGGTCAGCCAGTGCCGACGCCGGCCGATGCCGGTACGGCGAGCGGACGGCGTCGGTACGGTGACCGGGTGGCGCGGACACCATCAGGCCCGGCCGGGACCGGCCCGACGGGGGCACGGTGGCCCGGCCGGGGCGGATCCGGGCCCTCGGCCCGATCGCCGTCCTGGCCGTCCCCCTCGGCCTCGGCCTGCTGGCCGCGCTCGTGCTCCGCCTGTGGCCCTGCGACGGGCACGGCCTGCGGCGAGCCCTACCTCGGCGCCTGGGGCCTCGTCCTGTTCGCCGTGCCGACGGCGCTGGCCGTCGGCCTGCCGTGGGTCTCGGTCGCCGATCAACGTCGACCTTGGCCCTGCTCACCAGCCTGGCGGCGTGGGTGATGTTCGGGATGTGGGCCAGCCGGCGGGCCACCGCGGACGTGGACGCCACCTGGTGGACTTCTGGCGGGAGGTCGGCCTTCTACGCCGGCGGGCGTGGTCCTCGGCGTCGTCGGGGGCCTGCTGGTCATGGTCCTCGTGCTCAGCTTCCTCTGAGGCCACGCCTCAGACGGTGACGAGGTCGGCGACCGCGGCCAGCTTGGCCTCGCCGATGCCGGGGACGTCGATGAGCTCGTCGACCGACGCGAACGGCCCGTTGGCGTCCCGGTACTCGATGATCGCCGCCGCCGTGGCCGGCCCGACCCCGGGCAGCGTCTCCAGCTCCTCGGGCCCGGCCAGGTTGATGTTCACCGGCGCCGACGGGCGCGTCCGGACGCGCTCGGATCCGCCGGTCGGCGCGGACAGCGACGGGCGCCGGCTCGCCCCGCCGAGGGCACGATGACCTGCGTGCCGTCGGCGACCGGGGCCGCCAGGTTGACCCGATCCAGGTCGGCCGCCCGGAGTGGCGCCGCCCGCCGCGTCCAGCAGGTCGGCCACCCGGTCCCCCGCGGCCAGCTCGTAGAGGCCCGGGACGCCGCACCGCTCCCGCGGCATGGGCGAGCACGACCTCGCCGGTCGCGACGACCGGCAGGGCCGAGCGCGCCCGGAACGGCGTCGGTGGCCGCCGGGCGCCAGGGGCACCCGGCCTCGGCCGGCGGGCGGGGCGGGCGACCGCAGCCACAGCCAGCCCAGCAGGGCGCACGAGGCACACGGCGAAGCCGGCGAGGGCCGCTCGGGGCGACAGGCCGAGGTCGGCCAGCAGGCCGAGCGAGCCGGTCGGTGGGCCGCAGGGGGGCGACGGGGCGGTTCAGCCCGAGGGGGTCGGCGGGTCGGCAGACGGATCGGTGGGCTCCGCAGGCACGGCGCTCCTCCACGGCAGGGCAGCACGCGGGGGAAGCGCAGAGAGGATGTTAGCCCCTTTCCATTCCTTTCATGCCATAGCCAGGCTCAGAAGAGGCGTTGGGAGAGGCGCTTGCGGTAGGCCGCGGTGCGGGGGTCGTCGGGGCCGAGGAGCTCGAGCAGGTCGACGAACTCCTGGCGGGCCTCGTCGTCGTCCTTGACCCGGTCGAGCAGGCCGTCGAGGCGACCGCTGATCTCGTCGCCGTCGACCGCGGCCTCGCCCGTGCGGGCCTTGGCCGCCACGCGGCGGGTCTCGGGGGACTCGGGGATCCGGGTCAGCAGCTCCAGGGCCTCCTCGGCCCGGCCGTCGTCGACCCACAGGTCGGCCAGCGCCACCACGGCCCGCTCGTCGTCGGGCACGAGGGTCAGGGCCTGCTCCAGGGAGGCCTCGTCGCCTGCGGCCAGCAGCGCCTCGATGCGCCGTTCTCGGTCTCGCTGGGCAGGAGGCCGTCGACGAAGGCCTGCACGGCGGCCTCGCCCTGGGCCCCGATGAAGCTGTCCACGACCGCACCGTCCTTGAGGGCGTAGACGGCGGGGATCGACTGGACCTGGAAGGCCTGGGACGACCTGGGGGTTCTCGTCGATGTTGACCTTGACCAGCTCGACCTTGCCGTCGGTGGCGCCGATCACCTTCTCGAGGATGGGCCCGAGCTGCGTGCAGGGCCCGCACCACGGCGCCCACAGGTCGACCACGACGGGGACCTCGTCCGAGCGGTCGAGGACGGCGGTCTGGAAGGTGGCATCGGTGACGTCGGTCATCACGGTTCATCCAACGGGGTCGAGGGGTCGGGGCATTCCGGTGTAGCAGTAGGTTGCTGGCGATGGCGGACACCGACGACCAGCCGAGACGATCCCGGTCGAGGGGATCCACGCGGACGAGGTCACGGCTGGTTCGCCACCCACGTCCCCGAGGCCCAGCCGCCCCTCGCCTTCGACCTCATCGCCGGCGGCCGCTCCAACCTGACCTACTCGGTCACCGACAGCACGCGGCGCCCGCTGGGTGCTGCGCCGGCCGCCCCTCGGCCACGTGCTGGCCACGGCCCACGACATGGGCCGGGAGCACCGCATCATCGCCGCGCTGGCCCCGACACCGCCGTGCCCGTGGCCCCCGTCATCGGCCTCAGCGCCGACGACTCGGTCAACGGGGCCCCGTTCTACGTCATGGGCTTCGTCGACGGCCCGATCGTGCGCAACGCCGAGGCCGCCCGTCAGCTCCCCGTCGCGCACCGGGCCCGCGCCACCGAGTCCATCGTCGACGTGCTGGCCGAGATCCACGCCGTCGACGTCGACGCCGTGGGCCTGGGCGACCTGGGTCGCCACGAGGGCTACATCGAGCGCCAGCTCAAGCGCTGGCAGGGCCAGTGGGAGAAGTCCAAGACCCGGGAGCTCCCGGTCATCGACGCCGTCCACGACCGCCTGGCCGCCTCGGTGCCCGACCAGGGTCGGCGTAGCCATCGTCCACGGCGACTACCGCCTCGACAACTGCATCCTCGACGACGACGGCGCACATCCAGGCCGTCCTCGACTGGGAGCTCTGCACCCTGGGCGACCCCCTGGCCGACGTCGGCCAGCTCTGCATGTACTGGACCGAGCCCGGCGACACGCTGGTCGCCGCTCCCGACGCCCCGACCACGGTCGAGGGGTTCGGCACCCGGGCCGACCTGCTGGCCCGCTACGCCGAGCACCTCCGGCCGGGACCTGGCCGAGATCGACTACTACATCGCCTTCGGCTTCTGGAAGCTGGCCTGCATCTGCGAGGGCGTGCTCAAGCGCTACCAGGCCGGGGTGATGGGCGGCCCCGACGCCAGCGGCGCTGGTCGAGATGTTCACCCACCACGTGGCCAACCTGGCCGACGCGGCGGCCACCACCCTGGGGATGGACCCGTGAGCCAGCCCGCTCTACGAGTTCCACGAGGACCCCGGGGCTGTCCGAGCCCGTGCTGATCGTGGCCCTGGAGGGCTGGATCGACGCCGGCGGCGGGCCGCCTCGGCGGCCGCCGAGACGCATCCTGGCCTCGGCCCGAACAGATCCCGGTGGCCACCTTCGACAGCGACACCCTCCTCGACCACCGGGCCCGGCGCCCGGTCATGCACCTGGTCGACGGGGTCAACACCGGCCTGACCTGGCCCACCATCGCGCTCGACGAGACCTGGGACAGCGAGGAGCGGGACGTCGCTCTTCCTCGCTCGGTCCCGAGCCCGACCACAACTGGCCGTCGTTCGCCAAGGCCGTGGTCGACCTCGCCGAGGGCTTCGAGGTGCACCGAGGTCCTCGGGCTCGGCGCCTACCCGGCCCCGGTCCCCCACACCCGCCCCGTGCAGCTCGCCTCCACGGCCTCCTCGCCGCGACATGGCCCAGCGGGTCGGGTTCATCCGGGGCACCCTCGACGTGCCCGCCGGGGTGCGGCCGCCATCGAGGCGCAGGCCGCCGAGATGGGCATGCCCGCCCTCGGCCTCTGGGCCCAGGTCCCCCACTACGCCGCGGCCATGCCCTACCCCGCCGCGGCCGCCCGCCTCATCGACGGGCCTCTTCGAGGTCGCCGGCCTGCGCTTCGACCATCGGCGAGCCTCGAGCGCGAGGCCGAGACGACCGGGACCCGCCTCGACGAGCTGGTGGCCGACAGCGACGAGCACCAGGAGCTGGTCCGCCAGCTGGAGATCCACGTCGACCAGAGCGAGCCCGACGCCGACGACGACGGCGAGATCGAGCTGCGCTCCGGTGACGAGCTGGCCGAGGAGTTCGAGCGGTTCCTCCGCGAGCAGGACGACTGAGCGCCTCAGGGCTACCCGGCGGGCGACGGGTAGTCCGGGGGCTCCTCGCCCTCCGGCGGGGTCTCGTAGAAGGCCACGGCGCCCTCCGGGTCGAAGGCCCGGGTGTCCTCCTCGGGCCAGTCGCCGAGCTGGTAGCGCGCGACCGCCGTCGACGTACTGGTACATGCCCGGCTCGACCCGCGGATCTCGTCGGGCACGCTCGGCCTCGGGGTCCCACCAGATGGCGGTCCAGTCGTCGATGCCGTGGTAGTCGGTCTCGGGCCACTCGGTCGACGTCACCCCAGTCGAGCGACGGCTGGCTGATGGCGTCCGGCGTCGGCTCCGGCGCCGAAGAGCGCGGCCGACCAGTTCTCCCGGGTCAGCTCCGGGCCCACCCCCTGGAGGGCGGCGAAGAAGACCTGGGGCAGGGGCAGGATCACGCCCGGACGAGCCGTCCGCCGCCGGCGGGTCCTCGCCCGTGCACCAGGTGTGGAGGTAGAAGGAGCCCTGCCTCGTCGGGGTCGACCCGGGCGGCCAGGGGGCTGATGCCGAAGGCGTGGGCCCACTGCTCCTGGTCGAAGCCCCGGGCCGCGGCGGTGGTGTCGACCAGAGCCGAACCGGTGATGATCCACTCGGGGAAGTAGTCCTGGTTGGTCGCCTCCGGGGTGAAGGTGCCCGGGGCGACGGGATCGCCGGAGAAGATGATGCTGGTCACGCCCGCCTCCTTGAAGCGGGCGATGGCGCTGGCGGCCTGCTCCTGCAGGCGGGCCGGGTCGAGCTGGTAGGCGACGCTCTCGGCCACCTCGACGCCCTCGTCGGCCAGCAGGTCGCTGGGTGATCTGGTTCTGGGCGGCGGCGTCCTCGTCGCTCTCCAGGAAGAGGGTGCCGAAGACCCGCTCCTCGCCTTGGATGTCCTCGCCGGCGAAGTCGGCGGGCCGGCCGGCGACCTGCTTCGACAGCCACTCGACGAGGTGCTCCCGGGCCTGGTCGGGCGACTGGCCGACGGTGATGATGTACGGCGCCCGCTCGGCCGGCGAACGCGTCGGGCTCGCCGATCTGGCAGCCGATGCAGGGGATCTGGCGGGCGGCCAGCTCGTCGGCGAAGGCGTCGGTCAGGATCGGCCCGCCCCAGACCATGAAGGCGCCGATCTCCTCGTCGATGCGCACGGCGTCGGCCCGGGCGGCCACGTCGTCGTTGGGCGGGCCCGAGCCCTCGACGTTGACGACCTCGACGGTGCGGCCGTAGGTCTCGTAGTACTCGTTGAAGAGGTCGACGTAGGCCTGCGATGGTCTCCAAGGCCTCCTCGTTGGTGTCGGTCGATGCCGAAGCCACCGAGGATGAAGTCCGTGATCGGGTTCGGCGGCGACTGGTAGTAGGCGATGGTGATCGTGTCCGCGGTGACCCCGGTGTCGGTGGCCCCGCCGTTGTCCCCCTCGAAGGGGGCGTAGCACTCGGGCGCGAAGTAGTTCGGGATGGCCACGGTGCCGCGCTCGGTGTCGCAGGTGTCGGGCCAGTCGACCTCGATGCCCTGTTCCTCGGCGGCGGAGAAGGACAGCGCGCCCTCGCCGACGTCCTCGGCGGCGCGCCGTGTCGTCGTCGGTCGCCTCGTCGTCGTCGCCGCCCCCCGGACAGCAGGACGATGGCCCCGACGACGGCGACGCACCACCACGATGGCGATGATCGGGCCGTAGCGGCGCAAGGAGCGGGAGGAACCCCCGCTGGTCGGACGGTCACTGCTGGGCTGCATGCCTAGGTCTCTCCCCCCGGTGTCACTCCGGAGCGCGCGATCGCGTGCCGGTCACTGCCAAGGTACGACGCGACGACGGCGCCGTCGCTCAGCACCTCGTCCGGGAGGACCGTCGGCGATGACGGCCCCCTGATCCATGGCGACGATCCGGTCGGCCACACGGGTGACCAACGGGACGTCGTGCTCGACCACCACCAGCGCGGCACCCAGGCCGTCGCGCAACCGCTCCAGGAGCGGGCCGAGCGCCTCGGTCTCGCGCTGGGCGATGCCGCTGGACGGCTCGTCCAGCAGCACCACCGTCGGGCGGTGGGCGGCGACGCAGGCCAGGTCCACGACCCGGCGACTGCCCGGTGGACAGCTCCCGGACGAAGCGCGACCGGAAGCCCCCGAGGCCGAACAGCTCGATCAGCTCGTCCACCCGCTGGCGCACCTGCTCCTCGCTGTCGAAGGCCGCCGGGCAGGCGCAGGGCCGGGTTGAGCGGGTCCCGGACGTCGATCCAGCGCTCGAGGGCGACGGCGATGGTCTCCTCGACGGTGAGGGCGGGGAACAGCCGGGCGTCCTGGAACGAGCGGCCCAGTCCCCGCCAGGCCCGCTCGGCCACGGAGCAGCCGGTGATGTCGTCGTCCCCCAGGTGCGACGGTGCCCCGGTCGGCGGGCACGAACCCGCTGATCAGGTCGAACAGCGTCGTCTTGCCGGCCCCGTTGGGGCCGATGATCCCGACGATCTCGCCCGGGCGGCCGAGAAGGTGACGTCGTCGACCGCGGTCAGGCCGCCGAAGTTCCGGGTCAGGCCCGGCGACGGCGATGGCGGGGCCGGCCTCGTCGACCGGTCGACGCTCGGCGCTCGGCGCTGGCGGCGACCGTCGGCCGTCGGCCGGCGCCGCCCCGTTGGCCCCGGCCCCCTCCAGGAACACCGACCGCAGCAGGTCGGGGCGCTCCAGGAGCTCGGCCGCCGGGCCCTCGAAGCGGATCTCGCCCTTCTCCATGAAGTAGGCCCGGTCGGCCACCGTGAGGGCCAGGTTCACCGACTGCTCGACCAGGATCACCGTGGCCCCGTCGTCGCGGATCTCCCGCACGAGGGGCAGGAGGCGCTCCACGACGACCGGCGCCAGGCCGAGGGAGAGCTCGTCGATCATGAGCAGCTTGGGCTGGGCGATCAGGGCCATGCCCAGGGCCAGCATCTGCTGCTGGCCACCGGACAGGTCGCCCGCCGGCTCCTGGCCGCGCCGTCCGAGGATCGGGAAGTGCTCGATGGCCCGGGCCAGGGCGGCCTCGGTGCCCGCCGGGTCGTCCTTCCGGCGCAGCCAGCCGGCCAGGCGGAGGTTCTCGTCCACGGTCAGCGACGGGAAGACCCCGGCGCCGCCCGGCACCTGCACGACGCCCCGGGCCGCGATCTCGTACGGCGGGGCGTGGGTGATGTCGATCCCGTCGAAGACCACCGCGCCCCGGTCGGCCTCGATCACCCCGCAGATGGCCCGCAGCAGCGTCGACTTGCCGGCCCCGTTGGTGCCGAGGAGGGCGACGATCTCGCCCTCCCGGATCTCCATGTCGACCCCGAACAGGACCTGGACGTCGTCGTAGCCGACCTCGAGCTCCCGGGCGATGAGGATGCGGGGGTTGCCGTGGCGGCGCTCGTAGAGGTCCTCGGACCGGGCCGCGGCCACCCGCCAGACCTGACGGATGTCGTCGCCGATCAGGTCGCCGGCCGAGGCGATGACCAGCCCCCCGATGAGGAAGACGGGGGTCATGACCAGCATCCCGATGCGGATGCCCCAGGCGTCGCCGATGGCCCCGATCAGGGGGAGCACGAGCAGGCCGGGCAGCACCCACAGCGAGGCGATGGAGAAGCCCAGCGACCGGGTCCGGGGCGGGATGGCCAGCGACAGCGTGGCCAGGATGCCCGGGCCGACGATGGCCAGGCCGGCGGTGATCAGCGGCGTTGGCGGCGACCGCCACGACGATGTTCGGGGCCAGGGCGAAGATGGCGGCCAGCACCGAGGCCGCCAGCGAGATCCAGGACAGGAACTTCAGGATCCGCCCGGGGTCGGTCAGGACGTACTTCGTGGCCACCTTCGGGCCCCGATGATCAGCCCGACGCAGCTGCAGCGGCTCCACGGCGGCGGCCACCGAGCCCGCGGGCCACCTCGTTGAGGCCGAACTCCTCCTCGTAGAAGAGCGAGGCCAGGGTCACGAAGCCGATGAGCGACGCGGCCAGGAACGGCAGGGCGTACCAGATGCGCCGGAGGCCGGCGATCTTCCAGCAGGTGCGCCAGGCCTCGGCGAAGGAGGCGGGCTCCTCCTCGGTGTCGACGGTCTCGGCCGAGGCCCCCATGGCCTCCCGCTCCCAGCGACCCCGGACCGGCTCCCGCATCTTCAGGCCGAGGACCACGAGGATCGATCGTGGGGATGGCGAAGACGATGAACGGGACCCGCCAGCCGAACCAGTAGGCGAGGAGGCCGGCCAGCAGGGGGCCGAGGAACTGGCCGACGGCGTTGGCCGCCCGGTGGAACGAGTAGACGCCGGGCCGGTTGTCGGGCGGGTAGTAGTCGGCCAGCAGCGAGTTGTGGGTCGGGTCCACCACCGCCTTGCCGATGCCCGAGCCCGCCCGGGCCACGCCGAGCATGAAGACCGTGGACACCAGGCCGGTCATCACCGAGAAGAACGCCCAGACCACCGCGCCGCCGAGCGCGACGGGGACCCGTCGGTGGCGGTCGGAGTACTGGGCGATGGGGATCTGCAGGGCCAGGGCCCCGGCCGCCACGATGGCGATCAGGGCCAGGATGCTCGTGAGGTCGAGGCCGAAGTCCTCGCGGATCTCGGGCAGCAGGATGCCGAAGGCGGTGCGGTCGAGCTCGTCGACCGCGTTGAGCCCGAAGAGGATGAGCAGGGCGTAGACCGGGCCGGGGCCGGTGAGCTCGTCGAGGGCCCGACCGCGGGTGCCGGACCGCCGTGGCCGCCCCCCGGGTCCAGGACCCGACGGCGGCGAGTGGCCGTGCTCACGCGTCGGCCTCGACCAGGTCGGGGTCAGCGATCCGGGATCGGGTCGGTCGAGGATCTCGGGCTCCTCGGCGGCCACCACGGGGCCTTCGACGAAGCTGGGCACGACCAGGCCCCGGCGCCGGGCGACCCAGCGCAGGGCGGCGTCCCGCAACCGGTAGACGAGCCCGCCCAGCCCGCTGGGCAGGATCATCAGCACCAGCAGCACGCCGAGGGAGTTCGAGAACAGGCGCCAGAGCGCGGCGTCACCCGGGAGGTCGCTGGCGAACCGGTAGGTGAGCTCGAGGTAGGCGGCGCCGAGGAGGACCCCCAGCGTCGACCCGAGGCCGCCGATCACCACCATGGTGAACGCCAGGAAGCCGAGGAACGGGCCGTAGGTGTCGGGGCCGAAGGCCTGCTGGTGGTGCACGAACAGGCCGCCCGGCCACGGCGGCCAGGAAGCCGGAGATGGCGAAGGCGGTCATGCGCAGGCGAAGCGGACGCAGGGCGAAGGCCTGGGCCCCGGCTTCGTTCTCCCGCAGGGCGACGAGGGCCCGCCCGAAGCGACTCGAGCGCATGCCGGCCAAGGCGAAGATGGCCAGCACGAGCACGGCCAGGATCACGTAGTAGACGCCGGTCGGCGAGTCGCAGTCGATGCGTCCGAAGAGCGGGCTCGCGCTCGATCCGTCCCGTCGGGATCCAGTCGAAGAACTGGCGGTTGAGGAAGTACGAGTACATCGACAGCGCGAAGGCGAACGTCGTCACGCTGAGCAGGAGGCCCTGCAGGCGGAGGGCGGGCAGGCCCACCAACAGGGCGGCGACCGCCCCGGCGAAGCCGGCGACGAGCAGGGCCAGGCTGAGGTCGAGGCCCCACTCCGAGGTGGCCACACCACCGATCGCCGCGCCCAGGCCGACGAAGCCCATCTGGCCGAGCGAGACCTGGCCCGCCCAGCCCGTGAGGACCAGGAGCGACAGCCCGACGATGCCGAAGATGAGGACCGAGGACGCCAGCAGCGAGTCGCTGGGCGACAGCCAGGTGGGCAGCCACAGCACCACCGCGGCGAGCACCGCGGCCCCGCCCCAGCGCACGGCCCGGACCTCGGGGAGGCGGGCGACGACCGTCGGGGATGGGCCGGACCTCGTCGACGGCCTGCCAGGTCGACACCGACTCGAGGGACGTGCGGGCCATCCCCCGCCGCCGGAGCAGCAGGGCGACGACGATCACGGCCGCCACGATGGGGTCGGTGAGCAGCGGGCTGGAGGCGTTCCAGTCGATGCCCGGTCTCGAGCAGCCCGAGGGCGATGGCGGCGAACGCCACGGCCGGGAGGTCGACCATGCCGCCGATGACCAGGGCGGCGAGGATCCGCAGGAGGAACCCGAAGGTGGCTGACGCTGCCGCCGATGGGCAGGCCGACGACCCCGGCCCGCAGCCAGGCGCCGCTGAAGGCCAGCAGGGTGGCCACCATCCAGACGACCGTCTGGAGCCGCTTCACGGGGATGCCCAGGAGGGCGGCCCGGTCGGCCCGCTCGGCCGAGGCCCGCACCGCGATGCCGACATCGGTGCGGCGCAGGAAGACGGCGAGGGCGACCATCACCAACGGCGCCACGATGAGGGCGGCCACCTCGTCGGCGCCGAAGATGATCGGGTCGACGGTGAACTGGATGTCCCACGGCAGGTCGAGGGCCTGGGCCGAGGGGCGCTCCCCCCAGAGCCGGGGCAGCAGCAGGCTGCACGCGCCCAGCAGGGTGGCCAGGCCGATGGTGGCGACGGTGAGGATCAGCCGGGGGGCGTCGAAGAAGCGGCGGATGACGGCCATCTCGACCAGGGCGCCGACGAGGAGGGCGGCGAGCAGGCCGGCCCCCAGGGACACCCAGTAGTTCCAGCCCCAGAAGGCGATCAGGTACACCCCGAGGGAGGTGGGGACGCTGCCCAGGTCGGTCTGGGCGAAGTTGATGATCCGGTTGGCCCGGTAGATCAGCGCGAGGCCGAGGGCGGCGAGGGCGCTCAGCAGGCCGACGATGACGCCCCGCAGGAACACCCCGGCGGGCACCGGGAAGAGGAGCAGCTGGGCGGCGAGGACGGCAGCAGGGGGCCCGAACCGGCGCAGCGGCTCGCGCCAGCGCACGCGTTGTCAACCCCCCCGGTCGCCATGCGAGCGCGAACCGTAGTGCCGCTGACGTACCGCGTACGTCCGCCCGCCGGCGCGCAGCTACCGTCGCCCGCCATGACGAAGCGACCGGGAGCACGGACATGAAGGTCGACGGAGGGCTCGGTGCCATCGCCCGGTCCGGGCGCCACGGCCCGCTCCCTGGAGGCGGCCGGCTACGACGGGGCGTGGAGCGCGGAGACCAGCCACGACCCGTTCCTGCCCCACGTGCTGGCCGCCGACGCCACCGACCGGCTGGAGCTGGGCACGGGCATCGCCGTGGCCTTCGCCCGCAGCCCGATGACGCTGGCCAACACCGCCTGGGACCTCCAGGTGCAGTCCGAGGGCCGGTTCCTGCTCGGCCTCGGCTCCCAGATCAAGCCCCACATCACCAAGCGCTTCTCGATGCCTTGGTCCCAGCCCGCGGCGCGGATGCGGGAGATGATCCTGGCCATCCGGGCGATCTGGGACTGCTGGGACGGAGACGGGAAGCTCGACTTCCGGGGCGACTTCTACACCCACACCCTGATGACCCCGTTCTTCAACCCGGGCCCGAGCCCTCACGGCCACCCCAAGGTGTTCCTCGCCGCCGTCGGGCGCGCAGATGACCGAGGTGGCCGGCGAGGTGGCCGACGGCATCCTGTGCCACGGCTTCACCACGGCGTCCTACCTCCAGGAGCAGACGCTGCCGGCAGTGGAGACGGGTCTGGCGAAGGCCGGTCGGTCCCGCTCCGACCTCGAGCTGTCCATCCCCGCGTTCATCGTGACCGGCAACGACGAGGAGGAGATGGCCGGCGTCGGCCACCGGCGTGCGCCGCCAGGTCGCCTTCTACGGCTCGACCCCCGCGTACCGCGGCGTGCTGGAGCACCACGGCTGGGGCGACCTGCAGGACGAGCTCAACCGGCTGTCCAAGCAGGGCGAGTGGGCCACGATGGGCGAGCTCATCGACGACGAGATCCTCGACGCCTTCGCCGTGGTGGCCGAGCCCGACGCCGTCGCCGGTGCCCTGCTCGAGCGGCTGGGGCGGCCTGGTCGACCGCATCAGCTTCTACGCCCCCTACGAGACCGACCGCGACACCTGGCTCCCGGTGGTCACGGCGCTGAAGGCGGGCTGAGGCCGGCTGGACCCTCTGTTGCTGGCGGCTGCGACATCGGTGCCAGAGCGCACGGAACGCGCCACTGGATCGGCGACCCACACGAGTCCGGCAACTGCCTGATCAGACGACGAGGTTGACCAGCTTGGGCGGGCGGGCGATGACCTTCTTGGGCTCGCCGCCGTTCAGGTGGGCCTGGACCTTCTCCGAGGCCAGGGCGGTGGCCACCGCGTCGTCCTCGCTGATGCCGGCGTCGACGTCGATGCGGTCCCGGACCTTGCCGTTGACCTGCACGATCATCGTGGCCGTGGCCACCGTGGTCATGGCCGCGTCGGCCACGGGCCAGGGCTGGGTGTGGACGTGGCTGCCGTTGCGGCGCTCCCACAGCTCGGCGGTGATGTGGGGGGCCATCGGCGCCATCAGCAGCAGCACCGTGTCGACGGCCGCGTCCAGGGTCTCCCGGCGGGCCCCGTCCTCGCTCTGCAGTGTAGGCGTACAGGCTCGTTGGTGAACTGCATGAAGGACGAGACCGCGGTGTTGTAGGACCAGCGCTCGTAGCTCGTCGGTGACCCGCTGGATCAGGCGGTGGCGGGACCGGTCCATCTCGTCGTCGGCCGGCGTCGGCTCGCGGTCGACGACCGTGCCGGGGGCCTCGCCCACCCCCAGGCGCCACAGGCGGCCCAGGAAGCGGTACGAGCCCTCGATGCCGGCGTCGTCCCAGTCCATGTCGTCCTGGGGCGGGCCCACGAACAGGTGGAACAGGCGCAGGGCGTCGGCGCCGTAGCGCTCGAAGTAGTCCTCGGGGGCGACCAGGTTGCCCTTCGACTTCGACATCTTCATGCCGTCCTTGCGGATCATGCCCTGGGTGAACAGGCGGGCGAACGGCTCCCGCAGCTCCTTGGGGGCGACGCCCAGGTCGGCCAGCGCCTTGGTGAAGAACCGGGCGTACATCAGGTGGAGGATGGCGTGCTCCACCCCGCCGATGTACTGGTCGACGGGCAGCCAGTCGGCGACCGCGTCCCGGCTGAACGGGACGTCGTCGTTGTGCGGGTCGGCGAAGCGCAGGAAGTACCAGGACGAGTCGACGAAGGTGTCCATGGTGTCGGTCTCGCGCCGGCCGGGGCCGCCGCAGGCCGGGCAGGCCACGTTCAGGAAGCCGTCGTGGTGCTTGAGCGGGGACTCGCCGCGTCGGGGGTGAACTCGACGTCGTCGGGGGCCACCACCGGCAGGTCGGCGTCGGGGACCGGGACGATGCCGCAGTCGTCGCAGTAGATGACCGGGATCGGACAGCCCCAGAAGCGCTGGCGGGACAGCAGCCAGTCCCGCAGGCGGTACTGGACCGTGCGCTCGCCGATGCCCTCGGCCTCCAGCCAGTCGATGGCCTTCGCCTTGGCGTCGGCCACGCCCAGGCCGTCCAGCCACTGGCTGTTGATGGCCGGGCCCTCGCCCGTGTAGGCCTTGCCGTCGAAGTCCTCGGGCGGCTCGCACGGTGCGGATGATGGGCAGGTCGTAGGCCTCGGCGAAGTCCCAGTCCCGCTGGTCCTGGCCGGGCACGGCCATGATCGCCCCGGTGCCGTAGGTGGCCAGCACGTAGTCGGCCAGGTAGATCGGGATCTCGTCGCCGGTGAAGGGGTTGACGGCGTGGGCGCCGGTGAAGACGCCGCGCTTGTCCAGCGGCCCCTCCGAGCTCAGGCGCTCCAGCTCGCTCTCACCGGTGACGTGGGCGACGAAGGCCTCGACCTCGGCCCGCTGGTCGTCGGTGGTCAGCTCGGCCACGATCGGGTGCTCGGGCGCGACGACCGCGTAGGTCATGCCGAAGCTGGTGTCGGGCCGGGTGGTGAAGACCTCCAGGCTCAGGTCGTCGTGACCCACGATCGGCAGGTGGAACGTGGCCCCCTCGGAGCGGCCGATCCAGTTGCGCTGCATGGTCTTGACCCGCTCGGGCCAGTCCAGGTCGTCGATGTCGTCCAGCAGCTGCTGGGCGTAGTCGGTGATCTTGAAGAACCACTGCTCCAGGTTCTTGCGCTGGACCAGGTCACCGGATCGCTCACAGGTGCCGTCGGCCAGGACCTGCTCGTTGGCCAGCACGGTCTGGCAGCCGGGGCACCAGTTCACGGGGGCCTCGGCCCGGTACGCCAGGCCCGCCTCCAGCAGCTGCAGGAAGATCCACTGCGTCCAGCGGATGTAGGACGGGTCGTGGCTCTTGACCACCCGACGCCAGTCGTAGGACGCACCCAGCCGCTTCAGCGACGAGGTCAGCTCCTCGATCTTGGCCTCGGTGAACGGGCGCGGGTGCTCGCCGGTCTTGATGGCCGCGTTCTCCGCCGGTAGCCCGAAGCTGTCGAAGCCGATCGGGCGACAGCACCGCCTGGCCGTTCATGGTGCGGTAGCGGACCAGCAGGTCACCGAAGGTGTAGTTGCGCACGTGGCCCATGTGGGCCGCCCCGCTGGGGTACGGGTACATGCACAGCACGTAGGACTTGGGCCGGGGGTCGTCGTTGTCGACCTCGTAGGTCCCCTCCTCCAGCCACCGGGCCTGCCAGCGCGGCTCGATCACGGACGGCTCGTACGGCTGGCCGGGCGTCTCCATGGCCCTGATCGTACCGACGCCCCCCCGTGCTTCTGAGGCCGGTTTGCCGGTCACCGGGTGAGGCGATCCGTCCCCGGGTTGGTAATCTCACGGCCGCACACGGGGCTGTAGCTCAGTCCGGCAGAGCACCTGCATGGCATGCAGGGGGTCACGGGTTCAATTCCCGTCAGCTCCACTTCTCGTGTCGCCCGTGACAACAGGTGTCACGGATCGCTCACCCGGTTTCGGCGGGGGCTTCCTGCCAGTCGACCTGGGGGACGTCGGCCCAGAGGCGTTCGAGCTGGTAGTAGTCCCGCTCCTCCTCGTGGAAGACGTGGACCACGAAGTCGCCGTAGTCGAGCAGCACCCAGCGCAGGCCGTCGAGGCCCTCGACCCGGAGCGGGGTGAAGCCGAAGTCGGCCTTGAGGCGGGCCTCGACCTCCTCCGCGATGGTGCGGACCAGGCGGGGGTTCGAGCCGGAGGCGATCACGAACCAGCCGGTGATCGACAGCACGTCACCGACGTCCAGGACCAGGACGTCGGTGGCCTTCTTGTCGTCGGCGGCGACCGCGGCGGCCTTGACCGCGGCGAGGAGGGCCTCGGGCTCCACGACCTCAGCCAGCGGTCTCACCCCCGGGCAGACCTGGGGTGACCCCGCCCTCGGGGGGCGTCGTGACCGAGGGGCACCGTCCCGCCGGCGGGCACCGTCGTGGCCGTCGTGCCGCCGCCGAGGCTGTCGATGTAGTCCTGGCCGAGGACCACGACCACGTCGACGGTGTCGCTCAGGCTGGTGTCCTTGACCAGGGTGCCCGTGCCCAGTGCGTCGAGCAGGCGCTGGGCCTTCTCGCGCTGGTTCTCCCGGAAGAAGTAGACGACCGGTCTCCTCTTCGCCGAACTCCTCGGCGTTGGCGATGACGCTGATCTCGGCGCCGGCCTGGACGAGCGTGTGCGCCACCTCACCGCAGGCGGTCGGTCTGGCCCTCGACCCCCATGACCAGGCGGGTGCGCAGCCGGCCCACGCCCCTGCGGGAACGGGATGATCTCGGGCACGGTGGCCACGATGGCCAGGACGTCGGGGCGGAAGAGGTCGCTCTCCACGATCGGGACACCGGGGATCGGCACGGGCGTGGCGGGCAGGATCTGCGAGGTTCCGCGGCCCACCGGTCAGCCCGCGCACCGCTCCGCCGATGCCGGCCTCGCCCTCGCCGGGGACCGCGTCGGTCCCCGCCTCGTCGAGGGCGGCGAGCCACGCCGTCCAGAACGCCTCGTGGCGGCTCAGCCGCACCGTGTCGGTCTGCTCGTCGGTGTCGGCCTGCAGGTAGGGCCCGACCTGGGCGGCGGTGAGCTGGATCTCGCCCTCGGGGAACGACAGCGGCTGGCCGGCGGCGTCGGTCGTCTCCACGGCCACGGGGTTCTGCACCGTGAGCGGGGCCACCGGGGCCACGAGGTTCGCCCACTGGCCGGTCGGCACCCGGACCACCTCACCGATGCCCGCGCCCAACATCGTCTCGATGCGCTGCTCGAGCGCCGGCCATGCCGCCCTCGGCGTGGATGTCGGCCAGGGTGGCCTCGGGCGGTGTCGCGGAACGGCACATCCAGCAGCGTGCCCACCGGCAGGAAGACGATGTTGCCCCCGCCCTCCTGGGACGGCAGCGTGATGAGGGTCACCCCGGCGAGGGACCCGTCCGGGGCGATGTCGGCCAGCGACGGTCGTCGGTGTCGGGGTCACCAGGGCCTGGAACCCGGCGGCGTCCGGGTCGCTCGATGCCGCCGATGATCTCGCCGGTGTCCTCGTTGCGCAGGATCGAGAAGCCCTTCCAGGCCAGCATCGGGGCGAGGACGACGAGGACGAGGAGCACGGGGGCGAAGACGAAGAAGCGCCAGGTCGCCCGCTGGAGGAAGGCGGGGAGCTCCCGCTCGGCCGATCCTGCGGTGGTCCCCGTCGTCCGCCGCCGACCGGGTCGACGGGTCCTCGACCGGGTCGTCGCCCGTCGGGCGTTGGTCGGAGGACACCACCGTCATTCGGCGGAACGATAGAGCGCACGGGCCTCGATCTCCCGTCGGACCGCGGCGGGCACCAGCACCTCGATCGTGCGGCCGGCAGCCACCCGCTCCCGCAGGTCGGTGCTGGAGACGTCGAGGCGGGTCATCGGCACCGTCCGCCACGACCAGCCCGGCGGCGGGGCGCCGGTCTCGCCCTCCCGGGCGGCCACGACCAGGTGGGCCCGCTCGGCCACCTCGTCGCCCCGCTCCCAGGTCGGCAGGCCGGCCGCGGCGTCGGCCCCGAGGATCACCCAGAGCTCGTCGTCGGGGCCCGCGGCGGCCAGGGTGGCCAGGGTGTCGGCGGTGTAGGAGGGGCCGCCGCGGCGGATCTCGATGTCGGAGGCCTCGAGGCCGTCGAGGTCGGCCACCGCGGCCTCCACGAGGGCCAGGCGGTCCGCCGACGGGCTCACCTCGCGGTCACCGACCTTCTGCCAGGGCTCGTGGGCCACGACCAGCAGGACGACGTCGAGGGCCAGCGCGTCACGGACCTCGACGGCCATCGCCAGGTGGCCGATGTGGGGTGGATCGAAGGTCCCGCCGAGGATCCCGATGCGCCGACGCCATGGAAATCTCACTCACCGTGCTTGAGGTCGACGCTCATGCGCGCCGAAAGAGGGAATCCACCCGCAATGAATGGACTTCTGGCTGCCCGTGCGCGATCCTAGAGAGCGAACCGACTCCCCCCTCGCCCTGTCGGCTCACTTCGGCCCGTCGTGCCGGTGCTCTCCAGTACCGAACGTCCGTGTCGTCCTGTCATCGCCGTGCTGTGACCGATGTCATGGTACCGGTCGGAACGGGGTACGAGTCGGGGTCGTTGTTCACATTCCCCCCGCCGTCGAGAAAGTCTGCCGGTGCACGACTGTCGGAATGACAGCGATGTGCCCCAGCGGTTGAGAAGAGATGCCATGAGTGATTCCGTAGGCCAGTACCTCAACGAGATCGGCACCGTGCCGCTCCTCAACGCCCAGGAGGAGCGCGAGCTCGCCCAGATCATCGAGGCCGGGTTCGAAGCCCGGCCAGCGCCTCGAGGCCGGCGAGAAGGGTCGAGAGATCCGCAAGGCCATCCGGGCCGCCGACGCCGCCAAGGACCGGTTCATCCGGGCCAACCTCCGCCTGGTCGTCAGCGTCGCCCGCCGCTACCCGCTCCCCCCGAGCATGGAGCTCCTGGACCTGATCCAGGAGGGCAACCTCGGCCTCGAGCACGCCGTCGACAAGTTCGACTGGCGCAAGGGCTTCAAGTTCTCCACCTACGCCACCTTCTGGATCCGCCAGGCCATCGGCCGGGCCCTCGACCAGAAGGCCAGCCTGGTCCGCCTCCCCGGCGACCGCTCGGCCAGCCTCCGGGCCGCCCTGCGCCAGGCCTCGGGCGACGGTGACGAGCTGGACGAGGAGCACGCCCGCCTCCACCGCCTCACCACCCCCACGTCGCTGGACCGCACCATCGGTGACGACGACAGCAACGAGCTGGTCGACCTCATCCCGGACTGGCACGCCGGTCCGGAGCAGGAGGTCATGGACCGGGCCGAGACCCAGATGGTCACCGACCTGCTGGACGTCCTCGACGCCCGGGCCCGCTACGCCGTCGAGCAGCGCTTCGGCCTGCACGACGGGCGCAAGCGCAGCTACCGGGAAGTGGGCGAGGAGCTGGGTGTGACCGCCGAGGCCGCCCGTCGCCTGGTCAAGCGAGCCGTGAACACGGTCCGCGACCACGCCTCGGCCACCATCGACGCCGCCTGATCCGTCACGGGCGGGTAATCGCGTTGCGATCGCCCGCCCGGACCGACAACCTCTTGTCGTGAGCCGACCGACTGGACCCCGTCCTCCTGGCGGGACCGACCCGCGGCCCAACAGCCGTCCTGGCCCGACGAGGCCGCCCTCGACGCCGCCCTCAAGACCCTGGCGGGCATGCCGCCCGCTGGTCTTCGCCGGCGAGGCCCGCCGGCTGACCGAGAGCCTCGGCCAGGTGGCCGACGGCAAGGCCTTCCTGGTCCAGGCCGGCGACTGCGCCGAGTCCTTCGAGGCCTTCTCGGCCGACAGCATCCGGGACAAGCTCAAGGTCATCCTCCAGATGGCCGTCGTGCTCACCTACTCCACGGGTGTCCCCGTGGTGAAGATCGGCCGCATCGCCGGCCAGTTCGCCAAGCCCCGCTCGGCGGACACCGAGACCCTCGACGCCGTCGAGCTGCCCTCGTTCCGGGGCGACCTGGTCAACGGCATCGGCTTCACCGAGGCGGCCCGCACCCCCGACCCCGAGCGCCTGCTGACCGCCTACCACCAGAGCGCCTCGACCCTGAACCTGCTGCGGGCCTTCACCAAGGGGGGCTTCGCCGACCTGTCCAGCGTGCACGGCTGGAACCTCGAGTTCCTGGCCAGCCAGCCCGGAGGGCCGCCGCTACGAGCGCCTGGCGGGCGAGATCGACCGGGCCCTGCGCTTCATGGCCGCCTGCGGCATCGACACCACCTCCGAGCCCCAGCTCCACGAGGTCGACTTCTCGACCAGCCACGAGGCGCTCGTCCTCGGCTACGAGGAGGCGCTGACCCGCCAGGACTCCCTGACCGGCGACTGGTACGACTGCTCGGCCCACATGCTCTGGATCGGCGAGCGCACCCGCCAGCTCGACGGCGCCCACGTCCACTTCCTGTCCGGCGTGGAGCAACCCCGTCGGGCAGCAAGCTCGGCCCGGACGCCACGCCCGACGAGGCCGTCGCCCTCTGCGAGGCGCTCAACCCCGACCGGGTGCCCGGGCCGCCTCACCCTCATCACCCGCATGGGCGCCGACCACGTGGCCGAGCGCCTGCCCCCGCTGCTGCGGGCGGTGCAGGAGGCCGGGCACCCCGTCGTGTGGGCCTGTGACCCGATGCACGGCAACACCTACACCAGCGGCGAGCGCAAGACCCGCCACTTCGACGACATCTGCCGCGAGATCGAGGGCTTCTTCGCCGCCCACCGCGCGGTCGGCACCTGGCCCGGCGGCATCCACCTCGAGCTCACCGGCGAGGACGTCACCGAGTGCCTCGGCGGCGGCGCACGACGTCGTCCGAGCTGGACCGTCGCTACGAGACCATGTGCGATCCCCGCCTCAACGCCGGCCAGTCCCTCGATCTGGCCTTCCGGGTGTCGGAGATGCTCGACGCCTGATCCGCTCCCGTGGTGCCCGGTGACCGATTCCACGCGCAGAAATCTTGACCAAAGTGATCGGATTTGTCAGGATCTAGGGAATCCTGAGTGGTCCGACTCAGGTTTCAGCTCTCTGAGCGCACCACCCCGCTGCCCGAAGGCCCCCCATGCCCAGCATCACCATCGATCCGGCGATCGCAGGCCGACATCGAGAAGTTCGAGGTCCAGCTCGAGCGCTACCTCAGCGGCGACCTCGCCGAGGACGCCTTCCGGGTCTTCCGCCTGAACAACGGCATCTACGGCCAGCGCCAGGGCGGCCACCACCAGATGGTGCGGGTCAAGCTCCCCTACGGCTCGATCACCCCGGACCAGCTCGACATGTTCGGCCACGTGGCCGACGAGTACTCCCGGGGCTGGGGCCACATCACCACCCGCCAGAACATCCAGCTCCACTTCGTCCCCCTGGAGCGGGTCCCCGCCGCGCTGCGGGACCTCGGCCTCGGTCGGCCTGACCTCCCGGGAGGCCTGCGGCGACACCGTCCGCAACGTCCAGGGCTGCCACCTCGCCGGCGCCTGCCCCTACGAGATCCTCGACATCAGCCCCTGGGCCGAGGCCACGTTCCAGCACTTCCTGCGCCATCCGCTGGCCCAGCGCCTGCCCCGCAAGTTCAAGTTCAACTTCTCCGGCTGCGACACCGACTGCGGCCAGGCCATGTTCAACGACGTCGGCATCATCGCCGCCGCCCGCGCGCCGCGACGACGGCTCGATCGAGCCCGGCTTCCGGGTGTTCGTGGCCGGTGGCCTCGGCGCCAACCCCCATCCCGCCCTCGCCCTGGAGGAGTTCACCTCCCGCGAGGACCTCATGGCCACCCTCGAGGCCTGCCTCCGGGTGTTCAGCAACCACGGGAACCGGGACAACAAGCTCCGGGCCCGCATGAAGTGGCTGGTCGACACCCTCGGCTGGGAGGAGCTGCAGGCCAAGATCCTGAAGGAACGCCACCTGCTCGTGGCCTCCTCGTCCTGGCCCGGCGGCATCCCGGCCATCGTCGAGAAGCTGGGCGACGAGCCCGCGGGCCGGGCCGACGGCGTCACCCCGACCGCCATCGGCCAGGGCACGCCGGTCACCATCACGCCAGACCGAGCCCTACGACCGCTGGGAGGAGGCCAACGTCGTCCGGGGCACGGCCAAGGGCACGGTCTCGGCCTACGCCTGGGCCAAGCTCGGCGACATCACCTCGGCCCAGTTCCGCGCCCTGGCCGCCATCCAGCGGGAGTTCGGCGCCGAGGTCCGGGTCACCAACCGCCAGAACCTCGTCTTCCGGGGCCTCGACGACTCCCAGCTCCCCCGCCTCTACGAGCGCCTCGGCCGCCATCGGCATGGCCGAGCCGGGCGCCGAGCTCAGCCGGGACGTCGTGGCCTGCCCGGGCGCCGACACCTGCAACCTGGCCGTGACCCAGTCCCGGGGCCTGGCCGACGCCATCGGCGCCCGCCTCGAGGAGGAGGGCCTGGCCGAGGTCGGCGGCGTCCGCACCAACATCAGCGGCTGCACCAACTCCTGCGGCCAGCACCACGCCAGCGACATCGGCTTCTTCGGCGCCGAGCGCCGGGCCCACGGCAAGGCCGCTCCCGGCTACCAGATGCTGCTCGGCGGCTACGTCGGCCAGGCCAAGATCGAGTTCGGGCGCAAGGCCCTGCGCCTGCCCGCCCGCAACGCCCCCGAGGCCGCCGTGCGGGTCGTGCGGCGCTACGCCGACGAACGCTCGGCGGGCGAGCCGTTCCACTCCTGGCTGGAACGGGTCGGCGGGCCGTCGGCGGTGGCCGAGGGCCTGAAGGACCTCGACGAGTTCCCGACCCCCGAGGACGGCCCCGAGTACTACGTCGACTACGACGAGACCGGACCCTACGAGGCGGTCATCGGCGACTCGGAGTGCGCGACCTGATGGCTGACTCCGCATCGGTGGGTGACATCCCGTGGTTCAGCGACGAGGAGCTGGCCGACCTCAACCGTGAGTTCGAGGACCTGCCCGCCGTCCAAGATCATCCAGTGGGCGGTCGACGCCTTCGCCCCGCACCTCTGCCTGACCGCCTCGATGACCGACGCCGTGCTCATCGACCTCGCCGTGAAGGTGGAGCCGGGCATCGAGGTCGTCTTCATCGACACCGGCTACCACTTCCCCGAGACGCTGGAGACCGTCGAGAAGGTCCGCCGGCACTACGGCCTGAACCTGCGCCTGATGACCGTGCCGCCCCACGACGAGGAGCTCTGGAAGATCGACCCGGAGAACTGCTGCTCGGCCATCAAGGTCGGCCAGCTCGACCGGGCCCTGGCCGGCAAGGCGGCCTGGATGAGCGGCCTGCGCCGGGACGAGTCCCCCACCCGGGCCAACGCCCCGATCGTCGTCCGCGACCTGCGGGGCCTGGTCAAGGTGAACCCCCTGGCCGCCTGGACCGAGGACGACGTCGCCGGCTACATCGCCGACCACGACGTGCCGTACAACCCGCTGCTCGACCAGGGCTACCTCTCCATCGGCTGCTGGCCCTGCACCAAGCCCGTGGCCGAGGGCGCGGATCCCCGCTCCGGCCGCTGGGTCGGCCTGTCCAAGAAGGAGTGCGGCCTCCACCTCTAGGCCGTGACGCTAGGGTGTGGTCGTGAGCAGCACGACCGGGCCTGATTCGACCGGTATCCCCACCCGGGTCCTGGTCTTCGGCATGGCCCGGCCGGACCGACCATCCGGGCCGACGACGTCTACGCCGTGGCCGAGGCCAGCGGGCAGTCGGCCGAGCAGGTGCGCTCGTGCCTTCGTCGCCTCGTGGCCGAGGAGCTGTTCACCCGGGAGGGCGAGGGCCGGGACGCCGTCTTCCAGCTGACCGAGCGGGGCTCGCACTTCTGGACCGGGCACCTCGACCGCCACCGCCTCTCCTACGTCCAGGACCAGGCCGGCCGGGGCTGGGACCGGCGCTGGCACCTCGTCGGCTTCGCCGTGCCCGAGGCCCAGCGCGACGCCCGCGACACGCTGCGGGACTGGCTGCGCCAGCTCGGCGGGGCGCCCGTGCAGGGCGGGCTCTTCGTCTCCGCCCACCGCTGGGAGGACGACGTCGAACGCCGAGGTCGAGCGCCTCGGCGTGACCGAGCACGTCACGATGGCCATCACCGACGAGCTCGTGGTCGGCGGCGAGTCCGACCCCCGCGTCCTGGCCTCCCGCCTCTGGGACCTCGAGGGCGTGGCCAAGCGCTACCAGGAGTTCCTGGTGGCCTACGCCGACGTGCCCGAGGCCCTCGAGGCCATGCGGGCCCGCCACGAGCGCCTCACCGACGCCGAGTTCCTGGCCGGCGCCCTGGCCACCTTCGTGGACTTCCAGGAGGTCGTCCGCCACGACCCGCTCCTGCCCCCCGAGCTCCTCCCCCGCCCCTGGCCCGGCCGGGAGGCCCGCATGCTCCTGGCCAAGGTCCGCAAGCTCGGCGTCCTCGCCCGCGAGCACCACGACCGCCCCGTCCTCTTCCACCAGTTCGACGAGGTCCTCGACGACCTCGCCTGACGAACTCGACCACTTACCTGTCGGATTCCGACAGCTATGTCGTCGAGTTCAAGCCTTGATGGCGATCGGGCCGAGGGGCACCACGCAGCGTGACGACGAAGACGGGCTGGCCACCGCGGTTGCCCTCGTTTCGTCTGGACTGCAAAGTCGTAGGCCATCGATGTCGAGAACGGGGCAGGCTGGGGGGATGATCATCGTGGCGGGGCCCATCCACCTCGATCCGGCAGAGCGGGACGGCTACCTGGAGGGGTGCCGGGAGGTGATCGAGGCGGCTCGGGCGGCGGAGGGGTGCCTCGACTTCCACCTCGCCGCCGATCCCGTCGACCCGGGGCGCATCAACGTGTTCGAGCGATGGGAGACGGTCGAGGCCGTCGAGGCCTTCCGGGGCTCGGGCCCCTCCGGCGAGCAGGGCGCAGCCATCCTCGACGCCGCCGTCGTCCAGTACGAGATCGCCACCGCCACGCCGCTCTAGACGGGCAGGTCCCCTTCGTGGGCCTGGAGGACCCGCTTGGGGGCCTTGACCCGCCAGGCGTCGCAGATGAGCTCGGTCAGCTCCGCCTCGTCGACGGCGGCGAGGTCCACCAGGACCGTCGGGTAGCCGTCGTAGTGGGGCGTGGTGTGGAACTTGACGGGGTCCGAGGCCAGCAGGGCCTCCTTCTCCCCCAGGTCCTCCACGAACACCACCAGCCAGCCCTCGGCCTCGGAGCGGATGCGCAGGAAGCCCTTGTCCTTCACCCGGAAGCCGGGGCTGTTGAACCAGGGCTTCTCGATCACCTCCGGCAGCGACAGGGCGATGCGGCGGACGTCAGCCTCCGTGGCCATCCTCGGACGCTAGCAACGGCTTCTCGTCCTCGTCCCCGCTCCGCAGACGCCGCCAGAGCAGATCGATGCCCAGCGCGGCGAGGACGACGATGACCACGTCGGCCGGCACGCGGTAGCGGGTCAGGCCGAAGGTGGCGGCGGCGGTGATGGTGACAGCGACGATCGGCACCAGCATCGGCAGGAGCGTCACCCCGCGACGGCGCAGGGCCACGGCACCGGCCACCGCGAACGGCAGCGCAAGGAAGTGGGCGGCGACCGCGGCTTGGGAGGCCCGCTTCCCCCGGCCCTCGTACCAGTCGTTGAGGAAGGCGTTCTGACGGGGGGCGTAGAGCTCCCAGATGCGACCGGTCCGGGCCACCGCGACGAGCGGCACCCGCTCGAGGTGATCGGTGACATACGGGAAGGCCTGGTCGAAGAGCTCGGCCTCCCGCTCCACCTCGTCGTCGAACTCGATCGGCAGCGGGAAGTCGGGGTGGCAGTTGGCCTGGTAGCCGATGAACTCCCCGTAGTAGGTCGAGTCGCAACTGCTCTCGGCGATCACCGAGCCCTGGCTGTTGGTCAGCGACGGCTGCCCGAAACGGGCCTGGTTGAGCACCAGCCACGGGGCCAGGACCAGGAGGGTGGCCCCGAGGCCGAACAGCACCCGGCCCACCGCGGTCCCGCCAGGACAGCTCCGAGCGGCGCAGCACCAGCGGCAGCAGCAGGAGGGGCGCGTAGAGCAGCATCTCGGGCCGGGTCAGGGTGGCCAGGCCGATCAGGGCGCCGAGCACGATGGCCCGGCGCACACTCGGCTCGGCGTCGAGACGAAAGGCGGCGAGCAGCACGAGCGCGGTGAGGAGCGCCAGCAGGGACTCGGGCTGCAGCATCCCGTCGTTGATCCAGAGCGCCGGGTACACCGCCGCCAGGCCGGCGGCCAGGAGGCCGACCCGGTCCCCGCCCAGACGGCGAGCGAGGAACCCCACGGCCACGACGGCCAGGAGCCCGATCATCCCGGAGACCAGGCGGTGGGCGGCGACCGTGTCGAGGCCGAGAAACGAGAAGACGCCCAGGATCCCGGAGTAGAGCGGCGGGTGCAGGGCGCTCGGGATGATGTCGCCGGTGTCGAGGTACTGGAACGGGTGGGCGAAGCCGTGGCCGTCGGCGATCAGGCGGGCCTGTTCGTGGTACCAGAGGGCCAGGCCGGCGACCCGGAAGCAGCCGTCGCCCGCTTCGGACCCGCAGGTCGGACGGGCGGCCAGGACCAGGAACCACCGCACCGCCAGGGCCACGACCCCGATGGCCGCCAGGCCCCAGGCGAACCGCCGCGACGATCCGGCCGCGCGGGGCGGCGCCTCCTCGACCTCGACCTCGGTCATGGCTGGGCCGTCAGGCCAGCTTCTCGACGAAGGCCTCGAGCTGGCGGAGGTTGCGGCACTCGTAGGCGCCGTCGGTGTGGATGGCGTACTCCCCCACGATCGAGTCGCCGGTGTCCCAGTAGGAGCGGGGCTCGGGGTTCAGCCAGTAGACGTGCCGGGCCTTGTGCTGGATCTCCTTGACGACCCAGGACTGGGAGGCGTGGTAGTTGTTCCGGGCGTCGCCCAGGATCAGCACCGTGGTCTTGGGGCCCACGTCCTTGCCGTAGGTGTTCCAGAACACCTCGAAGGCGTGGCCGTAGTCGGAGTGGCCGTCGACCCAGACCACGTCGGCCTCGGTGTTGACCCGGTGGATGGCGTCGCCGATGTCCTCGACGCCCTCGAAGAAGCGGGTGACCTCGTCGATGCCGTCGATGAACACGAAGGACCGGACCTTCGAGAACTGGTTGCTGATGGCGTAGACGAGGTGGAGGGTGAAGCGGGCGAAGGCGGCGACCGAGCCGGAGATGTCGGCGATCACGAAGATCTCGGGCTTGGACGGCTTCGGGTAGCGGAACTTGGGCTCGGCCGGCACGCCGCCGTAGCTGAGCGAGTGGCGCACGGTGTTGCGGAAGTCGAGCGGGCCCTTGCGGCCGTGGCGGCGCTTGCGGGTCAGGCGGACGGCCAGCTTGCGGGTCAGCGGGTAGATGGCCTTGCGCAGGTCGGCCATCTCCTCCCGGCTGGCGTGCATGAAGTCGACGTCCTCGGGCAGCGGCTTGCGCAGCGTCTTGGCCATGGCCTCGACGCCCCGGTCGGCGACCAGCCGGCGGCGGATCTCGGCCTCGATCTCCTTCTTCAGCTGGTCGATGCGGGTCTGGTACTCGTCCTCCTCGAGGCGCTCCTCGAGCGGGCTCATCGGCTCCGGGGCGTCCTGCTGGGCCTGCTCCATGAGCCGGTCGAGCATCCCGTCGAGATCCAGGTTCCGCAGGGTCCGGTACAGGTAGTAGGTCCCGCCGACGGGACGGCCCGGCTCCATGCCGGCGAAGCGGCTGACCGACTGACGGGCCAGCGCCCGCAGCAGGGCCTCGTTGCCCTCCATCAGGGCCCGGTAGAGCATCTCGGCCAGTTCCTCGTTGCTGAAGGCCCTCGCCGCCGCTGCCCTGGCCGCCCTCGGCGCCGGGCATCTCGCCCATGCTCCGCCAGCTCCTCGTCGGAGAGGGGCTCACCGTCGTCGTCGACGATCTTGTAGTCGCGGCCCCGGTAGGAGAAGTAGACCTCGAAGACCGTCTCGAAGGCCCGCCAGTGGGCGTTGTTCTTCACCAGGGTCGCGGCCAGGGCGTACTTGAACGCCTCCCGGTCCTCGAGGGGGATGTGGCGGACGGCCTGCATGGCGTCCAGGTTCTCGGTCAGGCTGACCGGCAGCCCGGCCTCGCGGAGCTCGACGATGAAGCCGTTGAGCAGGTCGACCAGTGCGTCACCGGTGGTCGCCGGTGACGCGGTGTCGGTCATGCGCGGCTCGGGGCCTGGCCACCGCTGGACCCAGGCCTGGCCGTCGCCGCCGAACTCCTTGATGGCCTTGGCGATGTCGGCCTGGTACTTGAGCAGGATGGTGATGGTCTCGGTGGCCTGCTTCTCGTCGACCTGCTCGACCCCGAGGTGCACCAGGGTGCGGGCCCAGTCGAGGGTCTCGGAGACCGACGGGGCCTTCTTCAGCTCCAGCTGGCGGATCGAGCGCACGATGCGGGCGATCTGGTCGGCCAGGCTCTCGCTGACCCCGGGCACCTTGGTCAGCACGATCTCCTTCTCCCGCTCCAGGTCGGGGTAGTCGATGTGCAGGTAGAGGCAGCGACGCTTGAGGGCCTCGGAGAGCTCGCGGGTGTTGTTGGAGGTCAGGAAGACCAGCGGGATCTGGGTCGCCGCGACCGTGCCCAGCTCGGGGATGGACACCTGGTAGTCGGAGAGGATCTCCAGGAGCAGGGCCTCGGTCTCGACCTCGACCCGGTCCACCTCGTCGATGAGCAGGACGACCGGGTCCGGTGAGCGGATGGCCTCCAGCAGCGGACGCTCGAGCAGGAACTCGTCGGAGAAGATGTCGTCCTCGATCTCGTTCCAGGTGCCCTCGGCGTTGCGCTCGGCCTGGATGCGCAGGAGCTGCTTCTTGTAGTTCCACTCGTACAGGGCCTTGGCCTCGTCGAGGCCCTCGTAGCACTGGAGGCGGATGAGCCGGGCGCCGGTCATCTCGGCCACCGACTTGGCCAGCTGGGTCTTGCCCGTGCCGGCCGGTCCCTCGACCAGCATCGGCTTCTGCAGCCGGTCGGCCAGGTACACGACCCCGGCGATGCCCTCGTCGGCCAGGTAGTCGACCTTGCCCAGCCCGGCGCGGACCTCGTCCACGGCGTCGAATCGATAGTCCATGGCGGCGAGCCTACCGACCCGCCTTGACCGGCTGGTCAAGATTGTCGGCCCTCCCCGAGCGCGCCGTCGGAGGTCTGCTTGACGGTGTGCTCGCGGTGCACGGTTGGACCGAGGAGCCTCGATCCTGCCCGGCCCGGCCGGCGCCCTCAGGCGGCCGACCGGACCGAGCCGGGATCAGTCCGAGCGGAGACGACGCCGGCCGACGAGGACCGCCGTACCCAGCCCGAGCAGGGCCAAGGCGACCAGCAGCACCGGAGCGGTCGTGGCTCCCGTGCGGGCCAGCACGCCGGTGGTGCCCGGCGTGGGCGACGTCGTCGGGTCCTCGACATTCGTCGGGTCCTGGCCCGGATCGGGGGGATCGACGACCTCGCCCGGGTCCTCGTCGGTGAACGAGTTGGTCACCGTCACATCGACGGTGGTGGCGGCCAAGGCCGAGACCTTCGGCGGCGTCGGCGCCGTCCCGCTGGGGCGAGAGTAGGTCACCGCGGATGCGCCGCCGGCGGCGGTCTCGGTCACCGTGCACGCCACGCCGACCGGGATGCCGGTGATCGGGAGAATGCCGGAGACCAGCGCCCCCGAGGCGTTGAAGACGAGGGCCCGGTCGAAGGCGTCGACCTCGCAGTCAACGAAGATGGTGAAGAGGCTGCCGGCCGGGGGACGCGGTCCGGGGGCGATCACCTTGTGCACGTCGAGCGTGCCCGTCTCGGGCAGATCGGGGAGGAACGTGTTGGTCACGGTCACCGACACTGCGGTCGAGTCGGTGATCGTCACCTCCGGGGGCGTCGTCGGCGTGCCGCCATCGGGCGAGTAGGTGACCGCATCGGCATCACCGTCACTCGTCTCGGTCACGGTGCAGACCACGCCCAGCGGGATGCCCGTCTGCGGGTTCGTCCCCGAGGTCAGCGCCCCCGTGGCGTCGAACACGAGGGTCTCGTCGAAGTCGTCGTCGTCACAGTCCACCGCGACCGTGAACGTCGCCCCCGGGGCCGGGGACCCGGAGCCGTCGACCACCTTGAGGACCTCGAGCGAGCCCGTGTCGGGCAGATCGGAGTCGAACGTGTTGGTCACGGTCACCGACACTGCGGTCGAGTCGGTGATCGTCACCTCCGGGGGCGTCGTCGCCGTGCCGCCATCGGGCGAGTAGGTGACCGCATCGGCATCACCGTCACCCGTCTCGGTCACGGTGCAGACCACGCCCAGCGGGATGCCCGTCTGCGGGTTCGTCCCCGAGGTCAGCGCCCCCGTGGCGTCGAACACGAGGGTCTCGTCGAAGTCGTCGTCGTCACAGTCCACCGCGACCGTGAACGTCGCCCCCGGGTCCGGGGACCCGTAGCCGTCGACCACCTTGAGGACCTCGAGCGAGCCCGTCTCCGTCACCGGCTCGCCGCTGCACGTGTGGCTGACCCGGAGGTCGGTCTGGGTCTGGGCGCCATCGGTGGTGGCCACCAGGTCACTCGGCGCGGTCGTGAACGTGTTGAGCACGAACCAGTCGGCGTTGGCACCCTGGAGGCCGCCGCCGACGGTGTCCTCGGGGTGGAGCCCGCTGATGCCCCAGGAGGGGCTGGCCAGCGTGGTGCCGGCGTTGGTCGCGCCAGCGAGGGGCCCGAGGACGAAGTGCCACAGCACCTCACCGGGTTCCAGGATCTCGGCGCAGTCGATCTGGAAGGTGGTGAAATGCCCCCCGACATGGGTTGCCTTCAACGGGATGTCGGCGACGACGCCCCCCTCCGCGGCCTCCGTGACGGTCGGTTCGATCGGGTCGACGGGGTCGGCCTCCGGCGTGATGTCGGCCGGTGGCGGCGCCGGTGCCGCGGGCACGACCGGCTCGACCACCACCGTCGTGGCCGGCGGGACCGTCGTGGCCGGGACGGTGGTCGGGGCGACCGTCGGTGGCGGCGCCGTGGTCGTCGGGACCGCGTCGGTGGCGGCCGGGTCCTCCGCGGACACGGACTCCGCCAGCGACGGCGCTCCCGTGATGGCGACCACCGCGGTCAGCAGGAGGCCGGCGACGAGCGCCCGCCTCCGGGGCTGCCGGTTGCGCCCGCTCTCACCTCGTGGTCCTCGATACCGCCCGCGCTCGCCCTTGCTCGTCACTTCATCCGCCCTCTGTGCCGCCCTTCCCAGGGCTGAGCACACTATTTGACCTCTCGGCGTGTTCCGGAGTGCCACGGAGAGTAGTGGAACGATCGCGCCTGGTCGAGCGCGACTTGAGTGGTCGTCCGTCACACCGGGCCGCCCCCGCAGGGGGTCAGGCCCGGATCTGCCCGCTGCCGCGGACGACGTACTTGGCGGTGGTCAGCTCCCGCAGGCCCATGGGGCCGCGGGCGTGGAGCTTCTGGGTGGAGATGCCGATCTCGGCGCCGAACCCGAACTCCTCGCCGTCGACGAAGCGGGTCGAGGCGTTGACCAGGACGGCGGCGGCGTCGACCTCCTGGCAGAAGCGGTCGGCGGCGGCCACCGAGTCGGTGACGATCGCCTCGCTGTGGCCCGAGCCGTACCGGGTGATGTGGGCGATGGCCTCGTCGAGGTCCGTCGACCACCCGCACGGCGAGCTTCAGGTCGAGGAACTCCTCGGCCCAGTCGTCCTCGCCCGCCGCCCCGGCGCCGGGGAGCAGGGCCCGGGCCCGCTCGTCGCCGACCAGCTCGACGCCCTCCAGCGCGTCGGCCGCATCGGGCAGGAACCGATCGGCCACCGCGGCGTGGACCAGCAGGGTCTCCGCCGCGTTGCACACCGACGGTCGCTGGGTCTTGGCGTTCACGATGATCTCCCGGGCCATGTCGAGGTCGGCGTCCTCGTGGACGTAGACGTGGCAGTTGCCGTCGCCGTCGATCACGTAGGGCACCGTGGCGTTGTCGAGGATCGACTGGATGAGCGACGGTCCGCCGCGGGGGATCAGGCAGTCGATCGACTCCCGCTGGCGCATGAACTCGACGGCGGCCTCCCGGCTGGTGTCCTCCACGAGGACCACGGCGTCCTCGGGTAGGCCGGCCTTGGCCATCCCCTCCCGGAGGACGGCGGCGATGGCGATGTTCGAGTCGATGGCCCCCGAGGAGCCCCGCAGGAAGGCGGCGTTGCCCGACTTCACGCACAGCCCGGCGGCGTCGCTGGTCACGTTCGGCCGGTTCTCGTAGATGATGGCGACGACGCCGAGGGGGACCCGGACCCGCTGGATGCGCAGGCCGTTGGGCCGGACCCAGCCGTCGAGGACCTCGCCCACCGGGTCCGCCAGGCCGGCGACCTGGCGGAGCCCGGCCGCCATCGCCTCGATGCGCTCGGGGCTGAGCCGGAGGCGGTCGATCACGGTGGCGGCTCACGCCGTCGGCCTCGGCCCGGGCCACGTCGACGGCGTTGGCGGCGAGGATCTCCGTCGCGGCGGGCCACCAGCAGGTCGGCCGCGGCCAGGAGGGCGGCGTCCTTGTCCGCGGTCGACGCGCCGGCCAGGGCCCGGGACGCGGCCTTGGCCCGCCGGCCCAGTTCGGCGACCGAGGTGTGCGCCACGGCAGCCGAGGCTACCGGGCCACGGTCCGACCGGCTCCATAGACTCAGCCCCTCGATGCGACGGGTCCTCGCGGTGCTGGGTGCCGTCCTCATGGTGGCCGTGGCCCTGCTCGCGCGTTCGCTCCTCGACGGAGACGGCGACGACGACGACGGCGATGGCTCCAACGGAGGAGCGAAGCGGTGACCCTGCTCTGCGCCGACGAGCTGGCCGACGTCTGCGAGGCCCTCGACGGACGAGGGGCTCGCCGAGGTGACGATCGAGCCCGTCGGCGTCACGGTCGACCGGCTCGGTGCAGTCGATGCCGAGCTCGAGGCCGACGCCTGGCTGACCGCTCGATCCCTTCCCCCAGCAGGTGAACGACCGACGGTTGTTCGCCACCGGCAACGCCCTCTTCGGCGAGCCGCTGTCCACGGGCGCCTCGACCGGTCTGGCCCTCGTGGCCCAGGACGACCGCGGCGCGGCCTTGGAGGCCGACTGCGCGGAGGTCGGCTGGGCCTGCGTCGGGGACGCCGCGGGCGAGCCCTGGGCCGAGCACGAGGGCGAGGCCGGCGTGGGGCCCGGTGAAGCCGGGCTACGACGCCCCCGACACCAGTGCCACCGGCCTGCTCGTGCTGGCCCAGGCGATGGCCGACCACCTCGGCGATCCCGACTTCGCCGGCCAGGACATCGACGAGCGTTGGCTGGGCGACCTCGAGGACGCGGTGCCCACCCGCACGGCGGGCTCCGCCCTCTTGCGCCTGGCCCAGCAGGGCGGCGCGGCCTTCGGCGCGGTCGGGCGCCCTCGAGACCGAAGCGGAGGCGGTGGGCGGGACCGCCCAGGGTGAGGACCTGACCATCTTCTACCCTGCTCCCATGTTCCGGGCGTCGGTGGTGTTGGCTCCCGGTCTGGGCGCGGACGACGACGTCCTCGACGCCCTGGCCGACCTCCTCGACGACGACGCGCTGACCGACGCCCTCACCGACGCCGGATGGGACCAGGACGTCGACGGCACGGACCTGCCCTCCGCCGGGGTCCTCGACGCCCTCCGCACGGCCTGGGAGGCCACGTGACCAAGCGCATCATCGCCCTGCTCCTGCTCGTCGGCCCTCGCGGCCGCGGCGCTGCTCGGGCGACGACGGGGGCGAGTCGGCCAGCGACGACACGACCATCGACGACGTCCTCGGTGACCCCGGCGACTGCCTCGTCGTCGACATGCCGTGTCGCCCGAGAAGATCGACCTGCTCACCGACCTGGCCCGGACCTTCAACGGCTCGCGGGGCCGAGGTCGACGGCGAGTGCGTCTTCGTCCGGCCCCAGTCGAAGTCCTCGGGCCTCGGCGCCGCGCTCCTGACCGAGGGCTGGAACGAGGACGCCGAGGGCCCCGCGCCGGTCGTCTGGTCGCCGGCCTCCAGCGCTTGGGGGGCGATCGTCGACCAGCGCCTGACCGAGCAGGGCGACGAGCCGATCGCCGGCGAGGGCACGCCGTTCATGCTCACGCCGCTCGTCATCGCCATGCCCGAGCCGATGGCCGAGGCCCTCGGCTACCCGGACGAGCCGATCGGCTACGCCGACATCCTCGAGCTGTCGACCAGCCCCGAGGGCTGGGCCGCCTTCGGCCATCCCGAGTGGGGCCCGTTCCGCCTGGGCAAGACCAACCCCAACTTCTCCACCAGCGGTCTGTCGGCCCTCATCGCCCAGAGCTACGCGGCCACCGGCAAGACCGAGGGGCTGACCACCGAGGACCTGGCCCAGCCGGAGGTCATCGACTTCGCGACCGGCGTCGAGTCCGCCGTCGTCCACTACGGCGACACCACCCTCACCTTCCTCAACAACCTCTACCGGGCCGACCAGCGGGGCAACTCGCTGAGCTACGCCTCCGCTGTGGCCGTCGAGGAGAAGTCGGTCATCGACTACAACCGGGGCAACCCCGACGGCGTCCTCCAGCCGGGCGAGGAGCCCCGCCCGCCACGGGTGCCCCTGGTCGCCATCTACCCCGAGGAGGGCACGCTCTACTCGGACAACCCCTTCTTCGTGCTCGACGCCGAGTGGGTGACCGACGCCGAGGCGGAGGGCGCCCAGCTCTTCAGCGAGTTCGTCCAGGAGACCGACAACCAGGAGCGGGTGCTGGACTACGGCTTCCGCCCGGGCAACCCCGAGGTGGCCATCGGCGATCCCGATCGCCGCCGAGAACGGCGTCGACCCCGACCAGCCCCAGACCCTCCTCGAGGTCCCCGAGCCGCCGGTCATGATCGAGCTGCTGGACCGCTGGGACGAGCAGCGCAAGCCGGCCCGGGTGCAGCTGGTCATCGACATCTCGGGCTCCATGGGCGATGCGGCGGGTGACGAGCCCGACGCCGACCAAGCTGGACCTGGCCATCGAGGCCGCGATCAACGCCCTCGACCTCTTCGCGGACCGCGACGTGGTCGGCCTGCGGGTGTTCTCGACCGAGATCGGGCCCAACGGCACCGACGAGGTCGTCGACCTGGTCGACGCCGGGACTGATGAACGCGGGACCACCGGCGCGAGCTGGCGGACGCCATCCAGGGCCTCTTCCCGACCAACGGCACCCCGCTCTACACCGCCACCCAGGACGCCTACGAGGACGCCGTGGCCACCTACGACCCGGCGAGCATCAACGCCGTGGTCCTGCTCAGCGACGGGGTGAACGACGACGGCAACCAGGACGACGACGACCAGCAGCTCGACGTGCTCCTCGACACGCTCGACCGAGGGCAGCGAGGGCCAGCGGGCCGAGCCGGTGCGGGTCTTCCCCATCTCCTACGGCGCCGACGCCGACCTGGCCACCCTGCGGGAGATCGCCGAGGCCTCCAACGCCGCGCTCTACACCGCCACGGACCCGGCCACCATCGACCGTGTCCTCGCCGCCGTCATCTCCAACTTCTGAGCCACCGTGTTCCCCTTGCTCGCCCGTGACGCCGTGGTGGCCGGCATGCGGCCGGCCGCCATCCTCGTCGCCGGCGCCGGTGCCGCGCTCGGGATCCTCGTCGGGGGCGGTCTCATCGGGGCCCTCACCCTGGCCGTCGTGGGCTGGCTCGGCGCGGTGGCCGTCCCGGTGGCCCGCCGCCACCGCGCCCGCGATCGGCCCGGGCTCGGTCGATCCGTTCTCCCTCCGCGAGCCGTGGCGCCGCGCCGTCCAGGAGGCCCTCGCCGCCCAGAGCCGCTTCCGGGAGGCCACGCGCGGGCGTCGCCGCCGGCCCCCTCCAGGACCGCCTGACGGCGATCGGGGCCCAGCTCGAGCGCGGCGTGGCCGAGGCCGGGCGGGTGGCCCGGCGGGGCCAGACCCTCGAGGACGTCCGACGCCAGATCGACACCGCGTCGATCCTGGCCGAGCTCCAGCGGGTGGAGGCCATCGCCCAGGTCAGCCCGACCGACGACAGCAACCTGGCCCGCACCGCCGAGGCGCTCCGGGCCCAGTTGGCGACCGCCGAGCGGATCGACGGCGTCCTCAACGAGTCCCGGGACCGGCTTGGGCCTGCTCGATGCCCGCCTCGACGAGGCCGTGGCCCGGTCCCTGGAGCTGTCGGTCCGCACCGACGACCCGTCCCAGCTCGGCGGTGTCACCACCACCGTCGACGAGGTCCTCGAGGAGATGGAGGCGCTCCGCCTCGCCCTCGACGAGGCCGACGGCGGCAGCCCTTCCACTCCGTGAGCGTCCCGGGCGACTCCACGGCGGAGCCCGACGACGACCGCGGTCGCCAGCGGAGCCGCCACCGCCCGCCTGGTCCGCTCCAGTGCCGTCGTCGGCGTCGGCACCGGCCTCAGCCGCCTCTCGGGCCTGCTCCGGGTCGGCGCCCTGACCTTCGCCCTGGGCGCCACCGCCCTGAGCGACGCCTACAACCTGGCCAACACGACGCCCAACATCATCTACGAGCTCCTGCTCGGGGGCGTGCTGTCGGCCACCCTGGTGCCGATCTTCGTCGAGCACGACCAGCTCGGCGACGAGGACGCCACCAACGCCGTGCTCACGGTCGCCGTCATCGCCATGGCCGTGCTGACGGTGGTCGCGATGCTCGCCGCGCCCCTGATCGTCGACGTCTACACGCTGCGCCTCACCCCGGCCGAGGCCGCGGCGCAGGCCGAGGTGGCGGTCCCGCTCCTGCGCCTCCTGCTGCCCCAGATCCTCTTCTACGGCCTGATGACCCTCGGCACCGCCCTGCTCAACGCCCGACGGTCGTTCTTCGCCCCGGCCTACGCCCCGATCCTCAACAACGTCGTGGTCATCGGCGTGCTCCTCGCCTTCGCCTCCATGGTGGGCAGCGACACCTCACTGGGCGAGGTGGCCGACGACCGCAGCCTGCTCCTCCTGCTCGGCCTGGGCACCACCGCGGGCATCGTGGCGATGACCGTCGCCCTCTGGCCGGCGATCCGCCACGCCGGCATCCGCATCCGGTTCAACCCGGCCTGGCGCCATCCCGCGATCCGGACCGTGGCCCGCCTGTCGGGCTGGACCATCGGCTACGCCGTCGCCAACCAGGTCGCCCTCTTCGTCGTCCTCGCCCTGGCGAACGGCGAGGCGCCCGGGGCCGTCTCCGCCTACACGTACGCCTTCATCTTCTTCCAGCTCCCCCACGGGCTGTTCGCGGTGTCGATCATGACCACGTTCATGCCGGACCTGGCCGGGTTCGCCTCCCAAGGGGACCTCCCCGGGTTCCGGGACCGCTTCGGTCTGGGCCTGCGCCTCCTCACCCTCGTGGTCCTGCCCGCCGCCGTCGGCTACATCCTCCTGGCCCGGCCCCTGGTCGCGATGCTGCTCGAGCGGGGTGCCTTCGGCGGCGGCTCCTCCGAGCTCACCTCCGAGGTGCTGGTCGCCTTCTCGGTCGGCCTGCTCGGCTTCTCGGTCTACCTGCTCGTCCTGCGGGGCTTCTACGCCTTCAAGGACACCCGGACGCCGTTCTTCCTCAACCTGGCGGAGAACGGGGTCAACATCGTCGCCGCCGTCGCCCTCGTCGGCGCCCTCGGCGTGCAGGGCCTGGCCCTCGCCTACGCCCTGGCCTACACGGTCGGCGCCGTGCTCGCCCTGGCGGCACTGCGGCGCCGCATCCGGCGGCTTCGACGGCCGCCGGACCGTCGAGCCGGCATCGGGCGCATGGTCGCGGCCGCAGCGGTCATGGCCGTGGCCGTCTGGGTCGTGGCCGACGTGGTCGGATCCGACGAGGGGCGGGGGCCGTGGTGCGCACCCTGAGCGGTGTCGCTGGTGGGCATCGCCGTCTACTCTCGTCGCCCTCGTCGCCCTGCGGGTGCCCGAGGCGATGGACCTCCTGGACCGTCTCCGGCGACGACGGCGGCCGCCGGCCGCCGGCCAGCCCCTAGGCTCTCGGCCATGATCAAGCTCTTCCGCCGTTGGTGGAAGTACCTGACCGCCAAGCTCAGCGGTGACTTCGAGGCCCGGGCCGATCCCAAGGTCCAGCTCGAGCAGGCCATCCGCGAGGCCCAGGACCAGCACCGCCGGCTCAAGGAGCAGGCGGCCAACGTCATCGCCAACCAGAAGCAGACCGAGCTGCGCCTGAACCGGCGGATGGAGGAGCTGGAGAAGGCCAACGGCCAGGCCCGCCAGGCCCTGATGATGGCCGACGAGGCCGCCCAGAAGGGCGAGACGAACAAGTCCGAGGAGTTCACGACCACCGCCGAGACCATCGCCACCCGGCTCATCGAGATCGAGCGGGAGGTCGAGGACCTCAAGGCCCTCCACCTCGACAACGCCCGGGCCGTCGAGCAGGCCAAGTCCGCCGTCGAGCAGAACAGCATCGCCGTGCAGGAGAAGCTGACCGAGCGCCAGAAGCTCCTCGGCCAGCTCGACCAGGCCAAGATGCAGGAGCAGATGAACACGGCGATGGCCCAGCTCTCCGAGACGGTGGGCCAGGACGTCCCCACCTTCAACGAGGTCCGGGACAAGATCGAGGCCCGCTACGCCAAGGCCACCGGCATGGCCGAGCTCTCCGAGGGCACGGTCGAGAACCGCATGCTCGAGGTCGAGCGGGCCACCCGCTCCACCGAGGCCCACGCCCGCCTCGACGCCATGCGCGAGCAGATGGGCCTCGGCGCCGGCGACCCCCAGCCCGCCACCCCCACCGAGGACCCCCCCGCCGAGGGCTAAGCCCAACGACAACGAGGCAGCCGAATCCCCGGTCTCGGCCCCTGCCGCCGACCCGTTCCGATTCTCGACGACAGAGCTGTCGGAAATCGACAGGTATGTCGTCGAGTTCGATGGTGCGACCACGGCGGGTGGCGGTCGGCCCCCGACTATCTCCGGCGGCATCCCACGCCCCCGTGGTGGCCTCGCTTTCAGTCCCTACGGCAGGACCACCAGGTCGTCTCGGTGGATGACCTCGTGGGGTAGTGCCCTCGGGGAGGTCGGCGGTCTGCTTGCCGGCGGCGCCCGCCAGCGTCGCGGCGTCGACGCGCGACCAGGCCCTTGGCGAAGACCTCGCCGTCGGGGCCGGCCACCTCCACGGCGTCGTCGGCGTGGAAGGCGCCCTTCACCTCGACGATGCCGGCCGGCAGCAGCGACCGGTTGTTCTCGACCAGGGCCCGACGGGCGCCGGCGTCGACCACCACGGTCCCGGCGGAGCCGACGGCGAAGGCGATCCAGAGCTTGCGGCTGGCGAGGCGCTTGTCGCGGGGTTGGACGACGGTGCCGACGGGCTCGCCCGCCACCGCGCCGGCCATGACACCGGCGCGGCGGGCGTCGGCGATGACGGCCCGGACGCCGGACCAGGCGGCGATCTTGGCCGCCGTGATCTTGGAGGCCATGCCCCCGCTCCCCCGGCCACTCCCGGTCGAGCCGGCCAGCGCCTCGATCTCCTGGTCGACCTCGACGATCTCCTCGATCAGGGAGGCCGACTGGTCCAGGCGGGGATCGGCGGTCAGGAGGCCGGGGGTGTCGGTCAGCAGGATCAGGAGGTCGGCCCCGAGCAGGTGGGCGACCAGGGCCGACAGGCGATCGTTGTCGCCGAAGCGGATCTCGTCGTCGGCGATGGCGTCGTTCTCGTTGATGACCGGCACCACGCCCAGCTCCAGCAGGCGTTCGAGGGTGCCCCGGGCGTAGAGGTACTGCTGGCGGATCATGAAGTCCCGGGGCGCCAGCAGCACCTGGCCCGGCGGTGAGCCCGCTCTGGGCCAGGGCCTCGTCGTAGAGGCCCATGAGACGGCTCTGGCCGACGGCGGACGCGGCCTGGAGGGTGACGGCGTCCCGGGGGCGCTTCTCGGCGCTCAGGCCCGAGAGCGGGCAGGCCGGCGGCGATGCCCCCCGAGGTCACGACCACGACCTGGTGGCCGGCGGTGTGCAGGTCCCCCACCTGGGCGCACAGCCCGCCGATGGCGGCCGGGTCGAGCACCCCGTGGCGGTCGGTGATCGACGACGTGCCGATCTTGACGACGACGATCACCGGCTCAGTCCTCGGGCTCGTAGTCGAAGGCCAGGCCGCCGATGCGCACGGTGTCGCCGGGACCGGCGCCGGCGCGGGCCAGGGCCCGGTCGACGCCGAGGCGCTTCAGGCGACCGTGGGCCACCTCGAGGGCCTGGACGTCGCGTCAGGTCGGACAGGGCCACGGCCCGGCGGGCCTCCCGCCCGTCGACCACGAAGCTGCCGTCGTCGTCGCGGTGGATGTCGAAGGGCTCGGCCCCGGGTCGGTGGAGGACGAAGGCGGGGCCTCGGACGTCCTCGTCGTCCGACGGGCAGGGCGGACCGGGCCTCGGCCACCAGCGTGGCCGCCCGTCCGACCAGCTCGTCGATGCCCTCGCCGGTGACCGAGGAGATGAGCAGATCCATGCCCTCGGGCGGCGTCGGCAGGGTCGACCAGGTCGGCCCGGGAGCCCACGACCAGCCGGGGACGGTCGACGAGGTCGGGCTGGTAGCGACCGAGCTCATCCAGGAGGATCCGCTGCTGGTCGTCCACCGGCACGCCGTCGGCGGGGGCCAGGTCGCAGAGGATGACCAGGACCCGGGCCCGCTCGATGTGCCGCAGGAACTGGTGGCCGAGGCCGCTGGCCCTCGCTCGCGCCCTCGATGAGGCCGGGGATGTCGGCCATCACGAACTCGGCGTCGGCGGTGCGGACCACGCCGAGGTTCGGCTCCAGGGTGGTGAAGGGGTAGTCGGCGATCTTGGGCTTGGCCGCCGAGACCCGGGCGATGAGCGTGCTCTTGCCGACGTTGGGGAACCCGACCAGGGCCACGTCGGCCTGCAGCTTCAGCTCGAGGTCGAACCAGATCTCGTCGACCACGGCTCGCCCTGCTCGGCGAAGGCCGGCGCCCGGCGCCGGTTGCTCAGGAAGCTGGCGTTGCCCCGCCCGCCCCGCCCGCCCTCGACGGCCCGCCAGCGGTCACCGTGGTGGGCGAGGTCGGCCAGCAGCGTGCCCGTCGGGGTCCTTGACCTGCGTGCCCTCGGGCACCGGGACCTCGAGGCTGTCGCCGGTGGCCCCGTGCTTCTTCTTGCCCTGGCCGTGGACCCCGTTCTCGGCCCGGCGGTGGGGATGGTCCCGGAACGCCAGCAGCGAGGCCACGTTGCGGTCGGCCACCAGCCAGACGTCACCCCCGGTGCCGCCGTCGCCCCCGTCGGGCCCGCCCCGGGACACGTGGGCCTCCCGCCGGAACGACACACAACCCGCCCCACCGTCGCCGGCCTTCGCGCAGAGCTGCGCTTCGTCGACGAACCCGGCCACCGCAGGAGGATACGACCGCCCTGCCCCGACCCCGGGGTTGCTTCCCGGCGACACTGGTGTCATGGAGGACGGTGAGCGGATGCTGATCCCCTGTGAGGGCGGGCCGTCACGGAGCCGGTTGGTGCGCTGTCCGCCGCCGCTGGAGATCGAGGAGGACACGGGCCTCTACGTGCTGGTGGACGACGGTGCACCCGACGCCTGGCGGTACGAGTTCGTGCCCCGGGCAGCGACGAGGTAGCCGGCGAGGGTCGGGGTTCTGGCAGCGGATTCCCGCCTCATGGCGTGGGAATCCGGGGCCAGAAGCCTCAGACGCCGGTGGGGAGGTCGGATTCGGACCAGCCGAGGCGGTCGACGGCGAGGCGGAGGGCGAAGCGGTCGGTCATGCCGCTGACGTACTGGACGGCGGCGGCCGCGGCCTCGGGGGATCCGGGGGGGACGGCTTCGCCGTCGCCGATGGCCCTCGGGTTGGCGATGAACCACTCGGTGAGCTGGCGGAGCAGGGCGTTGACCCGGTCGGCCTGGGCCACGGACTCGGGGCGGAGGTAGATGCGCTCGTAGTTGAAGGCCCGGAAGGCGGCCAGGGCGTCGGCCTCGGGCTGGCGCATGCCGACCCGACCGGTCTCGGCGATGGTCTCGACCATGGCGTGCGATGAACCGGCCGAGCTGGACCCGGCGTCGGTCGCCGACGGCCTCGACGACCTCGGCGGGCAGGTCGGTGGCCGACACCACACCGGCGTCGACCGCGTCCTCGAAGTCGTGGCAGACGTAGGCGATGCGGTCGGCCCAGGCCACGACCTCGCCCTCCGGCGTGGACGGTGCCGGCCGGTTCCAGGAGTGGTTGCGGACGGCGTCCAGGGTCTCGGCGCAGAGGTTGAGCGGCTGGAGGACGACATCGGCGCCGTAGACGGCGTGGTGGTAGCCGCCGTCGAGGTAAGGCGACAGGGCGTCCTCGGACGCGTGCCCGGCGGGGCCGTGGCCGCAGTCGTGGCCCGAGGGCCGACGCCAGGGTGAGGGCTTCGTTCAGGCGGGTGGCCCGGGCGATGGAGGCGGCCACCTGGCCGACCTCGATGGCGTGGGTCAGCCGGGTCCGGAGGTGGTCGTCGTCGGGGGCCAGGTACACCTGGCACTTGCCCGCCAGCCGCCGGAACGGCCGGCTGTGTTGGATGCGGTCCAGGTCCCGCTCGAAGCAGGTCCGGTTGGGATCCGGGTCCTCGCCCACGGCGCGGTCACCGGCGCCCGACGGAGCGGGTGGCGTGCGGGGCGAGGAGGGCGTGCCTCGCGGTCCTCCCGCTCCGACCCGGTCGAAGGCCGTGACCTCGCCGACGGCCAGCGGGGCGTGGGCCCAGGCCACATCGGGCCACTCGCTCGGGGAACTGCTCACACCGTCCACCCTAGGGAGGGGGTGTGACGGTGAGGGTGAGAGGACGTCAGGCTGCGCAGGCGCCAGCCGGAGCAGCGCTGGGGATCCGGCTGGATCGGCGACGCCGGACTTGCCGAGCGAAGCGAGGCCAGTCGAGTGTGACGATTCAGCCCTCGGTGAGGATGCTGACGTGCTTGCGGCCCTTGCGGGCGCCGTACTTCACCGTGCCGTTGGCGGTGGCGAACAGGGTGTCGTCGCCGCCGCGGCCGACGTTGTCGCCGGGGTGGATCTTGGTCCCCCGCTGGCGCACGAGGATGGCGCCGGCGTTGACGGCCGTGCCGTCGTACACCTTCACGCCGAGGCGCTTGCTGGTGGAGTCACGGCCGTTCCGGGTGGAACCGCCGCCCTTGGTCTTCGACATGGCCCGTTACCCCTTGCCCTTAATGGGAACGCCGGTGATACCGGTGATCTCGATGGTCGAGTAGTGCTGGCGGTGACCCCAGCGCTTCCGCTGGTTGGTCTTGTTCTTGTAGGTGAAGCCCGGTGATCTTGGGGCCCTTGGCCTCGCCCACGATGGTGGCCTTGACCTTGGCCTTGGCCAGGTCCTCGGCCGAGGAGACGACCCGGTCGCCGTCGACGACGAGGACGGGGGCCAGCTCGACGGTGGCGTCGGGGTCGCCGAGGAGCTCGACCTCGAGGCGCTCGCCCTCGGTGACGCGGTACTGCTTACCGCCGGTGCTGATGACTGCGTACATGGAGCGACAAGCCTACCGGCGCGGACCCTGTGCTCACTCGCCGAGGAGCTCGATGTCCACGATCCGGCCCCGACCCGTGCAGGTGGGACAGGTCGAGGACAGGGACTCATGAGCCCCTCGCCGATGCGCTTGCGGGTCATCTCGACCAGGCCGAGCTCGGAGATGTCGAAGACCTGGGTCCGGGTCTTGTCCCGGGACAGCGCCTCGCGGAAGGTCTTGCCCACCTCGGCCCGGTTCGCCTTGACCTCCATGTCGATGAAGTCGATGACGATGATCCCGCCGATGTCCCGCAGCCGCAGCTGGCGGGCGATCTCCTCGGCCGCCTCCAGGTTGTTGACGAAGACCGTCTCCTCGAGGCTCGACTTGCCCACGTTCTTGCCCGTGTTCACGTCGATGACCGTGAGCGCCTCGGTGTGCTCGATGATGAGCGAGCCACCCGACGGCAGCCAGACCTTGCGGTCGAGGGCCTTGTGGATCTGCTCGTGGATGTGCAGCCGCTCGAAGAGGGGCAGGCCCTCGGCCTCGGGGTCGTAGTACTCGACCCGCTCCCCCAGCCCGGGCGACACGCTGTCGACGTAGTCCCGGACCTGGTCGGCCAGGGCCGGGTCGTCGATGGTCACCGAGCGGTAGTCGGGGTTGAACTCCTCCCGGATGACCCGCAGCGCCATGTCCGGCTCGCGGTAGAGCAGGGCGGGCGCCTTGGACTTCTTGGCCAGGGCCTCGATCTGGCGCCACTGCTCGACCAGCCGGTTCAGGTCCCGGGTGATCTCCTCCTCGGTGACGTTCTCCGCGGCCGTGCGGACGATCACGCCGTGGCCGTCGAGCTTGACCTTGTCCAGGATCCCCCGGAGCCGCTTGCGCTCGTTGTCGGGCAGGCGCTTGGAGATGCCGTAGGTCGAGGTGCCCGGCACCAGGACGACGAAGCGCCCGGGCAGGGAGACCTCCTGGGTCAGCCGGGCGCCCTTGGCCCCGATGGGGTTCTTGGTGACCTGGCAGATGATGGTCTGGCCGTTCTTCAGGATCTGCTCGATCCGGGCCTGGCCCTTCTCCTCGATGTCCTCGGGGTCGTACTGGACGTCGCCCCGGTAGAGCACGGCGTTCTTGGGCGTGGAGATGTCGATGAACGCCGCCTCCATGCCGGGCAGGACGTTCTGGACGCGGCCGATGTAGATGTTGCCGTGGATCTGGCTGACGTCGTCCGAGGGACGGGACACCTGGTGCTCGACCAGGGAACGGCCCTCCAGCACGGCGATCTGGGTGACGCCGCCGGTCACGCTGACCGCCATCGAGTAGCGGCCGACGGCCCGGCCCTTGCGGCGACGGCCCCGGCGTCGCTTCAGCGACTTCTCGTCGAGCTCGAGGGCGTCCTCGTCGTCGGTCATGAGGGCCTCGACGGGCGTCACGGCCTGGCGACCACCGCCGTTCCGGCCGCCACCCTGGTTGCGGTTCGCCGCCAGCCGCCGCCGCGGTTGCCGCCTTGGCCACCCCCGCCGTTCTGGCCACCACCACCGCCGCCGCTCCCGCGGCCACGGCCTCCCCGGCGTCGTCGACGGCGGGCGCTGGAGGAGGTCCCTTCACCACTGCGGGCCTCACCACCACCCCCGCCGTTGCCGCGCCCGGCGGGCGCGACGTCGCCACCGTCCTCGGACGGCGGCGCCGGGCGGGTGTCGCCGATCTGGGGCTTGCGGACCGTGGCCCGGTCGGCGGCTTCCGCCGACGGGCGGTTCTCGGAGATCCGGTCGGGGAGCTCGTCAGGGAGTCGGCTGCTGTCGCCCCGGCTCTCGTCTCGATCTCGGGTCCCGTCCGCATCGCGGTCGTCGGGCATGTGAAACGTCCCTTCTCATGACGCGCGCACCTCGGCGCGCGACGACGGGACGACCAGTGGCACGGGTTCTCGCCAGGCGTCCTCGTCGATGATCCATTGGTGTCTTGCGGCACGCCCGCAGCACGCGCCACGAGGGGTCGAGGGCCTCGACCAGTTCCTCGGGGCGGAACGACGCCGGACGGGTGGCCAGGACCGTGGTGAGGACGACGGCCCGATCGGCCGGGTCCTCCTCCACGGACAACTCGTTGATGGCCGGGCGCAGGTCGACGACCTGCGCCTTGCCCTTGCGCTCCCGCTCGATGGGGAGCTCGTCGGTGGCCAGGGTCGCCACGATGGCGGCTTGGGCCTGGCTGAGGGTCGGACCGCCGAGCTCGGCGGTCCAGGTGCAGGCGACGACGGCCTCCTGCAGGGAGGGGGTGCCCGGGGGGATCACGTCGGCCGCCGGGACGGTGATGCCGTCGGGCAGGGCGTCGGTGAGGCGGGCACAGAGAATCGGGAGGCCCTCGTCGGGCTCGTGGTCGAGGCGCAGGTCGACGTACTCACCGTCGGAGGCGTGCCCGGTGGGCAGGGCGAGGCCGAAGGCCATGCGGGGCCGGGGCGAGAAGCCCTCGCTGTAGACCACGCCGACGCCGGCCCGGCGCAGGGCCCGCTCCCACAGGCGGGCCACGTCGCGGTGGCTGGTGAAGCGGACCTTGCCGTGCTTGGTGAAGCGGAAGCGGACCGTCGGCCCGGGCACCTCGGCGAACGCCGGGCCCTTCTCCCGCTCGGCGGGCTCGTCGGCGACGGCGGCGTCGCTCACGACCCCACCCCGACCGGCTTGGCCCCGAGGGTGACGGGCGTGGCGCTGTTCCACTCGAGGCCCTGGCCGGTGCCCTGGCTGCCGCCGGCGGGCGGCTTGGCCGAGGCCACGATGTGCTCGATGCCGTAGCCGGTGCAGGCGCCGCAGTCGTAGCACGGGATCCAGCGACAGTCCTCGAGGCCGACCTCGTCGAGGGCGTCGCGCCAGTCCTGCCAGAGGAAGTCCTTGTGCAAGCCCGGCGGAGAGGTGGTCCCAGGCGAACACCTCGTCCTCGGGGCGGTGGCGGTGGACGTACCAGTCCATGTCCAGGCCGTGCTCGGCCATGGCGTCGGTCCAGAGGCGCATGTCGAAGTGCTCGGACCACTCCTGGAAGATGCCGCCGGCCCGCCACACGTCCTCGAGGACGGGGCCCAGGCGCCGGTCGCCGCGGGACATCAGGCCCTCGATGAGGCTGGCGGTCGGGTCGTGCCACTTGAGCTGGACACCCCGGTCCCGCTTGAGGTCGTCCCGCAGCAGCCCCACCTTTCGGCGCAGCTCGGTGTCGGTGTTCTGGCCGAACCACTGGAACGGGGTGAACGGCTTGGGCACGAAGCCACCGACCGACACGGTCATGGACGGCTTGTTGGTGTGGGTCTTGCCCAGCTCGACGCAGTTGCGGGCCAGGCGGGCGATGCCGAGGGTGTCCTCGTCGGTCTCGGTGGGCAGGCCGGTCAGGAAGTAGAGCTTCATCCGCCGCCAGCCCTGGGAGTAGGCGGACTCGACGGCGCCGTAGAGGTCGTCCTCGCTGATGAGCTTGTTGATGACCTGGCGCATGCGCCACGTGCCGGCCTCGGGGGCGAAGGTGAGGCCCGTGCGGCGGGCCCGCTGGATCTCCGCGGCGATGCCGACGGTGAAGGCGTCGACCCGGAGGCTGGGCAGCGAGACCGACACCCGACCGCAGCCCGGGGCGTCGTCGTCCATGGCCGCCTTCACCGAGTCCTGGATGCCGCTGTAGTCGGCGGTGGACAGCGACGTCAGGGCGACCTCGTCGTAGCCCGTGCGCTGGAGCCCGGACTGGATCATGGAGCGGACCTGCTCGGCCGGGCGCTCGCGGACGGGCCGGGTGATCATCCCCGCCTGGCAGAACCGGCAGCCCCGGGTGCAGCCCCGGAAGACCTCGACGTTGAGGCGGTCGTGGACCACCTCGGTGAGCGGGACGAGCTGGTGCTTGGGGTACGGCCACTCGGCCAGGTCGGCGATCGTGCGCTTCTCGACCAGCTCGGGGATGCCCGGCTCGGTCGGGTTGATGGCGACGAGGTCCTGGCCGTCGTAGACCGGCTCGTAGAACATCGGCACGTAGACGCCGGTGACGTTGGCCAGGGCCCGCAGGCAGTCCCGACGGGAGGCCTCGGTGCGCCGACCGGCCGTCCACTCGCCGATGACCTCGGTGATCTCGCCCACGACCTCTTCGCCGTCACCGAGGACGAAGGCGTCCACGAAGTCGGCCAGGGGCTCGGGGTTGTAGGCGCAGTGCCCGCCGCAGATCACGATGGGGTGCTCGCCCGTTCGGTCCGCGGTCCGGACCGGGGCGCCGGCGAGGTCGATGCAGTTGAGGACGTTGGTGTAGACGAGCTCGGCCGAGAGGTTGAAGGCCAGCACGTCGAAGTCGGTGGCGGGCCGGTGCGAGTCGACCGAGAAGAGAGGCAGCCCGGTGGCCCGCATCCGGGACTCGAGGTCGGTCCACGGGGCGTAGGCGCGCTCGGCGACCGCGTCGGGGCGTTCGTTGAGGATCTCGTAGAGGATCTGGAGCCCCTGGTTGGGCAACCCGACCTCGTAGGCGTCCGGGTAGAGCAGGAGCCAGGCCACTCGGCCGGGGCCGTGCTCAGGGGTGATCGCCCCCAACTCGCCCCCGATGTACCGGGCCGGCTTCTGGACCTCGCCCAGGAGCGGCTCCAGCTCGGGCCAGATGGTCATGATCGCTGGGAGTCTACCGGGCAGGGACCGTCAGCCGGGGCTACCCCCGGCCCAGGTCACCCGAAGCGGTGGATGTGGACGTTGAGGACGAGGCCGATGGCGGCGAAGACGGTGAGGATCGACGAGCCGCCGTAGGACATCAGCGGCAGCGGGATGCCCGTCACCGGCATGATCCCCATCGTCATCCCGACGTTCTCGAAGATCTGGAACAGGATCATCGCCAGGACGCCGACGCACACGAGCATGCCGAACTCGTCACGGGCCAGCTGGGCCGTGCGCCATATCCGCCACAGGATCACCGTGAACAGGGCCAGCAGGGCGGCCCCACCCAGGAAGCCCAGCTCCTCCCCGACCACCGTGTAGATGAAGTCGGTGTGCTGCTCGGGGACGAAGCCGAGGCCGGTCTGGGTGCCGTCGAACAGGCCTTGACCGCCCATCTGGCCGGCGCTGATGGCGGTCTGGGACTGGTCCTGGTTGTAGCTGGCGTCGCTGCCGACCTCGGTCGTGTCCAGGAAGCTGGTGAGCCGGTTCTGCTGGTACTCGGCCAGCATGTTGCTGTTGAGGATCCCGACCGTCGCCACGATCCCGAGCAGCAGGAGCACGGCGAAGTGGCGGGGCCGGGCGCCGGCGAGGAAGACGATGGCCAAGGTCACCACACCGAACACGAGCACGGTCCCGAGGTCGGGCTGGAGCATGATCAGCGCCATCGGGATCGCCGCGATGCCGAGGATCGTGGCGAGGCGCTTGCCGTCGATCTCCTGCTGTTCCAGGGTGAGGAACGCGGCCAGGCCGACGATGAGGGCCAGCTTGGCCAGCTCGGCGGGCTGGAGCTGGAAGCCGGCCAACTCGTACCAGGCCTGGATGCCCTTGTTCTCGGCACCGAGGGGCGTGAGCACGCCGAAGAGCAGGACCAGGGCGACGCCGGCGATCGGGATCGCCCAGTCCCGCAGCCTGCGGTAGTCGAAGGCGGCCACACCGGCCATGAGGGCGACGCCGACCACGACGAAGATCGCCTGGCGCTGGAGGAAGTAGGTCGTGGGGGTCTCGGCGGTCCCCTGGGTGGCGCTGTAGACCATGACCACGCCCAGCGCGGCGACGGCCAGCGTGGCCCCCACGAGGATGAAGTCGACGTGCTGGAGCGCTTCGGGCAGCGCCATCACCCGTCGGGCCGTCGAACGGCTCCTGGGCGGGGCGAGGCCACCACGGGCCACGGAGGGGACGGTCATCCCGCCGCGCCTCCTGTCGTCGGCTCGTCCACGGGCTCGGTCGCCTCCGCGCCGCCGGAGGGCAGCGGGGTCGCCTGCCGGGACTCGACCATCGGGAGCAGGGCGGGGTTGGCCAGCCCGTCGAAGACGGCCCGGGCCACCGGGGCGGCGATGTCACCACCGAAGCCGACCTCTTCGATGTAGATGGAGACGACGTACTCGGCTGTCTGGCCGGCGCGCACCGGGCCGAAGCCGACATAGAGCGCGGAGTCCCGTTCCCCGTCCCGCTGCACCGTGCCCGTCTTGCCCGCGATCGGGAAGGCGCCCAGGTCGAAGCCCTCGAAGGCGCCCGCCGCCGTGCCGCTTCCGCTCTGCACGCCGAGCAGGCCGGCCAACATCGGGTCCCGCCACTCGTCGGGGAGCTCCACCGTGCCCACCTGCGTCGGGGTCACCGTGCAGATCTCACCGGGGTTGTCCTCACACGGCGTCTCCGGGTCCTCGACCCATGTGTTCCGGGCCGGGTCCGGCTCCCAGGCCTCGGCGCCGAGGTGGGGGCGGAAGAGCGTGCCGCCGTTGGCGAACGCCGCGTAGGCGTTGGTCAGCTGCATCGGGGTGACGCCGAGGTCGCCCTGGCCGATGGCCATGTTGATCGTGTTGCCGGTGGTCCAGTCCGGGTACGGGAACGCCTCGGGGTTCTCCTCGTGCAGGTCGAGCACGATCTGGGGGGTGAAGGCGAACCCCTCCCGTTCGGAGGCCAGGTCGATGCCGGTCTCCTTGGTGAAGCCGTAGTCGGCGGCCGTCTCCTGGAGGTAGTCCTCCCCGAGCCGTTCCCGGTTCGCCCAGAGGTTGTCGCCGATCGAGTAGTAGTACCAGTCGCTCGACACCGTGAGGGAGTTCTGCAGGTTGACCGTGCCGTTCGCGACGGCACCGGCGTTCTGGAAGGCGCAGGACGGGTCTTCCTCGCAGCCCCGGACCTCGTAGATCCCGTCGTCGTTGACGCTCGTCTCCGGGGTCACCAGGTCCGCCCGCAGGCCCGCCAGGCCGGTCACCAGCTTGAACGTCGACCCCGGGGCGTACTCGCCGGAGATGGCCCGGTTCAGGAGGGCGTTGCCCGCCTCGTCGTCGGTGAGCTCCTCGTACTCCTCCTGGCTGATCCCGTTGGCCAACTGGTCGGGGTCGTAGGTGGGGAAGCTGGCCATCGCGATGACGCCGCCGTTGCGGGGGTCCTCCACGATCCCCGACGCACCCGGCGAATGGTTGGCCTCCGCCACCGCGGTGAGCTGCTGCTCCAGCAGCAGCTGGACCCGGAGGTCGAGGCTGAGGACGATGTCCATCCCGGGCTGCGGCGGGGTGTACTCGACCTGCCGGACGACGTTGCCGGAGGCGTCGACCTCGAGGACCCGCTCTCCCGGCACGCCTCGCAGCCAGCGCTCATAGGTCGACTCCACCCCGGACCGGCCGACCTCGTCGGTCAGCTCGTAGGGCTTGGCCGGGTCTTGGATGTCCTCGATCTCCTCCTCGCCCGTGATCGGGCCCACGTAGCCGAGCACGTGGGCCGCAACCGTCCCGTGGGGGTACTCCCGCACGGCGATGCGGTCCACGTCGATCCCGGGGTACTGGATCTGGTTCTCGGCCAAGAGGATCTCCAGGTCCTCAGGGACCTCGGAGGCCACCGGTGTCGGCACGAAGGGCCCGACGAAGTTCTCCTCGAGCGCGGCCTCGACGATCCCGACGGTCCACTGTCCGGCGGCGGCCTCGGCCGCGAGATCCCGGTCCTCTGCCTCACCGGCGATCTCTCCGGCCTTCTCCAGGACCTCGGGATCCACGGGGACCTCGTAGAGGGCGAGGACGTCGGCCAGTCGGCCGTAGACCTCGTTGCGCTCGTCCTCGTCGTACTCGACGGCTTCGTCCAGCACGCGGGTGTCGACCCGGACCTGGCGGACCTGGCGGTTGTCCACCAGGACCTCCTGATTGCGGTCGAAGATGCGGCCCCGCGGCGCCTGGATGTGGAGGGTGCGGAGCCGGTTGGACTCCGCCGCCGTGACCGCGGCCTCGCCCTCGACCGCGGTCAGGAACCAGAGCCGGGCCGTGAGCGCCCCGATGAGGGACAGCGCCACGATGGCGAGCGCGGACAGGCGCATGCCGATCGAGGGGGTGTGCATCGGGGCGGGGCTCATGGGCTGGCGGTCATCGTCGGAATCCGGTGGTCACTGATCGGCGCCGCCCGCGCCCGGGAGCGAAGCTGCCCCGGCGGTGCGGTCGTGAGGGGAGCCGCAGGCCGAGCGGCTCTCCCTCGGTCCACAACAGGATACGGAGCGCGGGCAGCACAAGGAGCGCGGCTGTCAATCCGACCACCAAGGCGATCTTCAGGGTCTGGCCGCTGAGCCACTCGCCGTAGCCCAGGAGCGCCCCCACCGCGGCATAGAAGAGGACCGCGGCGCCGGCGGCCAGGCCCGCGCCGGGGATCGGCGCCCACCACGTCGGGCCGACCACCGAGCGCTGGGCGCTGCCCACGAAGTACCCGGCGAGGCCGTAGGTCAGGGCCGAGAGGCCGAAGGGTCCGGCGACGACCAGGTCCCACAGGATCCCGGCGACGAAGCCGACGCGGGCGCCCCGTTCGGGCCCGCCGGTCAGGCCGGCGGCGATGCTCACCAGCAGGAGCAGGTCCACTTGGACCCCGGCGATCGTCAGCCACGGGGCCACCGCGATCTGGAGGAGGAGGGCGGTGACCAGGACCACGGCCGTGCGCAGGACGGTCGAGGTCACGTGCCCTCCTCCGTGGACGTGCCCACCGTCGGTTCGTAGAGCAGGACGGTGACCTGGTTCAGGCGCCCGAGGTCGGCCGACGGCTGGATGAAGACCTCCTGCTCCAGCGGGTTCGCCGCCCCTTGGACCCCGACGGCGTGGCCGACGGGGATGTCGGGTGGGAAGTTGCTGCCCTGGCGTCCGGCGGTGACGAAGAGGTCGTCGTCGGCGACCTCGGTGGCCGCCTCGAAGGCGTCCTCGACGAACAGGGGCTGCCCGGCACCCTGCCCGTGGGCCACGGCGACGTCACCGCTGGTCACGTGGCGCACCCCCACGTTGACCGATGCGTCGGTCACCAGCCGGACACGGGCGCTGGTGAAGGTGACCGACTCGACGACCCCGACCAGCCCGGCCCCGGTCACCACGGGCATGTCGACCTGGAGGCCCGCGTCGGCGCCCTTGTCGATCTCGATCGACTGGTCGAAGTTGCTGATCCCCTCGCTGATGACCTCGGCCGCGACGGCGTCGATGTCCTCGGGCAGGTCGATCCCGTAGGCCTCGCGGAGGCGACGGAGCTCGGCTTCGGCGTTCGCGGCCGCCGCCTCGGCGCCCTCGAGCTCGGCGACCCGAGCGCGGAGGCGCTCGACCTCGGCACTGTCGTCACCGCCGAAGACGGTGTCGCCGAGCGCCCGTACGGGGCTCAGGACGCCGCTCACGGTGTCGCGGACGATGGCGATCGGGCCGATGCCCAGCAGGTCCACGGCGAGGACGGTCACCGACACGACCACGAGCACGGCCAGCGTGAAGCGGGACTGGCCCTGACCTCGGGAGAACACGACGAGGAGAACCGCTACAGGCGGTTCGACGAGAAGAGGACCCCCTTGAGTGCCTCGAACTCCTCGAGCGACTGCCCGGACCCGAGGGCCACGGCGAACAGCGGGTTCGCCGCCACCCGCACGGGCATGCCCGTCTCGTGGGCCAGGCGCTGCGGGAACCCGTTCAGCAGGGCACCGCCCCCGGCCAGCATGATCCCCTTCTCCATGACGTCGGCCGCCAGCTCCGGCGGGGTCTTGTCCAGCGTCGACTTCACCGCGTCGATGATCGACGACACCGGCTCCTCGAGGCCCTCGCGCAGGTCGCCGGTGGAGACGGTGACCGTCTTGGGCAGGCCGCTCACCAGGTCCCGACCGCGGATCTCGGCCTCGAGCTCTTCCTTGAGGGGCCAGGCCGACCCGAGGGCGATCTTGACCTCCTCACAGGTGCGCTCGCCGATGACCAGGCTGTACTCCTTCTTCATGTAGGCCCCGATGGCCTCGTCCAGCTCGTCACCCCCGACCCGGGAGGAGTGGGCGGCCACGATGCCGCCGAGGGAGATGACAGCGACCTCGGTGGTCCCGCCGCCGATGTCCACGATCATGTTGCCGGTGGGGTCCTGGACCGGCAGGCCGGCGCCGATGGCCGCGGCCATGGGCTCCTCGATGATGTAGGCCGGCTTGCGGGCACCGGCGAACTCGGCGGCCTCCTGCACGGCCCGCTGCTCGACCCCGGTGATGCCGGAGGGGACGCAGATGACCATGCGGGGCTTCACCCACCGGCGTTGGTGCACCTTGTGGATGAAGTAGCGGAGCATCTTCTCGCAGATGTCGAAGTCGGCGATGACGCCGTCGGCCAGCGGCCGGATGGCCTGGATGTGGGCCGGCGTGCGCCCGATCATCCGCTTGGCCTCGGTGCCGACCGCCAGGGGGCGGCCGTCCCGGGTGTTGATGGCGACCACCGAGGGCTCGTTCAGGACGATGCCCCGCCCACGCACGTAGACGAGCGTGTTCGCCGTGCCCAGATCGACGGCCATGTCCCGCCCCATGATCTGGGTCAACATGCTGTCGGACATCAGGGTCCTTACGGGGTCGCTGTCAGTCAGCGAAGCGCCGGCTGCCCTGAGCCTAGGTCACGGGACCAGACTTGATCGGGACATCCCCACTCCACTCGCCGATCGGGATTGTAACCATTCTGCAACGTGGGGTCGAACGCGCCTTGCGGTCGCAGATGTCACAGGCCGGCTGGGTCGGTTACAGGTCGGGGAACCAGATCCCGATCTCTCGCGCGGCGGACTCGGCGGAGTCTGATCCGTGGACAAGGTTCTCGGTGAACGAGGCCGAGAGGTCGCCGCGGATCGTGCCCGGGGCGGCTTCGGCGGAGTTGGTGGCGCCGATCATCGTGCGGGCGATCTGCCAGGTGTCCTCGGGGCCCTCGACCACGAACACCAGTGCCGGCGATCGGGTGATGAAGTCGATGAGCTCCCCGTAGAAGCCCTTGCCCTCGTGCTCGGCGTAGTGCTTGGCCGCGGTCTCGGTATCGACCGTGCGCAGCTCGGCGGCGACGACTTTCAAGCCCTTGGCCTCGAAGCGGGCGATGATCTGCCCGGCGAGGCCGCGCTCCACGGCGTCCGGCTTGGCGATGACGAGTGTCCGGTTCATGAGGCCCGGGAGGGTACCGGTCGCCCCCGGCTGATCGGGCAGCATGTCAGCATGCACCTGGAGAACGAGATCGCCATCGCCGCTCCCGCGGAGACGGTGTGGGCCCTGACCCTCGACGTCGAGCGGTGGCCCGACATCAGCCCGACGATGACCGAGATCACCCGGCTCGACGACGGCCCGCTGGCCGTCGGCAGCCAGGCCCGCGTCAAGCAGCCCGCCCAGCGGGCCCGGGTGTGGACGGTGACCCGGCTCGACCCGACCCACTACGAGTGGGACGCCGAGATGGGGCCGATCCGCATGCGGGGCGGCCATCACGTCACCCCGACGGCCGACGGCTGCACGAACCTCCTCACCCTCGACCTCGACGGCTTCGGCAGCGGCCTGTTCGGCCTGCTGGCCGAGCGCACCCTGGCCAAGGCCCTCCGACAGGAGAACGAAGGCTTCAAGGCCGCCGCCGAATCCGCCTGAGAATCCGTTCTGGGCGTGGACGTTCGCGCGTCGGCGCGAACACGAGCGCCCAGAACGGGATCAGGGTGGGGGGGTGAGGGCGGCTCTGGCGGCGCCGACGACGTAGAGGCTGCCGGTGACGATGATGCGGTCGTCGCCGGTGGCGATGGCGCGGGCCCGGCCAAGGGCCTCGACCACGTCGGGGACGACCTCGACCTCGAGGCCGGCGCGGGCCACGGCCTCGGCCACCTCGGCCGCAGGCAGGGCCCGGGGCGTGGGCGGGTTGGTGCAGAGCACCACGTCGAAGGCGGACAGCTCCAGGGCTTCGACCATGGCGTCGGGGTCGCGCCCGGCGAGCATGCCGAGGACCACGATCGTGCTGGGCACGTCCGCGAAGTCGTCGTGGAGGGTCGTGGTCAGCGCGGTCATGCCGTCGGGGTTGTGGGCGCCGTCGAGGACCACCAGCGGCTCCCGGCCCATGATCTCGAAGCGGCCGGGGATCTTCAGGTCGGCCAGGGCCTCCCCCACCACCGCGCCGTCCAGCGGCCGGTCGAAGAACGCCTCCGCCGCGGCCACGGCCAGCGCCAGGTTGTCCCCCTGGTGGGCGCCGTGCACCGGCAGGTAGACCTCGTCGAGCCGCCCTGCGGGGGTGCGCACGTCGAGCACCCGCCCGGCCACGGCGACCCGGCCGTTCTCGGAGGCGAAGTCCCGGTCCCGCAGCCAGGTGCGCTCGGGGCCCTCGGCCTCGAACAGGGGGCGCAGCTCGGGGTCGGTCTCGCCCAGCACGAGGGTCGACCCGGGCTTGATGATCCCGGCCTTCTCCCCCGCGATGGCCGTCCGCCAACCCTCGCCCCCGTCGGTGTGGTCCCGACCGACGTTGGTGACGATGGCGACGAGCCCGTCGGCCACGTTCGTCGCGTCGTAGCGACCGAGGAGGCCGACCTCGACCACGGCCACGTCGACGGCCTGCTGGGCGAACCACGCGAAGGCCGCGGCGGTGACCAGCTCGAACCAGGTGGGGTCACCCTCGACCAGCGACTCGAGGGCGGCCAGCTCGCTCAGCACCCCGGCCAGGTCCTCGTCGGGGATCGGCCGGCCGTCCCAGACCAGCCGCTCGTTCAGCACCTCGAGGTGGGGGCTGGTGTAGAGGCCGACCGACAGGCCGTGGCCCCGCAGGATCGCCTCCAGCATCCGGGCGGTCGAGCCCTTGCCGTTCGTCCCGGTCAGGTGGATGACGGGGTAGGCCGCCTGCGGGTCACCCAGCACCCCGACGAGCGAATGCATCCGGTCGAGGGACAGGTCGTCGACCACCCCCGCGGTGACGTTCCCCGACTCCAGGTTCAGGTGGCTGTCCAGCCAGGCCCGGGCCTCGCGCAGGTCCACGGGAGAAGGGTCAGGCCGAGCGACGGCGAGCAGCCTCGGCCAGCTCCAACGCCACCTCGGCGGCCTGTTCGACCACGGGCAAGGCGACCTCGACGGCGTGGTCCACCTTCGGGCGGGTCACCTCGTAGGCGTGCTCGATGCGCGGCCGGGTGACCTCGTAGGCGTGTTCGGCCGTCTCGACGGCGCCGGACCACGCGTCCTTGGCGACCTCGGCGTACGCCGCGACACCCGAGGTCTTCGACACCGAGGTGCGGTCCAGGACCCAACCGACCAGGGCGCCGACGAGCGCGCCCTGGGCTCCACCCTTGACGGCCTGGAGCGCCACGACCTGCGGCGGGTCGTCCTCGGCGCGCACGGTCTGGGCGACAGCGACCAGGGCGCCGACGGCACCCCCGATGAGAGCGCCTCGGGCCGTCCGGTTCACGAGGCGGCGCGGCGGGGTCGAGCGGGACGCGGGGAGGAGTCCGAGCGGGGCACCAGCGTCGGCACGGCGCTCTCCTCGACGACCTGGCGGTCGATCACGCACTTGGACACGTCGCCCCGGCTGGGGAGCTCGAACATGACCTCGTTGAGGACCTCTTCGAGGATGGCGCGGAGGCCGCGGGCGCCGGTCCCCCGGAGGAGGGCCAGCTCGGCGATGGCCTCCAGGGCGTCGTCCTTGAACTCCAGCTCGACGTCCTCGAACTCGAAGAGGCGCATGTACTGGCGGGTCAGGGCGTTCTTGGGCTCGACCAGGATCTCGATGAGCGCCTCGGCGTCGAGGTTGGACACCGCGCCGACCACGGGCAGGCGGCCGACGAACTCGGGGATGAGGCCGAACTTGAGGAAGTCCTCGGGCAGGACGTCGCCGTAGATGGAGCCGAGGTCCTTCTGCTCGATGCCCCGGATGTCGGCACCGAAGCCGACGCCCTTGCGGCCGACCCGGGACTCGATGATCTTCTCGAGGCCGGCGAAGGCCCCGCCGCAGATGAAGAGGATGTTCGTCGTGTCGATCTGGATGAACTCCTGGTGGGGGTGCTTGCGGCCCCCCTGGGGCGGCACCGACGCCGTGGTCCCCTCCAGGATCTTGAGCAGGGCCTGCTGCACGCCCTCGCCGGACACGTCCCGGGTGATCGAGGGGTTCTCGCTCTTGCGGGCGATCTTGTCGATCTCGTCGATGTAGATGATCCCGGTCTCGGCCTTCTTGACGTCGTAGTCGGCGGCCTGGATCAGCTTGAGCAGGATGTTCTCGACGTCCTCGCCGACGTAACCCGCCTCGGTGAGCGCCGTGGCGTCGGCGATGGCGAAGGGCACGTTCAGCATGCGGGCCAGGGTCTGGGCCAGCAGCGTCTTGCCGCAGCCCGTGGGCCCGATGAGCAGGATGTTGGACTTGGCGAGCTCGACCTCGCTCTCGCCGCCGCCCATCTGCATCCGCTTGTAGTGGTTGTAGACCGCGACCGACAGGATCTTCTTGGCGTGGCTCTGGCCGACGATGTAGTCGTTCAGGAACTCGTAGATCTCACGGGGCTTGGGCAGCTCGTCGAAGCTGACGTCGGAGGTCTCGGCCAGCTCCTCCTCGATGATCTCGTTGCAGAGGTCGATGCACTCGTCGCAGATGTAGACCCCGGGGCCCGCGATGAGCTTCTTGACCTGCTTCTGTGACTTGCCGCAGAAGGAGCACTTGAGAAGCTCCCCCCCATCTCCGAACTTGGCCACCTCGTTGGTCCCCCTGTGGGCGTCAGGAACTGACGGCTGCGATCGGTCCGCTGTTGTCGGACAGCGAACGCACGTCGATCACCTCATCGATGATGCCGTACTCGCGGGCCTCCGCGGCGGTCATAACGAAATCCCGGTCCGTGTCGTCGTGCAGGCGCTCGATCGGCTGGCCGGTGTGGTGGGCCAGGATCTCCTCCAGCAGCTCCCGCAGACGCAGAATCTCCTTGGCCGCGAGCTCGATGTCGGTGGCCTGGCCCTGGGCCCCGGCGTAGGGCTGGTGGAGCAGGATCCGGGAGTGCGGGAGGGCCAGGCGCTTGCCCGGCGCCCCGGCCGCCAGCAGCACGGCCGCGGCGGAGGCGGCCTGCCCGAAGCAGATGGTGGCGATGTCGGGCTTGATGTACTGCATCGTGTCGTAGATCGCGAACAGCGCCGTGATGTCGCCACCGGGGCTGTTGATGTAGATGTTGATGTCCTTGTCCGGGTTCTCGGACTCGAGGTGCAGCAGCTGGGCGCAGACCAGGTTGGCGATCGTGTCGTCGATCGGGGTGCCCAGGAAGATGATGTTCTCCTTGAGCAGCCGCGAGTAGAGGTCGTAGGCCCGCTCACCCCGGTTGCTCTGCTCGACCACCGTGGGGACGAGGTAGTTGCGCACCGGTTCCATCAACCCTGCTCCTCTGCGTTCTCGTCGGCTTCGGTCTCGTCTTCGCTCTCGTCGTCATCCTCGACGACAGACTCCTCGATCTCGGGCGCTTCGAGGTCGGCCCGGTCGATCGGCGTGCCGTCCTCGTCGACGATCTGGACGTGCTCGACGAGCCAGTCCAGCGCCTTGCGCTTGCGCAGGTCCGAGCGTACCGCCGGGAGCTGATCGCCCTCCTCGAGGGCGAGCCGCACTTCGGCGGGGGTCTGCTCGACCCGCTGGGCCAGCTTCTCCAGCTCCTCGTCCAGGTCCTCCTCGGTGACCTCGAGCCCCTCGGCCTCGGCCACCGCCCGCAGGGCGAGGTCGGCGCGGGTGGCCATGACCGCGGCACCCCGCAGCTCGCCCACCATCGACTCCTGGTCCTGGCCGGTGGCCGCCATGTAGGCCTCGAAGTCCATGCCCTGGGCCTGGAGGCGCATGGCCAGGTCGTTCAGGCGGTGCTCCATCTCGGCGTTGACCATGGCCTCGGGGACGTCGTCCTCGTCGACCAGCTCGCCCGCACTCTGGGCCGCGGCATTGCGCAGGCCCATCTGGGCCATGACCACCCGGGTCATCGCGGCCCGCTTGCGGAGGTCCTCGCGCAGCTCCTCGACGGTGTCGAACTCGGAGGCCTCGTTGGCCCACTCGTCGTCGACCTCGGGGAGGACCTTCTCCTTGATCTCCTTGACCAGGATGCGCAGGCGCAGGGACGCCTCACTGTCGGCGTCCGGGTGCTCGGCGTCGAACTCGAGGATGTCGCCGACCTTGGCGCCCCGGAGCTGGTCGTCGATCTCCGCCACGACCGCGCCGGCGCCCACCTCGTACAGGTAGTCGTCGGCGGTCAGGCCGGAGACGGGCTCGTCGTCCTCCCAGCCCGCGATGTCGATGGTGACGTTGTCGCCGTCCTTGGCCGGACGCCCGACGACCTCGAGCTCGGCGAAGTTCTGGCGGAGCCGGTCGACCTGGTCGTCGACCTCCTCGTCGCCGACGAGCGGCGACGGGATGGTCACGGTCAGGTCGTCGTGGCCGCTGATCGCGATCTCGGGACGGATCTCGACCACGGCGTCGAAGACGACCGGGCCGTCGGCCTCGCCGGAGGTGATGTCGATCTCCGGCGGGGCGATGACGTCGACCTCGTTCTCCCGCACTGCTTGGGCGTAGTAGTCGGGCAGCGCGTGGCGCAGCGCCTCCTCGCGGGCGAACCCGGTGCCCAGCTGGGCCTCCAGGATGCGCCGGGGTGCCTTGCCCGGGCGGAACCCCGGGATGCGCACCTCACGGGCGATGCGCCGGAACGCATCGTCGACTGCGGACTCGAACTCGGTCTCGTCCACCTCGACGGAAACCTTGACCTTGTTGCCCTCGAGGGTCTCGACCGTGGCCTTCATGAGCGCCGGAGTGTACCGCTGCGCCCGTGAGGACCTCAGGGACCGATTCGGCCTGCTCCCGCCACGGACAATTCGCCTCGCTGCGCTCGGCGATGACGCCGCTGTGCCTGCTGGTCGGCTCGCCTGCGGCTCGCCTCCGACCCCCACGGGGACGATGGCTACGCTCCGACCCCGGCCATGGTCTTCAACTCCCTGCAGTACCTCGTCTTCTTCCCGCTCGTCTTCGTCATCTACTGGCAGCTGAAGCGGCGGGCCCAGAACATCCTCCTGCTCGCCGCGTCGTGGTTCTTCTACGCCATGTGGGACTGGCGCTTCCTCGGCCTGATGCTGCTGACCACCGGCGTCGACTTCGCCGTGGGCCGCTACCTGGCGATGGAGGAGGACGACCGGAAGCGCAAGCTGGCCTTCGGCCTGAGCCTGGGGTTGAACCTCGCCGTCCTCGGCTTCTTCAAGTACTTCGACTTCTTCATCGGGTCGGCCGCGGACCTGTTGCGGGCGGTCGGCCTCGACGCCAGCGAGCCGACCCTGCGGATCCTGCTGCCCGTCGGGATCAGCTTCTACACGTTCCACGGGATCAGCTACACGTTCGACGTCTACCGGCGCGACATCGAGCCCGCGAAGTCCCTCCTCGACTTCGCCGTGTTCGTGGCCTTCTTCCCCCAGCTGGTCGCCGGCCCCATCGGGCGGGCCCACATCCAGCTCCCGCAGTTCGAGAACGAACGGGCGCCGTTGCGGGCGGAGCAGGTGCGATCGGGCCTGGCCCTGATCCTGCTCGGGCTCTTCAAGAAGGTGGCCATCGCCGACGCCTTGGCCCCCTTCGTGGACGAGTCCTTCACCAACGCGGCCTCGTCCTCGTGGCTCGTCCTGCTCGCCGGGGCCTACGCATTCGCGCTCCAGATCTACGGCGACTTCGCCGGCTACTCCGACGTGGCCCGGGGCTCGTCCCGCCTGTTGGGCATCGAGCTGCCCCTGAACTTCGAGCAGCCGTACCTGTCCCGGAACATCACCGTCTTCTGGCGGACGTGGCACATCTCGCTGTCCAACTGGCTGCGCGACTACCTCTACATCCCGCTGGGCGGGAACCGGGGCGGCCGCAGCAAGACCTACCGCAACCTGATGCTGACCATGGTCCTCGGTGGCCTGTGGCACGGGGCGGCGTGGACCTTCGTGGCCTGGGGCACCCTGCACGGCCTCTACCTGTGCGCACACCGGGCCTTCACCGAGCGACCGGGGGGCGCGGGCAACGCCCACAACAAGGTGGTGCGGTTCACGCGGGCCGACGTGCTCCCGGCGATCGGGACCTTCCAGCTCGTCGTCTTCGCGTGGATCTTCTTCCGGGCGGCGAGCTTCACCCAGGCCTTCGAGGTCATCACCGGGATCCTCACCCTGCAGGGTGGGACGACCGACGCCGGGGCCGTGTTCCTCGTCGTCCTCCTCGGTGCGGTGACCATCGCCATCGACGTCGCCCAGCGCAACAGCGGCACCCACACGCCGATGCTGGAGCTGCGGCCGGTGCTGCAGGGCGCCCTGTACGGCCTCTTCGTGGTCGCCATCGTCCTCTTCTCCGGCGGCGAGACCGTCCCCTTCATCTACTTCCAGTTCTAGGGGCCGAACCCGACATCACGCGCGGTGCGTGTCACACCGCGCTCCGTGGCCATAGGCTGCGGGCGTGCGCAGGTCGGTCCGCGCCCTCGTGGCGCTGAGTGTGGCGACCGCCGCCGGAGCCACGGCCCTGGTGGTGCTGCCTGCCGCCCCGGGTGAGCCCCGCCCCGACCGCGATCCCGCCGTCGACGAGCTGGTGTCGCTCACCACCGGGACGGTCGACGTCCGCCGCGACCCGGTGACCGGAGCAGCCGGCTTCGTCGGCACGGATCCGGGTCAGCCCCTCGACCTCGGGTCGGGCGGAGCCGGCCGGACCGGCCTCGCCTTCGCCGACCGGTTCGGTGACCTGCTCGGCGCGGGTGACACCGACCTGGTCGACATCGGCCACACCCCGTCACTCACCGGAGGGGTGGCCGTGCGCCTCCAGCAGGAGGTCGACGGTGTCCCCGTGTTCGGTGGCCAGGCCACCGTCCAGGTCGACCGCGACGGCGACGTGCTCTCGAGCCTGGCCGATCTCTCCCCTCGGGCCGGCGAGGCCCCCTCCCGGGCCACCGTCCCCGCGGTCACCGCCCGCACCACCGCGATCGAGGCCGTGGCCCGTGACACCGGCGCACCCGCGGCAGCCCTCGACGCCGGCCCCCCCGACGCCCAGGTCTACGACCCCCTCGTCGTGGGCGCCGACGACAGCTTCGGCGTCCGCCTGACCTGGCTGGTCGAGGTCACTGCCTCCACCCCGCCGGTCCGCCACCTCGTCCTCGTCGACGCCACGACCGGTGCTGTGGCCCTGAGCTTCAGCCAGTTGGCCCACGCCGTGAACCGCAAGGTCTGTGACTTCGCGAACGAACGTCAGGGCGAGTCCGACCTGCACCAGCCCCGTGCGGGTGGAGGGTGGCCCGGCGACCGGCGTGGCCGACGTCAACCAGGCCTATGCCTTCTCCGGCGCGGCGTACGCGTACTTCGCCACCCACTTCGGCCGGGACGGGATCGACGACGCCGGCTCCCCCCTCGTGTCCACCGTCCGCTACTGCGAGACCGCCGGCGCCTGCCCCTACGCCAACGCCTTCTGGAACGGCACACAGCTCACCTTCGGCAGCGGGTACGCCACCGACGACGTCGTGGCCCACGAGCTCACCCACGGGGTCACCGAGCACACCGCCGACCTCTTCTACTGGTACCAGTCGGGCGCGATCAACGAGTCGATGTCGGACGTGTTCGGGGAGCTGATCGACCTCGCCACCGGTAGCGAGGACACCCCGGCCAACCGGTGGCTCATCGGCGAGAGCCTGCCCGCCGGCCACCTGCGAGACATGGAGAACCCGCCCGCAGGCAAGGCCGACGGCTCCAGCCCCGACCCCGACAGCACCACCCACGCTGCCTACCTGCCCGGTCCCCTCGACGCCGGTGGCGTACACACGAACAGCGGCGTCGGCAACAAGGCGGCCTTCCTGATGACCGACGGTGGCACCTTCGGCGGCCACCCGGTCACCGGCCTCGGCCCGGACAAGGTGGCGGCCGTCTACTACGAGGCGTTGACCACGCTGTTGACCTCCGCCAGTGACTATCAGGACCTCCACGCCGCCCTCCCCCAGGCCTGCGCCAACCTCGTGTCCGGGGGCCTCGCCGGCCTGTCCGCGGCGGACTGCCTCGAGGTCCGCGACGCCGTGGACGCGGTGGGCATGGACGTCGTCCCCCCGGCCGCTCCGGCCACCGACGTCCCAGTGTGCGCCGAGGGCGAGCCCGTCGCCGAGCTGTTCACCGACGACCTCGAGGTCATCGACGGACGATGGACCTACCAGCAGTCCCCCGGAGCCTTCCGCTGGGCGTACCAGTCCGAGTCGGGGTTCAGCTACGCCACGAGCGGGGTCCAGGGCTTCTACGGACCGACTACCGGCACCACCGCAGACCGCTCGGTGGTGATGACAGCGGACGTCGACCTCCCGACGGGATCCCACCCGGTGCTCCACTTCCGTCACGCCTACGGGTTCGAGTCCAGCAGTGGGTCCAACTGGGATGGCGGGGTGGTCGAGTACTCGACCACCGGGCTCGGCGGGCCCTGGCTCGACCTGGGACCGATGATCGAGGAGAACGGCTACGACGGCACCCTCGCCATCAGCGGGAGCAACCCGATCAAGGGCCGCTCGGCGTTCACGGACGAGAGCAACGGCTACCTGTCGAGCCGCGCCGACCTGACCCCCCTCGTGGGCGAGGACGTCCGTATCCGCTTCCGGGTCGGCGAGGACAGCGTCGTCAGCGACTTCGGGTGGTTCATCGACGAGGTCCAGGTGGCGGACTGCGCCAACCCGGCGCTCACCGTCGAGCAGGTCGCCGACCAAGCCGCAGTCGTCGCCGGTGAGGAGATCGACCTCCACATCACCCTGCACAACGAGGGCAACACCGTGCTCACCGGGCTCGACCTGACCACCACCGCCGCGCCGGAGTGCGACCAGGCGCTGGCCGACATGGCCCCGGGGACGTCGGTCACCGTCGACTGCACCCACACCACGGTCGATCCGGACGAGATCGGGAGCTGGACCAACACGACGGCCGTCACCGCCAGCGAACTCCCACCGGCAGGCGTGACGTCAGCGCCGGTGGAGGTCACCGTCGCCGCCCCGGCCCCGACGGTGAGCGTCGACCTGTCGGCCACGCCCGGGTTGGTCACCGTCGGCGAGGACATCGAGGTGAGCGTCACTGTCGAGAACACCGGCAATGTCGACCTGACCGGCGTCGCCGTCGAGGTGGCCGCCGCGCCCGGCTGCACGGGCCCGGTGACCGACCTCGCCGTGGGCGACGACGCGGTCGTGGACTGCACGTACACGACGGTCGACCCGAGCGACCTCGGCACCTGGTCAGCCACCGCTGAGGTGACCGCCGATCAGATCACGACAGCCGCGACCTCCGAGGCGGCCGAGGTGACCGTGCTGGCCCCGGAGACCCCGGCCGTGGACGTGGGGTACCGGGCCGAAGAGGTCAGCGTCCCCCTCGGTGACCCGGTGACCCTGACCGTCTCGATCGTCAACATGGGCAACGTGCCGCTGGAAGGGGTCCGCGTGGCGTCCCCCGACGCCCCGGCTTGTGCCGCGGGCCCGCTCGCCGAGCCGGTTCCCGTGGGTGGCGAGCACGTCATCGAGTGCGCCCACACGCCGACGGCCATCGGCCCGTGGACGAGCACGGTGTCGGTCACCTCCGCGGAGCTGACCGCGCCGGAGAGCTCACCGACCGTCGAGGTCGACGTGCTCGACGTCGTCGACCCGGTCATCACCCTCGCCAGCCCGGCCGACGGTGCGCTCTTCGACCAGGGCGAGGTCGTGCTCGCCGACTTCAGCTGCGTCGACGCCCACGACGGCCCGGTCGACTGCGAGGCCGTAGTCGACGACGGCGAGGCCATCGACACCAGCAGCCCGGGCGAGCACACGTTCACGGTCACCGCCACCGACGCGGCGCTCAATGAAGCCGAGGTCGAGCACACCTACACCGTCGCCCTGCGGCGCCCTGACGGGCGCATCCGGATCGGCACCACCGGGGCGACGGTGGGCGACGATCTGTACAACACCACCGGCGTGGGCCAGACCCGCACGACCCGGGCCACCCGCGGCACGGTCGTGACCCACTACGTGACGGTCGAGAACGACGGCACCCACCCCGAGGCGTTCCGGGTGCGGGGCCAGCCGTCCACCGCGAACTACCAGGTGCGCTACGTCACCACCGGCGTCGACATCTCGGTGAAGGCCCGCACCGGCACCTACTTCACGCCGGAGCTGGATCCCGGGGAGATCCGCACCATCAAGGTCCTCGTGACCGTCGGGGCCCAGGCCCCGGTCGGCAGCCAGGTGTCGCGCCTGGTCACCACCACCTCGATCAGCGAACCCCTCGAGGTCGACGTCGTGCGGCTCGTCGTCAAGCGTCGGTGACCAATCCGGTTCCGGGCCGGCACATCGCGGCCTAGCCTGTGGTCGCTCTCGTCGGGGAGTGGCGCAGCTTGGCAGCGTGCCTGCTTTGGGAGCAGGAGGTCGGGAGTTCAAATCTCCCCTCCCCGACCACGCGGGTGTAGCTCAATGGCAGAGCTCCAGGCTTCCATCCTGGTGACGGGGGTTCGATTCCCCTCACCCGCTCCACGTCGCCGCCGGCCCGTCAGGGCAGGTCGAGGTCCTCGAAGGACTGGCCGGTGATCGCCTCCAGCGCCTGCTTCATCGACCGGTAGAACGGGCCCTCGTCGACGTCGCCGTGCAGGTCGTAGCTCGCCAGCAGCTCCTGCAGACGGTCCCGGAGCTCGACGAAGACCAGGTCGATCCCCTTGTCCTCCAATTCCTGGTGGAGCGCGGCGAGCACGTCGGCCGCGGTCACGTCGATGTCGCTGATGGCCTCGCACTGGAGCACCACGTACCGGACGGGAGGGTCTGCCGCCCGGACGAGGTCACGGACCCGCTCCTCGAACACCCTGGCGTTCGCGAAGAAGAGGGGCGCCTCGAAGCGGTAGAGCAGCACCCCGGGCAACGTCTGCGCGTTCGGGAAGCGCTCGACGCTGTGCCAGCCCCGCAGGCCGGGCACCCGCCCGAGCTGTTCGTCCTCGGGCCACCAGAAGCGGCGGAAGAAGAAGAGGATCGATAGGGCGACGGCGACGATGACGCCTTCGAGGACGCCGAGGAAGACCACGCCGAGGGTCGCGGCCAGGGACAGCACCAGCGACGTCGGTCGGGCCCGAGCCAGCCGGCGGAGGGTCCGGAGGTCGACCAGGCGGAAGGCCGCCACGATGACCACCGCGGCCAGCGCGCTGTTGGGCAGGTCCTTCAGCAGGCCGGGTGCGGCGACGAGGAGGCCCGCGATGGCCGCCGCGCCGACCAGGCCGACAACCTGACTGGTGGATCCCGACTCCTCGGCCACCGCGGTGCGGGAGCTGCTGGCCGAGACGGCGAAGCCCCGGAAGAACCCGGTGGCCACGTTGGCTGAGGCCCACCGCCACGATCTCGCGGTCGGGGTCGACGTGCTCGCCCCGCCGGGCGGCGAACGCGGTCGAGACGGCGATGGTGTCGGCCAACGACACCAGGACGATGCCGACCGCCGCGAGGGCGAGTGGCCCGACGTCGCCGACGTCGGTCCAGGGCAGGGTCGGGACGGGGCAGCCCCTGGGGCAGTTGGCCGACCACGGGCACGCCCTTCGCCGCCAGGTCGAACACGTTACCGCGACCGTCGCCCCGACGACCGCGACGAGGACGCCGGGGACCCGTGCCGGGAGGAAGGACGCGCCGACGAGGACGGCGAGGGTCCCCAACCCGACGAGGAGCGCGTCGGCATCGGTCGGTGTCCAGGCCGCGGACGAAGGCCGACACCTCCCCGGCGAAGCTGCTGGCGTCGGTCGAGAAGCCGAAGAGCGTCGGGCAGCTGCCCGGCGATGATGACGAGGGCCAGTCCGTTCAGGTAGCCGATCTGCACCGGCTTGGAGAGCAGCGAGGCGACGAAGCCGAACCGCCCGAGGCCGAGGGCGACCTCCATCAGCCCGACCAGCACGGCCAACATCCCGGCCAGCGCGATCGCCGTCTCGCGGGTCGTCCGCCGCGCCGAGCGGGACGAGCGCGGCGAAGATCAGCGGCGACACCGACGAGTCCGGGCCGAGGACCAGGATGCGGGACGGCCCGACCAGGGCGTAGGCCGTCAGGCAGGCGATGGTCGTGTAGAGGCCGGTGACCGCGGGGAGCCCGGCGAGGGTGGCGTAGGCCATGCCCTGGGGCACCAGCAGGGCCGTGAGGGCGAGCCCGGCGGGGAGGTCCTGGCGGAGGCTCGCCGGCCGGTAGCCGGGGAGGGTCGAGACCGACCGGGCCAGCGCCCCGACCCCCTGCCCTTCCTCCCGACTCACCAGCCCGTTCTAGTCGCGGCGCCCCCGGCGGGATTCGAACCCGCGCACGCTCGGATAGAAGCCGAGTGCTCTGTCCACTGAGCTACGGAGGCGCCACGACGCTATCCCTGGGGCAGACGGGGCGGGCTGGCCCTATGCTGACGACTCTTGGTGGCCGTAGCTCAGCTCGGTTAGAGCGCCAGGTTGTGGCCCTGGAGGTCGGGGGTTCAAGTCCCCTCGGTCACCCCATACCGAAGTCCCGGGAGGTTGGCGGGCGGCATCCGTGTCGACCGCTACCCTCCCCGGGCGTCGGGCCTCTAGCTCAACGGCAGAGCAACGGCCTCTTAAGCCGCAGGTTCTGGGTTCGAATCCCAGGGGGCCCACTTGTTGCGCCTCTCGGCGCGGCCCTGACGGGGCACAGGGACCCTCGTGACGGCGAGCGCTCGGCTCAGAAAATGGCGGCTGGTCCTCTCGGAGACACTCTGACTGCCGTTTGGTCCGCTGTGTCCTTCTAGTCTCGGTCCTGTGACTGCTCGTCCGATCTCCATCGTTCCCTCGGTTCTGCCTGCGGACTTTTCGCGGCTGGGGGAAGAGTGCGTGGCCTTGGAGAAGGCGGGGGTGGATCGGATCCAGTGGGATGTGATGGATGGGCAGTTCGTGCCCAACCTGACCTTCGGGCCCGATGTCATCGCGTCGGTGCGGGACCAGGTGACGGTGCCCTTCGAGGCGCACCTGATGGTGAACACGCCCGAGCTCATGCTGCAGCCGTATGTGGATGCCGGCTGTGAGCTGCTGATCATCCACGCCGAGTCCACGGTGCACCTGCACCGGACGCTGGGGGCCGTGGCCGAGGCCGGGGCCCGGGCCGCGGTGGCCCTGAACCCGTCGACGCCGATCGACGCCGTGGCCCACGTGCTCGACCTGGTCGAGATGGTGCTGATCATGACGGTGAACCCGGGCTGGGGCGGGCAGGCCTACATCGCCACGATGGAGCCGAAGATCACCGCCCTCCGGGCCCTGATCGACGAGCAGGGCCACGACGTGGACATCGAGGTCGACGGCGGGCATCGGGCCGGCCACGATCGGCGGGCGCCGCCGCCGCGGGGGCCAACGTGCTGGTGGCGGGCAGCTGCCCTCTACAAGGACCCCGAGGGCCTGGAGCACGCCGTCACCGAGCTGCGGGGCCTCGCCGTCGCCGCCCAGGGCTGAGCCCGCTCAACCGCCGACCAGCGCCTCCACCTCGGCCACCGCCGCGGCGAGGTCCCCGACCTCGCGCTCTTCGGCGCCGTCGACGCCGGCGAAGACCAACCAGCCCTCGGCCACCTCGCGGCCCGTCGCCCGGGCCAGGGCGGCGGCGTAGGCCCCGATCTGCAGCCGGTAGCGGTCGGGCGCGCACGGCGGCGTCGGTCTTGTAGTCGACGACCACCAGGCGGCCGTCGTCGCGTCTCGAAGGCCAGGTCGATGTAGCCCTCGACCAGGCGGCCGCCGATCGGCGGCCATGACGGCCAGCTCCCGCCAGTGGCGCGGGCGCGGCCAGGGCCCGCTGCACGACCGGCGCGGCCAGGGCCGCCCGGGCGATCGACGCGACCTCGTCGGCCCGCTCGCGCCAGGCCCTCCTCGGTCGGCCTGGAGCCGGGCGAGGTCCTCGAGGTCGGCGAGCCCGGGCAGCGTCACCGACTGGAGGACGGCGTGGACGGCCCGGCCCCGGGCGGTGCCGCCCTCCCCCCGTCCGGGCACCCGCTGCGTCCTCCTCGACCGGGGGTCGGTCGTCGTGGCCCAGGCCGCTCGGGCGCCACGACGCCGGAGGCCGCGGACGCGGTCCAGGACCGCAGCGCGGGCCGGCGGCCCACTCGGCCGCGGCGCCGGCGGGCTCCACGGCGGTCGCCGGCGGCGCGGGTTCCGGTTCGTCCACGGCGAAGCGCGAGCTGGGTCGTCCTCGGGCCGGCGTCGCAGGTCGCCGTTCGCGGCGCAGACCTCGTGGAGGAGCGCAGCGTGGCTCCGGTAGCCCGGCTTGTGGTGGAGGCTGACGACCAGGTGGTCCTGGGCCCGGGTGGCGGCGACGTAGAGCAGCCGACGCTGCTCGGCGTCCTCGAAGCGCTGGTCGGCCTCCCGGACGTCGAGGTAGCCGGCGGTCTCGAAGTACCCGTTGTCCTTGTTGCCGAAGCGGATCTCGGGCCGCTCCGGGCCCCACGCCACCAGCGGTGACTGGGTGTTCGCGGTCGGCGTTGAGGCCGGCGAGGACGACCACGGGGAACTCGAGGCCCTTCGAGCCGTGCACGGTCATGATGCGCACGGCGTCGTCGTCGGCCTCCCGCAGCCACCGTCTCGACCCGGTCGGCCCGCCCGTCGGCCTGCGCGGTCACCCAGGCCACGAACTCGGCCAGCGACGCGCCGCCCGCCTCCACGAAGCCCGGGCGGCATCGGTCAGGAAGCGGTAGCGCCGCCAGTGGTCCCGGGGCCGGCGGCGGGCCAGGGTCAGCTCGACCAGCCGTCGCTCCCGCACGACCTGGGCCACCAGCTCGTTGACCGGCTTCCAGTCCCGCTCGCTCGTGCAGGCGGGCCAGCTCGTCCAGCGCCCGGGCCACCGGGTGGTCCTCGCAGCTCCTCGGGCGACGGTCGCCGTCGATGCGCCACTGCCCTCCGGCCAGGCGCCAGTCGGCCAGGTCGGCGTCCGAGCAGGCCAGGCCCGGGGAGCGCAGGGCGGTGATCAACGCCACCTCGTCGGCGGGGTCGTCGACGGCGGCCAGCAGCGCCAGCAGCTCGCGGACCTCGTCGGTCTGGAAGACCAGCGAGCGGCTCTCGATGCGGTACGGGATGCCCTCGGACTCCAGCGCCCGCTCGACCTGGCCGAGCGGGGTCCGCGTGGGGACGAGGAGGGCGACGTCGTCGTAGCGGACCGGGCGGCCGCTCGGTCGCGGCCCACCTCCCACTCCTCGGCCCGCATGCGCCGGATCAGCTCGGCCAGCTCCGTCGGACTCGGCGTCCCGGATGTCGCCGATCGACTGATCCGTCGACGGGGCCACCGACGACGAGGACGGCCGGCCGGGCTGCCCGGAGCCCGTCCGGTGGGGCGCGAGGTCGACGTAGGGCGGCTGGGCGTCGCCGTCGTCGGCGATGAGCTCGCCGAACACCTGGTTGACCCACGCCAGCACGTCGGGCACCGAGCGGAAGTTGGCGGTGAGCCGGACCGGGTCGGCGGCGAAGGCGTCCTCGGCCTGGGCGTAGAGGGCGATGTCGGCCCGCCGGAACCGGTAGATGGACTGCTTCGGGTCGCCGACGAAGAACAGCTTCCCCGCCACGACCTCGACGTCCTGCCAGCGCTCCGGCACCGCGCTCGGGTCGGCGGCGGCCAGGAGGGCGGCGATCTCGATCTGCAGCGGATCGGTGTCCTGGAACTCGTCGATGAGCAGGTGCCGGTACCGACCGGCCAGCGCCACCCGCACGTCGGCGTCGGTGCGGAGGAGGTCCCGGGCCCGGACCAGGAGGTCGTGGTAGGAGACCAGGCCCCGCCGGCGCCGGTCCTCGGCCCCGTCGACGGCGAAGGTCCGCAGCCGATCGGCCAGGATGCCGAGGACCTCGCTGCGGTGCTGCGTGGATGAGCGCCACCCGGGCGGCCTCGGCGGCTTCGAGCGCGGCGGTCGACGTCCGGCTTGTGGCCACGTCCACAGCGTCCTGCTTGCCGTTGCTGCAGCTGAGCTTGCCGGTCCGGACGAGGGCGGTGAGCAGGGCTTCGGGGTCGCCGGCCTCGGCCAGGAGGGTCAGCTCCCGGTGGATCGGCGCGGCCACGTTCTCCAGGTGCTCGCAGCAGGAGGTCGTCGGGATCGATGCAGTGCGTCGCGGTGGGCCGAGGGCGTCGGCCAGCGGCTCGAGCACCGCGCGCGACGTCGACCGGACGCAGGGCCGGCGTCCCGCCGGGCGGGCCGAGGCGGTCCCAGTTGTCGTCGAAGACCCGGGCCACCTCGGCGAGGCGGCGCAGCGGGAGGCCGAGGACCAGCGCCCGCCCGAGGACCTCCCGCAGGCCGGGGTTCGGTGTGGAGGTCGTCCACGCAGGGCCAGCCACCGCCGGTCGAAGCGCACCGACGCCTCGATCTCGTCCTCGACCTCGAAGCCGGGCGGCAGGCCGGCCTCGAGGGGGAACTCGCCCAGGAGCCGGCTGGCGAAGCCGTGAAGGGTCGTGATCGTGATCTCGTCCGACGTCGGCGAGGACGCCGCGGACCCTGGCCCGCTCGTCGTCGTCGAGGTCGAGGCGGCTCGGCCTCCTCGCTCCAGCTGCTCGCGGACCCGGTCCCGCAGCTCGGCGGCCGCAGCCTCGGTGAAGGTGATGGCGGCCAGCTCGCCGGGGCGCGGTCACCCGCCCGCTGGATGACCAGCTCGGCCACCCGACCCACGAGGGCCGTCGTCTTGCCGGTGCCGGCCCCGGCCTCGACGAACAGGGTCCGGTCGAGGTCGGTGCGGATGCGCTCCCGGGCGGCCTGGTCGGAGGGGAGGTCGAGCAGCGGTCACGGCAGCTCCCCCTCGGCCAGCTCGACGTAGCGCTCGAGCGCCGGGTCCTCGGCGCACGCCCTCCCAGAGGTCGACCCGGCTGCTCGGGCACACCCGGTTGAAGTCGCAGAAGCCGCAGTGGGTCGGCCCGCAGAACGCCTCCTCGCCCGGGTTGGCGGGGAAGTCGCCGCCCTCGATGCCGTCGACGACGGTGGCCACGACGTCCTCGAACCGCTCCTGCACCGCGTCGTCCACCGGCCCGCCCCGCCAGGCCTTCTTCCCGCCCTCCTCGACGAACCAGTAGTAGGCCTCGACCGGCGGCGGTGGGCCTCGTCGGCCGGCGAGGGCCCGGCGGGCGGCGTCGGCGTAGATCGGCAGCTGCAGCTTGCGGCCGCGGTCGAGGCGGTCGTCGTCGACGGCGCGGTAACCGAAGGCCCTTGCCGGTCTTGTAGTCGATGACCAGCAGCGACCCGTCGTCGGCCCGGTCCACCCGGTCGATGGCACCCTTGAAGCGCAGGCGGCGGCCGTCGGGCAGGCCGACCTCGGCCGCCGGGTGCTCGCTCTCCCCGCCGAACAGCAGCTCCACCGCCGCCGGACGGGCCCGACGGGCGGCGCGCTCGTCGGCGTCCCGGTCCAGGACGGCGGCCAGCCACCGCCGGATGGCCGAGGACTCCAGCTCCCAGCCGAGGTCCCGGCCGGTCATGCCCCGGGCCCGGTAGGCCTCGCCCACCTCGTCCAGGATCCCGTGCAGTCGGGCGACGTCCTCGTCGGTCCAGGCCTGCTCGGGGTCCCGGCCGAGGGCATCGGCGAAGAACTGCTCCAGGACCTGGTGGACCAGCGAGCCCCGGTCCCGGGGCGTGATGCCCTCCTCGTCGACGGGGTCCTCGTGGGCCCGGACCCGCAGGACGTTGCCCAGCAGGTACTGGAACGGGCAGAGGGCGAAGCGCTCCAGGCGGGTGGCCGACGCCAGGGCCTCGTCGTTGATGCGCAGCTCGTCCCGGCGACCGATCCGGCCGGTCCACTCGCTGTACACCCGGTCCCGCCGGTCGGCCACCGCCTCGCAGGCCCCGGGCCAGGCGGGTGTCGGCCGCCACGACGGGGTGGTCGTGCAGGTCCGGGGACCCGGCCCGGGTCGATCGCGAGGAGCGCGGCCAGGTCCCGCTCGCCGGCATCCAGGGGCACCGACACCGTCCGCACCGCTTCCTCGAAGGACCGGGGGCGGTCCAGCCAGGCCGCGTCGAGGCCGGCCACGTCGCCCACCCCGACCGTGCGCCCCGATCGCCGGCGCATCTCCTCCAGCAGCCAACGGGCGGGTTGGAGCTCGCGCTGGCCCCGAGGGTCGCTGCGCGGCGCCAGGAGCACGACCTCGGCCCCCGCCGCCCGGGCCGCCAGGTGGTCCCGGCGTTCGTCGGACCGGTCCGGGCCGCCGAGGGCGTCGGCCAGGCCGGCCTCGCTCAGCTCGTGATCGGGCAGCAGCGGGTCCTCACGGTGGCGGGGCGGGTACCAGCCCTCGGCCATGCCCACGACCACGACGAGGTCGAGATCCAGGCCGTAGACGCTCTCGAGGTCGCCCACCTGGACCCCCTGGCCGAGGCGGCCCACCCGCCGGGCGCGGCGGGAGAGCTCGTCGGCCAGGACCCGGCGGAACCGACCGGCGTCGGCCGGGCCGTCCACGGCGTCCAGATCCGCCAGCGCGCCGACGCGGGCCCGCACATCGCGCCAGTCGTCGGCCGCGGCCTCGTCCGGGCCAGTCGACGCTGCCGTCCTGGTCGAGGAGGAAGCGGTCGAGGACCTCGATCGACCAGGCGGACCACTCGGCCCAGGTCCGGCGCCCGGTGCCGACGAGCCCGCCCAGCTCGGCGACGAAGGCCTGGAGCTCGTCGACCTGGCGGGTCCGGGACTCGACGTACTCGGCGTCGCTCCACCCCGCCTCGAGTGCGGCGGCCAGCTCCTCGCGCCGCCGGTCGAGCCGGTCCCGCCACTGGTCGAGGCCCTGGACGACGCCGGCCCGCCGGGCGACGGCGTCCCAACGGGAGGCCGGCACCGGTCGGCCCGTGCCACCGGATCGGGCCGGAGCGGAGCCATCGGGCGACGTCCACCCGGCGGTAGTCGTGCTCGGGCAGGTCGAGCAGGCCGAGCAGGACCCGCCCGGGCGTGCTCTGGGCCACCGACCAGGGCAGGTCGACGTGGTGGGGCAGTCCGGCCGGCGTCGAGGTGCTCGTGGAGGAGGAGCCGGTAGGGCGACGCCACCCGGGAGACGATGGCGATGCGGTCGAGGTCGACCGGATCGGCCTCCAGGCGGGCCAGCACGACGCGCACCGCCTCGCGGGCCTCCTCGTCGGGATCGGGGGCGAGGACGACGCGGGCCGGCGGCGGCTCGGGCACCGGCCGGCGACCGCGCCGGGCGGGCCGAGGACCGGCTGCGAGCTGTTCGACGAGGCGGCGCAGTGGACGGTCGCCGTCCTCGTCCCGGTGACCCCGACCACCGCCGTCACCGGGGTGCGGGCGGCCAGGGCCTCGATCAGCTCGAGGTCAGTCGCGCCCGATCCGGCGGGGCAGGTAGAGGACGACCGGCGCCCAGCTCGTCGGCGACCGGGGCACCCGCTCGGAGGGCCTCGACCGCAGCGACGAGCCAGGTCATGGTGGTCGACGTGGTCCTCCAGCCGACCGCGGTGGTCGCGGTAGCGGTCGATGACCGCCGCCGCCCGCGGCGCTGCGCTTCTCCAGCGCCCGCAGCTCGGCGTCGCTGAGCCTCCCGGAGCCGGGCGAAGGTGGGGGTCAGCGCCTCCTCGACCGCGGCGGACGCGTGGACCGCGGCGAGCGGCGGTCGGCGCGTCGTCCAGGCCGGCCCGCACCGCGGCCGCGGCCCAGGCCTTGGTCACGAGGCGACGGCCACCGCCGCGGCAGCCCGGGCGTCGGCCAGCAGGTTCAGCCAGCTGGGGCAGGGCCAGCGTGCGCACGTTGGCCAAGCCCGGTGGGCGCGCGGCGGCCGAGGGCTCGGCGCACCGAGACCGCGGCGGGGGCCGACGGCACCACCACGGTCACCGGGGCGAGCGGGTCGTCGCCCTGGGCCTCGGCCACCACCGCCGGCCAGGGCCTCGAGCGCGGGGCGACCGAAGGGTGTGAGGACCAGCCGCGCCATGTCTCGGACAGTACCCACCACCAGTGACACCCCCGGGGGCGGCCATCGGGGATACTCGCCCGATGCGCTCTGCGGCTGGTCCTCGTCCTCGTCGTGGTCGCCGCGGGGATCGCCGCCTGCTCCGACGACGCCGAGGACCCCGCCGAGGCGACCGGCACCCGTGAGACGTTCTGCACCGAGCTGCGGGTGGTGGTCGAGGACGCACCTGACGATCTTCGACCCCCTCCAGCCCGCCGGCCCTGACGACACCGAGGCGGCCACCGCCCGCCTGGCCGACGCCGCCCCGGCCGAGGTGGCCGAGGAGATGCGCCTGCTGGCCGACACCTTCGCCGAGGTCACCGCGGTCCTCGACGCAGGTGGACCCGTCCGACCCGGAGGCCGCCGAGCAGATCGAGGCCCTCGACATCGACGAGGGCGAGATCGCCGCAGCCCAGGCGGCGGTGAGCGGCTACGCGCTCGACGAGTGCGGCATCGACCTCGCCGCCATCAACAGCCGCTTCGGTGACCACGCTGCCGCCGCGCGCCGACGACCGTGCCGGGGACCACCGTCCCCGCGACCACGGTGCCCACCGACCGCCACCGTGGTGACGACGACGGTCCCGCCGGTCAGCGGGTAGCGGCTCGACTCAGGTCAGCTCGCGGCGGTTGGCCACCACGTTGTCGATGATCCCGTACTCCTGGGCCTGCTCCGCGGTGAACCAGCGGTCCCGCTCGGAGTCCTCCTGGACCTGCTCCACCGACTGGCCGGTGTGCAGGGCGATCCGCTCGGCCATCAGCTTCTTGGTGTAGGCCATCTGCTCGGCCTGGATGGCGATGTCGGAGGCCTGGCCCTGGACGCCACCCGAGGGGCTGGTGCATCAGGATGCGGGCGTGGGGCAGGGCGAACCGCTTGCCCGGGGTGCCGGCGCAGAGCAGGAACTGGCCCATCGAGGCGCCGAGGCCCATGCAGATGGTGCCCACGTCCGGGGCCACGAACTGCATGGTGTCGTAGATGGCCATGCCCGCGGTGACCGAGCCACCGGGCGAGTTGATGTAGAGCCAGATGTCCTTCTCGGCGTCCTGGCCCTCGAGGTAGAGGAGCTGGGCGGTGATCAGGTTGGCGATCTGGTCGTTGACCTCCTGGCCGAGGAAGACGATGCGCTCCCGGAGCAGGCGGTTGTAGATGTCCGGAGGCCGGGTCGCCCCCGGGGCCCTGGGCCACCGGGATGTCGGGAAGGTCAGAGGGCTGCGGCATGGAGGCGGAGGCTACCGTTGGCCGTTCGTTGCCACGCGGGCGTGGCGGAACTGGAAGACGCGCCGGGTTTAGGTCCCGGTGGGGCCCTGCCCCTTGGAGGTTCGAGTCCTCTCGCCCGCACGCCGCGTAGGTTGCTCCCCATGCGGTCCGTGGACCTCCCGACGCCCGCGCTGGTCCTGGACGGCGAGGCCCTGGAGCACAACATCGCCACGATGGCAGCCCGGTGGCCGGGCACGACGCTCCGGCCCCACAGCAAGTGCTTCAAGTCCACCGTGTTCGCCGGTCGACTCGCCGATGCCGGGCACACGGCCTTCTGCTGCGCCACCATCCGTGAGGTGGAGGGCCTGGCCGCGGCCGGGCTCGGTGACGACCTCCTGCTGGCCAACGAGGTCCTGGACACCGCCAGGCTCGGAGCGCTGGTCGAGGACGGGCACCGGATCACGGTCGCGGTGGACTCCGACGAGACCGTCGACGCGGCGGCCCGGGGCGGGGTGCGCGAGGTGCTCGTCGACGTGAACGTGGGGTTCCGCTGCGGTTGCCCGCCCGACGAGGCCGGGCGGCTGGCGGATCGGGCCCGGGCGGCCGGCCTCACCGTCCGGGGCGTGATGGCCTACGAGGCCCACGCCGTCCTGGTCGAGGACCGTGGCACCCGGGCCGATCTGGTCGAGGGGGCGATGGCCAGGGCCCGGACCGCTCACGCCCAGGTCGGCGGCGAGGTCGTCTCCGGGGGCGGCACCGGGTCCTGGGACCTGAACGACACCATCACCGAGCTGCAGGCCGGCAGCTACCTCCTGATGGACACGGCCTACGCCGAGCTGGACCTGCCCGTTCCGTCAGGCCCTGTTCGTGGAGGCCACGGTCATCTCGGTCAGCGAAGGGGCCGCCGTGGCCGATGCCGGCATCAAGGCCCTCGCCCAGGACCACGGTCTCCCCGACCGTGCCCGGCGCCGACGTCCTCTACTGCTCGGACGAGCACATCGCAATCATCCCCGACGACGGATGGGCGCCCCGGGTCGGTGAGCGCATCCGGGTCACCCCCGCCCACTGCGACCCCACGGTCGCCCTCCACGAGCGCTACCACCTGGTCCGGGGCGACGAGGTCGTCGACGAATGGCCCATCGACCTCCGGCACTGGTGAGGACGCCGCCCCGAACCTTGCCTGTCCTACCCGTCGCTGAGCCGGAGCTGTTCTGGCGCCCGTTGCGGTGGTCCTGACCGCCGAATCAGGCGCCAGAACGGTCGGTGAGGGCTGCGGCGAGGGCGCGGAAGGCGCGGCCGCGGTGGGAGACGGCGTGCTTTTCGTCCGCGCTCATCTCGGCGAAGGTGCGGCCGTCACCGTCGGCGGGGATGAAGACAGGGTCGTAGCCGAAGCCCCCGTCGCCACGGGCCTCGGTGCTGATCGTCGCCCTCGACCACCCCTTCGGCCACGACCTCGGACCCGTCGGGGATAGCGGACCAGGGCCACCGTCCGGAACCGGGCGCCGCGCTCGCCTTCCGGCACGCCGGCCAGCTCGGTGAGCATCTTGGCCACGTTGTCGGCGTAGGTGGCGTCCTCCCCGGCGAAGCGGGCCGTGTGCACACCCGGGCGCGCCGCCGAGGGCGTCGACCTCGAGGCCGGTGTCATCGGCCACCGCGCCCGTCCCCGCGGCCTCGCACACCGCGACGGCCTTCAGGCGGGCGTTGCCCTCGAGGGTGTCGGCGTCCTCCACCACGTCCGGCAGCTCAGGGGGCCGAGGCCGGAGATCGACTCCGTCACCGAGGATGGCCGCGATCTCGGCGACCTTGTCGGGGTTGGCCGACGCCAGGACGAGGACCTCGCTCACCGCTTCGACGGTGGGGTGGCCACGGCCTCGTTCTGCAGGGCCACGATCTGGTCGATGCCCCCGCTGGCCAGGTCCAGCAGCTCGTCGAGCTCGCCGCGGGTGAAGGCCAGACCCTCGGCGGTGCCCTGGACCTCGACGAAACGGCCACTGGCCGTCATCACCACGTTCATGTCGACCTCGGCCGTCGAGTCCTCGGCGTAGGGCAGGTCGAGGAGCGGACGCCCGCCCACGATGCCCACCGAGACCGCCGCGCAGTTCTCGATCAGGGGGTGCTCCGCCAGCTCCCCCTTGGCCACGAGCCGGCTGAGCGCGTCGTGAAGGGCGACGTAGCCACCGGAGATGGAGGCCGTCCGGGTCCCGCCGTCGGCCTGCAGGACGTCACAGTCGACCATGATCGACCGCTCCCCCAGGACGACCATGTCGCACACCGAGCGCAGCGACCGGCCGATCAGGCGCTGGATCTCCTGCGTGCGCCCGGATGGCTTCCCGTCCTTCACCTCACGGCGGATCCGCTCGGGCGAGGAGCCGGGCAGCATCGAGTACTCGGCGGTCACCCAGCCCTTGCCCTTCCCCCGCATCCAGCGGGGGACGTCGTCCTCGATCGAGGCCGTGCACAGGACCCGGGTGCGACCGAAGGTCACGAGGACCGAGCCGGCGGACATGTCGGTGAAGTCCCGCTCGAAGGTGACGGGGCGGAGCTCGTCGGGCAGTCGCCCGTCGGCGCGCGGGGCTGGGGTGGTGCTCATGGCCGTTGTGTCTACCGCTACGGGGCGCCGACCGCGAAGGTGAGGCCGGGCTCGGCCAGGTCCACCGGGCCGCCATAGGCCTCGGACGCGGCGGCCCGCTGGACCGCGGGGTCGGTGCCCGGGAGGAGGTGGGTGAGCACCAGGCGGCGGGCCCCGACCGCGGCCGCCCGCTCCCCTGCCAGAGCAGCGGTGAGGTGGAGGTGGGCGACGTGCTCGTCTTCGAAGGTGGCCTCGATCAGCGCGAGGTCGGGCCGGGACCCGAACGCCTCCGGGGACCAGCCGGGACCCGTGTCGGCCGAGTACACCAGCGACGCCCCGTCGGCCTCCGCCCAGACGGCGAGCGTCTCGACCGGGTGGTCGGTGCGACTGAAGCGGAAGGACAGGTCGCCGACCGCCACCTCGCTGGACTCGTCGATCGTGGTCCAGGCGAACGTGTCCTCGTCACAGAACGGCCGGGCCATCCGGACGGTGCCGGCGGTCGTGAACACGGGCAGGCCGATCCGGTCGAAGACGTACCGGTAGGCGTTGCGGGCCACGGGCAGGTCCGTCCAGTGGTCGGGGTGCTCGTGGGTGAGCACCATTGCGTCGACGTCGACCAGGTCGATGTGGCGCTGGGCGTTGGCGAGGGCTCCCGGCCCGAGGTCGAGGAGCACCGTGGTCGTCGCCGTGCGCAACAGGTAGCTGCTGCACGCGTTGCCGGCGGCGGCATAGGTCCCCGAGCAGCCGAGGACGGTCAGGGTCAGTCCCACGCCACCGCCTCGGCACCGACCAGCTCGGGGCCCAGCAGACGCTGGCCCAGGCGGGCGAAGGAGCCCACGTCACCCGAGGACACGAACCGGTGAGCACCGACGTGGTCATCACCCTCCCTGGCCAGGCCGAGGTCGGTGAGCACCCGGGACACGGCGAAGGCCGTCTCGTCGGCGGAGGACACCAGCACCACGTCCCGACCCATCACGTCGGACAGCGTGCGGGCCAGGTACGGGTAGTGGGTGCAGCCGAGCAGCAGGGTGTCCACGCCGTGGTCCCGGACCGGGGCCAGCAGGCGCTCGGCCAGGACGTGCACCTGGTCGCTGTCGGCCTCCCCCCGTTCGACGAACTCGACGAACCCGGGGCACGCCGCGAACACCGGGTCGACCGCGACCCCGATCCGTTCGGCGGCGTCGTCGACCGCCCGCTGGTAGGCGCCCGAGCCGATGGTGCCCACGGTGCCGATCACCCCGACCCGCCCGTTCCGGGTGGCCGAGACGAGCGATCGGACACCGGGCTCGATCACCCCGATCACGGGGACCGGTGTGTCCGCCTGGAGCTGGGCCAGGGCGGCGGCGGCCGCCGTGTTGCAGGCCACGACAACGACCTTCACGTCGTGCTCGGCCACCAGGTGCTTGGTGATCTGCTCGGCGAAGCCCGCCACCTCCGCCTGGTCGCGAGGGCCGTACGGATAGCGCCCCGTGTCACCGATGTAGACCAGGTCCTCGGCCGGCAGGAGGTCGATCGTGGCCCGGGCGACCGTGAGGCCCCCGAACCCACTGTCGAACATCCCGATCGGGCGGTCCTGCACCGCCCGGCAGCCTACGGAGCGGGAACCGCCCCGTAGGCTCTCGTAGGCCCGACCGTCCGGCCTCGGCCAGGGCCCGGCCGGCGGCGTACTGGTAGGGCGAGATCCCTCCCGGCTCCCAGGGACCGACCGATCCGGCGGCCACGGCGGCGGCGGACTTCGCGGCCGCGCCGTCGAGGAAGAAGTGGGCCCGGACCTCCTCGATCGGTCGGCCGGCGTGCTCGAACCAGTCCACCGCCAGGAAGTCGATGCCCTCCTGCACGCCGTGGTGGTCGTTGTGGGACCACGCCGCCCGCGCCCCACGGCGGAAGGCGTCTGCCAGGCGCACGGCCATTTCGTCCTCCTGGGCGGACACGTGGCCCAGGTCCATCTGGAACAGGCCCATGCCCGCCTGCAGGTAGCCGGCCTCGAACAGGCCCAGCACCTGCACCAGCAGGGTGAAGGCCCGGGGGTCGTCCGAGGCCCGGGAGATCAGCCCGAAGACCTCGAGCTCGGACTCCACCGTGGTGCCGTACTCGGCGAGCACGTGGATCCAGTCGTGCTGGGCCAGCGCCGGCGGCGCGCTGCCGGGAGTCCCGGGGAAGGCGAAGCCACGGGCCGTGTAGAAGCGCCACATGGCCTGGCCCAGCGACCCCTCGGGGCAGTCAACCAGCGCCCGCCAGCGCCCGGCCAGCGCCGGGTCGTTGGGGGCCGCGGTCCAGTACTCGGCCGCAGTGTGCTCCGCGCCGTCGCCGCCGTCGCGCTCGTAGGCCATGCACTCGTAGCCGCCCGCTCGAAGTCGGCCATGGCCAGTCCGAGCGCCCCCGCCGCCAGGTGGCGGGTGGCGGTCAGGAGCGTCGCGGCAGTCATCGCCCACGTCCATCTCGTCGGCGAACTCCTGGAGGCGGGCCGCGACCTCGGGTGGGCACCCGACGGACGAGGAGCGCGAGCAGGATCATCATCTGGACCATGCGGACCCGGAACGCCGCGGTCTCGCCGGGCCAAGCCCTCGGCGTAGGCCGCCGCCGTGATCGGGGTGACGGCGTCCAGATCGAGCTCGTGGTCGGTCATGGCGTCGGAGAGGGCCTTGAGGCAGAGCGTCTGCAGGCGGCTCAGGCCCTCGGGGGGCGCGATCGCCGTGATGACGCCGCGAGCGACGTGGACGACCTCCTCGGGCCCCGGCGGCTCGAGGAGGACGAGGTCGTCGGTGGGTAGGGGCGTCGGCATCAGCCGCTCCCCGTACCGGGTTCTTCCGCCGCCAGCTCGGCCCCGAACGATTCGTAGGTCCGACCCTCCGCCGCGGCCATGTCCAGACCCCAGCCCAGCTGGTCGGGGGTGATGCCGCCCGGCTGGAAGGGCCCCGAGGATCCCGCCACCTTCGCCTCCAGCGACTTGGCCCCCGGGCCGCTGAAGCCGAACTCGTGCCCGGACGTCGGTCAAGGTCGCTCGGCGGCACGGGCGAACCAGTCCACGCCGAGCAGGTCGATCCCATCGGTCTCGCGGAAGCGCCACGCCACCTCGCCCCCGCGGGCGATGGCGTTGCCCAGACGGGTTCCCATGCCCGACGGATCGTGGCTCAGGTGGTCCGGGTCCGCCCGGAACGCCCCGAGGCCCTTGTCCAGGTAGCCGGTCTCGAAGAGGGCCAGCACGGCGATGAGCAGGCTGAAGGAGCGGGGGTCGGCCTCGTCGGCCCGGGCGATGAGGGCGAACACCTCGATCTCGGACTCCACGGTCGTGCCGTAGTCGGAGAGCACGTGGACGAAGTCGTGCTGGGCCAGCCGGGGCGACACGCTGTTGGGGGTGCCGGGGAAGTTGAACCCCCGGCCCTTGTAGAACTCCCAGACGCCGCGTCCGAGCGACCCCGGCGGGCAGTGCTCGAGAGCCGCCCAGCGGCCGGCCATCGCCGGATCGTCGGGGACCGACGCCCAGTAGTCACCCGAGGTCGGCGGGCGGGTCCTCGCCCGCTCGTTCGAGGTGGAGGACCTCGTACCCGTTGCGCATGAAGTCGGCCAGGGCGGCACTCGGTCGCGCCCGCCGCCAGGTGGCGGGTGGCCGTCACCACGTCCCGGCAGTCGTCGCCGACGCCCAGCTCGTCGGCGAAGGCCTCGACCCGGGCCGCCACGTCGTCGGGCAGGGGGCGGAGCAGCAGCTCCAGCAGGACCATCGTCTGGACCCGCCGGATGCGGTACTGCGCGGCCGCGATGGGCGATTGGCCTCGGCGAAGGCCGTCGGGGGTGATCGGCTGCGAGGAGGGCGAGGTCGCCGAGCTCGATCAGGTCCGCGGTCAGGGCCTGGGTCAGGCCCCGGACCACGAAGCCCTGCAGGCGGGTCAGCCCGTCGGCCGGGGACGCGGCGCTGGCGAAGGCCCGGGCGGTCAGCCAGGCCTCGTCCTTGGTCGGCCGAGGCTCGGCGATCGGGTGCGTCAGTCGGGAAAGGGAACGGGCACGGCTCAGAAGTAGATCACCCGCTCGACCCGCTCGGCCACCGTCTCGAGGTCGTCGGTCCAGGCCCCGGTCGAGAGGTACTTCCAGCCGCCGTCGCAGACGATGAAGACGATGACGCCCTCGTCGATGCGCTCGGCGACCCGCACGGCACCGGCCAGGGCCGCCCCCGAGGAGATGCCGGCGAAGATCCCGGCCTCGTGGGCCAGCCGCCGGGTGTACTCGAGCGACTCGAGCGGGTCGCACGATCCGCTTGCCGTCGAGCAGCTCCGGGCCGCCCCACTTCTCGTAGACGGGCGGGATGTAGCCCTCGTCCATGTTGCGCAGGCCCTGCACGGTCTCGCCGATGGGCGGCTCCACGGCGAAGATCTCGACGGCCGGGTTCTGCTCCTTCAGGAAGGTGCCCACCCCCAGCAGGGTCCCGCTGGTGCCCAGACCGGCCACGAAGTGGGTGATGTCCGGGCAGTCGGCCCAGATCTCCGGCCCGGTGCCCTCGTAGTGGGCCCGGGGGTTGGCCTCGTTGCCGTACTGGTAGAGGAAGGCCCACTCCGGGTGGTCGGCGGCGAGTGCCTCGGCCCGGCGCACGGCCCCGTTGGACCCCTCCTCGGCCGGGGAGTCGATGATCTCGGCGCCGAAGGCCTCCAGCAGCTGGCGGCGCTCCGGGGAGACGTTGCCGGGCAGCACGATCTTGACCGGGTAGCCCTTGATCTTGCCGATCATGGCGAGGGCGATCCCGGTGTTGCCCGAGGAGGGCTCGAGGATGGTCTTGCCCGGGGTGAGCGTCCCGTCGGCCTCGGCCTCCTCGATCATCTTCTTGGCGATGCGGTCCTTGACCGAGCCCCCGGGGTTCTGGCCCTCGAGCTTGCCGATGATGCGGACGCCCGGGGTGGGGCTGAACGAGCTGAGATCGACCATCGGCGTGTTGCCGATGAGGTCCAGGACCGATGCGTGCACCGTCATCTGCGCTCCACCCCCTTCGATTGTCGACCGAACAGGTAGGGATTCTACCGGTCGATCAGAACCACGGACTCCTCGTCGATGTTCCCGTCGACGATCCGGTAGGAGCGCAGCACGGGCTCGGGCTGGCGCAGGGAGACGATGAGGTAGTGCCAGTCGGGGTCGGGGGCCTGGGCCACGTCGGTGGGCGAGGGGTAGGCCTCGGTGTGGGTGTGGCTGTGCATGACCCCGACGATGGCCAGCCCCCGGTCCTCGGCGTCCCGGTCCGCCCGAGGTGGTCCTGGGGGTGCACGGTGTAGATCCGGCTGGAGGCCTCGGCGTTGCGGCAGGGGTAGAACGCGGTGACCGCACCCCGGCCGAGCGGGCCGGCCAGGAGGCCGCAGGCCTCCAGCGGGAGGCCGTCGTAGGCGTGGGCCACCATCTGGGCCCACGGGCCCCGGTCGAGGTTCAGCACGGGTCGTGTCACGGCGGCGCGGATCGTACCGGTACTGTCCGCGGCGATGACGAACCGCCTGACCCCCGAAGACCTGGTCGAGATCGAGCTCATCAAGCAGCTCAAGTACAAGTACGCCCGCTGCCTCGACCAGAAGCTCTGGGACCAGATGGCCGACCTCTTCGTCGAGGACGCCGTGGCCGAGTACTCGGCGGGCAAGTACCGCCACGAGGGGGCCGGGACGCCATCGTGGGCTGGATCAGCGAAGCGATGAAGTCCGAGGGCTTCCTGTCCTCGCACCGGATGCACCACCCCGAGATCCGCCTCACCGGTCCCGACACCGCCCACGGTACCTGGGCCCTGGAGGACACGGTGGTCGAGACCAACTTCGGCCTCACGATCCAGGGCGCCGCCTTCTACGAGGACGACTACGTCAAGGTCGACGGCGACTGGAAGATCAAGCACACCGGCTACAAGCGCACCTACGAGGAGATGTTCCCGCGGGCCTCGATCGAGGGCCTGCGCCTGACGGCCTCGTGGTGGGGCACCGGGGGCGCCTCCGAACTGGAGGCCTGAAGAGGGCGCGAGCCGCTCGGCGGGCCGAATAGGCCTGCACCGCGATGAGCCGTCAGGCGAAGAGCGACGACTCAGCCGTTCATCCGGTTGACTGGCGGGCATGGCCCGCCCGGACGGCGTCAAGGTCGTGGCGACCAACCGCCAGGCCCGACGCAACTTCGAGATCCTCGACACCTTCGAGGCGGGCATCGTGCTGCAGCGGCAGCGAGGTCAAGTCCCTTCGTGAGGCCAAGGTCACCGTCGGGGACGCCTACGCCCGGATCATCGACCACGAGGCCTGGGTCATCGGCCTGCACATCACGCCCTACAGCCACGCCGGCGGCGCCTTCGCCGACCTGGACCCGGCCCGGGACCGCAAGCTGCTGCTGAAGCGGCTGGAGATCGACCGGATCAAGGCCCGGGTCGACCAGGACCGGCTCACGCTGGTGCCCCTCGCCCTCTACTTCAAGGACGGTCGGGCCAAGCTGGAGCTCGGGCTGGGCAAGGGCCGCACCGGCGTGGACAAGCGCCACCACATCGCCGCCCGTGACGCCGAGCGGGAGGCCCAGCGCGAGGTGGCCCGGGCCCGCCGACGGCCGACCGACTGACGCTGCGCAGGCGCCAGCCGCAGCAGCCATGAGGCTGGTGCGATCGGCGAAGCCGGCGGAGCGAAGGCGGAGCAATGCAAATGAGTAGCGCCTACTCAGGCCCGCCCGTTCGCTAGGGCGTACGTTTCGGTCGTTCCGCAGCACCACAGGGAGACCGCAATGATCATCATGGGAGGCAACTCCAAGCTCCGGGCGGGGATCTTCGCCCTCACGGGCGTCCTGTTCCTCGTCCTGGCCTTCACGATGGGGTCCTTCACCCAGACCCTGTTCCTGATCCTGGCCGTCGTCGACTTCGTCATCGCCGGCGTCACCTACTGGTCGGCCCACAAGGCCGAGCAGGCGGCGGCGAACCCCAACCAGCCCGGCAACTGGGTCGGCTGAGCTGTCCTACCGCCCCGTAGACTGGTGATCCCGGGTGCTTCGGTGCCCGGGAGTTGCTTGACATCCGAGAGTGACAGCACGGGGCTGATCGGTTTCGACGTGGAGACCGCTTGGCGTACGGGCGACCGGAGTTGCTCAGACTCCTAAAACGGGGCACCCAAAGAAGCGCCGAAGGCGACTTCGCTCTCGCCGCCTGACCTAGTCAGTAGGTAGAGAGTCCCAGCGAGCCGTGAGGCCACGCGGGGCCTGTCCACTGCAGCCCGGCAACAGAAGCAGTGGAGGACCGCAGGGAGAGACCGCTGACGGTGGGAAAGACCACTGACACCGGGGAAAGACCCGGCGGTCATGAGGACCCGACCTCTCGGCGACCGCAAGCCGTAGATCGGGAATGGTCGTAGCTCGTTCGTCACGCACTTCGCGGACGAGGGTTCGATTCCCTCCAGCTCCAAGAGCGCTCGAGCTCAGTCTCGAGCGTTGTTGGAGCTGACCGTGGCCCCTTCATACCTTGCAAGGACTCTCGGCCGCTCGTCTGGACGAGCCTCGCCTGGTTGCGGAGGGGCGCCGGCTTCGCACCCGGCTGGGTTCTACCCGACCCTCCCGTTCTCTCTCGGTGTCGCAGCGGGCACAGTTGGGGCATGGCGATCGAGGTGCGGCCAGCCACGGAGTTCGACGACGTCAAGACGATGGTCGGGCCCAAGCGGCCCGACGCGAACGTGTGCTGGTGCCTGAGCTACCGCTTGACCTCCTCGAAGGAGAACGACGAGCTGGTCGGCCCCGCCCGAGGCAAGCGGGTGATGAGCCTGGTGAAGCAGGACCCGCCGCCGGGCGTGCTCGCCTACGACGGCGACGAGGTGGTCGGCTGGGCGGCCGTGCACCCACGGGCGGACACCAGCTTGCCAAGAACCGGAAGATCCCCCACGTCGACGACCTCGACGTGTGGTCGGTGTGGTGCATCCGGGTGCGGCCGGGACACCGAGGCGAGGGCATCTCCCACCACCTGCTCGCCGGTGCCGTCGATTTCGCCCGCGCCAACGGCGCTCCGGCGATCGAGGGCTACCCGTCGACAACAAGGGCGAGAAGGTCGACCTGACCATGGCCTACGTCGCCACGAAGCGCCTGTTCGAGCAGGCCGGGTTCAAGAAGGCGGCCGACACCGACTCGGTGCTGAACGGCTTCCCCCGCGTGCTCATGCGGCTCGACCTGCGGTTGAGCGGACCGCGGCGGCGCTGACCTGCCACGATCAGCGACATGCCGGACCTCGACCTGGCCGGCGACCGACGGGACCGCCCTCGGGTCGGCGCGGATCGATCCCGGCAGCCGAGCCGTACCCCCGGGCCGTCCTGACGCCCGCCGTCCGGCGCACCGTCGGCCGACCTGGCCGAGGCGGCGATGCAGGCCCTGCCGGCGCACCGGCTGATCGTCGAGGACCAGGCGCTGGCAGAGGCGCTGATCCGACGTGGGGTCACCTTCGTGCGGGCGTCCTCGCTCATGGTCGTGCCGCTGCCGGGCCCCTCCCCCGCCGCCCCGACTCCGGGCGTCGAACTGCGGCCGCTGCAGGACGACCCGCTCGAGTACGCGGCGCTCATCCAGCGGGCCTACCCCCCAGGCCACCCGGACCACAGCCACGCGGAGACCACCATCGCCGGCGCGACCGAGACCGTTCGCGGCTACCTCTCCGGTGAGATCGTCGGTCCCCTCCTGGCCGACGCCTCGGCCGAGGCCCGGTCAGGAGGCGTGCTCCTGGGCATGAACGTCGTCTCGGAGATGCCCGCCGACCACCGGTTCGCCGGCGGCCCCTGGATCACCGACATCTGCGTGGACCCCGCCGCACAGGGTCGGGGCGTCGGCCGGGCCCTCCTCGGCCACGCCATCGACCGGCTGACCGCGGCGGGCCAGCCGATCCTGGGCCTGGCGGTCACCGTCGGCAACCCGGCCCGCGGGCTCTATGAGGCCCTCGGCTTCGTCGAGCAGGGCACCCGCTGGCACCTGGTGAACGACGCCTGAACCCCTCCGGGGTGCCCGAATTCACGGGGGGAACAGGCGCGCGGCCTGCCACCCTGGATCGGTGAGTCCCCAGCGCCGATCCTTCCTGCTGCTCGAGGCGGCGTGCCTCGTCTCGGGCATGGGCAACGGCGTGGCGATGGTCGCCCTGCCGTGGCTGGCCCTGGAGCTCACCGACAGCGCCAGTGCGGCCGGCGTGGTGGCGACCGCCGCCGCGCTCCCGCTGATCGCGGCCAGCCTGTTCTCCGGCACCGTCGTCGACCGGTTCGGCCGGCGCCGCACCGCCGTGGTCTCTGATGTCCTGTCCCTGCTGGCCGTCGCCGCCATCCCGATCGCCGACGCCACCGTCGGTCTGTCGATCGGCCTGCTCATGGTCTTCGCCGCGCTCGGAGCCGCCTTCGACCCCGCCGGGATCACCGCCCGGGAGACCCTGCTCCCGGCCGCCGCCCACGGCGCTGGCTGGACCCTGGAGCGGGCCAACAGCCTCCACGAGGCCATCTGGAACGTGGCCTTCCTCGTCGGCCCCGGGGTCGGCGGCCTGCTGATCGCCACCATCGGAGCGGCCTCGACCCTGTGGGTCACCGCCGCCGCCTTCGCCCTGTCCCTCGCCCTGACCACACGCATCCGGGTCCCGGGCGCCGGTGTCCCGGAGGCGGGCGAGCGCCCGGAGAGCATCTGGGCGGGCACAGTCGAAGGCGTCCGCTTCATCGCGCGCGAGCCGCTGCTGCGCACGACGGCGATCCTCAGCATGGCGGTGGTGGCGCTCTACCTCCCGGTCGAGGGCGTCATCCTGCCGACCTACTTCACCGAGCAGGGCCAGCCCGCGCGCCTGGGTCTGGTGCTGATGGCCCTCAGCCTGGGCGGCATCGTCGGCTCCTTGGCCTACGGCCGATGGGGCGAGGTCGTGCGGAAGCGGACGGCCTACGTGGGCGCGATGGTGGGCGTGGCCCTCCCGCTGCTCGCCATGGCCCTCCTACCGCCGATCGGGGTCATGGTGGCGTTGGCCGCCCTGGCCGGGTTCCTCTTCGGCCCGATCCCCCCGCTCGACAACTACGCCCTGCAGACCCGCACCCCCGAGGAGCTGCGGGGCCGGGCGGTCGGCGTCGTGACCTCGGCGGCCTATGCCGCCGGGCCGATCGGGTACCTGCTGGTCGGGCCGTTGGTCGAGGCCTTCGGTCTCCGGCCCACGTTCATCGCCATGAGCGCCGGCCTGGTGCTGGTGTGCCTCTGCCGCGATCCCGGCCCGGGGCCTCCGCCTCCTCGACGAGCCGCCGCTCTACCCGCCCAGCCCCGACGAGCACTGGTCGCCGGCCCACTCCCCCGTGCCGCTCGGCGAGCAGTCGGTTCCGGTCGCCGACCCCGCCGAACGCTTGACGGCGGGTGTGTGATGGGCCCATGGACGACGCCGAGATCCTGAGCCGCATCAGCGCCCTCGTCGACGAGGAGCACCGCTTGGAGGAGAGCCACGTCGGGGAGGGCCTGACCGACGAGGAACGGGACCGTCTCGGGGAGGTCGAGGTCGCCCTCGACCAGTGCTGGGACCTCCTGCGGCAGCGCCGCGCTCGTCGCAGCGCCGGCCTCGACCCCGACGAGGCCGAGGTGCGGCCGGAGGGCACGGTGGAGGGCTACCGCCAGTAGCGCCCTCCGGGCCGTTCAGCCGAGGTCGACGCCACGCCCTCCGCCGCCATCCCCGCAAGCCCGGACTCAGCCGTCGGCGTCGGCCTGCCAGGTGCCGAACCCCGCCGCCAGGGGTTCCGCCCATGCCTCGAGCCGTCCCTCCTGATGCGCGGGCGCGCCCGGTGTCGAGCGTGCGGAGGACCTTCGCCGGCACCCCGCCCACCACCGTGTTGTCGGGGACCTCGCCCCGGACGACCGAGCCCGCGGCCACGACGCAATGACGACCGATCTGCGCACCGGGGAGGATCACCGACCCGTGGCCCAGCCAGGAGCCGCGCCCGACCGACACGGGCTGGTGGTCGCCCAGCTGGCGGCCGATGGGCACATCGAGGTCCTCGAAGCCGTGGTTGGCGTCGGTGATGTACACGCCGGGGCCGAACCAGACGTCGTCGCCGATCTCGATCGACTCGTGGGCGACGAGGCCGCAGCGGATGTTCACCATGCAGCGGTCGCCGATGACGAGCGCCCGCTCGGGGACATCGAACTGATCGGGGCCGTAGCCCGCCGAGAGGGTCACCCAGCTGGCGATGAGCGTCCCGGCCCCGATGTGGATCGACGCCTCACCGAAGAGGGTGGCCACCGGGAAGCCGAGCAGGCTGCCTTCACCGAAGGACCCGAAGCGCTCGGCCCGCACCGTGCCCGGGTAGAGGGCGCCCCGTGACTGGATGTAGTACCAGCTCCGCTGGATGGCCTCGTTCAGGATGCGCCGTCGGAAGAACCACCAACGGGACCCGGCCATCCGCCCAGCCTAGGAACCCACTGCTTCTGGCACCTGATTCGACGGTCACGGCGACCGGATCAGGGGCCAGAAGGGGTCAGATCTTGCCTTCGCCCTCGATCTCGGCGCCGCGCTCGTTGGCCTTCTTGTAGGCCTCGGCCACGTGGGGGTCCACCGGGCCGTGGGCATCGGCCGCGGCCTCTTCCTCGGCGGTCGGCCCGCGGTCGGCGCTGTGGTCGTCATCGAGGGCCTTGCGGTCCTCGGCGATGGTTTCGCGGTTCGGCGTGGTCGGGGGTGCGATCCGGCCGTCCACGTCTCGAGCTTCGTCCTGATCGGTCCATTCACCCATCGGGCTGCCTCCTGGCGTGGGGAACCTCTTGCCTACCCACTCCGGTCCGGTCCCATCCACTCGCCTGCCAGTCCGGGCCTGTGCCCCCGGTCCCCGCGTCGTCCGTGTCGTCGTCCTCGGCTCTGAGCCCACGGGGTCGACCACCCTCGCCCAGGACCACTGACCTCTCTACGATGCGCTGATGACGACCTCGGGGCTGACGTTCGACAACCGCATCACCCGGCTGCTCGGCGTCGAGATCCCCGTGGTGCAGGCGCCCATGGGCTGGATCGCCCGTTCGCAGCTGGCCTCGGCGGTCTCCTCGGCCGGCGGGCTCGGGATCATCGAGACGTCCTCGGGCGAGCTGGACGCCTTCGTCCGGGAGGTCGGGGCCATGCGGGACGCTGACCAGCCGGCCGTTCGGCGTGAACATCGCCCAGAACCTCGTGCGGGACGACTCGGTCATCGACGTCGTGGTCGACGCCGGGGTCCGCTTCGTCACCACCTCGGCCGGGCGACCCGAACCGGTTCACCGCCCGGCTCAAGGCCGCCGGCCTCACCGTCTTCCACGTCGTGCCCACCCTGCGGGGCGCCCTGAAGGCGGTGGACGCCGGGGTGGACGGCCTGGTCGTCGAGGGCATCGAGGGCGGCGGGTTCAAGACCCCCGAGGGGGCGTCGACGATGGTCCTGCTCCCGCTCATCCGGTCAGCCAGGTCGACGTCCCCCTCATCGCCGCGGGCGGGATCGTCGACGGGGCCGACGATGGCCGCCGCGTTCGTGCTCGGGGCCGAGGGCGTCCAGCTCGGCACCCGCTTCGTGGCCTCGGTCGAGTCGCCGGTCCACGAGAACTGGAAGCAGGCCATCGTGGCCACGGCCGAGACGGGCACCGTCCTGCTCAACCGGTTCGCCAAGCCCGGGCATGCGGGCCCTGCGCACCGAGCGCACCACCCGGCTGGAGCAGGAGACGGGCAACGTCTGGGGTCAGTTCGGCTCGCCCGCCGACCTCTACTTCGGCGGGGACATGGAGGCCGCCATCCCGATGGCCGGGCAGGTGGCCGGGCGCATCGACGGCGTGCTGCCGGTGGCCGAGATCATGGCCGAGCTGGTCGAGGGCTTCGGGGCCGCGCTCGGGGCCACGGCCGACCAGTACCTGCGAAGCTGATCCCGGTGTCGCACCTCCACCACATCATGACCCTCGAGGACTGGGCCCGGTTCGAGGCCAGCGGCCTCTCCTCCAGTCCACCCGGGACCGCACGCTGGCGGAGGAGGGGTTCATCCACTGCTCCTACACCGACCAGGTGGAGGGCACCCTCGAGCGCTTCTACGGCGACCTCGACGATGTGGTCGTCATCACCCTGGACCCCGCCCGCCTCGACGCCGACGTGGTCGACGAACCGGCGGAGGACGGCACGCTGTTCCCCCACGTCTACGGGCCGCTGACCATGGGCGCCGTCGTCGAAGTCGTCCGGCGCAAGCCGGGTAGGTCAGCCCGATGGCGGCCAAGGGCAAGCGGCTGGAGCTCGAGGTCGACGGCCGGGAGCTGTCGATCTCGAACCCGGACAAGGTGCTGTTCCCCGACGACGGCATCACCAAGGCCGAGATGGTCCCTACTACGAGCGCATCGCTCCCCTGCTGGTCCGGCACTCGGCCAGGGACGCCCGGTCGCCATGCACCGCTTCCCCGACGGGATCGGCAAGGGCGGGCTTCTTCCAGAAGCAGGTGGGCAAGCACTTCCCCGACTGGATCCCCCGGGTCGAGCTGACCACCCGGGACGGCAGCACCGAGTTCGTCGTGATCGAGGACGCGGCCACCGTCGTCTACCTGGCCGGCCAGGGCGTCCTCGTCCTGCACACCCTGTTCAGCCGGGCCGACGACCCGCACCGACCGGTCGAGGTCATGGTCGACCTCGACCCGTCGACCCCCGACCGGGGCCCGATGCGCCACGCCGCCGGACGCCTCCGGGAGCTCTTCGCGCGACCGGGGCTACACGCGCTCGGGTGAAGACCAGCGGGTCCCGGGGCCTGCACGTGGTCGTCGACGTCGACCTGCCCGACTTCCCCGCCGCCCGGGGCCTGGCCCTCGAGGTCAGCGAGCAGCTCGTCGCCGAGGAGCCCGACGAGTACACGCTCGAGTTCTACAAGGAGAAGCGGGGCGACCGCCTCCTGCTCGACATCAACCGCAACGCCTACCAGCAGCACGCCGTGGCGCCGTACTCGCTGCGGGCGCTGCCCGGTGCGCCGGTGGCCGCGCCCCTGGAGTGGGACGAGGCCCTCTCCCCCGGTGGGATCCCCAGCGCTGGACGATCAAGAACCTGTTCCGCCGCCTGTCCCAGCGCGACGACCCCTGGTCCTAAGTCAGATCAGACCGTTCTGGTCCCGAACCATGCGCGCCAGGCGACACATCTCGTTACCAGAACGTCCTCAGATCGGCAGGTCGCCGGTGGCCGCCTTGGTGGTGCCGAAGTCCTTGTAGGCGGCGATGGTGCGCTGGGCGATGCGCATCTGGTGGATCTCGTCGGCGCCGTCGGCGAAGCGGGCCCAGCGGGCGTGCTGGAACATGCCGGCCAGCGGCGTGTCGGTCGAGTAGCCGAGGGCGCCGTGGACCTGGATGGCCCGGTCGATGATGCGGTTCAGGGCGTTGGCCACGAAGTGCTTGGCCATCGAGACCTCGGACTTGAAGTCGTCCCCCCGGTCGATCTTGTAGGCGGCGTGGAGGACCATGAGCTTGGCCTGGTACAGCTCCATGGCCGAGTCGGCGATCATCCACTGGACGCCCTGCTTCTCGGCCAGGATCGACCCGTGGGAGAACCGGTTCAGGGACCGGTCGACCATCATGTCCAGCGCCGTCTCGGCCTGGGCGATCCAGCGCATGCAGTGGGCCAGTCGGGCCGGGCCCAGGCGGGACTGGCCGAGCAGGTGGCCCTCGCCCCGGCCGCCGAGCATCTGGTCGTCGTGGACGCGCAGGTCCTCGATGAGGATCTCGGAGTGGCCGGTCGAGCCGTGCATGGTCTCGACCTGGCGGACCTCGGTCCAGCCGTCGCTGGGGATGTCGACGATGAAGGCCGAGTTGGCCGCCTGGGGCAGGTCGGGGTCGTCCTCGGTGCGGGCGATGAGGATGGCGAAGTTGGCCCGGTGGGCGTTGGAGATGAACCACTTGTGGCCGTTGATGACCCACTCGTCGCCGTCCTGGTAGGCCCGGGTCTGGATGAGGGTCGGGTCCGAGCCGGCCACCTCGGGCTCGGTCATGGCGAAGCAGGACCAGGCCTTGCCGTCGCACAGGGGCCGGAGGTACTTCTCGGCCTGCTCGGGCGTGGCCCAGTGCAGGAGGGTGTGCATGTTGCCCTCGTCGGGGGCCTGGCAGTTGAGGACCCAGGGGCCGTAGTAGGTCTTGGCCGCTTCGGCCTGGACCATGGCCATCTCGACGTGGCTGAGGCCCATGCCGCCCCACTCCTCGGGCATGTGGGGGCACCACAGGCCGGCCTCGAAGGCCGCCTTGCGCATCCCCAGCAGCGCGGTGAGGTAGGCGTCCCGGTCGTCGGGGTCGAGGGTCTTCTCGGTGGGCACCACGACCTCGTCGAGGAAGCCCCGGACCTTGGTCCGCAGGTCCTCCAGCTCGGGCGTCAGGGTGAAGTCGATGGCCATGTGCGGTCCTCTCAGGCGGGGGTCGTGCTCGATGCACTGGACGTCGAACCAGATGGGCAGCAGGTGGCGCACGTAGAAGGCGTGGACGGTGGTGGTCCCGGTGACCAGGTCCTCGTACTCCTTGATGCGGACGCGGTCGTCCTTGTCCTGCCAGCGCTTCACCTGCTCGAGGCGGTCGTCGACCTCCTCACGGGTGTCGTAGAGGAACCCGAGGTGGTCATAGCCGGGCGAGTCGATCGGCGTGTCGGACTCCATGAGCAGGAGGAACTGGCTGGTCGCCTCGTCGGTGCGCAGGAGCAGGCCGAGCTGGTCGAAGATCGGGACGTCGAGGGCCTCGAAGTCGAAGACCTCGCCGTAGAAGGCCTTGATGTCGGCCCGACCGTCGTCAGCGAGGGCACCCGGCGGGCAGCGTCAGCTCCATGTGGTTGAAACGCAGCGTCCCCATCGGGCCAGCTTGGCAGACTCCACGCCATGGACCACCCGCTGCTCGACGAGGCCGTCCGCTCGGCCATCGCCTACATCGACTCCCTGCCCGAGCGGCCGGTCGGGCCCCCGGCCGACGTCGACGCGCTCCGGGACGGCACTCGGCGCGCCGCTGACCGACGAGGGCGACGGCAACCCGACCGCGCTCCGGGCCCTCGTCGCCGGCACCGAGGGCGGCATCGTGGCCACCGCCGGGCCCCGGTACTTCGGGTTCGTCAACGGCGGCACGCTGCCCGGTCGCCCTGGCCGCCGACTGGCTGGTGTCGGCCTGGGACCAGAACGCGGCCATGCACGTGATGACGCCCGGCGGTGGCCGTCATCGAGGAGGTCGTCCTCGAGTGGCTGCGGGAGCTGCTCGCGGCTGCCCGCCGGACGGGTCCGGGGCCTTCGTCACCGGCGCGCAGATGGCCAACGTCGTCGGCCTCATGGCCGCCCGCCACCAGGTGCTCGAGCAGGCGGGCTGGGACGTCGAGGTCGACGGCCTGTTCGGGGCGCCGCCGGTCACCGTCGTCGTGGGCGGCGAGCGCCACGCCGCCGTCGACCGGGCCCTGCGCTACCTCGGGTTCGGCACCGCCGGCGGTCGTCGAGCTGGCCGTCGACGACCAGGGGGCGCTGGACCCGAGTCGACCTGGCCCGGGTCCTCGGCGAGGCTGACGGCGGCCCGGCGATCGTCTGCACCCAGGCGGGCAACGTGAACACCGGCGCCTTCGACCCGATCGGCGAGGTCTGCGCCATCGCCCACGAGCACGCGGCCTGGGTCCACGTCGACGGCGCCTTCGGCCTGTGGGCCGCGGCCAGCGAGCGGCACCGTCACCTGCTCGACGGCTACGAGGCGGCCGACAGCTGGGCCGTCGACATGCACAAGTGGCTCAACGCCCCCTACGACTGCTCGGTGGCGCTCACCGCCCACCCCGAGGCCCACCGAGCCGCCATGGCCACGGCCGCCGCCTACCTGACGCCCGGCGAGCACCGCGAGCCCATCGACTGGAACCCGGAGATGAGCCGCCGGGCCCGGGCCGTGCCCACCTGGGCCATCCTGCGCGCCCTCGGCCGGGACGGCGTCGAGGACCTGGTCGACCGCTTCTGCGCCCTCGCCCGACAGCGCCGCCGACGGGCTGGGCGCCGCCGACGGGGTCGAGGTCCTGAACGACGTCGTCCTCAACCAGGTCCTGGTCCGGTTCGGCGACGACGACGACGTCACCCGGACGTCGATCACCCGCGCTCAGGAGGACGGCACCTGCTGGGTCGGCGGCACCGTCTGGCAGGGCCGAGCCGCCATGCGCATCTCCGTGTCCAACTGGTCGACCACCGAGCGCCGACGACATCGACCGCTCCGTCGAGGCGATGCTCACCTGCTTCACCGCTGCAGCGTGGCTTCGACGCCGACGAAGTCCAGCACGACGTCGGCGCCCTTGCCCCCGGTCAAGCTCGCTGGATCTCGGCGACGGTCTCGGCGCCCGAGCGCACGCAGTGCCTGGCGCCCGCCGACTGGGCCAGCGTCAGGGCGGCGTCAGCGCTCGTCGACGGCGACGATGGTGGCGGCACACAGCGTCTCGCAGCAGTTGCACCGCCATGTGCCCGAGGCCGCCCACTCCGATCACCACTGCGGTCGATCCCGCCCCGAGGAGCGAGAGCGAGCGCTTCACCGCGTGGTACGGCGTCAGGCCGGCGTCGGTCAGGGGCGCGGCCTGGAAGGGCTCGAGGTCGGTCGAGCGGGACCAGGTGCCGGGCCGAGGGCACCAGCAGCTTGGGTGCCATGCCGCCGTCGAGGCCGAGCCCGCCGCCGTTGACGGCGATCTCCGCCTGACGCTCGCAGTAGTTCTCCATGCCCTGACGGCAGCGGTGGCAGTGACCGCAACCCCATGGCCCGTAGACGGCTACCGGCTGTCCGTGCTCCAGGCCCGTGACCCCGGCCCCGACGGCATCGACCCAGCCGGCGTTTTCGTGACCGAGGGTGAAGGGCGGGTCATAGGGCAGCGCTCCCGCCGCGAAGTCGTGGATGAGGTGCAGGTCCGAATGACAGGCCCCCGCTCCCCCGACGGTCAGCACCACCTCGCCCGGGCCGGGATCGGGATCGGGCACCTCCCGGAACTCGGGAGGCTGGTTCCACGCCGTCAATTGCAGGGCACGCATGTCGTCACCTCCGGGCCACTCGGGAGCTCGGCCCGTGCTGTCGAACCTACGCTCCCGCCCCGGTCGGCGGTACGGCCGTTGGTCCCGTCTAGAGGTCGGGGACGCTGGGGGCGGCGCCGGGCGGCGGCCGCGTCCGGGTCGGCGGGGTCGAGGCCGGCTTGGCGGCGCTGCTCGTCGAGGGGCAGCTTGGCCGGTGGTCCCGATGAGGGTGCCCCGGGCGGCGAAGGAGGCGGCGCCGTCGGCCATGACCGTGTGGCCCGACAGCCAGCGGGCGGCGTCGGTGCAGAGGAGGGCGACGACCTCGGCGATGGCCTCCGGGCGTGGCCGCCTACGCAGCGGGTGGCTGCGCTCGTGGATGCCCAGCATCACGTCGTAGTGGTCGCCCAGCATCAGCTTCAGCGAGTCGCCGAAGAAGGCGTCGGGGTTCACGCCGACGGCGGTGATGTTGCGCTTGCCCAGCTCGATGGTCAGGTAGGTGACCAGCATCTCCATCGACGCCTTGGCCGCGGCCAGGAGGCCGTGGGCCGGCGCCCAGGACACGGTGTCGATCCCGGACACGGCCACGATCCGGCCGCCGCCCCGCGCCTCCATGAGCGGCACCGCCCGCTGCACCGCGTGCAGGAAGCCGGTGACGGTGATGGCGAAGGTCCGCTCGACGTTGTGGGGCGCCTGCTCCAGCAGCGGCTTCAGGCTGGTGGCGGCGGCGTTGGCCACGAGGATGTCCAACCCGCCGGGCCCGTCGGCCTCGATCCAGTCGAAGAGGGCGTCGATGGACCCGATGTCGCCGGCGTCCAGCGGCTGGACGTGGGCCCGACCGCCCGCCTCGGCGATGGCGGCGGCCACGTCCGCCGCGGCCTCGGCCTGCTTGCGGTACGTGATGACGACCTCGGCCCCCATGGCCGCCAGGCGCTGCGCCGTGGCCGCCCCGAGGCCCCGGGACGAGCCCGTGACCAGGGCGATGCGCCCGGTCAGGTCGATGCGGGGCAGGAGGTCGTCGAGGGGTCAGTCGACGAAGAGGTCCGGGCGGCGGACCTCGACCATCCGGCGCAGGCCCTCCCGCCAGTCGACCTCGGCGGGGCCGATCAGCTCGTGCATCCGGGTCGTGTCGACCCGGACGCTCTCGATCGTGGCCGTGGTCGGGGCGAACTCCGGCATGATCCCGACCAGCTCGCCGAGGTAGAGGCACCAGTCCTCGATGCTCACCGACGTCGGGGCCGGCCCAGTTGACGACGGTGGCGGGCACCGAGGCCACGTCCAGCAGCTTGGGCACCTGGGCGACGATGTCGTCCTCGTGGATCGGGTTGAACTCGCTGGGCGCGTCCTCGTGGACGGGGACGGGCTGGCCGGCCAGCATCATCTCGAAGTGGAAGGCGGGCCAGCCGCCGTTGTCGCCGTAGGGCACCGACAGCCGGGCGATGGTCGTCGGCAGGTCCCACTGGCGGGCGCCGTAGCGGGCCATGGCCTCGGCCGCGATCTTGGTGATCGAGTAGGTCGGCAGGAAGCCGAACGGGCCGGTGGTTGTCGCCCAGGGGGTCGCCCTCGGCGAAGTCGTGGTGGCCGTTGGGCTGGTACACGGCGGTCGACGAGCAGTGCAGGAACGACGCTGGCCTCCCGGCAGTGGTGCATGAGCATCCCGAGGGACTCGACGTTGGCGGCCAGGTCCCGCTCGAAGTCGCCGGTCTTGGCCACAGCGAAGTTGGCGACGTGGTCGACGTCGGCCGGCACGCCCGAGAAGTCCCCGGCCGACGAGGTCGGCGCTGATGCAGGTGACGCCGGCGGCCTCGAGCCGGGCCTTGCGCGGTCGGCGTCGCCGAAGCGGGCGACCCCGAAGACGTCGTTGTGCTCGGCCAGGGCCAGGGCCACCGGCAGGCCGACCTGCCCCGTCGGGCCGGTGATCAGGATGCGTCGGCCCTCCATCTCGGTCATCGCCGTTCGTTCTACTCGCTCGGGAGCTGGGCCTCGATCCGGCCGTCGACCTCCCGGCACGGGAACACGGCGATGTCGGCCTTGGGGTCGCGGCGACCGGTCATGCCCACCTTGCTCCCCGTGCCGTCGGTGGTCGAAGCGCCAGAAGTGGGCCGCGCAGACGATCTCGGGGCCGTCGACCACGCCCTCGGCGCCGAGGTGGGACCACTCGTGGGGGCAGCGGGCCTCCATGACGCAGGGCTCGCCCTCGAAGGTCCGCCAGACGACGAGGTCGAGGTCGCCATGGGCGGCGTCCACGATCTGGCCCGGGCGCGACCGCCGTCGCCACCGCCACCCAGTCGCTCATCAGCGGCGCCCGACGGCGAGGAGGTGGGCGCTGAGGACGGCCAGCTCGGGGTGGGCGTCGGCCAGCTCGGCCGCCAGGCAGCGAGCCCTCGGGCTCGCCCACGATCCAGCCCGGTCCCTCGACCCCGATGACCTCGTCGACCGACGAAGCCGGCGCCTCGACCTCGGACCGCAGCTCCTCGGGCCGGTGGAAGAAGGTCGTGGTGAACCAGCGCGGGATCGCGCGGTCGGGTTGCGGTGTTGGCCGGTCGCCAGGTCGCCCCGGACGATCTCGACGAACGCCGAGTCGTGCCATCCAGCCCTGCCCGACCCCGTCGAGGAGGGAGGCGGCGTAGCTCACCGCCCCGGCCACCAGCACGCCACCGGGGCGCAGCACCCGGCGCGCCTCGGCCAGCGCCGGGCCCGGTCGTCGGGCTCGGTCAGGTGGTACAGCGGACCCAGGAGGAGCACGGCGTCAACGGACGCATCGGCCTGGCGAGCGCCCGGGCGTCACCGACCTCGGCGGCGAACGTGCCGAAGGCGAGCGCCTGCTCGACGTGCTCGGGCATGGCGTCGACCAGGGTGACCCGATGGCCCTGCTCGGCCAGCCAGACCGAGTGGACACCGGTGCCGCCGCCGACGTCGAGGACGTCCGCCGGGCGCGGCGGGCAGCACCCGCTCCAGCAGCGCCTGGGTGCGCACCCGCTCGAGCCAGTGGCGGTCCAGGCGGCGTGCTTCGTCGTAGGCTCCGGTAGTGGGCCTCGGCCTCGGGGGGTAGACCTGGGGTCACGACGGCACGGTAGGCGCTCGTACCCCGCGCCGCGGCTCTCCGCCATTCACCGCCATCCGGAGGAACCCATGGTCGCCACCCCGTCCACGATGCTGCCGCTCGGCGCCGAGCCTGCCCGCCGTTCACCCTCTCGGGCCCCGACGCCGCGACCTGGTCGACCGAGGACGCCGTCGGCGCCCCGGCGCTGGTCGTGGCCTTCCTCTGCCCCCACTGCCCGTACGTCAAGCACGTGGAGGCCCGCTTCGGCGAGGTGACCGCCGACCTGATGAACCGGGGCGCCGCGGTGGTCGCCGTCCAGAGCAACGCCGTCGAGGACTACCCCCAGGACGGCCCCGAGGGCATGGCCGCCCAGGCCGTGACCAACGGCTTCCGCTTCCCCTACCTGCTGGACGCCTCCCAGGAGGTGGCCAAGGCGTTCCGGGCCGCCTGCACCCCGGACTTCTTCGTCTTCGACGGCGAGCAGCGCCTGGCCTACCGCGGCCAGTTCGACGACTCCCGGCCGGCCAACGACCTGCCCGTGACCGGCGCCGACCTGGTGGCGGCGGTCGACGCGCTCCTCGCCGGCGGCACCGTCCCCGAGGACCAGGCCCCCAGCATCGGCTGCAACATCAAGTGGCGGGCCGGCAACGAGCCCGACTACTTCGGCTGAACCACCCGGTCGAGGAAGTCGCGCACCCGGCCGCACCAGCCGAAGACCTCGCTTCAGCGTCGGGGCGATCGACGACCTCCGCCTGGGGCAGGAGCTCGGCCAGGCGCGCGCGCGGTCGCCTCGGGGGTGGACGGGTCGCCCTGCCAGGCCAGCACGAGCACGGGCATCGTGAGCGTGGCGACGCGTCTCGGGTCAGGGAGGTCGGAGCCGCCGACACCGGTGAGCAGCGGGGCCAGCACGTCCGGGTCGTAGCTCTCGTAACGGTGCGCGGATGCCGGCCGTGACCTGGTCGGCGAAGGGGGCGAAGATCTCGGCCAAGGGCTCGGCCATGGCCTGCTCGATGAACGCCGTCCATCCCCTGCTCGGCGACGACCCGGCCTCGGTCCCGGTAGGCCGCGCCCCGCGCACGGCGGCCCTCCCAGGCCGTCGGCGGGATCCCGAGGACCAGCGCGAGCACCCGATCCGGGGCCGCGACCGCGACGTGCAGCGCGGTCCCCGACCCCAGCGACATGCCCGCCGGCCACGAAGCGGTCGATGCCCGAGGGCATCGGCCAGCGCCAGCTGGTCGGCGGCCAACGACGGATAGGCGTAGTCGGCCGGGATCGGCCGTGCCGCCGGAGTCCCCGTGGCCCCGGGCGTCGTAGCGCACCAGCCGGTAGCGGTCCTCGGGGAGGTCCGCCACGCCCATGCCCATCGCCGCCTCGGCCGCCATCGAGCTGGTCAGGCCGTGACCCCAGAGCACCGGTGTCCCCGAGCCGGTGTCCTCGATGGCCAGGTCGACCCCCCGTACCTCGACGGTCACCAGTCGGCGGACCGGCGGCTTCCGCGCCGATCGTCGTGTCGTCGCCGTGGCCGGTGTGCACGACCGTCTCCGGGTCCAGCGTCGAGCAGGCGGTTCCGGATGCTGGCCACGATGGTGTCGTAGTCCGAGAAGCTCCGGCCGGTGGCGCCCGGGCCGCCGTTGAAGAGCGTGTCGCCGGAGAAGACGACACCGCTCGGCCGGGGCGTGAGGCAGCAGCCGCCCGGCGAGTGACCCGGGGTGTGCAGCACCTCGAGGCTGGAGCCCGCCGACCTCGATGACCTGCCCGTCGGCCAGCTCGGCGTCCGGGCGCCCGGTCCGGCCAGACGACGTCCCACAGCATCCGGTCGTCGGGGTGGAGCCAGATCGGCGCCCCGACCGCCTCGGCCAGTGGCACGGCGGCGTTGATGTGGTCGTTGTGGCCGTGGGTGCAGACCACGGCCACCACCCGTCGGGAGCCCGACGCCGGCCACGATCGGCCGGTGGTCGTGGGCGGCGTCGACCACGATCACCTCGTCGTCGTCGCCCACCAGCCAGATGTTGTTGTCGACCTCGAAGTCCTCACCGTCGAGGGTGAAGATGCCCGAGGTGACGACGTTGTCGATGCGCAGCGCCATCAGAGGACGACGACCGAGCGCAGCACCTCGCCCCGCTCCATCTTGTGGAACGCCTCCTCGACCCCGTCCAGCGGGATGGTCTCGCTGACGAACATGCCCGAGGTCGATGCGGCCGCTGAGGTGCATGTCGATGAGCAGCGGGAAGTCCCGGGTGGGCAGGCAGTCGCCGTACCAGCTCGACTTGGTGGAGCCGCCCCGGCCGAAGATCTCGATCATGGGGAGCTCGACCTTGGCCTCCGGCGACGGCACACCGACCAGGACCAGGCGCCCGGCCAGGTCCCGGGCGTTGAAGGCCTGCACGAAGGTCTGCGGCAGGCCGATGGCCTCGATGGCCACGTCCACGCCGAGGCCGTCGGTCAGGGCCTGGATGGCCTCGACCGGGTCGCCCTGGCCGAGCGTTGACGGTGTCGGTGGCGCCGAAGCCCCGGGCCCACTCCAGCTTCTGGTCATCGAGGTCCACGGCGATGATCTGGCGGGCACCGGCCACCGCCGCCCCCATGATCGCGGCGTCGCCCACCCCGCCGCAGCCGAAGACGGCCACGGTCTCACCCCGCCGCACCTCGCCGGTGTTGACCGCGGCGCCGAAGCCGGCCATCACGCCACAGCCGATGAGGCCCGGCGGCCTCCGGCGGCGCCGCCGGGTCGACCTTCACGCACTGCTTGGCGTGGACCAGGGTCTTCTCGGCGAAGGCCCCGATGCCCAGGGCCGGGCTGAGGGCCTGGCCGTCGAGGGTCATCGGCTGCGCCGCGTTCTTGGACTCGAAGCAGTACCAGGGCTTGCCCCGGACACAGGACCGGCACGTGCCGCAGGGAGCCCGCCAGGCCAGGATCACGTAGTCGCCGGGCGCGACGTCCTCGACCCCGTCACCGACCGACTCGACGACGCCCGCGGCCTCGTGGCCGAGCAGGAACGGGAACTCGTCGTTGATGGCCCCCTCGCGGTAGTGCAGGTCGGTGTGGCAGACCCCGCACGCCTTCACCGCGACCACGGCCTCGCCCGGCCCGGGATCGGGGACCTCGATCGTCTCGATCGTGACCGGCTCGCCCTTCGCTCGGGACACGACTCCCCGGACCTGCTGACCCATCTCGCTGACTCTCCTCGGCTCGCTGACTCCGCCGGATCGTAGGCTGCCGTCCATGTCCGCCACGGCCGACCACATCATCCGAACCGTCGAGGAGTTGCGCGAGGTCGTGGCCGAACCCAACGACGGCGTGACGATGAAGCTGGGCGACGCGTCTCGACGAGTTCGCCCGGGACTTCATCGCCGAGTGCCCGTTCCTCGTGCTGGCCACGGCGTCGGCCGCGGGGCAGGGGGACGCGTCGCCCAAGGGCGACGACCCGGGGTTCGTCGTGGTCGAGGACGACCACACGCTGGTCATCCCCGACCGCCCCGGCAACCACCTGGCCTTCGGCCTGACCAACATCGTCGAGAACCCTCACGTCGGGCTGCTCTTCATCATCCCGGGCACGACCGAGACACTGCGGGTGAACGGCCGGGCCGAGCTGACCCGTGACCCCGAGCTGCTCGAGGACCTGGCCGCCCGGGGCAAGCCCGCGGTGCTGGCCATCCGGGTCCACGTGGAGGAGGTCTTCTTCCACTGCGCCAAGGCCTTCATCCGTTCCAAGCTCTGGAAGCAGGAGACCTGGCCGCCCAAGAAGAAGATCAGCTTCGGCGCCATGTTCGCCGCCAAGATGGACGCAGCCGACGACGAGGCCCTCGTCACGCTGATCGACGAGCCGTCGACGAGAACTACCGCACCGCCCTCTGAGAGCGGCCGGACCCGTGCGCCGCCTAGCGTGGTCCCCATGATCCTTCTGTGCTGCTCCTCGCCGTCGGCGCCGTGCTCGCCGCCGGCGCGGCCTACGAGTGGCACATCAAGCGCCACCTGCCCCACGACCTGCGCGAGGTGCAGCACGGAGGGACTGCCGTCCGAGGCCAGCATCCGCTCCGGCGAGCTCGGGCTGCGGTGCGGCCAGCGGGCCTTCCGGGGCTTCCCCGGCCCGGGCTAGCGGAACTCCGGCTGCTCCCACTCGGGGAAGACGTCCGGTAGGTCCTCGGTCACCGTTGCCCGTGAACACGGCGGCGCGCTTCTCCAGGAAGGACGTGACACCCTCCAGGGCGTCAGCGGAGCGGCCGGTGGCGTTGACGGCCCGGGAGTCGGACCCGGTGGGCCTCCATCGGGTGGGCCGCGCCGAGCATCCGCCACATCATCTGCCGGGTCAGGGCCACGGAGACCGCCGAGGTGTTGGCGGCGATGGTCGTCGGCCAGCTCCTGGGCCACGGCCAGCAGCTCGTCGGCGGGATGCAGGCTGCGCACCAGCCCGCCGGCCAGGGCCTCGGTGGCCGGGAAGACGTCGCCCCGGTAGGCCCATTCCAGGGCCCGGTCGATGCCGACGATGCGGGGCAGGAACCAGCTGGAGCAGGCCTCGGGCACGATGCCCCGGCGGGCGAAGACGAAGCCCATGCGGGCGTCGTCGGCCGCCAGGCGGACGTCCATGGCCAGGGTCATGGTGATGCCGACCCCGACGGCCGGGCCGTTGATGGCGGCGATGATCGGCTTCAGCAGGCGAAGATGCGCAGGGTGATCATCCCACCGCCGTCCCGGCGCTCGGAGCGGGCCGGGCCGTCGGGGTCGTTGGCTGTCGTAGTCGAAGGTCTGGGCGCCGAGGGAGAGGTCGGCACCGGCGCAGAACGCCCGTCCCCGGCCGGTCACGATGACGGCGCGGACGGCGTCGTCCTCGTCGATGCGGTCGAACACGTCGAGCAGCTCGATGGCCATCTGGCGCGGTGAGGGCGTTGAGCTTCTCCGGCCGGTCCAGGGTGATCGTGGCGACGCCGTTCTGGACGCGATAGTCGATCTCTTCGTAGGTCACGGTCGACCATGATGGCCGCCCGGCGTCAGACCTTGAGGAAGCGGCTGACGGCGATGCCGGAGCCGAGGAGGCTGACGACGGCACCGGCGGCCAGGAGCAGCAGCGAGGCCTTGGCGATGTCGCTGTTGGTGACGTCGAAGGTGGACAGCATGCCGGCGTTCTCGCCCTCGGCCTGGTCCTGGAGGTCGCCGATGAACAGACGGGTCATGCCGATCGCGAACAGCGAGCCGATGAGGCCCTGGATGAGGCCCTCGACCATGAACGGGATGCGGATGAACCAGTTCGTGGCCCCGACCAGCTTCATGACCTCGATGTCACGGCGCCGGTTGAAGATGGCCATCTGGATGGTGTTCAGGACGAGCAGCGTGGCGGCCACGACCAGCAGCGACGGCCGCCACCGCGGAGCGGGACGACAGGAACCCGAAGAAGCTCTCGACCTGCTTGATGGCTTCGCTGGAGAAGGCGACCTCACGCACGCCGGGCTGGGTCTCGAAGACCGCGCCCAGAGCCTCGACCGAGTCGGTCTCGGCGTCGACCGGCTTCACCTTGAACGACGGCGGGAGGATCTCCGGCGTCGACGTTCTCGATCAGCTGCGGATCGTCGGCGAAGAGCTCCTGGAACTCCTCGTAGGCGCAGTCCTGGTCACAGAACTCCGCCTACCGGATCTGGGGGTTGTCCTCCAGCTCGGTGCGCACCGCGTCGATCTGCGCGTCGGTGGCGTTCGGGTTCATGAAGACGATGAACTCCACGCCGCCCTGGAACTGCTGCTGGGCGTCCTCGACACCACGGCCGATCAGGTAGGCGGTGCCCACCAGGGTGAGCGAGACCGCCACCGTCGCGATCGTGGCGATGGTGAGGGTGATGTTGCGCTTGAGGTTGATGCCGACCTCGCGCGTGAGGTAACTGACCTTGATCGCCATGGCCGGTTACTCGTAGACGCCGCGGGCCTGGTCGCGGACGATGACCCCGCGGTCCAGCTGCAACACGCGGCGGCGCATGCTGTCGACGATCGAACGGTCGTGGGTGCACATCACCACGGTGGTGCCGGTCCGGTTGATCCGGTCCAGCAGCCGCATGATGCCCACCGACGTGTTGGGATCCAGGTTCCCCGTGGGCTCGTCGGCCAGCAGGATCAAGGGCCGGTTGACGAAGGCCCGGGCGATCGACACCCGCTGCTGCTCACCACCCGAGAGCTCGTTGGGCATGTTCTTGTCCTTGTCGGCCAGACCGACCAGCTCCAGGATCGCCGGCACCTGGCTGCGGATGACGTTGTTGGGCCGACCGATGACCTCGAGGGCGAAGGCCACGTTCTCGTAGACGGTCTTGTTGGGCAGGAGCTTGAAGTCCTGGAAGACGCACCCGATGTTGCGGCGCAGGTAGGGCACCTTCCACGGGGTCAGCTTCACGATGTCCTTGCCGGCCACGAAGATGCGGCCCTCGTCGGGCACCTCCTCGTGGTTGAGCAGGCGGATGAAGGTCGACTTGCCGGAGCCGGAGGGGCCGACCAGGAAGACGAACTCGCCCTTCTGGATCTCGGCGTTGGCGTCGCGGAGGGCGACGACCTGCCCGCCCATGTAGTGCTTGGTGACGTTCTCGAGCTTGATCATGTGGGGGGATGCGAGTACCGGAGGGTCGGAGTTCGGTGGCTGGTGCGGTGGTGTCGGGTGCCGTACAGAGCGCAGTCCCGCCCGAGGCCGCGTACTCGACGGGGGAATCTACCAGTGGCCCCTCGCCGATCCGCGGGATGGTCAGAGGTCACGTCCCCTCTCCCTCGGCCCGCGACCACCGCAGGTAGGCCTCCATGAAGTCGTCCACCTGACCGTCCAGGACCGCCTGGATGTTGCCCATCTCGAGGTTGCTGCGGTGGTCCTTCACCCGCTGCTCGGGGTGCATGAAGTAGGACCGGATCTGGTTGGCCCACTCGGCGCTGCGCTGGTCGCCGGCCAGCTCGTCGAGGTGGTCCTGGTGCTCCTTGCGGCGCAGGTCGGCCAGCCGGGCCTTGAGGATCTCCATCGCCTTGTCCCGGTTCTGGTGCTGGCTGCGCTGGTTCTGGCAGGACGTCACGATCCCCGTCGGCAGGTGGGTGATGCGCACCGCCGAGTCGGTCACGTTGACGTGCTGGCCGCCGGCCCCCGAGGACCGGTAGGTGTCGATGCGCAGGTCCTTCTCGTCGATCTCGACGTCGTCGTCGGCCGGATCGAGGGCGGGCACGACCATGACCGAGGCGAAGGCCGTGTGCCGCCGGGCCTGGCTGTCGAAGGGCGAGATGCGGATCAGGCGGTGCACACCCCCCTCCCCCTGCAGCCAGCCGTAGGCGTGACGGCCCTGGACCATGAAGGTGGCCGAGCTGATGCCCGGCCTCCTGGCCGGCCTGGGCCTCCTCGATCTCGACCTTGAAGCCCTTGCGCTCCGCCCAGCGCTGGTACATCCGGGCCAGCATCTCGGCCCAGTCCTGGGAATCGGTGCCCCCGGCGCCCGAGTGGACCTCGACCACGGCGTCGCGCTCGTCGTACTCCCCCTGGAAGAGGGCCCGCAGCTCGAGCTCGGCGAAGGTGGCCGACAGCGCGGTGATCGCCTCCTCGATCTCGGGCTCGAGGGACTCGTCCTTCTCCTCGCGGGCCATCTCGGCCAGCGTGGCGACATCGTCGACCTCGGTGGTCAGCCGGTCGAAGAGCTCGAGGTCGTCGACCACGCCCGCCAGCTCACCGGTGACGCGCGCGGGCCTTGTCGGGGTCGTCCCAGAGGTCGGGACGGGAGGCCTCGGTCTCCAGCTCAGGGCGCCGGGCCCGTAGCTCGTCGACCCGCAGGTAGCTGCTCGGCCGCGGCGAGCCGACGCCGGAGGCCGTCGACGTCCTCGGAGAAGTCCTTCATCGCGGTGGCGTCGGCCTTACCGGCCGTGGCAGAGCTTGTACTTCTTGCCCGAGCCGCAGGGGCAGGGCTCGTTGCGGCCCGTCTTGTCCCACTCGCTCTTGACGGTGGGCTCGTTGACCGGCTCGTCGACCGGCTGGGGCGCCCCGTCGCCGTCGGGCCGGACCGGACGCGGCCTTGGCCATGGCCGACGGGCCTTGCACCCGGTTCGTCGGGCGCCGAGTACTGCCACGTCCTGCAGCGCCGGCTCCTGGCGCTGCTCCGCGGGCTCGACCGTGACCTGGATGTGCATCAGGTAGCGGACGAAGTCCTGGGCGATCGCCCCGCATCATCGCGCCGAAGAACTCGAAGCCCTCCCGCTGCCACTCGTTGAGCGGGTCCTTCTGGCCCATGGCCCGCAGGTTGATGCCGTCCCGCAGGTAGTCCATGTCCTGCCAGGTGCTCGCGCCAGCTTCTGGTCGATGATGCGCAGCATCACCTCGCGCTCGAGCTGGCGCATGGTGTCCGGGGCCGACCTCGGCCTCGCGGGCCTCGTAGTGGGCCACGGCCTCGGCCATGAGGCGCTCGTACAGGGCGTCGGTGCCATCGGCTGCCTCGAGGTCCGCGAGCGTCGAGGCGGCTCGGCCAGAACGTCGCGGACCTCGGCGGCGAGGCCGTCGAGGTCCCACTCCTCGGAGAAGTCCGAGACGCAGTAGGTGCGCGATGGCGGCTGTCCACGGCCTCGGCCAGGTACTCCATGGCCTCGGTGCGCAGGTCGGCGCCGTCGAGGATCTGGGAGCGCCGGGCGTAGATGACCCGCCGCTGCTCGCTCATGACCTCGTCGTACTTGAGGACGTTCTTGCGGATCTCGGCGTTGCGCTGCTCGACGGTGGTCTGGGCCCGCTCGATGGCCTTGCGAGACCATCTTGGACTCGATGGGCACGTCGTCGGGCAGCGACTTGTTCATCACCCAGTCCATGGCCCCGGTGGCGAACAGCCGCATCAGCTCGTCCTCGAGGGACAGGTAGAAGCGGCTCTCCCCGGGGTCGCCCTGACGGCCGGAGCGGCCGCGGAGCTGGTTGTCGATGCGGCGGCTCTCGTGGCGCTCGGTGCCGAGCACGTAGAGGCCACCCAGCTCCTTGACCCGCTCGCCCTCGGCGGCGGTCTCGGCCTTGTACTTGGCCGGTCAGCTCCTCGAGCCGGGCGGCGCCCTCCGGCTCGTCGGGGTCCAGGCCCTCGGCCCGGAGCGTCGCGGAGGGCCAGCGACTCGTGGTTGCCGCCGAGGATGATGTCGACGCCTCGACCGGCCATGTTCGTGGCCACCGTGACCGAGTGCAGGCGACCGGCCTGGGCCACGATCTCGGCCTCCCGGGTGTGCTGCTTGGCGTTCAGGACCTCGTGGCGGACGCCCCGCTTCTCGAGCGCCCGGGACAGGCGCTCGGACTTCTCGACCGACACGGTGCCGACGAGGCAGGGCTGGCCGACCTCGTAGCGCTCGGCCAGGTCGTCGACCACCGCGTCGAACTTGGCGTCCTCGGACTTGTAGATGAGGTCGGCCTGGTCGAGGCGCTGGGTCGGCAGGTTCGTCGGGATCGGCACCACGTCGAGGCCGTAGGTCGCCGGCCAGCTCGGCGGCCTCGGTGGTGGCCGTACCGGTCATGCCGGCGAGCTTGTCGTAGAGGCGGAAGTAGTTCTGGAGGGTGATCGTGGCGAGGGTCTGGTTCTCCTCCTTGATCTTCACCCCCTCCTTGGCCTCGACGGCCTGGTGCAGGCCCTCGGACCAGCGCCGGCCCTCCAGGATGCGGCCGGTGAACTCGTCGACGATCTTCACCTCGCCGCGCTGGATGATGTAGTCCTTGTCCCGCTTGAACAGCTCCTTGGCCCGCAGGGCGGCCTGGAGCTGGTGCACGAGGTTGGAGGACACCTCGTCGTAGAGGTTCTCGATGCCGAGCTGGGCCTCGACCTTCTCGATGCCGGACTCCTCGCGGGGCGACCGTGCGCTTCTCCTCGTCGACCTCGTAGTCGACGTCGCGCTGCAGGCCCTTCACGATGTTGGCGAACTGGTAGTAGAGCTTGGCCGCGTCGGCCATCCGCCCGCTGATGATCAGCGGGGTCCGGGCCTCGTCCACCAGGATCGAGTCGACCTCGTCGACGATGGCGTAGTGGTGGCCCCGCTGGACCTGGCGCTCCCGGGACAGGGCCATGTTGTCCCGCAGGTAGTCGAAGCCGTACTCGTTGTTGGTGCCGTAGGTGATGTCGGCGGCGTACTGGGCCCGCTTGTGCTCGGGGTCGTTCTGGCCGGGCACGACCAGGCCGACGCTCAGGCCGAGGAACTCGTGGACCTGGCCCATCCACTCCGAGTCACGGGTGGCCAGGTAGTCGTTGACCGTGATCAGGTGCACGCCCTTGCCGGCCAGCGCGTTGAGGTAGACGGGCAGGGTCGAGACGAGGGTCTTGCCCTCACCGGTCTTCATCTCGGCCACCCAGCCGAAGTGCAGGGCGGCCCCGCCCATGAGCTGGACGTCGTAGTGGCGCTGGCCGATGACCCGACGGGCGGCCTCGCGGGTCACCGCGAAGGCCTCGATGAGCAGGTCGTCGACCTCTTCGCCCCGCTCGATCCGGCCCTTGAACTCGCCGGTCTTGGCCCGCAGCGCCTCGTCGCTCGAGCGCCTCGCAGCTCGGGCTCGAGGCCGTTGATGTCGGGGACGAGCGCGGCGATGGCACGCACCTTCTTGCCTTCACCGGCGCGGAGGAGACGATCGAGAGCACCCACGGTTGATGGAGGCTACCGGCGGCGCCCGCGGGACGCTCAGGCAGCGGCGACCAGCCCGGCCCCCAGCGCGGCCCGGGCGCGTCCGGATAGCCGGCGGCCCGACCACGGGCGAGGAGGTTGCGGACCTGGTTGCGGGCGGCCTCGGCCCGGACCCCGACGGCGTCGGCCGCGGCGGCCCACGTCGGCGCCGCCGGCCAGGGCGGCCAGCACCGCGCCGCTCGCGCTCCCTGACGGCGTCCCCGGGCGCCAGCCACGTCGTGACCTCGGCGGCCACCCCGGCCCAGGTCGCGGGCCCGAGCACCGGCCAGCCCCCGTGGAGCCCGCGGATGACCCGGGCGGCCTCCTCGAGGGCGTCGACCTTGTCGATCTCGCCGAGGGCGCCGGCCCGGACCGCGGCAACGGTCTTGCTCGAGTGGGTCCTGGTCGGTGGTGAGCACCGCGACCCGGACCAGGGGCATGACCTCGGTGATGGCGTAGGTCGTCTCGACGCCGCCGGCGTTGCCCATGCTCAGCGAGCAGACCACGACGTCGGGGGCGAGGGCCCGCACCGCGGCGATCAGGTCGGCGCCGGGCCCGGCCTCGGCCACGACCTCCAGGTCGGTCTCGTCCTCCAGCGCCGTGAGCAGGCCCCGGCGGTAGAGGCCGTTGTCGTCGCCGAGGACGACCCGGACGGGATCGTCGGGCAGGTCGTCCACTCCGAAGAAGAGGTCGGCGTCGTCGAAGAGGGGCTCCACGCGTGGTCCCATCGGCAGGCGGGTACCTGCTTTCAACCCGGGCGTGGCGGCGAGGACGAGGGCCGAGCGACGCGGGCGGCACCGGCCGGCGCGCAGGGCCCGGGCCGCCGCCGCCAGGGAGCCGCCGGTGGTGACGACGTCGTCGACGACGAGCACCGTGCCACGCACCGGACGTCGGGCGCCGAGGGTCAGGCCCGAGCCAGCCGGCCGACGCCGGTCGAGGCCGGTCTGGGGCCGGTCGCCCTGCGCGGACGAGCAGGCGGCGGGCCGGCCGGTCCAGCGGCCGGGCCGACCCGGCGGGCCAGCAACTCGACCCTGGTCGTACCCCCGCGCCCGCCGATGGGCCGGGGTCGGCGGGCACCCAGGTGACCACCTCGACCTCGTCGTCGACCATCGGGCGGCGGCCGACCGGACGAGGACCCCGAGCGCGCCTCGCCGGTTCGTGAACTTCAGGCCCCGGATCAGCTCCCGGGCCGCGCCGTCGTAGGCCATGAGGGCCCAGACCCGGTCGAGCCCCTCGACCACCACGGCCGGGGCGGGGCGGACCGGCCGCGGCGCACGCCGGCGCACACCGGGCCCGCGTCCACCGCCGCAGGCCACACAGGTCGATGCCACCAGCACGGCCGCAAACCTACGGATGGGGGGTGACAGCCCAGCGATACCGTCCGGCCGACCGTGCGCTTCATCCAGACCCCACCGGCGGCCGAGGTCCGCCGGCGCCTCCCCCGGCTGCTCCTGGGCCTGATGCATCGTGCGGCGTGGGCCTGGCCCTGCATCATCCGGGCCGACCTCGGCCTCGACTCCTGGGACGTGCTGCACCAGGGCATCGAGCGAGCAGACCGGCATCTCGATCGGGATCGTCACGATCCTCGTCGGCTTCGCCCTGTTCGGGATCTCGCTCCCCCTCGGGCGAGCAGATCGGCCTGGGCACGCATGCTGAACGTCCTGCTCATCGGCGCGACCATCGACCTGGTCCTCTGGCTCCTCGACGAGCCCGAGACCGCCGCCGTGCAGTGGGTCGTTCCTCGTCGGCGGCACCGTGCTGTTCGCCGTCGGCTCCGGCTTCTACATCGGCGCCGGGCTCGGGCCCGGGCCCCGGGACAGCGTCATGACCTCGCTCGCCGCGCCGGGGCCTGTCGGGTGGGCGTGGTCCGCACCGGCATCGAGATCGCGGTGCTGCGCCTGGGCTGGCTGCTCGGCGGCTCGGTCGGCGTCGGCACCGCTGCTCTTCGCCCTCGCCATCGGCCCCCTGGTCGCCTTCTTCCTCCCCCGGCTGAGCCTGGATCCGGTGGCGCCGACGACCCTCGAGGCGTACTGAGCCCTGTCCGGGGCCGTGGGGTCGGGCCGCCGGTCGTCGGGGGTCGTACGAGCCCCTCGCTCCGGACGAAACGAAGGCAAGAACGGGGCGTGGGGAACGGCTGCTGGTCGTCGGGGGCAGTCGAGACCTGAATCTCACCGTCCGTCGTCGGTTCTGCGGGGCTTGCTCGGTTCTCAGCTGCAGGCTGAACCGGCTGTGAGCCGTTTATCTGCGACCGAGTTCAGGGGTCCGGCTGGGATGCCGGGCCGATTCGACGGCCCATGGCCAGCTCAGCGTAGAGATCCGAGGGCGGAACGGGCACCGCCGAGGCCGGCAGCGGACGCGATCCAGCCCGCCCGTCGGTGCCATCGGTCTGCCGTCACCGGATCCGCCGGAAGGGCGCCGCCGACCCCGCGGCGGGCGACGACCCGGCCGTCAGGGGCGGGCGTGGACGCCGTCCTCCATCACGTAGCCGGTGACCAGGGCGGCCGGGGTGACGTCGAAGGCCCGGTTCTCCACGGCCACGCCCTCGGGCGCCACCCGGGTGCCGGCGACCACGGCGACCTCGTCGGCGTCCCGCAGCTCGACCTGAGATCGCCGCGCCCGTCGGGGCAGTCGGGGTCGAAGGTCGACCGGGGCGCGGCCACGTAGAACGGCACGCCGTGGTGGCGGGCCAGGACGGCCAGCGGATAGGTGCCGATCTTGTTGGCCACGTCGCCGTTGGCCGCGATGCGGTCGGCGCCCGACGACGACGAGGTCGACGAGGCCGTCGGCCATGAGCGAGCCGGCCACGGCGTCGACGACCAGGGTGTGCTCGATGCCGAGGCGCCCCAGCTCCCAGGCCGTCAGGCGGGACCCCTGGAGCACCGGCCGGGTCTCGTCGACCCAGACCCGGGGGCGACGACCGGCCTCCTGGGCGCCCCGGATGACCCCGACCGCCGTGCCGTAGCCCACGCAGGCCAGGCCGCCGGCGTTGCAGTGGGTCAGGACCCGGCCGTCCTCGGGCACCAGGTCGGCGCCGTGGCGGCCGATGGCCCGGCAGCGCTCGACGTCGTCGGCGGCGATGGCCACGGCCTCCGCCACCGGATCGTCGGCGGCCAGCGCCCGGCGGGCGCCCCAGGCCAGGTTCACCGCCGTCGGGCCGGGTGGCGATCAGGTCGTCGGCCGCCGCGGCGGCGTCCTCGCCCCGCACGTGGGCCAGGGCCACGCCCATGGCGCCGGCCGCACCGAGCGCCGGAGCGCCGCGCACCGCCAGGGTGCGTGATGAGCTCGCACAGCTCGGCGACCGTCGTGGCCTCGACCACCTCGAGTCGCCCGGGCAGCAGGCGCTGGTCGATGAGGCGGACCCGGTCGCCGGCCCACTCGATGGTGGGCGGGATCGGATCGGGGTCGTGGTCGGTCAGGACCCGTCTCCGGGCAGCTCGGTGAGCACGGTCTCGCATGCGGCCCCGGGCCAGGCCGATCCACTCGTCGCCGGTGAAGATGTGGGTGGTCCCCTCCCGCACGGCCGCGGCGACCAGGTGCGCCACCTCGTCGGGCTGCTTGCCGCCGGCCAGGACCTGCGGCCATCGCCTCGCGACCCTCGGCCATCAGGCTCGTCGTCGGTCACGGGCCGCCGGGGCGGTTGCGGTCCGACTCGTGGATCCGGGTGTTGACCCAGCCGGGGCACAGCACGCTCACGCCGACCTTCGAGCCCTGCATCGCCAGCTCGGCCTTCAGCGTCTCGGAGATGGCCACGACGGCGGCCTTGGAGGCGTTGTAGGGGCCCATCATCGGCCCGTAGGCGAACCCGGCGATGGATGCCGTGTTGACGACGTGACCCTCGTCCTGGGCCACGAGGTGGGGCACGAAGGCCCGGATCCCGTGGATGACGCCCCAGAGGTTGACGCCCAGGACCCAGTCCCAGTCCTCGCGGGATGCCTCCCACGAGAGGCCCCCGCCGCCGACCCCGGCGTTGTTGCAGACGAGGTGCACCGCGCCGAAGTGCTCGAGGGTGGCCGCCGCCAGGGCGTCGACCTGGTCCCCGTCGGACACGTCGGTCCGCACGGCGAGCACGTCGGCCCCCGCGGCGTCGAGCTCGTCCCGGGCCGCGTCGAGGGGTTCCTGCTCGACGTCGGCCAGGACGACCTTCATGCCCGACGCTGGCCCAGCGGTCGGCCAGAGCCCGGCCGATCCCGCTGGCCGCCCCGGTGACGACCGCGACCTTCCCCTCGAGGTCGTCCATCGAGCTGCTCCTAGTACCGGTAGTGCGAGGACTTGTAGGGGCCGCTCTGCTTGACGCCGATGTAGGCCGCCTGGTCCTCGGTCAGCTGGGTCAGCTTCACGCCGAGGGCGTCGAGGTGCAGGCGGGCCACCTTCTCGTCGAGGTGCTTGGGCAGCACGTGCACGCCGAGCTCGTAGGCGTCGGTGTGGGCGCAGAGCTCGATCTGGGCGATCACCTGGTTGGTGAAGCTGCTGGACATCACGAAGCTGGGGTGGCCGGTGGCGCAGCCCAGGTTCAGGAGCCGACCCTCGGCCAGCATGATCACCGAGTGCCCGTCGGGGAACACGTACTCGTGGACCTGCGGCTTGACCTCGACCTTCTGCACATCGGACATCTTGTTGATGCCGGCGATGTCGATCTCGTTGTCGAAGTGGCCGATGTTGCCGACGATGGCCTGGTGCTTCATCCGGGCCATGTGCTCGGCGGAGATGATGTCCTTGTTGCCCGTGGCGGTGACGAAGATGTCGGCCGTCTCGACCACGTCCTCGAGGGTCGTGACCTGGAAGCCCTCCATCGCGGCCTGGAGGGCGCAGATGGGGTCGACCTCGGTGACGATGACCCGGGCGCCCTGGCCCCGGAGGGACTGGGCGCAGCCCTTGCCGACGTCGCCGTAGCCCATGACCACGGCCACCTTGCCGCCGATCATCACGTCGGTGGCCCGGTTGATGCCGTCGATGAGGCTGTGGCGGCAGCCGTAGAGGTTGTCGAACTTCGACTTGGTCACCGAGTCGTTGACGTTGATCGCCGGGAAGAGCAGCGTGCCCGCGGCGAAGCGCTCGTAGAGGCGGTGGACACCGGTGGTGGTCTCCTCGGTCACGCCCTTGATGCGCTCACCGATGCGGTGCCACAGCTTGGGGTCCTCGCCGAGCGTGCGGGTGAGGGTCTGCAGGACGACCTCGAACTCCTCGCTGTCGGCCGTGGACGGGTCCGGGACCTCACCGGCCCGCTCGTACTCGGTGCCGAGGTGGACGAGCATCGTGGCGTCGCCACCGTCGTCCAGGATCATGTTCGGGCCCTCGTCGGCGTCGGGCCAGACCAGCGCCTGCTCGGTGCACCACCAGTACTCCTCGAGGGTCTCGCCCTTCCAGGCGTAGACGGGCACGCCCTGGGGCTGGTCGACGGTGCCCTCGGGCCCGACGACGACCGCGGCGGCGGCATGGTCCTGGGTGGAGAAGATGTTGCAGGACACCCAGCGGACCTGGGCGCCGAGCGTGGTGAGGGTCTCGATGAGCACCGCGGTCTGGATGGTCATGTGCAGCGAGCCCATGATCCGGGCGCCGGCCAGGGGCTGGCTGTCGTAGTACTCGGCCCGCAGGGCCATCAGACCGGGCATCTCGTGCTCGGCCAGCTGGATCTCCTTGCGGCCGAAGGCCGGCCAGGGACAGGTCGGCGACCTTGAAGTCGCCGTCGGCGACCGTGGTCGGACGCGCGTCAGTGTTCGTGGACATCGTTGTGCCTTTCGGGCGGGAGTCTCGGGTTTGCGTACGGGGGCTGGGGTCCACTGACGCCTCACAGTCAGCCCACCGGACAGGGTAGTGCGCGGATCAGTCCGCGAGGGCGGCCTTGAGCTCGTCGAGGACGGGGACCGGGCCGGGGTCGATGCCCTCGCGGACGGCGAGGTGGAGGCTGGTGAAGGTCCCGACCATGCAGAGGTCGAGGAGCTGGGCGAGGCTGCCCTCGCCCTCGGCGCGGACCTCGAAGATGTCCCCCACCACCTCGTCCAGCCACGGGTCCATGACATCGAAGCGGGCGCATGACCTGTGGGTGCTCGAAGTCGTGCCGGAGGTTGATCAGGGCGAAGACCTGACGGGTCAGGTCCCCGTTCTGGCCCCAGCCCGCGATCTCGTTGTGACAGAGCTCGGGGTTGGTGTTGGCGAACGCCGGGGACCGGCTGTTCTCGTTGAACTCGGTCTTCCAGCGCGTGGCGGCCAGGCCCCCCAGGCCCCCGCCGCCGTAGATGATCGGCACCCGGCGGGCGAGGTCGTCGGCCAAGCTGCTCGGCCGGGTTGCCGGCGACGGTGAGCTTGTCCCGCCGGACCTTGAGCTGCTCGACGGCGAAGCGCAGCCAGCCCTCCGCCCCGTGGAACAGGCCCAGGCGCTCGAGCACGATCATCATCGGCGCGGCCAGGGCCCCCAGGCCGGCTCGGGGCTGGGGGATGTCCTCGGCGATGCCGATGATCGGTGCCCGCCATGACCGGCAGGCCTCGCCCAGCGCGCCACCCCGGGTCACCGCCACGATGCGGCCGCCGGCGTTCGCCGCGGTGGTCACCGCCTCGATCGTCTCCTCGGTGTTGCCCGAGAACGACATGGCGAACACGAGCGTCCGGTCGTTGACGTAGGACGGCGGCTCATAGCCCTTGACCACGACCACCGGCACCGGCATGAAGGGGCCGGCGATGTGGGCGAGGAGGTCGCCGGAGACCCCGCTGCCGCCCATGCCGAGCACGAGCACGTTGTCGATCTGCTCGCCGTCGGGCAGGCCCTCGACGGCCTGGGCGGTGGCGATGGCGGTCTCGATCTGCTCCGGGAAGGCGGCCGCCGCGTCGAACATCCCGAGGGAGTCGACCACGCTCAGCCATCGGAGAACGTCGGCTCGATGCCGGCGGACTCGGCCTTGGCCAGGAGCCGCTCGTGCTCGGCGTCGTCTGCCGCCTCGGCCTCGTCGACGAGCATCACCGGGATGTCGTCGTCGATGCGGTACTTGCGCTGCAGTCGGGGGTTGTAGAGCAGGTCCTCGTCCTCGAAGTACAGCAGCGGGCCCTTGTCCTCCGGGCACGCCAGGATCTCGAGGAGTTGCGGGTCGAGCGCCATCAGGGTCTCCAGTGTCAGGTGTGGTCGGACGGGTGCGAAACCGGGGCTCAGGCGGGACCGAGGTCCCGACCGGCCTGCTCCATGATGGCCTGCACCTCGGCCACCCGCCGAGCACAGGCCTCGGCGTCGGGGGCCTCGAGGTTCAGGCGGAGCAGCGGCTCGGTGTTGGACGGGCGCAGGTTGAACCACCAGTCCCCCAGATCGACGGTCAGGCCGTCGAGGCGATCCTGGTCGGCGTCGGGGAAGCGGGCGGCCACGATGTCGATCACGGCCCGGGGGTCGGGCACCTCGGTGTTGATCTCCCCGGAGGCGGCGTAGCGCTCGTAGGGCCGACGCAGCTCGGAGAGCGGCTTCCCGGAACGGCCGAGCACGTCGAGCACGACCAGCGCGGCGATGAGGCCGGAGTCCGCCCGGTAGTTGTCCCGGAAGTAGTAGTGCCCGGAGTGCTCGCCGCCGAACACGGCTCCGGTCTCGGCCATGACGGCCTTGATGAACGAGTGGCCCACGCGGGTCCGCACCGGCGTGCCGCCGGCCTCGCGGACCACCTCGGGCACGGTCTTGGAGCAGATCAGGTTGTGGATCACCGTGCCGCCCGGCTCCCGGGACAGCATCTCGTCGGCCACGATCGCCGTGGTCAGCGAGCCCGAGAGGAGCTGGGCCTTCTCGTCGACCAGGAACACGCGGTCGGCGTCACCGTCGAAGGCCAGGCCGACGTCGGCGCCCGTCGCCAGGACCCGCTCCTGCAGGTCCCGCTGGTTCTCGGGCTGGATGGGGTCGGCCGGATGGTTGGGGAAGGTGCCGTCCAGCTCCGGGAACAGGACCTCCAGCTCGAAGGGCAGCGTCGCGAAGATGGCGGGGACGACGAGGCCGCCCATGCCGTTGGCGGTGTCGGCCACGACCTTCAGGGGCTGCAGGCCGTCGCGGGCGACGAACGAGCGCACGTGGTCGGCGAAGCGGGACAGGACCTCGTCCTCGTGCCGAGCCCCCGGCCGGCCGACCGGCGGGACCCCCGCCTCGGCCCGGGCCCGGATCTCGGCCAGGCCCGTGTCCTCCCCGACCGGTCGGGCGCCGGACAGGCAGAGCTTGATGCCGTTGTAGGCCGCCGGGTTGTGCGAGGCGGTGAACATCGCCCCGGGGGCGTCGAGGGCGCCGGCGGCGAAGTAGAGCATGTCGGTGGAGCCGAGGCCGACGTCGACCACGTCGAGGCCCTGGCTGGTCACCCCTTCGGCGAAGGCCTCCACCAGCGCCGGCCCGGTCGGGCGCATGTCCCGGGCGATGATCACCCGGCTCGGCGCCGTCGGCTCGGCCACGAACGCGGCGAAGGCCGCGCCGACGGCCGCGCAGAGGTCGGCGTCGAGCTGTTCGGGAGCCAGGCCCCGGATGTCGTAGGCCTTGAAGACGGCGGCCAGGCGATCCGGAGCCACGGGCGCGGCGGAGCGGTGGGGAGGAAGCAGCCAAGCCGGTCACCCTACCGAACCGGGACCTCCCGGGATCGCGGTCCGGGAGCCGGGCGTCGAACGTGTACCGACCGGCGGCGGCATGGCGACGGATGCGGAACAGATCCCGCACGAGCCGGATGCCGTCGCGGACGACGTGCACGCTGGACTGGTCGGAGTTGGCCACCTGCACCGGCACCTCGGTCAGGGTCAGGCCGTTGCGCTCGACCAGGTGGAAGAGCTCGATGTCGAACGCGAAGCCGTCGATCAGGCCCTGGCCGAGCACGACCGGGACCACGTCGGAGCGGAAGCCCTTCAGCCCGCACTGGGTGTCGCGGTAGTGGCCCGAGGAGCACGGCCTGGGTCAGGAGGTTGATGAACCGACCGCCGATCTCGCGGAGGCGGCCGGCCCGCACGAGGGTCACGGCGTCGGTGTGGCGACGGCTGCCGACGGCCACGTCCCACCCCGCCTCGACCCGGTCGAGCAGGAGCAGGAGCTGATCCGGGTCATAGGCCAGGTCGGTGTCGGTGAAGGTGACCGTCCGGCCCCGGGCCACCGCCGCGCCCGACCGCACGGCGGCCCCCTTCCCCCGGTTGACGGGGTGGACCACGACCTGGTCGGCACCGGCCGCCTCCGCCCGCGCCGCGGTGTCGTCGCCCGAGCCGTCGTCGACGACGATGATCTCGACGTCGTCGGCGCCCAGCGTGGCCGATGGCCTCCCGGACCCGGACCACGGTGTCCGCCACCGTCTCGGCCTGGTGGTACGAGGGCAGGACCACGCTGAGCCGGCGGTCGCCCGGCGCGGCGGGGCGGGCCACGGGCGCGGCCTGGTCGGCCTGGACGGCGCGCAACAGGATCCGCCGGTGGCCGAGGATCCGCACCAGGGCGGCGACGGCGAGGGCGACCAGCTTCAGGCCGAACAGCGCGGGCAGGGCGGGATCGCCGACGGCCACGACCAGGACCTGCAGCACGGCGACGTCGGCCAGCCCGGCCACGAGGGCCACCCGCGGCGAAGCGGCGCGGGTCGCGGGCCCAACGGACGAACGGGTCGGCCCCCCGGTCGGTGGCCCGGTGCAGGACGTAGGACACCGGCGCGGCCACCGCCAGCGCGATCGCGTCGGCCACCGCCACGGGCCAGCCGGTCACGGCCCGCAGGACGAGGAGGCCTCCCACGTCGACGCCGGTGGCCAGCGACGACGGCCGCCCCCGGGCCGAGCCGGCGCATCAGTCCGCCGCGCCCACCGGGACCTCCGTGGCGGAGCCGGGTCCTCCTCGGGCTCCGGGCCCATCCGGCTCGTCGGGTACCTCGACCTCGTCGGGCGGGTCCGCGCCCGAGGTCGGGGTGACGTCCTCGTCGAGGACGTCGGGCGGGTCGTCGCCGTAGACCGACGGGGTCGTCGGCTCCGGCGGGGCGGGCACGACCAGGTCGGTCGGCGGGCCAGGAGGACCACGCCGCCGATGCCGAGGAGGGTGAGGAGCCAGGCGAGCAGGTCGACGGGCGTCCAGCCGTAGTGCAGCTCGACGTGGGTGTCGGTCGGGCACCACCACCATCAGGTTCGGGGCCACCCGGTACGGGCCTTCGGCGCCCGACGCGTCCCAGTTCGGGAAGTACGACGTCCGGACGAGCGACGGGTTGGCCGACCTGGTCCACGTCGAAGCTGATGCGGTCGTCGCCCGCCTCGATGTCGGTGACCTCGACCGGCTCGACCGGCACGGTGGGCGGCTCCTCCCCCACCGTCGACCCGGGGCCACTCCGGCGGGCCGTCCGCGGCCAGGAGCACATCGTGGGCGTCGGCGTCCAGGTACCAGTCGACGGCCGGCTCCAGCCACTCGCCCTGGCCCTGGCCGACGTCGGTCAGGACGGCAGGCTGGTTGGCCAGCGGCGCGACCAGCTCCGAGCCCGCCACCTCGTAGACCGTCCAGGGCCCCGAGGACGCCACCTCGGTGAGGTCCTCGACCTCGGCCGGCCTGGGCCCGGGCCGTCTCCGAGGTGGTCAGGTAGTACTTCACGCCCATGAGCTGGAGGTGCTCGACACCCCGGGCCACGTCGAGGGGGCCGTAGGGCAGGTCCCGCTGGGCCCGGGAGGGGACCGCCGAGAGCTCGGACTGGTTGAGGAAGTGGAACGGCGTGGTGGCGGAGGACTCGAAGTAGAGGCCCTCCATGGAGCCGATGCAGCCGTCGGTCCAGTGGGGCAGGAGCATCAGCGCCATCGGCGTCCCGTAGCGCACCAGCTCCGGCTCGTACTCCCACATGGCCCGGCCACAGCCCTGCTCGGCCCCGACCTCCTTCATCGTCTCGATGAGGTCGCGGTACTCGTGGTACCCGCCGCCGTCCGACGGTCGGCGTGCGGCCCTCGTAGCCGGTGAAGTTCCAGCGCGGCCCACCCGTCCACGAAGTTGTCCTCGCGCGCCGTCAGGCCCAGCCAGTGGTACTGGTTGGCGCTGTCGGTGTGACCCGAAGGGCAGCGTCCGCAGCGCCATGCCGACCCAGATCAGCGTGAGCAGGACGGCGCGCCACGGGCACCACCCGCAGGACGGTCGCGGCGGGTCGTGGGGCGGTCGGCCGACGAAGCGGGCGGCGAGGGCCCGGGCGATCTCCACCACGCCGAGGGCCGCCAGCAGGTACGTGCCCAGGTAGTAGAAGGGCAGGAGACGGGCGTTCCAGAGCCGGCCCTGGGGCAGCAGCACGAAGGCCACGCCGGCCAGCACCGTCATGATCGTCAGGAACAGGTGCGGGCGCTTGCGGCCGGCGATGCCGCCGGCGACGCCGACCAGGGCCAGCAGCCAGGCGCACGCGGTTGTCCCACGGCCAGAGCGAGTCGCCCACCCGGGCCCACCAGTCGGTGGTCCAGAGCGGGTACGGGCGACCAGGGCTGGATCTTCTCCCAGCCCATGTCGTTCATGTAGTCCCGGCGCCAGACGAACGGCAGGGCCCAGAAGGCGCCCGAGCAGGCCGGCCACCGGCGCCACGGTGAGCAGCCACCGCAGCGACGGGCGGCGGGCCCGGAGGGCCAGCATGACCAGGGTCCCGACGATGGCGAAGAACGCGGGGATGAGGTGGCAGAGCCCGACCAGGGCCAGCAGCACGGCGGCCAGCGCCCGGTGCCGGCCCGTCTCGCAGGCCCCGGGCGACCACGCCGAGGTAGACCAGGGCCAGGCGACAGGCTGATGGCGAAGGCGAACTCGCCCGCCATCGTCGACGCGATGTTGCCGCCGTAGATCGTGAAGCTGCTGTCGAAGAGGAAGAAGACGGTGGCCGCGGCCAGCATCGGCGGGCCGGGGAAGCGCAGCCCGCGAGCTTGCCGAAGGCCCAGGCGGCGGCGGGCAGGAGCACCACCCCGCTGACGCGACCAGCTTGAAGGCGATGGCGTAGGGCAGGACCACGTCCAGCAGCAGGATCAGCAGGAACGGGACCACCATGTAGAAGTGGAAGGCGGGCGCGCCGGCGTACCAGTCCGGCGTCCAGCCGCTGAGGCGGCCGTGGGGCAGGAGGTGGTCGCGCAGGTAGGTGCCCGACCAGACGTGGGCGCCCATGTCGCCGCCCGTGGGCGTGGTGTTGCGGAAGATCAGGTGCGGGGTGGAGCTGGGCGAACGTGAAGGCCACCGCGCCCACGACGACCGCCGCGGTGATCCAGCTCTCGAGGGGCGCCGCCACGATCCGGGCGCGCAGAGCGGTCAGGCGGGAACGCATGGGACCCACCATCCTCGCAGGGGCGGACCGCATTCAGGCGGCAGGCGCCCGACTCAGCGGCGCGCCGTGTTGGCGCTGATGTCGGCCAGGACACCGTCCAGGGCCTTCTCGCCGTCGGGGGTGTACCACTGGCGCGTGTCGCAGTTCGAGCACGATCGCATGGCCATCATCCGGCCTCCGACCTCGAGGCGGATCTCGACGTAGGCGCGCCCGCAACCCGGGCACCGCTCCTGCACCATGCTCACTCTCCGTGATCGCTTGCCCCACCCATCGGAGCCAAGCCGCGGCGGATTGAGGCGATTCGCCACTGAACGTGGTCGACATCGCCCACCAGGAGCGGATCAGGTGGCGTCGGCCAGCAGCAGGACGACGGCGACGGAGTTGAAGGCGATGTGGGCCCAGATGGCGGGGCCGAGGCGGCCGGTGCGCAGGGTCAGCCAGCCGAGGACGAGGCCGATGAGGGTCAGGGCGGGGAACTGGAGGAGCTGCAGGTGGACGGCGGCGAAGACGAGGGACGAGACCCACAGGGCCCAGCGGGGCCCGCAGCGCTTCTCGATGGCCCGCAGGAGCAGCCCCCGGAAGAAGAGCTCCTCGATGATCGGGGCGGCGATGGCCACGATCAGGACCAGGAGCACGACGCCGACCGGGTCGGTGGCCTTGTCGGTCAGCTCCCGGGCCTCCGCCGAGAGGTCGTGGTCGAAGTCCCACCCCAGGGCGTCGGTGATGCGCGAAGATGAGGACGTAGAGGAGCGGGATGGCGACGATCTGGGTGACGAGCCCCGCCCCGAGGCCCCGCAGGACGTCCCAGCCCTCCATGCGGAGGCCGAAGTCGGCGACCACGCCGTTGCCCTTGCGCTTCGCCGCGTAGAGCGGCATCCCCAGGTAGCCGGCCCACAGCGGGATCTGCAGGACGGCGATCATGGTGAGGGGCAGGTCGCCGTCGGCCCCCTCCTCGACGTAGCCGGTGGCCGCGAGGATCACCGCGCCGATGAAGAGCGCCGCGGCGTTGGCGATGAGCAGGCCGAGGAGCGCGTCACCGACGCCCCAACGGGGGGCGGGCAGGATCTCGGGCGAGCTGTCGGCGCTCACCGACATGGGCGGGACCTCTCGGTTCTCACCCGCAGGGTGTGCGGGCCGGGGCCGAGCAGTGTGGCGTCCCGGCGCGGGCGCCGAAACGTCAGGAGGCCCGGCTGTCGGCCGCCTGCCAGATCGGCGCGACGATGCGCCGGTCGAGCAGGGACCAGCCCTGCGGCGCGGTCACCCGCTCGGCGTGGCGCTCGCAGAGGTCGTGGTTGGCCGGGTCGTCCTCGACGGCGAGGTCGTCCAACCAGACGGTTCGTCCGCGCGTAGTCGTAGGAGAGCGTGACCACGGCGTGGGTCGGAGCAGGTGGGGCGCGCACAGCGTCGGGCCATGGGGAAAACGCTAGTTCGACGCGACCCACGAATCGGGGATGTCGGCCTCTACGATGAACGGATGGCGCAGCCCCCTCCGCCCCCCCGCCGCCCCCGCCGAGCGGCAACAACGCCGACGGCAAGTCCGGCGGCTCGACCCAGTGGCCTCGCTGGTCCCTCTGGATCCTGGTCGGCGTCATCCTCGCCTCGTTCCTGCTCACCACCCTGGTCGGCGGTGACGACGGCGAGAGCATCTCCTACGACGACGTTCATCCAGCAGGCCGGCGAGGGCGAGGTCGCGTCGATCACCTTCGACAACACCAACGCCAAGATCACCGGCGAGCTCGACGACGGCACCGAGTTCACCACCACCGGCCCGCTGCAGAGCGGCATCCCCGAGGAGGACCTGGCCACCCTGCGGGCCAACGACGTCGAGGTCACCTACGAGACGCCGTCGCCCAACCCCCTCTGGAGCTTCCTCTCCTTCGCCCTGCCGATCATCCTGATCATCGGCGTTCTTCTGGTGGATGAGCCGCCGGGCCCAGGGCCAGATGGGCGGGATCATGTCCATCGGCCGCTCGCGGGCCAAGACCTACTCCACGCGAGCGCCCGGGCACGACCTTCGCCGACGTCGCCGGCTACGACGGGGTCAAGCAGGAGATCACCGAGGTGGTCGACTTCCTGAAGCACCCCGAGCGCTTCCGGGACATCGGCGCCCGCATCCCCAAGGGCATCCTGCTCGTCGGCCCTCCCGGGCACGGGCAAGACCCTCATCGCCCGGGCCGTCGCCGGCGAGGCCGGCGTGCCGTTCCTGTCGGTCACCGGCTCGGACTTCATGGAGATGTTCGTCGGCGTCGGCGCCAGCCGGGTCCGGGACCTGTTCCAGTCCGCCCGCAAGATGGGCCGGGCCATCATCTTCGTGGACGAGATCGACAGCATCGGTCGCAAGCGGGGCGCCGGCCTCGGCGGTGGCCACGACGAGCGGGAGCAGACGCTCAACCAGATGCTGTCGGAGATGGACGGCTTCGAGGCCACCGAGGGCATCGTGATGATCGGCGGCCACCAACCGGCCCGACATCCTCGACTCCGCCCTGCTGCGCCCCGGCCGCTTCGACCGCCAGGTCACCGTGCCCCTCCCCGAGCTGGAGGACCGCAAGGCCATCGTGCGGGTCCACGCCCAGCACAAGCGCCTGGCCGAGGACGTCGACCTCGACGTCGTGGCCCGGGGCACGCCCGGCATGAGCGGCGCCGACCTGGCCAACCTGGTCAACGAGGCCGCCCTCTTCGCCGTGCGCGACGGCGAGGACGCCATCTTCATGCGCCACTTCGAGATGGCTCGGGACCGGGTCCTGATGGGTCAGCGCCGTGACTCGATGGCCCTCTCCGACGAGGAGAAGGAGGCCATCGCCTACCACGAGGCCGGCCACGCCGTCTGCGCCGCCACCCTCGAGCACGCCGACCCCGTGCACAAGGTCACGATCCTGCCCACGGGCATGGCCCTGGGCGTGACCCAGCAGCTGCCCGTCGAGGAGCGCCACATCCACCGCCAGGACTACATCGAGGACACCCTCGTGGTCCGCATGGGCGGGCGCATCGCCGAGGAGCTGGTCTTCGGCGTCATACTCGACCGGCGCCAACAACGACCTCGTGGGCAGCACCGAGCTGGCCCGCAAGATGGTCCGCGAGTGGGGCATGAGCGAGCGCGTCGGGCCGATGGCCTGGGGCAACCAGGGCCAGGTGTTCCTGGGCGAGGACCTCATGCACACCCGGGACTACAGCGACGACACCGCCCGGATCATCGACGAAGAGGTCGAGAAGATCCTGCGGGACCAGGAAGCAGCGCTGCCGCGAGACCCTCACCAGCCACCGCAACGGCCTCGACCTGGTGGCCCGGGCGCTGCTCGAGCACGAGACCATCGACGGCGCCGAGGTCGAGCGCCTCATCGGCGTCGCCGCCGGCGGGCCGGCCAGCAACGGTTCCGCGGCAACGAGCCCGTGACCGTCCCCGAGGACCGGCTCGAACCTCCGAACTGACCGGCGCCCCTCCAGGCAAGGGACTCGGCGCGCGGTAGCGGTCGTCCCCGCCGCCTCCGGAAGGTCCGGCCCTGCGCCGCCGCCCCTCGTCCACCGTCATGGCCGCGCCGACCACCTGAGCGTCGCCCGTCAGGCCTCGTCGCCCGCGCCACAGCCGGGCGGCACCGAGCCGGGCGAACGGGCCTCGGCGACCGCCGCCCAGAGGTGGGTGGCGCTGACGGGACCGAGGAACGAGCGGACCACGCCACCCTCGGCGTCGCAGACGATCGTGGTGGGCACGGCGTCGATGCCGTAGCGGTCGTGCAGGGCCGCGTCGCGGATCGCCTCGACCTCCTGGGTGGCGACCGCCGACGATGCCAGCTGGCGGGCCACCTCCCAGGTGGCGGCGCAGGTGGCGCAGGTGGCGGAGGTGAACACCACCACCAGCCACGGCGGCGTCAGGGCGGGCGAAGTCGGTCCGGTCGACCGCCGTCGGGACGTGATGGCGCTCGACGACCGGGTTCGACGCCCGGGCGACGACGCTGGAGCACGAGGCCGCCAGCAGCGCCACCACCGCCGCCAGCCCGACGGCCAGCAGCAGCCGGGCCATCAACCGAACGGATCGGGCGGCTCGGACACGCGTGCCCGGCCAGGGGCACGGCGATGGCGCCGGACGGAGTCCGGCGGGATCGCCGATCACCACGCGGCGCTCGATGGTGACCGGGCCGTCGGCCTCGACGAGGAGGGCGACGTCGGGAGCCGAGGCCCAGCTCGTCGATGGTCAGCACCAGGCGACCGGCCGGCGGGACCTCGAGCTCGGTGGCCGTCGGGGACTCCCCGAGGGTGCCGCCGTCCAGCGAGCGGAGGGTGACCCGCACCGGGGTGCTCCCCGACGGGTTGGCCACCACGATCGGACTGGTCGGTGGAGGAGGCGGCCAGGACGGCCTACTCCATGAGGAGCGGAGCGCCGAACATCAGGTCGAAGCCGGGCCGGTTGGTCGTCGTCGTCGCCCTCGAGGACCCGCTCGACCACGACGGGGACGTCGTTGACCGAGACCACCCGGGCGCCGTGGCGCATGACGGTCTCGCCCTCGGCGGCGGCGATGGCGGTGCCGATGCGCTCCTCGTCCTGGACGGCGACCTCCTGGTAGCCCTCCGGCGGGATGGTCAGGCCGAAGGGCTCGATGGCGCCGAACACGGTCCGGCTCGTCGGGCTCGATGTACAGGTCGACCTCGGCCGCGGTGTCGCCGGGGTTGTAGACGACGAAGGTCTCTCGGACGCCCTCGGCGACGACGCCGTCGGGGAAGTACCAGGTGGTCGCGGGCGACGGGCGCGCCGGCCGCGACATCGAGGCCCCGTGGGCCCTCGGAGCCGTCGAGGTCCAGCAGGCGGTTGACCACGAGGCGGCCCGAGCGGGCCACCACCGAGACCGACACGTGGTCCCGGCGGGTGACCATGGTCGCCGATGTCCTCGACCACCAGCGACTGGGCGGGACGGCGTAGGCCTCGAACTCGACGGGCGTGCGGAGGTCCTCCTCGGTGCGGAAGGTCACGTCGACGACCGCGGGGTCCGGGAAGGGGTTGAAGAAGGCGAGGGTCTCGACGGCGTCGGCCGTGGTGCGCCCGTCGGCGAAGTACCAGCGTCGGCCGCCTGGGTCGTGCAGGGGCTGACGTCGGCACCGTTGGGGCCGTCGACCCGCTGCTCGACCGAGATGGCCCCGCCCGGCAGCTCGACCAGCGCGGCGGCGTACTCGGCGTCGACCTCGTCGGCCAGCCGCACCGCGACCCGGTCCCGGGCGGGGACGCTCAGGTCCACGGCGACCGGACCTCGGTGAGCGGCGCGGCCGGCCTGCTCGTCGTCGTCGGCGGGTCCGGGGTGGTCGCCGTCGTCGTCGGCGCACCGTCGTGGTGGTGGCCGTGGGCGTGGTCGGTGTCCGGCGAGCCCGACAGCTCGGCTCTTCGGGCACCACGCTGGGACGGGATGGCGGGGAAGATCGTGAGCTGAGCCGTTGAGCTCACGGTCGGTGGCGTTGGCCACGATGATCGTCGTGTCGGCGCGACCGTCCGCCGGTCGCCGTGCCGCCGGCGCAGTACCAGGTGCTGGTCAGGGCGTCCTCGGGCGCGCTGACCGGCAGGTACCCCTGCGGCCTCCAGCGGGCGTCGTGGCCTCGTCGATCGGACGGACTGGTCGCGCTCGTGGTCACGGTCGACGACCCAGGCCCCGACGAGCAGGCCGGCGAGGATCACCACGGCGGGCCAGCGGGAGAACGTCACGAGCGGCGCCTCCCGACGTCGGGCCGGGCCCGGCCGGACGGCGCACCCGGGAGATGACGAAGATCCAGAGCGCCGGCCTGGACGGCGATCAGCAGATCCAGCGGGTGACCGGCCGTGTCGAAGCTGAGGGTCGCCGTGCCCACCCCGGGGCAGGTCGAAGGCGTTGGCCCAACCGAACACCGTCCGACGTTCGGCCTCCTCGCCGTCGACCGAGAGCGTCCCAGCCCGAGGTCGGGCCCGACGCCAGGTAGAGCTCGCCCTGGCCGTCGACCGGTCCCCGGAAGGTGGTCGGCCCCCGCTCGTCACCCAGGGCGGCCGTGGAGTGAGCCGAAGTCGGTGGCGGTGGCCGCGGCCAGCGCCTCCTCGGGCGTGACCGGCTCCTCGGAGCCAGGTCACCCGCCTCGGAGTCCGGCAGCAGGGCGCGGGTCGGGATCCAGGCCGCGTTCTCGTAGAGGGTCACCGCGGGGTTCACGTTGATCTGGACCAGGTCGAGCTGGCTGGAGAGGGCGTCGCGGACCGCCGGGTCGAGCGGGAACTCCTCCTCGGCGAAGGGCTGGGGGGCGAGGCGCTCGGGCACCACGACGTAGCGGATGCCCATCGGGCCCGAGGAGGTCCCCGAGGCGGTTGGTCTCCCGACGGGTCGCCGTGCGCAGGGCCTCGGCCAGGATCTCGGTCCCGCCGTCGGTGCTGCCGGGGAACAGCTCGGTGACATCGGGCAGCCCGTTGTCGGAGGTGGCGTACGCCGTGTCCTCGGTGAGCCGCCAACCCGGTGAGCGGCAGCACGTCGGGGTCGCCGAGCCAGAGGACCCGGAAGGGGGCGTCCTCCTCCTCGGCCTGCAGGAAGCTGAGGGCGACGGTCGAAGTCGTTGCGGGGCAGGTACCAGCGGCCGTTGCCCAGCGGCGGCCAGGAACGGGCCCGATGCCGACGAACAGGGCGACCACGCCGACGACCAGGCCGATCTGGCGCCAGCTGAAGCCCTTGCCGAGCGACATCCCGCTCGAAGGACGACCGCGGCCAGGCCGGCGGCCATGGCGATGCCGGCGGCCGCGGGGGCGAGCAGGACCTCCGGGGCGGGCAGGGCGACCGGGGACCAGCCCGCCTCGCCCACCCACAGCAGGCCCCAAGCCGACGAGGGCCACGGCCCAGACCCGGATCGCCCAGGCGGCCCGCCACTCCCGGCCGATCGACGATCGGGCACCGACGGCCAGGACGAGGAAGGCGAAGCCGGCCAGCCCGGCCCCGACCGGCCCGGACTCGAAGCGCAGGATCTCGGGGACGGTGAGGGCCCCGGCGCCATCGCGGACCGCCGCCCAGCGTCGTCCAGTCGGTGGCGGAACCGAGGAAGTCGAGGCTCCACGGGATGTGGAGCACCACGGCCACCCCCGCCCCGAGCGAGCCCGGTGACGCACCACCCGGCCCGCGGCCGCCGGCCTGACCGGTGAGCAGCGATCCCCACGGCCAGGCCGAGCGGCCATCACGAGCACGACGATCACGACCAGCAGCGGCAGGAACAGGGCCCCGAGCGCGGTGACGAGGCCCAGGGCGAGGCCGGCTCGCGACGAGGCTGCGCCCCTCGCCGCTCGAACGGCTCCAGGCGGCTGGCCCGGACGAGGCCGTGGAGCAGGAAGGGCGCGGCGGCGTAGGCGATCAGGCCCCGCAGCGAGCCGTCGGCCAACGCGTTGTAGGCCACCGGCGAGGCCACGTAGACGATCAGGGCGGTGACCCGGCCGTAGACCGACCCGGTCTCCCGCAGCAGGCGCCAGGCCCCGAAGCCACCGAGCGGGATCAGGCCCGAGGATGAACACCGTGCGGGCCAGGCCCATGAACGGTGAGGAACAGCGGTGCCCCACACGCTGAGGGCGGCGAAGGCGGTCGGGGCCGGGGCGTCGGAGCCGAGGCCCGGCGGACCGCCAGCCGGAGAAGAACTCGTTCCACAGCTCGCTCGGGCCGCCGGGGAACGGGGCCAGCTCCCCCACCGCGGGGATGGAACGGGTGATCAGGTGGCGGCTGCCGATCAGCAGCAGGAGGCCGAGCAGGACCCAGACGGCGGTCGAGACCCCGCTCGGGCCCGGAGCGGACGAAGTCGACCACGCCCTGGCGCACGGTGGTGACCGCCGAGCGGCGCTCGCCCGGGTCGGTCCCGGTGCTGGAAGGCCTGGACCCGGACCAGGCCCTCGGGCCTGCAGGGCCCGCAGGTCGCGGTCCGAGGTGCGGCGCAGCTTGGCCAGCCGGCGGCGGCGGCCGACCAGCTGGGAGAACCGGGCCAGGTTCCACGTCCAGGCCCCGAGCGCGGCCCGGGCCCGGCCCGCCTCGGGCGGTGACCAGGCCCGCGCCGAAGTCGACCAGTGACAGGACGGCCAGCACCGGGGCCAGCCAGAGCAGGGTGCCGAGGCCGTAGCAGGTGAGGACCGTGCGCAGGCGGTGGCGCTCGGTCAGCCGGTGGGCGTCGAGGTCCGGGCGGCGGTCGGGGAGGTCGGCGACGTGGCGGGCGTGGGCCGCGGGGGCCACGATCAGCCCGGGCCCCGGCGACGCGGGCCCGCCAGCCCAGGTCGAGGTCCTCGCCGTAGAAGCGCCATGGCGGGGTCGAACCCGCCGAGCGTGGTGAACAGGTCGGCCCGGACCAGCTGACAGCCGCCGGGCAGGTAGAAGACGTCACGGACGGCGTCGTGCTGGCCCTGGTCGTACTCGCCCTCCTCCACGTAGGAGGCGGGGTGGCCGATGCGGTCGACGGTCATGCCCGACGGCCTGCAGCTGGCGGGCGTCGTCCCAGTCGGCCACCTTCGGGCCGACCAGGCCGGCGTTGGAGCGGCCCGGCCTCCTCGACCAGGGCGGTCACCGCCCCGGGGCTCGAGGGCGACGTCGTCGTGGCAGAAGAGCAGGTAGCTGGCCCCCTCGACGGTCTCCAGGGCCTCGTTGGCGGCGGCGCCGAAGCCGGGGTTGGCCTCGATCCGGCGCACGAACCCGTCGGGACAGGCGGCCGCGACCCGCTCGGTGGGGTCCTGGCGCGCTGCCCGGCGTCGATCACCAGGACGGTGAGGTCCGGGTAGTCCTGGGCCGCCAGGGCGCGCAGGCTGTCCTCGAACCACGGACCGGGTTCGTGGGTCACCACGACCGCGACGACAGCGGGCGTGGTCGGACCGGGGGCAGGCGCCGCGGGGTCGGCGGCGGGTTCGTCCACGATCCGCGCAGGCTAGCGGTCGCGTCCCCGGCCCCGGGGGACACCCCTGCGACACGTTCGTCACATCTCCGGGGAGCGGCGGCGTCCCCCGATCGCCTGCGGCTGACCACCGGTTAGCGTGGCCGCCATGTCGCCCTCCACTGCTGCCTTCGCCGCTGCGCAGCACCCTGGTGCTGGCCCGGGAGGCCCTCTACGTGGCCGTGGGCGCCGGTGTCCTCGCCGTCCAGCGGGTCCAGGTGCAACGGCGGGAACTGGGCGCAGGAGCTCGGCCGCCGGTTCGGCGGCTCGGCCGGGCCCGAGCCGGGATGAGGCTCCGGGTCGCGGTCGACGCGACCCCCCTGCTCGATCGACCCACCGGTGTCGGCGGCGTCACCCGGGCCCTGCTCGAGCGCCTCGGCCGGTCACCCGACGTCGCCGCCGTCGCCTTCTCGGTCTCCTGGCACGGTCGGGGCCGCCTGCCCGAGTCTGGTCCCCGCCGGGGTGCACGGCGGCGGGTCGCCCGATGGCCGCCCGGCCCGCTCCGCTGGGCCTGGCGCCGCGGTCGACTGGCCACCCATCGAGCACTGGACCGGTCCCGTCGACGTCGTCCACGGCCCCAACTTCGTCGTGCCCCCGAGCCGGCGAGCGGCCCGGGTGGTCACCGTCCACGACCTCACCGCCGTGCGCTACCCCGAGCTGTGCACCGCCGACGTCCTCGCCTACCCCGACCTGCTGCGGCGGGCGGTCGAGCCGGCGCCTGGGTCCACGTCCCCTCGGCCGCGGTGGCCGACGAGGTCGCTCGAGCACTTCGCCGTCGCCCGCCGAGCGGGTCGTCGTGGTGGCCAACGGCGTCGACGACGGTGCCGACCCGCCCCCGCCGGAGCCGGCCGGGCCCGGGCCGGGCGCGAGCGCTACGTGCTGGCCCTCGGGACCCTCGAGCCCCGCAAGGACCTGCCCAGCCTCGTGGCCGCCTTCGACCTCGTGGCCGCCGGACGATCCCGATGTCGGGCTGGTGCTGGCCGGATGCCGACGGATGGGGCGCCGAGGCCGTCCACACCGCGGTCGCCAACTCCCCCCACCGGGACCGCATCCGCCTCACCGGCTGGGTCGACGACCAGGCCCGGGCCGCCCTGCTGCGGGAGGCCACGGTCCTGGCCTACCCGTCGCTGCTACGAGGGGTTCGGGCTCCCGCCCCTCGAGGCCATGGCGCGTCGGGGTCCCGGTCGTCGGCCACCACGGTCGGCGCCGCTGCCCGAGGTGCTCGGCGACGCCGCCGACCTGGTGGCCCCCGGGCGACCCGACGCCCTCGCCGACGCCCTGGGCCGGGTCCTCACCGACGAGGCGCCACCGGGTCGACCTGGTCGGCCGGGGCCGCGAGCGGGCGTCGCTCTACTCGTGGGACGCCTTCGCCGACGGCCTGTCGACCTCTACCGCCGGCGGCGGCGAGTGCGCCCGGCACCGCTCCGTAGACTCCCGCCGGTGCGAGCCCTGGTCACCGGTGCAGCCGGCTTCGTCGGCCGCCACCTCGTCGCCGGGCTCCGGGCCGCCGGCGACGAGGTCCTCGAGACCGACCGCCACCTCGGCCTCGACATCCTCGACCCGGCCGGCCTGGACCGAGCTGTTCGCCGTCGATCCGCCCCGAGGTCGTCTACCACCTCGCCGGGCAGGCCGATGTCGGGGGGTCGTGGTCCAGCCCGGTCGAGACCTTCCGCGTCAACGCCGAGGGCACCATGAACGTCCTGCTGGCGGCCGTCCGGGCCGACGTCGGACCGGGTCGTCGCCGTGAGCCAGCGCCGACGTCTACGGCCAGGTGCCCGAGGCCGAGCTGCCCATCACCGAGGACCGGCCCCTGCGCCCCGTCAGCCCCTACGGCGCCAGCAAGGCCGCCGCCGACCTCGTCGCCCTCCAGGCCCACCTCGGCCACGGCCTCGGCGTGCATCCGGGCCCGGCCCTTCAACCACCTCGGCCCCGGCCAGAGCGACCGCTTCGTGGCCTCGGCCATCGCCGTCCCGCATCGCCCGCAACGAGCTGGAGCGGCGAGCGACGAGGTGCCGGTCGGCAACCTGAGCGCCCGCCGGGACTTCACCGACGTCCGCGACGTCGTCCGGGCCTACCGCCTCCTGGCCGAGCACGGCGCGCCCGGCGAGGCCTACAACGTGTGCTCCGGCCGCGACGTCGCCGTCCAGGAGATCGCCGACCGCCTCGTCGCCCTGGCCGACCGCCCGATGGCGCTGGTCCCGACCCCGACCTGCTCCGCCCGGTCGACACGCCGGTCCTCCGGGGCGACTCCACCCGCCTGCACGAGGCCACCGGCTGGGACCCCCGAGATCACCCTCGACCAGACCCTGGCCGACGTCCTCGACGACTGGCGCAAACGCGTCCGCGGAGACCTGACCACCGTTCGGCGCCTGATTCGGCGGCCAGGACGGCCGATTCAGGCGCCAGAACGCTCGTCGAGCGCGCCGCCGGACCTTGGCGTGGCAGGCCTCGACCAGCTCGCGGTCGTGGCGGTCGCAGTCCTGGGCCAGTCGGCGGAGGGCGACGTCCCACTGGGCCAGGCGCTGGTCGCCGTAGAGGGACGGGCCCCGGCCGATCCAGGCCAGGTCGGCCTCGCACAGGGCCACCTGGTGCTCGGCCTCGGTGTACTGGTTGGCCACCAGCGGCAGCCGGTCGGCCTTGGCCGCCGGGTAGGTGGTGCCGGCCACCAGTTCGTGGGGCTCGAGCTTGAACAGGCCGGCCAGCAGGGCGACGGTGCGCTCCCCCGGGGTGGACATGCCGGCCTCGAGGTGGGAGACGGCGACCCGGGAGATCGCCGAGGCGCTCGGCCAGGTCGGTCTGGGTCCAGCCCCGCTTCCCCCGGTGGTCGGCGATGCGGCGGCCCAGGGACTCGCGTTCGGGGCCCCGTGGCCATGCCGTCCAGGCTACGGAGCCGGCCGGCGCTGCCAACCCAGTTGGCAGACGAACGGCCCCCGCCCCGGTACAACGGCGCCCATGGCCCGACGCGCGCTCATCACCGGCATCACCGGCCAGGACGGTTCCTACCTGGCCGAGCTGCTCCTCGACCGGGGCTACGAGGTCGTCGGCATGGTCCGGCGCTCGAGCACCGTGAACTTCGAGCGGATCGCCCACTCCAGGACCGCATCACCCTCGTGCCCGGGGACGTGCTGGACGAGATCTCCATGATCGAGATCCTCTCCACGCACCGGCCCGACGAGGTCTACAACCTGGCCGCCCAGTCCTTCGTCCAGACCTCGTTCCAGCAGCCGGTGCTCACCGGCGAGACCACCGCCCTCGGGGTCACCCGCCTGCTCGACGCCATCCGGATCGTCGACCCCGACATCCGCTTCTACCAGGCCTCCAGCAGCGAGATGTTCGGCAAGGTCCAGGAGGTCCCCCAGACCGAGTCGACCCCGTTCTACCCCCGCAGCCCCTACGGCGTGGCCAAGGTCTACGGCCACTGGATCACCATCAACTACCGCGAGTCCTACGACCTCCACGCCTCCTCCGGCATCCTGTTCAACCATGAATCGCCCCGGCGGGGCATGGAGTTCGTGACCCGGAAGATCAGCCACACGGTGGCCCAGATCAAGCTGGGACAGGCCGAGGAGCTGCGGCTGGGGAACCTCGACGCCCAGCGGGACTGGGGCTTCGCCGGCGACTACGTCGAGGCCATGTGGCTGATGCTGCAGCAGGACCAGCCCGGACAACTACGTGGTCAGCACCAACGAGACCCACTCGGTGCGAGAGTTCTGCGAGGTGGCGTTCGGCCACGTGGACCTGGACTGGGAGCAGTACGTCGTCATGGACGAGGCCTTCATGCGCCCGGCCGAGGTCGACCTCCTCGTCGGCGACTCGACCAAGGCCCGCACCGAGCTGGGCTGGAGCCCCACCGTCGGACTTCGAGGAGCTGGTGACGATGATGGTCAGCGCCGACCTCGACCTGCTCAACGGCAAGCTGCGCGGGATCTCCTGATCCGGTGACCCCGTCGCGGTGGTGTCCGGCGGGGTGGGCGCCGCCCGGATGCTGGGCGGCCTGGTGCAGGTGGTCGACCCGGCCTCGATCACCGCCGTGGTCAACACCGGCGACGACGTCGAGCTGCACGGGCTCCACATCAGCCCCGACCTCGACACCATCACCTACACGCTGGCCGGGGCGGTGAACCCCGAGACCGGCTGGGGCCTGGTGGGCGAGACCTGGCAGGCCATGGAGGCCCTCGGCCGCTACGGCGGGCTGACCTGGTTCAACCTGGGCGACCGGGACCTCGGCACCCACCTCTACCGCACCCAGCGCCTGCGGGAGGGGGCCACGCTGACCCAGGTCACCGGCCGAGATCGCCGCCGGCTGGGACCTCGGCCTGGCGTCTGGTGCCGATGAGCGACGACCCGGTCCGGACCATGATCACGGTCGTGGACGAAGGCGAGATCGGCTTCCAGGACTACTTCGTGCGTCGCCACCACGACGTCGAGGCCACCGCCATCCGCTTCGCCGGGGCCGCCGACGGCCGTCCCCTCCCCCGCCGCCCTCGCCGCGCTGGCCGACGCCGAGCGGGTCGTCATCGCCCCGTCGAACCCGCTGGTCTCCATCGCCCCCGTGCTGGCGGTGCCGGGCCTGCGGGAGGCGGTCGAGGCCCGCCGGGAGGACTGCGTCGCCGTCTCCCCGATCATCGCCGGGACCACCGTCAAGGGCCCGGCGGACCGCCTCCTGGCCGAACTGGGCCACGACGCCTCGGTCGTCGGGCGTGGCCCGCCTCTACGCCCCGCTGGCGGCCAGGCTGGTCATCGACGAGGCCGACGCCGACCTGGCCGACGCCGTGTCCGCCGAGGGCATCGAGGCCGTCGTGGCCCCCACGATGATGCACGGCCCCCCCGAAGCCGCCGCCCTCGCCCGCGTGGTGCTGTCGTGAGGGTCGAGCTGATCGCCGTGGAGGGGATGCCGGAGGTCCGGCCGGGGGACGACATCGCCACGCTGATCGCCGCCGCAGCCGAGGCCTGCGGGACGGCGACGTGCTGGTCGTGACCCAGAAGATCGTGTCCAAGGCCGAGAACCAGCTCGTGGCGGTCGACCCCGACGATCCGCTCTCCCACAAGGCCCTGGTCGAGGAGGAGTCGGTGCGGGTGCTGCGCCGCCGGGGCGACCTGGTCATCAGCGAGACCAAGCACGGGTTCGTGTGCGCCAACGCCGGCATCGACCGGTCCAACCTGGACGACGGCATGGCCGCCCTCCTCCCCCGCGACTCGGACCGCTCGGCCCGACGGATCCGGGACCGCCTGCGGGACGCCACCGGCGCCGAGGTCGGGGTCATCGTCTCCGACACCTTCGGGCGACCCTGGCGCAAGGGACTGGTCGACGTCGCCATCGGCTGTGCCGGGATCGCCGCCGTGGTCGACCTGCGGGGCACCGAGGACGCCGCGCGGTCACGAGCTCCAGGTCACCGAGGTCGCCGTCGCCGACGAGATCGCGGCCGCCGCCGAGTTGGTCATGGGCAAGGCCGACGGCGTGCCGGTCGCCATCGTCCGCGGCCTGGACCCGACCTGGCTGCGCGAGTCCAGCGTCAAGGCCGAGATCGTCCGCCCCCCGGCCGACGACCTCTTCCGGTAGGGCCGGCGTGAAGGGCACCCACGTCTCCCTCCCCGATCCCCGCAACGAGTCGGTCCTGATCCACGTCGACGGCGACTGGGTGCCCCGGGCCGACGCCAAGGTCTCGGTCTTCGACTCCGCCTTCCTGGTCGGTGACGGTGTCTGGGAGGGGCTGCGACTCCACGAGGGCGGGTTCCCCCACCTCGATCATCACCTCGACCGGCTCTTCGCCACGGCCGCCGCCGTCGGCATCGACATCGGCAAGACCCGCGAGGAGCTGGTCGAGCTCCTGCGGGAGACCGTGCGCCGCAACGAGATGCACACCGACGTGCACATCCGCCTCATGGTCTCCCGCGGCACGAAGAAGACCCCGTCCCAGGACCCCCGGCTCGTCGTCGGCGGCCCGACCATCGTGGTCATCGCCGAGCACAAGGTCGCCGATCCGGCCGTGGCCGACGTCGGCGTCGACCTCGTCACCGCGACCGTGCGTCGACCTCCGCCCGAGACCCTCGACCAGCGCTGGAACTGCCACAGCAAGCTGCACGAGGTGGTGGCCCTGCTCCAGGCCATCGACGCCGGAGGCGACGAGGCGCTCATGCTCGACGTGCACGGCCACGTCGCCACCTGCAACGCCACGAACTTCTTCATCGTCACCGGCGGCGAGGTGTGGACCTCCACGGGTGAGCACTGCCTCAACGGCATCACCCGGCGGCTGGTCCTCGAACTGGCGGCTGCGGCGGGGCTCGGTACCCAGGAGCGGGACTTCACGCTCGAGCACGTCTACGCCGCGGAGGAGGCCTTCGTGACCGGGACCTTCGGGGCCCTGACCCCCGTCGCGCACGTGGACGGGCACCCCATCGGCGCGGCGTCGGGCGCCGGGCCCGTCACCCGGCAGCTGACCGGCCTCTACCGGGAGGCGCTGGACCGAGCGGCGGCGGGGTGACCCCGCTGACGGTGGTCAACATGTGGTGCGGTCCCCGGACCGTCTCCACGGCGCTCATGTACAGCTGGCGCCAGCGCCCCGACACCGTCGTGTTCGACGAGCCGTTCTACGGCGTGTACCTCCGCGGGCACGACCCCGGCCACCCGGGGCGGACCGAGATCATCGGGGCGATGCCCGCGGATCCGGCGTCGGCCCTCGCGTTGATCCGGGCCGAGGGTGACCGGCCCGTGCGCTTCGTCAAGAACATCGGCCACCACCTCGACGCCCTCCCCGATTCGATCCTCGACGAGTTCACCAACGCCCTCCTGATCCGGGATCCCGCCCGGGTCGTCGCCTCCCTCGACGCAACCCTGCACGCCGACTTCCCGGCCACGATCACGGGCCTCCCCCAGCAGGTCACCATCCTGGACCACGAGTTGGCCGCCGGGCGGACGCCGATCGTGGTCGACGCCCACCGGCTCCTGTCCGACCCGGCCGGGGTGCTGGCCGCGCTGTGTGCCGCGGTGGGCGTGGCCTTCGACGACGCCATGCTCGGCTGGCCCGCGGGCCCCAAGCCCGAGGACGGTGTCTGGGCGGAGCACTGGTACCGGTCCGCGCACCGCTCCACCGGCTTCGGCCCGCCCCCCACCGAGCCGGTCGTGCTCACGGACAGCCAGCGGGCCCTGGTCGACGAGTGCCAGCCCCTCTACGAACGGCTCCTGGCCCACCACCTCGAGGTCTAGGGCTGGAGGAACGACACCGAGGCGACCACGGGGGCTGGCTCCTCGAGCCGGGCTCGAACGTGCCGCTTCCGTCCGTTTCGCCACCCTCCGTGGCAGTACGGGCGGGTTCCGTCCCCCGTCGTCGAACTGGCTCCTTATCCTCCGCCTAGAGGGCGTAGATCGGGAGCCAGAACGGATCGCAGCCACGCCTGGTGAGGTCGGTGGGCGCAGGGCGACCGGGTACGCCCCGGACGAGCCGCAGCCCGACCCCACGCCCCCATCCCTGCCTCGGTTTCAGTCCCCCAGCCCGACGGGCGGCGCTCAGTCTGGCGGCTGCGGGTCCAGTCGAGGGTGGCCTTGACGCCCTCGGCCAGGCTGACCTGGGGCGACCAGCCGAGCTCCCGCCGGGCCTTGCCGGCGTCGAGGCAGGAGCGGTCCAGCTCGCCGGGGCGGGCCTCGGCGTAGATCGGCTGGTCGGTGACGCCCTCGTTGTCGGCCATGGCCCGGTAGAGCGCGTTGACGCTCGTCTCCTGGCCGGTGCCGATGTTGAAGAGGTTCTCGCTACCTGCGGTCGGCGGCCCGGGCGAAGGCGTCGACGACGTCGTCGACGAACACGTAGTCCCGGGTCTGCTCGCCCGTGCCGAAGACCGTGCACGGCTTCCCCTCCAGCAGGAGGCCGGCGAAGATGGCGACGACGCCCGCCTCGCCGTGGGGGTCCTGCCGGGGGCCGTAGACGTTGGCCAGGGCCAGGGAGGTCCAGTCCAGGCCGTGGACCGCCCGGTAGGCCCGCAGGTAGTCGGTGCCGACCTTCTTGGCCACCCCGTAGGGGGCGATGGGGAGCTCGGGCTGGGCCTCGTCCACGGGGAGGACCGACGGGATCGGGCTCGCCGTAGATGGTCCCGCCGCTGGAGGCGAAGACGACCTTGCGGGCGCCGCCCTCGCGGGCGCCCTCCAGCACGTGGAGGAGGCCGATCACGTTGATGGAGGCGTCGTGGGCCGGGCGGGCCACCGACACCCGGACGTCGGCCTGGGCGGCCAGGTGGAACACGACCTCGGCCGCCGAGCCGGCGACGAGGGCCGTGGTGCGACTCGTCGCGGATGTCCTGGGCGTGCACGGTCAGGCGGTCCCCCGCCGACTCGCGGGCGGCGGCCAGGTTGGCCTCCGAGCCGCTGGAGAAGTCGTCGACGACCACGACCTCGTGACCGTCGGCCAGCAGGCGGTCGACCAGGGTCGAACCGATGAACCCGGCGCCGCCGGTGACCAGGCCCCGCATCAGTCCGCCTCCGGGCGGCGCACGTCGGCCAGCACCTCGCCGGCCTCGACCACGGCACCGTCGCCCAGGACGGTGCCCGCCTCGACGACGGCGTCAGGCCCGACGACCGCGTGCGGGGCCGACGATCGGCGTCCCGGACGGTCGGCCCCGGCCTCGACCCGCGCGCCGGGGAGCAGGACACTGTCGATCACGCTGGCTCCGTCGGCCACCGACGACCCGGTCATGAGCACCGAGTGCTCGACCTTCGCCCCGTCGGCCACGACGGCGTCGGCCGCCACGGCCGGCGGCGTGAAGGCCCGGTGCCCGTCGACCAGGTCGAGCTGGGCCTGCAGATAGGTGGCGGGGGTGCCGGCGTCGAGCCAGTAGGTCTCGGTCTGGAAGCCGAACAGCCGGCCCTCGGCGGCCAGCGCCGGGAAGGTCACCCGCTCGATGGACACCGGCGCCCTCGTCGGCGATCAGGTCCAGGACCTCGGGCTCGAGCACGTAGGTGCCGGCGTTGATCCAGTGGGACGGGGCGTTCTCCCGGGGCGGCTTCTCGACGAACTCGATGACCCGGCCGTCGTCGTCGATCGGCACCACGCCGTAGCGGGAGGGGTCGTCGACCGGGTGGAGGTGGATCGTGCCCGCGCCGCCGCTCGGCGTCGTGGGCATCCAGGAGGGCGCCGATGTCGAGGTCGGTCAGCACGTCGCCGTTGAGCACGAGGAAGCGCTCGTCGATCCCGGCTTCGCCGGCGGCGAAGCGGATGGCGCCCGGCGGTGTCCAGCGGCGACGTCCTCGACGGCGTAGCGCGAGGCGCACGCCGGCGCACGCGTCATCCGGATAGGCCTCGATGAAGGCGTCCGGGCCGGTAGCCGAGGGCCAGGACCGCTTCGTCCACGCCGTGCTCGGCCAGGTGGCCGACGACCCACTCGATCATCGGCCGGTCCACGACCGGCAGCATCTGCTTCGGGCGTGCCCAGGGTCAGCGGTCGGAGGCGGGTGCCGAAGCCGCCGACCAGGACGACGGCTCTCATCCGGCGGGCGGCGCCGTGGTGGTCGTCGAGTCGCCGGGGACCGAGGTCGTGCTGCCGCCGGGCAGGCGTGGTCGCCGGGCGCCGTGGTGCTCGGTGTGGACGGACCGTGTCCCCACCGTCGATGCCCGGCCAGCTCGTCGAGCTGGTCGACGGTCGTCGGCGGGAGGATGTCGCTCGCCCTCGGGCACGAAGGCGATCGTGTAGGCCTCGCGGTCGTTCTGGAAGAAGATGTCGGCCAGGTCCTCGGTGAAGACCTGCGGGTCGGTGTCGTTGGCCTCCGACGGCGTTGGCCCAGTAGGCGACCTGGACCTGGCCGTCCTCGCCGTCGCACTGGTCCTCGCCCTCGGTGTAGGTGACGGGCTGGCCGTCGGGACCGGGGAAGGTGATCGAGTCGTCGGTCAACTCGACCACCGGAGGCGCTCATGAAGACGCCGAGGGTGGCGTCCTCGCCGGCCCGGGCGACCTGCTGGGCCGCACCGGGATGGATGTGCATGACGCCGTCGCCGTGGGTGTGGATGCCGTTGGGGTCGGCGTCGTTGGTCTGACGGGCGGCTGCGAGGGTGCCGCAGATGTCGATGCCGTAGGCGGCGTGCCAGTGGTCGGTGAGACCCGGCTCCAGGGCCTCGGCCTCGTCCTGGCTGCGGGCGTAGAAGATCAGGGCGACCCCGAGCACGCAGACGATGGTGATGGTGGCGGGGAAGAGGAGGCTGCGCCGCTGGCCGCCGCGGGACCCACGGCCCCCGGCTCGCTGCGCACGCGCGACTTTCTTGGCGGAAGAGGCCTTACCCATGGCCCGGAGAGGGTATCGCCCACCCCGTGCCGGGGCGTCAGCGCCGCGGCCCGCAGCTCGGCGAACAGCTCCTCGTAGCGCTGGGCGACGTCGGCGGGCGAGGGCCAGGTCTCGACGAAGCGACGACCGGCCGCTCCCATGGCCTCGGCCCCGGTCCGGGTCGTCGAGCAGGGGCAGGAGGGCCTCGACCAGCGCGTCGGGGTCGTCGGGGGCGACCGCGGTGCCCGCGCCGGCCGTCGTCCACCACCCGGGCCACCTCGGTGCCGGGGTCGACGCTGGCCACCAGCGGCCGGGCGGCGGCCAGGATCGAGTAGAGCTTCGACGGGACGCTCGACCGGGCGAAGCCCGAGCGCAGCAGCACCAGGTGGATGTCGGCCGGCGGCCAGGACCTCGCGCCAGGCGCTCCCGGGGCTGGAGGTCGACGAAGACGACGTTGGGCAGGTCGGCCGCCTCCTCCTCCAGGGCGATCGGGCCGAGCCCGCGCCGTTGACGACGAAGACCACGTCCTCCCGGCCGGCCAGCCGGCGGGCCGCCTCGAGCACGAGGCCGACGGGCTGGGAGTAGCCGAGGTTCCCGGCGTACATGACCACCCGGCGCTCACCGAGGCCGAACTCGGCCCGGTAGTCGTTGAGCCGGTCCGCCGGGGCGACCCGCCCGGTGTCGATGAAGTTGGGGATCACCCGGATGCGGTCCCGCTCCCGCGGCTGCAGCTTGGCCCGCAGGTTGTCGGCCAGGTCCTCGGAGAGGACGGTGACGGCGTCGGACCGCCGGTAGGTGAACCGCTCGAGGGCCTGGGCGGCGGCGATGGCCCGTGGCCCCGCGATGACGCCGGCCTCGATGGCCACGTCGGGGAACACGTCCTGGATGTTGAAGACGAACGGGGCGCGCCGGGCCCGGGCCACCAACCAGCCCGCCAGGCCCAGGGTCAGCGGCGGCGACATGGCGAGCACGGCGTCGGGTCGTTGACGACCGATCAGCGCCGACCAGCCCGGCCAGGACGGTGAACCCGCCGAAGGCCACGGCCCGGGCCGGGATGTTCGTCTTGTCCGTCGGGAACGGGTGGACCCGGGAGATCCGGCCCCAGTCGGTGGTCTCGGTGCGGACCAGGCGGCCGTGCCAGCCGTGCTCGATGCGGTGGTGGCGGTACCAGGGCAGCGACGTGACGACGTGCAGCCGGTGGCCCCGGGCCACGAGGTGCTCGGCGATGCTGGTCATGACCTCGCCCGTGGGGGCGACGTCGGGCGTGAAGTGCGGGGCGATGACGGTCAGGTTCACGAGGGCGTGAGCACCTCGCGGTACGCGGCGAGCAGGGCCTCGGCCGAGGCCACGGCGCTGAACTGCGCGGCCCGTTCCAAGCCGGCGGCCACGAGCCGGGCGTGGTGCTCGGGGTCGTCCAGCAGACCGGAGCAGCTCGGTCGACCATGCGTCCAGGTCGTCGGGCTCGACCAGCACGCCGGCGTCGCCCACCACCTCGGGCAGGGCGGTGGCGTCGGCGGCGATCACCGGGCAGCCCCGGGCCATGGCCTCGATCACCGGCGCCCCGAAGCCCTCGAAGCGGGACGGGAAGCCGAGGCCGTGGGCCTGGCGCAGGATGGCGGCCAGGTCCCACCAGGGGATGCGGCCGAGGCGGTGGACGCGGCCCTCCAGGCCGAGGTCGGCGATCGTCTCGTGGATCTCCCCCTCCATCTGGCCCTCGCCACCCGTCAGCACCAGTGAGGCCTCGGGGTGCTCCTTCACCACGCGGGCGAAGGCCCGCACCAGCGTCAGGTGGTTCTTGTGCGGATAGGTGATGGCCGGGTACACGAAGAACGGCGGCTTGATCCCGAACGCGTCCTCGACCTGGGCCAGGTCGACCTCGCGGCCCGGGCCCGACCGACGGGGTCGGGGATGCCGTGCGGGACGATCCAGACGTGTTCGGGCGGCAGGTCGACCACCGACAGCAGGGCCTGGCGGCTGTACTCGCTCGGGGTCACCACCAGCCGGGCCGCCTTGGCCGACCGGGGCAGGACGGCCCGGCTGAAGGCCCGCTTGGCCGGGGCTGAAGTTCTCCGGGTGCAGCAGCGGCTGCACGTCGTGCACCGTCAGCAGGCCGGGCACGGCGCGCACCGCGGGGAGGATCCCGCCGGCGTGGTGGACCATGGCCACGCCGTGGCGACGGCACTGGTAGGCCAGCCAGGAGCTCTCGGCCGCGACCCGGACCGACTTGTCCCGACCGGTCAGCGAGAGGGTGACGGTCTCGATGCGCTCGGTCAGCTCCGGATGGGCCTCGATGAAGGGCCGGAGGGCGAACAGGACGAGGTCGATGTCGGGCGGGGCGACGTCGAGCACGCCGTCCAGGGTCCGGACCGTGTACTCCTCGCTGCCCCCCACCACGCCGGGCACGAGCCAGAGCAGGTTGACCCCGACCCGCTGGGGGTCGGTCATGTCGCGGCCTCGTGCACGACGTCCATCATCGCCGCCGCGGTCGCCGTTCCAGGTCCGTTCGGCCGCGCGGGCCCGTCCGGCGGCCCGACGCCGGTCCGCCTCGGCAGGGTCGTCGAGCACCGCGGCCAGGGCATCGGCGACGGCCTGCGGGATCGGTCGGGTCGACCGCGGCACCGATGCCGTCGACCAGCTCCTCGGTGGCCGTCCCGGCGGAGGTGACCACCGGCGCCCCCTGGGCCATCGCCTCGAGGACGGGCAGGCCGAAGCCCTCCAGCAGGCTCGGGTAGCAGAAGACCGCGGCACCGGCGTAGAGCGCGGCCAGGTCGGTACCGCTGACGAAGCCGAGGGCCCGGACGTCGTCCCGACCGGCGATCAGCCCGGCCAGGTCCTCGTTCCAGCCGTCGGGACCCGACGAGGGCGAGGGTCAGGCCGGGGCGGGCGACCCGGGCGAAGGCCTCGACGAGCACGGGCAGGTTCTTGCGGGGCTCGACGGTGCCCGTCCAGAGGACGTAGTCGCCCTCGAGGCCGAGGCGGGCCCGGACCTCGTCGACCTGCGTCGGCGGTGGCCGGCTGTCGTGTCCACCCCCCAGGGCACGTGGCGCAGGCGGCCCCGGTCGAAGCCGTGGGCGGCGCAGTCCTCCAGCGTGGCCTGCGACGGGCAGCAGACGAGGTCGGCTTCGGTCCGGGCCAGCTCGAAGGCCCGCCGGTAGAAGCCGCGGGCCCGGCTGGGGGTGGTGCTCGGGGTGGTGCAGCGGGGCCAGGTCGTGCACGGTGACCACCAGGGGCGCCGACCGGGGCGGCACGGCCACGGCGCTGGCCCAGACCACGTCCACCGGGCCGGTGGCCCGCTCGACCGCGGGACGCCGCAGGCGGTGCCAGGACTCGTAGAGCGCCCGCCGGGGCAAGCGGCAGCTCCCAGACCGGCACGGCGGGCTCGAACGGGCTCCTCGGGCGGGTGGCCGTGGCGGGCGGCGACGCCGACGACCTCGACGTCGTCGCGCTCGGTCAGCGCGTCGACGGTGCGCAGCACCGAGGTCGCCGTCCCCCCGGGCACACGGTGCCAGCACTGTTCGAGGGTCACCGCGAGCCGCACCGGCGGAGTCTCGCAGCCGGGAGGTCGTTCCGGGTGACGCTGCAGGCGCCAGCCGGAGCGCACGCCGATGTGCCGCAGCGCCGTGGCACGCCGGTAGCCGTCGGTCGCGCGATGGCCGGATTCCTGACCGACCAGCGCGTCCTCGTCACCGGCGGCTCGGGCTTCCTCGGCCGGGCCGTGCTCGAGCGGGTGCAGGCCGCCGGGCCGGCCCTGCGTGGCCGCCCCGGGCAGCGACGAGTACGACCTGCGCCGGGCCGACGACGCCGTCCGCCTCTTCGACGACGTCGATCCCGACCTGGTCATCCACCTGGCCGCCCGGGTCGGCGGCATCGGGGCCAACCGGGAGCGTCCGGCCGACCTCTACCTCGACAACCTCCTGATGGGCACCTACGTCCTCGACGAGGCCCGCCGCCGGGGCACCCGCAAGACCGTGATGATCGGGACGATCTGCTCGTACCCCAAGCTACGCCGAGGTCCCCTTCTCCGAGGACCAGCTGTGGACGGGCTACCCGGAGGAGACCAACGCCCCCTACGGCATCGCCAAGCTGGCCCAGCTGGCGCAGGCGCAGGCCAACCGGGAGCAGTACGGCCAGGACGTCATCTACCTGATGCCGACCAACCTCTACGGCCCGGGCGACAAGTTCAACGCCGCGGTGTCCCACGTGATCCCCGCCCTCATCAAGAAGTGCGTGGACGCCCACGAGGCCGGCGAGGACCACATCGTGGTCTGGGGCACGGGCAACGCCAGCCGGGAGTTCCTCTACGTCGAGGACGCCGCCGACGGCATCCTCCAGGCCGCCGAGCGCTACGACGGCGGCGACCCGGTGAACCTCGGCGCCGACGAGGAGACCTGGATCCGGGACCTCGTCCCCCTGATCGCCGAGACCGTCGGCTTCGAGGGCGAGATCCGCTGGGACAGCAACTACCCCGACGGCCAGCCCCGCCGCCGCGTCGACCCCACGCGGGCGGCCACCGAGTTCGGCTTCAAGGCCAGCACGCCCCTCCGCGAGGGCCTGCGGGCCACCGTCGACTGGTACCTGGCCAACCGCGAAGAAGCCGAGGAACGAATCCTCTGACCGTCAGGCTGCGCAGCAGCGGCAGCAAGACCGAGCTCCGCGCGAAGTGCTGAGCGGCGACCTAGCCTCGCCGCGCCGACGCGGATGCGTCCAGCCTCGCTGAGACCGCAGGGCCTCGCTTGGAACCAGGCGACGGTGCGTTCGATGCCTTCGCGGAGCTGGACTGCGGCTCCCAGCCGAGCTCGGTGCGGGCCCGGGTGATGTCGGGACGGCGCTTGGCGGGGTCGTCGACCGGCAGCTCCTCGTGGACGATCTCCGACTGCTGCCCGTGATCTCGATGACCAGGTCGGCCAGCTCCCGGACCGTGAACTCGTCGGGGTTGCCGATGTTGCAGGGCCCGTCGAGATCGCTGTCGAGCAGGGCCAGGAAGCCCCGGACCTCGTCGTCGACGTAGCAGAAGCTGCGGGTCTGGGTGCCGTCGCCGTAGATGGTGAGCGGCTCGCCCTTGAGGGCCTGGTCGATGAAGTTGGACACCACCCGGCCGTCCTGGGCGCGGAGGCGGGGGCCGTAGGTGTTGAAGATGCGCACGATGCGCACGGGCATGCCGTGGGTGCGGGCGTAGGCCATGGAGATGGCCTCGGCGAAGCGCTTGGCCTCGTCGTAGACCCCGCGGGGGCCGACGGGGTTCACGTGGCCCCAGTAGTCCTCGGGCTGGGGGTGGACCTGCGGGTCGCCGTAGACCTCGCTGGTGGAGGCCAGCAGGAAGCGGGCGCCCTTGTCCTTGGCCAGGCCCAGCCCGTTGTGGGTGCCGAGGCTGCCGACCTTCAGGGTCTGGATGGGCAGCTCCAGGTAGTCGCGGGGCGAAGCCGGGCTGGCGAAGTGCAGGACCGCGTCGACCGGGCCGGGCACCCAGAGGTACTCGGACACGTCGTGGCGCACGAACTGGAAGCCGTCGTGGCCGAAGAGGTGCTCGATGTTCTCGACCCGGCCGGTGCGCAGGTTGTCGACGGCGACGACCTCGTCACCCCGGTCGAGGAGGGCGGTGCTGATGTGGGAGCCGAGGAAGCCGGCGCCCCCGGTGACCACGACGCGGGCCATCGGTCAGCGACCCGAGGCCCTCGTAGTCGAAGCCGCGGCGCACGAGGGCGGCCCGCTCGAGCAGGTTGCGGGTGTCCATGACGCGGGCCGCGGCCATGACCGAGGCCACCTTGTCGAAGTCCAGCCACCGGAACTCGTCCCACTCGGTCAGCACGACCAGGGCCTCGGCCCCCTCGCAGGCGGCGTAGGGGTCGCCGAGCTGACCTCGACGCCGGGCAGCTCGCTCAGCGGGCCGTCGCCCACGGTGGGGTCGTGGGCCCGGAGCTCGGCCCCGGCGTCGAGCAGGCGGCGGGCGATGTGGAGGGCCGGCGACTCGCGGCGGTCGTCGGTGCGGGCCTTGAAGGTCAGGCCCCAGAGGGCGATGCGGCGGCCCGACAGGTCACCGCCGACCAGGTCGGCGACCTTGGCCGCCACCCGGTCGAACTGCTCCTCGTTGACGGCCATGGCGCTGCGCAGCAGGCCGAAGTCGTAGCCCGCGTCCTCGGCGATGCGGACCAGCGCCGAGGTGTCCTTCGGGAAGCACGAGCCGCCGTAGCCGGGGCCCGGGCCGCAGGAAGTCGTGGCCGATGCGCTTGTCGTAGCCCATGCCGAGCACGACGTCGTTGACGTCGGCGCCCACCTGCCTCGCAGATGGTGGCCACGGCGTTGATGAACGAGAGCTTGGTGGCCAGGAAGGCGTTGCTGGCGTACTTGATCGTCTCGGCCGAGGCCGGGTCGGTGACCATGAGCGGGGCGGGCACGCCGACGTACAGCGACGCGACCCGGATGGCGGCGCTCTGGTCGTCGGCGCCGATGACCACCCGGTCGGGGTGCAGGAAGTCCTGCACGGCGGAGCCCTCGCGGAGGAACTCGGGGTTGGACACGACGTAGACGTCGGAGCGTCCCAGGGCCCGCTCGACGACACCGGTCGAGCCCACGGGCACGGTCGACTTGTTGATCACGACGGCCTCGGGGGCCAGCACCGGGCCGATCTCGCGGGCCGCGCCCTCGATGTAGCTCAGGTCGGCGCTGCCGTCAGCGCCCTGGGGCGTGGGCACGGCCAGGTAGACGAACTCGCGCCTGGCGGGCGGCCTCGGGGGCGCCGACCACGAAGCTGAGCCGGCCGCTGTCGAGGCCCTCGCGGACGACGGCGTCCAAGCCCTGCTCGACGATGGGGACCTCGCCCCGGGACAGGGACTCGACGCGCTCGACGTCGATGTCGGCGCAGACGACCCTGTGGCCCAGGTGGGCGAAGCAGGCCGCAGTGGTGAGCCCGACGTATCCGGCTCCGACGACAGCGATCTCGGCCATGGCGTTACCCGCAGGTCTCGTCGGCGGGGGTGCTGGGCACCTCGCCGTAGGCGTAGGTGGTGGAGGTCACGACCTCGTCGCCCGGGTCGGACGGCGTGGTGCCGGGCACGGTCGGCTCGCCGGCGCCGGCGAGCGGCGTCGGGGGTGGCTGCAGCGAGTCGGTGACCCCGGCGTAGTCCGTGCCGGTGACGACGATGACGTCGGCGACATAGGTGGCTCCCACCTCCTGTAGATCGGCACCGTTCACGAATTGTGCAGCGACGTACTGCGCGGTCGGCCTCGCTGCCCGGCGCTGGTAGCGCACCACGGTGCGGGTGAAGTCGAAGCTCTCGGCGTCGCCGGTGCCGGGCGAGGTGTCGAAGCCGAGGGCGCCGAGGCCCTCGGCCACCTCGGTGGCCTGGCCGGTGTCACCGGTGCCGTTGTTGATGGCCACCCGGACCGTGCCCGCCTGGCCGCCGGCGCCCTCGCCCAACCCCTTGAAGATGTCGAGGCGCTCCTGGTTGGCCTCGGTGTCCTGCAGGCGGAGGATGGCCGCCCCGTTGACGACGTCGTCGTAGACGTCGAGGGACATGGTCTGGAGCTCGCTCGGGCTCGAAGCTGCGGAAGGCCCGGCCGAGGGTGATGAGGTCGTCGGCGCTCAGCTCGGTGTCGATGGCGCCCACGGCGTCGATGCCGACGTTGACCAGGGAGTTCAGCGTGATCGGGTTGCGCACGCCCTTGTCGATCGCCCGCTGGATGGCGACCCGGATGAAGGCCTGCTGGCGGGAGATCCGCCCGAGGTCGCCGGTGCCGTCCACCTGGTAGGTGGCGCCCCCGTCCTCGGAGTACTCGAGGCTCCGGGAGCGGGCGAAGGCCAGCGCCTGCTCCGGGCTCGAGGGTCACGCACCCCGTGTGCGGGATGTTGAGGCCGGTCGAGGGGTCCCGCAGGGGCTTGTCGAAGTACATGGGGACGCCGTCGACGGCGGCGACGAGGTTCTCGGAACCCGAGCCAGTCGACCTCGACGTAGTGGTGCACGGGCACGTCGAAGTTCTCGGTGATCGTGTCGATCAGGGTCTCGGGCGCCGCCGGCGGCGAGGGCGGCGTTGATCTTCTGCTCTCCCGCCCCGGGGATGGTCACCCAGAGGTCGCGGGGGAAGGACAGGAGCTGGGCCTGGGTCGAGTTGGGATCGACCCGCAGCAGCATGATCGTGTCCGAGAGGACGCCGAGGTTCTCGCGGCCGTCGGTCCGGGAGTCGTTCTCGTCGAAGCCCGCCGCGCTGTCGGTGCCGACCAGGAGGTAGTTCTGGGGCTCGCCGGCGTCCTCGGGCTCGGCGGTGAGGACCTCGGACGCCGAAGTCGATGCGCTGGCATCTGCTCGAGCTTCTGGTTCAGGTACCCGAGTGCCCCGGCGGCGACCAGGCACGCGGCGATGACACCGACGTTGAACGTGATCAGCAGACGCTGGGGCCAGGTGCGGCGCGCACGCGCCCGTCGACCGGCCATCGGTTCGAGGCTACCCGGCCGCTCCGCAAGTCCAGAGGCGTCCGCGCCGGTCGCCCCGTAGCCTCCGCTGGGTGCACGGCGGTCCGTTCCGAGGGAGCTCTGGCGGTGGTCGGTGACCGCCTGGCCACCGACCTCGTCGACCTCACCGACGACCTGGCGGCCCTCGACGGCGAGGGCTTCTGGGCCGTGGTCGTGCCCTTCGACGGCGCTCCCGTCTGCGCCCGCTTCGCCACGGTGCGCCCTGCGGTGCCCTGGCCCGGCGAGCGCTGGCGGGGCCCCCGGCCCGACCAGTGGACCTCGTCGCTGGACCAGGCTGCCTTCGAGGCCGGCGTGCGCGACATCCGGGAGGCCATCGGCCGGGGCGACGTCTACCAGGTCAACCTGACCCGCCGGCTGTCGGCCCCGCACGTCCCGGGCGCGGGCACCAGCGGTGACATCGCCGCGCTCGGGGCCGCGCTGGCCGCCGGCAACCCCGCGCCCTACGCGGCCGTGGTCCGGGTGCCGGGCGCGGACCTCGCGGTGGCCTCCGCCTCCCCCGAGCAGTTCCTCCGCCGCGAGGGCGACCGGGTCTGGTCCTCGCCCATCAAGGGCACGGCGGCCACGGCCGACCGCCTCACCCCCAAGGACCAGGCCGAGAACGTGATGATCGTGGACCTCGTCCGCAACGACCTCGGTCGGGTCTGCGGGTTCGGCTCGGTGCGGGTGCCCTCGCTCTGTCGGGTGGAGCCCCACCCCGGCCTCGTCCACCTCGTCAGCACCGTCGAGGGCCGCCTCCGTCCCGGCTTGGGCTGGCCCGAGCTGATCGACGCCACCTTCCCGCCCGGATCGGTCACGGGCGCTCCCAAACTGGCCGCCGTCGACCACCTGCGTCGCCTCGAGCCCGTCCCCCGGGGCGTCTACTGCGGCGCCGTGGGCTGGGTCGACGCGGATGCCGGGGTCGGGCGAGCTCAACGTGGCCATCCGCACGTTCTGGATCGAGGAGGGACGTCTGCACTTCGGCACCGGTGGCGGGATCACCTGGGACTCCGATCCCGAGGCCGAATGGCGGGAGACCGAGCTGAAGGCCCGACGCCTGCTGGCCGTGGCCTCGGGCGAGCTGGTGGGCAGCACCGTGAGCACCCATCTGGCTCAACGGCGCGCTGCTCGGCCGGCCGACCGCCCGGCCATCAACGCCTCCGACCACGGGCTCCTGGTGGGCGACGGTGTCTTCGAGACGGCCAAGGTCGTGGACGGCGAGGCCTTCGCGCTGACCCGTCACCTCGCCCGCCTCCGCCGCTCGGCGGACGGCCTCGGCCTCACCTCCCCCGGACCGACGAGGAGCTGCGCGCCGGGGTGGCCGAGGTCATCGAGGCCAACCAGCCCGGAGTGGGACGGCTGCGGATCACCGTGACCGGTGGCCCCGGACCCGCTCGGCTCGGCCCGCGGCGACGACGGCCCGACCGTGGTGATGGCGACGGGGCCGAAGGGCACCTGGCCCCCGGACGCCGCCGTCGTGATCGTGCCGTGGCCCCGCAACGAGCGCAGCCCCGTCGCCGGCCTGAAGACGATCTCCTACGCCGAGAACGTGGTCGCCCTGGCCCACGCCACCGAGCACGGCGCGGGCGAGGCCCTCTTCGCCAACCTGGCCGGGAACCTGTGCGAGGGCACCGGGTCGAACATCTTCGTGGGCCTCGACGGCCGCCTGGTCACTCCGCCGCTGAGCTCGGGCTGCCTGGCCGGGATCACCCGCGCACCTCCTGCTCGAGACCACCGACGCCGTCGAGGCCGACGTGGGCATGGAGGACTTCGCCCGGGCCGACGAGGCCTTCCTGACCTCCTCGACCCGCGACGTCCAGCCGATCTCGACCGTCGACGGCCGGCCGCTCCCGCGCTGCCCCGGCCCTCTCTCGGTCGCCGCGGCCGAGGCCTTCGCCGCGCTCGATGTCCCGCACCCTCGACCCATGACAGGACGGCGGAGGCTCTTCGGGGTCGGCACGGGCAAGACCGGCACCCACTCGCTTGCGGCCATCTTCGAGCGGGACCACCGCGCGGCCCATGAAGCCGGGGCCAAGGAGCTGATGGAGATCATCTTCGCCGTCGCCGAACGAACCGCATCGAGCCAGGACATCCGTGACCACCTCGTGGCGCACGCGACGCCCGCCTCGCGCTCGACATGGACGCCTCGCTGGTCAACGGAGAGGTGGTGCCCGACCTGGTCGCCCTGTTCCCGGGAAGCCGGTACGTCCTGACCGTGCGCGAGCCGCACGCGTGGCTGGACTCGATGGCCAACCACTCGCTGGCCCACGAGACGCCGCCCCACTGGGTGCGCTGGCGCGAGCTGCGCTTCCGGGCCGCGGAGCTGACCCACCCCCCCGAGGAGGCCGCCTGGCGGGATCGGGGGCTCTACACGCTCGACGGTTACCTCGGCTCGTGGGCCCGGCACAACCGAAGGGTCCTGGAGTCCGTTCCGGCCGACGACCTCCTGATCGTGCGGACCGAGGACCTGGCCGATCGCCTCGACGGCCTGGCCGACTTCTGTGGCGTGCCCCGCGACAGCCTCGACCACAGCCGCGTGCACTCCTTCCCCGCCGCAGGGCACTTCGGGGCGCTGGCCGACCTCGACCCCGCGTACGTGGACGAACGGATCGCCCACCACTGTGGTGCGCTGCTGGGCCCGCTCGGCCTCTGATGGCCCCGATCACCTCGGCCCGGGGCCGGTGGCACCGGCGCCGCCTGCGCCTGTTCGGCATCGGCTCGCCGAAGTCGGGCACCCATTCCCTCGAAGCCGTGTTCGCCGGGCACTACCGGACCGCCCACGAGCCCGAGGCGCTGACCCTGGTCGACCTCATCGTGGCCGTGGCCGATGGCCGAGCGGGCGATTCGGAGCTGCGGGGATATCTGCGCTCCCGGGAGCGCCGCCTCCGCCTGGAGGTCAACTGCGCCGGCCTGAACGGCCTGGTGGTCGAGGAGCTGGTGGAGGTCGTCCCGAAGGCCCGGTTCGTCCTGACCCTGCGGGACCCCTTCGACTGGCTGACCTCGATGGTCGACCACTCACTCCGAGGTGACCCCGCGGCCGCTTACCTGCGCCTCCGCGAGATCCGGTACCAGGCCGACCGCGTCCACCCCCGCGAGGAGCGGGCCCTGGCCGACGCCGGGCTGTTCACCCTCGACGGCTACCTGCACTCCTGGGCCGAACGCAACGAACGGGCCCTGGCCGTGGTGCCGCCTGCCCGGCTCCTGGTGGTTCGCACCGACCATCTCGGCTCCCGGTTGGGCGACCTCGCCGACTTCGCCGGCGTTCCCCTGTCGACGCTGGACCCCACCCGGACCCACGAGTACGCCGCCCCCGAACGCTCCGGCCTGCTCGACCAGCTCGACCCCGCCTACGTCGAGGAGCGGGTCCTGGCCCACTGCCGCCCCCTGCTGGAGCGCTTCTTCCCGGAGCGCCTGCCCGACTGAGCGCACGGCGTGGGATCGGGCTACCGGTCGTCGGGGGCACGCGGGTCCTCCTGCCAGGCCAACCGACAGCAGGGATGGGAGCGTGGGAACGAGCGGCCAGCCGGTCGGGGCACGGCCGGCCCTCCGCCTCACGGAACCGCGTCGAGCACCGTCCCCACCCAATGGAGGCAATAGGTCACGGATTCCGTGACCTATTGCCTCCGAAGGACCGTCGAGGGCCGATGTCGGAGGGGCCGACATGCCCCCGACGAGCCGCAGCCCGACACCACGCCCCCATCCCTGCCATCGGTCCCCCAGCCCGACGACGGGCCGGCGTCAGGTCAGGCGGTCGAGGACCCGGGCGAAGGCGGCGACCACGAGGTCGAGGTCGGCGTCGGTGGTGACGGTGGACAGGCAGGCGGCGCCGCGGGGGTCGGTGAGGACGCCGTCGTTGATCAGGCCGAGGAACACGCCGCGGCCCAGCTCCCGGTCCTCGGCCCAGGTGTCCCGGAAGCACCGGACCGGGCCGTCGGTCAGGTGGAGGCCCAGCAGGGACCCGACGCCGGTCACGGTGAGCGGCACGCCCCGCTCTCCTGCCACGGCGGCGAGCCGAGCTCGCAGGTCGTCGCCCCGGCGCCCGACCTCGGCGATGGCCTCGGGCGTCAGCAGGTCCAGCGTCGCGGCCGCGGCGGCCAGGCCGACGGCCCAGGCGTTCATGCTGCCGGGGTGGCCGACGAGCGGGCCGGCCTCGCCCGTGGGGTCGAAGGCGGCCAGCACGTCGGCCCGCCCCCCGAAGGCCCCGAGCGGGAACCCGCCGCCGAGCATCTTGCCGAAGCAGGTCAGGTCGGCCTCGACCCCGGCCCACGCCTGGCCACCACCGGGCGCGAGGCGGAGGGTGATCACCTCGTCGACCACGAGCAGGGCGCCGATCTCGGCCGCCACCTCGGCGACCCCCGCCAGGTAGCCCGGCTCGGCCGGGATCATCCCCGCCGAGCCCATGACCGGTTCGACCAGGACGGCGGCGAGGTCGGGGCCGGCCTCCCGCAGGACGGCGGCCGTGGCGTCGAGGTCGTTGAACGGGAAGACGACCGTGTCCGCCAGCGCCGACCGGTGCAGACCCTCGGCCCGAGCCACAGAGATCGGTCGGTCTGCGGGGCCGGCCTGGTCGGGGGTCGGGTGGGTGCTGACGAAGACGTCGTCCTGGCTGCCGTGGTACGCCCCCTCGGCCTTGGCGATGCGCAGGCGCCCGGTGAAGGCCCGGGCCGCACGGGTCGCGTGCAGCGTCGCCTCCGTGCCCGAGGCGCAGAAGCGCACCCGCTCGAGGCCGGGGAAGCGAGCCGTCAGCTGGTCGGCCACCTCGACCTGGAGGGCCACCGGTCCCGAGAAGCAGCTCCCCTTCTCCAGTTGGGCGCGGACGGCATCGAGCACCACCGGATGGGCGTTCCCGTGGACGAGGGCCGTGTGGTTGTTGGTCAGGTCGACCAGCTCGTGGCCGTCGACGTCCCAGACGCGGCCGCCCGCGCCCCGGGCCATCGCCAGGGGGTGCGGGGGATAGAAGAGCGTGCTGCGGGAGTCCCCGCCGGGCAGCGAGCGCTGGGCCGCCGCGAACAGCGCGGCCGAACCCGGCGTCGCCGCCCGGTAGGCCTCGACCTCGGCGGCGACCTCAGCCGAGCCCATCGGCCACCTTCGCCACGACCTCGACGGCCTCGTCCCGGAGCGCCAGTACGACCTCGGACGGCTCCTGGATGGGGGCGTCCTGGTGCAGGCGATCGACCCCGCCACCTGTCACCGAGAGCAGGACGCAGTCCTCGCGCCCGATCTCACCCGTGGCGACGGCCTGGGCCAGGCCCGCGAGCGCGACCGCGGGCGCCTCCATGATGTCGATCCCCTCGTGCTCGGTGAAGGTGGCCCGCCAGCGGGCGGCGTCGTCGGCCTCGACCGCGTAGGTCTGGCCCTTGGTCGCCACCAGCAGGTCGTGGAGCCCGCCCCGCACCGCGTACGCCGGGTTCCGGTTGACGAGCACGTCGGCGTAGGCCCCGTCTCCGGAGGCGGGCACATCGCCGCGCTCGATGGTCCCCCGCCCGGCCTGCCAGGCCGTGTGCACCGGATGGTGCGTCGAGTTCTGGGCGAGGTGGAAGCGGGGCTGCACGCCACCGAAGCGGCCATCGGCGGCGAGGCGCTCGGCCGCGCCCCAGACCCCGATGGGTCCGGGGCCACCGCCCACCGCCTGCACGTAGTGGTTCGGCATGCGACCGATCGTGGTCACGGCGTCGAGCAGGAGCGTCCCGATGCCGTCACGGCGGGCGACGTTCTTGACCCCGCCCTCCAGCTCGAAGCCGACGAGGGCCGCGGCCTCGGCGGCCACCTCGATGGCGTCGTTGTAGTCGCCGCCGGCGATCCCGACGACGGCGGTGGTGGGCGCCGTGGGGAGGCCGGACCGCCAGATCCGCTCGACGTGGGCCTCGGCGGTGACCACCACGACGGGGAACTCCACGCCGGCGCCCAGGTCGGCGAACGCCCGCCCGGTGTTGCCCGCGGTGGCCACGATGACCCCGGCGGCATCGGCCTCGACCAGCCGCTGCAGGGTCGGGGCCACCTCGAGGTCCTTGAAGGAACAGGTCGGGCAGTGCGCCCCCCGCTCGGGCCACCAGCCGTTGAAGGCGACCCACAGGTCGTCGAGGCCGAGCAGCTCGCCCAGGCCCTCGCTGCGGAAGGTGCTCCCGCCGATGTCGTCGGTGCCGGGCTCCTCGACGGGCAGCCAGTCGGCGAACCGCCAGAGGCCTTGGAGGTGGTCCCGCACCTGGAGTCGGGGGTACTCGGCCACGAGCATCCCCTCGGCACAGCAGTCGAGCAGGTACTCGCCTCCGGCCGGGTACCGCTGTCCGCAGCAGTTGCAGACCAGCACGTAGGGCGCCTCCATCGCCGGAGTGTCTACCGCCGTCGGCCGTCGGGCGCGCCGGTGCGGGCTGACACCCACCGTCCCCGTCAGGCCGGACGGAGGTGGTGGACGTCGCCGGCGGTGATCTCCTCCACGCCGCCCGCGGTCTCGACCACCAGCCGACCGGTGTCGGTGAGGCCGGTGGCGCGGCCGACCACCTCGCTGCCCGATGCCAGCTCCACACGCACGTCGCGGCCGATGGTCGTGGCCAGGTGGGCCCAGCGCTCGAGCAGGGCCGAGCGCTCGGGGTCGACCAGGATCGACTCCAGCCGCAGGAGGAGGGACACCAGGAGGTCGCCCCGGTCGACGTCCTCGTCCGTGAGGTGGTTGAGGGCCACCGCGATGTCGGCCAGATCGTCGGGGACGGGATCCGGCCAGTCGACGTTGAGCCCGAGGCCCACGACCACCGCGTCGAGCTCGATCACCGGACCACGTGGCCTCGGCCAGGATCCCGCCGAGCTTCCGCTCGCCGGCCGGCGTCGCCACCACCAGGTCGTTGGGCCACTTCAGCCCGACCGGGACGGCCAGCTCCTCGTCGACGGCCTCCGCCGCCGCCACCCCCACCGCGGTCGTCAGCAGGTGCAGGTGGTCGGGGTCGAGGTCGGGCCGGAGCAGGACCGAGACCAGCAACGACGACCCAGGCGGCGCCTCCCAGGTGCGCCCCTGGCGACCGTGCCCCGACGTCTGGTGGTCGGCCAGCAGGACGCTCCCGTCGGGCGCGCCGTCGGCGACCGCGGCCCGCAGATCGTCGTTCGTCGAGCCCGTCGCGTCGACCCAGTGAACGGTGAAACGGGTGCCCGCGAGGGCTTGGAGCTGACCGTCGGAAAGGCCGGTTCTGGCGTCGCGGCCCCGCATTCCGGTAACCCTATGGGGTGCTGAACAAGGTCTTGATCGCCAACCGAGGCGAGATCGCCGTCCGCGTCATCCGTGCCTGCAAGGAATCGGGCATCGCGACCGTGGCCGTCTACTCCGAGCTCGACCGGGACGCGCTGCACGTCCGCTTGGCCGACGAAGCCTTCGCGCTGGGGGGTGAAACGGCGGCCGAGAGCTACCTCAACACCGAGGCCATCCTCGACGCCATCGCCCGCAGCGGCGCCGACGGCGTCCACCCGGGGTACGGGTTCTTCTCCGAGAACGCCGACTTCGCGCGGGCCATCAGCGACATGGACGGCGTGTCCTGGATCGGGCCCCCGCCCGAGGCCATCGTGGTCATGGGCGACAAGATCTCGTCCCGCCACGCCGCCACCGCGGCCGACGTCGAGGGCGTCCCCGGGACCGACGAGCCGATCACCACCGCGGCCGAGGTCTACGCGTTCGCGGAGCAGCACGGCTGGCCGGTGGCCATCAAGGCGGCCTACGGCGGCGGTGGTCGCGGCATGAAGGTCGTCCACGACTCCGAGAGCGTGCACGAGGCCATCGAGTCCGCCCAGCGTGAGGCGCTGGCCTACTTCGGCCGCGACGAGATCTACCTCGAGCGCTACCTGACCTGGCCCCGCCACGTCGAGATGCAGGTCATCGCCGACACCCACGGCAACTGCGTGTGGGTGGGCGAGCGGGACTGCTCGGCCCAGCGTCGCCACCAGAAGCTGGTCGAGGAGAGCCCGGCCCCCGACTTCCCCGACGAGATCCGCCAGGCCATGGGCGAGGCCTCGGTCCGCGTGGCCCAGTCCTGCGGCTACGTCAACGCCGGCACCGTCGAGTTCCTGTACCAGGACGGCGAGTTCTACTTCCTGGAGATGAACACCCGCCTGCAGGTCGAGCACCCCGTGACCGAGATGGTCAGCGGCCTCGACCTCGCCACCGAGCAGCTGCGGGTGGCGGCGGGTGAGCCCCTGTCGTTCACCCAGGACGACATCGACCTGCGGGGCCACGCCATCGAGGTCCGCATCAACGCCGAGGACCCCGCCGGCGGGGCGTTCCTCCCCTCCCCCGGTCGCATCACCGAGCTCACCGATCCCGCAGGGCTACGGCGTTCGCTGGGACGGTGGGTACGAGGAGGGTGACGAGGTCAGCCAGTTCTACGACAACCTCGTCGGCAAGCTCATCGTCTGGGGCGCCGACCGGGAGATCGCCCGCAAGCGGATGCTGCGGGCCCTCGACGAGCTGGTCGTGGAGGGCGTGGCCACCACGGCCCCGGCCCACGTGGCCATCCTGTCGCACCCGGACTTCGCGGCCGCCGACGCACTCGACCAAGTGGGTCGAGGAGACCCTCGACCTCATCGGGTGTCGGCGCCCCGGCGCCGTCGGCCCCGGCCGACGGCGAGGAGGACGAGCCCAAGGTCCGCCGCGACGTCGACGTCGAGGTCAACGGCAAGCGCTTCGCCGTCAAGGTCTGGGTCCCCGAGTCCGCCGCCGCCCCCGCGGCGGCCGGTGGGCCGAGGGCGGCTCGTCCCCGGCGGGCGGCGGCGTCCGACAGCGGCGGCGGCGCGGCGGGGGCCGGCACGGTGACGGTGCCCATGCAGGGCACGATCGTGAAGGTGCTGGTCGAGGTGGGCGACGCCGTCGAGGCCGGTCAGGCCGTCTGCGTCCTCGAGGCCATGAAGATGGAGAACAACATCAACGCCGAGACCAGCGGCACCGTGGCCGAGGTCAAGGTCGCCCCGGGCGACTCCGTCGGCTCCGGCGACGTCGTCGTCATCATCGAGTAGCGACCCCGCGGGCTGACCGGGCCCGTCGCCCTCACCGCCGTGCCCCACGGGGCAGACTGACCGGAGTGCCCCCCACGTCCGAGGTCCGGTACGCGGCGACCGACGGCCCGCACATCGCCTACCAGGTCCTCGGTGACGGACCTGTCGACCTCCTCGAGATCAACTACGGCAACACCCTCTCGATCGCGTCGATCGAGGACCAGCCCCACTGGAGCCGGTTCGAGGCGCGTCTCGCGTCGTTCACGCGCCTCATCCGCTTCGACCGTCGTGGCATCGGGCTCTCCGACCCCATCGACCACGTCCGCCCCGCCCACCCTCGATGACTTCGTGGCCGACGTCGTCGCGGTCCAGGACGCCGCCGGCTCGCCCGGCGCCGTGGCTCTGGGCAGCTCCACGGGCGGCTTCGTCGCCCTGGCGTTCGCGGCGGCACACCCGGAACGCACCACGGGTCTGGTCCTGGCCAACAGCATGGCGCGCATGACCCGGGCGCCGGACTACCCGTGGGGCGTCCCGGACGCCGTCCTCGCTGCGTTCTACGAGGACGTCCAGCGCCTCGAACGGGACGACGAGGGGGTCGACGACGTCGCGTTGCTGGCCCCGAGCATGGGCGCCGACCAGGCCTTCCGGGCCTGGTGGAAGCGCGCCGGACAGCAGGGGGCCGGACCGGCGGCGGCCAGGGCCCAGTTCCTGATGATGCGGGAGGTCGATCTCCGCCCCGTGCTCTCGGATCTCGCGGTGCGGACGTTGATCGTGCACCGCCGGGAGAACCGGGTGGCGCCCGTAGGCCACGGTCGGTATCTGGCGGAGAACATCGCGGGAGCGAAGTACGTCGAGCTCTCCGGTGGCGATCACCTGCCCTTCACCGGCGACGCCGACGAGGTGCTCGACGAGATCGAGGAGTTCATCACCGGGGCGCGGGGGCGCCACGGCCCCGACCGCGTCCTCAGCACCGTCCTCTTCACCGACATCGTCGCGTCGACAGAACTGGCCGCGACGCTCGGCGACAACCGCTGGCGCAACCTCCTCGATGCCCACGACCGGGAGTCACGGCAGCAGATCGAACGCTTCGGCGGCCGCGTCGTGAAGACCACCGGGGACGGGGTGATGGCCACCTTCGACCGGCCGAGGAGTGCGGTGCACGCCGCATCGGCGCTGCGCACGGCGCTCCTGGTGCACGGCGTGGAGCTGCGGGCCGGGATCCACACCGGCGAGATCGAGGTGCGAGGCGACGACATCGGCGGCATCGCGGTCAACATCGCCGCCCGGGTCGACGGCCTCGCCGAGGCGGGTCAGATCCTCGTGTCCCGGACGTTGGTCGACGTCGTCGCCGGATCCGACCTCCAGTTCGACGATCACGGCGTGCACGTGCTCAAGGGCGTCCCCGGCGACTGGCAGCTCTACGCCCTGCGCCAGCCGTGAACGGGAGGGCCTAAGGCCTACGGCCGCTCCGGCCATGCACCCGCGGCGCCGGCCTGGGCCTGCTGGCCCAGCAGGGGCAACACCGAGGTCCAGTCCCGGGCCCCCCAGCGGACGCCTGCGGGATCGTGGCGCCGAAGGTTCTCCTCACACGCCTCCAGGAGGTCGGGCTCGGTCCCGAGATCGCGGAGGTGGACGACGAGCACCGCCAGGAAGGCGATGGTGTTGAGGTCGGCCAAGGGCATCGACCGGACGGCGTCGAGGTCGATCCTGTCGGGCAGGGTCTCGCACGACTCCAACCGGCCGGCGATGCGCAGGGCGATCTGGGTCCGGATGCACTTTCCGCACTGGCCGCAGTTGTAGGTCCCGTCCCGGTTCTCCCAGCACACCCGCAGGTGGCGCAGGGCCACATCCGACCGGCTTATGGCGATGGCCTTCTCGACCCGGTCCGCGTCGCAGCCGTCGTGCACCAGCGACAACCGATCGCTGGACAGCAGCGCGTCGGTCAGCGGGTGCGAGCCCCACGGGAACAGGTTGGCGAAGGTGTGGGTGGCCCCCGCCACCAGCTCACCGAACGTCGGCGCCAGGAGATGGGCCACCGCCGCCAGTGCCACCCCGTGGTAGGTCGTCCCCCACGGCGAGTCCATCGCGTCGGAGAAGTCGTGGAGGTTCGTCTCGACCTCGACCAGCGGCTTGCCCAGCTCACCCGCCGCCGCCCGCACCCCGGTGGTGACCGCAGCCCGGAGGTCCGGCAACTGCACGCGGGGCACGTCGTAGCCGTACACGAAGATCAGGGCGTCGATGGCGTCGAGGTGGCGCAGGGCGCTGAAGAAGGAGTCCACGCCACCAGTGAAGAAGCACGCCCGACGGCGCTCGGCGCGACGCGGCCGACGCCGCTCGGCGAGGACGGGGACGGGAGCCAACCGGTCCGGGTACCAGGCCGCGAACACCGACTGCCACTGGGCCAGGCCCCGGATGAAGTCCTCGGACAGGGGTCCGGGTGCCTCGATCGGCAACCCGCGGGCCATGGCCACCGGGAGCACCATGGTCGTGAACGCCTCGGCGACCGGCTCGACGCGTGCCCCGTCGATGCGGAACCAGACCTCGAAGGGCTCGCCGTCGACGTCCACGACGCCCTCGACCCCTGCGTCGGTGGACCGAACCCCGGAGAAGGTGATCATGAGCGGGTCGCTCCGGGTCGTTCGAGGAGCAGGGGCAGGACCGACGTCCAGTCCCGGGTGCCCCAGCGGGTCGTGGCCGGGTCGTGGCGGCGGAGGTCCTCCTCGCAGGCTTCGAGCAGCTCGGGCTCGGTGCCCAGGGCCCGCAGGTGGTGCACCAGTTCGGCGTGGCGGGCGATGGTGTTGACGTCATCGAGCGGCATCGAGCGGACCTCGTCGAGGTCGATGGTGTCGGGCAGGGTCTCGCAGGCCTCCAGGCGGCCCGCGACCTTCAGGGCGATCTGGGTGCGGATGCACTTGCGGCACTGGCCGCAGTTGTAGGTCCCGTCCCGGTTCTCCCAGCAGACCCGCAGGTGGCGCATGGCCACCTCGGAGGCGGCGACGGCGATCGTCTTCTCCACCCGGTCGGCGTCACAGCCGTCGTGGACGACCCGCAGGCGGTCACCGGAGAACAGCGGGTCCGAGATCGGATGGGAGCCCCACGGGAACAGGTCCGAGTAGGTGTGGGTCCCGCCGATGAGGATCTCACCGAACGACTGCACCAGGAGGTGGGCCACCCCCGCCAGGGCGGCGCCGTGGTACGTCGTCCCCCACGGCGACGCCATGGCGTCGCTGAAGTCGTGCAGGTTGGTCTCGACCTCGACCAGCGGCTTGCCCAGCTCGGCCGCGGCGGCCCGGGTGCCGGCGGTGACGGCTTCGCGCAGATCGGGCAGCTCCACCAGCGGCACGTCGAAGCCGTGCACGAAGACCAGTGCCCCGATCGAGTCGAGGTGGCGCAGGGCACTGAAGAACGAGTCGATGCCGCCGGTGAAGAAGCAGGCGCGGCCCCGAGCCTGCTTCTGGGGGCGGCGGGAGCCGGCCACGATGTCGACCGGCGCCAGCCGGTCGGGGTACCAGGTGGCCAGCACCTGCTGCCACGCGTCCATGTTGCGCCGGAAGGCGGCGTCCAGCGGGCCTGGGGCCTCTATGGCCAATCCCCTGCTCATGGCGACCGGCAGGGTCAATGCCGTGAACGCCTCGGCCGTGGCCTCGACGCGGGCACCGGTCACCCTGAACCACAGGGCGAAGGACTCGCCCTCTACGTGGATGGTGCCCTGCACCTCGCCGGCGGAGGCGCCGACCTCCGAGAAGGTGATCATGGGGCCTAGCTATAGCCTGCCGAACGCCGTGAGCCACCGCCCCGACGCCGAACTGGTCGGCCGCTGGTCCGCCGAGATCGACCGGATCTACGGCGAGCTCGTCCCCCGTGGGACCCGGGTGGCGCTGGTCAACTTCCCCAACCACGCCAACGTGGGCGACCCCGCCCTCTGGCTGGGCGAGCGGGCCGCCCTGGACCGGATCGGCGCCGATGTCGTCTACACGGCCTCCTGGGCGTCCTACGACGGCGACACGCTGCGCAAGCGGTTGGGCGAGGGGACCGTCCTCATCCACGCCGGGGCCAACTTCGGCGACCTGTACCCCCACCGCCAGGCCACGACCCGGGAGCGCCTGCTGGCCGAGCTGCCCGACCTGCGGACGATCCAGCTCCCGCAGAGCATCCACTTCCAGGACGCCCGCCAACCGGGACCGGCTGCGGGGCCTCTGCGAGGGCCACTCGGACTTCACCCTGCTGACCCGGGAGCCCCAGAGCTTCGCCTACGCCCAGGAGCACTTCTCGGTGCCCAGCCGCCTGTGTCCCGACCCGGTGTTCTCTATGGGGATGCGGGAGCGGGCGGACGACGCCCGGGTCGATCTGCTGTGGCTGGCCCGGACCGATCCCGAGGCCTCCGGCTACGAGCTGCCCGCGGTCGAGGGCCTGACCGTCGAGTCGTTGGACTGGCTGGCCCCACTGCCCGACGAGGTGCCGTGGCCGCTGGCCGACCGCGTGCGGCTGAAGCTGAACTCGGCCCTGCTCCCCCGCTTCGAGGCCGGCTCCGGCGTGGCCAAGGCCCTGTGGCGGCCCAACGCCGCCACCTTCGAGCCCCTCGCCGAGCGCTGGGTCGACCGGGGCTGCCGGATCCTGGCCCGGGGCCGGGTGGTCGTCACCGACCGCCTCCACGGGCACCTGCTCTCGCTCCTGCAGGGGATCCCCCACGTCGTGCTGGACAACAGCTACGGCAAGCTCCGCTCCGTGTACGAGGAGTGGACCCACCAGTGCTCCCTGGCGGCCTGGGCCGAGACGCCGGAGGAGGCCGTCGTGGCCGCCCGCCGCCTGCTGGCGGAGGTCGAGTCATGAGGCTGGTGATGACCCTGCTCGTCCGGGACGAGGAGGACATCATCGAGGCCAACCTGGCCCACCACTACGCGCACGGCGTGGACTTCGTGGTCGCCACGGACAACGGCTCGGCGGACGGCACCGTCGCCATCCTCGAGGCCGAGGAGCGGGCCGGTCGCCTGCGCCTCATCCACGAGCCCGAGGACACCTACGCCCAGCACCGCTGGGTCACCCGCATGGCCCGGTTGGCCGCGGCGGAGCACGGCGCCGACTGGGTGATCAACAACGACGCCGACGAGTTCTGGTTCCCCCGGTCCGGTGACCTCGGGTCCACGCTGGCGTCCGTGCCCGACGAGGTCGGCGTGGTGGTGGCCCAGCGCCACAACCTGATCGCCCGCCCCGACGGCGAGCCCATGGTGATCCGCCAGGCGACCGCCGTCCAGCACCCCGGCCTCGGCGACGGGCCCCTCCCGCCCAAGGTGGCCCACCGGGCGTCGGCCGACATCACCGTGCTCCAGGGCAACCACGAGGTCGACGGCCTGTCCGGCGGGACCCTGGACGACGGCCGCATCGACATCCTCCACGTCCCCGTCCGCAGCTACGCCCAGTTCGCCAACAAGATCGCCAAGGGCGGCGCCGCCTATGCCCGCAACACCGAGCTCCCCGAGGAGGTCGGCCACCAGTGGCGCCGCCTCCACGCCCTCCAGGAGTCCGGCGGCTTCGACGAGGAATGGGCCGGGGTGTTGCTCAGCGACGACGAGGTCCATGCGGGACTCGCGGACGGGACCTTGGTCGAGGACCGCCGGCTCGTCGCGCTTCTCGGTCGCTGACCCGCTCCGGCCCGTCGGGCCGCGGGCCACCGATGGCAGGGAATGGGGCGTGGGGACGGGCCACCAGCCGTCGGCGGCACCCCCGAGTGTTGCCCCCTGATCCGAAATTGCGTGACGTTCGGTCGCTCCACGACCACAACCAACGCAATGTCGACGGGCGATCCGGCGACCAGTCACATTGCGTTCCTTACGGCTGCTGTACGACCTCAACCAACGCAATTTCAGGCCGGATCGGCGACCACCGGCCTGCCGCCGCCGGCGATCTGGCGCCGATCCGTTGCGGTGAACGCAACCAACTGACGCCGGATCGTCTCCGGCAGCCGGTGCGTTCCTTCTGGCGTCGATCTGTTGCGCCAAGCGCAACAGATCGACGCAATTTGGTACCGGCGGCCGGCTGGCTCGTCCCCGACGGTGGAGGCCCGTTCCCACACCCCATTCGTTGCGTCGGTTTCGGTCAGCTGCGGCCGAGCAGGCCTTTGGCCTTGGTGTAGGCCCGGAGCGGGAACTTGGAGCGGAGGTCTTCCAGCTGGCGGAGGTAGTCGTCGGCCTCCGCGCGGATGGCGGTGACCTGCTCGGCGAGGGCGGAGGCTTCGGCGGAGCGCTTCTCGGTCTCGGCTTCGTAGATGGCCGCCAGGCGGACGTGGTCGGCCTCGAGGGTGCCGACCTTCTGCGTCAGGCGGTCGGTCTCCTCCAGGAAGAAGGACAGGCGCTTGGCCTCGTCGAAGGCCAGCTGCAGGTTGGCCGTCTCCGGGGGGAGCGCCGGCGCCGCGAAGGCCTCGACGGGGCCGGACAGGTCCAGCAGGGCCTCGTCGAGGGCCATCTGGGCCGGGGTCAGGACATCGTGCTCGATGGCCTTCTGGTGGCGGTGGCCACCGTCGAGATAGGCGCTCACCTCGGCCAGACGGTCCGGCTCATCGCTCAGCGGCTCGTCGGCGCAGAAGGCCACCAGCTCGCGGGCCGTGCCCTCGGGCTCGGCCAGGAGGCGCTCGTAGTGCACGAAGCAGACCCGCTCGCCGACCAACGAGTCCAGCAGCGACCGGGTGTAGCGCTCCCACAGGGCCAGGCCGAAGGGCAGCGCCATGCCGTCCCGCGCCGCCAGGGAGCCGGCGATCTCGGTGGGGTCCCGCAGGGCCACGACCTCATGCGGCGGTTCGGCCTCGGACCGGCTGAGCACGGCCCGCCAGAACGGGAGCAGCAGGCAGACCCGGGGGTCCTTCCAGACCCAGGCGGTGCCGGCGAAGGCCTCGGCGTGCAGCTCGGCCGCCTCGGTCCCCCAGGAGCCGTCGGCCAGGCCCACCAGAGTTGCGGTGTCGACAGCCGGGGGCGCCGACCAGCGCCCGCCCAGGTCATCCAGCAGGCGGTCGTTGAACGACGTCAGCCGCTCGACCTCCCAGTGGCCCGTGGGGTTGGACTCGCTGGCGCCCATGAGGACGTCCCGGCCCGCGTCGAGGCCGAGCAGGTTCAGGACCCGGGTGAGCGCGGACGTCCCGCTGCGATGCATGCCCAGCACGAGCACGCCCATGGCGATCGCCCGGCCTAGTCGGCGGCTTCGGCCAACGACTCGGACAACGTCGGGTGGACGAAGAGCGAGTCGTCGAGGTCGGTCACGGTCAGGCCGGCGCTGACGGCGAGGGCCACCACGGCGATGAGCTCGGCGGCGTGGCGACCGACGATGGAGCCGCCCAGGACCTGGCCGGTCGCGGGGTCCGACACGAGCTTGACGAAGCCGGGCGTGGCGTCGTTGATCATGGCCTTGGCGTTGGCCGAGAAGGGGACCTTGGTGACGCGGACCTTCCGCCCGATGGCGAAGGCGTCGGCCTCGGCCAGGCCGACGTCGGCGATCTCGGGCTCGGTGAAGATGGCCGAGGCGGCCTTGTCGTAGTCGAGGTGGCGGTGCTCGCGGGTGTGCAGGCCCATGACGTGGTCGGCGATCTTGCGCCCCTGCATGGCCGCCACCGAGGACAGCGGCAGCTTCCCCGACAGGTCGCCGGCGGCGTAGATGTGGGCCGACGTTCGAGCGGAGGTGACGGTCGACCGGCACATACCCGCCGTCGCTCTCGACGTCGGCGGCGTCCAGCCCCAACTCCTCGGAGTTGGGCAGCGAGCCGATGGCCAGGAGCACGTGGGAGCACTCGACCCGGCGGCCGTCGTCACAGACGACGGTGACGCCGTCGTCGCCCCGTTCCAGGCCCGTGGCCCGGGCGCCCTTGAGCAGCTTGACGCCCCGGGACAGGAAGTTCTCCTCGAGGGCGGCCGCCACCTCCGGGTCCTTCTGCGGCAGGACCTGCTGGCGGCTGACGATGAGCGTGACCTGGGAGCCCATCGAGGCGAAGAGGTGGACGAACTCGACGCCGGTCACGCCGGAGCCGATGACCGCGACGTGCTCGGGCAGGACCTTGGGCGGGTAGGCCTGGCGGGTCGTCAGGACCCGGTCGCCGTCGGGCTCGGCCCAGTCCGGGATGCGGGGCCGGCTCCCGGTGCTGAGGAGCACGGCGTCGGCCGGGATGGTGACCTCGCCGTCGCCGGTGTCGGCCACGACCGTGTTGGGGCCGGTCAGGCGACCCGTGCCCCGCAGGATGCGGACCTTCTGGCGATCCAGCAGTTCGGTGACCGAGGCCTCGAGCCGGTCCTCGATGGACGTGAGCCGCTCCCGCAGGGCCTCCAGGTCGATCTCGGCCCCGACCTCGCGGAGGCCCATCTGCTCGACCTTGTCCAGGTAGGACAGGGCCCCACCCGTGGCGATCATGGCCTTGGAGGGGATGCAGTCCCACAGGTGGGCGGCGCCGCCGATGATGTCCCGCTCGATCAGGGTGACCTCGGCCCCCAGGGTCGCCGCCCGGGTGGCGGCGGCGTTGCCCGCCGGCCCTCCACCGATGATCACGAAGCGCTTCGCCACCCGGTCAGGCTAAGTCCCGTGTGACCGCGTGCGCGGCACCCTCGGCCTCACTACGGGCAGGGCGACTCCCCCACGTACGATTGGCGGATCATGGACGCACCTGATCCCGATGCCTGGCGGGCCCGGGCCGAGAAGGAGCTGCGGGGCACCAGCCCCGACGAGCTGACCTGGGCCACCCCCGAGGGCATCCCCGTCACCCCGCTCTACACCGAGGCCGACCTGACCGGGGTGGAGCACCTCGGCGGCCTCCCCGGCTTCCCGCCCTTCGTCCGGGGCGTGCGGGCCACGATGTACGCCAACCGGCCCTGGACCCTGCGCCAGTACGGCGGGTTCTCCACCGCCGAGGAGTCCAACGCCTTCTACAAGCGCAACCTGGCCGCGGGCCAGACCGGGCTGTCGGTGGCCTTCGACCTGGCCACCCACCGGGGCTACGACTCGGACCACCCCCGGGTCGAGGGCGACGTGGGCATGGCCGGCGTGGCCATCGACTCGGTCGAGGACACCAACATCCTCTTCGCCGACATCCCCCTCGACAAGGTCAGCGTGTCGATGACGATGAACGGGGCCGTGCTCCCCGTCCTGGCCTGCTACGTGGTGTCGGCCGAGGAGCAGGGCGTCACCCAGGACCAGCTCAGCGGGACCATCCAGAACGACATCCTCAAGGAGTTCATGGTCCGCAACACCTACATCTACCCGCCGGCGCCGAGCATGCGGATCGTGGCCGACATCATCGAGCACACCGCCACCCACATGCCGCGGTTCAACTCGATCTCCATCTCCGGCTACCACATGCAGGAGGCGGGGGCGACCGCCGACCAGGAGCTGGCCTTCACCATCGCCGACGGCCTCGAGTACGTCCGGACGGCCCACGCCCGGGGCCTCGACGTGGACGCCTTCGCCCCCCGCCTGTCGTTCTTCTTCGCCATCGGCATGAACCTGTTCATGGAGGTGGCCAAGCTGCGGGCCGCCCGCCTCCTGTGGGCCCGGGTCATGGAGCGCTTCGACCCGAAGGACGAGAAGTCCCTCATGCTGCGCACCCACTGCCAGACCTCGGGCGTCTCCCTCACCGAGCAGGACCCCTACAACAACATCGTGCGCACGGCCTACGAGGCGCTCGCCGCCGTCCTGGGCGGGACCCAGAGCCTGCACACCAACGCCTTCGACGAGGCCCTGGGCCTGCCCACCGACTTCTCGGCCAAGATCGCCCGCAACACCCAGCTGATCCTGGCCGAGGAGACCGGCGTGCCGAACGTCGTCGACCCCCTGGCCGGCAGCTACTACGTCGAGAAGCTGACCCACGACCTGGCCGAGAAGGCCTGGGCCCTCATCGAGGAGGTCGAGGAGCTGGGCGGCATGACCGAGGCCGTCGCCTCCGGCATGCCCAAGCTCCGCATCGAGGAGAGCGCGGCCCGCCGCCAGGCCCGGGTCGACCGGGGCGACGAGGTCGTCGTCGGGGTCAACAAGTACGTGGCCGAGCACCCCGACCAGGTCGACGTGCTCGACATCGACAACACCGACGTGCGCCGCCAGCAGGTCGAGCGCCTGGAGCGGATCCGGGCCGAGCGGGACGACGCCGCCACCCGGGCCGCGCTCGACCGCCCTCACCGAGGGCGCCCGCGGCGACGGTGACCTGCTCGCCCTCTGCATCGACGCCGCCCGGGCCCGGGCGACCGTCGGCGAGATGTCCGACGCCATGGAGGAGGTCTTCGGCCGGCACAAGGCCGAGATCCGCTCCATCTCGGGCGTCTACGGTGCGGCGGCGGAGGGCTTCGAGGACTTCGAGACCGCCCTGGCCGCGGTCGAGGCGCTTCGCCGAGGCGCACGGCCGACGGCCGCGGATGCTGGTGGTCAAGATGGGCCAGGACGGCCACGACCGGGGCGCCAAGGTCATCGCCACCGCCTTCGCCGACCTGGGGTTCGACGTCGACGTCGGCCCCCTGTTCCAGACGCCCGCGGAGGCCGCCCGCGACGCCGTGGAGAACGACGTGCACGTCGTCGGGCGTGTCCAGCCAGGCCGCCGGGCACAAGACGCTGGTGCCCCAGCTCATCGACGAGCTCGCGGGCGCCGGCGCCGGCGAGGTGCTGGTCGTCTGCGGCGGGGTCATCCCCCCGGGCGACCACGCCAAGCTGCAGGAGGCCGGCGTGGCGGCCGTGTTCGGCCCGGGGACCAACATCCCCAAGGCCGCCCTCCGGGTGCTCGAGCTCCTCGACCAGTAGCGACACCGTGGCGACCACGGCGGAGGCCATCCGCTCCGGTGATCGGCGGGCCCTGGCCCAGGGCCATCACCCTGGTCGAGTCGGAGCGGGCCGACCACCGGGCCGAGGCCGTCGCCCTCATCGAGGAGCTGCTGGCCGCGACCGGCGGCGCCGTGCGGGTGGGCATCACCGGCCAGCCCGGCGCCGGGAAGTCGACGTTCATCGAGGCCCTCGGCCTCCACCTCGTCGGGGCCGGCCACCGCGTCGCCGTCCTCGCCGTCGACCCGACCAGCTCCCGCTCGGGGGGCTCGATCCTCGGCGACAAGACCCGGATGGAGCGAGCTCGCCCGCCGCGCCGAGGCCTACATCCGGCCGTCACCCTCCGGCCGGACGGTCGGCGGGGTGGCCCGCCGCACCCGCGAGGCGCTGTTGCTCTGCGAGGCGCGCCGGCTTCGACGTGGTCATCGTGGAGACCGTCGGCAGCGGTCAGTCCGACGTGGCCGTGGCCGAGCTGGTCGACGTCTTCGTCCTGCTCGTGCCCCCCGCCGGCGGCGACGAGCTGCAGGGCATCAAGCGGGGGATCATGGAGCTGGCCGACGTGGTCGTGGTCACCAAGGCCGATGGTGACCTCGTGCCCGCGGCCAACCGCACCGCCGCGGACCACCGCCACGCCGTCCACCTCCTGCACGGCCAGGACCCCCCGCCGGTCGTGACCGGCTCGGCCCTCACCGGCGAGGGCGTCGACGAGACGCGTGGGCCGCCATCCAGGAGGTCCACGACCACCGGGCAGCGAGCGGCGAGCAGGCCGAGCGGCGCTCGGCGCCAGGCTCGGAGCTGGCTGTGGGACGAGGTCCGGGAGACCCTGCTCGACGAGCTCCGCACGGACCCCGCCGTCGCCGACCTGGCCCCGTCCCTGGAGGCCGAGGTCACCGCGGGCACCCTCTCCCCCGCCGCCGCGGCGGCAAGCTGCTGCAACACTTCCGTTCTGGCGCCTGATCTGGTCCCCTGACCCCCAGATCGGGCGCCAGTACGAGAGGACTACTGGTAGCCGAACGCCTGCAGGCCGTCCGCGGCCAGGCGATTCGACGCGGGCGACGGTCGTCGGGGTCCAGCTGCGTGCGGAAGTGGCCGACGCGGTCGGCGGTGATGGGCTGGAAGGTCCGGGCGTGCTGGCCGATCTCCCGGTGACCGGCGAACTGCTCGTAGCGGCGCTCGTCGTCGAGCATCTCGGGGACGAAGTCGACCCCCAGGAACTCACACATGGTCCGGAACTCCTCCTCGGGGTCGGCGACCAGGTCTTCGTAGCGCACGAGGAGGTACGGGCTGCCGCGGCGGGGCACGGTCCCGCGGACCATGAGGTTGTTGGCCGACCACAACCGGACCATTCCCTCGGGGAGGCCCTCGGCCCAGCCCAGGTCCAGGAAGGAGACCAGCACGTCCCGGATGTCGCGCACGACGTGGATCACCGGTAGGTCCTCACCGAAGAGGTCCACCGCCAGCAGGGCCCGCAGGTACTTGAGGTCGTTGGGCGACTTGTCGCCGCCGAGCCGACCACCGCCCGCCTCGGCCACCGCCGCGTAGAGGGCATCGAGGATCCCCCGCAGGGTCCACGGGGCGGCCCGCACGATGGCCGCGGCCTGCTCGGCGCTGAGGTACTCCCCGAAGCTCCCCGCGAAGCGCCGGCTGGTGCGTGACCAGGGTGGCCGCCAGTCGACCGGCCGACGTCGGGGTCCTCGATGCGGTCGACGAGGAAGGCCAGCGGCACGACCACGTCGGTCTCGTCGGGCACCACCAGGTCGGGATGGGCGTTGAGGCACTGGGCCACCAGCGTCGTGCCCGAGCGGGGCTGGCCGAGGACGAGGAACACGCGGCCTCAGCGACCTCGATCCGCTGGATCCCCTCGTCCGCCGTCGGCAGGTACAGCGCGACGTCGTGGGGGCCGGGGGTCAGCCGCCGCTCGTCGAGCAGCGCCGCGAACTCCCGGTCGCTGCGGATCCAGGTCGCCGATGCCGGCCAGGATGCCATCGAGGGCGATGAGCACCTGGGTCGGGAGGGGGTCGTCGTCGTCCACGTCGACCCTGCCCGCGACCGCGATCGGTCGGACCGAGGCCGTCGAGGCGATGTCCCGGAGTTGCTCCTCCTGGTCCATCTCCCAGGTTCCCGCGATGGCCTCGGCGGTCGGCACGGACGCCACCGGCTGACCCACGAGCGGTCCCGCCGGGCCCACCCGCAGCAGGCTCAGCCAGCCGCCGTCGCCCACTAGGCCGCGTTGCGCAGGCCCACGGTGACACCACCTCGTCGAAGTCGCCCGGCACCGAGGTCGGCCCGTTCCCGTAGAACACGGGCTTGTCGTCGGCGGCCCGGACCGAACCCGGCCGCCGACCAGCGACTGGCCGTCGAACTCGGCGTCCGTCGGGCGGCTCGATCGTCGAGGAGGTCCAGGATCGTCGGCAGGACGTCGACGAGCAGCGCGTTTGAGTCGCTCGACCTCGCCGTCGTCGGCCCCCTGGCCCGGCGCCTTGATGAACAGCGGCACCCGGTAGATCTCCTGCACGTTGCTCGTCATTCGGGCTCCGGGCCCGGCCGCCGGCCTGGAACGACATGCCGTGGTCGGCGGTCACCACGATGGTGGCGTCCTCCAGGGTGCCGGCCGCCTCGAAGCGGTCCAGGAGGCGCCCGAGCAGCGAGTCGGCGTAGCCCACCTGCAGGAGGTGGCGCTGCAGGACCCGGCGGACGAACACCGGGTCGAGTCGGGCCACTCCTCCTCGCCGGGACGTCACCCCGCCGACCGGCGACCGTCGTAGCCGCGCCGGTCAGGGGTGAGGTGCCAGGGGCGGTGGGGCACGAAGGGGTCGTGGCCGACGAGCAGCGTGCCGGAGGCGGCGTCGTAGCCCTCGATCAGCGGGACGAGGTCACGACCCTGACACCGCCGCGGGCCTGGGCCTCCTGCGCGCCGACCGGACGAGGAAGTCGCAGACTCGGTCGTCGCCGGCTCGCGCGACCAGATCCCCGGGCCGGTGACCGGGTCGCCGCCGCCCTGGTCGAGGAAGCCGGCCCACGACTGGCCGAGGGTCGGCAGGGAGTCCCGCGCAGCGGCTCGGGGAGGGTCAGGTGGCCGTAGACCACCGCCGCGTCGACCAGCGAGTCGGCGACGTCGGCGACGAACGCGCCGAAGCCCTGGGGCTCGCTCGTCGGGGGAACACACGACATCCGGGCAGAGGTCGGTGACGCCCTCGAAGGCGGTCCACCTCGTGGCTCGCCGCCCAGGAGCGTGAAGATGTTGACCGGCCGGTCCGCCGAGGTCGGCAGCTGGCCGGGCTCGGGGTACTGCCCGGTGAGGATCGACGGGCACCGAGTCCGGCGTCGACGGATGGACCGACGTGGCGTTGCGGTACCAGGTCGACTCGTCGGCCAGCCGGGCGAAGTTCGGGAAGCGCTGCGTCGTTGATCTCACCGTCCGCGGTCAGCAGGGAGGCCAGCGGGAGCTCGTCGAGGACGACGACAGCCACTGGCCCGTCGGATCCCGGCTCCACCTCGATCACCTCTGCGTCCTCGAGCGAACACGAGCGAGCCGGCGTCGGAGCCGAAGACGAACAGCAGGGCGAAGGCGATGGGGGCGACGCCGAGGTAGCGCAGAACGAGGCGGGCCGATGCCCAGCGCCCGAGGTAGCGGAGCCCCGCCACGACGACGATGGCCACGCCCAACGCGGGCCAGGAAGGGAGTCGAGTCCGACCTGGCGGGCGACGTTGAGCCCGAACAGCACGGCCAGGAGGCCGAGGATCACCCGGTGCACTGCGACGCTCCACGACGGCCGGAGCCGGCGAACCAGCCGCCTCGACGGCGATCAGCAGCGAGCGGGACGGCGAAGCGCCACGATGACCAGCGTGAAGACGACGATCTCGCCCGGCGTCGCGTCCGGAGGCGACGAAGAACTCGGCGTTGCTGCCGAAGAGGTCGAAGCACGGGCTGGGCTCCCGCCAGCGCCCACAGGCCGAGGATCTCCAGGGCCGGCCCGACTCCCGTCCACCGTGGTGTCCGGGCGTCGACCTCTCGCTCACCTCAGCGTGGCGTGGTAGCAGACCCGGGTGCCGCCGGGGAGCTCCTGGCGGCGCACGATCTCATAGCGACGCCCGAGGGCCGCCTCGAAGTTGACCGACCGTGTAGTCGTCGTGGATGCCTTCCCGCTTGTTGCGGAGCAGCCCCTGGACCATCGGGATCGTCCGGTGTCGGGAACTCGACCACGAGCTGACCACCGGCGTCGGCCAGGAAGTCGACGAACTCCTGCAGCGGGACGTTGCGGCTGATGACAGAGGTGGTGGATCAGGGCGAGGGCGAGGGCCAGCTCGGGTCGGCTGCGCCCGGTGAAGGCCAGCCGCTCCTTGCTCCGCCACCCCCGATCGGGCGACGGGTCGGCCAGGTTCAGCACCAGGGGCAGGATGCGCGTCGTCACCCTCGGCTCCGCAGCGCCCGGTAGAGGCCGTCGATGGCCTCGTGGTCGCCGTCGGCGGCGATCACATAGGCGCCCTGGTCGGCCACGAGGCGGGAGAAGTGGCCGTCGTTGGCCCCGAGGTCCCACGCCAGCTTCGGCTTCACCGCGGCGGCCACGGAGGAGACGAAGTCCTCCTTCGCCTTCAGGTCGGCGTCGGTGTAGTGCGAGCGGTCGCTGTAGCCGCCCCATTCCGTGTCGCGCCTTGCCGACGCTGAGCTTGTCGACCAGCTTGCGCAGCTTCGTGATCTGGGCGACCAGGATCGCCTTCTTCATGCCCGGCCCGCTTGAGCTCGGACTTCACGTCCCGCGAGCTGGTGGCCCGCTCGGCGCCGGCCATGCAGCGCCACGTGGAGGAGCGTCCCCTACTTGCGGGGGCTCACGAGGTCCCAGAACGACATCATCCGCCGGGCGTCGATGGGGTTGACCCCTTCGACGTCGGCCCGCAGGAGGGGCTGGAACGCGATGCCCCGGTAGGCCTGCAGCATCAGGGGCAGCAGGAAGTGCATGTGGAACTGCCGATAGCCGTACCAGGGCTCGCCCTCGCGCAACCGCTCGAAGGACCCGACGTCGATGAACCTGGGCGTCGAGCCGACGAACTGGACGTTGTAGGCCGAAGCGTCCTTGGTCGTGAGGTCCTCGGTCCAGCGCGGCTGGCGACGAGATCCAGTTGCAGGCGGGCGGCGTCCCGCAGCATCTCGAAGGACCACTCGTAGGGGTAGGAGATGACCGGGATGCGCTCGTGGCGCAGGACACCGGCCCAATCCTCCAGGCCCTCGGGGCGACCGTCGGTGACCAGCTCGGTGGCCACGACCTGGCCGACGGCGAGGGCGTCGGTGAAGAACGGGGTCGCCGCCAGCGCCTCGAAGTCGCCGAGGGCCTCGGCGTCGAGGCCGCGCCAGACGGCGTCGTCGGACAGGTAGACGCGGCTGGACGGGTCGCGGAACGACCCGGGATCGGGCTCAGCAATGGGGCACATGGAGGGGCCTGGGGTTCTCGAGGTCCGGACGGTCGGGTCGGTCACGCGAGCGCCGACCGAGGCGATCAGGAGGCGGAGGTGCTGGCCGGGTCGTCCTCGGTGGTCACCGTCGGCTCGGCCACGGCGGGCTCGTCCTTCTTCCAGAACATCAGCGTGCTCGTGATGCGGTGACCGAAGGTCTTGAAGACGACGACGATGCCGGCCATGCCGCTGGCGATGAGACCGAGGAGCATGCTCCCGCTACCGGGATCGAGATAAGCGTGCATGTGCGAGGGGGGTTCCTTCGAGTGGGGATGTGACGCCGTCCGACGGGGACGGGCCGGGAGGACCCAGGATAGGCGCTCGGAGGCGTGGAAAGGCAGACAGTCCGTTCAGCCGCGGTTCACCCGCTGCTGACCCCAGCGACAGCACAGGCGACCACCGGCTCCGGGCGTGACGAGGAGCCGATCGGGTCAGGCGGTTGGTGCGCTCCCGTGGCCGGCGGCACACCGTCGTTGCCGTTGCTGTTGCCCTGACCCGGCGGCACCCCGCCGTGGCGGGGACCCGGAGGATCGGCAGGCAGTCATGAGTCGTTCGGCTCAGATCCCCAGCCCGGGCGCATCCGCCGGTAGCCTCCCGGCCGCATGCGTGGCCAGCGGTACATCGACGCCGTCCGACGACGACTTCCGGGTCGTGAGCGGCCGTCGGGGGACCCCACCGAGGTCGTGGCCACCACGTGGGTCGACACCGCACCCTCCCCCTGGGACGTGGCCACCGGCAGCGAGCTACGGGCCACGGCGTGGTGCAACATCTGTCGCTGGACCGGCACCGCCTTCGAGGGCCCCCAGCACTGCGAGTTCGCCACCTGCCCCCGCTGCGGCAGCATCGCCCGGGACCGCTTCCTGTTCTGGTGCTTCGTCGAGCGCACGCCCCCCAGCCTCCGCACCCGCCTGCTGGAGACCAGCCCCCGCATGGGCGCCGACTACCGCCGGGCCATGGCCCGCTGGTTCACCTACACCTGCTCGGACTTCGACGAGCGGGCCCACGCCGGCACCGTCCGCATCGACCTGCAGGCCATCGACCTGCCCGACGCGTCCCTCGACGTGCTCCTGACCCCCCACGTCCTCGAGCACGTCCCCGAGACCGACACCGCACTGGGTGAGATCGCCCGGGTCCTGGCCCCCGGTGGGCGCATGTACCTCCAGGTCCCCGTCCTCCAGGGCGCCACCGCCCCGCCCACCGAGCCCGAGTTCCACGGCGACGACACGCCGGTCTTCTGGCGGTTCGGCCCCGACCTCACCGCCCGGCTCCGGGACCACGGCTTCACCACCACCCTGCTCTGCACCGAGGACTGGAAGCGCCGGGTCGACGCCGGCGACCAGGACTGGGGCGCCGGCACCTCCAAGGAGTTCGACGTCACCTCCCTGCTCGGCGGCTCCATCGCCGGTGACCTCCTGAGCGTCGCCGACGACCCCACCGCCACCCGCCTCGGCTTCGTCCCCAGCTACATGTTCCTCACCTTCGAGGCCATCAAGTCCCCGTAGCGACTGCTGCCGCCGTCTCGGGCGACCGAGAACCGATCGCAGCCATGGGGTGTGGGGATGGCCAGCAGGTCGTCGTGGACAGACCGGTCGTCCGACCGGGCGAACCGATCGCAGGAATGGGGCGTGGGGTCGGGCTGAGCTCGTCGGGGGCGAGACCGGGTGTCGGCTGAGCCGACCGATCTGGCGTGAGTCGTGGTTGCTGTGCGACCGGCAAGGAACGCAATGTCAGCAAGGGGTGGGTGGCCGGGTCGTCTCTGGCGTTGGTTGTGGTCGTCTGACGACCCGAAGCGACCGCAATGTGGGCAAGGCCCGAGCGGGCCGAACCCTCCGAGAGGACCCGCCCACCGCCGCCTACGTGCCATCGGTAGTGCGCCCGACCGAGGCCGACGGCCCGAGACGAGGTGCTGGCCTGAGCAAGTCACCAGTAGCGGGGCGCCGTCAGCTGGGCCTGGCGCCTACGCCGGAGGCGACCGGCGTAGGAAGCGAAGGGCTCCTGCAGGGGGACGCCGGCCGCGCCGAGCCAGAACAGCTCCCCCTCGATCCAGATCCGGTAGAGGAACTCGGCGAACGAGAGGCGCGCACACCTCGAGGTCGTCCAAGGTGGGCGGCCGGGTCGCCTTCCTCGACTGAAGCCGAGGGGCTCACTGGTGGTGACGACGGCCTCGTTGCCGCGGTCGTCGGCGTAGAGCAGCCAGTGCCGCACCCACTGCTGGTCGGACAGGACGTGGACCAGCACGCCACCCTCGGCCGTCCTCGACGGGCACCGCCGCATCGGCGAGGTCGAGGTAGCAGGACGTCGGCGAGCGCACGGCGCCAGCCAGGTGGGGTTCGGCCGCCAGCCGGGCGAACGAGGCGGGCGACCGACACGCCCAGGGCGGCGAGGCCGGCGGCGTCGACGGGGCGCACCGGCGTGGGATCGCCCTCGGCCCCGGCGACGATCGACGGGGTCCGAGACGGCAGCCCTCGGAGCCACGCCAGGTCCTCGAGCGCCCCGGCATCGACCGTCGGGAGGTTCTCGTAGGCATACCGGGTGTAGGTGCTGAACCCCGAGGGCGCCGGTCGGATCCCCGGCAGCCCGACGGACCACCAGGCCCTCGGTGCGTCATCGATCAGCCGTCCGGGCACCCGACCCAACCTACGGCGACCTCGTCAGTCCGCGGTCGCCCGGCCCACGATCGCGTCCAGGCGCTCGGCGAAGGCGTCCAGCCCGAAGTACTGGGCCCGCTCGACGGCGCCGGCCGACAGCCGGGCCAGCTCGCTCGGGGTCGGCGATCAGCTCCACCGGTCTGCGCCACGAGGTCGTCGAGGTCGGTGAAGTGCCGCCCGCTCACGCCCGGCTCGACGATCTCGGCCGGGCCGGCCTGACACCGAGCACGACGGGCACGGCCCCGGCCGACATGGCCTCCACGATCGAGATGCCGAAGTGCTCCATGCGGTTGGGGTCGTCCTCGGCGTCCTCGCCCAGCCCGGCGGCATGCCAGAAGATCGACGCCCGGGCGTACAGGTCGGCCAGCTCGGCACCGGGGGCGTCGACGTGGAACACGACCGGCAGGCCCGTCGGCCGCCGCCCGCACCTCGTCCAGGTACGGCCTGGTCGGCCTCGCTGCAGCCGCCGACCAGGTGCAGCGACCACCCGTCGGCCGCCGCCGTCGTCGACCAGGTCGACGGAACGCCTCGACCATCTCCAGCTGCTTCTTGGAGTGCCCGGCCTTCGGGGCGAAGAACCGGCCGACGCCGAGGATGATCGGGTCCTTGGCGCCGGGATCGTGCAGGCGCACCGGCGGGTACAGGACCGTCGCGTCCCGGCCCCACCAACGCCGGATCCAGCCCCGGGTGAACTCGGAGTTGGCGATCAGCGTGTCGTAGGTGTCGAGGAAGTTCTTGTTGGGCAGCGGCCGGTAGAGCAGCGGGAACCAGGCCCCCAGCGACGCCCCGAGCCGGTCCCGGACCGGCGCTCGCCGGTGTGCAGGGTCGACAGCGCCACGCCCAGCACCCGGTCGTCGTCGCCCATGCCGTGCTCGGCGGGGACGAAGGTGTTGAGCCGTGATGCGGACCTCGACCTCGCCGAGCGGCCGGCCGCGGCCGGCACGGTCACGACGACGGGCACGCCCCGGCGCCGGGCCAGCGCCGACTCCCCGCCGCCCAGGTCGAGGCTCGGCCGCCGGCTCGCCGTCCACGCGACCACCACCTCGGCCGGCGGCAGGTCGGCGGGGCGCTGGCCGGCGGAACACCATGCCGCACGGGCACGGCCCGGTCGGCCCGGGCCTCGACGAAGAACGAGGCCTCGTCGGCCGGTCCAGAAGTACGCGGGGCCGCCGCCCCTCCCGTGGGTAGAAGCCCTTGCCCCAGGCCGTGTCCACCGCCTGGGCCCGCACCAGGGGCCCGAGGACCCGGATGGCGCGCCGCTGGGCCCCGACAGGTCCCGGGCCGAGCGGGCCGGGAAGTGGGTGATGTAGAGGTTGTGGGGGGCGCCGGCGTCGTCGTCGCTCATGAACGACACGTTGATGAACAGGTCGTAGCCCTTGCTGGCCCGGCAGCACCGCGCCCGGGCGGTCCCGGAGCACGACCATGCCGATGCCGGCGAGGTCGAGGCGCAGGCGCTCGGCCAGGCGGGTCGAGGTCCACGTCGTCGGGGCCCAGCAGGTCGACGTCGTGGTGGCGGGCCAGGACCTGGGCCACCGCGGCGCCGTAGGTCTCGGCCCCGCCGCCGGTGCGCCAGTAGCGGTTGTAGACGGCGACCTTCACCTTCATCGGCTGCGGCGACCGCCCACGGCTCGGACGGCAGCTCGACCGTCGGTCGATCGACCTGGCGCCGCCGGTTCCGGAACCGGGCCACGAGCATCGCCGGGAGCGAGCCGCAGGAACGCCGAGGAACGACCGGGTCCGGCGCCGGAGCAGCACGAGTGTTGGGACGGTGGCGCCCGCAGCACGGGGCCACGACGTCGCGCCGGGCGTAGCTGGCGGTGATGAGCACGTAGCGCCAGACGGCGCCGGCGGCGAGCGCCCGAGCGGCGCGTTCTTCGACCAGCATCAGCAGGCGGTTGCGCTCGACGTAGTGCTGGAAGAGGGCCGAGCCCTCGCCGCTGCTGGCGGCGTGGATGTGGCGGATCCGGCCTCGGGCACGTAGCCGGTAGCGCCAGCCCCGGCTCCGGCCCCGCCAGGCCAGGTCGGTGTCCTCGTAGTAGAGGAAGAAGCGCTCGTCGAAGAGGCCCGACCTCCTCGAGGTAGCGCCGGCGCAGGAGCACCCCGCCGCCGCACCAGGCGAACACCTCGGCGGGCTCGTCGAACTGGCCGTCGTCCCGCTGCAGGTAGCCCCGGTCGGCGCCGTAGCCCCCTTCGATCAGGAGCGAGCCCACGTTGTTGACGACGTCGTAGGGCTCGCCCGTGACCGTCACCTCGACCCAGGCGGGGTCCGGCCCGACGGCGACCGTCGACCGGCTCGGCGCCGCCGTCGACGCGTGACCGTCTTGGCGGCCTCGGCCGCCAGCCGGAGCCGCACCGTCGACCGCGTCGGCTCCGCGGCGCCCTCGGGCACCGGGACCCGGACCACGGCCCGCTCCCGGGTCCACTCGAACTGGGCCTCGTCGCCCGACGCCGTGCTCCATGGCCCCAGAAGCCCTCGCACCCGCTGGGCGTCCCGCCAGACGTCCTCCCCGTCGACCTCGACCCCCGACAGGCGCACCCCGAGGTCCCGCCCGTCACCCGTGCCCGGCCGGAACGTCGGGCGAGTGCAGCGTGCAGGTCGAGGAACCGCGGGGCGAACAGGATGCGGGGGCAGGCGGCGCCGAGGCCCGGCGTCGGCCTCCAGCGCGTCGACCAGCGGGCCCAGCCAGTCCGGGGTCGACGAAGGCGTCGTTGTTGACGAGGGCGACGTAGTCGACGTCGTCGAGGTCGCCCATGGCCACGTTGTTGGCCGGGAAGCCGAGGTTGGCGCCGGTCGGCCGGATCTCCACGTCCGGGAAGCGGCGCGCGGAGCTCGCCGTCGCTGCCGTCGGCGGAGGCGTTGTCGACCACCACGACCTCGAAGTCCGCCGGCCGGCCAGTCGGTCGCGCCGGAGCGCCTCGACGCAGTCGATGACATGGCGGCCGCCGTTGAAGTTCAGGACGACGGCACGGACACGGGGGGACACGGGGCCGTGAGGATAGGGCGACCCCCCTCGACCCGCGCTCCGGCGCCCGGTGGGCGCGAGGTGGCGCGTGGTACAACGACGGCCGTGAAGGGCCTCATCCTCTCCGGCGGGGCCGGCACGCGCCTGCGGCCGATCACCCACACCAGCGCCAAGCAGCTGGTGCCGGTGGCCAACAAGCCGATCCTGTTCTACGGGCTCGAGGACATGGCCGAAGCCGGCATCCGCGAGGTCGGCATCGTCATCGGCGAGACCGGCGACGAGATCCGGGCCGCCGTCGGCGACGGGTCCGCCTGGGGCCTGCAGGTCACCTACATCCCCCAGGACGAGCCGCTCGGCCTGGCCCACTGCGTGCTCATCGCCCAGGACTTCCTCGGCGACGACGACTTCGTCATGTACCTCGGCGACAACCTGCTGCGCCAGGGCATCGCCGAGTTCGTCGACAGCTTCGAGGCCGACCGCGGCCGTCGCTCGGCGCCCGTCCCTCGACGGCGACGACCGTCCCGCCGACCGCCCAGATCCTGCTGGCCCGGGTGCCCGACCCCCAGCGGTTCGGCGTGGCCGAGATCGGCCCCGACGGCGAGGTCCTCCGGCTCCTCGAGAAGCCCGACGAGCCGCCGTCCGACCTCGCCCTGGTCGGCGTCTACCTGTTCGACGCCACGATCCACGAGGCCGTCGCCGGCCATCGAGCCGTCGCCCCGGGGCGAGCTCGAGATCACCGACGCCATCCAGTGGCTGATCGACCACGGCCACCGGGTCCGCCACGAGATCCTCGACGGCTGGTGGAAGGACACGGGCAAGCTCGACCCGCTCCTGGAGGGCAACCGCCTGATCCTGGAGACCCTCGAGCCCGCCGTCCAGGGCACGGTCGACGACGCCGTCCCTGGTCGAGGGCCGGGTCGTGGTCGAGGACGGGGCCGAGATCATCGGCAGCACCGTGCGGGGCCCGGCCATCATCGGGCGCGGGCACCCGTATCGTGAACAGCTACGTCGGCCCGTACACCTCGGTGGCCGCCGGCTGCGAGATCCTCGACTCCGAGATCGAGCACTCGGTGATCCTCGAGGACAGCCGCATCGTCAACATCCCCCACGTGCAGGACTCGCTGATCGGCCGGGAGGTCGAGGTCGTGCGCTCGGGCCGAGTGCCCCGGGCGACCCGGCTGATGCTCGGCGACCACTCCCGCGTCGACATCGAATAGGACGTCGATGGCAAAGATCACCGAGTCCCCGACGATCCAGCGGCGTCGTCACGTCGTCGAGCCCGAAGTGTTCGGCGACGAGCGGGGCGTCTTCGTCGAGACCTACCGGCGCGAGTGGTTCCCGCTGGGCCGGGAGATGGTCCAGGGCAACCGCGGCGACCGCCGGGCCGGCTCGGTCGTCGGCCTGCACTACCACCTGCACCAGGCCGACTACTGGTACGTGCCCGTCGGGCCGGGCCCGGGTCGTGCTCCACGACCTGCGCGAGGGCTCGCCCACCGACGGGGACACGCTCGATGCTCGACCTCGGCGAGGACGCCGACGGCGAGCAACCAGCACCGCGGCGTGTTCATCCCGCCCGGCGTGGCCCACGGCTTCGCCGCGCTCACCGACATGACGATGACCTACCTGGTCGACGGCTACTACAACCCGGCCGACGAGCTGGGCGTGGCCTGGGACGACCCGGCGATCGACGCCGACTGGGGCGTCACCGACCCGGTCCTGTCCGACCGCGACCAGACGAACCCCCGGCGGGCCGACCTCGACCCGAGGACCGCCGTCCCCACGCCGACCTGCGCACCTGAGGAGCAGCCCCATGAGCAAGCTCTTCGTCACCGGCGGCGCCGGCTTCATCGGCTCCAACTACGTCCGCTGGGTCCTGGCCAACACCGACGACGAGGTCACCGTCTTCGACGCCCTCACCTACGCCGGCAACACCGACAACTTCCGGCCCTTCGAGGACGACCCCCGCTTCCGGTTCGTCAAGGGCGACATCTGCGACCGGGACGCCGTGGCCGAGGCCCTGGCCGGCCACGACCAGGTCGTCCACTTCGCCGCCGAGAGCCACGTCGACCGCTCGATCGTCGAACCCCGACGAGTTCGTCCGCACCAACTGCGGCGGCACCAACGTGCATGTGCGACGTCGCCCGCCAGGTCGGGGTCGAGCGCTTCCTGCACATCTCCACCGACGAGGTCTACGGCTCGATCGACGAGGGCTCCTTCACCGAGACCGACGCGCTCGGCCCCCCGGTCGCCCGTACTCGGCGGCCAAGGCGGGCTCCGACCTGATCGCCCTCGCCTACCACGAGACCTACGGCCTGCCGGTGGTGGTCACCCGCAGCAGCAACAACTTCGGGCCCAACCAGTTCCCCGAGAAGGTCATCCCGCTGTTCGTCACCAACCTGCTCGACGGGCCGCAAGGTGCCGCTCTACGGCGACGGGCTGAACGTCCGGGACTGGTGCTTCGTCGACGACAACTGCGAGGCCGTCGACCTCGTGCTGCGCCGAGGGCGAGATCGGCGAGATCTACAACATCGGCGCCGGCAACGAGATCACCAACAAGGAGCTGACCCTGCGGCTCCTGGCCAGCGCCTCGGCCACGACGAGTCCATGATCGAGCCCGTCGACGACCGCCTGGGCCACGACCGCCGCTACTCGATCGACACCGCCCGAAGGTGCGAGCCCTCGGCTGGGCCCCCCGCCACGACCTCGACGACGCGCTGGACCGCACCGTGGGCTGGTACCGGGACAACCGCTGGTGGTGGGAACCCCTCCTCGGCTCGTGACCACCCCGTGAAGGTCCTCGTCACCGGCGCCGGCGGGCAGGTCGGCACCGAGCTCGCTCGCGGCGTTCCCCGGCCACGAGGTCGTCGGCTCACGACCACGCCGCGCTCGACGTCGGCGACCGCGACGCCGTGCACGCCGCCGTCGCCGCCGCCGCCCCCGACGCCATCGTGCACGCCGCGGCGTGGACCGCGGTCGACGCCTGCGAGGCCGACCCCGACCGGGCCCTGCAGGTCAACGCGCTCGGCACCCGCCACGTCGCCGAGGCGGCCGCGGGCCGTGGGGGCCCGGGTCTGCTACCTGTCGACCGACTACGTGTTCGACGGCACCAAGGCCGAGCCCTACGACGAGTGGGACACCCCGTCGCCCCGGTCGGTGTACGGCCGCTCGAAGCTGGGCGGGGAGCTGGCGCTCGGCGCCGAGGACACCGTCGGTGCGCACCTCCTGGGTCTGCGGCCGGTACGGCGGCGAACATGGTGAAGACCATCCTGCGCCTCGCCGCCGAGCCCGGCCCGCTGCGCTTCGTCGACGACCAGCGGGGCCACCCCACCTTCGCCGACGACCTGGCGGCGATGATCGCCCGCCTGGTCGACCGACCAGCGCCGGGCCTGTTCCACGTGACCAACCAGGGCGCGGTGTCCTGGTTCGAGTTCGCCCGGGCCGTCCTGACCGCGGCGGGCGACGACCCGGGCCGGGTCGAGCCGATCGCCACCGCCGACCTCGATCCGCCCCGCCCCGCCCCCCGGCCCGCCAACTCGGTGCTCGACAACGCGGCCCTGCGCCTGAGCGGCATCCCCCTCCTGGACCACCACGAGGTGCCCCTCCAGCGCCTGGTGGACCACCTGGTCGCCTGAGCGCGTCCGACTTTCGGACCGCGAGGGCCCAACCACTAACGTTCGCCCGTCCACGGCGTGAACGGCGAGAAAGGCTCCCCCCAATGGCACGAAAGATCCCCGGATCGATCTGGTTCCTCCTCATCGGCCTCCTGGCGTTCCTCGCCGTGGGCTGTGGCGGCGACGACTCGTCCTCCAGTGAGAGCGATTCCTCCGACGAGGAGGAGACCGCCGAGCCCCTGGACGAGGACGAGTTCCTCGAGCAGTTCGACGAGGTCTGCGTCGACGTCCAGCGACGACCTCGACGCCCTCGACGAGCCCGACGAGCAACGACGAGCTCGCCGAGCAGGCCGGCGAGGCCATCGACATCGCCTCGCGAGGGCCTCGAGGACCTCCAGGAGATCACCCCGCCCGAGGACCTCGCGGACGACCGTCGACGAACTGTTCGAGGTGCTCGAGCAGCGGGTCGAGCTCTTCGAGGACCTCCAGGCGCAGCCGAGGACGACGACGACGACGCCATCGAGGACCTGGCCGACGAGAATGCCGACCTCGAGAGCGAGGTCGACGATCTGGGCGAAGACATCGGCATCGAGTGCTTCGCCGACGAGGAGGACCTCACCAGCGACTTCTCCGACGACACGAGCAGCGACTTCAGCGACGACTTCTCCGATGACTTCAGCGACGACCTCACCGAAGACCTCGGTGAGGCCGTCTCGCCGTCGGACTTCATCCCCGAGTACGGCACTGACGCGGCCTTCGACGCGCTGGCGGACTCACTGCTTCAGTGGTGACTTCGCGGCCTGCGACGAGCTGTACCGGAACACCCCCGTCTCGGATTCGACGAACTCGTACGAGGGCTACGGCGCCACCTGCGGTGGCCGCCTCGCCGAGGAGAATCCGGGCGAGTGCGCCCGGGTGGGCGCACAGGACGACACATCGGAATAGCCGGCACCGGGTGACCGACGCGTGCTCAGGGGGCGAACACCACCGTGCGGGGGATGACCGCGCCCGCGGCCCACGCCGCTTCGGTGTGGGCGAGGGTGCTGAGCTGGACGGTGAGCTGGGCCCGGCTCACCGACGCCCCGCCCCGGAAGGTCCCGTCAGGGAAGCCGGTGACGATGCCGTGGCCGTCGGCCCAGCTGAGGGCCGCCGCGAACCAGGCGTCCGGACTGACGTCGGTGTAGGGCGGCGGCGTCGCCGCCACGGGCCGGCCGGCCACCTTCCAGAGCATCACCACGGCCTGGGCCCGGGTGACCGCCCTCCGTCTCCCGGAACGTGCTGTCGGGGTAGCCGGTCACCACGCCACCCGCCGCCGCCCACGACACCGCCGGGTCGACCCCGAGGTCGGTGAAGCCGTGCGGCGGCGATCCGGTCGGGGAGCCCATGAGGGCCCACAGCATGTCCACGGTGTCCCGACGGTCGGCCGGCTGGTCCCCACGGAACGTGTGGTCGTCATACCCGGTGACGACGCTCCGGAAGCGACCCCAGTCGACATCGGCCTCGTACCAGGCGCCGGGCACCACGTCCTCGAAGGGCCGAGCCGCGTGCAGCCAGCTCAGGCCCTGCGCCCGCTTGACGGCCTCACCGGGGTGGAACGTCCCGTCGGGGAAGCCCGAGGCGTAGCCCATCTCGGTGAGCCAGGACACCGCCTGGGCGTACCAGGCGGACGGGCCCACGTCGGAGAACGGGCCGGGGTCGGCGGGGACCGGGCGGTCGGCGCCGTTCCAGACCATGGCGGCCAGCTGCGCCCGGTTCACCGGCGCCCCGGGACGGAACGTGCCGTCGGGGAAGCCGGACACCACCCCCTCGCCGACCGCCCAGTCGAGGGCGTCGGCGAACCAGGCATCGGGCTGCACGTCGGTGAAGGAGGCCCCGATGTCGCCGATCGGGCGACCGGCCAGGGACCAGAGCCAGACCACCGCCTGCGACCGGGTGATCGGGTCGTCGGGCTGGAACGTGCCGTCGTCGTAGCCGTTGACGATGCCGTCCTCCAGGCCCCAGATCAGGGCATCCAGGTACCAGGCGTCGGGCGGTACGTCGCCGAACCCCGCGCCGCCGCCCCCGCCGCCATCATCGCCGCCACCGTCACCGGCGGCGACGACGAGGCCGTCTCCCCGGTGCCAGGTCAGGCTGGTGCGGGCGTTGCTGCCGAGGGGACGGGTCGCCCAGATGCCCTGCTCGTAGCCGGTGTCGGCCTTCAGCCAGTGCCGGTACTCCCGGCCCCCGGCCGCGTAGACGTAGAACGGCGCGGTGATCGGCGCCGGCCCGAAGCCCGGCGCGGTGAACCCGGCGTAGCCCTCCGCCCGGGCGGGATCCACCCGCCAGCAGGTGAACGGGCCGCTCCGGGCCGGCCCGGTGCACGTCTGGCGGACCATGCCCCCCCGAGCGGGCACGTCGCTGTCGCGGGCCACCCCGACCAGGCGGTCGGTCGCGCTGCGGTAGATGGACCGGAAGATGTCCCGGCAGGTCGTCGTGCCGCAGCCGTACCACGGGGCCCACACGTAGGCGAGGGTCGGGGTGGTGCACCAGCGGGCCGCCATCGTGGCCGCGGTGTGGGCCGCGACCACATAGGTGTCGATGCGCTGGGCCGCGGTGAACGGTGCCCCGAGGCCGGCCGAGTCGAACTGCCACATGCCGACACCGGGGTGCCAGAAGGCCCGACGCTGGCCGCTCACCGTGCTGAAGGAGTGCAGGCCCGGCTGGTCGTCCCGCCGGGAGAGGGTCATCGGTGAGGGCGCCTGGCCCGAGGGGGCACCGGTCTCGGGGTAGGTCGGCGCCAGCATCAGGGCGGCCAGCTTGTTGGTCGTCAGACCGCACCGGCGCTCCTCGGCGGCCCAGTGGAGGACGTCGTCGAGCGGGTCGTCGCCGAAGGTGGGGCCGGCCGCGGCGGGGGTGGTGGCCGGCGCCAGCGGGGCCAACGGCGCCAGGAGCCCGAGCAGCAGGACGACGGCGCCCAAACGGGCGAGGCGGCGCTTCACGAGCCCTGGACCCAGACGAGCATCTCGGCGCCCGCCGGCACCGTCTCGTCGGTCCGGACGAGGGCGTCGGCCGCCCCACCGGCGGCGAGACCGGCCAATGGGGCCCCGTCGGGCCCGCGCACGGGGGTGGTGACCACCCCGACCAGACGCCCCTCCGGGCTCAGCCACCCGATGACGACCTCGGGGGCGACGGTCGGGTCGTCACCGACCGATGCCACGCTGCCGAACACGAGGTGGGGGCGCGGCCCGGCGCCGTCACGGTAGAGGTACAGCTCGACGGGCTCGCCGCCCGCCGGGCGCTCCCAGTACGGCGTCCAGGACAGCGCCCGAGAGGAGCCGTCGCCCTCCGCTCCGCCCGCTGCGGTCCAGTCCACTCGGGCGACCGCGGCGGCGTCGACATCGGCCCGCACGACGAACGGTGCGGGCTCGCCGGGCCGGATGTCGTGGACGGGGCTGGCGACGGTGACCGCGGCCAGTTCGGCGCCCTCGCCGTCGAGGAGCCGGGCCGTGACCTCGAGGGTGGCGAGGACCGACGAGCTCTCGTTGCGGGCCAAGCCGGAGGCGACGAACGGGCCGACCGTCGAGCGCTCGACGGAGGCGGCCAGGACGGTCGGGCCACCGCCGTCGACCTGGGCCCGCCACCGCGAACCGACGAAGCCCTCGAGGTGGCGGGTCTCGCCCGCGCCGCCCTCGCTCAGTGCGGCATCCACCTCGGCGGCTCGTACGGAGCAGTCGACCTCGGTGGGCGCCGTCCGGAGGCAGCCGTCGGCGTCATAGAGGCCGTCGACCTGGTCCGCCACCGACGGCAGGTCCGGCAGGGCGGCGGTCGGACCGGGATCATCGGCGCCGGCCACCAGGGCGGCGCCGGGGACGGCGAGCCCGACCACGACGGCGGCCGCGAGGATCCAGGGAACACGGGAGCGCATGTACCTGGACCATCGGAGGCCAGGCGACGAGCTTGAGTGGTCGTCGTGAACGCCTCAGGCGCTCAGTGGCGGATCCCGCCTACGCGGGGACGGCGACCCGCCAGCTCGGCAGGCGCCCGTCCGCATCCGGGACGATGACCTGGACGGCGTTCTCCCCGACCCGCAGCAAGGAGTGGTCGATGAGCACGGTGAAGGCCAGTTCGCCGTCCTCGCCGTCGGGGACCGGCTCCAGCTCGAGGGCGCCGGCCACCCGGCCGTTGAGCACGACGAGACCGTCCCGCGGCGGATCACCCTCGTCGAAGGTCGCCGTGCCGTGGAGGACGAGGGGGATCAGCTCGGCGCCGGGCGTGTAGTGCGCCAGCGCGTCGGACTCCTCAACCGACCATCGGAGGGCCGAGCGACCGATGACCCGCAGGTCCCGCACCTGTCGGCCCACCAGTTCGGCGTACGGCCCGACCCGGGCCACGGTCGGCCAGGGTCCCGCGAAGGGGATCAGGAAGGCATTGCGCTGCGCCGTCTGGACGGCCTCACCGAACCCGCCCGTCACCTCCTCCGGACCGGAGTAGATGACGGGTTTGGTGGTGTCGCCCCTCGGCGGACCGACGAGGGACACCCCGTCGAGGTCCCAGTCGACCTGGATGTCGAGGAGGTCGATGACCGTGGGCACCACGTCGATGAGCATGGCGTTGCGGTCGTCGGTCTGGCCCTCGGTCTGGCCCGGGGCCTTGATCAGGAGCGGCACGCGGTAGATCTCCTGCACGTTGTCGCCGGTCGGGTGCCGGGTCGGCGAGCCGGCTTCGAACGCGATCCCGTGGTCGGCGACGACCACGACCAGCGCGTCGTCCCAGAGGCCCTCGGCTTCCAGACGGTCGATCAGCGCACCGAGGACCGTGTCCGCGTAGCCCACCTGCAGGAGGTGGCGTTGGAGGCCCTGACGGACGAGGAAGGGCTCCTGCTGCCAGCGGCCTTCAACGGTCCCGGGCGGGCCGTTGTCGCCGTGGTAGACGCCGCCGTCGGGCGTGCGCTCCCAGTCGAAGTGCGGGAAGGACTCGTGGGAGTAGAAGAGGCGCCCGGGGGCGAACGTCGCCCCCTCGATGGAACGCAGCAGGGCCTCGCCCTTGAACCCGGCGAAGGCGTCGCGGTTCTGGCTGCGCATGCGGTCGAAGAACTCGGTCCGGTCCTCGTCGGCCAGGTCCGCGACGTCGAGGGAGCCCGGATCCACCGACACCGCCTCGAGGTCGCCCTCCGCCGCGGTCTCGAGGAAGCCCTCCCAGGACTGGTCGACCGTGGGGAGGTCCGAGCGCCAGTCCGGGGGGAGCACCACGTGGCCGTACACGACGCTGGCGTCGACCAGCGACTGGCGGAGGTGGCTGACGAAGCTCCCGAACTCGGCCTCCTCCTCGGCGGCACAGATGCTGCTCGGGCACAGGTCGGTGATGGTCTCGTGGACGTCCATCCCGTAGTCCTCGCCCAGGAGGGTGAAGAGGTTCTCGGGGTAGTCACTGGAGGTCGGGATGGCACCCTCCTCCGGGAAGTCGCCCGAGAGAGCGGACGGTACGGACCGCACCGTGCTGGCCGACACGCTCGTGGCGTTGCGGTACCAGGTCCCGGCGCCGGCCAGCCGGGCGAAGTTCGGGAACCGGGCCTCGTTGATCGTGCCGTCCGCCCGCAGGAGGCTGGCCAGCGGCAGCTCGTCGAACATCACCATGACCACCGGGGGTTCCTCGCCCAGCCGGACGTCGGCCTCGGCCCCCGCCTCCCCGGCCCAGAAGAGCTCGCCGGTGGCCGAGGTGAAGAGGAACAGGCCGAGGAAGAGCACGGGAGCGAAGCCGAGGTACCGCAGCATCAGCCGCGCCCCGGCGAAGCGACGGCGCAGGAAGATGAGACCTCCCGCGACCGCCAGGCCGATCGCGACCGCGATGACCACGCCGTCCTGGCCCAGGTCGGCCGCCAGCGCGAGGCCGAGCACGAACGCCAGGAGGGCGAACCAGAAGCCGTGGACGACCCGCACGGCCCGGGGGCCCATGAGCAACAGGGCCACGACCTCGGTGACCATGGCGATGGCCGGGACGGCGAACGCGAGGAGGAGGGCGAAGGCGACGATCTCGGACCGCGTACTGCCCGAGGCGACGAAGAACTCCGGGTTGCGCCCGAACAGGTCGAGCAGCGGTTGGGCCACGGCCAGGGCCGACAGGGCGAGCAGCTCCGGGCCACGCGCCGCGAGCTGGGGGCCCACCAGGCCGACCCGGTCGCGCAGGGTCGACCGGTCACCGTGGGTCGGGTACATCACAGCCCTGCCGCGCTCAGGGGTGGGGTGCCGTCGGTGCGTGTGGTCATACGTGAAGGAGGGAGCAGCTCGGCCCTCGGCTCCCGCCCCGGCCGAGCGGCGGCCCAGGATAGGGTCGGTCGCGGCCCCGCGGGTATCGTCCCCTTCGTCCGGGATCGCCCCGACGCTCCTCGCCGTGCCGCTCCGTTCCTCGCTCACCAGCCGTCGCCGACAGCGCCGCGTGTCACGGGCCCTCGAGGTCACCGCCCCGGACGTGAGCTCGGGCTTCGGGCCCGACGAACGGCTCTACTTCCTGCACATCCACAAGACGGCGGGATCCACCCTCGCCCGGATCCTGGAGACCCACTTCGGCCAGGGCGAGATCTGCCCGCCGCAGGTCTGGCAGCAGTTCCTCACCCTCCCCCGAGCCGACCTGGCGCAGTACCGCCTGTTCCGGGGCCACCTCCTCGCCTTCAGCCAGTGGCTGCCGGCCCGGCCCTGGATCGTGACCTTCCTCCGCGACCCCGTCGAGCGGACCCTGTCCACCTACGACTACATCCGCCGCAACGACCGGCACCGCCTCCACCGGGCTGCGACCACGATGGACCTCGAGGCCTTCCTCCACGACCCCGACACGACGGGCACGATCCGGGACCTGCAGACCCGTTGGATCCTGGCCAACGCGTTCCCGTCCGACAGCCTCAAGGAGATGGAGCGCCAGCTGGACGAGCTGGGCCTCGACCCGCTCGAGACCGCCCGCCGCCAACTCGACAGCTACGCCTTCGTCGGCCTCGTCGAGCGCTTCGAGGCCTCCGTCCAGCGCCTGATGGACACCCTCGGCTGGCCCCTGTTCGACTGGATGACCGAACACGCCGGCGATCGGGTCAACGTCTCGGAGGGCCGCGTCCGCCGCGACGAGCTGTCGCCCGGCGTGCTCGACCGCATCCTCGAGCTGACCGTCCTCGACCGGGCGCTGCACCAGGGGGCGCTGGACCGGTTCGATGCCGGGGCCCCGGTCACCTCCCGGGTCGACCGCAGCCCGTTCTCGGCCGAGCCCACCGACGCCGTCGACCTCGACTTCTCCGGGCCCGTGCCCGGGTTCGGTTGGCAGATGCCCGAGACCCATCCCGTCACCGGTGCCGGCTTCCGCTGGATCGGTCCGCTCCCCGAGGCCTCGCTCTTCCTCCCCCTGCGTCGCGAACGGGACCTCGACCTGCGCCTGACCGTCCAGAAGGCCATCACCCCCGAGGTGCTGGCCGGGCTCCGCCTCCGGGTCGACGATCACGACGTCGATCTGCAGGTCGAAGGCGAGGGCGACGGCGAGCCGCCGCTGGTGCTCGTGGGGCGGGTCCCGGCCTCGACGGATGACGCGGCCGGCCGGCTGCGCTTCTCGGTGGCGTCCACGACGTCGCCCGCCGCCCTCGGCCGGGCACCGGACCGGCGTCAGCTGGGTGTGGCCTTCAGCCGCTTGGAGCTCCGCCCGGCCCCCTGACTCAGTGGGCCGGTTCGACCAGGCGGGCGTGCAGGCGGATCTCGGCCAGGACGCCGATGACGACCGCGGCGGCCACCGAGCCGGCGACCATCCCGGCTTCGACCCGGAGGAACAGGTCGTGGCCGAGCGCGGTCACCACCACGAAGACGATGGACCCCACCAACCAGCCGATGCCCACCCAGGACTGGGCCGAGAGGGCGATCAGGGCCTGGCCCAGGGCCACGGCGAGCATGAACCCCGCGCTGGACAATGCCAGGAGGGCCAGATCGGTGGAGGAGATCGCGTAGTCGGAGCCGAACAGCAGGTGGATGACCTGGGAGCCGAGCACCAGGGCGCCCAGCACGCCGACCGCCCCGACGGCGGCGACGGCCCCCAGGAGGCGCCACAGGCGCGTCCGGAAGTCCGCGAAGCGGCCCGCGCCGGCCAAGGCGGAGAGCTTGGGCAGGAGGGCCGCCTGGACCGCCTGGAAGAGGAACACGGGCACGCGGGCGATGGCGACGCCGGCGAGGAACACGCTGGCGTCACCGGCCTGGTCCTCCTCGGCCAGGAGGCTCACCGCGACGACGCCGCCGTAGAGGAGGAAGGCGGAGAAGAGCGACGCGAACAGCAACGAGCCCAGGGCGGCGGTGAGCTCGGTGCGGGGCGCCGCCGGACCGGGCGAGATGAGGTTGCGCTCCTTGCGCATCGCCAAGGCGAGGGCGAACGCCGGGGCCAGGCCGACGACGAGGGCATAGGGACCGGCCGTGTCGACGCCCGCCACCACCAGGACCGCACAGGCCACGAGGCGGAGCGAGTTCTCGTACACGTAGTAGGCGGCGTAGCCCCGGAAGCGACCCAGGCCGGCGAGGGTCCCCCGGGCCAGGTGGACCGCGGCGTAGCCGGTCAGGGCCAGCACCAGTCCGACCAGGACCATCACCTGGCCGTCGAAGAGGTGCTCGACCAGGAACGGGCCCGCGGCGATCGTGGCCACCAGGACCACACCCAGCAGGCCGGCCCCGATCGTCCCCGCCTGGTTGATCAGCGGGCCGACGCCCACGCCCCGCGCCCAGCGGTTGGCGAGGGCCCGGCTCACCTCCTGTTCGAGGGGAAGGAAGAACCCCGGGCTCAGCAGGTAGATCATCGCCCACAGCACCGACAGGGGCTCGAAGGCCTCGGCGCCCAGGTTCCGGCCGGCCAGGCCCAGGAAGGCGTAGGCGGTGATGCCGTTGATGATCAGGCCCGCGCCGACCGTCATCGTCCCGTCGGGCAGCGGGTTCCGCTCGCGCAGCCAGTCCGTGCGACTCCCCACGCTCACCGTGGGCTCGGTGGCACTAGTCCGCCTGCGGGGCGTCGCCGAGCTTCTTGCGGGCCTTGGCCCACTCGCCGCCCATGTCGATGAAGCCCTCGGTGTCGGGCGCGTCGCCCGGCTGCACCCGCAACTCGAACTCCCGCTGGCGCTCGTCGTAGACGTGGAGGTTGTTCTCGTCGTAGATCCCCGCAGTGACGTGGTACGTGCCCGGCGTCAGGTGGACCCGCGGGATCCGGTAGACGATCTCGCCTACGCCGTCCACGGTGCCGGCCTCGAAGCGGGCCCGGCGGCTGTTGGGGGCGGTCACCAGGGTCCCGCCGTCGGTGAAGAAGCGCAGGCCAAAGGTGGGGTTGTGGATGGGCTGTGCCGCCTTGTAGCGGACGCGGGCCACGAGGGGCCGGCCCGAGTTCACGAAGGGCGTCGGCCGGTTGTGGGCGCTGATGAAGGTGACCGCCTCGATGGTGATCTCCCCGGTCCCCCGCCGTTCACCCCGGCCCTGCATCTCCAGACCGACCTCGTGCTGGTCGTCGCCCTCCCCGCCGCTCTCGGCGCTGTTGACCTGCTGCAGGTAGGCGCGGGCCACCTCGATGGCGTCGCCGTCCATCTTGAGCTCGCCGGACTCCAGCCAGGTGGCCCGGTCGCACATCGACTGGACCTGGCCGAGGCTGTGGGTGACCAGGACGATGGTGACGCCCTTCTTGCGCAGGGAGTAGACGTGGTCGAAGCAGCGGCGCTTGAAGTGCTCGTCACCGACCGCGATGACCTCGTCGAGCAGCAGGATCTCCGGATCGACGTGGACCGCGACCGAGAACCCGAGCCGGACCTTCATGCCGCTGGAGTAGATGCGCACCGGCGAGTCGATGAAGTCGCCGATGCCGGCGAACTCGATGATGTCCCCGACCCGGCGCCCGATCTCCCGCGGCGAGATGCCCAGGATCGACGCGTTGAGGTAGATGTTCTCCCGACCCGTGAGCTGGGGGTGGAAGCCCGTACCGAGCTCGAGCAGGGCCGAGATGCGCCCGTTGGCGGTGATCCGTCCCGTGGTCGGGCGGTGGATGTTGGCCATCAGCCGCAACAGGGTCGACTTGCCCGACCCGTTGTGGCCGATGATGCCGTGCATCGACCCCTCCTGGATGTCGAAGGACACGCCCTTCAGGGCCCAGAACTCCCGCCACTGGGAGGTGTCCGTCCTGTGGATGATCGCCTCCTTCAGGTACGAGGCGCGGTTCTGGTTCAGGCGGAACCGCTTGGTGACGTCCTCGACCCGGATGGCTACGTCGCGCTCACTCATGGTTCTCGGTCCTCGTCATACGACCTCACTCACGTCCTTGGAGTAGCGGACGAACAGGAGCCCACCCCACGAGCAGGCTCAACCCGGAGATGCCGACGAGGGCCACCATCCGCCAGACCCCGGGCACCACGCCCAGGTAGAGCAGCTCACGAGACGCCTCCACGAACTGGGTCAGGGGGTTGAGCTGCATGAGCGTCTTCACGGGGAGGCCCATGAACTCGGTGTCGCCGACGGCGTCGACCGAATAGATGATCGGTGTCACGTAGAACAGCAGCATGTTGAGGATCGTGGTGAGGTAACCGACGTCCTTGTAGTAGGCGTTGGCGAGGGCCAGCAGCATGCCCATGCCCATGCCGAACGCCAGCATGAGGGGGATCAGCAACGGCCAGAGGATGAACGTCCAGGGTGTGTTGCCCACCAGGCAGAAGACCATCATGCAGACGAGCCCTTCGAGCATCGTCTGGCGCACCTGGGCGATGCCGTGGGCCACGATGGGCGCCGACGGGGGGAAGTACACCTTCCTCAGGAGGCTGCCCATCGAGGTGAACGCGGAGGTGGCGCCGATGGCGACCCGGTTGAACAGCCACCACATCATCAGGGCACAGAACAGGTACAGCGGGAAGCTCTGCAGGCCGCTGGCCCAGGCCTCGGGGGTGTTGCGGTGGAAGCTCAGGAAGTAGCCGAAGACCAGCGAGTAGACCGCGAGGGTCAGCAGCGGGTTGATCAGCGCCCAGAGGTTGCCCAGGAACGTCATCTTGAACTGCGACTTGATCTCACGGTTCGTGAGGTTCAGGACGAGGGCCCGGTAGTCCCAGAGCTCCTGGGTGGCGGTCAACATCGTGGGCTCCTAGCGGTCGTAGCCGAAGACCGACAGGGCGTCGCCGGCCCGTTCGTCGATCAGGTCCAGGGTCTGGCGGTCGATGACCGACGCATACCGACCGACGCTGTCGGCCGCGATCGGTCGGTAGGTGGCGGCGTGCTGGGTCATGCCCCGGTGCTCCGGGAACTGGGAGAACCGGGCGTCGTCGCTGGTCATGGCAGGGTCGTAGTCCACCTCGAGGAAGGCACAGAGCGACCGGAACACCGGCTCCGGGTCGGCGACGACGTCCTCGTAGCGGATGAGGTGGTACCGGTCACCGGCGTCGACCAACCGACGGTGGAGGTTCAGGTTGGCGTTGCGCCACTGGCTTGCGTAGTTCACATCGAGTCCGTTCAGCCATCCCAGTCGAGCCATCGACACCATGACGTCGCGGGGATCCCGCACCAGGTGCACCGTGCGCACGGCACCGGTGAAGAGCCCGGCGTAACCAAGGATCTCGCTCTGGGCCAGGTCGTTGGGTGACTTGTCGCCGGCGAGGGTGGCTCCCGCCTCGCTGGCGAGGGCCTCGTAGAGGCTAGCGATCAGGGCATCGAAGCGGTACGGCGCCGCCGCGATCACCTGCCGGACCCGGTCCGGGGTCAGCCACCGTCCGAGGGTCACCTCGAAGCGGGCCGTCGCGGTGATGAGGTCGGCCAGGAACGCCTTGCCCACGTCGGCATCGTCGATGAGGTTGAAGGCGTGGGCGGCCGGGACCATGAAGTCGGTCTCGTCGGGCACGACCAGCGCGGGGTGGGCGTTCAGGCACTGGGCCAGCAGCGTGGTGCCCGACCGCGGCATGCCCTGGACGGTGAACATCATGGGCTCGCCTCGGCCGTCCGACGACCCCGCACCGTCAGGAACAGGACGCTGGGGAGCCACCCGCAGCGCCGGGCGACACGGCGATCGGCGACGACGGTCAGCGACGCATCGGCCAGGGCGCCGAGCACGGACTCGCCGTCGACCTCGCCGCTGCCCGGCGCCTTGGCCCAGGTCGACGGGTCGGCGGCGACCAGGTCGGCCAGCTCCTCGGTGACGAGCAGGTCGGTGGCGAACCCGGCGGCGGCCACGCGCTCGTGGACGTCGACCCCGAAGGACCAGCGGGCCGTGCCGGGAGCGGCGGTGTCGGCGGCGGCGAGCGCCGCGGTCGAACCCGAGAGGACGGGGACCTGGAGCAGGAGGACCCCGCCGGGCGCCAGGACCCGGTGGAACTCCGCGAGGAGGGCGTCGGGGTCGGGGACGGTCTGGAGGACGTGGGCGCTGAGCAGGCGATCGGCCGACCCGGCCGGGCGGCCCGTGACGCCGGCGACCGACCCGAGAGGGCCCACGGCGGGCACCGGGGCCAGCACCCTGTAGTCGTACCAGTGACCCATCGCCCGGGTGTACGGACCCGAGGAGCGCGACGCGGTGTCCAGCACCCGCCGGCCGCCGTCGTCCTCGAGGCCCAGGCCGTGGACGTGGAACCGCTGACGGGCGATGCTGCCGCAGCGGGGGCAGTCGGCGCTCTCGGCGTGGGGCACGCCGCTGAAGGCCTCCCCCGCCCAGCGGCAGATGTTGCACCACGCGGGCGCCAGGTCGTCGTCGCGGCGGGACGGGCGTCCGGGGGCAGGGGCCCGCACGACCCAGGCCCGGTCCACGGCTGCCGCGGCGGCGCGCCGGGTGCGCTGGACCCCCTCGTCGGCCCGTCGGGCCAAGGCGCGGACGAGCCGTCGCGGCGAGCCCTGGGGAGGGTCGTAGCCGAAGTCGTACAGGGCGTCGGCCGCCTCGGCTGTCACCAGGGCCTTGGTCGCGGCATCGAGGGGAGGGAACGTCTCCACCTCTGGCATCGCCACCGCGCCCGGCTCCCCCTCGGCGCCGAGGAAGCGGCCCACGTCGCGGACCGTCCGGACGGGGTCGACGAGGAGGTCCTCGTAGCGGACCGTCCGGTAGCGAGCGGGGTCGGTCCCCCAGCGCTCCCGGAACATCCGGTTCTGGACGTCCCACCGCCGGGCCGCTATCGCCGGGCCATCGTCACCGGCCAGCCCGTCCTCCACGATCGACCGGATGTCACGGACCACGTGCACGTAGGGGATGCCCGCTTCGTGCAGGCCGGTCCTCGTCAGCACGGCCATGCCCATCCGGGGCAGCACGGTGCCCGCGGCGTGCACGCCGGCGGCGGTCGCGACAGCGTCGTAGAGGGCGCTCAGCAGGGCGCCGAGGCGGAGCGGGACCCCGGCCAGTGCCTTGTGGACCGCGTCGGCGTCGAGGTGGCGACCGATGCCGTCGTCGAACTCCCACGAGGCCACCACGAGGTCACCGAACAGGCGCCGGGCGGCCTCGGGCTCCCGCACCCGCTCGAGCAGGAAGGCCAGGGGGACGAGCAGGTCGCCCGCGCCCAGGACCAGCAGGTCCGGGTGCGAGTCGAGGGCGGTGGCGACGGCGCCCGAACCCGACGGGCGCTGCCCGACGACCAGGAACACCGTTACGCCGGGCCGACGCCGGCGCGGGCGCGCTCAGGCACGGCTTCGACGTTCGACACGGCCGACGATCCTAGGACCCCGTGGTCGGCTCCCCACGGAGGACGTGTGCCGCAGGAGGCTCAGTCGGCGAGGACCGCGTGGGGCATGCAGAACTCGTCGTACTCGGCGATGACGATCTGCTCGGGGTCGAGTGAGCAGGCCGGGCACTCGGGGTCCCGGTTGACCTTGAAGGTGCGGAACGACTGCTCGAGGGAGTCGTAGGCCAGGAGCCGTCCGGACAGGTCGTCGCCGATGCCGAGGATGAGCTTGATGGCCTCGAGGGCCTGGATCGAGCCGATGATCCCGGGCAGCACGCCCAGCACGCCGGCTTCGGCGCACGACGGGGCCAGGTCGGCCGGCGGGGGCTCGGGGATCATGCAGCGGTAGCAGGGCCCGTCGAAGGGCTTGAACACGGTGGCCTGACCCTCGAAGCGGAAGATCGAGCCGTGCACGACCGGCGTGTTCGTCTTGAGCGAGGCGTCGTTGAGCAGGTAGCGGCTGGGGAAGTTGTCGGCCCCGTCGATGACCACGTCGAACTGGGAGAGCAGCTCCACCACGTTGCCGGCATCGAGGCGCATGTCGTAGGTGACGACGTCCACGTCGGGGTTGATGGCGGTCAGGGTCTTCTTGGCCGAGTCGACCTTGCGCTCGCCGATGCGGTCCATGTTGTGGAGGATCTGGCGCTGCAGGTTGGACTCGTCGACCACGTCCATGTCGATGATGCCGAGCGTGCCCACACCGGCGGCGGCCAGGTAGAGGGCGGCGGGCGAACCGAGGCCACCGGCGCCCAGCAGCAGGACGCGGGCGCCGAGCAGCTTCTGCTGGCCCTCCACGCCCACCTCGGGCAGGAGCAGGTGGCGCTGGTAGCGGTTGCGCTGCTCGGGGCTCAGGACCGACGGGACCTTCCAGTCCCGGCCCTCGTCCTTCCACCGGTTGAAGCCGCCGGCGACCGAGACGACGTCGCTGTAGCCGAGCTGGCCGAGGGTCTCGGCTGCGAAGGCCGAGCGGGTGCCACCGGCGCAGAAGATGACGACCGGGGCGTCCTTGTCGAGGAGGCGGCCCTCGACCTGGCTCTCGAGGTTGCCACGGGCGATGTGCACCGAGCCGGGGATGGCCCCCTGCTCGTACTCGTCGGGCTCCCGGACGTCGAGGACGACGGCGCCGTCGGCCTCCCGCGCGGCCTCGGCCTCCTCGGTGGAGATCTCTCGGATGCGGGCCTTGGTCTGGTTCAGCAGCTCACGGAAGTTGGGCATCGGTACGTCGACCTCGTCGTCACTCTGGCGGGCATCAAAAGCCTAGCGATTCGGTCAACAATCACATTCGTCGGCGGATTCCCGGTCGTCACACCGGTCGCCCTGCGAGCCGCTTCGCAGCGTCACTCCTGCGTCGGACCTGGCCTCGGTCCCACGATGGCCGGGAGGGCGTCGCTGATGGAGTCGCGGACCACGGCGTCGGCGAGGTCGTCGAACTGGGTGGGCTCGGCGTTGACGATGACGACGGCGGCGCCGAGGTGCTTGGCCACGGGGACGACGTCGCAGATGGGGTACACGCTCAGGGTCGAGCCGACGGCGAGCAGCAGGTCGCAGTCACGGGCGGCCCGTTCGGCCCGACCGAGGTCGTCGGCGACGAGGGACTGGCCGAAGGAGATCGTCGCCGACTTGAGGATCCCGCCGCAGGTGCGGCACTCGGGGTCCTCCTCCCCCGCCCGCACCCGGTCGAGGGCCCGCTCCATGGGCGCCCGCTCGCCGCAGTCGAGGCAGCCGACCTCGCGGATGGTGCCGTGGACCTCGACGACCAGCTCGGGGTCGCTGCCGGCCGCCTGGTGCAGGCCGTCGATGTTCTGGGTGATGAGGGTGTGCAGCCGCCCTGACGCTCGAGGTCGACCAGGGCCCGGTGGCCGGCGTTGGGCTCCGCCGTCCAGGCCTGGCGACTCGAGGCGGTTGCGCCACGCCCGCTTCCGGACCTCGGGGTCGGCCAGGTAGTTCTGGATGGTGGCGGACTTCTCGGCGCCCGGGTTCTTGGTCCAGACGCCGTTGGGGCCGCGGAAGTCGGGGATGCCGCTGTCGGTCGAGATGCCGGCGCCGGTCAGGACGACGACGGCCGTCGGCCTCGGCCACCAGGCGGCGGGCGTCCTCGAGCGCACTCATGTCGCGGCCAGCCTACGAACCGGCCGCAACGCCAGCAGCCGCTCACCCAGGCAGTTCGATCCGGAAGAAGGGGGCGAAGGCGATGAGGCTCAGCGGGTAGGCGAAGGAGATCCACATGAGGGCGACGATCCCGACGTGGAAGAGCCACGCGGAGGCCGACCACCATGCGGCCCAGCGCCGCCCGAGGAGGGCGACCGGCGCCCCCAGCTCGACGACCAGGATCGTCAGCGGCGCCCATCGGGCGGAACAGCCCGGGGTGGCCGACCACGGTCGACGCCAGCGGGGAGTAGTCATCGCCCAGGACCTTCTTGCGGGCGTTGTCGAAGGCGATCTGGTGCAGGAGGGTGTCGCCCGAGAGCCAGTCACCCCCGGCGTAGCGGAGCTTGGCCACGCCGGTCACGACGTAGGTGAGGACGGTGATGACCGCGGCCAGCCGGAGCGGGAACCCGTAGCGGACGTCCTCGGCGGCTCGAGCCGGTCGCGGGCGTCGAGGCTCCAGGCGTCGGCCGCCGGGGCCAGCCCGACGACGAGCACGTGGAGCGACAGCGAGGTTGTCGTTGTGGAACAGGTGGCCCCAGCCGTTGCGGTAGCTGAGGACGGCGAGGAGGCTCACGGCGAAGGCCGGTCCCGTCCAGCGGAACCGCCAGCCCGTCGTGTACGCCGCGCCGCTGGCCACCGCGAGCACGAGCACGGCCACCACGAGGCCGGACGCGGGCGGAGCGGCGAACGGCCCGAGCACGCCGGGTGGGTCCCACCGGTCCGGGTCGAGGGCGGTCAGGTCGAGGAAGTACGGGAAGCGGAGGACCAGGTAGACGAGGGCGAAGCCGCCGGTGAGGATCCGGAAGCCGGCGAGTCGTCGGGCCGGGGCGATCTGGTTCACCCCGCCTCGCAGCGTTCGTGGACGGTGATGGCCTCGGGCGATGCCCCGTCCTGCAGGAGGGCCACGGCGTCGTGGCGCTCGGTGACGACCTCGACCGTGCCCGGCTCGTCCACCCGCCCGGCGATGTCGGCGCACAGGCCGGCCAGGGTCGCCGGACCTCCGGCGATGGCCCGGCTGACACGGCCACGGCCGCGGCGACGATCTCGTCGGTGCCCCCCACCTCCGCGGGCGACAGGCGGTGGCGTCCGTCCTCGTCGACCAGCACGGCGGTGTCGAGGTCCACGACCCGCCCCGCTCGGCGGTGAACATCGGATAGGTCGAGATCGGGAAGTCGTCGCTCGGGATCGGGCAGCAGCGCCGGGGCGACCACGACGAGGCTCACCACCACCGTCACCACCCACCGCCCCCGGTTCGTCACGACCGGCCGAGCGTAGGACGGCTCACTAGCGTTCGGGGTCGTGGGGACGACGGTGCGGGGGCGGGTGGGAGCGGGGCTGCTGGCGTGGGTCGGTGGGCTGGCGGTGGTCGTCGGCGGCCGCGCACCCGGAGGGGTGCCCGACGGTGTCCGCCGACGGAGGCCAGGGCCGCGGCCCAGGCGGGGATCGACTGGATCGCGGAGAACCAGGCGCGCGACGGACGGTTCCTCTACCGCTACGACCGGGACGAGGGCGAGGTGCTGCCCGGGTACAACTACGTCCGCCACGCCGGGACCCTGCTGGCCCTGGAACAGGCCGCGGCGGCCGGCCTGGACAACGCCACGCCGGCCGCGGAACGGGCCACCGAGTTCGCCTCGAGACGAGCTGACCGAGTTGGACGGGGACCGCTGGGCCTTCACCGCCGACACCGGCGGGACGGGTCTCCTGGTGGCCGCGCTCATCGAGCACCGGCGGGCGACCGGGTCGACGGCGCACGACCCCCTGCTGCGGGGCTTGGGTCGCTTCTTGGCCAGCACCGTGACCGACCGCGGCGCCGTCGTCGCCCTCTGGGACCTGGAGGCCGACGAGCCGGTCGCCGGGTCCCGCTCCCCGTTCTTCACCGGCGAGATCCTCTGGGCCCTCGCCCGACTGCACGCCGAGTTCCCCGACGAGGGGTGGGACGAGCCCGCCCGGCGGATCTCGGCCTACCTGGCCACCGAGCGGGACGATGCCGAGCGCCGCTTCCCGCCGGTGTCGGACCACTGGGGCGCCTACGGCTGGGACGAGATCTCGGCCTGGCCGACCGACCTGACCGACGAGGAGCGGGACTACGCCGAGCGTCAGGCCGGCCTGTTCGGCCTCCAGGTCCGCTACGAGTCCCAGCGCCGGGCCGTCGGGCGTCGCCCGCCTCACCCGGGGCCCGTTCGCCCTCACGGCCGGGCGTGGGCACCCTCGGTGAGGGCCTGGGCGGCATCCACCGCCTCGCCGAGCGGGACCGCGAGCTGGACGTGGACCGGGACGCCGTCGACGAGCGCCTGGCCTGCGTCGCCGGGATGCTCGTCGAGCGCCAGACCCACAGCGACGACCCCCGCCTCGACGGCGCCTGGTTCCGTGAGGGCGTCACCCAGGTCGACGACCAGCAACACGCCGTCTCCGCCCTGCTCGCCGCCACCGCCGTCCTGGAGGACCCGTGACCCTCGCCCTCTTCGTCCTCGCCGCGGTCTGCGCGGTGAACGCCCCCCGGTCCCGGTGTGCCCTGCCGACCGACGGTGATGGCCGGATCGCCCTCACCGAGAACACCGGGGCCTCTCCCCGACCGACGCGACTCCCTGTGGCGGTGGCGGGCGCCGCCATCACGCTCCTCGCCCTCGTCCCCGTCGCCGCCTTCGCCGATCCACTGCTCGACCTGGTGGACATCTCCGCGGCGACGGCGCGGATCGCCACCGGCCTGTTGCTCGTGGTGACGGGGATCCTGCTCGTCGGCTGGCCGATGCCCGAGCCCGAGCCGGCGTTGCCCGGTCGCCGGGCCGCCCTGGTGCCGGTCGCCTTCCCGACCCTGCTCACCCCGGGCCTCGCCCTGCTGGCGCTGACGGCGGCTGCCGATCACTCGGCTGTGGCCGCCCTGGTGGTGCTGGCCGTCGCCCTCGCCACCGTGCCCGCCTGTCGCCACGATCCCGGTCCGGCCGCCGGACTCGGCGCAGCGCCGGGTGCTCGACGGCAGCGCGCGCGCGATCGCCGGCGGCTGCTGGTGCTGGCCGGCTTCGGCCTGCTCTTCGACGGGGTCTTCGACGTGTGATGATGCGGTATTGACTGAAACTACATGAAATGTTCTCATGGCCGCATGGAACCTGCCGAGCCTCCGACCGTCCTCCACCTCCGCCCCTGGGCCGACACCGTGATCGACAAGGTGGGCCACGACGCCCGCTCCCAGTACGTCGAGCAGTTCTGGCTGGGGATCCTCGGGCCCGTCCACGACGTGGTTCCTGCGCCACGTCGGCCCACCGCCTCGACCGGGAGCCCGAGGGCTTCGAGCTCGACCTCGGACCGACCGCCCGCCACCTCGGCCTCGGCCGGCCGACCAGCGCCGGCACTCCCCCATCCACCGGGCCTGGAGCGCACCGTCCGCTTCGGGCTGGCCCGGATGGTCGGCCACGACGGCCTCGACGTCCGGCGCCGGATCCCCCCGCTCAACCGCGGCCAGGTCGCCCGCCTGCCCGAAGGCCGTCCAGAGCGCCCACCACGACTGGCAGGAGCAGCTCCTGGTCCGCAACGGCTTCGAGGAGACCCAGCGCCGGGCCCGCCGCCTGGCCCTCAGCCTGTTCGAGACCGGCCACGAGCCCGACCAGGTCGAGCGTGAGCTCCACCGCTGGCAGTACCACCCGGCCCTGGCCTCCGCCGCCACCGCCTGGGCCCTCGACCGCCACCGCGACGCGGCCGCCGCCCTCGCGTCGCCCCCACCGTTCGAGCCCCTCGACGCCGGCTGAACGTCGAGATGCGCTGTGCGCCGCCCTCCGCGCCACCGCCGACTGCTGACCCGCGAGATCTGGCGTGAGTTGGTCACGCCAGGCGTGACCAACTCACGCAATTTCGGATCGTGCAGCCCGACGGCTGCCGAAGCCGGCGTCAGCAGCAGGTCAGTCGGACCAGGTGGTGAGGAGCTCCAGCAGGGTGCGGACGCCGTAGCCGGTGCCGTGACTTGGGGTTCTCGCCGTCGACGTCGTCGAGCCCAGGCGGGGCCGGCGATGTCGAGGTGGGCCCAGGGGATGCCCTCGCCGACGAAGTGCTGCAGGAAGAGGCCGGCGGTGAGGGCGCCGCCCTAGCGCTTGCCGACGTTCTTCATGTCGGCGACGGTCGACTCGATCTCCTTCTTCAGGTCCTCGGGCAGGGGCAGGCGCCAGACCCGCTCGCCCGCGCCGTCCGCCGGCGTCGAGCAGGCGGACGGCCAGGCTCGTCGTCGTTGCCATCAGCCCGGCGATGCGGGGGCCGAGGGCGACCATGCAGGCGCCGGTCAGGGTGGCCAGGTCGATGATGGCGTCGGGGGCCTCCTTGGAGGCCTCGGCCAGGCCGTCGGCCAGGATCAGCCGGCCCTCGGCGTCGGTGTTCAGCACCTCGACCGTCGAGCCGTCGCTGATGGTGAGCACGTCGCCGGGCCGGGTGGCATCGGGACCGAGCATGTTGTCGGTCGACGGCACGAGGCCGGTCACCTTCAGGCCGGGGGCCAGCTCGGCCACCGCGGACATCGTGGCGATGACGGCCGCGCCACCGCCCATGTCCCCGTTCATGCCGATCATGCCGTCGGCGGTCTTGATCGAGAGGCCACCGGCGTCGAAGGTGATGCCCTTGCCCACCAGCACGACGTGGCCCGTCGCCCCGTCGGGCGCGTGGGTCATGCGGATGAAGCGCGGCTCGTGCAGCGAGCCCCGGTTGACGCCGAGCAGGCCGCCGAACCCGGCCGCCTCGATGGCCGCCTTGTCCATCACGTCGACCGTGACGCCGTTGGCCTCGCCGAGGGCGACGGCCCGGTCGGCCAGCACCGGCGGGGTCAGGGAACCGCCGGGCTCGTTGACCAGGTCGCGGGCGGCGTTGACCGCCTCGGCGACCCGGGCGCCCCGGGCCGACCCCGGCAGCCACGTCGTCACCCGAGCCGACGACGGTCACGGCGGTCAGCAGGTGTGGGCTCGAACTCGGACTTGTACTCGCCGAAGCGGTAAGCCCCGAGCGCGAAGCCCTCGACGACGGCCTGGGCCCCGCTTGGCGTCGGCCCGCCCGGCGTCGGCCAGCAGCGTGGTCGCGGCGCCCGCGTAGTTGCTCAGCGCTCGAGCCGCGGCCGGCCGCCGCACTCCGGCGCAACGCCCGGTCCTCGACCGGGGCATCGCCCAACCCGACCAACAGGCGGGCGCCACCGCCGTCACGGGGCACCAGGACCGTGGAGCCGGACTCGGCCTTGAAGCCCCGGGCGGCGAGGTGCTCGCCCAACCCGTCGGGGGCATCGGCCACAGCCGTCCTTGGTGAGGCCGCGACACCAGCACGTCGGCATCGCCCGCGTCGCTCGGTCAGGGAGAACTCGATCATCGTCATCCTTCGGGTAGGGACTTGGTCGTCAGGGACTCGCCCTCCTGCCAGCGGGCCAGGGTCCACAGCAGGTCACTCAGGCGGTTGAGGTACGGGCATCACCCACGAGCTCTGGTTGCGCAAGGCGGCCACCGCGGCCCGCTCGGCCCGCCGGACCACGGTGCGGGCCACGTCGAGGTGCGCCGCCACCAGGGTCTCGCCGGGCACGACGAACTCGGTCGGGGGCTCGAACCGGCTCGGAGATCTCGTCGATCGCGCTCGGTGAGGGCGTCGACCATGGCCTCGGTCGGGCGGGTCTGGCCGTCGATCAGCTTGGCCGCGTTCTCGACGCCGGTGGCCAGCTCGGCCATGACCACCCACAGGTCCCGCTGGATGCCGAGCACGATGCTCGGCCAGCTCGGGGCCGGCTTCGGCCCGGACCACCCCGAGGAAGGCCTGCGCCTCGTCCACCTCGCCGTAGGCCGTCGGGCGCTCGGCGTCCTTGGGCGACCCGGCCGCCGTAGAGCAGCCCGGTGGTCCCGTCGTCGCCCTTCTTGGTGTAGATCGTCACGCCGCGGCGAGGCTACCGATCTCCTGCGACCACCTCGCCGACATCGTGGGCCAGGGCCCGGGGGCTCACCGACCCGGAGGTGAGGGTGCGCACGACGGCGGCGGCGAAGATGGCCAGGAGCAGGGCCACGATCAGTCCGCCGATGCCGTAGGCCTCGAGGCCGAGGGCCGCGGCGACGAAGGTCCCGAACGACCCGAGGTGGAGGGTCGCCCGGTCGATGCGCTTCTCCAGCACGAGGGCGTCGAACACCTGGTAGCCGATGAAGAGGACCATCAGCCAGACCGCCAGCGACAACGACTCGGGGATGGCCAGCAGGCCGACCGCGAAGGCCCCCACCACCACGCCGAGGCCGGGCACGATGCTCCAGGCGCCGACCCAGACGGCCAGGAGCACCGGGCGCCGGCAGGTCGGCCACGCTGACCACGGCGTAGGTGAACACGCCGGCGAGCACCGCCCGGCCGAGGGTGGCCGCGACGTAGCGCCAGAAGCGGCCATAGGCCCCGACGAGGACGGCCCGGAGCCGGGCCTGACGGTTCTCGTCCTGGATCTGGGCCAGGCCCGCCTCGATGAACTTGGGCCCGCTGGCCAGCAGGAACAGGAGCAGCACGAAGGTGATGAGGAAGGAGACGCCGCGGGAGGCCGCCGACTGGATGGCCGCCACGTCCGAGCCGCCCCGGAGCTTGTCGGGCAGTTCGTCGACGAAGGTCTTGACCCGGTCCCGGAGGTCGATCTCGCGGGCGAACTCGCCGAAGCGATCCGAGCGCTCGATCTCCCCCGCGGCACGGGGGGCGATGCGCTGGACCCGCTCCAGCTCGTGGCTCAGGTCCTCGATGGCCACATAGGCGATCCCGCCGAACACCGCGGCGGCGACGAGGAGGGCGGCCACGACGGCCAGGCCCCGGGGCAGGGCCCGCTGCAGGAGGCCGACGAGGGGGCCGAGCAGGGCGGCCCCGAGGGCGGCGACCAGCAGCCAGCCGAGCGGACGCGTGGCGGCCCGGAACACGGTCAGGACGAGGAGCGTGGCCGCGACCATGACCACCGCCCGGATGACCGACGACGGCGCTGAAGCGCAGCAGCACGGTCGAGCTGGGCACCGGTCCTCCCGGCAGGCCACTCGTCGAGTCCCCCGGCGGCCCCTCCACCCGGCCTACCGTAACCACGTGGCCAGCGACGCCGAGGGAGGGTCGACCGGCGCGGCAGGAGGTGTTGCGGGTCGACCTCGACTGGCACTCCGCCGGCCTGGCCTGCGCCGGCGTCGTGGGCCTCGTCGCCGTCTTCGCGGTGACCAGCGCCACCAGCCGCACGCTCACCTGGGTCGTCATCGGCCTCCTCCTGGCCCTCGCCCTCGACCCCCTCGTGGACCGGTTGCAGACGGTCGCCGGTGTCCGTCGGGGGATCGCCGTCGGCGGCGTGTTGGCCGGCTTCTTCCTCGCCCTGGGCCTCGTCGCCCTCCTCCTCGGGCCGGAGACCGCCCGTCAGGCCCGCACGCTGAGCGAGGACCTGCCCGAGGTCGTCGACCAGCTCAACGACCTGCCGCTGGTCGGCGAGACCCTCGAGCGCAACGACGTGCCCCAGAAGGTCGAGGACTGGATCAACGACCTGCCCGAGACCCTCGCCGGCCCCGACGCCAACCTCGGCGACCGGGCCGAGTCGATCCTGTCCGGCTTCCTGGCCGCGATGGCCACCGGCCTCGTCGTGATCAGCCTGCTGCTCGACGGCGACCGCCTCGTCGGGGCGTTCCAGCGCCTGACGCCCGACCGCCACCGGCCCCGGGTCGACCGGGCCGGTCGCCAGTTCTACGAGATCGTCGGCAAGTACTTCGCCGGCTCACTGTTCGTGGCCGTCCTCCACGGCCTCTACGTGCTCAGCGTCGGCCTCATCCTCGGCGTGCCGCTGGCCCCGATGCTCGGGCTCTGGGCCGCGGTGGCCAGCCTGATCCCGCAGATCGGCGGGGCGCTGGCCGGCATCCCGTTCGTGCTCCTCGGCTTCACCGAGGGCGCGACCACGGGGGTGATCTGCCTGATCGCCTTCGTGCTCTACCTGAACTTCGAGAACCACATCCTCAGCCCGATCATCGTGGGCGAGGCCGTGGACCTCTCGGCCCCGACGACCATGGTCGGCGCCATCGTGGGGGCCTCGGTCGCCGGCGTCCCCGGGGCGCTGGTCGCGGTGCCGCTGCTCGGGGCGGGCAAGGCCATCTACCTCGAGGCCACGGGCCAGGCCCGGACGAAACCCCGGAAGCGGTCCCGCTCGATCGTCGACCGCGTCCGGCGGCGTGCTCGGCCGACGCAAGGAAACGTCACAGGGGGCCGAGGACGCCCCTCGGTAGCCTCTGGGGATGGCAGGGTTCCTCGATCTCGTGAACGAACGCGTCGTCATCTACGACGGGGCGACGGGGACCTTCCTCCAGGGCCTCGACCTCACCGCCGACGACTTCGGTGGCCCGGACCTGGAGGGCTGCAACGAGTTCCTCGTGGTCACCCGGCCCGACGCCATCCGCCAGTTCCACGCCGCCTACCTCGACGTGGGCTGCGACGTGGTGGAGACCAACACCTTCGGCGCCTTCGCCATCCCCCTCGCCGAGTACGACCTCGCCGACCGGACCCACGAGCTGAACGTCACCGCGGCCCGCCTGGCCCGCGAGGTCGTGGACGACGTCTCGACCCCGGACCACCCCCGCTTCGTGGCCGGCTCGGTCGGGCCCGGCACCAAGATGCCGTCCCTCGGCCACATCGCCTTCGCCGACCTCCGCGACGCCTACCAGGTGCAGATGGACGGCCTGCTCGAGGGTGGCGTCGACCTCCTCATCATCGAGACCCAGTACGACCTGCTCGGCCTGAAGGCGGCGATGGTCGCCGCCCGCCGGGCCATGGCCGCTCAGGGCCGTGAGGTCCCCGCTCCAGGTCCAGGTCACCATCGAGCTCACCGGCCGGATGCTGCCGGGCACCGAGATCGGCGCCGCGCTGGCCGCCATCGACCCCCTGCACCCCGACGTCATCGGCCTCAACTGCGCCACCGGCCCCACCGAGATGGGCGAGCACCTCCGCCACCTCTCCCAGCACGCCCGCATGCCCGATCTCCTGCCTGCCCAACGCCGGCCTGCCCCAGGTCATCGACGGGAAGATGGCCTATGAGCTCACCCCCGACCAGCTGGCCGAGCACCACAAGCGCTTCATCACCGAGCTCGGCGTCCAGGTCGTCGGTGGCTGCTGCGGCACCGGCCCCGAGCACATCGAGCGGGTGGTGGAGGTCTGCCGGGACCTGACCCCGGCCCCCCGCACGCCGGTCCACGAGCCGGGCGCCACCTCGATCTACAGCCACGTCCCCTTCGAGCAGGACACCTCGTTCCTGATCATCGGCGAGCGCACCAACGCCAACGGCTCCAAGAAGTTCCGCGACGCCATGCTCGAGGGCGACTGGGACACAGTGCTCGCTCATGGGCCGCGAGCAGCTCAACGAGGGCGCCCACATCCTCGACCTCTGCGTCGACTACGTCGGCCGCGACGGCACCCTCGACATGGACGAGCTGGCCTCCCGCTTCGGGACCCAGGTCGCCGCGCCGCTCGTGCTCGACTCCACCGAGCCCCAGGTCATGGAGGCCGGCCTCCAGCACATCGGCGGCCGTTCCCTCCTGAACTCGGCCAACCTCGAGGACGGCGAGGCGCCCGGGTCCCGCATGGACCGGGTCTTCACGCTCTGCCAGGAGTACGGCGCGGCCGCCATCTGCCTGCTCATCGACGAGGAGGGCCAGGCCCGCGACGTCGAGTGGAAGCTCCGGGTGGCCCACCGCATCCACGACATCGCCGTCGAGCGCTACGGCCTCGAGCCGTCCGACCTCGTCTTCGACGCCCTGACCTTCCCGCTCTCCACGGGCGACGAGGACCTGCGCAAGGACGGGCTGGCCACGATCGAGGCCATCCGCCGGATCAAGGCCGAGCTCCCCGGGGTCCACACCACCCTCGGCGTCTCCAACGTGTCGTTCGGCCTGAAGCCCGCGGCCCGCCACGTCCTCAACTCGGTGTTCCTCCACGAGTGCGTCGAGGCCGGGCTGGACTCGGCCATCGTCCACGCGGCCCGGATCATGCCGCTCAACCGGATCCCCGACGAGCAGCGCCAGGTGGCCCTCGACCTCGTCCACGACCGCCGGGGCACCGCCGGGCGGCGACGGCACCGATCCCGACTACGACCCCCTGCACCGCCTGCTGGCCCTGTTCGAGGACGTCGAGGCCACCGAGGTGGTCAAGGAGGACCGCACCGGACTGGCCCGTCGAGCAGCGCCTGTCCCAGCGGATCATCGACGGCGAGCGGGACGGCCTCGAGGCCGACCTCGACGAGGCGCTGCAGACCACGCCCGCCCTGCTCATCATCAACGACACCCTGCTGGCCGGCATGAAGGTCGTCGGTGAGCTCTTCGCCTCCGGCGAGATGCAGCTGCCCTTCGTGCTCCAGTCGGCCGAGACCATGAAGGCCGCGGTCAAGCACCTCGAGCCCCACATGGAGAAGGCCGACGACGCCGGCAAGGGCCGCCTCGTGCTGGCCACGGTCAAGGGCGACGTCCACGACATCGGCAAGAACCTCGTCGACATCATCCTCACCAACAACGGCTACGAGGTGCACAACCTCGGCATCAAGATCTCCATCACCGAGATGATCGAGAAGGCGAAGGCCGTCAGCGCCGACGCCATCGGCATGAGCGGCCTGCTGGTGAAGAGCACCCTGATCATGCGCGACAACCTCGAGGAGCTGAACGCCCAGGGGCTGGCCGAGATCCCGGTCATGCTCGGCGGCGCCGCGCTCACCCGCTCCTACGTGGAGCGCGACCTGCGGGAGATCTACGAGGGCCGCCTGTTCTACGGCAAGGACGCCTTCGAGGGCCTCCACGTCATGGACCGCATCGGCGAGTCCCGCCGCACCGGCGAGGAGCTCGGCGACTGGGGCCTCGTCCCGAGCGAGTCCAAGGTGCCGTCACGGATCAAGGAGCGGTTCGCCTCCGGCGACAAGCCCCCGGTCGACCTCCCCGAGCGCTCACCCGAGGTGGCCGAGGACAACCCCGTGTTCGAACCGCCCTTCCTCGGGCTCGCGGGTCGTCAAGGGCATCGCCATCGACGACATCGCCGGCCTACATCAACGAGACGGCGCTGTTCCGCAACCAGTGGCAGTTCCGGCCCGAGAACGGTGAGGACGACGCCGCCTTCAAGGAGCGGATCCGGCCGACCCTCCGCGAGCAGCTGGCGCTGGCCAAGGCCGAGGACCTGCTCGTACCCCAGGTCGCGTACGGGTTCTACGCGGCCAACAAGGACGGCGACGACCTCGTCATCTGGAAGGACGAGACCCGGACCGGCGAGCTGGCCCGCTTCAGCTTCCCCCGCCAGAGCGTCGAGCCGTTCCTCTGCATCAGCGACTTCTTCCGGTCCGTCGACTCCGGTGAGGCCGACTACGCCGCCTTCCACCTGGTGACCATGGGTGCCCCGGTGAGCGAGCGCACCGCCGAGCTCTTCGCCGCCGACCGCTACCAGGACTACCTGTTGCTGCACGGCCTGGGCGTGGAGATGGCCGAGGCGCTGGCCGAGTTCTGGCACCGCCGCATCCGCGAGGAGTGGGGCTTCGCGGGCGAGGACGGCCCGGACCTCAACGGCCTCTTCCGCCAGAAGTACCGCGGCGGTCGCTACTCCTTCGGCTACCCGGCGTGCCCGGACCTGGCCGACAACGAGAAGGCCTGGGAGATCCTCGACGGTGCCCGCCTGGGCATCGAGGTGAGCGAGGAGACCGGCTTCCAGTTCCAGCCCGAGCAGACCACCTGCGCCCTCGTCTGCCACCACCCCCGCGCCAAGTACTTCGTCGCGAGGTAGGGGTCAATCAGCTCGGCGCCGGACCCGCGTACGCCGTGAACAGGAAGACGGCCGCGAGCAGGGCCAGCACGATCAGCAGGGGGGCGAAGCGCCACAGGGTCCGTCGCGCCCCCGCCGGCATCGCCGCCGCCATCGGGTTCCAGCCCGCCCCGTCCTCGCCGTCCGGCTCGGGCCCCAGCCCCAGATCGGCGTCGTAGGCGGCCCGCGCCTCACGGTCGCCGAGCACGGCCCACGCCGCGTTGGCCTCCTGCATGCGGCGCTCCGCCTCCGCCCGTGCCGCCACGCCCTCGCCCTCCTCGCCCTCCTCGCCCTCCTGACGGTCCGGGTGGTAGCGCAGCGCGCTGGCGATGTAGGCCTGCCGCACCTCCTCGTGGGTGGACGAAGGGGTCAGCCCGAAGGTGTCGTAGTGGGTCGCGTCGCCAGCGTAGGAACTGGTTCCCCCCGGACCGGTGATTGGCCTTGACAGCGGGCGAGGTCGGTAGGACAGTCGGAGTGACCCACCAGCCACCTCACAGGAGGTCCGGTCCATGGTCCAAGCTCCCGAGGAGAGCGATCCGCCCGACTCTTGATCCGTCGGGACCACCATGGGTGGCCTCCGACGGACCCTTCGGTCGATCGGGATCCCGCGGTCCCGACCCATCGCGAGCCTTCGGCAGTGCGTCGACCACCCCGGCGTCCGGTGTCTGTGAGGCCCGCCCGCTCCCGCCCCGCCCACCGGTGCGGCCGGGCCGGCATCCGACCAGGGGTGAGCCGCCTCCGGGTTCGACCGAACGCTTGGCGCGATCGCTCGGTTCCGATCGACGAACCAGAGCAACGGCCCGTCCCCCGCGGACGGGCCGTTGCGCGTCCGTCAGCACGCGCCGCGGGGATGCAGCACGATGGGCGGGTGCCGACCGGCTCCCTCATCGTCCTCAACGGCCCGTCCAGCGCGGGCAAGTCGACCCTGGCCGTGGCCCTCCAGAGACAGTTCGCCGCCGAGGGTGCGTGCTGGTTCGTGTACGGGATGGACGACTACTTCGCGAAGGTCCCGTTTGACTGGGTGGCCGCCGGGAAGCACCAGGGTCCCCACGCCGAGGCAGGCGTGGTCCTCGAGGTGGTCGACGGGGAGTTCGGGCTGCGCCTCGGACCCATCGGCCGGCAGGTGCTCTACGCCTGGCGGGGCGCGGTCGGCGCAGCCGTGCGAGCGGGCCTCAACGTCATCGCCGACGAGGTCGTGCTGACCGAGGAGGACTGGCAGGGCTGGCAGACCGAGCTCGACGGCCTCGACACCCACTGGGTCCGGGTCGACATCGCCCTCGATGTGCTCGAGGAGCGGGAACGATCCCGCTCCGATGCCCGCCTCCCCGGCCACGCCCGGTCGCAGCACGCGGTCGTCCACGTGCACCCGACCTACGACGCCGAGGTCGACACCGGCGTCCTCGACCCCGATGCCGCGGCATCGGCGGTCGTCGCCGGCTGGCGAGCCGCGCTCAGTAGCCCAGAGCGGGGTCCACAGGGCCGAGCAGGGGCTCGCCGGCGGCGAAGCGGCGGGTGTTCTCGGCGATGCGGGCTGACAACAGCGGAACCGCCATCTCTGGCGTGTTGCCGACGTGGGGCGTGATCAGGCAGTTGGGCAGCGACCAGAGCGGGTGGCCGTCGGGCAGGGGCTCGGGGTCGGTGACGTCCAGGGCGGCGCCGCCGATCGTGCCCGCCTGCAGGGCGCCCACCAGGTCGTCGGTGACGATGTGGGCGCCTCGAGCGACGTTGACCAGCCAGGCGTCCTCGTCCATCGCCGAGAGCGCCGAGCCGTCGATGATCCCCCTCGTCTCGTCGGTGAGCGACAGGGCCAGGACGACCAGCCGCCGGCCGGGCACCACCTCCAGCAGCCGGTCAGGGCCGACGACCTCGGCCGCCCCGTCCATCGGCGCCGGGTGCCTCCGCACCACGGTCACCCGGCAGCCGAAGGGGGCCAGCAGGGCGAGCAGCTCCTCGGTGATCCCGCCGCCGCCCAGGATCGTCACGGCGGCGCCGACCAGGTTCTCGCCCTGCGGCCCGGACCAGGACGAGGCCCGGGCGTAGGTCCCGAGCCCCCGCAGCCCGGCCAGGGCCAGCATCAGGGCGTGCTCGGCGACGGGCACGGCATAGACGCCCTTGCCGCAGGTCCACGTGTGCGCGTCGTCCAGCACCTCCACGAACGGCTCTATGCCCGCCCACGGCAGCTGCACCCAGCGGATGCCCGGGTGCGTGTCGAGCAGGGCCCGGCAGATCCGACGCGCCTCCCGTCGAGGCCCACACCAGCCCCGTCGGCCTCGTCCGGGTCGACCACGAGACCCCCGCCGGCGACCACGGCGTCGGCCAACCAGCGGCGCTCCCCGGCCGGGGCGACGGCGATCCTGGGGCCGGACGTCATCGTCGGCAAGCTAATCGTGGAGGTGGCAAGGTTGGGGATGGCTCTGCTCGTCGGCGTCCCCCGTGAGATCAAGAACAACGAGAACCGGGTGGCGATCACGCCCGACGGCGTGCGGGAGCTGGCCCAGCACGGCGTCTCGGTGCTCCTGGAGGCCGGTGCGGGCATCAACTCCGAGCTCCCCGACGCCGACTACGCGGCCGCCGGCGCCGAGCTCGTGCCCACCGTGGCCGAGCTGGTCGAGCGGGCCGATCTGATCTGCAAGGTCAAGGAGCCCCAGCCCGAGGAGATCGCCGCGTACCGCCCGGGCCAGGTCCTGTTCACCTACCTCCACCTCGCCGCCTACCCCGAGGTGGCCGACGGCCTGCTCGCCGGTGGGGTCACCGGCGTGGCCTACGAGACCGTGCAGACTCGACGACGGCGCCCTGCCCCTCCTCGCCCCGATGAGCGAGGTGGCCGGGCGCATGGCCACCCAGATCGGGGCCCACTACCTCGAGCGGGAGAACGGTGGTCGGGGTGTCCTGCTCGGCGGCGCTCCCGGCGTGGCGCCGGCGAGGGTCGTGGTCATCGGGGCCGGCAACGTCGGCTGGAACGCGGCCTGGATCGCGGCGGGCATGGAGGCCGAGGTCGTCCTGCTCGACAAGAACCTCGACCGGCTGCGCTTCGTCGACCAGATCCACAAGGGCCGCATCTCGACCCTCGCCTCCAACCGGGGCACCGTCGAGCGGGCCGTGGCCAGGGCCGACCTGGTCATCGGCGCCGTGCTGGTGCCCGGCGGCCGGGCCCCGGTGCTCATCAGCGAGGACATGGTGGCGGGGATGAAGCAACGCTCGGTGATCGTCGACGTCGCCGTGGACCAGGGGGGCTGCGTGGAGACCATCCACGAGACCACCCACGAGGAACCGATCTACGAGGCCCACGGCGTCGTGCACTACGCGGTGGGCAACATGCCCGGGGCCGTGCCCAACACCTCCACCTTCGCCCTGACCAACGCCACGCTGCCCTATCTCGTCCAGCTCGCCTCCGGCGGGATCGCGGCCGCCGCCCAGGACCCCGTGCTCTGCCCTCGGGATCAACACCCACGGTGGCCAGGTCACCCACGGCGTCGTCGCCGAGGCCCTGGGTCGGGAGCACCGGGAGCTCGCCACGGTGCTCTGACGCACCCCCTGGGGGCGGGTCCACCAGTGACCCGGTGCCGGGCGGCCGGGCCTACCCTCGCCCCGATGGCCGGAACCCCGCCTCGGAGCCGCCGACGCCGAGGACGCGCTGGTCGACGCCGACCGGACGATCGCGCCGGGCACGGCGCGGGCGGCGCTCGGCCTACCCGACGTTCCGCCGCCTCTACTGGGGAGCGTTCGGCTCCAACATCGGCTCCTGGATGCAGAACGCCGTGCTCGGGGCGCTACGCGCTGCGAGCTGACCGACTCGGCCAGCTTCGTCGGGCCTCATCGTGTTCGCCCAGCTCGGCCCCCTCCTGGTGTTCTCGCTCATCGGCGGGGCGCTGGCCGACGTGCTGGACCGTCGTCGGCTCCTGATCGCGGTGGCGGTCGAGCAGCTGTCATGTCTCGCCGTGCTGACCGGGCTCACGATCAGCGGCGACCCGAACAAGACGGCTCTGGTCGCTCGTCGTGTTCGCCATCGGCATCGGCCAGGCCATCCACGCCCCGACCTACTCGGCCGCCCTGCCCGCCCTCGTGGACCGCGAGGACCTGGCCGGCGCCATCTCTCTGAACTCGGCCCAGATGAACGCCTCCCGGGTCATCGGACCGGCCATCGGGGGCGTGCTCTACGCCGCCGTCGGGCGTGTCCTGGGTCTTCGCCGTCAACACCGCGACCTACCTGATCGTGATCGCCGTGCTCTACGTGATCCGCCTTCCTGCGGTGGACAAGGACCCCGACGAGCCCAAGGGCCTCCGCCGGCTCCTCGGCGGCGTCGTCGTGGCCCGCCAGAACCGCACCATCCGGCGGGTGCTGCTGACGATGGCGCTCTTCTCCCTGCTCTGCCTGCCCTTCGTCACCCAGATGCCGGTGATCGCCGAGCGGAACCTCGGCATCGACGGCCGCAGCGCGGCCTTCGGCCTCTTCTACGCCTGCCTGGGGTTCGGGGCCGTGATCGGCTCGCTGTCCATCGGCACCGTGTTCGCCGGCTACTCCAAGCGCCGCCTGGTCCGTCAGGGCCTGGCGCTCTTCGCCGTCTCGGTCGCCGTGCTGGCCGTCGTCCGCGAGCCCGCTGCTCGCGTATCCCGTGACGATCGTGGTCGGCACGGCCTACTTCGGCACCGTCACCTCGCTGTCGACGGTGCTCCAGGAGCAGCTGGACGACCGGGTCCGGGGCCGGGTCATGGCCCTCTGGGTCATGTGCTTCGGCGGCACCGTGCCCATCGGCGGCCTCATCGCCGGCCCGGTGATCGAGGCCACCGTCGGTCACCGACGTGATGCTGTTCAGCGCGATCATGGCCGCGCTGCTCGGGCTGTACGCCTACCTGTTCACCAGCGAGCCGACGCGGACGGCGGGCCCGCCGCCGGGCCTCAGGCGTCGAGGAGGCGCTGGGCTAGCCGCTCCAGGCCGGCGACCCGGCTGGCCTTGACCAGCACGGCGTCCCCGGGGCCCAACGGGCCGAGCGCCTCGACGGCGCTCGTCGATCCCCGCCACGCGCTCGGCCGCCGAGCCGTAGGCGTGGGTGTCCACGGCCAGCAGCCGGATGCCGAGTCGGGCGGCCAGCTCGCCGATCCGGCTGTGCTCCGTCGGCCGAGTGGGCCCCGAGCTCGGCCATCGGGACCGAGCACCGCGGTGCGGCGCTCGGCGTCCAGGTCGGCGAGGGCCTCGAGGGCCGCGGCCATCGACGTGGGGTTGGCGTTGTAGGCGTCGTTGAGCACCCGCAGCCCGCTGGGCGTCACGGTCAGCTCCATCCGCCAGGGCGACAACGACGCCGACGCCAGGCCGTCGACCACGCCGTCGAAGTCGGCGCCCGCCGCCAGGGCGGCGGCCGCCGCGCCCGGCGGCGTTCTCGGCGTTGTGCCGGCCCCGCACGGCGAGGGCGACCTCTGCGTCGCCCCACGGGGTCACCAGGTCGAAGCGGGGCCGCAGATGGTCGTCGAGGACCACCCCCTCGGCCCGGACGTCGCCCCGGTCGACGCCGTAGGTCAGGACACCGGCGACGGTGCGGGCGGCCATCGCCGCGACCCGCTCGTCGCCGAGGTTGAGGACCGCCGTGCCCGTCGGCGGGCAGGGCCTCGACCAGCTCGCCCTTGGCCCGGGCCACCTCGTCGATGGCGCCGAAGGCCTCGGTGTGGGCCAGGGCGACGGCGGTCACGACGCCGATGGTGGGCCGGGCGATCGCGCACAGGTCCGGCACGTGGCCGATGCCCCGGGCGCCCATCTCGATCACGGCCACCTCGGTGTCGTCGGGGGCCTCGAGGAGGGTCAGGGGCACGCCGAGCTCGTTGTTGAAGGACCGCAGGCTGGCCGCGGTCGCCCGGGACCGGCGCCGTCGCCGCCGCGATCAGGTCCTTGACCGAGGTCTTGCCGACCGAGCCGGTCACGCCGATGACGGCGACGTGGCGGCCGGCCACGACGACTTCGTCGAGCCGGTGCCGGGCGTGGGCACCCAGGGCGGTGAGGGCGGCGCCGGCGTCGGCCACGACCACGGCGGGCCGACCGTCGACGTCCCGCTCGGCCAGGACGGCCGCCGGCGCCGGCGGCCCGGGCCGCAGTCGACGAAGTCGTGGCCGTCGCGCTCACCGCGGAGGGCGACGAAGAGCTGGCCCGGCCGCAGCGCCCGGCTGTCCATCGTGGCCCCGTCCACGACCACGGCCGGCGAGCCGACGGCCGCGCCACCGGTCACCCGGGCGATCTCGTCCAGGGTCAGGCGCACCCACCAGTTGTACCGTGAGCCGGGTGACGAGCGAGCGACCCGACCGCGGGCCGCGTCCGCCTCGTCGTGCTGTTCGGCGGCCAGTCCGCGGAGCACGACGTCTCCTGCGTGACCGCCAAGCACGTGGTCGAGGCCGCCGACCCGGCCCGGTACTGACCTCGAGCCGGTGGGGATCACCCGGGAGGGCGACTGGGTGCGGGCCGAGGACGCCCGGGCCGCCATCGAGCAGGGCGCGGCGGCCCTGCCCGCCGCCCTCTCGGCCACCGGCAGCAGCCATCGACCACGAGACCGCGATCGTGCCCGCCACCACGCGAGCGAGACCGTCGTCGTCTTCCCGCTCCTGCACGGGCCGATGGGCGAGGACGGCACGGTGCAGGGCCTCCTCGAGCAGGCGGGGGTGCCCTACGTCGGTGCCGGGGTCCTCGGCTCGGCGGTGGCCATGGACAAGGCCATGGCCAAGGACGTCCTGGCCGCGGCCGGCATCCCCCAGGCCCGCTGGCTGGCGTACCGCAGCAGCGACCTCGACGAGCTGCCCCTCGACGAGATCGAACGCGAGCTGGGCCTGCCCTGCTTCGTGAAGCCGGCCAACCTCGGCTCGTCGGTCGGGGTGTCCAAGGCCCACGACCGCGACGAGCTGGTGGCGGCGCTGGAGCTGGCCTTCAGCTACGACGAGTGGGTCGTGGTCGAGGAGGCCATCGTCGGGCGCGAGATCGAGCTGGCCGTGCTCGGCAACACCGACCTGCGGGTGTCGGTGCCGGGCGAGGTGCGGCCCGGCAGCCGAGTTCTACGACTACGAGGACAAGTACCTCGACGGGCGGGCCGAGCTGACCATCCCCGCCGACCTGCCGCCCGAGGTGGCCGAGCAGTTCCAGGACCTGGCCCTGCGGGCCTACCGGGCGCTGCGGGCCGAGGGCATGGCGCGGGTCGACTTCCTCTACGAGGAGGGCGGCCGAGGGCCCCTGCTCAACGAGATCAACACCATCCCGGGCTTCACCCCGATCTCGATGTACCCCAAGCTGTGGGCGGCCTCCGGGCCTGCCCTACGACCAGCTCATCGACGAGCTGGTCGCCCTGGCCCTCGAGCGCCACGAGCGTCGGACCAAGACCCGGCGCACCTCCCGCACCACCCGCGACGTCCCGAACAAGGGCTGATGCAACGACCACCCGTGGACACCACGCCGTTCCGCGTCCGGCCGGGGGCGGCGGTCGACCTGCCGGCTCTCGATCCTCGGCAGACCGGGGACTTCGACGGCGGCAAGGAGGCCGGCCAGGAGGCCCATGACGCCCTGAGCGCCCGCCTCGAGGAGCTCCAGAACCTCCTCTACGCCGACGGCCGCCACAAGCTGCTCGTCGTCCTCCAGGCCATGGACACCGGCGGCAAGGACGGCACCATCCGCCACGTCTTCCGCCACACCAACCCCCAGGGCGTCCACGTCGCCGGCTTCAAGCGGCCCACCGAGGAGGAGCTGGCCCACGACTACCTGTGGCGGGTCCACCGCCACACGCCGGCCAGCGGCCACATCACGATCTTCAACCGCAGCCACTACGAGGACGTGCTCGTGGTCCGGGTCCACGACCTCGTCCCCGAGGAGCGCTGGCGCCGCCGCTACGACCACATCAACGCGTGGGAGCAGCATGCTGGTCGACGAGGGCACGACGGTTCGGAAGTTCTTCCTCCACATCTCCAAGGAGGAGCAGGCCGAGCGGCTGCAGGCCCGCATCGACGCCCCCGCGAAGCGGTGGAAGTTCGAGCAGGGCGACCTCGCCGAGCGGGAGCACTGGGACGACTACATCGCGGCCTACGAGGAGATGCTGAGCCGGACCACCACCGAGGCCGCTCCCTGGTACGTGGTGCCCGCCGACCGGAAGTGGTTCCGCAACCTGGTCGTCTCCCAGGTCCTGGTGGACACCCTCGAGGCCCTCGACCTGCAGTACCCGGAGCCCGAAGCGGGCCTCGCCGGCCTGCGGGTCACCTAGCCGGCCTCGCGGATCTCGTCCGGCGGGTCCGGCGCCAGGTCCACGGCGGGGAGGTCGTCGGGCACGCTGTCGTGGATCTCCACGACGCCGTCGGCCACCGTGAGCCGCTCGAAGTCCTCGGCCCCGACCGACGCCTGCATCGATCGGTACGCCAGCCAGCCCGTGGCGACGAACGCGACGGCGATCGCGATCCCGGCGACCACGGGCGGGGGCCCGGTCGTCACGACGTAGGCGAAGGCCCCGATCAGCGCGGCCGACGGCACGGTCAGGAGCCAGGCACTGAAGACCTGGCGGAACGTGGACCACTCGACCCGGGTGTCCGGGCTGGCGGCGCCGACGCCGCCGATCGAGCCGGCGATGGTCTGGGTCGTGGACACGGGCGCCCCGACGGCGGTCGACACGAAGAGGGCGGTCGCCGCGCTGGTCTCGGCGGCGAAGCCGGTGATCGGGGTCAGCTCGGTGATGCGGTGACCCATGGTCTGCACGATCCGCCAGCCGCCGGCGTAGGTGCCGGCGGCGATGGCGCTGTGGGCCAGCAGGACGACCCAGAGCGGGATGTCGATGTCGCCGCTGCCGTCGAGGTACCCAGTGGCGATGAGGACGGCGGCGACCACCCCCATCGTCTTCTGGGCGTCGTTGCCGCCGTGGCCCAGCGACACCGCGGCCGAGGAGATCAGCTGTGCCCGCCCGAACCTCGACCCGATGCGCTCGGCGTCCCGGCCCCGGAGGGCGAAGCGGATGACGCAGGGTCATCAGGCCGGCGAGGACGAACCCGACCAGCGGGCTGACGACGAGGAAGATCGCGACCTTCTCGATGCTCGCCATGGTGATGGCGTCCCACCCGCCGGCGGCGACGCCGGCGCCCACCAGGCCCCCGACCAAGGCGTGGGACGACGACGTGGGCAGGCCGAGGTGCCAGCTGATGAGGTTCCAGACGGTCGCCCCGACCACCGCGGCGAAGATCAGGGCCAGGCTGATGTCGCCGGCGTCCACGGTCGTGGCCACGGTGTTGGCCACAGCCGTCCCGAAGACGAGGAAGGCGATGAAGTTCCAGCCCGCCGCCCACGCCACCGCCTGGCGGGGCCTGCAGCACACCGGTGGCGATGATCGTGGCCACCGAGTTGGCGGAGTCGTGGAAGCCGTTCGTGTAGTCGAAGGCGGCACAGAGGGCGATGACGCCGATGACGGCGAGGAGGGTCGTGTCCACGGTCAGCCCGGGTCGGGCACTCCTGGGATCTCACCGACGTCGCCCGCCGCCTCGCGGGCGCAATCGATGGCGGCATCTCCGTAGGCGTCGGCGGTGTCGACGTCCTCGGTGCCGTCGCCGCGGATGATCGACTCGAGCTCGGCGCGGTCGACGGTGTCGTCTCCCTCGAGCTTCTCGGCGACACAGGTGGCGATGGCCTCGCTCTGACCCGCCTCCGCTTGCAGCAGCTCGATCAGCTCGGCATCGGCTGAGCTCCCACCGCCGACGTCGTCCCCGCACCCGGCCAGCACCAAGCCGCCGACCGCGACCATGGCGAGCACGGCCCTTCCGGCGCTCACGACGGAACCGGCTGCGGGAAGCGGATGTACTCCCGGATGAGCGTCGTGGCGAACTCCCGGGGTTCGGGACGGTCGCCGGCCAAGCGGTCCCGGGCTCGCAGGTCCGTCCTCCAGGCGGTCGAGGATGACCTCCAGGGTGAGGTCGTCGGCGTGTTCGGCCCAGGCCTGGCGCTCGGCGTCGTCGGTGAAGCAGTAGGCCTTCCACGAGACCGAGAAACGTAGGTCGTCCCACGTCGTAGGCGACGGGGTCGGGCGGCTCCCCGTGCAGGGCCCAGCGGCCGTCACCCACGAACCGCAGCTCCGGCGACGGGCCCGAGCGCGGGCACCGACACCCCGGGCGCCCCCACCCGGTCGACGCCATGGAACACGCTGTCGGTGTCGAGGAGGACGGCGGTGTCGTGGCGCACCGGGAGGGCTACCGCGGGCCCGTCGACCCCGTCGGGGTAGTAGGCGAAGGCCCCCTCGACCGCGTGGCCGAAGTAGGCCACGCCGGTGGCGATGGGCATGCGCCAGTCCTCGAAGCAGCCGGAGTGGTGCCATGACGACCATCAGCCACTGCGGGAGGCGGAGGCGGTTGGCGCCCCGGAACTCGGGGACGTCGGTGTGCACGGCCAGCTCCTGGCCCGGCAGCAGCAGGTTGGCGTAGACGATGGCGGGCACGATCAGGTCCCGGCCGTGCAGGGCCCGGGCCGCCTCGACGAAGCCCTCGTGGTGGAGGAACGGCTCGATGCCCGGGGCCCGGACGTCCTCGCCGTAGGCGTAGGTCTCCCGGAAGTAGTTGGTCCGGTCGGCCAGGGTGGCCTTCGGCTCGTCCCGTCGCCCGAAGCGCCCCCCGCTGCGGACGTAGTTGGCGGCGGCGTCGATCCGCTGGGGCAGGTCGCCGTAGTTGTGCTCGGTCCGCTCCTCGCTGTAGGTGCGGTAGGTCCCGAAGGCCTCGGCCAGGCGGAGCATCGCCTCTGCCCCCTCCGGCCCCGAGCAGCGGGTCGAACACCGTGACCGACGCCGTCATCGCCGCAACGCTACATAGCGCCGGAACCGGACGGGTCGGCCGCCACGGGCGGGGGTCGTCGCGGGTCCTCGGGCTGCTCCGCGGCCCAGGCCCGCGCGGCGTCGGCACCCCGGGCCCGGTCCTCCTCGGTGGCGGACCACGTCCAGCCCAGCTGGCCCGGACGCCATGTGGTCGATGAGCTGGTCGACCGTGGACTCGACGGTCGTCGTCCACCTCCTCCAGCCAGTCACCCTTCCAGTGGCGACTGCGCAGGTAGGCGTCGAGGCCCTCCACCTCGTCGAGCCCGACCGGCGCGCGGTCGATGCCCGCCGCCTTGGCGAAGACCTCGGCGGCCGCTTGCCCCGGCGCCCCGTGCCCGCCCCGGGCCCAGAGGAACACCCCGTCGGGACGGAGGACCCGCAGGACCTCGAGGGAGGCGTCCCGCCACTCGGGCACCAGGTGGAACACGTGGCTGGCGATCACGGCACCGAAGCGCGTCGTCCGGGAAGGGCAGGGCCGTGCAGTCGGCCCGCGCCACTGGCACGGCCGAGCCCTTGGCCCGCAGCTTGCGGAGCATCGGGTCCGCCAGGTCGATGCCCACGACGTCGAGGCCGGCCTCGGCCAACGGGAGGGCGATGCGGCCGGTCCCGACGCCGATCTCCAGGACCGGCCCGTGGCCGATGAGGGCCTCGGCCAGCACGGCGGTGACCTGGGCCGCCGGCTGCGGGCGACAGCGACCGGGTGGCGTCGTAGTACTCCGCGGCCCGGTCGAAGCTGACCGACGGTCGCTTCGACCAGCTCACGACACCGCGGCCGGCACCGGGGCCGTCAGAGCCGAGTGGAGGAAGTCGAGCAGCTCCCGGCGACGGCGGGCCAGGGAGCGCAGGGTGGGCTCCTCGCCGAGGCCCCGGAGGACCTCGACCTCGGTGGCCATGCCGATGACCGTCGAATAGGCCGAGAGCAGCAGGAGGCGGGAGTCGGTCGCCCGCATGCGGCCGGCGGCCATCTCCACCTCCAGGAACTCCCGGGCCCGCTGCACCAGTGGGTCGAGCGCGGCCATCAGGCGCGGGGCCGCCGGCGGGCCGAGCCGACTGACCTCCCGGAGCAGGCCGAGCAGCTCGGGACGGCGCAGGGCGAGGCGGAAGACCGACCGCACCACGGCCTCGACCCGGGCCCAACCCTCGCCGGCACCGGCCAGGGCCGCCTCGAGGGCGGCCGAGAGCTCGGCGGCACTGCGATCCACCACGGCGTCCAGCAGGGCCGCCTTCGACGGGAAGTAGTAGAGGACCGCCTGCTTGGACACGCCGACCTCGCCGGCCACGTCGTCGAGGGAGGTGGCCTCGTAGCCCGCGGGCCGCGAAGGAGACCAGCGCGGCGTCCAGCGCGCGGTCACGGGTGGAGGTGGTCACTTACCAGATGGTAGAACACTCTGTCGTGAGCATCGCCGAAGGCCTCGACGGCAAGCGCATCGCCGTCACCGGCAGCACCGGCTTCCTCGGCACGGCGCTGGTCGAGCGCCTCCTGCGCTCCGCGCCGGGCTGCGAGCTCGTCCTGCTCATCCGGCCCGGTCGCCGTTCGGACCCGACCCGGCGGGCCAACCGGGAGATCTTCCGCAACGACGCCTTCGACCGCCTCCGCGAGTCCTGGGGCGACGAGTTCCAGGCCACGATCGACCGGCGGGTCACCGCGGTGGCGGGCGACGTCGGCACCGACGGCCTGGGCCTCGACGACGAGGGTCGGGCCGCGTTCGCCACCTGCCGACATCGTCATCCACTCGGCCGCCACGGTCTCCTTCGACTCCCCCCTCGACGCCGCCGTGGAGGTCAACCTGCTCGGGCCCACCCGCATCGCCGCGGTCCTGCAACGAGCTGGGGGTCACGCCCCACCTGGTCGCGGTGTCCACCTGCTACGTCGCCGGCAGCCGGCGAGGCGCCGCCCCCGAGGAGCTGGTCGAGGAGAGCGACTTCTTCACCGACGTCTCCTGGCGGGGCGAGGTCGACGCCGCCCGGCGCATGCGCACCGACGTCGAGGCCGCCAGCCGCACGCCCGAGAAGCTGGCGGGGTACCGCAAGCAGGCCCGCCAGGAGCTGGGCGCCGCCGGCGTGCCCCTCCTGGCCGACAAGACCGAGCAGTTCCGGACCCGCTGGGTCACCGACCGCATGGCCGAAGCGGGTCGGGCCCGCGCCGCCTCGCTCGGCTGGCCCGACGCCTACGCCTACACCAAGGCCCTCGGGCGAACGGGCCCTGTGCGAGACCCGGGGCGACATCCCGGTCAGCATCGTGCGCCCGTCGATCATCGAGTCGGCCTGGGCGGAGCCCAAGCCGGGCTGGATCCGGGGCTTCCGCATGGCCGAGCCGGTCATCATCTCCTACGCCCGCGGCCTGCTGAAGCAGTTCCCCGGCGTGCCCGAGGGCATCGTCGACGTCATCCCGGTCGACCAGGTCGCCGCCGCCATCTGCGCCGTCGCCGGCACCGGGCCGTCGGCCGACGGCCGGGTCGACGTCACCCAGGTGGCCTCGGGCTCGGCCAACCCCCTCCGCTACGGCCAGCTGGTCGACCTGACCTCGAGCTGGTTCAAGGAGCACCCGCTCTACGACCGGGAGGGCCAGCCCATCGTCCCCGGCGACTGGTCGTTCCCCGGCCGGGGCCGGGTGGAGTCCCAGCTCCGGCGGGCCAAGACCACCCTGGAACGGGCCGACCGGGTCCTGTCCGCCCTCCCCCTGCGGGGCAAGCAGGCCGAGCTCTCGGCCCGCCTGGAGGACAAGCGGGAGCAGGCCGAGAGCGCCATCGGCTACGTCGAGCTCTACGGCGCCTACGCCGAGTGCGAGGCCGTCTACGGCGTCGACAACCTGCTGGCCCGCTGGGAGGCCCTCGACGACGTCGACCGGGAGACCTTCGGCTTCGACCCCCGCGCCATCGACTGGCCGACCTACGTGCAGGAGATCCACCTGCCGTCGATCGTCACCCAGGCCCGCGTGCGGACCGAGGGCGGCGGGCCGCACGACCTCGGACCGCCAGGGTCGCCTGCGGGAGCAGGTCCTCTCCCCCGACCGCCACCTGGCCGCCTTCGACCTCGAGAACACGCTCATCGCCTCGAACGTCGTGGCCTCGTACTCGTGGCTGGCCACCCGCCGCCTCCCGCCGACGGACCGGGCCCGCTTCGTCGCCCAGATGCTGCGGGAGGGCCCCGGCCTCCTCGCCCTCGACAAGCGCGACCGCAGCGACTTCCTGCGCCACTTCTACCGCCGCTACGAGAACGCGCCGGTCGACCAGATCGACGCCGACGCCTGGCAGATGTTCAGCGACCTGATCCTGACCAAGTCCTTCCCGGCCGGCATCCGGCGGGTCCGTCAGCACCGGGCCCTCGGCCACCGCACCGTGCTCATCACCGGCGCCCTGGACTTCGTGGTCGAGCCCCTGCGGCCGCTCTTCGACGACATCGTCTGCGCCTCCCTGGAACAGAAGGACGGGCGCTACACCGGCGGCATGACGCGACGTGCCCCCGACCGGCGAGGCCCGGGCCCAGGCGATGGCCGACTACGCCAAGGCCGAGGGCCTGTCGCTGGCCGAGTCCGTGGCCTACGCCGACTCCGCCTCGGACCTGCCGATGCTCGAGGCCGTCGGCTTCCCCGTCGCGGTCAACCCCGAGACCCGCCTGGCCACCCTGGCCCGCAAGCGGGGCTGGCTGGTCGAGACACTTCGACAAGGCCCCCGGCGGCCCCCGCCCGCCCCTGCCCCTCGCCGCCCGCCCCGGCGGCAAGGAGGGCTGGCTCGGCCCGCAGCCTCGACCGCATGACCCCGACCAGCGGGGTGCCCGCGTCGATGAAGGCGCTGCTGTTCGAGCGGAACCTGCCCCGGTACGCCGCGGCCCGGGTGGCCGGCGTCGGTCGTGCCCGGACGGGGTGCGGCCTGGGGGCCGCTGCGGCTGCGGGACGCCGACGTGCCCGACCTGCCCACGCCTGACTGGGTCCGGGTCCGGCCCCGGCTGTCGGGCATCTGCGGCTCGGACCTGGCCACGATCGACGGCCGCAGCTCGCGCTACTTCGAACCCATCGTCTCGTTCCCGTTCGTGCCCGGCCACGAGGTGGTCGGCGACCGCGACGACGGCACCCGGGTCGGTGCTCGAGGCCGTCCTCGGCTGTGTCGCCCGGGGCATCGACCCGCCGTGTGACGCCTGCGCCGCCGGCGACGTGGGCCGCTGCGAACGGGTGGCCTTCGGCGACCTCGAGCCCGGCCTGCAGACGGGCTTCTGCTGCGACACCGGCGGCGGCTGGTCGACGCTGCTGGTCGCCCACCCCGAGCCAGCTCCACGCCGTGCCCGACGACCTCTCCGACGAGGCCGCGGTCATGGTCGAGCCCGACGGCCTGCGCCGTGCGGGCCGCCCTGGCCGCCGGCGAGGGCGGCGTCCAGGTCGTCCTCGGCGCCGGGACCCTCGGCCTGCTGACCGTCGCCGCCCTCCGCCGCTTCGGCACGCCCGGCACCCTGATCGCCACCGCCCGCTACCCCCACCAGGCCCGCCTGGCCAAGGAGCTGGGGGCCGACGTCGTCGTCGACCCCGACGAGGCCCACCGGGCCGTGCGCCGGGCCACCGGGCGCCATGGTCATCGGCGACACCCTCACCCGGGGCGCCGACGCCGTCGTGGACTGCGTCGGCAGCGCCGACACCATCGCCACCGGCATCGACGTCGCCCGGGCCGGGGGGCGGGTCGTGCTCTGCGGCATGCCCGGCAACGGTGTCGCTCGACCTCACCCCGCTGTGGCACAAGGAGGTCGCCCTCGTCGGCGCCTACGCCTACGGCCGGGAGGCCGGCGGCCGGCGCACCTTCGACCTCGCCTTCGAGCTGGTCGGGGGGCCGACCTCGGCCGCCTCGTGTCCGCCACCTACCCCCTGGACCGGTACCAGGAGGCGTTCGAGCACGCCGCCGCCGCCGGTCCCCGGGGCGCGGTCAAGATCGCCTTCGACCTCCGCAACGAACGGGAGCGTGAATCACTGTGAGCAGGCCCGGATTCGTCCTCGAGGTCGATCGCTCGACCCCACCGGTGGTCTTCCACCACGGTGACTCGCTGCGCCTGGAGCGGCTGCCCGTCGGCCGCTCGCGCATCATCTACCCGGCCGAGCCCCTGCGAGGGCCTGAAGGACCCCGACGAGGCCATCCGCCAGGCCCTGCTGAACCCCTTGGGCGACTGCGCCCCCCTGCCCGAGCTGCTGACGGCCGGGCATGAAGCTGACCATCGCCTTCGACGACATCTCGCTGCCGCTGCCCCCCATGCGCGCGGCCCGACATCCGCCAGCGCATCATCGAGGCCGTCCTGGACATGGCGGCCGCGGCCGGGGTCGACGACGTCCACCTCATCGCCGCCCTCGCCCTGCACCGCCGGATGACCGAGGCCGAGCTGCGCCACGCCGTCGGCGACCGGGTCTACGACGCCTTCGCCCCCGACGGCCTGCTCTACAACTTCGACGCCGAGGACCCCGACAACCTGACCTTCCTGGGCGAGACCGACGAGGGCGAGGAGGTCGAGATCTCCAAGCGGGCCGCCGAGAGCGACCTGCTCGTCTACGTCAACATCAACCTCGTGGCCATGGACGGCGGCCACAAGAGCACCGCCACCGGCCTGGCCAGCTACCGCAGCCTCCGCCACCACCACAACGTCCACACCCTGCAGCACTCCCGCTCGCTGATGGACCGCCACAACTCGGCCCTGCACCACTCGAACTGGCGCATGGGCGAGGTCATCCGCAAGGCCGGGGTGAAGATCTTCCAGATCGAGACCACGCTCAACAACGACACCTTCGGCGGGGACCTGCCGCTGTCGGTCCTGCAGAAGCGGGAGTGGGAGTGGACGCTGGCCGACCGGGCCTCGTTCATCGGCCTGAAGGCCGGCCTCGACCGGATGCCGTCGAACGCCCGGCGCAAGGTCTTCAACGCCTGGAAGGCGCCCTACGCCCTGACCTCGGTGCAGGCGGGCGAGGTCGGGCCCGTCCACGACGCGCACCACCCGGAACGTCCACGCCCAGCAACTGGTGCCGGTCGAGGGCCAGACCGACGTGCTCACGATGGGGCTGCCCTACATCTGCCCCTACAACGTGAACTCGGTGATGAACCCGATCCTGGTCATGTGCCTGGGCCTCGGGTACTTCTTCAACCTCTACCGGGGGAAGCCCGCTCGTCCGGGAGGGCGGGGTGCTGATCATGACCCACCCCACGCCGTGGGAGTTCCACCCCGTCCACCACCCGAGCTACATCGACTTCTTCGAGCAGATGCTCTCGGAGACGACCGATCCGGTGGAGATCGAGGCAAGTTCGAGAAGTCCTTCGCCGAGGACGAGTGGTACCGCCACCTCTACCGGACGTCGTACGCCTACCACGGCGTCCACCCCTTCTACATGTGGTACTGGGGCAGCCACGCCCTCCAGCACCTGGGCGGGGTGATCATCGTGGGCGGCGACGTGAAGGCCGTCCGCCGCCTCGGCTTCAAGCCCGCCTCGACCCTGCAGGACGCCTTCGAGATGGCCACCGACGTCGTCGGTCCCCAGCCCACGGTCACCCACCTGCACAACCCGCCGATCCTCCTGGCCGACGTGACGTGAGGGTCCGGTTCGCGCCGACCCGGCTGGTCCGGGCGCTGCCGTTCCCCTACCGCGGCCCCGGCGATCCCCCGCGGCGTGGAGCCGCCGGGCACCAAGGCCCGCAAGGGCGGGGCCTACGACACCGCCTGGGCCCGGCGCTGGCCCGCCCGCGCCACCCGCCTGGTGCTGCTCAACGGCGTCGATCAAGCCCGCGGCCAAGGCGCTGGCCGACCCGCAGTTCCGCGGCCTCGACCGGCCTCAGCACCCTCGAGGGCCCGGCGATCTTCGTGGCCAACCACCACAGCCACCTCGACACGCCGCTGCTGCTCAGCTCCATCCCCGAGCCCTGGCGCAACAAGATGTTCGTGGGCGCGGCCGCCGACTACTTCTTCGGCAGCCCGCTCACCTCGGCCCTCTCGGCCCTGGCCATCGGGGCCATCCCCATCGAGCGCTCCAAGGTCAGCCGCCGGGGCGCCGACCAGGCCGCCGACCTCATCGACGACGGCTGGAGCCTGACCCTCTTCCCCGAGGGCGGCCGCTCGCCCGACGGCTGGGGCCAGGAGTTCCGGGGCGGTGCCGCCTACCTCGCCCTGCGCTGCGACGTGCCCGTCGTCCCCGTCCACATCGCCGGCACCGGCAAGATCCTGGGCAAGGGCATGAAGTACCCCAAGCCCGCCCACACCCGCCTCACCTTCGGCCACCCCATGGCGGCGAGCCGAGGACGAGTCCAGCGCCCGCTTCAACGAGCGCATCGAGGCCGCCGTCGCCGCCCTGGCCGACGAGTCCACCACCGACTGGTGGGCCGCCCGCCAGCGGGTCCACGCCGGCGCCACCCCCGTCGCTGACCGGCCCCGACGCCCCCACCTGGCGTCGGGCCTGGGCCCTGGGCGACCGCAAGGGCCGCGCCCGCCAACGGAGGCGCTGGCCCAAGGTCTGACCCGCCCGATTTTCGCTTGGGGTTGCACAGATAGCCGGTCAGATACACTCCGCAGACGCCCTCCCGGGCTCTGGCAACGGCGCCGCGCTCCTGTCACCGCCGACTTTCGCGCCCCGGGAACCAGGCACGCAGATCACTCGGGTCGTTCCCGCGACCCGCCCAACAGGAGGAGTGCAGTTGATGCGGGAGTTCGACGCGTGTGGCATCGGCTTCGTGGCCGATGCCCAGGGTCGTCCCTCGCGCGACATCGTGGCCGCGGCCCTGCACGGCCTGGCCTGCGTGAAGCACCGGGGGGCCGCGGCCGCCGACGGCCTGACGTCCGACGGCTGCGGCGTCCTCACCCCCATCCCACCCGCCCTCTTCGGCGAGGGCAACGGCGTCATCGCCCTCTTCGTCCGGGGCGCCGACGCCACGACCCTCGTCGAGGACGCCTGCGCCGCCGAGGGCGTCCAGGTCATCGACTGGCGCAAGCCGGAGACCGACGACAGCGTCCTCGGCCACATGGCCGTGGTGACCCAGCCGGAGATCCTCCAGGCGGTCATCGCCCCACCGGTGGACAGCCCGTACAGCGACGAGGTCACCGCCTACCGGATCCGTCGCCACCTGGCCGGCGTCGACGGCCTCTACGTCGTGTCCTGCTCGTACCGGACGATCGTCTACAAGAGCCTGGCCGCCGCCGACCACCTCGCCGACTTCTACCGCGACCTGGCGGACCCGGCCTACGAGGCCGCCTTCACGATCTTCCACCAGCGCTTCTCGACCAACACGCTGCCGACCTGGGAGCGGGCCCAGCCCTTCCGCTCCATCTGCCACAACGGTGAGATCAACGCCATCCAGGGGAACCGCAACCGGATGCTGGCCCGCTCGGTGCTCGGCACCGAGGAGGCGGGTCTCGGCGCCGAGGCGCTGTTCCGCCCCGTCCTGGACGACAACACGTCGGACTCCGGGAAGCTGGACGAGGCCCTCGAGCTGCTGACCCGGGGCGGCCGGGACATGCGCCACGCCCTGGCCATGCTCGTGCCCGAAGCCTGGGAGCACGCCGTCGACCTCGATCCCGAGGTCCGGGGCTTCTACCGCTACCACTCGGCCCTCATGGAGCCCTGGGACGGCCCGGCCGGCCTGGTCTTCACCGACGGCGTCGGCGTCGGCGCCGCCCTGGACCGCAACGGCCTGCGCCCCCTGCGCTACGCCATCTGCGAGGACGGCCTCGTCGTGTGCTCCTCGGAGGTCGGCGCCGTCGACGTCAGCGGCCACGGCAAGGTCGAGCGGGGCCGGCTCGGCCCCGGCCAGATGCTCTTCGTCGATCCCACCCGGGGCGTCCAGCGCAACGAGGACGTGAAGGAGCGGCTCGCCGCCGGCAACGTCTACTCCCACTGGGCCCACGACGGCTTCCTGAGCTTCGGGCCCGGCGAGCCCCTCCAGCAGGTGCCCGAGGACGTCGACGCCCGGCAGGCCGTCCACGGCTACACCCAGGAGGAGCTGCAGATGGTCCTGCGGCCGATGGGCGCCGAGGGCAAGGAGCCCACGTTCTCCATGGGCGACGACTCGCCCGCTGCCCCCCATGGCCGGCCGCCCCCGCCCGCTGCACCACTACCTCAAGCAGCGCTTCGCCCAGGTCACCAACCCGCCCATCGACCCCCTGCGCGAGCACCGGGTGATGTCCCTGCGGACCCTGCTCGGGCCCGCGGGCCCCGATCCTCAGCGAGCACGAGGACGCCACCCGCCTGCTGCGCCTGGAGTCCTTCCTGCTCTACCCCGACGCCGTCGAGCAGCTGGTCGACGGACCAGACCCCGTTCCGGGCGGTCACCCTCGACGCCACGTTCCCCGTGGCCGACGGCCCCGAGGGCCTCCGGGCCGGGGTCGAGCGGCTGGCCGACGAGGTCGAGGCGGTCACCGCCGACGGGGCCGAGATCCTGGTCGTCGACCCACGCCGCGGTCGACGGCGACCGCGCCCCCATCCCGTCGGTCCTGGCCGTCGGCGCGGCCCACCACCGCCTCATCGAGCTCAAGCGCCGCAGCGACGTGAGCCTGGTGGCGGTGGCCGACGACGCCCGGGACACCCACTTCTTCGCCGTGCTCGTCGGCTACGGCGCCGACGCCGTGTGCCCCCGTCTCGCCCTGGAGACCCTGGCCGACTGGGCCGACAACAGCGACGACGACACCACCGGCCCCGTCGCCCAGGGCCACTTCTTCGACGCCGTCGAGGCCGGGGTCCTCAAGATCCTGTCGAAGATGGGCATCTCCACCGTCGACTCGTACCGGGGCGCCCAGATCTTCGAGGTCATCGGGCTGGCCGACGAGGTCGTCGACCTCTGCCTCCGGGGCACGCCGTCGGTGGTGGGTGGTGTCGGCTGGGCCCACCTCGGCCAGGACGCCCTGGACCTCCACGCCTCCGGCGGTGTTGGTCTCCCCCGGCTACTACCGGGTCCGCAACAGGGGCGAGTACCACGCCCACAGCAAGGACGTCGTCCAGGCCCTCAACGACCTCACGCTGGTCAAGGAGCCCACCGACCAGGCCCTCGAGGACATGACGGCGGCCCACCTCCTGCAGCGGGCCATCAACGGCGAGTCCTACGACCTGTACGAGTCCTTCCGGGCGCTGGTCGACGACCGACCGCCCACCGAGCTCCACGACCTGCTGGAGCTGGTCGAGGCCGCCGAGCCCCGTGCCCCTCGACGAGGTCGAGCCCGCCGCCGACATCGCCCGGCGCTTCTCGACCGGGCGCCATGTCCCACGGCGCCCTGTCCAAGGAGGCCCACGAGACGCTGGCCCAGGCCATGAACCTGCTCGGTGGCCTGTCCAACTGCGGTGAGGGCGGCGAGGACCCGTACCGCTACTACACCCGGGGCCAGGGCCGCGACGACAAGAACTCCCGCATCAAGCAGATCGCCTCCGGCCGCTTCGGGGTCACCCCCGAGTACCTGGTCCACGCCGACGAGCTGCAGATCAAGATGGCCCAGGGCTCCAAGCCCGGCGAGGGCGGCCAGCTGCCCGGCCACAAGGTCTCCGAGGAGATCGCCCGCCTGCGCCACACCCAGCCCGGCGTCGGCCTGATCTCCCCGCCGCCCCACCACGACATCTACTCCATCGAGGACCTGGCCCAGCTCATCTACGACCTCAAGCAGGTCAACGCGCGCGCAGGTCTCGGTGAAGCTGGTGGCCGAGGACGGGGTGGGCACCATCGCCGCCGGCTGCGCCAAGGCGCTGGCCGACGTCATCCACGTGTCCGGGGCCAACGGCGGCACCGGCGCCAGCCCGCTCTCCTCCATCAAGCACGCCGGCATGGCCTGGGAGCTCGGCCTGGCCGACACCCAGCGGGCCCTGGTCGACAACGGCCTGCGGGGCCGGGTCCGGGTCCGGGTCGACGGCGGGTTCAAGACCGGCCGCCAGGTCATCGTGGCCGCCCTGCTCGGCGCGGACGAGTACTCCTTCGGGACCTCGGCCATGATCGCCGAGGGCTGCATCATGCTGCGGGCCTGCCACAAGGACACCTGCAAGCCGGGCGTGGCCACCCAGCGCCCGCACCTGCGGGCCAACTTCACCGGCACGCCCGAGGGCGTCGCCGCCTACCTGCTCTTCGTGGCCGAGGACGTCCGTCGGCACCTCGCCCGCCTCGGCGCCCGCTCCCTCGACGAGGTCATCGGCCGGGTCGAGCTCCTGACCCAGCAGGTCACCGGCGACGACCGCATCGACGCCTTCGACCTCGGCTTCGCCATCGAGGCCGCCCGAGCACGTCGACGAGCCCCGGCACTTCGTCGAGCGCATCCCGATGCTCGACCCCCGCTCCCCGCTCGGCGACCGCCTGCGGGACGATGCCTTCCAGCTCGTGTGGGACGGCGACGAGGTCGAGCTCGAGTACCCCATCACCAACGCCGACCGTTCCGTCGGCGCCGCCTTCGCGGGGGCCGTAGCCCTCGAGTACGGGGCCCTGCCACCCCGGGGCACGGCCAAGGTCCGCTTCGACGGATCCGCCGGCCAGAGCTTCGGCGCCTTCCTCAGCCACGGCGCCGAGTTCACGCTCGTCGGTGAGGCCAACGACTACGTCGGCAAGGGCATGGGCGGCGGGCGCATCGTCATCATCCCCCCGGCCGACGACGCCGGGGACCCGGTCCTGGCCGGCAACACCTGCCTCTACGGCGCCACCGCCGGCGAGCTCTTCGTGGCCGGCGCCGTCGGCGAGCGCTTCGCCGTCCGCAACTCCGGCGCCCTGGCCGTGGTCGAGGGCACCGGCGACCACTGCGCCGAGTACATGACCGGCGGCACCGTCGTCGTCCTGGGGGCCGTCGGCCACAACCTGGGCGCCGGCATGACCGGCGGTCAGGTCTTCGTCTTCGACCCCGACACCGAGCGGGTCCTGGCCCGGGTCAACACCGACCTGGTCGAGGCCCTGCGCCCCGAGCCCGACGACATCGCCGAGGTGAAGTGGCTCATCGAGCGCCACCTCGAGCTGACCGGCTCGATCCGGGCCTCGGAGCTGCTGAAGGTCTGGGAGCAGGCCGCGGAGATGCTCTGGCACATCCTGCCCTGGGACCGCCCGGAGCGGCACCAGCGGGTCGAGGCCCATCGGGTCTCTGCGGCGTAGGGAGTGCGCTGGCTCGCACCCGTCGCCCTGGCCGTCGTCTTCGCCTGGGCCGGGGGCGCCAAGTTCGCCGACCTGAAGGGCACCCAGGAGGGCTTCGCCGCCCTCGGCCTGTCCCAACCCGAGCCCCGCGCCATCCAGGTGGCCGCCTTCGAGATCGCCACCGCCGTGCTCCTGATCGTGGCCCCGGTCGGTGGTGCGCTGGTCGCCCTCGTCCTGTTGACCGTGTTCACGGTCCTGATCGTCCGCCTCCTGCGAGCGGGCACGACGGCGCCCTGCCGCTGCTTCGGCGGCATCCGCAGCCACCCCCTCGCGTGGAGCGACGTGGCCCGCAACGTGGGCCTCGCCGCCCTGGCCGTGGTGACCCTGGTGGCGCCGCCGGGCTGACCCGGCGGCGCTCGGGCGGGCCCCGAGCGGGGATGCCCCTCCCCCGTGACCGTAGTTGTCGCGGGGGCGCTCCCAGGAAACCTGACCCTCCCTTCGCTACCGTCGGAGCATGAGCGACGCCCCGACTCGACGACCGGTGGTCCTGGCTCCGGGGGAGGGACGGCCCTACGACATGGGCCGCATCCAGGCGGTGTTCAAGGCGGACGGCGTGGAGACCCGTGGCGGCTACTCCATCTCGGAGTGGTGGCTGGAGCCCAACACGACCGGTCCCGGGGCCCACCACCACGACGAGGACGACGTCTTCTACATGCTCGAGGGGACCATGTCGTTCCTGGTCGACGACGAGTGGATCGACGCCGAGAAGGGCGCGTTCGTCATCGCCCCCGGCGGCACGACCCACGACTTCCAGAACCGCGGCACCGTCCGGGCCGGGTTCCTCAACATCTCCCAGCCCGGCGACTTCGAGCCCCAGATGCCCGCCATTGTCGACTGGTTCGCCGACCACCCCGCCGGCGACGTCACCCGCTGACCGGGCTCAGCCGTTCAGGGACACACGTTGACGCCCTCGACGATCAGGGCGCGGACGGCTGACTCATCCAGGTCCACCGCCACGCGGGTCGGCCCCCGTCCCTCGACCAGAAGCGACCCGCGACGGTCATCGTCGACTTCGCAGCGCAGCGAAAGCCCGTCCCACTCGAACAGGTCGGGGCGGAGCCAGGCCACGGCGGCAACGGCGTCATGACGGGCGCCGACGCCCGGACCCGGAGGGCATCGGCGAGGAGTGACGCCGTCCGTCCGTCCGTCAGGTCGTCCGGGTCCAGTCCGACCCTCCGGGTGACGTCCAGAGGCACGACGCTGGTCACCGCGGCCCAGGCCTGCAGGACCTCGTCGGCCGACGCCGGGGCGCACCAGGCGTTGAACTCGGCCTCCGCGGTGATGTTGCCGCCACCCCGCGACCCACCCATCCAGACGATGCGGTCGTAGGTCTGGGCCCTCGCCGTCGCGATCGCCGCCAGCGATCCCGTGACCAGCGCTGAGCCGGGGAGCTCGGCGTCGGCGAGCGCCGGCGGAAACGGCGCCCGGGGAAGGCGGTGGGCCACGCCCCCCAGGCCGTCGTCGCCGTGACGGGTGCCCCGCCCGGGCCGGCCCGCAGCCGGGTGCGTTCCGCGGAACGCCCGGACGGGGACGTCGAGGCCCAGCAGCGCGACCAGGCCGGCGGCGTTGCGGGCTGCGACCGCACCGCTGACGTTGCCCGGCTCGCTCACGATGAGGTCGGGCACCGCGCCGAGGCCGGCCAGCGTGGCCAGCGCCAGGGCATCGTCGATACCCGGGTCGCACACCAGCGCCCACGGCTCGGCCACGGCATCAGTCTGCCCAGCGCCCTCCCCCTAGGCTGATCTGCCGTGCATCTGAACCTGAGCGCCGACGAGGTGCTGACGACCACCCGGGCCGTGCGCAAGCGCCTCGACTTCGACCGGCCCGTCGAGCCCGAGGTCGTCCAGGAGTGCCTGGACATCGGCATCCAGGCCCCCACCGGGTCCAACAGCCAGACCTACCACTTCGTGGTGGTGACCGACCCCGAGCTCAAGAAGCCGATCGCCGACCACTACCGCAACAACTTCTTCGCCTTCTACGGCAGCGACGCCGCCCGCACGTCGCCCTACGCCGAAGACGACCCCCGCACCGACCGTCTCGACGCCGTGGTCGACTCGGCCACCTACCTCGCCAACCGCCTGCACGAGGTACCGGTGTGGGTCATCCCCTGCATCGAGGGCCGGATGGACGAGGGCATCCCGTCCTTCATCCAGGCCTCGCTCTGGGGCTCGATCATGCCTGCGGTCTGGAGCTTCATGCTCGCCGCGCGGGAGCGCGGCCTCGGCACGGTCTGGACCACCCTGCACCTGCCCCAGGAGAAGGAGGCGGCCGAGTTGCTCGGCATCCCCTTCGAGTCGGTCACCCAGGTGGGGCTGATCCCGGTGGCCTACACCAAGGGCACCGACTTCAAACCCGCCAGCCGGGTGTCGGCCGCCGACCGCACCCACTGGGGCCAGTGGTGAGCGATCCCGAGGAGCGCACGGCCGAGGACACCGACGACGGCTCCGACGACGGCTCCGACGAGGTCCTGGTCCCGGAGATCGTCGATGGCGGTCCGGCGCCGCGGGGGCCGTCAGCCAAGGGGTCACCGGAACGACGGGCCACCTACGCCCTGTACTCGGGCTTCGCGTCGCTCCTGCTGCTGTTCCTCCTCCCGATCCTGCCGATCGTGGCCCTCTGCGCCGGCGCGGCGATCTACTTCGGCGCCAAGGTGCTCCGTGAGGTCGATCCGGCCCAGGGGTCCCAACGGACCCGCAAGCGCGGCAAGATCGGCATGGTCGCCGGCATCACGACCGTGGTCATCTACGGGGCGCTGGCCGTCTACTACGTCGGCTTCTATGACCCGCCGGACCCGCTCGCCCCCGACTTCGTCGACGACAAGGGCACCGGCCAGGCCGAGGGCTAGGCCTCATGCGTCCTCCACGAGACGCAGGCCGCTGGGGGCGATCGAGGGCTCGGCGGTCGGCAGGTCGACCACGAACTCGGTGCGGTGCGCGGGGAAGGTGTGCTCGGACTGGCCAGGACCGGGCGCCCGTCGGCGGCCTCGGTGAGGCGGCGACAGCGCAGCACGGGGCCGCCCGGCAGCATCCCCAGGAGCTCGGCCTCCTCCGCGGTCGCCGCCCCGGCCCGGATGCGCTGGCGGGCCGAGCCGAGCTCGACGTCGAGCAGCTCGTAGAAGGGCCGGGCTTCGACGTCGTCGCGGGAGAACTTCGAGGCCAGCGCCTCCGGGCACCAGACGGTCACCAGGGCGAAGGGCTCGCCGTCGGCCAGGTTCAGCCGGCGGGTCATCGAGGACCGTCGCCGGCGCCCAGGACCTCGGCCACGTCTGTCGGGGCGGGCCGGAAGGCGAAGTCCAGGATCCGGCGCTCGCTGGTGCGGCCGGAGGCCAGGAGCTGGTCCTCGATGGTGCCCAGCCGGCCGAGGTTCTGGGGCAGCGGATCCGTGGCGACGAACCACCCCGAGCCCTGGCGGGAGTCGACCAGGCCCTCGGCCCGCAGGTCCTCCAGGGCACGCCTGACCGTGACCCGGCTGGCCTTGTAGCGTGCGACCAGGTCGGCCTCGCTGGGCAGCAGACCGCCGGCGACGAACTCCCCCGCCTCGACGCGGCGACGCAGGGAGTCGGCGATCTCCTGGTAGCGATGGTGGCGCACTTGTCTTATACTTGTATTGTTCGCTTCGAGAAGCAACCCTGAACCACCAGCACCCACCGCCTCCACCACCAAGGGGACCGACATGGCCGAGACCGCCCGCACGCCGATCGAGCTGATCCAGCGGGGTCTACGGCCGCCTGCCGGAGCGGGTCGCCGCCGGCCGTGAGCGTCTCGGCCGCCCCCTGACCTTCGCCGAGAAGGTCCTGATCAACCACCTCGACGACCCGACCGGCCGACCTCGAGCGGGGCAAGTCCTACGCCGACCTCCGCCCCGACCGGGTCGCCATGCAGGACGCCACCGCCCAGATGGCCCTCCTGCAGTTCATGACCGCCGGCCTCGACGAGGCCGAGGTGCCCGTCCACGGTGCACTGCGACCACCTCATCCAGGCCCGGGTCGACGCCAAGACCGACCTGCTGGCCGCCGTCGAGGGCAACGCCGAGGTCTACGACTTCCTCGAGTCGGTCTCGGCCCGCTACGGCATCGGCTTCTGGAAGCCGGGCTCGGGGATCATCCACCAGGTCGTGCTCGAGCAGTACGCCTTCCCCGGCGGGATGATGATCGGCACCGACAGCCACACCCCCAACGCCGGTGGCCTCGGCATGGTCGCCATCGGCGTGGGCGGCGCCGACGCCGTCGACGTCATGACCGGCTTCCCCTTCAACGTGCGCTGGCCCAAGCTGATCGGCGTCCACCTGACCGGCGAGCTCAACGGCTGGACCGCCTCCAAGGACGTCATCCTGAAGGTGGCCGAGATCCTCACCGTCAAGGGCGGCACCGGCGCCATCGTCGAGTACTTCGGCCCCGGCGCCGAGTCGATCTCCGCCACCGGCAAGGGCACCATCTGCAACATGGGCGCCGAGATCGGGGCGACCACCTCGCTGTTCGCCTACGACGCCGCCATCGCCCGCTACCTGAAGTCGACCGGCCGCGAGGACTACGTCGACGCGGCCGACGCCGTCGCCGCACGCACCTGCGGGCCGACGACGAGGTCCTGGCCGACCCCGGCGCCTACTTCGACCAGGTCATCGAGATCGACCTGGACGAGCTGCGCCCGCTGATCAACGGCCCCCACACCCCGGACCGGGCCCGTCCGGTCGACGCCCTGGGCGACGAGGCCGAGGCCGAGGGCTGGCCCAAGGAGATCAGCTACGCGCTGGTCGGCTCCTGCACCAACTCCTCCTACGAGGACATCACCCGGGCCGCGTCGATCGCCCGCCACGCCGCCGACAACGGCCTGCGCACCAAGACCGACCTGATGATCACGCCCGGCTCCGAGCAGGTCCGGGCCACCATCGAGCGGGACGGCCTGCTGGCCGACTTCGACCGCATCGGGGCGACCGTGCTGGCCAACGCCTGCGGGCCGTGCATCGGCCAGTGGGCCCGCTCGGACGTGTCCGAGGGCGACGCCAACACCATCGTCACCTCCTACAACCGGAACTTCCCGAAGCGCAACGACGGCCTGGCCATCGACCCTGGCCTTCGTCACCTCGCCCGAGACGGTCGTGGCCCTGGCCCTGGCCGGCACGCGTCGACTTCGACCCGGTCACCGACACGCTGACCAACGACGCCGGCGAGGAGGTCACGCCTCGTCGTCCCCGTCGGCGAGGAGCTGCCCGCCCAGGGCTTCGACCCCGGGCGAGAGCGGCTTCGTCGAGCCACCGGCCGACGGCGGCGGCATCGAGGTCGTCGTGCGCCCCGACGTCCGACCGCCTGCAGCTGCTCGCAGCCCTTCGCGCCTGGGACGGCAACGACTACGTCGAGCCTGCCGATCCTGGTGAAGGCCCAGGGCAAGTGCACCACCGACCACATCTCGGCGGCCGGCCCGTGGCTGAAGTACCGGGGCCACCTGGAGAACATCAGCGGCAACCTCTTCCTCGGCGCGGTCAACGCCTTCACGGGCGTGGCCGGCGAGGGCAAGGACCAGCTCGACGGCGCAGGTCAAGCCCTTCCCCGAGATCGCCAAGCACTACCACGAGTCCGGTCAGGGCTGGGTGGCCATCGGCGACGAGAACTACGGCGAGGGCTCGTCCCGGGAGCACGCGGCCATGGAGCCCCGGTTCCGCAACGCCAAGGCCGTCTTCGCCCGGTCCTTCGCCCGCATCGCGCGAGACCAACCTGAAGAAGCAGGGCGTGCTGCGCCCTGACCTTCGCCGACCCCGCCACCTACGACGAGATCGGCGAGGACGACCGCATCTCGGTCGCTCGGCCTGGCCGACCTGGCAGCCCGAGAGCACCGTCCGGTGCCGCATCACCAAGCCCGACGGCACCACCGTCGACTTCGACGGCGATCCAGACCCTCTCCCCCGAGCAGATCGACTGGTTCAAGGCCGGCAGCGCCCTCAACCTCATCCGCCAGAAGGTCGCCGACGCCTGATCACCGGCCCCGGGTGCGCTGCTCCGCGTCGGGGTGCGGGACGCGCCAGGACGGATCAGTCGGTGCCGGGGCGGCGCTCGGTCTCGGCCTCGGGGTCGCCGGTCCAGCCCGGCGGGATAGGTCTTGGCCAGCTCCTCGCCGGTGGGCTCGCGGCTGCTCGCGGGCCTCGGCGAGGCAGCAGCGTCGACGATGGCGGCCATGATCGCCTCCGTGTCGGCGTCGGGGTCCTCGTAGGAGAGCTCGACGGCCGGGCCGACCTTGACGGTGATGTCCGGGCGGGTCGGTGATGTTCAGCACGTCGGGGAACCGGGCGTTCCGGGGCCAGACCTTCTCGGTGCCCCACAGGCCGACGGGGATGACCGGCACCCGGGTCTTGGCGGCCAGGCGGGCCGCGCCCCACCGGCCCTTGAGCTCGGGGTCGAAGAACGCCGGGCCCCGGGGGATCGTGCCCTGGGGCATGAGCGGCGACCAGCTGGCCGGCGGACAGCGCGTCGGCCGCGGCCTCCAGCGGCTCGTCGGAGCCGGTCCCCCGGTCGACCCGGATGCCGCCCATGGCCTTGGCGATGTTGCCGACGACCGGGGCGTCGAAGACCTCCTTCTTGCCCAGGAAGCGCACCGGCCGGCCCTTCTTGGACAGGGTCATGCCCATGACCAGGGGGTCGAAGTAGCTGCGGTGGTTGCCGCAGATGAGGCCGCCACCGCTCGAGGGGATGTGCTCGACGCCCTCGATGTGGAAGCGGGCGAACGGGAAGAGCTCGGGCCGGGCGAAGGCCTGCAGCACCTGCTGGGGCTCGAGGCCGCCCAGCTTGGGCACGCCCGGGCGGGACGTCGAGGTGCAGGACCGGCCAGCGCCGGACGGCGGCCACCCCGGCGAGGCGGAGGTCGGGGTTCACCGCCGTCGGGTGCCCACCGCCGACAGCAGGGGGATGTCGTAGAAGCTGTCGGAGTAGGCGTAGGAGTCCCGCAGCCGGATGCCGCGGGGCTCGGCCCAGGCCCGTACGGCGGCGAGCTTGCCCGGCCCCCACACGAACTCGCCGTCGATGGTCCCGTCGTAGCCGCCGCCTCGTCGAGGCCGTACCGGGTGGCGATCACGTCGTCCAGCTCCAGCAGGTCCGCCAAGCGGCGTGACCAGGTCGACCGGCGTGGTCGTGGCCATGACCACCGGACGGCCCTCGGCCCGGTGCTGGGCGATGAGGAGCCGGGCGTACGGGCAGGACGGCGGTCGTCCAGGACCTCGGCGGCCTCCTTGGCCGCAGCCTGCACGGTGGCCTGGTCCCAGCCCTTGGCCATCTTGGCCGCCTGGCGGGTCAGCAGCATCGCCGGGATCGTCTCGCCGATCACGTCGAAGACCTTGAAGAGCAGCCCCTCGCCCGGGATCTTCGGCGCCGTGATGACCCCCGCATGCCGCAGGGCCGTCGAGATCACCGGCCCCGACGCCCCCGCCAGCAACGTCCGGTCCAGGTCGAAGAACGCCGCGCCAGCCATGGAGGGACGCTACTCGGCGCGACGAACCGCGGCGACGACGGGGGCGTGGACCACCCGCGGGGCGGTGCCGGTCGGGCCCCCATCGACGGGCATGGCCCCCTCGACTCGGTCCACGGGCCATGGCCGCCCTCGATTCTGGCTCGTGACTCCCGCCATGGCACGGGAATCCGGTGCCAGAACGACGTGGAGGCTCTCGGCCGTCGTCGATTCTACGGAAGGCCGGCCGCCGATTTTTCAGGCCGAGCGGCCACGGTCACCGGCGGTCCCGACGCACCGTCTCGGGTGGGGCCATCGCCTGAGCAGGCCGGACCAGCCAAAACGCGAAGAGATCGGCTCCGGGGGGAAGAGCCGATCTCCTCATTGCTACGTCCCGAGAGCTTGGGGGGGACCGATGCTCTCGGGACTGGGCCGAGTCGACCTTGGGGGAAGGTCGGTTCCTCGGCTTGGCTTGTAGGAGCATTGTGAACTCGCTTCACAAGATCGGTCAAGCAGTTGTTACAGATGGGTAACATCACTTCTCGCGATGGACCTCCGACAGCTCAACGCCCTCCTGGCCGTGGCCGAACACGGTGGCTTCTCCGCCGCCGCCCGGGCCCTGCACACCGTGCAGTCCAACGTCTCGACCCACGTGGCCCGGCTCGAGAAGGAGCTCGGGGCCACCCTGATCGACCGGGCGACCGGCCGGCCGACCAAGGAGGGCGAGGCCGTGCTGACCCGGGCCATCCGCATCCGGGCCGAGCTGGAGGCGGTGTCCTCCGACGTGGCCTCGCTCGGCGCCCGGGTCGCGGGCACCGCCCGGCTGGGCATGATCGGCACCACCGCCCGCTGGCTGGCCCCCCTGCTGTTCGAGGCCCTCGAGGAGCACTACCCCGACGTCCGGATGGTCCTGGTCGACGCCACCACCACCTCGCTGCTGCCCCGGGTCGACCGCGGCGACCTCGACCTGGCCATCGTCAACCTCCCCGCCGAGAGCCTGGAGAGCCAGACCGAGCCCCTCTTCGACGAGGACCGGATCCTGCTCGTCCCGCCCGACCATCCCCTCGGCGGCCGGCACCAAGGTCGCGCCTGCGCGGAGCTGGCCGGCCACGACCTGCTGCTGGAGCCGGTGGGCACCGCGTTCCGGGACGAGCTCGACGTCCAGGCCGCCGCCGTCGGGGTGCGGCTCAAGGCCCGGGCCGAGGTCGACGGCATGCGCCTCCTGGCCTCGCTGGTCATCGCCGGGTTCGGTGCCGCGGTCCTGCCCGCCTCCGCCCTGCCGCCCGTGCCCGACGGGGCCGACGCCCCCTGGCAGGTGATCGCCGTCGACGGGCTCCAACCCCGCGTCGGTCGGCCTGGCCCAGCGCCGCCGCGGGCTGCTGTCCTCCCCGGCCGCCGCCGTGCGCGACCTGCTCATCGAGGTCGTCGCCACCGGCGTCGCCGAGCGTCCCGGCCTGCACCCGATCACCCCTACCTGACCAGGCGCGGGGACCACGTAACCTCGCAGTCATGCCCGAGTCCGTGACGATCACCGACAACCGCACGGGAGAGTCGATCGAGGTCCCGATCACCAACGGTGGCGTCGACGCCTCGGCCTGGTCGAAGCTCCTGCCGAACATCTGGTTCCTCGACCCCGCCTTCACCACCACCGCAGCCACCGAGAGCGCCATCTGCGAGCTGGACGGCGAGGCCGGCATCCTGCGCTACCGGGGCTACCCCATCGAGCAGCTGGCCGAGCGGGCCACCTACCTCGAGGTCTCCTACCTCCTGATCCACGGCGAGCTCCCCGACCGGGACCAGCTCGACACGTGGATCCACGAGATCACCACGCACACGTTCATCCACGAGAACATCCGCAAGCGGTTCCTGGAGGGCTTCCACCACGACGCCCACCCGATGGGGATCCTGGTGGCCACGGTGGCCGGCCTGTCGACCTTCTACCCCGAGGCGAAGGCCATCGACGACCCCGCCAACCGCTTGGATGCAGATCACCCGGCTCATCGCCAAGATGCCGACCCTGGCCGCCGGCGCCTACCGCTTCAGCCAGGGCATGCCCTTCGTCTACCCGGACAACTCCCTCAGCTTCACCGAGAACTTCCAGTCGATGATGTGGAAGATCGCCGAGCCCCGCTACCAGCCCGATCCGGTGCTGTCCCGGGCCCTCGACGTGCTGTTCATCCTCCACGCCGACCACGAGCAGAACTGCTCGACCACCGCCATGCGGGTGGTCGGCAGCGCCCACGCCGACCCGTACATCGCCACCTCGGCCGCGGCCTCCGCCCTCTACGGCCCCCGCCACGGCGGGGCCAACGAGGCGGTCATCAAGATGCTCGAGGAGATCGGCAGCTACGACAACGTCGATCCGTTCATCGCCAAGGTGAAGGCGGGCGAGACCCGGCTCCAGGGCTTCGGCCACCGCGTCTACAAGAACTACGACCCGCGGGCCACGATCATCAAGCGCACGGCCGACGAGGTGTTCCGGGTCACCGGCCAGAACCCGCTGCTGGACATCGCCCTCAAGCTGGAGGAGGTCGCCCTCCAGGACGAGTACTTCATCAGCCGCAAGCTCTACCCGAACGTGGACTTCTACTCCGGCCTGATCTACCAGGCGATGGGCTTCCCCCAGGAGATGTTCCCGGTGCTCTTCGCCATCCCCCGGGTGTCGGGCTGGCTGGCCCACTGGCAGGAGATGCTCCAGCAGAACCAGCGCATCGCCCGGCCCCGCCAGGTCTACGTGGGCACCCCCGAGCGGGAGTTCGTCCCCCTCCACCAGCGCTGAGGGCTACGAGACGTTCAGGACGCAGCTTTCCCGTGTTGGCGTTGGCCTCCATGCGGCGGTGGGCGTCGGCCACCTCGGCCAGGGGGTAGCGCGAGTCGATCGACCGCCTTGCAGGCTGCCGTCGACGAAGCGGGGCAGGACCTCGGCCCCGAAGCGCTGGGTGGCGGCGATCTTCTCCTCGAGCGGGCGGGCCCGCAGGACGGTGCCGATGAGCTGGATGCGCTTCGACAGCAGCATCCCGACCGACACCTCGGCCACGCCGGCGCCCATCAGGCCGACCTGGATGATGCGACCGGTCGGCCGCGGTGCACGCGCAGGTTCCGGTCGACGTAGTCCCCGCCGATCACGTCGAGGACGACATCGACCCCCTCGCCGCCGGTGAACGCCGGCCACGGCGTCGACGAAGTCGTCCCGGGTGTAGTCGACGACCAGGTCGGCGCCCAGCGCCTCGCAGGCGGCCACCTTGCCGGTCGAGGCCGTGACCACGATGCGGGCCCCGATGGCCCGGGCCAACTGGATGGCCGCCGTGCCCACCCCTGACGCTCCGGCGTGGACCAGCGCCGTGCGACCCGACGTCAGCCCGCCCTGGACGACGAGGGCGTCGTAGGCGGTGAGGAAGACCTCCGGCACGGCGGCGGCGTCGTCCAGGCCCAGCTCCGGCGGCACGGCCAGCACCTGGCGCTCGTGGACGCAGAGCCGCTCGGCGTAGGCCCCACCACCGACGATGCCCATGACCTCGTCGCCCGCGGACCAGGCGGTGACCCGCTCCCCCACGCCCGCCACCCGGCCGGCGAACTCCAGGCCCGGGATCTCGTGCTCCCCCGGCGGGCCCGGGTACAGGCCCATGCGCTGCAGGACGTCGGCCCGGTTGACCGCGGTCGCCGGTGACCGCGACCAGCACCTCCTCGGGCCCGGGCACCGGGTCGGGTACCTCGCGGAGGGTCAGGACCTCCGGGCCGCCGTAGCTCTCGAGCACGACTGCCTGCATCACAGCCTCCTCAGGCCGGGGTCGGGCCCGGGGGTCCAGGGTCGCAGCTTGGCCGACGCCCCCGTGACCCAGGCCTGCTCCGCCCCGACGATCACCGGGTTGAGGCGCAGCGTGGCCACCTCGGGCAGGAGCGTCGGCCAGGGCCGAGACCCGCAGGACCAGGTCCTCCAGCGGGCCCGGTCGGCCGTCGGGCCGCAGTCCTCGATCAGCCGGCGGACCGGCGAGGCGTCGATCAGGCGGCCGGCGTCGAGGTCGGTCAGCGGGCACGACCCGCTGCGACCCGGTCGTCGAGGGCGAGCGGCCACGGCCCCGCCGACCCCGAGGCTCACCGTCGAGCCCCAGCGCGGGTGCTGGTGGAGGTCGACGAGCACATCGGCCCCCGGCGGGACCATGTGCCTGCACGAGCGCCGGGTGCATGCGCGTCACCGAGGTGCGTGGCCATGCGCTCGTAGGCAGCCCGGACCTCGTCGTCGTCGTTGAGGTCGAGGGCCAGGCCCTGGGCCTCGACCTTGCCCAGCCGGTCGACGCCGAGGGCCTTCAGGGCGACCGGGCGCCGTGCGGGCCGTCGAGCGGCCGCGACCGCGGCCTCGACGTCGTCCACGACCTGTCCCGGGGGCGTGCGCAGACCGAAGGCGTCGAGCAGCCGGACGACCTCGTCGACCTCGAGGCGCCGCCCGGAGGGGGCGTCGGCCAGCACCTCGTCGACCAGGGCCCGGGCGGCCGTCCACATCGATGTCGTCGAACGGCGGCACGACACCGGCCGGCCGGGCCAACCAGGCGCCGTAGGCCGCGATCCGACCCAGGCTGCGTGCGGCCCGCTCCGGGAAGGCGAACGTGGGGACGGCCCCGACCGTCGGCTCCTCGCCCGACCGTGGTGGCCACGACGGGCTTGCCCGGCCTCGCCGCCTCCGCCCCGACGGCCTTGAGCACCGGCCCCGACGGCGCGCCCGACGGATCGGCCCACACGACCAGGGCGGCATCGGCCCCGTCACCCAGCGCCCGGCCGACGGCCTCGGCCCACGCCTCGGCCGCCGGCGTCACGGGCGAGGAACACCGTGTCCTCCACGACCAGCCCGCCACCGGCACAGGCATCGGCGGCCACGCACGGCCGGCCCGCGGCGGTCGGCCACCACCGCCACGCGGCCGACCGGTCGGCACCGGCTGGGTGGCCAGGACCCGGGCCACGTCGAGCAGCTCCTCGGTGGTGTCGACCCGGATGACGCCGGTCTGGCGCATCAGGGCGTCGAGCATGTCGTCAGGCCACTCCTCGCTGCCGAGGTCGACCGGGGCCCGGCCGCTCTTCACCGCCACGATCGGCTTGGCCCGCGACACCCGGCGGGCGATGCGGCTGAACTTCCGCGGGTTGCCGAAGGACTGCAGGTAGAGCGCGATGACCCGGGTCGCCTCGTCGTGCTCCCAGTACTGCAGGAGGTCGTTGGCCGACAGGTCGGCCTTGTCGCCCACCGAGACCACGCTCGAGAAGCCGAGGCCGAAGATGGCGGCCCGACGCAACAGGGCCGTGGCCAACGAGCCCGACTGGCTGAGGAACCCGATCGGCCCCGGCGCGACGGCCCTCGCCAGCGGCGACGGCGTGCAGGCGGACATCGGGAGCGGTGTTGACCGCCCCGAGGGCGCCGGGGCCGACGAGGCGCATGCCCGACCTTCGGGCCATGGCCACCAGATCGGCCGGGGCCTCGGCGGTCGGGGTCAGGAGCACCGCGCCCCGCACCCCCTTGCGCCCGCAGGCGGCGATGGTGGCCGGGAGGTCCTCCGCGGCGACCGCGACCACCGCCAGGTCGACCGCCTCCGGCACGTCCTCGATGCGGGCGTGGGCCGGACCGTCCCAGGCCGTGGGCGCTCCGACGCGGATGACGGGACCGGCGAAGTCATGGGCCACGAGCTGGGCGAAGGCGTCCCGGGCCGGGTCGCCGACCGGGCCCTCCGCCGCGATCACCGCGACGGCCGACGGCGCCAGCAGCGCGGCCACCGATCGGGCCTCGGCGCGCTGCTCCCGGTCCTCGATGGCCGCCGTGTGCCGCCTCGGTGGGCGCCAGGTCCGAGCTCGACCTCGATGACCCCGTCGGCGAACTGCCGGTGGGCGTCGAAGCCCGCCCGCTCGAACACCTTCAGCATGCGCCGGTTGTCGGGCAGGACCTGGGCCACCAGGCCGTCGAGGCCCGCGGCGCGGGCGGCGGCGATGAGGTACTCGAGGAAGACCGTGGCCAGGCCGCGACCCCGATGCTCCTCGTCGGCCTGGAAGGCGACCTCGGCCTCGTTGCCGCCCCGGAGGAGGTCGTAGCGACCGATGCCGATGAGCAGGTCGCCGTCGAAGGCCACGAAGGCCATGTTGTGGACGTGGTCCGCCGAGGTCAGGTGCTCGACCTCCTCGGCGGTCAGGGAGGGCTTGGGCGAGAAGTAGCGGTAGTAGAGGCTCTCGGGCGACTGGCGGTGGTGGAAGGCCACGACGGCGTCGGCGTCGTCGGGCCGGATCGGCCGGAGGTGGACGACGCCCGCCGTCAGCCAGGACCACGTCGGCCTCCCAGCGTTCGGCGCCGTCCACCATGGTCCGCACGTTACGGCCCCCATGACCTCAGACGTAGGGGCAGGCCGGGGCCATCGGTGGGATGATGTCGCCATGACCGACACGGGGGACCAGCGAGTCGCGTTCCGGACCTGCCCGCTCTGCGAGGCGACGTGTGGCCTCGAGATCACGCTGGAGGGCGACACCGATCAAGCGCATCCGGGGCGACCGGGACGATGTGTTCAGCCACGGGTTCATCTGCCCCAAGGGCTCGACGCTCAAGCAGCTGCACGAGGACCCGGACTGGCTGCGGGCACCGGTCGTCAAGGACGGCGACGGCTGGCGGGAGGTGAGCTGGGACGAGGCCTTCGCCGCCGTCGAGGAGGGCCTCACCCGGGTCTGGGACGCCCACGGTCGCAACGCCGTGGCCCTCTACCTCGGCAACCCGTCGGTCCACCACATGAGCGGGGCGCTCTACCTGCGTCCCGTCATCCAGTCCTTCGGCACCCGGAACCTCTGCTCGGCCAGCACCGTCGACCAGATGCCCAAGCACGTGTCCTCCGGGCTCCTGTTCGGTGACCCCGGGGCCATGCCCGTGCCCGACCTCGACCGCACCGACTTCCTGCTGATGCTCGGCGCCAATCCGTGGGAGTCCAACGGGAGCCTGTGCACCGCACCCGACTTCCCCGGCCGGGTGAAGGCCATCCAGGCCCGCGGGGGACGGGTCGTCGTGGTCGACCCCCGGCGCACCCGCACCGCCGACGAGGCCGACGAGCACGTCGCCATCCGACCCGGGGCCGACGCCCACCTGCTGCTGGCCATGGTCCAGGTCGTGCTGGACGAGGGCCTCGACGACCCCGGCGTCGGCGGGCGCCCACACCGACGGCCTCGACGACCTCCCGGCCGCGGTCGCCCCGTTCACCCCGGAGGCCGTCGCCGCCGTCACGGGGCTCGACGCCGACGACATCCGCCGCCTGGCCCGGGAGTTCGCCGCCGCCCCGACGCGCCGTGGCCTACGGCCGCATCGGCACCCACACCGTCGCCTTCGGGACGCTGGCGGCCTGGGCCGTGGACGCCCTCAACCTCGTCACCGGGAACCTCGACCGCCCGGGCGGGGCCATGTTCCCGCTCGCCGCCCACTCCCGGCGCCGCGGGACCGAAGGCGGCGGCCGCGGCTTCACCACCGGCCGCTGGAACAGCCGGGTCCGGGACCTCCCGGAGGTCCGGGGCGAGATCCCCGTGGCCTCGCTCGCCGACGAGATGGAGACGCCGGGCGAGGACCAGGTGCGGGCCCTGGTCACCATCGCCGGCAACCCGGTGCTGTCGACCCCCGACGGCGGCCGGCTCGACGCCGCCATCGCCGGCCTCGACTTCCACGTCGCCGTCGACCCCTACATCAACGAGACCTCCCGTCACGCCGACGTGATCCTGCCGCCGCCGTCCGCCCTGACCCGGGGCCACTACGACCTCGCCTTCTACGGCCTGGCCGTGCGCAACGTGGCCAACTACTCGCCGCCCGGTGCTGCCCGACCCCGACGTGATGCCCGAGCACGAGATCCTGGCCCGGCTGTCCCTCATCGCAGCCGGCCAGGGCGCGGCCGCCGATCCGGCGATCGTGGACGACCTGCTCTTCGACGGCCTGCTGGCGTCGTTGCAGACCGCCCCCGACTCCCCCATCGCCGACCGGGACGCCGACGGAGATCCGGGCCAGGCCGTGGCCCACCACCCGCCGGAGGAGCGCCTCGTCGACCTGATGCTCCGGGCCGGGCCCTACGGCGACGGCTTCGGCACCGATCCCGACGGCCTCAGCCTGGCCAAGCTGGAGGACAACCCGCACGGGATCGATCTCGGTGCCCTGGAGCCCCGCCTCCCCGGCGTCCTGAAGACGACCTCGGGTCGGGTCGAGGTCCTGGCCGACCCCATCCGGACCGACCTCGAGCGGCTGGCCGCCAGCCTGGAGGCCCCCGTCAACGGCACGATGGTGCTGATCGGGCGCCGCCACGTGCGCTCCAACAACTCCTGGATGCACAACGTCGACGTGCTGGTGAAGGGCAAGGACCGCTGCACCCTGCAGGTCCACCCCGACGACGCCGACCGCCTCGGCCTGGCGGACGGCGGCAGCGCCCAGGTCACCAGCCGGGTGGGGACCCTGGACGCGCCCGTCGAGGTCACCGACAGCATCCGCCCGGGTGTGGTGTCGCTCCCCCACGGCTGGGGCCACGACCTGCCCGGCGTGGAGATGGCCGTGGCCGGCAAGCGCCCCGGGGTCAACGTCAACCTGCTCACCGACGGCGCCGAGCTGGACCCGTTGTCCGGCAACGCCGTCCTCAACGGCGTCCCCGTGGAGGTCGCCCCCGCCTAGCTGACCCCCACCGACACCGAGGCAACCACGGGGGCGTGGGGTCAGGCCACCCGTCGTCGTCGGCCGAACCACATCACCGAACTCGACGACATACCTGTCGGTTTCCGACAGCTATGTCGTCGAGATGGGGACCTCGCTCTCGGGAGCGGCGGGGACGGAGAGGATCGGCCACGGAGGGTGGGAATGGGGAGCCGGCGGGCACCGAGGACCGGCGGCAGGACGGCCAGGCCCCCGTGGTCGTCATCTCTTCCCCACCCACGAGCCGAGCGCGGCCCTACGGGTCGATCGGGCGGTTGGTCCAGCCGGTGCCCGGGCGGTCGGTGCGGAACCAGCCGCCGGCGGCCTCGGTGCCGCCCGCCGTGTTGATGACCTGGCCGGTGAGGAAGCCCGACTGGTCAGAGGCCAGGAAGAGCACGATGCGGGCCTGGTCCTCGGGCACGCCCATGCGGCCCACCGGGACCCAGCGGGGCCAGAGGTGGCGCTGGTCCTCGGGGACCATGCGGTCGTAGGGGACCTGCAGCGAGTCGGTGACGTCCGGAGCGATGGCGTTCACCCGCACGCCCCGGTCGCCCACCTGGACGGCCAGCGAGCGGGTGAAGTGGTTCACCGCCGCCTTGTAGGCCCCGTACACGGGGTCCGGCGGGTAGCCCCGCACCCCCTCGATCGAGGACACGTTCACGATCGAGCCGGTGCCGGCCTCGACCATGGCGGGCAGGAACGCCCGGGTCACCCGGAGCACGTGGAGGAAGTTGACCTGGTGCAGCGCGTCCCAGTGATCAGGGTCGGATCCGAGGAAGTCGACGACCCGCACCCAGTGGCCGACGTTGTTGACCAGCACATCGGCGCGGCCCACGGTCGCGGCCAGCGCCGCGACCGCCGCAGGATCGGTCACATCAGGACGTGACCGACCGCGCCATCGATCTCGTCCACCGTCGCCTCGGTCCGCTCCGGGTCGATGTCGACCACGTGCACCGTGGCCCCCTCGGTGGCCATCAGCACGCTGATGGCCCGGCCGATGCCGCCGGCCCCGCCGGTCACCACCGCCACCCGTCCGGCCAGGGCCTGCTCTGCCATGCCCCGGACCGTAGGGGACGACGACACGCCCGGGCCCACGCCGTCCAGGCCATCCACGGCATCCACGCCTGATCGACCCCGGGCACCACCCGGCCGCACACCGCACGGTGCCGGACGAGAATGGCGTCCTTCTCTATTTTTCATGTCGTTTCATGTTGTTCCCTTGACAGTGATGGCTGCCATGTGGATGATCTCATGCAGTTCCATGTCTTCTCCTGCCGAGGTCGTCGCCGTGTCCATCGCCCGGGCCCATCGCTCCTTCTCCCGCCGGGGACTGCTCGGCCTGGTCGTCGTGCTGGTCACGGTGGTGGCCATCGCCGTCGCCGCCACCGAGCCCGCCGGCGGCCAGGCCCCGCTCCCCTGCGACGGCGACCTCTACATCACGACGGGTTCACCCGACGACATGACCCTCACCCGGGTCGACCAGGCGACCGGAGCGCTCACCCCGATCGGCGACGGCGGCCTGGTGGCCAACGCGCTCGGGCACAACCCCGAGGACGACTTCCTCTACGGGATCGACCGGGACGCCCCGCACGGCATCGTGCGGGTGTCGGCCGGCGGCGACGAGCAGGCCATCGGCCCGGCCGTCGGCGCGCCCGCCTCGTGGGAGCTGACCTACGTCGGCACCTTCCTGGCCAACGGCCACTACCTCGTGCTCGGGGACAACGCCCCGGCGGCCAACGCCGCGGGGCACGGTGCCGGGGACCTGGGCCGAGATCGACGTCTCCACCCAGCCCCCGGAGGTCGTGCGCACCTTCTCGCACCCGTCGGTGGGCAACAACGACCTGCAGGACATCGCCCTCGACCCGGTGGACGGGGAGCTCTACGCCCACAGCGTGACCCGGCGACCGGATCGTTCGCATCGACCCGACCACGGGCGCGGCCACGGCGGTCGGCCCGACCTTCACCACCCCGGCCAACGCCGGGTCCTCGTTCTTCGACAGCGTTCGGGCGGATGTGGCTCTACGGGTCGGGCGGGTCCACCGGCACCCAGGACACGCTCTACCGGATCGAGGACGCCGGCCGAGGACACGCCCGCGGTCGTCGCCGACGGCCCGGCGGTGACCAACTCCGACGGCGCCTCCTGCCCGTTCGGCCTGGGCATGGAGAAGACGGTGGCGCCCGCCGTCGCCTGCGCCGGCACCACGGTCACCTACCGCTACGAGATCACCAGCGAGGCCATCGTGTGGCCGGACCACTCGTCGCCGCCCGCCGGTTCGGCGGAGGCGGCCAGCGCCATCAACGTCGACTTCGAGGACCAGCTCCCCGACGACGGGCGCACCTTCGTCGCCGGCAGCCTGGTCAACCCGTTCGGCGGTGACGAGCTCGCCCTACGGCGGCACGCGACCGGCTCCGTCATCGAGGACTTCGACGTGCCCCACGGCGGCAACGGCACCATCGAGGTCGACGTCGCCCTGCCCGCCGCGACCCCGGCCGGCACCCTGATGAACCAGGCCCGGCTCGACGGACCTCGCCGGCGACTTCGGGATCGAGGTCCTCTCCGAGTTCCCCGGCACCCCCCAGTTCCCCGATCCGACGCCCCTCGAGGTCCGCCAGTGCGCCGACATCGGCGTCGACAAGACGCGTCGACGCCACGGTGGCGGGACCCGGCGACGAGCTCACCTACACCGTGCGGGCCACCAACCACGGCCCCAGCGACGCCACCGGCGTGGACTCGGTGGCCGACTCCCTGCCCGCCGGGCTGAGCTTCCTGAGCGCCGAGCGGGGGTGGGCTCCCTCACGGCCGACGGCACCGTGCGCTGGCCGGCCATGGACCTCGCCGTCGGTGAGCACCGGGACCTGACCGTCACGGCCCGGGCCGACAGCGACGTGCGCCGGGTGACCGAGGACGACGCCGACCTCGACAACACCGCAGTCGTGCAGCACCCCGGGGACCCGAACCCGGACAACGACCGGGACACCGCGGTGGTGCCCGTGGACCACCCCGACCTGGTCGTGGAGAAGGACGACGGCCTGACCGTGGTCGCCCCCGGCGACGAGCTGACCTACGCGGTCGACGTGCACAACGCCGGCCCCGGCGACGCCCACGGCGTGGTCGTCACCGACGAGCTGCCCGACGAGCTGGAGTACGTCGGAGGCTCCGAGGGGGTCGCCTACACCGAGCCCGGCCGCGTCACCTGGCCCGGCCTTCGACCTGGCCGCCGGCGAGACCCGCCAGCTCTCCGTCGTGGCCCGGGTTGACGACGACGTCGAGCCGGGGACGGTGATCCACAACGTCGCCTCGGCTCCCCATCCCGAAGACCCCAACCCCGAGGACAACACCGACGACGACCGGGACGACGTCGACGGCGACCCCCCGCCGCCCCGGGCCGAGGAACCGACCCCGACGACGACCCGCCGGTTCCCTGGCTCCCCCGCACCGGCATGGCGGTCCTCTCCTGGGCCGCCATCGGCGCCGGCCTCATCGCCCTCGGCACCGCCGCCCGCTGGTGGTCACGCCCCCGACCGACCTGACCCACCGCCCAGCCGTTCCGGCCGGCGTCCGCCGCGACCCAGCGGGGTGGGCGTCGGCCGGGACCCCGGGAGCTCAGCCCTCGAGGACGACCTCAGCACCGACGGTGACCGTGCCCGAGTCGAGCACCTCGGCGTAGGCCCCGCCGCCCCAGTCGGCGTCGAGGGCGGCCTGCAGGCCAGAGTGGGCGAAGTCCATGACCCGGCAGGGCCGGGTCTCGCCCCAGATCTCCAGGCGGGCCCCGCCGATGGCGAGCACCCGGCCCCGGGAGCCCACCAGGTCGATCCCGGACACCAGGAGGTTGGCCCGCCGCAGGGACGGGTCGAGCTCCACGCCGAGGTCGGCTTCAGCCCGGCGCCACCGTTCGGCGGACAGGATCGTCACCTGGCGCCGGCCGCCCTGGTCGGCGTTGCCGATGATCCCGGTGCCCGACTGCAGCTCGGCCGTGTCCACCGCGTCCATCAGCCCCCGCATGGACCGCTTCACCCAGATGCGCTCCAGGCGGCCGACCCCGCTCACCCCAGGAACTCCTCCGAGCCGAGGTCGAGGACCTGGCGACCGTGGCGACCGGCCATGGCCAGGAACATGGCGTCACCGCGGTCGGTGCGCTCGACGATCATCGAGGCCAGGACCGCCATGTGGAAGCCGGAGAAGGCGAAGGCCCGGTAGTCGGCCCAGCAGCGGTCCCAGTCGTAGCCCTCGACCCCGCCGCCAGCAGGGCCTCGTGGTACTCCCGGACCAGCGCCTCCTCGTGGGCCCGGCGGTCCTCGACGGACAGGCCGGCGCCCAGGAAGTAGCTGACGTCCCCCAGGGCCGGGCCGACCCCGACCGTCTGCCAGTCGACCACCGCGACCGGAGGGCCACCCGCCGCGGTGCCGAACAGCAGGTTGTCGAGGCGGAAGTCGTTGTGGGTCACGGTGTGGGGCTCGGGCCGGTGCCCGTAGTACGCGGCCAGCCCGGCGAGGAAGCGACCGCCCATCGCCACGACGTCGTCGTCGAGGTCGTCGCCGTAGCGCTCGACGAAGTTGGGCCAGAGCACGGTGAGCATGCCCTGCATGAGCGTCCTGGGACTCCTGGGACCACCGCACGGCCCAGTCCAGCTGGTCGAGGGCCGGATCGCCCCACCGCGGGGCGTGGAGGCGGGCCGCCTCGGCCAGCACGAGGCGGGCCTGGTCGACCGAGCAGCCCGCGACCTGGTCGCCCTGCTCGGCGGGGGCCAGGTCCTCGAGCAGGAGCACGAAGTCGCCGGTGTCGATGTCGATCTCGGCGTGATGGCAGTGCGGGGAGCCCGCACGGGCAGGGCCGGCGGCCAGCTGCTGGTAGAAGCGGACCTCGACCTCGTAGGTGCGCATGGCCATCCCGGTGGCCCGGCTGGTCTCGTTGGAGGACGGCAGCTTGGCCACGATCGTGGCCGGGGCATCGACCTCGCCGGTCGTAGGTCGAGGGCAGGCGCAGGCAGTCACCCATCTGCCCGGTGCCCGACCGACTGCTGGGTCACCGCCGTCACCCGGGCGTCGGCGGCCAGCGTCCCGGCGGCGTGGAGGGCGGCGTCAGCCCGTCGGCGTCGAGGGTCAGCATGACGCGACCATCATGGCCGGGATGGACGTCCCCGTTGACCTGACCGCGCTGGCGGCGTGGATGGACGGTCAGGGCCTCGGCACCGGCCCGATCGAGCGGCCCGAGCTGCTGGGCGGCGGGACCCAGAACATCCTCCTGTCCTTCGAGCGGGCGGGCCGGACCTACGTCCTGCGCCGGCCCCCCGAGCACAAGCGGGACAACAGCGACGAGACGATGCGCCGGGAGGCGAAGGTCCTCACCGCCCTGGCCGGCGGCCCGGTCCCCCACCCCGAGGTGATCGCGGCCTGCCCCACCACCGAGGAGATCGGCGCCGCCTTCTACCTGACCGAGCTCGTCGACGGCTTCAACCCCACCACGGGCCTGCCGCCCCTGCACGCGGGCGATCCCGCCGTCCGCCACCGCATGGGTCTGGCCATGGTCGAGGCCATCGCCGCCCTGGGCGGGCTCGACCACGAAGCGCTCGGGCTCGCCGACCTGGGCAAGCCCGAGGGCTACCTGGAGCGCCAGGTCGGACGGTGGCGGAGCCAACTCGAGTCCTACTCGGCCATGGACGGCTACCCCGGGCCCGACATCCCCGGCGTCGAGGACGTTGCCGACCTGGCTGGACGCCCACCGCCCGACGACCTTCCGGCCGGGGATCATCCACGGCGACTTCCACCTGGCCAACGTGCTGTTCCGCTACGACGGCCCGGAACTGGCCGCCGTCGTGGACTGGGAGCTGACCACCATCGGCGATCCGCTCATCGACCTCGGCTGGCTGCTGGCCACCTGGCCCGACGCGGACGCGCCCGGCCCGCCGGCCCAGGTGGCCGAGGACGGGTTCCCGACCCCGGCCGAGCTGGTCGAGCACTACGGCCGCCACAGCGACCGCGACCTCGCCCCGGTCGACTGGTTCGCCGTCCTCGCCTGCTACAAGCTCGGCATCATCCTGGAGGGGACCCACGCCCGGGCCTTCGCCGGACGGGCGCCCCAGGCCACGGGGGACCTGCTGCACGCCATGACCGTCGGGCTCTTCGAGCGGGCCCTGGCCCGCATCGGGTGATGGTCAGACCAGCCAGTCGGGCTCGTAGTCGGGATCGGTGAGGGCGGGGCGATCGATGCAGAAGGGCGTGAGCTCCGCGTCGGACGACCCGTCGAGGGCCAGCTCGGCCAGGGTCAGGCCGAACCAGGCCGCGAACTTGAAGCTGTGGGCCGCGCCCAGGGCGACGAGCACCTCGGGGGCCTCCGGCACCCGGTCGAGCACGAAGTCCCGATCCGGCGTGAGGGTGTAGAGGCAGGTCTTCGAGGCGCGGACGCCGCCGACGCCGTGGAGCCGGCCGTGGAGGAAGTCGCCCAGCGCCGCCTCGTTGGCCGGATCGGCGTCGAAGGTGCGGGTGTCGGGGTCGACCCGGGCACCACCGCAGTCCTGGGCCGCCTTGATGGCCCCGTCCATCCAGGGGAAGCCGTACCAGGACGGGTCGTCCATCCAGATCCAGACCGGGTACTGGTCGGCGCTGAAGGGCGCGGGGTCGGCGACCTCGAACCAGGTGACCTGCTCCTGCAGCACCGTGAGCGGGAGCTGTCGACCGAGGGGCGCCAGCACGCGGTTGGTCCAGGCATCGGCCGCCACCACGGCCTGGCCGGCCCGCAGGGCGTCCCGTCGGCGTCGTGACCACGACGACACCGTCCTCGACGCGGAGGTCGGTCACGGGCGACTGGTCGCGCAGGTCGGCCCCGTGGTCGACGGCACTCCGCTGGAGGGCGGCCACGGCCCGGCTGGCCGCCACGAAGCCGGTCTCGGACTGATGGAGCGCGGTGACGTCGTCGGCCAGACCGGACCAGGTCGGCCATCGCTCCCGGACCTCGGCCCCGGACAGGACCTCGTAGGGCACCCCCTCGGCGTCCATCGAAGCGGTGTAGTCGTCGATGGCGATGGCCGCTCCCGCCGGGAAGAGGTCGAGGCCACCGGTGCGCTCGACCACCACCTCGCCGGTGTCCTCGGCCAGGAGGTCCCAGGCGGGGTAGGCCGCCTTGGCCATCCGGACGTAGCCGGGGGTGTGGTAGCTGAGCCGGATGATGCGGGAGTGGTCCTGGCTGGCGCCCCGATCGTGACCCAACTCGAACTGCTCGAGGCCGACGACGCTCGCCCCCCGACGGGCACAGGCCCAGGCCGCGGCACTCCCGAGCGCGCCCAACCCGACGACCACGACGTCGGTGTCGGTGTCGGTCACACGTTCGTCACCCATCAGCGGCCCGTACCAGCGGCGGATGTCGGCGCTCTCGTCCTCCATGGGGGCGAACCAGCCGTGGGTGTGGGCCCGGGAGCGCATCCCCCGCTGGACCCGCTCACAGGCCAGCCAGTCCTGGCGGTTGATGCGGTCCCAGAACGTGACGGCGTCGGCGGGGTCGAACCCCGGCCGGTCGATCTCGTCGGGGGCGAAGAGGAACTCCCCGACCACCCGGGTCCGCCCCGGCCCGAGCGGCGTCAGCACCAGGGCGGCGACGTGCTCGGCGGCCAGCGACAGCAGCAGGTTGGGGTAGATCAGCTCGCCCTTGTGGCGCACCCGCTCGTCGTCGTCGAGGTCGGGGAACGGCGCCCGCTCGGAGGTCCCGCTCTCGGTGAAGGTCCAGGCCCCCTCCCGGTGGGGTACGCCGCCCTCCCAGTCAAGGTCCCGACCGCCCCGGAAGGCGGGCACCAGGTCGCACAGCTCGGGGTGGACCGGGCCGCAGTGGTAGCACTCGTTGAAGTTCTCGGCGATGACCTTCCAGTTGGCGGCGACGTCGTAGACCTCGGCCGCGCCTCGTCGCAGGTCGGCCAGCGGGTAGCGCCGCACGCGCTCGGGGATGGGGCCGAGCTGGTCGGCCAGGGGCGACGCCTCGTCCGGCGTGAGGTGCACGAAGACCCAGCCGCCCCAGGTGTCCACGCCCACCGGGTGGAGCCCGAAGGCGTCGCGGTCGAGCCCCTCCACGAAGGGGGCCCGCCGCAGGCCACCGTCGAGGCCGTAGCTCCAGGCGTGGTACGGACAGCGGATGCCGCCCGCGACGTGGCCGGAGCAGGCGGCTCCGTCGGGGGCGGGGTCCACCAGCGTCGAGCCCCGGTGGCGGCACAGGTTGTAGAAGCCCCGCAGGGTCCCGTCCTCGTCCCGGACCAGGAGGACCGACTCCCCGGCCACGTCCACCGCGAGGAGGTCCCCGGGACCATCGACGTCCTCGGTGCGGGCCACGACGAACCACTGGCGGGCGAAGAGCCGTTCCCGCTCCTGAGCCCAGACCGCGTCGTCGACGTAGGCGGCCCGGGGCAGCGCCTGCTCGAGACCCGGCCCGTCGGTCACCGTGGGGATGCTAGATATCGCCCGGCGTGCGTGGAGACTTCGAAGGCCGGACCGACGAGACCTGGATCGAGATGGCCGACGGGGTCCGGCTGGCCACGTCCCTGGTGCTGCCGGCCGGCGACGGGCCGTGGCCGGCCATCCTCGAGGCCCTGCCCTACCGCAAGGACGACCTCACGGTGTCCTACCGGGGCGAGTACCAGCGGCTGGCCGACGAGGGCGGGTTCGCCGTGGCCCGGGTGGACGTGCGGGGCACGGGGTCCTCGGAGGGCATCGCCACCGACGAGTACCCGCCCGAGGAGCAGTCGGACCTCGCCGAGGTGATCGCCTGGCTGGCCGACCAGCCGTGGTCGACCGGGGCAGTCGGGCATGTACGGCACCTCGTACTCGGGCTTCAACGCCCTGCAGCTGGCGGCCCGTCGCCCCCCGGCCCTGAAGGCCATCTGCGCCATCTACGCCACCGACGACTGCTTCACCGACGACGTCCACTACGTGGGCGGCCAGCTCCGGGCCCTCGACCTCGTCGACTACCCGACCTACATGATCGCCTGCAACGCCCTGCCGCCCGTGCCCGCCGTCTACGGCGACGGGTGGCGGGAGGAGTGGCGGCGGCGCCTCGACGGGACCGAGCCGTGGGTCCTGCGGTGGCTGACCGAGCAGGTGGACTCGCCTTACTGGCGCAAGGGCTCGCTGCGGGAGGGCACCCGGCCACCGGAGTCCGACGCGGGCTACGACCGGATCGAGGCGGCCACGATGATCGTCGCCGGCTGGGCGGACGGCTACCGCAACAACACCTTCCGGACCTTCGAGCGCCTGACCTGCCCGAAGCGCCTGCTGGCCGGGCCGTGGAGCCACATGTCCACGGCCTCGTCCCTGCCCGGCCCCCACATCGACCTCGTACCGGAGCTCATCGCCTGGTTCGGCCATCACCTCCGGGGTGACGACAACGGGGTCGACGCCGCGCCGCCGATCCAGGTCTACGTGCGGGACGCCGTCGAGCCCGAGCCCGACCTGGCCGAGCACCCCGGCGAGTGGTGGGCCCTCCCGTCCTGGCCGCCTCCCGAGCACGCCACGGCGTCCTTCCGGGTCGACGGCTCGGGCGCGCTCACGCTGCCCGACGCCCACGACGTCGGGCGAGTCGGCCTGGAACTCCTGCGCCGGGTCGCTGCCCTGGGGCCAGCCCACCGACCAGGTGGCCGACGAGGCCCGCTCCCTGCTCCTGCGCTGGCCCGCCCCGGCCCAGGCCATCGACGTCCTCGGCCACCCCCGCCTCCACCTGCGGGTCCGCTGCGACCAGCCGGTCGTGACGCTGTCGGCCAAGCTGGCCGACGGCCTGCCCGGCGGCTCCAGCCACCTCATCACCCGGGGCTTCCTGAACCTGACCCACCGGGAGTCCTCGACCGAGCCGTCCGAGGTGCCGTTCGGCGAGTGGCTGGACCTGACCATCGACCTCGAGGCCACCACCTGGCACTTCGAGCCGGGCCACGAGGTCCGTCTGGCGCTGTCGCGGGCGGACTGGCCCAACGCCTGGCCCGCGCCCGACCGTCGGCGTGATCGAGGTCGACCAGGCGTCCATCCAGCTCGACCTTCCCATCGCCGAGCGCCCGGACCTGCCCTACCCCCGCTTCGCCGACCCCCCGGGCGACGGCGACAACCACGGCCCCGACCTCGACGACGACGTCGAGCAGCCCCCGGTGCGCTGGTGGATCGAGCACGACGTCCTCGAGTCGCCGCCGCACCGCCCGGGACGACCACGGCTACCGCTACTCCGGCCGCTACGGCGCCCGCATCGTCGACACCTTCACCGGCGCCACCGACGTGTCCACCGTCGACCCCGCCGACGCCGGCGCCGAGGGCACCTACCGCTGCGAGATCACCTGGCCCGAAGCCACGGTGTCCGCCAGCAGCCCGCCTGTCGGTGCGCAGCACCGCCGACGAGTACCAGGTCGAGATCGACCTCGACGTCACCGACGGCGACAGCCGTCATCGCCAGGAAGCGCTGGCACGAAGTCATCCCGAGACACCTGCAGTAGGGGGTCGGGCTGCAGGGCGTCGGCGATGTCGGGCCGTCGGGCCGGGCAAACCGAGGTCGATCGCGACCCATTGGAGGCAATGAGTCACGGTTTCCGTGACCTATTGCCTCCGATGACGCAAACTCGACGACCCAGCGTGGAATCGTCGCCGGCAGCGGTGTCACCGCCCCCGACGACAGGCGGCCCGACCCCACGCCCCCGTCCTTGCCTCGTTGTCCCTCAGCCCGACCGGCCGGTGACGGCGTGGCAGGCGGCGGCGTGGGCTTCGCCGATGGGCAGCAGCGCGGGGTCGTCGGTCTCGCACCTCGACAGGATGCCGAGGCGTTCGGCTTCGCCGGACTGGACGACGGGGCACCGGGGGCGGAAGCGGCAGCCGGCGGGGATGGCCTTGGGGTCGGGGGGCTCGCCGGTGAGGATCTGCTGGCGCATCTTCTTGGTCTCGGGCACGACCGAGAGCAGCGCCTGGGTGTACGGGTGCTGGGGGTCCTCCAGGACCTGCTCGGTGGGACCCAGCTCCACGATGCGGCCGAGGTACATGACCGCGACCCGGTCGGCGATGTTCCAGGCGAGGCCGAGGTCGTGGGTGATGGCCAGGATCGACACGCCGGTCTCCTGGACGAGTTTCAGCATGAGCGCCAGGATCTCGCCCCGTACCGAGGCGTCGAGGGCCGACACGGGCTCGTCGGCCACGATCAGGCGGGGCTCCAGGGCCATGGCCCCGGCGATGACCACCCGCTGGCGCTGGCCGCCGGAGACCTCGTGGGGGTAGCGCAGGAAGAAGTCCTCCGGGCGGCCGGAGGCCGCAGATGGCCATGGCCTCGGCGACCCGCTCCTCCTCGACGCCGTCCAGGCCCTGGATGCGGATGCCCTCGGCCACGGCCTCGTAGATCGTCTGCCGGGGGTTGAGGGCGCCGGTGGGGTCCTGGAACACCATCTGCACGGCGCGGCGGTAGGCCTTGGATCGACGCGAGCCGACGGGGATGGCCTCGCCCTCGAAGCGGACCTGGCCGGAGAAGGGTTGCTCCAGGCCCACGATCGTCCGGGCCAGCGTGGTCTTGCCGCACCCCGACTCACCGACCAGGGCCACGACCTCGCCCTGGACGATGTCGAGGTCCACCCCGTCACAGGCCCGGGCCTCCCCGAAGCGCACGCAGAGCTGCTCCAGCTCCAGCAGGGGCGCCGTCACCTCGCCGACTCCCGCGGGGGCGCCGCGGGGCGAGGACGCAGGCGGCCTCGCGCCCCGCGCCCGCGCCCCACAGCTCGACGTCGGTCGAGGCACAGGCCGGCAGGGCGTCAGGGCAGCGGGGGTGGAAGGGACAACCCTCGGGCAGGCGGGTCGGGCTCGGGGGATCGCCGCCGAGGCCGCTGGGGCGGTGGCGGTCCGCCGGGTCGCCGATCGTCGGGAACGCCGCCGCCAGCGCCCGGGTGTAGGGGTGCGCGGGCGAGGCGAAGACCTCCTCACTGGGGCCGTGCTCGACGATGCGACCGGCGTACATCACGGCCAGCTGCCGGCAGGCGTAGGCCAGGACCGACAGGTCGTGGGTGATGAAGATCATCGTGAGCTTGCGCTCCCGCTGCAGCTCCTCGAGGAGGTCCAACACCTGGGCCTGCACCATCACGTCCAGCGCCGTGACCGGCTCGTCAGCGATCAGCACCCGCGGGTCACAGGCCAGGGCCATGGCGATCATCACCCGCTGGCGCTGGCCCCCCGACATCTGGTGGGGGTAGTCCCGGGCCCGACGGGATGTCAGCCCGACCTGCTCCATCAGGTCACCGACCCGGCGCTTCACTTCGGCGGCCGACACCTTCTCGTGCAGCTCGATGGCCTCGCCGATCTGGGCGCCGACCCGCTGCACCGGGTTGAGGGCGTGCAGCGCCCCCTGGAACACGATGGCCATCTCGCTCCAGCGCACCGCCCGGACCTGTCCCGGCTTCATGGCCAGGACGTCGTCGCCGTCGAGCAGGATCTTCCCCGTCACCTGCGTGCTCTTGGGCAGCACCCGCAGCAGCGAGCCGCCCAGACTGGACTTCCCGCAGCCGGACTCGCCGGCCAGGCCGAGGGTGTCGCCCTCCTCCAGGGTCAGGTCCACCCCCCGCACGGCCGGCACCGGCCCGGAACCCACCTGGTAGGTGACGTGGAGGTCCTCGACCTGCAGCAGCGGGGCCATCAGGTCGTCTTGTCGTTGGAGAGGGACACCGACACATTCAGCTCTCCGGCCAAGAGCGGTTGGGCTCGCCTCGCTGCGCTCGGCGAATAGGTCGCTGTGCTCATTGGTCGCTGTCGCTCCGAAGACGGGGGTTCACGATCTCTTCCAGGGCCTGCCCGCAGAGGGTGAAGGCGAGGACCACGGCGACGATGCCGAGCCCGGCGGGCAGGTAGTACCACCAGGCGCCCTGGCCCAGCACGGCCCCGTTGCTGAACGCCTCCTCGAGGGTGCGGCCCCAGGACGAGCGATCGGGGTCACCGAGGCCCAGGAAGGCGAGGGTGGTCTCGGTGAGGATCACGACCGGGACCGTGAGCGTGGTGTTGGCCAGGATGAGCGGGGCCACGTTCGGGAGGATGTGGCGCGAGGTCAGGTGCCAGTTGCCGGCGCCCAACGCCCGCGACCGGTCGACGTAGAGCCGCTGCTTCACGCTCAGCACCTGCGCCCGGATGATGCGGGCCGTGGACGGCCACGAGGTGACGGCGATGACCAGGATGATGTTGCGCACCGACGGGCCCAGGATCGCGGCCAGCACCACGGCGAGCGGCAGGAAGGGGATGACCAGGAACCACTCGGTCAGCCGCATGAGGACCGACTCGACCTTGCCCCCGAAGAAGCCGGCGGTGATGCCGACGACCGAGCCGATGATCATCGTGAGGAAGGTCGCCACCAAGCCGACGAAGAGGCTGACCCGGGCGCCCCAGACGAACTGGGCGGCGACGCTGCGGCCCAGGTGGTCGGTGCCCATCGGGCCGAACTCGCTCGGTCTGGCCCAGGCCGGGTTCTGCACGGTGTTGCTGGCGACGAGGCCCTCGCTGTCGGAGAGCAGCGGCGCGGCCAACGCCATCGCCACGAAGAAGATCAGGATCCCGAGCCCGATCATCCCGGGCGTGCTGCTCCGGTACTGGCCCCACATCCGGGCGGCGCCCCGCCGGCGCCGGATCCACGCGACCCGACGGGGCGACAGGTGGGCGGTCGCCGTCATGCCCGGGCCCCCACCCGGGGGTCCAGGTACGCGTAGAGCAGGTCGGCGAGGAGGTTGGCCAGGATGACCGCGGCGCTGAAGACCAGGAAGAGGCCCTGCAGCATCGGCAGGTCCGGGGCCCGGATGGCGTTGGCGGTGGCCAGGCCGAGCCCGGGCCAGGAGTAGATCGCCTCCACCGCGATCGCCCCGCTCAGCACGAAGCCGAAGTTGATGGCGATCAGGGTGACCAGCGGGAGGAGGGCGTTGGGCACGGCGTGGCGCCGGCGGACGAGGGTGTCCCGCAGGCCCTTGGCCCGGGCCAGCACCAGGTAGTCCTCTCCCATGGTCTCCAGGAGCGACGAGCGCATGATGATGGCGTACTCCCCGAGGTAGGCCAGCATCAGCGTGAGACCGGGCAGGAACATGTGGTGGGCCTGGTCGAGCAGGTTGGACAGACCGGTGGCGTCGCTGCCCGGGTCGGTGATGCCGCTGGTCGGGAAGAGGGCGAAGGTGTCGGCGAGGAGCACCAGCAGGAGCAGCCCGAGCCAGAAGTCCGGCATCGAGTACAAGAGCATCGTGGAGCCGGTGCCGACGTAGTCCGTCGCGCTCCCCCGCCGCCATGCGGCGAAGATGCCGATGACCGTGCCGATGACCGCGGAGAGCACGGCCGCGGTGCCCACCAGGAACACCGTGGGCCAGATCTTGCCCTTGATGACGTCCCACACCGGCTCGCGGGTCTCGAAGGAGATGCCCAGGTTGAGCTGGGCCGTCTCGACGATGTACCGGCGGAACTGCTCGGGCAGTGGCTGGTCCACACCGAAGTCCTCGGCCAGGCGTTGCTGCTGCTCCTCGGTCAGGTTCCGGCCGCGGACCAGCGTCCCCACCGGGTCGTTCTCCACGACCCGGAACAGGAAGAAGTTGAAGATGATGACGAAGAGGAGCGTGGCGAGGGCGCCGAGCACCTTCATGCCGACGAAGCGCCAGCTCACGCCCCCGTCACCCTCGTGTCGCCTCGGTGCTCCCGGGTGGCCCGGCTACTCCCGGTCGTCTGCGGAGCCCCGACGGCCGAGGGCGAAGGCCCCACCGCCGATGACCAGCATCCCGATGACGGCGATGGCCACGATCAGGCCCGTGTTGGTGCCGCCGTCGTCATCACCGCCACCGCTGCCGTCCCCGCTGTCCTCGGTGACCGGCACCAGCTGGGCGTAGCTCGGCGAGGTGTTGGAGAAGATCACCGGCCCGATCTCGGCGGGCTGGCGGACCCAGCCCTCGAAGCGGTCGGTCCGGTAGGCCTGCAGGTCGGGGCTGTAGTACAGCACCGCGTAGGCGGCCTCCTCGTAGAAGGTCGTGAGCATCTCGTGCACGATCTCGGTGCGCCGCTCGCGGTCCAGCTCCTGGTTCTGCTCCTCGTAGAGGGCGTCGTAGTCCTCGTTGCACCAGTTCGCGTCGTTGTAGTAGTCGAGCGGGTTCTCGGGGTCGGTCGAGACCTGGTCACAGAGGAAGTACGACAGCTGGGGATCGGGGTCCACGAAGGGCGTCCAGCCCCAGACGAAGAGGTCCCACTCGCCCCGGCCGATGACCGGCCCCAGCTGGGTGTCGTTGTAGGTCTCGACCTCGGTCTCGATGCCGATGTCGGCCAGCGAACCACTCACCAGCTCGTAGATGGGCTGCGCCACCTCCGACTCGGTGCGCAGGGCCCACCGGAAGCTCAGCTCGTCGCCGCCGCCGGGCATCTCCCGGACACCGTTGCCGTCGGTGTCCTCGTAGCCGGCGTCGTCCAGGATCTGGTTGGCCACGTCGAGGTCGAACTCGAAGGGGTCCTCGATCTCCGGTGTCCAGCTGCGGTCCGGCGACACCGACATGGCGTCCGCCGGCTCGCCGAGCCCGTTCAGCACCCGGTCGACGATGGTCTCCTTGTCCACGGCATGGGCGATGGCCCGGCGGACCTCGACGTCCTCCAGGGCCGGGTGCCCGTCGCCGATGCCGCCCGCGCCCGCGTTCATGGCCAGCTCGTCGAAGCCACCCTGCTGGCCCTGGACCACCACGATGTCCTCGGCGCCCTCGAGGTTGGCCACGCTGGCCGACGGGATGTTGTGGGCGGCGTCGATCTCGCCCTGCTCGAGGGCGGTGACCATGGCGTCGGCGTTGGTGAACAGCCGGAAGACGACCTGGTCGACCGCGGGCTCACCGGCCCAGTAGTTCGGGTTGGCCTCCATGGTCCAGTCCTGGCCCCGCCGCAGCTCGGTCAGCGAGTACGGCCCCGAGGCCACGCCGTCGGTGGCCTCGTAGGTGCCGAGGTCGTCGGCGGAGATCTCCTCGTAGATGTGCTGGGGGACGATGTAGACGTCCAGCGTCGGCAGCTTCGGGTCCGGCACCGAGGAGGTGACCTCGAGGGTCACGTCGTCGATGGCCGTGGCCTCGAGGTTCTGGGTGGTGGCGAAGTGGTTGTACCACTCCTCGTCGCGGGACCGGTTGATCGTGTAGGCCACGTCCTCCGCGGTCAGCGGCTCGCCGTCGGACCACTCGAGGCCCTCCCGCAGCGTGTAGGTCCAGGTGAGCCCGTCCTCGGAGCCCTCCCAGGACTCGGCCAGGCCGGGGATGGTCTCGAAGTCGTCGGCCGCCTTGTCGGTGAGGGTGGCGTACTGGAGGTTCCAGACCTCGTAGGCCGCCACCGTGTAGCCCACGGTGACGTTGGGCGAGTCGATCTCCTGGGTGAGCCCGACGGTGAGCGTCAGCTCCTCGTCCGCCGGCGCCGGAGGTGGTGGTGTCACCCTCCCCTTGGCCGAGGGCACCCCCGGCGCCCAGTGCGAGCAGGGCCGCCACGAGCAGCGCGGCCAGTCCGATACGTCCCGACATTCTCCCCATTACTGAACGATACGTCAGTATCGGGCGCCGGGTGGGCGCGGCCGGTCTCCGGTCCCCCGCCGTTTCCCATCCGGGGGTCACATCAGCGTCCAGTCGAGGAACCGCTCGACCCGCCGGTAGTAGTCGACCTGCGGGCCGGCCCGCAGGAACCCGTGGCCCTCGCCGGGGTAGGTGACGTACTCGTAGGTCTTGCCCAGGCGGCGCAGGGCCTCCACCAGCTCTTCGGACTGGGCCGGGTTGACCCGTTCGTCGAGCAGCCCGTGGGCCACCAGGATGGGGACCTCGAGCTGTTCGATCCGGTGGATGGGCGAGCCGTCGAGGTAGGCCTCACGGGCCAGGCTCGGGTGCGGCATCTGCCGCTCCATGTCCTGCACCCCGGCCCGGTCGCCCTGGGCCCACGAGGTCCAGATGTCGCAGTCGCCGTACTTGGTCAGCGCCGCCCGATACCGGTGCTCGGGGTCGTCGACGCACGCGCACAGGGCCATGTAGGACCCGTAGGACCCACCGAAGATGGCGATCCGGTCCCCGTCGACCCAGTCCAGGGAGGACAGGAAGTCGTGGGCGGCCAGGCAGTCCTTCGTGTCCCCGACGCCCCAGTCCCCGTGGTTGGCGTACTCGTGGTCCCGGCCCCACGACGTGCTGCCCCGGAAGTTGGGGAGGAACCAGGCGTAGCCCTTGTCGGCGAAGTACTGGGCCACGCCGTACCACTCGTCGCCGTCCCGGTCCGTCGGGCCCCCGTGCGGGTTGACGACCGCGGGCACGGGCCGGTCGGCCGACGCGCCGGTGGGCCGGTAGAGCCAGCCGGGGATCTCCCGCCCGTCGAAGGTGGTGTAGGTCACGGGCTCGGGGGTGAGGTGCGGGGCCGCGGTGACCGATGCGGGCGTCGGGGCGAGGAGCGTCACCGGGGTGGCTCCGGGCTCGACCACGCGCAGCTGGGGGGCTCGGGTGAAGGACTCGTGGGAGGCGAGGATGCGTCCGTCCGCCAGCCATTGCGGCCGGCCCCAGGCGCCTCCCTCGGCCAGCACGTCGAGGCCACCGTCACCGACCTCGACGACGACCAGGTCGGTCACGCCATGACGGTCCCGAACCGCCGACCAGACGGTCGCCATCGGGGTGCCAGGCCAGATCCGACCAGTTGTGGCCGCCGTCGGTGAGCTGGCGCTCGCCCGTGCCGTCCGCGCCGATGAGGAAGACCTCGTGCCAGCCCGGCCGCTCCGCGGTGAAGGCGATGGTGGATCCGTCCGGCGACCAGACCGGCCCCTGGTCGTGATGCTCGGGGGTGCCGGTGAGGGCTCGGTCCTCGCCGCTGTCCAGGTCGACGACGTGGACGGCCGAGCGGTTGCGGTCGGCGTGGGGCGAGAAGACGTAGGCCACCTTGGTGCCGTCCGGCGACGGTGTGGCGTCCCAGCAGTCCCCGTCGCCGGAGGCCACCGGGACCGGCCACGGGTCGTCGGGGTCGACCTGGACGAGCACAGTGCACCGATCGCGCTCGACGGCCGCCAGGAGCAGACCGTCGGGGGTCCAGACCGGGTCGCCACCCTCGATCACCGCGACCGGCGGTCCCCCCTCGATGTGGACCAGCCAGATCCGGCCGTCGTCGGCGTAGGCGACCCGGGCGCCGTCGGGCGAGACCGCCGGCCGGGTGTCCTCCCAGTAGGCCACGAGCCCGCGTCCGGTGGTCAGGCGCGAGGTCGCTCCGGTCAGGGCGTCGATCGTCCAGAGATCGGAGGTGTCCCGGTCCCAGATGAAGGCCGCCGTGCGCCCGTCGGGGCCGACGGCGAGGTCACGGGGTCGCTCCGTGGCGGCCACCGCCTCGAGGCGCCAGTGCGGTGGCGGGACCACGTCGGCCCGAGCGGGGATCGGCAGGCCGCCCCGCTCCACCGTGCCCAACCAGGGCGTGTGCTCAGCCATCGCGGGCCTCCTCGAAGCCGTCGAGCACGGCGAGCACCAGGTCGCCGAGCGTGTCCAGGTCATAGCCGCCCTCCTGCACGAAGACCGTGGGGAGGCCGGGGGCGGCGAGGCTACGGCCTGCCGCGGCGAAGCCCGGACGGGGTGACCTCCAGCGGGCTCTCGGGGTCCCCGGCCGCGGCGTCCACGCCCAGGCTGACCACGAGCACCTCCGCGCCGTGGGCCGCCGCGCCGGCGACCAGCGTCGTCCACGGCGGCGTTCCACGGGCCGTCACCCGTACCGGGGTCCAGGGGCAGGTTGCGGTTGGCCCCCGCGCCGTCGCCGGTGCCGGTCTCGTCGGCGAAGCCCGCGGTGTGGGGGAACCAACCGGCGCCGGGGTCCACGTGCACCGACCCGAACCAGACGTCACCCCGGGCCCAGAACACCTCCTGGGTGCCGTTGCCGTGGTGGGCGTCGATGTCGACGATCGCGACCCGGGCCCCGCCCCGATCGACGAGGTGCTGCGCGGCGACCGCGGCGTTGTTCAGGTGACAGGAGCCGCCGTAGAAGGCCGGCCCGACGTGGTGGCCCGGCGGACGGACCGCGGCGTAGGCCGCCGGGGCCCCGCCGAGCACGAGGTCGGCCGCGGTGAGCGCGGCGTCCACCGCCGCCCGGGCCGCCTCGTGGGTGCCCGTGCCGATCGGGGTCATCGTGTCCACGGCGTACTGGCCGACTTCGGCCCGGATCGCCGCCGCCCGGGGGGCCGGCCGGCCCGAGGTCGCCTGCGGGAGGGAGAACACGTAGGGCACGACGTCGGGCTGGCCCGGATCCACGTCGTGGCCCGCGGCCAGCCAGTCGGCGTGGGCCCGACGCAGGAAGGCCAGGTAGTCGGGCGAATGGACGGCCAGGACCGGGGCATCGCCGTGGTCGGTGGCGGGATGGATCACCGCGCCGGCGTCGGCCATGGCCGCCCGGAGGGCATCACCGCGCGCCGGGGTCTCGTCGGAGGGCAGCTCCACCCCGAGCCAGATCCCCCCACCCACGTCGTGGCGGCGGTGGCGCGGGTCCCACACCACGGGCATCCCCAGCGAGGTGCCACGATCACGGGTCATGAGCGGCCCTCCCCCACCCCGAGCCCGGGCCCGCGCCCGGGGCATCGAGATCGGTGTCCGGCCCACCGGCCCGACCAACACCATCGTCGACGTGCCCGGCGTCCGCGTCGGCCACGTCACCCGCTGGGAGGGCGAGACGACCCGGACCGGGGTGACGGCCGTGGTCCCCGGTGACCTGGCCGATGTGTGGTGGCGACCGATGACCTACGGCACCGCGGTGCTCAACGGCACCGGCGAGCTGACCGGGTCGTTCAAGGCGGCGGAGTGGGGCCAGCTCGAGACCCCGATCCTCCTGACCAGCACCGGGGCCGTCGGCCGGGGCTACGACGCGGTGGTCGATGCCCTGTTCGCGGCCGGTGCCCGACGCGGGCGCCGAGCACCTCCTGATCCCCGCCGTCGGCGAGTGCGACGACTCCTGGCTCGACGAGGCCCGCCTGCGGGCCGTGTCGGTGGCCGACTGCCGGGCGGCCATCGACTCGGCCACGGCCGACCCCGTGGCCCAGGGCGTGGTGGGTGCGGGCACGGGCATGGTCAGCTTCGGCGTGAAGGGCGGCATCGGCTCGGCGTCGCGGGTGGTCGACGAGCTGGAGGCGACCGGTGGGGGTCCTGCTGCTGGCCAACCACGGCGACCTGCCCGAGCTGACGGTGGCCGGCGAGCCCGTGGGCCGCCGGCTGGTCGCCGGGGGCTTCGGCGGCGCGGTGGGCTGAACCGGAGGGCTCCTGTGTGGTGATCGTGGCCACCGACGCCCCCCTCGACGCCCACGGGTGTCAGCGGTTGGCCCGGCGGGCGGGCCTGGGCCTGGCCCGGGGCGGCTCGGTGGCCCACCACGGCTCCGGGGAGATCTTCTGCGCGTTCTCGACCGCGGTGCGGGGCGAGCGCCGGCCGGCCGGTCGCCACCGCGACCAGCACCGTCGTGACCCACCGGGCGATCGACCCGCTCTTCGTGGCCGTGGTGGAGGCGGTCGAAGAGGCCGCCCTGGACGCGCTGTGCGTGGCCGACACCGTGACCGGCTTCCGGGGCCACACCGCCGAGGGTCTCCCCCTGGACTGACTCAGTCCGGGAAGGCACTGCGGGCCAGGCCGACCTCGCGGGCGGCCCCGACGCGGGCGTGGTCCAGCATCTGGCGGCGGCTGAGGGTGCGCCGGGGCAGGACGACCTGGATGGCCAGGCCGTCGAGCAGGGCCGACAGGCGCCAGGCCGCACCCGTGGGGGTCCTTGCAGTCGTAGACGCCGTCCTCCACCCCGGACTCGATGAGCTCCTCGAGGATGGCCACCCACGCCGTGTCGAACTCCGAGGAGATGGTGGCCAGCGCCTCGCTGCGCAGGGCCTCGTCCCACCAGTCGATCCACAGGGCCCAGGACTCGTCCCGCCGGGCGTCGGGCAGGTACTCCCGCAGCACCCGGTCGAGGCGGTCGACGGGATCGCCCGCTGGCGGCCACGTCTCCCGAAGGCGGGCCACGTCGGTGGCCGCCATCTGCCGCAGCATCTCGACCAGCAGCTCGTCCTTGGACGAGAAGTGGTAGTGGACCAGCCCCGAGCTGATCCCCAGGTGGGCTGCCACGTCGGCCACCCGCAGGTGGGCCAGGCCTCGCTCGAGGGCGACCTCCTGGGTGGCCTCCAGGATCTGGGCCCGCCGCTCGTCGACGTCCTTGCGGGTGCGGGAGGCCACGGGTCAGTCTGAGCCAGGGCATCGAACAGGAGCTGGTGGACGTGGTGCACGCCGCGCTCGTGCTCGGTGGAGAGCACGCCGTCGGCCGACAGCCCACCGTCGTAGGTGCGTTGGACGGCCTCGCAGATCCCGAGGTCCTGGAGCACGACCTCCTTGGTCGCCTCGTAGTCGGCGTCGCGCCGGTCCTGGCCCACCGAGGGGTGCCAGAGGTAGTCCCGCTCCACGGTGGTCGTGGTCGGCCCCGTCGGGGTCAGGCGGAAGGTGGCGGCGAAGCCGGCGAAGACCGAGACCATCGTGTTCGGGAACACCGTCAGGTAGCTGCCGTTGTTGAACGACTCCGGCGACAGGTCGCCGGCGACGGCCTCCCACCCCGGTCCTCCCGGGGAGGAGGTGGCCAGGGCCTCCTCCGACGCATCCCGCGGGCCGAGGGGACGGTCCCAGGCGAAGACGACGTCGCCGGTCGTCTCCATCGGGTACTCGTAGCCCGCGCCGATCAGCTGCGAGTGCACGAAGGGCGTGTGGTAGTTCTCCGAGTAGTTCTCGACCAGGACCTTCCAGTTGAAGGCGGCCTCGTAGCGGTCGGTGCGCCCCAGCTCGAGGTCGTCCAGCCGGTAGGGCGGCGAGACCCTCGACCAGGGGGCCCGGGTCGAACGGCGCGGCGTCGGGGTCGAGGTTGACCATGACGCTGCGGGCGAAGGTCGTGACCCCCACCGGCACCAGCCCGTAGTCGTCGGTGTCGAAGCCCTCGGGGGCGCCGACGCCCGCGGCCCGGGAGAGGGAGCCGTCGAGCCGGTACACCCAGGCGTGGTACGGGCAGGAGAGGGCGCGGGCCGCGCCGCAGCCCTCGGCCACCGGCGCCCCACGGTGGCGACAGACGTTGAGGAAGGCCCGCAGGACGCCGTCGTCACCCCGCACCAGCACGACCGGGACGCCGTCGGCCACGGTCGTGGCCAGGTAGCTCCCGGGCTTCTCGACCTGGTCCGTGCCCGCCACCCCGACCCAGGCGTGCCCGAAGACGCGGTCCATCTCGACGGCGTGGTGGGTGGGATCGGCGTACCAGTGGCCGGGCAGGGTGCGGGCCTCGGCCACCGGACGACCCCGCCGGGCGGCGAGCTCGTCGGCGAGCGCACGGGGGGCGGGACGGACGGGCATCTCGGGACCTCGGACGGGTTCGCTACTGACTGACGGCTCAGTCATTCTAGACTCGCACGGATGCACGGAGGGGCTGTTCGGCTGGTCGACCTCGTGAAGCGGTTCGGCGACGTGACCGCGGTCGACGGGATCGACCTCGAGATCGGGTCCGGCGAGTTCTTCTCGGTCCTCGGGCCCTCGGGTTGCGGCAAGACCACCACCCTGCGCCTCATCGCCGGCTTCGAGGCCGCCACCAGCGGGCAGATCCTGGTCGACGGCGTCGACCTGGCCACCACCCCGCCGCACCGCCGGCCGGTCAACACCGTCTTCCAGTCCTACGCCCTCTTCCCCCACCTCACCGTGGCCCGCAACGTGGCCTACGGCCTGCGATGGACCCGGGACGGCCAGAGCAAGGCCGACAAGGAGACCCGGGTGGTCGACGCCCTGCGCCTCGTCCGGCTGGAGGGCCTGGCCGACCGGCGCCCGGCCCAGCTCTCGGGTGGCCAGCAGCAGCGGGTGGCCCTGGCCCGGGCCCTGGTGCTGGAGCCCAAGGTGCTGCTGCTGGACGAGCCCCTCGGCGCCCTCGACGCCAAGCTGCGCAAGGCGCTCCAGACGGAGCTGACGACCCTGCAGCAGGAGGTCGGCATCACCTTCGTCTACGTCACCCACGACCAGGAGGAGGCCCTGACCATGTCGGACCGCCTCGCGGTCATGGACAACGGCCGGGTCGAGCAGGTGGGCACCCCCGACGAGGTCTACGAGGAGCCCCGCACCGCCTACGTGGCCGACTTCCTCGGCGTGGCCAACCTGCTGGAGGCCGACTGCAGCCGGGTCGGTGGCCGGGGTGCCATCCAACTGGGCACCTTCACCCTCAGCGCCGCGGGTGGCGACCAGGGGTGCACCGGGCCGGTCAAGGTCGTGATCCGGCCCGAGCGGGTGCTGGTGGCCGAAGGGGAGCCGATCGGCGAGAACGCCGTCCCCGCCATGGTGGAGCGCCTCGTGTACGTCGGGCCGACCACCCAGGTCCACCTCCGCCTCCCCCACGGCGCTCCGCTCCAGGCCCTGGTCGCCAACCACGACGGCCGCCCCGAGTGGGCGCCGGGCACGCCCGTGTCGGCCACACTGCCTGCGGACGCCCTCCGGGTGCTCACCCCCGATGCCTTCGCCCCCGACCCCGAACGACCGACCCCGAGACCGACGGAGACGACCACGATGGCTGACGCCCGACAGATGTACATCGACGGACAGTGGGTGGACGCCGCCGACGGCGCCCGCTTCGACACCCTCGACCCGGCGACCGGGGAGGTCCTGGCCACCATCCCCGCGGGCGGGACCGAGGACGCCGACCGGGCCGTGCGGGCCGCCCGCCGGGCCTTCGACGACGGCACCTGGGGCATCGCCGTCGCCGAACGGGACCGGGCCGACCTCCTCTTCAAGATCGCCGCCATCCTCCGGCGGGACACCGAGGAGCTGGCCAAGCTCGAGACCCACGACACGGGCAAGCCCTACGAGGACGCCGTGTGGGACATCGAGGAGTCGGCGTTCATGTTCGAGTACTACGCCGGGTGGGCCACCAAGATCAGCGGGGACATCCCGCCCATCGGCCCCGACGCCATGAGCTTCGTCGTCAAGGAGCCGGTGGGGGTGTGCGGCCTGATCGTCCCGTGGAACTACCCGCTGCTCATGGCCAGCCAGAAGGTGGCCCCGGCGCTGGCGGCCGGTTGCACCGTCGTGCTCAAGCCGGCCGAGCAGACCCCGCTCACCGCCCTCGGGCTGGCCCGGGCCGCCGACGAGGCCGGCGTGCCGGCCGGCGTGCTCAACGTCCTCACCGGGCTCGGCCCCGACGCCGGCCAGCCCCTGCTGGAGCACCCGGAGGTGGACAAGATCAGCTTCACCGGCTCCAAGGCGATCGGCCAGCACATCATGCGGACCTGTGCCGACTCGCTGAAGCGGGTGACCCTGGAGCTCGGCGGCAAGAGCCCCAACATCGTCTTCGCCGACGCCGACCTGGCCGAAGCCATCCCCGGCAGCGCGTGGGGGATCTTCGGCAACCAGGGCGAGGTGTGCTCGGCCGGCAGCCGCATCTTCGTCGAGCGCCCCGTCTACGACGAGGTCCTGGCCGGGATGGTCGACGCGGCCAAGGAGATCAAGATCGGCTCGGGCTTCGACCCCGAGGTGACGATGGGCCCACTCGTGTCGGCCAAGCAGCGGGACCGGGTCCAGGGCTACATCGACACCGGCAACACCGAGGGGGCCCGCCTGGCCTACGCCGGCGAGAACCCGACGGACCCGGCCCTGGCCGGTGGCTACTTCATCCCCCCGACCATCTTCGAGGCCGACACCCAGGACCTGACCATCGCCCGGGAGGAGATCTTCGGCCCCGTGGCCACCGTGCTGCCCTTCGACGACATCGCCCAGGTGACGAAGGCGGCCAACGACACCGAGTACGGCCTGGCCGCCGCCGTCTGGACCCGGGACGTGGGCAAGGCCTTCCGGGCCGCCCGCTCCATCCGGGCCGGCACGGTGTGGATCAACGCCTCCCAGCCCGCCCCCACCGAGGCCAGCTGGGGCGGCTTCAAGGGCTCCGGCATCGGCCGCGAGCTCGGCCCCTACGGCCTGGACTCCTTCCTCGAGTCCAAGCAGATCTACGTCAAGCTCTCCTAGCCTGGGAGCCTGCTCAACTGTTCTCGACGACGATCGAGCGGCCGCCGTCGCGGACGGTGACCGACACGTTCGGGGCCTGATCGTTGGGGCCCATGCCCCAGAACGAGATCTGCACGAGGCCATTGCGCGGCGGACACACCACGATCTTCTCGATCCCGTCGCCCGCACCCCCCACCTCGCGGAACTCGACGTCCTCGAAGGACGCCACGTCGAGCCATTCGACCGGGAGCAGGAGGTCGATCGAGTGCTCGGTGTCCGAAGGGAACCAGTGCGTGTCGCCGCAGACCTGGAGCTCGCGCATCGGCTGGATCAGGTACTCGATCCCCTCACCGCTCGCCTCCGACCAGTCCGCGATCTCGGTCGCAGACTCGTCCGGGAGCAGTCCACTGAAGGCGAACGCCACCTGCTCGTTGCCCTGGGCCCCGGTGGTGACCGCGGCGTCCACGAGGCCCACCGCCGGATCGCCCGCCTGCGGCGTCGCGGGCACCGGCTGGTGCTCGCCCGGGCCGGCGACCACCCGGGAGCGATCGTCCTCGTTCCCGGTGAGGGCGGCCGTCGCCGCGGCGATCAGCACGACGGCCACGACCGACGCGACCCCCAGTACCGCGACGCTCCGGCGACGCCGGATGCCACCCCGCTGTCGGGTGCGATCGAGGGCGGCCTCGGTGTCGACGGACACCGGGGGGACATCGGCGTGCTCGAGGAGGTCCTCAACATCCATCGGTCGTCTCCTGGGGTTCGGGGCGGAGGGTCGTGGCCAGGGTGTGGCGGCCCCGGTGGAGGTGCACCCGGACGGTCGCCTCGGCACAGCCGAGGGCGTCGGCGACGTCGCTCACCGGCCAGTCGGCCAGGTGGTGCAGGACGATGCAGGCCCGTTGGCGGGGCGAGAGCGTCAGCAGGGCCTGCTGCAGGTCGAGCCGGTCCGCGATCCCCGCCACCGGATCACCGCCCGATCCCTGCGCTGCCTCAGGGCCCGAGCTCCGCCGGGCGAAGCGCACCGCGTCACGGATGGCGACACGCTGGACCCACGCACCAGGACGGTCGTACCGGCTGATCCGGGCCCAGCGGGCGAACGCCTTGACGAAGGCGTCCTGGACCACGCCCTCGGCGTCGGCCACGGATCCGACGATCGGGGCGACGACCCGCACGATGCCCGGGTACTCCGCCCGGAAGGCGTCGTCGAAGTCCGCTCGGGGTCGTTCCACCACCTGACACAGTCGCAGGGCGACGGCGTCGTTTACCCGTCACTCCGCTTCTGGCACCGGTCTCCGGCCCTCCAGCGGGGGAATCCGGGGCCAGAAGGGGTCAGATGTCGAGGGCGGCGAAGTCCTCGACGGCGCTGCCCTTCTCGCCCCGCCGGAACACCCGGAGGGCGAGGACGGCGAGGCCGATGGCCAGGGTCGTGCCCAGGAGCATCACGGTGGCCAGGGCGTTGAGGGCCGGCGTCGGGGCGACACGGACCGAGGAGTAGATCTTGATGGGGATGGTCTCGCTGGACGCGTCGGAGGACAGGAAGGCCGAGATCACGAAGTCGTCGATGGACGTGGCGAAAACGATCATCAGGCTGGCGAAGATGGCCGGGCCGAGCAGGGGCAGGAGGACGGTGCGCACGGCGCCCAACGGCGACGCGCCCAGGTCCTGGGCGGCGTCCTCCAGGTCGGGGCCGATGGTGAGCAGGCGCCCCCGCACGAGGATCACCACATAGGACACCGAGAAGGTCACGTGGCCCAGCAGCATGGCCGGGCGACCCAGCGGGATGGAGGTGTAGAGGTTGTCGAAGACCAGGAAGAGCATCGTCCCCATGACGATCTCCGGTGTCGCCAGGGGGACCAGCATCAGCAGGTTCGACGCCCGGGCCGTCCGGCCCCGCCAGCGGGCCAGGCCGAGGGCCAGGGCCACCCCGAGCGGGGTGGCGATGGCCATGGTGAACAGGGCCAGCCAGAGGCTGTTGACCATGGCGTCCCGCAGGGCGGGGTCGTGCCACAGGGAACGGTCCGGGTCCTCGAACCACCACCGCAGGGAGAAGCCCTGCCAGGTGCTGCGGGACCGACCGTCGTTGAACGCGAACTGCATGGCGATGAGCACGGGCACCAGCGACCAGAGCACATAGAGCCAGAAGCCGGCGGCCAGGAAGGCCGGTCGGCGCCACGGGTTCGACCACCACGTCCGCACCCGGGTGATCACGCGAGGACCCTCATGAGCGCTGCAACGCCCGCGTCGCCCGGTCGGTCTGGATCAGGTAGTAGGCCATCGCCGCCATCAGCAGGATCGACAGGATGACCACCAGCGCCGCGCCGGCGTTCTTCTGGCTCCCTTCGAACAGGTAGAACTCGATCTGGTTGCCGATCATGCTCGTCCGCGGCGATCCCGACAGCAGGTCCGCGGTGTAGTAGTCGCCCATCATGGGCAGGGCGGTGATCACCGCGGCGGCCAGCAACCCCTGCTTGGACATCGGCAGGGTGACCCGCAGGAACGTGCGCAGGGGTCCCATGCCGAGGTCCCGGGACGCCTCGATGACGCTGCGGTCGATCCGATCGAGGGCGGCGAAGAGGGGCAGGACCAGGAACGGCAGGTAGCCGTAGACGAGCCCGAGCACGACGGTCAAGGACCGGCCTTCCAGCCAGTTGATCGGGTCCGCGGTGAGGTGCAGCGCGCCGAGGACGTCGTTGACGTAGCCGTCCTCCTGCAGGAGGTTGACCCAGGCCAGCATCCGCATCAGGTAGTTGATCCAGAAGGGGGCCAGGACGAGGCCCAGGTAGAGCGCACGGCGCCGACCGCCGAAGCGGGACACGTAGTAGGCGACCGGGTACCCGATGACGAAGCAGAGCACCAGGGCCGCCCCGACGTAGGCGAAGGTGCGGAGGTACACCTCCCGCAGCTCCTCGTTGACCACCCGGTCCAGGACGTTGTTGAAGATCGTGAAGTCCCACTCGAGGGGGTTCCACACCGGCACCGCGTTGCCGAAGATCGGGTCGAGCTCGCCGAAGGCCACGGCCAGGACCGCGAAGAACGGGACCAGGAAGAAGACGACCAGCCACGCCACGCCGGGCACGGCCAGCCCGGGCCAGACGTACCGGGACCGGTCCCTCCAGCGGCGGTCGCTCACCAGCGGCTCAGGCCCCGGCGGTGAAGGTGGACCAGGCGTCGTCCCACAGGCGCTCACCGGCCAGGGACAGCTGGAGCAGCTGGTAGCCGGTGTCGAAGTCCTCCGGCCGGATGACCGTCGTGTCGAGGTGGGCGGGCACCAGCCCGTCGGCGACGACCGACTCCGGGTCGATGCTGGTCTGCGGCGGCTGGTAGCCGAGCCAGCCGAAGTTGGTGAGGGCGTTGTCGGCGTCGAGCACGTAGTCGATGAACAGGTGGGCCAGGACGGGGCTGGACGCCCCGGCGAGCACCGTCATCTGGTCCGACCCGATCATGCCGCCACCGTCTGCGGGGTACCAGAAGCCGACGTTCTCGATGCTCTCCCCCTGCGGCAGGTAGTACTGGGCGTTGACCACGTCGCCGGCCCACGCCTGGTGGATGGTGGCCCGCCCCTCGGGCAGGACCGTGTAGGCCTCGACGCCGATCCGGGGGTTCACGGTGTCGGCCAGCTCGAGGATGTCGGCCAGGGCCGCGTCGACCTGCTCGGCGTCCTCGGTGTTCACATCGGTCTGTCCGGCCCGCAGCATCGCCATGCCCAGCACCTCGCGGTCGTCCTCCAGGAGGAAGAGATCGCCGGAGTACGCGCTGTCCCAGAAGATGTCGTAGGGGTTGTCGTAGCCGTCGGGCGCCTGGGTGACGCGGTCGATCCGGTAGCCGATCCCTGTCGTGTACATCGTGTACGGACGGCTGTAGTTCGCCCCGACGTCGTAGAACGGGTCCTGGAGCTGCTCCCAGACGTTGCCCGAGTTGCCGAGGTACGACGGGTTCAGCGGCTGCAGCAGCCGCCCGGTGGCCACCTTGCCGATGACGTCGGTCGTGGCGAAGAAGAGGTCGAAGTCGGCCTGGCCGCCGGAGAGGCGGGCGACGGCCTCGTCCATGCTCGTGAAGGTCGTGACCTCGACGTCCACGCCGTACTCCTGGCGGAAGCCGCGCAGGGTCTGGGGGGCGATGTACTCGGCGTAGTTGTAGATCTTCAGCGGTCCGGCCTCGGGATCGAGTCCGTCGGCGATCGCCGGGATGTCGTCGAAGGTGGGCAGGGTCACCGGGTTGTCCGGTCGCGACAGCTGCACCGCCTCACCCCCGCCACCGCCACCGCCGCCTGTGTCGTCGCCGCCGCAGGCCGCCAGCAGGGACGGCCCCAGGGTGACCGCGGCGGCGCCGAAGGCCGACCGGCGCAGGAACGTGCGCCGGTCGATGCCGCCTCGGACCGGTCGCTCTCGAGGGTGGAACGTCATCGCGCCTCCAGGTTGCGTCCTATACTGACTGATCGATCAGTTAGTAGACCGATGCCGGATTGTAGGACAGAGGAGCGGGCCGCGGTGAGCAACACGTACGACGCCATCGTCGTCGGGGGTGGGCACAACGGCCTGGTGGCCGCGGCCTACCTCGCCCGGGCCGGTCTGAAGCCGGTCGTCCTCGAGGCCCGGGACAACGGTCGGCGGCGCGGCCACGACCGAGACCCCGTGGGGCCCCGAGTTCAAGATGACGGCGCTCTCGTACGTGATGAGCCTGATGCCGCCGACGATCCTGAACGACCTCCGCCTGGCCGACCACGGCTACCACGTCATCCCGATGGGGCCGACCTTCATCGCCCTGCCCGACGGCCGCTACCTCCTCGCCGAGGACGACCCGGAGCTGGACCGCGACGAGGTGGCCAAGTTCTCCAGCAAGGACGCCGACCGCCTCGGCGACTACCACGCCTGGATCAGCGGGGTGGCCGACGTGCTCGCCCCCCTCCTGCTGTCCACCCCGCCCAGCGTTGGCTCCCGCCGGCCCAAGGACCTGCTCGAGCAGCTCCGCCTGGCGTGGGGGCTCCGGGGCCTCGACGTCCGTGGCACGGCGGACGCCACCCGGCTGTTCACCATGTCCATCCGCGACGTGCTCGACGAGTGGTTCGAGTCGCCGGAGGTCCAGGGCCTCATGGCCATCAACGCCGTCATCGGCACCTGGGCCGGCCCCGACGAGGCGGGCACGGCCTACGTGATGATGCACCACACCATCGGCGACGTCGGCGACGGCCACCTCGGCAAGTGGGGCTACCCCATCGGGGGCATGGGCGCGGTGTCCGACGCCATCGCCGCCTCGGCCCGCGTCCTTCGGGGCCGAGATCCGGACCAACGCCCCGGTCGAGCGCATCCGCACCCGCAACGGCAAGGTGGTCGGTGTCGCCCTGGCCGACGGCACCGAGCTCGAGGCCGACATCGTGGTGGCCGCCACCCATCCCCAGATCACCTTCCTCCGCCACCTGGACCGCCACGAGCTGCCCGACGACTTCGTCAAGGACCTGGAGAACTGGCGCAGCCGGTCCGGCACGGTCAAGGTCAACGTGGCCCTGTCCGAGCTGCCGGACTTCGACGCCTGGCCCGGCCCGCCGGACAAGGAGAAGCTGAGCGGCTCCGTCGAGCTCTGCCACTCGATCGACCACCTCCAGAAGTCCTTCGAGGAGGCCCGCTGGGGCAAGGCCTCCACGCTCCCGTTCTCCGACGGCGTCATCCCCTCGACCGTGGACCCGTCGCTGTGTCCCGAGGGCACCCACGTCATGTCCCTGTTCACCCAGTGGGTCCCCCAGGAGTGGTCGACCGAGCCGGACCACGCCGAGCTGGAGGCCTACGCCGACCGGGTGATCGACGGCTACAACGACCTCGCCCCCAACTTCAAGGCGTCGGTCATCCACCGGCAGGTCATCGGGCCCTACGAGATGGAGAACGAGTACGGCCTGATCGGGGGGAACATCTTCCACGGCGAGCTCTCGCCCGACCAGCTGTTCCACATGCGCCCGGCGCCGGGCTACGCCGACTTCACCACCCCCGTCCGCGGCCTCTACCAGTGCTCGTCGGCCACCCACGGCGGCGGCGGGGTCACCGGCATCCCCGGGCTGCTGTGCACCCGTCGCATCCTGAAGGACACCAAGCGCAGCCGGCTGCTGCGGCGAGGAGGAGACTGACCCGATGGACGTCCGCTCGGCCGCGCCGGTCGACCCCGCCGGCCTCGAGGCCATCCTCGCCCCCGGCGCGCCGGGCCGGATGCTGCCCGCCGAGGCCTACACCTCCGAGGCCGTCCTGGCCTGGGAGCGCGCAGCACCTCTTCGCCGACAGCTGGGTCTGCGCCGGGCGCTCGGCCGACCTGGCCGACGCCGGTGACCGCCGGGCCCTCCGGGTGGGCGACGACAGCGTCGTGCTCGTCCGGGGCGACGACGGCGTCCTCCGCGGCTTCTACAACGTCTGTCGGCACCGGGGCCACCAGCTCCAGCCCGAGGACACCACCATCCGGCGCAACGCCATCCACTGCCCGTACCACGCCTGGACCTACGCCCTGGACGGCACGCCTGAAGTTCACCCCCCGCTACGACGCAGCCAGCCGGCTTCGACCCGGCCGAGCACCCCCTCGTGGCGGTGCGGACCCAGGAGTGGCACGGCTGGGTGTTCGTGAACGCCTCGGGAGACGCCCCACCGCTCGACCAGCACCTCGGCGGCCTCTCGGCCGAGCTCGGCGCCTGGGCCCCGGAGCGCCTGGTGGCCGGCGCCAGCCACAGCTACGAGATGGCGGCCAACTGGAAGCTCCCCGTGGAGAACTACCAGGAGTGCTTCCACTGCCCGGCCATCCACCCGGAGCTGTGCGTGGTCAGCCCGCCCAACAGCGGCGACAACTCCGTCGAGCACGAGGGCCTCTGGATCGGTGGCTGGATGGTCCTGGCCGACGACGCGGTGACGATGTCCCTCGACGGCCGGACCGACGGCGTGCTGCTCCCCGGGCTGGACGACACCTGGCGGCGCCGGGTCCACTACATCGGGGTCCTGCCCAACCTGCTCATCAGCCTCCATCCCGACTACGTGATGACCCACCGCCTGGAGCCGCTCGGACCCGACCGCACCTTCGTCGAGTGCCAGTGGCTGTTCGACCCCGAGGCCGTGGCCAACCCGGGGTTCGACCCCGCCTACGCCGTGGACTTCTGGGACCTGACCAACCGCCAGGACTGGGCCGCCTGCGAGGGCGTCCAGCGGGGCGTGGTCTCGCGGGGCTATCGCCCCGGCCCGTTCGCGGGCGACGAGGACGCCGTCACCCAGTTCGTCCGACTGATCGCCCAGACGTACCGGGACGGCGCACTGCCCGCCCGTGTGCCCTTCCCGACCGCCACGACCCAGGAATCGAGCCGATGACCCTCACCGCCGGGAGCGAAGCCGAACTGGCCGTCATCGACGGCCTCATCACCGAACAGGAGGCGGCCCTCCTCGACCGCACGCCGGCGTCAGCCCGGATCATGGAGGAGGCCCGCCGCAACCTCGCCGGGGGCGTCGCCTCGTCGTGGCAGGACGCGCCGCCGCGGGCCATCTGGATCGAGAAGGGCCTCGGCTCCAAGATCACCGACGTCGACGGGACGACCTACGTCGACCTGCACAACGGCTTCGGCGCCATGCTCGTGGGCCACGCCCACCCCGCCGTGGTCAAGGCCGTGCAGGACCGCGTCGCCCTCGGCACCCACTTCGCCCAGCCCACCGAGGACCTGATCCCGGTCAGCCAGGACCTCGCCCGCCGCTTCGACCAGCCCAAGTGGCGCTTCGCCAACTCGGGCACCGAGGCCACCCTCGCGGCCTTCAACCTCATGCGGGTCGTGAAGGGCCGCAAGAAGATCATCAAGATCGAGGGCAGCTACCACGGCCACCACGACTCGGTGCAGGTGTCGGTGTACCCGGAGTTCGAGGACGCAGGCCCGCCCGAGCACCCCGCCTCGGTCCCGGTCCACTTCGGCGTGCTGCCCGAGGTGGCGGCCAACACCCTGGTCGTGCCCTACGGCGACGTCGGAGCGGTGCGCGAGGTCCTCGAGGCCCACCCGGGCGAGATCGCCGGGATGATCATCGAGCCGATGATGATGAACATCGGCGTGGTCCCTCCCCCACCGGGCTACCTGGCCGACCTCAAGGAGCTGCTCACGGCCCACGACGTGCTCCTCACCTACGACGAGGTCAAGACCGGCCTGACCACACACGAGGGGGGCGCCACCGGGCGGTTCGGGGTCACCCCCGACATCGTCTGCCTGGCCAAGTCGATGGGCGGTGGCCTGCCCTGTGGCGCGATCGGGGCCACCGCCGAGGTCATGGCCATCGTCGAGGACGACACCTACGAGGTGGTCGGGACCTTCAACGGCAACCCCCTGACCATGGCCGCGGCGAAGGCCACCCTGCTGGAGATCCTCACCCCCGAGGCCCACGCCCACATCGAGCACCTCCGGGACCGCATGACCGAGGGCGCCGAGGAGATCCTCGCCCGCCACGGCATCGAGGGCTACGTCAGTGCCTTCGGCGCCAAGGGCGCGGTGATCTTCTCCGAGCACCGCATCAACAACTACCGGGACTTCATGGGCTACGACGGCCGCTACGGCCACGTCCACTGGCTGTACCAGCACAACGGCGGCGTGTTCCTCCCGCCATGGGGGAAGTGCGAGCAGTGGACCCTGTCGGTCCAGCACACCGACGACGACGTCGACGTGTTCCTGGCCAACCTGGACACCTTTGCCACGGCGCTGAAGGGCTGACCGGGTGAAGGGCGACATCCACGCCGCCCTGGGCCGGGTCGGGCTGCCGATGCCGGTGGGCGACCTGGCGGCCCGGGACTGGGACGCCGTGGTCGTCGGGGGCGGCCACAACGGCCTGACCACCGCGGCCTACCTCGCCCAGCGCCGGCAAGTCGGTCCTGGTCCTCGAGGCCCGGGAGCGGCTCGGCGGCGCCTGCACGCTGGAGACCCCGTTCGCCGACGACGGCTACCGGGTCAGCCCCTGCGCCTACGTGGTCGGCCTGCTCGACGAGCGGGTGATCACCGAGCTCCGCCTCCGGGACTACGGCTACAAGGTGTTCGTCGCCGAGCCCTTCATCTGGTGCCCGTTCGAGGACGGCACCAGCTACGCCCAGTTCCAGGACCCGGAGCGCACCGCCGCCGACATGCGGGCCAACGGCTTCGCCGACGCCGACATCGAGGGCCAGTTCGCCTACGAGGACTTCTTCGACCGCATGCGCATCGCCCTGCGCAAGGGCCCTCGGGACGCCTGGGTGGGCGAGGCCCCCGAGCGGGCCGAGCTGGAGGAGCTGCTGGGCCACGACCCGGAGATGATCGAGGCCCTCTACGAGACCCCGATCTCGGAGGTCATCGACCGCCACGTCGAGGACGAGCGCCTGAAGCGGGCCCTCTACGGCCAGGGCATCATCGGGGCCTGGGCCGGTCCCCACGACCCGGGCACCGCCTTCGTGAAGCTCATGCACTTCCTGGGCGAGCTGGAGGGCGTGCCCATGGCCTGGGGCTACGTCGAGGGCGGCATGGGCGCCATCTCCTTCGCCATCGCCGAGGCGGCCCGCGACCTGGGGGCGGTCCTGGCCGCCGGCGTGCCCGTGGCCGAGATCCTGCCCGGCGAGGGCGTGCGCCTCGAGGGCGGCGAGCTCATCCGGGCCGAGGTCGTCATCTCCAACGCCGACCCGAAGGCCACGCTGGCCCTCCTCGGGGACTCGGCCCCGGATGCGTTCCGCGACCGGGTCGACGACTGGCGGGTGACCAGCCCCGTCCTCAAGGTCAACTGTGCGCTGTCCCGCCTGCCCGACTGGTCCGCGGTGCCCGGCGAGGTCTGGCCCAACCAGGCCCCGGTGACGATCGGCCAGCCCATGGACGACGCCCAGCGGGCCTTCGAGGCCTGCACCCGGGGCGAGGTCGACCCCGCGTTCGCCGAGCTCTACTTCCACTCGGCCTACGACCCCTCGGTGGCCCCGGCCGGCAAGCACACCCTCAGCGCCTTCGTGCAGTACGGGCCCTACGACGCTGGCCGAGGGCACCTGGGACAGCCGGCGGGACGAGATCGGCCGGAAGGTCCTCGGGATGATCGGCGAGTACTGCGACATCGAGGACTGCGTCGACGAGGTCCAGGTCCTGGGCCCGCCCGGACATCGAGAAGAAGGTCGGCCTCACCGCGGGCCACATCTTCCACGGCGAGTGCACGCCGGACCAGATGTGGACCAACCGCTTCCCCACCCGCACCGCCATGGACGGGGTCTACCTCTGCGGCGCCGCCACCCACCCCGCCGGCGGCGTGTGCAGCCTCAACGGCCGCAACGCCGCCGACGCGGTGCTGGCGGACCTGGACGGCTGAAGCGGAAAAGTACAGCACGATCAGGGCCTGAGTCTCCCCGTTCTGGCATCGGCTTCCTGCCCTCCAGCGCGGGGATCCGGGGCCAGAACACCCGCCTGCGGCGCGCGGTAGGTTCGGGGCATGACCCTTGCCCACCTCACCGGCGGCGGCGGCCTGCTCGACGGCCTCGCCCACCCCGTTCTCGGCATCGACCACCTGATCGCCATCGTGGTGGTCGGCACGCTGGCCTTCCTGCTGCGCGGCCGACTCCCGTGGACCACGCTGCCCGCCACCTTCGTCGGGGCCATGGCGATCGGCGGCACCCTGGGCGTCCTCGGGGTCGCCGTGGGCTCGACCGAGTTGTTCGTGGCCCTCTCGGTGGTCCTGCTCGGCCTCGTGCTGCTCGCCGTGACCGGCAGGATCGATGGTCGGGGGCTGGCCGGCCTGGTCGCCCTGGCCGCGCTCTTCCACGGCCTGGCCCACGGCGGCGAGGTCCCGAGCGCCGCGAACCCGGCGCTCTACGTGATCGGCTTCCTGCTGGCCACCGCCGGCCTGCACCTCGCGGGGGTGGCCCTCGGGCCGGTGGTCGCCCGCTCCCGCATCGGGCGGGGGATCGCCGGCGCCGGTGTGGTCTCCGCCGGCCTGGCCCTCGCCGCCGGCGTCTGATTCAGGCGGCGATGACGGTGGCCGAGCCGGCCACCTTCACTTCGCCGTCCGCATTGGCCAGCGAGGCGTCGACGTCGACCAGCCGGCGGCCGTCCTCGTCCCGCTTGGCGGTGACGACGACCGAGGTGGTCAGGACCTCTCCCGGCCAGGTCTGCTTGGTGAAGCGGACCTTGTAGTTGGTCAGGTTGCCGGGGCCGGCCCAGTCGGTGAGGGCCCGGCCGAGCAGGCCCATCGAGAACATGCCGTGGCCGAACACGCTGGGGAGGCCCGCGGCCTGGGCTGCGACCTCATCGGTGTGCATCGGGTTGTAGTCACCGGAGGCCCCGGCGTACTGCACGAGGTCGGTGCGGCCCAGCTCGTGGCTGACCGCAGGGGCCTCGGCGCCGACCTCGAGGTCGTCCCAGGCCAGGATCGGGGTGGGGTGGGTTCCCATGGCGTCGCCTCCTAGGACCGGTGGATGAGGTTGAAGCGCTCGGTGACCACCGGGGCGCCGTCGTCGTCGGTGAAGCGGTTCTCGATGACGAGGAAGGTCATCGTCCGGTCGCCGGACTCCTTGGTGTAGAGGTCCACGACCTCGCCCTCGTGGTGCAGCGTGTCGCCGACCACGACCGGGCGGTGGTAGGTGAACTCCTGCTCGCCGTGGAGGATCAGGCCGCCGTTGGCCATGAGCCCGCCCATGATCTCGCCCATCGGGTTGCTCCCGCCGGTCGGGTCCTCGGGCTGCTCCTCGGCGAAGGCGCCCCAGGCCAGCGATGCGAAGGTGAAGGTCGGTGGGGCCGGGATGGCGTCGAAGCCGGCCGCGGTCGCCGCCTCGAGGTCGGCGTAGACGGGGTTTTCGTCGGTCACCGCTCGGGCGAAGGCCGTGACCGGCCCCCGCTCCACCCGGACCGTGCTGGCGCCCGTCGAGCGTCCCACCACGTCGTCGCGTTCCACGGCCACTGCTGCCCCCTCACTCCACGGATCGGACACAGAGAAGCCCCAGGTCGCCGATCCCCCCTGACCGGACGATGACCTGGGGCTTCTCTGATGTGGGCCGTGAGGGACTCGAACCCCCGACCCCCTGCGCGTCATGCAGGTGCGCTAGCCAACTGCGCCAACGGCCCCGGAGAAATCACGATACCAGGGTGATGCGTGAGGGCCGCCTGGCCCGAGCACCGGAGGCCCGTGCCACACTGCGGCCGTGGATCACCGCAGCGTCGCCCGGATCACCGCCGCGGGGCGTGTCGCCATCGGCGCCGCCCTCCTCGTCGCCCCCCAGGCCGTCACCAGGGGTTGGGTGGGCCCGGGCGGGGCCGCTCCCGGCGGACGCCTCCTGGGCCGGAGCATCGGGGTGCGGGACCTCGCCCTCGGACTCGGCGTCCTCGCCGCGCTCGACCGGGGCGACCCCTCGGCCCGGGACTGGGTGCGGGCGGCAGCGGTGGCCGACGTCGGCGACGCCGTGGCCACCGTGCTGGCCTTCCGCCACCTGCCCAAGCGGTCCCGCTTCGGCGTGCTGGCCATCGCCGCCGGCGCCGCGGTGGCGGGCTTCGTTGCCGCCGACAACCTCGACTGAGCCGGGCCGAACGGATCAGGGCGGGTTCCTCGACCCGGCGGTCCCCGACGCCCGCTGCAGCGTCAGGGACCACCGAGCCAAGATCAGACGCCGGGGTCGAGGAGACCCCAGCGGCGCCGGATGGCCCGGTCGAGGGTGCCGAAGATCAGGCTGTCGACCAGGATCCCGATCACGAGGATGGCGATCATCGTGGCCAGCAGGCCCTCGGCGTTCTGACAGGTTCCGGTTGGTCTGCAGCAGCACACCGATCGACTCGCGACCGGCGATGACGACCAGCAGCTCACCGGCCATCAGGCTCCGCCAGGCGAAGGCCCAGCCCTGCTTCATGCCCCCGACGAAGTACGGCAGGGACGCCGGCAGGACGATGTGGCGGTAGCTGGAGAACCCCCGGGCCCCGAGGGCCTGACCGGCCCGCAGCAGGATCGGTGGGATGTTGTCGCTGCCGGCGATCAGGCCGTTGGCGATCGACGGCGCCGCGCCGATGATCGACCACGAACATGATCGCCCGCTCGGAGAGCTGGAACAGCAGGATCGCCAGGGGGAACCAGGCGATCGACGGCATGGTCTGGATGCCGGTGATGAGGGAGCCGAAGGCCACCCGCAGCACCTTGATCCGGGCCACCAGGCTGCCGATCGACCACGCCGATGACCAGGGCCAGGACGTAGCCCCTGGCGGCCCGACCGAGCGTGATCCACATGGCTTCCTGGAGACGACCCTCCTGGATGTAGTCCCAGAGGGTCGAGAACACGGCCACGGGACCCGGGCAGCAGGTACTCGGGCTTCCAGCCCGACCACACCACGCACTGCCACAGGAACAGGCCGATGGCGATCGCCGCCAGCTTGGGCCAGGTCAGGCTCCAGAGGTGGCGGAGTCGGGACGCCCGGGGGCCCTCCGCGACCTCCAGGGCGTCGAGGCCGGCGAACTCCCGGCTCGAGCGCTCCTCGGCTGCGGTGACGCCGGTGGTGGCCGGGTCGAGGTGTTCGATGTCAGTCGGCATGTCGGCGCACCTCCTCCCGCAGACGCTCGGTGATGCGCACCGAGAGGGCGGACGTCGCCGGATCGTCCATGCGTCGGGGCCGCTCGGCGTCGACGCTGAACTCCTCGGCCACCCGTCCCGGGCGGCTGGTCAGCAGCACGATGCGGGTGCCGAGGCGCACTGCTTCACGCACGTTGTGGGTCACGAAGATGACCGTGAAGCCCCGCTCCAGATAGAGCCGTTCGAGCTCGTCGTGGAGGAAGTCGCGGGTGATGGCGTCCAGGGCGCCGAACGGCTCGTCCATGAGGAGCACGTCCGCGTCCTGGGCCAGCGTGCGGGCCAGGGCGACCCGCTGCCGCATGCCTCCGGAGAGCTCGTGGGGCGCTTCTTGGCGAAGCCCTCGAGGTGCACGACCTCGAGCAGATGCTCGGCCCGGCGCCGGCGCTCGGCCTTCCGGCGCCCGCCAGTTGCTGGGCCAGTTCGATGTTCCCGCTGACCGTGAGCCAGGGGAACAGGGCGGCCTCCTGGAACATCACGCCGGTCTTGCCGGTGACCTCGGTCGTGCCCGTGGTGGGCGCGTCGAGATCGGCGACGAGGTTGAGGAGGGTGGACTTGCCACACCCGGAGGCGCCGACGAGGCAGACGAACTCGCCGGGTTGCACGTCCAGGTTGATGCCGTCGAGAGCGAGCACAGAGCCGGATCCCCGGCCATATCGCTTGGTCACCGCGTCGAGGTGGACATGTCCACCAGTGACGCTGGAGGGGAGCCCGGCAGTGCCGGACCCCCCCTTCCCGTTCAGCGATACGGGAGCCAGCTCGCCCGTGAGGGGAGTCACGAACTCGATTTCCTCCTCACCACGCTCGGCCAGGACCTCGTTGAGGAGGGTGAGGTCATAGATGCCCTCGAGGTCGACCTCTTCGAGGAGGCCCACCTCCACGGCGTCGTTCTTCGACTCCTCGAGCGAGGAGGCGATCGGGTCGAGGGTGAAGGTCAGGTTCTCCCACGAGGCCGTGATGACCTCTTCGGGGATGGCCTCACCGGTGACCTCTTCGATGCCGGCGTTGACGGAGGCCTGAGCGGCCGCGGCGTCGTCGTTCACGAACTCCTCACCGTCGGCCAGGCCCTCGAGCAGGCCCTGGATGACGTCGGGGTTCTCCTCCAGGTACGCGGTGCGCACCAGCAGGTGGGTGGTGACGAACTCACCGTCCGGCCACAGGTCGGCCTCGTCGACGAGCACGTCACCGCCGCCCTCCTGCACCAGGCGGGTGGCCCAGGGCTCGGGGACCCAACCGCCGTCCACCGTGCCGTCCTGGAAGGCGGCGAGGGTGTCGGAGTTGTCGAGGTTGACGATGGGGACGTCGCCGCCACCGGCGTCGTCGAATCTCGAAGCCCTCCTCGGTCAGGCAGGCCCGGGCCGCGACGTCCTGGGTGTTGCCCAGGGACGGGGTGGCGATGGTGTGGCCCTCCAGGTCCTCGGCGGACTGGATGTCGTGGTTGACCACCAGGGCGGCGCCACCGGAGGTGGTGCCGGCGACGATGCGCACGGCCTCGCCGTCGGTCTGGGCGAAGGCGTTGATGGCCGGGTTGGGGCCGATGAACGTGGCGTCGAGGCCCTCGGCCAGGAGGGCCTCGCCGGCCTCGGTGCCGGAGTCGAAGGTCGAGTAGGCGATGGTCGCCGTGCCGTCGAGGGCGGTGTCGAAGTAGCCCTCCTGCACCGCGGCCACGGCCGGGGCGTGGGTCACGTTCGGGAAGTAGCCGAGGCGGAGCTCGGGGACCTCGCCGTGCTCTCGCCGCCACCGTCGTCGCCGGACGGCGTGCACTCGCTGTCGCCGTCGTCACCGCCGCAGGCCGCAGCCACGAGAAGTCCGGACAGGACCACGGCGAGGGCGAAGCGCCACCGTCGTCCTGGGGGGGTCATTCTGCTCACGCCATCTCCTTGGTCGTCAGACACGCGCTTTGTACGCGTATTCCGGTCGTGTTTGCGTATTTATAGACGACGACGTCTCCGGGCAGCAACCTCCGCGTGAGATTTGTCCCCCGGCGGGGATGGGCTCAGGGCCTCAGCGGGTGTGGGGGTGGACGTCGAGGGCGACGATGAACGCGTTGCGATGCCACTCGTCGCGGGTGCCGGTGACCTGATCGCCGTACTTGGCGTGGAGGCGGTCGACCGCGACCGTCCGCTCCTCCCCCGGATGGACCGGGACCCGGCCGATGACCGGGATGGTCCCCTCCCCCACCGTCACCGTCGCCGCCGGATCGGCCCACAGGTTCTGCACCCAGTCCGAGCCCGAGCCCCCGCCGCTGATGAGGTACAGCGAGTCGCCCAGCGCCGTGAACCAGATCTCGATCTCGTGGGGCCGACCGCTCACCCGCCCCGTCGTGGTCAGGTGGCAGACGGTCTCGGCATCCAGCGGGCTCGGCTCCACCCGCTCATCGTGGCAGCTGGGTCAGGGCGTGCGGCCGAGGAACGCCATCAGCTTGTCCTGGTCACTGGCGTCGTCGGGCACCTCGACCTCGGGCCCGAAGGCGCCCGGGCTCCGCATGGCCTCCTCCGGGAACTGCTTGATCGCCTCCTGCAGCTCGGCCAGGTCCTGGGCCGGGATGGTGTCGTCCTGGCCCGTCGCCCGGGCCAGGTCCCAGCCGTGGATGACCAGGTCGGCCGCGAGGAACTGGTTCACCGAGCGCTCGAAGGCCTGGGTGCCCATGAACCCCTCGAAGGTCTCGGCCGCCAGCTCGGGGTCCTCGAGGTCCTGCTGGATCCGGCCGGTCACCGCCCGCACCGCCCCGGCGGGGTCGTCGTCGACGGAGGGGTGCTCGCCCATCTCTCGGCCGACGAACCCCAGGAACATCTCCTGGGAGTCCACGACGTGGCGCACGACGTCCCGCGCCGTCCACTCCTCACACGGCGTCGGCGCCGTCCACTGATCGTCGGACACGGCAGCGACCTTCTCTGCGAAGGCCGAAGCCCGACGTGCGTACCGGTCGCTGATCTCGCTCATGCCGACTTCCTACCCGATGGGACGGCGACGCGCCGGGGGCCGGGCTCAGCGAGGTGCCAGCCGACCGCGACCGGCGCAGCACTCACGGCGATCATCGTTATCGGCAGGGAACTGATGGGCCGCGGGCGGTCACCAGCCCCGTGGTGGGCCCCGACGTTGGCCGCGGTCGTGGCGCTGCTCGTCGCTCGGGGGCGGGTCGTGCTTGTGGCGGGTCTTCCAGCGGTTGTGGGGCCCGCACAGGGGCTCGCCGTTGGCGACGTCCGTGCCCCCGCCGTCCTCGAACTCCTGGACGTGGTCGGTCTGCAGCAGCGGCCCGGAGCGATCACAGCCGAACCGGTGGGCGCACCGGCGGAACTTGGCCCGCACCGAAGCGGACTGCGCCGGAAGGAAGAGGCGCTTCGCCCGGCCGAAGGACACGATCTCGTCCTCAGCACCGAACACGATCCGGCGGACGTGGCCCTCGATGGCGGCGGCCACTGCGCACGCCGGCGGGATCATGCTGCCGTCGTCCAGCTCGCAGAAGCCGTCGGGCGGGAGGGGAACGTCCTGGCCGAGGCTCCGAGCCAGGCCCGCCTCGTAGGTGGCCATGGTCATGTGGATGTTGACCACGAAGCTGGCGGCGGGCGACGGGCCCCGCAGTGCCGCGGGAGCGGCGGGCCATCGCCTCGAAGGCGTCGTGGCAGCGCTGGCCGAAGGTCCGGGCCAGCTCGTGCGCCTCGGGCTCCCGACCCAACTCGGCCTTCGCCGCCGCCCAGTCCTCCTCGAAGAGCTCGCGCTCGAGGCGCTCCAGCTCGGCCTGGATCTCGGCCAGGGCGAAGGGGGTCAGCCAACCATCGGGATGACCGAATCCGTCAAGGGTCGCCGCCAAGCGAGAAGAAGCGATCCTCCACCCGCTCGTTGAATGCGTCCTCGGGGTCCTTGGGGCACAGGTCGTCGGCGAACTTGCGGGCGTAGCGGGCGTAGTCCTCGAAGCGGGCCGTCAGGGCGAAGGTCAGCAGCTTCGGTGCCACCGCCTCCCAGGCCTCGGCGTACTTGTCCTTGTAGGCGTCGGCCAGCACCTCGACGTGGTCGAAGCCGATGTCGCCGGAGGCCAGCGCCTCCTCGACGCACGGCAGCTTGGGCAGGAACCGAGCCAGCCGGGCGATGCGGCGGGCGGTGGCCTTCCGCAGCCGGCAGTGGTGCTGCAGCCAGCCGACGACGCTGCTGTGCCCCTCACCCCGGTGCTCGCCCCGGGCCTCGAAGCTGCGCACCGCCGCCAGCAGGGCGGCGTCGCCCAGGTTCCGGCGCCCGGCGAGATCCCCTCGATCCCCTCCCCGACCACCACAGGCGGCAGGTCGCCCCAGCCGACCTTGGCCACCATCGTCCCCGAGTGCACGAAGTCCTCGACCTCGACCGGCATGTCACCTCCGATCCGCTCCGAACTGCTGTACCCCTCAACCTACTCAGGGGGTGTGACACTCATCAGTAGCGAAGGGCCGATCCATCCGGCGGGCAGGCGTTACTCGGGCGGGGTCCAGGATCCAGGCCGTCGGTCCCGCCACGACCGGAACTGAGATCCAGCCAGCGATCACCGGCCACGACCTCCTGCTCGGAGACCAGACGGTGGGGGGCACCACCTCGCCCCCGCCCCCGCCGCGTAGTCCTCCTGGGCCGTCGCCCACCTGTCATCGACTACTAATCATGGACGGCGTCGAGCTGGGCGTTCAGGTGCGCCCGTTCGACATCATTGGCGCACAGGCCGATAGCCGTTCGGTAGGAGGCCCGGGCCAGCTCCATGTCGCCGTCGCGTCGGGCGAGCTCGGCGCGCACGGCGGCGACCCGGTGGTTGTCGGGCAAGACGTCGTCGAGGTCGGCCAGGAGGGCGAGGCCGGCCCGGGGACCTTCGACCTCTGCGACCGCGACGGCGCGGTTGAGGCGCACGACCGCCGACCCGGTTCGGGCTTCGAGTTCGCCGTAGTACCCGGCGATGGCGCTCCAGTCCGTCACGGCGGCCGTGGGAGCCCGCGCGTGCTCGGCCGCGATGAGCGCTTGGAGCCGGAGCTCCTCGGCGTATCCCTCGTCTGGCTGGAGCCCCTCGACGAGCCGGAGCCCGGCCCGCAGCTCGTCGGGATGCCAGAGCGACCGATCCTGGTCGGCGAGGGTCACCAGGCGACCCTGCTGCAGGCGGGCGTCCCGGCGGGAGTGTTGGAGCAGCAGGAGGGCGAGGGTGGCTCGGACCTGGGGGGCATCGGGGACGAGATCGTGCAGGAGTGCCGCAAGCCGTACGGCGTCTCCGGCCAGGTCGGCCCGCAGCAGGTCAGGCCCGGCGCCCGGGGTGTAGCCGGCGGTGAAGGCGAGATAGATCGTTCGACACACCTCGTCGAGACGTGACCTGAGCTCGTCGGCGAGCGGGGCACCCAGCGGGATGCCGGCCAGCACGATCTTCTTCTTCGCCCGGGTCAGACGCGCCGCCATCGTCGAAGGCGGGACGAGGAACAGGCGGGCGATCTGCTCGGTCGGTGTCCCGATGACGAGACGGAGCGCCAACGCGGACCGTGATCCGGGCGGGAGCGCCGGGTGACAGCACAACAGGATCAGCGGCAGCCGATCGTCGGCCCACTCCTCCTCGTCGTCGCCGGGCGGCAGCCATCCGGGCCTGACCGCGAGCAGCGGCGCTTTGCGACCCGCCGTGGCCTCGGCGCGGAGGCGGCCGACGATCTGCCGGTAGGCGGTCGTGTACAGCCAGCCGGCCGGATTGTCCGGCACCCCGTCGGTCGGCCAGCGGTCCGCGGCCCGGGCGAAGGCCTCACCCAGGGCGTCCTCGGCCAGGTCGAGGCGACGCGTCCGTGCCACGAGTCGCGCCAGCAGCCGGCCCCACTCGGCCCGGAAGACCGACTCGACGACGCCCTCAGGGCTGGTCGAGGACCGGCCGGATGTCGATGTCATAGGCGGGCAGGACCTTGCACAGCTCGATCACGGTGTCGAGGTCGGGGGCATCGAGAAGGTAGTAGCCACCGATCTGCTCCGCAGCTTCGGCGAACGGACCGTCGGTGGTGGTCGTCTCGCCGCCCCGGGTGCGCAACGTCGTGGCCATCGAGCCGTCCCCCAGCGTGGCCTGGCTCAGGATCTGCACACCCGGGCGGGCGGCACACGCCTCGTCGAACGCGACGTGCTTGGCCATCCCGGCCTCCTGCTGCTCCGGCGTCAGCTCATCCCAGCCCGGCATCTCGCCGTAGCCGGCCAGCAGAACGAAGTACGTCATGGTCATCTCCTCCACGTCATCGCCGGCGACCATCGCCGGCCCCACGATGACGCGCGGCGCTGCCCCGAATCGACACGTTCGGCGAGAAAGTCTGTCCGCGACCGGACGTCCTGGATCTGGAGGCGGCGCCGGGAATCGAACCCGGGTACGGGGCTTTGCAGGCCCCTGCCTAAACCACTCGGCCACGCCGCCAGGGACCGGTCACCCTACCGGCCGACCTCCGCCCGGCCCGAACCCATTCCCTTCTGGCTCCCGATCCTCCGGTCATGGCCGGAGGATCGGGAGCCAGAACGAGCGAGGGTCAGGCGTGGATCGGGGCCCGGTCGTCGGCCCAACGGACCTCGGCCTCGAGCTGGGCGGCGATGCGGATGAGGAGGTCCTCCCGGCCGTAGGCGGCCACGAACTGGGTGCCGACCGGCAGGCCGTCGGCGGTCCGGTGCAGGGGCAGCGAGATGGCGGGCTGGCCGCTCTGGTTGAACACCGCGGTGAAGGTGGCGTAGGGCGTCGAGCCGATCAGGCCCCGCAGCGGCTCGTCGTCGGTGGCCACCAGCTGGCCGAGGGCGGGCGGCGGCGCGGCCGTGGTCGGGGTGATCAGCAGGTCGAAGTCCTCCCACCAGGCCGCCAGGTCCCGGCGGACGACGGCCATCTGCCCCTGGGCCGACGCCAGCTCGACCGCCGAAGCGCTGTTCCCCCACTCGGCCAGCGCCCAGGTGCCCGGCTCGACGTCGTCCTCGGTCAGCTCCCGGCCCAGCAGCGGCGCCAGCGACAGCAGGCTGGCCTTGGCCCCGACCGCCCACATCGTGGTGACCAGGGGGCCGTGCTCGGCCATGCGGTCCATCTCGGCCGGGTAGGCCTCCTCGACGTGGTGGCCGAGGGCGGCGGCCAGCTCCGCGCCCCGGCGGGCCGCGGCCGTGCAGTCGGCGTGGGTGGGGACCCCACCGAGGGCGTGGTCGAGGACGCCGATGCGCAGCGGCTCGGTCACCCCGATCTCGTCCACCCACGGCCGGCCGGGCGCCGGGGCGATCACGCCGTCGCCGGGGAACGGCGCCCAGGTGGCGTCGAGCACGGCGGCGGTGTCCCGCACCGAGTGCGAGACCACGTGCTGGACCGACACGCCCCACTCGTCCCGCAGCGGGCCCATCGAGCCCCGGCCCCGGGAGGGCTTGAGACCGACGAGGCCACACATGGCGGCCGGGATGCGGATCGACCCCCCGCCGTCGGACGCGTTGGCGCAGGGCACCATGCCCGAGGCCACCGCGGCCGCCGCTCCCCCGCTGGACCCACCGGGGCCGTGGTCGGGGTTCCAGGGGTTGTGCGTCGGCCCGTAGGCCAGTGGCTCGGTGGTGGCCACCAGCCCCAGCTCCGGCGTGTTGGTCCGCCCGAGGATGACGAAGCCCGCCTCCCGGTAGCGCTTGGTCAGGTTGGCGTCCTCGGGGTGGACGTAGCCCGCCTCCTTGAAGGCCTTGATCCCCATGTGGAACGGGTCGCCGGCCGAGGTCGGCCACAGGTCCTTGAGCAGGAACGGCACGCCCCGGAACGGCCCGTCGGGCAGGTCGGGCGACGCCGCCTCCTCCCGGGCCCGCTCGAAACGCTCGGTGGATGACGGCGTTCAGCTGGGGGTCAGGGCCTCGATGCGGGCGATGGCGGCGTCGACCAGCTCCAGGGGTGAGGCCTCGCCGCGAACGGACCAGGTCGGCCTGGGCCACGGCGTCGAGGCGGGCGAGATCATCGGTCATGGCTGGACCGTAGACCGCACCCGGAAAACGACGAAGTCCCCCACCGGAGTGGGGGGCCTTCGTGGAGCGGTAGACCGGGCTCGAACCGGCGACCTCAACCTTGGCAAGGTTGCGCTCTACCAACTGAGCTACTACCGCAAGGACCAAAGGAGTGTAGCGAGCCTCCTCGCTCACCCCCCGGCTGGCCTGCTGACGGATCCGGTTGGCGAACTCGACCGCCAGACGCCGTGTCGCCGACGCCGTCGAAGCGGTCCTGCGTGGCCCCACTGGTGAACGCCAGCTGGCCTTGCGCCCGTCCTGGCGATGCCCTGGACGCCCATGCCGGCCAGGGCCACCCGGACGACCTCGGGCTGCCACTCGCGGGCGTTGACCAGCAGCGAGGTCGCTCGCCGACACGAGCCGCGGCGCCCTCGACGCCGTGGTACGTGGCCGACCAGCACCTGCTCGACGACGTCGCCGTCCTCGAGGACCACGCTCAGGACGGCCAGCGCGGCCCGACCGTTCTTGCGGGCCCCGCCCGACAGCCGGGAGGCGGCGGCGCCCAGGCCGTGGGGGTCGGGCCCGCCGTAGGGCGCGGCGGGAGCCGGCCCGGGAGCGCCCGGCGGCGGGACGACACCCGGCGGCCGGCGGGGGCGGCACGGCGGCGACGCCCGGCGCGCCCGGGGCGGCGGACCGGCGCAGGAGGCGCAGGCGGCAGCCGGAGCACCCGGAGGCGGAGCGGGGTACCCGGCGCACCCGGAGGCGGAGGCGGAGCGCCTGGCGCACCCGGCGGCGGAGGCGGGGCACCCGGCGCACCCGGAGGCGGCGGCCGGAGCGGTCCCCGGCGCACCGGGAGGCGGCGGGGCTGCTCGACGCGGAGGCGTACCCGGAGCGCCCGGCGGCGGCGGAGGGGCGCCGGCGCACCGGGAGGGGGTGGGGCGGCGGCCGCCGGGGCCTCCGACGGCGCGCCAGGGGCCTCGGGCATGACCGGGAGGCTGACGACTGGGTGGCCCCGGCTCGGCGGCGTGGGCGGGGCCGGCTCGGGACCGGGTCCGCGGCCGGTTCGGCCCGGCCGGCGGTGGCGGCGCGGCCTCGGCCTCGGGCGCACCAGGGGGCGGCGGCGGAGCACTGGACTCCGGCGCACCCGGAGGCGGCGGCGGGCACTCGACCCGACTCCGGAGGCGGCGGCGGGGCACCCGACTCCGGCGAAGGCGGCGGCGGAGGAGCACCCGACCCCGGCGGGCGGAGGCGGCGCACCCGCGGCGGGCGGCGGCGGAGCACCGACTCCGGCGCACGGCGGCGGCGGCGCACTCGACCGGCGGAGGCGGCGGCGCCCGACTCCGGCGACGGCGGCGGCGGAGGGCGCGACCCGACTCCGGGACGGCGGCGGCGGGGCACGTCGACTCCGGCGCACGGGGGCGGCGGCAGCTCGCTGGTGGGATCGTCCTGCTGGTCGGACATCACGCTCCTCCGGGTGGCGACGACCCCACGCTAGCCAGCGCCTGCTCCAGGGCTGCCCGGCCGTCGGGCGAGAGCTCGAGCTCCAGGGCCTCGGACCGGCCCCGCGGGGTCATCTTCTTCACGGTCTTGGCCAGCACGTCGACGGCCTTGTCCGGCCCGAGGTCTGCTCGGCCAGGTCCAGGAGCTGGGTCTGCAGGAACACCAGGCAGAGGGCGTCCTCGTGGGCCTGGACCTCGGGGTCGGTGCGCAGGCCCGACTTGGTGATGATCGCCTGCACCCGGTCGACCGTGGCCTGCGTCGTACCCGCAGGACTCGAGGATGGCCGCCACCTCGTCGGCCTGGCGGACCCCCTGGTCCCGTCGCCACTTCAGGTAGCCCGCCCGACCCTCGGGATAGGTGTCCCGGGGCGAGACCCAGCGACGGAGGTGGTGGGCCCGGGCGGCCAGCCGCTGGGCGGCGGTGGGGTGCTCGACGAGCCGCTCGATCCAGGCCGTCATCAGCTCGGCGTGGGCCAGCTCCTTGGGCGCGCGACCGGCCGCCGACGTCGATGGTGTGCGGGTCGTCGGCGTTGGCCGCGTCGATGGCGGCCAGCGCCTGCTCGAGGCGGAGGCGGGCCTGGCTCACTCGCCCTCGGCCGCCTCGGGCGGGCGCAGGTCCACCCGGAGCACCAGGAAGCCGTCCTCGATCGTCGCCGTGGCGTCGCCGAGCATGGCGAAGTCCTGGAAGTCGACCTGCGCCTGCTTGATGAACGCCGTGCGCTCGTCGCCCCCGACCGGCGGCAGGTTCCGCTGCCGAACGGCGGCCGCCCGCTCCCGGAAGCGCTCGATCATGGCGTCGACGTCGAGGTCATCAGCCATGGCCGAGGAACCTAGCGGGGAGACTCCTCCGGCTCATCGGGCGCGCCGAACACCGAGCGGGCGGGGTCCGGGACTGCTCAAGCAGCTCGTCGAGGTCGAGCGGGCCGGTGGCCGGGTCCCGCGGGGCCGTCACGGCTCGGCGTCGTCGTCCGCGGACGGTGTCCTTGCCGCTCGGCCTTGCGCCGGCGCTTCTCCTCCTTGCGGCTCGCCCGGTCGCTGCGTCGTGTCGGCCGCTTCGGACCGGTCCGGCTTGGTGTGGCGCCAGTAGACGATGGTCAGGACCAGCAGCAGCAGGGCGACGGCGACCAGGGCGCCGACGATGATCCAGACCTTCTCGTTGGCGTCGAGGTCGAAGTCGAGGACGCCGCCCTCGTCGTCGGCGGGGGCCTGGTGGCCGGCGGGGCGGTGGTCGCCGGGACCGTCGTGGCCGCGCTCGGCCCGGGGACCAGGACGCCCGGCGTCGTGGTCGTCGGGACCTGGGCCGCCGCTCGGAGCGCCGAGACCGAGCCCGAGGCGAGGGCCGCCGTCAGGGCCAGCGCGGCGAGGCACGCGGCGCGGCAGGGTCGGAGCAGCGGACGAGGGGGGCATTACGAGCGCTGGATCGTATCGCTGGGGTCTCAGAGCCTGATGAAGCGGGCAGGAGTAGGTCGTCCGGCCGCCGATGGTGCGGCGGAGACAGCGGCGTGCCGTCCTTCGGGCACACGCCGCCCCGGTGGCGGGCCTCCTGCAGGTCACCGGTGTGGGAGCCACCCCGGTCGCCACATCCGGTCCAGGCCCGGCCCGGATGTGGCGGTGGAGGCGCCGGATCTCGTCGTCGTCGAGGCTGCGGGCCTCCCGTTCCGGGTCGAGCCCGGCCCGCCAGAGGATCTCGTCGGTGAGCAGGTTGCCGAGGCCGGCGATCCGGTGCTGGTCCATGAGCCGGGCCTTGAGCGGCGCCGTGCTCGACGCCCAGCGCCGTCCGCAGCTGGCGCAGGGTGAGGGTGAGCGCGTCGGGGCCGAGCGCCTCCTCGTCGGGGTCCAGGATGCACGCCGCCCAGGCGACGCGGGTCCCGCATGCGGAGGTGGCCGCCGTCCACGAAGTCGAGGGCGAAGCGGTCCCACGCCGGCACGTCCCGGTTGCTGCCGTAGGTCAGGTCGTCGAGCGCGGCGGCGTGGTCGACCACGCAGCCGGCCGGTCATGCCGAAGCGCAGGCCCAGCACCGGCCCCTCGCCGCCGTCGGTGTCCAGCAGGAGCAGCTTCCCGCGACGGCGGGCCGCGGTCAGCGTCCGACCGATCAAGGCCGACCGGGCGGTGGCGCCGTCGAGGCCCTCCTTCAGGTACCAGGCGTCGTCGGCGTGCACCTCGGCCACGGTCCGACCCAGCGCCTCCACGGCGTGGAGGCGGTACAACTCGATCTCGAGGATCTCGGGCACTGCGGGATGATGGCAGCACGGACGCCGACCTCCCCACCCCCACCTACCGCCGTTCGGCGACTCCGACCTGCGCCGCGGCGGAGCGCCTGCGCCTGCTCGACGCCACCTTCCGGCCGACGACCCGCGCGCTTCCTCGTGCGTGACGCTCCCGCCCACCCGGCCGTCGCCGTCGACCTGGGCTGCGGGCCCGGGAGCGACGACCGCGCTGGTGCACGAGACGACCGGGGCGGCCCGGACGATCGGCCTCGACATCTCGGCGGCCTTCCTCGACCAGGCCCGGGCGGCGGTGCCCGGCGTCGAGTTCCTCCAGGACCGACCTGACCGTCGACGCCCTGCCGACCGCGGACCTCGTCTACGCCCGCTACCTGCTCTCGCACCTGCCCGATCCCGAGGCCCGGATCCGACGCCTGGCGGGCGACCCTGCGCCCGGGCGGTCGCCTGCTGGTCGAGGAGAACACCCGGCTGCGCATCAGCCACCCCGTGTTCCGCCGCTACGAGGACGCGGTGGGCGTGGTCATGGGCACCACGGGCGGTGACCTCTACGTCGGCGAACGCCTCGCCCCGCTCGCCGACCGGGTGACGCCGGGCGACGGTCGCCCCGCCGGCGCGCGTGGTCGCCCGCCTCTTCGGCATGAACCTGCGAGACGTGGCGCTGACACCCCGCGGCGGCCGGCGTCGACGTCGAGGCCCTGGCCGAGGACCTCCGGTCGCTGGAGGCCAGTCGAGGAGCGCGGCCTCGTCCGGTTCGACCTCGCTCAGCTGGTCTTCGTCGCCGCCACCTCCAGCGCCTGAGCGAGGTCGGCCGCGAGGTCGTCGGGGTGCTCCAGGCCGACCGACAGGCGGATGGTCCCGGGTCCGATGCCGGCGGCCTCCAGCTCCTCGGGCAGCAGGCTCTGGTGGGTGGTGGACGCCGGGTGGCACACGATCGTCTCGGGGCCGCCGAGGGAGGTGGCCATGCGCACCAGCTGCAGGGACTCCGACGAAGGCCTGGCCCGCCTCACGGCCGCCGGCCACGTCGAAGGCGAGCACGGCGCCGGTGTGGGCCAGCTGGCGCTTGGCCAGGTCCCGCTGGGGATGGGACTCGAGGCCCGGGTAGCGGACCCCGTCGACGTGGGGCGACGCCTCCAGCAGCTCGGCCAGGTGCTGGGCGGACTCGCTCTGGCGGTGCAGCCGGACGCCCGAGGGTGCGCAGGCCCCGCAGGCCGTTCATGGCGTCGAAGGGCGAGGCGTTCGCCCCCTGGAAGATGGCGAAGCCCCACAGCCAGTCGATCAGCTCCTGGCTGCCGCAGACGATGCCGAGGCTGGCGTCGTTGTGGCCGGCGATGCCCTTGGTGGCCGAGTGCAGGACGAGGTCGGCGCCGTGGGCGAGGGGCTGCTGGCCGAGCGGGGTGGCGAAGGTCGAGTCGACGCAGGTCACCGGGCCCTTGATGGCCCCGATCTCGTCCAGGTCGACCAGGTCGAGACGGGGGTTGGCCGGGGTCTCGGCGAACACCAGCGTCGTCTTGCCGGGGCGCACGGCCGCGGCGAAGGCGCCCGGACTCGGTGCCGTCGACCAGGGTCACGTCGATGCCGAAGCGCGGACAGATGCCCGAGCAGGACCTGCGTCGTCTGCGAGTAGAGCTGGCTGCTGGGCGACGATGTGGTCGCCCGCCGAGCAGATGCCGAGGATCACCCCGGTGACCGCACCCATGCCCGAGGCGTAGGCCCGGGCCGCCTCGGCCCCCTCGAGGTCGGCGACGGCCTGCTCGAAGGCCCGCACGCCCGGGTTGCCGTGGCGGCTGTAGAAGCGCTCGGGGTCGACCGACTTGGCCAGCGCCGCGGCCTCGGCCGCCGTCTCGGTCTCGAAGGTGGTCGACGGCCACAGCAGGGGCGCCAGCGCCCCGCCCTGGTCGGCCCGCCCTCGGTGATGGCCCGGGTCTCGGGGTGCGGCGCCGGCCGCTCCGCGGATCGGGCGTCGGTCGGTTCAGGCATCGGGGATCTCCAGATCGTTCTTCTCGACTCGGGTCAGGAACTCATCGAGCACCGCACCCACGGCGTCGGTCTCGATGAGGAAGCCGTCGTGGCCGTGGGGGCTGTCGATGGTGACGTGGTGGCTGGCGGCGCCGCCGGCCAGCAGGGCGGTGTGGACCGCCTCCTGGAGGTGGCGGCGGGTAGAGCGTGTCGCTGGAGATGCTCAGGTTCAGGGTCGGCACCTGGATCCGGCTGCAGGGCCCGCAGCGGCACCGCCCCGGTTGCGGCCCACGTCGTGCAGGTCCATCGCCTTGTTGAGCCGCAGGTAGCTGTTGGCGTCGAAGCGGCGGACGAACTTCTCGCCCTGGTAGTCGAGGTAGCCCTCGACCTGGAAGCGCTGCTCCAGGAGGAACTCCTCGAGCAGCTCGAGCCCGTCGCGGCCGAAGCGGGCCTCGTAGACCTGCGTCGCTGCGGTAGGTGATGTGGGCGATCATCCGGGCCAGGGCGAGGCCGGCGTGGGGGCCGTCGCCCGGGCCCGGCGTCGTAGTAGTCGCCACCCCGCCACTTGGGGTCGAGCTGCACGGCGAGGCGGCCCACCCGGCTGAAGGCGATCTGCCAGGCCGTGGCCGCCGCCGTCGTGGCGATGGGCACGAGGGACCGCACCCGCAGCGGGTACATGACCCCCCACTCGAGGACCTGCATGCCGCCCGAACGAGCCGCCGACCACGCGCCAGCCACCGGGGGATCCCGAGGTGGTCGGCCACCGCGGCCTGGGCAGCGGACCATGTCCCGGACCGAGACCACCGGGAAGGCGCCGCCGTAGGGCCGGCCCGTCGCCGGATCCACCGACGAGGGGCCGGTCGAGCCCTGGCAGCCGCCGAGCACGTTGACACAGACGACGAAGTAGCGGTCGGTGTCCAGCGGCCGACCGGGGCCGACCATGCGCGTCCCACCAGCCGGGCGTCGGATGGCCGGGGCCGAGCGGCCGGTGACGTGGCTGTCGCCGGTCACGGCGTGGCAGACGAGCATGGCGTTGGCCCCGGCGGGATCGAGCTCGCCCCAGGTCTCGTAGGCCACGGCGACGCCCCGGAGCTGGCCGCCGCCCTCCAGGACGAAGGGGCGCCCGTCGGGCAGGGCGAGGAACTGCCGGCGGCCCACGGGGTCGCCGGGGCGCCAGGCGCCGCGTGACCGGCAGCTCACGGCTCCCGTCCGCCCACGTCGCACCGCCTTCCTCGCTCAGGGGGCGGACATCTGCAGTACGTCGAACGGGACGACTTCGTTGCCTCCTGACGAGGCCACATCCCCACCGAGGCGGGTGGCACCTTGGGTGTCCGCCCCAGGTTGCCGGACCCGGTCACCCGGATCGCTCTTGATGTCTTGTTCCGAGAGGTTACCCCCGACCGGGTTCCTATCGGAAGCGTTCTTCGGTTTCGTAGTGCTCGTCGAGGTCGACGAGGGCGTTGAACTCGTCGAAGGACATGACCTGGTCGAGGTCGTCGCGCAGGGTGCCCTTCTCGGCCAGGGTGGCGTAGGCGCCCCGCAGGGCCTTGACCGCGGCGTAGAGCCCGCCGAGCGGCGCCACGATGAGGTCGAAGCCCAGGTCGTGCAGCTCGGCCGGCGTGAGCAGCGGGGTCTTGCCCGACTCGATCATGTTGGCCACCCGCACGCAGTCGGGCAGCGCCTCGGCGATCGCCTCCAGCTCGGCCAGGGACTCGGGGGCCTCGATGAACACGGCGTCGACGCCGAGGTCGAGGGCCCGCCGGGCCCGCTCGATGGCCTCGTCGAGGCTGACCGCGGCCCGGGCGTCGGTGCGGGCGGTGATGTGCAGGTGGCTCCCGGGTGGCCACGGCGGCCTTGAGCTTGGCCAGCCAGTCCTCGACGGGGACGACCTGCTTGCCGGCCATGTGCCCGCACTTCTTGGGCCAGACCTGGTCCTCCAGGAACAGGCCCGGTGGCCCCCGCGGCCTCCCACAGCTCGACCGTGCGGATGGTGTTCAGCGGGTTCCCGTAGCCGGTGTCGGCGTCGACGATCACCATCAGCTCCGGCGCCGCCCGGCACACCCGCCGGGCCACCTCGGCCATCTCGCCCTGGGTCAGGTACCCGAAGTCGGGCAGGCCGAGCAGCGTGGCCGACATGCAGTACCCCGACAGGAAGGCCACCTCGTGGCCGGCCTGGTCGGCCAGGCGGGCCGACATCGCGTCCCACACCCCCGGCATCAGCACCGGCTCGCCGATGTCCAGCCGTGCCCGCAGGTCGTACCCGTTCATGGGCCGACCCTACGTGAGGGCGCCGAAACCGCGGCAAGGACGCGGGCGTGGGGTCGGGCCGGGTGGTCGTCGGGGGCACGCCGGCGGTCGATGGAACGCCTTCCCCTCCCATCCCTGCCTCGGTTCGGTTCCTCGGAGTCAGGGGAGGCGGCGGGACCACCAGGCCAGCAGGCCGTCGGCTCCCCCGTCGTCGACGCGGTAGGCGTGGCAGGCCAGAGCGCCGTAGGCGACGAGGGCCTCGTGGCAGTCCGGCGCGGCGTTCACGGCCTGCAGGGCCTTGGTGGCGCGGGTCCAGGCGCGGCGGTCCGTGGGAAGGGGCACCTCGAGCAGGAGCTTGGCCGACAGGCGGATGGTGTCGGCGGACAGGCCGGTGCCGAGGGCCCGCTCGAAAGCCCAGGCCGCCACGGGCGGGGACGACAGGGCAGCGGCCAGGTCCCACAGGTGCTCTGACGGGGCTTCGACGGCGATGACCGGGACCGAGGGGAGCAGCAGCCCCGCCTCGTCGACGACCACCTCCACCACCTTCGTCTGGCCGGCCACCAGCAGCTTGGGGACCAGCCGGGCCGTGAACCAGTCCCGCAGCGGCGCGGCGAGGCGTCGAGACGTCCACCGACGGGCGCTCCCAGGCCCGTCCCCCGATGCGGGTCGTGCGCTCCCCCCAGGCGCAGTGGAGCGGGTCGATGAGGCCGGCCGTGACCAGCGGGGAGCCGGGCCCGTCCTCGGTGACGTGGTCGAGCACGCCGTAGAACTGGTGCCGGAAGCCGGCGGTGGCCGTGGCGATCGAGCCGACCGTCGGGCCGGCACCGAGGTCCACCTCCGGCAGGCCCTTGGCCCGGGCGCCCAAGTGGCCCCACGAGGTCGAGGTCGCCCTTCCCCGGGGTTCGACCTCGGGCCCGCCGTACAGCGCGACCCGGCCGGCCCGACCGCCCTTCTCCGCCACGACGGCCACCACGTGGGTCGACGCCGAGAAGACCTTCTGCTCGGCCACCCACAGCGCCCGCAGCGCCGCCTGCTCCCCCACCGCGGCCCGCACGCCCTCGGCGTCCCGGGACGTCAGCACCGACTGGGGCTGGATCAGGCCGACCCGGCCGCCCGGCCGCAGGACCTCCAGGGCCCGCAGCAGGAACAGCCCCGCGGTGTCGGTGTACGCCCCCGGCGACCGCCCCGACCGCCGCGTCGAGGCCCGCAGCGGCGACCCGAACGGCGGGTTCCCCACCACGGCATCGAAGCCGTCGAACCCACCCGTTCTGGCGCCTGATTCGGCGGTCATGGCCGCCGAATCAGGCGCCAGAACGAGGAAGTCGGCCACGGACGACCGAGGCGGGGGTGCCGCCGGACCAGAGGGCGGTGGCGGCCCGGGCCACGTCGGCGGCCAGGGGGTCCAGGTCGACGCCGTGGAGGCACCGCACCGCCTCGGCGGGCGACAGGCCCCGGCCCACGAGGGCCCGTCCGGCAGCCAGCAGGAAGGCCCCACCCCCGCACGCCGGGTCGAGCACGTGCTCGGCCGTCGGCGGCAGGGTCAGCGCGACCAGGCGATCGGCGAGGGCAGGGGGCGTGTAGTGCGCCCCCCGCGCCTTGCGATCGTCCGGCGCGAGCAGGGCCTCGTGGGCGAGGCCCAGCAGATCGGCACCCGCGCCGTCAGGCATCGGCGGAAATCCATCGACACCCTCAGCATCGAGCAACTCGACCTGGGTCCCGCTCAGCCCCTCCCGAGAGAAGAGCGAGCGGGTGAGCCCGGCCAGCAGGGGCCGGGCGGCCACGGACCCTTCCCCGGCCCACGCCCGCAGGGCGGTGAGCCAGGCCCGGGTCGGGCGATCAGGCAGGCTCCAGCTCCGAGGAGGGATCCCAGGCCAGGAGGTCACCGAGGCGCTCGTCGTTGGAGAAGACCTCCACGATGGGCTGGTCGACCACGCCGATGCGGGTCTGCAGCCGCTTCACCTCGAGCTCCTGGTTCCACAGCACCAGGCTCACGACCACGCCGGACTCGCCGGCGCGGGCCGTGCGGCCGGAGCGGTGGAGGTAGGTCTTGTGGTCCGTCGGGCGGGTCGTAGTGGATGACCACGTCGATGTCGTCCACGTGGATGCCCCGGGCGGCGACGTCGGTGGCCACCAGCACGTGGAGGTTGCCGTCGTCGAAGTCCTTGAGGGCCCGCTCCCGCACCCGCTGGGGCAGGTCGCCGTGGATGGCGGCGGCGTCGACGCCCTCCTTCTCGAGGTTCCGCTCGAGGCGGTCGGCGCCCCGCTTGGTGTTGCAGAAGATCAGCGTGCGCTCGGTGCCCTTGGCGATGGCGGCGGCGACCCGCACCTTGTCCATGTCGTGGACGTGCAGGAAGCGGTGGTGCATCTCGTCCACCGTGACCTGGGCGTACTCGACCTCGCAGATGGCGGGGTCGGTGCACTGGCGCTTGATCACGCCGTTGACGACGCCGTCGAGGGTGGCCGAGAACAGCATGGTCTGGTGCTCGTTGTCGATGCGGCGCAGGATCCACTCGACCTGGGGCAGGAACCCCATGTCGGCCATGCGGTCGGCCTCGTCGAGCACGATGATCTCGATGTCGGCGACCGAGCACTCGTTGCGGTCGATGAGGTCGATGAGGCGGCCCGGGGTGGCGGCCACGACCTCGGCGCCCTTCTCCAGCTCGGCGACCTGCTTCTCCATGGGGGCGCCGCCGTAGATGGCCATCACCTTGACGTTGCGCTCGGCGGAGAGCGGCTTGAGCTCGTCGCAGACCTGAAGGGCCAGCTCCCGGGTGGGGACCAGCACCAGGGCCCGGGGGCGGCGGGGCTCGGCCTTGGTCACCCGGCCGAGGATGGGCAGGCCGAAGGCCAGGGTCTTGCCGGAGCCGGTCTTGGCCTTGCCGCAGACGTCACGCCCCTCGAGGGCCGGCGGGATGGCCAGCTGCTGGATGGGGAACGGCTCGGTGATGCCGCGGGATGCGAGGGCCTCGACCAGGTCGGGGGCCACGCCGAGCGACTCGAACGTGGGGTTCATCGGGTTGTCTCCGTCTGTCAGTTGTTCGGGGGTGGGCCGCCCTCGGCGAACAACAGTGAAAGAGGACAACCCGGGAAGGTCCATCCGGCGCCAGGAGGTTGCGTGGCGGGGGATGCAGATCCTTCGGCCACCGGAGTGTACCGAGATGAGCGCGGAAACGGGGACCCTCAGGCCGCCCAGTCGGGATCCGGCGCGTCGCGGGACCGCCGCCAGAGCACGAACAGGCCGACGCCGAGTCACCAGCTCGACCAGGATCACGCCAGCGCCCGCCACTGGCCGGGCTCGCTGAAGGTGGTGCCGCTCGAAGGTGCAGATCTGCCCCGGGCGGCCACACCTGCCAGCGACACTCGCCGTAGGTGTCGACCAGCCCCGGGACCGGGCAGCTGGTCGTCCATCGTGAGCGCCTCGAGGCCGACGATCGACACCAGGGCGGCCCCGAGCAGGACCCAGACCACGACGAGCGCACCGACCAGGTACGCGCCGATCCGTCGCCGGACCCCGTCGACCGGCGGGGCGGACCTCGGCCACGGTCAGGCGGGGAGGTCGGCCTCGATGGCTGCGACCAGCTCGGGGGCCTCGGGCTCGCACGCCCGGGCGGAAGCGCTGGATGGTCGCCGCCGGGCGCCACCAGGAACTTCTCGAAGTTCCACTGGATGTCGCCCGCCTCGCCCTCGGCGTCGGCCACCTCGGTCAGCTCGGCGTAGAGCGGGTGCCGGTCGTCGCCGTTCACCTCGATCTTCTCGAACAGCGGGAAGGACACGCCGTAGGTGGTCGAGCAGAACTCGGCGATCTCCTCGGCGCGTGCCGGGCTCCTGGCCCAGGAACTGGTTGCACGGGAAGCCGAGGACGGTGAAGCCCCGGTCGCCGTAGGTCTCCTGCAGCTGCTCGAGGCCCTCGTACTGGGGCGTGAGGCCGCACTTGGAGGCCACGTTGACCAGCAGCGCCACCTTGTCCGAGTAGTCGGAGAGGTCGGCGTCGCTGCCGTCGAGCGCGTGGATCGGGTGGTCGTAGATCGCCATCACCGGAGTATTACGCGTCCGTCCTCGACCCGTACGCCCTCGGCCCGCAGGCGCCGGGCGTGCTCCTCGGTGTGCTGGGGACGAGGCGCCCGGTGCTGGTCACGACCCGCCACCACGGCTGGCCCTCGTGGGTGGCCAGGAACCGCCCCACGGCCCGGGCCGCCCCCGGGTAGCCCGCCTCGGCCGCCACCTCGCCGTAGGTGACGACATCGCCCGCGCCCGAGCCCGGCCAGCACGCCCGCCACGGCCTCCTCGAACGGCGTCATCGCCCGTTCTTACCCGGGATGTGGCCCGCGGCGGGCCGATCGCGGGTAAGAACGTTCGTGGACCCGGTCGAGGAGATCGCCGAGACAGGGCTACACGATCCTGGCCGGCGTGTTCGACGCCGACCGGGCCGCGGCGCTGGTGGCCGACCTCGAGCGGCTGGAGCGAGCGCTGGGCACGGTGCCGGCCGGGAACTCCTTCGAGGGCGCCCGGACCCTGCGGGTCTACAACCTCCTGGCCCACGGACCGCTCTGGCAGGAGCTGGCCGTCGACCCCGCCGTCCTGCCCGTGGTCGAGGGCGTGCTGGACCGCGGCTGCCTGATGTCGTCGCTGTCCTCGATCCGCATCCAGCCCGACGAGATGGCCCAGCCCATCCACGCCGACGACCAGGTCATCCCGCTGGGCAAGCCCCACGCCCCGACCGTCTGCAACACGATGTGGGCCCTCACCGACTTCACCGAGGCCAACGGGGCCACCCGGATCATCCCGGGCTCCCACCTGCGGGACCACGACCCGGACTACGGCGCGCCCTACGACTCGGTCCCGGCCGAGATGCCACGGGGCAGCGTGCTCGTCTGGCACGGGAGCCTCTGGCACGGTGGCGGGGCGAACGCCACCGGCGAGGACCGCATCGGCATCGCCGCCAACTACTGCGCCGGGTTCATCCGCCAGCAGGAGAACCAGCAGCTCGGCCTCGACTCCCGACCTGGTCGCGCACCTTCCCGCCCCGCCTGCAGGAGCTGGTGGGCTACGGCATCTACCGGGGCCTGATCGGCCACATCGACAAGCGGACCCCCGCCGACGCCGTGCTCGGCGCCGGGGCCGACCCGATGCTCTGGGACGGCGCCTGACCTTGGCCGACGCCGCGGCGGCCATCGCCGACGCCGTCGCCGGCTGGGGCGCCGACCACGTCGACGGTCGCCGCCGCGACGGGCCCGTGACGAGCCGACGCCTCGTCGTCGGGACCCCGACCACGTCTACGCCCTGGCCTCGGTCACCAAGCTCTTCACCGCCGTGGCCACCCTCGTCGCCGTCGAGGAGGGCGCGCTCGGCCTCGACCGACCCGCCGGGCCGCCCGGCGCCACCGTCGAGCACCTCCTGGCCCACACCTCCGGCCTCGGCTTCGACGGCACCGAGCCGCTCACCACGCCCGGGCGCCGACGCATCTACTCCAACGCCGGCTTCGAGGTGCTGGCCGACGACCGTCGCCGAGGCCACCGGCATCGACTTCGCGACGTACGCCACCGAGGCGGTGCTCGAGCCGCTCGGCCTGACCGCGCACCGTGGTCGCGGGCTCGCCCGCCGCCGGCTGGCGGCTCGACCGCCGGCGACGTGCTCGCGCTGATCGACCAGGTGCGGCGGCCCACCGATCCTGGCCCCCGAGACCATGGCCCGCGCCACCACCGTCGCCTTCCCCGGCCTGGCCGGCGTCCTGCCCGGCATCGGGCGCTATCGACCCGCTCGACTGGGGCCTCGGCTTCGAGATCCGGGACGGCAAGGCGCCCCACTGGACCGGCACCGGGAACAGCCCCCGCACCGTCGGCCACTTCGGGGGCAGCGGGACCTTCGCCTGGTGCGATCCGGCCGCCGACAGCAGCTGTGTGGCCCTCGCCGACCGGGGCTTCGGGGACTGGGCGCTACAGGCGTGGCCCGAACTGTCCGATCTCCTGCTCACGAACGGCATCCCTCGTCCGACCTAGACAAGGTGTCCGCGGTCGTCAGCCCCATCGTCCCGTGAGCGCGCTCGCCAAGGCCCGCGCCCGCCAGGCGCTGGCCGACGCCGGCCTGCCCTCCGACGGTGTCCTCGAGCCGCTGCGCTCGGTGACCAACGAGGTCTGGCTCTCCGACGAGTACCTGATCCGCCTGAACCGTCGCCAGGACGGCCGTCTCCAGAAGGAGATGGCCGATCGGTGGCCTCCTGCCACCGGCGCTCAGCTACCCCGAGGCCGTCGCCTACGGCGGCGAGCCCGGCGGTGACTGGCTGATCCTGCGCCGGCCCCGCGGCCGGGTCCTCAGCCAGGCCTGGCCCCACCTCGCCGCGCCACAGCGCAACCTGGCCATCCAGCACCTCGCCCACCTGCTGCAGACCGTCCACAGCCTCCCGGCCCCCGCCGAGCTGCCCGACATCGACGATCCGCCCCTGCTGGTCAGCGTGGACCTGGAGTCCCCCACCGCCCGGCTGGTCGAGGCCATCAACCGCCTGGCGCCGCTGCCCAACGTCGACGCGGGGTTCATGGAGGAGACCCTCGGCCTCGTCCGGGACCTGACCCTCTCCCTGGAGCCGTTCCGGGCCACGACGATGGTCCACGGCGACGTCCACTTCGAGAACCTGCTGTGGGACGGCAACCGGGTGCACACGCTGCTCGACTGGAAGTGGGCCCGGCCCGCTCCCCCCGACGTCGACCTCGACGTCCTGCTGCGCTTCTGCGCCCACCCCTACGCCTTCGTGGCCGACGCCCACCGCCACCACGCCACCCCCGACGAGTACGAGGACGTCCCGTGGCAGCTCGCCGACGCCTATCCGGACGCTGTTCGCCCACCCCCGCCAGTTCGACCGGATGCGGGTCTACTCCATCGCCTACGACGTGCGCGGAGCTGCTGCTCTACCCGCCGCCGGTGCCCGTCGACCGCCTCCCGGACCACCACGCGTACCACCGGCTGCGAGGCCGTCCTCACCGGCCGACAGCTACCTCGACGCGCTGGCCGGCGCCCCCGTCTGACCACCCTCGGTGACCGCTGCCGGTCACCCGTGGGTCGGGTGGCCCATGTCCGCCTGACTCATTTGGCCGCCAGGGCGTCAAGAACCGCGCCTCCAGCGGCCGTTTCCAGGGTCATGAGCGGAGGGGACCGCGAACGGCATGGCCATGGCCAGGGCCCGCCATGCCCTGGCGAAGGCCGGGCTCGACCCGTCGGTCGAGCTGCACCCGCTGTCGAGCGTGACCAACGAGGTCTGGCTGGCGGACAAGCCACATCGTGCGGGTCAACCGCCACCCGGTCCCCCGCCTGTGGCGCGAGGCCACCCTGGCCACGATGCTGCTGTCCGCCGGCGTGGGCTGCCCGCCGATCGTGGCCTACGGCGGCATCGTCGGCGCCGACTGGATGATCACCGAGCGGCTGCCCGGCCAGGTGCTCAGCCGCTGCTGGCCGGCCATGTCCCTGAGCGACCGGCGCATGGCCATCCGCCAGCTGGCCGAGCGCCTCCAGCAGCTGCACGCCTACGAGCTCCGCGAGCCCCTGCCCGAGGTCGCCACCCCGCAGCTGCTGGCCTCCAGCGCCGGGCCGGGTTCGGTCGACCGGCTCATGGGCGGCCTCGACGCCGCCCAGGACCTCGAGCACGTCGACCCCGTCCTCATCCTGCGGGCCAAGACGCTGGTCCGCGAGAGCCTGGCCGCCCTCGACCCGGTGCCCGCCAGACCCTGATCCACGGCGACATCCACTTCGAGAACATCCTCTGGGACGGCGAGCGGATCACCGGCCTCCTCGACTTCGAGTGGGCCCGGACCGCGGCCCCCGACCTCGAGCTGGACGTGTTCCTGCGCTTCTGTGCCTTCCCGTTCCTGCACGTGGCCGAGGACTACGAGCAGGTCACCCTGCCCGAGGACTACGCCGAGGTCCCCCGCTGGCTGGCCGAGGACTACCCCGGCGCTCTTCGCCCACCCCCGCCTGCAGGACCGCCTGCGGGTCTACTCGATCGCCTACGACCTGCGGGAGCTGCTGATGGACCCGCCCGACCGGCCGGTCGAGCAGCTGTCCCACCTCCACCCGTACCACCGCCTGGCCGACACGGTCGACGGCCGCGGCCACATCGAGCTACTGGACGCTCGACGTCGAGCTCGGCCGTCGACCTCGTCGCCGTCGGCGACCTCGTCGGCCCGTCGCCTCCGCGATCCCGTCGTCGTCGACCCGACTCGTCAGCGCCTGAGGGCCAGAGCAGCCACGCCAGGCCGCCGAGCGACGAGCAGCGCCGCTGACCCAGAGGTTCACCCGGACGCCGAGGATCAGGCTGGCCTCGTCGGAGCGCAGCGCCTCGACCCAGAACCGGCCGAGGCCGTAGCCCAGGACGTAGACGGCGAACAGGCGGCCCCGCCGGACGACGCCCCGGCGGTCCAGCCAGATGCAGCAGCGCCATCAGGGCCAGGTTCCACAGGGCCTCGTAGAGCGAACGTCGGGTGGAAGGTCGGGCTGTCGACGTAGCGCGCCGGCCGGTACTGCGGATCGATCTCCAGGCCCCACGGCAGGTCGGTCGGGCGGCCGAACACCTCCTGGTTGAACCAGTTGCCGAGCCGGCCGATGGCCTGGGCCAGCGGGATGGCCGGGGCGAGGGCGTCGGCGGCCAGGCCGAGCGGCGATGCCCCGTCGCTTGGCCACCCAGACCCCGACGAGGGTCCCGAGCAGGATCCCGCCGGGGACCCCGAGGCCGCCCTCCCAGACGGCGAACGCCGACCACCAGTCGCCCTGGAAGCGCTTCCAGTCGGTGATCACGTGGTACAGCCGGGCGCCGATGAGGCCGGCGGGCACGGCCCAGAGGGCGATGGCCGAGACGTCGTCGGGATCGAGGCCCTTGGCCGCGAACCGCCGCCGGCCGAGCTCGACCGCGGCGAGGACGCCGAGGGCGATCATCAGCCCGTAGGCCCGCAGCGACAGCGGGCCGATCTCGATGGCCTTGGACCCCGGGCTGGGGATCGACGCCAGGAGGACGTCAGGGCACGGCGCTCGGCGGCTCAGGCGAACAGGGAGTCGGCGTAGAGCGGGGCGGCGCCGCTGGTCACGGCGTGGACCAGGCCGAGTGCGGACGGCAGCAGGTTCTCGGCGAAGAAGCGGGCGGTCACGACCTTGGCGTCCAGGAACGCCTCGGGCTCGTCGGCCCCCTCGCGGCGGGCGGCCAGCGCCTCCCGGCCGAGCACCCAGCCCCCGGTGACCGTGGCCAGCAGGCGCAGGTACGGCGTGGACCCGGCCAGGGCGTCGTTGGGGTCGGCCAGCCCGTGCTCGAGGAGCCAGCCGGTGGCCTCCCGGCACGCGGCCACGCCCTCGGCCAGCCGGGCGCCGATCGGCGACGAGGTCCTCGTCAGCCCGAGCTCGGCCAGGGACTCGGCGGTCGGCCGCCATGCGGTCGAGGTGCTCGGTGACCACGGCACCGCCCCGCATCGGCAGCTTGCGGCCGACCAGGTCCATGGCCTGGATGCCGTTGGTGCCCTCGTAGATGGGCGGGATGCGGGCGTCCCGGAAGTGCTGGGCGGCCCCGGTCTCCTCGATGTAGCCCATGCCCGCCGTGGACCTGGATGCCCAGCGAGGTGCACTCGAGGCCCATGTCGGTGCCCCAGGCCTTGGACAGCGGCGTGTAGCAGGTCGGCGATCTCCTGGTGCTCCTGGCGCACCGCCTCGTCGGGGTGGTGCTGGGCGAGGTCGATGGACCGGCCGTTGAGGTACATCAGGCCCCGCATGGCCTCGATCAGGGCCTTCTGGGTGAGCAGCATCCGGCGGACGTCGGCGTGCTCGATGATCGGGGCCTGGACGCCGGGCTCGGCCGCCGATCGGCCCGACCCTGCAGCCGCTCCTTGGCGAAGGCGACGGCCTGCTGGTGGGAGCGCTCGGCCAGGGCCAGGCCCTCGAGGCCCACCGACAGGCGGGCGTTGTTCATCATCGTGAACATGTACCGCATGCCCTCGTTCTCCTCGCCGATCAGGTAGCCGACGGCGTCCTCGTAGACGAGCGTGCAGGTGGGGCTGGCGTGGATGCCCATCTTGTGCTCGATGGACACGCAGGTGACGCCGTTGCGCGTCGCCGAGGGAGCCGTCCTCCTCGACCAGGAACTTCGGCACGATGAAGCAGGAGATGCCCTTGGTCCCCGGCGGGGCGTCGGGGGTGCGGGCCAGCACCAGGTGGATGATGTTCTCGGCCATGTCGTGCTCGCCGAAGGTGATGAAGATCTTCTGGCCGGTGATGCGGTAGGTGCCGTCGTCGGCCGGCACCGCCTTGGTGAGCAGCGCCCCGACGTCGGAACCGGCCTGGGGCTCGGTGAGGTTCATGGTGCCCGGTCCACTCGCCGGTCAGCATCTTGGGCAGGTAGACGGCCTTCTGCTCGGCCGAGCTGTGGTGCTGGAGCATGTCGATGGCGCCCTGGGTGAGCAGCGGGCCCATGGAGAAGGCCATCGAGGCCGTGGTCAGCAGCTCCTGGAGGGCGACGCCGACGACCCACGGGAAGCCGCCGCCGCCGTACTCGGGGTCGAAGGGCACCGCGCCCCAGCCGGCGTCCACGTACTGGGCGTAGGCCTCCTTGAAGCCGTCGGGGGTGGTGACCACGCCGTCGGCGAGGGTGCAGCCCCTGCTGGTCCGCCGGGGTGGTTGAGGGGGGCGACGGCCGTGGCCATGAACCGGCCCGGCCTCCTCGACGATCCCGTGCACGGTGGCGGGGTCGGCGTGGGTGAAGGGCTCGAGCTCGCTCAGCTCCTCGAGGTCACAGAGGTGGTTCAGGACGAAGGCGATGTCGTCCAGCGGCGGGGTGTAGTCGGACACGCCCGGGAGGCTACCGAGCCGGACCCGGGCGGGTTCAGAGCGACGAGGACCTCGAAGGCCACCGCGTGCTCGACCCCGACGCGGGCGCCGGTGGCCTCGGCGGCCGGGGTGATGACGTCCGCGGCGTCGGGTCGTACCGTCGCCGAGGCCCTCCAGGTAGGCCCGGTGCTGCTCGCAGGGAGGCGATGCCCCGGTCGAGGTACCCCGTCACGTCGACGGCGTGGGTGGCCTCGGGCGAGCCGCTGAACGCCGCCACGCCGCACGCCGTCCCAGGGCTCGAGGCCCTCGTCGAGCAGGTCGGTGAAGACCCAGCGGTTGCCGGCGTCGCGGCACGGCGTCGAGCAGGGCCTCGCCCAGCACCCGGTGGTCGGCCATGTTCACCGACGGGCCGCCCCACGAGCAGCCGGTAGTTGATGGACAGCACCACCTCGGGCCGGTGCCGGCGGATGGCTGCGGCGATCTCCCGACGCAGGTCGAGGCCGTAGGTCAGCGTCCCGTCCGCCAGGCCCAGGAACTCGACGGTGTCGACCCCGACCTCGGCGGCCGACGCGATCTCCTCGGCCTCGCGCAGCGGCCCGGCCTCGGCCGGGGCCATGCCGTCGATGCCGGCCTCCCCGCTGGTGGCCAGCACGTAGCCGACCCACTTGCCCTGCTCGGTCCAGCGGGCGATGGCCGACGCCGCCCCGTACTCGAGGTCGTCGGGATGGGCCACCACGGCCAGCGCCCGGTCCCAGTCCTCGGGAAAGGACTCCAGGCCCGGTGCATCACCCATGGAGAAACGGTAGCCAGGTCCACTGACCTAAAGGCGCCCCGCGCGGCGGCCGACGTTGGTGCCCTTGGGACAGGTACGGGACTTCGAGACGCACCTCGTCTCTCGGGCCACCTTCGGGTGGACCCGGGAGACCGAGCGCGACGTCCTCGACGCGGGCTGGGAGGCCTGGCTGGACGGGCAGTTGGCGCCCGCGACGATCCCCGACCCGAAGGTCAGCCAGCTCCTCGCGGGCTACGACACCCTGGGCAACTCCAACTGGCAGAACCACGTCTACAAGGACACCGCCGAGGACGGCTGGTACCGGCTCCTCGGCGAACGGGCCCACAGCCACGTTCCTGCGGGCCGTCTACAGCCGGCGCCAGCTGTACGAGGTGATGGTCGAGTTCTGGACCAACCACTTCAACGTGAACCTGGACGAGACGCCGGCGCGACCACATGATCACCGCCGACAACCGGACGGTCGCGCGGGCCCACGCCCTCGGCCGTTTCGTGCGACCTGCTGCTGGCCAGCGCCCACAGCCCGGCGATGCTCGTCTACCTCGACAACTTCGTCAGCGACGCCAACAGCGACGAGGGGGTCAACGAGAACTACGGCCGGGAGCTGCTCGAGCTCCACTCCCTGGGGATCATCGACGGCGTCCAGCCCTACACCGAGGCGGACATGCGCGGGGTGGCCCTCGTCCTGTCGGGCTGGTCGGTCAACACCGACGACGGCCAGCACGGCTTCCAGTTCAAGAGCGGGATGCACCACACCGGACCGGTGTCCATCCTCGGCGGGGCCTTCAGCACCCCGGGCCGCTCCGGGGCCGCCGGGCTCCAGGACGGCGTCGTCATGCTGAACGTCCTCGCCCGGCACCCGGCGACGGCCCGCCACATCGCCTACAAGCTCTGCCGCCGGTTCGTGGCCGACACGCCGCCGCCCGCCCTCGTCGCCAGCGCGGCGCAGGTGTACACCGACAACGACACCGCGATCGCGCCGGTGCTCCGCCACATCTTCCACTCCGCCCAGTTCGCCGCCGGGCCGCGGAACAAGGTGCGACGGGGCTTCGAGGTCCTCGTCGGCCTACGCCCGGGCCACGGGCGGCACAGTCGACCCGGATCCGGTCGGCGAACTGGCCAACTTCCTCCACAGCCAAGGCTGGGGGATCCTCGACCGGCTGGGCCAGCGCCTGTGGGGCCATCAGACGCCCGACGGGTACCCGGACACCGCCGCCGGAGTGGATCTCCGCCGACGGCCTCCTGCGTCGCTGGGAGACCGCGGGCGTCGTCACCGCCACCTGGTTGGGCGGCTGGACCTTCGATGCCGCCGCCATCCTGCACCCCACGGGCCCGACGGTCGGCACCTGGATCGAGGGGTGGCCCGCCGCCTGCTCGGCGTCGTCACCGGGCACCCGGGTCACGGCTTCTCCGACGTGCCCGCGTGGGTCGAGGACCCCGTCCGCTGGATCACCGCGGAGGGCTACGCCCGCGGCTTCCCCAACGGGACCTACCGCCCCGACGCCAACATCAACCGGGGCGAGGTCACGAACATGCTCTGGAAGATCGCGGGCAGCCCGACCGGTCACCCGGCCCACGGGCTCGGCGACGTCCCGGCGTGGCTGACCCGGCGGTCGACTGGGCCAAGCGCGACCGGTGTGGTCCGGCCGTACCCCAACGGGACCTTCCGGCCCAACCTGGCCATGCCCCGCCGCCAGGTGGTGGCCGCGGCCTGGCCATGGACGGCAGCCGCGACCGGCTTCCCGGCCCACGGGCTCAGCGACGTCCCCGCCTGCCTCGACGCCGCCGTGCGCTGGGCCGTGGTCCACGACTACATGGCCGGCTTCCCCGACGGGCGCTTCCGACCCGAACGACCCGATCTCCCGGGGCCAGGTCACCCGCATGCTGTACCGCATCCACGACGACGACGCCGCCGCTGCTGACCACGGCCGAGCGCTCGGCCTGCCTGGCCCTCTTCACCGACGTGCCGGCCGGGCTGAACGACCGGTGTCCCCGACTGGCTCGTGGACTGGAAGGCCCACGACCTGATGACCCTCCTGCTCGCCCTCCCCCGGTTCCAGAGGAGATAGGCGATGTCCCCCGACCCGTCGCGCTCTCCCGCCGCCGCTTCCTGGTCGGCGCCGGGGCCTCGGCTGCCGGGGCCCTGGCCCTGCCCTCGCTCTGGCCGCGTTACGCCTTCGCCACACCCGGCGACCCCGCCAGCGGGGACGCGCTCGTCGTCGTCTTCCTCCGGGGCGGCGCCGACGGGCTCAGCCTGGTGCCGCCCTTCAGCGACACCACCGGGTACCAGGCGCTACGGGGTGGCGGGGACGGTCGGCTCGGTGGCCGTCGCCGCGCCCGACGCCGCGAACCCCGCCGCCGCCCTCGACCTCGGCGTCACGCGCTCGGGCCACAGCTTCGGGCTCCACCCCGCGATGACCGGCCTGAAGGGCGTCTGGGACGCCGGGGACCTGGCCATCGTCCACGCCGTCGGCCTGCCCGGCGCGCGAGAGCCCGAGCCGGAGCCACTTCGAGGCCACCGACTACTGGGAGCGGGGCTCGGCGTCGCAGGCCGTGACCACCGGCTGGCTCGCCCGCCACATGACCTCCGCCGGCATCGGCGGTGGCCTGCCGGCGATCGCCTACGACAGTGATCGTGCCCATGAGCCTCCGCGGCAACAAGGGTGCCATGGCGATGAGCTCGATCGATTCGTTCAACGTCGAGGGCTTCTGGGACGCCGAGCCTCGGCAACGACGCGCTCAGCCAGGTCTACACGACCGGGACCATCGACCCGCTCGTGCAGCAGGGCGCCGACACCCTCGCCGCCGTCGCCCTGGTCGCGGCGGAGGACCCGCTGCAGTACGACACCCACGGCGGCGCTCTACCCCACCACCGGCCCGGGCGAATGGCTGGGCCAGGGCCTGCGGGAGGTGGCCTGCCTGCTCCGCTCCGGGGTCGGGCTGCGGATCGCCTGTGTCGACCTCGACGGCTGGGACCACCACGACGCGATGGGCTCGCCGGCGGCGGCCTGACCGCGGCGTACGCCGGGGGGCTGTCCGACGCCCTGGCCGCGTTCCACGAGGACCTCGGCTCGCATGCGAACGAGGTCACGGTCGTGACCATGAGCGAGTTCGGCCGCACCATCAGCGTCAACGGCAGTGGGGGCACGGATCACGGCCGGGGCAGCGCCATGTTCGTGATGGGCGGCGCGGTCAACGGCGGGCTGTACGGCGACTACCCGTCCGGGCCGCTCGACGACGGGCCCGACGGGGACCTCGAGGTCCAGAACGACTTCCGCCGACCGCTGGCGGAGATCCTCACCAAGCGCCTCGGCAACAACGCCGCTGTCCACGGTCTTCCCCGGCTACACCCACCCCGGCGATCTCGGCCTCTGCTCCGCTGAGCCGACCCGAGGTAGGTTCGGCCGCATGACCGCGGCCAACGACCGGGTGGAGATCGAGGCGCTCGTCTACGAGTACGCCCGGCGCATCGACGACGGCGACTTCGCCGGGGTCGGCGCGCTGTTCGCCGAGGGCTCGGTGTGCGCGTCCGGACGGCACGCCCCTGGCCACCGGCGCCGAGGCGGTCGAGGCCCTCTACACGGCCACGACCCGGCGCTACGAGGACGGCACCCCCGCAGTCCACCACCTCACCAGCAACCTGCCGTCGAGCATCGACCTGAGCACGGCCACGGCCCAGTCGTACTTCACGGTCTTCCAGGCCACCGAGGGCCTGGCCCTGCAGCCGATCGTGGCGGGCCGCTACGAGGACACCTTCGCCCGCACCGGCGGCGGCTGGCGGTTCGACCGCCGGGTGATGCACGTGCGCCTCGTCGGCGACGTCAGCCAGCACCTCCTCATCGACCTCCCCCCGCCGTGAGCCTGACCGAGCTGGACGACGGGCGTCTTCGCCTGGCTGGCCGAGGAGCCCGGCCCTGGCCGACCCAACGCCGGGGTGGTCGTGGAGGACGACGGGGTCACCGTCATCGACGCCCTCATGGTGCCGTCCCAGGCCCAGCCCTTCGCCGCCGCGGTCGAGGCGCTCGGCCTGCCGGTGCGCCGCCTGGTCCTCACCAGCAGCCACCTCGAGTACGCCGGGGGCACGCCGTTCTTCCCCCGGCCCGCGGTCTACGGCACGACCCAGGTCAGTGCCCACCTGGACCAGCCGCCCGACGTCGGCGTGCTGCGCCGCCTCTATCCCGACCAGGCCGCACGAGCTGGACGACGAGCTCCGCACCCGACCGGTCACCCACGTCGTGACCGAGCGGACCAAGCTGACCTCCGCCATCCACGCCGTGCTCGTCCGGGGCGACCTCGACGAGAACCTGGTCCTGGCCGTGCCCCGGGCGGGCGTCGTCTTCGGCGGCGCGACCTGCTCGTTCGGCGTCACCCCACTGGCCTTCCAGACCGACCCGACCGCCTGGGCCGACAGCCTGGCCGACATCGCCGCCCTCGGGCCCCGCATCGTGCCCGGCCACGGGCCGATCGGTGACGGCGACGACCTGCTCGCCCAGTCCGCCTACCTCTACGCGTGCTGTCGACGCCGACGGCGACCCGTCGGCGATCCCGCCCGGGCCCTGGGACCAGTGGTCCGCCCGGGAGAACGACGAGGTCAACGTCGAGCGGGCCGCGCTCCTCGCCGCCGGCGACACCCAGATCCCCCCGACCATGCTCCGCCGCGCCGGCCTCGCCTGATGCCGGAGGACATGACCGGCGGAGGGGGAGTTCGCGTTCATCGAGCGGCTGGTCGCCCGGCTGCCGGGCCGGCCGGAGGGGCAGACGGGGGTGGGCGACGACTGCGCCGTGCTGGCCGACGGCCGGCTGATCGCCACCGACCTGCTGGTCGAGGGGGTGCACTTCCGCTCGGCGTGGGCCAGCCCGGCCGACGTCGGCTTCAAGGCGCTGGCGGTCAACCTGAGCGACATCGCCGCCATGGGCGGCACCCCCGAGTCGGCGGTGGTGGCGGTCGCCCTGCCCGCCGACCGGGCGGGCCTCGGCCGACGAGCTGTTGGCCGGCCTGCTGGAGTGCGCCGAGCGGTTCGCCTGCCCGCTGGTGGGGGGCGACACGTCGACGGGCCCGGAGCTGTTCCTCGCCGTGACGGTGACCGGCCACGCCGACCGACCGGTGCTGCGCTCCGGGCGCCGCCCCGGGCGAGACCGTGTTCGTCACCGGTCCGCTCGGCGCCGCGGCCGCGGCACTGGACCGGCTCGAGGCCGGGGAGCACGGCCCCGACCGCCGACGCCCTGCACCGTCCCCTCCCCCGCCTCGGTGAAGGACTCGCCGCCGCCGCCGCCGGGGCCACGGCGATGCTCGACCTCTCCGACGGTCTGGCCGTCGACCTCCGCCGCATCGCTCGACGCCTCGGGCGTCGGCATCGCCCTCGACCCGACGTATCCCGGTGGCCGACGGCGCAGGCCGGGACCAGGCGGTCGGCGGCGGTGACGACTACGAGCTCTGCTTCACCGCCCCGGACGCCGACCGGGTGCGCGCCGCGTTCGCCGCAGCGGGACTACGGGAACCGATCGCCATCGGCACGACCACCGACGGCGGCGGGGTCGACCTGGACGGACAGCCGCTCGACGGCGGCTGGGAACACCCGATCAGGTGAGCTGGGCGTTGACCTGGTCGAGGGCGTCGTCCTCGGACACGTCGAGGGCGAAGCTCAGCTCGGACACCAGCACGCTGCGGGCCTTGGCCAGCATCGACTTCTCGCCGGCGGACAGGCCGCGGTCGGCCTCCCGCAGGGCCAGGTTCCGGACGACCTCGGCCACCTGGTAGACGTCGCCCGACTTCAGCTTCTCCTGGTGGTTCTTGAAGCGCCGGCTCCAGTTGGAGGGCTCGCGCACGTCCCGCTTGGCCAGCACCTGGTACAGGTCCTCGACGTCCTCGCGGGCGATGGGCCGGCGCATGCCGACCTGTCTCGGCGTTGTCGGAGGGCACGGAGAGGGTCAGCTCGCCGTGGGCCATGCGCAGGACGAGGTACTCCTTCTCCTCGCTCTCCGCCCGGGGGTCTTGCGCTTCTCCTTCTTCTCGATCACCGCCGCCCCGTGGTGGGGGTAGACGACACGATCACCGACTTTGAACGACATGGGCGTGCGGGATCTCCTCGGAGTGCGACCAACGACCGCGGCGGCGGCCTCCAAGGATGCCCGATTTTCGGCCGTGATCCACACGGCCGACGGCCCCCGGTCAGGCGTCGGCGGGTCGGATGAGGCCGTAGTGGCCGTCGTAGCGGAGGTAGGCGACCGCGCCCCGGCCGCGGTCGACGTCGAAGAAGAACACGAAGGGCTCGCCGCCGGCGTCCAGGCGCTCCAAGCGCCTCGTCGACGGATCTCCGTCGGGCGGCTCGGTGGCCAGGTGGACCTCGCCGTCGGCGTCGCGGTGCACGACCTTGTCCCGGCCGTCGTCGGCGTCGGTGAAGAGGAAGAAGTCGTAGTCGAGCACCTCCATGTCGAAGGCGGCCTCGTCCAGGGTGGCCCGGTCGATGGCGAAGGACTTGTGGGCCACGACCTCGCGCTCCTCGGCTGGATGGCGGCTCGAACCGGACGAGCCGTGGGGTCACCCGAGGGGCGGCGCTCCCGCGACGCGGGCCTTGGCCGCGGCCTGGTCGAGCTGGCGGATCATCCGGTCGACGAGGAGGTCGACGGCCTCGTCGATCCGATGGGCGGCGACCTGGCCCCGCACCAGCCGGCCCCCGACGTCCATCGCCGCCTCGGCGATGGCGTTGCGCTCCACGTCCTGGCCTTCGGCCTGGGTCAGCTTGATCCGCGTCATCAGCACCGGCCCATGGGCGTGCTGGTGCAGGCGGGGCACCTTCCCCGCGGCGTACTCCCGGGCCGCCTCGCTCACCTCCCCCTTGGTCGTCACGATCACCTGGTCGTCGTCCCGGGGGGAAGTGCTCACGCGGTGCCTTCCTGTCGATGCCGTCTCGTGGGCAGACGTTAGGTGACGGGAACGTGACAGTCAGGCGGAGTGTCAACGAGCCAGCCGGACCAGGATCGTCACCGCCGACAGAACGAGGGCGGCGAGGACCACCAGGTCGAAGCCCCGGCCGCTCAGGCGCCCCCGGACCCGCGAGCCGAACGGGATCATGACGAGGGACAGCGGCACCCCGATCAGGGCCGCGAACCACACGCCGTCGAACGCGCCGCTGGCCACCAGCGGCACCGTCTGGCCGATCCCGGCCATCAGGAAGAGGACGGTCACGGCGAAGACGTGGGCATCGCGTGGGAGTCGGTAGGCGTGGATCCAGGTGGCGGTGATCGGCCCCGAGATGCCCGTGGCCCCCTGCATGACCCCGGCGCTGAGGCCGACCGCGGGCGACCAGGAGGTCGCGGTCGGTGCCGCGATCTGCAGGGTCGGCCGGGTCAGGGCCAAGGCCACATAGACCAGGACGATCACGGCGAGGGCGAACAGCACCGGCTCCTCGGGCAGGTGGACGAGGAGCAGGGTGCCTATCACCGCACCGACCACGCCGGTCACCGCCAACACCGGCAGGTCGCGGGTCTCCCCCGCGTTGCTGCGCTCCCGCCAGCCGATCACGGCGTTGACGGCGAGGCCCGGGAGCGCAGTCACGACCACGGCCTCCTCGAGCGGCAGGACCAGGGTGATCAGGGGGATGGCGATGATCGGCAGCCCCATCCCGGAGACGCTCTTGACCACCGAGCCGGCGAGGATCGCCAGCACGATGATGACCAGGTCGCCGCCGTCCACCCCCTAGGTCTAGGTGATCGCCTTTCGCCCTACGGGATCAGACCGCACCGTCGGCGGCCACACCGGGTCTAGGGGAAGCCGGTCGCGATCTCGCAGCCGAACCTCGTGTCGGTCCCGGGCCCACCACTGCAGTTGTCACCGCTGCCCGGTCCGCCGTCGACGCGATCGGCGCCGGTGCCGCCGAGGAGGATGTCGCCGTTGCCGCCCTGGCCGTAGAGCTTGTCGTTGCCGGCGAGGCCACACACGCGGTCGGTCCCCCCTCCGGCGTTGATGATGTTCGCTCCGCTCGTACCGACGATCACGTCGTTGCCGGCCGTCGGGGCGCCGTAGCCGTTGACCCCGAGGAGCACGGTGGCGATCTGGCCGCTGCAACGGGGGATGCTCAGACGGCCGACGCGACCGGTGCTCTCGCTCGAGAACCAGATGTTGCCGTCCGCACCCGTGACGATCTCATTGGGCTGCTGGATGTTGTTGACGTCGCTGAACACCCCCACCTGCCCGCCGTTGGTCGCCATCCGGATGATGCGATTCGGGAAGCCGAGGCCGGTGATCCAGAGACGCCCGTCAGGGCCGGCGGTCAGGTCCTGGGGCAACTGCAGCTGGGGATGGGTGAACGCGTTAGTCACCGCGCCCGCCGTGGTCATCCGCACGACCTTGTGGTCGTTGGAGCTGGCCACCCACAGAGCCCCGTCGGGGCCGACGGTGATGCCTTCGGGACCGTCGATGTGTGTGGCGTTCGCGAAGGCAGTGATCGTGCCTGCCGACGTCGAACGGATCACCTGGTCGTTGCTGTAGGACGTGAACCAGAGGTTGCCGTCGGAAGTGGCGGTGATTTCACCCGGGGTCTGGATGTTCACGTTCTGATAGGGCGTGACCGAGCCGCCGACGGTCGACTTGGCCACGTAGTCGTTGGTCATGACTGCGGCGGCGTCGACCGTGAACCACAGGTTGCCGTCCGTCCCGGCCACGATGCTCTCGGGTCGGGCGTCGCCGGGGATGCCGGTCGGGTAGGTGGTGATCGCTCCCGCGGCGGTGATCTTTCCGATCCGGTTGTTCGACCGTGACGTGAACCAGAGGTTCCCGTCCGGGCCGGTCGTGATGTCCGCCGGCCCGTCAACATTGGCGTTGCTGTAGAGCGTGATCACGCCTGCCGGTGTGATGCGTCCGATGCGGTCTCCGATCGGACTGACGAACCAGAGGTTGCCGTCGGGGCCGAGGGTGATGCTGTGCGGTCCGCCCATGCCCGCCGTGGTGAAGGTCGTGATGGCGTTCGGGCCGGTGGCGGCCTCGGCCCTCGTGGGGGCCAGTCCGAGCACGGCGAGGACCGTGACGATGAGGGTGATGAGAGACAGGAGCCTGCGCATTCCCCGATTATTGGGGATGGCGTCCCCTCGCCCGTGACCACGGATTGCGCAGTCGACGTGTCAGGGCGCTCAGACGGCGCCGTCGGCGGCCACGATGGGCTCACCGACGAGTTCCTCGGGGGTGCGCGCCATCTGCACCAGGCCGATGCCGAACAGGACCAGGGCGCCGCCGACGAGCTGGATCCCGTTGAGGGACTCCTCCAGCCACACCCACGCAACGCCGGCGGCGATGACGGGCTCGATCATGCTCACGATGCCGGTCGTCGTGGCGGTGAGGTGGCGCAGGCCCGCCACCTCCAGGGCGTAGGGGGCCAGGGTGCCCAGGACGATGACCCAGAGCACGCCCAGCCACAGCGGGATCGTGAACTCGTCGAGGCGGCCCAGCATCGAGGTCGACTCGGTGAGGACCGAGGGGTCGAAGTTCCACCAGGGCTGGGCGAAGGCCCAGAACACGGAGGCGACCACGAACATCCAGAACGAGAGGACGAGCGGGTCGTGCCTGTCGACCATCTGCTTGCCGACCAGGTGGAAGGTGGCCAGGAAGGCCGCGGCGCCGAGGGCGGCCAGGACACCGACCACGTCGAGGCCGACGTCGGTCCAGACCTGGGCGACGAGGGCCAGACCGGCCAGGGCCAGGCCGAGGGCCAGCCACACCTGGCGGGACACGACGTGGCGCAGGACGACGCTGGAGTACACGGCCACCATGAGGGGGGCGGTGAACTCCAGGAGCAGGGCGATGCCGACCGGCAACCGGTCCAGGGCGACGAAGTAGAGCCACTGCAGGAGGGCCGCCCCGCTGAGACCGAGCACGACGATCTTCTTCCAGTCCTCGCGGGGCAGCCGCAGAGGCGTCGGCCGGAGCACCTTGAGCAGGAGCAGCAACCCGAGAGCCGCCCCCGTGCAACGCAGGGCCGTCAACCGGGCCGGCTCCAACCCACCGTCGAGCACGACCTTGGACACGCTGGCGTTGACCCCGAAGAGCATCGCCCCGGTGAGCACCAGCACGTAGCCCCGGCGGTGCTCGCGCCGCGGCTCCGCCGCGGTGGAGTCAGGGGAGGTCGTCATGAGCGAGTCGGACGCTAGAGGCGGGACCGCGGAGTCACCCCGGCTTTCCCCCGCCGTACCGTCGGCCCGGTGAACTTCGTCGCCCACATGGTCGTGGCCCAGCAGGTCGCCGACCGGCCGAGCACGCCGCTCCTGCTCGGCGCGGCCGCGCCGGACCTGGCGCGGATGGCGCGGGTCCCCGTGGCCACCTCCGGATCGGGGGACCACCTCGCCGGGGTCGCCGTCCACCACCGCACCGACACCGTGTTCCACGAACTGGCCTGGTTCCGGGACCACAACCGCCGACTCGTGGGCGACCTCGCGGACCGCGGCATCCGTCGAGGCCCGGCCCGGGGCGCGGCCCATGTGCTGATCGAGCTCCTGCTGGACGGTGCGCTGCTCACCGATCCGGGCCACGCCGCGACCTTCGCCGGCCCCTGGGAGGCGATGTCGACACCCGACGCTGACGCCCTTGCCGTCGTCGAGACCGCCCACCACGACCAGTGGGTCGACTTCCTGGGCCAGCTCACCGGTCGCCTGGAGCCCGCCGCCTACGGCGATCCGACCTACGCCGCCGACCGCACGGCCAACACCCTGGCCCGCCGCCCCCGCCTCGCCATGACCGACGACGAAGCCGTCACCCTCCGCCAGGTCGCCCCCGAGATCCAGCCACAGATCGTCGAGGAGTTCCGCACTGTTCTCTCGGAGGTCACGACGGCGGTCCGGAGTTGAAAACTTGGCCATCTGATATGTGATCCGCTATCGGCGATATGTGTTACGGTATCGGCATGCGCGAATGGACCCTCGCCGGCTCACTGCTCTGGCAAGCAAGGACCTCTGCGGGCCTGACCCAGCGTCAGCTCGCCGAGCGCTCCGGAGTTCCGCAGTCGACCATCGCCGTCATCGAGTCCGGTCAGCGTGAGCCCTCGATCCCGGTGCTGTCCCGCATCCTGCGTGGCGCCGGAGTCGAGCTCCGCCTGACACTGGCACCAGTCGAAGTCGAGTCCGCTGTCGATCACGACGGCGTGATGACATCGGTGTTTCGCCGGTCTCCCCTGCCATCGCTGTGATCACCTTCCAACCGCTCGCCATGCTGGAGGCTCTTCATCGGCACACCGTGGCGTTCGTTGTCGTCGGGGCCTGGGCCGTCGAGGCTCAAGGGATCCACCGCTCCCAGCCGACGATGGACCTCGACATCACACCGCAGCGAACGCAGGAGAACCTCGACCGCCTATCCGCGGCCCTCGACGAGCTCGACATGAGAATCCGATCGGATGCAGTAGTCGGCGGGTTGCCGTTCGACCACGACGGTGAGTCCCTGGCCCGGGCGACCGTCTGGAATCTCACCTCGGCCTTCGGCGATCTCGACCTCGCGTGCACCCCAGCAGGGTTTCCGAACGGCTACGACGATCTCATCGCGACCTCGGTCGAGGTCGACCTGGACATGGCCCTTCCTCCGCTGCATATCCGGGTTGCGGCGGTTGCCGATGTCATTCGATCGAAGCAGCAGGCCGGTCGGCCGAAGGATTTGACGGCCCTTCCCGAGATCATCCAGCAGGCGCGAGCGCTCGGCCTCTACCGGGGCTAGGCGTCGTCGGACTGGTCTTGGTTGCTCTGGTCTTCGGTGTCGCCGGACTGATCCTGGTCGTCCTGATCATCCTGGTCCTCGGACTCGTCCTCGTACTCGTACTCGTCGCGGCGGTCGTCACCGTCTTCATCCATCCAGGGCGGCATCGGGCGCTCGCCGTCGCCCTCCCAGCCGCGGCCGGGTCCGTGCCCACCACCCGGCATCCCACCGCCGCCGGGGAACCCGCCGCCGGGACCACCGGGGAAGCCACCACCCGGGAACCCGCCGCCAGGGCCCTGGCCCTCACCGAAGCCGCCCTGCTGGAAGGCGCTGACGGGCTCGGGGTCGTCGTCAATGGCGCCGGCCCCGAGCCAACCGATCAGGCCGCCGACCACGAGGGCACCGGCCATGCCGACCGCGGCGGCCTTTCGGGTCACCGTGTGGACCGGGTCGGCCGAGGTCGGATCGACGAGGTCGGGTGCGGCGGCGTCGACGGACTCGGTGGTGGGGGTGGACTCGGTCGGGTCGTCAGCGTCGCTCATGCGTAGAGCATCGAGACCGCGGGCGAAAGCCGGTGCAGAAGAAGGTGAGAATCCGGCAAGAACCTCAGCCGGCGCTGCGCACCAGGCCGGCCCGCTCACCCCGGCTGACCAGCTTGATGGCCACCTTCCGGGAGGCCTCGTCGATCATCTCGTCACCGAACATGACCGCGCCCTTGCGGTCGCCCGTGGTCGTGGCCTCCTCGTAGGCGTCGAGGATGTCGTTGGCCCGGTCGAACTGGGCCTGGGTCGGCGAGAACATCTCGTTCAGGATCGTGACCTGGTCGGGGTGCAGGGCCCACTTGCCGTCGAAGCCCAGGATCTGGGTGCGGGTGCAGAAGTCCCGGAAGCCCTCGGCAGTCGCGCACCTTCACGTACGGGCCGTCGATGACCTGCAGGCCGTTGGCCCGGCCGGCCATGAGGATCTTCATGAAGACGTAGTGGAAGTAGTCGCCGGGGTACTCGGGGATCTGCAGGCCGCCGGAGAGCGACGGCATCTCCATCGAGGCCGAGAAGTCGACCGGACCGAGGATGACCGTCTCCAGGCGGGAGGAGGCGGCACAGATCTCGTTGACGTTGATCAGGCCCTGGGCCGTCTCGATCTGGGCCTCGATGCCGATGTGGCCGATGGGCAGGCCGGCGTTCTTCTCGACCTGGGTGAGGAGCAGATCCATCGCCTCGACCTGGCCCGCGGTCTGGACCTTGGGGAGCATGATCTCCTCGAGGCGCTCACCGGCGTTGCCGACCACCTCGATGATGTCGCCGTAGGTCCACTGGGTGTCCCAGGCGTTGACCCGGACACAGAGGATCTTCTCGCCCCAGTCCTGGTTCTTGATGGCGTCGACCACCTTGCCCCGAGCCGCCTCCTTCTCGAGGGGGGCCACGGAGTCCTCCATGTCCAGGAAGACCATGTCGGCGGGCAGGGTCGGGCCCTTGGCCAGCATCTTCTCGCTGGAACCGGGGACGGACAGGCAGGAGCGGCGCGGCAGGTCGCGGGTGCGTGCGGACATGGTCGCCAGCCTACGACGGGCGGTCCGGGCGGGGCCAAGGCGCGAGGATCAGTCGATGGCGGTCACCCGACGACAGTTCCTCACGGGCCTGGGCGCCGTCGGGGGCGCCGGCGTGGTCTTCGGCGCGCTCCAGGTCATCGACCGGGGCGACGGCACCGCCCGGGCGCCCTTCGAGCCTCCCCGGGAGAGCGACTTCACCCTCCAGGGGCGGGTCAACGACACCTCCGTGCTCGTCCTCGGTGCCGGCGTGTCCGGGCTGGCCTGTGCCTACGAGCTGGAGAAGGCGGGCTACGCCGTGACCGTGGTCGAGGCCCGCGACCGGGTCGGCGGGCGCAACCTGACCGTGCGGGGCGGCACCGAGGTGACCGATGCGCGGGGCACGACCCAGCGGGCGGCCTTCGGCGAGGGACGCTGGCTCAACGCCGGCCCGGCCCGCATCGCCGCCCACCACACGACGCTCGACTACTGCCGGGAGCTCGGCGTCGCCGTCGAGCCGTTCGTCAACGTCAACGTCGACAGCTACGTGGAGTCCGACGGGGTGGTCCGACGGCGCCGGAGCCTGGACGCCGACCTCGACGGGTACATCGCGGAGCTGCTGGCCAAGGCCATCGAAGCCGATGCCCTCGACGCCGAGCTGACCCCGGACGAGACCACGGCGCTCTACGCCCACCTGCAGGCCGTGGGCGCCGTCACCCCGTTCGAGCGGGGCTACGTCGTCCCGCCCGGGGCCGGCGATGCCGCCGGCGAGCTGAACGACCCGGATCGGCTCTCGGCCGTGCTCGCCTTCGACCCCGCCGCCCGCCGCTTCTTCGAGCGGGACTGGCACCTGAACACGCCGATGTTCCATCCCGTCGGCGGCATGGACGCCATCCCCCGGGCGCTGGCCGACGCCCTCGCGGCGGAGGTGCACACCGGCACGCCGGTCGTCTCCCTCGGCAGCGGGCCGGGGGTCTCGGTCCGCTTGGAGGACGGCACCGAGCTGCAGGCCGACCTCGGCATCTGCACCTTGCCACCGGCGCTCGCGGCCGGCCTCGACGCCCCCTGGGAGGACCAGGTCACCCGGGCGCTCAGCGAGCCCGTCCCGTTCACCACCGGCAAGATCGGCCTCGAGTACGACCACCGGTTCTGGGAGACCGACGACCGCATCCTGGGCGGCATCACCAGCACCGACCGCGAGGCCCGGGAGATCTGGTACCCGTCGACGGGCTACCTCGGCGAGGGCGGCGTGCTGGTCGGCGCCTACCCCTTCCCACCGGCGGCGGATCGCTTCAGCCGCCTCAACCACGACGCCCGCACCGACCTGGCCGTCGAGGCGGGGGTGGCCATCCACGGGCCGGCCTACCGGGACGCCCTGGTCTCGTCCTTCTCGGTCGACTGGGCCTCTCAGCCCCACAGTGACGGCGGCTGGTCGGACTGGCGGCAGTACGGCCTCAGCTACGACCTCCTGAGGGAGCCGGCCGCCGGCTGGCGGTTCGCCGGGGACTGGCTGAGCCACGCCTCGGGTTGGCAGCACGGTGCCCTGGAGTCCGCCCGGGCCACGGTGACCGCGCTCCACGAGGCGGTGTTGGCCGAGGCCTGAGTCAGAAGGGCTTCAGCAGCTCGGGGGCGACCGGGCAGTCGGTGCGGCGCAGGGCGTCGGCGGGGTGGGCCGGCCCGGTGGGGCCGACCACCTTGTCGACAAGGTCGAGGGGCACCAGCTCGAGGTCGTCCTCCCACGGGCTGTCGGCGGACAGGGTCCGGTCGCACAGGGCGGTGAACATGCGCTCGGGCAGCATCCGGCCGACCCCGGCCACCAACCAGACCTCGACGCCGGCCAGTCGAGCCACGGCCGCCGCGGCGCGGGAGCCGCTGGGCGCGACGAAGCCGGTCGGCCCCATGGCGCAGGTCTCGAGGATCACGATGTCGACCTCGGCCGCCGCCGCCCCGAGGCCGCTCGCAGGCACGTCGGTGGCATCCACGTCGGCCCGCAACAGGCGCAGCACGAGGTCGGTGCCGTCACCGTCCACGTCACAGATCAGCACCTCGACGTCACCCCGCCGGGGCAGTCCGCCTGCCGCCAGCTCGGGCCAGCCCAGCAGCAGGACCGTCGCCTCCTCGGGCAGCGCGTCGGCCAGCGCCCGCGGGGTCCGGTCCTCCTCGATCTCGGCCGAGGCCTTCTGGGCCTCGCGGATCGGGTCGGGCGCGGTGAGGGTCCGGGCCGCCAGCCACCACAGCGGGCCGGAGGCGGGCTGCCGGTCCACGATCCGCCGACAGGCGGTGACCAGGCCCTGGGGATCGCGCCCGAACGAGCGCAGGGCCGCCGCCGTCTCGGTCACCATGACCGCCTGCGACGCGCCGTGGGCCCGAGCCACGTAGCGCAGGCGCTCGATGGGGTGCATCCCACCCGACGGTATCCACCGCGGGAGTTCGCGTTCGCCGAAGCCTGCGCAGTACCTTCGGTCGCCGTGACGAGCACGCAGGCGCCCGCCGAACTGGAACTGACGCCGCTGGGGGGCGACGCCCGTCCGCTTTCGGAGTGGGTGACCAACTTCCACCTCGCCCTCGTCGTGCTCGACCCCTACACCCACGAGAGCGCGTGGCTGTTGGAGACCGCCGGACGGATCCTGCGCGCCTTCGCCGAGGCGGACTGCCGGACGGCGTTCGTGGTCGCCGCCAAGGCCGACGACGCCCGGCGCTTCCTGGGCCCCTGGGCCGACGAGCTCCTCACCTTCGCCGACCCCGACCGGGAGCTGGTGAAGGCCGTCGGGGCCGAGACGCTCCCGGCGTTCGTGCACATCCGCACCGACCTCGGCGTGGCGTCCAAGGCCGAGGGCTGGGACCCGCTGGAGTGGCGGGCCGCCACCACCGACCTGGCCCGAGAGATGAGCTGGACGGCGCCGAACATCCCGGCGCCCGGCGACCCCGGCCCGTTCCGGGGCTCCCCCGCCGCCGGCTGAGGCCCCGTCCGCCCCTCCGGATCAGGGGGTGGCGACGTAGAAGCGGTCGAGCTCGGGGGCGGTGCCGAACAGGACGATGCGGCCGTCGACCTCGGTGATCAGACCGAGCGTGCCGCCCGTCGGCTCCCTCAGGGCCTCGGGCATCGACCCCCACGGGCCACCGTCGACCGAGAGCCATGCCGTCGGGCGGTCGTCACCGTCGGCCCCGGCCACCACGTCGACCTCACCGAACCGGGCCGTGCCCATGAGGAACGCGTCCGGGAAGCGGCGGTCGAACGCGTCGTCGACGTGCCACGAGTGGCCCTCGTCCGCACTCCGCAGGAGCGCGGTGTCCCTGTGGCTCACGAGGCCCTGACCCGCCGCCAGGTCGGCCCCGGCGGCGATGGAGGCCGGATAGAGGTCCCCGGGCGCGTCCACGTCGAAGTGCGGCCCCCACTCGGTGGGGTCGTCGGTCGACCACCCGACGGTCGTCCAGTACGCCAGCAGACCGCCCGTCGGCGAGGTCGGCCAGTGAGGGGCCCCCGCCCTCGCGGGACTCCAGCACCTGCTCCCAGGTGTCTCCGGTCTCACTGAGCCAGATCCCGGAGTACCCCGTGGAGCTCCCGCCGGCGGCGACCCACCAGCCATCCCGGAAGACCAGTTGGGAGACGAACGGCCGCCCCATCTCCGGTGCGGGCGGCCCGAAGGCGTCCGGCGCCACCGCGAGGTCCTGCCACGTGCGGCCGCCGTCGTCGGATCGCCACACGAAGGCCGACTGGTAGGAGGCGTCGCGGACGCCGGCGACGCCCGACGCCAAGGCCACACCGTCGTGGAACGCCACGGCGGAGACGTGACCCGGCAGGTCCGGGTGGTCGGCCTCGACCCAGGTCCGACCGTCCTCGGAGAACCAGATCCCTGTGCGCCACCAGTCACCGTCTGGCGCGGCACCGGCCACCAACGCGTTCTCGCCGTCCGAGCCGACGCTGGCGAGCTCGGCGCCGGGGTCGATGCCGGCGTCGGACTTCAGGATGCGCTCCCAGCCCTCGGCTCCTCGGGCATCGGTGGCGGCGGGTGGGGACGCGGGCTCGTCGCGGACGGCGACCAGGCCCACGGCGAGGGCCGTCATGGCGACCACGGCCGCCCCGGCCCCGAGTCGCCGCCGTCGCCGGCGGCGGGCCTGCCGGGCGATGAGCGCCGGCGTCGGGGACCTCGGCGATCGACATCTGCTGACGGACGTCATCGGCTGCGGTCCGGGCGCGCTGGTCGATGGTCATGGGGCCTCCTCTCGGTCGAGCTGTTCGTGGAGGGCGGCGGCCAGCGTGCTCCGGCCCCGGTGCAGGTGGACCCGGACCGTCGCCTCGCCGATGCCCAGGACGCGGGCGATGTCGGCCACCGACCGGTCCTCGAGGTAGTGGAGGGCGACGCACTGCGCCTGCCGTCGGGGCAGGCGCCGGACGGCGTCCCAGAAGGCCGGGTCCGCCACGACGACCTCGATGGGGGGCGGGCGGCGAGCGGCGGTCCGGGCCAGCGCCCGGACCTCCCGGCCACCGCCGGCGGAGCCACGACGTCGCCAGGTTCGCCGCCACCCGCCGCACCCACGCGCCCGGGTCGTCGTACCCGGCCACGACGTCCCACCGCTGGTAGGCCCGCAGGAACGCCTCCTGGGCGATCTCCTCGGCCTGGGACCGACTGCCGCAGAGCACGAACACGAGGCCGACCACCCGTGGATGCTCCGCGGCGAAGAAGCCGGCGAAGGTCGGCTGAGCGGCGTAGTCGGTTGTCACCACGGCGACCTCCACGGCGGCTACACGCCGCAGGGGCACCGAAGCGTTTACTTGATGATCCCGCCGCGGGTCATCGCCTCGATGTCGAGGGCCTTGGTCAGCTCCTCGTCGGACATGAGGCCTTCGTCGAGGACGATCTCGCGGATCGTCTTGTTCTCCTTGACCGCCCGCTTGATGACGGCGGCCGCCTTCTCGTAGCCGATGTAGGGGTTGAGCGACGTCCCGATGGACGGGCGACGACTCGGCGTAGGCCCGGCACTGCTCCTCGTTGGCCTCGATGCCGTCGATGCAGCGTGTCGGCGAAGACCCGGGAGACGTTGGTCAGCAGGCGGATCGACTCGAGCAGGTTGTGGGCCATCATCGGCATGAAGACGTTGAGCTCGAGGGTCCCCTGGGAGCCGCCGAAGGCCACGGCGGCGTCGTTGCCGATGACCTGGGCCGCGACCTGGGTCACCGCCTCGGGGATGACCGGGTTGACCTTGCCCGGCATGATCGAGGAGCCCGGCTGCAGGTCGGGGATGCGGATCTCGGCCAGGCCCGTGCGGGGGCCCGAGCCCATCCAGCGGAGGTCGTTGGCGATCTTGACCAGGGCCACGGCGATGACCCGGAGCAGGCCGGACGCGTCGACCAGGCCGTCCCGGGCTGGCCTGGGCGGCGAAGTGGTCCCGGGCCTCGGTGATGCGGCAGACCGGTGCGCTCGGCCAGGGCGGCGATGACCGCCGGGGCGAAGGCCGGCGGGGCGTTGATGCCGGTGCCGACGGCCGTGCCGCCGAGGGGCACCTCGCCGACGCGGCCGAGGACGCCCTCGATCCGCTCGGCCCCCTGGCTGATCTGGGCGGCGAAGCCGCCGAACTCCTGGCCGAGGGTCACCGGGCGTGGCGTCCATCAGGTGGGTCCGGCCCGACTTCACGACGGAGGCGAACTCGTCGGCCTTCCGGCCCAGGGAGGCGGCCAGGTGCGCGAGGGCGGGGAGCAGGTCGTCCCGCAGGGCCTCGGCCACCGCGAGGTGCATGGCCGTGGGGAAGACGTCGTTGGAGGACTGCGAGGCGTTGACGTGGTCGTTGGGGTGGACGGCGCCCTTCTTGCCGAGCTTCTCGGACGCCAGGGTGGCCAGGACCTCGTTGGTGTTCATGTTCGACGAGGTGCCCGAGCCGGTCTGGAACACGTCGATCGGGAAGTTCTCGTCCCACTTCCCGTCGGCCACCTCGTCGGCGGCGGCCGCGATGGCGTCGGCGATGCGCCTGGTCGACGTCGGGGACCTCGTCGAGGCCGGCGTTGACCTTGGCCGCCTCGCCCTTGATCATCGCCAGGGCCCGGATCAGGCGGCGGTCGATGGTCAGGCCGGAGATCGGGAAGTTCTCCACCGCCCGCTGGGTCTGCGCGGCGTACTTGGCGCTGAAGGGGACCCGCACCTCGCCCATGGAGTCGTGCTCGATGCGGAACCCACCGTCGGACTTCGTCATGGCGCCGACGCTACCCACGACCCCTACCGGGCCGTCCAACCGCCGTCGACCGCGATGGTCTGGCCGGTGACGTAGGTGCTGGCGTCGGAGGCCAGGAACAGGAGGGCCCCGTCCAGCTCGTGGGCCGAGCCGATGCGACGCATCGGCGTGTTGCGGGCGATCCAGGCCTGGCCCGAGTCCGACGCGATCATCTCGCCCGTCAGGTCGGTGGCGAAGTAGCCGGGTGCGATGGCGTTCACCCGGACGCCCTCGGTCGCCCACTGGCAGGCCAGCTCGCGGGTCAGACCGACCAGTCCGCTCTTGCTGGCCACGTACCCCGCCTGGCGGTTCGGGGCCGACGCCACGAGTCCGTGCACGGAGGTGATGTTCACGATCGACCCCTGCTGGCGTTCGATCATGCCCGGCGCCACCAGGCGGGACAGGTGGAAGGCCGCCGTGAGGTTCACCTCGATGGCGTGGGCGAAGTCCGACGGGTCCTCGGTCTCGGCCCGCTGGGGACCGTCGCTGATGCCGGCGTTGTTCACGAGCACGTCGACCCGCCCGAAGCGGTCGAGGGCGGCCGCCACGGCGGACGCCCGCTGGTCGGGGTCAGCCAGGTCGGCCGGGGCCACCAGCGCGTCGTCCAGCTCGCCGGCGAGCTCGCCGAGTCGGTCCGCCCGCCGGGCGACGAGGACGACCGATGCCCCGGCATCGGCCAGCACCCGGGCGAAGCGCTCCCCCAGCCCGCCCGACGCCCCCGTGACCACCGCCACCCGCCCGTCCAACCGGAACTGATCCATCCTGGGGGAGACTACGGACCATGAAGATCCGCGTCGGCTTCGGACTGGGCACTCGCACCGTCACCAACGACCCGGCGCGGTTCGACCCGATGGTCGACGGCCTGGAGCGCCATGGCTTCGACAGCCTCTGGCTGAGCGAGCGGGTCTCGGGGGACTGCCCCGACCCCGTCGTCGGCCTGGCCTACGCCGCAGGGCGCACCACCCGCATCAAGTTCGGCATGAGCGTGATGGTCCTGCCCGGCCGGAACCCCGTACTGGTGGCCCAGGAGCTGGCCAGCCTCGACCGGCTGTCCGGCGGCCGCCTGTTGCCCGCCTTCGGCCTCGGTGTGGCCGACCCCGCCGAGCAGCAGGCCTTCGGCGTGGACCGCAAGGAACGGGCCCCGTGGTTCAACGAGGCCCTCCCCCTGCTGCGCCGCCTCTGGAGCGAGGACGACGTCGAGCACCACGGCGAGCGCTTCCACCTCGACGGGATCACGGTGCGGCCCAAGCCCGTCCAGCAGCCGATGGACGTGTGGCTGGGCGGCCAGGCGCCGTCTGAGCTGCGCCGGGTCGGGCGCCTGGGTGACGGTTGGCTGCCGTCGTTCTGTGACGCCACCGACATCGCCAACGGCATCCCGGCCATCGAGTCCGCCGCCGCGGAGGCCGACCGGGAGATCGACCCCGAGCACTTCGGCGCCCTGGTGGCCTACGCCCACGGCGAGGTGCCAGACCTGTTCCTGCAGTTCGTGCAGAGGCGGCGCCCGGACATCACCGATCCGACCCAGATCATCCCCTCCGGCCACGCCGGCCTGAAGCAACGGCTGGAGGAGATGGTCGAGGTGGGCGCCAGCAAGTTCGTCGTGCTGCCCATCGTCGAGCCCGACGACTGGGAAGCCGAGCTCGACGCCTTGGCCCAGACCGTGCTGCCCCTCCAGAGCTGACCCAACGGGGCTCGCCTGACGTCGGGCCGGGCAAACCGATGGCAGGGATGGGGGCGTGGAGTCGGGCCGCCGATCGTCGGGGGCGCACGAGCCCTTGGAGCCCACAGAAGGCGGTCGGGCCGGTGACCTCGACGAGATAGCTGTCGGATTCCGACAGCTATCTCGTCGAGAACTGCCCATGCGCGACCCACGGCCTGATCCGCCACGCTCCGTGACCGAACGGGCCTCGTGCCCCCCATCCTGGTTCTGGCGCCTGATTCGGTTGCCATAGGGACCGAATCGGGCGCCAGAATGGGGGATGGTCACGGCCCGTGACATCGGCGGGCCGAGCACCCCGCTGCGCGCCGAAAGCGGCCACCGAGGGCGCCGAACGACGGGTTTCGCCCCCGACCACCCGCAGCCCGACCCCACGCCCCCATCCCTGCCATCGTTTCCCGCCGCCCCGACAGCTGACGTGCCCCCGACCACCCGCAGCCCGACCCCACGCCCCCAACCCTGTCATCGGTTTCGGTGGCCCGGGCGGTCAGAGGCAGGTGGTGAGGGCGTCGAGGAGGGCGCGGTTGCGGGGGTTCTGCCAGCGGGGGCCCATCTCGGCGATGACGTAGCCGAAGGCGACGCCGGCGTCCGGGTCGGCGAAGCCGAGGGCCCCGCCGGCGCCGAAGTGGCCGAAGGCGCCGGGGCCGGTGCCGAAGGGACGTTCGGGTTGGGGGAGCTGGAACCCCGCGCCGAAGCGGGAGGGCCGGTCGAGCACCAGGTCGATGCCGTCGGACCGGATCTCAGTGAGCGCCGCCACGGTCTCGTCGGCCAAGACCTCCCCGGCGAGGATCCCGGCGTAGAAGCGGGCCACCCCTCGGGCGCTGGCGTGGCTGTTGGTCGAGGGGATCTCGGCCCGCCGCCACTCGGGGGTGTTGATGACGCCGACCCCGGAGAACCCGCGGGGGTTGGCGTAGCCGTTGCGGATCATCAGCTCGTGGTCGTCCGCGGGCTCGGCGGCCACGTAGCCCTCCATCCCGGGGAACGTGAACGGCCGGATCCGGTGGTGCTCCTCGTCGGGGACGCCGATGTACACGTCGGCGCCGAGCGGCGCGGCCAGGTCGCGCAGGAGGGTGCCCACGGAGCGACCGGTGGCCCGGCGGACGACCTCGCCCACGAGGTAGCCGAAGGTGTTCGTGTGGTAGCCGTGCGCGGTGCCGGGCTCCCACCACGGGACCTCGGCCGCCAGGGCGGCGACCATGGCGTCCCAGTCGTACATCACGAACTCGGGCTGGGGCGCCCGGAGGGCCGGCAGCCCGGCCTGGTGGGCGGCGAGCTGGCCGACCGTCAGGCCGAGATCGAGCTCGGGCCACCACCGGGTGACGGGGTCCTCGAGGCCGACGCCCGCCTGCTCCATGGCGTGACCCAGGACGGCGGCGGTGAGGCCCTTGCCGACCGAGAAGGCGTTCACCAGCGAGTCGGGCTCCCACCCCTCACCCGCCGCCAGGTCGACCACCGTGCGGCCGTCGACGATCACACAGACGGCCGCCGCCAGCTCGTCCCGGCTGGCGAAGTTCTCCCGGAAGGCCTCCTCGACCGGGGCGAAGGCGGGATCGACGCTCACAGCCAGGTCGGATACAGGGCCACGAGGCCCTCGGTGACCCGTCGCTCCAGCTCGTCGTCCCGGGCCGGGTCCCCGTGGTCGAGCCAGCCCGAGCACCGCTTGGACGACGAAGTCGACCGACAGGGCGGTGGCCCAGCGGTGCAGGGCGGGGTCGGGCAGGAGCGCGCCGACGAGGGTCTCGACGGCGGCGACGGCCCGGTCGTGGAAGTCGTCGGCGAAGGCCGCGAACTCGGGCTCCCGGGCGGCATGGCGCCACAGGAGGCGGAAGCCGTCGGGGTCCTCGCGGGCCACGACGACCATGGCGTGGACCGCGAACCCGGGTCTCGGCCTCGCGGCGCTCGTAGCCGGCCAGGAACTCGTCCCGCAGCCGGTCCCGCACTCCGGTGAGGACAGACCGGTAGAGCTCGGCCTTCGACTCGAAGTTGCGGTAGACGATCAGGCGGCTGACCCCGGCCTCCGCGGCCACGTCGTCCATCGAGGTCCCGGCGAACCCCGTGCGGGCGAAGGCCGTGGCCGCGGCCCGGCGGAGCTGGGCCTGGCGCTCGGGACGCCGGAGGAGGGTGCGGGCTTGCGGCTGTATACGCACGAGTATACACTTGGCGTCGACGTCGAAGGGGGAAACCACGTGCAGCTCACCTACGACGAGGCCGAGCTCCTCGCCTCGCACCCCTACGAGGAGCCGTTGATCGCCGGCGGCGTCCTCTGCCACGGCGGGTTCGACGCCGACGGGGCCTACGTCTCGCCCCGGACCCTCCACCGCACGCCGGCCATCGAGGCCTGGCAGGCCAACCACCGCGCCACCTTCGGCACCACGCTCATGGACGTGCCCCTCGAGACCTGGCCCAGCCACTACCCCAACGTCGCCCAGGCCCGCTTCCTGATCGAGTCCGGTCTTCCCGAGCCGATCATCAACAGCCTGACCCGCATCGGCACCGTCGAGGGCTTCGGGGCGATGCTCCGCCTCTCCCCCGTGCCCGACGCCCGCCGCACCTTCGTGGAGGACACCGAGGGCACCGCCCTCGCCCACCTCGGCACGCGGGCTCTTCGAGGCCCACGCCCGCGACGAGGCCGGCTTCGACCCGGACGACGGCGAAGCCGAGGGCGGCCACAAGCAGATGTGGTTCGCCGCCCGCGACGTCGCCTTCGGGCACCCGCCGGCCGAGGACGAGACCGAGCGCATGCTGAAGCCATGGGCATCGGCCAGATGGCCCAGGCCCCGCCCCAGCGCCTGTGGCCCGACGACGTGTCCGTGGACCTCGAGATGCTGGTCGAGCGGATGATCCGGCTCCTGCTCATCGAGATCTCCGCCTTCCACACCTTCGCGTGGGCCGAGGAGCTGCTCGACGACCCGGAACTTGTGGCCGGCGACGGCGAGGCCGCCCGCCTGGTGGGCTACATCCGGGCCGACGAGACCCCCCACGTCGAGTACCTGAAGACCGTGCTGAGCGAGATCCGGGACCGCACCGTGGTCGGCGAGCCGTCGACAGCACGCCGGCGCCGACCTGGTCGGCCGCACCTGGGACCGTGCCCTCGCCCAGTCCCTCGGCGAGCGCCGCCGGGCCGACCTCGAGGCGTTCCGGGCGGAGGTGGCCCACGCCGCCGACGGCCGCGCCGACCAGAGCGACCTCCTCGCCCGATTCGATGACCTGGCCAACGCGAGGAGGTCGCCGCGGCATGAAGTTCGGCATCTTCTACGAGCACCAGCTCCCCCGCCCCTGGACCGAGGACAGCGAGCGCCAGCTCGTGCAGGACGCCCTCGACCAGGTGGAGCTGGCCGACCGCCTGGGCATCGAGTACTGCTGGGAGGTCGAGCACCACTTCCTCGAGGAGTACTCCCACAGCTCGGCCCCCGAGGTCTTCCTCGCCGCCGCCAGCCAGCGCACGAAGGACATCCGCCTGGGCCACGGGATCATCCAGACCGCGCCCGGCTACAACCACCCCGCTCGCACCGCCGAGCGGGTGTCGATGCTCGACCTCGTCTCCAACGGCCGGGTCGACTTCGGCTCCGGCGAGTCCTCCTCGGAGGCCGAGCTGGGCGGCTTCGGCATCGACCCGATGCTCAAGCGGGACCAGTGGCGGGAGGGCCTCGAGGTCGCCATCCGGTGCATGACCGAGGCCCCCTTCACCGGCCACGAGGGCCAGTTCGTCTCGATGCCGCCCCGCAACGTGGTGCCCAAGCCGGTCCAGAAGCCGCACCCGCCGCTGTGGGTGGCCTGCTCCCGTCGGGACACGATCATGCTGGCGGCCGAGCTGGGCATCGGCGCCCTCACCTTCGCCTTCATCGACCCGGAGGAGGCCCGCCAGTGGGTCGGTGACTACCGCCGGCGCCTGGCCGACAAGGGCGTCGCCATCGGCCAGGCGGTCAACCCGTCCGTGGCCTGCGTCACCCCGATGATGTGCGCCAAGGACGAGACCCAGGCCCTCGCCATGGGCCTCGAAGGGCGGCAACTTCTTCGGCTACTCCCTCGCCCACTACTACATCTTCGGCGAGCACCAGCCGGGCACGACCGACGTCTGGCAGGAGTTCCTGGAGCGCCGCGAGGAGATGGGCTACTCCCCCGAAGCCGCCATCGCCGCCGAGCAGGAGACCCTGGGCGCCAAGCTCGTCGCGGGCGAGCGCGAGGGCCTACGGGGGGCCGTGGGCACCCCCGACCAGCTCCGCGAGTTCCTGCGCCGCTACGAGGAGGCCGGCGTCGACCAGCTCATCTTCGTCATGCAGGCGGGCAAGAACCGCCACGAGGACATCATGGACAGCCTCGAGCTCTTCGGCACCGAGGTCCTGCCCGAGTTCAAGGAGCGGGACGAGGCGGCGACCGCGGCCAAGGCCCGCGAGCTCGAGCCGATCATCGAGCAGGTGCTCGCCCGGCGCGAGGACAACGCCCCCCTCCTGCCCGAGGGCTACTCCATGAAGGCCTACCCCAAGCAGATGATGGAGGCGGCCGGGGCCGACGAGGCCTTCCTCCAGCAGATCGCCGACAAGACCGCGGTAGGCGACAGCGAGGCGCTGGGCCAGCTCGGCTGAGGCCGGACCGTCGTCCGGACATCGCTCAGCGACAGCTGGTCACCACGAGGAGGTCACCCTCGACCTCCAGCTCGGCGCTGGCCTGCTCGGCCCAGGGGGTCAGCCCCGCCTCGAGCGCCTCGACGTCGCCGGCGACCGCCATGCGGAGGCAGTCCACGTCGCCGTCCCGCCAGAGGACGCGTGTTGTCGCCGTCCCACTCGGGGGTGGCCTCGTCCTCGGACAGGCTGGCCAGGGCGTGGATCAGGAACTGGCCCGCGACGGCCTCCTCGACCACCTCCCCGTCGGCCTCCGGCGCCTCGACCTCGACCACGGCCTCCCGCTCGGGCCACGCGTCGGGCTCGAGGATCTGCTCACTGGTCGTCGGGGGGTCCTCCAGCGCCTCGTCGACCGCGGCGTTGCCGTCGGCGTCGAAGATCGCTTCGACGAAGGCCGCGCCCGTCTGGTACACGAACTGCTGCTGGGCCAGCAGGATCGGCGGGAACGCCGCCACGTCGAGCCCCTCGATGTAGCCCTGCTGCTCGGCTTGCGCGTCGGCCCGCTCCTCGTCGGTGAGGGAGTCGGTGTACGCGGTCTCCACCCGGGAGGCGCTGCCCTCCACCAGGGCCGAGAACCCCAGACCGGCTTCGTCCGGTCGATCGTCCAGCTCCGGGCGGTCCAGCTCGAAGTGCTGGTCCTCGAGGGCGTGGGTCAGCTCGTGGACCAGGGTGATCCGCAGGTTCGGGGTGTCGGCGGCGCCCCGCACGACCATCTCGCCCGTCTCGGGGTCGTAGTAGCCGAGGGAGCCGACCGACAGGTACTGGCCGAGCACATCGACGGGATCCACCCCTTCGGGCCAGAGGCCGAGCGCCCCGAGCGCGGCCGCCGAGTTCTCGAGGTCCTCACGGTCCTCGGCGATGTCCTCGTCGAAGTCCTGGCGCGACCGCTCGAGGTACGCCTCGTCGTCCAGCAGCTCGACGTCGACCGGTTCCTGGAACTCGAGGTCCCGTTCCTCCTCGACCACGGCCTGCAGCTCGGTCAGGAGCGCTTCGAGCTCGGCCTCGTCGATGGCGTCCCCGGGGGGCACGGTGGTCCCCGTCACGGGGTCGGTCACCGGCGGGAGGGGGTCGGGCTCGGCGACCGCCGTCTCACCGTCACCGTCCCTCGTCATCAGGAAGAAGCCGATCATCAGCGCCACCGCCACGAGCGCCAACGCCGCCACAGTGGCCACCAGACGGCGGTTGGCGGCCTCGTCGGCGAGCAGCCCGTCAGGGCCGGGAGCCGCCTGGTCGTCCGGCGGCGGGGGGGTCCCGGGGTCTCCGGCCGGTGGCGGGCTCGTCGGTCCGGACACCGGGGGGCCGGGGGGCATCTCCATGGGGGATCAAGGTACCGATCACCACCCTTGGCGGTCCCCATCCGGGCGCGTACCGTGCCCTTCCGTGGCCAGCCGGTTCCCCCCCGACGCCGTGATCCGGCGGGTGGACGCCGAAGGGGCGATCCTCCTCGGCGGCGGTCGGGCCCTGCTCCTGCAGCTGGCCCATCCGAAGGTGGCGGCCGGCGTCGCCGAGCACAGCGACTTCGAGGGCGATCCGCTGCGCCGCCTCCGGGGCACCCTGGAGGCGACCTACACCATCGTGTTCGGCACGGACGACGCCGCCGAAGAGGTCGCCGCACGGGTCCGCCGGATCCACGAGCACGTGCGCGGGGCGGGGTACGAGGCCAATGACCCCGAGCTGCTGTGCTGGGTCAACGCCACGCTGGTGGACACCGCCGTCACCGTCTACACGGCGGTCCACGGCCGACTCAGCGACGCCGAGCTCGAGTCCTACTACCAGGACTCGACCCACGTGGCCGAGGTCCTCGGCTGCCCCCGTGACGCCCAGCCCGAGGACTGGCCGGCCTTCCGTCGCTACTGGGACGACATGGTCGACCGCGTCGAGGTGAGCGACACCGCCCGTGGCCTGGCCCGCTCGATCTTCGCCCCGGACCTGCCGTGGATCGCCGGGCCGCCGGTGTCACTGGCCCGCTTCGTGACCATCGGCTCGCTGCCGCCGCGGATCCGGGACCAGTACGGCTACCGCTGGCGGACCTCGGACCGTCTCGCCCTCGACGCGGGCACCGCGGTCGCCCGCCGCCTCGTCCCGCTGGTTCCCCGGACCGTGCGGCGCCTGCCCCAGACCGCCCTCACCGGCTGATCAGAGGTAGATCGGGAACAGCCCGCCCCAGCTGTCGCCGCCCTCGGCCTGACCCACCGTCGATGGCGTCGTGTTGCCGTGGACGATCTCACTGTCGCTCTGGGCCCAGCCGACGCTCTGCCCGTGGAGGACGACCACCGCCCCCGCGTCGCGGGCCCCAGGCAGGTCCTCACCCGGGCCGGCCAGCACGATGTCGGGCCGCCCGTCACCATCGAGGTCGCCGAGGGCCACGGCGGCACCCAACGCATCGTCGGCCGCGGCCTCGCCGGCGAGGCCGTTGGTCGCGCCGGCCTGGTGGAACTGGAGACTGCCTTGGGCCGACACGCCCGTGGTCGTGCCGTGGAGGAACACCATCGCGCCGGCGTTGCGGTCGGCGCCGACCGCCTGACCCGGGATGCCGATGACGAGGTCGGCGTCCTCGTCCCCGTCCATGTCGTCGAGCACCAGACCGCCACCGAGGTGGTCGCCGGTCTGGGCCGTGCCCGCCACCCCCGGGGACTCTGCGGTCAGGTGGACACTCCCCCCCGTCCTCCGCACGCCATCGGCGGAGCCGTAGAGCACCAGGACCGATCCGGCCTCCCGCGCCGCGCCCACGTCATTGCCCACCGCGCCCACGGCGACATCGGCGAAGCCGTCGCCCTGCACGTCCCCGATGGCCACGGTGGTGCCGAGCTGGTCCCCGGCTCGACCGTCGCCCGCCACCCCGGCACTGTCCATGTGCAGCTCGACGCTGTCCTCGCCCCGCAGCCCCGGTCGGATGTCGGCGGCCGGCCGCCCCCGCAGGACGAGCACGGCCCCGGCGTCCCCACTCATGGGGGAGCCGACGTCGGGCGTGTCCTCGCCGGGGATGCCCACGGCGAGGTCGTCGATGTCGTCACCGTTCGTGTCCCCCGCCGCCAAGGCCACGCCGAGCCGGTCACCGCTCTCGTGGGTGCCGGCCACGATCGGCGGGGCTGCGGTGATCTCCCGACCCGTCGACGCGAGGCCCGAGGCCGTCCCCCGGAACACCGTCACGGCCCCGGCCACCACGCGGCTGCCGACGCCTTCGCCCGGGGCCCCGACCACCAGGTCGTCGAAGCCGTCGGCGTCGAAGTCGCCCGTGGCCAGCGCCACGCCGAACTGATCGCCCCGCTCCGGCGCGATCCCGATGAGGCGCACACCGCGTGGGTCCGGGAACAGGCCCTCGGACGAGCCGTGGACGACGACGACCTCCCCCGCGGCGCGCTCGCCCGACACCGTCGCCGCCGGGGCCCCGACTGCCGCGTCGCCGAAGCCGTCGCCGTCGAAGTCGCCCGTGGCCACGGCGGCACCGGCCACCTCGTTGTTGGCCAGCGCGCCCGGCACCCCGCCCCAGCCCTGCAGGATCCGCTCCGCACCGGTGCCCGACACGGCACCCTCCGCCGCCAGGGTCCCGTAGAGCACGAAGGCGCCGCCGCCGTCGATGGCGACCGCGCCGCCCGCTCCCTGGATCGGGGAGTCCTCGCCCGGCGCACCCACCAGCAGGTCATCGGCACCGTCGCCGTTCAGGTCGCCGGTGGCCACCCCCGGGCCGCCCCAGTAGAGCGAGGTGTTGTTCACCGCGAAGGAGTCGTTGCGCAGCCGGGTGCCGTAGGGGGTGGCCCACCACGACGTGTGGCCGGTCGCGTTCGGGTAGGCGATCAGGCGGCCGCGCCGACGTTCCGAACATCACGCCCGGATCCTTCTGGCCGTTGCCGGCGGTGCGCTCCTCGTAGTGCAGGTGGGGCGAGGTGGTCCGACCGGACATCCCGGAACGGCCGATGGGGGTGCCCCGCTCGACCCGCTGACCCACCGACACCGACTCGGCGGACAGGTGGTAGTACCGGGAGTGGATCCCGTCGTCGTGCTGGATGTCGACGTAGGTGCCCCTGGCGTCCCCGTCGGACCCGGCCGAGGCCACCCGCCCGGGCCCCGCGGCGTAGATCCGTGTGCCGATCGGCATGCCGATGTCGAGCGCCGGATACCCGTGGTGGCTCGCACAGCCCGCGTACCCCGGGTTGCCGTTCGTGCACCAGAGCTCGCGGTTCCCGAGGAACGGCGCCCAGTTGGCGTCCTCGTCCTGACCCGCCTCCGGCAGCGGAGCCAGTTCGGTGCCGACCCCGGTCGGGGGGTCCGGGTACCAGGCGGTCGGCCCGGCGGCCGCCGGCGCCGGCACCGAGGCCGTTGCCGCGGCCGCCACGAGGGCGAGCAGGAGGACGACGAGGGTGGGGCGCGGGGGTCGGGTTCGGGGCATGGAAGCAGGCGGGGCCAGCCGAGGAGGGTACGGGTCACCACTAGCGTGCCCCACATGGACGAGCACGCCGTCACCCTCCCCGGCGTGGTCCTACGATCCGGCCCATGACCCAGGAGTCACCCCGCCCGTCCCTCGCCCCGTATCCCGTGCTGCCGGTGAGCGACCTGCTGGCCGGCGCGGCGGCCACCTGGCCCGAGCGGGTCGCCCTCGTCGACGGGATCACCGACTCGGAGTACACGTTCGCCCGCGTCTGGGAGGCTTCCCGCGGCGTGGCCCGGGCCCTGCAGGACGAGGGCGTCGAACCCGGCGACCGGGTCGGCATCGTGGCCCCCAACTCCCCCGAGTGGGTCATCGCCTTCCACGGCGCGCTCCTCGCCGGGGCCACCGTCACCACCCTGAACCCGCTCTACAAGGAGCGGGAGATCGCCCACCAGTTCGGTGACTCCGAGCCGAAGGCGGTGTTCGTGGCCGACGTCACCGCCGAGACGACCCGGGCCGTCTGGGGCCACGACGAGCGCTTCCACCACACCGCCGAGGTGTGGGACCTGGCCTCGGGTGCGGCCGGCGATCCGTCACCGGTCGAGGTCGACCCCCTGACCGACCTCGCCGCGCTGCCCTACTCGTCGGGCACCACCGGGGCGCCCAAGGGCGTGATGCTGCGCCACCACAACATCACCAGCAACGTGGCCCAGATCCGGGGCACCGACCTCATCCCCGACGGCTCGGTGATGATCGACTTCCTGCCCTTCTTCCACATCTACGGCCTGACCGTGTTGATGCTGTGTGGCCTGGCCAGTGGCTCCAAGCAGGTCGTCCTGCCCGGCTTCGACCCCCAGCGCTTCGTCGACCTGACCATCAGCCACCAGGCCACCAACCTCTTCGTCGTCCCGCCCGCGCTGCTGGCCCTGGCCAACATGGGCGACCAGCTCGGCGCCGACCTGAGCAGCGTCCGCTACGTCATGTCGGGCGCCGCTCCCCTGCCCATCGACGTGGCCCGCCGGGTCGAGGAGCACTTCGACGTCGAGGTCGTGCAGGGCTACGGGATGACCGAGGCCAGCCCCGTCACCCACATCAGCCTCCTGGGCCAGGACAAGCCCGGCACGGTCGGGCCCGCCCGTGGCCGACACCCGTCAGAAGGTCGTCGACCTGGCCACCGGCGAGGAGCTGGGCGTGGGCGAGACCGGCGAGCTGCTGATCCAGGGCCCCCAGGTGATGGCCGGCTACTTCAACCGGCCGGACGCCACCGAGGAGACCCTGCTGACCGACGCCGACGGCGTGTGGCTGCGCACCGGGGACATCGTCACCGTCGACGACGACGCGCTACGTGACCATCCGGGACCGGGCCAAGGAGATGATCAAGTACAAGGGGTACCAGATCGCCCCGGCCGAGCTGGAGGCCGTCCTCATCGAGCACCCCGACATCGCCGATGCCGCGGTGATCCCCAAGGACTCCGGCAACGGCATGGACGAGATCCCGAAGGCCTTCGTGGTCCTCCGGGAGGGTGCCGACCTCTCCGCCGCCGACGTCATGGCGCACGTCGAGGAGCTGGTGGCCCCCTACAAGAAGGTGCGGGAGGTCGAGTTCATCGACGCCATCCCCAAGAACCCGAGCGGCAAGATCCTGCGCCGCGAGCTGAAGGAGAAGGAACGAGCCTCATGACCACGTCGCACACCGCCGATCTCCCCGCCCTGCTGCACCCGTTCGCCAAGCCCTCGGCCCCCGCCGACCACTTCATCACCGTCGCCCGGGGCGAGGGCGCCCTCGTCTGGGACGCCGACGGCAACGAGTACGTGGACGCCATGGCCAGCCTCTGGTTCGCCAACATCGGCTACGGAAGGGCCGAGGTCGCCGACGCCGTGGCGGCCCAGGTGCGCACGCTGCACGCCTACCACTGCTTCGACCCCTTCACGAACGGCCCGGCCGACGCCCTGGCCGAGCGCCTCGCGGCGCTGGCCCCCGTCGACGACCCCCGGATCTTCCTCGTCAGCTCGGGGTCGGAGGCCGTCGACTCGGCCATGAAGCTGGCCAAGGCCGCCCACATCCGGGCGGGCCGGCCCGAGCGCAAGCTGATCGTGAGCCGGTCCGCCGGCTACCACGGCGTCACCTACGGCGGGACCTCGGCCCAGGGCATCCCCGACAACCGAGCCGGTTTCGGCGAGCTGCTCCCTGACGTCGTGAACGTCCCGGCGAGGCGACATCGAGGCGATGGCCACCCTCTTCGCCGAACGGGGCGACGAGGTGGCCGCGGTCATCAGCGAGCCGGTCCAGGGAGCGGGCGGGGTGTTCCCGCCGCCCGAGGGGTACCTCACCCAGCTCCGCCGGCTCTGTGACGACCACGGGGCGTACCTCATCATCGACGAGGTGATCTGTGCCTTCGGTCGCCTCGGTCGCTGGTTCGGATCCGAGCACTACGGCGTGCGCCCCGACCTCATCACCTTCGCCAAGGGAGTGACCTCCGGCTACGTCCCCCTCGGCGGGGTCGTCCTCGGCGGTCCCGTGCACGCCGCCCTGGAATCCGATCCGGACTTCATCCTCCGCCACGGCCACACCTACTCGGGCCACGCCACCGCCGCCGCGGCCGCCCTGGCCAACCTCGACGTGATCGAGGGCGACGGCCTGCTCGACCGCTCGCTGGCCGTGGGCGCCCGACTCTCCGGCGGGCTGCGGAGCCTCCACGCCGACGGCCTCGTCGACCGAGGTCCGCGGCGAAGGGGCGGTCTGGGCGATCGAGCTGAACGAGGGGACGTCGGCTCCGGCGGTCCGGGACGCCCTCCTCGGCGAGGGCGTGATCGTGCGCCCCCTGGGCACGGCCCTCGCCATGTGCCCGCCGCTGGTCATCACCGACGAGCAGGTCGACCGCGTGGTCGACGGCCTGGCCCGCGTGCTGGGGGCCTGAGCCCGTCCGCGGGGCCCGCTGCGGTGCGCTCCGTCGTCGTCCTCCTCAACCGCGACCTCCGGCTCCACGACCATCCCGCGCTGGCGGAGGCCGTCCGGCGGGCCGACACCGTCGTGCCGCTGTTCGTCGTCGACGAGGCCCTGTTGGCCTCCGGCTTCGCCGTGCCCAACCGGGCGTCGTTCCTCGTCGACTGCCTGCGCGACCTCCGCTCGTCACTGCGCGAGCGGGGCGGCGACCTCGTCGTGCGCCGGGGCGACCCGGTGAGCGAAGCCCTCCGGCTGGCCACCGACGTCGGGGCCGACGCCGTGCACGCCTCCGCGGACGTCACCGCGTTCGCCCGCCGTCGCGAGCAGCGTCTGGTGCGGGACGCCGCCGGACAGGTCGAGATCGTGACCTTCCCCGGCGTCGGCGTGGTCCCCGCCGACGAGGTCTTCACGGGCTCGGGCGAGCACTACAAGGTCTTCACCCCGTACTGGCGGGCGTGGGCGGCCCACCCCCGGCGGGTCGTCGAGCCGATCCCCGAACGGGTCCACCTGCCCGAGGGTGTCGACCCCGGGCCCCTGCCCGAGCCCGGTGACCTCGCCACTGGTCCGACGAGCCCGGACCTGGCCCCGGGTGGGGAGACCGTGGCCCGGGCCCTGCTGAACCGCTGGGCCGCGGCCGATTTGGCAGATTACGACGAGGGCCACGACGACCTGCCCGGCGACCGGACCTCCCGCATCAGCCCCCACCTGCACTTCGGGACGATCTCGGCCCTGGAGCTGGCCGATCGGCTCGGACCCCGGCCCGGCGGTGATCCCTTCGTCCGCCAGCTCTGCTGGCGGGACTTCCACCACCAGACCACCTTCGCCTTCCCCGCCATCGCCCGCGACGACCTCCGCGACCGCGGCCGGGCGTGGGTCGACGACGACGACGCGTTCACGGCGTGGGCCGAGGGCCGGACCGGCCTGCCCATCGTCGACGCGGGGATGCGCCAACTGCAACAGGAGGGCTGGATGCACAACCGGGCCCGCCTGCTCACCGGCTCCTTCCTGACCAAGCACTTGGGGATCGACTGGCGCCGGGGTGCCGCGCACTTCCTCGACTGGCTGGCCGACGGCGACATCGCCAACAATTCGGCCAACTGGCAGTGGGTGGCCGGCACGGGCGCCGACACCCGGCCCAACCGCATCTTCAACCCCGTGCGCCAAGCCCACCGCTTCGATCCGCAGGGCGACTACGTGCGCCGCTACGTCCCGGAGTTGGCGGGCATCACGGGCGCGGCGGTCCACGAGCCCTGGCTCCTCACCGGAACCCTCGACGCCCCCGTGCTCGACTACCCCGATCGCATCGTCGACCACGAGGTCGCCGCCGATCAGTTCCGGGAACAGGGTCGGCCGTCGCCTCCGTAGTACCTAGTGGCTGCTATGGAAGGTGGCTAACGTCGCCGCCATGGCCACCCGACAACGACGGACCCGACGTCGTCGGCTGTCGCCCGAGGAGGGCCGGCGGGTCCTGCTCGAGGCCGGCCGGGACCACCTGTACGAGAACCCGCTGGGCGAGCCGCTGGACCACGTCCGCATCACCGACATCGTGGATCGTCTCGGCCTCAGCATCGGCGCCGTGTACCACTACTGGGACAGCCAGGACGACTACCGCGACGACCTCCTGGAGCTGCTCCTGTCCCCCGAGCAGCTGCCGGCCGTGCACCACGCCGGGATCGCGGTCTCGGCCGCGGCGGAGGCCGATCCGCCCTTCGAGGAGCTGGTGCGGGCCGCGGCGATGATCAGCTACGAGGGGCTGGCTGCGCCGCCGGAGCGGGAGCGGCTGACGCTGGCCCTCATGGCCTACGGCGACCGCGAGATCGACGAGCGCCTCGGCACCCAGTCCCACGAGGTCAGCCTCCGGTGGGCCGAGCTCTTCGCCACCTGGTTCCCCGAGTACGGCCTGGAGCCCCGCGAGCCGTTCACCTACGAGTCGATGGCCGTCGTGCTCATGGCCCTCGTGCAGGGCATGAACATCCGCCGCGCCGTCGACCCCGAGAGCGTCGACGGGGAGGTGGCGCCGGGATGGGACCTGTTCGCCGCCTCCGCCCTCGCCTTCATCATCTCGGCCAGCCGGCCGGTGGCGGCCACGGCCGATCCGGCCGATGCCGGGCGGACGCTCTGGGACCTCGCCCGCCGCATCTTCCCCCGGCGCACCCGTCGGTAGGGTGCCGCCGTGCGGCGGCCCCTCCGATACCTCCTGGTCAGCCTCGTCCTCGGCCTCGGGGTGCTGGTCGGGCTCGACGCCGCGTCGGCCTCCCCCGCCGATCCCCGGCCCCAGACCCTGACCCAGCCCGACGGGTCGACCTTCACCGCCCGCCTCTACGGCGACGAGTACGTCAACGGCTTCGAGACCCTCGCCGGCTACACGGTCGTGCAGGACACGGCCGGCACCTGGTCGTTCGCCGAGCCCACACCCGGCGGTCGGCTGCGGCCGTCCGGGCTCCGGCCCGAGGCCGGCGGTCGGCCTCCGTCGGGCGCGGCGCTGGCCCCGCACCTCCGGGACGAGGCGGCCCTGGCCGCCGCCGAGTCCGAGCGCAGCGGGCACGGCCGAGGCCGGCGAGGGCACCCCGCCGGCCGTCGGGACCCAGGACGTGCTGGTCGTCCTGGCGCAGTTCCAGGACACCTCGTTGAGCACGACCGCCGCGGACTGGAGCGAGCTGTTCTTCGGCCCGGACCAGAGCGTGGCCGACTACTACGACGACGCGTCGTTCGGTCAGCTCGACCTCCAGCCCGCGGCCGAGACCCAGGGCACCGTCGACGACGGCGTCGTGGTGGTCACCCTGCCGGGGAACCACCCCGACAGCGGCCGCAACTTCTCCGGCTACAACGCCGTCGCCCGCCAGATCCTCGCGGCGGCGAACGCCTCGGTCGACTTCGCGGCCCATGACCTCGAGATCAACGGCGGCAACGGCGACCACCGGTTGTCCCCGGACGAGCTCCACCTTGGCATCGTCGTGGCCGGCACCGAGGCCGCCCAGGGCTGCGCCGGGAACTCGATCTGGGCCCATCGAAGCCCGCTGAACTGGCCGTTGACCGCGGACGGCCTCGTGCTGGGCGACGACGAGGCCCACGGAGGCTTCTTCACCGGTGGCGAGATGCAGTGCGACGGGCCCGTGGCCCAGGCCACCCTCGGCATCTGGGTCCACGAGTTCGGCCACGACCTGGGCTGGATCGACCTCTACGACACCGACGGCAGCTCCGCCGGCGTCGACACCTGGAGCGTCATGGGCCTGCACTGGCTGGCCCTCCCCGGCGAGCCCACGGGGACCCGCCCGCCGCTGCCCGACCCCTTCAGCCGCTCCCAGGTGGGCTGGCTGACCCCGACGGAGGTCACGACCCCCATCCATCGACGTCCCCCTCGACGTCCTCGGCGACCACCGACGACGTGCTCCAGGTCCGCGAGAACCCCGACGGCGTCGACGTCGGCTTCCTCGGCGGCGGCGGCACCGGCGAGTACTTCCTGGTGGAGAACCGGGAGCAGGCGGGCTACGACATCGCCCTCGCGGGCTGCGGCACCCTGGTGTGGCACATCGACGAGGACCGCTCGGAGAACGCCGATGACCACGCCCGCAGGGTCGACCTCGAGGAGGCGGGCGACGCCAACCGCCAGTGGGGCTTCGCCGATGACCAGGACCCGTTCCCCTCCGAGAACCCGCTCAACGACCACTTCGGGCCCGGGACCCGTCCGTCCAGCGCGCTGAGCTCCGGCCTGCCCAGCGGGGTCGACCTGAGTGGGTTCAGCCCGACCTGCGGACCGGCGGTCACCGTCGACGTGGACCCGGGCGGTCCCGCCTCCGGCCCACCGGCCAACGACCGGCTGGCCAACGCCCCGCTCATCCGGGTGTCGCCCTTCCTGGCCCAGAGCCACCGCACGGTGGCGGGCCACAACGTGGACGCCACCCGCCAGCCCGGCGAGCCCCGCCACGGCGGCGCCGCCGGCAACTCGTCGATCTGGTGGGCCTTCGAGGCTCCCCGCAACGGCTTCGTGAACCTGACCTCGGTGTCCACCTTCCAGGAGGTCATCGCCGTCTACACGGGCGGGACCATCACCGGCCTGCGGCGGGTCGACACCGCGCGCGGCCTGCCGCCCGGCGCCGGCGCCGGCAGCCCGCCCGCGGCCGAATCGGTGTACCAGGGCCTCGCGTTCCCGGTCGAGCGCAACGTGCGGTACCTGATCGCGGTGGACTCCCTGGTCGTGGACGACGAGGGCGGGATCCGCCTCGTCCTCGACTACGACCAGGCCTACCCCGATGTCCGGCCGGTGACCCGACCCGCACCCGGGGAGCGGCCCCTGTTGCAGGTGCGGGTCCGCAACAGCTCCGACTCGGAGCGCCTGCAGGTCTACAACCTGTTGGAGGGATCGGTCTCGGTCGACGCCGTGGACTGCCCGGACGCCTTCATCCTCCAGCCGCATCAGATCCGCACCTGCCACGTCCGCCCGCCCGTGTCCGGCCCGGCCGGCGCCCGGCTGCGCGGCAAGATCACGGCCTGGATCCACTGGATCGACCTCCAGCGCTACTCCGCCGTCGGCGACCCCTGGTTCACCCGCGTCCGCAGTTGATCTCGGCCTCAGGTGCCGAGGCGGCGGAGGACGTCGGCTCGGGGGCCGCTGACCTCGGGGCCGAAGGAGGAGACGAGCACGCCCTTCAGGCCGCAGGGGCCGTTCGAGACGGCGAAGACGATCGACATGTCGTCGGGGTCGGAGGCGCCCTCGAAGCGGAAGGTCCGGTCGACGCTGACCGCCTCGGGAGCCAGGACCTGGCTCTCGCACTCGGGACAGCGCACGCCGTCGTCCTCGATGAAGAACTCGTGGGTGTACCCGTCGGCCCGCAGGGCCTCGATGGCGTCCCGTTCGCTGTCCATGCTGTCGGCCATGCCGACAGGGTCGCACGTCGGACTACGTTCGCCACCGTGATCATCCACGCCGATCTCGACCGCGCCACCGTGACCCTGGTCGACCCCGCCGACTTCCGGGGCTTCCACGTGGCGGTCGCCGGAGGCGGCACCGACGACAGCCGCCTCGCGGCCGTGCTGGCCCCCCACGGTCGCCTCGAGGGCGAGCACGCCTGGATCACCACCGACGCGGTCATCGCCCTGGCTGGATCGGCCGCCGACGACGAGTGGCGGGCCGGCTTCGACGGCATGGTCGCCTACGCCCGCGACAAGGGCTTCCTCGACGACGCCGGCACCGCCATCCGCGCCCACCTGGAACAGGCGTGAGGCTGCGGGAGCAGAGCGAAGCAGCACGACCGACCCGCCCCATCAGTGAAGCCGGCGGAGGTGACCGTGCCCGGGGCGGGATTCGAACCCGCACGGCCCGTGAGGGCCAGGGGGGTTTAAGCCCCCCGCGGCTGCCAGTTACGCCACCCGGGCCGACCCGGTCACCGTAACCAGCAGCGGTTCAAGCGGCCTGACGGCGCCCGCGGCGCGGGCCTCGACGCCTCGGGGCGGGGAGGACCTGCATCTCGTCCCGGACCGTGTCCACACCGGAGGCCCGCAGGGCCAGGTCGGCGGCGGCCGCGGCAACCGTGGGCTCGACCGTGCCCCAGAGCAGGGCCCGGCCGTCCTCGACCCTCACCTCGAGGTCGGCCTGGGACGTCCGGACATCGGTGCGCAGCCGGGCCCGGAGGCGGGCCTCGGCGAGCAGATCACGGTGCTCCCCGTCGATCAGCCGGGGCACCGATCGGGCCGTCCAGTCCGCCCAGTCCATCAGTGGCTGGCGGTGACGGAGAGCAAACCACAGGGCACCGCTCACGGTGGTGAAGGGGAAGAACCGTCGGAGTCCGGGCATGGTGTCCACCTACCCGGACCGGACCTCGCTCAGGCCGCTTGGAGGCCGCCCCCCTCGACGGCGGCCCAGAGGGCGGTCCGGGCCCGATCGGCCTCGGGGCCCTGCAGGCCGTTGGCGGCGACGACACCGTCGACCATGTCGGCCAGGACCTGCACCCACAGCCGGCCCCGGAGGCGGATGGCCACCGTCGCGCCGCCATCGGGTCGCCACCGGATCGTTCGCTCGCAGTCCGCCAGCCGCGGTGGGCTCCGGAAGGCGGGGACGGCGAGGCCCTGCCGGCGCGCCACGTCGCTCAGGCTCTTCACCGCTCCTGCGAACCGCACCGACGTGGCCTCCATCACCACCCATTCTCCGCAGGGGGTGTGACGGTCACCGGACGGGTCACACCGAGGGCGTACCGTCCGTGCGAGATGGAGCTGCCTGCCCTCACCCCGGCCCAACAGGACGTCGTCGAGATGCTCGGCGCAGCCAAGGCCGACCGACCGGAGTTCGACCCGGGCCTGCGCCACGACCTGCGGGCCCAGCTCGAGGACGCCCTGTCGGACGCGGTCGCCGACGTGGACCCCGACGACCCGCTCTGGGTGAGCAAGCACCGCCTCCGGGAGGTCCACGGCTGCGAGGCCAAGTACCGGGCCGACGAGGTCTTCGTGGTCTCCGCCGCCAACGCGCGCGGGGTGGTGGCCCACAAGGCCATCGAGCTGAGCATCAACCTCACGGGCGACCACGACCCCCTGGAGCTGATCGACGAGGCCATTGCCCGCCTCGAGCACAGCGACCAGCGGGGCGAGCAGTGGGTCGCCGAGTGGCTGCGGACCTGCTCGGAGGTGGAGCGGGCCGAGGTGAAGGCCGAGGCCAACGACCGCCTCATCAAGTTCCTGGACTGCTGGCCCCCACTCAACCCGAAGTGGCGCCCGGCGCCGGAGAGCAAGCTCTACGTGGACCTCTGCGACGGCCGGGTCGTCCTGGCCGGCAAGGTCGACCTCGCCCTCGGCCGGGCGGAGGGCAACCGGGCCGGGAAGGTGCTGGTCGACCTCAAGACGGGCCGGGCCTATCCCGCCCACCGGGAAGACCTCCGCTTCTACGCCCTGATCGAGGCCATCCGCCTCGGCGTGCCGCCCCGCAAGCTGGCCACCCACTACCTCGACTCCGGCCGACTCGATCCCGAGGAGGTCACCCTCGACGTGCTCGACGCCGCGGTGGCCCGCACCATCGACGGTGTCCTGGCCATGGTCGGGCTGACGGACCCCGACCGGGAGCTGGCGAAGAAGCCGGGGCCGCCGTGCGGTTGGTGCCCGCTGGCCGACGACTGTCCCGAGGGCCAGGAGTGGCTGAACGACGAGCGGGGCGGCTTCTAGCCCGGGGAGCGGCCCGGAGCGCCGGCCTCGATCGTCACCGGGCGGTGCGGCCGGGCCACCGGGTCGCCGGTAGCCTTCACCCGCGTATGGCCCCCGAGGACACGACCGTCGACACGCCGGCGTCCTCGACCGACGCCCTCGGCGACGAGTCACCCGGGGGCACCCTCGTGCACCTGCCGGTGGACCGGGCGGCCAGTGGCCGCGAGGACCCGGCCCGCCGTGGGGATGTGGACGAGTGGGGCCGCTCCGAGCACATGCGGGAGCTGGCCCGGGCGCTCTACGACCCGATCTACCGGTCGTGGTTCCGGGCCGAGTGGGAGGGCCTCGAGAAGATCCCGGAGCACGGGGGCGCCCTGCTCGTGGCCAACCACGCCGGCGCGGTCCCCTCCGACGCCCCCGTGATCATGCACGGCATCGAGACCGAGCTGAAGCGGCCCGTCTACGGCCTCGCCGACCACCTCTTCAAGTCGCTGCCGGTCGTGGGGACGCTCTGGTCACGGGTCGGGGGCGTGGTCGCCCACCCGGACAACGCCTACCGCCTCCTGCACGACAAGCGGGCCCTGGTTCTTGTGTTCCCCGAGGGGACCAAGGGCACCGGCAAGCACGTCTCAGAGCGCTATCGCCTCCGCCGGTTCGGCCGTGGTGGCTTCGTGGAGATCGCCATGAAGGCCGGGGTGCCCATCATCCCCATCGCCGTGGTCGGCTCCGAGGAGGCGATGCCGATCATCGCCAAGATCAACCCGCTGGCCAAGGCGTTCGGCCTCCCCTACGTCCCCATCACCCCCCAGATGCTGGCCCTCGGGCCGCTGGGGCTCGTCGCCCCGCTGCCGGCCAAGTTCCGCCTGCGGGTGCTGGACCCCATCCACTTCGACGTCCCCGCCGATCAGGAGCGCTACAGCAAGAGCAAGGTCATGGAAGCCGCCGACGACATCCGCCAGCGCATCCAGGACCAGCTCTTCGACATGATCCGCGCCCGCCGCTCGGTCTGGAAGGGCTGAGGATGGGCCGCCGCGTCCTGGTCACCGGGCTGAGCTCCTTCTGGGGCGGCCGGGTGGCCCAGCAGCTCGAGGCCGACCCCGACGTCGAGGTCATCGTCGGCCTCGACACCGAGCCCCCCGAGGTCGAGCTCGAGCGCACCGAGTTCGTGCGGGTCGACCAGAACTACTCGCATCCTCAGCCGCATCGTGGCGGCCACCAAGGTGGACACGATCATCCACACCTTCCTGGTCATGAACTCCGGCGTCGTCTCGTCGCGGGCGATGAAGGAGATCAACGTCATCGGGACGATGAACCTCTTCGCCGCCGCGTCCGCCCCGGGCAGCACGGTCGAGCGGGTCGTGGTGAAGTCCTCCTCGCTCGTCTACGGCTCCGACCGCGAGGACCCCGCCTTCTTCCGGGAGGACATGAAGCGCACCCGCTACCCCGGCACCGCGGTCGAGCGCAGCCTCCTGGCGGTCGAGGACTACGTACGGGACTTCGCCGTGGACAACCCCCACGTGACCGTGTCGATGCTGCGCTTCAGCAACGTGCTGGGCCCCGCCATCCGCACGCCGATCAGCCAAGCTGCTGAACCTCCCGGTGGTGCCGTGCATCTTCGGCTTCGACCCCCGGTTCCAGTTCATCCACGAGGTCGACGTCGTCCGCTCCATCCTCTTCGTGCTCGAGCACGACCTGGCGGGGATCTACAACGTCGCCGGGGACGGGATGCTGCCCTGGAGCGAGGTGGCCACGATCTGCGGGAAGCGCACCGTGCCCCTCCCCCCGCTGGCCACCACCGCCGCGGTGTGGCCGCTGCGGGTCGTCGGCTACGACATCCCGCCCGAGACCCTGGACCTCCTGCGCTACGGACGGGGCGTCGACGGCACCAAGCTGGTCGACGCCGGGTTCCGCTACCGCTTCACCTCGGCGGGCACGGTCGAGAACTTCGCCCAGGCGCTGCGCCTCCGCTCGACGGTCGGCGCCGCCGACCCCGAGTACACCTACCAGGCCGACGTCGAGCAGTTCTTCAAGCACTCCCCCGCCGTGGTCCGGGACCAGCCCGCCCCATGAACGAGAGCGTCCTCGTCGACATCGTCGACGGCGTGGCCACCGTCACGCTCAACGAGCCCGACAAGCGCAACGCCATCAGCCTGGCCATGGTCGACGGCATCAGTGAGGCCTTCGACGCCCTCGAGGCCGACGACGAGGTCGGCGCCATCGTGGTGACCGGCGCCCCGCCGGCGTTCTGTGCCGGAGCCGACCTGTCGCACCTGGGTGCCTCCCGGGAGGAGGGCCTGCGCCGTATCTACGAGGGCTTCCTGCGCCTCAGCCGGAGCCCCGTGCCGACGCTGGCGGCGGTCAACGGCGCCGCCGTGGGCGCCGGCCTGAACATGGCCCTGTCCTGCGACGTCCGCCTGGCGGCCGAGAGCGCCCGCTTCGACACCCGCTTCCTCCAGCTCGGCATCCACCCGGGCGGGGGCTACACGTGGATGCTGCGCCGCATCGCCGGCGTGCAGGCCACCATGGCCGCCGGTGTGTTCGGCGACGTGCTCGACGGTCGCGAGGCCGAGCGGGTCGGCCTGGTCTGGCGCTGCGCACCCCGACGGCGAGCTGCTCGAGGCGGCCCAGGCCATGGCCGCGAAGGCGGCGTCGGCGCCGCGGGAGCTGGCCCGGCGGGTCAAGGCCACCATCGCCGACATGGCCACCATCGACGACCACGCCGCGGCGGTCGAGCGGGAGCTGGCCGACCAGCTCTGGTCCATGGACCAACCCGCCTTCGCCGAGCGCCTGGCCGCCATCCAGGCCCGCATCACGGCCAAGTAGCGGTCGGCGGGCGTGCGTTACCTCTTCGTCGCGGTCGGCGGCGCGATGGGCGCCCTCGCCCGCTTCGGGGTGAACGAGGCCGTCGACCCCCGCTCGCTGCCCTGGGCGACCCTGCTGATCAACCTCACGGGATCCTTCGCCCTCGGCGCCTTCGTGTTCGTCGCCACCGACCGGGGGTGGTCACCGGAGCTGACCCTCGGCATCGGCGTCGGCTTCCTCGGTGCCTACACGACGTTCTCCGCCTTCACGTGGGAGACCTTCGACCTCGGGCGCAGCGACCGGGTCCTCACCGCCGCCCTCTACGTCGGGGTGTCGGTGACCCTCGGGGTCCTCGCCGCGGCCCGCGGGCCATCACCTCGCCCGCTCGTTCTCCACCTAGTCGATCCACTCCGTCAGGAGGTCGTCCCGGCGCTGCTGCCACTCCTCGGAGGTGATGGCGTAGCGCACGTGGTCCTCCCACACGCCGTTGATCTCCAGGTAGCGCTCGGCGATGCCCTCGTCCCGGATCTTGAGCTTCTCGACCACGCGCCGGCTGGCCGAGTTCCGGGGGATGATCGAGATCTGGATCCGGTGCAGGCGCAGGTCGTCGAAGGCGAAGCGGGCCAGCACCACCAGCGCCTCGGGGGTGTAGCCGTGCCCGGCGACGGCCTCGTCGATCCAGTAGCCGACGTACGCGCTCTGGAACGGGCCCCGCTGGATCGAAGACAGGTTGATCTCGCCCGCGAACTGGCCCTCGACGAAGATCCCGAACCCGTAGGCGGTGCCGAGCTGGCGCTCGCGCTCCCGGGCCGAGCAACGCACCGAGAAGGCGTCGCGGTCGGTGGTCACGTCGGGCTGACCGGGGAGGCGCCGGGGCTCCCAGCGCAGGAGCCAGTCGGCGCTGCGGGTCCGCACCTCGGACCATGCCGGGAAGTCCGACACGCCCAGCGGACGCAGCAGGACCCGCCGGCCCAGGAGGGTGCTCACTCCGGGGAACTGTAGGTCAGGCGATCGAGGCGACCAGACCGTCGAGGATGTCGGCCTCCGACACGAGACAGGTCCCCAGCCCGTAGTGGCGCATCAGCTTCACCAGGATGCAGCAGCCCCCGACGATCACGTCGGCGCGCGCCTCCTCCATGCCCGGGTTCTCCAGGCGCTGCTCCCGGGTCTCGGTGGCCAACGTGCGGAAGACGTCCTCCACCGCCTCGCGGGTCAGCTCGACGTGGTGGATGGCGTCACGGTCGTAGGTGGCCAGGCCCAGCTCGACCGCCGCCACCGTGGACACCGTGCCTGCGAGGCCGACGAACGTCCGCGCCTCGGCCACGGCGGGCAGGTCCCGGACCACGTCGTCGAGGTAGGCCTGGATCACCGACAGGCAGGCCGACAGCTCGTCGGCCCGGGGCGGGTCGTGCTCGAGGAACTTCTCGGTCATGCGGACGCAGCCGATGTCGATCGACATCGCGCCCTCGCACTCCTCGGTGCCCACGGCGAACTCGGTCGACCCGCCGCCGATGTCGACCACGAGGAACGGGCCGTCGGCGGGGTCCAGGTCCGCCGTGGCGCCGGCAAAGGAGAGGCGCCCTTCCTCCAGACCGGAGAGGAGCTCGGGACGGACCCCGATGACCGCCTCGGCCGCGGTGAAGAAGTCCTCCCGGTTCTCGGCGTCGCGGGCCGCCGACGTGGCCGTCATCCGCACCCGCTCGACGCCGTGGCGGTCCATGACCTCCCGGTACTCGGTGAGGACGGCAGTCGTGCGCTCGATGGCCTCCGGGGCCAAGCGCCCGGTGGCATCCACGCCCTGGCCGAGGCGGGTGATCCGCATCAACCGCTCCAGGGTGCGGCCCTCCTGGCTGACCAGGAGGCGGGTGGAGTTGGTCCCGCAGTCGATGGCGGCGACGACGGTCACGTCTCGCCCTCACCCGCGGCCAGCCGGTCGGCCACCCAGCGGCCGACGGGGTCGTCCCCGCCGGCCAGGAGCCAGGCGTAGTGGGCGTGCAGGCACTTGACCCCCTGGCGGGTGCCACCGACCCCGCCGAAGGGCCGGGGGCCGTCGTGGTCGGCCGGCAGGGCCGCGTCCCGTTCTGCGGCGTAGCGGCGGTGGGCGTCGGCGATCGCCGCGGGATCCACAGCCGTCTCGGCCCGCTGGACGCCCCGCGCGGCCTCGAGGCGGCCCACCGCGACGCGCTCCGCCGCGCCGACCAGCCAGTACCGGGTGGGCATCGGCGTGCCGTCGTCGAGCAGGGGGGCGTTGCGGATGACGACGGGTGCCCCGTCAGCGGCGCGGACCACGATCTCGAAGGCCCCTCGGGGAGCCCGACCCAGCAGGTCGGCCACCGCGTCACGGTCGGCCGGGCTCGGGGCCACGACCGTCACCAGAGCAGGAGCACCAGCAGCAGGACCACCGCGACGACGGCCACGACCGCGCCGATGGCGTACTTGGCGATGGTGCCCCCGGCCACGGCCAGGAGGTCGACGGCCTCGGCCTCGGCGCTCTCGATCTTGCGCACGCCACCGGTGTCCGCCGCCGGCTCGGCGACGGCTTCGGGGGCCGCGGGCGCCGCGACCGGCGATTCGGCCGGAGTCTCCGCCGGCGGCGGCGCGGCCGCCACCTCGGGCTCGGCGGGCGCGGCGGCGCCGGAGAGGAGGTCGTGCTCGAGGCAGGACACGAACTGGTCGAGGAGGGCGCCGCTCACGTCGGCGATGGCGCCGCGGCCGAACTGGGCCACCTTGCCGGTCAGCTTGAGGTCGGTGTTGACCGTCACCCGGGTCCCGGTGCCCTCGGCGGCGAGGGTGGCGGTGATGAGGGCGTTGGCGTTGCCCTGGCCCCGGGTGTCCCGTCCCTGGGCGTCGATGACGGCCCGGTGGTTGGCGTCGTCCTTCTCGGCGAACCGGGCCACGCCCTTGTACTGCGCCGTGATGGGCCCGACCTTCACCTTCACGTTGCCGCGGAACTCGTCGCCCTCGACCTCGGTCAGCTGGGCGCCGGGCATGCACGGGGCGATGCGCTCGAGGTCCGTGAGGATGGCCCACGCCTCCTCGACGGGCACCTCGACGTCGAACTCGTTGGTCAGCTCCATTGCTCCAGGTCCCCCTCGGTGTCCACGTCCCGCGGATCTCCGGCGCACGGTACCGCTGTGACCAGATCCGGACGCCCCCGCAGCAACCCCCGGGCCCCCTCGTCGCCCTCGGTCGGCAGCAGCGGCCAGACCTCCCGGGCCAGGCGCACCGGCGGTCGCCGGGCCCCCGCGAACTCGGCGGTCACCAGGGGGGCCTCGACCGCGGCGACGGCCCGCCACGCCTCGGCCGGGACCATCGGGCTGTCGCCCAGGCCGATGACCACCGCGTCATGGCCACCGGCCTCCGCGTGGCGCACCGCCACCTGGACCGACGTGGCCTGGCCTTCGGCCCAGTCCGGGTTGTCGAGGACCGTCACCCCGACGGGCACCAGGTCGCTCAGGTCCTCGCCGCCGGTGATGACCACGGTCTCGTCGAGCCCAGCGGCCAATGCCGCGTCGAGCGCCCAGGTCACCAACGGGCGGCCCCGGAGGTCGACGCGGAGCTTGGGACCGCCGAAGCGACTGCCGTCGCCGGCGGCGAGCACGGCGGCGAGGGTGGTCACCGACCGCTGAAGCGTTGGGTGCGCACGGTCACGCCGCCGAAGAGCGTGTAGCCGTCGACCCGCACGATCGGGGCGCCCGGGCGAGGAGACCCCTTGGTCTTGTCGTCACGGCCACCGAAGACGGCCACGCCGCCGAAGTCGACGGCGACGCCCGCCGGTACCAGCACCTCGATGCCCCCGAAGACGGCCGCGGCCACGATGTGGGTCTCCGCGTCCAGGTCGACGCCGGTGAGGTCGACCTGGCAGGAGCCGAAGACGGCCACGGCCCGGGTGGGGTCCGCGGGCCGCCACGGCCCGGATCGGCGGGCCCCGCTGAACACGCCGACGATCCACTGGCTCGGGCGGACCTCCGGGGCGGTCGGCTCCGGCGCGACGGGCAGGTCGGCGGTCAGGGGCACCAGTTCGCCGGTCGTCCGGGCCCGGTAGACGTCACCGACCCGATCGGAGAACTCCTCCAGGCTGAGGCGACCCTCGGCGCAGGCGGCCCGGAGCCGATCCACGACGACGTCGCGCTCGGCGTCGGACACCAGCGGGTCGGGTGCCTCGGTCACAGGGGCATTCTGGCAACCTCGTGCCCGTGCGACGACTCGGAGCGGTGCTGGCGGCCGTCCTGGTGCTGGCCCTGCCCGCGTGCAGCGACGACGACGGCGCCCCGGAGCCCGAGGCGAGCGACGGCGGGCTGCCCGCCCCAGGGCCGTCGGCGGCCTCCACGACGCCGGGCCTGATCGTCGGCCAGCAGTCCGTCGACGGGCAGCTGACCGATGTGGTCGTCGGCGTGGACCCTGCCACCGGTGAGACGACCGAGGTGCCGGTGGCCGACATCGGACTGGCCAGCGGCGTGGGCGCCGGGCCGGGTCGGGCGCTCTACGTCAGCGGCGACGCCAACGTGCTCGTCGACCTCGTCGCGGGGACCGTCGTGGACCTCGGGCTGCCAAGTCTGGAGTACTTCGCGCCCCTGGCCCGAAGCACCGGCGGGATGGGCCAGCGCTTCGCCGTCTTCACGGCCGCCAGTGGTGAGGGCGCGGCGCTCGTGGACCTGACCTCCGCCGAGGTCACCGACCTGGCCGACCAGCTGTCCGGCGGGCCGTTCATCACCGGCGAGCTCCGCCCCGATGAAGCCGTCGCCCTGATCGGCGGCCAGGCGACCAGCCACGCCGTGCCCACCGACGACCCGACGGCCGTGGAACCCGTCGGCGACGGCTACGGCCAGTTCCTCGGCGACGGCGGCTCGGTGGTCCTCTCGGGCCCGGACGGAGCCTCCGTCCGGGACCTGGCGAGCGACGAGACCCGGGTCCTCGCCGACAGCATGGCCGGTGCCGTCCCGGTCGGCGACCTCGTCCTGCTGCAGACCAGCGAGACGGAGGCCGGCCTCGTCGATCCCGCTTCCGGCAAGACCCTCGAGACCCTGACGCTCAGCGCCGACGCCTCCTCGCCGGTGCGGGCCGACGAGGCCGTGCTGCTCAGCACCAGCGGCAACCAGGACTGGCAGCTGATCGACGGCGCGACCGGCACGGTGACCCCGCTACCGGACCTCGCGGGCTACGTCGAGCAGGCCTCCCCCACCGGGGAGGGCCGCTGGGTCGTGTTCCGGTCCACTGAGCAGGGCCGGCCCGTCCTCAGCGTCGACACCGCCGACGGCCGCGTGCGGCCCATCGACGCCCTGCCCGACGGTGAGCGCTTCACCAGCATCGCCGCGATGGCACCCGACGGCCCGTGGATGGTGGCGGCCACCGACAACACCGACCCGGTCGCCAACGCCGTCACGCGGGGCCGCCTCGTCAACCTCGACACCGGGGCCGTGGTCGACCTCGGTCCCGGCTTCCAGGGCGCCGCGTTCTCCCCCGACGGCACCCAGGTGGGGTGGACGAGCGGCGTCGCCGCCGACCTGCAGGTCGCCCCGGTCGAGGACGTGGGCGCCGCCGAACTGGTCGCCACGGGTGTCGTCGTCCCCCTCTGGCTCCCCGCCTGACCCCGTCGGGCTGGACGAAACGATGGCACCAACGGGGCGTGGGGAGCGGCTGCCCGTCGTCGGCGGCACACAGGCCCTCGGATCTCACGCTGTGCAGCCGTCGGGCCTGACCCGCCCGCTTCTCGGCGTGTTGGAGGCAATACGTCACGGAAGCCGTGACCTATTGCCTCCAATGCGGGTCGGAAACGGCCACCTCGATGCTGACGACCACAGCGCGTGGCGGTTCGGCCCTCGACGACTGGCGGCGGTTTCCCACGCCCTCATGGGTGGTGGGCCTAGTGGATGGGCCCGTCGGTGGCCTTGAGGGAGCCGGCGGTGTGGCCGGTGTGGTTGGCGATGATCTCGGCGCAGACGGAGATGGCCGTCTCCTCCGGGGTGCGGGAGCCGATGTCGAGGCCGATGGGGGCCATCACCCGCTCCAGCTGGGCGTCGGTGACGCCCTCCTCCCGCAGGCGCTCCACCCGCTTGGCGTGGGTGCGGCGAGAGCCCATGGCGCCCAGGTAGCCGACGTCGGTGGCCAGGGCGGCCACGATCGCCGGGACGTCGAACTTGTTGTCGTGGGTCAGGACGCAGATGGCATCGGCCGCGCCCAGGCGGTCACCCACCTTCTCCACGAGGCGGTGGGGCCAGTCGACGACGACCTCGTCGGCCATCGGGAACCGGCGCTCGGTGGCGAAGACCTCGCGGGCGTCGCACACGGTGACGTGGAAGCCCAGGAACTTGGCCGCGGTGGCCAGGGCGGCGGTGAAGTCGACGGCGCCGAAGATCAGCATCCGGGGCGGCGGGGCGAAGGCCTCGATGAACACGTCGACCACCGTCTCCAGCGGTTCGCCGTGGGCGCCGTAGTTGCGCCGGGTGGTCTTGCCCGCCAGGAGCTGGGCCAGGGCGTCCCGACCGACCACCCGGTCGAGGTCGTCGTTGCCGAGGGTGCCCACCGGCTCGAGGTCGGGGCCGACCAGGAGCTTGGCTCCGACACCGGGGCCGTCGATGATCGTGGCCAAGGCGACCGGGCGGTCGTCCTCGAGAGCGGCGTGGAGCTCGTCGTAGAGGCTCATCGGGTTACCAGTCGAGCGGTTCGATGAAGAGGTGGACCGTGCCCCCGCAGGTGAGGCCGACGGCGAAGGCGTCGTCGTCGGAGTAGCCGAAGGTGACCATCCGCCGTTCGCCCGTGGCCAGGATGTCGAGCGCCTCGGTGACCACCGCCCCCTCGACGCAGCCGCCCGACACCGAGCCGGCCACCTCGCTGTCCTCGTTCACCGCCATAGCGGCACCGGGGCCACGGGGCCCGGAGCCCTCGATGTCGACCACCCGGGCGATGGCGACCTTCTTGCCGGCCGCCTTCCAGCGGTCGAGGTCAGGGAGCAGGTCCTTCATTCTGAGATCACCTCCGCGAGGTCCTCGAGGGAGGCCAGCGAGTGGCCCTCGAGGAACTGGTCGACATGGGGCAGGGCGGCGGCCATCCCCCGGGCCAAGGGCTCGTAGCCCGGGCTGGCCTTGAGGGGGTTGACCCAGATCAGGCGGTGGGTGACCCGGTGGAGGCGCTCCACCTCGGCGCCGAGCAGCTCGGGCTCACCCCGGTCCCAGCCGTCGGAGAGGATGACGACAGTGGCCCCGCGGGCCAGGCCCCGCACCCCCCATTCGTCGTTGAACACCCGCAGGCAGGCCCCGAGCCGGGTGCCGCCGGACCAGTCGACCACGGCGTCGCTGGCTGCCCGGAGCGCGGCGTCCGGGTCCCGGGACGACAGCTCCCGGGTGACCCGGGTCAAGCGGGTGCCGATGGCGAAGGCCTCGACCCGGGTGCCGCCCGCCACCACCACCTGGGCGAAGCGGAGCAGGGCCCGGGCGTGGGCCTCCATGGAGCCGGAGACGTCGACGAGGAGCACGAGGCGACGAGGTCGCTCGCCGGGGTCCTGCCAGCGCCGGTCGATGGTCTCGCCGCCGGTGTGCATGGCGGCCCGGGTGCTGCGGCGCAGGTCGGGCCAGCGGCCGGGCCGAGTCGTCGGGAGGCGGCGGCGAGAGGGCCGCTGGGCCCGGCGGACCCGGAGCTGGGCCAACAGGCGCATGGCCTCGGCCCGCTCGTCCTCGGTACAGGCGGCGAAGTCCTTGTGGCGCAGGACCTCGCCCGGCGACCAGCGCACGACGTGGGTCGGCCGGTCCTCGTCGGGGCCGTCCTCGTCACCCTCGTCCTCGCCGTCGTCCCCCGCGGCGGGCACGGAGACCGGAGGCGGCGGGGGCGGGCCGGGAGCGAGCTGCTGCGGCCCACCGAAGAAGGCGGCGAAGGCCACGTCGTAGACGCCGATGTCCTCGGGACGGCGGACCAGGGTCGAACGCCCGGCCCAGTAGACCAGCCGGCGGTCATCGGAGCCCACGGCCTCCCAGGCCCGCACGAAGGCCAGGACGCTGTCGACCGGGACATCCAGCTCGGCCTCCCGCAGCACCCGGCCGAAGGCCACGGCGGCCCGTTCGGGCGCGAGGAGGAGGTCGGTCTCAGGCACCGCGCAGGATCGCCTGCCGGATCAGGTCCCCGATGCCGGCGTCCCGGACCCGCTGCTGGTCCTCCCGGTACTTCACGACGGTGCCGAGGGTGGACCCGACCGTGGCCTCGTCGAGATCGGCCCGGCCCAGGGCGGCCAGCGCCTGGGCCCAGTCGATGGTCTCGGCCACCCCGGGCGGCTTGTAGAGGTTGAGCTCACGGAGCTGCTCGACGACGCCTGCGACCTGGCGGGCCAGGCTCTCGGCCACCTGCGGCGCCCGGAGGCGGACGATGGCCACCTCGCGGTCGAAGTCGGGGTGCTCGACCCAGTGGTAGAGGCAGCGGCGCTTCGAGCGCGTCGTGGACGTCCCGGGTCCGGTTGGAGGTGATGATCACGACCGGCGGCGTCGCCGCCGAGAACGTGCCCAGCTCGGGAACGGTGACCTGGTAGTCGGAGAGGATCTCCAGCAGGAACGCCTCGAACTCGTCGTCGGCCCGGTCGACCTCGTCGATCAGCAGGACCGGCGGCGGGCCGTCGGCGTGGTCGATGGCCCGCAGCAGGGCCCGGCGCACGAGGAAGCGCTCGGTGTAGAGCTCGTCCTCCAGGGCCTCGGTGGCGGCCCCCTCGGCCCGGCCGGTGGCCTCGGCCGTGCGCAGGTGGAGGAGCTGGCGGGCTGTAGTCCCACTCGTAGACGGCCTGGGCGACGTCGATGCCCTCGTAGCACTGGAGGCGGATCAGCTCGCCGCCGGTCCAGCGGGCCAGGACCTTGGCCACCTCGGTCTTGCCGACGCCGGCCTCGCCCTCGAGCAGGAGGGGACGCTGCAGCTCCAGGGCCAGGAAGACGGCCGTGGCCAGGCCGTCGTCGGCCAGGTAGTCGTGCGCGGCGAGCGCATCTGCCACCTCGGTCGGGCTGGTCCCCACCGCGTCAGGTTACGACGGGTGGCCGCCTCGGGCGACGACGAGGCCACCACCTCGGGATGCAGGATCTCGGCCAGGACCTTGACGCCGTCGACCAGCCGGGGGCCGGGACGGACGATGTAGGCGTCACCGTCGACGGCCCAGACCGCGGCGGCGTCCGGCAGGTGCGGGAGGGCGAGCCGGGCGTGCTCCACCGCGCCGGCGAGCCCGAACCCGCAGGGGGCGACGATCACGACATCGGGGGCGGCGTCGGCCACGGCGTCCCAGGTGAGGGCACCGGAGTGGGTGCCGTCCGCGGCCAGGACGGGGGAGCCACCCGCGGCCTCGATCATCTGCGGGATCCAGTGTCCGGCTCCGAACGGCGGGTCGACCCACTCCAGCAGGAGCACCGTCGGCCGGGGCCGGCCGGCGAGCACGCTGCGGATCACGCCCAGCTCCAGGCGCAGCGCGGCCATGACCTCGGCGCCGCGGTCGGGCACGCCGAGGCGCATCGCCGACCCGGCCGATGTCGTCGATCACCTCGTCAAGCGTCGTCGGGTCGAGCGAGAGCACGTCGGCGCGCAGCCGAGGCGGCCGAGCGCCTCGTCCACGTCGCCCGACGGCACCGCGCAGACCCGGCACAGGTCCTGGGTGAGGATCACGTCCGGATCGATGTCGGCGATGGCCGCTTCGTCCAACCGGTAGAGCGGCGTCCCGCCCTCGGTCGCCGCCCGCACCGCGGCGTCGATGGCCTCCGGGTCCTCCGCGCTCGCCTCCAGCCCGGAGGACGACACCACCCGCTTGCCGCGGGCCTCCGGCGGGAAGTCACACTCGAAGGTCACGCCCTCGCAGGTCGTCACCCATCCCGAGCGGGTAGACGATCTCGGTCGCCGAAGGCAGCAAGGACACGATCCGCACGCCGCCAGTGTGCCGGGGCGTCCCGCGCCCAGGGAAACGATGGCAACCACGGGGGCCCGGCCCATCCCGTCGCCGGTCCTCCACGCCGTTCGAGACCCGATTCCCACCGTGCGTGGCCGAATCGGCCCAGCACTCCACCATCACCGCTAGTGGCGCCCGATCCTCCGCCTATGACCGGCAGATCAGGCGCCAGAACGGGAAGCGGTCACGGGGGGTGGCGAAACTGCGGTTCCGCCCCCGACGACGGGAGGCCCGACCCCACGCCCCCGTCCTTGCCATCGTTTGCCTCGGCCCGACGACAGGTGCCGGCGCCTAACGTCAGCCCCATGGACCTCGGGATGCGCGGGCAAGCGGGCGGCGGTGGCGGCGGGATCGGCGGGGCTGGGGCTCGGCGCGGCACGGGCGCTGGCGGCCGAGGGGGTGCAGGTGGCCATCTGTGGGCGGGACCTCGCCAAGGCGGAGGCCGCCGCGGCGGACATCGGGGCCGTGGCCCTCACGGCGGACATGAGCGATCCGGAGCAGGCCACCGGGTTCGTCGCTGAGGCCGCTGACCGGCTCGGGGGGACGATCGACATCGTCGTGGCCAACGCGGGCGGGCCTCCCGGCGGCACGTTCGCCTCGACCGACCTGGACGGGTACCGGCAGGCGCTGGACCTGAACCTGCTGTCGTCGATCGCGCTCTGCCAGGCGGCCGTGCCCGGCGATGCAGGCCGCGGGGCTGGGGTCGGGTCGTGGCCATCACCTCGATCGGCGTGCGCCAGCCGCCGCCGTACCTCATGGCCTCGGCGACCGCCCGGGCCGGGCTCACGGCCTTCCTCAAGGTGCTGGCCACCGAGGTCGCCCGCGACGGGGTGACCGTCAACTCGGCCCAGCCCGGTATGCACGACACCGACCGTGTGCGCCAGCTCCACGGCGGCAGCACCCCGCCGGCGGAGGTGGCCGCCGGCATCCCCGTCGGCCGCCTCGGCGACGCCGACGACTTCGGCGCCGTCGTCGCCTTCCTCTGCTCCCAGCAGGCCCGCTTCATCACCGGTACCGGCCTCCTCGTCGACGGCGGCGCCTTCCCCGGCCTCGTCTGACTCGTGGGGGGCGGGAGCACAGGCTCGACTCAGCGCGCGAGGATGAGCGGGTCGACCATCACCGGGGGGTGACGCATGGAAGTGTCCGTGAACGTCAATGGCAGTGCCGCGACCCACGACGTCGAGCCCCGCCTCCTGCTGGTCCACTACCTCCGGGAGACCCGCGGCCTCACCGGGACCAACGTCGGCTGTGACACCTCGTCCTGCGGGGCCTGCACCGTGCTCGTGAACGGCGAGTCGGTGAAGTCCTGCACGATGCTCGCGGTCCAGGCCGACGGCCAGGAGATCACCACCATCGAGGGGCTGGCCAACGGCACCGAGCTCCACCCGATGCAGCAGGCCTTCCACGAGAACCACGCCCTGCAGTGCGGCTACTGCACTCCGGGCATGGTCATGGCCGCCGTCTCCCTCATCGAGGAGCATCCCGGGCTCGACGAGGCCGCCGTGCGGGAGGGCCTCGAAGGCAACCTCTGCCGCTGCACCGGCTACCACAACATCGTCAAGGCGGTCATGGCCGCCGCCGGCTCGGAAGGGGGCCCGGCATGACCGTCACCGGCACCCGCATGCTCCGCAAGGAGGACCCCGAGCTCCTCTCCGGTGAGGCCCGCTACGTCGACGACCTCGCCATCACCGGCGCCCTCTGGCTGGGCATCGTCCGCAGCCCGTTCGGCCACGCCCGCATCGGCCACATCGACACCGAGCGCCGCCGCGGCCATGCCCGGCGTCGTCGCCGTCTACACCGGCGCCCAGCTGGTCGAGCTGGGCATGGGCGCCCTGCCCTGCGCCTGGGCGGTGACCGAGGACATGGTCACGCCCGAGCACCTGCCCGTGGCGGTCAGCGAGGCCTGCTTCGTGGGCGACGCCGTCGCCGTGGTGGTGGCCGAGAGCCGCTACCGGCCCGCGACGCCATCGGCGCCGTCGAGGTCGACTACGACCCGCTGCCCGCGGTCGTCGACCTCGAGGCCGCGGCGGGCGACGAGACCCTGGCCCACACGGATCTCGAGTCCAACACCGCCTACGTCTGGGAGCTCATCCCCGAGCCCGACGCCGTCGAGAGGGCCTTCGCCGAAGCCACCCACCACATCACCGAGCGCTACCTCCAGCAGCGCCTCATCCCCTCGGCCATGGAGCCTCGGGGCGTGGCCGTGGTGCCCCAGCCCCAGGGCGGTGAGATCACCGTCTGGTCCGCCACTCAGATCCCCCACATCCTGAAGCTGATGGTGGCCGCGGTCACCGGCACCCCCGAGCACAAGGTGCGGGTCATCGCCCCCTCGGTGGGCGGCGGCTTCGGCTGCAAGCTCAACGTCTACGCCGAGGAGATCCTGGCCGTCATCCTGGCCAAGCACCACGGCGTGCCCGGTGCGCTGGACCGAGGAGCGCTCCGAGGCGGCCTCGTCCACCATCCAGGGCCGCGGCCAGGTCCAGGACATCGAGCTGGCGGCCGACGCCGACGGGAAGGTCACCGCGGTCCGGGCGAAGCTCCTGGCCGACATGGGGGCCTACCTCCAGCTCGTCACCCCCGGGCATCCCCCTCCTGGGCGCCTTCCTCTACCACGGCGTCTACGACATCCCGGCCTACTCGTTCACCTGCCAGGGCCTGTTCACCAACCTCCCGCCGACCGACGCCTACCGCGGGCGCGGGTCGGCCCGAGGCGTCCTACGCCATCGAGCGGGCGATGGACGCCCTGGCCCGGGAGATCGGGGTCACCCCGGAGGAGATCCGGCGCCGCAACTACATCCCCAGCGACGCCTTCCCGTACGACTCCCCCGCCGGCCTGGTCTTCGACAGCGGCGACTACGAGCCGACCCTGGACCGGGCCCTCGAGCTGGCCGGGGCCGACGAGCTCCGGGCCGAGCAGCAGCGTCTGCCGGGACGAGGGCGACCACGGTCCAGCTCGGCATCGGCCTCTGCACCTACGTGGAGATGTGCGGCCTGGCCCCCAGCCGGGTCCTGGCCTCGCTGAACTACGGCGCCGGCGGCTGGGAGTCCGCCACCGTCCGGATGCTGCCGACCGGCAGCGTCCAGGTCGTCACCGGCACCTCGCCCCACGGCCAGGGCCACGAGACCACGTGGTCCCAGATCGTGGCCGACCAGCTCGGCATCGACCCGAACGCCATCGAGGTCATGCACTCCGACACCGCCGTGTCCGCCCTCGGCCTCGACACCTACGGCTCCCGCTCGCTCGCCGTCGGCGGGACGGCTGTGCACATGGCCACCGACATCGTGCTGGAGAAGGCCCGTGCCATCGCCGCCCACCAGCTGGAGGCATCGGCCGGACGACCTCGAGTTCGAGGAGGGCTCGTTCCGGGTCCGGGGCTCGCCGGACAAGTCCGTGGCCATCGGCGACGTCGCCATGGCCGCCTTCACCGCCCACGACCTGCCCGACGGCATGGAGCCGAACCTCACGGCCCAGGTCACCTACGACCCGCCCAACTTCGTCTTCCCGTTCGGCACCCACGTGGCGGTCATCGAGATGGACGAGGAGACCGGCGACATCCGGCTGCGGGACTACATCGCCGTCGACGACTGCGGGAACCAGATCAACCCGATGATCGTCGAGGGCCAGGTCCACGGCGGGATCCTCCAGGGCGTCGCCCAGGCCCTCTGGGAGGGGGCCGAGTACGACGACGACGGGCAACCTCTCCAACGCCTCGCTGGCCGACTACCTCGTGCCCTCGGCCATGGAGGCGCCGACCTTCACGCTGGACACGACGGTCACCCCCAGCCCGACCAACCCCCTCGGGGTCAAGGGCATCGGGGAGGCGGGCACCATCGGCTCCGCCGCCGCCGTGATGAACGCCGTGGTCGACGCCCTCGGCCCGCTCGGCATCACCGACATCGACATGCCCGCCTCACCCAACCGGGTGTGGGCGGCGATCCAGGAGGCCCGCTCGTGATCCCCGTCGCTTTCGACTACGTCCGGGCCGGACTCGGCCGACGAGGCCGTGTCCCTGCTCGCCGAGCACGGCGACGAGGCCAAGCTCCTGGCCGGGGGCCACTCGTTGCTCCCGCTGATGAAGCTGCGCCTGGCCGTGCCCGGCGTCCTCGTCGACATCGGTCGTCTCGAGCGACCTGTCCTACATCCGCGAGGACGGCGACACCATCGCCATCGGCGCCCTGACCCGCCACCACGCCATCGAGACCAGCGACGTCCTGAAGGAGCACCTGCCCCTCCTGGCCCACGCCACCTCGAAGGTCGGTGACCCCCAGGTCCGCCACCGCGGCACCCTCGGCGGGGCGCTGTCCCACGGCGACCCGGCCGCCGACCACCCGGCGATCCTGCTCGCCCTCGGCGGCGAGATGGTCATCCGCGGCCCCGGCGGGGAGCGCCGCGTCGCGGCCGACGACTTCTTCACCGGGTTCCTGGAGACCGCCTTGGCCCCCGACGAGCTGCTGACCGAGATCCGCATCCCGAAGGCCACGGGCGCCGGGCTGGTCGTTCCAGAAGTTCAACCGCCGGGCCCAGGACTGGGCCATCGTCGGCGTCGCCGCCGTGCACAACGGCCGCACCGGCATCGGCCTGGTGAACATGGACACCAAGCCGACCCGGGCCACTGCGGCCGAGGAGGCGATGGCCGGTGGGGCCTCCCCCGCGGACGCCGCCGCCGTCGCCCACGAGGGCACCAACCCCCCGGGCGACCTCAACGGCACCGTCGAGTACCGCGAGCACCTCGCCCGGGTCCTCGTCCGCCGCGCTCTCGAAGAGGCCACCGCCGGCTGACCTCGCCGTTCTGGCGCCTGATCTCGGGCCCAGAGGCGGGACATCCGGTGCCAGAGCGAGTCGCCGTACCTACTTGTTGAGCTTGCGGAGGCCGCCATAGGCCCAGGCGCCGAAGGCGGCCGCCCCGATCAGGATGACCAGGAGGCCGGGCCAGGTGTTGGCCCAGGTGATCTCGCCGACGAAGCCCTGGCGGGCCATGCGCAGCAGGTTCGTCATGGGGTTGATCCGGGCCACCGAGTGGAGCCAGCCCTCCATGATCGCCGAGGGGGACCTGGCCCGACGGACAGGAACATGGCCACGAAGATCGCCGACCTGCACCAGGGCGCCGGAGCGCTGGGTGCGGAACTTGTAGACGATGCCCAGCCCCCAGAACGTGGCGACGAGCGCCACGCCCTCGGCGGTCACCAGCAGCATCAGCAGGCCGGCGATGCCCTGGGTGAGCTCGAGGCCGCCGATGAAGGCCACGGCGAGGACGACGGTGAACGGCAGCAGCACCCGCAGCAGGGCCGCCGACAGTGGGACCGAGGAGCAGGCCGAGGCGGGCCCCGGGGGACATCAGCAGGCGGTCGTAGAAGCCGTTCTCGAGGTCGGCGGCCACGGCCTGCGAGGCGCCCACGCCGGCGAAGGCGGCCCCCTGGATCACCGCGTACGGGGCGACCCAGGCCAGGATCGAGTCGGTCGGGAACCCGGGGATGTCGATGACCGCCGAGAAGGCACCGCTGAACGAGATCAGCAGGAAGACCGGCATGGCCACCGTGGGGACGATGGCGGCCGGCATCCGGAGGATCCGGTTGAGGCTCCGCTGGCCCAGGGCGCGGGCCACGGCGGTCGATGCTGATGTGCCGGGGGCGGTGCGCCGCCGGGCGCGGCGACGGCGGTCACGAGGCCGCCAGCCGCTAGTCGGAGCTGACGGCTGGCCAGGGCGACCGATGGCCACGGCGAGCGCGCTCGGCCGTGCCGAGGGCGATCGCCGGCCTCCCGCCAGGACCACCCGGCGATCACCAGCTGACGGGCGGCATCGATCACCCAGGTGATGGGGTTGGCCTCCGCCATCTGCTGGTACCAGCCGGTCATCAGCTCGGTCGGGAAGAAGGCCGAGCTCAGGAACAGCAGGATGAAGATCAGCGGGAACGAGTTCTGCACGGTCTCCTGGGAGCCGGTGCGGACCCCGACCGCGGCGGTCACCCCCCGATGGCGATGGCCATGACCATGGCCAGCAGGACCAGCGACCACGAAGCCCCGGGATGCCCGAGTGGACGCGGGCCCCGAAGATCGAGAACACGGTGATGAAGAGCACGGCCTGGATCGCCCCGAGGACCGCGCCGCCGGCCAGGCGGCCGATCAGGATGGACGGGCGCCAGATCGGGTGCGGCCAGCAGCCGCTCGAAGAACCCGTCCTCGATGTCGAGGGCGATGTCGGAGCCACCCGCGACGGCGCCGAACATGACCCCCTGGATCATGCTGGCGGGCAGCAGGAAGTCGAGGAACGAGTCGACGTCGGGAAAGCCGGGCAGCGCGGTCGCCCGGTTGAAGGCCGAGGCGTTGACCGCGGCCAGCAGCAGCGGGAAGAGGAGGGCGGGGAACCACACGGGCGGCTGGCGCAGCGTGGCCAGGACCGAGCGGCGGGCCAGGACCCGGATCTGGGCGACCGGCTGGTGGTGGAACCCGTGCCGGCGACGGCGACGTCAGCGCTCACGGGGCGGGCGGAGGCCGCGTCCTCGGCCCCTTCCAGGCGACGGCCGGTGGCGTCGGCGAACACGTCGTCCAGCGAGGGCTGGTGCAGCTCCAGGTGCTCGACGCGCGACGCCGGCCTGCGTCGAGGGCCCGCACCACGTCGGCCATCTGTGAGGCCCCGTCGGGCAGGCCGATGCACACCCCGCCCTCGTGGCCGGGCCGGGCCTCGCCGACGCCGGCCGAGGGCCTCGCGGGCGCGGGCCTCCTCCCCCGGCGGGCACGTCGATCTGCAGCGTCGGGGCGCCGATGGCGGCCTTGAGCTCGTCCGAGCGCCCCTCCCGCACGATCCGGCCGTAGTCGATGATGGCGATGCGGCCGGCCAGCTGGTCGGCCTCCTCGAGGTACTGCGTGGTCAGGAGCACGGTCATGCCCTGGTCCTGGTTGAGGCGCCGCACCTCCTCCCAGAGGGCGATGCGGCTCATCGGGTCGAGGCCGGTGGTCGGCTCGTCGAGGAAGAGCACGGCCGGCTCGTGGACCAGTGAGAGGGCGAGGTCGAGGCGGCGGCGCATGCCGCCGGAGTAGGTGCCGACCCGACGGTCGGCCGCCGCGGTCAGGCCCGACCCGCTCGAGCAGGTCGACCGAGCGGCCGGTCGGCCTCCTTGCGGGGGATGCCGTGGAGGATGGACTGCAGCTGCAGCAGCTCCCGGCCGGACATCAGCGGGTCGATGGCCGCGTCCTGGAGGGCGACGCCGATGGACCGGCGGACCTTGCCCGCCTCCTTGACCACGTCGTACCCGGCCACCCGGGCCGAGCCGGCGCGTGGGGGTGAGCAGGGTGGTCAGCATCCGCACCGTGGTCGACTTGCCGGCCCCGTTGGGGCCGAGGAACCCGAAGATCTCGCCCTCCGGCCACCTCGAGGTCGACGCCGTCGACGGCGGTCAGGTCGCCGAAGCGACGAACCAGCCCGCTGGCTTCGATCGGATGTTCCACGACGCTCCCCACCTCGACGGTGGGGCGAATCTATCGCAGGTGGCAGTGGCTGTCAGCCGGCCCGTGGCCGCGGTCGGCGGCCGCGGCGGCGCCCCGCAGGACGTCGAAGGGCCAGCCGGTCGGGATCGGGAGCGGCGGCGGTGGGGCGGGGAGCACGGCGAAGACCTCCTCGCCGGGGTACCCGAGGTTGAAGCGCTCCCGGGCCACCTGCTCGATCTGCTCGGGGTCCTGCAGCTCGACCTGGCGCTGGCGTCGAGGTCGGCGATCTCGGCGTCGAGGGCCTCGAGCTGCTGCTCGGCGTCGTCGGTGGCCGCCTGCTGGTCCATGTAGTTCCGGGCGGGCACGAACATGACGTAGCCGACGGCCACGAGCGTGGCCAGGACCAGGGCGATCGTCGGTCTTCCTGGGCTTAGGCATCGTCGCCTCCCAGGGGGAAGGCCGTCGCGCCCGGGTAGGCCGCGGCCTCGCCGAGGTCCTCCTCGATGCGCAGGAGCTGGTTGTACTTGGCGACCCGGTCGCTGCGGGCCAGGGCGCCGGTCTTGATCTGGCCGCAGTTGGTGGCCACGGCCAGGTCGGCGATGGTCGTGTCCTCGGTCTCGCCGGAGCGGTGCGACATGACCGCGGTGTAGGCGGCCCGGTGGGCCATGTCGACGGCCTCGAGGGTCTCGGTCAGCGAGCCGATCTGGTTGACCTTGACCAGGATCGAGTTGGCCACGCCGGCCCGGATCCCCCGCTCGAGGCGCTCGGTGTTGGTGACGAAGAGGTCGTCGCCGACCAGCTGGACCGATCGGCCGAGGCGCTCGGTCAGGGCGGCCCAGCCGTCCCAGTCCTCCTCGGCCATGCCGTCCTCGATGGTGACGATCGGGTAGCGGTCGACCAGGTCGGCCAGGTAGTCGACCATCTCGGTCGGACGAGAGGCGGCGGCCGCCCTCGCCGGCCAGCACGTAGGTGCCGTCCTCGAAGAACTCGCGTCGACGGCGGCGTCCAGGCCGAGCACGATGTCGTCGCCCGGCGTCCGGCCCGTGGCCTCGATGGCCTCGACCAGGAGGGCGACGGCCTCCTCGTTGGAGGCCAGGTTCGGGGCGAAGCCGCCCTCGTCGCCCACCAGGGTCGACAGGCCCCGGCCGGACAGGATCCCCTTGAGGGCGTGGTAGGTCTCGGCGCCCCAGCGCAGGGCCTCGGCGAAGGAGGCCGCGCCGACGGGCAGGATCATGAACTCCTGCACGTCGAGGTTGTTGTCGGCGTGGGCGCCACCGTTGATCACGTTCATCATCGGCACCGGCAGCACGTGGGCGTTGGCCCCGCCGACGTAGCGGTAGAGCGGGACCTCGAGCTCGTCGGCGGCCGCCTTGGCCACCGCCAGGGAGATCCCGAGGATGGCGTTGGCACCCGAGCCGGGCCTTGTTGTCGGTGCCGTCGGCGTCGATCAGCTGCCGGTCGATGTCGCGCTGGTCGAGGGCCTCCAGGCCGAGCAGGAGGTCGGTGAGCTCGCCGTTGACGAAGCCCGACGGCGTCGAGGACGCCCTTGCCGCCGTAGCGGTCGCCGCCGTCCCGCAGCTCGACGGCCTCGAACTGGCCGGTGGACGCGCCGCTGGGCACGATGGCCCGGCCCCGGGCGCCGGAGGCGAGGACGACCTCGACCTCGACGGTCGGGTTGCCGCGGGAGTCGAGGACCTCACGGCCCACGACGTGGATGATCTCGCTCATCGTCGTTCGTTCCTTGCGGTGAGGGGACGGGGAGTGTCGGGCCGGGGTCGCGACGCGCTGTGGCTCACGTCCGTGTTGCTCCTGTGGCTGGTGTGGCCCGTGTTCCCCAGGGGAGTTCTAGCCGATCAGCCGTCGGATTCCGCGGCACGCAGCGCGTCCCGCCAGGCCGTCGCCGTGCGGCGCAGGGCGTCCTCGGGGTCGATGCCCGCGGCGCGGGCCCGCGTCACGAGCGCCAGCAGCTCGCGCGCCGAGGTCGTCGCCCTCGGGCGGCGGGCACCTGCGTCGAGCAGGCCCGGTGGCCACGGCCTTCTTCTCGATCTTGAGGGCGAAGAGCAGGGCGGGGAGGCCGGTGGGGATGCCGTCGAAGACGCTGTCCCGCCCCTTCTCCGCCTTCTTGATGGCCTCCCAGTTGCTGACCACCTCGTCGGCCCCGTCGACCTCGACGCTCGGCGAAGACGTGGGGGTGGCGGAGGACGAGCTTGTCGTGGATGCCCCGGGCCACGTCGGCCAGGGTGAAACGGCCCTCCTCGGCGCCGAGGGTGGCGTGGAAGACGACCTGGAAGAGCAGGTCGCCGAGCTCCTCCTCGAGCGCGACGTAGCCCTCGTCCTCGTCGGTGCCGAGCAGCTCGATGGCGTCGAGGACCTCGTAGCTCTCCTCGATCAGGTGGCGGGTGAGCGACTGGTGGGTCTGCTCCCGGTCCCACGGGCACTCGGCCCGCAGGCGGCGCACCACCTCGGCGAAGGCCACTGCAGCTCGGCGGCCACCGGTGCAGCCAGCCCAGGGATCCAGAGCGAGGTGAGGTGGTCGGGCTCGACGACCCGGTCCAGGTCGTCCCAGGCCACCTCGGTGACGGACTCGTCGGGCAGGCCGAGGCGCTGGAGGACGGTGACCGTCGGGCCCCTCCTCGACCGAGAGCTTGATGTCGGACAGGACCGATGGCCCGGTCGCACTGGCCGACCAGCAGCGGGCCGGTGGCTCCCGCCGCGGCGACGGCGAAGTCGTGGCCGTCGATCAGCCGGGCGCCGACGGCCACGGGGTCGACCCCGAGCCGGTCCCAGGCCAGGTCCAGGAACGACACCGAGGCCAGGACCGACGACCTCGACCCGCTCGTCGGCCCGGAGCAGTTCGACGGTGTGCTCGGCCACCGTGGGCGAGCCGGGCACGGCGTAGAGCACCTCGCCGTGCTCCGGCCGCGGCGGCGACCAGGTCCTCGACGATCCCCCGGTAGACGGCGTCCATCGTGTCGGCGCTCTCGTAGCGGTCGTCGAAGCTCGGTGGCGTCGGGGACGGCGACGGCCGCGGGGTGCCGGGTGGTGCGCAGGAACCGGTGCGGGATCCGCTCGATCGCCGCCGAGGGCCTCGGCGGTCAGCAGCTCCGGCCCGGCCGGCCCCAGCCCGACGACGACGACCTCGGCTCAACCGCGTGGGAATCGGCGCGGCGGGGGCGGTCGTGGCGGAGACCGGGCCCTCGGGGCCGTCCACGGAGCCACGTTCTCGGCGTCCCAGCGTGCCGTAGCGCTCGGGCCACCTCGACGTCGGCGCGCCAGGCGAGCCTCCAGGAGCAGGTCCTGGGCGGCCTGCTGCGTCGCCGTCGAACGCCCCCACCAGGGCGACGAAGTTGCTGTAGAGGTCGATGAGGGTCTCCCGGTAGTCCGCGGGCACCTGCTCGATGGTGAGCGGCGCCACGCCCTCCGGCGGGGCAGCCAACTGGTCGGTCAGGAGGGGTGCCGCCCTCCTCGACGTCGGCCTCGGTCACCTCGACGCCCTCGGCGGCCAGCTCCCTCGGCCAGCAGGCTGGTGAACACGTGGTTGGAGAGCACGACGCCCACGAAGCCCGAGCGCAGATTGGGCTGCTCCGAGGAGCCGCCCTCGCCCCGGGCGTCGGAGGCGGTGAGGAAGTCGCTCGCCCTCGGCACTGGCGTCAGCTCGTCCGTCAGGTCGCTCGACGGTGAGGACGTCCTCACCGTTGACGGTGAGGGCGGCCTCGTCCTCGGAGGCACAGCCGAGGAGGCTGAGGCAGAGCAGGCGAGGCGGCGGCGAGGACGAGGAGGCGCTTCACGATGGGGGGATCGTAGGGATCAGGCGCCCGCGGTGACCAGCGGGGCGGCCGGGACGAGCTCGTCGAGGAGGGCGATGAGGGCCGGGGCCACCTCGTCGGGCTTGGACACCGGGACCTGCAGCTCGCCCGTGTCCTCCTTGTAGACGGCCTTGGGCAGGAGGCGCTGGAGGCGGATCTGCTTGCTCTCGGCCAGGTCCAAGGGCCCGAGCTTGGCCACGTGGGAGGGACCGGAGAAGGCCTGGTTGCGGGTGACGACGACGTCGGTGACCCCGGCCCGCTGACAGACCGCCCGGAGGCGGGCCACGTCGAGCAGGGCCACGGCGGCCTCGGGCACGGGGCCGTAGCGGTCCTCCCACTCGGCCCGGATGTCGGCCACCTCGGCCGGGTCGGTGACCGAGGCCAGCCGCCGGTACGCCTCCAGGCGCAGCTCCTCCTTGGGCACGTAGTCCGCCGCCAGGTTGGCGTCGAGGGGCAGGTCCAGCTTCACCTCGGCCGGCTCCCGCACCTCCTCGCCCTTCAGCTCGGCCACGGCCTCGGTGACCATCTGGCAGTAGAGGTCGTAGCCCACCGCGGCGATGTGGCCGGACTGGCCGGTGCCCAGCAGGTTGCCCGCGCCCCGCATCTCGAGGTCCCGCATGGCGATCTTGAAGCCGGAGCCGAGCTCGGTGGACTCGCCGATGGTGCGCAGGCGCTCGTAGGCGTCCTCGCTCAGCGAGCGGTCCGGCGGGGTGAAGAGGTAGGCGTAGGCCCGCTGGCCGGCCCGGCCGACCCGCCCCCGGATCTGGTGGAGCTGGCCGAGGCCGAGGAGGTCGGCCCGGTCCACGACGAGGGTGTTCACCGTGGGCATGTCGATGCCCGACTCGATGATCGTGGTGCAGACGAGCACGTCGTACTCGCCCTCCCAGAAGTCGATGACGACCCGCTCCAGGCTGCCCTCGTCCATCTGGCCGTGGGCGATGGCGATGCGGGCCTCGGGCACCAGCTCCTTCAGGCCCCGGGCCACGTGCTCGATGTCCTCGACCCGGTTGTGGACGAAGAAGACCTGGCCCTCCCGCAGCAGCTCGCGGCGGATGGACTCGGCCACGGCCCGCTCGTCGTAGTCGCCCGACGTAGGTGAGGATGGGCTGGCGGTCGGCGGGCGGGGTGTTGATGATCGACAGGTCCCGGATGCCCGTCAGGCTCATCTCCAGGGTCCGGGGGATCGGCGTGGCGCTCAGGGTGAGGACGTCCACGTCGGCCCGGAACTCCTTGATGGCCTCCTTGTGGCTGACGCCGAAGCGCTGCTCCTCGTCCACGACGAGCAGGCCCAGGTTGGCGAAGCGCACGTCGCCCGGAGAGCAGACGGTGGGTGCCGATGACCACGTCGACGGTGCCGAGGCCGACGCCCTCGATCACCGCCTTCTGCTGGCCGGCGGTCAGGAAGCGGCTGAGGACCTCGACCCGGATCGGGTACGGCGCGAAGCGGTCGCCGAAGGTCTGCCCGTGCTGCTGGGCCAGCAGGGTCGTGGGCACGAGGATGGCGACCTGCATGCCCTCCTGCACGGCCTTGAACGCGGCCCGGATGGCGACCTCGGTCTTGCCGAAGCCGACGTCGCCGCAGACCAGGCGGTCCATGGGCGCCTCGGCCTCCATGTCGGCCTTGACCGCCTCGATGGCGGCTAGCTGGTCCGGCGTCTCCCGGTAGGGGAAGGCCGCCTCCAGCTCCTGCTGCCAGGGCGTGTCGGGCCCGAAGACCGTGCCCGGGCTGGTGATCCGCTTCTGGTAGAGGACGACCAGCTCCTGGGCGATCTCGGCCACCGCCGAGCGCACCCGGGCCTTCGTCTTCTGCCAGTCCGAGCCGTTGAGCCGGCTGAGCGACGGGCTGTCGCCGCCGGTGTAGTGGCGGACCACGTCGATCTGGTCCGACGGGACGTAGAGCCGGTCGCCGCTGCGGTACTCCAGGACCAGGTAGTCGCGCTCGTGGCCGGCGATGGCCCGCCGCACCATCCCGCCGTAGCGGGCCACGCCGTGCTGGTGGTGCACGACGTAGTCGCCCTCTTTGAGGTCGTCGAAGAAGCCCCGGGCGTCGCGCTGGCGGGGGCGGGCGGGCCGGTGGGCCCGACGGCGGCCGGTGATGTCCCGCTCGGTGAGGACGGCCAGCTTCGCCCCGGGCAGGATGAACCCCCGCTCCAGCGGGGCCACGGTGGCGATGCCCGTGCGGGGCGCGGGCAGCGGGTCCCGGCCGTCGGTGTCCCGGCCGAGGAGGACGTCGTGCTCGGCCAGCACCTCGACCATGCGGTCGGCGCTGCCGTCGCCGTCCGCGGCCACGACGAGCCGGTAGTCGTCGGCCAGGAGGTCCCGGAGCTGCTTGGCCAGCACCGCTGCCGTCGCCGATCACCGGGTCCCAGGCCGACGCCATCGACCTCGGGCGACGACGGGCCCTCGGGCACCGGCGTCAGCGACCAGACCGGCGCCTCGGTGTGGGCCAGCAGGCGGTCGAAGTCGAGGTGGAGCTGGGGGAAGCTCGCGGTCGCCCGCCTCCCAGGTCCGGGCCAGCGTCGTGGCCAGGTCGGTCTCCTCGGCCAGCAGGTCGGCGGCCCGGTCCCGCATGCGGGCGGGCTCGACCAGGAGCATCAGGGCGTCGTCGGGCAGGAGGTCGGCCAGGAGCCGCTCCTCCCCGGCCAGCCACGGCAGCCAGGACTCCATGCCGTCGAAGGTCTGGCCCTCGGCCAGGCGGTCCCACTGCTCCCGGCCCCAGGGCTCCGACGCCAGCGAGTGCGGCGGCCCGCTCCCGGACCTCCTCGGTGGGCAGCAGCTCCCGGCAGGCGAAGAGCTGCACCTCGGTGCGGTCGATGGTGGAGCGCTGGTCGGCCACCGAGAACTCGCTCAGGCGGTCGACCTCGTCGCCCCAGAGGTCGATGCGGACCGGCTGGTCGGCGGTGGACGGGAAGACGTCGACGATCGAGCCCCGCACGGCGACCTCGCCCCGGTGCTCGACCTGGTACTCCCGGCGGTAGCCGAGGTGGACGAGCTGCTCGACCAGGCCCTGCTGGTCGACCTGCGCGCCCGGCCCGGATGACCACGGGGGCGATGTCCTCGACGTGGGGGCCGAGGCGCTGGACCAGGGCCCGGATGGGGGCGACCACGATGCGCGGGGCCTGGTCCGGGTCGGTGAGGTGCCAGATGGTCCGCAGCCGGCGGCCCATCGTCTCCACCGCCGGGCTGACCCGCTCGAAGGGCAGGGTCTCCCAGGCCGGGAACACGTCGACCCCGTCCTCGCCGCAGAAGACCCGGAGGTCGTGGGCCAGGCGCTCGGCCTCGGTGCTGGTCGGGGTGGCCACCACGATCGGGTGGCGGCTGGACAGCTCGGCCAGGCCGGCCACGAAGATGGCCCGGGCCGCTTCGGGGACCGTGAGGGTCGTCGTCGTGGCCCCGAGGACCTCGGCCAGCACGGGCTCGTCCCGCAGCAGCGCCGGGGAGCGAGCGGAGGGTCACCGCCCGAATCTAGGGCCGCCCCAGCGACATGCGGCGGGCGGGACGTCCTTCTCGTCACTCCCGGGCGTTGACCCGCTCCATGGCCCGCTCGACCCCGTCGGCCAGGATCAGCTCGACGGCGTCGGCGGCCTCCTGCACGGCGATCTCCAGCTCCAGGCCCTCCCGCTTGCCGGGCCGGGACAGCACGTGGTCGGCACCCCGTTCCTTGGAGGGCGGCTTGCCGACCCCGATGCGGACCCGCAGGAAGTCGGTGGAGTGCAGGTGGTCCCGGATCGACCGCAGGCCGTTGTTGCCGGCCAGTCCTCCACCCACCTTGACCTTCAGGCGGCCGGGCGGGAGGTCCAGCTCGTCGTGGACGACGACCAGCCGGTCGAGGTCGTCCTCCAGGCCGAAGCGACGCACCAGGGGCCGCACGGCCTGGCCCGACTCGTTCATGTAGGTCGGGGGCACGGCCAGGGCCAGGCGGCGGCCGGCCGACGTTCACCTCGGCGACGGTCGCGGGGACGCCCCGCAGGCCCTTCAGGCGGGCGCCGTGGCGCTCCGCCAGCAGGTGGACGGCCGCGGCGCCGACGTTGTGCCGGGTGCCCTCGTAGTCGCGGCCGGGGTTGGCCAGGCCGACGACCAGCAGGTCGGCGGGAGTGCCTCGGCGCTCGCCGCGTTCGCCGCGGCGGCGCACCGGCTAGTCCCCGGAGGAGTCGTCGCCGCCGGAGTCGTCGCCGCCACCGTCGGCCTCGTCGCCGCCACCCTCGCTTCGGCTGCGGCCTCGGCGAGCTCGTCGAGGGCCTCGATGAACTCCTCCTCCTCGGCCACCTCGATGGTCTCGCGGCTGATCTGCGCGCTGACGATGACCTCGTCCTCGTCCACCTCGGTGCGCACACCGGCGGGCAGGGAGAGGTCGGCGACCCGGATCGTGTCGTGCAGCTCCATGTTCGGCACGTCGATGGTGAGCTCGTTGGGGATGGACGCCCGGCTTGGCGTACACGGAGAGGCTGAACAGGAGGTGGGCGACCGTGCCGTCCTCGCGCTCGACCTGCTCGGCGTGGCCCTCGAGGACGATCGGGCACCTCGACCTCGATCTCGACGTCACGGGACACCCGCAGGAAGTCGACGTGGACCACGTCCCGGCGGACCGGGTCCCGCTGCAGGTCCTTGACGATGGTCAGGTCCTCGTCCCCGTCCACCTCGAGGGTGATCAGGGCGTTGAGGCCGGCATCGGTGGTCAGGGCGGCCCGCAGGTCGGGCCACTCGACGGCCACGGCCACGGTGTCCTGGTCCAGGCCGTAGACGACACCGGGGACCTTGCCGTCCCGCAGGAGACGGCGCGACGAGCGGCTGCCGAGCGGGCGGCCGGTCTCAGCGGTGAGGGTGACGTCCATCAGGAAACTCCGGTGTTCAGGGTCGAGCGAACAGCGACCCGAAAGGCTACCGGCAACGGCTCAGGTTCTCGCCAGTGCCGGCGGAGAAGACCTCCAGCACCGGCTCGGGACCCCGGTGGGCGACGCCGGGGTCCGCCGAGCCGGTCGGCGGCCCGGGCCCGGTCCTCGGCGGTGAACGGGTCGTGCAGCCAGCACCATTCGATGGTGTTCCCGTTGGGGTCCTCGGCGTAGATCGACAAGCGCCCGGCCGTGGTCGATGCGCACCACGTCGAGGCCGCATGGCCAGCCAGCGGTCCCGGGCGACGTCGAGCGCCTCGCCGTCGGCGGCGTCGAACGCGATGTGGTTGACCCAACCGGGCAGCCCCAGACCCCGGGAGATCGCCGGGTCGTGAGTCCGGCGACCGTCTCGTCGTGCAGGTCCAGGAGGCTCAGCTGCGTGCCGTCGCCGGTGTCGTAGAAGACGTGCCGGGCCCAGCCGTCGCCGACCCCGGTGGGCACATCGAGCACCTCCACGAGGTCGAACCCCATCCCGTCGGTCCAGAAGCGGTGGTTGGCCGCGAGGTCCCGCACGGCCAGCGCCACGTGGTTGAAGGCCATGCCGTCGTCCCCTCATTTGACTACAGTATCACACAGATGAATACAGCGGTACTGTAGCGACATCAGCCCTGACGTCAAGCCCCGCCGGCCGTACCGCTCGCCCCGCCGCGACGAGCAGCGCCTCGCCACCCGGAAGGCCATCCGGGAGGCGGCCCGGGAGCTGTTCGTCGCCCGGGGCTACGTGGCCACGTCGGTGGCGGTCATCGCCGACGCCGCCGGGGTGTCCCCCGAGACCGTCTACGCGACCTACGGCTCCAAGCGGAACCTGCTCGAGGCCGTGGTCACCGAAGCCGCCACCGGCGACGCCGACGGGAGGGGCGTGCTCGACGCCGACGTGGTTCGAGGGGCTGCTCGCCGAGCCCGATCAGCGCCGTCGCTTCGCGCTCATGAGTGAGGCCACCCGTTCGATCCTCGGCCGGGCCGAGCCGGTGGCGACCGTCGTCCGGGCGGCGGCGGCCGCCGATCCGGAGATCGCCGCTGCTGTGGGCCGCCATGGAGGCACGGCGCCACGACGACGTGCGGGCCCTGGTCCGCCTGCTGGCCGACGCCGGACCGCTCGCGGTGGGCGAGGACGAGGCCGTCGACCTCATGTGGGGCCTCAGCCGGAGCACCGACCTCTACCGGGCCCTCACGGTCGACCGGGGCTGGGACGACGAACGGGCCTTCGCCGCCGTGACCGATCTCATCGCCGACGCCGTGCTCGGCGCCCGGGGGGCGACGGGCTAGGAGAGGTTCTCCCCGTCGAAGATCTCCGAGACGGAGGTGTCCTCGAACACGGCCCGGATGGCGTCGGCGATGACCGGGGCCACCGAGAGCACCTCGACCTTGTCGAACTGCTTCTCGGAGGGCAGCGGCAGCGTGTTGGTCACCACGACCTTGTCGATCTTGGAGTTCTTCAGGCGGTCCACCGCGGGCCCGGAGAACAGGCCGTGGGTGGCCATGCGCCCAGACCCCGCTGGCGCCCCGCTCGATGAGCAGGTCGGCGGCGGCGACGATGGTGCCGGCCGTGTCGATCATGTCGTCGAGCAGGACACAGGGCCGGCCCTCGACGTTGCCGATGACCTCACGGGCCTCGACCGCGTTCTTCTGGCCGGCCACGTGGCGCTTGTGGACGATGGCGATGTCGGCGCCGAGCTTGTTGGCGTACTTCTCGGCCACCTTCACCCGGCCGGTGTCCGGCGACACGATGACGAGGTCCTCGGGCATGTCGTTGCGGCAGTAGTCGAGCAGGACCGGCGCCGCGGTGAGGTGGTCCACCGGGCCGTCGAAGAAGCCCTGGATCTGGCCCGAGTGCAGGTCGACGCTGACCAGGCGGGTGGCCCCGGCGGCCCGGAAGAGGTCGGCCACGCAGCTTGGCGCTGATGGGCTCGCGGCCCTCGGCCTTGCGGTCCTGGCGGGCGTAGCCGTAGTAGGGGCAGACCACGCTGATGCGCTTGGCCGACGCCCGCTTGGCGGCGTCGACCATGATCAGCTGCTCCATCAGCGAGTCGTTCAGGGTGAGGCCGTCGAGGTGCGGTGTGGGACTGGATGATGAAGACGTCCGCCCCGCGGATCGACTCGTTGTACCGGCAGTGGATCTCGCCGTTGGCGAACTCCGAGAGGTTGGGCTCACCGAGCTCCACGCCGAGGCAGTCCGCGATCTCGTCGGCCAGCTCCGGGTGCGAACGTCCCGACACCACGTAGAGCTGCTTGGTGGTCGGGACCTCGATGTTCTTCACGGGCGGCCCTCAGGCTGATCGTCGTCGGCACTCGCAGTGTAGAACGGCCCGGTCCGGGCGCCCGAAGGGATGTGGGAGCCGGGCTCGAGCACGGCGAAGGGACCGACCACGGCGCCGTCGCCGATCTCGGCGTCGCGGGCCACGACCTGCTCGAGGCGGCAGCCCTCGCCGACGACGCAGTCGACCAGACGGGTCTCGGGGCCGATCTCGGCGTGGTCGCCGACCACGGTCTCGCCCTGCAGGAGGGTCCCGGGGAAGAGGGTCACGTCGGTGCCGAGGCGCACCGTGGTGTCGAGGGAGATCCGGTCGGGGTCGACCATGGTCACGCCGGCCCGCAGCCACTTCTCGGCCGTGCGCCGCCGCAGCACGGCCTCGGCCGCGGCGAGCTGGACCCGGTCGTTGATGCCGGCTGGCCTCGAGGGCGTCGTCCATCGACCAGCGAGGCGACCGGGTAGCCCGCCTGGTGCGAGGACCTGCGACGACGTCGGTCAGGTAGTACTCGCCCTGGCTGTTCTCGGGGCTGGTCCGCCGCAGGGCCGGGGCCAGGACACTGCGGCGGAAGCAGTAGATCGAGGTGTTGATCTCGGTGATCGCCCGCTCCTCCTCGGTGGCGTCCTTCTCCTCCACGATGCGCTCGACCCGGTCCTCCCGGCCCCGCACGACCCGGCCGTAGCCCGTGGGGTCGGGCACGTCGGCGCTGAGGACCGTGCAGGCCGCGTCCCGCTCGCGGTGCACGGCGACGAGGGCGGCGATCGTCGCGGGCTCGAGCAAGGGGGTGTCGCCAGGGAGGACGATGACGTCGCCGTCGTCCTCGTCGAGGGGGTCGTCGGGGAAGCCGGTGAGGCCGACGCTGACGGCGTCACCCGTCCCCCGCTGGACCTCCTGCTCCACGAAGCTGATGAGCAGGTCGGGGCCCTCGTCCTGGAGGCGCTTGGTCACCCGCTCGGCGTGGTGGCCGACGACGATCACGACCCGGTCGAGCGCACAGTCCCCGAGGGCGTCGAGGACGTAGGTCAGCATCGGCCGCCCGCACAGCAGGTGCAGCGGCTTGGGCCGGTCCGACTTCATCCGGGTGCCCTCCCCCGCGGCGAGCACGATGGCCGACAGCGGGCGGGAGGTCATGCCCCTGTTCTAGCCAACCCCACCGCCAAAGCGCGCGGATCCGTTCCGGTTGCGCGCCCGTGTCGTGGAGGACAGAGCCCGCGCAACCAGAGCGGGAGGGTTCAGGCCAGGAGGAGGTAGCGGAGGGTGTCGAAGGTCGAGCGGTCGACGCCGTGCTCGGTCAGGTACGACTCGCCGCCGCCGTGCACCTCACGGAGGTGGCGGAGCACGGTGACCATCACATCGGTCGGGGCGGCCAGCCAGCCCGCAGGCTGGCCGGCCATCGTCACGGCCCGGGCGGGATCGTTGACCTGCAACCAGGCCAGCCGGCGGGCCATGGCGTCGGCGCTGAGCGCGTAGTCGGCGGCGATGTCCTCGTCGGACACGCCGAGCACGCTGAGCACGAGGGCGGCCAGCACCCCCGAGCGGTCCTTGCCCGCCGCGCAGTGGAAGAGCACCGGCTGGATGAAGGGTCGCGCCAGGAGCTCGACGGCCGCGGCCAGGACGGCGCCGCCCTCGGCCAGGAGGTCCAGGTAGCGGGCGACGAGGTAGGGCGTCGCCCGGTCGGCCAGCGCGGCGAGCACGTCCACCTCCTCCTCGTGCCAGGTCCGGCTCAGCACGGGCAGGTGGTGCAGGCCGACCGGGTGGGCGCCGACCGGGAAGGGGCTGATGGCCACCTCGGCGGCGCTGCGGAGGTCGAGCACGGTGCGGAGGCCGAGGGACCGCACGGTGTCGAGGTCCCGCCCGGTCAGGTGGCCGAGGTCGTCGCTGCGGTACACCCGCCCCCAGGCCACGCGCCGACCCTCCGCCGTCGGGTAGCCCCCGAGGTCCCGGAGGTTGAAGGCGGTGTCCAGGGGGACGAGGCGGGCCGGGGCCGTGACGTCGATCAGGCTCATGGCCCGGACCGTAGAGAGGACACCTGACCGCGCACGGTCCATGAGGTGAACGCCACGAGAAGTGACAGCAAAGCTCGCCACCTGGCGACACCGTGGGCACGTCCCGCCGCTGACGAGCGGCTGCGCTGGGGGACAGGGACTCGAACCCCGATTACCAGGACCAAAACCTGGCGTCCTGCCGGTTGGACGATCCCCCAAAGGGTCCCCGGATCGTACCGACCGCTTCTCCTAGCGGAGGTCGAGATCCAGGACGGGGTCGGTGATGGTGAAGTCGATGGCGGTGCCGACCGCGATGTAGAGCGAGGCGGTCACGATGGCGGCGCCGAGCAGGCCGATGAGCCGGAACCGGGTGGCGTCGTCCGTGTCGGGCGCTCGGCACTCGAGGATTCCGCCACCGATGACGGCGACACCGAGGACCAGGGCGGCGATGTCGCCCCAGACGCCGAGCACCACCCCGGCGGCCCCGACGATGCCGACCAGGGCCCAGACCTTGCGGCCGGGGCCGGCGTCGGACGAGCCGAGCACCTCGACCCCGAGCAGCAGGAAAGGCACGACGAGGAGAAACCGGCCGACGAGGAAGAGGACGCTGATGGACATGCTGCGAGAATCCTCTCATGACCACGGTGCTGCATCACTGGATCGACGGCGAGGCGACCGAAGGGTCCCCCGAACGGCTCGATCCCCTGCACGACCCCGCGGTCGGCACCGAGACCGGCCGCCTGCCCATCGCGTCGGTGGAGGACGTCGACGCCGCCGTGGCCTCGGCCAAGGCCGCCTTCCCCGGCTGGCGGGACACGTCGCTCTCCCAGCGCAACCGGGTCCTGTTCCGCTTCCGGGACCTGGTCGACCGCCACAGCGACGAGGTGGCCGCCCTCATCACCGGCCAGCACGGCAAGGTGCTCGCCGACGCCAAGGGCGAGGTGGCCCGGGGCCTCGACGTGATCGAGTTCGCCTGCGGCCTGCCCCACCTGCTCAAGGGCGAGCGCTCCGAGGACGTCTCGACCGGCATCGACGCCTTCTCCGTCCGCCAGCCCCTCGGGGTCGTGGCCGGCATCACCCCGTTCAACTTCCCGGCCATGGTCCCCCTGTGGATGTTCCCCATCGCCATCGCCTGCGGGAACACCTTCGTCCTGAAGCCCTCCGAGAAGGACCCGGCGGCGAACGTCCGCCTGGCCGAGCTCTTCACCGAGGCCGGCCTTCCTCCCGGCGTGCTCAACGTCGTCCACGGTGACGCCGTCGCCGTGAACCGGCTGCTCGAGCACCCCGACGTCGAGGCGGTGAGCTTCGTGGGCTCGACCCCCATCGCCCGTCACGTCTACGAGACCGGCACCCGGGCGGGGAAGCGGGTCCAGGCCCTCGGCGGGGCGAAGAACCACATGGTCGTCCTGCCCGACGCCGACATCGGCCAAGCCGCCGATGCCGCCGTGAGCGCCGGCTACGGCTCGGCCGGTGAGCGCTGCATGGCCATCTCGGTCGTCGTGGCCGTGGGCGACGTCGCCGACCGCCTGATCCCCGCCATCGTCGAGCGCATCGACGGCCTCACGATCGGCCAGGGCACCGACGACGGCGTGGACATGGGCCCGCTGGTCACCGAGGCCCATCGCGACCGGGTGCGCTCCTACGTCGACCTCGGGGTCGAGGAGGGCGCCGAGCTGGTGGTCGACGGCCGGGACCTCGCCGTCGACGGCGCCGAGGACGGGTACTGGCTGGGGCCGTGCCTGTTCGACCGGGTGCAGCCGGAGATGAAGGTGTACCTCGACGAGATCTTCGGGCCGGTGCTCAGCGTCGTGCGCGTCGACTCCTTCGACGAGGCCCTCGACCTGGTGAACGCCTGCGAGTACGGCAACGGCACGGCCATCTTCACCAACGACGGTGGCGCCGCCCGCACCTACCACCGCGACGTGCAGGTCGGCATGGTCGGCGTGAACGTCCCCATCCCGGTGCCGATGGCGTACTTCTCCTTCGGGGGTTGGAAGGCGTCGCTGTTCGGCGACACCCACATCCACGGCATGGAGGGCGTGCGCTTCTACACCCGGGCCAAGGCCGTCACCGTCCGCTGGCCCGATCCCCACGACCGCGGCGTCGACCTCGGCTTCCCCCAGAACCGGTGATTTCTCCCGACTCGGTCACCCGCCGGTAGCCTCACCGCCGACATGGGATCGCTGATCAAGAAGCGCCGCAAGCGCATGCGCAAGAAGAAGCACAAGAAGATGCTGAAGCGCACCCGCTGGCAGCGCCGAGCAGGCAAGTAGCTCCAGGCCGCTCAGCGGTCGGGTCGTGCACCACACGCCGACCCACCCCGGGGAAGGACCCCTCGACGAACCAGGTCGAGCCACTCCCCGCGAGCATCGGAACGGCACCGGCAGCTTCGCTCGAGTTCGTCGCGCCATCGCGCCAGTTCCGGCGCCACCCGTAGCGCGGCCGGCTCCAGGTCGTTGCCGTTCTCCCCGTCCGGTCCGCCCAGGTCGTCCCAGGCCCGGTAGACCGCCGCCGTCGCACAGTGCACCGGGGGCGTGAGGAGGGTGAAGGTCCGGGGTTCGGTGCGGCAGGGGCTCGAGGACCTCGCCGATCCCGGTGACCCGGGCCCGGCCCCCGACCACGCAGAACGGGACATCGGCCCCCAGCCGCGGCCTGCGCTTCGACGTCGGTGTGCCCGGCCCAGCGCAGGATGGCGCGCGGCATCGGCCGACCCGCCCCCCAGGCCCGGCCCCGCTCGGGATCTGCTTGTCGACCTCGACCTCGGCTGCTCCGCCCCACGAGCGCCAGCGCCCGGGTGACGAGGTCGTCCCCCGCCGCCAACCCCTCGGCGATGGGGCCCCGTGAACGACGCCCGTCGCCCTCGTCGATCGTGAGCGTGTCGGCGAGGTCGAGGGTGACCATCTCGGCGTCGATGAGGTGCAGGCCGTCGTCCCGGACGCCGGTGACGCGGAGCGAGAGGGTGAGCTTCGCGGGGGCCGTGAGCGTCACCGTGCCCCCGGTCACGCCGTGACCGCCTCGGCCAGACGGCCCCAGGCCTCGATGTCGAGCTGCTCGGGCCGGGTGTCGGAGGCGACGCCGGCGGCGGCGAACTGTGCCTCGGTGACCCGGCCGTCGAGGGAGCGGCGCAGCATCTTGCGCCGGTTGCCGAACGCCTGGCGGACCAGCTCGACCAGGACCTCCGGGTCGGCGTCGGTGGCGGGCGGCATCGAGGCGCTCGATGCGGACCAGGGCCGACTCGACACGGGGCTTGGGCAGGAAGACCTCGGGCGACACCCGCCCGACGACCTCGGCCCGGGCCCGCAAGGCCACCAGGACCGACGGGATCCCGTAGGTGCGGGATCCGGCGGGAGCGGCGAGCCGCTCCCCCACCTCCCGCTGGACCATCACCAGCAGGCGCCGCACCCGAGGCACTTCGGCCAGCACGTCGAGCACGATGGGCGTGGCCAGGTTGTAGGGCAGGTTGGCCACCAGGGCCCAGGTGTCGGACCCCGGCGAGCACGTCGTCCCAGTCCACCGTGCGCACGTCGGCCCCGATGAGCCGCACCGGGCGGTCCTCGAGCACCTCGGCCAGGGCGGGCAGCAGGTGCTGGTCGGCCTCGATGGTCGTGACCGCGGCGCCGGTCTCGGCGAGGGCCAGCGTCAGGGCCCCGAGGCCGGCGCCGACCTCGACCACGTGGTCACCGGGGCCGACGCCGGCCAGGCGGGCGATGCGGCGGACCGTGTTGGGGTCGACGACGAAGTTCTGGCCGAGGGCGCGGCTGGGCGTCAGCCCGTGGCGGTGGAGGAGGTCGCGGGCCTGGGTCGGGGTGAGCAGGGACTCAGGTGTAGCCGTACCGGGCTGCACACGTCGGCCAGGAGCCGGCGAAGCCACGGGCCCGGGCCAGGTTGGCCGCGATCTCCCGCTGCTGTTCGTAGCTGTAGTCGAAGATGTCCTGGCCCCGGTTGCCCCGCCGCCGTAGGACTGCCAGGTGTCGAAGCGGAACTGGAAGGCGCCGTACCAGGGCCCCTGCCGGGTTGTAGGCCCGCGGGTTCTGGCTCGACTCACAGGTGGCGATGTTGTCCAGCTTGCTCGTAGAGCGAGCCGCCGTCGCGGCACGGCACCGCCGCCACCGCCACCACCGCCACCTCGTCGCCACCACCGGGCGCGGCGTCGGCGTCGGCTGGCGGGACGGTGGACGGGATCCGGCGCGTCGTCGGCGGCGGCCTGCGCCGCGTCCAGGGCGGCGGCGTAGTCGAGCGATGGCCTCGGCCTGGCCTCGGCCTGGGGAAGGCGGCGAGGGCCGCAGCATCCCGGGCCTCGGCGCCTGGCGCTGCGTCCTCGGATGGCGGCGTCCTTGTCGAGCACGCCCGAGGCGCATCCCGCGGACCGGCGGTCTCGGCGGCCGTCGGGGTTGACGTCGATCCCGCCGACCACGAGCGGCGGCCCGTGCGGCGCGACGTCCGCGACGTCGACCGTCGTCGGGGCGTCCTGGTCGGAGCCGAGGAGCACCGCCGCGCCGACCGTGGTGCCGGCGACGGCCAGGATCAGGAACGCCAGCGTCAGACGCAGGCGGAACGGGGGATGTGAGGACAACGACCTTCCCTAGCGGGGTGGCCGACCGGATCGGTCGGAACGTAACACAACCGCAACCTCGGATCCACGCCTCCGGGGCCGGCCGGCTCAGTCGGGCAGGTCGTAGACCCGGGTGGCGTTGGCCCAGGTGCGCCTCGGCGACCGCCTCGACGGGTCCTGGCCCCGGACCTCGGCCACCTTCTGCGCCGACCAGGGGGACCAGGCCCGGGCGGTTGGGCTTGCCCCGGTGCGGCACCGGGGTGAGGAACGGGCGCGTCGGTCTCGACCAGCAGCCGGTCGTCGGGGCACAGGCGGGCCGCGTCCCGCACGTCGTCGGCCGACGGGAAGGTCACGATGCCGCTGAAGGACAGGTGGGCGCCGAGCGCGAGGGCCCGCTCGGCCTCGGCCGCGCCGCCGGTGAAGCAGTGGAACACCGTGCGCTCGGGCACGCCGGCCTCGTCGAGGATGGCGAAGGTGTCGTCCCAGGCCTCGCGGGTGTGGATCACCAGCGCCCGGTCGTGGCGGTGGGCCAGGGCGATCTGGGCGGCGAACACCTCCCGCTGGACGTCCCGGGGCGAGTGGTCGTAGTGGTAGTCGAGGCCGCACTCCCCCACGGCCCGGACCTCGGCGCGGGCCAGCAGCGCCTCCAGGCCCGTCGAGGCCGTGCTGGGCCTCGTGGGGGTGGACCCCGGCCGTGGCCCAGACCTCGGGGTGGGCCGCGGCCCGGTCGGCCGCCGCCGTCGAGTCGGCCACGTCGGTGCCCACGTCGACGAGCCGGATCACGCCCTCGGCCGCCGCGGCGTCCAGCGGCCGCTCGGACGGCCGACGTCGTCGGCCAGGTCGAGGTGACCGAGGTGGCAGTGGTCGTCGGTCCAGCGCACGCCGGCTCAGCCCGTCAGGCGGGGGAAGAGCGGGTCGCCCTTCTCGACCGTGAGGCCGCCGGGGTAGCCGCCCCAGGCCGCGGCCTCGGGCAGGCGCTGGTCGTCGGGCCGGCCGTCGAGGCCGAGCCGGCGCCAGATCTCCGCACAGGTGCCCGGGCACGGCCGGCGAGGCCAGGATCGTCACGATGCGCAGGGCCTCGAGGGCGTCGCCGAGCACGGCGTCGACCTCGGGGCCGGGCTCGGCCTTCCACGGCTCGTTGGTCTCGAGGTAGCGCGTTGGTCTCGCGGATGAGCCGCCAGGTGGCCTCGAGGGCGAGCGACGGCTGCACCCGCTCCCAGGCCGCGGCCGTCTCGGCGTACGCCTCGGCCGCGACCGCGGCCAGCGGGCTGTCCGGGCGCGGCGCCGGGCCGACGCCGTCGCACTTCTTGCCGACGACGGTGGCCACCCGGGACTGGAGGTTGCCGAGGTTGTTGGCCAGGTCGCTGTTGTAGCGCTCGACCATGCCCTCGTAGCTGAAGTCGCCGTCGGGCCCGAAGGGGGTGGCGCCCAGGAAGTGGTAGCGGTAGCCGTCGACGCCGAAGTCGGCGACCAGGTCGGCCGGGGCGATCTGGTTCAGGCTGGTCTTGCACATCTTCTCGCCGCCCACCAGCAGGAAGCCGTGCACGCTGATGCGCTTCGGCGGCGTCGAGCCCGGCGGCCAGCAGCAGGGCGGGCCAGTAGACGCAGTGGAAGCGGAGGATGTCCTTGCCGATCACGTGGTGGGCCTCGGGCCACCAGTCGCCGAAGCGCTCGGGGTCGCTGCCGTAGCCGACCGCCGTGGCGTAGTTGATGAGGGCGTCGTACCAGACGTAGAAGACGTGCTCGGGGTCCCACGGGACCTCGACGCCCCAGCTGGATCGACGTGCGGCTGATGGAGATGTCCCGCAGGCCCTGGCGGATCAGGCCGAGGGCCTCGTTGCGCTTGCCCTCCGGGCTGCACGAAGCCCGGGTGGGCCTCGTACCAGTCGAGCAGCGGCTGCTCGAAGGCCGGACAGGGCGAAGAACCAGTTCTCCTCGCTGAGGTGCTCGACCGGGCGGTGGTGGATCGGGCAGTTGCCCGTCGACCAGTTCGTCCTCGGTGTAGTAGGCCTCGCAGGCCACGCAGTAGAGGCCCTCGTAGGTGTCCTTGTAGATGTGGCCGTTGTCCTTGGCCGCGGTCAGCAGCGCCTGCACGGCCGGTGTGTGGCGGGGCTCGGTGGTGCGGATGAAGTCGTCGTTGCTGATGTCGAGCAGGTCCCAGGCCTCGCGGTAGCGGGTCGCTGGTGCCGGTCGGCCTGCTCCTGGGGGGTGAGGCCGTGCTCCTCGGCCGCCCGGGCCACCTTCAGCCCGTGCTCGTCGGTGCCGGTGAGGAAGAAGACGTCCTCGCCGAGCAGGCGGTGCCACCGGGCCAGGGCGTCGGCGGTGACCGTGGTGTAGGCGTGGCCGATGTGGGGCGCGTCGTTGACGTAGTAGATCGGCGTCGTGACGTAGTAGCGGCCCACACAGCGAGGCTACCGACGGGCCACAACCCCCCTCCCGGGTGTTTCCCGGCGGTCAGCCCGCCCGGCGGTCCGGGATCCGGCCGGCGAGGGACGGCGTCCTCGACGGCCACCAGGGGCAGCGGCGGTGCTGGTGCGGAGCTCGTCGACCTGTGCGAAGGTGCGCTCGACGGCCCGACGGCGGGGGCCGTTCAGCTCTCCGAAGGCCTTCTGGGTCGACTCGATCTGGCGGCCGACCTTGTCGATGGCCTCGGCCAGCTTCTCCCACTGGTCGGTGAACGCCCCCAGGCAGCGCAGGATCTGCTCGGAGGTCTGGTCGACCATGAAGTTGTCCATGGCCTGGCGGATCACGGCGAGCACGGCGAACAGCGTCGTGGGCGAGCAGAGGACGGCCTTCTGCTGCAGGGCGAAGTCGACCAGCTCGGGGTCGTGCTCGTGGATGAAGCGAGTAGACGCTCTCGTTGGGGATGAAGACCAGCAGGTAGTCCACCGTGCAGGTCGGGTCGATGTAGCTCCGGCCGGTCAGCTCCTTGAGCCGCTGGCGCACGTCGCGCACGAACTGCTTCGCCGCCTGCTGGCGCTCGAGGTCGGAGTCGGCTTCGAGGTGGCGGAGGTAGCCGGCGATCGGGAACTTCACGTCCATGTGCACGACGCGGTCGTGCGGGCAGCAGGAAGGTGAAGTCCGGGATGGTGGCGCCGCCCTGCACCGACCGCTGCTTGCGGTAGTTCACCCCTTCGATGAAGCCCGCCACCCGGAGGATGTCGTCGGCCGTGCGCTCGCCCCAGGTGCCCCGCGCCTTCGGGCTGGCCAGCGCCTCGCGCAGGCTGCCGGTGAGCTCGGCCACCTGGCGGTTGGTGGCCACGGTCTCCTCGAGCCGGGAGGCCAGGATCCCCTGCTGGGTGGCGCCGTCCCGGCGGAGGGTGGCCACCAGCTCCCGCAGCTCGCGCAGCTCGGTGTTGGCCGCCTGCACCTGCTCGCTGATGGCCCCCTGCCGGAGGTCCATCTGCTCGCTGATGGCCCCCTGCCGCAGCTCCAGCTCCCGTGCCCCGGCCTGCGCCTGTGCGTCGACGTGACGGCTCACGAGGTCGAGGACGGTGGCGGGCAGCACCTTCCAGAGGACGGCGGCGATGAGGCCGCCCACGAGCAGGGCACAGACGACGGCGATGACCATGCCTCCATCATGCGGAGGGGGTGTGACAAGAACCCGGGATGGGGACCGCGATCGGCGGCAGGACAGGGCGTTCGGGTCGGTGACGGCTGCGCTGGGTAGGTCCTCGACGCCGTGATCGCCCTCGACCAGTACGACCTCGCACTGGCCGTGCTGGGACTCGCTCTCCTGGGGGCGGCGGTGATGCCCGGCCTGCTGGCCGAGCGCCCCCTCTCGGTGCCGATCGTCTACCTCGGGCTCGGCTTCGCGCTGTTCGCCCTCCCCCTCGGGCTGCCGGCCCCCGACCCGGCGGCCGAGCCGGAGGCCGCGGAACGGCTGACCGAGCTCACCGTGATCGTGTCCCTCATGGGTGTGGGTCTGAAGCTCGACCGACCGGTCGGCTGGCGGAGCTGGATGCCGACCTGGCGGCTGCTCGGCATCACCATGCCGCTGTCCATCGCCGCCGTGACCGTGCTCGGGTGGTGGGCGGGCCTCCTCCCGGCGACCGCCCTCCTCCTCGGGGCGGTCCTGGCGCCGACCGACCCGGTGCTGGCCTCCGACGTGCAGGTCGCGCCGCCCGGCGAGGGCGACGCCGGTGACACGCGCTTCGCCCTGACCTCCGAGGCCGGGCTCAACGACGCCCTGGCCTTCCCCTTCACGTACGCCGCGTTGGCCGCCGCCGGCGCGGGCTCGGCCGCATGGGTCGGCGGCTGGGTCCTCGAAGACGTGGTCCTCCGGCTCCTCGTCGGCCTCGCCATCGGCCTCGTCGCCGGACGGCTCCTGGGCTGGCTGGCGTTCCGCCTGCCCGGGGCCGGCAACCTGGCCGAGACGGCGGAGGGCTTCGTGGCCTTGGCGGCCACCCTCCTGACCTACGGACTCACCGAGCTGGCCCACGGCTACGGCTTCCTGGCGGTGTTCGTGGCCGCCGTCACCCTCCGAGCCGCCGAACGGGGCCACGAGTACCACGGCGTTCTCCACGGCTTCACCGACGCCGTCGAACGGCTGCTCACCGTCGTGCTGCTCGTGCTGGTCGGCGGGGCGGTCGCCGGTGGCGCCCTCGCCGACCTCACCCCCGCCCTCGCCGTGGTGGGCGTGGCGTCGATCCTCGTCATCCGACCCCTCTTCGGCTGGTTGGGCCTGCTCGGAACGGGGCTCGACCCCGCCGACCGGGCGGCCATCGCCTTCTTCGGCATCCGGGGCATGGGGTCCCTGTACTACGCGGCCTTCGCCGCGAAGGAGGGCGGCCTGCCCGGCATGGACGAGGTGTGGGCCGTCACGATCTTCGTCGTGGTGATCTCGGTGGTCGTGCACGGCGTGGCCAGCACCCCGGTGCTCATGGCACCTGGACCGACGTCGCGCCGGCGTCAGGTCGCGGCGTTGAGCCGGTTGGCCACCTCGTAGGCCTGGCGCTTGGGGACGCCGAGGTCGGCGGCGACCGTGGCCGCGGCGTCCCGGGCGCTGTCGCCGGCGTCGAGACGGGCCTGCACGGCGGACTCGACCGCGGCGGCGTCGGCGGGGCCGGCGGGCAGGGCCCCCTGGACGACGAGGGCGATCTCGCCTCGCGGCGGGGTGGCCTCGGCCCAGGCCACGGCTTCGTGCAGGAGGCCCCGCCAGACCTCCTCGTGGAGCTTGGTCAGCTCCCGGGCGACGGCCACCCTGCGCCAGCCCCCCAGCACCGCCGACAGGTCGGCCAGGGTGGCCGCGACCCGGTGGGGTGCCTCGTAGAAGACCAGCGTCCGTTGTTCGTCGGCCAGCTCGGCCAGCCGCTGGCGGCGGGCCCCGCCCTTGCGGGCGAGGAAGCCCTCGAACACGAACCGGGCCGTGGGCAGGCCCGACGCCACCAGGGCGGCCACGGCGGCGGAGGGCCCGGGCACCACCTCGACGCGGAACCCGTCCCGCGACGCGGCCCGCACCAGGCGCTCCCCCGGGTCGCTGATGCCCGGCATGCCCGCGTCGGTCACCACCGCGACCCGCTGGCCCCGGGCGAGGCGGGCCAGCACCTCCTCCACCCGCTGCGCCTCGTTGTGGTCGTTGACGACCAGGAGCTCCCGGGCCCGGATCCCGGCGTGCTGGAGGAGGCGGCCGGTGCGCCGGCTGTCCTCGCAGGCCACGACGTCGGCCTTCGCCAGCTCCTCCACGGCCCGGGGCGACAGGTCCCCGAGGTTGCCGATCGGGGTGCCGACCAGCACCAGGGCGGCGACCGTCACGCCTTGATCTCGAGCTGGTCGCCCGGCCGCAGCTCCCAGCGGGCGAAGGCCCCCGCCTCGGCCTCGATCACGCAGTGGGCCTTCACGCAGGGCCGGCCGATGCGGTGGCGGGCCATCGTGACCGTGCGCAGCACCCGCAGGTCGGCGATCGCAGAAGGCCACGTCGATCGGGAAGCGCATGCCGATGGTGTGCACGGACCGGGCCGGCCGCAGGAGCAGCGCGCCTTCGACGCCGTCCCGGCCCAGCAGGCCCTTCCGACGGGTGCGACGGTCCTCGGCCACCTCCAGGGTGGCCAGCACCTCGTCCTCCCGCAGCAGCCAGGGCACGGTCCCCCGGTCTACACGTTGAAGCGGAACTCCAGGACGTCGCCGTCCTGGACCTCGTAGTCCTTGCCCTCGATGCGGAGCTTGCCCACGTCGCGGGCCTTGGACCAGGACCCGATGTCGAGCAGCTCCTGCCAGTTGATCGTCTCGGCCCGGATGAAGCCCCGCTCGAAGTCGGTGTGGATCACGCCCGGCGCACTGGGGCGCCTTGGACCCGGCCCGGAACGTCCACGCCCGGCTCTCCTTCTCGCCCGTGGTGAGGAAGGTGCGCAGCCCCAGCAGGTGGTAGGCGGCCTGGACGAAGCGGGCCAGGGCCCCTTCGCCGAGGCCGTAGGCGTCGAGCAGGTCGGCCCGCTCGTCGGCGGGGAGCTGGGCGGCCTCGGCCTCCAGCTGCACGCAGACGCCGATGACCTCGGCCACGCCCCCGAGCTCGCTCGCGAACGGGGTCCAGCACCGGGTCGGGCTCGGCGATCTGGTCCTCGGCGAGGTTGACCAGGGCCATGACCGGCTTGTTGGTCAGCAGGAACCACGGACGGAGGGCCGCCCGGTGGTCGGCGCTGAGGGTCGCTGCGGTAGAGGGGCGTGCCCTCGCTGAGGAGGGCCAGGGCGGCGTCGAGGGCGGCCACCTCGCCGGCCAGGCTCTTGTCGCTCTTCATCGCCTTGCGCCGCTTCTCGATCTGGGACTCGACCGACGTCGAGATCGGCCAGGGTCAGCTCGATCTCCAGGACCCGGAGGTGCTCGAGGGGATCCGACGGTCCGGGCACGTCGTCGTCGGCGAAGGCCCGGAGCACGTAGACGATGGCGTCGGCCTCCCGGATCCCGGCCAGGAACTTGTTGCCGAGCCCTTCGCCCTTGCTGGCGCCCTCGACCAGGCCGCCGATGTCCACGAACTGCACGGCCGCCGGCACCACGTTCTTGGAGCTGCTCATCTCGGCCAGCGCCTCGAGCCGGTGGTCGGGCACCTTGGCCACGCCCACGTTGGGGTCGGTGGTGGCGAACGCGTACGGCGCCGCCAGGGCCGAACCCCCCGAGAGGGCGTTGTAGAGCGAGGACTTCCCCGCGTTGGGGAGACCGACGAACCCGAAGCGCTCCATTCCGCCGAAGGCTACGGCCCGTCTGACCTCCTACCCTCGGGGCCGTGGCGAGTGAGACGACGGGTCGGGACGCGGTCGACGCGGCCTTCGAACGCATCACCTACCTGCTGGACCGCGAGCTGGCGCCGTCCTACCGGGTGCGGGCCTTCCTCCGGGCCGCCGAGGTCGTGGCCGACCTGCCCGACGCCGAGCTCGACCAGCGCGTGGCCAACGGGACCCTGACCGACCTCGAGAACATCGGGGACAAGACCGCGGCCGTCATCGCCGAGGCCTACCGCGGCGAGACGCCCGGCTACCTCGCCGAGCTGGACGCCACCCCGCTCGACCCCGGCGAGGGCGCCGAGCTGCGGTCCGCCCTGAAGGGCGACTGCCACGCCCACTCGACCTGGTCCGACGGCGGTGCCCCCATCGCGGGCATGGCCCGGGCGGCGATCGGCCTCGGCCACGAGTACCTGGTGATGACCGACCACTCCCCCCGCCTGACGATCGCCCACGGCCTGAACCGCGAGCGGCTCCTGGCCCAGCTCGACGAGATCGAGGCGCTCAACGCCGAGCTGGCCCCGTTCCGCATCCTCACGGGCATCGAGGTCGACATCTTCGAGGACGGCGGCCTCGACCAGGCCGAGGACCTCCTGGAGCGGCTCGACGTCGTCGTGGCCAGCGTCCACTCCAAGTTCCGCATGCCCGAGCAGCAGATGACCGAGCGACTGGTCATGGCCGTGGCCAGCCCCCACGTCGACATCCTCGGCCACTGCACCAACCGCAAGGTCGTCGGCAAGGGCCGGCCCGGCTCGGTGTTCAACGAGGACATCGTCTTCTCCGCCTGCGCCCGCTTCGAGACCGCCGTGGAGATCAACTGCCGCCCCGAGCGCCAGGACCCGCCCGAGGAGCTGCTGGCCAACGCCCTGGAGTGGGGCTGCAAGGTGGCCATCGACACCGACGCCCACGCCCCCGGTCAGTTGGAGTGGCAGGCCTACGGCTGTGACAAGGCCGCCCGCCTCGGCATCGAGCCCGACGACGTCGTCAACACCATGGGGGTCGACGACCTCCTGGCCTGGACGGCCGACCACCCCACCGCCTGACGGGGCTCAGGCGGGCGCGGGGCTCCGGCGGGGCAGGCGCTCGACGACCTCCCGGACCGCGAGGACCACGAAGAAGATGGCGACGGCGAGGCCGCTCATGGTCGCCCCGGCGGCCGTGTCGTGGTGGTAGGAGACCAGCAGGCCGGCGACCACCGCGACCCAGCCGATGAGCACGGCCACGACCATCACCAGCCACACCCGGCGGACCAGGAGGACGGCCGTGGCGGGCGGGGCGACCAGCAGGCCGAAGGTCATCAGCGTCCCGACGGCCCGGAACGAGGCCACCACCGACAGGCCGACCAGCACCATCATCACCAGGTGGGTCGGCGCCCGGCCGCAGGCCCGAGGAGCGCCGCCTTGGTCTCGTTGAACGACAGCACCAGCATCGGCCGGTAGAGGGCGATCACCGCCACGAGCACCACGGCCAGCGCGACGGCCTGGAAGCGCAGGTCGCCGACCGTGACCCCCAGCGGGTTGCCGAACAGGAACGAGGTCAGGTCGCCGGCGAAGCCGTCCGACCGGGAGATGATCACCACGCCCAGGGCGAGCATCCCGACGAACAGCAGGCCGATGCCCGGTGTCCTCGCTGAGGCCGGACTGCCGGTTGACGAGGCTGATCACGGCGACCATCACGAGCGCGGCGACGAAGGCCCCGATGCTGGGATCGACGCCGATCAGGACGGCGACGGCGATGCCCGGCAGGACGCCGTGGGCCAGCGCGTCCCCGACGAAGGTCATGCCCCGGATCACCACCCAGGTCCCGATGGTCGAGGTCATGGCCACCGCCAGCAGCCCGGCGACCAGCGCCCGCTGCATGAACGCGAACCCGAACGGTTCGGTCAGCCAGTCCATCGTCCGCAGTGAACCACGTGGCCCCGGCCCTCAGGCCAGGGCCTCCACGATCCGGTCGGCGTTGGTGCGGATCAGCTCGAGGTAGGTCTCCGCGCCCGAGCCCTCGCCCCCGAGGGACTCCGAGAACAGCTCGACGACCGCGATGTCCTCGCCGGTCTCCTCGGCCAGGACGTCGGCCAGGTCCGCCGACGAGGACGTGTCGGCGAAGACCGCCGGCACCCCGGTCTCCTCGATGACCTCGACCAGGTCGGCCAGGTCCGACGACGAGGGCTCGGCCAGGGTGGTGCCACTGGGGATCAGGGTGCCCACCACCTCGAACCCGTACCGGTCGGCGAAGTACCCGAAGACCTCGTGGTTGGTGACCAGCTGTCGCTGGTCCGCCGGGATCGTGTCGAGGTCGGCGGCGATCTCGGTGTCGGCCGCCTCGATCGCGGCGGCGTGATCGGCGGCCTGCTCGGCCACGACGGCGGGATCGAGACCGGCGACATCCTCGGCCGCCGTGGCCACGAGGGCCGCGGCCCGGGCCATGCGGAGGGGGTCGGTGAACCAGTGCGGGTCCTCGCCGTCGCCGCCCTCGAGCGGCAACGGGTCGAGGTCGGCCCCCAGTTCGAGGACCGTCGGCACCGTCCGCCGCGGCGGCGTCGAGGGCGTCGGTCAGGCCTGCCTCGAAGCCCAGCCCGTTGGCCACGACGAGGTCGGCCTCGCTGAGCATCGCCACCTGGGCGGCGGACGGCTCGAACCCGTGGGGATCGGTGCCCGCCGGCATGACGACCTCGACCTCGGCCTCGTCGCCGAAGACGTTCGTGGCGAGGTCACCGAGCAGGCTGTGGGTGGCCACCACCAGCGGCCCGTCGCCAGAGGCCCCGTCGTCGCCGCAGGCGACCGCGGAGAGCGTGAGCACGGGGGCCAGGGCCAGGACGGCGAGGAGTTGCGAGCCGCGCCGGCTGCGGCGAGAATGATTCCCGTTCACATGCCTGACCCTATCGAGAACGATTCCCGTTCACAAACCGCCACGGCCCCGGCGGTCGAGGCCGTCGGCCTGACGTTGGCCCACGGCTCGCAGGTCGCCGTCCGGGACGCCACCTTCACCGTGCCCGTCGGCGGCAGCACCGCACTGATCGGCCCCAACGGCTCCGGGAAGTCCACCCTGCTGCACGCCATCGCCGGCCTGCACGCGCCACGCGGCGGCACGCTCCGCGTGCTCGGGGGGCGGGCGACGGATCGGGACGAGATCGCCTACGTCCCCCAGCACCTGCACGCCAACCAGCACCTGCCGATCTCCGCCCGCGAGGTGGTCACGATGGGCTGCTACGCCCAGCGGGGAGCCTGGGGACGGCTGACCGACGCCGACCGGGAAGCGGTGGCCGAATCGATGGCCCGCCTCGACGTGACCCACCTCGCCCGACGGCAGCTCGGCTCACTGTCGGGTGGCGAGCGTCAGCGGGTGCTGGTGGCCCAGGCGTTGGCCCAGGGCGCTCCCCTCCTGCTGCTCGACGAGCCGCTCACCGGCCTCGATCTGCCGTCCCAGGAGCACATCGTCGCGGTGGTCGACGAGGAACGGGCCGCGGGCCACACCGTGGTGGCCAGCACCCACAGCCTGGCCGACGCGGCGTCGGCCGACCACCTGCTGCTGCTGGCGGGGCGCGTCGTGGCTTCGGGCACTCCGGACGAGGTGCTGACCGAGGCCAACCTGTCGACCGCCTACGGGCCGATGGTCATCCGCTTCGGTGAGCGGGGCCTGCTCCTCGACGACTCGACCCATCACCACCCGAACTGAGCCGGATGGGCACCGCAGGGCGGACGAACTAGCGCTTGCGACCGGCGTTGGGCTTGCGGCCGTGGTTCGCCTTCTTGCGACGGGCGCGCAGGCGTCGCTTGTTGGTCCGCTTCGACATGGCCGGGAGGGTACCGGCCCGATGGGAGATGGCCTACCGGGGACCGGGCCTAGGCACAGCGCCGGCACTGGCCGATGAGGTCGAGGCGGTGGTCGTGGGCCACGAACCCGGCGTCCTCGGCGGCCTGGCCCAAGGCCCGGGCGAGGGCCTCCTCCACCTCCGGGGCCACGGTGAAGTCAGCCACCTGACCGCACTGTGAGCAGATCAGGTGGTGGTGATGGTGGTCGGTCAGGTGCTCGGCCAGCTCGTAGCGGGCGAACTCGTCGGTGCTCACGACCCGGTGCACGACACCGGTCTGCTCGAGGATGACCAGGTTGCGGTAGGCCGAGCTCTGGGCCAGGGCCTTGTCCCGGGCCAGGATCTCCTGGATCGTGAGGGGCCGGGTGGCCTCCTCCAGCACGTCGACCAGGGCCCGGCGGCCCCGGGTGTAGCGCTGGTCGGCATCGCGCAGCCGCTCGGCGACCGAGGAGTGGAGGTCGATTCCCATCGGTTCCCATCGTACCCAACGTTCTGAGAACGGGCGAGAATCGGCGGCGGGGCGGCTTCGTAGCGCCGGTCACGGCGGGCCCGCGTTGACACTCGGCGGAACCGACTCCATCCTGGGGTCATCTCTGTGACCGACACCCCTCCGTCGGTCGGCCAGGGCCCGCTCGTTCCCCCTGTGGTCCCGACACCGACGCGCCGCGGCAGACCCTCGGGCCGCGTCCTGGTCGCCGCCGCCCTCACCACGATCGTGGCCGTCGGCGCGCTGTTCCTGCTCGGCCAGGGCGACACCGGGGCGGGGGACACCCCCCGGGACCGCAACGGCCCGTCCCTCTACACGGTGCGAACCGGCGACACGCTCACCTCGGTCGCCGAGCTCCACGGCATCCCGGTGGCGCTGCTCCTCGACGCCCTGGACCTGGAGCTCGCCGACTCCATCGAGCCGGGCGAGGTCCTCGAGATCCCCCCGATCCCCGTCGAGGGGCACGCGTGGCCCGAGCGCCTGGTCGCCGACCCCGTCGTGGCCCAGCAGGCCCCCCTCTTCGACCGGTGGGCCGAGGAGTACGAGGTCCCGACGACCCTCCTCCAGTCACTGGCGTGGACCATCTCCAGCTGGGACAACGCGTCGGTGAACGGCGACGGCGAGATGGGCATCGGTCGCATCGACCCCGACCTCCTGGCCTGGATCAACGACGAGCTCATCGACGGCGACACCCCCGTCGACCCGCGCTCTCCGGACGGCAACATCCACCTCATGGCCGCCCACCTCGGCCACCTCCTGGAGGTCACCGAGGGCGACCACGCCAACGCCGTGGCCACCTACTACCTCGACCGCACCGAGCCGAGCGACGCCAACTGGGACCTCGGCCTCCGTCGCTTCGTGACCGGGGTCCTCGGCCGGGTGCCCGACTTCGAGGCCACCCCGCCGCCCGCCGCGACCACCACCAGCACGACCCGACCCGAGTGAGTTCACACGCCCGTCACCGGCTCCCTGGGCGCTGACCGGGGCACGCGGCTACGTTGCGTCTCGCGCGGACGACTGTCCGCCAGGGAACACGAAAGTGACAAGGGGAGAACACGTGCGTAGACACCGCAAGCTCAGGGCGCTGCTCGGGCTGCTCATGGCCTTCACGCTGCTCGCCGTCGCCTGCGGTGACGACAGCGACGACGGCGGCTCCGAAGAGGGCACCGACACCACCGAGGGCAGCACCGACGACACGACCGCTGAGACCAGCGACCTGACCGTCGGCCTGGCCTACGACCTGGGTGGCCGTGGTGACCAGTCCTTCAACGACTCCGCGGCGGCGGGCCTCGACCAGGCCGTCGAGGAGTTCGGCATCGAGGCCGAGGAGCTGGAGCCCGACGAGGGTGGCGAGAACCGCCAGGAGCTGCTGCAGCTGCTGTGCGACAACGGCACCAACCTGATCATCGGCGTCGGCTTCCTCTACTCCGAGTCGATCGCGGCCGTCGCCGAGAACTGCCCGGACAGCACGTTCGCGCATCGTCGACGACGCCGCCAACGACCTGCCCAACCTGGCCAACCTGGTCTTCGCCGAGGAGCAGGGCTCGTTCCTGGTCGGCGCGGCCGCGGCGCTCACCACCGAGACCGACCACGTCGGCTTCATCGGTGGCGTGAACATCGAGCTGATCCAGAAGTTCCAGGCCGGCTTCGAGGCCGGCGTGGCTGCGGTCGACCCGGCGATCACCGTCGACGTCGAGTACCTCACCGAGCCGCCGGACTTCGACGGCTTCAACGACCCCGCCCGGGGCCGTGAGGTGGCCGCCAGCATGTACGAGGGTGGCGCCGACGTGGTCTACGCCGCGGCCGGCGGTTCCGGTGGTGGCGTGTTCGAGGCCGCCGTCGCCGAGCGCGAGGGCGGCAACAACGTCTGGGCCATCGGGGTCGACTCCGACCAGTACAACACCGCTGACCCGGCCGTGCAGGACGTGATCCTGACGTCGATGCTCAAGCAGGTCAACGTGGCCGTCTACAACACCATCGCCGCGGCAGTCGCCGGCGAAGAGGTCGGCGGCCAGACCACGGTCTTCGACCTCTCGGTCGACGGTGTGGGCTACTCGACGAGCGGTGACTTCCTCAGCGAGGACACCATCGCCCAGCTCGAGGAACTGAAGGCGCAGATCGTCGCCGGCGACATCGAGGTCCCGACGGTCCCCGAGGGCTGATCCGGGCGGTCGATCCGCCGAGAAACCGTGCGACGGACCCGGGCTAGGGTGCCCGGGTCCGTCGCCGTTTTGGGAGAGCGACGCGACCTCGACGGAGGGCTGAGGGGCGGTGGACACGGACCAGGCCATGGCCGTCGAGCTCGACGGCATCGTCAAGCGCTTCCCCGGCGTCGTCGCCAACGACGGCGTCGACCTCGCCGTCCAGCGCGGGCGAGATCCATGCCCTGGTGGGCGAGAACGGGGCGGGCAAGTCCACCCTGATGAAGATCCTCTACGGCATGCAGCCCCCCGACGAGGGCACGATGGCGGTCAACGGCGAGGCGGTCGCCTTCCGCTCCCCGAAAGACGCCATCGCCAACGGCATCGGCATGGTCCACCAGCACTTCATGCTCGCCGACCAGCTCACCGTCCTGGAGAACATCGTCCTCGGCAACGAGCCCGCTTCGCTCGGGCGCATCGACTTCCGGGCGGCCAAGGAGCGCATCAACGAGCTGGCGACCGCGTACGGCCTGGAGGTCGATCCCGACGAGATGGTCGAGACCCTCGGGGTCGGCGAGCGCCAGCGGGTCGAGATCATCAAGGTGCTCTACCGCGGGGCCCCATCCTGATCCTCGACGAGCCCACCGCCGTGCTCGTCCCCCAGGAGATCGAAGAGCTGTTCGAGAACCTCCGGGAGCTGAAGGCCCAGGGCGAGACCATCATCTTCATCTCCCACAAGCTCGACGAGGTGCTCTCGATCGCCGACTCCATCACCGTGCTGAGGGGCGGTCGGACGGTGGCGACCGTGGATCCGAAGGACGTCACCTCCGGGCAGCTGGCCGAGCTCATGGTCGGCAGTGAGCTCCCCACGCCCGAGACCCGCGAATCGACCGTGACCGACGAGGTCGTGCTCGAGCTGCGCGACGTGATCCAGACACGGGGCCTGACCCGGCACTTCACCTCCAAGGAGGGGACGGTCGACGTGCAGGCCGACGAGCGGTTCCTCCTCCAGGACATCGGGTTCCAGGTCCACCGCGGCGAGGTGGTGGGCATCGCCGGCGTGGAGGGCAACGGCCAGTCCGAGCTCATCGACGTGATCCTCGGCATGGAGCCGGTCAGTCGCGGCGCCATCCGTCTGGGCGGCGAGGACATCGCCGATCTGCACACCCGCCAACGTCGCGAAGCCGGCATCGGCTACATCCCCGAGGACCGTCACCGCCGGGGGATGATCATGAGCTCCCCCCTGTGGGAGAACGCCATGTTGGGCCATCAGACGAAGGCCCCCTTCGCCAAGGGCCCGTGGATCGACCGTCGCGGGGCGAAGCGCCGCACCGCAGGAGATCCTGGCGACCTACGACGTGCGGGCGCCCGGCGTCGACGTGGCCGGTTACGCGCTGTCCGGCGGCAACCAGCAGAAGCTGATCGTCGGCCGCGAGCTCACCGCCGGCGCCCGGGTCCTGCTGGCGAACCACCCCACCCGCGGGCGTCGACGTCGGGGCCCAGGCCGCCGTGTGGGACCACCTGCGTGACGCCCGCGCCGCCGGGCTGGCCGTCCTCCTCGTCTCCGCCGACCTGGAGGAGCTCATCGGGCTGTCCGACAGCCTGTTGGTCATGTTGCGGGGCCGCATCGTGGCCCGACTCGACCCGGCCAAGGTGACCCCCGAGGAGCTCGGCTCCTACATGACCGGCGCCCGCAGCGGTGAGGCGGCCTGACGTGCAGCGCCTGACCATCCCTCTCCTGCGGCTCGCCGCTCCCATCGCCGCCGTGTTGTTCGCGCTCGTCGTCTCCGGCCTGGTGCTCAAGGCGAGCGGCAGCGACCCCATCGAGGCCTTCCGGCTGATGTGGGACTTCGGCACCACCGAGCAGTCGATCGCCTCGATCCTCGACCGGGCCACCCCGCTCTACCTGTCGGGCATCGCCTTCGCCATCGCCTTCAAGATGGGCCTGTTCAACATCGGCGTCGAGGGCCAGTTCACCATCGCCGCCCTGATGGCGGCCTTCGTCGGGGCGTCGGTCGACCTGCCACCGGTGCTCCACGTGAGCCTGATCCTCCTCGTCGCCATGGTCACCGGGATGGCCTGGGGCGCCATTCCGGGGGTGCTCAAGGTGACCCGCGGCGTGAGCGAGGTCATCACCACGATCATGCTCAACTTCATCGCGGTGTCCCTGGTGAGCTACCTGCTGGCCAACCACTTCCTCGACCGGGCCGACGACACCCTGAACCTCCAGACCGAGAAGATCCCCGAGTCGGGCTGGTTCCCCGACGTCGCCGAGCTCGGACCGCAACGCCAGCGTCGGCGGCTTCCTGCTCGTGGCAGGCTTCGTCGGCCTCCTGTACTACGTCCTCATCTGGAGGACCCGCTTCGGGTACGACCTGCGGGCCAGCGGGCTCAACCCGCTGGCGGCGCAGGCGAGCGGCGTGGCGTCGAACTCGATGGTCGTCAAGGGGATGATGCTCTCGGGCGCCGTGGCCGGCCTCGTGGGCATGTCGAGCCTCCTGGGCTTCTCGCACAACTACGGGCTCGACTTCCCCACCGGCCTCGGCTTCGCCGGGATCACGGTCGCCCTGCTCGGCCGGAACAACCCGCTGGGCATCGCCATCGGCGCCCTCCTCCTGGCCTTCCTGGACCGGAGCTCGCAGATCCTCGACCTCGAGGGCATCGCCAAGGAGATCGTGGTCATCATGGAGGGGGTCATCGTCCTCTCGGTGGTCATCGCCTACGAGCTCGTCCAGCGGGTCATCGAACGCCAACAGCGCCGCCTCATCGGTGAGGACGTCCCCCGACCGGAGCCGCCGGAGTCGCCGGCCATCGAGCCCACGGGGGCCCCGGCATGAACCGCAGAGGGCTGATCTCGCGGGGGGCGTGTTCGTCCTCCTGGCCGCGGTGCGGTGGATCACCGACAACCCCGACCTCACCTCCAGCGGCACGTTCAGCACCACCTTGCGCCTCGCCGTGCCCATCGGGCTGGCCGCGCTCGGCGGCCTCTACGCCGAGCGGTCCGGGATCATCAACATCGGCCTCGAGGGGATGATGATCCTCGGGAGCTGGTTCGGCGCCTGGGGAGCGTGGCAGTACGGGCCGTGGTGGGGCGTGGCCATCGGCATCGCCGGCGGCATGGCCGCCGGTCTCCTGCACGCCACGGCGACGGTCACCTTCGGGGTGGACCACATCATCTCCGGCGTGGCCATCATCACCCTGGCCGGCGGCATCGCCCGCTACTTGTCGGTGGAGGTGTACGAAGGCGTGGCCGGCGGCGGCGCCACCCAGTCACCCCGGGTCGAAGGCGTCGGCACCCTGGACGTGCCGATCCTGGCGGGCGGCGACCTGTTCGGCTGGCAGTCCCCCGATGTGCTCGGCTGGCTGGAGGACAAGAGCTGGCTCTTCATCTCCGACCTCGCGGGGCTGGCCCGGGGATTCACCAACAACCTCTCGTACCTGACCCTGATCGCCCTGCTGCTCGTGCCCTTCACCTGGTGGTTGCTGTGGCGGACGGTGTTCGGGCTCCGCCTGCGCTCCTGTGGCGAGAACCCGACGGGGGCCGACTCCCTCGGCGTGCCCGTGTACCGCATGCGCTACGCCGCGGTCCTCATCAGCGGAGCCCTGGCCGGCATGGCCGGGGCCTTCCTGGCCATCGAGGCCGCCGGCATCTACCGGCAGGGCCAGACCGGCGGGCGGGGGTTCATCGGCCTCGCCGCCATGATCTTCGGCAACTGGATGCCCTTCGGGGCCGCCGCCGGCGCCGGGCTCTTCGGTTTCGCCGACGCCCTGCAGCTGCGTGATCGGCCCGCGGTCCACGCCCTCCTCCTGTTCGTCGCCTTGGCCCTCGTCTTCTACGCCGGGTTCCTCCTCTGGCAAGGCAGCCGGAGGCGGGCCGCCGTCATGGCGACGCTGGGCATCCTCGCCGGGCTCTGGTACTTCACCAGCGACAAGGTCCAGCCCGAGTTCATCCAGGCCACGCCGTACATCATCACCCTGCTCGTGTCTGGGCATCGCCTCCCAGCGCCTGCGGCCCCCGGCTGCGGAGGGCAGGCCCTGGCGCAAGGGCCAGGTCGAGTGACCGAAGCTCCGGCCATCGACTGGGAGCGCCCTGCGCGAGGCGGCCCAGACGGTGGGCGAGCAGGCCTACGCCCCCTACTCCGGCCTCCGGGTCGGCGCCGCGGCCCTGACCGACGGACGGCCGGGTGATCGGCGGCTGCAACGTGGAGAACGCCTCGTACGGGCTGACCCTCTGCGCCGAGTGCGGGCTGGCGTCGGCCCTGGTGGCCGCGGGCGGTGGGCGCCTGGTCGCCCTGGCCTGCGTGGCCGCCGACCGGGGCGAGCTGCTCATGCCCTGCGGCCGGTGCCGCCAGGTGCTCTACGAGTTCGGGGGACCGGACCTGCTGATCGACGGCCCGGACGGGCCCCTGCCGCTGGGTGAGCTGCTCCCCCACGCCTTCGGGCCCGACGACCTGTGAGCACGCCACTCGGCCGTCGACGTCATCCGCACCAAGCGGGACGGCGGGCGGCTGTCGGACGACCAGATCCGCTGGTTCATGGCGGCCTACACCGACGGGGTGGTGGCCGACGAGCAGGCCGCTGCCCTCGCCATGGCCATCTTCTGGCGGGGCATGGCCCCCGACGAGCTGGCCGTGTGGACCCAGGCCATGATCGATTCGGGCGAGCGCCTCGACCTGTCGGCCGTCACCCGGCCGACCGTGGACAAGCACTCGACCGGCGGGGTGGGCGACAAGGTCTCCCTGCCCCTGATCCCCCTGGCCGCTGCCTGCGGCGTGGCCGTCCCCCAGCTCTCGGGCCGCGGCCTCGGCCACACGGGCGGGACGCTGGACAAGATGGAGTCCATCCCGGGCTGGCGGGCCCAGCTCAGCAACGAGGAGTTCCTCGCCGTCCTGGCCGCCGAGGGCGGGGTCATCTGCGCCGCCGGCCCCGGACTGGCCCCGGCCGATCGCCGCCTCTACGCCCTCCGCGACACCACGGGCACGGTGGAGTCGATCCCGCTGATCGCCTCGTCGATCATGTCCAAGAAGATCGCCGAGGGCACCGACGCCCTGGTGCTGGACGTGAAGTTCGGGTCCGGCGCGTTCCTGCCCGACCCCGACCGGGGCCGGGAGCTGGCCCGCACCATGGTGGGCCTGGGCACGGCCCACGGCGTGCGGACCACCGCGCTCCTCACCGCCATGGAGCAGCCGCTGGGCCGCACCGCGGGCAACGCCGTGGAGGTGGAGGAGTCGATCGAGGTGCTCGCCGGTGGCGGACCCGAGGACCTGGTCGAGGTCACCCTCGCCCTGGCCCGGGAGATGGTCGCCCTGGCGGGCCTGGACGTCGACCCCGCCGAAGCGCTGGCCGACGGCCGGGCGATGGACCGCTGGCGGGCCATCGTCGCCGCCCAGGGCGGAGACCCCGACGCTCCGCTGCCCGTGGCCGCCGAGAACGAGGTGCTGGCGGCCGGTTCCGACGGCGTCGTCCAGCGCCTCGACGCCATGGCCGTGGGTGTGGCCGCGTGGCGCCTCGGCGCCGGCCGGGCCCGCAAGGAGGACGACGTCAGCGCCACGGCCGGGGTCATCTGCCACGCCAAGGTGGGCGACACCGTCCGCGCCGGTGACCCGGTGCTGGAGCTGCGGGCCGACGACCCGTCCCGCTTCGCGGCCGCCCACGACGCCCTCGCCGACGCCTGGACCATCGGCCCCGACCCGGCCTCGCCCGGCCCCCTGATCCTCGACCGCATCACCGCCGGACTGACCCCGTTCTGGGTACTCGTGGTCATGAAGCAGCGCGAACCGGAGTACCCAGACACGCAGGGGTAGCGTGCGCAACGTGCTGAGCGCCGAGCAGTTGGCCGACTACGAGCGGGACGGGTTCCTCGTCCTGCGGGACTTCGTGTCCGAGGTGGCCTGTGTCGAGCTGAAGCGGCGGGCCGAGGCGCTGGTCGACGACTTCGAGCCCGACGAGGGCGTGAAGTCCATCTTCACCACCAACGAGCAGACCCGGCACAGCGACGAGTACTTCCTCACCTCGGGGGACAAGACCCGGTTCTTCTTCGAGGAGGAGGCCTTCGACGCCGACGGCGAGCTGCGCCAGGACAAGTCGCTCTCGATCAACAAGCTGGGCCACGCCATGCACGACCTGGACCCGGTCTTCGAGCGCTTCAGCCACACGGCCGCCCTCGCCGAGCTGTGCACCGACCTCGGCTACGAGGACCCGGCGATCCTGCAGTCGATGTACATCTTCAAGCAGCCCCGGATCGGCGGCGAGGTCACCAGCCACACCGACCTGACCTTCCTGTGGACCGAGCCCCGGTCGGTCACCGGCTTCTGGTTCGCCATCGAGGACGCCACGGTCGAGAACGGCTGCATGTGGGCGCTCCCCGGCGGCCAGGACATCCCGGTCAAGTCCCGCTTCCGCCGGGACGGCGAGGGCGGCACGGTCATGGAGGTCCTGGACGACTCGCCCTACCCGGAGGACGGGCTGGTGCCCCTGGAGGTCCCGGCCGGGACGCTCATCGTCCTCAACGGCACCCTGCCCCACCGGTCGGGCCCCAACCGCTCGGACCGCTCCCGGCACGCCTACACCGTGCACGTCATCGAGCGGGGCGCCGCCTACCCCGAGGACAACTGGCTCCAGCGCCCCGACCTGCCGCTCCGCCCCGTCGCCTGACCGGACCGCGTGACGGCTGCCGCAGGCTGTGGTCCTCAGGCGTCGTTAGCCTTCACCCATGGGAGCCGACCTCGACCTCGAGACCATTCGGCAGGCGCCCAAGGCCCTGCTCCACGACCACCTCGACGGCGGCCTGCGCCCCGCCTCGGTGATCGAGCTGGCGGCCGAACAGGGCTACGACGCCCTGCCGACGACCGACGTGGACGACCTGACCCGGTGGTTCACCCGGGGGGCGGGCGGCAACTCACTGGAGGAGTACCTCGAGGCCTTCGAGCACACCGTCGGGGTCATGCAGACCAAGGACGCCATCGAGCGGGTGGCGGCCGAGTGCGCCGAGGACCTGGCCGCCGACGGGGTCGTCTACGCCGAGATCCGGTACGCCCCCGAGCAGCACGTCGAGGCCGGCCTGACCATGGACGAGGTGGTCGAGGCGGTCACGGCCGGCTTCGCCGCCGGCAGCCACGGGCGGGGCATCGTCGGTGCGTTCGCTCCTGTCGGCCATGCGCCAGCAGGCCCACTCCACCGAGATCGCCGAGCTGGCCGTCCGCCACCGGGACCTCGGGGTGGTCGGCTTCGACATCGCCGGCCCCGAGAAGGGCTTCCCCCCGACCCGGCACCTGGACGCCTTCCAGTACATCCAGCGGGAGAACTTCCACATGACCATCCACGCCGGGGAGGCCTTCGGCCTGCCGTCGATCTGGGAGGCCATCCAGTTCTGCGGGGCCGAACGGCTGGGCCACGGCGTCCGCATCGTCGACGACATCGAGTACGGCCCGGACGGTGAGGCCGTCCTGGGGCGGCTGGCGGCCTTCGTGCGGGACCGCCGCATCCCCCTGGAGATGTGCCCGACCTCCAACGTGGGCACCGGCGCCGTGGCGTCGATCGCCGACCACCCGATCAAGGCCCTGCACGACCTCCGCTTCCGGGTCACGGTCAACACCGACAACCGCCTGATGAGCGACATCTCGATGTCGGGCGAGTTCGCCGGCCTGCACGAGGCCTTCGGCTGGGGCCTGGCCGAGATGCGCTGGCTCACGGTCAACGCCCTCAAGAGCGCCTTCGTCCCCTTCGACGAGCGCCTCGCCATCATCGACGACGTCGTCAAGCCCGGCTACGAGAAGCTCCTATCGCACGGCTCTGATCCGTCTACCGGTCGAACGATGACGGCGATGAGGTCGTGGTCCGAGAGAGGGGTGCCGTCGGGGCCAGCGCGGGGATGACCTCGGGATCGGTGGCGGTGACGCCGCGGGTCAGGAACCAGTCGAGGTTGAGGTCGCCCCGGCCCCGCGAGCGTGCGGTGGGTGGGCTCGTCGGTGTTGGCGGCCTGACCAGTCGTAGCCCCGCTCGGCGGCCTCGGCGAACAGCGGCTCGCGGTCGACGGGGTCCCGGAAGCGCTCCGGGGTGAGCTCGCCGCCGAGCGCCTCCCGGCCGCGGTGGCCTGCTGGCCGTCGTTGGCGTCCATCCCTCGAGGTCCATCGTGTGGGTGTTCAGGTCCCCGCCGACGATGACCGGGCGACCGTCGGCGTAGGGCTCGACGAGGTCGAGGAGGTCGGCCAGCTGCCGGGCCCGGCCGGAGGGACCGCCGTGGCTCTCGAGGTGGGGCGCCACGACGACGAGGTCGCCGACGGTGGCGACCACGCGCGCAGCGGCCGCCGACCCGGGGCTCCAGGCTGTCGTCGGCGTACCAGGCCCCGTCGAACTCGAACCGGACGGCGGCCGGCCGCTCGAGCGGGAAGCGGCTGAGGATCGCGCCGCCGTGGACGCCGAACTCGTTGACGGCGTCGGGCGGGAGGGCCGCCCGCTCCTCCTCGCCGCCGAGGGAGAGCTCGACGAACTCGACGGCGAAGGCGAACTGCATCCCCAGGCGGTCGGCCAGCTCCCGGGCCACGTACCGGTTGCCCGAGCGGGCCATCCCCCCGTCGGCCTCGGAGATCAGGACGACGTCGGCCTCGGCCGCGGTGAGGAGCGTCGGCCCAGTCGTCCAGCCGCCGCCCCCGCTCCAGGTTCGCGGCCACGACCCGCAGCCCCCGCTCCGAAATCGCGCCGATCGTGGCGCCTGGCGTGACCCATCGGCGCCAGAGACCTCGACGCACGTGGAAGCAGCCGGCGTCGGCCACGGCCTGGCGGTGGTCGGTGCCGGCCTCGGGCAGGACGGGGTCGTGCAGGTCGTCGACGGCGGTCGTGACCAGCGACGGGGTGGCCAGGGTCAGGGCGACCTGGCTGGCGTCCTCCATCCGGGCGGGCGCCTCGTGGCAGGGGCACCCAGGCGGCCTCGTGCTCGGCCGGGCCGGGCTCGGCGTCGTCGACCTCGGCCAGGAAGAAGTGGCACTCCTTGGTCACGCCCTTGGCCGTCGGCTGCTCGGCGTAGACCAGCGGCGTGCAGGACAGCAGGCGGAACCCGGTCTCCTCGCGCACCTCGCGGGCCAGCGCCTCCTCCGGTGACTCCCCGGCCTCGATCCCCCCGCCCGGGAAGTACCACTGCTCGTCCTCCTGGTCCCACACCAGGAGCACCAGCCCGTCCCGCCGCACGACGCCGTAGGCCCCGGGCCGGGTGCTCATGCCCGCCGCCCGTGCCGCACGATGAACCTGCGGCAGATCCCGGAACATCTGCGGTGATCTGCCGCAGATCGAACCTTGCCGCTCACACTCGGATCCGGTCGTGGACCGTGCGGGCCAGGGACTCGGCGTCGTCGACGGTGACGATGTAGCGCCGGTCGCCGGTCAGGGCGAAGATCACGCCCGGGCCCCGCCGGAGGACGACGGCGGCCTTCTTCAGCAGGCGCAGGCTCCCCCGGTAGCCCCAGCCGCCGTACCGCACCGGCCGCAGGTCGGGCACGTACTCCAGCCGCTCGATCTCGGCCAGCGGGACGCGCACCCGGACGAACCCCGGCCAGGCGAAGGCCGTTCGCAGGTGCGTCTCATCAACCGTGACGGTGATCCGTCGGAACTGCACCATCAGCACGGCGACGAGGACGACCGCGATCGCCAGCACCACCGACCCCAACGCCGCCGCCAGCGCCAACCCGCCGACCAGGATGACCGCCGCCGTCGGCACCGCCCACCGTCCGTCGCCGGTCCAGGCCGTCGGGGCGTCGGTCACTCGTGGGAGCCGACGCAGAACTCGTTGCCCTCGGGGTCCCGGAAGGTGAACCAGCGGAGGCCGTACTCGTCCTTCTCGTGGACGAACTCGGCGCCCAGGCCCTCCAGCCGCTCGCGGGCGGCGTCGAGGTCCGGTGCGTCGAGGTCGACGTGGACCCGGCTCTTGGCCGTCCGGTCCTCCGGCACCTGGATGAACAGCAGGTTGGGGCTCGAGCCGTCGCCCGCGATCCGGGCGAACTGCTCGACGGCCCCGTCGGCCACCGGCCGCTCCACGACCTGCCGCCCAGAAGACGGCTTGCGCGGCCGCATCTCGCACGTCGAAGGTCACGTTGAACAGCCGCATCGCCGCGAGCGTACGGCTCGTCAGCTGAGCGCCGAGGCCAGTTCGCCGGCGACCCGGGCGTTGTTGACGGCGAGGGCGACGTTGGCGTCGAGGGTGCTGCCGCCCGTGGCGTCGACCAGGTGGCCGAGGATGAAGGGGGTGACCGCGGCGCCGCGGACGCCCGCGGCGTGGGCCTGCGGAGGCCGGACTCGATGGCCTCGTCGAGCTGCTCCGCGGGCATGGCCGCCTCCTCGGGCACGGGGACGGCCAGGAGCAGGCCGCCGCCGTGGCCGAGGTCCCGGGCGGCCCGGACCACGGCGGCCGCCTCGGCGGGGGTCTCGACCCGGTGGGGCAGCGGGACGCCGCTGGTGCGGCTGTAGAAGGCCGGGAACTCGTCGCGTCTGCAGGCCCAGGACGGGGACGCCCGAGGGTCTCCAGGTACTCGACGGTGCGGGGCAGGTCGAGGAAGGCCTTCGCCCCGGCCGTCACGGTGGTCACCGGGTAGCGGGCGATGGCGGGCAGGTCGGCGCTGATGTCGCCGGTCTCGGCGACGTCCCGGTGGACGCCGCCGATGCCGCCGGTGGCGAAGACGGCGATCGCCGGCGGCGGCAGCGAGGGAGAGCGCGCCGGACACCGTCGTGGCCCCCGACGGCCAGCCGCCGGCGACGGCCACGGGGATGTCCCGGGCCCCGAGCTTCTTGTCGGCCAGCAGGACCCGCTCCCAGTCGCCCTCGTCGAGGCCGACCCGGGCCTCGCCGGCCAGCACGACGGTCAGGGCGGGCACCGCCCCACCGGCCCGCACGGCGGCGACGCACGCCTCCAGGCACTCCCGGTTCACCGGGGCGGCAGCCCGAACTCGCTGAAGATGGTCGACTCCAGCGCCACCACCGGCCGCCCCTCGGCCAGCGCGTCCGCCACCTCCTCATGGATCCGGATCATCGTCGTCTCCTGATCATGTTCCTGCGTCGAACGCACCACAGGTTCGTGGATCTCTCGACGACAAGTTCGGGTGGGCGGGGTCATGCGGGGGCCCAGGCGTCGCCGCCGGGGCCGCGGAGGACGTGGGCGGCGGTCTCGCTGCCCCGGGCCACGCACTCGACGGGAGGCTTGCCCGTCGGTCCAGGCGACCAGGAAGCCGGCGGCGAAGGCGTCGCCGGCTCCGGTCGTGTCGACGACGCCGGACACGGCCGGGACGGGGACCTCGGTCACACCGTCGGCGGCGATCAGGCGCACGGCGTCCGGGCCGTGCTTCTCGACGACCAGGTCGACGCCCTCGGGGCGGCCACCCGAGCAGGGCGGCCTCGTCGGCGTTGGGGAAGAGGATGGCCGGCCGCAGCTCGGCCAGCAGGGCCTTGAAGCGGTCGAGGCCGTAGCCCTCGAGCAGGGCCTCCGAGGAGGGGTCGATGGTCACGGGGATCCCCCGCTCCCGTGGCCATCGCCGCCAGTGCGAGGCAGCTCTTGGCCAGGCGCTCCACGAACAGCGAGTAGGCGGGCAGGTGCAGCACGTCGACCCCGTCCAGCCACGACGGCTCGGCGGTCGGCCAGCTCGGTGGCCGCGGCCCGATCGGTCAGCATCGTGCGCTCCCCCGTCGAGTCGACCAGCACGACGATCGACCCGGTGCGCCCGCCGTGGCGGGCCACGACGTCGACCCCCGTCAGGGCCAGGCCGTGGAGCAGCCGGTGGGCCAGCTCGTCGTCGCCCAGCTGGCCGACGAAGCGGGCCGCCCCGCCCGCCCGCACCGCGGCTGCCGCCACGTTGGCCGCGCTCCCGCCCCGGGCCCGGGTGATGCGCACCACGGTGTCGGAGCCGAGGGCGACGGGGCCGGGCAGCCAGACCACGACGTCCTCGATCAGGTCGCCGACGCACAACAGCACCGGCGCAGGCTAGAGCCGCTAGAAGGGGGGCGTGATCGACGTGGTGGCCCTCGACGGCGACGACACGCTGTGGCACAGCGAGAACCAGTTCGTGATGACCCAGGACCGCTTCAAGGCGCTGCTGGCGGGCCACGCCGACCCGGCCGAGCTGGACGCCCGCCTCATGGCCCACGAGCGGGAGAACCTGCAGGTCTTCGGCTACGGCGTGAAGGGCTTCACCCTCTCCATGATCGAGACCGCCATCGAGGTCACCGAGGGTCGGATCGACACCGCCGACATCCAGGCGATCATCGACGGCGCCAAGGAGATGCTCCAGCACCCCGTCGAGCTGCTCGACGGGGTGGCCGACACGGTCGCCGGCCCTCGTCAAGGACCACCGGGTGATGGTCATCACCAAGGGCGACCTCTTCCACCAGGAGTAGCAAGGTGGCCCGCTCCGGCCTGGCCGAGGACATCTGGCAGGTCGAGATCGTGGCCGAGAAGGACGAGGCCACCTACCAGCGCATCTTCGACCGCTACGGCATCGACCCGGCGACCTTCGTCATGGTCGGCAACTCGGTGAAGTCCGACATCCTCCCCGTCCTCGCCCTCGGTGGCCGGGCCGTGCACATCGAGTACGAGCTGACCTGGGAGATGGAGCTGCGCCGAGGCCGACAAGGCCCACGCGGGCTACGCCGAGCTCGACTCCATCCGCGACCTGCCCGGAGCTCCTCGCCACGATGTGAGCGAGCGCCGAGGCGGTCAGGCGCCCTTCGGGTGCCAGACGGTCTTGTGCTCGAGGAAGGCCTCGATGGCGTAGGGCGACTCGGCGGTCGGCGAGCGCCAGTCGGCGTCCGGGCCGGTGGCCCGGGTGACCCGCATGACGCTCTCGGCCGCGGCCCGCTCGGCCTCGGCGGCCAGCTCGGCGTCGTCGACGCCGGTGAGGTCCAGGGCGTTGAGGTCACGGTGGCCGGCGAACCACGGCACCAGCTCGGCCCGCTTGCCGGTCAGCAGGTTGATGACCCCGCCGGGCACGTCGCTGGTGGCCAGGGCCTCGCCCAGGGTGACGGCGGGCAGCGGCAGCGTCGTCGACGGCCAGGGCCACGACGGTGTTGCCGGACACGATGATCGGCGCCAACCGGGACACGAGGGCCAGCAGGGGCGCCTCGTCGGGGGCGATCAGGCCGACGACGCCGGTGGGCTCGGGCACGGTGAAGTTGAAGTACGGCCCGGCGACGGCGTTGGCCCCGCCCAGGACGGACGGGAGCTTGTCGGCCCACCCGGCGTACCAGACCCACCGGTCGATCGAGGCGTCGACCTCGCCCTCGGGGTCGTCGATGCCGCCGGCGGCCAGCTCGTCGACGAACTGGGACCGGCGGCCCTCCATGATCTCGCCGACCCGGTAGAGGATCTGCGCCCGGTTGTAGGCGGTCTTGCCGGCCCAGCCGGCCTGGGCGCCGCGGGCGGCCTTGACGGCGTCCCGCAGGTCCTTGCGGGACCCGAGCACCGCGTGGGCCAGCAGGTCGCCGTCGGGACCGCTGCACCGGGTAGGTGCGGCCCGACTCCGAGCGGGGGAACTGGCCACCCACGTAGAGCTTGTAGGTCTTGCGGACGTCGAGCCGGCTGCGTCGCTCACGCCACGCCCTCCAGCTCGAGGTAGGGGGCGAGGCCGTGGCGGCCGCCCTCCCGGCCGAAGCCGGACTCCTTGTAGCCGCCGAAGGGACTGGCCGGGTCGAACTGGTTGAAGGTGTTGGCCCACACGACCCCGGCCCGCAGCCGCTCGGCCATCCAGAGGATGCGGCTGCCCTTCTCGGTCCAGACGCCCGCGGACAGGCCGTACGGCGTGTTGTTGGCCTTCTCGACGGCCTCGTCGGGCGTGCGGAACGTCAGCACCGACAGGACCGGCCCGAAGATCTCCTCCCGGGCGATGCGATGGGTCTGGGACACGCCGGTGAAGACCGTCGGGGCGTGGAAGAAGCCCTTGTCGGGCAGGACGCAGGGCGGACTGGTAGATCTCGGCGCCCTCGTCGACGCCCGAGGCCACCAGCTCCTGGATCTTCTCCAGCTGCTTCCGGCTGTTGATGGCGCCGACGTCGGTGTTCTTGTCCAGCGGATCGCCGACCCGAAGGGTGTCGAGCCGGGTCGTGAGCCGGTCGAGGACCAGGTCGTGCACCGACTCCTGCACCAGCAGGCGGGACCCGGCGCAGCAGACGTGGCCCTGGTTGAACCAGATGCCGTTGACGATGCCCTCGACCGCCTGGTCCAGGGCCGCGTCCTCGAAGACGATGTTGGCGGCCTTGCCGCCGAGCTCGAGGGTCGAGACGCCTGCCGGTGCCGGCCAGCTCGGTCTGGATGCGCTTGCCCACGTCGGTCGACCCGGTGAAGGCGACCTTGTCGATCCCCGGGTGGCTCGACCAGCGCCGCGCCCGTGGCCCCCGCCCCGGTGATGATGTTGACCACGCCCGGCGGCAGCTCGGCATCGAGCAGGACCTCGGCCAGCAGCAGGGCGGTCAACGGCGTCGTCTCGGCCGGCTTGAGCACGACGGTGTTGCCCGTGGCCAGCGCCGGAGCCAGCTTCCAGCGACGCCATCAGCATCGGGAAGTTCCAGGGGATGATCTGGCCGGCCACGCCCAGGGGCTTGGCCCGACGGCCGGCGAAGGCGTAGTCGAGCTTGTCGGCCCAGCCCGCGTAGTGGAAGAAGTGGGCGGCGGCCAGCGGCAGGTCGACGTCCCGGGACTCCTTGATGGGCTTGCCCCCGTCGAGGGTCTCGAGGACGGCGAACTCGCGGGAGCGCTCCTGGAGCAGCCGGGCGATGCGGTAGAGGTACTTGGCCCGCTCCTTGCCCGGCAGGTCCCGCCAGCCGGACTCCCAGGCCTGGCGGGCGGCGGCGACCGCGCAGGTCGACGTCCTCGGCCCCGGCCTCGGCCACCGTGGCCAGGTGGCTCCTCGGTGGCCGGGTTGATCGTCGGGAAGTGGTTGCCGGACCGGGGCTCGACCCACTCGCCGCCGATGAACAGGCCGTAGGCGTCCCGCAGGGAGACGATCGCGGTCGACTCGGGGGCGGTGGCGTACTCGAGGGTGAACTCGCCGGGCTGGGTGAGGTCGGTCATCGGGGCCTCAGTCGATCGTGAAGTCGTCGGGACGCTGGTAGCGGCCGGTGGCCAGCCAGCGGCGCTGCATGAGGAGGTCGTTGAGCAGGCTGGAGGCGCCGAGCCGGAAGCGGTCGGGCGCCAGCCACTCCGGCCCGAGGGTCTCGCCCACGATCACCAGGTACTGCCAGGCCTGCTTGGCCGTGCGGATGCCGCCGGCCAGCTTGAGGCCGACGTCGCGGCCGGTCTGCTCCCGGAAGTCCCGGATGGCCTCGGCCATGCAGAGGGCGACGGGCGGGGTGGCGGCCGAGCCGATCTTGCCGGTCGAGGTCTTGATGACGTCGGCCCCCGCGGCCATGGCCAGCATCGACGCCCGGCGGACCTGGTCGTAGGTGCCGAGCTCGCCGGTCTCCAGGATGACCTTCAGGTGGGCCGCGCCCGACGCCTCCTTCGACGCCACGATGTCGTCGAAGGCCGTCGCGAAGTCGCCGGACAGGAACGCGGAGCGGTTCAGCACCATGTCGATCTCGTCGGCCCCGGCGGCCACGGCCCGGCGGATCTCGTCGGTCCGGGTCTCGATGGGGCCCGAGCCCGGACGGGAAGGCCCCGGCCACGCTGGCCACGAACACGCCGGAGCCCGCCAACGCCTCGGCGGCCACGGGCACCATCGACGGGTAGACGCACACCGCGGCCACCGACGGCACGGACGGATCGGTGGGATCGGGGCGGATCGCCTTCGACGCAGAGGGCCTTGACCTTGCCCGGGGTGTCGGCCCCCTCCAGCGTCGTCAGGTCACAGCAGCGGATGGCGAGGTCGAGCGCCGCGGCCTTGGACTCCCGCTTGATCGAGCGCCCCGTCAGCGATCCGGCCCGGGCCTCGAGGCCGACGGCGTCGACCGGCGTGACCCGCACGCTCACCCCGCCCACGGGCGGGATGGACAGGCGCTCGACGGGCGCGAGGTCAGAGGAACTCACTCGTTGGACCGTACCAGCGCCCTCTGGGCCATGATTCGGGCGTGCAGACCCACATCGTCGACCACCCGCTCGCCGCCGAACGCCTGACCACCATGCGCGACGAGCGCACGTCGCGGGTCGACTTCCGCAAGGCGCTGTCCGAGCTGTCGTGGCTGTTGGTCTACGAGGCCACCCGGGACCTGCCCCACACGACGTTCCAGGTGCAGACCCCCCTCGCCCCGGCCACGGGCACCCGCATCGACCCCGTCCCGCTGATCGTCCCCGTGCTGCGCGCCGGCTTGGGCATGCTCGACGCCGCGTTCACCATGCTGCCCAGCGCCGAGATCGGGTTCGTCGGGCTCCGCCGCAACGAGAAGTCCCTGGACTCCGAGGAGTACATGACCACGGTCCCCGACGACCTGGACGGGCGGCCGGTGATCATCCTCGACCCGATGCTCGCCACCGGCGGCTCCCTGGTCCACACCGCCGAGATCGTGGAGCGCTCCAATCCCGGGGCGATCATCGTGGTCTGTGTCCTGGCCGCCCCGGAAGGCATCGCCCATTTCGGCGAGCGCTACCCCGACGCCCAGGTCGTGACCGCCTCGATCGACGAGCGCCTCAACGACGTCGGGTTCATCGTCCCCGGCCTCGGTGACGCCGGCGACCGCCAATACGGCGTCCAGTAGGGCTCAGCCCGCCAGGGCCGCGTCCAGGTCGGCGAGCAGGTCCTCGATCGTCTCGAGGCCGACGGACAGGCGGATGAGGGCCGGGTCCACCGCGAGGGGGCTGCCGGCGACCGAGAGGTGGGTCATGACCGACGGTTGCTCGATGAGGGACTCGACCGCGCCGAGGGACTCGGCCAGGGTGAACACCTTCGTGCGGGCGACGACCTCCGCGGCGGCCTCGGGGCCGGCGGCGACGACGAAGCTGACCATGCCGCCGTAGTCCCGCATCTGGCGGTGGGCCACCTCGTAACCGGGGTGGGTGGCGAGGCCCGGCCAGCGCACCTCCCGCACCCGGGGGTGGTCGAGCAGGAAGCCGGCGACGTCGTGGGCGGCCCGGCAGTGGCGCTCCATGCGCACCGCGAGGGTCTTCAGGCCCCGCAGGACCAGGAAGTCACTGAACGGCGACGAGACCGCGCCGGTGGCGTTGCGGATGAAGAAGAGCTCCTCGGCCCACTCGTCGTCGTTCACCGCGACCAGGCCCCCGACCACGTCGGAGTGGCCGCCGAGGTACTTGGTGGTCGAGTGCACGACGGCATCGGCTCCGAGGGCCAACGGGCACTGCAGGAACGGGGTGGCGAAGGTGTTGTCGACCACGCACCGGCCGCCGTTCTCGTGGGCGACGGCGGACAGGGCGCTGATGTCGGCGATCGAGAGCAGGGGGTTGGACGGTGTCTCGACCCAGACCAGCCTCGTCGCCGGCTGCCAGGCGGCGGCCACCGCATCGACGTCGGAGAGGGCCACCGCCGTGTGGGTGATGCCCATGGGGCCGTAGACCTTGTCGATCAGGCGCCAGGTGCCGCCGTAGGCGTCGTTCGGGACGATCAGGTGGTCGCCGGGGCGCAGGGACCGCAGGAGGGCGTCCTCGGCGGCCATGCCGCTGGCGAAGGCGAAGCCGTGACCGGCGCCCTCCAGGTCGGCGACCGCGGCCTCCAGCACCTTCCGGGTCGGGTTGTCCGAGCGGGAGTACTCGTAGGTGGCCTTGCCCGGCTCGTGCTGGGCGAAGGTCGTGGCCAGGTGGATCGGCGGCACGACCGCGCCGGTGGCCGGGTCGGGGTCCTGGCCGGCGTGGATGGCCCTGGTCTCGAAGCCCTGATCGTCGCTCACGGGCGGGCCCCTCCAGCCGTTCTGGTCCCAGCGACGCGCGCCCTGGTGCACATGGCTGCGACCAGAACGGTCGGGGTCACGGGCGGGCTCGGGAGCCGGCGATGAACTCGAGCACGTCGGAGCGGGTCAACACCCCGACCGGGTGGCCGGCGTCGAGCACCATGACGGCGGGGGCGTGCTCCAGCAGGGCGACGACGTCGTCCACCGGCTGACCGGCACCGACGGTGGGCAGCTTCGGCTCCATCACGTCGGCCACGGTGCGGTCCAGGACCGAGGGGTCCCGGAACGCGGCGTCCATCAGGGCCACGTCCCGGACGGCGCCCACCATCTCGCCCAGGACGACCGGCGGCTCGGCCTGCACGACCGGGAGCTGGGAGACGTCGTACTCCCGCAGGATCTCGATGGCCGTGCGCACCGTCTCGTCCGGATGGACGTGGACCAGGGCAGGCAGGTCGGCTCGCTTGCGACCGAGGACGTCACCGGCCGCGTGCTCGCCGACCCGGAGGAAGCCGAAGTCGGCCATCCAGTCCTCGTTGTAGATCTTGGACAGGTAGCCCCGGCCGCTGTCGGGCACCAGGACGACCATGACGGCGTCACTCGGCAGCGGGCGGCCGACCTGCAGGGCGGCCCAGACCGCGGTGCCGGTCGAACCACCGACGAGGAGGCCTTCGGTGCGGGTCACCGCCCGGGCCATGAGGAACGAGTCCCGGTCGCTGACCTCGATCACCTCGTCGACCACCGAACCGTCGTAGGTGCCGGGCCAGAAGTCCTCACCGATGCCCTCGACCATGTACGGGCGGCCGGTGCCGCCCGAGTACACCGAGCCCGACGGGGTCGGCCCCGATGATGCGGATGTCGGGGTTCTGGGCCTTCAGGTACTTCCCGACGCCGCTGATGGTCCCGCCCGTGCCGATGCCGGCGACGAAGTGGGTGATCCGGCCGGCCGTCTGGCGCCAGAGCTCCGGGCCGGTCGTGCGCTCATGGGCGGCGGGGTTCTCGGGGTTCCAGTACTGGCTGGGCGAGTAGCCGCCGGGCCGCTCCGCGGCGATGCGCTTGGCCACCGAGTAGTAGGAGTCGGGGTGGTCGGGGGCCACCGCCGTCGGGCAGACGACCACCTCGGCCCCGTAGGCCCGCAGGAGGTCCATCTTCTCCGGGCTCATCTTGTCGGGCATGACGAACACGCAGTGGTAGCCCCGCCGGGCCGCGACGAGAGCGAGGCCGACGCCGGTGTTGCCCGAGGTGGGCTCGACGATGGTCCCTCCGGGCTCGAGCAGGCCGTCCCGCTCGGCGGCGTCGATCATGGCCAGGGCGGGCCGGTCCTTGACGCTCCCGCCGGGGTTCAGCAGCTCCAGCTTGGCCAGGAAGTGGCAGTCCAGGTCGTGGCCGATCCGGTCGAGGCGCACCAGCGGGGTCTCCCCCACCAGGTCCTCCAAGCGGTCGGCCACCTCCATGGGCGGGCCCGGGATCGGTGACCGGCAGCACCCGGACGCCGGGGGCCTCGACCGCATCGTCGGTGTAGAGGATCACGGGGAGCCCGGCGTCGTGGAGCGCGGCGGCCAGGTCCGTGGCCGTCGGGCGCACCGCCGGAGACCCCGACCCGGCGGGGCCGATGGGAGCGCAGGTCGGCCACGAGCGCCGCGGTGTCGGATGCGTCGGCGATGTCGATGCGCCGTCGAGCCCGCGCCACCAGGTGCTCGGCGGGCTCGTCGGATCCGACCACCACCAGCGCGTCCATCCGACAGGTCTACCCCGAAAGGCGGGCGTCGAGGTCGGTGACGAGGGCGGTGAGGGCGGCGTCGGCCCGGCTGCGGGCCGCCGGCAGGTCGCCTTCGACGGGCTCGACCACCTCGAGGTAGCACTTCAGCTTCGGCTCGGTCCCGCTGGGCCGCATGACGACGCGGGACCCGCCCTCGAGGTCGAACACCAGGGCATCGGTGGTGGGCAGGTCGGGGTCGTCGAGCAGGTCCCGCACGGACCCGACGGCATGACCGGCGAGCGCCGTCGGCGGATCGGCCCGCACCACGGCCATGGTCGCGGCGATCCGGGCCAGGCCGTCGTCCCCCTCGAAGCGCAGGGTCAGGGGTCGGGTGGCGTGCAGGCCGTGCTCGTCGGCCAGCGCGGCCAGCCGGTGGTGGACGGTCTCGCCCCGGCCCTTCAGGTCGGCCACCAGGCCGGCGAAGGCCAGGGCCGCGCCGATGCCGTCCTTGTCGAGCACGGCGTCGCCGACGAGGTAGCCCAGGGCCTCCTCGTAGCCGAAGACGAACTGCCACTCGGGATGGGTCGAGCGCGGGGCGGGCGATCCACTTGAACCCGGTGAGGGTCTCGGCGAAGTGCACGCCGTGGGCGGCCGCCATTCGCCCGAGCAGCCGCGACGAGACGACGGTGGTCACGACGAGTCGGTCGTCACCCTCGGTGTGGCGCAGGACGTGGTCGGCCAGGAGGGCCCCGATCTCGTCACCGGTCAGGGCCCGCCAGTCACCGCCGTCCTCGGTGGGCACGGCGACACCGAGGCGATCGGCGTCCGGATCGTTGGCCAGGACCACGTCGGCGCCTGCGGCCCGGGCCCGAGCCAACGACAGGTCGAGGGCCCCCGGCTCCTCCGGGTTGGGGAAGGCCACGGTCGGGAAGTCGGGATCCGGGGTCGCCCTGCTCCACGACGACGTTGGGCGCCGGGAACCCGGCCCGACCGAACGCCGCCATCAGCACGTCCTGGCCGACCCCGTGCATCGCCGTGTAGACGACGTCGACGGCGCGGGCATCCACGAGGCTCCCGGCGGTGAGGGCATCCAGGTAGGCGCTCACCAACGTGGCGTCGAGGACCTCGATGCGGGGATCGTCGGCCCCGGCCACCTCGGCCGGGCCTTCGGCGGCCACGGCCTCGATGGCGGCCGCGATCTCCGCGTCGGCGGGCGGGACGATCTGGGCCCCGTCCCCCAGGTAGACCTTGTAGCCGTTGTCCGCCGGCGGGTTGTGGCTGGCGGTGACCATGACCCCGGCGTCGGCGCCCAGGTGGCGGACGGCGAAGGCCAGGACCGGGGTGGGCAACGGAAGGGGCAGGAGCAGGGCCCGGCCGCCGGCGGCGGCGACCACGCCGGCCACGTCCTGGGCGAACACGTCGGACTTGTGGCGGGCGTCGTAGCCGACCGCGATCGTCGCCCCCTCCGGCAGGTACCGCACCAGCCCGGCGGTGGCCTGGCGGACGACCACCCGGTTCATGCGCAGTGGCCCGGCCCCCAGCGGGGCCCGCAGCCCGGCGGTGCCGAAGGCCAGCCGTCCCGCGAACCGGCGCTCCAACTCGGCCTCGTCACCCGACTCCAGCAGCGCCCGGAGCTCGGCCCGGGTGTCGGGATCGGGGTCCAGGGCCCACCAGGCCTCAGCCGTGTCGGCGACGCTCATGGCCGGCCCTCCCGTTCGGCGATGGCCTCGCCGTAGTGGTCCAGGTCGAACCAGCTGCACCGGGACGTCGTTGGCCTCCGCCCAGGCCACTTCGACGTCCACCCCGTCGGACGGCGGAGCCGAAGACCCAGAGCTCGTCACTGCGCATCAGCAGGTTGTTGTTGGCCGCTCGGACGAGGTCCTTGTCGACGAGGCCGTAGAGGAAGTACCCGCCCAGCATCCAGGGGTTGACCGGCACCGCGTCCCCGGTCGAGGACGAAGGCGCAGATCCGCTCGCGCAGGTAGGCGGACTCGGCCGCGTGGGCCGTGAAGACGAGGGGGCGGCGGTCGAAGAGGGCCTCGGCCGGGTGGGCTGCGGTGCTTCGGCTTCGGCGACACAGCTCCGTACCCTACGGGCGGTGTTGGAGGACATCCGAGAGGGCTGCGCCCGGGTGGCCGCTCGGGCCCACCACGTCCGCCTCGTGCCCGAGGCCGTCCCGGCGCTGGCCGCCGACCTCGCGGCCGAGGGCCTCGGGACCGACCCCGAGGACCCGGCCCACCACGCCGTCGGCGACACCGACGAGGACCGGGCCCGCTTCGTCCTGGCCCTCGACGCGGTGAACTTCGGCTCGGGCTGGTTCCCCGTCCTGCCAAGGCCCCGGGCCAGTCCGGCTACCACACCATCGCCGGGGCGCTGCGGGACCGGGGCGGGGTCGACGTGGGCGAGATGCGGTCCGCCACGGGGCCGTGGTGCGCCGACCTCTTCGGCCAGGACCCGGACGGCCCCGTCGCCGACCTCATGGATCTCTTCGCCGCGGTCGTGGTACCGCCTCGGCGAGGTCATCGAGGGCTTCGGCTCGGCCCTCGACCTGGTCGGCCGCCGACCGGCCACTCGGCGGACCGGCTGGTCGAGCTCCTGGCCTGGGAGCACCGGATGTACCGGGACGTGAGCGCGCACGACGGCGAGCGGGTGCCCCTGTTCAAGCGGGCCCAGATCACCGCCGTCGACCTGTCGCTGGCCTTCGGCGGCGAGGGCCCGGGCCGCTTCGACGACCTCGACCGGCTGACGATGTTCGCCGACAACCTCGTCCCCCACGTCCTGCGCCTGGCCGGGGTCCTGACCTACGACGACGCCCTCCTGGCCCGCATCGAGGCCGACGAGCTCCTCGAGCACGGCTCGGTCGAGGAGGTCGAGATCCGGGCCGTCGCCGTCCACGCCGTCGAGCAGGTCGTGGCCGCCCTCCACGACCAGGGCCTCACCGACGCCACCGCCGGCCAGGTCGACATGGCCCTCTGGCACCGCGGCGGCCGCCCCGACGCCAAGGCCCACAAGCGCCACCGCTGCCGGACCACGGCGTACTGAGCCTCGCCGTCGTCGGGCTGAGGGACCGAAACCGAGGCAACGACGGGGGCGAGGGCCTCGGGCTGGCAGCCGTCGGTGCCCTCCGAGCCTCCGATTCCCACGCTCCGTGGCCGAATCGGCCGGTCTCGACGCCGACCTCCCCGTTCTGGCGCCTGATCTCGCCGCCTATGGCGCGAGAATCAGGAGCCAGAACGAGACGACGGTCACGCCGCGGTGGCGAAACGGGCGGTTCCGCCCCCGACGACAGGCGGCCCGACCCCACGCCCCCATCCCTGCCTCGGTTTCGGTCCCCGGCCCGACCAGCCCGCGTGCCCCGACGACCGGCGGCGCGACCCCCACCCCCTCCCTGCCTCGGTTTCCGTTCCCCCAGGCCCTAACAGTGCGGCGGACGACCTGGGCCAGCAGGCCACCCAGGCGCTCGCCGGCGTCGGCGCCGGAGGCGAGGACCTCGGTGTGGTCGAGGGGGGCCGGGGCCAGGCCGGCGGCGAGGTTGGTGACCAGGGAGAGGCCGAGGACCTCGAGGCGGGCGTGGCGGGCGGCGATGCACTCCAGCACGGTGGACATGCCGACCAGGTCGGCGCCCATGGTCGCGCAGCATGCGGATCTCGGCCGGGGTCTCGTAGTGGGGACCGTTGAGCCCGGCGTAGACCCCCTCGGGCAGGGTCCGGGATCCAGGTCGTGGGCCAGCGCCCGCAGCCGGGGCGACCAGGCGTCGGTCAGGTCACAGAAGCGGGGCCCGTAGGGCTCGGGCGCCTCCGGCCCCGCCAGCGGCGACAGGCCGGTCAGGTTGAGGTGGTCGGCGATGAGCACGGGCTGACCCGGGCGCCACTCCTCCCGCAGCGAGCCGGCGGCGTTGGTCAGGATGATCGTGCGGCAGCCCGCGGCGGCCGCCGTGCGCACGTTGTGGACGACGGCCGACACCGGGTTGCCCTCGTAGCCGTGGACCCGCCCGAAGTAGGCCAGCACCGCCGTGCCGTCGGCGTCGAGCGAGCGGATCGTCCCGCCGTGGCCGGCCACCGTCGACCGGGGGAAGCCGGGCAGGTCGCTGGCGGTCACCTCGCCGACAGTGGTGCCGATGCGGTCGGCCGCCGGCCCCCACCCGACGCCGAGCACCAGGGCCACGTCGTGGTGATCCGACGCCGACGCGCCGCGCCGAAGGCGTCGGCGGCCTCGACGGCGAGGGCGTACGGGTCGGCAGGATCGGCCATGGCGCCATCGTCGCGCGACCATGGCGGCCGTGGGACGCTCGCTGAGCCCGGACCGAGGTCGACGATCTACGACCACATCCCCCGGTCCGTGGCCGAACGGGCCCGCCTGCACCGGGTCCGCCTCCTGCCGCCCGGCGCCCACGGCATGACCCTCGGCCGTCAGGTGCTGCTGCGCCGCGGTCACGAGGACAACCGCAAGCTCGTCGCCCACGAGCTGGTCCACGCCGCCCAGTACGCCGAGCGCGGCCGCGTCCGGTTCCTCAGCCCGCTACCTGGCGGACTACGCCCGCAACCTGGTGCGGCTCCGCAACCACCGGCAGGCGTACCTGGCCATCCCGGCCGAGGTCGACGCCCGCGCCGGCGCCGCCGACTGGCTCGCGGCCCACCCGGAGCTCGTCTCGATGACGCCTGACGCCCCCGCGCTCGTCGGCCTGATCGGTGAGCGGCGACCTCGACGGCCTGGTCCGCCGCCGGGTTCACCGTCGACGGACGAGCATCCAGCTCGGATCGGTGCGCGTCCGGGCCGCCGAGACGCCGCGGACCGGTCGGGATCGTGGCCTGGTCGCTCACGGGGGTCGACGACGGAGTGGTCGACGGCCTGCTCACCGTGGCGACCAGCCGCCCCGCCGGCGCCGCCGCGACGGCGAGCCACCCGAACACCACGACGGCCATCGACCACCTCGTGGTCGCCTCCCCCGACCTGGACCGGACCACCGAGGCCCTCGGCGTCGATCGGCGTCGAGCTGCGCCGCGTCCGGGACGCGGGCCGCATGGAACAGCGCTTCTTCCGGCTCGGCGAGGTGGTCCTGGAGCTCATCGGCCGCCCCGGCGACCACGGCCCGGGCCCGGCCACCTTCTGGGGCCTGGCCCTCACCGTGGCCGACATCGACGCCGCCGCCGCGCTCCTGGGCGACCACCTCGGACCGGTGACCGACGCCGTCCAGCCGGGTCGCCGCATCGCCACCCTCCGCCACGAGGCGGTCGGCATGCCGGTGCCCGATCGCCTTCCTGTCGGCGCCACCACCGCGACCGTCCCCGCCGTAGGGTGGCGCCGTGCTCGACCACGTCTTCACCGACGCCATCGGCGCCCTCCGGGACGTCTTCGAGAACAACCTGCTGGAGCGCCAGGCCTTCGAGGAGCGCTTCCAGGCCGACGTCCTGCTGGGCGACCTGACCTGGCAGACCAGCTACGGCCTGCCCGGCGAGGGCCTGCCGCCCCGGGTGCGGGCCGACATCACCCTCGAGTGGCCGACCTGGGCCCAGACCGCCTACCGCTCCTGGTACATCGGCGAGGAGTTCGACGAGGGCCCGACCATCCAGATCGAGATCGTCCTGCGCATCCAGCGCCTGTCGGCCGAGCCCGACCCGAAGGCCATCCTCGACGTGCTGCCCCAGGAGAGCCCGGCCATCGGCTCCCTGCCGCTGGAGCGCTCGGCCCCGACCCTCGAGACGCTCTACGCGCGGGACCTCGACGACCGGCAGTGGGCCATCGAGGTCAGCTACGAGGGCCTCTACCTGCTCGACAACAAGACCCTGGAGGACGGCTCCGCCCTCGACGAGGACTTCGCGGCCATGGGGGGCTGGATCGCCGTCGACCCTGGTGCGCCTGGGCGACCTGCAACTGGCCTACCTGCCCGCCGAGGGCGAGAGCTGACGTGGGCGACGCCGTCCTGCTACGAGGTCGCCGACCGGGTCGCCACGATCACCATCGACCGTCCCGAGGCCCGCAACGCCCTCAACACCGAGGTCCTGCGCCTCCTCCCGCAGTACATCCTCGAGGCCGAGGCCGACGACGAGGTCGACGTGATGATCCTGACCGGGACCGATCCGGCGTTCAGCGCCGGTGTCGACCTCAAGGAGGCGGCCGCCGGTGGTCAGGGCGACGCCGACGCCGCCATCGGGGCCGTGGTGGAGTCCCGCCAGGGCCCGTTCCCGCCCCACACCAAGCCCCTCATCGGCGCCGTCAACGGCGTCGCCGTGACCGGCGGCCTGGAGGTGGCGCTGGGCTGCGACTTCCTCGTCGCCTCGGACCGGGCCCGCTTCGCCGACACCCACGCCCGGGTCGGGGTGATGCCCGGCTGGGGCCTGACCGTGCTGCTGCCCCAGGCCATCGGCGTGCGCCGGGCCCGGGAGATGAGCACCACCGGCAACTACGTCGACGCCGAGCAGGCGCTGGCGTGGGGCCTGGTCAACCACGTGGTCCCCCACGACGAGCTGCTCCCGTTCTGCCGCCGGCCTCGCCGCCGACATCGTCTCCAACGACCAGCCCGGCGTGCGCCAGATCCTCGGCACCTACCAGCAGGTGGTGGCCACCACCGTGGCCGAGGGGTGGGAGATCGAGGGCCGGCGGGCCGCGGCCTGGCCGGGCAACCGCTGGGACCCCGAGGAGATCGCCAAGCGCCGTCAGGCCGTCGTCGACCGGGGCCGATCCCAGCAGACCTGAGGTCTCGCCTCAGCCGGTGAAGGGCCGCTTCACGCGGCGACGCTAGTCGAACCCCGGTTCCGGAAGGAGATCCTGGTAGTCGGGGTCCCGCTTGTCGGCCTGGGCCGCGAAGGCCTCCATCATGTCGCCGCCCTGGAACATGCCGGTCTGCCAGGTGGCGATGTAGTTCAGGCCGTCGGCCACCGAGTGGTCCCGGGCGTAGTTGACCATCTCCTTGGTGCCCCAGACCGCGAGCGGGCTCTGGGCGGCGATCTCGGCGGCGATCTCCAGCACGCCCGCCACCAGGTCCTCGTGGGTGTCGAAGAGCTGGTTGACCAGGCCCACCTCGACCGCCCGCTGGGCGCTCATCCGCCGGCCGGTGTAGGCGTACTCCCGGGCCACGCCCTCGGGGATCAGCTTGGGCAGGCGCTGGAGCGTGCCCACGTCCGCCGTCATCCCGATGTTGGTCTCCATGATCACGAAGAAGGCGTCGGTGGTGGCGTAGCGGCAGTCGCACGCACACACCATGTCGACGCCGCCGCCGACGCAGCCGCCCTGGATGGCGGCCAGCATCGGCATGCGGGCCCGCTCGAGGGCGGTGAAGCTGTCCTGGAGCAGCGCCGCGCTCAGCCGCAGCTGGGAGCGCTGGCGACCGAGCTCGGCGTCGGCTGGGGCCGCAGCCCAGCAGGGAGGACTTCCCCGTGAAGACCGACAGGTCCATGCCGGCGGTGAAGTGGCGCCCGGTGGAGGACAGGACCACGGCCCGGGCCTCCCCCGAGGCGCTCAGCCCGCTGACGATCTCGGGCAGCTCACGCCAGAACTCCGGCGTCATGGTGTTGAGCTCGTCGGCCCGCTTCAGGACGAGGTGGGCGACCCCGTCGGCGACATCGACGTCGAAGCAGGTGTAGGCCATCCGGCGAGGCTAGATGCCCGCGCCCCCGTGCGTCAGACGAGGACGGCGTCGGCGATCTCGGTGAGGGGGACCAGGGGCCGGGCGCCGAGGTGGCTGATGACCTCGGCGGCGGCGGCGGAGCCCAGGCGGCCACAGGTGGCCAGGTCGAGGCCCTGGGTGTAGGCGTAGAGGAAGCCGGAGGCGTAGAGGTCGCCGGCGCCGGTCGTGTCGAGCACCTCGGTCGGGTGGGCCGGGACCCGGACGGTGTCGTCCGCGGTGACGATGACCGAGCCGTCCGCCGAGCAGGTCACGACGGCGATCTCGCAGTGGCCCCGGACGGCCTCGACGGCGTCCTCGAAGCGGTCGACCTCGTACAGCGAGCAGATCTCATCGTCGTTGGCGAAGAGCAGGTCGACCCGCTCGTCGACCAGCGGCCAGGAAGTCGGCCCGGTGGCGGTCCACGCAGAAGTCGTCGGACAGGGCGAAGGCCACCTTGCCCCCGGCCTCGCGGGCCCGGTCGAAGGCCTTCTTGATGGCCTCGATGGTCTGGGGCATGTCCCAGAGGTAGCCCTCGCAGTACACGACCTTGGCGGCGGCGACGAGGTCCTCGTCCACGTTGGCCGGGTCGACCAGCGACGAGATGCCCAGGTAGGTGCTCATCGAGCGCTGGGCGTCGGGGGTGACCAGGATCAGGCAGCGGGCCGTCGAGGGGCCCTCGGTCCCCGAGGGGACGTCGAAGTCGACGCCGCTGGCCCGGATGTCGTGGCGGAAGATCTCGCCCAGCTGGTCGTCGCGGACCGTGCCGATGAAGGCCGCGGTCCCGCCGAAGGAGGCCACCCCGGCCACGGTGTTGGCCGCCGAGCCGCCCGAGGTCTCCGACGGCCGGGCCCATGGCGTCGTACAGCAGGTGGGCCCGGTGCTCGTCGATGAGGGTCATGCCCCCCTTCTCGATCCCCCACTCCTCGAGGAACGCGTCGTCGGCGTGGGCGATGGCGTCGACGATGGCGCTGCCGAGGCCCACCACGTCATAGGTCTTGTCGCTCATGGAGCGCCCGAGGCTAACGTAGCGGCCCGATGCGGACCGAGCCCCAGCCCGAGTGCGGCGTCAGGCGAGTCTCCGGCGGGCCCGGTCGCCGGATCGGTAGCCTCAGCCGGTGCCCGACGCCCCCGCTGACCCGTACCGCCTGCCGCGCACGGTCGTCCCGTCCCGCTACGACCTGACGCTGCGCCCCGACCTCGACGCCGCCACCTTCGCCGGGACGGTCCGCATCGACGTCACCGTGCGAGGAGGACACCGACACGGTCGTGCTCAACGCCATCGAGCTGGAGATCGACGAGGCGGTGGTGGTCGCCGGCGACGCAGCCGCCACCCGGCCCGCACCGAGCTCGACGAGGCCACCGAGCGCCTCCACCTCCACCTCGACGAGCCCCTCGCGCCGGGAGAGGCCGCCCTCGAGCTGGCCTTCCGCGGCGTCCTCAACGACCAGCTCCGGGGCTTCTACCGCAGCACCTTCACCGACGAGGAGGGCGAGGAGCGGGTCCTGGCCACCACCCAGTTCGAGGCCACCGACGCCCGACGGGCGTTCCCCTGCTGGGACGAGCCGGACCTCAAGGCCAGCGTTCGCGGTGACCCTCGACGTGCCCGAGGGCCTCCTGGCCGTGTCCAACACCCGGGAGGTGGCCCGCCAGCCGCTCGACGACGGCACCGTCCGGGTCCACTTCGCCGAGACGCATGGTCATGTCGACCTACCTGGTGGCCTTCGTCGTCGGCCCCCTCGAGGCCACCGACCCGGTGCCCGCCGGCGGTGTCGACCTCCGCGTGGTGCACCCCATCGGCAAGGGCGACCTGGCCCGCTACGCGCTCGAGGTGGGCGCCTTCTGCCTCGACCACCTGGCGGCCTGGTACGACATCGCCTACCCGGGCGACAAGCTCGACCTCGTCGCCGTGCCCGACTTCGCCTTCGGCGCCATGGAGAACCTCGGCTGCGTGACCTTCCGCGAGGTCCTCCTGCTGGTCGACCCGTCGACGGCCACCCAGCCCGAGCTGCAGAACGTGGTCGACGTCATCGCCCACGAGCTGGCCCACATGTGGTTCGGCGACCTGGTGACCATGCGCTGGTGGAACGGCATCTGGCTGAACGAGGCCTTCGCCACGTTCATGGAGATGCTCACCACCGACGCCTTCCGCCCCGACTGGGAGCGGTGGGTCGGCTTCGGCGTGTCCCGCTCCGAGGCGCTGGACACCGACGCCCTGCACACGCACCCGTCCCATCGAGTTCGAGGTCACCTCGCCCGAGGACGCCGAGGGCATGTTCGACGTCCTCACCTACGAGAAGGGCGCCGCCGTCGTGCGGATGCTCGAGCAGTACCTGGGCGAGGAGCGGTTCCGGGACGGCATCCGCCGCTACCTCGACGCCCACCAGTACGCCAACACCGAGACCACCGACCTGTGGGACGCCATCGAGGCGGCCACCGGCGAGCCCACCCGGCGGATCATGGACACCTGGATCTTCCAGGGCGGCTACCCGCTGGTCGGCGCCGACCCGGGAGGGCGACCGTCTGGTGCTCACCCAGGAGCGCTTCACCTACCTGCCCGGCGCCGAGCCGGCCCGCTGGGCCGTGCCCGTCCTGGTGGCCTGGGGCACCGACGGCGGCGAGACCACGACCGAGCGGGTGCTGCTCGACGGCGACCGGGCCGAGGTCGACCTGACGGCGGCGCCGACTGGGTCGTGGTCAACCGGGGCGGGTCCGGCTTCTACCGGGTCGCCTACGCCCCCGAGCTGCGGGCGGCGCTGGCCGATCGGGCCCACGACGCTGCTCGAGCCCATCGAGCGCTACCAGTTCGTCGACGACCTCGCGGCGGCCGCCCTCGCCGGGCGGGTGCCGGCCACCGACGCTGCTCGACACCGTCCTGCGCGTTCGCCGACGAGACCGACCTGTCCGTGTGGCAGCGCCTCGTCGGCTCGCTGCACGGGCTCCGCCGACTGGTCGACGGCGCGGCCCGAGGCACGGTTCACCGAGCTGGCGGCGACGCTGCTGGCCCCGGCCTACGAGCGGCTCGGCCCACTGCCCGGTCGACGGCGAGAGCGACCGGGACGCCGAGCTGCGGGCCCTCCTCTTCGGCGCCCTCGGGCACCCTGGCCGAGGACGCCGACGCCCGACAGCGGGCGGCCGACCTGCACCGGGCCTACCTGCAGGACCGGGCCTCGGTCGACCCGGCGCTGGCCGCGGCGGCGGCCGGGATCCTGGCCGATGTCGGCGAGGCCGAGGACTACGAAGCCTTCCTCGCCCGCTTCCTCGACGCCGCCGACCCCCAGGAGGAGCAGCGCTACCTCTACCTGCTGGCCGACTTCGAGGACTCCGGACTGTTCGCGCGCACCCTGGCGCTGACCCTGACCGACCAGGTCCGGTCCCAGAACGCGCCGTACGTGATCCGGCGGGCGCTGACCAACCGTGAGCGCGGCGCCGACGCCTGGGCGCTGGGTCACCGAGCACTGGGACGAGGCCATCGCCCGCTTCCCCTCCAACAGCATCTCCCGGATGCTGGGCGGGATCCGGGCCATGGACGACGCCGGCCTGGCCGACGAGATCGAGGCCTGGCTGGACGACCACCCCGTCCCCCAGGGCGAGAAGCAGCTCCAACAGGCCCGGGAGCGGCTGCGGGTGAACGTGGCCCACCGGTCCCGGGAGGCCGATCGACTGGATGCGCACCTCACCGGGCCGACGGGAACCGGGTGAGCTCCGCGCCGGCGCCTCCAGGTCTTCGCCGTCGAGCCCGAGACGGTCCAGCTCAGCTGGGGCCGGCTCGGCGCCGGCGAGGTGGCGGCACGCGCCGTCACCGGGGCCGGCGAGGTGGCCGCCGAGGTCACCATCGCGGTCGACCGGCGGGCCCGGGACGGCGCTGCTCGACGGCCTCGCCCCGGACACCGGCTACGTGGTCCACGTCGGCGCCCCACCGCCTGGCGGCCCACACGCCCGCCCCGCCCCCGGGGCGCGAGCTCTACCGGTTCATGACCCTGTCCGACATGCACCTCGGCCAGGACGACTTCGGCCTGCGTCCGCAAGATGCGCGAAGCGCGACGTCGAGGAGGTCCACACGCTGCGAGGCACCCGGGCCGCGCTGGCCGAGGGCCGGGCGTGGGGCGCCCAGCACCTCGTGCTCAAGGGTGACCTCGTCAACCGGGCCTCCGAGGACGAGTACGACCTGCTCGACAAGGTCCTGGCCGAAGCCGGCCTCCCCGCCGAGGCCATCCCGGGCAACCACGAGGTCAAGTCCTACCGGGAGGTGGATCACGCCGATGCCTTCGCCCGCATCGGCCTCACCGCCCCCGACGGCATCCGGGCCGTCGACCTGCCGGGCCTCCGCCTCGTGCTCGTCGACTCGGCCGCGGTCGGCGCCCACGGCGCCCGCATCGAGCACGCCATCCCCCGCCTGGGCGAGGCCATCGACGGCCGCCCCGCCCTCGTGGTCCTGCACCACCACCTGCTTCCCGTCCCGATCTCGACCTACTGGCCCCCCGGGGTCCCCTCACCCCTGGCCCGCCGCTTCGTCGCCGCCGTCGCCGAGGCCAGCCCCGCGGCGATCATCGCCAGTGGGCACTCCCACCGCCACCGGATGCGGCGCCACGGCCACGTCGTGGTGACCGAGACGGGCTCGCCGAAGGACTACCCGGGCACCTGGACCGGCTACGTCGTGCACGAGGGCGGGATCCGTCAGGTCGTCCACCGCGTGGCCCGCCCCGACGTCCTCGCCTGGACCGAGCACACCCGCCGGGCCGCCGCCGGCGCTCTGGGGCCACTGGTCCCCCGGCACCCTCGCCCAACGCTGCTTCCAACTGGACTTCTAGAGCCGCCGGCCTTCGGGCTGGACGAACGATGGCAACCACGGGGGCCGGGTCCTCGCGCCGGGCCCTGCGGTGCCCTTCCGGCCTGGTTCGCCACCCTCCGTGACCAAACCGACGATGGAACCCCGACCTCCCGGTTCTGGCGCCTGATTCGGGCGCTATGGCACCCGAATCAGGCGCCAGAGACGCGACGCCCCACGGCCCGATGGCCTAGATCAGGCGAGAGGACAGGAGGAACTGGCCGAGGTGGTAGGTGACCATCACGGCGAGGCGGCCGTGGCTGGATCTCGGCGACGAACTTGTTCCAGCCGAGGGTGGCGTCCGAGGCGTAGAAGCTGAGGGCCCCGCCGATGCCGAAGGGGTTGCCCGCCCCGAAGGCGGTCACGACCATGGCGGAGATCACGCCCATGTAGGCCATGACCGGCCCGGCGAACTCGGCCTGGTCGCCGGCCTTCACCCGGGGCACCAGCGGCCGTCCGACCAGCACGACGCCGACGGCGACCGACCACCAGGCCGACCAGCAGCAGGACGCGGCTCGGGCCCGGCGAGGACGAAGCCGACGACGTAGGCCACGTGGGCGGCGAAGAACGAGATGAGGCCGTAGAGGAAGCGGTCCGAGGGCAGCATCAGGAACACGTCGCCGGCCAGCGACAGCACCAGGCCGACGACGAAGGCCGTCTTCACCGCCGGATCGTCGGGCGAGAGGGCGATGGCCGCCCCGATGAGCGCCACCATCGCGGCCGGCTTGCACAGCCACTCCAGGCGCTGGTTGCCCACCTCGACGGCCCACCAGTTGCCGACCGCGTAGACCGCGAAGACCAGCGAGGAGACAGCCGGTGGTGACGGTCACCCGGCCGCGGCCTCCTCCTCGGCCGCGAGGGCCAGGCCGTCCTCCCAGGTGATCGCCTCGATGATCCGGGCCCGCCACTGCATGACGTGACGGGGCCGGTTCACCCCGAGCACGCCGACCACCCGTCCGCCCCGGCCGAACAGGGCGACGAAGCGGCGCTCCTCGACCGAGCCGTGCACGATCCGCACGAGGTCGTCGGGGCCCGGATCGGCCGGCCAGCTGGATCTTGCGGTCGTACTGGTCGGACCAGAACCAGGGAACGGGCTCGAAGCGCTCGCCCGGCCCGTCGCCGGCCAGCAGGCGCCGGGCCGCGGCCGCGCCCCTGCTCCAGGGCGTTCTCCCAGTGCTCGACCCGCATGACCTCGCCGAAGCGGGCGTTGGGCCACCGGGCGATGTCGCCCGCGGCCACCACGCCGGGGGCGGCGAGGAGGGTCTCGTCGCAGACCACCCCGTTGTCGAGCGCCAGGCCCGAGCCCTCCAGCCAGCCCGTGGACGGGGTGACGCCGATGCCGACCACGACGACGTCGGCGTCGATGACCGAGCCGTCGGCGAGGCGCACGCGCTCGACCCGGTCACCGCCCTCCAGGGCCTCGACCCCCACGCCGAGCCGCACCTGGACCCCGTGGTCCCGATGCAGGTCGGCGCGTCGAGCGAGCCCAGGTCGGTGCCCAGGATCCGCTCCATGGGCACGGGCAGGGCCTCGACCACGGTGACCTCGTGGCCCTGCTGGCGGCAGGTGGCGGCCACCTCGGAGCCGATGAAGCCGGCGCCGACGACGACGACCCGCCCGGGCGAGGCGTCGAGGTCGGCCCGGATGGCGAGGCAGTCGTCGAGGGTGCGCAGCACGTGGACCCCGGCCAGGCCCTCGGTCCCGGGGAGCCGCCGGGGGGACGCCCCGGTGGCGATGACCAGGCCGTCGAAGGCGATCGACGCGCCCGTCGTCGAGGGTCAGGCGGCGGTCGGCCAGGTCCAGGCCCGTGGCCCGCCGGCCCCGCTCCCAGTCGACCTCGAGGTCCTCGGCGTGGACGGGCAGGCGGGCCTCGTCCGGCGTCCCAGTCACCGGCCAGCACCTGCTTGGACAGGGGCGGCCGGTCGTAGGGCTGCCCGTCCTCGGCCTCGACGATGACGACGGTGCCGTCGTAAGCCGTCCTGGCGGAGCGTCTCGGCGGCCCGGAGGCCGGCCAGGGAGCCGCCGACGACGGCGACGGTGTCCAGGGCCGGGCCTCAGTCCTCGGCGATGCTGATGGCCTGCTTCGGGCAGCGGCGGACGGACTCCTCGACCTTGGCCCGGAGCTCCTCGCCCGGGGTCTCGTCGAGGACGTAGAGGAAGTCGTCGTCGCGCACCTCGAAGACCTCGGGCGCGATGCCCATGCAGATGGCGTTGCTCTCACACAGGTCGAAGTCGACGACGATGCGCATGCTCAGCTCCTCGGTAGACGGCGGGGGACACATCATGCCGCCTGGCAACCGTCCTCATAGTCACCGGTGGCCAGGACCGTGTCCTCCTGGTCCTCGACCTCGATCTCGACCTGGATGACCTCGGCGTCCTCGGCGAACTCCAGCACGGCCTCGCAGATGGCCACCGCGGTGTCCCCGTCGGTCGTCTCGTCGAGGGTCAGGGTGACCTGCAGCTCGTCGGCGGCGATCTCGGCGGTGCCGATGCCCGTGGCCAACGAGCTGTAGTCGGGGTAGTTCTCGTCGAGGAAAGCCCGGAGGTCCTGGGCCGGGGTGGGGTCGTCCTCCGCCGGCTCCTCGCTGAGGTCCTCGCTGAGGTCCTCGCTGGCGTCGTCGGAGAGGTCCTCGGAGAGGTCGTCACCGACGGCATCGGAGGCGTCCGCGTCCCCGCCCCCGTCGTCACCCCCGCACGCGGCGAGGGCGAGGACCAGGAGGGCGAGGACGGCGATGAGCTTCCTCACGCCTGCCCCGCTCAGAGGGTGATGACCTGGCGGACGACCTCGCCGCGCTCCATGGCGCCGAGGGCGTCGTTGATGTCGTCGAGCGCGATGGTGCGGGTGACCATGGCCTCGAGGTCGAGCTTGCCCGCCCGCCAGAGGCGGATGATGCGGGCGAAGTCCGAGCGCACGTCAGTGGAGCCGTAGTAGGAGCCCACCAGCGTGCTTCTCGCCGTAGAACATCTCGAAGGCGCTCAGCTCGAAGGTCTGCTCGGCCCGGCCCACACCGACGATGACCGCCATGCCGCCACGGCGGATGGCGTCGTACGCGGCCCGCATGGTGACGGGGCTGCCGATGGCCTCGAAGGCGTAGTCGAAGCCGGCGCCGCCGGTCAGCTCCGCCGTGCAGGGCCGCCAGGTCGTCGGGCTTGACCGCGTGGGTGGCGCCGAACTTCTTGGCCGTCTCCAGCTTGTCGTCGACCAGGTCCACGGCGACGATCTCGGCGGCGCCGCAGACCCGGGCGCCCTGGATCACGCTGATGCCCACGCCACCGCAGCCGAAGACGACGACGGAGGAGCCGGGCACGACCTTGGCCGTGTTCATGGCGGCGCCGACACCGGTCATGACCGCACAGCCGATGAGCGAGGCGACCTCGAAGGGGACGTCGTCGTCGATCTTGATCGCGGCCTGCCACGGCATGACCGTCTCCTCGGCCCAGGTGCCGGCGCCGGCCATGCCGTAGACGTCGGTCCCGTCCAGGGTGTACTTCGGGATGGCCATGTTGAACAGGAAGCCCTGGCACAGGTGCGGCGACTTGCGGTCCACGCAGTCGACGCAGGTCCCGCACGGGGGCGACCAGGCGATGATCACGTGGTCACCCTCGGCCAACCCGGGGACGCCCTCGCCCACCTGGGTGATGATGCCGGCGCCCTCGTGGCCGAGGATCACCGGGGGCGGCTGGGGGATGGTGCCGTTCATGACCGACAGGTCTGAATGGCAGACGCCCGTCGCGACGATCTTCACCTTGACCTGTCCGGGGCCGGCCTCGCCGGCTTCGAGCCCGTCGACGACCTCGAGGCCGTCGTCACCGGTGTTGCGCAACAGCGCTCCGCGCATGCTTGATCTCCTGGGGTCCGAGGTCCGGGCAGCATCGCCCGGAGCAGGAGAACAAGCTAGTGGAACGCGTTCCATTCAGAGCCAGTCAGGACCGGCCGGAGCCGGTGGGCTCAGACGGCCTGCCGGAGCGTGCGGGCGTGCCCGAGGTCGACCACGTCGGTGGGATCGACCCGCGGGGCCGGACGCAGGGCCACGAGGCCCGCGGTCGGCCGGAACTCACTGGCCTCGGTGCGGGTGACGGCCCGCATGGCTGACGACAGGCTCGTGTAGGGGCTCACCCAGCGGTGGCGGGCCCGGTGACGGGCGCCGGCGGCTGCGCCCACCACGAGGACCCCGATCGCTGTTCCCAGCAGCAACACCATGAGGGTCCCGTCGGTCGAGACCCCCCGGACCTTGAGCAGTTGCTACCTCGCGAGGACCTCGGTGTCCTCCTCGCCGGACCCGGTGGCCTCGATGTCGGCCTCGGGCACCGAGGTACCGCCGGCCTGGGCCGCCACGTGCACGGCGGTGAGGAACCGCTCCACCGACTCGATCACGGGCTTGGCCCGGGCCGAGACGAACAGGTCGAAGGCGTGGTGGGCGCCCTGGAGCTCGGCGTAGATCACCGGCTCGGGGCTGACGTCCCGCAGGCGCTCGACGAAGAGGCGGGCGTCCTCGACCGGCGCCAGCGTGTCCTTGTCGCCGTGGAGCGACGAAGAACGGCGGGGCGTCGGGCCCGACCTGGTCGATCGGCGACGCGGCCCGGAACTTCTCCGGCTCGTCGTCGATGAACGCCTTCATCACCCAGGGCTCGAGGAACTTCGACAGCAGGTCGGGATGGCCGACCCCCTGCCGGTTGGTCCAGTCGTAGACGCCGTAGAAGGGCACGGCGGCCTGGAACGAGGTGTCGGCGTCCTCGAAGCCGGGCTGGTAGGCGGGATCGTCGGCGGTCAGGGCCAGCAGCGCGGTCAGGTGGCCCCCGGCGGATCCCCCGGTGACGGCGATGAAGTCCGGGTCGACGTCGTACTCGTCGGCGTGCTCCCGGATCCACGCCACCGCCCGCTTGAGGTCGATGAGGTGGTCGGGGAAGGTCGCCGCCGGGCTCAGGCGGTAGTTGGCGTTGAACCCCACCCAGCCGTTCGCCGCCAGGTGGCCCAGCAGCGGGATGCCCTGCTCCCGCTTGTCGCCGATGACCCATCCGCCACCGTGGACCTGGAGGACGGCCGGTCGACGACCGGTGGTCGGGGTGGCCGAGCGGTAGACGTCGAGGCGCAGGACCCGGCCACCCGCTCGGGCGAACTCGATGTCCCGCTCCCTCGTGACGCCCTTCCGCTGCATGCGGCACGGGCATGAGGACGTGGCTCCAGGGCACCCGGGGCGGGTCCCCGACCGGTAGGAGGTCGCCGAGGGCGTCCTGCACCTGCCGGGCGGCGCGGAAGCCCTGGACCATCAGGACGAGGAGGCCCAGCCAGGACACCAGGGTGATGGCGAGGGCCAACCAACCCGGCCAGTCGTCCAGGGCGCCCGTGGCGATGAAGACCACGACGGCCACCGCCTGCCAGAACAGGTGGTGACCCGCCAGTTCGGTCGTCAGCCAGGCCCCGAAGAAGCTCGGCCCGAAGAACCAGCGGTTGCGCCGGATCGGCCGGAACGCGTTGATGGTGAACAGGAGACCGACGACCGATGCGGCGAGGAAGAGCCAGGACACGCCCCCAGTCTGGCGTCACCCCCACCGAAAGTGGTAGTCCCACGGGCGTGGAATCCGATGTTCGCCCCTCTTCGCGCCCCCCTCGACGGGTGCTCGGCGCCCTGGTGGCCCTCCTCGCCGTGACCGGCCTGGGGTTCACGGCCTGCAGCGACAACGAGCCGGCCGACCCGTCCATCAGCGGGGACAGCCCCGCCGAGGTCACCGTGCCCACGCTGCCGCCCACCACCACCACGGCCGTCCCGACGGAGACCACCGGGGCCACCGAGGCCCCCACCACCACCGCCCCCTAGGGAGACGGTCCGGGCTCAGGCCTGGCTGATCACCACGATCGCGTTGTCGAACCGGTGGCGCCGGCGCGCCCAGTGATCGGCAATCAGATGACGGCCTCGCCGGCCTCGGCCCGCCGAAGCAGGCCGCGGGCGATCACCACCCTCTGGATCTCGCTCGTGCCCTCGCCGATGATCATCAGCGGGGCGTCTCGGTAGTAGCGCTCCACCGGGAGCTCGGCCGTGTAGCCCATGCCGCCGTGGATGCGCATGCACTCGGTGGCGATCTCGAGCGCGGTCTCCGAGCAGAAGAGCTTGGCCATGCCGGCCTCGACGTCGGCCCGCACGCCTGACTCCAGGATCTCGGCGGCGTCACGCACCAGGAGCTGGGAGGCCTTGAGCTTGGTCGCCATGTCGGCCAGCTTGAACTGGATGGCCTGGTGCTTGGCGATGGGCACCCCGAAGGTCTCCCGTTGCTGGGCGTACGCCAGGGCGGCGTCGAAGGCGGCCCGGGCCACGCCGACGGCCCGTGCCGCGATGTTGATGCGCCCCAGCTCCAGCGAGCTGAGGATCTGGTGCATGCCCTTGCCGAGGTTGTCGGGGCCGCCGAGCACGGTGTCGGCACTGACGCGATGGCCCTCGTAGGCCATCTCGACGGTCTCCAGGCCCTTGTAGCCGAGCTTGTCGATCTTGCGGCTCACCGAGATGCCCTCGAACCGGGGGCCCGGCTCCTTGCCGATGATGAAGCAGCTGATGCCCTCGGGGGTGCGGGCGGCGAGGGCCACCACCTGGGCCCGCTCGCCGTTGGTCACCCACATCTTGGTGCCGTCGATCACGTACTCGTCACCGTCGGGCACGGCCTTGGTCCGCAGGGCCTGTGCGTCGCTGCCGGAGTCCGGCTCGGAGAGGGAGAACGCCCCCCGGATCTCCCCGGTGGCCATGTCCGGCAGCCACCGGGCCTGCTGCTCGTCGGTGCCGAAGCGCTTGACCAGGTTCACCACGATCGTGTGGGTGTTGAGGATCCCCGACAGCGACATCCAGCCGTAGGCCAGCTCCTCGACCAGGCGGGCGTAGGTCAGCACGTCGAGGTCGAGGCCGCCGAACTCCTCGGGGATGGTGGCCCCGAAGAGGCCGAACTCCCGCATCTGCTGGACCATCGTCTCGGGGAACTCGTCGGCGTGCTCGAACTCCGAGGCGCTGCGGGATGACGTCCTTGGCCACCCAGCCACGGACGGTGGCGACGAGCTCGTCGGCCAGGGCGGGATCGGTGGGCATCGGCGCAGAATAGGTTCCGCGCCCCGCCGTGGTTCCATCGGCATGGATGCCGCCGGACCGGGGTGCGCCGAGCGGGCTCCGGTCAGCCGACCTGGAGGGCGCCGTCGGCGAGGGTGCCGGTGACCTCGACCGGGGCCGTGGTCCAGGTGGCAGGGACGACGAGGTCCCCGCCCGAGGTCGACTCGAGGCTGGGGAGGGCGTTCACGTCGAGGCCGTTGGTGACCAGCTCCGGGCCGACGCACGACGGCGGGTACGACTCGCCGAACACGTCGCAGAGCACCGTGGCCCCCTCGTCGGGCTGGAACACGTACGCCCGCACGGTGACCTCGGTGCCATCGGGCAGATCGGCCGCCGCCGCCACCGTCACCGGCTCGCTGCCTGCCGCGCTGGTCACGGGCGCGGACGTCGCCGGCTCGGTGGCGCCGGTGGTGCCGACCTCGTCACCTCCGTCGTCGCCCACGCAGCCGGGGGTCACGAGGACCAGGCCGGCGGCGAGGGCGCAGGCGACCAAGCGCCGGGTCAAGGCACTTCGTTGTTGTCGGCGAGGTCCGCGATCAGGCAGAAGCGGGCGTTCGTGATGCGCGGACCGTGGTTGTAGGGCACGTGCGGGCCGGTGCCGTGGTTGTTCCCGTACGAGTGGACGGCCATCCCGCACGGACCACCACACACCGGCCGGTTCCTCCAGACCGGCGAGCCCGACTGACCCGCGGAGGTGTCGATGTCGTAGAAGACCATCCTGGTCTGGCTGGCCTCGATCCGGTCGGTCATGCCCCACTGCGTGCCGTCGGGCTTGTCACCGGGGTACCCCTGGACACGGGCCTGGGAGAGGCGGAGGGCCGTCTTGCCGGCGACGCTGAAGAACCCGAACCAGCCGACGGTGTCACCCACCGTGCAGTCGAGCTGGATCAGGGCCCAGTCGGCGTACTCGCTCTCGTTGACGGACCACTTCGTCGGCGTGAAGAAGTTGGTGGCGTCGCAGCCGGGCTGCGGATCGGTGGGGCCGTTGCGCCCGGCGAAGAACTCCAGGCTCTCGGCGAAGTTGGTGCTGGCCGTGCCCTGCGGGTGGACGCAGTGGCCCGAGGTGAGGACGGTGTTCTGGTCGATGAGCCAGCCGGTGCAGGTGAAGCCGCCGGTCACGTCGTCGAAGCCCTCGATCTGGCCGACGGCCCGGGCCGGGTAGCCCGTGGTGGGCGTGACCCGGGTCCGGCCGTCGGGACCGATCACCGACTCCGTGCCGAGTGGTGTGCCCTCGACGCCGCCGTTGGCCTCCGGGCTCGTGGCCACCTCCGCCCCCGGGTTGTGGGCCGGGCTCACCCCACCCGACCCGGTCGTAGGCGGCACATAGCCCTCCGGCAGGACGATCCGCTCGAGCACCGGGGCGTCCGGCTCGGGCGCGGCCTGCCCACCCGCCGGGCTCCCGGTGCTGACCAGGCTCAGCCCGGCCAAGAGGGCGAGGGTGGTGACGACCGCCACCCGCCGGATGGATCGTGGCATCGGGAGACCTCTCCGGTTCGTGGCCGTTCCGTGAGCGTAGGTCCTCGCCCTACCGTGGGCGGCGTCGTCTCAGCCGTTGGCCCCCGCCACCTCGTGGATGGCCTGGAAGCGGGCCACGGTGATCCGGGGACCGTGGTTCAGCGTCGTGTGGGGGAACGCCCCGTGGCCGACGCCGTAGCCGTGCACGGCCATCGCGCAGGCGCCGCACCAGGGTCGGCCCGGTTGGTAGACCGGCGAGCCGGACTCCCCACCGGTGGTGTCGGTCCGGTAGAAGGCCATGGCCCAGCTGGACTGCAGCACCCGTCCGTTGTGGGTCCACAGGGTCCCGTTGAGCCCTCTCGGCGGGAGGCCCGGATAGCCGCGGACGTTGGCCGGCGTGAAGGCGAGGGTGCTGCGGCCCTGCACGGCGAAGTACCCGAACCAGCCCGTCCGGCGGCCGACGTCGCCCGCGGTGCAGTTCGACAACTGGACGATGCCGTAGTCCTGGCCCTCGCCCGCGGCGTCGATCCACCCCGGCGTCGTCAGGAGCTCCCCCGCCCGACAGGTCCCGTAGGGGGCGGCGTCGGGGTTGCCCCCTCGGCCCCGGCCGAGGGTGATGGTCATGTTCGTGGCGAAGTCCGCGGTCGACCCCGTCCCGCCCTCGTGCACGCAGTGCCCCGAGGTGAGCAGGGTGTTCCGGTCGATGAGGAACCCGGAGCACAGGTAGCTGCCGAAGTCGCCCCCGGGGCTGAGGTCCATCGTGACGTGGGCGATGGACCGGTTGGGATACACGGTCGTGGCCGTGATCAGCCGCCTGTCGTCCTCGCCGATGACGCTGCGGGTCGACGGACCGGATCGGGGCACCGTGGCCTCCGGGTCGACGGACTCGACCCGGCCTCGGGTGGGGTTGGCCCCGGACGCCGGATCCGTGCCGCGGTTGGACGGCGACATCCAGACCGCACCGTCGCTCGGGGCCCGGAGCGGGATGGTCACCTCTCCGCGCCGGTTCGAGACGAGGGTCAGGGTGTCACCCGATCGGATCGCCTCCGGTGCCGCCGACGACACCACCGCGTCCGCGGTCCCGGCCACGCCGGCCAAGGCGGCGAGCACGGCGAGCACGGCGATGCAGGTACGGGACGACATGGCTCTCCGGTGGGACGGACGGACGGCGGCGAACCTATCTCCGTGTCGGGACAGGTCGGCGGCGCCGTGCGCCCGAGGTCCACCGGCCCGTCCTGATCGGGAGGCGAGAAGGGTCCGGGCCTCCGCCGAGGTCGTGACCAGACGTAGCACTCTCCGTGGCTGCAGTACAGGGCTGGGTGACCAGCCCGGAGGGGATGCCGGTCAGATCGTGGTCGGCGGGACCGTGGTCGGCGGCGGCTGCGTCGTCGTCGTGGTGGTGGTCGTGGTGGTGGTCGTCGTCGTCGTGGTCGTCGTCGTGCTCGTGGTCGACGATGACGTGGTCGAGGAGCTCGTCGTGCTGATGGGCGCCGTGGTGGACACGATGATCTCTGTCGTCGTGGTGTCGTCGCCGTCGTCGTCGTCCCCACCACCCGAGGCCAGGGCGATGCCGATGGCGACCACCAGGACCAGGATGATCACGCCGAGCACGATCACCGAGGTCGCCTTGTACCAAGGCGGCTCCTCGCCGTCGTCGTCGGGGCCGGGCCCCTGACCGTCGCCGCCGCCACCCCCGTAGCCGTCACCGCCGCCGGGGGGTGGGGGCTGGGGCGGGACCGCGACGTGCAGATCGCCGGTGGGGTCGCCGCCCGGCGTGACGGGCGTGCCCTCGGGCGGTGTCGCCGACGGGTCGGGGCCGGGAACCGCCGGCGTGTCGAGTTGCGTCGGGTCGCCCGTGTCGCTCACGCCGGGGACAGTAGCCCCGCGGTCGGCACCCTCAGGGGGTGAGGCCCAGCAGCTCCCGGCTCGCCACCCACAGCCGTTCGGCGGCTTCGTCGTCACGCGCCACCCGGGAGAGCCGCTTGTCGGCCGCCTTCGAGTTGCAGAAGTACACGCCGGAGACGCCCTCGATATCCGGGTCGGCCGCGACCACGACCTGGGTCCGGGCCCCCTCTTCGGGCGTGCGGGAGAACGGACGGGCCACCGCGGTGGTCACCGCGGTGGTCAACCGGGTGTCACCGTCCCGTGCGAACCGGGTGGCGACGCTGCCGGGATGCACCGCGTTGACGGTCACGCCGGAGCCCTCCAGGCGCTTGGCCAGCGCCCGCGTGAAGTAGATGTTGGCCAGCTTGGACCGCCCGTAGACGCGGTAGGACCAGAAGGGCCCGTGGCACTGCAGGTCGTCGAACTTGAGGCCGTCGAACGCGAACTTGTGGGCATCGGAGGCGACCACGACGATCCGGGACGGGGCGCTGGCCTTCAAGCGGTCCAGCAGGAGGTCGGTCAGGAGGACGTGGCCCAGGTGGTTGACGCCGAACGTCGTCTCGAAGCCGTCCTCGGTCTCGGTCCGCTCGCTCAGGATCAGTCCGGCGTTGTTGACCAGGACATCCAGGCGGGGGTGGGACTCGAGGAAGGCGGCGGCGAAGGACCGGATGGAGGCGGTCGACGCCAGGTCGAGGGCCATCACCTCGACGGCCTCGGATCCCGACCGCTCGACGATCTCCCTCCGGGCCCCCTCGCCCCGCGCCGCGTCCCGGGCCGTGATGGTCACCGAGGCGCCCAAGGCAGCCAGGGCCACGGCCGTCTCGAGGCCGAGGCCGGCGTTGCCGCCCGTGATGAGCACCGTCTTGTCCTGCACGGCGCCGACGGTAGCCACGGCGGTCGGTCAGAGCCGCTTGAACCCCTCTCTCAGGTCACGACCGCAGGCTGAGGACGTTCCGACCTCCCTCGGCGGTGGCCAGCACCACTGGCGTGCCGACCCACTCGGCGGCCTCCATCTCGGCCAGGACCTCGGCGTCGTCGACCCGGGCGTAGGCCCGGGAGCCGTCCGGCAGGTCGACAGACCGCCAGGCCGGACTCGCGCGAGCCCGTCCCGGCCGTGGACGACCGAGTAGGTGAGCACCGTCGCCGGACCTTCGAGCCGTGTCCGTGATCGGCACCGGCGGGCTGGGCGGCATCGAGCCCGGCCTGCAGGGCGGCGAGGTCGGGCGGCGTCAGGGGACCGGGCTCGGTGCTGTAGACGCCGGCGCCGTGCTTGGTCAGGTGCATGCCGACACCGGTCACCAGCCCGGCCGACCCGGGATCGGCCCGGAGGACGTCGACCATCGCGGCGATCGAGTGGGTCTGGTAGTCGCTGCCGGCGCCGCCGGCGAACGGCAGGCCGCCGGTCACGGTGACCCCCCGCGGGTCGTCGGGCGCGATGCCCAGCGCGTCGAGGGCGAGGTGGATCGAGGAGGCGAAGCAGGAGTAGAGGTCGAGGTGGCCGAGGTCGTCGACGCCCGAGCCCCGCGGTCGCCAGGGCGGTGGCGAAGACCTCGGCCATCGCCGGCGAGCGCCACGGCTCGGGGTGCTCGGCCACGTACACGGGGTCGCAGCCGTAGGCCCAGCCCCGGAGGTAGACCCGCTGCTCGGCGGGCACGCCGAGGCGGTCGGCCGCCTCGTGGCTGGCCAGGACGAGGGCGCCGGCCATGTCCACGTCCATCATCGACACCGTGTACTTCGTGTACGGGTAGCCGACCATGCGGTTCTCGGTCGTGGGGTGGACCAGCTCGTCGGCCGTGCGCTCGACCGGGAACCAGGCGTAGGGGTTGGCCGCCGCCACCTGGGTCATCGGGGCCATGAGCTCCCCGATGGACCGGCGGTAGGCGACGGGCTCGATGCCGAGGTGGGCCCGGCGGGCCACGTCCCACAGCGGGAAGGTCAGGTAGGCCTGGAACACCTCGTGGGCGACCTCGGCCGGGTGGAACGGCGCCTCGAAGGGGAACGGCGGCGGCTCGGGGTCCCGGTGGCTCCAGGCCGGCTTCTCCCCCGCCTTCTTCAGCCGACGCTTGGTGTCGAGCGCCTCGGCGCCGCACACCACGCCGACGTCGACGTCGCCGGCCAGGATCGCCGAGCCGAGGTCGTTGACCAGGACCTGCGGCGTGGTGCCCCCGATGCCCGAGTACAGGCGGTGGGCGGGGTCGATGCCCAGCGCCGTCGGCCAGCCGGCCCGGCGGCGTCGTCGTACTGCCAGCTCTGGCAGTAGACGACCTGCAGGCTGCCGACGGCGCCGAGCACGTCCCCCGTCGGCCCCGGCGTCGGCGGCCGCGTCCCGGACCACCTGCTCCCACATCGCCAGCGGCTCGGGGCACGGCCCGTCCTCGGGACGCGACACGAGCTGCGCCACGCCGATGACGCACGGGCGCCGCGGGTCGATCGCCCATGGTCGGCTACTTCCCCTGCCAGTTCGGCGGCCGCTTCTCGGCGAAGGCCTTCGGTCCCTCCTTGGCGTCCTCGCTGCCGAAGACCACCTGAGCCCAGCTCGGACTCGATCCTGTAGGCCTCGCCGCATGTCGGTGGCCAGGCCCCGCAGCACGCTCTCCTTGGTCGCCCGCACGGCCAGCGGGCCGTTGGCGTTGATCCGGGCCGCCCACGCCTTGGCCTTGTCCAGCAGCTCGTCCTCCTCGACGATCTCGTTGAGCAGGCCGAGCTCCAGGGCCCGCTCGGCGGGGAACGCCTCGGCGGTGAGCAGGAACTCCATCGCCGCGGGGAACGCCAGCTGGCGGGGCAGGCGCACCGTGGTGCCGCCGCCGGCGAAGAGCCCTCGCTTGGGCTCCATCACCCCGAACCGGGCGTGGGTCGTGGCGATGCGGATGTCGATGCCCGCCCAGCATCTCCATGCCCCCGGCCACACACGGCCCGTTCACCGCGGCGATGATCGGCTTGTAGATCTTCGTGCCCCGCAGCACGGCGTCGGTGCCGTCGCGCAGCTTGCAGCCGTCGATCTCGTCGACGCCCCCGGAGTCTGATCTCCTCGTGGAGCTTGGTGATCTGGGGGATGTAGGTCTTCAGGTCGGCGCCGGCCATGAAGTTGCGGCCGACGCCGGTGATGATCGCCGCCCAGGCGTCGTCGTCCTCGGCGAAGCGGCGCCACGCCGCGGCCAGGTCCCGGAAGTGGTACAGGTCGAGGGCGTTCTTGGCCTCGGGCCGGTCGATGGTGATGACCACGGTGTGGTCGACCGCGTCCTCGTAGTGGATCGGCACGGGTCCCCTCAGTCCTGCTCGCCGGAGAAACCTGACACGGTAGTCAGTCCCTGGACAGGGCCGATCAGCCCGCGGTGGCCACCGCCCGCACCAGTCGGGTGCGATCCTCGCGGAAGTTCTGCACGAGGTTGCCGGCCTTGGTCGGGAAGTCCGGGATGAGGAGGGCGAGGTTGACCGGCGAGGCGCTCGGAGGCGGGCCGGCAGCCATCGCCTCGAAGAACGCAACGGCGTCCTCGCTGAGGTCCAGCCACAGGTCGACCTCGAACCCCGCAGCCTCGACGAGGGCGCGGACCTCGTCCGGCGGGACGAGGAAGCTGAGATCGTCCGTGTCCGCCCACGGCACGGGGAAGTGCAGGGGCTGCTCGAGGCCCGCCATGATGTCGAAGAAGGCCAGACGACCGCCCGGCTTCAGCACTCGACGGGCCTCGGCGTAGAGGGCGCCCTTGTCCTCGATGTTCATGGCCACGTGTTGGGTCCAGGCCACGTCGAAGGTGCCATCGTCGAACGGCGTGGCCGTGGCGTCGCCCAGGTGGGCGGTGACCAGGTCGTCCAGGCCGGTGCGTCGGCTCAGGTCCTCCGACACCGCCTGGAACTCGGGCGTGAGGTCGATCCCGTCGACCCGGCACCCGTAGGACCGGGCCAGGAAGCGGCACGGTCCCCCGATGCCCGAGCCGAGGTCGAGGACGCGGTCCCCCGGGGTGATCGCCGCCGCGTCGGCCAGCGCGACCGTGGCGAGGCGACCGAGGGTGTGGAAGTCCTCGACCGGGGCGAGGGCCTCGGGATCGAGTGGGTCGAGCTCGTGGCCGGCGTCCGCCACGGCGGCCAGGATCCGGTCCAGCAAGTTGCCGATCGTGTACTGCTCCTCGGTCGAGCCCACAGTGGTCCTCCTGTCGGTGAGCGACCGACGTTACCGGTCGCCTCCCAGGCGCCAGGGGCGACCGTCGACCTCGAGGGTGACCGCGATCAGATCGGCGGGCCCGTCCTCGACGAGCAGGGGGAGGTCGGCCCCCAAGGTCCAGTGATCGAAGGCATCGCGGTCAGGCCCGCTCACCTCGAGGCCCACGATCTCCCCCACGGGCACCCGGTGCTGCACCGGCTCGACCCCGGGCCAGTCCGCGTCGGGCCACTGCATGAAGAACGGGCGGGACGGATCCCGCAGCGACGGGATCATGCCCGCGGAGCGCCAGCGCGAGGGTGCGCCCGTCGGGATGGAGCCGGGTCCGGTGGTCGACCTCCAGGCCCAGCGCCGATGCCACCTCGTCGATGCGGTCGGTGCGGATCGACCAGCGCACCAGCCGGTCACCGCCCTCGGTGCGGGCCATCAGGGTCTGGCCGAAGAGCGACTGCTCGGCCCGCGGTCGGTCCTCGACCGCCAGCAGCTCCAGGTAGCTGCGGCCCAGAGGAACGACCATGTTCCGGGTGCCGAACTGCGGATGGGTGCCGCCCTCCCGGACGTCGAGGCCGACGGCCCGCAGCCGGTCGGCGGTAGCGACCAGGTCCACGACGCCCAGGATGACGTTGCCGAACCAGGCGCTCAGGCCCACAGGAAGGCACCCCGGTCGACCATGAGGGTCCGGCCGGTCAGGACGGTGCCCAGCACCCGTCGATGATCCGCCGCCCCTCCCCCCGTGCGTGGTCACCCTCGGAACCTAGATCCCCTGCCGACGTGCCACGATCGGGCGATGAGCGTCGGAGACGATCGGCGGGCCGAAGAGGCCCGCAAGCCGATGAGCCGTCAGGCGAAGAGGCATGAGCGATGAGCGCCGCGGTCGGACTGTTCCTCCCGCAGTTGCGGATGGACTTCCCGACGATCGAGGCCCGGGTGCAGCTGGCCGACGAGCTCGGGTTCCACTCGGTCTGGTTCATGGACCACCTGACGCCGCCCGCGGGCCCGGGCTACGACTGCTTCGAGGGCTGGACGGTGGCCAGCGCCTTGGCCCGGGTCACCGAACGGATCCACCTGGGCCACCTCGTCCTCTGCGACGCGTTCCGGCACCCGGCGCTGCTGGCCAAGATGGCGGCCACCCTCGACGTCATCACCGAGGGACGGCTCGAGCTGGGCCTCGGCTGGGGCTCGGTGCCCGCCGAGATCGAGCGCTTCGGGTTCGGCGAGGCCACCAACCGCGAGCGGGCGAGTCGGCTGGACGAGACCCTGCAGGTCCTCGACCTGATGTTCACGGGCGAGGAGTTCGACTTCGACGGTGACGTTCTTCACGCTGCGGGATGCGGTCGGCCGACCCCGGCCGGCCGCCGGGACGGTGCCGGTCCACCTGGGCGGCGCCGGCGAGCAGCTCACCCTGCCCCTCGTGGCCAAGCACGCCGACTGGTGGAACTGCCCGTCCTACGCGCGTCGACCGCCTCGACGAGCTCCGTCCGCAGACCGGCTCCGCCCGGCTGTCGCTGCAGCGCCCCGTGGGCCTGGCCCCGTCGTCGGCGACGAGGGACGAGGTCGTCGCCCAGGCCGAACGCCGCTTCGGCACCTGGGGCGGCCTCGTCGCGGGCACCCCCGACGAGGTGGCCGCGGCCCTGCGGGCCGACGTCGACCGGGGCGTCGAGCTGTTCACGATCCCCTTCACCGACTTCGCCGCCCCGGAGACCCTGCAGCTGTTCGCCACCGAGGTCCTGCCCGCCCTCCGCTGAGCCGACGCAGGCGGGCCGCGTCGCTCCTCAGCGGCGGGGCAGCCCCAGGATGCGCTCGGCGATGATGTTGCGCTGGATCTCGCTGGTGCCGCCGGCGATCGTGCCGGCGAAGGCCCGCAGGTACTGGTCGGCCCAGGAGCCCTCCCGGACCACGGGCCGGCCCAGGATGTCCTGGTCGAGCCCGTCGGGGCCGAGGGCCTCGACGGCGACGAGGTCCAGCTCCCGCTCGGCCTCACTGGTGAAGACCTTCAGGATCCCGTGCTCGGGCGCCGGCTTGCCGTCGGCGGCGAGCGCGAAGCCCCGGTAGCCGATGAGGGTGGCGGCCTGGGCGTCGATGTGGAGGCGGGCCACGTCGTCGCGGAAGCGGGGATCGTCCCGCGGGGGTGCCGTCGGGCCCGGGCCGCTCCCCCAGCTCCCGCACGGCGACGACCGACCGCTGGAGCGTACGTGGTGTTGCCGATCCAGAGCATGGCCCGCTCATGGGCCAGCGAGCCCTGGGTGATGGCCCAGCCCCCGTTGAGCTCGCCCAGCAACTGGTCGGCCGGCACCCGTACGTCCTCGAAGAAGACCTCGTTGAAGTCGGCGTAGTCCGGCTCGGTGAGCTCGGGCAGCGGGCGGCAGGTGATGCCGGGCGAGGCCATGTCGATGATGAGGGCGCTGATGCCCTTGTGCTTGGGGGCCGACGGGTCGGTGCGGACGTAGCAGAGGCACCAGTCGGCGTGGTGGGCGCCGGAGGTCCACACCTTCTGGCCGTTGACCACGAACTCGTCGCCGTCCAGCACCGCCCGGGTCGACAGGCCGGCCAGGTCGCTGCCCGCGCCCGGCTCGCTCATGCCGATGCACCAGGCCAGCTCGCCCCGCAGCGTGGGCAGGGCCCAGCGCTCGATCTGGTCCTCGGTGCCGTAGTCGAGGAGCGAGGCGGCGACGATCGACAGGCCCTGGGGGTTGACCGACCGGGGGATGTCGAGGTCCGAGAAGACCTCGAAGTAGATCATCTGCTGGACGGTCGTGGCGTTGCGTCCGCCCCGCTCCGGCGGGAAGCCCGGCACCAGCCAGCCGCCGTCGAAGAGCGTGCGCTGCCAGCGCCGGGCCCACTCGGGCATGTCGGCACTGGAGCTGCGGCCCATCCGTTCCTCGGGCGTCGGCGGCGGGTGCTCGTCCAGCCAGGCCAGCAGCTCGGCCCGGAACGCCTCGTCCTCGTCGGAGTACCGCAGCCGCATCCGCCCGAACCTACTGCGAGGAGGCGATGACGAACGCGTCCCGGAGGTGGGCGCCCGCCCGCTCCTTGGCCTCGAGCCAGGCCGCCTCGGCGGTGGCCACCTCGGGACGGTTGGGGTCAGCGGAACGGGCCGAGCCCAGGAGCGTGCCGGCTCGGCTCCGGAGCTCGCCGATGAGCCCCGCGAGCACAGGGTCCGGGCAGTCCGCCACCGACTCGGCGAACCCCGGGGGGTCCGGCGTCGGGAGCACGCTGTCGGGCACCGCGGCGGAGCGCCGTGCCCGGACCTCCCCCTCGACCCCGTCGATCCACTGGTCGAGCAGGCGACCGCTGGACGTCTGCCACTCCTGGAGGGCCTCGGGGGTGAGGGCGTGGGCTCGGCGCCGGGCGGACGCGACCTGCAGGACCACGGTGACGATGATGATCACCGCGCAGACGGCGATCACCATGATCGGGCGGGTCAGGTCCGGGTCGGGCGCGGCCTGGGCGAGGACGCTGCTCACGTCGGCTCGAAGAGCGGGAGCCACACGTCCTCCCACTGCTCGAACACGACCTGCACCGGCATCCCGATGCGGACGTCGTCGAGCGCGCAGTTCACCAGGTTCGTCGTCAGCCGCAGGCCCTCCTGCTCGGGGAGCTCGACGATGGCCACGACGTAGGGCGGGTCGAAGCCCGGGAGCCAGGCCTGCTGGTTGACCGTGTAGGTGTGCAGGACGGCGTTCCCGGCTACGGCCTCGGGGGCCACCTCCTGCGAGTGGCAGACCGGGCAGATCGGGCCCGGGGGGTGGATCCAGTAGCCGCAGGAGCCGCAGCGCAGGAAGCGCAGCCGCCCGTCGGCGCCGGAGGTCCAGAAGAACTCGTTGTCGTCGGTGACCCGGGGCAGGATGCGGAAGTCGGGCCGTGGGGTGGTCGTCACCTCAGTCGGCCTCGACGGGCTCGGCGGACTCGAAGCCCCGCCGGGCGGTGGGCATGGCTTCGACCGCGGGCAGGACGCCGAAGCCGGGAGTCGTGAGCATCATCGCCCCGAGCACCTCGTCCCAGGTGGCCCCGATCTCGGCGGCCAGGCGGGCGTGGCGCTCGATGCCCTCCGGGTTGCGCAGGATCACCGTGCACACGAGGCGGATGAGCTCGTGGGTCTTGCGGTCCGGGGCGGGCAGGGAGTCGATCTGGGCCAGCCAGGCGCTCTGGGCCTCGTGCAGCGCCGGGAACGCCTCGTGCAGCGGGCCCTCGAAGGGGAAGGTCCAGTCCTCGTCAGCCACGGGGGGATCGTAGGCCCGACGCCGCGCAGCGGAGCGGAGCAGCACGACCGCAACTCCCCCGATGGGCGGAGCCCGGAGTCCTTGGGCCGACCAGTGTGAGGCGTCAGTAGCCGCCGGTCTGGTCGAAGAGGCGCTTGGGGTTGGCGGTGAGCATCTGGTCGAGCTGGTCCTGGGTCACGCCCCGGTTCAGCAGCTCGGGCAGGACGTCGTCGGAGATGTGGTTGAAGTGCCAGTTCGGGGCCATGGCCGACTGGACCTCGGGCGTGAACCAGTCCATGTAGCAGGCGGCGTCGTGGGCCAGGACCATGCGGTCGGCGTAGCCCTGGGCGCAGAGGTCGGCCACCACCTGGACCCGGTCGTCGAAGGGCAGCAGGACGTCGATGCCGAAGCGGTCCATGCCGATCATCGAGCCCTTGTCCATCAGCTCCTTCAGGTAGTCGAGGTCGGTGGAGTCGCCGCAGTGGCCGATGACGACCCGGCTGAGGTCGACCCCCTCCTCCTCGAACACCCGCTGCTGGTCCCGGCCCCGGAACGTGCCCGCATCGGTGTGGGTCGTGATGGGCACGCCGGTCTGCCGGTGGGTCCGGGCGCAGGCCCGGAGGACCCGCTCGACGCCGGGCGTCAGCCCGTCGACGTCGGTGGCGCACTTGATGATCCCCGCCTTCACGCCGGTGTCGGCGATGCCCTCCTCGATGTCCTTCACGAACATCTCGACCATCGGGTCCGGGTCGGTGTCGAACAGGAAGCCCCGGTAGTGGAAGTAGAAGGGGACGTCGTTGTAGGTGTAGAGGCCCGTGGCGGCGACGATCTGCAGGTCGACCTGCTCGGCCACCCGCTGGACCCAGGGCAGGTAGCGGCCCAGCCCGATGACGGTCGGGTCGACGATGCTCCGGATGCCGCGGGCAGCCAGGTCGTTCAGCTTGGCCACCCCGTCGGCGATGCGCTCCTCGGTGTCCCAGTAGCTCTCGCCGTAGTTCTGGATGATCTCCGGGCTGAGCACGAAGACGTGCTCGTGCATCAGCGTCGGGCCGAGATCGGCCGTGTCGATCGTTCCGGTGACGGTGGGTACCTGCGCCATGCCGCGGAACCTAGGCCAGCACGGCGGGCAGTGCCGTCAGGTCGGTGATGCGGACGACCCCGTCGGGCACGGGCAGGTCGGTGGCCCAGCGGTCGACCCAGATCGGGCGCACCCCGGCGGCCACCCCGGCGACGGACGTCGCAGCGGTAGCTGTCCCCGACGTAGACCAGGTCCGCCGGATCGACACCCAGCTGGCTCGGCGGCGTGCCAGAAGCCCTCCGGCCTCGGCTTGCGCAGCTCCGGTGGGATCTCCACGACCTCGTCGAAGCGGTCGGTGAGGCCCATGTCGGCGAGGGCGGCATGGGCCCGCGGGCTGTTGGTCACCAGGGCGAGGCGGAAGCGATCCGCCAGCTCGTCCAGCACCGGCGGCGACCTCGGCGTAGGCCACCGCGCGGAATCGCTGCCATCGAACCGCCACCGAGGCGGCGTCGGCGCCGTCGTCGGCCCCGAGGACCTCGGCCCAGATCTCGGGCCCGATGACGAACAGGAGGTAGTGGGCGCCGTCGACCATCCAGCCGTCCTCGCGGGGGTGCCGGCCGTCGAGGACCTCCAGCAGGCGCGTCGCGCGTGCTCGGGCTCGGCCAGCCGGATGGCCGCCTCCCAGTCCGACAGCGTCCCGTCCAGGTCGAAGCGCGAGGGTCGGTCCGAGCGGCGAGGCGACCAGCAAGCACAGCATCCTGTTCGCCGAGCGCAGCGAGGCGACCACTCGGCGAGACGGCCGAACCTGGGCGGTGGATGGTTCACGGATCCTTGGGGAGGCCGAGGAGGCGTTCGGCGATGACGTTGCGTTGGATCTCGCTGGTGCCGCCGGCGATGGAGAGGCACCGGTTGCCCAGGTAGCCGCCGATCCAGGCCGCGCCGTCGCCCTCGTCGATCGCCCCCGCGGGGCCGAGCAGGCCGAGGCCGAGCTCCTGGATGCGCTGCTCGTGCTCGACCCCGAGGAGCTTGCGCACGCTGGCCTCGGGACCGGGCTCGGCCCCGCTGAGGGCCCGCAGCGTCGACCGCCAGCCGAGGGCGGCGAGGGCGTGGCTCTCGGCCAGGAGGCGGCCGACGTGGTCGACCACGACCGGCGAGGCGTCCTCGGCGGCCGTGGCCCAGGAGGCCCTCGACCCCGGGGCCGAAGGAGCCACCGCTGCCCATCGACACCCGCTCGTTGGCCAGGGTGGTGCGGGCCGCCTCCCAACCCGTGTCGATCTCGCCCACGACCAGGTCGTCGGGCACGAACACCCCGTCGAGGAAGACCTCGTTGAACATCTCCGCCCCGGTCAGCTCCCGCAGGGGGCGGATGTCGAGCCCGGCCGTCGTCAGGTCGACGAGGAAGCAGCTGATGCCGAGGTGCTTGGGCGCGTCCGGGTTGGTCCGGGCCAGGCAGATGCCCCAGTCGGCGATGTGGGCCATCGTCGTCCACACCTTCTGGCCGGTGAGCGACCAGCCCCCGTCGACCCTCTCGGCCCGGGTGCTCAGCGAGGCCAGGTCCGAGCCCGCCCCCGGCTCGCTGAACATCTGGCACCACAGGAGCTCGCCCCGCAGGGTCGGGGGGATGAAGCGCTCCTGCTGGGCCTCGGTGCCGTGGGCGATCAGGGTGGGCAGGACCCAGGCCCCGACCTGGAGGTGGCGACGCCGGACGTGGGCGTCGCGGAACTCCTCGTCGATGACCAGCTGTTCGACGGCGCCGGCGCCCGGCCCCAGGGCGCGGGCCAGTTGGGGACCAGGTAGCCGGCGTCGGCGATGCAGCCGGTCCCACTCGCCCCTGTCCCCCGCCTTCGAGGTCGTCCAGGAAGGTCCGGACCTCGGCGCGGTGGCCCTCGGCCTCGGGCGGCAGGTCGACGGTCATCGACCGCCGGGCCCCGCCCTTCGCCCGCTCGACGACGAGGGCGTGCCAGCGCCTCCTCGCCGCCCAGCAGCTGGCGGGTGGCCATGGCCCGCCGCAGGAAGAGGTGGGCGTCGTGCTCCCAGGTGAAGCCGATGCCGCCGTGGACCTGGACGCAGCCCTGCGCACAGCGTGGCGTAGGCGTCGGGGGCCAAGGCGCCGGTGACGGCCACGGCCACGGCCACCTCGTCCTCGTCGCCGCCGCGGACGGCGTCCCAGGTCGCCGCCCGGGCCAGCTCCAGGGCGCCGAGCATGTCGGCGCAGCGGTGCTTGACGGCCTGGAACTGGCCGATGGGCCGGCCGAACTGCTCACGGTCCTTCGCGTAGGCCGACGGCGGTGTCGACGCACCAGGCCGCCCCGCCCATCGACTCGGCGGCGAGCAGGGTGGCAGCCAGGTCGCGGACGAGGCCGGGCCGGGGCTCGGGCCCGAGGGGGCCGGCCGGGTCGCCGGTCCGTCGGACGGTGGCCAGGCGCCGGGTCGGGTCCAGGCTCTGGTGCTCGGTCGACCTCGACGACGTCGGCCTCGAGCGACCCACCAGCCGTCGGGCGTGGGCACCACGATCACCGCCGCGGTGGCGGCCCCGAGGACGGCGGTCCACTCGTCGATCGACGGCGCGGAGGCGAACGCCACCGCGCCGGGCGTCGAGCCGTCGACCAGGCCGGGCAGCAGGTCGTCCCTGACGGTCGGCCGGACCCAGCCGGTCGACCACGGCCGCGGCGAGGACGGTGGGCAGGACCGGGCCGGGGGCGCACGGCCCGGCCCAGCTCCTCCAGGACGACGGCCAGCTCGGCCAGCCCGTAGCCCGAGCCACCGTGCGCCTCGTCGACGTGGAGGCCCAGCCAGCCCAGGTCGGCCAGCTCGCCCCAGAACGGCGGCAGGGCGTCGGTCGGGGGCGTCGAGGGTGGCCCGGGCCGCCCCGAGCAGCGCCGCGGGCCTCGACCCACCGGCGAGCGGTGTCGTGCAGCGCGCGGTGGTCCTCGGTGACCCCCAGGGTCACGAGAGGACGATGGCCTGGGTCGGGCAGCCCTCGGCGGCGTTGCGGATCTTGTCCTCGGTGTCGCCCTCGGGATCGACCACGAAGGCGATGTTGTCGTCGCCGATGTCGAAGGTGGCCGGCGCCCAGAACGCGCAGTTGCCCGAGCCCATGCACCGCTCGCGCGTCGATCGCGGATCTCCACGGGAACGGTCTACCCGAAGAGGACGGGCAGCGACGGTCGGCGAGCGGAACCGCTCGCCGTGGATGTGCACGTCGTCGGCCGTCGGGGTCGAGCCGGAGGTCCGGCAGCCGGTCGAGGACGGCACCGACCGCGACCCGCATCTCCATCCGGGCCAGGTGCATGCCGAGGCACATGTGGGGACCGAAGCCGAAGGCGGCGTGGGGCTTCTGCTCCCGGAAGATGTCGAAGATCTCCGGGCCGGTCCCAGCGGCTCTCGTCGTGGTTGGCCGAGCCGACGTGGGCCACGACCTGGTGGCCGGCGGGGATCACGGTCCCGGCCACCTCGGAGTCGACCGTCGCAGTCGCGGGAGGTGATGAGGAGGGGCGACTCCCAGCGGATGGCCTCCTCGACGGCCTGGGTCATCAGGCTCCGGTCGTCCCGGAGGGCGGCCAGCTGGTCGGGGTTGGTCAGCAGGCCGAAGAGGAAGTTGCCGGTGGCCCGGTAGGTGGTCTCGGCCCCGGCCGGGAGCAGCAGGCGGATGAAGGAGAAGATCTCCTCGTCGCCCAGCTGCTCGCCGTCGAGCTCGGCGTGGACCAGCTCGCTGATGACGTCGTCGCCCGGGTCGGCCCGCCGCAGCTCCAGGACGTCGGCCAGGTAGGCCTTCATGGCCTCGGAGGCGGGGATGCCCTTGTCCGGGTCGGCGGCCACGTTGATGATCCACCAGGCCCACTCGTGGAACTTGCCGGTGTCCTCCGGGGGCACGCCCGAGGATCTTGGCGATGACCTGGATGGGGTACGGGAAGGTGAGCTCCCGGACCAGCTCGGCGCTCCCCCGCTCGACCACCTGATCGAGGTAGCCGTTCACGACGGACTCGGCGTAGGGCTCCCACGCCGCGAGGCTGCGCTGGCGGAACGCCACGCTGACCAGCGCCCGGAGCCGCTTGTGCTCGGGCTCGTCCATGCCCACCAGCACGTAGTCGCCCATCACCGGCGCCATGAGCTCCCGGATGGCCGAGGACGAGTAGGTCACGTTGTCCCGCAGGACGGCGACGACGTCCTCGTAGCGGTGGACGATGTAGCTGGTCTCCTCCAGGCCCTCGATGAAGGACGCCGTGAGCGTCTCCTCGACCGGCTGCGTCCCGGCGCTTGCGGCCGAGGCTCCGGGTAGGGGTCGCGCAGGTCGCCGGCGACGGCGCTGAACTGCGCCATGGTGTCGAAGGCCATGCCGTCGACCACGGGCATCGAGGCTGACACGCGTGTCAGGTTACGCCATCGCCACCCGCCTCCCGATCCCAGAACGACGAGATCGGGGTCAGGTCGAAGCGGTCGCCGAGGGCGTAGAAGGCGAGGGGCGAGTCCCAGAGGACGGTGGCCAGGTCGGGTTCGCTGATCCCCTGGCGCCCGGGCCTCGGCGACGAAGGTGGTGGCGGCGTCGGGGAACAGGGCGTCGGGGTGGGGGAAGTCGCTGGCCCAGACCACGTGGTCGGCGCCCACCCGGTCGATGACCGAGGCCGGTCAGGGCGTCGTCGGCCTCGGTGGAGATCACGCACTGGCGGGCGAAGAGCCGCCGGCGCCGGCTCGGCGCCGGGGTCCATCCACTCCTGGTGCTCGTCGAGGCGGTGCAGCCAGTACGGGCAGCCAGCCGGTCCCCGACTCGAGGAAGGCGACCCGCAGGCCCGGGTGGCGGGCCAGCGCGCCGTCGAGCACCAGGCTGGCCATGGCCGCCATCTGCTCCATCGGGTGCGACAGGAGGTGGCGGGCGGTGAAGCCCGTCGAAGCGGTCGCCGCCGATGGTCGGTCCCCGCAGACCGAGGCCCTCGTGGACGGCCAGGACCATGCCGGCCTCGGCCAGACACGGCGTGGAGCGGGTCGTAGGCCGGGTCGCCGAGGTTGCGGCCGTAGAGGTGGTTGGGGCGGGCCAGGACGCCGACCAGGCCCAGGCCGGCGGCGTGCTCGCGCCTCGACGACGGCCAGTGCTCGACGTCGGCCAGCGGGACGAGCCCGACGCCGGCCATGCGCCGCTCGTCCTCGGCGCAGTAGGCGGCGAGCCAGTCGTTGTAGGAGCGGCAGGCCGCCGCGCTCTGGGCCGCGTCGAGCTCGGGCTGGAACGGCACGAACAGGCCGATCGACGGATAGAGCACGACGGCGTCGATGCCCTGGGCGTCCATGGCCCGCAGGTAGGAGGGGGCGTCGAACCCGTGCGCCATCTGGTCGGCGATCACCTCGGCGTCGCCGCACGGGACCATCGGCGTGTCCGCGCGCGAGGTCGATCACGGTCGGGCCGACGTCGGACCAGCTCGGCGAACACGGGCGGCGGCTCGACCACGTGGGCGTCGGCGTCCAACACCCGGAACCCCTCGACGCTCATGGGCGGAGGACGCTGCCGTTGAGCTCGGCCAGGCGGCCGGCGCGGAGGCGGGCGCCGAGGGTGTGCTCCTCGTCCCAGTCGGTCCGCAGGCCGAGCTCGAGGGTCAGCAGGCCGTCGAGCGGGGCCACGCTCGCCCACTCGACCGCCCAGCCGTCGACCGTGCTCGCCGGAGGGCTCCCGGTGCTCGGCGAGGGCGGCCTCCAGGGCCGGGCGGGTGGCCGCCAGGTCCTCGGCCGCTCGGCGGGCGAGGGTCAGCGCCGCTTCGTCGGGACCACTACGGCCACCGACGACGGCGAGGGGCACCCGCCCGCCGTCCAGCTCGAGTTCGCCCCGCCAACGCCCCCGTCGACGGGTCAGCGCACCGAGCTGCGGGTCCTCGTGGGCGGCCGGCACGCCCCGACCCTACGACCGCTCCCCCGACCGATCTGATGGCCAACGCTTGACAGGTGACTATTTGGTCACCTATTGTGCCCTTCGTGAGCGACGACGAACCACGAGCTGGAGCTCGTGTTCAAGGCGCTCGCGGATCCGACCCGGCGCTTGCTCCTCGACCTGCTCTTCGAGCGGGAGGGGCGCACGCTCTCCGAGTTGGAGTCGGGGATCGACATGACCCGCTTCGGCGTCATGAAGCACCTCCGGCTCCTCGAGGAGGCGGGCCTGGTCGTGAGTCAGAAGCGAGGTCGGGAGAGGTTGCACTTCCTCAACCCCGTGCCCATCCGGCTCATCCACGACCGGTGGATCGACAAGTACACCGAGCGCCGCGTGTCGGCGCTCACCGACCTCAAGCAGCAACTGGAGACGACAGCATGAGCACGACCACCGACACCGACACCCGGACGACCGAGGTCTTCCGCGTCTACATCAAGGCCACCCCGGAGGCGATCTGGCAGGCCATCACCTCCGAGGAGTGGAACGGCCGCTACGGCTACCACGCCGCGGCCCGCTACGACCTGACCCCGGGCGGGAAGTACGAGTGCTTCGCCGTCCGACGAGATGAAGCAGTACGCCCCCGAGATGCCCGACGTGATCGTCGACGGCGAGGTGGTCGAGGTCGACCCGCCGAACCGCCTCGTGCAGACCTACCGCATGCACTTCGACCCGTCCCAGGTCGAAGAGGGCTTCACCACCGTGACCTGGGAGATCCGGGCCGAGGGCGACAACCTCAGCCGGCTGACCGTCACCCACGACGTGACCGACGCCCCGGTCATGGCCGGGCACGATCGCCGCCGACGGCGCCATCCAGGAGGGCGGCGGTGGCTGGGCCTGGATCCTCAGCGACCTCAAGACCCTGCTGGAGACCGGCGAGGCCAACCAGCTCTGACCCCATCCCCCCAGCTCCCGGCCCCCGATTCGGCTCCCTCCGGAGTCGGATCGGGGGCCGGTGCGTCGCCTACAGCCGGCGGGCGGCGAGGCCGCCGTCGAGGGGGATGACGGCGCCGCTGAGGTAGCTGCTGTCGTCGCCGGCCAGGAAGCTGACGAGGGCGGTGACGTCGTCCGCGGTGCCGAGGCGGCCCATGGGGACGTTGCCGGCGACGAAGGCCTTGATGCCCTCGGGGTCGCCGGTGGCCTCGGCCACCCGGGCGAAGAGGCCGACCTCGGTGGCGGCGGGGGCCACGACGTTGACCCGGATGCCGTCGGGGGCGTGCTCGATGGCGACCTGCTTGCACAGGTTGGTCAGGCCGAACTTGCTGGCGCAGTAGGCGGGGTACTGCGGGGCGACGATCATCCCGAGGGTCGAGCCCATGGCGATCACCGAGCCCCCGCCCGCCTCGACCATGTGGGGGACGGCGTGGCGCAGGCAGAGGAACGGGCCCTTGAGGTTGGTGTCGATGATCTCCCGCCACGCCTCGTCGGTGGTCTCCAGCAGCGGCGCCCGGGTCTCGACGGCGGCCGACAGGACGAGGGCCTTCAGCGGCCCGAAGCCGACGGCTCGCTCGACCATCGCCGCCACCGCGGCGTCGTCCCGGGCGTCGACCTCGTGAACGATCACCCCGCTGATCCGACCCGCCACGAGCGCCGCGCCCGTCGCCGTCGATGTCGGCCACGACCACGAGGAACCCGTCGTCGGACAGCCGCTCGCCGATCGCCTCCCCCAGGCCGGAGGCCCCACCCACCACGAGCGCCACCCGGCTCACGACCCCACTCCCTCGCCCGACCCCGTACTGGTTCGCGCTCTTGTTCCCCACGACAAGGGCGCGCAACCGGAACGGGACGTGAGTGCCGGGTCATCGGTAGACCGCCAGGCCGCCGTCGGCGGGGATGACGGCGCCGGACACGTAGGCCGACAGGTCCGAGGCCAGGAACAGGGCGATGGAGGCCACGTCCTCGGCGGTGCCCAGCCGGTGGAGCGGGATGGTCTTGGCCAGGCCGGCGACGAAGCCCTCGGGGTCGTCCATCTCGGCCGCCACCTTCTGGAAGCGGGGCGTGTCGATGGAGCCGGGGGCGATGACGTTGGCCCGTACGGCCGGGCCGTACTCGACGGCGATCTGGCGGGTCAGGGCGACGAGGCCCGGCCTTGGCCGCGCCGTAGGCCACGTAGCCCTCCGAGCCGATGAGGCCGAGGACCGAGGCGGTGTTGATGATCGAGCCCGCCTCGCCCTCCAGCATCGCGGGCAGGGCCGCCCGGCAGGCCCAGAAGACGGCGTCGAGGTTGGTGGCGATCGTCCGGTCCCAGTCCTCCTCGGTGCACTCGACCAGGCGGCCCGACATCTGCACCGCGGCGTTGTTGTAGAGGACGTCGAGACGACCCCAGCGCTCGACCGTGGCCGCCACCATCGCCTCGACGTCGTCCTGGACCGACACGTCGGCGTGGATCACCGCCGCCTCCGCCCCGAGGGCCTCGACCTGTCGGGCCGTCTCCGCCGAGCCCTCGTCGTCGATGTCCACGATGGCGATGGCGGCCCCGTGGGCCGGCGAAGCGCAGGGCGGCGGCCCGCCCCTGCCCCGACGCCGACCCCGTGATCAGCGCCACCCGGCCCTCGAGCAGCCGGTCGTCGCTTCTGGCGGTCGTTTCGGTGGTCATGGCGACGGAAACGACCGCCAGAACGGGATGGGCTGGCCCTCAGGCATCGGCGAGCTCCCGGAAGCGCTGGTAGCGGGTGGCGCAGGCGTCGACCCAGGCGGGGTCGGGCTCGACCCGGCGGTCGGTGCGGGCCCAGCGCCGGGCGGCGGTGGCATCGGTCTCCAGGCCGGCGGCCAGGCGGGCGAAGAAGGCCGAGCCCAGGGCCCCACCCTCGGGGACGGCGACGACGTCGGCGGGCAGGCCCGTGCCGTCGGCCAGGGCCTGGACCCACTCGGGCACCCGGGTCCCGCCGCCGGTGAGGACCAGCCGGCTCGCGGGGACCCCCGCGAGGTCGAGGTGGTGGCGGACCACGAACCCCGCGGCCTCGAACGCGGCCCGCCGCAGCGCCGCCGGCCCGTGGGTCAGGTCGAGGCCGTCGAGCACGGCGCGCCGGTCGGGGTCGTGCAGCGGCGTGCGCTCGCCCCGGACGTACGGCGACCAGACGGGACCCGGTCCGGAACCGGGTCGTCGCCCCGGGCCAGCAGGTGGGTGGCCCAGTTCAGGAAGAGGCCGCCGGCGTTGCTGGGGCCGCCGATGAGGGTCCGGCCGGGGGTCGAGTGCGGGATGGTCCAGAGGCCCGGGACCTCGACCCACTCGTCGGTGACGATCCAGGTGATGAGGGTCGTCCCGCAGATGACCAGGACGTCGCCGGGCTCCTCGGCCCCGGCCACCAGCTGCTCGCCGAACGCGTCGATGCCCCCGGGGCCGATGGCGGCGCCGTCGACCTCGCCGACGGGCGTGTCGCCGTTGACCACCCGGGGCAGCTGGTCGGCGGTGACCCCGGACTCGGCCAGCAGGGCCTCGTCCCAGCCCTGGCCGTCGAAGAGCGGGTAGGCGCGTCATGGCGCTGATCGAGTCCATCGCCCCCTCGCCGCCGAGGGCGTGGTTGGCCACCGCCTGGGCCGGCCAGAAGCCCGCGGCGTCGGGCGCCTCGCTCGTGGCACCAGCGCAGGAAGCCGAGCAGCTCGCCGACATCGCCGGGTGCCCCCGTCGGGCGCCCGCCCCGCCGGCCCCGCTCGTCGCCGTAGAGCAGGCCCGGGGTGAGGGCGTGGCCCCGGGCGTCGACGGCGGCCAGGGAGGGGACCATGGCCACGACGTTGACCCCGACGGGGTGCAGGCCGGTGGAGACCTGCCGCCAGGCCTGGCGCACGCCCTCCCGCCAGGCCCGGTTGGCGTCGTGCTCGAAGCGGTCGGCGGCCGGGATGCCGATCGGGTGGGGCACCCGGACCTGGGCCAGCACGTGACCGTCGTCGTCCACGGCCAGGCCCTTGACCGAGGTCGTGCCGATGTCCAGGCCCGACCGTGACGTTCCCGTCCCCCATCGTCACCCAGTGTGGCCCACCGCCCCACCTAAGCTCCGCGGCGGTCCGCAACAGGAGGTAGGTCAATGGGTGTGTTGGCGACGATCGTGGAGCTGGGGAGCGACGACACGGTCTACGGGATCGTGCTGCTCCTCCACATCCTCTCGGCCATCGTGGGCTTCGGCGGCGTGCAGCTCAACGGCCTCTACGCGCCAGCAGGCCCAGCAGCGGCCGGGCCGGGAGGCGTGGCCATCAACCAGGCCGTCTACGCGGTGTCGAAGGTGGCCGAGATCTTCATCTACCTCATCTTCGTCTTCGGCGTCCTGCTCGTCCTGCTGTCCGAGAACGACCTCATCGGCTTCGGCGACACCTGGGTCTGGCTGTCGATCCTGCTCTACCTCATCGGCATCGGCCTCTCCCACGCGATCCTGTTCCCGTCGGTCCGGAAGGCCAACGCCCTGGCCGAGGAGCTGGCCACCGGACCGAGGGCCCGCCGCCCGGGCGCCCAGGGCCCGCCGCCCCAGGTGGTCGCAGCTCGAGGCGCTGGGCAAGAAGATCGGGATGACCGACATGGTCCTCAAGCTCCTGCTGGTGGCCATCCTCTTCCTGATGATCTTCAAGCCCGGCTTCCCCGATCGACCTTGACCGGCTTCGCTGCGTCGCAGGTCGGAGTCCCCGTGAACGACTCGACTCGGTCACGGCGCGCCATGGGCCGGTGGCGCGACGGGTACCGGCGGCGGATCGAGCTGGTCACGGTGTCACCGGAGGTGGTGCGGGGGAGCTGGAGGACGACTTCCACCACTTCCAGGTGACATCGCCCACGCGGGACGGAAGGTGACCGGGCTCGACGGCGAGGCCGCCCGTCACCCCTGGTCGACCTGCCCGGCCGCCCTCGGCACCGCTGCGGAGCCCTCGTCGGCGCGCCGGTGACCGCCGACGCCACCGCCCACGGCACCCACGCCGACGCCCGCACGACCTGCACCCACTGGTTCGACCTCGCCGGCCTGGCCATCGCGCAGGCCGGCGCCGGTCGGGAGCGCCGCCGCTACGACATGACGGTCCCCGACCGGGTCGAGGGTGGTCGGACGACGGCCCACCTGTCCCGGGACGGCGGCCGGTCCTGGACTGGGAGGTCGACGCCGAGACCATCCTCGGTCCCGACCCGTTCACCGGCCAGACGATGGGCCGGGGCTTCCTGGCCTGGGCCAACGAGCAGCTTCGACCCGGACACGGCCGAGGCCGCCATCGCCCTGCGCCGGGCCTGCCGGATCTGCCTCGGTCGCCTGATGGACCTCGACGACTACGACCGGGCCTCCGAAGTCGGCCACGGCATGGACGAACACCTGCCACACCTTCTCGACCGCCGTGATGGAGTCCGCCCTCCGCATGAAGGGCAGCAACCGTCACGACTCTGACTGGCTTCGCTGACGCTCGGCAAGTCCGGCGCCGCCGATCGTGGAACGTCGCCCGTGCTGCTCCGCTCCGCTGCGCAGCCTGAGCTGACGCCAGTCCTACGGCCCTCCGTTACTGGTTGGGCTTGTCGCCGGAGGCGGCGGCGGCTTGCGGTGCGCCTCGAGGCGGTCGATGAGGCCCATGCGCTCCTGACCGACGCCGTCGTCGATGCTGGGCCGCGATCGTCGTCGGCGTCCAGCGGCCGCCACCCTCGTGGTCCATCGAGCGGACCTCGTGCGGGCTGGTCCCAGACGGCGATCGTCGGGCCGTTCACGGTGTACACCTGCCCGGTGATGTGCCGGGCCTGGTCCGACAGGAGGTAGACGACCATCGGGGCCACGTCCTCGGGCTCGCCCATCTGCAGCTCCATGGGGACCTGCTCCGACATGCGGGTCTTGGCCACGGGGGCGATGGCGTTGGAGGTCACGCCGTAGCGGTACATGCCGGCGGCGGCCGAGCGGACGAGCGACACGATGCCGCCCTTGGCCGCCGCGTAGTTGGCCTGGGCCACCGAGCCGGCGTAGGCGCCGGAGGTGAAGCCGATCAGGGAGCCCGACTTCTGCTCCTTCATGCGAGCGGCGGCGGCCCGGAACACGGTGAAGGTGCCCTTCAGGTGGGTGGCGATGACCGGGTCCCACTCGTCCTCGGACATGTTGAACAGCATCCGCTCCCGCAGGATCCCGGCCGGGCAGACGACGCCGTCGATCTTGCCGAACTGCTCCACCGCGGTGTCCACGATGCGCTCGCCGCCGGCCATGTCGGCGACGGAGTCGGCCACGGCGACGGCGGCGCCGCCGGCATCGGTGATCTCCTTGACGACGGCGTCGGCCACCTCGCTGTTGGGCTCGCTGCCGTCCTGGGCCACGCCGTAGTCGTTGACGACGACGCTGGCGCCCTCGGCCGCGCAGGCCAGGGCCACGGCCCGGCCGATGCCCCGCCCGGCACCGGTGACGGCGATCGACTTGCCCTCCAGGTACCCGCTCATCTCTGTGCCTCTCGTCGGTGCGCGCCAGGAAGCTGACGGCGGTGTCACGTGCGGCTGGTTACCTTACGCAGGTGATCGAGGGGGGTCCGAACCCGGGCCGGCCCGCGGACGAGGTCGCCCTGGTGACCGGCTCCACCGCCGGTCTCGGACGGGTCATCGCCGCCCGGTTGGCCGCCGACGGCGCGGGCGTGATCGTCACCGGTCGGGACGCCGAACGGGGCGAAGCCGTGGCCTACGAGGTCGGCGGGACCTTCGTCCCCGCTGTCCTCGAGAGCCACCAACCCTCGGCCGACATCCCGTTCTGGTTGCGCGGGTTTGTTCGGGGCGACAAGGGCGCGCAACCAGAACCGGTGATTTGCTGGGGTCACGTACAGTCGCCGCCGTGTCCGACGAACAAGATCTGCTCCACGAGCTCCGCGACGGCGTCGCCTGGCTGACCTTCAACCGCCCCGACGCCGGCAACTCGGTCACCCCCGACCAGCGCAACCGCCTCATCGACCACCTCGACGCCGCCAGTGCCGACCCCAACGTCCGCTGCGTGGTCCTGACCGCCACCGGCCGCCACTTCTGCACCGGCGCCGACCTGCGGGCCGACCGCAGCGGCGGTCCGGCCAAGCCCGAGGGCGCGCCCGAGCGCATGGTCGGCGACGCCATGCGCATGATCGCCACCGGCGCCCAGCGCCTCATCTCGGCCATCCTCGACTGCGAGAAGCCGGTCATCGTGGGCCTCAACGGCACCGCGGCCGGCCTCGGCGCCCACCTGACGCTGGCCGCCGACCTGGTCATCGCCGCCGAGGGGGTGAAGCTCATCGAGGTCTTCGTCCGCCGGGGGATCATCCCCGACGCCGGCGGTCCCTACCTGCTGACCAAGGCCGTCGGCCCCCACAAGGCCAAGGAGCTGGCCTTCTTCGGCGACGACCTCCTGGCCGAGGACGCCGCCGCCCTGGGCATCGTCAACAAGGTCGTGCCCGCCGACGAGCTCGAGGCCACCCTCACCGAGTGGTCCGGCCGCCTGGCCAAGGGGCCGACCCGGGCCATCGCCACCACCAAGTGGCTCATCAACCGGGCCGTGGACCAGGACCGCCACACCGCCTTCGGCGAGGAGGCGATGGCCCAGGAGCACGTGATGCACACCCACGACATGGGTGAGGGCGTGTCGGCCTTCGTCGAGCGCCGGGACGCCGAGTTCAAGGGCTGGTAGCCCCGGGACCATGACGCTGCTGCCGATCGTCGACGACCCCGTCTCGGCTCCCTTCTGGGAGGGGGCGGCGGTCGGCGAGCTGCGCTACCAGACCTGTGCGGACTGCGGTCGCTTCCGGCACCCGCCCCGGCCGATGTGCCCGTACTGCCAGTCGCTCGACCAGCACCTGGGTGACGGCGTCAGGCCGCGGCACGGTCTGGTCCTTCGTCATCGCCCACCCGCCGCTGCTCCCGGCCTACGCCGAGCAGGCGCCCTACAACGTCGCCGTCATCACCCTCGACGAGGACCCGGCGCTCCGCATGATCGGCAACGTCGTCGCGCACCCCCGACGGCCCCATCGGTGAGCTCGGCCCCGACGACATCGCCATCGGCACCCCGGTCCAGGTCGTCTTCCCGGAGCCCGTCGAGGGCGTCGTGCTCCCGAGGTGGACCCCCGCCTGACCTGACCGGCGGTTCTGGCCTCCCGCCCGTGGGGTAACCCCGCTCCATCGACTCCGTAACACGTTCGTAATGTGACGGCCCTCGCGGGACCTCCGTCGCCCGACTCGCTGGCCCGCCCTGGACGGGTTCCGGGGCCTCGCCGTGCTCGTCGTGGTCGGGTACCACGCCGCTCAAGCTGGTCCTCGAGTCCCAGGACCTGGTCCACGCCGGGCCGACCCCGGCTGGCGCTCTGGCCACTGGGCCTCGGCAAGTTCTCCGTGGACGCCTTCTTCGTCCTGTCCGGCTTCCTCATCGTCACCGCCTGGGACCGACGGCCCGAGATCGGCCACTTCTTCGGCCGGCGGGTCCGCCGCCTCTGGCCCGCCTACCTCGTCTCGGTGGTGGTGCTGGTCCCGCTCCTGCGCCCCGGAGATCCTTCGGCTCGGCGGGCGACCTGCTCCTGCTCGTGACGATGCAGGGCTACCTGGCCGACGGCCTGACCTCGGCGGTCAACGTGCCCTGGTGGAGCCTCACCACCGAGGTCCACTTCTACCTGCTCGTGCCCCTGCTGGCCCCGCTGCTCCACCGGCGGTTCGGGCGGTGGGCGCTGCTGGCGGCGGCCTGTGCCCTGTCGGTCTGGTGGTGGGACACGCGGCCACGAGGTCACCGGGATGGCGGCGTCGCTGCTGCCGGGCCGGCTGCCCCAGTTCCTCATCGGCGCCCTGATCGGCATCGCCGTCCGGGAGGGCGGGTTCGACGGCCTGCGCCGGACGCTCGCCCGGTCCCGTTGGACGGCCCGCGGTGCAGTGGTCGGCCTGGTCACCCTCGGCCTCTACGTCGGGGCGAACGGCACCTACCACCGGCGCGACGTCGCCCTCGACCTGTGGATCGAGCCGCTGTCGGCGCTGTTCCTCGGGATCCTGCTGCTGCACCTGGTCGTGCGGGAGGAGGACGGCCAGGCGACGGTGGTCTCCGGCCGTGCGGCTCGGGGTGCCGGGCTCGTCAGCTACAGCCTCTACCTCTGGCACTACCCGATCCTGGCCGCCGCCGTGGCGTGGCTCGGCGTGGCCGAGACCGTCGCCATGGCGGTGCCTGCCGTTGCGCTCGGGCTCGTGGGATCGGTCCTGGTGACGCTGGGCCTCCTACCGCTGGATCGAGCGACCCCTGCTCGCACCCCGACGCCCGAGCGCCGGCCGGCCGAGCGGCCCGAAGCTCGGTGCCTGCCCGCTGAGGCTTTCGGGCTGGCGGAAACCGATGGCAGCGGATGGGCGGCCGTGGGCCGCGTCGGGGACGCGGCATACCGACCGTCGGCCGGATCGGCGCAGCGCTCGATCCCTGCGTGGTCCGAGATCCGCTCGGCGACAGCCGGTCGAATCGATCGTTCTGGCTCCTGATATCTCCGCGCTATGACCGCCGAGGGAGTCAGGAGCCCAGACCCCGACCGCGGAGGGTCGACCTCGCGGCTACGCACGTCGGGGCGGAGGACGATGCCGGAGGTGGGGACGCCGGTGCCGGCGGTGACGAGCACGTTCTCGATGGCGTCCACCTGGTTGACCGAGGTGCCCCGGACCTGGCGGACGCCCTCGGCGATGCCGTTGACGCCGTGGATGTAGGCCTCGCCCAGCTGGCCGCCGTGGGTGTTGGTGGGCAGGCGCCCGTCCATCTCCAGGTGGCCGTCCCGCACGAAGTCCTTGGCCTCGCCCTTGCCGCAGAAGCCGAACTCCTCGAGCTGGCAGAGCACGAACGGGCGTGAAGTGGTCGTAGAGGACGGCGGTCTGGATGTCGTCGGGGCCGATGCCGGCCTGCTCGTAGAGCTGGCGGGCGACCAGGCCCATCTCCGGGATGCCGGTGATCGAGTCCCGGTAGTAGGAGGTCATCATCTGCTGGTCCTCGCCCGAGCCCTGGGCGGCGCCGACGATGACCGCCGGCGGCTGCTTCAGGTCCCGGGCCCGCTCCAGGGAGGTCACGACGAGGGCCTGGCCGCCGTCGCTCTCCTGGCAGCAGTCGAGCAGGTGCAGCGGCTCGACGATCCACCGGCTGTTCTGGTGGTCCTCGAGGGTGATCGGCTGCTCGTAGAAGAAGGCCTTGGGGTTGTTGGCCGCGTGGTGGCGGTCGGCCACCGAGACCCGGCCGAAGTCCTCGCTGGTGGCCCCGGTCTCGTGCATGTAGCGGCGGCCGAACATCGCCACCCACTGCGCCGGGGTCAGCAGGCCGAAGGGGGCGTACCAGGCGAAGTGGGACGCCTCGGCGTTGGCCGGCGACCGGCCGGTCCTGGACCCCGGTGCCGAAGCGGTGGCCGGAGCGCTCGTTGAACGCCCGGTAGACGACGACGACGTCGGCGATCGCCACTCGGCCACGGCCATGGCCGCCTGCTGGACCGTGCCGCAGGCCGCCCCGCCGCCGTGGTGGATGCGGGAGAAGAACTTCAGGTCGCCGATGCCGGTCAGGCGGGCGATCTCGATCTCCGGGTTGGTGTCGGCGGTGAAGGTCACCATGCCGTCGACCTCGGACGGCTCGATGCCGGCGTCCTCGAGCGCGGCCACCGTGGCCTCGCAGGCCAGCTGCATCTCCGAGCGCCCGGAGGCCTTGGAGAACTCGGTGGCGCCGATCCCGGCGACGGCGGTGGTCCCGACGAACCCGACGTCGCTCATGGCAGCACCACCTCGACCTTGCCGGTCACGTGGTCGCCGATCGAGTTGGCCCCGACCAGGCCGACGGTGATCGTGTTCGTGGCCTCGTCCTTGGCCTCCACCGACCCGGTGAACGACATGGTGTCGCCCGGGTAGTTGGGGGCGCCGAGCCGGATCGACAGCTTGGTCAGGCGACTGGCCGGACCGGCCCACTCGGTGACGAACCGGCTCACGAAGCCGTTGGTCGAGAGGATGTTCATGAAGATGTCCGGCGAGCCCCGCTCCACGGCGAGGGCCGGGTCGTGGTGCACGTCCTGGTAGTCCCGGGTGGCGATCGCGGTCGAGACGATGACCGTCCGGGTCAGCGGGATGTCCAGCGGGGTCAGCTCGTCGCCGACGGCCACGTCGGTGAAGGCCCGGGTCGGGGCGAGGTCGGTCATTCGGCTTCGGCCTCCGCGGCAATGAGGTCGCCCAGGCGGGCGAGGTGGGCGCTGGGGCCGCCGAGCACGTCGGTGACCTCCTTGGCCCAGAGGAAGTAGCGGTGCACCGGGTAGTCGATGTCGGCCCCCATGCCCCCGTGCAGGTGCTGGGTGATGTGGACGACGTCGTGGCCGCCCTCGGAGGCCCACCAGTGGGCCACTTCGACGGCCTCGCTCGGCGGGCAGGCCCTCGTCGAGCCGCCAGGCCGCCTGCCAGAGCGTGGCCCGCATGGCCGCCATGGCGATGTAGGCGTCAGCCGCCTTGAGCACGACGCCCTGGTTGGTCGACAGCGGCTTGCCGAACTGCTCGCGGGTCGAGGTGTACTCGGCGGCCAGCCGGGTGGCCTCCTCGCAGGCGCCGAGGGACACGGCGGCCAGGGCGACCAGCGCCCGCTGGTGGGCGAAGGCCAGGGCGACGGCGTCGTCGACGGGCGTCGGCCGCCGCGCCGTTCAGGTCGAGGTGACCGACCTCGGGACCGGCTGGTCGTCTCCGCCGCCTCGACCGAGACCCCGGCCGCCGCCGTCTCGACCAGGAAGACCCGGACGTCGTCACCGACCCGCGCCGGGACCGACACCGCGTCGGCCATGGGTAGGGCGGGCACGCTCGGCCAGGTCCCCCGTCAGGCGTCCACTGCCCGTTCGCCTCGACGGCGTCGCCGGTGGGCACGGTCCCCGACGCGGCGACCTCGAGGGCCAGCGTCAGCACGGCCTCGCCGGCCACGACGCCCGGCAAGCCAGCGGGCCTGCTGCTCGTCGGTGCCGAACTCCGCCAACGTCTGGGCGGCGACGACCGTGGGCCAATAGCGGCACGGGGGCGACCCGGCGGCCCTGGGCCTCGAGCACGAGGCAGACCTCGACCAGGCCGAGACCGGCGCCGCCGTGGGCCTCGGGCAGGCCGATGCCCAGCAGGCCGGTCGTGGCCAGCTCCTTCCAGAGCTGCGTGGTCCATGCGCTCGTCGGAGGCCTCGACCTCCTTGACCCGCTCGACGCGTGGCCGTGCCCGTGAACACCTGCTCGGCCAGCTGGCGGACGGCCTCCTGCTCCTCGGTGAACGAGAAGTCCATGGCTATGCCTCCACCGGTCGGAACTGCGGCAGGGTGAGCTCGTCGTCGAAGGCCGTGAACTCGACCTCGACCGCCATGCCGATCTCGACCTCCTCGGCCTCGATGCCCACGACGTTGCTGATCAGGCGCACGCCCTCCTCCAGCTCGATGAGGGACACGTTCAGCGGGTAGTCGAACGACGGGACCTGCGGGTAGTGGTTGGTCACGAAGCTGTAGACGGTGCCCTTGCCGCTGGCCTCGACGGTCTCCCACTCCAGGGACCGGCAGCTCGGGCACATGGGCCCGGGCGGGTGGCGCAGCGCCCCACACGACGAGCACTTCTGGATGAGCAGCTTCTCGTCCTTGGCCCCGTCGAAGAAGAAGTGGTTGTCCAGGTTCGTCGACGGTCGCGGCCTGGGCAGCTTGGGCTCGGCCTTCTCCCGGGGCTTGAACTTGAGGATGCGGAACATCATCGAGCCGACCAGCTCGCCGTCCTGGTCCCGGTACTCGGTCCGGGTGGTGACGAAGTGGCCGACGCCGAGGCCGGTCGCCTTCTCCTCCGAGACGCCCTCGATGAAGGCGCTCGTGGTCAGACGTCCCCGGGCACCAGCTCCCGCAGGTACTCCTGCTCGGTGTTGGTGGCCACCACCGAGGTGAACCCGGCGTCGTCGAGCAGGTTCAGCAGGTTGCTCTGCTCGGTCGCCGTGCCGGGGGCCCTGGGACTTCAGCCCCTGCATGGACCAGACCTGGAGCATGACCGCGGGGGCGACGACGCCGTCCCGGCCGGACGCCTGGGCGGCCTCGTCGTCGAGGTACACGGGGTTCGTGTCGCCCATGGCCTCGACCCAGTGGCGGATCATGGGGAGGTTGACCGGGTCGTCGGCGGCCTCGGGCGGGCCGACGCTGCGGCCCTCGAACTCGCGGATCGTCGCCAGGAAGCCCTCGTCGGCCATCAGCGGGCCCCCCTCGTCATGCCGAGGCCCATCCAGGCCACGATCTCCCGCTGGATCTCGTTCACGCCACCCCCGAAGGTGTTGATCTGGGCGGAGCGGCCCGCCTGCTCGACCCGGCCGGAGAGGACGGCTCCGGGCGAGCCCTCCCGGAGGTAGCCCGCGGCGCCGAGGATGCCCAGGAGCAGGTGGTACACCTCGACCACCGACTCGGTGCCGTAGACCTTGACCGCCGAGGCGTCGGCCGGGTTCAGCTCGTCGTTGGCCACCGCGGTGGTCAGCTTCCAGTTGAGCAGGTGCATGGCGTCGAGCAGGGCGTGGCACTTGGCCAGGTCGGCCCGCACCCACGGGATGCCCATGACGCCGTTGTCGACCGCCCAGTCTTCGACGTCGGCGTAGAGCTCGTGGGCCTCGCCCGAGTGGGCGGCCAGGCCGATGCGCTCGTGGTTGAGCTGGGTGGTGATCATGCGCCACCCACCGTTCTCCTCGCCCACCAGGTTGGTCACCGGGACCCGCACGTCGTCGTAGTAGGTGGCGGTGGTCCGGTTGTCGCCGACCGTGACGATCGGCGTCCAGGAGAAGCCCTGGGCGTCGGTCGGCACCAGGATCATGGAGATGCCCCGGTGCTTCTTGGCCTCGGGGTCGGTCCGGCAGGCCAGCCAGACCCAGTCGGCGTCGTTGGCGCCGCTGGTGAAGATCTTGTTCCCGTTGATGACGTACTCGTCGCCGTCCCGCACCGCCCGGGTCTGCAGGGACGCGAGGTCGGTGCCCGGCCGACGGCTCGGTGTAGCCGATGGCGAAGTTGACCTCGCCGGCCAGGATCTGGGGCAGGAAGGTGGCCTTCTGCTCGTCGCTGCCGAAGCGCATCAGGGTCGGGCCGACGGTGTTGAGGGTCACGAAGGGCACCGGCGCCTTCGCCCGCTGCACCTCGTCGTAGAAGATGAACTGGTCGGTGGGCGGCCGGCCCTGGCCGCCGAACTCCTTCGGCCAACCGATGCCCAGCCAGCCGTCGGTGCCCATCTGCTTGACGATGCGGCGCCAGCCCTCGCCGCCCTCGCCCCGGAAGCCGATCTCGGCTCGCGGACCTCGGGGCTGAGCAGCTCGGCGAAGTAGGCCCGCAGCTCGGCCCGGAGGGCCTGCTGCTCGTGGTGTCTCCTGGAGGTACATCTAGGCCCCTTGTAGCTCTCGGAACGGGACATCCTTGTCGGCGCGGGCCTCCCGGGGAAGGCCGAGGACCCGCTCCCCGATGACGTTGCGCTGGACCTGGTCGGTGCCGCCGCCGAGGCGGACCGACCACTGGCCGAGGAACTGGTACTGGGCCAGCTGCTCCCGCGGGGCGTCGTCGCCGCCCGAGGGTGCCGTGCGGGCCCTCGAGGGCCATGAGCAGGTCGCCGGTGCGTCTCCATGTGGTCGGAGATGGCCAGCTTCATGACCGACACCTCGGGGCCGGGCATGCGGCCCTGGCTCAGCGCCGTCTGGGCCCGCAGGCCGAGGAACTCGAGGAGGCGGATCCGGGTGTAGGCGTGGGCCAGGTCCTGGCGGACGCCGCGGGTCGTCGGTGCGACCGAACTCGCGGGCCAGGTCGATCAGCTGCTCGATGCCGGTGCCCGCGCCGCCGCCGCCGATCATCGACCGCTCGCTGGCCAGCGTGGTCTGGGCCACGCCCCAGCCGGCGTTGACCGTCGCCCAGCACGTTCGGTCGCGGGGATGGCCACGTCGGTGAGGAAGACCTCGTTGAAGTGGGCGTGGCCGGTGATCTGGCGGAGGGGCCGGACCTCGATGCCCGGGGTGGCCATGTCGACGAGGAAGTAGGTGATGCCGGCGTGCTTGGGGGCGTCGGGGTCGGTGCGGGCCAGGAGGATGCCGAACTGGGCCTGGTGGGCGCCCGAGTTCCAGACCTTCTGGCCGTTGACGACCCAGGTCGTCGCCGTCGAGCACGGCCCGGGTGCGCAGCCCGGCCAGGTCGGAGCCCGCGCCCGGCTCGCTGTAGAGCTGGCACCACAGCTCGTCACCCCGGAGGATGGCGTCGAGGTGCGCTCCTGCTGCTCCGGGGTGCCGTGGGCGATGAGGGTGGGGCCCGACCATGTTCACGGCGACCGAGAACATCCCGGTCGTGACGTCGAACGTCCGCTCCTCCTGGGCGAAGATGCGGGCCTCGTTGGGGGTGCCGCCGCGCCCGCCGAACGCCTTCGGCCAGGTGATGCCCGCCCAGCCCCCGTCGTAGAGCGTGCGCTGCCAGGTCCGGCAGGCCTCGAGGTGGCCGGGGTCGTTGGCCGCCGCCATCGTCGGCCGGGCGTCGGGCTTCCGCGCGCTCGGCGTGGGCTTCGAGCCAGGCCCGGGCTTCGGCGCGGAAGGCGGCCTCTTCCGGCGTGTCGTCGAAGTCCACGACCGCCGATACTAGAACGCGTTCTAGTCGCAGAGCGAACCTGGCCTGCGGCTTCGACCCTGAGCCGCGGCGTGGTGCCCGACCCGCAGCCGACTCCAGCGCCGGCGACCCGCCGTCAGCCCGTGGACTCGGTGGCCAGGCGTCGGGCGAGGACCTCGACGCCGGGGCCCCGAAGGTCGTCGACCGCTGCGGCCCGACCGGCCACCGCCATGAGGAGGGCTTCCGCCGGCCCCGTGACGACCGGGCCGCTGCCCTTCGCCCAGCCGGTGTCCGTGGCGACGAGGCGCAGGCCGTGGCCGAGACGGCGGCCTCGACCGACCACGAACAGGTTCCCCGAGACCGAGGTGCACCGGTCGAGGCACTGGTCCAGGAGCGCGTCGGGGAACGTGTGGCCGACGCCGAGGGCGCGTCCGCACGTCCTGACCGTGGATCACCAGCTCGGCCCAGGTCGCCAGCGCCGGATGGGCGAGCATCTGCCTGCGGTAGGCGCGGGCCGTCTCGGTCAGCCAGTCGTCCCACGGCGTGTCACCCGGATCGGGCAGCTCCCGGCACATCTCGGTGAGGCTCACGCCACTCGCGGCGCTGAGCACCTCGGAACGGGAGCCCACGTGCCAGTAGATCGTCGCCGGGTAGGTGCCGAGGCGCTGGGCCAGGGCCCGCATCGTGAAGGCGTCCAGCCCGACCTCGTCGAGCAGCTCGAGGGCGACCCGAACGATCTCGTCGGGGGTGAGCGTCCGGTCGGCCACGCCGGCGTCAGTCCAGCAGGAGGCGGGCGGCGTCCTCGAGGTCGTTGCCGATCTGGCCGACGGCCTCGGAGCCGTTGGCCCAGCGCAGGATGCTGGAGTTCCACACGTGGGTCAGGACCCGGGCGGTGCGGACCTTGCGGTCGGGGTCGGTGCCGTCCATGGCCGCGGTCAGGACCCGCTCGATGGTGTCGGTCGTCTGCTGCTGGCAGGCGGTGACCGACGGCTCGTTGGCCGCCGCGGCCTGGACCATGGCCGCCGCCAGGCGGGGGTCCCGCTCCATGGGGCGGGTGGCCCGGCGGATGACGTCGACCACGGCGTCGGCCGTGGAGCCGTTGCGGTGCGCGGCGCTGGGCGATGCGGCGCTCGAGGTCGGCGGTCCAGTCGACCATCGCCGCGGCCAGCAGGTGGTCCTTGGAGGTGAAGTAGCGGTAGATCGTGCCCAGGGCGACCCCGGCGGTGCTGGCCACGTCCCGCATCTGGACCGCCTCGTAGCCGCCGGCCGAGCCCAGGGCGAGGGCGGCGTCGATGACCCGCTGGCGTCGGGCCGCCTGGCTGACGGTGAGGTCGTGCCACGGTGAGGTCAGCCACTGGAACCGATTCTATTTTGGGCAGCGGAGCGCAGCGAGAGCGACCATCAGCGAGCACAGCGGGTTCATTCGCCGAGCGCAGCGAGGCGAACCTCGTCGTGTCGCCGCGACCCGGCTCGAACTGTTCGTTCGACTCCTTGGGTAGGTTCGCGGCATGAGCGATGACGTGGTGATCTTCCACAACCCGAGCTGCTCGAAGTCCCGCCAGACCCTGGGGATCCTGCGAGGACGCACGGGGTCGAGCCGAGGTCGTCCTCTACAAGGAGGCCCCGCCCGACCGGGCCACGCTGGAGATGATCGTCGACCACGATCGACGTCGAGCCGTCGAAGCTGGTCCGCCGCGACCCCGAGTTCAAGGAGGCCGGCCTCACCCCCGCCGACGTCGAGACCGCCGAGCAGGTGGTCGAGGTCCTGCTGGCCCATCCCGCGCTCATGGAGCGCCCCGTCGTCGTCAAGGGTGACCAGGTCGTCCTCGGCCGTCCGCCCGAGAACGTCGAGGCCCTGCTGGACTGACCGAGCCGTCGCTCAGCCCTCCACGAACTCGTCGGCGAGGCGGTCCAGGATCGGCAGGACCATGTCGGCGGGGGCGGGCGGGACGCGGAAGACGACCTCGTCGAAGCCGATCTCGGCGTAGTAGTCGATCTTGCCGGGGTCGGGCATCGACGCCGAAGGGGATGATCGTGAGCTCGGCCGGGATCCCGACCGGCGGCCTCCATGGCGGCGTGGAGCTGCGGGCAGCGCCTTGCGCACCCCGGCGCCACCGATGGGCATCCAGCCGTCGGCGTAGTCGGCGATGGCCTCGAAGAGCTTCGGGCCCGCCCCCGCCGCCGAGGAGGATCGGCGGATGCGGCTGCTGGACCGGCTTCGGCCACGAGAACGTCGGCGGGAACGTCGCACGTGCTCGCCCGAGTAGGCGGCCTGCTCCTCGGTCCAGAGCGCCTTCATGGCCTCCATGCGCTCCTTGACCACGGCCCGCCGGTCGGCGAAGGCCACCCCGTGGTCGGCCAGCTCCTCGACGTTCCAGCCGAAGCCGATGCCGAAGACGAAGCGGCCGCCGGAGACGAGGTCGAGCGAGGCCACCGCCTTGGCCGTGACGATGGGGTCCCGCTGGGCGACGAGGGCGATGCCGGTGCCGACCCGCAGGCGCTCGGTCACCGCGGCCGCCGCGGTCAGCGCCACGAACGGGTCGAGGGCCCGGTAGTACTCCTCGCCGAGGGGCTCCCCCGCCGGCGCCGGCGTCGTCCGGCTGGCGGGGATGTGGGTGTGCTCGGGCACGTAGAGGGAGACGAAGCCCCGCTCCTCACAGGCCCGGGCCAGCTCGATCGGACCGATCGACAGGTCGGTCGGGAACATGGTGATGCCGAACTTCACGTGTCGAACCTCTCGCAGTAGGCGGCGAAGCGGTCCCGGATCATGGCGGGGTCGAGGTCGAAGTCCTCGGCCCGGTAGCGGTGGCGGCCGTGCTTGTCCTGGCGGTGGTGCTGGGTGGCCGCGGTGACGGCGGCCCGAGCCTCGTCGTCCATCTCGAAGCCGAGGTCGGCGTAGACCCGCTCGACGGAACCGAGCGGGTCGGCGGTCAGGTCGGCGTAGTGCAGGTGGGTGATCGGGGCGTCGGGGTGGGCGTCGAGGTAGGCCATGGCCCGGTCGACCATCCCGGCCAGGCGCTCCAGCCAGTGGTGGGCGACGACCACGCGGTCCACGTCCGTGGTCATCACCTGGTGGAGGGCGGCGTTGAGGCTGGAGACCGAGACGACCACGTCGGCGGGGTCGCGGTGGGTCCACACCATGCGGGCCTGCGGGTAGACGTCGAAGACGGCGTCGAGGCCGGCCAGGTAGGCCGGCGTCTTGAGGTTCCAGCGCGTCGAGTCGTAGCCGTGCTGGAGGACCTTGAGGGCGGTCTCCTCGTAGCGGTAGACGCCGCGGAGGTCCTGGGCGTCCATCCAGCGCGGCGTACGCCGGGATGTGGGCCTGGGTCTCGACCTGCATGCTCGTCATCTCGTGCATGTGGAGGCTCACCACCTCGGTGGCGGCCCCGGGCTCCATCGGGTGCATGGCCTGGAAGCCGGGGGCGAGCTTGGCCAACCCGTCGAGCTGCTTGAACGAGGCGATCATGCGGGGGTCCTCGTCCTCTCGGCCCGGCACGGGCGGCGGGGCCGGATCCGGGGCCTCGAAGTAGCGCAGCGTCCGGTTGTGCGGGTCGGCCCCGAAGAGGAAGCTGAGGTAGGTCGTCCCCGTGCGGGGCAGGCCGCAGATCATCAGCTGCGGCAGCACCGGCTTCGCCATGGCCTCGGGGTGCTCCGCCGCCCAGGCGAAGACCCGGGCCCGAGCCGCCAGGGCGTCGACCAGCATCTTGCGCATGGCGACGCGGCCCATCGGCGTGGGGTTGGCGTCCTCGAGCGCTGCCGGTCAGGGCGACGAGGCCGTCCCAGAACGTCGGCGGGCCGAGGTCGTCGAGCCCGGACTGCTTGCGGGCCGCGGCACAGATGTCGGCGGGGTCGAGGGAGAAGAGTCGGCGGGCGACCTTGCCGTCGCCCACGCCGAGCACGGCGTTGAACGCCTTGATCGGCGTCGGGGCGGCGACGGCGTTGTGCGACCGTCCACTCGGTGGGCGTCTCCGTCGTCGGCCATCAGTCGAAATGCGGGATGACGTGCTCGCCCATGAGCTCGATGGTCTGCATGACGTCCTCGTGGGCGATCTTGTACGGGTTGACCAGGCAGAGCAGGAGGTCGACCCCGACCGCCTCGTAGCGCTTGGCCATCTCCAGGCAGCGCTCGGGGTCACCGACCACCGCCGAGCCCGAGTCCCGGATGAAGTCGTAGGTGAGCAGGTCCAGCATCCCGTCGTCGTCGAGCTTCTTGGCGTCGCCGGCGTAGTCGTAGGTGCCGAGGGCCTGCTCCTTCTCCTGCAGCCACTCGGCGACGCTCCCGATCAGGCGGGCGCCCGCCGCGGGGTACCAGGTGAAGGACTCCTCGGCCGCGGCGTCGGCCTCCTCGTCGGTCGGGGCGCAGAGGACCATGGTGAAGGTGGCCACCTGCTCGTTGCGGAAGGCGCCGAGGGGCTCGACGCAGTCGGCCTGGCCCCGGCGGTAGTTCTCGATGCGGGGGATGAGCTCCTCGGGCGGCACGCCCACGGTGAACGAGCAGAGGCCGATGCCGGCCTTGCCCACCTCGTAGTGGCCCGACTCGCTGCTGGTGGCGCCGAAGATCGGCGGGTGCGGCTTCTGGCGGGGCTTGGGGTGGACGTTGCGCTTCGGCATCTGACCAGTGCTTGCCGTCGAACTCGACGTCCTCGTTGGTCCAGCAGGTGACCACGTGGCCGATGGCCTCGGCCCACTGCTCCCGGGCCGTGTCGACGTCGATGTCGAAGCCCTCCAGCTCGGCCCGGGTCGAGGAGCGACCGGTGCCGAAGTCGACCCGGCCGTTCGGAGATGAGGTCGAGCACGGCGACCGACTCGGCCGTGCGCACCGGGTGGTTGTAGGGCTTGGGCATGAGGCGCACGCCGTAGCCGAGGCGCATGCGCTCGGTCTTGGCGGCGATGGCGCCGTAGAGGACCTCGGGGTTGGAGCAGTGGGAGTACTCGTCGAGGAAGTGGTGCTCGACGGTCCAGAAGGCGTGGAAGCCCGCCTTCTCGCCCGCCACGGCCTGCGTGATCGTGTTCTGGTACGCCTCGTACTCGTCGTCGGGACCCCACGGCTTGGGCACCGGGATCTCGTAGAACAGCGCGAACTTCACACCAGGCCCCCCTCAGAAACTGGAACGCGTTCTAGTCACCCTACGCGCCTTCCGGAGGCCGGTTCGACGGCGGCTACGGTCTTGGCGGTGGGGGGCGAAGGGAAGGACTGGTTCTACGGCGCCGGGTTGGGCCTCTTCGTGCACTGGACCCACTCGTCGGCCGCCGGCCGGGAGCTGTCATGGCCCCTGGTCGGCGGCACGACGGTCCTGGCCCACAGCGGCGAGTGCACCGTCGACGAGTACTACGCCTCGGTCGCCGACTTCGCCCCGGTCCCCGGAGCGGCCCGGGAGTGGTGCGCGGCGGCGGCCGCGGCCGGCGCCCGGTACGCCGTGCTCACCACCCGGCACCACGACGGCTACGCCCTCTGGCCCAGCGAGCACACCAGCCTCGGCGTGGCCGACTGGGGCATCGACCGGGACCTGGTGGCCGAGTTCGTCGACGCCTGCCGGGCCGAGGGCCTGCGGGTCGGCTTCTACCTGTCGCTGTCGGACTGGCACCACCCGGACTACCCGGCCTTCCGCGACGAGGACCGGCCGTACCTGTTCATCGCCTACCCCCGGCCCGAGCCCGAGGTGTGGGCCCGGTACGTCGACGACCTGTTCGGCCAGGTCCGGGAGCTGCTGACGGACTACGGCGAGATCAGCGTGCTGTGGTTCGACGGCGGCTGGGAGCGGGGCCCGGAGGAGTGGCGGGCGCCGAGCTGGAGGCCCTGATCCGGGAGCTCCAGCCCGACATCCTGCTCAACGAGCGGCTGCCCTCGGTCGGCGACTACACGACGCCGGAGCAGTTCGTCCCCGCCACCGCGCCCGAGGGCCGGTGGGAGACCTGCCTGACCATGAACGAGAGCTGGGGCTACGTCCCCGAGGACGAGGACTGGAAGTCCGAGCGGGACCTGGTCCATGCGCTTGCGAGACGGTGGGCAAGGGCGGCAACCTGCTGCTGAACGTCGGCCCCCGGGGAGACGGCTCGCTGGAGCCGACCGAGGCGTCCCGGCTGGCGGCCGTGGCCGAGTGGATGGAGCGGCACGCCGACTCGGCGACGTCCCGACGCCGGGCTGGAGCCCTGGCAGTGGTACGGCCCGTCGACCCGGCAGGGCGACCGGGTCTACCTGATGTGCGTCCAGCGCCCCTACGACACGGTCAGCGTGCGGGGCGTCCCGATCGAGCGGGTCGAGCGGATCATCGACCTGGCGACGGGCAAGGAGCTGGAGTTCACCACCCGCTGCTCCGTGCTCGACGAGCTGTTCAACCGCGACCCCCACGGCGAGGTCCGCATCGAGGTCCCCGAAGCCGTCGTCGACGACCTGGCCACCGTCCTCGCCCTGGACCTCCGCCCCGCCTGAGCCGGTCCGCCAAGGCAGAACGATGGCAACAACGGGGGCGTGGGGACGGGCTGCGGGTCGTCGGGCGGCAACCGAGCGCCGATCCCACGCTGGGTGGCCGATCGCGGTGCTCGACGCTCTGCCATTCAGCGACCTCTGCGGCGAGATCCTGCGCCGATCAGAGGATCCGCCGCAACGTCGATCGGCGGCACGATCTCGCCACGGCAGCGTGGGATTCCGGCCCAGGAGGATCCGGGGCCCGACCCCACGCCCCATGCCTGCCATCGGTTCGCCCAGCCCGACTGCCGGTAGGCACGCGGCTCCAGCCCGACCGGCAGGTCAGTCCGCGGCGGTGAGCTCGCGGTAGCGCTCCTCCACGGGGCGACGGAGACCGCGACCAGGGGCTCGGCCACGGTGCCGGTGTCGAGCAGCTCGACGAGCTGGCCGAGGCAGACGTGGTAGCCCGCGCCGGCGTTGGCGGCGCCGGCCCGGTCCGGCGTCGCCGAACCAGGTGGTGAGGGTGAGGACCGTGCCGTCGCCGTCGGGCACCAGCTCCCAACGCAGGAGATCGCTGGCCCAGGTCCACTCGAACACGCTCGGCGGGTCCCACACCCGGATCTCCCCGGCGAGGATCGGGTCCTCGATGTCGTAGGCCTCGACGTGCGCGGGCCAGAACGGCAGCTCGACGGTGGCTCCCGCTCGCCGCTCGCCGACGATGTCGCAGGGCATCCAGTGCTGCAGGTGCTCGGACTCGGTGATCGCCCGCCAGACCTTCTCCGGCGGATGGGCCAGGTGGCGGACGAAGCGCAGGCCGACGCGGCCGTCGGCCTCCAGCAGGGTGGCCATCGTGGGGTCGGTCATCAGTCCTCCATCTCGTCGAGGTGGGCCTCGAGGTCGTCGAGGCTCCGGGTCCAGAGGCGCCGGTAGGGCTCCAGCCAGGCGTCCAGCTCGACCAGGGGCTCAGGCCGGACCCGGTACCAGCGCCGCGCCCCGTCCGGCCGGACGGTGACCAAGCCGGCCTCGCGCAGGACGCGCAGGTGCTTGGAGACGTTCGGCTGGGCGACGCCGAGGCGGTCGACCAGGTCGGTCACGAGACGCTCCTCGTCCCGCAGCAGATCCAGGATCGCCCGTCGACGAGGCTCGGCGATGACCTCGAGGGCAGTGGGCACCTCCTGAATATGCCTTAGCAGACATATGTTTGTCAAGGCATGCTCGTCCTCGTACGCCGGGCCCTGTCACGATCTGGGCATGGGGGTGCCGGAGACGGGGTCGGTGTCGATGCGGCTCTACCCGCACAACGAGCTGGGATCGGCGACCGCGGTCGTGGCGGAAGTGCGGGAGCAGGCTCGGCTGGCGGTCGAGGCGGGGTTCGCCGGCGTGATGACCAGCGAGCACCACGGCGGCTTCGCCGGCTACTCGCCCAACCCGCTCCAGCTGGCGGGCTGGCTGCTGGAGGCCATGCCCACGGGTTGGGCGGCGGCCTGCCCCCTGCTGCTGCCGCTGCGCCCGGTGGCGCTCGTGGCCGAGGAGGTGGCCTGGCTGGCCGCCCGCTTCCCCGGCCGGGTGGCCGTCGGCGTGGCGCCGGGCGCGCTGCCGCTCGACTTCGAGGCCATGGACGTGCCGTTCGACGAGATGATGCCCCGCTTCCGGGCCGGCCTCCCCCGCCTGGCCGCGATGCTCCGGGGCGAGGACCTCGGCCCCCTGGACGGCGACCTCGCGCTGCAGGCCTGTGCGGCCGATCCGATCACGGTCATCTCGACGGCACTGAGCCCACCGGCCGTCCGCCGGGCCGCGGCCGTCGGGGCCGGGATCGTCTACGACGGCGCGTCCCCGGTCGAGCGCCTGCGGCCAGCTGTCCGACGCCTACGACGCGGCCGGCGGCACCGGCCCCAAGGTGCTCATCCGCCGGGTCTGGCTGGGCGACCCGCCCCGGGAGGCGTTCGACCGGCAGGCCGGACGTCTACCGCAGCTACTCGTCGGCCGCGGCCCAGCAGCACTGGCGGGACAACGGCTTCCTCTGCCGTGACCGACCCGGCGGAACTGGCCGCCGACCTGTCGGCCGCGCTGGCCGATGCCGGCGCCACCTGCCTCAACCTCCGGGTCCACGTCCCCGGCGTCACCCCCGAGATGGCCCGCGACCAGATCACCCGCCTCGGCCCCGACGTCCTCCCCGTTCTGGGCCCTCTCCTCTGTTCCTGACGACAGAGGAGAGGCCCGGAACGGAGCTGTCAGCCGACGGCGATGACCTGCCAGAGGTGGCTGTCGGGGTCGGCGAAGGTGCCGGTGTAGCCCCAGGGCTTCTGCTCGGGCTCGCTGACGATCCGGGCCCCGGCGGCCCGGGCCTGCTCGATGGCGGCGTCGACCTCGGCGGGGCTCGCCGCGCCGCGGCTGAGGAGCACCTCGCTGGTGCCGGCTGCTGCGGTCTCGTGGTCGCCGGTGACCCAGCCGAAGCCGCCGGTCGGGATGAACATCAGACGGGCGCCGTCGTTCAGGACGAACTGCAGGGGTTCGGGCACGCCGTCGTCGGCGAGGTCGCCGATCGGTTCGAACCCGAGACCGTCCTTGTAGAAGGCGTAGGCGACCTTGCGGTCAGCCGTCGGCAGGGCCACGATCAGCGGTGCGTCGTTCATGGTTGGTTGGACCTCCTCGGAGCGGGCAACTCATCGTTCGCCGCGAGCGATGATTCTGGGACGGCGCGCCGGTCGAATCGGTGACACAGCAGGAGGATCCCATGAGCGCACTGGACAAGCAGTTCACCGCCACGCTGCACAAGCGGGAGGGCAAGGGCGGATGGACGTGCGTCCTCTGGCCCGAGTCGGTGGACTTCTTCGGCACCAAGGGCCTGGTGAAGGTGCGGGGCACGGTCGACGGTCAGCCGTTCCAGAGCTCGTTCATGGCCCTGGGCGACGGCACCCACATGCTCCCCATGAAGGCCGACGTCCGCAAGGCCATCGGCAAGGACGCCGGCGACGAGGTCACCGTCGTCCTCCAGGAGCGCCTGAACGACTGACCTGCCCAACGACACCGACAACTGATGCAACAACGGGGGCGGGGGGACGCGCTGGCATCGTCGGGGGCACCCAAGCCCTCACGGCCGCCTGAATGCCACCGGTAGTAGCGAGTCTGCGTTCTGGCACCGGATTCCGTTGCCATAGCGACGGAATCCGGTGCCAGAAGCAGAAGGCTCGGCCGGATCAGGTGATTCGGCCACGGAGGGTGGCGACACGGGCGAACGGCACCGCCGACCCTCAGCCCGAGGGCCAGGCCCCCCGTGCTTGCCGCGGTTTTCCCCGGCCCGAACGGCTAGACGGGTTCGTCGGCGAGGATCTGGCCGAGGCCCAGGAGGGAGTGCGGTGGCGCCGCCGAGCGTGAGCTCGAGCTCCTTGGCCCAGAGGAAGTAGCGGTGCAGGGGGTAGTCCCGGTCGACGCCCATGCCGCCGTGGAGGTGCTGGGCGGAGTGGACGACGCGTTGGCCGCCCTCGGCGCACCAGAACTTGGCGATGGCCACCTGCTCGGTCGAGGGCAGGCCCTCGCTCAGGCGCCAGGCGGCCTGCCAGGCGGTCAGGCGGACGGCCTCGGTGTCGATGTAGGCGTCGGCCGCCCGCTGGCCCACGGCCTGGAAGGTGGCGATGGGCCGGTCGAACTGCTCGCGGGTCTTGGTGTACTCGGCGGTGAGGCGGAGGGCCTCCTCGCAGATGCCGATGGCCGTGGCGCACAGCGCGGCGGTGGCCCGCTCGACCAGCCACGGCCAGGTCGTCGGTCGCCGCTCGGAGCCCGAGCGGCGTCGCCGGCGGCGCCCTCCAGGTCGAGGCGGGTGGCGGGCAGGCCCGAGGTGGCGTCCAGCGCCTCCTGGGTGACGCCGGACGCCGGACAGGTCGACCAGGTACAGGCCGACGTCCTCGCCCGAGCGGGCGGGGACCACGGCGTGGGTGGCCTGGGCGCCGAAGGGCACGAGGAGCTTCGTGCCCGACAGCGTGCCGCCGTCGGCCGAGGTCATCGGTGCCAGCGGGCCGGTGCCGGTCTCGGTGAGGGCGACGGTCAGCACCCGGCTGCCGTCGGCCACGCCGGGCAGGAGGGCCTGACGCTGCTCGTCGGTGCCGAACTCGTTCACCGCCAGCGCCGCCATGACGGTGGCGAAGTACGGGACGGGGGCGGTCGTGCGGCCGATCTGCTCGAGGGTCAGGCAGGCCTCGAGGAAGCCGAGGCCGCTGCCACCGACGTCCTCGGGCAGGGCGATGCCGAGCAGGCCGGCGTCGGCCAGCGCCGCCCACAGCCCGGCCGGGAAGGCGTCGCCCGATGGCCTCGTGGGCCTTCAGGGCGTCGTTGGTCGACTGGTCGCCGAGGATCTGGGCGGCCAGGTCCGAGACGGCCTGCTGCTCTTCGCTGAACGAGAAGTCCATGAGTCTGTCTGTCCCCCGGGGTTTGGTAGTGACTCAGCGGTCGGCCCGGGGCAGGCCCAGGGCGAACATGGCGATCAGGTCCCGCTGCACCTCGTTCACGCCCCCACCGAAGGTGAGGATGATGAGGCTGCGGTAGTTGCGCTCCAGGCGGGAGTGCAGGAGGGCCTCCGGCGAGCCGCGTGCGCAGGTAGGACGCCGGTCCGACGACCTCCATGAGCAGGCGGAAGGCCTCCAGGTAGAACTCGGTGCCGAACACCTTGATGGTGGAGGCGGCGCCGATGTCGAGGGGATGGCCCTCGGTCGCGCCCCAGGCCACCTTCCAGTTGACGAGGCGCAGGAACTCGAGGCCGGCCCGGACCCGGGCCAGGTTGAGCTGGGCCCACTCCTGGTCGATGACCCGCCGGCCGTCGGCCAGCTTGGTGTCCTGGGCGAAGCGCAGCGTCTCCTCGTAGGTCTGCTCCAGCATCCCCGACGAGCAGAGGGTGACCCGCTCGTGGTTGAGCTGGTTGGTGATCAGCGACCAGCCGTTGTTCTCGCCGCCGACGAGGTTCGCCGCGGGCACCCGCACGTCCTCGTAGAAGACCTGGTTGATGTCGTGCTCGCTCATCAGGTCCATGGGCTGGACCGTGATGCCCGGCGTGTCCATCGGCACGATGATCATCGAGATGCCCTTGTGCTTGGACACGTCGGGGTTCGTGCGCACCGCCAGCCAGCAGTAGTCGGCGTCGCTGGCGAGGCTGGTGAAGATCTTCTGGCCGTTGATGACGTACTCGTCGCCGTCGAGCACGGCCTTGGTCTTGAGCGCGGCCAGGTCGGTGCCGGCGCCGGGCTCGGTGTAGCCGATGCAGAAGTGGATCTCGCCCCGCAGGATCTGGGGGAGGAACCGCTCCTTCTGCTCGTCGGTGCCGTAGCGGAAGATGGTGGGGCCGACCGTGTTGATGGTCAGCATCGGCACCGGGGCGCCGGCCCGCATCGACTCGTCGAAGAAGATGAACTGCTCGAGCTGGGTCTTGCCCTTGCCGCCGTACTCCTCGGGCCAGCCGATGCCGAGCCAGCCGTCGGTCGCCCATCTGCTTGACGACCTTGCGCATGGCCGGGCCGACGCCGTTGGACTCGGCGAGGCCCTCCTGCACCTCCGGCGTCAGCAGCTGGGCGTAGTAGTCCCGCAGCTCCTGGCGCAGGGCCTGCTGCTCTTCGTCATAGCCGACGTACATCCGTGTCCCCCGAGAAAGTAGAACCGGTTCTAGCGGCAGTCTCCCCCAGGAGCGGGCGGTGGCTCAACTCGGGGTCAGCCCGAGGTCCCCGCCGATGAAGAAGAACAGCACGACCAGAGCGACCAGGGCGAGGACGGCGAAGAGGAGGCCGATGAGCTGGGCCAACGTCGCGACCGCCGCCAGCGCAGCCGCCCGCGATGACCGTCGCCGGGCCGACCACGAGCCGCAGGTCGGCGTCCCGCGTCTCGGCCCAGAGCTTCAGCCCGATCGCCGCCATGACGGCCACGCGCGATCGAAGATGACCACGAGCAGCGGCGGGGCGAGGAGACCGAGCAGGGCCCCGACGCCGAGCACCGCGCCCCGCAGGGCCAACGGAACCCATCCCGGCGTGGGGTGCTCGGGGCCGGCGGCCGGATCGGCCGGCGGGGCCGCGGTCGTCGGCGGCGATCTCGACGGGTGCCGCGGCGGTTGCGACCAGCGGGGCGGTGGCCGCCACGGCTGATCCCGCCGGGCGCCAGCTCCGCCCGCAGCTCCGCCGGCGGTCGGGCGCCGGGTCGGGTCCGGGTCGAGGCAGCGACGGACGACTGCCCTCCAGCCACGGCGGCAGGCCGCGCAGGTCCAGGTCGCCGTCGAGGACCTTGCGCAGCACGACCTCGGCCCGACTGCCGTCCGCCGGCGGTCGGCCGGTGGCCGCGTAGGCCAGGACGGCCCCCAGCGACCAGATGTCCGCGGCGGCACTCACCTCGTCGTCCCGCAGCAGCTCAGGGGCCAGCCAGCCCGCCGTGCCCATGACGGTGCCGGTCATCGTCAGCGTCGTGGCGCCGGCGAAGCGGGCGATGCCGAAGTCGACGAGGACCGGGCCCTCCGCGCCGAGGACGACGTTGGCCGGGCTGACGTCCCGGTGCAGGACCCCGGCGGCGTGGACCGCGACCGAGAGCGTCGGCGAGGCCGGTGGCCAGCCCGTGCAGCTCCGGGCCCGGCAGGGGGCCGTCGGCCGCCACCCGCTGGGCGAGCGTCGGCCCGACCACCAGCTCGGTGGCCAGCCAGGGCCGGGAGGCGTCGGCGTCGGCGCCGAGGACCGCCTGCACCCGCGGGTTCTGCACCCGCTGGGCGGCGGCGACTTCCCGGGCGAAGCGGGCCCGAGCCGTGGCGTCGCCCAGCACGCCCTCGGGCAGGACCTTCACCGCCACCTCCGTGCCGTCGGGACCAGTGGCCGCCCACACCTCGCCCATCCCGCCGGTGCGCCAGGGAACGGACCAGCGAGTACGGCCCGAGGGCCTCCCCCGGCGCCGGCATCAGTCCAGGCCCATCAACGCCTTGATGCCGACCGAGTGCCCGGCGGTGAAGCCCCCGTCGACGGCGAGGGCCTGTCCGGTCACGAACGAGGCGTCGTCGGAGGCGAAGAAGGCGGCCACGGCGGCGATCTCGTCGGGCCGACCGAAGCGGCCGAGCTCGTGCTGCTCCCGGATGCGCTCCCGGTAGGGCGCCATGTGCTCGTCGGCGAACACGGACCGGAACAGCGGGGTGTCGATGAACCCGGGGCAGATGCAGTTGGCCCGGATGCCGCGCCGGCCGTAGTCGAGGGCGAGGTTCTTGGTCAGCAGGACCACGCCGCCCTTCGAGGCGTTGTAGGTGCTGCCTCCCTCGGTGCCCTCGAGGCCCTCCACCGAGGCCACCGTGATGATGGCGCCGGACCCGGCGTCGAGCATCGGCCCGAGGGCGGCCTTGCAGCTCAGGAAGGTCCCCTTCAGGTTGATGTCCTGGACGCGGTCCCACTCGTCGCCGTCGACCAGGTGCACCGGCCCCCCGCCGGCGACCCCGGCCGCGGTGACCACGGCGTCCAGTCGTCCGTGGGCCTCCACGGTGGCGGCGACGGCGGCGGTCAGGCCCGCCTCGTCCCGCACGTCGACCGCGTGCCACGTCGCAGCCCTCGAGCCATCGGGTGCCGGTCCCAGGTCGAGGCCGACGACCGTGGCCCCTTCCACGACGAAGCGGTCCACACAGGCCGCCCCGATCCCCGATGCCGCCCCGGTGACCAGCGCCACCCGTCCGTCCAGTCGTGTCACGGACCGGACGTTATGGCACCGGGCTCAGGCCGGATCGAACGTGTCCTCGAAGAAGGCGAAGATCTCCGCGGTGGCGTCGATGGCCCGGCTCGTGTAGCGCATCTGGACCAGTGTGCGATCCGGGCGCCGGGTCCGCCGCGCTTGCACCCGGTCGGGGCCAGGGCCTACCTTGGGGTTAGCAACTGCGATCGACCGTTTGCAAAAGCTAACGACTGCGAGCCTGGAGGCCCCGTGAAGCTCGACCTGCTGTACGAGATCGACGTCCCCGCCCCGTGGGGGGACAAGCCCCATCCCTACGCCCAGCGGCGAGCGGGAGCAGAAGGCCTACTACGAGGCCATGGACCAGATCACGCTCGCCGACCAGATGGGCTTCAACACCTGCTGGGTCGTGGAGCACCACTTCCGTGAGGGCCGCTCCCACTGCCCGTCGTCCGAGGTCGTGCTCGGCGCTCTCTCCCAGCGCACCGAGCAGATCGGCATGGGCTTCGGTGTGACCCTCACGCCCTTCGGCTTCATCCACCCGGCCCGCGTGGCCGAGAAGGTCGCCACCGTGGACGTCCTGTCCAAGGGCCGGGTCCAGTGGGGCACCGGTCGCTCCACCCCCATGGAGCAGACGGCGTTCGGCGTCGACATGGAGCACACCCGCCAGGACTGGCGCGAGGCCATCGAGATCATCTGTGGCATGTGGCGCGAGGAGTACTTCGAGTACGAGTCCGAGCGCTTCTCGTTCCCCAAGCGCATGGTGACGCCGAAGCCGTACCAGGACCCGCACCCGCCGGCCTGGATGGCCGCCACGTCACAGTCCTCGGCCACCACGGCCGGCGAGAACGGCCTCGGCCTCCTCTCCTTCACGATCATGCAGCCCATCGAGATGATGGCCAAGGCCATCGAGATGTACCGGGCGGCCCAGCTCAACGCCAAGCCCCTCACCGACGTGCAGACCAACAAGGTGGCGGCCTACACGCTGGTCCACTGCGCCGAGGACGATGCCCAGCTGCGGGCCAACGGCCTCTACGAGTCGATCTCCTGGTGGTACCAGCACCTGGCGGAGTTCACGATCGAGTGGGAGTTCCCCAACACGCCCAAGGAAGAAGTGGACCGGATCTTCCCGCTGCTCAAGCCGCTGGCCGAGGGCAACATCCCGATCGACACCTTCAACGACGCCGACATGATCGTCTGCGGCGACGCCGACAAGGTCTTCGAGAAGATGAAGCACTACGCCGACCTCGGCGTGGACGAGCTCATCTGCTACGTCCAGTTCGGCTACCTGCCGCACGAGTCGATCATGAAGACCATCGAGATCATCGGCAAGGAAGTGCTGCCGGAGATCGAGAAGTACGAGCCGCCCGCCGACTCCCCCGCCAAGGAGTTCGAGCGGATGGCTGCCGCGGCCAACAAGTAGCCACGGCGATGCGAAGTGCGGACGAGGCGGGGCCCCAGCGGCCCCGCCTCGCTGCTTTCGGGGGGGACCAGTGACCGAGAAGCCAGAAGCGCCGGACCGGCCGGCCGGGACGAAGCGGGCCCGCCGGTCCGAGCAGGTGGAGCCGTTCCTGCGCGGCTCCGTCTGGCCGGAAGCACCGGGTGTGCCCTATCCCCGGGCCAAGCCCGAGGGGGCGATGGGCCGCCTCCCCATGGACACCTGGGGCATGGCCTCCATCCCCGCCGGCGTCCGGCTGGAGATCGACGGTGACGCCCCCGAGATCGACCTGACCTACGCCTGCGCCCACGCCAGCTTCGGCTACCTCGGCGGCGGCGAAGTGCACGAGTTCGTGGTCTGGCGGGGCGGCGCCCGGGTGGCCACCGTCGACGCCCAGGAGGGCGAGCACACCGTCCGCCTCCCCCTCGGCGCCGGCGCCGGACCGGCCATCGTCTACCTGCCGGAGCGCATGGGCCCGACCCTGCTCGAGGTGACCGGCGTGGGCGGCTCGATCGCCCCCGCCCCCGTCCAGCCCCGCTGGCTCTGCTACGGCGACTCCATCGCCGAGGGCTGGACGGTCACGGGGGCGGACCTCTCGTGGCCGGCCGTGGCCGCCCGCGAGCACGGCCTGGACCTGGTCAACCTCGGGTACGCCGGCTCGGCCCGGGGCGAGATCCCCTCGGCCGAGGAGCTCGCCGAGCTCGAGGCCGACGTCATCTCCATCGCCCACGGCACCAACTGCTGGACCCGCACCCCGCACAGCGCCGAGCTCTTCGCCGCCGGGCTGCGGGCCTTCCTCGACATCGTGCGCCAGGGCCACCCCGACACGCCGGTCGTGGCCATCAGCCCCATCACCCGCCCGGATGCCGAGGCCACGCCGAACCGCCTGGGGGCGACCCTCGTCGACCTGCGGGCGACCTTCGAGGCGGTCGTGAGCGAGCGGCTGGCCGACGACCCGAACCTGACCCTGGTCGAGGGCTTCCCGATCGTCCCCGTCGACCTCCTGGCCGACGGGATCCACCCCGGCGACGACGGCCACGCCGCCATGGCAGCCGCCATCGGCCCCGTCGTGGCTGCCGCCGTCACCGGCTGACATGGCTCGCCCCGCACCGGCGGTCGACCGGGCCGTCGAGATCCTCGACTTCCTCGCGGACAACCCGCGGGACGCCTTCTCCCTGTCCGAGCTGGCCCGGCGCCTCGACATCAACAAGGCCACGGCCCACGCCGTCCTCAACGCCCTGACCGACCGGGGCTACCTGCTGCGCCACCCCTCGCGGAAGGACTACCGCCTGGGGCCCCGGCTCATCGCGGTGGGCGAGGCCGCCCGGGACCAGTACCCGGTCGTGGAGTTCGCCCGGGACGAGCTGCGGCGCCTGAGCGAGGACCTCGGCACCGAGTGCGTGGCCAGCGCCCCGATCGGCAACGAGATGGTGATCGTCGACCGGGCCGGTCCGGTGCGGCCCATCGCCCTCACGGTCGCGGTCGGCTACCGCTTCCCACTGGTCCCTCCCATGGGCACGGTGTTCATGGCCTGGTCCTCGCCCGAGGCGATCGACGAGTGGCTGCGCCGAGTCGGTCCCGATGTCACCGAGGCCGAGCTGGACCGCTACCGCTTGGCCCTGGCCGCCGTGCGGGAGCGGGGCTACTCGGCCGGCCTCGACGCCGACGGCAGCCGGTCCCTGGCGGAGGCCCAAGCGGGTGACATCGACGGTGACGAGTACCAGCTCATCGAGATGGGCGGCGCCGAGGAGTACCGGCTGACCACCATCGGCGCCCCGGTGTTCGACGCTGACGGCGGCGTGGCCCTGGGCGTCTTCATCCTCGGGTTCCGGGACACCCTCACCGCCGAGCAGGTGCCCGACGTCGCCGAGCGACTGATGAAGGCCACCGGCGCCATCACCGAGTCCATCCATGGCCACGAGCCCCGCTGAGCTGGCCCACCGCTACGCGGTGGCCCTCGACCGCAAGGACCACGACGCGCTCGGCTGCGCTGTTCGTCCCCGCCATCCAGGCCGCGGTCCGGGCCCAGCTCCAGCCCGCCATCGACCGCCTTGGCGTGACCGTGCTGTCGGTGACCACCCAGGTCGTGGACCCCGTCGACGAGGACCACGCGACCGGCGTCGTCTACTGCAGCGCCGAGGTCGAGGATCCCGAACACGGGTGGATCCGCCAGAGCATCGTCTACCTCGACCGCTACGAGCGCGTCGACGGCGAGTGGTACTTCCGGGCCCGGGACCACCAGCTCGTCTACGGCCAACCGCAGCCGTCGAACCCGCTCGCTCAGGACCCGGCCCACTGGCCCGACGCCCAAGTCGGCCGCGGCACCTACCCCCCAGACGCTCGTTCTGGCTCCTGATCCTCCGGTCACAGCCGGAGGATCGGGAGCCAGAACCGTCAGAGGGGGTCGGTGGTGACGTCGCCGGCGTCGCTGACCTGGTCGGTCCAGGCGGCGCCGTCCCAGTAGCGCTGCTCGTGGCGACCAACGGGGTCGGGGTGCCAGTCCGGCGGCGCGTGGGGGTCGGTCACGGCGTGGTCGATGGCGAAGAACAGACGCCGAAGGGTGCTCTGGTTCTGGCCCCAGTCGACGATGCCGAACCGCGAGTCGGACCGGACCTTCACCCGGACCAGGCCGGGGTCGTCCTGCCAGACCCGGATCGTGAAGTCCCTGCCCCAGGAGGATCGACGCCACGTCGCGGTGATCGTCCCCGTGGCCTCGTCGGTCGTGAGCACGGTCACGCCGGCGTCCTGCAGCCCCCGGTGCACCCCCGCGAACACCGCCGGGTACTCCCCTGGGTACACCCGGAAGCCCTCCCGCGAGATGGCCATCAGCTCAGCTGGAACTGGTCGAGGAGCCGGGCCAGTTCGAGGGGTTGGTCGCCTTGGATGGAGTGGCCGGCATCGGCGACCACCACGACCTCGGCGCTCGGCTGGCGGCGGAGCAGCTCGGCCTGGTCGTCGTCGCCGACGACGCTGCCGGGGGCGCCGCCGCGGAGGAAGAGGATCGGGGCGCTGATCGCGTCGACCTTGGCCCAGAGGGTGTCGAAGTCCGGGGTCTCACCGTCGGGGAAGTTCCAGTCCCGCATCGGGTCCCACCGCCAGGTCCAGCTGCCGTCGGGGTTCTCCTTCGCGTTGTGCAGGATCCCGCGGCGCAGCGAGGAGACCGACCGGGTCGGGTTGAACTCGACGGTGCGGTCGAGGATCTCCTGGAACGAGGCGAAGGACTCGGGGCCGGACACGAAGGTCACGATGGGCTCGGCCTTGGCGTGGTCGACACCGGGGGTCACGTCCACGATCGCCAGGCGGCCCACCAGCTCGGGGTGCTGCGCGGCCAGGCAGATGGCGGTCAACCCGCCCAGCGACATCCCCACCACCAGCTCGGCTGCCGGCGCCAGCTCCCGCACGATCGTGGCGACGTCGTCGGCCAGGTGGGGCGGCCAGTAGGAGTGGTCGTCCCGCCAGTCCGAGTGGCCATGGCCGGGCAGGTCGACGCAGAGCAGCGGCCGGTCCAGCGCCAGGGCGACGGTGTCCCAGGTGTGGGCGTTCTGGGCGCCGCCGTGGATGAGGACGACCTCCGGCGGCCCCGCGCCCCACCGCAGGGCGCTGAGCCGACGCTCGCCGTCGACGGGGACCGAGACCCGCTCGACCGTCGGCGGCCCGTCCAGCGGGAGACCCACCTCCTCGGCGTTGTCGGCGAACAGGCCGAACTCGTCGTACTGGGCCTCGCCGGTCACGGCATCACCCCCCGCAGCCCGTCGTCGCCGAACACCGGCTCGAGGAAGGCGTGGAACAACGGCCCCCGGCGCAACGAGTGGCCGCCGTCGACGTGCAGCACCTGGCCGGTCACCCAGGTCGACTGGTCCCCCGCGAGGTAGGCGACGGCGTCGGCGATGTCGTCGACCGTACCCGGTCGGGCGATGGGCATCTGGTCCAGGTAGTCGTCCAGCACCGGCCCGCCGTCGGTGATCGCCGCCACCAGCTCGGTGGCGACCAGGCCGGGGGCGACGGCGTTGACCCGGACGCTGGAGGCCCCCAGCTCGTCGGCGCCCATCTGGATCAGCGCCTCGATGCCGGCCTTCGACGGCCCGTAGGCCCCGAACCAGCGGTGCGTCGTCGATCCGGCGATCGAGGAGATGCCGATGAACGACCCCCCGCCGCCCCGGATCATCACCGGGGCGGCGTGCTTGAGGGCGAGGAACGTCCCGACCACGTTGAGGTCCATCGTGTCCCGGAACGCCTGGGTGTCGACCTGGGTGATCGGCCCGATCGTGGACGAGCCCCCGGCCGACGCCACGACCACGTCGAGCGAACCGGTCGGCTCGGCCGCGGCCGCCACGGTCGCCTTCACCTGCTCCTCGTCGGTCACGTCGCAGGTCACCGCCCGCACGTCCCCGTCGATCTCGCCGACGGCGGCATCCAGTCGCTCCCGGCTGCGCCCGCAGATCGTGACCACGGCCCCCTCGGCGGCCAGGCGCCGGGCACAGCCCAGCCCGATCCCGCTGCCCCCGCCGGTCACCAACGCGCCCTTGCCGTCCAGTCCGAGTCCCATGGGCGTTGTTCTAGCCCGCGTCACGAGCGTTCCGGCCACGCCGATAGTGTCCGGCCGTGCCCCACCTCACCCGACGAGCCTGGATGGGCGTCGGTCTGGTGGTCGCCGGCATCGCCGCCCTCGGCGTGACCATCGCCGGCGCCCAGACCGATGACGCCGTCCACGGAACCGATCCCCTGTCCGCCGAAGAGACCGAGGTCGCCCTCGGGCTGGCCCGGGGCTCGAACCCGGGCGAGGCCATCGGCCTCGGCGACGGACGACCTCGTCCTCCTCATCGAACGCCACGAGGAGAACAAGGACGTCGAGGAGGACGGCCGGCGCCGGGCCGATGTCTACGTCTACTCCTACGACGACGACGTGCTGACCCTCAGCGTCGTGGACGTCGCCACGGGCGAGGTCGACCAGAGCCGGGTCGTACCCAACACCCAGCTCCCCCTCATCGCCGAGGAGTCCCAGCGGGCCATGGACCTGGCCCTCGAGGACCCCGCCACCCGGCAGGCCCTGGCCACGGCCTACCGCCAGTCGACTGGTCGGGACCTCGAGGACCCGGCCACCGAGCTCGAGGTGCAGCCGATCATCTTCCGAGCCGACGCCAACCCCGCCACCCGGGGTCCCGCCACCGTGTGCGGGCGCCACCGCTGCGCCCAGCTCCTCGTCGAGTCCAGCGACGACCTGCTCGTGGACCTCCTGCCCATCGTCGACCTGTCGACCGGCGGGGTCGTGAGCCGGACGGGGTTCTTCTCATGAGCGCCGCCGCCCACATCAGCCGCCGCCTCCGGGTCATCGGGGCCGTCGCCGCGGTCTTCCTGCTCGGCGCCGCCGTCCCGGTCGCCCTGAACGTCGCCGCGGACGCCGCCCTCGACTTCAACTGCTCGGTCGAGTACCAGGTCGACCACACCATGGCCAACGGCGCCCGCTGGCAGATGTGCTGGGAACGGCGCGACGCCGAGGGCATCGTCCTCCACGACGTGACCTACACCCCGCCGGGCGGCGACAGCGTGGAGGTCCTCGGCCGCGCCGCCCTCGCCCAGATCTTCGTCCCCTACGACAACAACTGGGCCCGGTTCCACGACCTCTCCGACTACGGCCTCGGCTCCCTGAACGGGAACCTGAACGACCTCACCGCCGGGGACTGCCCGAACGGCGATCTCGTGACCGAGGGCAGCTACGACGTCATGTGCCAGACCGAGGCGCCGGCCGGCTACTCCTACAAGGACTACGACCAGCAGGGTCAGTCCACGTCGCTCAACCTGTTCAGCGTCAGCCACATCGGCGCCTACAACTACGTGGTCGCCTGGAACTTCGACGACGACGGCACGATCCGACCCGAGGTCGGGGCCACCGGCCAGCTCCAGCTCACCGACTTCGGCGGCGACACCGCCGCGGGTTGGCCCCTCGGTGGGAACCGCATCGGCGTCGCCCACATGCACAGCTTCTACTGGCGACTCGACTTCGACGTGGCCGGCACCCGCTTCGACGACCGGGTCGAGGAGCTCGAAGCCGTTCCGGCCGCCGGCAACACCCAGCGCAGCAACACCCGCCGGGCGTTCACCACCGAGGTCGCCCGCCGGGTCGCCCCCCAGTCCTTCCGCACCTGGCGGGTCCGGGACCTGAACGAGCGCAACGCGGACAACCACCCGATCTCCTTCGAGATCCTGCCCAACACCGACCACATCTTCCGGGGACCGGAGTCGTTCACCCAGAACGAGCTCTACGTCACCCGCCACCGGACCTGTGAGCGCTTCGCCAGCCACAACGTCCAGAGCTGTCCCGGCTCGCTCGACAGCGTGGCCGCCTTCGCCAACAACGAGGGCATCGCGGGTCAGGACCTGGTCGTCTGGTACGGCACCTCGTTCCACCACCTGCCCCGGGACGAGGACGAGGACCACATGCACCCGCACTGGAGCGGGTTCTCGATCATCCCCCGGGACCTCACGGCCACCAACCCGAACGCTCCCTGACCGGGGACGACCGTCGGCCTGTGCGGACCGGGCCGGTCCGCACAGGCCGCAGGATCAGGCGCCGCCGGTGCTGGGGTCGAGCGGGTGGGGGATGCCGAACTCCCGGAAGACGGGGATCTGGTCGGGGGACGCCCCGTCGGGCATGCCCACGGCGAACTCGGTCGGGTTGGCCGCGTTGTACCAGCAGGGCCAGACGTCGCCCACCCGCGGCATCGCGGTCTGGTTGATCATCATCTTCTTCTGGCCGTTGAACGGCGCCCCGCCGGACAGCGGCTGGAGCTGGAAGTCGACCAGGCACTGGATGTTGATCATGTTGACCACCATCCCCGTGGGCTGGACCTGCAGGATCATGGCCCGGGCCTTCGACCCGGTGGCCACGAGGTTCTGGGCCTTGGCCTGATCCTCCTTGGACCCCCCGAACGCGCTCCGCACGTTCTTCAGGACGACCACGGTGATGATCAGGGGGATCGCCACGGACAGGACGACGATGATGAGGATGGAAGTGCTCATGGCTCCATCATCGCCCACCCGGCCGCCCGCACGGGTGAGTAGCCGCTACTCATTTCGGTTTCGACCTCAGGGCGCCCCGCGCAGCAGGACCCCCGGTCGGGCGTCGAGATCCTCGCCGTCCCGACGAATCGCGGTGCCGTTGACCCAGACGTGCTCGATGCCACGGCTGCGGGCGATGAGGCGGTCGGCGCCGGCGGGCAGGTCCCAGACCCGCTCCAGGGGCTCGGATGCCACCGTGTCGGGGTCGAAGACGACGAGGTCGGCCGCGCCGCCCTCCACGATCCGGCCTCGGCCCGCCAGGCGGAAGACCTCGGCCGCCTGGCCGCTCAAGCGCCAGACCGCCTGCTCCAGGCTGAGCACCCCCCGCTCCCGGACCCACACGCTGAGCAGGTGGGTCGAGAAGTTGGCGTCACAGAGCTGGCTGGCGTGGGCCCCCGCGTCGGACAGGCCCAGCACCGTGCGCTCGTCCTGCAGGAGGGTGGCCAGCTCCTCCTCGTCGTCGTTGGCCAGGACGATGCGGTACCGGGTCGCCAGGTCGTCCTCCAGGGCGAGGTCGATCATGAGATCGAACGGGTCCACTCCCCGCTCGGCAGCCAGGTCGGCGACGGTCGGCCCGTCCACCAGGTCGTGGTGGAGGTTCGTCTCCTGGATCGTGGCCTTGACCAGCCGATCCCCCCAGATCGAGCGGTCGGCGTGCAGCCGCTCCCGCCAGGCCGGGTCGCGGTAGACCTCGGCCCGCCGGTCGTGGGGCACGGCCAGGACCTCCTGGAAGCAGTCCATGGTCGCCATCGGGAACGGATCGGCCATGGTCACCTGCATCACCAGCGGGCGGCAGGCCACCTGGGGCCACACGTCGCCGCCGCGGGCCGCGGTGGCGTCGACGATCGAGGTCGCGCCGGCCTCGCCCCACATCCCGGACAGGAGCGCGGTCCACGACACGGGTCGGCCGGTCGAGGTGGAGATCTCCGCGAACTGGTCCATGAAGAGGTTGGCCCCGACGGTGGCCTGCATGACGCCCCGGCCGACCTCGCCCATCGTCGCGGCCAGGGCCTGGATCTCGGCGTAGGCGGCCAGGCGGCTGGGCACCGGCTTGCCGTAGGCCCCCGAGTGCGTCGGTGCCCCCGAGGTCGAGAACCCGACGGCCCCCGCCTCCAGCGCGCCCTTGATGATGGCGGCCATCTCGGCCACCTCGGCGTCGGTGGCCTCCCGGTCCGACGCCTCGTCCCCCAGGACGTACAGCCGGGTCGGCGTGTGCCCCGCCAGGACGCCGACGTTCAGCCGCTTGGCCAGGCCCTCGACCGTGGCCAGGTACTCCGGGAAGGTCTCGAAGCTCCAGTCGATGCCCTCGACCAGTGCGTCGAAGGCCATGCCCTCGACGTTCTCCAGCGTGCGGGCGATGGTCTCGCGGTGCTCCGGGCGGGTCGGGGCGATCCCGAAGCCGCAGTTGCCCACGACCACGCTCGTCACCCCGTGCCAGCACGACGGCGTGAGGTCGGGGTCCCACAGGATCTGGGCGTCGTAGTGGGTGTGGATGTCGACGAAGCCGGGCGCCAGCACCAGGCCTCCGAGATCGACCTCCTCGGCCCCGTCGGCCGCGGGGACGTCGCCGACGGCGACGATCTGCCCGTCGGCCACCCCGACGTCGGCGTCCCGTCGGGGCGCCCCCGTCCCGTCGATCACGGTCCCGTTGCGCAGGATCAGGTCCATCTCGTCCCCCTGGTGTGCCGTTCCGCCGCGACCGTACCGTCAGCCGATGCAGGCCTCGATCAGACCCTGCAGGATGTCCCGGGTCGGGCCCGTGGCCTCGACCACCACGAGCGCCGGCGGCCCACCGTCGAGGCGCACCTCCAGGGGGAACTTGAAGGTGCGCTTGCTCTCGATCAGGGCGTGGGTGTCACAGCGGTCCACGACCAGCTCCACCGGTACCCGCCCGACCTCGCCCTCGGCCGCCACGGTCACCAGGTCCGGCCCCGGATCGACCCGCACGCCGAAGACGATGTTGCCCCGGACCCCGTCGACGGTCACCTCCGTGTCGGACCGCCCCGTGACGACCAGATCGCCCTCGACCGACCGCGGGCCGGTCGGGACGAGATCGGCGAAGGTGAGATCGGCCGCGGCCCGCACAGCGGCCTCCTGGCACTCCACCTCGTGGAGGGCCTCCATCATCCCGTCGGGGTCCTGGGCCAACGGCAGCCGGGCATCGGCACCGCCCGCCTGGAGGATCAGCGCGGACGGGCCCGACGCCGGGCACACCGATTCGCCGTAGGGCACGGGCAGGAGGAGCCGCTGACCGGGCCCCAGCTGGGTGTCCCGGGGGCTGGCGGGTACGGGTGCGAACAGGGGGGACGCCAGCTGCACCGAGGTCACCGTCACGGCCTCGCCACCGTCGTTGGTCAGCTCCAGGCGGAACGTGCGCTGGCTGTCGAACAGGCTGGACCGCGTCGCCGTGGCCGACAGCTCGGGGACCGGGCGCGCCTGGTCCGAGGAGGTGTCGTCGGACGAGCAGGCGGTGACGAGCAGGACGACCGCAACGAACAAGAAGCCGACGGCGACGGGCCGCCGCCTCACCGGAACTGGGAGAACCAGCCCGCCACCAGGCCGTTGAGCACGTCGGCCCGCTCCCACTGCAGGAAGTGGCCGGCCCGGGGGACGACCAGAGGCCCGACGCGGTCGGTGAAGGCGACCTCGCAGCAGGCCATGAACACCTCGGGCACGACCTGGTCCTCCGGGCCGTAGAGCAGGAGGCTCGGCACCGGCATGGTCTCGAACAGGCGAGGCACCTCCTCGGCCACCCGGGTCCCACGGGCCAACTGGTAGACGGCCCACCCGGCGCGCAGGCGGGCCTCCTCGGCCCAGGGCTCGGTCATGAAGTCCACGTCGGCCCGGGTGAACGAGCCGCGGGTCCCCCACAGACGGTGGCCGTAGAAGTCCGCGATGTAGCGGCGGCGGCGCTCGACGGTGTCCAACTCGGCCGCCAGCACGTCCGGCTCCTGGCCCTGGCGGAACTGGTAGTCGGTCTCCGGGCGGGCGTCCACGTCGGCGAACGAGGTCATCTCGATCCCCGCGGCCTGGTACTCCTCGACCAGGAAGGGGGGCGCGGTGTTGAACCAGCACAGGGCGTCGACCAGGCCCGGGACCCGCAGGGCGAGGTCGTAGGCCACCACCGCACCGACGTCGCCCGCCACCACACCGAAGCGTTCGTGGCCCAGGACGTCACGGGCGAGGACCTCGACGTCCCGGCTGTAGGTGACGATGTCGTAGCGGTCGCCGGGGTCCACATCGCTCTCGCCGTGGCCCCGGAGGTCGGGGACGATCACCTCGTAGCCGGCAGCCGCGAGCGGGGCGATGTTGCGCCACCAGATGCGCTTCGTCTCGGGGTAGCCGTGCAGGAGCACCAGCGGGTAGCCGCCGACGCCCTCCCGCACGTAGGCCAACGAGAGCCCGTCCCGCACGACGCTGCGGTGGGTCGAGAATGCGGCCGGGTCCGGAGCGCTCATCGGGCGTCACCGCCGCCGAAGTCGTTGGTGAAGTCGCCACTGAACTCCCCCGAGAGGGTGCCCGCCAGCGTGTCGGGGTCACACAGCGTCGGCCCGTAGTTGGTCACGTCCTCGGCCTCGTCTCCGTAGAAGTCCTCGTCGCAGAAGGCATCGAGGTGCTCGGCGTACAGCGCCAGGTAGTCCAGGTACTCGATCTCGTCGCCGTCGAGGCCGGCGTCGTCGTTGCCGACCACCTCCATCGTGGCCTCGTAGGTCCCCTGGGACCCGCCGTAGCCGCTGACCACCAGCGAGTACCGACCGTCCGCCGGAGCCACGAACTGCAGACCCTCGGGCTCGTCGGACCCCGTGCGGTCGGAGCCGAGGAACACGTGGCCGGCGTCCGCGTAGCCCTCGACCCGGTCCCCGAGCAGGTCGGTCATGGCGTCGAGGTCCTCGACGTCGATGACCTCGTCGCTGACCCCGTCACTGATGTTGCCGACCAGGATCGAGGCCTGCCGGGCCAGGCGCTCCTCGACCAGGTCCTCGTCCCCACCGGGGGCGAGGAGGCCCCCGAAGCCGTCGGTCAGCGCATCGGCCTCGACCGCCAGCTGCACCGTGGGGTCGAGGTCGTCGCTGTCCACCACGACCCGCACCGCGTCCCCGGCGTCGAGGTCGATGCCCGTCACCGTCGCCCGCTGGTCCTCGCCGATCGCCCCCTCCGAGACCAGTTCGCCCTCGTCACCGCCGTCCTCCTCGTCCTCGTCCTGGTCGTCATCGGCCCCGGACGGAGCGGAGGCGGAGGCACGAATGGGGTGGACTCGTCGTCATCACCACCGAGGACCGTCGCGGCCACGATCCCAGCCGCCGCGAGCAGCACGACGGCGACGGCCAGGAGGCCAACCGACAGGCGTCGGCCCCCACCGCCCTCAGCCGGCGGTTCGACGGAGCCGGGGGGATCGACCGCCGTCCGACCCCCGTCGGCCACCTGGTCGGTCCAGGCGCGGCCGTCCCACCAGCGATGGGCGTGGCGGCCGTGCGGGTCGGCGTACCAACCCGGCTCGGGGCCGTCCTGGGAGCTCACGGGAGCGACGGTGCGGTCAGGCGGTGATCAGCCGAGGGCCTCGCACTGGCCCGGTCGCTCCTCGGCGAGTCGACCACCGCACGTGGCGCCGTAGCCCTCGTAGGAGTTGGTCGACGCGTCCACGGGCGTGATCCGGTAGAGCTCGTCGCAGTCGGCGAGGTCTCCGTCGAAGCAGCTGTCGGCCAGGTCGTCGAAGTTGTTGGTCGACCCGTAGTCCGGGATGAACGACGAGGGGTCCTCGGGATCGCCCAGGGACACGTCATCGGAGAAGTCCGTGCTGAAGTCGTCGGAGAAGTCCGAGAACAGGTCCGTGAAGTCGGACAGGTCCGAGAAGTCCGAGAAGTCCGAGAACAGGTCGGAGAAGTCCGACAGGTCCGAGAAGTCGTCGGAGAAGTCCGAGACGTCCGGGATGTCGGAGAGATCCGAGAGGTCGGAGAAGTCCGAGGCGTCGGGCAGGTCCGACAGGTCCGACACGTCGGCGACGCTGGCCGTGTCGGTGTCGCCACCGTCGTCACCACCACCGAGGAAGATCACGAGGGCGGCGACCACGGCCGCCACGGCGAGGCCGCCCAACGCCAGCAGGCCCACCGGCAACTTGCCCTTGCCCGACCCGGGCGGGGCGACGTACGGGCCGGTGGCGGAGGGCGGTCCGGTCGGGGACCCGGCCATCGGCGGGCCGGTGACGGGTTGGGCGACCGTCTCGCCCCCGGCGCCCGGCGTGGTCACCTCGGTCGGCGCCTCCCCCGGGGGATCGGTGGAGACGACACCACCGTCGGAGACCTGGTCGGTCCAGGCGGTCCCGTCCCAGTAGCGGTATTCGTGTCGCCCGTGGGGATCCGGCTGCCAGCCGGCACCACCACCGCCCTGATCGCTCATCTCGCGCCTCTCCTGGCTCGCTAACACCGGCGCCGGGCCCGGGTGGCAGCGGCGTCTCCGCACCGTAGCCCGTGCGATCTCACGACCGAGGGCGCGGCGCGGCGGGGGGCCGACGCCGCTCACGACCGGACCGGGGCCGTCGCTAGGGTCCCCGGATCGGCGTCCCCTCGGTCCTCCGGCTCCGTCGCGTCCTGGCCCCGGCCCTGATGGCGACCGTCCTGTTGGTCGGCTGCGGCGCGTCCGAGCTCGACCAGCAGCAGGCCGGCGAGGAGCGGCGGACCTGTGCCAGCCTGCGCGAGCGGGTGGCCGCCCGGGCCCTCGGCGAGGCCGGGTTCCTCAACGGGTCCGGCGGCGAACCGGACAAGGACGACGGCCTCTCCCCGCTGACCCTGCTGGCCGACCCGGCCGCCTGGTACCGCACCCTGGACGCGGCGATGGCCGATGCCGAGTTCGGCCCCGGCGACGCCCCCTCATCGGTGTCCCCTGCCGGTCGGCTGGTCGACCGCTGCCGTCGACTCGAGCCGTGAGCGAGTCCCGCGCCGGCCGCCTCCGGGCGCTGGCGGCCCCGGCGGCCCTGGTCGGCCTGGTCCTGGTGACCCGCCTGCCCCGCCTCGGCCGGCCCCGGGCGTTGGTCTTCGACGAGGTGTACTACGCCCTGGACGCGGCCGACCTGCTCCGGCACGGGGTGGAGTCGTCACCCGCCCACCCGCCGCTGGCCAAGTGGCTGATCGCGGCCGGCATCCAGGTGTTCGGCTTCACGCCGGTCGGCTGGCGCTCGGCCGCAGTGGTGGCGGGGGTGGCGCTGGTGCTCGTCACCTGGCTGGCCGCCCGCAAGGTGACCGACCACGGCGGCCTGGCCTTCCTCGCCGGCGCCCTGGTCGCCCTCGACGGGATCGCGTTCGTGACCGGCCGCCTCGCCCTCCTCGACGCCTTCGTCGCCGTGACGACAACCGGTGCCGCCTGGTGCGTGCTCGGCGCCCTCGTCGACCGGGCCGACCCCGAGCGCCTCCGCCGGTGGCGCTGGGCCGTGGCCGTGCTCCTCGGCCTCGGCACGGCCATGAAGTGGGGGGCGGTCTGGACCTGGCCCGTCGCCGCCGTCGTCCTGGTCAGCCTCGAGCGCAGGGCGGCGGTGCCAGGCGCCCCCCGCCGCCGGGTCACCGTCGCCGCCCTCGCCGTCCTCGCCCTCGTCCCGGTCGGGGTCTACCTGGCGTCGTACGGGCCGTGGTTCGCCCAGGCCGAGCGGACCCGGGCCGGCCTGGCCCACTGCGGCGACGAGTCCCCGTGCCGCCTCGGGTTCACCGAGCGCTTCGTCGTCTTCGTCGACCACCAACGGATGCTGGTGGACTTCCACGCCGGCCTGGACACCGACAACCCGGAGGCGGCGCCGGCCTGGTCGTGGGCCACCCAGAGCCACCCGGCGAACCTCTTCAGCAAGCCCTGCCTGTCGGAGATGGTCGACTCGCCGACGTCGCTCGACGACGGGGTCTGCACCGATGCCGACGAACCCACCGAGGCCCGGCTGCTGGCTCTGGCCAACCCGGTGTCCTGGTTCGCCGGGCTCCTCGCCCTCGGGGTGCTCGCGGTCCTGGCGGTCCGCCGGGGCGACGACGCCGCGGGGGCGCTGCTCGCCCTGGCGGCGGCCCAGTGGCTGCCCTGGATGCTGACCGGACGTGAGGTGTACTCCTACTACGCCGTGTCCCTCGTCCCCCTGCTCGCCCTCGCCACGGTGCTGGCCCTGGACCGCCTCCCCCGCCTCCGCCGCGGGGCCGTTCCGGCGCTGGCCGTGGGCGCGCTCGTCGCGTTCGTGTTCCTCTACCCCCTGCTGACCGGCCAGGCCCTGACCGACGGTTCCGCCGACCTCCGCCTCTTCCTCCCGGGCGGGTCATGAGCGTCACCGACCACCAGGATCTCCCGCCGCCCCCTGCCGATCCGCCGACGGTCGCCCCCCCGGAGCGCCCCGAGTGGCTGCGGGTGGCCCGCGCCGTCGCCATGGGGCTCTACGCCGGCGCGCTGGTCGCCTGGTGGGCGACGCACGGCATCCCGCTCGACCGGGAGCAGATCATCCTCTGGCTGGCGGCCGGTCTCGTCGTGATGACGATCGGCTCGCCGGGCGGCGGCCCCTGGCGGGTCCTGCGGGACTGGGTCCCCATCGTGCTCGTGCTCATCGCCTACGACCTCACCCGGGGAAAGGCCGACGAGTTGGGGATCGCCCCCCACCTCCAGCCCCAGCTCGCCTTCGACGAGTGGATCGGGTTCGGCCGGATCCCGACGGTCCGGCTGCAGGCCGCGCTGTACTCGCCGGGGCCGGTGCAGTGGTGGGAGATCCCGGTCACCCTCACCTACGTCTCGCACTTCTTCGTGCCCTTCCTCGTCGCCGGGGTCCTGTGGGTCCGGGACCGGGGCCGCTTCTGGCGCTACATGAAGCGCTTCGTCACCCTCACGTTCGCCGGCGCCGTCACCTTCGTCCTCTACCCCGCCGTCCCCCCGTGGCTCGCGGCCCGCACGGGCCACACCGAGTCGATCGTGCGCACGGTCCCGCGGGGGTGGGCCCACCGCTGGATCGATCTCGAGATCGCCCAGGACGTGATCCAGACGGCGTGGGACACCGCCAACACGGTGGCGGCGCTCCCGTCGCTCCACGCGGGGTACACGGCCCTGGTCGCGATCACCCTCTGGCCGACGGCGCGACCGCTCACCCGGGGGCTCCTGACCGCCTACGTCCTCGGCATGGGCTTCGCGCTGGTGCTCACCGGGGAGCACTACGTGTTCGACCTGCTGATCGGCTGGCTCTACGTGGCCGCCGTGTGCCTGACCTGGGACCGGCTCGAGGCGCGCCGCCGCTCCCCATCGGCCGACCCACTCACCGCAGCCTGACTCGACGACGAGACCCTGCGGGCAGGGACGCTGCGCAGCGGAGCGGAGCAGCTCCGTCGACCGGCAGGATCGGCGACGCCGGACCGGCGGAGCCGGTCAACCTGTCACAGGGTCGCCGCGACGGCTTCGCTGTGGTCGTCGACCGAGCCGAACCAGGTGTCCAGCACGATGGCCCGCTTCAGGTAGAGGTGGGCGTCGACCTCGGCGGTGAATCCCATGCCTCCGTGAACCTGGATGCACGCCTTGCCGTTGCCCTTGGCCGCATCTCCCGCGGTGATCTTGGCGGCCGACACGAGGCGGGCCACGTCGTCCACGCCCCGCCCGTCCATGGTGACCCCGGCGGCGTAGACCACGCCCCGAGCCAACTCGGCCCGGGTGAGCATGTCGGCGCACAGGTGCTTCACCGCCTGGAACGACCCGATGGGCTTGCCGAACTGCTCCCGCTGGCCGGCGTAGGCCACGGCCAGTTCCGTGGTGCGGGCGGCCATGCCCAGCAGGGCCGCGGCAGTGAGGGCGGCCCCGATCAGGGCCCACTCGGCCGCCACGTTCGCCGGGGCGATGAGCTCGCCCTGGGGCAGGTCCACCACGCGGTGCAACGGCGTCAACGGATCGAGGGGCCGGGTGACCGGCTCGGTGTCGAGACCGGCGAGATCGATGGCCCAGATGCCCTCGGTGTCGATGGCCAGGAGCTGGTCCAGGGCCTCCTTGTGCTCGATCAGCAGGACCGTCGCCGGGCGCTCCACGAGGCCGACCACACGACTGCCGTCCGCGGCCCCCTCGACGAGGCCCGCGGCCAGGTGGGTGGCCAGCACGGGGCCCGGCACCAGCGAGCGGCCCAGCTCCTCGAAGGCGAGCACGGCCTCGGTCACCCCCAGGCCGACACCGCCGTCGCCCTCCGACAGGCGCAGCCCGAACACCCCGGTCTCGGCCAGCTCGGACCAGCGGGCCCGGTCGAGGCCGTCGGCCTGGGCCCGGACAGTGGCCATGTCGAAGCGACCGTCGAGGAAGGACCGGAGGCCCTCCTGCAGCGCGGCTTCGTCGTCACTCAGCTCGAGATCCATCTCACCGCTCCTTGGGGAGGCCGAGCACCCGCTCGCCCACGATGTTGCGCTGGATCTGGGTGGTACCCGCCGCGATCGAGATCGACAGGGCGTGGAGACGACCCTGGACGTGACGGCCGTTGTCCAAGCCGTCGAGGTCGTCCATCGACAGCGCCGCCCGCTCCAGCACCCGGTCGGACACGTCGCCCAGCTTCTGGCGGACCTCGGAGTAGGCGAGCTTGAACACCGAGCCACCCACACCGGGCACGCCGTCCCGGGCGGCCTGGCTGATGTTGCGACGGGTGAGGGCCCAGAGGGCGTCCAACTCGGCGGCCAGGTGGCCGATCTCACGGCGCAGGCCACGGTCCTCCCAGGCCGTCGCGCCGTGGCTGGTGGCGGCCTTGGCGAAGGCGGCCAGGTCGGCCACCAACTGCATGGAGCCCAGCATCTCACTGACGAAGGCCGTGCCCCGCTCGAAGCTGAAGGTGACCATCGCCACCCGCCAGCCGTCGTTCTCGTCGCCCACCCGGTTGATGACCGGGACCCGCACGTCGTCGAAGAAGACCTCGCTGAACTCCCGGCCGCCCCGGATGGTCTCCAGCGGCCGGATGTCGATCCCGGGGGTGTCCATGGGCACGATCAGCCAGGAGATGCCCCGGTGCTTCGGGGCGTCGGGGTCGGTGCGCACCAGCATCTCGCAGTACTGGGCGACGTGGGCGTGGCTGGTCCAGATCTTCTGGCCGTTGATGACGTACTCGTCGCCGTCGCGCACGGCGCGGGTCCGCAGGCTGGCCAGGTCCGAGCCGGCCTGGGGCTCGGAGAACCCCTGACACCAGCCGTGCTCCCCCTTGAGGATGGGGGGCAGGTGGAACTGCTTCTGGGCCTCGGAGGCCTCGGTCATGATCGTCGGCCCGGCGTGCAGGAGGCCGACGAAGTTGGTGCCCACGTAGGGCGCCCGAGCCCGTTCGGTCTCCTCGAGGAAGATCAGGTGCTCGACCGGCGAGGCGCCCCGGCCGCCGTACTCCTTCGGCCAGTTGATCCCGGCGTACCCCGCGTCGTAGAGCGTCCGCTGCCAGGCGGCGTCGTAGGCCCGGGTGGCCGCCCAGTCGTCCTCGTCGGGCGCCACGCCGGCCGCGGGGACGGCCTCGGTCAGCCAGTCCCGCAACTCGTCACGGAAGGCGACTTCCTCTTCGGTGTACCGGAGATCCATCGGTCCGCAGGTTAGGGCCGCATCTGACGACCCGTCAGATCCAGGTCAGCCAGGGCAGTTGTCCGCCACCTGGTCGAGGAAGGCGGCGAAGCGGATCTTCCCCAGCTCGGTGTGGTGCAGGCCGTCGGCCTTGAAGCTGTTCGGGTGGACCGCCGCCCACTGGCGGTAGGGGGCGACCCGGGCGTTGTCGTGGCGGGCCACCTCCTGGGCCAGGATGCGGTTGAAGTCGTCCGCCCGGTCGACGTAGCCCTGGTAGAAGCCGTTGACGCCGGCGATCTTGAGGTTGAGCCAGCGCACGCAGGGGATGTCGCGGGTGAGGTACAGCACCCGGCGGATGTCGGCCCGCATCCCGGCGTCGGTGTGGCGCTCGTGGGCGTCACCCGCGCCCAGCTCGATGAGCACGATCTCGGGCGGCGCCGGACGCTCCACCTGCTCGCGGATGCCGGGCGCCATCGTGTCGATGTCCGCCCGCTCCTGCGCCCGCACGATCGGCTGGTACTCCTGGCTGAGCTTGGCCGTGATCTGGGTGCGGGCCTGGGCCCCCATCGAGTCGCCGTGGAACCCGAGGAGGGGGCCGGCCGCGTCGGACGCCTCCGCCCCCGCCACGGAGACGAGGAGGGCGACGACGAGCGCCAGGGTCCGCCTCAGCACGTGCGGCAGGGTAGAGAGCCACCACACCGTGCTGGTGTCACCCGAGCGGGTGATCAGCCCCGCGCGGCGACCTCACCCGTGGAGGCCCTCGGCCAGCTGCTCGAGGAAGGTCCGGGCGTCGGCCGCCGAGGCGACGCTGCGCCGGAGGTTGACCGAGAAGTGGGTGACCCCCGCGTCCGCGAGGCGCAGCGCCGCCTCCCGGGTGGCCGGAAAGTCGAACCCGTCGTCGCCGCGGACGAACGGCATGCCGGCCCGGACCAGCAGCTCGTCCTCGGCCCGTCCGGCGGCGGTGAAGGCGGCCCGGAGGCGGGCGATGCCGTCGAAGAGCTCGTCGGAGCCGGTCCGGGCCTCCAGCGGCATCCAGCCGTCACCCCAGTCGGCCACCCGGGCGCAGTTCTTCTCGGTGGCCTTGGCCCCGAGCCAGAGGGGCAGCCGGCCCTGGACGGGACGGGGCTCGCACCAGATCTCCTCGAAGCGGACGCTGGGCGAGGCGAACGACGCCGGCGAGTCCGACCACAGCGCCCGGCAGGCCCGCAGCCCGTCGTCCAGACGGCCCCAGCGCTCCTCCCACGGGACACCGGCCACGGCGTACTCCTCCCGCTGCCAGCCCACGCCGACCCCGAGGTCCACCCGCCCGCCTGAGAGGGCGTCGAGGGTGGCCACGCTCTTGGCCAGCGAGGCCGGCGTCCGCAGCGGGGTGATGAGGATGCCGGTCGCCAGCCGTACCCGCGTGGTGACGGCGGCGATGGCGGTCAGGAGGGCCAACGGATCGGCCCAGGGCTCGTCGGGGGCGAAGGCGAACTCGCCGTAGGGGTACGCGTCGGTGTTCCGGCCCATGACCACGTGGTCGGCCAGGACGATCTGGTCGATCCCGACCTCGTCGGCCGCCTTCGCCAGGTCGAGGTAGTGGCTCAGCTCCGGGCCGAAGGTCCGGTGCAGGCCGGCGATGGTCAGCGAGAGGCGCATCAGACCGCGTCCGGTCGCATCTGGGCGTCGCTGCCGCCGTCCACGAACATGATCGAGCCGACCATGAACGTCGCCTGGAGGACGAACCACACCGCCTCGGCGATGTCGTCGACGGTCCCCCGTCGCCCGACCGGGATCGGGAAGTCCTCCACGAACGGGCCGATCTCGTCGTCGTCGAGGGTGGCCTGGAAGAGGGCGGTCTGGGTGGCGCCGGGGGCGACCGCGTTCAGCCGGACCCCAGCCTCCGCCCAGGTCGGGGCCCGGTGGCGCACCGCCCGGGCCAGGGCCCGTTTGGACATGCCGTAGACCTGGATGCCGTGGAGGGCGGCTGCCGCGGCGATCGCGGCGTCCACGTCCCCGGCGAGGAGCGGGCCCATGAGCGGCTCGTCGGCCTCGGGCACGGTGCCCAGCGAGTTCGACGAGATGGCGACCGCGGTGCCGGACTCGGCCCGCTCGAGGAGCGGCAGCAGGGCGTCGAGCAGATCGACGGCGGCGAAGTAGTTGACCTGGGCGATCGTCTCGGTGGGCTTGAACGTCGGGGGCAGGCCGGCGCAGACCACCAACCCGTCGAGCCGGTCGCCCGCCGCCTCCTGGATGGCGGCCACGGCCCCGGTCCGGCCGTCCGGGGTCGACAGGTCAGCGGTGATCTCCTGGCCGGCCAGGTCCACCCCGATGACCGAGTGGCCCTCGGCCTCGATGCGGGCGCGGATCGCCCCGCCGATGCCCCGGGCCGAGCCCGTGACGCAGTAGGTCCCCATGTGTGTCCCCCCGGCCCGCGGGCCGCTTACGCCGTGATGCCCCCGTCGATGACCACGATCGAGCCGTTCATGTAGGCCGACTCGTCGCACGCGACGTGGGCGAAGGTGGCGGCCACGTCCTCGGGCGAGCACATGCCCTTCTTGGTCATCATCTTGAAGAGCTTCTTGCCGTTACCGCCGTCGGGCACGTCGTAGAAGTCCTTCTGGATGGGCGTCTCGACACCACCCGGGGCGACGGCATTGACCCGGAGAGCCGTCTCCTCGTACTCGGTGGCCAGGGCCTTGGTCATCAGGATGACCCCGCCCTTGGAGCTGCAGTACGCCGCGCTCCAGGGCTGGCCGAACAGGCCCGCGGTGGAGGCGGTGTTGACGATGACGCCGCCGCCGTCCAGCAGGTGCGGGATGGTCGCCCGGCACATGAGGAACGTGCCGGTGAGGTTCACGCCGATGATCCGGTTCCACAGGTCCAGGGACATCTCGTGGGTCCAGGCGAAGGTCCCGATCCCGGCGATGTTGCACACCACCTGGGGGCGGCCGTGGGCGTCGACCGCGGCGGCGACGCCTTCGGCCACGGAGGTCTCGTCGCTCACGTCGACGGCATGGGCGGTGGCGGTGCCCCCCGCCTCGGTGATGCCGGCCACGGTGGCCTGGGTGGCCTCGAGGTTCAGGTCGAAGGCGGCCACGGTCGCCCCTTCGGCGGCGAGGCGCTCGGCCACCGCCTGGCCGATGCCCGAGCCCGCCCCGGTGACGATGGCGACCTTGTCGGTGAAGCGGTCGTAGGAGGTCGTCATCAGAAGGTCAGCACCCCACGGGCCAGCTTGCCGTCGTGCATGTCCTGGACCACGGTCTCGAACTCCTCCAGGGGATAGGTCTGGGTGACCAGCTCGTCCAGCTTCAGGCGGCCGTCCAGGTAGAGCTGGATGAACAGGGGGATGTCCCGGTGGGGCTTGGTCGAGCCGTACCGGCAGCCCATGATCCCCCGGTCGATCTGCATCAGGTGGTTGACCCGGATCCCGGTGAGCTCGGCCTCGGGGCCGGGGACGCCGATGATCACGCAGTTGCCGCCCCAGTCGAGGCACTTGACCGCGTCGGCGATGACCGCCGGGTGGCCGACGCACTCGAAGGACCAGTCCACGCCGCCACCAGTCAGCTCCCGGATCACCTTGACGGCGTTCACGTCGGGGCCGGCCTGGACGAAGTCGGTGGCCCCGAACGTGCGGGCCAGCTCCTCCTTCTGCGGCAGCGTGTCCACCGCGATGATGCGACCCGCGTTCTTGATGCGGGCGGCCTGGATGACGTTGAGGCCGATGCCGCCGACGCCGAACACGGCCACGTCCTGGCCGGGCTGGACGTTGGCCCGGTTCAGCACCGCCCCCGCGCCGGTGATCACGCCGCAGCCGATGAGGCAGGCCGAGGTGAGGGGGACGCTCTGGTCGATCTTGACCACCTGACGGGAGCTGACCACGGTGTACTCGGCGAAGGCCGAGTTGGCCGCGAACTGGTAGGCGGGTTCGCCGTTCACGGTGAAGGGCTGGTTCAACTGACCGAAGCTCCCCCGGCACCAGGTCGGGTTGCCGGTGTCGCAGGCCGAGCAGGAGCCGCAGTAGGCCAGCGTCGTCATGACGACGTGGTCACCGGGGGCGAGGCCCGTGACCTCCGAGCCGACCTCCTCGATGATCCCGGCGCCCTCGTGGCCCATGACCACCGGGGGCGGGAACGGGATCGTCCCCTCGATGACCGAGAGGTCGCTGTGGCAGACGCCGGCCGAGACCATGCGCACCTTCACCTCGGTGGGTGCGGTGTCCCGCACCTCGACGTCGGTGGCGACGGCGGCGGTCTTGCCGTCGAACACGATGGCCCTCATCTGCAGTGCTCCCCGGGGTGGTGGATCTGACGGGTCGTCAGGTTACGCCGACGGACCGCGGCCGGGAGAAGCCCTGTTCGGACGCGTGCCGTTGTCGTACTCTTGCGGCAGACGCCGAACGGGGGGAGACAACCCATGAGAAGGCACCTGCGAGGTCCCTTGGCCGTTGCGCTGGCGGCGGTCATCGCCCTGACCGCTGCGCCGGCGGTGGCCAAGCCCGCCACTCCCGAGTCGGCCCCGACCGGGGCCGAGGTGACGGCCCGCCCGTCGAACGACCACTTCGGCAACGCCAGGGCGATCGCCCGGCCGGGGCGGTTCGAGGGCACCACGGTGGGAGCTACCCGCCAGCAGGGTGAGCCGCTGCACGCCGCCGGGAACCCCGGCGGGCACTCGGTCTGGTGGAAGTGGACCCCGGCCTACACCCGAGACGTCATCATCACGACCCGGGACAGCAACTTCGACACGTTGCTCGGTGTCTACCGCGGCCGCTCCCTCGATGGCCTGCGGCGGATCGCCTCCAACGACGACGTGCCCGGTCGGCTCACGAGCCGGGTCGACATCCGGGTGTTCGCCGGGGTCCGCTACAAGATCGCGGTCGACGGCTACCGATACCCGGATCAGACCGCGCAGACCGCCAGCGCCGGCCACGTCGTCCTGCGGGTGGTCAACGCCTGAGGCATCAGCGTCGTCGGGCCAGCCTCCGGCCCGACGCCGTCCCCGGAGTGCTCAACCCGCCCGGGACGCCGGCCCCCGGCTACTGAGGCTCAGCCCGCCGTCTGGCCGCCGTCGATGGGCCAGGCGGCGCCGGTGACGTAGCGGGCCTCGTCGGAGGCCAGGTAGACGATCAGGGCAGCGATCTCCTCCGGGGCGGCGCCGCGCACGAGGGGCAGGAGCTTGTCCAGCAGGCGTTGGTCGGCGCCCTCGGGGAACGTGAAGTCGGCCAGCAGGTTGGTGTCGACCTGGCCCGGGCAGATGCAGTTGACCCGTACCTTGCGCGAGGCGTACTCGACCGCCAGTGACCGGGTGAGCAGGACGAGTCCGCCCTTCGACGCGCAGTAGGCGGATGTGTAGGCCTGGCCGACGAGCCCCGCGGCCGAGGCCACGTTGACGATGTTGCCCCGGGTCGCCTCCAGGTGGGGCAGGGCGGCCTGCATGAGGAACCAGGGTCCCGAGAGGTTCACCGCGAGGGTCTGCTCCCAGTCGGCCGGGGTGTGGTCGGCGGCGTGGGCGAAACGCAGCACGCCCGGCCACGTTGGCCAGGACGTCGAGGCGCCCGTGCTCACCGGCCACCGCCTCGATCGAGCGCGCCACAGGCGTCGGGGTCCGAAACGTCCAGCTCCCGGGCTTCGGCCACGCCGTCGGCGGCGGCGATGACCGCCACGGTCTCGGCCAGTCCGGCCGCATCCCGGTCAACCGCCACGACCGTCGCCCCCTCGGCGGCCAGGCGTTCGGCGGTGGCCCGACCGATGCCCGACGCCGCCCCGGTGACCACGGCGACCCGATCCTCGAAGCGTGTGCTCATGGTCCTACCCTCTCGCGTCCGTGACGTTCCGGCGGGCATCGGCTGCCCTCGTGCTCCTCGCCGCACTGGCCGGCTGTTCCGGCTGGGACGACACCGGACCGGCCGCACCAGAGGCCGTCGCCCCCTCCGACGCGGTGACCGTGGCCGGCGACGGCGTCAGCGTCGAGATCGAGCCGGGCCCCCACAGCGTCCTGACCGCGGTCGTCCGGGTCGAGACCGACGAGCCGACCCGCCCTCGCCTCGTCGCCACGGCCGGCGACCACCGGGTCGTGGTCCCGGCCCGAGGGGGGCCTGGTCGCGACCACACCTTCGCGGTCGTGGGGATGCGACCGGAGACCACCTACGACCTCCGGCTCCGGGGCGACCCCGCGCTGATCGGCCTCGACGGCGAGCTGCGGTTCGCCACCGGGTCGCTGCCCGCCGACCTGCCCGTGGTCGAGACCGAGGTCGCGGGAGCCCCGCGGCAGGGGGTCACCTTGTTCAACGCCACGCCGTCGGACCTCTCCGTCGAGCACCCGGGCAACCTGATCGCGGTCGACGAGGAGGGCGAGGTCGTCTGGTACCACCAGGACAGCCAGCTCATCTCCGACGCCCGCCAACTGCCGGACGGCCACCTGCTCTACAACTTCGGCAACATCGGCGCCCGCGAGATCGACGTGCTCGGCGAGGTCGTCGGGGACTGGACGACCGACACCCGGGTCCGGGCCGGCCAGATCGACCGCTTCGGTCACGAGACCTACGCCGACGGCGCCATCGTCCTCGACACCCCTCGGCTGCACCACGAGGTGGCGTTCCCGCTACCCAACGGCAACTTCCTCGCCCTCAGCCAGGAGATCCGCACCTATCGGGGCTTCGCCGACCCCGACTGTCCGCCCGAGCCCTTCGACGACCCCACGGTGCGACCCCGAGCGCGGCGACGTGGTCCTCGAGTACACGCCCGAGGGCGACGTCGTCCACGAGCTGAGCCTCTTCGACGCCATCGACCCCCGCGAGCAGCCCGGGTCCCAGCAGTGCAACCTGAAGACCGACGCCATCGCCACCGGCGACCGGGTCTTCGTCGACTGGTCCCACGGGAACTCGGCGACCCTCTTCGAGGCCGACAACACCGTGCTGGTCTCCGCCCGCAACCTGAGCTCGGTCATGGCCCTGCGCTGGGAGGCCGATGAGGACGGCCCCGCCGGCGAGGTGCTCTGGCAGCTCGGTCCGGGGCTGGACTTCGAGCTGACCGAGGGCGAGTGGTTCTACCGCCAGCACGCCCCCGAGGTGCAGCCCGACGGCACGATCCTGCTCTATGACAACGGCTCCCAGCGGCCGGTGGCCACTGACGACAAGGAGGAGGCGCCACCCCCGTTCAGCCGGGCCGTCCTCTACGAGCTGGACCGATCGGGCCCCCCGTCCACGTGGACGGCCCGTCAGGTGTGGGAGCACCGCATCGACACCCCGGACGGCCCCGTCTACGCCGACTTCCTCGGCGACGCCGACAGCATCGGCGCCGGGCACGTCCTGATCACCCACGGCGCGATCGTCGACGAGGCCGTCGACCGCAACACGGCGCTGATCGTGGAGGTCGACCGGGCCACCGACGAGATCCTGCTCAGCATCCGGGTCCCCTCCGACGGTGATCTGGGCTGGCAGACCTACCGGGCCGAGCACCTCGACTCGTGGTACCCGCGGGCCGCCGACCAGGCCCTGGCCGACGACCCGCCTCTGCCTGGTTCCCCCCGAACAACTTGTCGTTGTCGGCGGCGCCGTCGAGGCGGTCGGTGCCGTCCTCCCCCCGCAGGGTGTCGACGCCCGTCCCGCCGAAGGCCCGGTCGTTGCCCGTCCCGCCCCGGAAGACGTCGTTGCCGCCCGCCCCACAGAACCGGTCGTTGCCGCCCAGGGCGTTGACCGTGTCGGGCCCCGGCGTGCCGAGGATCACGTCGGCGAGCCCGGTCGGGCACCTGACCCTTGTTCAGGTCGACGTTCACGACCTGGCCGTCACACACCTCACCCGACAGGAACACGTCGACCTTGCCGTTGGTGTCCCCGGGCACCAGGTTCGTCGCCGAGCTCTCGAAGGCCACCCGACCGTCGTCGGTGATCCTGCCGGTGCTCGAGAGCCCGTTGCTGACCACGCCGGTCCCTCGACTCACGGCCGTGGTGGTGTCGCCGACGATGTCGCGGACCAGGACGTCCCTGGCGACGCCGCCGCTGCCGCCACCGCCGACGTCGGGGGCGCTGGTCTCGAACACGACCCGATCCCCGTCACCGGATATGTCCGACACGAACGCATCTTCATCGAGGTCGCCCCCCGCCGTGTCCACACTGACCCGCTCCACGGTCCCCCCGACCAGGATCGAGCGGGCGAAGACGTCCCGCTGGCCGTTGCCGTCGTCGGGGACGAAGTTGTCGGCGTCGGACTGGAAGGCGAACTTGTTGCCCGCGTCGGACACGTGGACACTGCTGGTGCCCTCGTCTCCCTGGACGCCCCCGACCCCGACACTGACCCGAATGGTCGTGTCCGTCGCCAACTGGCGGGCATAGGCGTCACGAAAGCCATTCGTGTCGTTGACCCCGATCAGATTGGACGCCTGCGTGAGGAAGACGACGACATCGCCGTCGTGATCGATCGCCGCGTCGCGCGAATCGCCGTTCGCCTCGCCTTCGGTCGTGCTGACGCTCACCCGCTCCGTGGTGTCGCCTGTGAGGTCCAGGAGGAACACATCGGTGAAGCCGAGGGTGTCGCCTGCGACCAGGTTGGTGGCATTGGAGGCGAAGGTCACCTTGCTGCCATCACCGGAGATGGCCGGCCCGAACGAGCCGCCGTCCGCCTCGACCCCGCCGACGCCGACGCTCAGCAGCTCGGTGGTGCCGAGGGTGCGGTCGCGGACGAACACGTTGGTCGCGCCCAGCGTGTCACCGACGTAGAGGTTGGAACCGCCCGACGAGAAGGCGACGAATCGGCCATCGTCGGAGAGCGAACCGGAGAAGGAGTCGTCGTCGGCCTGGACGCCACCGTTGCCCACGCTCACCCGCTGGGTCTTGCCTGAGACGGTGTCCCGGACGAACAGATCGGCGCTGTCGTTCGTGTCCCCCGCGACGAGGTCGGTCGCGTCTGAGCCGAACAGCACGAACCGACCATTGCCGGAGTAGTCGAGCACGAAGCTGTCCCCGTTGGCCTGCGCCTCGGTCGAGGACAACGACACCCGGCCGCCGGCCGGTACCTGAGGGACGGCCGCAGCCGGTGGGGCCGCCGAGCCGGCGAGCAGGACGACGGCGAGCAGGACGATCAGGAAGACAGGACGGCGCATGTCCGCACCGTCACACGAGGCGCTCGGGCGGGCATCCGTAGTACTACGGAAATCGGTGGATCGATCCCGGCTGTGGCACGATCCCGGCGTGACCTCGATCATCACCGCCGGCCGGCTCGAGGTCGGCCTGCAGCTGCCCATCCAGTCCCAGAGCCGCATCTACGCCGAAGGCTGGGAGGAGGGCAGCGGCGGCGCCGAACTGGGCGCGGTCGTCGACGCCTGCGAGGCCGCGGGCCTCTTCTACGTGGCCGTCTGCGACCACGTGGCCGTCCCCCGGGAGCCGGCCGAGCGGATGCAGACCATCTGGTACGACACCGTCGCCACCCTGGCCTGGATCGCGGGGCGCACCGAGCGCCTCCGGCTGCTGTCCCACGTCTTCGTCCCGGCCTACCGGCACCCGCTGGTCTCGGCGAAGGCCTTTCTGACCCTGGACGAGCTGTCGGGGGGCCGCACGATCCTCGGCGTCGGCACCGGTCACGTGGAAGGCGAGTTCGCCGCCCTCGGGGCCGACTACGCCAACCGCGGCGCGGTGACCGACGAGTGCATCGACGTGCTGCGGGCCGCCTTCACCGACGAGTACCCGTCCTACGCGGGCGAGCACTTCACCGTCGAGGGCGTGGGCCTGCAGCCCCGCCCCCGCCAGGATGTCCTGCCCATCTGGGTCGGCGGCTCGTCCAAGCCCGCCCTGCGGCGAGCCGCGGTCCGGGGCGACGGCTGGCTGCCCCAGGGCACCCCCCGACACGAGCTGGCCGGCGCCATCACCTACCTGATGCAACACCGCAGGCCCGCTCGGGGCGACGACCCCATCGACATCGGCACCATCTGCGAGCCGCTCTACATCGGCGAGCCCGACTGGGACGTCGGGCCGTGGACCATCAGCGGGGCGCCCGAGCAGGTGGCCGAGCGCATCCGCGAGCTCAAGGACCTCGGCGTGAACCACATCCAGGTCCGCCCCCGCAGCCGCACCCTCGACGAGTTCTGCGATCAGCTCGCCGCCCTCGGCCGCGACGTCCTGCCGCTGTTGAACTGAACCGCAACCGCCGGGACCACGGGGGCGAGGCGACGGGCAGCCGGTCGTCGGGGGCGGCTGAGCCCTCCCCGGGCCCCGAATCCCACCTGGGGTGACCGCTTCCCGTTCTGGCGCCTGATCTGCCGCCTATAGGCGGAGGATCAGGAGCCAGTTCGCCGGGTCGGGTCGGGCCCTCGATCCTGGTCCCAGTGGGTGCGTCGTCGTCGGTCGCTCGCTGGTCAACCGGCGCTCACGCCAGGCCCAACTGGCTCAGGATCGTGAGGGCGTCGAAGTAGACGCGCTCGGCGACGATCTTCTCGCCCTCGAAGGCGAAGAAGGCGGCCATCCGGCAACGGAACTCCCGGCCCGTGGGCTCGAAGCCGAGGAAGGGGCCCTCGTGGGTGCCCAGGAGGTCGAACTCGACCCAGACGCCGTCGTCGGTCGAGTGCAGGGCGATCAGCTCGTTGCGCTGGTCCGGGAACGCGCCGCGGGTCGAGGCGAAGTAGCCGCGGACCTCCTCCTCGCCGTCGTGGACCTGGCCGGTGGCGATCAGCTCGTAGCGAGGGTGGTCGAAGGTGGCGATGACCGTGTCGAAGTCGTGGACGTTCTCGGCCTCCATGTGCGCTCGCACGACGGCTTCCCTGCGGGACCGGACGCTCTCCATGACCAGACGCTACGCGCCCTCAGCCGACCCTGAGGCTGCGCAGCGGAGCGGAGCAGGAAGTGGAGGCGTCCCACCACGGCGACGCCGGAGTTGCCGATCGAGCGACCGAACCCTGGGTCGAGGAAGAGCCGGGTCTGGTCAGAGAGCCTGCCGCTCCGGACCGCGAGCGAAGCCACTCAGATGTGACAACAGCGCTTCGTTGAGGGCATCCGGAGCGTGGTCGGGGATCCAGTGGTCGATCCCCTCCAGCACGACGAGCCGGTAGGGACCTTCGACGTGATCGCCGGTCGCCACCGCCCCCTCCCGGCCGAGGGCGACGTCCTCGGTGCTCCACACGTGCAGCGTGGGCACGGTGATCGGCCCCAGGCCCGCGATGAGGTGGCCGCCCGCCGCCCGGTACCAGTTGAGCGCGGCGCCCAGGGCCTCAGGGCTCGACAGGGCAGCGAGGTGCGGTGCCGCCTCCTCCTCGGTCAGGCCGCCGGCGAGGTAGATCATGCGCAGCCCGGCGGCGTCGTTGGCCAGCATCCCGTCCTCGGCTCCCTCCTCCCGGAACATCGGGAAGTACGACGAACGCTGCTCCTGGTCGGTGTCCGGCGAGGCGAGGGCCGTGGCGTAGGCGAGCGGGTGGGGCACCGAGATCGGCGTCACCGTCAACAGACGGTCACCGTGGCGGGCGGCCACCTGCCAGGCGATGCTCGCCCCCCAGTCGTGGCCCACCAGGTGGAACCGCTCCGCGCCGACGGCGTCGGCCAACCCGAGGACGTCCGCGGTCAGTTCGGCGGAGTGGTAGGCCGCCACCCCCGCGGGGCGGGCCCCGGGCGAGTAGCCCCGCTGGTCCGGCGCCAGGACGCGGTAGCCGGCCTCGGCCAGGACCGGCAGCGTGTGGCGCCAGCAGGCCGAGGTCTGGGGGAACCCGTGGAGGAGGATGACCACCGGCCCGTCCTCCGGCCCGGCGGCCGTCACGTCGAAGGTCAGGGCACCGAGGTCGATCTGCACGATCGGCGACGGTAGTGCTCTGGGGATTGCCCTTTTCGGTCCCGGGCAGGCCAGCCACTGACTTTGCGTGAGTTGTGGTCGTCAGACGACCGGAAGCAACGCAATTTCAGTGAGGTGCGAACCGGTCAGGAACGGAGGACCTTCAGGGAAGGGTGAGGAGGGTCTTCCAGGAGCCGGCAGTGACCTCGGCGGGGCTGAGGCGGAGGGTGGACTCGGGGACCAGGTCGGCGATGCGGCGCTGCTCCACGTAGTGGTGGGGGTTGGCCGCCTCCTCGAAGTAGCTGCGGCGCAGGGCGACGAGCTCGTCGTCGGCCTGCTCGTCGAGGAACCCGAAGAGGGTGAAGGCGATGGACAGGTCGTGGATGACCGGCGCCCGGCCGAACAGCGACGCCCGCTTGAGGGCGACCGTCAGGGCTCCGGCGAGCGCATCGGCCTCGTGCTCGCCGGGGCGCAGGGCGAGCTTGCCCCGGAAGCGCTCGGCCAGCGTCAGGCCGAACCCCTGGTCCGGGCCGGGGCTGCCCAGGCGGTCCCCCCGCTCCTGGCCGGCGTGCAGCTCAGCCGGACGGTCGGACATCCACGAGCCGAGGACCCGTGGCGGGGCCGTGTAGATGCGGGTGTCGTCGATCACCTTGCCGGGGACGTACTCGGGAGCAGCCATCGAGCGGCGACTCTACGCCCGGTTGTGCAGGAGGCCGTAGATGATCGAGTCGGCCAGGGCCTGCCAGGAGGCCTCGATGATGTTCTCGCTGACCCCGATGGTCGACCACGAGCGCTCGCCGTCGGTGGAGTCGATCAGGACCCGCGTCACCGCGCCCGTGCCCTTCTGGGTGTCCAGGACGCGCACCTTGTAGTCGGTCAGGTGCACCCCCTGCAGGACGTCGTGGGCCCCGGCCATGGCCATGGCCTTGCGCAGGGCCTCGTCCAGGGCGTTGACCGGACCGTTGCCCTCGGCGGTGGCGATGACCCGCTGGCCCTCGACCTCCACCTTGACCGTCGCCTCGGTGACGATCTCGGCGCCCTGCACCCCGCTGGAGCCGTCCGCGGGCGCCCGGTGCTCCACGGTGACCCGGAAGGACTCCAGCCGGAAGAACGGTTGGCTCCACCCGGTCGCGTCGCGCATGAGCAGCTCCAGGGAGCCGTCGGCGGCCTCGAAGTGGAAGCCCTCGTACTCGAGCTGCTTCAGCCGGTCGACGACCTCGGACAGGGCGGGGCCGTCCATCTCCACGCCGATCTCCTGGGCCTTGAGCTCCATGGTCGAGCGGCCGGCCAGCTCGGAGACCACGAAGCGGGTCCCGTTGCCGACCCGGTCGGGGTCGATGTGCTCGTAGGCGTCGGGCCGTCGGGCGATGGCGCTGGTGTGCACGCCCGCCTTGTGGGCGAAGGCCGATGCCCCGACGAACGCCTGCTGGGGATCCGGGCTGATGTTGACCAGCTCGGCCACGTGGTGGGACACGGGCGTCAGGCGTTCGAGGCGATCCTCGGGGATCGTGGCCACGCCCATCTTCAGGGTGAGGTCGGCGACGATCGTGGTCAGGTTGCAGTTGCCGGTGCGCTCGCCGTAGCCGTTGATCGTCCCTTGGACGTGGGTGGCGCCGCCCCGGACGCCGGCCAGGGCGTTGGCCACGCCGCAGCCCGTGTCGTCGTGCAGGTGCACGCCGACCTCGGTGTCCACGTAGTCCACGACCTCGCCCACGATGCGCTCGACGTCGAAGGGCAGTGAGCCGCCGTTCGTGTCGCACAGCACGAGACAGGAGGCCCCGGCCATGGCCGCGGCCTCCAGCACCCGCAGGCTGAACTCGGGGTTGGCCTTGTAGCCGTCGAAGAAGTGCTCGGCGTCGAAGAACACCCGCCGGCCCTGGGCCACGAGGTGCTCGATCGAGTCCCGGACCATGGCCACGCCCTCGTCGAGGTCGGTGCGCAGCGCCTCGGTGACGTGGTAGTCCCAGCTCTTCCCGAAGATGCAGACGGTGCCGGTGCCCGCCGCCAGCAGGTTGGCCAGGGTCGGGTCGTCGTCGACCTTGCCCTTCACCCGCCGCGTGGAACCGAACGCCACCAGCTCGCTGGTCGACAGGCCCAACTCGGTCGCCGCCCGCCGGAAGAACTCGTCGTCCTTCGGGTTGGCGCCGGGCCAGCCGCCCTCGATGTAGTGCACGCCCAGGTAGTCGAGCTGCTCGGCGATGCGGAGCTTGTCGTCGACGGTGAGGGAGATGCCCTCCAGCTGGCTCCCGTCGCGCAGGGTCGTGTCGTAGATCTCCACCGCGGCCGGCTGGCGAGGGGAGGGCGGGGTCACCGGACGGTCAGTCGCGGACATAGCTCAGCCAGTCCTTGTAGCGGTCGTCCTCGCCGCGGACCGCGGCGAAGTAGGTCTCCTGGATCTGGCGGGTGATCGGGCCGGGGTCGCCCAGCTCGCGGTCGTCCACCGAACGGATGGGCACGACCTCGGCCGCCGTGCCGCTGAGGAAGGCCTCGTCGGCGGTGTAGAGGTCGCTGCGCAGCAGGTTCTCCACGCGGTAGTCCACGCCGAGGTCCTCCGCGATGCGGCGCACCGAGTCCTGGGTGATGCCCTCGAGGGCACCGGCCGAGGTCGGCGGCGTGATGATCGCCCCGGCCTTGACGATGAAGATGTTCTCCCCCGTGCACTCGCTGACGTTGCCCTGGGGCGACAGCATGACGGCCTCGTCGTAGCCCGCCTTGAGGGCCTCGACCTTCGCCATGGACGAGTTGATGTACATCCCGGTGCCCTTGGCCGCGGGCGGCATGGTGTTGGGGTCGTGGCGGCGCCAGGACGAGATCTTCAGGCGGATGCCGTTCCGGATGCCCTCGTCACCGAGGTAGGTGCCCCACGGCCAGACGGCGATGGACACGTTGACCGGGCACGGCAGCGGGTTCAGACCCATCTCGCCGTACCCGAGGTACACGAGCGGCCGGATGTAGCAGGACGGGACGTCGTTGACCCGGACCGTCTCCAGGGTCGCGGCGATGAGCGTCGTCCCGGTCGAAGGGGATGTCCAGCATGTAGATCGCCGCCGAGTTGAAGAGGCGGTCGATGTGGTCGTCCAGACGGAACACCGCGGGGCCCCGGTCGGTCTCGTAGGCCCGGATCCCCTCGAAGACGCCGCAGCCGTAGTGGAGCGTGTGGGTCAGGACGTGGATCTTCGCGTCGTCCCAGGCGACCAGCTCGCCGTCCATCCAGATCTTGTCGACGGTCTCGATCGGCATCTCAGACCCTTTCTGCGATGGCATCGCCGATGTCGGCAGTGCTTCCCTGCGGCGCCGGTTCGGCGCACGCCTTCTTGATCCGGGCGGCGGCATCGGCCTCGCCCAAGTGCTCGAGCATCATCGCCGCGGACAGCACCGCCGCGGTGGGATCGGCGGTCCCGGTCCCCGCGATGTCGGGGGCCGAGCCGTGCACGGGCTCGAACATGGAGGGCCCGGTGCGGGCGGGGTTCAGGTTGGCCGAAGCGGCCCGCCCGATGCCCCCGGAGACCGCACCCCCGAGATCGGTGAGGATGTCGCCGAACAGGTTGTCGGTGACGATGACGTCGTACCGGCCGGGGTCCTGGACGAAGTGGATGCAGGCGGCGTCGACGTGGTGGTAGGCCGTCTCGACGTCGGCGTACTCAGTGGCCACCTCGTTGAAGGCCCGCTCCCAGAGGTCCCCGGCGAAGGTCAACACGTTGGTCTTGTGCACCAGGGTGAGGTGGTGGCGGTCCCGGCTGCGGGCCAGGTCGAAGGCGTAGCGCACGGCCCGCTCGACGCCCATCCGGGTGTTGACCGAGCCCTGGGTTGCGATCTCGTGCGGGGTGTCCTTGCGCAGGAAGCCGCCCTCGCCGGCGTAGGTCCCCTCGGTGTTCTCCCGCACCACGAGGAAGTCGACGGTCGGGCGGGTGCAGGAAGGGGCGCAGGTTGACGTAGAGGTCCAGCGCGAACCGCATCTTCAGCAGCAGGCCCCGCTCGATGACCCCCGGCGGGACATCGGGGGTGCCCACGGCGCCCAGGAACAGGGCGTCGAGGCCCCGCCACTCGTCGAGGACCTCATCGGGCAGCACCACCCCGTCGCGCAGGTAGCGGGCACCGCCGAGGTCGTAGTCGACCGTGTCGAGCTCCACGCCCGTGGCGCGCACGACCTTGAGGCCCTCGGCCACGACCTCCGGGCCGATGCCGTCGCCGCCGAGAACGCCGATGCGGTGGGTCACGTCTGCTGGGTCCTTTCACTGGCCGTGGGGGCGGGTCCTTCCCGCCCCGGGAACGAAGAAACCGCCCACCGAGGTGGACGGTCGAGGAGCGCGGGCCGAGGACGGCGCGCGCTAGGGAATGAGGATGATGGGCGCGAGGTGGCGCTTCACGGACCCCAGTGTCGGGGGTCGAGGGCCGATCGTCAACCTCAGTGGCCCGAGGACGTCGGGTCGGCACCGCTGGGTTGCCCGTCCGTGCTGCGTCGTCTCCTCATCTCGCTCTCGATCATCGCCCTGCTGGCGGCCTGCGAGGGGAGCATCGTCCTGCCGGACCGGAGCCCCGAGCCGATCCCCACCAACATGGAGCTCCGCAGCGGGCCAGTAGGCCCTCCGGCTGCCGCTGTCTAGCCTCTCCGGATGGCTGAGAACATCCAGCTCACCCAGGCCACGTTCGACCGGCTGAAGGTGGAGCACGAGCACCTGACCACGGTCTGGCGCATCGACATCGCCAAGCGGATCGAGGCCGCCCGAGAGCTCGGCGACCTCAAGGAGAACGGCGACTACCACGCCGCCAAGGAGGAGCAGGGCCAGACCGAGGCCCGCATCCGGGACCTCGAGGCGATGATCGAGCGGGCCGAGATCGTCGAGGGTGGCTCCGACGACGGCACCGTGGCCGCCGGGTCGGTCGTGGGATCCGCTACGAGGGGGACGACGACGTCGAGACCTACCTGCTGGGCTCCATCGAGGAGAAGCGGGACGGCATCGAGATCATGTCGCCCGGCTCCCCGATCGGCAAGGCCCTCCTGGGCGCCCAAGCCGGCGACGTCGTCGAGGCCGAGACACCCGGCGGCACGCTCCGCGTCGAGATCGTCTCCGTGGGCCAGTGACCCGCCCGGCCCTGCCGCCGGGCGGGCCGATCGACCTGCCCGGCCGCGGCACGACGTTCCACCGCGACCAGCCGAGCCGGACCGGGGACGGAGCCCCGACCGTCCTCCTGCTCCACGGCTGGACGGCCACCGCCGACCTCAACTGGTTCCCGTCCTACGAACCGCTGGCGGAGCACTTCCGCGTGGTCGCCCTCGACCACCGGGGCCACGGCCGGGGCATCCGCACCAACCGGCGCTTCCGCCTCGCCGACTGTGCCGACGACGCCGTCGCCCTCGCCGACGCCCTGGGCATCGACCGGTTCATCCCCGTCGGCTACTCGATGGGTGGCCTCGTGGCCCAGCTCGTCTGGCACCGCCACCGCGACCGGGTCGACGGCCTGGTCCTCGGGGCCACGGCCCGCAACTTCCGGGGCAACCCGGGCGCCCTCGGCGGGTTCGCCGCCCTCGGGGCGATGGCGACCGCCGCCCGGATGGTGCCGGGGCCGGCCCAGCGCCGCGCCGCCCGGCGGTTGATCAGCCGTCGACCCGGCCTGTCGGACTGGGCCCGGGACCAGTTCGAGGCCGGCGACCCCCGGATGGTGCTCGAGGCCGGTCAGGCCATCGGCGCCTTCTCGTCCCACGCGTGGATCGGCGACGTCGACGTCCCGACCTCGGTCGTCCTCACCGAACAGGACCGGGTCGTGCCCCCCACCCGCCAGGCCAAGCTCGCCGCCGCCATCCCCGACGCGGTCGTGTACCCGGCATCGATCGACCACGGCGGCTGTGTCGCCGAACCCGAGCGCTTCGTCCCGGCGCTGGTGGCCGCGGCGCGCGACGTGGCCGGCCGGGCGGTCAGCTGTCGCTGAGCGCCTGCTGCGTCCGGACCTCGACCGGACGTCCCAACACCTCGGCCAGCAGGCCCTTGCGCTCCTCGGCCGACCAGACCTCCACCGTCGTGTCGGCGCCCCTCGTCGGCTCGATCTCGATCACGAGGCCGTCGCCGTCCGGTCCGCAGTGCAGGGCGCCGACGCTGCCCCGATGGGCCCGGTCCAGGCCGATCGCCACCCGCAGGATCCCGGCCAGCGTCCGCACCACCTGCTGATCGGTGTCGTCCAGCGCGGCGAAGGCCTCGTGCTTGGCCTTGGGCGGGCTCTTGCGGTGGTACCGGGCGACCTGGGCGATGACCTCGATCTCGATGTCGGTGAACCCCGTGAGGTGCTCGGAGTTCCGGATGACGTAGTAGCTGTGCTTGTGGTGCCCCGAGTGGGAGATGAACAGGCCCACGTTGCTGAGCAGGGCCGCCGCCTCGAGGTACTCCCGGGGACCGTCGTCGAGGCCGTGCCAGGGGGCCAGCTGGTCGAAGAGCTGGAGCGCGAGGTGGGCGGAGCGCTCGGAGTGCTCGGGATCGTCGTCGGTGAGCTCGGCCAGGTGCAGGACGCCGCGCTTGCGGATGTCACGGAGGTGGTGCAGCGACCCGCCGTGGGCCCGGCGGTAGGTGTCGGCCAGGACGCCCTCCCGGAGGGCGGACTCCGAGATCATCACGTCGGTGGCCCCGAACGCGGCCAGCACCTCCTGGAGCACGAGGGCCCCGGCCACGATGATGTCGGCTCGCCCCTCGTCGAGGCCGGGGATGCGGCGGCGCTCGGCCGGCGTCGGTGCCGCCACCAGGGCATCGACCACCGCAGCCAGCTCCCCGGCGCCGATGACCACCTGGTTGAGGCTCTGGACCGGCTCGCCGCCGCGGGCCGCGAGCGCCATGGCCGCCACGCTCTGGGCCGTCCCGGAGCTGGCGACCGCCAGGTCGAAGCGGTCGATGTCGCGCTGCATGGGGGCCAGGACCCCCTGGATGTGCCGGCGGGCCCTGGTCACCGCGCGGGCTTTGACGGTGCCACCGGCGAAGAACCGGTCGGTCAGCCGGATCGCACCCAGCTTGAGGCTGCGGGCCACGATGGCCTCGTCGCGCTCGCCCAGGACGATCTCGGTGCTCCCGCCTCCGATGTCCACCACCAGGACCCGGCGGTCGTACACCGGGACCGCCTGCAGCACCCCGAGGTGGATGAGGCGGGCCTCCTCGAAGCCGGAGATGACCTCGACCCGGACCCCGGCCTCCAAGGCGGCCCGGCGCAGGAAGACGTGCCGGTTCTCCGCTTCGCGGACCGCGCTGGTGGCCACGGCCCGGACCTCGGCCCCGTGGGCCTCGGCGATGGCCCGCTGCCGGCCCAGGGCCGCCACCGCCCGGTCGACGGCGTCGTCCTCCAGCCGCTTCATCTCGCCGCCACCGTGGCCCAGGCGGACCATGTCCTTCTCGCGGGCGACGATCTCGAAGCGGTCCGCGGCCACGGCCCGGGCCACGACGAGGTGGACCGAGTTCGTGCCGATGTCGATGGCCGCCAGGAGCGGGGCGTCGGTCACGGCTGCTCGGTCACGCGGAGGCGGCCTCGATGGCGCGTGCCGCGGCGTCGACGGCGGCGCCGTAGCGCTCGCCGGGCGATCGGGTCGTGCGCTCGATGGGGCCCGAGACGCTGACCGCGGCGAGCACGTGGCCGTCGGCGTCCCGCACGGCGGCGCTGACCGAGGCCACGCCCCGCTCGCGCTCCTCGACGCTGTCGACCCAGCCGGTGGTGACGCTGGTCAGCACCCGGCCGGCAGAGCCCCGGTCGAGCGGGAGGGCGGCACCCATCGGCACGATGGTACGGAGGCCGTGGGGTGACTCCAGGGACGCCACACAGACCCGCTCGTCGCCGGTGCGCACGTAGAGCTGGACGCTCTCGCCGGTGGCGTCCCGCAGGGCGAGCAGCGCCGGAGCCGCGACCTCGGCGAGGGGCAGTCCGTCGGCCGCGGCCCGCCCCAGGCCGACGAGGCGCAGGCCCAGGGCGAAGCGGCCGTCCGCGGTCCGCCGCAGGAGGCCGTGGGTCTCGAGGGCCACTGCGAGCCGGTGGGTCGTGGCCCGGGACAGGCCGGTGGCGGCGACCAGGTCGGCCAGCGCGCAGGGCCCGCCGGCCTCCACGGCGGCCAGGACCCGGACGCCCTTGTCGATCGTGCCCACACCGCTTACCCTGGATTCCACAAGGCAAGATCATAGTCTCACTATTCGAGACAACTACCTCCGAGGATCCCCCGAAATGGCCAAGACGCTCTCCGAGAAGGTCTGGGACCGCCACCTCGTGCACCGCGGCAGCGCGAGCGGCGAGCCCGACCTGCTCTACATCGACCTGCACCTCGTCCACGAGGTCACGTCCCCCCAGGCCTTCGACGGCCTGCGCATCGCCGACCGACCGGTCCGCCGCCCCGACCTCACGGTGGCCACCGAGGACCACAACGTCCCGACCACCCTCGGCCCCATCGAGGACCCGATCTCCCGGACCCAGGTGGAGACCCTCCGGGCCAACGCCGCCGAGTTCGGCATCCGCCTCCACTCGATGGGTGACCCCGGCCAGGGCATCGTGCACATCATCGGCCCCGAGCAGGGCCTGACCCAGCCGGGGATGACGATCGTCTGCGGCGACTCGCACACCTCGACCCACGGGGCCTTCGGCGCCCTCGCCTTCGGCATCGGGACCAGCGAGGTGGAGCACGTGCTGGCCACCCAGACCCTCCCCCAGCGTCGCCCCGGCACGATGGCGGTGACCGTCGACGGCGAGCTCCCCCTCGGGGTGACCGCCAAGGACGTCGTGCTGGCCATCATCGGCCGCATCGGCACCGGCGGCGGGATCGGCTCGGTCATCGAGTACCGGGGGTCGGCCATCCGGGCGCTGTCGATGGAGGGCCGGATGACCGTGTGCAACATGTCGATCGAGGCGGGCGCCCGCGCCGGCCTGGTCGCCCCCGACGAGACGACCTTCGCCTACCTCCAGGGTCGCCCGTCGGCGCCGACCGGGGCGGCGTGGGACGAAGCCGTCGCCGACTGGCGCACGCTGGTGACCGACGACGACGCCACCTTCGACAAGGAGGTGGTCATCGACGCCGCCACGCTGTCGCCGCACGTGACCTGGGGGACGAACCCCGCCCAGGTCATCCCCCTGGACGCGGCCGTGCCCTCGCCCGACGACTTCGCCGAGGCCTCGGAGCGGGACGCGGCCGAGCGGGCGCTGGCCTACATGGGCCTCGAGGCGGGCACGCCGATGCGGGAGGTGAAGGTCGACACGGTGTTCATCGGCTCGTGCACCAACGGCCGCATCGAGGACCTCCGGGCGGTGGCCGCCGTGGCCGAGGGCCGGCACGTGGCCGAGGGGATCCGCACCCTGGTCGTCCCCGGCTCGGGCATGGTGAAGGAGCAGGCCGAGGCCGAGGGCCTCGACAAGATCCTCACGGCCGCCGGCTTCGACTGGCGCCAGCCGGGCTGCTCGATGTGCCTGGCCATGAACCCGGACAAGCTGGCGGTGGGCGAGCGGGCCGCCTCCACCAGCAACCGCAACTTCGAAGGGCGCCAGGGCCGGGGTGGGCGCACCCACCTCGTCTCCCCCGCCGTGGCCGCCGCCACCGCCATCGCCGGCACCTTCGCCACCCCCGACGACCTGACGGGGGCGAAGCCCTCGCAGGTGGGGAAGGGGCCCCGCCTGCCCAGTGATGAGGCGTCAGCCGAAGAACCAACAACGGAGCAGAACTGATGGAAGCCGTGAGCGTGGTCACCGGGTCCGCCGTCCCCCTCGACCGGTCCGACGTGGACACCGACCAGATCATCCCCAGCGACTGGCTCAAGCGGGTGGAGCGCACCGGCTTCGGTCGGGGACTCTTCTCGGAGTGGCGGGACGACCGGGACTTCGTCCTCAACGACGAGCAGTACGCCGGCGCTTCGATCCTGATCGCCGGCGCCAACTTCGGCACCGGCTCCTCCCGCGAGCACGCCGTCTGGGCCATCCAGGACTACGGGTTCCGGGCGGTCATCTCCCCCCGGTTCGCCGACATCTTCCGCAACAACGCCACCAAATGCGGCCTCGTGCCCGTGCAGGTGGACGCCGCGGCGGGTGAAGCCCTGATGCAGGCCGTGCAGGCCGACCCGAGCCTCGAGATCACAATCGACGTCGAGCGCGGCACGGTGGCCGCCCCGGCCGCGGGCATCGAGGCCGACTTCGAGATGGACGAGAACACCCGGCACCGCCTCATCAACGGCCTCGACGACATCGGTCTCAGCCTCCAGCACGTCACCGACATCGACACCTACGAGACGACCCGCCCCACCTGGCTACCGTCGGTGCGTGCCTGACCGAAGCGATGTCGTGGTCGTGGGTGGTGGGACCGCGGGGTTGGTCGCGGCTCGGCGGATCCAGGAGGCCGGGCGCTCCGTCGTCGTGCTGGAGGCCCGGGACCGGGTCGGCGGGCGCACGCTGAACGACACCGTCGCCGGCGTCACCGTCGAGGTGGGTGGCCAGTGGGTCGGGCCCACCCAGGACCGGGTCAACGCCCTGATCGACGAGCTGGGCCTCGAGCGGCACCCCACCTACGACGACGGCGCCGGCCTCGTCGAGCTGGCCGAGGGCAAGGTCGAGCGGTACACCGGCGACACGCCGCCGCTCAGCCCCCTCGCCCTCGCCGACCTCTTCCAGGCCGTGCGGACGCTCGACAAGCTGGTCGACAGCATCGACCTCGACGCCCCGTGGGACAGCCCGGACGCCGCCGCCCTCGACGCCACGACCTTCGCCGCCTGGCTCGGTCGCCGGGTCCACACCGCCCAGGGACGGGCGTTCCACGACATCGTCACCGCGGCCGCCTTCGCCTCCGAGCCGGACACGATGTCGCTCCTGCACTGGCTGACCTACATCGCATCCGGCAACGGCCTCGAGCGGATCGTCAGCGTCCAGGGCGGGGCCCAGCAGGACCGGGTGGCCGGCGGCACCTGGCGCATCAGCGAGCGCCTGGCGGAGGACCTGGGCGACGCCGTCGTGCTGTCGGCGCCGGTGCGGCGAATCGTCTGGGGCGACGACGGGGTCACCGTCGGGTCCGACGCCGGCTCGTTCACCGCCGACCGGGTGATCGTGGCCGCGCCCCCAACCTCGCCGGCCGGATCGACTACTCGCCGGCGCTGCCCACCCGGCGGGACCAGCTCACCCAGCAGCTCCCCCACGGCCAGGTCATCAAGGTGATGGTCGCCTACGACGAGCCCTGGTGGCGGGCCGACGGCCTCAACGGCCAGGCGGCCTCCGTCGTCGGCCCGGTCAGCCTGACCTTCGACAACTCGGTCCCCGGCCACGCCCCCGGGATCCTGGTCGGCTTCTACGAGGGCACCCACGCCCTCTACTGGGGCGAGAGGTCACCGACGGCCCGCCGTCAGGCCTTCGTCGACTGCCTCGTGCGTTGGTTCGGGCCGAAGGCGGCCTCCCCCATCGACTACGTCGAGCGGGACTGGACCGCCGAGGCCTGGACCCGCGGCTGTTATGGCGCCCACTTCCCCACCGGGGCCTGGACCCGCTTCGGCCCGGCCCTCCGCCAGCCGGTCGGCCCGATCCACTGGGCCGGCACCGAGACCGCCGTCCACTGGATGGGCTACATCGACGGCGCCGTCGAATCCGGCGAACGCGCCGCCGCCGAAGTCCTGACCTGAGCAGAGGACCCGTAATCCGGGTCAGAGGCAACCGGGTTCCGGTGCCGAGGCGGACGGAGGATCCACGTCGCCATTTGCAGAGTAACCCAGGGGTGGGGGCTTGCCGCAAACGACCGAATCGTGCTGATCATGACCCCTCGCTGAGCCGATCACGGCCCAGGATCCCGAGGCAGGAGCGGTCGAATGCGTGTGTTGCCTGCGGCGAATGGCGATCGACGATGACCGACCACGCGGTGGTGATCGCCGGCGGCGGCCCGACCGGGCTGATGCTGGCGGCCGAGCTGGCGCTGGCGGGGATCGACACGGTCGTCGTCGAACGACGGACCGATCAGGAGGTCGACGGCTCGCGGGCCGGTGGGCTCCACGCCCGCACCATCGAGGTGCTGGACCAGCGGGGCGTCGTGGATCGTTTCCTCGACGCGGGTTACGTCGTCCCGGCGCTGGGGTACGCGGCCATCCCCCTGGACATCAGCGACTTCCCCACCCGCCACAACTACGTGCTCGCCCTGTGGCAGAAGGTCTTCGAGCCCATGCTCGCCGACTGGGTCGAAGAGCTCGGCGTGCCCCTCCTCCGTGGCCAGGAGGTGGTGGGGTTCACACAGGACGCCACCGGCGTCGTCGCCGACGTGTCGGGCGGTCCGTCGCTCCGGGCCGAGTACCTCGTCGGCTGCGATGGAGGACGGAGCGTGGTGCGCAAGGCCACAGCCATCGACTTCGTCGGGCTCGATGCGTCGATCAGCTGGATGATCGCGGAGGTCCAGATGGCGGACGAGCCGGAGATCGGCATGCGCCGCGAGGGCGGGGGCATCGGACCCGTCGACCCGGGAGGCAGCGGCGGGCCGTACCGGGTCGTCCTGGTCGAGGAGCACACGGAACACACCGGCGAGCCGACCCTGCAGGACCTCAGCGACCTGCTCACGCGCCTCTACGGGACGGATTTCGGGGTGCACAGCCCCACCTGGATCTCCCGGTTCAGCGACTTGTCCCGCCAGGCCGCCTCGTATCGCGACGGCCGCGTCCTGCTGGCCGGGGACGCTGCCCACGTCCATCCGCCGCAGGGCGGCCAGGGCCTGAACACCGGTGTCCAGGACGCCGTGAACCTGGGCTGGAAGCTGGCTCAGGTGGTCAACCAGGTCTCACCCGAGAGCCTGCTGGACACCTACCAGGACGAGCGGCACCCCGTGGGCGCCCGGGTGTTGCACAACACCATGGCGCAGGTCGCGCTCGCCACCCCGGACGACCGTCACCAGGCCCTCCGGGAGACCGTGACCGACCTGCTGAGCATGGACGAGCCGCGCCGGCGCATCGCCGGGATGATCTCCGCGCTCGACATCCACTACGACCTCGGCGAGGGACACCCGCTGCTCGGACGGCGCATGCCCGACCTCGACCTGCACACCGCCGACGGCCCCACCCGCGTCTTCACCCTCCTGCACGATGCCCGCCCCGTGCTCCTCGCCCTCGGCGACCCCACCGGCTTCGACCTCACCCCCTGGGCCGACCGCGTCGATTCGGTCGTGGGGACCTACGACGGCCCCTGGGAGCTCCCCGTGATCGGCGAGGTCGCCGCACCGCCCACGGTCCTGATCCGCCCCGACGGCCACGTCGCCTGGACCGGCGACCTCACCGACCCTGCCCTCACCCAAGCCCTCGAGACCTGGTTCGGCCCTCCAGCGGGCACAGACGACGAGTAGCCCGACGGGCCGGCCCCTCCTCAACCAACCTCCGAGGGTGGCCAGAGCCCGGGCCCAGGAGGCCCCGCGCTCCGCTCGGCTAGGGCCCGGTCTCGAGGTCCCGAACTTCGGCGCGGTCCCTGATCCTCACGATCTTGTTGATGGCGTTGAGGAGGGCCCGGGCCGACGCCTCGACGACGTCGGTGGACACGCCGCGGCCGGACACCTTCGAGCCCTCGGACTCGAACTGGATGACCACGTCGCCCAAGGCGTCCACCCCGCCGGTCACCGACGACACGTTGAAGTCGGTCTGGCGGCCGTCGATGCCGGTGGCGGCCCGGATGGCCTGGCCGGCGGCGTCGATCATGCCGTCACCCTCGGCGGTGGCCTCGACCTTCTCGCCGTCCGCCGCCCGGACCAGGACGACGTGGGCGGTGGCCGGGCCGACGTTGCTGCCGCGGAACTCGATGCTGGAGAGCTCGAAGGCGTCGGAGGCGGCGACGTTGAGCTCGGCGGCCACGATGGCCTCCAGGTCGGCGTCGGTGATCTCCACCTTCCGGTCGGCCAGCTCCTTGAAGCGGGCGAAGGCCTGGTTCAGGGCGTCGCCCTGGACCTTCAGGCCCATCTTCTCCAGCGCGTCGCTGAAGGCGTGGCGCCCGGAGTGCTTGCCCAGCACCAGCGAGGTGTCCTGGCCCACGGCGTTGGGGTCCATGATCTCGTAGGTGGTCCGGTCCTCCAGCATCCCGTGCTGGTGGATGCCCGCCTCGTGGGCGAAGGCGTTCCGACCGACGACGGCCTTGTTGTACTGGACGGGGTAGCCGGTGAGCCGGCTGACCAGGCGGCTGGTCTTGGCCAGCTCCTCGGCCCGCACCGTGGTGTCCAGGCCCCCGAAGTACTCCGACCGGGTGCGCAGCGCCATGACGATCTCCTCGAGGGCGGCGTTGCCGGCCCGCTCCCCGATGCCGTTCACGGCCACCTCGACCTGCCGGGCGCCGGCCTCGACCGCGGCCAGGGAGTTGGCCACCGCCATGCCCAGGTCGTCGTGGCAGTGGGCGGACAGGACGTAGTCGCCGGTGACCCGCTCCCGGATGGACCGGAACCGCTGGGCGTACTCGTCGGGGATGGCGAAGCCGACCGTGTCGGGGATGTTCAGGGTCGTGGCCCCGGCCTCGACGGCGATCTGCAGCACCTCGCACATGAAGTCGAAGTCCGACCGGGACGCGTCCTCGGGCGAGAACTCCACGTCGTCGGTGTAGCCCCGGGCATGACCGACCGCCGAGGCGGCCTCGGTCTTGACCTGGTCCGGGGTCATCTTCAGCTTGTTCTTCATGTGGTTCTCGGAGGTGGCGATGAACACGTGGATCCGCGCCTTCTCGGCGTCCTGCACCGCCTCCCAGCAGCGATCCACGTCCTTGAGCGCCGTGCGGGACAGGCCGGTGATGACCGGCCCCCGCACCGCCCGGGCGATGGCCTCGACGGCTTCGAAGTCGCCCTGGCTGGCGACGGGGAAGCCGGCCTCCAGGTAGTCGACCCCCAGGCGGGCGAGCTGCTCGGCGATCTCCAGCTTCTCGCCGACGTCGAGCGAGATGCCCGGCGACTGCTCGCCGTCCCGCAGCGTCGTGTCGAAGATGACGACTCGCTGGTTGTCACTCATGGGATTGCCTTTCTGGGGTTCGGGGGTGATGGGTGCCGACCGGCGACCTGGGCTCGAAAACGAAAAAGCCCCCTGACCCTGCCGGGTTCAGGAGGTGAGACGAGCACCGATATGGGGGCGCTCGCCTTACGTAAGAAGGAGGTCCAGGGCGCGGTGGTCGAAACGCATCTCGGGCAGTGTCGCCCCGACGTGCGGAAACGTCAACCCTCATGAAGTGGCAGTCACCATGCCAAATGATCGGCGATGGCTGCTAGACAGAGCGTGATGGGAGGCACGGTCGTGGAGCGCTCGGTCACCGTGACCGCCTCGCCGGACGCAGTGTGGGCCGTCCTGGCCGCCTTCGACCGGCTCAGCACCTGGTCCGGCGACGTCGAGCACTCGGCCTACCTGACCGAGCAGACCGCGGGCGTCGGCACTGCCCGACGGGTCCAGGTCGGCCGCACCGTGCTGGTCGAACGGGTGACCGAATGGGACCCCCCGTCCACCCTGGCCTACGCCCTGGAAGGACTGCCTCCCGTCATCGGCGGTGCCACCAACCGGTGGACCCTGCGACCCGTCGGTGACCGCACCGCCGTCACCCTGACCAGCACCGTCGACCCCGGCCACAAGCCCCCCGGACGACTGGTCGCCCCGCTCGTCGCCCGTCGTCTGGGCAAGGCCTCGGACGGCATGCTCGCCGGCCTGGCCCGCCACCTCCGGGAAGGACGGCCATGACCGACCGCCCCGACATCGTCATCATCCTCACCGACGAGGAGCGGGCCGCCCCGCCCTACGAGGATCCCGCGGTCGCGGCCTGGCGACGGACGACGCTCGCCGGCGAGCGCTGGTTCGCCGAGAACGGCGTCACCTTCGCCCGCCACTACACGGGCTCGCTGGCCTGTGTGCCCAGTCGCCCCACCCTGTTCACCGGCCAGTACCCGGACCTGCACGGGGTGACCCAGACCGACGGCCTCGGCAAGATGGCCGACGACTCCCGCATGCGCTGGCTGCCGCCCGGTGAGGTGCCGACGCTCGGCAACTGGCTGCGGGCCGGGGGCTACGACACCCACTACGACGGCAAGTGGCACATCAGCCACGCCGACCTGACCGACGCCGACACCGGCAGGACCTTGGCCACGAACTCGGGCGAGGGCGTCGTCGACCGTGCCGCCGTCGACGCCTACCTCGACGCCGACCCCCTCGACCCCTACGGCTTCTCCGGATGGGTCGGCCCGGAGCCCCATGGTCCGTCCATGGCCAACAGTGGCCTCATCCGGGACCCGCTCATCGCCGACCGCGTCGTGGCCTGGTTGGAGGACCGCTACGCCCGTCGTCGGGCCGGCGACACCGAGGCCCAGCGCCCGTTCTGCCTCGTGGCCAGCTTCGTCAACCCCCACGACATCGTCCTCTTCCCCCTGTGGATGCGGACCAAGCCCCTCGGCGACCAGCCCTCCCCCCTCGATCCGCCGTCGGTCCCCGAAGCCCCGACCGAGCACGAGGACCTGGCGACCAAGCCCGCGGCCCAGATCGCCTACCGAGCGGCCTATCCGTCCGGCTACGGCCCACCCGCCGCCATCGCCCGCATCTACCGGCGCAACGCCCAGGCCTACCGGGACCTCTACCACCGGCTCCACGCCGAGGTCGACGGCCCCGTGGACCGGGTCCGCCGGGCGGTGACCGACGGGACCACCGGCGACGCCGTCCTCGTGCGCACCGCCGACCACGGCGACCTCCTCGGCGCCCATGGCGGCCTCCACCAGAAGTGGTTCAACCTCTACGACGAGGCCACCCGGGTCCCGTTGACCATTGCCCGGGTGGGCACGACGACCACGGTCCCCGTTCGGATCGAGGAGCCCACCTCCCACGTCGATGTGGTCCCCACCCTGCTCGCCGCCGCCGGGCTCGACCCCTCGGCGCTGGCCCTCGACCTGGCCGAGGAGTTCAGCGAGGTGCACCCCCTGCCCGGTGTCGACCTGCTCCCCGTGGTCGACGGGACCACTCCGGCGGACCCGGACCGGGCCGTCTACCTCATGACCCGGGACAACGTGCTGGAGGGCGACAGCGGGGCGTCGGGGGTGGCCCGCCGGTTCGGGCGGACCGCCCACCCACCCGGGCCCCTTCGCATCCAGGTCCCGGCCCACGTCGGCGCCAACTTCGAGGGTCTGGTCGCCCGGGTGGACGAGGACGACGCCCCGGGCGGTGCCGGGCACCGCTGGAAGCTCGTGCGCACCTTCGACGACCCGGCCACCTGGACCGAGCCGGAGGTCCGGCACCTCGCCGCCGACGGCCTCGGTGGCCCCGCCCACCGGACCGAGCCCGTCCCGGACCAGTGGGAGCTCTACGACCTCGACGCCGACCCGGTCGAGGCGGCCAACCGGGCGACCGACCCGGACGCCGGCGACGTGTTCGCCCTGCTCCGGGGCCGACTGAAGGACGAGCGAGCCACCGCCGTGCCCGAGCGGCACCACCCCTGGCCGTATGTCGCCCGCCGGTCCAACCCCCGGGTCGAGCCGGTGACCCCGCCCAAGCCGGCCCAGCTCCTGCGCCGCCTGGTCCAGCGCATCGGCATGCACCCCGAGGACGCCGACGCCGACGACCTTCGACCTGCCGGGTCGTCGGGCCCTCGTGGTCGCGACGAACCACGGGGTCCTCGACGTCGGGAAACCGACCGGGGTCTTTGCCTCGGAGATGACCGTGCCGTACTACCGGTTCCTGGACGCCGGCCTCGAGGTCGACGTGGCCAGCCCGGCCGGCGGGGTCGTCCCGGTCGACCCGATGTCCCTGAAACCGGTCATCCGCTGTGCCGAGGACGACCGCTTTCTCGGCGACCCCCGCTTCCGGGCCAAGGTCACCGACTCCCTTCCCATCGGCGGGCTGGACATGGCCGACTACGACATCGTGTTCCTGGCCGGCGGCTGGGGCGCGGCGTTCGACTTCGGCTCGTCCGAGGTCCTCGCCGCCAAGGTCACCGAGGCCGCGGCCGCCGGCGCCGTGCTCGGTGGCATCTGCCACGGCCCGCTCGGGCTCTGCCGGGCCACGGCCCCCGACGGGCGTCCCCTCGTGGAGGGCCGACGGGTCAGCGGGGTGACCGACAAGCAGGTTCAGGAGCTGGGCATCACGGCCACGCCGTTCCATCCCGAGACCGAGCTGCGCAAGGCCGGGGCTCTCTTCGAGTCAGCCACCCGCTTCCGGGACCCCTTCGCCAACCACTGGGTCGTCGACGGCGACCTCGTCACCGGCCAGAACCAGAACGCCGGTCCCATGGTCGCCCGCGAGATGCTCCACCGCCTCGCCGAACGCGCCCACTGATCCCGTTCTGGGCCCCACCATCTGTGCCCAGGCGCGGATGGTGGGGCCCAGAACGGGCGGGGGTGGGTAGGTTGCGGCCATGAAGCGTCTGGTCAAGCTCGTGGCGATCGCCGCTGTCGTGGTCGCGGTCCTGTCGGCCCTCAAGCGCCGTCCGGCGCCGCCGACCGCCTCCCCCACCGCCCCGACCGACCCGCCCCGGTCCGGTCGAGGCCCCCGCCGTGCCCACCGAGGTGGCCGAGGCGGTCGAAGCCACCGGCGCCCCGTCCTCGACCGCCTGGGTCGAGCCGACCGAGCGACGGCGGCTGCCCCGACGGGTTATCCCGTCAAGGCGAAGGCGAGCAGCAAGATCTTCCACGTGCCCGGCGGCGTCCTCTACGACAAGACAGTGCCCGACCGCTGCTACGCCTCCGCCGAGGCCGCCGAGGCCGACGGCTTCAGACGATCACTGCGGTGATGCACAGGCCGTAGCGACGCTGCGGAGTCGGAGCGGAGCAGCACCCCCAACCGCTCGCCGACAGCTGCCGTCGGACAGCCTGGCCTCGCCGCGCAAGAGGCGACGAGGGACGCGACCCCTAACCGAGGCTGCGGACGCCTTTGATGCGGGCGTCGCCCCGCAGCTCGTCCTGGACCGAGTCGGGGACCTCGGTCGACAGCGCCAGCACCATCAGGGCGGCGACGCCGTCGGGTGACTGGCCCACGTCCATGTCGGCGATGTTCACGTCCGCCTCCCCCAGGACCGTGCCCACGAAGCCGATGACCCCGGGGCTGTCGTCGTTGCGCACCACCAGCATGTGGTCGGCCGGCGGCACGTCGACGGCGTGGTCGTCGACCATCACGATGCGGGGCTTGGCCTGCAGGCCCGTCAGCGTGCCGGCCATGGCGTGTTCGCCGCCGCGCAGGGTGATCAGGTTGACGAAGTCCTGGGTCGTGCTCGTCTTGGCCTCCGTCACGGTGAGGCCCTTGTCCTCGGCCACCGCCGGGGCGTTGACGTAGGACACCGGCTCGTCGGAGAGGCGGCCGAAGAAGCCCTTCTGGACCGACAGGGTGAGGATGCGGGTGTCGTAGTCGGCCAGCTGGCCGTGGTACTCGACCCGCAGCTCGTCGGGCAGCTCGGGCAGGAGGGCGGCGAACAGGCTGCCCAGGCGCTCGGCCAGGGGCAGGAAGGGACGCACGGTCTCGGAGGCCTCGGCCGCCGACACGTTGACGGCGAAGGGGACGAAGTCCCCGGCGAGGGCGAGGCCGACCTGCTCGGCGATGGTCTGGCCGGCCTTGTCCTGGGCCTCGGCCGTGCTGGCCCCGAGGTGGGGGGTGACCACGATGCCGGGCACGCCGAACAGCGGCGAGCTGGTCGTCGGCTCCTCGGCGAACACGTCGATGGCCGCCCCGGCGACCCGGCCGTCGAGCACGGCGTCGGCCAGGGCCTGCTCGTCGACGATGCCGCCTCGGGCCACGTTGATGATGCGGATGCCGGGCTTGACCTTCTTGAGCGACTCCACGCCGATCATGCCGAGGGTGTCGGGGGTCTTGGCCACGTGCAGTGTCAGGAAGTCGGCCCGGGCCAGGACCTCGTCCAGGTCCATGACCTCGACGCTCATCTGCCGGGCCCGGTCGGGGGTGACGAAGGGGTCGTAGCCGACCAGCCGCATGCCGAAGGCCAGCGCCCGCTGGGCGACCAGGCGGCCGATGCGGCCGAGGCCGATGATCCCGAGGGTCTTGTCCGAGAGCTCGACGCCCTCCCACCGCGACCGTTCCCAGCGTCCGTCGACGAGGGCGGCGTGGGCGTCGGGGATGTTGCGGGCCTGGGCCAGCAGGAGGGCCATCGTGTGCTCGGCGGCCGACAGCACGTTGGACTGCGGGGCGTTGACGACCATGACGCCCTGGCGGGTGGCGGCCTCGGTGTCGACGTTGTCCAGCCCGATCCCGGCCCGGCCGACGACGACCAGGTCGGTGCCCGCCTCGAGGACCTCGGCGGTGACCTGCGTGGCCGAGCGGATGATCAGCGCCGAAGCCCCCCGGATCAGCCCGGGCAGGGTCTCGGGGGTCGCGTCGAGCTGCAGGTCGACGTCGTGGCCCGCCTCCCGGAGGCGGTCGAGGCCGGAATCGGCGATCTTCTCGGTGACAAGGACGCGGGGCACGCCTAGATCCTGTCGGGGGCGGACCTCAGAGCCAACGGTCAGAGCGCTTGAGGAACCGGTAGAGCGAGCAAGCAGACGATGCACGATCGAGCAGAGGGCAGCCGGGTAGCCGATGGTCCACCGAGCTCCGGCATGTGCTCGAAGTTCATCCCCCAGATGCCCGCCATGGCCGTGGGGGCGATGCCGATGGCGCCCCAGGCGGCGATCTTGCGCATGTCCTCGTTCTGGCGGACGCTGACGAGGGTCAGGTTGACGCTGAGCACGCTGGTCAGGAGGTTGTCCACGTCCTCCATCTGGCTACCAGCCGCTGGTACCGGTCCCGCCACTCGGCCAACTGCAGCCTTGTCGACGTCGTCGCCCTTGCGCCCGAGGCGGTCCATGACCACGACCATCGGCGCGACGGCCCGCCGCATCTTCAGCAGCTCGTGCTCGAGGTGGTAGATCGACTGCGCGCTGGTGCCGTCGCCGTCGGCGTCGAGGACCTCGAGCTCGCAGTCGTCGACCCGCTCCTCCATGGCGGCCATGGCCGCGGTGTCGATGTCGTGGACCTCTTCGATGACGGTGACCAGCAGGTCCCGCCAGGTGTCGTGGGAGTGGGCGAATGCGTCGTCCAACCCGTCACCCGACCATCGGGCCACTACGCCCGCCTCGTGGCCGAGGACCATCGCCACCTGGACGATCTCGACGTTGTCGGACGCCTCGTCGAAGCGAACCGGGTGCAGGATCAGGGCGATGGTGCCGTCGCTGATCCGCAGACCGGGATGACGGTGGCGGCCGAGGATGTCCCGCTCGGCCACTGGAGCCCCGAGCTTGTCCAGCGCCGCGTAGAACTCGTCGGTCGTGGGCTCGTGGACCTCGATGACCTCGTAGGCGGACCGTGGTCATGGGTCGATCATGCCCCGTAGCCCGGTGGCGGGCCGGAACCCCCCGAGGACCTCGCTGATGCGGGCGGCCACGGTCAGGGCCGTACGGTCCCGCAGGAAGTCGGCCACGACCTGGACGCCGACGGGGCGGCCGTCGGCGGTGAAGCCCACGGGCACGACGGTCGAGGGCAGGTAGGCGACGCCGATCACGCCGCACCAGTGGGTCAGCTCGCCGTGGGCCACCTCGCGGTCGCCGACGGCGAGGGTGCGGTTGAGGATGCCGAACGGGTCGTCGTCGACCTGATGGGGGAAGGTGGCGACGGGGAAGACCGGGCAGAGCAGCACGTCGACGCCCGCGAAGAGGTCGGCCCAGGCCACCCGCTGGTGCTGGCGGGCCTCGTCCAGCGCGATCCAGTCCTTGTGGCGCAGGGCGGTGGCCCGACCGCCCCGGAAGAGCAGGGGCTCGTCGTCGGCGGGGGCGCGTCGGCCACGGCCTTGGAGAGCTCCCAGATGTCGTCGTCGACGTCGGCGGACATGACCGTCCACACCAGCTGCTCGTACAGGTGGGTGGTCTCGGCCACGTCGATCGCCGGCCGGGCGCCCCGGTCGACGGCGACCCCGGCCGCGGCCAGGGCGTCGACCGCGGCCGACAGGACCTCGGCCACGTCGGGCGCGACCGGCAGGGTCGGCTCCTCCAGCCAGGCGCCCGACCCGGAGGTCGCCGAGCTCGTCGGTGCGGGCCGGCGGGAGGTCGAGGCGCCAACCCGTGGCGTCGGGGTCGTCGGGACCGGCGAGCACGTCGAAGGCCAGGGCCAGGTCCTCGACCGTGCGGGCCATCGGCCCGCAGACGTTCACGTCGCCCCTGCTCAGGGAGCCCGGCGCGCCGGGGATGTGGCCCCGGTCGGGGACGACGCCGAAGCTGGGCTTGTGGCCCACCGTGCCGCACTGGTGGGACGGGTTGCGGATGGAGCCGCCGATGTCGCTGCCCAGCTCCAGGGGGGTCAGGCCGGCCGCGAGGGCGGCGGCCGAGCCGCCGGAGGACCCACCGGGGCTGCGGTCGAGGTCCCAGGGGTTGTTCGTGGTGCCGAAGACCGGGTTCGAGGTCTGGAGATCGGCGGTGTAGGTCGGCGTGTTGGTCTTGCCGAACACGATGGCCCCGGCCGCCTTGAGGCGGGCGACGGCGGTGGCGTCCCTCGCGGGGACGTGGTCGGCCAGGTCCGGGGCGCCGCAGGTGGTCAGGAGGCCCTCGGTCTCGAACGCGTCCTTGACGGTCATCGGGAGGCCGTGGAGCGGGCCGAGGTCCTCGTCCCGGGCGGTGGCGGCGTCGGCCGCGTCGGCCGCCGCCCGCGCCCGCTCGGGGTCCAGGGTCACGACGGCGTTCAGCTGTGGGTTGTGCTCCTCGACCCGGGCCAGCAGGTGGTCGAGGAGCTCGCGGCTACCGACCTCTTTGGCCTTCAGGGCCCGCACCAGGTCCGTCGCACTGCGGTACCCCAGGTCGCTCATCTCGCTCCTTCGCCCCGTCCGGATCGGCGAGAGCCCCATCCTCCGTCCCGGTGCCGGCCGTAGGTTGACCTTCCCGCTCCCGAGCAAGGATCTCTCCGTGCGCCGGCCGGTACCGTCTCCGGACCGCCGACGACGAGGACATGCTGTGCGCCGACTGCTGCTGACCGTGTTCGCCGGGGGCCTCGTCCTCGCCGCCTGTGGCGGCGACGACACCGAGACGGCCGAGGAGGCGGGCGACGACCACGACGCCGGACGGCGACCGAGGACGGCGACGACCACGACCGTCCCGCCGGTCGACTCGACCTTCGTGGCCGAGGACGTCGAGGCGCTGTGCGCCGACCTCGAGGGCCTGGCCGACATCGACCCCGACGCCGACCCCACCCAGGAACAGGTCGACCGGCTGCTGGCCATCGCCGAGACGGCGCCTGAGGGCGTGGCCGAGCCGCTGCAGGCCGTCGCCGAGTTCGGCCAGCTGGCCGTCGACGCCACCGCCGACCCGGAGTCCGTGCCCGACAACGCCGAGGAGCTCCAGACCGCCGCCGTCGAGGGGGCGACGCTCCTCATCGCCTACGGCAACGAGGCCTGCCGGATCGACGTCCCTCTCTTCGACACCCTCGCCGGCGTCTGACCCCACTCCCGTTCTGTCAGGTGAGCTCGACCGGGTCGGTGACGCCCTGCGGGTCGAAGCCGAAGACCTGGCCGTAGAAGCTGAGCTCGGCCTCGGCGGCCCTGACGATGGTCTCGGCCTTGCGGAAGCCGTGCTGCTCGCCCTCGAAGGCCAGGTACGCCACGGGCACGCCGTTGGCCTTCAGGGCCTCCACGATGAGCTCGGACTGGTTCGGGGGGACGACCTCGTCCTCCAGGCCCTGCAGGACGAGGAGCGGCACACTGATCCGGTCGGCGTGGAAGAGCGGTGAGCGCTCCCGGTAGACGGCCTCGGCCTCGGGCCACGGCCCGACGAGGGAGTCCAGGTAGCGGGACTCGAACTTGTGGGTCTCCTGGGCCAGCACGGCGAGGTCGGCGACCCCGTACTTGCTGACCCCGGCGGCGAAGGTGTCGTGGAAGGCGAGGGCAGCCAGCGAGGTGAAGCCGCCGGCGCTGCCGCCCCGGATGGCCATGCGCTCGGGGTCCACGTCGCCCCGCTCGGCCAGGTAGGAGGCGGCGGCCACACAGTCCTCGACGTCGACCACGCCCCACTGCCCGTTCAGCAGCTCCCGGTACTCCCGCCCGTAGCCCGTCGAGCCGCCGTAGTTCACGTCCACCACGGCGAAGCCCCGGCTCGTCCAGAACTGCACCCCCAACTGGAACTGGCTCCGAGCCGCGGCGGTCGGCCCCCCGTGGATGTCGACGAGGAGCGGCGGCCTCTCACCGTCCGGCCCGACGTGGTCCGGGTTGGTCGGCGGGTAGTAGAGCGCGTGGGCCATGCGCCCATTCGCGGACGGGAAGTCGATGCTCTCGGGGAGGCTGATCTGCTCGGGGGCGAGGCCGAGGTCACGTGGCGGCCGGACGACGTCGATCGCGACATCGAGTGGTTCGGCCTGGGTGACCGAGACGATCGCCGGTTCGCTCGTGAAGCGACGCGGCAACGGCGACGAAGCCCGCGGGTGTCGGCCCCAGGCAGGACCACGCCGTGTACGGCGTGGGGATGTCGACCGCACGCGCTCCGAACGGGTCGACGTGGACCAGATCGTCCTTGCCGCTGCGCCTGACCACCACCCATCCCCTGGGTTCGTCGCGACCGGGCGTGCCGCCCGCGACGAACGTGGACATGCGGAACACCCACGGCGGCGAGGCGATGTCACCGTCTGGATGCGTGTCCACGCTCTCGAGCTCACCGCCGTCCCAGCGATAGAGGCAGGCGTACCGGGGAACGCCTTCGCGGACGGGGGCGGGCGCTCCCCCGCCATCGCTCGTGTGCATCGTGCCCGAGCCGTCCGCCCACCACGGCAGGTGGTCACTGGTCAGCCACAGCGTCCCGTCCGGCGCCCACGTCGGGTGCGAGGCCCAGACACCCGACCCGCCGCCGAGCTGTTCGATCTGCTGGAGGCCGAGATCGTCCCCGATCTCCGCCACCCAGACCTCCGCGGCGTCCCAGGGCATGTCGGGGTGGTTCCACTGGGTCCACGCGAGGTTCATGCCGCCGTGTTCCATCACACGCGGTGAGGCGACGAAATCGGGGCCGGTGACCAGGACGGTCTCCTCGCCCGTGGTCGTGTCGATGCGGACGATCTCGTTCTTCGCCTCGCCGGCACCGCGGTGGTCCTCGCGGACGGCGACCAGCCAGGCACCGTCGGGGGCGATGTCCATGTCGGCGTAGCGGCAGCCCTCGGGAGTGAGGGGGACGGGCTCGCCGCCGGGGTCGAGGCGATGGAGACGCTGGTCGGACCAGTTGCTGAAGTACACGGTGCCGTCGTGGACCCGCCAGGCCCCGCCGCCGTACTCATGGACGCGGGTCCGGGCGGCGTAGTCGTCGGGCAGGACGTCGGTGGTCGCGCCGTCGGGGCTTCGACGCACCAGCTGGACCCGGCCGCCCTCGGCCGGACGCCCTTCGTCCCACCACAGGTCCTCGCCGTCCGCCTGGACCTCGTGGAGCCCGACCGCCCCGGCGACGAGCAGCTCCGTCGAGATCGGCGACGACCACGCCCCGTAGGGAGTCGTTCTGGCCCCGGATCCGCCGGTCATGGCCGGAGGGTCCGGTGCCAGTCCGGACCGGCTCCCGTTCTGGCGCCTGATTCGGCTGCAATGGCCGCCGAATCGGGCGCCAGAAGTGCTCGGGTCACGCGAGGAACTCGGCGATGCGGCGGATGCCTTCCTGCATCTCGTCGGGGTCCATGGCGAAGGAGAAGCGGCCGTAGCCGGGCAGCCCGAAGGCCTCGCCGGGCACGAAGGCGACCTTGGCCTCGGCCAGGATCAGGTCGGCCAGCGCCAACGTGTCCGTGGGCGTCTGGCCGGTCAGCTCGCGGCCGAGCACGCCCTCGAAGGACGGGAAGGCGTAGAAGGCCCCCTGGGGGACCATGCAGCTCACGCCGTCGATCTCGTTGAGGAGCCGGTGGATGAGCTTGCCCCGCTGGTCGTACTGCTCCCGCATCATGGCGACGTCGTCCAGGCCGCCCTCGAGGGCGGCGATGGTGGCGCGCTGGGACAGGTTGGCGACGTTGCCGCAGAGGTGGGACTGCAACGTCGACGCCGTGGCCACCAGGTCGGCGGGGCCGATCAGCCAACCGACCCGCCAGCCGGTCATGGCGTAGGTCTTGGCCACGCCGTTGACGACGATGGTCTGGTCCGCCGCCTCGGGCACGAGGACGGGTAGCGAGCTGAACTCGTTGTCGTCGTAGGTCAGGTGCTCGTAGATCTCGTCGGTGATGACCCAGATCCCGTGCTCGACGGCCCAGCGGCCGACGGCCTCGACCTCGGTCGGCGGGTAGACCGCACCCGAGGGGTTCGAGGGCGACACGAAGACGATCGCCTTGGTCCGCTCCGTGCGGGCCGCCTCCAACTGGTCGACGGTCACCCGGAACCCGGCCGCCTCGTCGGTGGGGAGCACGACCGAGACGCCACCGGCGAGCGCGATCGGCTCGGGGTAGGTCGTCCAGTAGGGCGCGGGCAGGAGGACCTCGTCGCCCGGGTTGATGATCGACTCGACGGCCTCGTAGAAGGCCTGCTTGCCGCCGTTGGTGACCACGACCTGGCTGGGGATGACCTCGTAGCCGGAGTCCCGCTTCGTCTTGTCGGCGATGGCCTGGCGCAGCGCGGGGAGGCCCGGCGTCGCCGAGTAGTGGTGGGTGGCGGGGTCGGTGGCGGCCTCGACCGCGGCCTGGACGATGTGGGCCGGGGTCGGGAAGTCGGGCTCACCGGCCCCGAAGCCGATGACGTCCTCGCCGGCGGCCTTCATGGCCTTGGCCTTCGCGTCGACGGCCAGGGTGGCCGAGGGGGCGATGGCGCTGACGCGGGTCGAGAGGCGTTCGGACGGCAATGGATTGGTCCTTTCGGGATGTCGCCGCGATAGTGACAGGTCGTGAGCGGCCCAACCCCAGATATCACCATCCCCGACTCGATCAAACCGGCGGACGGGAGGTTCGGCAGCGGTCCCTCCAAAGTTCGCCCCGAAGCCGTCGACGCGTTGGCGGCGACCGGGACCGATTACCTGGGCACCAGCCACCGCCAGGCGACGGTGCAGTTCGTCGTCGGGAGCCTGCGCAACCTCCTGGCGGAGATCCTGGCGCTGCCCGACGGCTACGAGGTCCTGCTCGGCAACGGCGGGACCACGGCGTTCTGGGACGCGGCCATCTTCGGCCTCATCGACCAGCGCAGCCAGCACCTGTCGTTCGGCGAGTTCTCGTCGAAGTTCGCCGCGGGGGTCGCCGCCGCGCCGCACCTGGGCGACCCGACGGTCATCGCATCGGACCCCGGCACCCACCCGCTGCCGGTGGCCGAGGACGGGATCGACGCCTACTGCCTCACCCACAACGAGACCTCGACCGGCGTGGCCATGCCGCTCTCGCGGCCGGCCGAGGACGGACTGGTGCTGGTCGACGCCACGTCAGCGGCCTGCGGCATGCGGGTCGACCTGTCGTTGACCGACGTGTACTACTTCGCCCCGCAGAAGGCGCTGGCCGCCGACGGCGGGTTGTGGATCGCCGTCTGCTCGCCGGCGGCCATCGAGCGCATCGAGCGCCTGGCGGCGTCGGACCGCTGGATCCCGGGGTCGTTGGACCTGAAGATCGCCCTGGACAACTCGCGCAAGGACCAGACCTACAACACACCCGCCCTGGCCACGATCTTCCTGGCCGAGGCCCAGGCCCGCTGGGTGGCCGACAACGGCGGCCTCGAGTTCGCCGCCGGCCGTAGCGAGGCGTCGGCCCGGGCCCTCTACGGCTGGGCCGAGGACCGGGACTTCGCCGTGCCCTTCGTGGCCGACCCGGCGATGCGCTCCCCCGTCGTCGGCACCATCGACTTCGAGGGCGTCGACGCCAACACCATCGCCGCCGTCCTGCGGGCCAACGGCATCGTCGACACCGACAGCTACCGCAAGCTCGGCCGCAACCAGTTGCGGATCGGCATGTACCCCGCCGTCGACCCCACCGACACCGAAGCCCTCACCGCCTGCATCGACCACATCGTCGCCGCCCTCTGAAGCGACGTTGCGGCAGATCCCGGGCCATTTCTCCGGATCTGCCGCAAGATCAATGTGCGGCACACTGCGCCCCCTGCCGCAGGATCAATGTGCGGCAGATCACGGGCGATGGACCGGTTGTTGCCGCAGGATCAACTCGCGGCAGCAACCCCCTCCTGGGCCTGACGGAGGGCTTCGGCGATGGTCGCGAGGACGTAGTCCTGGCGTTGGGTGATCATCTTCCACGTGAACCGGAGCACCCGCCAGCCGGCCAGTCCGGCGGCGTTGTCCCGCTCCCGGTCCGACTCGTGGACATCGGGCCCGTGAAAGAGGCGGCCGTCGACCTCGATCAGGATCCGCTCGTCGACGTAGGCGAAGTCCACCCGCCCGAGCAGCGACTCCCAGAACGACAGCACGACTTGACGTTCCGGCATCGGGAAGCCCGCGTCGCGGAGCAGGTCGACGGTGCGCTGCTCGAGCTCGCTCTCGGGCACCGCGAAGCCGGGGCCGTACTGCTCGAGCACGTGGCGGACCCGGCTGATGCCACGGCGTCCTCGCCGGGCATACCGGTAGAAGACGCCGTAGACGCCGGGCAGGGTCACCAATCCACGGTGGAACTGGTCGTTGTAGACGTGGCGGAGCCGACCCGTGCTCAGTACCCGGCCGAGGTCGCACATCGTCCTCTCGCGTGACGTCACGTCGATCCCTTGCCGGCGGCGGACGTCGCGAGCCCGAAGGTCGGTGGACTCACTAACCCTCGCCATAGGTATGCGGTGGTTGCCGCCTCGGGGAATGGTCACCACGACCTGGTTCCGGGCGACATCGGGCATCCCCCAGATCTCGGCCGCAGCCTCGTGTGACGCCACGGCCCCCGGCGCAGAGAGGGTGGCGGCGAGGAGCCGGGCCTCGAAGGTGATCGGGGCGCCGGCGATGATCAGGCCCTCGGCGGTCAGGGCGATCCATCGCCCCGTGCGGAGCCGGTGATCGATCTGGTCATCGGAGAATCCGATGCGCCGGGCCTGGGCCCGGGTGAACACGCCATGTCGGGGCTGAGCGAAGCGGGCGAGGAGGGCATCCAGGGTTTCGGTCATGCCCCATGCTCGTCAGCAGGTGTGACAGTCACCCGTTGCTGCGGTGCCGCATGTTCGACCGGCGGCAGATCACCGCCCATTTCCCGGGATCTGCCGCAAAGTCGGCAGAATGGCGGGATGACAACGCTGGGCGACGTGCGGGGACAGTTGACGGGGCCCGGCGGGCCGTTCGAAGTCGTGACCGACGTGGTCGACGGGATCGAGATGAAGGTCTACAAGAACCGGATGCCGTCGCTGCGGGAGGTCCCGAAGGCGGCGATCAACCGGGGCGACCAGGACTTCCTCGTCTTCGGTGACAAGCGCTGGAGCTACGGCGAGTTCGTGCGCCAGGCCAACGGCGTGGCCCACGCCCTGGCCCGGGACGCCGGCGTCGGCCACGGCGACCGGGTGGCCGTGCTGTCGGCCAACAACCCCGAGTGGTGCATGGCCTTCTGGGCCACCGTCGACCTCGGGGCGATCCTGGTCGGCCTCAACGGCTGGTGGAAGACCGACGAGATCCTCTACGGCCTCGACGACAGCGGGTCCAAGGTGCTCGTCGCCGACGCCAAGCGCTTCGAGCGCATCGCCGACCAACTCGACCAGGCCCCCGGCGTCGAGCACATCTACCTGATCGACGGCGACCCGGCCGACTACGACGACCCCCGCATCCACGCCTTCGCCGATCTCATGGGCGAGCCGTCGGACGAGTTCCCCGACAACGACATCGCCGAGGACGACCCGGCGGTCATCTTCTACACGTCGGGCACCACCGGCCGGCCCAAGGGCGCCATCTCCACCCACCGCAACATGGTGGCCAACCTCCAGAACACGCTGTTCAACTCCATCGCCACGGTGATGGCCAACCCCGAGACGACGCCGCTGGACAGTGGCGGCGGCCAGACCGTCGGCCTGCTCACCTCCCCGCTCTTCCACGTGTCGGGCTGCCACAGCAGCCTGGTCGTGGGGATGATCGCGGGCGTGAAGCTGGTCATCCCCGAGGGTCGCTTCGACCCCGATGACGCCCTGCGCCTCATCCAGGACGAGGGCGTCACCATCTGGGCGACGGTCCCGACGATGGTCTGGCGGGTCTGCGAGCACCCCGCCCGCCACGACTACGACACCAGCACGGTGACGGCGGTGGCCTTCGGCGGGTCACCGTCCGCCGACGAGCTGCAGCGCAAGGTGCGGGACACCTTCCCCAACGTCAAGAGCACGTCGAACGCCTACGGCCTGACCGAGTCCAGCTCGGTGGCCACGGTCATCTCGGGCAAGGACGCCCAGGAGCGACCCGACTCGGTGGGACCGGCCGTGCCGGTGGTCGACCTGGCCATCGTCGACCCGGACGGCAACGAGGTCCCCGACGGCCAGACGGGCGAGGTCCTCATCAAGGGCCCGATCATCATGCCGGGCTACTGGAACAAGCCCGAAGCCACCGCCGAGACCGTGATCGACGGATGGCTCCACACCGGCGACATCGGCTACATCGACGAGGACGGCTTCCTCTTCATCACCGACCGGGCCAAGGACATGATCATCCGGGGCGGCGAGAACATCTACTGCGTCGAGATCGAGCAGCGCCTGGTGGAGCACCCCGGCGTGGCCGACGCCGCCGTGATCGGTGTCCCCCACGACGAGCTGGGCGAGGAGGTCAAGGCCGTCATCCAGGTCCTGCCCGACGCCGGCTCGCTCACCGAGCAGGACGTGAAGGAGTGGGTGGCCGAGACCCTGGCCAACTTCAAGGTCCCGGCCTACGTCGAGCTGACCGACGACAAGCTCCCCCGCAACGCCAGCGGCAAGCTCCTCAAGAACGTGCTCCGGGGCAAAGGCGAGGTCTCCTTCTCCGAGACCATGTGACCGCTTCCGCTGGTCTTTTCGGGCGATAGGCGCGACCGTTGCCCTGAAGGGGGCACGCCGACGGCAGCCACCCGACTGCGGGTGCGCCTCCTGGGGGGAGGTACCCCATGCACCTGTTCTCGCGCGTTGCGACCTTGACCGGCGGGCCGGTCGAGCCGATCGAGTGGGCGATGAACGTCACCGCCAAGGTCGACCAGATCATGGAGGTGGACGTCAGCCTCTGGCAGTCCCGCTTCGGCTACCCGCTCGGCACCGTGGCCTGGTCGGCCATGGTCGAGTCCCGGGCCCACCTGGACGAGCAGATGGCCAAGACGACAGCCGATTCGGGGTTCCTCGACCTCGTCGGTCAGGGCCAGCCGTTCATCGCCGTGCCGCCGCAGGACACCCTGCGCTCCGTCGTGCACATCACCCGGGAGCCCGGCAGCGCGCCGATCGGCGCCTGGGTCGAGGTCACGAGTGTGACGCCCGCCGAGGGCAAGCTCGCTGACGCGATGGCGTGGGGCGTCGAGATCGCCGACCACTACACCACCGTCACCGACACCGGCGCGGCCTTCCTGGCCGACGACTACGGCACGTTCGGCCAGCTCACCTGGATCGCCGTGCACGACGACGGGGCCGCCGCCGACGCGGCGGAAGAGGCAACGGCCGCCGATGCCGGCTTCCTGGCCGCCATCGACGGAGCCGCTGATCTCTTCCAGCCCGGAACGGGCACCCGGACGGCCAGCACCCGCATCGCCTGACCGGAGGGACACGGACGGCGGTGGGCTCCTCCCCGGAGGCTCACCGCCGTCAGTCGAGCGTGACGGCCCCGCGCCTTCAGGTCGGCTGCGAGCTGGGTGACCCGGGCGGGATCGGCGAGCCGGGCTCGGGCATCGGTCGCTCGGCAAGGACCGCGGACAGGACGTCGATGAGCAGGCCGTTGTGGGCGAGCGTGGGACTCATCCGGGACCACGGGGCCAGCGGCACCGCCGCGCCCTTCGCCATGGACCGGCCGCCATGACTTCGACCGTCACCGACAACGACGGTGGACCGTGATCCCGAGGCCGAGCGGAAGGCAGGCACTCGGACTCAAAGTCGGTCCACGCCAGGTCCGCGACAGCCGAAGCGGACCGGACAACCACGTGATCAACCGCAAGGCAGAGGTCGGCGCCGTGCCGGGCCGGGCGCCCAGGCACCATGAGCCCGTCCTCGAAGCGCGCCTCACCGAACCAGTCGCTCACCCGCCGACGCGCCACCGCAGCAACGCTACGCGTAACGCGGGGGCCGTCGCCGCCGATGGGTACTCGTGGCGATCACCGTGGCCCCGACGCGGGCGGATGCCGATACGAGGCCGTTGGTACTGGCCGCCATCGGCGCGGGGCTGGCGTGGCTGGCGGTGGTCCTGTTCTGGTCGGACGCGCCGTTCGCCCTGACCTTCGACGACGCCTGGTACTACGGCGAGATCGGCCGGAACCTGGCCGACGGCAACGGGTCGACCTTCGACACGCTCAACGCCACCAACGGGTACCACCCGCTCTGGCAGGCGGTGTGCGTGCTCCCCCGCCTCGTCGGCCTGGACGGGACGGCCGCGATGCGAGCGCAGCTGGCCATCCAGCTCGGGTGCTGGGTCGCCGCCGTGGTGCTGCTCGTGCGCCAGGTGCGGCGCCCGTCGCCCTTCCTGGCCGTGGTCGTCGTCCTCGTCGCCGGCAACCCCTACGTCCTGCGCTGCGTGGGCAGCGGGCTGGAGTCCGGACTGGTTGTCCTCGTCGGCGCCCTGCTCCTCACGCACGCGGCTGACCTCGACCTCACCACCGCCGATCCGTCGGGCCGTCGCCGGTTCGGCGCCCTCCTGGCTCTGGCCTTCCTGGCCCGGACCGACGCGGCCCTGCTGACGATGATCTGCGCGGCGTGGATCCTGCCCGACGTCCGCCGCCTCGGGGGCGACGGGGTGCGCCGTCTGGCTCAGCTCGTCGCCGCGCCGGCGATCACCGCCGCGGTCTACGTGACCGCCAACCTCGTCGCCTTCGGCCGCCCGATGCAGATCAGCGGCGACATCAAGCGGGTCGACGTCACCCCCGCCGTGGCCCTCAGCGTCCTTCTCGTCGGCCTGGTCGCCTTCGGTGTGGGGCGTTCGCTGCGCCGCCTCGAGCCGAGCCCCCGCTTCGAGCGGGTCAGGACCTTCGGGGCCGCCACCGGCTGGTACGCCCCGTTCTGCATCGGCCTCGTCGGCTACTACACGCTGCTCTCGTCCCAGACCTGGCTCTGGTACTTCGCGCCCCTCGCCCTCTACGGCACGGCGATCCTGCTCCACGGGGCCGCCGACCTCCTCGACGGAGCGGCTGAGGAGGGGCCCGGTTCGCTGCGGGCGGTCAAAGCCATCCTCCTGCTCCCGCTGTTGGGCGGGTTCCTGTTCCTCGGGCGCCAGTTCGTGGACCCGGACCTGCGCTCCATCCAGGAGGCCAACCGCGACAGCGGCACCTGGATCAGCGCCAACCTCCCCGACGACGCCGTCATCGCCTCCTGGGACGCCGGCGTGCTCGGCAGCTTCACCGAACAGCCCGTGGTCAACCTCGACGGCGTGGTCAACAGCGGGGAGTTCGCCGACGCCATGGCCGAGGGCCGCGGTGGCGCCTTCCTCCGGGCCGAGGGTGTGACCCACATCGCCAACCACGGCACCCTCGTCGACGGCGACGACCCCACCGCTCGCGCCCTCGTCGACGAGATCTTCGGCGCCCCCAACGGCGCCGAGATGGCTCTGGTCATGGCCGACCCCTTCACCTACGCCGGCTCCACCACCCGCGCGACAGGCGGCGCCATGGCCATGTTCGTCTACGAGCTGCCCACCGAATCCTCGGCGGGCTAGCTCCACCGACGCAACCACGGGCGCGGGAGGATCGGCAGCACGTCGACGGGGCGGGCAGGACCTCGGGCCGGGGAAACCACGGCAACCACGGGGGCGTGGGGACGGGCCGCCGGTCGTCGGGGGCGCAACCCGCCCGAATGCCACGGGCGGTGGTCGCATTCTCCGTCCACCTCGAACTCAGCGCAGCTGAGCTGCTCTGAGCCGCCTAACTGCTCCGAGTTCGGGGCGGAACACGACGGAGGGCCAAGACGCCCGGCGAATCTGGCCAGTTCGGCCACGCAGGGTGACGAAGCGGACCGACGGGCACCGAGGACTGGCGGCCGACCCACTCGGCCCCCCATCCCTGCCGCAGTTCTGCCCGGCAGAAGCGATGCGCCCGCCCCGTCGACCTCCAGCCCGACCGACCCGGCCCCCATCCCGCCGCAGTTCCGCCCAAAAACGCGAATGGGCGCCCGATTCGGCTCCCCCCAGAGCCGTATCGGGCGCCAGAACCGGACGTTCAGCCGCCGCTGGCTTCCTGGACGGACTGCTTGCCGGCGGAGATCCAGGGCATCATCCCGCGGAGCTCGGCGCCGACCTCCTCGATCTGGTGGTCCTCGCCCTCCTTGAGCATCCGGGTGTAGTTCTCCCGGCCGCTGCGGGTCTCGGCGATCCACTCCTCGGCGAACTCGCCGGACTGGATCTCACCGAGGATCTTCTTCATCTCGGCCTTGGTGTCGTCGGTGATGACCCGGGAGCCGCGGGTCAGGTCGCCGTACTTGGCCGTGTCGGAGATGGAGTAGCGCATGCCGGCGATGCCCTGCTCGTACATGAGGTCCACGATCAGCTTCACCTCGTGGAGGCACTCGAAGTAGGCGGACTCGGGCTGGTAGCCGGCCTCGACCAGGGTCTCGAACCCGGCCTGCACCAGCGAGGTCAGTCCGCCGCAGAGGACGACCTGCTCGCCGAACAGGTCGGTCTCGGTCTCTTCGGTGAAGGTGGTCTCCAGCACGCCGGCCCGCGAGCCGCCGATGGCGTCGGCGTAGGCCAGAGCCAGGTCCCGGGCGTGGCCGGTGGCGTCCTGCTCGACGGCGATGAGGCAGGGCACGCCGCCGCCCTCGACGTAGGTGCGGCGCACCAGGTGGCCGGGGCCCTTGGGGGCGACCATGGCCACGTCGACGTTTCCCGGCGGGGTGATCTCGCCGAAGCGGATGTTGAAGCCGTGGGCGAAGAACACGGCGTCGCCGTCCTGCAGGTGCGGGGCCACGTGCTCCTCGTAGGCCGCCCGCTGCTCGGTGTCGGGCAGCAGGAACATGATCAGGTCGGCCTCGGCCGCGGCGTCGGCCATGGAGAGGACCTTCAGGCCCGCCTCCTCGGCCTTGGCCTTGGACGACGAGCCCTCCCGCAGACCGACGCGCACGTCGATGCCCGAGTCCCGCAGGTTCAGCGCATGGGCGTGGCCCTGCGAGCCGTAGCCGAGGATGGCCACCTTGCGGTCGGCGATGAACGACCGGTCGGCGTCCTTCTCGTAGTAGACGGTTGCCACGTTGTTCTCCTTGTCACGCCGTTCTGGCGCCTGATTTGGTCGCTATGGCAGCCGAATCGGGCGCCAGAACGAGGGGGGTTGGATCGATCTAGCGGGCGGCCTTGGACAGCACGGGCAGGGCGACCCGGCCGGTGCGCTGGAGGGTCACGATGCCGTAGGGGCGGCACAGCTCCTCGAAGTCGTCGATGCGGCCGGGCTCGGCGTCGAGGCTGAGGGTCATGCTGTCCACGCCGACGTCGAGCACCTCGGCGTCGTAGAGGTCGGCCAGCTGCTTCACCTGGCTCCGGGTCTCCGGCGGCGACTTGAGCGTCACCAGCATCAGCTCCCGCTCGACCCCCGCTCCGGGGCCGAGCTCGCTGATCTTGATGACGTTGATCAGCTTGTGGAGCTGCTTGGTGATCTGCTCGAGGGGCTTGGACTCCACGTCGACCACGATGGTGATCTGGCTGAAGCGCTCGTCGTCGGTCGGGGCCACCGCGAGGGAGTAGATGTTGAACCCCCGTCGGGCGAACATGCCGGCGATGCGGGTGAGGACGCCCGCCCGGTTCTCGACCAGGACCGAGAGCGTGTGGGTCTGGGCGTCACCGGTGTGGGTCAGAGCGGGCATCAGTGGCCCCCCTCGCCCTGGGTGGGGTCGACGATGATCTTGTCGTTCGTCGTCCCGGCGGCGACCATCGGGTACACCTTCTCCCGGGCGTCGGTCCGGAAGTCGATGACGACCGGTCGGTCGTCGATGGCGTTGGCCTTCTCGATGATCGGCGCCACCTCTTCGGGCGACTCGGCCCGGAAGGCGACACAGCCCATGGCCTCGGACCACTTCACGTAGTCCGGCAGATCCGGGGAGAGGTACACCTCGCTGTAGCGCTCGTCGTAGAACATCTCCTGCCACTGGCGGACCATGCCGAGGTAGGCGTTGTTCAGGATCGCCACCTTGACCGGGATGCGCTCGGCCGAGGCGGTGACCAGCTCCTGGGCCGTCATCTGGAAGCAGCCGTCGCCGTCGACGGACCACACCGTCTTGTCCGGGCGCCCGACCTTGGCCCCGATGGCCGCCGGGATCGAGAAGCCCATGGTGCCGAGACCGCCCGAGTTGACCCAGGTGTAGGGCTCCTCGAACTTCCAGTACTGACTGGTCCACATCTGGTGCTGACCGACGCCGGAGGCCACGATCGTGCCCTCGGGGGCCATGTCCCGCAGCTGCTCGAGGACGTACTGGGGCTTGAGGCCCTCGCCCTCCTCGGCGGGCTGGTAGGTCAGGGGGAACTTCTCCTGCCACCCGCTCAGCGTCGACTTCCACTCGGTGCGGTCGGGCTGGGAGGCCAGGCCCCCCTTGGCCTTCAGGACCTCGACCAGCTCCTCGATCACCAGGCGGCAGTCGCCCACGATCGGGACGTCGGGGCGCCGGACCTTGCCCAGCTCGGCGGGGTCGATGTCGACGTGGATGATCTTGGCGTCGGGGGCGAAGCCGTCCAGCTTCCCGGTGACCCGGTCGTCGAAGCGGCTGCCCAGGGCGATGAGCAGGTCCGACCTCTGCATGGCGGTGACCGCCGTGTAGTTGCCGTGCATGCCGGGCATGCCGAGGCAGAGCGGGTGGCTGTCGGGGAAGGCGCCCCGAGCCATCAGCGTGGTGACCACCGGCAGCTCGCAGAGCTCGGCCAGCTCCCGGAGGGCGTCGGCCGCCCGGGCCTTGAGGATCCCGCCGCCGACGTAGAGGACCGGGCGGTGGGCCTGGCTGATGAGCTCCGCCGCCTGGCGGATCATCTTGGGGTGGCCCTTGGTGGTCGGGTTGTACCCGGGCAGGTCCAACTCGTCGGGCCAGTACCACTCCATGGCCGAGTTGGGGTGCTGGGGGTCGACGATGTCCTTGGGGATGTCGACCAGGACGGGGCCGGGCCGGCCGGTGGTGGCGATGTGGAACGCTTCCCGGATGGTCCGGGGGATGTCGGCCGCCTCGGTCACCAGGAAGTTGTGCTTCGTGACCGATTGGGTGATGCCGGTGGTGTCGCACTCCTGGAAGGCGTCGCTGCCGATGGCCGCGGTCGGGACCTGCCCGGTGATGACCACCATCGGGATCGAGTCCATGTAGGCGTCACACAGCGGGGTGACGATGTTGGTGGCCGCCGGGCCGCTGGTGACCATGGCCACGCCCGGACGCCCGGTGACATGGGCGTAGCCCTCGGCCATGTGCCCCGCGCCCTGCTCGTGGCGCACCAGGATGTGGCGGATCGGCGAGTCGATGATCGGGTCGTACACGGGCAGGATCGCCCCACCGGGCAGGCCGAACATGACCTCCACGCCCTCGAGCTCGAGCGAACGGATCAGGGCCTGCCCGCCGTTCAGCTGTTCCTTGGCGATGTTGTTGCTGGTGTTGCTGGTCATGAGCGCATCCGAAGGGTAGTGGGGCCGAAAACTGCAACGACCTCCCCGTGGGGAGGTCGGAAGCGCACGCGGTGAGAGAGACGGCGTGCGCTAGGTGATTACTACGAGGGTCAGGCGGCGGGACATCGGTCGCATCGTAACCCTGATCGGCCGTGTGGGGTCAAGCCGTTAGGGAACCGGGCTCGGTCAGCGGCAATACTCCGGGGCATGTCCATCGCCCAACGGTCCGTCGCCGAGCTCACCGAGGTGACCCAGGAGTTCGTCGGCTCCGACGCCCACGTCGAGGTCGCCCTCATGGTCTACGGGCGCAATCCACTGGTCAGCGCCGGCTTCCTGGGCTGGCTCTTCGGCAAGCCGCGGATCTTCGCCGCGACCGACGACGACCTCCGCCTCTACGAGGCCGAGACCGGCCCCCGGGGGGGCACGGTCCTCCCCGGCAGGCCGCTGGGCACCTATCCGAGAGACACGAAGATCGGCCCGCCCAAGGGTGTCCACTACAAGGTGAAGCTGCCGGACGGGCAGAAGATGTACATCCACCGGCTCCACTTCGACCACGTCCGCCGCATCGACGGCGAGATCGTCGAGGACTGACCGTCAGGACGACGAGATGTCGGGCCGAGCGGCCTACCCCGGGTCCTTCGACCCCCTGACCATCGCCCACCTCGGCATCGCCGAAGTCGCCTGGTCCGCCCACGACCTCGACCGGATCGACCTGGTCATCTCCGAGGTGGCCATCGGCAAGGAGGACCGGGCCTGCCTCCGCCTCGACGAGCGGGTCCGGGCCATCGAGCTGGCCCGTCTGACCCGGCCCTGGCTGGGCATCGTCGTGACCGACCTCCAGCTGGTGTCCGACATCGCCGAGCCCTACGACGTGGTCATCGTCGGCGCCGACAAGTGGGCCCAGCTCCACGACCCCGCCTACCACCCCTCCCCCGAGGCCCACGCCGAGGCCCTGGCCAAGCTCCCGACCCCACTCGTCGTGCCCAGGCCGCCGTGGCCGACCCCCGACGAGCACCGCCTGGACGTGCCCGACCACCTGACCGCCGTGTCGGCCACGGCCGTGCGCGAGGGCCGCAAGGACTGGATGGCCCCCGAAGCCCGTGAGGTCGGCGCCTGGGACTGAGCGCAGCGAAGCCAGCCTTCGCCGCCGGGCAAACCGACGCACGTAGGGGGTCGGGGTGAGGCCGTGACCGACTGTTCCGGCCTCCGCTCCCGAGAATCCCACCGTCCGTGGTCAGCCGAGGCCGATGCCCCGAGTCGCGCCGATCTCGACGAAATAGCTGTCGGGCTCCGCCAGGTATTTCGTCGAGGTCAACCAACTGGCCACGACGAGTGAGCTATGGCGCTCGAGACCAGCCCAGCGGGCACCGAAGACCACAGCGGACACCACGCCGCCCCATCCCTGCCTCGTTGTCTGTCCCTCAGCAACCGGACCAGTGGGCAACACCGAGGAGGACCGTTGAGGCTCGCTTCCCGCCTGGGCTCGGTCCCTACGGCATCGTGATGGCGCCCTTCTCGGCGCCTTGGGCGAGGGCGGCGTACTTGGCGAGGACGCCGCTGGTGTAGCGGGGCTCGGGGAGCTTCCAGTCGGCCCGGCGGGCCTCGAGGGTGGCCTCGTCGACGTGGAGGTCCATGACGTGGCTGACCGTGTCGATGGTGATGCGGTCGCCGTCGGCCACGAAGGCGATGGGGCCGCCGTCGACGGCCTCGGGGGCGACGTGGCCCACGCAGAAGCCGTGGGTGCCGCCCGAGAACCGGCCGTCGGTGATGAGCGCGGCGTCCGCGCCCCGGCCGACGCCCTTCATGGCGCCGGTGACGGCCAGCATCTCCCGCATCCCCGGACCGCCCTTGGGGCCCTCGTAGCGGATGACCACGATGTCGCCGGGCTCGATGCCGCCCCGGAGGATCTCCTCCATGGCCGCGGCCTCACCGTCGAAGACCCGGGCGGTGCCCTCGAAGCGGTCGACGTCGATACCGGCCACCTTGACCACCGAGCCCTGCGGGGCCAGCGAGCCCCGGAGCACCGCGATGCCACCCCGGTCGTGGATGGCGTCACCCAGCGGGTGCACGACGGTGCCGTCGGGCGCCGGCGGGGCCAGGTCGGCCAGGTTCTCGGCGATGGTCTTGCCGGTCACGGTCAGGCAGTCGCCGTGGAGCAGGCCGGCTTCGAGCAGGTGGGCCATGACCACGGGGACGCCGCCAACGAGATCCAGGTCCGACATGTGGTACTTGCCGTGCGGCTTGGTGTCGGCGATGTGGGGGACCTTGGCGGCCACCCGGTTGAAGTCCTCGAGCTCCAGCTCGACCTCGGCCTCGTGGGCGATGGCCAGCAGGTGGAGGACGGCGTTGGTCGAGCCCCCGAGGGCCATGACCACGGCGATGGCGTTCTCGAAGGCCTCCTTGGTCAAGATCTGGCGGGGCCGGATGTTCCGCCGGAGCAGCTCGACCACGGCCTTGCCCGACTCGTAGGCGAAGTCGTCCCGACGCCCGTCGATCGCCGGCGGGGACGCCGAGCCCGGCAGCGACATCCCGATGGCCTCGGCCACCGACGCCATCGTGTTGGCCGTGAACATGCCTGCACACGAGCCCTCGGTCGGGCAGGCGCTGCGCTCGATCTGACCCAGTTCCTCCTCGTCCATCCCACCGGAGGCGACGGCGCCCACGGCCTCGAACACGTCGACGATGTCGATCGCCCGGCCCTTGTGCCGGCCCGGCATGATCGATCCGCCGTAGAGGAAGACCGAGGGCATGTTGACCCGGGCCGCCGCCATGAGCATCCCGGGGAGGGACTTGTCACAGCCGGCGAAGGTCACGAGGGCGTCGAGGCGCTCGGCGTGCATCACCAGCTCGACCGAGTCGGCGATGACCTCCCGGCTGACCAGGGAGGCCCGCATGCCCTCGTGCCCCATGGAGATGCCGTCGCTGACCGCGATGGTGGTGAACTCCAGCGGGAACCCCCCGGCGTCCCGCACGCCGACCTTGGACCGCTTGGCCAACCGGTCGAGGGGCAGGTTGCAGGGCGTCACCTCGTTCCAGGACGAGGCGACCGCCACCTGGGGCTTCTCCCAGTCGTCGTCGGTCATGCCGACCGCCCGCAGCATCGCTCGGGCGCCGGCCCGCTCGTAGCCGTCGGTGACCTCTCGGGAACGGGGCTTCAGGCCCCCGACAACGCTCTCGTCGCTCACGGCCGCGAGGCTAGCGACCACCGTCCCCCCGCCTCCCGCCGGTAACTTCCGGCGGTGCCTGCCGAGTCCACGCCCGTCGGTCGGACGCGCCGCTTCGCCGAACTGCTGGGCCTGTGCGGGATCTTCGTGGCCGAGCCGCTGCTCACCGCGCTGCGGGACGGCGCCGACGTCTTCGTGACCCGCCGGGCCGCGGGCTTCGACATCGTGGCCCTGACGCTGCTGATCGTGATCGGCCTGCCGCTCGCCCTGCTGCTCGTCGAGGAGGCCGTCGGCCTGCTGGGTCGCACCCGCCAGGGCGTGGTCCGGCGGGACGGCCTCCACCGGGTGTTCCTCGGCGGCCTCGGGATCCTCGTGGTCATCCGCCTCCTCGGCCAGTCGGGCCTCCCCGGGCGCCTCACCGTGGCGCTGGCCCTCGCCGGCGGCGTCGCCCTGTGGTTCGCGACGGCTCGGTGGTCCGGGGTGCGCCAGTGGCTCCAGTACCTGGGGCTGTTCCCTCTCCTGCTGGCGGCCTGGTTCCTGGCCACCGACCCGGTGCGCGGCCTGGTGCTCGACGCCGACGCCGCGTCCGGCACGTCCGCGTCGGTGGGGGATCCGGCGCCGGTCCTCCTCCTGGTCCTCGACGAGCTCCCGCTGGCCTCCCTCCTCGACGAGGACGACCGGATCGACGCCGCCCAGTTCCCCAACCTCGCGCTGCTGGCCGGCGACGCCACCTGGTACCGGAACACCACCGGCGTCTCGCCCACCACCCCCGAGGCCGTGCCCCCGATCCTCACCGGCCGCTACCCCGAGGGGGTCGGCCTCCTGCCGACCGTGGAGGAGCACCCCGACAACCTCTTCACCCTGCTGCGGGGCACCTACGACGTCCACGTCCAGGAGTCGGTGACGGCGCTGTGCCCCGGGGACCTCTGTGGGCAGGGGTCCTTCGCCCCGGGGCACCCGCTCCACGAGCTGACCCTCGACGCCCTGGACCTCTGGCAGCGCCAGCTCTTCGGTGGGGGCGACGACCGCCAGGTCGACTTCGCCATCCGCCAGTCCGACCCCGACGCCCCGACCACCATCAACGAGTTCGCCGCGGGGATGACCGTCGGCGAGGAGCCCGCCCTCGACGTCCTCCACACCGTCTACCCCCACCAGCCCTGGTACCACCTGCCGTCGGGCCTGACCTACGAGGCCCCGTTCATCGCCGAGGGCCTCGACCAGTACGCGCAGTACGCCTGGGAGACCCAGTTCGCCGCCGACACCGGCCGCCAGCGCCACCTGCTCCAGGCCCGGAACGCCGATGTCATGGTCGGTCTCCTCCTGGCCCGGCTGCGCGAGCTCGGGACCTACGACGACGCCCTGATCGTGGTCACCGCCGACCACGGTGCCTCCTTCGAGGTGGGCGAGCCGCTGCGGGGGGTGTCGGCGGCCAACGCCGACAGCGTCCTGTGGGTCCCCCTGCTGGTGAAGGCCCCGGGGCAGACCGCCGGCCAGATCGACGACCGGCCCGCCCGGACCGTCGACGTGCTGCCCACGATGGCCGACGTCCTGGTCCTCGACCTGCCCGACGGCGTCGACGGGGTGTCCCTCCTGGGGCCTGAACCGGCCCCCGGCCCCGACGAGCGCCGCGTCTACGACTGGGGCTTCAACCGCCTCGAGCCCAACGCCGAGGGCTTCAGCCTCATCGACGGCACGACCGGCTTCCGGGACCTGTTGGCCCAGCCTCCGCCGGGCGAGGGCGACGACGCCGACCTGCGCTTCTGGCGCTGGGGCCGCCATGGCGCGCTGGTCGGCAGCCCGGTCGACGCCTTCCCCACCGCCGCCGGGCGCGACCTGGCCGTCGCGCTCGACGCGGACGGCGGCTACTCCAGCTCGGCCACCGCCCAGCAGGACGTCTACGTCGCCGGGACGATCGCTGCGGATGAGCCGCTGGACCTGGCCATCGCCGTCAACGGCCGCATCGGCGCCTGGGCCGAGCTGCAGACCACCGGTGACCCCGGCGAGCGCCGGTTCTGGGGCCTGGTCCCGCCCGAGTACCTCCGGGACGACGGCGAGGACGTGTTCGAGCTCTACGTGATCGAGGGCGACGGCCCCACGCCGCGCCTCGCCCCGCTCCTCGGGCCATGACCCCGGCCGGGCCATGAGGCGTCCGGAGCTGTTGCACCGGAGCCCGTTCGACCGGGACATCTACCGACTGGCCCTCCCCGCCCTGGGCGCCCTCATCGCCGAGCCGCTCTACCGGCTGACCGACACCGCCGTCGTCGGCCACCTCGGCACCGACGAGCTGGCGGGCATGACCATCGCCAACGCGGTGCTGGCCACCGGGTTCGCCGTCTTCATCTTCCTGGCCTACGGCACGACGTCGGCCGTGGCCCGTCTCATCGGCGCGGGCGAGCACGGCCGGGCCGCCCACCAGGCCGTCCAGAGCCTGTGGCTGGCCGTCGGCCTCGGGGTCGTGCTCTCCGGCGTCCTGTGGGTGACCGCCGACCCGCTGATCCGCCTCCTCGGCGGCGAGGGGGCGGTGGCGGAGAACGCCGAGACGTATCTGCAGATCAGCGTGCTGGGCCTGCCTGTGACCTTCGTGATCCTGGCCGGGACCGGCTACCTGCGGGGTCTGCAGGACACCCGGACGCCGCTGTTCGTCGCCATCGGGACGGCCCTGGTGAACCTGGCGCTCGAGGTCTGGTGGATCTTCGGGCTCGGCTTCGGCGTCGGTGCCTCAGCCCTGTCCACCGTGGTCGCCGAGCTCCTGGCCGCCGGCATCTACGTGGCCATGATCCGGCGGGCGACGCGGGAGCACCGGACCCCCTGGTGGCCCCACGCCCGCACCATCGCCGGCCTCGGCCGCGCCGGGGTCAGCCTCTTCGTGCGGACGGCGGCGTTGCGGGGGTCCTTCATGCTGGCCACCGCCGTGGCCGCTCGCATCAGCACCGCGGCGCTGGCGGCGTACCAGATCGCCTTCGAGCTGATGTTCCTGCTGGCCCTGGCCCTCGACGCAATCGCCATCGCCGGTCAGGCGATGACCGGCCGGTTCCTGGGCGCGGGCGACGCCGTGGCCGCGCGCGCGGCCGGCAAGCGGATGATCGAGTGGGCCGTGATGGCCGGCGTCGTCGCCGGGGTGATCCTGGCCGTGCTCTCCCCGGTGCTCGGGGAGGTGTTCACCGACGATCCCGCCGTGCTGGCCCTCACCGGCACCCTCATCCTCTACGTGGCCCTGCTCCAGCCCCTCAACGGCTACGTGTTCGCCCTCGACGGCATCCTCATCGGGGCCGGCGACCTCGCCTTCCTGGCCCGGGCCATGCTCGTGGCCTTCCTGGCCTTCGCCCCGGCGGCCGTCGCCGTCCTGGTGTTCGACCTCAGCATCGACTGGCTGTGGGCCGCCATCGTCGTCCTCTTCCTCGCCCGCGCCATCGTCCTCGGCCGGAGGTTCCACACCGACCGCTGGATGAGGCTGGGCGCGGATTGACCGCGACCGTTCAGGTCGGGAACGGGGACGAGTAGCTGGTCAGGGCCTCGAGGTAGTTGGCGCGGACGTAGGCGGCGGGGTCGGCGACCCCCCGGGCCGAGACCGAGCCGCGCAACTGGTCGACCGACGCATAGCCCTCCTCCCCCATCCAGGACTGCAGGTCGGCCAGGACCGTGGCGACGTGGGCAGGCCCGTGGCGGAGGAGGGCCGATGCCATCATGGCGACGTCGGCGCCCGCGAGGAGCACCTTGGCCACCGCCGCGGCGTCGTGGACCCCGCTCGTGGCCGCCAGGTCGGCGGTGACCCGTCCCTCCAGCAGCCCGATCCAGCGCAGGGCGAGGAACAGGTCAACGGGCTCGGACAGCGTCAGGTGGGGCACCACCTCGAGGGTGTCCAGCTCGAGGTCGGGGGCGAACGGCCGGTTGAACAGCACCAGCCCGGCCACGCCGGCCTCGCTCAGCCGACCGGCGAGGTGGCCCAACGACGACCAGAACGGGCCGAGCTTCACCGCGACCGGCACGTCGACGGCGTCGAGCACGTCGGTCACCATCGTGACCAGCGCGGCCTCCACCTCGGTCCCCGTCAGGGCGGGATCGGTGGCCACCAGGTTGGCGTTGAGCTCGACGGCGTCGGCCCCCGCGTCGGCCAGCAGGCGGCCGTAGCGCACCCACCCGCCACTGCTCGTGGCGTTGAGGCTGGCGATGACCGGCACCGACAGGATCGCCTTGGCCTCAGCCACCTGGGCCAGGTAGCGGTCCGGACCGGTGTTGTAGCTGTCGAGCTCCGGGAAGTAGCCCGCGGCCTCGCCGAAGGCCTCCGCCCCCGTGGCCAGCATCCGATCCACCTCCATCGCCTCCTGCTCGATCTGCTCCTCGAACAGCGACGGCAGGACGACGGCGCCGACGCCGGCGGCGTCGAGGGCACGGAGGCCATCGGGATCACCGGTCACCGGACTGGAGGAGGCCACGATCGGCGAACGCAGGGACAGTCCCAGGTACCGGGTGGTCAGGTCGGTCACGGGCCGTCCTCCTCCGACGGCGAGGTCATCGTCCGCTCGACTCCGGCCAGCTGCTCGTAGTAGCGCCAGCGCTCGTCGACGTCGGCCTGGGCCTCGGTGAACAGCGCCTCGGCCCGCTCCGGGTCACTGCGGGTCAGCATGGCGAACCGCCCCTCGGTCATGGCGAACTCCCGGAACGACTTGTCGGGCAGGTGGCTGTCGAGCTGGAACGGGTGCTCGTGCTCGTCGGCGCCCGGCTTGTACCGGTAGAGGGGCCAGTGCCCCGAGTGCACGGCATCGCGCATGTGGACCATGGTCTGGCTCATGTCGATGCCGTGGGCCACACACGGGCTGTAGGCGATCACCAGGGACGGACCGGGCCAGGCGTCAGCCTCCAGGAGCGCCTTGACGGTCTGGACCTCGTTGGCGCCCATGGCCACCTGGGCGACGTACACGTCGCCGTAGGCCCGGCCGTCGTCGCCCAGATCCTTCTTGGCCGTCCGTCGCCCCGCCGAGGCGAACTTGGCCACGGCTCCCCGGGGCGTGGCCTTGGAGGCCTGACCGCCCGTGTTGGAGTACACCTCGGTGTCGAGGACCAGCAGGTTCACGTTGCGCCCGCTGGACAGGACGTGGTCGACCCCACCGAAGCCGATGTCGTAGGCCCAGCCATCGCCCCCGACGATCCAGACGCTGCGGGACACCAGGTCGCCGGCGAGGCGCGCAGGCGGGCGGCCCCGACCCCGTCGACGTCCGCCAGCCGCTCCTGCAGCCGGTCCACCAGCTCGCGGCGGGCTGCGACGGCCGCGTCGTCCCGCCCGGGCGGGGCCAGCAGGTCCGCCGCGAGGTCGCCGCCCAACTCCGCGCCGAAGCGTTCGACCAGCCGGCGGGCCTCGCCTTCGTGCTGGTCGAGGGCGAGGCGGAGACCCAGGCCGAACTCGGCATTGTCCTCGAACAGGGAGTTGGCCCAGGCCGGGCCCCGCCCGTCGGCGTTGGTCGACCACGGGGTCGTGGGGAGGTTGCCACCGTAGATGGACGAGCACCCGGTGGCGTTGGCCACGACCATCCGGTCCCCGAAGAGCTGGCTGAGCAGCTTCAGGTAGGGGGTCTCGCCGCAGCCGGCACAGGCGCCGGAGAACTCGAACAGCGGCTCTCGCACCTGGGCGCCCTTGACCGAGGCCGGCGACAGCGCGGTCGGCGCCAACTCGGGGACGTCGAGGAAGAAGTCGAACGCGAGCCGTTCGACTTCCCGGTGCTCGGCCGCCGGCGCCATGTTCAACGCCTTGTGCTTCACCTGCTCCTTCGAGTGGGCGGGACAGGCCTGCACGCAGACGCCGCAGCCGGTGCAGTCGTCGGGCGCCACCTGGATCACGAGGCGGTGGTCGGGCAGATCGCGGGAGCGGAAGTCCTTGGCTCGGAACCCCTCGGGCACGCCGTCCAGGTCGTCGGGCGGCATCACCTTCATGCGAATGGCGGCGTGTGGGCAGACCAGAGCGCACTTGCCGCAGTCGATGCAGAGCGACGGCTCCCAGATGGGCAGTTCCGACGCCAATGCCCGCTTCTCCCACCGGGCCGTGTCCGTGGGGAAGGCCCCGTCCACGGGAAGGGCGCTGACCGGGAGCAGGTCGCCCTCACCCGCCAGCAGCCGGGCGGTGATGCGCTCGACGAAGTCGGGGACGGTGTCGGGTACGACGGGGGGCCGCCCGAACGTGGCGGTCACGCCCGTGGGTGTCGGGACGGGGGCCAATGCGTCGAGCGTGGCGTCGACCGCGGCCAGGTTCCGCTCGATGACCGCTGGACCGGCCTTGGCGTAGGTGCGCTCGATCTGGGAGCGGATGGCGGCGAGGGCCTGCTCCGGCTCCAGGACACCGGAGAGGGCGAAGAAGCAGGGCTGCATCACGGTGTTGATCCGGTTGCCCATGCCCGCCTCCCGGGCCACCCGGTCGGCGTCGATCACGTGCAGGGCCAGGCCCTTGTCGAGCACCTCCTGCTGCACCTCGACCGGCAGGTGATCCCAGACCTCGTCGGGGCCGTGGGGGCTGTTGACCAGGACGGTGGCCCCCGGCCGGGCCCGGGACAGCACGTCGCGCCGCTCCAGGAAGGCGAACTGGGAGATGGCGACGAAGTCGGCGCCGTCGATGAGGTAGGTCGACGGGATGGGGTCCGGCCCGAAGCGCAGGTGGGACTCGGTCACCGCGCCGGCCTTACGGGAGTCGTAGACGAAGTAGCCCTGGGCGTGCAGGTCGGTGTGCTCCCCGAGGATCTTGACCGTCGCCTTCGTGGAGCCGACCGTGCCGTCGCTGCCCAGGCCGTGGAAGACCGCCTGCACGGTGCCGGTCGGGACGAGGAACGCCGGGTCGGCGTCGACGCTGGTGTGGGTGACGTCGTCCACGATGCCGACCGTGACATGGGGTCGGGGGTGGTCCCGGGCCAGCTCGTCGAACAGACCCTTGACGTGGGCCGGCGTGAACTCCTTGGAGCCCAGGCCGTACCGGGCACCGATCACCCGGGGGAGCCCGTCCCGGTCCCCTGCGGCATGGGCCTCGGCCAGCGCGCCGACCACGTCGAGGTACAGCGGCTCACCCACCGAGCCCGGCTCCTTGGTGCGGTCGAGCACACCGAGTCGACTGACCGACGGCGGGAGGGTGGCCAGCAGGGCGGCCGCCGGGAACGGGCGGTAGAGGCGGAGGGTGAGCAGCCCCACCCGCTCCCCGGCGGCCACCAGGGCGTCGACGGCCTCGCCCGCGGCGCCCGCGCCCGACCCCATCATCAACAGCACCCGCTCGGCCTCGGGGTGACCCCGGTACTCGACCAGGCTGTACCGCCGGCCGGTCCGGGTGGCCAACTCGGCGAAGACCGCCTCGACGACCTCGGGCACCGCGGCGTGGAACGGGTTGGCCGCCTCCCGCGCCTGGAAGAAGACGTCGGGGTTCTGGGCGCTGCCCCGGAGCACGGGCCGGTCCGGGTCGAGACCCCGGAGGCGGTGGGCGACGATGTCCTCCTCCCGCACCAGCGCGAGCAGGTCCTCGTCGTCGAGCACCTCGATCCGGTTCATCTCGTGCGAGGTCCGAAAGCCGTCGAAGAAGTGCAGGAACGGCACACGCGAGCGCAAGGCCGCGGCATGGGCCACGGCCGCGAGGTCGTGGGCCTCCTGCACCGAGGACGAGCACAACATCGCCATCCCGGTCGGGCGCGCCGCCATCACATCGCTGTGGTCACCGAAGATCGACAGGGCGTGGGTGGCGACGGCCCGGGCGGCGACGTGCACCACGGCGGGCGACAGCTCGCCGGCCAGCTTGAAGAGGTTGGGCAGCATCAGCAGGAGGCCCTGGGAGGCGGTGAAGGTGGTGGCCAGCGCCCCCTTCAGGCTGGCCCCGTGCAGCGTGCCCGCCGCCCCCGCCTCGGACTGCATGGCCACGACCTCGGGCACGCCGCCCCAGACGTTGGTCCGCCCCGCCGCGCTCCACGTGTCGGATGCCTCCCCCATCGGCGAGGCGGGCGTGATCGGGTAGATGGCGATGACCTCGGAGAGGGCGTGGGCCACCCGCGCGACCGCGTCGTTGCCGTCCAGACAGAGCGTGGTCGCCATGGCCCCAAGGCTACGCAGCGCCGGGCCCGGGCTCTAGGGCGAAAGGTCCCGTCCCGAGGGGTAGATCGTCGGAGATCCTCCTGCCCCCTCTGGACGCTGCGCAGCGGAGCGAAGCAGCAGCCGACGGCGTTCCAGGACGGCGACGCCGGCGGAGCCGCAGGCGGAGCAATGTTGCGACTCAGAAGGTGGTGCTGCAGAAGGCGGCGGGGCGCCAGCGGAAGAAGCGCTCGGCTCTGGCCACCGCGGCGGGGGTCGACTCGGTGATGCGGCCGGCGGCGACCAGCTCGCCGGCGTCGATGCCGCCGAGGATGATCGAGCCGAGCACGGACACGTCCATCGTCAGGTCCGGGGCGTCGCCGACACGTTCGGAGGTGGCCGAGTCCGGGCCGCCGGTCACCCGGTAGGCACCGGCCTGGTCGGGACGAGTCTCGTCGCTGACGGCCAGCACCAGCGAGTCCTCGACCGCGTACCGCCGTCCCGCCAGGCAGGCGGCCACGTCGAGGGGGCGGACCCACAGCAGGTCGAGCGTCTCGCTCACCCAGGCCCGGCGGGGCCGGGTCAGGCGCCAGCGGATCGGTTCGTCCGACGGCCGGGGGTAGCCGACGACCCGGGTCCGGAGGTCGATGTCGCAGAGGAACCGCCACAGGGCGGCCTCGACCTCGGACGAGGCCGCCTCCAGCTCCCGCACCTCGATCGTGCCGTTGGCGTGGCCCCGGTCCCAGCGCTCGGTGGAGCGGTAGATGGCGTAGCCGTCGGGCTGGCCCGCGTCGTCCTCGTGGACGGCGACGAAGGGGTCCCCGATCCCCCGCCACGAGGCCTCGTCGTGCAGCACCAGCGCCCACCATGCGGCCGAGCGGCCGACCGCGCCGGGCCGTTCCCGACCGAACTGCTCGTAGAGGCCGGCCAGCAGGTCGTGGGCGTCGGGGGCGTCCACCAGGCGGACCCGACCCGGGGTGGGGTCCACGACCAGCTCGACGTGGTCGGTGTCCAGCTCGATGCGCAGCACGCGGTCGGCCTGGCCGAAGCCGAAGCGGCCGTAGATGCCGGTGTCGGACGCGTTGAGGATGGCGTAGTGGTCGCCGAGCCCCGCGGCCTGGTCCAGCACCGCCCCGAGCACGTCCCGCAGCCTGCCCTGGCGGCGATGGGTGGGCAGGACGGCGACCTGGGCCACGCCGGCGGCGGGCACCCGGGCCCCGCCGGGCACCGTCATCTCGAAGGCGTAGGACGTGGCCGTGGCGACGTACTCGTCCCCGTCCTCGACCACCCAGGTGCGGTCCAGCTCCCAGACGGTCTTCTCCCGCTCGGCGGACTCGGGGCTGAATCGGGTGGCGCCGAAGCCGTGGACGCAGGCGGCGAAGACGTCGTCGACCCGCTCGGGTGGCGGTTGCACCGCCATCGTCAGCCGGCCTTCTGACGCAGGAGTGCGGTGACCGCCTTGCCGTCGGCCTGGCCCTTGGTGGCCTTCATGATCAGGCCGACGAAGAACCCGGTCAGCTTGCCCCGAGCCTTGTCGTCGCCCTCGACGAACTGGGCCCAGTCGTCGGGGTGCTCGGCGATGACCTGGTCGACCACGGCCTCCAGCGCGCCGGTGTCCATGGCCTCGAAACCGAGGTCGGCGGCGATGTCGGCCGGGGCCCGGCCGGTGGCCACCTGCTCGGCCAGCACCTGCTTGGCCTGGGTGGCGGTCAGCTCCCCACCGGTCTCCATGGCCACGAGGGCGGTGAGGCCCTCGGCGTCCAGGGCCCCCACGTCGCCGGACAAGTCGTTGCCGACCCGGTTGAGCACCGTCCGGGCGTCAGCGCCGGAGGCGATGGCCGCCGCGGCCAGGGCGTCGTGGCCCCGGTCGACGATGGTGGCCACGTCCGCGGTGCCCACGCCGGCGGCGGCGGCCAGCGCGGCCCGACGGGCCGCAGGGAGGGCGGGCAGCTCGGCGTCGATGCGGTTGACCCAGTCCCCGTCGGGCACCAGCGGGACGAGGTCGGGCTCCGGGAAGTACCGGTAGTCGTAGGCCTCCTCCTTGGACCGCAGGGTGTGGGTGCGGCCGTCCTCCTCGTTCCAGTGCCGGGTCTCCTGCACGACCCGGTCCCCCGCCTCGAGGAGGTCGACCTGGCGTCGGGCCTCGTAGTCGATGGCCCGGCCCAGCGACCGGATGGAGTTCAGGTTCTTGACCTCGGCCCGGGTGCCGAGGGTCTCGTCGCCGACGCGTCGGACCGAGACGTTGGCGTCGACCCGCATCGAGCCCTCCTCCATGCGGGCGTCGGAGACGCCGGTGGCCAGCAGGATCCCCCGCAGCTCGTTGGCGTAGGCCCGGGCCTGCTCGGCCGTACGCACGTCGGGCCGGCTCACGATCTCGACCAGGGGCACGCCGGCCCGGTTGTAGTCCACCAGGGAGTGGGCGGCGTCGTGGATCCGACCGCCGCCGCCGACGTGGGTCGACTTGCCCGTGTCCTCCTCGATGTGGGCCCGCTCGATGCCCACCCGGAAGCCGTCGGGCAGCTCCAGGACCCCGTCGAGGTTGATCGGCAGGTCGTACTGGCTGACCTGGTAGTCCTTCGGCATGTCCGGGTAGAAGTAGTTCTTCCGGGCGAAGGTCGACGGCTCGACCCGGCAGCCCAGGGCCCGACCGAGGCGCATCGCGTACTCGACCGCCGTCCGGTTGATGACCGGCAACGAGCCGGGCAGGCCGAGGCACACCGGGCACACGTTGGTGTTCGGCTCGGAGCCGAAGGCGTTGCGGCAGCCGCAGAACAGCTTGGTCTCGGTGGCCAGCTCGACGTGGACCTCGAGGCCCACGACCGTCTCCCAACCCTCGATGCCGGTGGGCTCGGTCACGGTGCGGCTCCTTCCAGGACGGCGGCGGCCCGGAACATGGTCGCCTCGTCGAGGGACGGGGCCAGGACCTGGACCCCGACGGGCAGGCCGTCGTCACCCGTGCCGAAGGGGACCGACATCGACGGGTGCCCGGCCAGGTTGGACGGGATCGTGCACACGTCGTTGAGGTACATGGTCAGGGGGTCGGCCGTCTTCTCGCCCAGCGGGAACGCCGTCGTCGGCGTCGTCGGCGACAGCAGCAGGTCGAACTCCTCGTAGGCCTTCTGGAAGTCCCGGATGAGCAGGGTGCGGACCTTCTGGGCCTTGCCGTAGTAGGCGTCGTAGTAGCCCGCGGAGAGGGCGTAGGTGCCGAGCATGATCCGCCGCTTCACCTCGTCGCCGAACCCGGCGGTGCGGCTGGCCTCGTTCATGTCCGCGGTGTTGGCGGCGTCGACCCGGAGGCCGTAGCGGACGCCGTCGTAGCGGGCGAGGTTGCTCGACGCCTCGGCGGGAGCGACCAGGTAGTAGGCGGTGACGCCGTAGACGGCCGCCGGCACCGAGGCCTCGCCCACCGTGGCCCCGGCCGCCTCGAGGGCGGCGGCGGCCTCCCGGGTGCGGGCCAGGACGTCGTCGGCCATGCCGTCGGCGCCCATCAGCTCGGTCACCAGCCCGATCCGGAGGCCGGCCACGCCGTCCCGCAGGGTGGGCGTGACCTCGGGTGCGAGCTCGGGGATGGAGGTCGAGTCCCGGGGGTCGTGGCCGGCGATGACCTCGAACACCGTCGCGGCGTCCCCCACCGTGGTGGTGATGGGACCGACCTGGTCGAGCGACGAGGCGAAGGCGATCAGGCCGTAGCGGGACACCCGGCCGTAGGTCGGCTTCATGCCGACGACGCCGCACAGCGCGGCGGGCTGACGGATCGAGCCGCCGGTGTCGGAGCCGAGGCCGATCGACGCCATGCCCGCGGCCACGGCCACCGTGCTGCCGCCGGAGGACCCACCGGGCACCCTCGTGGGGTCATGGGGGTTCCGACTGGGACCGAACGCCGAGTTCTCGGTGGAGGAGCCCATGGCGAACTCGTCGAGGTTGGTCTTGCCGACCAGGACGGCGCCGGCCCCGGCCAGGCGCTCGACGACCGTGGCGTCGTACGGCGGCTGCCAGCCCTCGAGGATCTTCGACGAGCAGGTGGTGGCGATGCCCCGCGTGCAGAGGTTGTCCTTGAGGGCGACCGGGACGCCGGCGAGCGGGCCGGGGTCCTCCCCCGCCGCCACCCGGGCGTCGATGGCCTCGGCCGCGGCCCGGGCCTCGTCGGCCAGCACGAGGTTGAAGGCGTGGAGCTCGCCGTCGCGGGCGTCGACGACGGCGAGGTGCTCGTCGAGGACCTCCCGGGCGGAGCGCTCTCCGGCGCGGACGGGTGCCGCGATCTCCAGGGCCGAGCTCACGGCGCCTCCCCGAGCGCCGGCGGGACCTTGAACTGGTGGTCCTCGACGTCGGGCGCCTGGGCCAGCACCTCGGCCCGGTCGAGGCTGGGCGTCACGACGTCGTCCCGCAGCACATTGGTCAGCGGGTACGGGTGGGAGGTGGGCGGCACGTCGTCGAGGTCCAGGGCCTCGACGTCGGCGGCGTGGCCGAGCACGGCGTCGAGCTGGCCGGTGAAGGTGACCAGCTCGTCCTCGGTCAGGTGCAGGCGGGCCAGCCGGGCGACGTGCGCGACGTCGTCGGGGGTGATGCGGGGCACCGGGGCATCGTAGGGGCGGCCCCCCGGGGTGCCGCCAGACCATTCACGCCGTCAGGCGGTGACCTTCTGGGCGAACTCGACGATGCGGCGGGACACGTCGGGGCCGTCGTGGTCGATGGTGGCCACGTGGTAGCTCCGCTCCAGCCAGACGTGCTCGACCGGGCCGGCCACCTGGCTGACCAGGAACTCGCTGTCGGTGGGCGGCACGACGTGGTCCTGGCGGCTGGTGAGCACCAGGGTCGGACAGGTGATCTTGTCGAGGCGCGCGCCGAAGTGGTCGGCGGCGTCGAACATGGTGAGCAGCGGCGGCACGGGGGTCGCCGGGTAGGCGTTCTCCGTCGCCCCCTCGAGGGCGATGTCGCTGCCGACCGGCGGGATGTAGTCGCTGCCGTCGGCCCGCATCGCCTCGACGGTCGTCCGGATCTCGTCGTTCACCTGGGTCGCCGGGTTGATGCAGGCGATGCCGGCGATCTCGGGGTGCTCGACGGCCAGCACGCAGGTCAGGGCCCCGCCCATGGACAGGCCGACGACCACGATGCGGTCCACCCGCTCGGCCAGGGTGTCCAGCGCCTCCTCGGCCGCGTCGTACCAGTCGTCGAAGCCGAACGCGAGGAGGTCCTCGACGGCGGTCCCGTGGCCGGGCAGGAGGGGCATCTCGATGGCGAAGCCCGCCGCGTGCAGGGCTGCGGCCTGGGGGCGCACGCCCGCACAGTTCCCGGTGAACCCGTGCAGCACGAGAGCGCCGTGGGGGCCGCCATCGGCCGACCATGGCTCGGCCCCCGGGATCACCGCCGCACCGGCGGGCGGCCAGCTGTCAGGAGTACGGGTCATCGGTTGCGGGCTCCTCCCACCAGTCGACCGGGGCAGGGGTCCACTCCGGGTCCTCGAAGATGCAGTCCACGGGACAGGGCTCGACGCACTTCCCGCAGCCCGAGCAGAGCTCGGGGATGATCACCACGTCGATGCCGTGGTTGAAGATGGCGCCGAACTGTGGGGGGCACCAGCGGATGCAGGTGTCGCAGTTGATGCAGATCGACATGTCGATGAGCAGCGGGACGTTCTGCCACTTGGGGTTCCGTTCGCGGGAAGCGAGGCGCTCGTCACGGTTCCCGGCCGACACGAGCGGCAGGCTACTCAGGCGGCGCCGGCCGGCCCCGCTTGACCGGTGCGGTCAAGTCGACTAGTTTCACCGCCGCTCACGACCGTCAGACGACCGAGGAGTTCCCGGTGGCCAAGTACCCGTTCCTGTCCGAAGAGTGGATGGATGCCGCCAAGGCGATCCGCGAGGAGTACGCCGGGCAGGTCAGCCCCCCGGCACACGCCATCCGCATGAACCAGGTCGTCACCGACGTGCCGTTCGGCGAAGGCACCGTCACCACCTTCCTCGACACCTCCGAGGGCGAGGCCAAGATGGAGCTCGGCGCGCTCGAGAACCCGGACCTCACCGTCACCACCGACTACGCCACGGCCAAGGCCATCACCGTCGACGGTGACGCCCAGGTGGCCATGCAGGCCTTCATGCAGGGCAAGGTCAAGGTCCAGGGCGACATGAGCAAGCTGATGCTCCTCCAGCAGGCCCCCACCGATCCGGTCCAGACCGAGATCCAGGACAAGGTCAAGGAGATCACCGAGTAACGAGGCGGCCTCGCGCGCCGCGTCCGACTCCCGAAGGGATCGACGCTGCACAGCGGAGCGGAGCAGCGCTAAGGACCGGCAGCTTCGGCGGCGCCGGACTTGCTGAGCGAAGCGAAGCCAGTCGAATGTCGCGGTGTCGATTTCACGGCGAGGGCGCACATCGTCCCGACGAGGGCCACGCCCGCGGCGGTGAGGAAGGCGTTGCTGAAGGCATCCACCTCGCCCACCGTGGCCTCGCGGCTGGTCTGCACGGTCTGCAGGATCTGGATGCCCGCCACCGCCCCCAGCTGGGACACCATCTGTTGGGCCGCGCCGATGACGCCGAGGTCGCGGTCGTCGACCGCGTTGGCGATGCTCGACGCCATGGCGGGCAGGGTCGCTCCCGCGCCCACCCCTGACAGGCCCAGCGCCAGGACGATCAGGACGTCGGAGGTGTCGAGGGTGACCAGGGACATCCCGAGCATCGACGACGCGATCGCGAGGGTCCCGAAGGTGGCCGCCCTGCGCTCACCGGTGCGCACCGTCAGGTAGCCCGCGAGGGGCCCGGCGATCGAGAAGCACAGGGGCCGGGCGATCGACAGCAGCCCCGCCTTGGTCTCGCCGTAGCCGAGGACCTGCTCGAGCAGCAGCGGTGTGAGGATGAACCCGCCCATGTAGGCGAAGTTGTTGGTGAACTCCACCACCAGGGGCAGGCGCACGTTTCGTTTCTGCAGGTAGCGCAGCGGCAGCAACGGGTCGATGGCGCTCCGCTCGACCTTCACGAAGGCCCACAGCAGGACGGGGGCCAGGACGAAGCCCGCGATGACCAACGGGTTGGTCCAGCCCATCTCCGGGCCCCGGTTCAGCCCCAGGAGCGCGCCGCCGACCGCGGCGGCCAGCAGCAGCGTGCCCTTGAGGTCGAACGGGGCGGGCTCCTCGCGCTCGGTGTCCGGCAGGAGGACGAACGCGACGAAGAGCCCGATGAGCGCGATCGGGACCTGGGCCACGAAGATCAGCCGCCACCCCAGGTGCTCCACGACCGGGCCGCCGATCACCACGCCCAGGACCGGCCCGCCCGCCATCACCAGCGTCCAGTAGCCCATGGCCTGGGCCCGTCGCTCCCGGGGGAAGGTGGTGTTGATCAGCGCCATCGAGGCCGGGCCGGTGGCCGCGCCGATGCTCGCCCCGAGGACCCGGAAGGCGATGAGGGCCGGGGCGCTCCAGGCCAGGGCGGACAGGCCGGCGAACAGCGCACCACCGGCCATGCCGATCAGGTAGATGCGGCGGTGCCCGTTGCGGTCCCCGAACTTGCCCACCGCCGGACCGACCACGGCGAAGGCCAGCAGCGGTCCGGTGATGACCCAGGTGAGGGTCGCCTCGCTGGTGTCCAGGTCCTCGGCGATGCCGGGGATCGACACGGCCAGGATCGTGATCGTGAAGGTGATCGTGAGGAGGCCGAACAGCGTCGTGGCCAGGACCACCCACGGGTACCAACCCTTGTCCTCGGCCTTGGTCGTGACCCGCTGGCCGAGCAGGAGGGGCCACGGGACCGAGCTCTCCTCGCTGACGCCCGGGGCCTCGACCGAGAGGTCGGGCGGGCGCTCGGGGGTCACGGCCGGGAGGCTAACGAGGGCCGTGGGCGCCCAGGTCGGGGAACCGAGCCGGCTGGGGTGGCAACGTCGTGGCGGCTGGGGAGCGTCACGGCCGGCACCACCCCAGCGGGCCCGGTTCAGGGGCGAACGCTAGGGAGGCCGCGACTTCCGGTGGTGGATGGTCGAGGAGCCCCGCTCAGCGGGTGATCAGCACGACCGACGAGCCGGGATCGACCAGGGTCCCCGCGGAGGGGTCGGTGCCGGTGACGTCCCGGTTCGGGGGCCCCTGGACCCGCGACACGGTCAGACCCAGGGCTTCGAGCTCCTCGGTGGCCGAGATCGGGTCCTGGCCGGTGACGTCGGGCACCTCGACCTGGGCGAGGGCCACGTAGAGGGTCACCGTCGAGTCGCGCGGCACCGTCGTTCCCGGCCCGGGCTCGATGCCGATGACGGTGCCCTCAGGCTGGTCGAGGGTGGGCTCGTCGACCCGGACGACCGCCAGCGAGAGGTCGCCGAGCTCGGCGGCCACGTCGTCGTAGGTGCGGCCCACGGCGTCCTCGGGGATGGTCCGGGGGCGGGGGCCGAGGGACACCACGAGATCGACCGCGCTGTTGCGGGGGACCTCGTCGAAGGCCGACACCACACTCTGGACCGTCCCGGCCACCACCAGCTCGTTGTACTTCTCCGAGACGAACCCGACCCGCAGGTTGGCGGCCGCCAGGCGCTCACCGGCCTCCTCCACCGACACGTTGGTCAGGTCCGCCGGGACCTCCACGAACTCCGGCCCGCGGTTCACCGTCACGGTCAGGGTCTCGCCCTCCCGCAGCATCTCCCCGGCCGCCGGGTCCTGGGCCAGGACGGTGCCCGCCGGGATGCCGGTGCGCCGGTCGCCGATGAGCTGGACCTCGAACTCGAGGTCGCCCACGAGGTCGTCGATGTCGCTGACGCTCTGCTCCGCCAACTGCGGGACCTCGTGCTCCGGGTTGGCGGCCAGGTAGGCGGCCACGGCGCCGGCGGCGAGCAGGGCGAGGCCGATGAGGGCGAACACCGCCACCCGGCCCCGGCGGCGCCCGCCGGCCTCCTCACGGGCCGACCGGGCCGCCGCCCGTCGGTGCCGACGCCGAGCCCGGCGCCCGGGGGCCGGATCGACCACAGCCGGGCCCTCGACCTCGGCGAACACCGAGGCGCCGGGCTCCGCGGGCTCGGGCAGCATCGTCGGGTCCCGGTCGATCTCGACCGCGGTGTCGGGCAGGGCGATGGCCCCCGCCAGCGGCAGCGCGTCCGGCGGGTCCAGCCGCTCGGTGGCCCGCAGGAACAACGTGGAGAGCCCGGCGGCGTCGGGCCGGTCCTCGGGCTCGACCTGACCGGCCGCCTCGAGCACCGGCTGGAGCACCTCCAAGCGGCTGGTGACGGGGATGGGCTCGGAGACCCGGGCCATGAGCGTCCCGATCGTCGTGTCCACCGAGAACGGCACGTGACCGGTGACGGCCTCGATGAGGACGAGGGCCAGCGAGTAGACGTCGCTGCGCCCCGACAGGGCCCGGCCCTGGGCCTGCTCGGGGGAGGCGTAGCGGGCCGTGCCCAGCACCGCCCCCGACGGCTCGGTGACGGCGGCGTCGGCCAGGGCCCGGGCGAGGCCGAAGTCGGCGATGCGGAGGCGGCCGTCGTCTCCGAAGAGGAGGTTGGCCGGCTTGAGGTCACGGTGGACCAGGCCCTGGCGGTGGGCGTGGTCCAGGCCCCGGGCCGCCTCCAGGCCCACGAGGGTGGCCTGGGCGATGCTCAGGCGGTGGCCCTGGTCGAGCATGGCCCGCAGGGAGCCGCCCCCGATGAACTCGGTGACCAGGAACGGGACGTCGTCCTCGCCCCAGTCGTAGACGGCGAGCAGGTTGGGGTGGTTCAGGCCGGCGGCGGTCTGGGCCTCGGAGCGGAACCGGCGTATGAACGCGGCGTCACCGGCGTAGGACTCGTGCAGGAGCTTGACGGCGACGCGGCGCCGGAGGCGGGTGTCCTCGGCCAGGAAGACCTGGGCGGAGGCCCCCGCCCCGATGGGGGCCAGGAGCCGGTACCGACCCGCGAGGACCCGACCGATCTGGTCGTTCATGCGGGTCATCGACACTCAGCCGAGGCTAAGGGCTGGGCCGCCCGTGGTCGCGGCACACCGGCCGCCGGGGCCACGGGCTGGGCTCGGCGTGGTCGCGGCACACTGTCGGGGTGAGCCCCCTCGTCCGCCGGGTCGTGATCAGCCTCATCGTCCTCGCCTGCCTGGCGGGGGTCGTGTTCGCCTTCAGCGAGGTGAGCCGGGACGACGGCACCAACGACATCGCGGTCACCGACGCCGGTCCCGTCGAGCAGCTCGTCCCACCGCGCAACAGCGAGATCCTGCGCCAGGACGTCACCGGCGTGGACCTGCGACCGGGCTGGACGGGGGTCCTGGTCGTCAACGGCGTGGAGATCCCCGAGGACCAGCTCGATCTCGACAACCTCGAGTCGCTGGGCCAGGTCTTCTTCACGCCCGGCGACGGCAAGGCCGTCGAACGGTACGAGGCGGGCGAGAACTGCGTGACCGCCGTCGTCTGGCGGGTCGAGGAGTCCCGGGCCGACTCCCGCAACGTCGACTGGTGCTTCAACGTCACGTGACCGTCAGGGGCGAGCTCGACGGTTCAGTCGGGTAGCTCGCCGGTCTCCAGGAGGGTGACGAAGGCGGCTTCGTCGATGGTGGGGATGCCGAGCTCCTCGGCCTTGGTGGCCTTGGACTGACCCGGGTCACGGCCGAGCACGACGGCGGTGGTCTTCTTGGAGACGCTGCCGGGGGCCTTGCCGCCGCGGGACTTGATGGCGTCCTCGATCTCCTCACGGGTGAAGCCGTCCAGGGTGCCGGTGACGACCACGGACAGGCCCTCGAGGGTCTGGGGCACGTCGGGGCGCTCGGGGCCCTGGAAGTTCAGGCCGGCGTCCCGGAGCTTCTCGACCACGGCGCGGTTGGCATCCTGCTGGAAGAACTCGTGGACGCTGCGGGCGATGATCGGCCCGACGCCGTCGACGGCGACCAACTCCTCCTCGGACGCGTCCATGATGGCGTCGAGGCTGCCCAGGCCCGTGGCCAGGATCTCCGACATGGTCCCGCCCAGGTGGCGGATGTTCAGCCCGACCAGGAGGTTGGCCAGCGGGCGCTCCTTGGAGGCCGCGATGGCGTTCCGGAGGTTGCGCACGGCGATCTCGCCGAAGCCCTCCATGGCCTGGATGACGTCCCAGTCGATCGTGTAGATGTCGCCCACGTCGGTGATGAGACGGGTGTCGGTCTCGGGGTCGAGGCGGGTGAAGAGCTGGGCCCGCTGCTCGCCGAAGCCCTCGATGTCCATCGCCCCCCGGGAGGCGAAGTGCTCGATGCGGCCGGCGATCTGGGCCGGGCAGTCGAGGTTGGTGCAGAAGGTGTCGCTCTCGCCCTCGAGCCGGACCAGGGGGCCGCCGCACACCGGGACACGCCTTCGGGAAGGTCCACTTGCGGAGGCCCTTCTTGCGCAGCCCGAGCACCGGCCCCACCACCTCGGGGATGACGTCGCCGGCCTTCCGCACCGTGACGGTGTCGCCGGGACGCACGTCCTTGGCCGCGACCTGGTCCTCGTTGTGCAGGGTGGACAGGCCGACCGTCGAGCCGCCGACGAACACCGGCTCCATCACCGCGAACGGCGTGGCCTTCCCGGTCCGCCCGATGGACACCATGATGTCCTTGAGCAGCGTCGTGCGCTCCTCGGGCGGGAACTTGTAGGCGATCGCCCAGCGGGGGGCCTTGGCCGTCGAGCCGAGGCGGTCGCGCAGGGCGAGGTCGTCGACCTTCACCACCACGCCGTCGATCTCGTACTCGAGGTCGTGGCGGTTCTCCTGCCAGCCCTCGCAGTAGCGGTGGATCTCCTCCAGGCCGGAGAGCACCTCGATCCTCGGGTTGACCGGCAGGCCGAGCGACCCGATGTAGTCGAGGGTCTCGTGGTGGGTGGCCAAGGTCGGACCACCCTGGACCTGGCCCAGCTGGTAGGTCCACAGGGCCAGGTTCCGGGTGGCGGTGATGGCCGCGTCCTTCTGGCGCAGGGAGCCCGCCGCCGTGTTGCGGGGGTTGACGTAGCGGGCCAGGCCCTGGCGCTCCTGCTCGTCGTTGAGCGCGTTCCACTCGGCGATGGGCATGTAGATCTCACCCCGGACCTCCAGCACGTCGGGGACGTCGCCGGTGAGGCGGTCGGGGACCTGGGCGAGGGTGGCCACGTTGGGGGTGATGTCCTCGCCCACCCGGCCGTTGCCCCGGGTGGCGGCCTGCACGTAGCGGCCCTGCTCGTAGCGGATGGACACGGCCAGGCCGTCGATCTTCAGCTCGCAGACGTAGTCCAGCGGAGCGTCCTCGGTCTGGCCCAGGCGACGCTGGAGCCGGGCGCCCCACGCCAGGAGCTCCTCCAGTTCGAAGGCGTTGTCCAGGGACATCATCCGCACGGCGTGCTCGACCGGGGCGAAGGTGGTGGACGGCGCGCCACCGACGTCCTGGGTGGGCGAGTCCTCCGTGGCCAGCTCGGGGTACTCGGCCTCCAGCGCCTTGAGCTCGCGGACCATGGCGTCGAAGTCGGCGTCGCTGATCAGCGGGTCGTCGAGGGAGTGGTACCGCTCGTTGTGGAAGCGGATCTGCTCGGCCAGCTCCCGGGCCCGTTCGGCCGCGGTGATTTCGTCGGCGGTCGGATCACTGGGCACCGTCAGAACCTACCGGCGCGCGGTGACAGCGTCAGGTGCTCAGGCCCCGACCTGGAGGCGCACGCCGATGGCCTGGCCCAGGACCCGGCGGCCGAGCTCGGCGGCGAGGCGCAGGCTGTGGTCGGCCTGGCTGCCGCCGTGGCCGGCCAGCCCGCAGGCCGGGGTGATCAGGGCCTGACGGCGGAGGCGGCGGGCGTCGCAGCCCTCCCGCACCAGCGCGCACCAGAGGTCCGACAGGCGGCGCCAGAGGCCGTCGCCGGACTCGCCCACGGGCTCGTCGGTGGGCACGGCGCCCCAGGCGATCCAGCCGTCCCGCTCGAGGAAGCGGCCGATGGTCCCGGCGTGGCTGACGAGCGACGCGGTGACGGGCAGCGACAGGACCCGGGGCCCGGCCTGGGTGACCAGCGACCAGTCGGTGGCGCCACAGCAGTGGACGCCGCTGACCGCGTCGAGCTCGACCGACGCCAGCGACTCGGACAGGAGCTGGACCACGGCCTCGTTGGCGAGGGGGAAGCGGGGGTGCTCGTTGCCGCTCAGGCCCGGCTCGTCGAGGAAGACCAGGAGCGGGGCGGTCGGCAGGACGTGGCGGGCGGCGGCGAGCAGGGCCTCGACCCGCTCCCTCACTGCAGCACCGGCTACCGGGAAGGCCAGGTCGGCGGGGGCGCCGCCGTCGTGGAGGGCCCGGCCGAGGGTCACGGGACCGGTGAGCTGCAGCTTCACCGGGCCGGGGCGGCCCTGCACCGCCCGGAGGAAGGTCTGGAGCGTGGCGAACGGCGGGCCGCCGATCCCCGCCCCGTCCTCGGCGGCGTAGGGGTGGTGACGGTCCAGCTCGTCGGGGGTGACGGCCAGCGTGCCGTCGTCGGCCACCTCGACGCCCCTCATGCCCCACGCGGCCTGGGCCAGCATCCCCTCCACGGGGTGCTCGGTGGGCAGGGACGGGGCGGCGGGCAGGCGGGGGAGCGCCGAGAGGACGAGCTCGACGGCCTCGTCGGCGTCGCTCAGGGGCAGGCTGCCGATGGCCGTGGCCGTGCCCGTGGCCACCAGGAAGTCGGCGTCACCGGCCGTTCTGCTGTCGCTTTCGGTCCCCCCCACACCGTCGTGAATAGCCACCGACGGCCCTCATCGACAAATCTCCCCGGGTGCGACCCGGGGCCCTGAACCTGCTACGGCTCCTCTGGCTGTCCCTTCCGGTGACCGTGGGGCCTGCGGTGGAGGGCGCCCTGGAGGGTGTCTCGAGCCCCGTCGCCTGGGTCGTGGCCGTCGAGCTCTGGCTCGGATGGGCCGCGGTGCTGCTGGCGCTGCTGGTCCCCCGGGTCCTCTCGCTGACCGCCCTCCGGGTGGGTGCGCCGGGTGTGGCGGCCGTCGCCGTGGTGGCCGCCGTGCGGGACGGGGTCGACGGCCTGGACCTACTCGCCGTGGCCGTCGCCGCCCTCGTGATCGTCGTGGCCGTCTGGCCGACCGTCGGCGCCGACCTGGTCGACGGGTCGTCCTACGGGCCGGAGCGCCGCCTGCCCCTGCGGGTGCCGCCGAGCCTGGCCATCGGCCCGGCCCCGCTGGCCGTGGCCGTGGTCCTGGCCGGTGTCTCGGCCGGCCCCCTGCTGCTGGCGGCCGAGCAGTGGGCGCTCGGTGTCGTGGTCTCCGCCGTCGGCGCCGGCCTGGCGTTCCTCGCGGCGCGGTCGCTGCACGCCCTGTCCCGCCGCTTCCTGGTGTTCGTGCCCGGGGGCGTGGTGGTGCACGACCCGCTGACCCTCGTCGACCCCGTCCTGCTGCCCAAGGCCGGCCTGGCCTCGGTCGGCCCCGCCCCGGCCGACAGCGACGCCGAGGACCTGACCATGGGCGCCGGTGGCCTGGTGATGGAGCTGCGCCTCCACCAGCCCTCCGACCTGGTCCGCCGCCGCCCCGGCCGGGCGCCCGACGAGTCGATCACCACCGCCGCCGTCCTCGTCGCCCCCACCCGCACCGCCGCCTTCCTCGCCGACGCCGCCGAGCGCAACCTCCCCGTCCGCTGACCCAGCCACCGACATTGCGTCAGTTGGTTGCGCCCACCGCAACCGATCGACGCCAGAACGAGATCCCGTACAACATTGCGTTGGATCCGGTTGCTGGACGACCCCAAGTCACGCCAGAAGCCTGCCCATCCGACAGACCGTCGACAATGCGTTCGTTCCGGTTGTTGTACGACCACAGGTAACGCAATTTCGCTTGAGTGCCCCGGACGACCCGCAGCGCGACCCCACGCCCCCATCCCTGCGTCGGTGTCGGTGTCGGCTCCCGGGGTCAGCCGGCGATGGCGCCGCCGAGGACCTCGTCGCCGTCGTAGAACACGACGCTCTGGCCGGGGGCGACCCGTGGCTGGGACGTCCTCCCACGACCAACCGATCGCCGGCCAGCGTCCCGGGCCGGGGCTCGCCGTGGGCGCTGCACTGGACGAGGACCGGGCCGGACACGGGCGCGTCGGCCCACACGAGGTCGACCAGGGCGACCTCGCGGTCGAGCAGGTCCTCCTTGCGGCCCACGGTCACGGTGGCCGTGGTCACGTCGACAGAGGTGACGAACGACGGCGCCTGCTGCTTGCGCAGGCCGAGGCCGCGGCGCTGGCCGACGGTGACCAGCTCGACGGCCTCGACCTCGCCCACCTGGCGGCCGGTGTCGTCGACGACCCGGCCGGGCGTGAGGTCGATGCGGCTCTCCAGGAAGCCGCGGCGCCCGGCCGTGGCCTGGATGAAGCAGACGTCCTGGCTGTCGGGCTTGTCCGCCGTGCGCAGGCCGAGGTCGGCCGCCCGCTCCCGGACCTCGGCCTTGGTCAGGTCCCCGACCGGCAGCAGGACCCGGGCGAGGGCGGCCTGGTCGAGCATGTGCAGCACGTAGGACTGGTCCTTCGGGCCGTCCGCGCCCCGGGCGACGCGACGGGTGCCGTCGGGGCGCTCGACCACCCGGGCGTGGTGACCGGTGGCCACGGCGTCGAAGCCGAGGACGTCGGCCCGCTCCAGCAGGCGGTCGAACTTGAGGTGCCGGTTGCACTCGATGCAGGGGTTCGGGGTGCGGCCCGCGGCGTGGGCGGCGACGTAGGGCTCGACCACGTGGCGGTCGAAGTCGGGGCCGAAGTTGAACGACGTGGTGGTCCAGCTCGAGGCGGTCGGCCACCCGGCGGGCGTCCTCGACGTCGGCCACCGAGCAGCAGCCCTGGTCGGCCTCGCCGCCCCAGAGCCGGAGGGTCACCCCGTGGACGTCGTGGCCCGCCTCCTTCAGGAGCGCGGCGGTGACCGAGGAGTCCACCCCGCCCGGACATGGCGCAGAGGACCCTCATCGGGGCGACCGCAGCTGCTGCGACGGCCTCGGGCACGACCGCGAGGGCGAGGTCCACGTCGGCGTCGGTGGTGGCCCAGCCCAGGGAGAGGCGCAGGGATCCCGCCGCCCGCTCGCGGGGCACGCCCATGGCGGCCAGGACGGCGGATGGCTCGGCCGCGCCGCTGGCGCAGGAGGACGCCGCGGAGGCGGCGATCCCCGCCTGGTCGAGCAGGAACAGGAGGGCCTCGGCCTCGACATCGGGGAAGCACAGGTGGCAGAGCCCGGCCGCCCGCTCCGATCGGTCGCCGTCCGGTGATGCCCGTCTCGACCGCGTCGGGGACCGCGGCGAGCACGCCGTCGGCCAGCCGGTCGCGAAGGGCGGCGATCCGGGCGATGTCGTCGGCTCGGCGGGCGGCGGTGAGGCCGGCGGCGGTCGCCATGGCGGCGATGCCCGCGACGTTCTGGGTGCCGCTGCGGCGCTCCCGCTCCTGTCCGCCACCGATCTGGCGGGCGGCCAGGGTCACACCGGGCCGGACCACCAGCGCGCCGACGCCCTTGGGCCCTCCGAACTTGTGGGCGCTGACCGAGATCAGGTCGGCGTCGGCGGCGGCCTCGGCGACGTCGATCCACGACAGGGCCTGGACGGCGTCGGTGTGGAGGACGGCGTCGGGCGCGTGGCGGCGGACGACCTCGGCCACGGCGGCGAGCGGCTGGATGGCCCCCACCTCGTTGTTGACCAGCATGACCGACACCAGGGCGACACCGTCCAGGTCGTCGAGCAGGGCGGCGAGGGCGTCCAGGTCGATCCGCCCGGCCGGGTCGACGGGGGCGACGTGGGCCCCGAGGCCGAGCGCCGGGTCCCGGACGGCGGGGTGCTCGACCGACGAGATGACCACGACGTCCCACCGGCGGCCGCGCCGAGCACCGCCAGGTTGTCCGCCTCGGTCCCGCCGCCGGTGAACACGACGTCCCCCGGCCCCGCGCCCAGCACCTCGGCCAGCACGTCGCGGGCGTCGTCCAGCACCCGCCGGGCCGCCCGGGCGGCGGCGTGGGAGCCCGACGGGTTGCCCGGGAGCTCGGTCAGGACCCGGGTCAGCTCGGCCACCGCTTCAGGCCGCACCGGCATCGACGCCGCGCAGTCCAGGTAGGCCGTCCCGTTCACCCCTTCAGGCTACGGACCACCGCCGAACGACCCGACCGCGGGGTCAGGGGTGGGCGGGCGGCGCGGGGGCGGTGGAGGCGCTGGTAGGCGGCGGCCACGCAGTGCAGGAACGACTCCGGCGCCACGCCCGCCGGCGGCTGGTGGTGCAGCACGCCGGCCAGGGGGTTGGCCAGGCGGAGGGCCAGGTGCTGGCGGGCCGCGGGGGTCATCTCGGCCGCCCGCAGCAGGTAGCCCCGGACCAGGCCGTACTGCTCGTCGGTCATGGCGGCCACGTCGAGCGAGGCGGCGTAGGGCTCCCAGCCCGGCGGGGGGTAGAAGGTGTAGGCCGCGGCGGTGCTGGCGCCGCGGTCCGCTCCCGCAGGACCAGGGTGCCGGCGGCCAGGTCACCGAGGCGCTGGCTGTCCCGGGTCAGCAGCACCGAGAGCGTGGCCGCCAGCGCCGAGGGTGAGGTAGAAGTCGATCAGGCCAGCGGCGCCCCGGATGGCGGCGTGCGGAACCGGACCGGCGCGCCCTCCTTGGTGCGCACCCGCAGCCCCAGGGCGGCCTTGCCCACGGTGCGGCCGCCCCACAGGGTCTCGCAGCCGACCGGGTACCCGAGGAGGATGAGGAAGAGCCCGACCAGCGATGAGGATCACCGCCGGCGGTCTCGCCGCAGCCCGCCGGAGGTGCCCAGGCCGACGACGACGGCCGAGGGCCGAGCAGGGCGGCGCAGCTGGATCGCCAGGTCGATGAAGATCGCCAGCATGCGGGTGGCCACGCCGGCCGGGCGCGAACTCCAGGCGGACCGCCTCGGGCGTGACGATGCTCACGGCCTCCCCGACGTCTGCCTCCACCGGCCGGCCACCCCCCGAACCTAACCTCGGCGCCCTGGACATCGACGGCTTCATCCACCGCAACCAGCCGACGTGGCAGCGCCTCGCGGACCGGACCCGGCGGGCCCGCGGGGCGTCCGGCGGCTCGGCCCGGGCGAGCTCGACGAGCTGGTCGCCGACTACCAGCGCACGTCCGCCCACCTCTCCTACGCCCGGACCGCCTATCGCCGACCCCGGCCTGACCGCCCGCCTGACCCGCCTGGTGGCCGAGGCCAACGGGGTCATCTACGGCAAGCGCACCCGCACCCTGTCCTCCGTCGGCCGGTTCTTCGCCGTCACCTTCCCCGCCGCGGTCTGGCACGCCCGGCGCTTCGTGCTGGTCAGCGCCCTGCTGCTGCTCGTGCCCGCCGTCGCGGTCGGCGGCCTGGATCGGGACCTCGGACGAGGCCCTCGACGCCGCCGCCCCCGAGGCGGTGCGGGAGGCCTACCTCGAGGAGGACTTCGAGGCGTACTACTCGTCGGAGCCCGCGGCGCAGTTCGCCACCGAGGTCACCGTCAACAACATCCAGGTGTCCATCCTGGCCTTCGCCGCCGGGATCGTCCTTCTGCCTCGGGCGCGGCCTACGTGCTGGTCCTGCAACGGGGCCAACCTGGGGGTGGCGGCCGGGCTGTTCGTGGCCGCCGGCGAGTCCCCCAAGTTCTTCGGCCTGATCCTGCCCCACGGCCTGCTGGAGCTCACCGCCATCTCGCTGGCCGGCGGCCGCCGGGATCCAGATGGGCTGGGCGCTCATCGCCCCCGGCGACCGCACCCGGGGCGACGCCGTCGCCGAGGAGGGCCGGCGCTCGGTGGTCATCGTCCTCGGCCTGGTCCTCGCCTTCATCGTGGCCGGCACCATCGAGGGCTTCGTGACCGGCAGCGGGCTGTCGACCCTGGTCCGGGTCGGCATCGGCGTCGACCGTCGAGATCGCCTTCGTCCTCTACGTGGTCGTGCACGGGCCGCCTGGGCGAGACCGGCCTCCGCGGCGACCACCGGCCTCCGGCCTCGGGCTCGCCCACGCCGGGACGACGCTCCACTCTGGCGCTCACCACCCGCAGGCCTCCGTGAGCGCTGCGGAGCGGAGCAGCACCGGTGGCATCGGCGGAGCCGCGATTCTGAGCGAAGCGAGCACGCGCTACAACCGTCCTGTCGCCTTCACCTTGAGGTAGGCGTCGGCCAGCTGGGGGGCGAGGCGGCCGGGGGCGGCGTCGACCACGGTGGCGCCGAGGCCCCGGAGGCGGGCGGTGGTGCGGCGCCGCTCCTCGAGGGCGGCCACCGCCGCCGCCTTGCGGTAGGCCTCCTCGGCGCCCGTCGGCGTGGCCCGGGCCCACGCCAGGACCTCGGGGTCCTGCACGGCGCCGATCACGACGAGGTGCTGGGCGCTGATCAGCGGCAGCGCCGGGGCCAGGAACTCCCCCACCGCCTGCTCGACCAGCTCGGTGAGCACCACCAGCAGCGCCCGGCGCCGGAAGCGGGCCAGCGTGGCGGTGAAGGCGCCCCGGTAGTCGCTCTCGACCAGGGCGGGCTCGAGGCGGTACATGGCCTCGGTCACCCGGCCCAGCTGGCCGGGGCCGTGACCGGGGCTGACCACGGCCCGCACCTCGTGGTCGAAGGCGACCAGCCCGGCCCGGTCGCCGAGCCGGGTGGCGACCGCGGTCAGCATCATCACCGCGTCCATCGCGTGCTCGACCCGGGGGACGTCGCCCACCTGGCCGGCCATCACCCGGCCGTTGTCCAGCAGGACGATGACCGTCTGGTTGCGCTCGGCCCGGTAGGTGCGCACGATCGGGCGGTCGACCCGGGCGCTGGCCGCCCAGTCGATGCGGCGGAACTCGTCGTCGACGCTGTAGTCGCGGAGCTGGTCGAACTCGGTGCCGCCGCCGCGGCCGGCGGCCGAGCGCAGGCCCGACCTCGAGCAGCCGGGCCCGGTCGATGCGCAGCTCGGCCTCCTCCTTGGACCGGAACGGCGGGTGGACCCGCAGCAGGCCGGGCAGGCCCGGGTGCGCCTGGCGGGACACCAGGCCGAGCGGCCCGGTCACCCGCACCACGACCTCGCGGGGCTCGAAGCGGCCCCGGCGGGCCGGGCGGAAGGTCGTCGACGCCCGCACCTCCTCGCCCGGGGCCAGGCTGGACGCGGACCCGGCGGTCGCCGGCCCGCAGCGACGGGGCCAGCTCGTCGGCCACCAGCGACCCAGGCCCGGCGCGGCGAGCCGCTGCGCACCCGCCAGGTGATCGTCGCCTCGGCCCCGAGGGCCACCACACCGGGCAGGTCCCGGGCCACCTCGATGCCGGCCGGGCGCGGGCGCCAGGACCAGGTCGACCACGCCACGAGCGAGCACGAGCGCCGTCGACCAGCGAGCAGCGGACGTCAGGCCCGCGGTCGCGGCAGGGCCAGGACCGACGAGCGACGCCACGGCCAGCACGGCGGCCAGGCGGCGGGTGGGGATGGGCACGGCCGAGGCCGCTAGCGGGGGGCGGGGACGGTGGCCAGGATGCTCTCGAGCACGCCGTCGGCGGTGACCCCCTCCAGCACCAGCTCGGGGCGCAGCAGGAGGCGGTGGCGCAGGGCGGGCATGGCCACGGCCTTCACCTCGTCGGGGGTGACGTAGTCCCGGCCGGCCAGCCAGGCCCAGGCCTTGGCCGCCTTCAGCAGGCTGGCCCCGCCCCGGGGCGAGACGCCGAGGGCCAGCGACGGCGACTCCCGGGTGGCCCGCACGATGGCCACGACGTAGGCCAGCACCGGGTCCTCCACCTGGAGCGCGTCGACCTGCCGACGCCCTCGGCCAGGTCGCTCGGCCGTGGCCACCGGCGGCATGCCCGACGCGGCCAGGTCGTGGGGGTCGAGGCCGCGGTCGTGGCGGTCGAGCACCTCCTGCTCCTGCTCGGCGGTCGGGTAGCCCACCTGCAGCTTGAACAGGAACCGGTCGAGCTGGGCCTCGGGCAGCGGGTAGGTGCCCTCGTACTCCACCGGGTTCTGGGTGGCGATGACGACGAACGGCTCGGGCAGCGGGTGGGCCTCGCCCTCGACGCTGACCTGGCGCTCCTCCATGGACTCCAGCAGCGACGCCTGGGTCTTGGGCGGCGTCCGGTTGATCTCGTCGGCCAGCAGCAGGTTGGTGAACACCGGGCCCTGGCCGGAAGCGGAAGCTGCGGTCGGCGTCGAGCACGAGCTGGCCGGTCACGTCGGACGGCATCAGGTCGGGCGTGAACTGCAGGCGCTTGAACTCGAGGTCGAAGGCGCCGGCGACGGCCTTGACCAGCAGGGTCTTGGCCACGCCGGGCACGCCCTCCAGCAGCACGTGGCCGCCGACGAGCAGGGCGGCGACGAGCCCGACAGCGTGCCCTCCTGGCCGACCACGACCTTGGCCACCTCGCTGCGGACGGCGTTGATCGGCCGCGCGGGGGTCGTCGGCGCCGGCTCGGCGGGGCGGCCGCCGGCGGTGCGGGTGGGACGGCGGTGGGGTGGCCAGGGTCAGTGCTGCTCATGGAGGATCTCCCGTCGGGTCATGTCGATGTCTCGGGCCAAGGCGGTCAGGGCGTCGCCGTCGGTCGACCGGGCGGCCGGCCAGCACGGCCCGGAGCCGTCGGGATCGGCCCCGGCTCGCTCGGCGGCGGCCACGAGGTCGTCGAGTGAGGCGTCGGGCGCGAGGCCGAGGCGGCGGCCCAAGCGTCCGGCGCAGGTCGTCCCGCAGGAGACCGGCGGCCCGCTCGGGGTCCCGCTCCTGGGCCAGCAGCTGGCCCACGGCGGCGACCAGCTCGGAGCCGGCGAGCGTGGTGGGCAGGGGCTCGGCCACCGGGCGGCCGGCCCGCCGGGCCCGGAACCAGACGTAGGCGCCGAAGGCGAGGCCGAGCTGGAGCAGGGCCAGCAGCGACCCGGTCGGGCACGAGGTCGATCAGGGTCTCGTCCCCGCCGCCGGGGCGGCCATCGACCGGGTCGGCCCGGTCGAGGAAGGCGACCTGGGTGCCCTCGGGCTCCGGCGCCAGCAGGTCGGCGACGAGCACGGCGGCGTCGGCCTCGGCCCAGGCCCTCGTTGGTGAACGGGTACGGGGCCGCCGACGGCGACCAGCCGGCCCTGCGCCGAGCGGCGGACTCGACGACGAAGGCCCCCGCGCCGTCGCCGAAGCAGCTGCGGCCGCCCTCGGCGGACGACTCATAGAGCACACCGCCCCCGAGGTCGAGGTGCTCGACGTCGGCCAGGTCGTCCATGTCGCAGTCGTCGGCGTCCAGCTCGACGTCGCCGCTGCCGGCGAACGCCCCGAGCGGCTCGGCCACGGGCGGGGTCAGGGCCGACGCCGGGTCGGCCACGACCAGCGTCCCGCCGTCGTCGCACCCAGCGGCCCAGGCCGCCCGGCGCTACCGTCGTCGAGTCGGTCCTGGAGGAGCACGGCGGTGTCGACGTCGTCGCTCCGGCACGCCCGGTCTCGATCGTCGACCTCGGCCCCGAGCTCGTCGAGCAGGATCGTCATCGCCTTCGCCCCCGAGGGGCCGGTGCCCTCCGGGGACAGCGGCGGGCCCGGGTCGCGACTCGTCGGGGTTGCCGGCGACCAGCGACCACGAGCGACCAGGACGCCGACCAGGATCAGGGCGAAGCGCAGCGACGGGTTCACGCCCGCACCCCCGTCGACCGTGGCCGGCCAGCGCCTGGAAGCGGGCGTTCTCGTCGGGCCCGGTCGGGCGGTCGGCGTACCACGCCAGCTCGAACAGCTCGGTGGCCGCCGCGAAGGCCTCCGCTCGGTCCGGGGCCCGGTCGGTCACGTCGCGCGCGGAACTCGCCCGTGGTGCGGCCGGCCACGTCGTCCAGGACCCCCTCGGCGACCAGGTCCCCGACCAGCGCCCGGTAGCGGCAGCGCAGGGCCTCCTTCCACTCCCCGGCCGCCTCGTGCTCCTCGGCCTCGGCCCGCCACTGCCGCCGGCGACCGGCGGTGGACGCCCTCGACCTCGATGCCCGACCCGCCCGCCGACCTGCACGGTGCGGCCGAAGCGGGTGGCGAACCAGATGATCAGGCCGCACCGCGGCGAGCAGGACGACCCAGCCCACCAGCGAGCCGGCACTGCCGGAGAAGGCCGCCTCGAGGATGTCACCGATGCAGGTCCTCGACCCAGTCGCGGCGCCCGCTCGAGCAGGTTCGGCTCGGGCTGGCGGAACTCGGGCCGGGCCAGGATGTCGTCGGCCAGCTGCCGGATGTCGTCGGCGTTCACTGCGGGCAGGTGGCGGTCGGCGGCCCAGGCCAGGTCGAGGCCCTCCTGGCGGATGCGCAGGTCCAGGTAGAGCAGCGCGGTCGACGCCCCGACGACCGTCGTCGCCACCATCTGGGTGATGATCGCCGCCGACGCCCAGAGCGATCCAGCCGAGGTCCGGCCCGAGCAGCAGGCCGAGGAACTGGGGCAGGAGGCCGAGGACCTGGCCCGAGGGTCGAGGCGACGAGGCCGGACAGGATGGCGAAGCCGAGCACGAACCAGAAGCGCCGGCCCGCGAGCCGGGACGCCCGGCCCATGCCCCCTGAACGGGCCCGACGCTCCTCGATGGCGATCGTCGGGGCCGTGACCAGGTAGAAGGTCATGGCGACGAGCGCGCCGACGCCGAAGGCGAAGAGCGCCGACCAGCTCCAGCAGGTGGATGCACAACCACGCCACGGCCAGGGCCGGCGACCGGCGCCGGAGGGTGCGCAGGATCTCGCCGAGGCCGGGCCGCGACCCGCTGTACCAGGCCACCACCATGATGGCGAGGCCGGCGGCGATGAGGGTCTGGCCCAGCGACGAGCCGACGATGCTGAGGATCGAGCCCCAGGTGCTGCCGATGGTGGCGCTCGGACTGGTCCCCGTGTTGGCGAGGGTCTCCTCCAGCAGGCGGTCGAGGTCCTCGAGGGCGTTGCGGTTGAGGAAGGCGACCACGCAGCTGGACCGGGACGATGAAGACGGCGGCGAGGGCCAGGACGGTGCGGGGCCGCGGCCCGCAGGACGTTGAAGCCGCCGTCGAGCAGGTCGCCCATCGTCATCGGCCGCAGCGGCACGGGCAGGCGCGACGGCGTCGTCGACCCCGGCCGGGCCGGGGCGGCGGGCCGTCGACCGGCGCGTCGGCCGGCGGCGAGCCGGCGGGCGTCGTCGACGAGCCCACGGCCGGGGCCGCCTCCGGGGCCACCCAGGCCCGTCCGGCGTCGGCCGGGCCAGGGAGATCGTCAGGAGGTCCCACCGGGCACCAGTGTGACCGCTGGCGCCCGGTGAGCGGGGCACCCGGCCGGACTGCCAGACTGGCCGAGTGAGCGGCGGAGCCGATCGGCGGGCCGAAGAGGCCCGCAAGGCGATGAGCGACAGCGAAGAGCCCTCGCACAGCGGGGCTACGGGCCGACGACCTACGGCGAGGCGTTCGCCGACGTGTACGACGACTGGTACGAGCGGATCTCCGACGTGGCGGCGCACCGTCGACCGGGTCCGGGCCCTGGCCGGCGGCGGCGCGGTCCTCGAGCTGGGGGTCGGCACCGGTCGCCTGGCCCTCCCGCTGGCCGACTCGGGGGTGAGACCTGGGGGGTCGACGCGTCGGCGCGCGATGCTGCGCCCGCCTGCGGGCCAAGCCGGGCGGCGACCGCGTCCGGGTCGTGCTGGCCGACATGGCCGCGCCGGCCCTGGCCGCCGACGGCCGCTTCGCCGTCGTCTTCTGCGCCTACAACACGTTCTTCAACCTGCCACGCGCCGACGACCCAGGGCGCCTGCCTGGCGTGGGCGGCCAGAGCGCTCGCCCCCGGTGGGCGCCTCGCCATCGAGGCCTTCGTGCCCACCGACGTCGACGACGCGCCGGGCGGACCGGTCTCGGTGCGCTCGATCGAGCCGGAGCGGGTGGTGCTCAGCGTGGCCGGCCCGGGACCGGCCGCGCAGACGGTGACCGGCCAGTTCGTGGACATCAGCGAGGCCGGCGATCCGCCTGCGCCCCTACCGCATCCGCTACCTGTTCCCGGACCAGCTGGACGCCGCTGGCGGCGACGGTCGGGCTGCGCCTGGTCGACCGCTGGGCGGACTGGGACCGGCGCGCCGTTCACCGACGGAGAGCGCCAACCACGTGTCGGTCTACGCGGCGGCGTGAACGAGCTCCGCTGGAACCCGCTGGCCGGCCAGTGGGTCACCATCGCCACCGAGCGGGCGGCCCGGCCCGTCGGAGTTCGCCCCCCGCTTCCTGCCCGTCGAGGCCGAGCCCGGCCGACCCTGCCCGTTCTGTCCCGGCAACGAGGACGACTTCCCGCCGGCCCTCGAGTCCTACGCCCGGGACGGCGAGTGGCGGGTCCGGGTGGTGCCCAACAAGTACCCGGCCTTCCGGGGCGTCGAGCCCCGCTCGACCTCACCGTGCTCGGCCCGGTGTTCACCCAGGCCCCGGCGAGCGGCATCCACGAGGTGCTGGTGCTGTCGCCCGACCACCACCGGGCGTGGGCCGACCTCGACGACCGTCAGGTCGCGCTGGTCATGGCCGCGGTCCGGGACCGGGTCGAGGAGCACGGCCGTCACGCCGTGGTCCGCCACTCGCTGGTGATCGTCAACCACGGCCGGGAGGCCGGCGCCTCCCTCGAGCACCCCCACGGCCAGCTCCTGGGCACCCCGTTCGTGTCCCGGGTGGTGGCCGACGAGACCGCGGCCTTCGCCGAGCACGCGACGGCGACTGCCTGCTCTGCACCACGGTCGACCAGGAGCGGTCGCGAGGGGCACCGGGTCGTGGACGACCGGGGCGACGCCGTCGTCCTCAGCCCGTACTGGGCCGGGTCGCCCTACGAGCTGCTGGTGCTGCCCACCACCCACCAGGCGCGACGTCACCGCCTCGGACCCGCCCGACGTCGTCGCCGTGGGCCGGGCCGTGCGGGACGGCGTGCGCCGGGTCCGGGCCCTGCTCGGCGATGTGCCCTACAACCTCGATCCTGCACACCGCCCCCCGGGGCCACGACGGGCCGTACCACTGGCACGTCCACGTCGTTCCCCGGGTGACCAGCGTGGCCGGCTTCGAGCAGGGCACCGGCGCGCTGATCAACATCGTCGCCCCCGAGCTGGCGGCCCAGCAGCTGGCCCGCCAGGACGTCGGCGGGGACTAGGCCGCCAGGGGCAGGGCGAACGGCTCGGCCCCGACGCGGCAGGCGCAGCCCGCCTCGTCGCACTCGACGGCCCAGCGGTGCAGGCCGTGGGCCAGGTCGCAGGCATCGTCGCCCAGGCACTCGGAGGTGCCGTCGGCATGGAGGACCGAGGTGCCGTGGCAGCACTCGAACCCGTGGTCACACTCGTGGCATCGCATGGCCAGATCATGCCCAGGGGGTGTGACAGTCACCGGGGACCCACCCCGGCAGGCGGCTCAGAGCTCCTCGGCGACCACCGCCTGGACCGCGGGGACGATGGCGTCCCAGTCGGCGCCCTCCTCGCGGCTCACCGTGAGGAAGTCGGCGGTGCCGAAGAGCATCACCACGCCGGGGATGGCGAAGATGCGCTCGGCCAGGGGGTTGCCCGCCGCGGCGTCGGCGCTGCGCACGTCGACCATCTCCGGCAGGGTCACGTCCAGGGTGAACTTCATGGCGTTCGGGTTGGGCGTGGGCGACGGGTCGGCGGCGGCCATGGGCCGACAGTAACGAAGGCCCGCCCCTACCCTCACGCCCGATGCCCCGGATCGAGGTCGCCACGACCATCGACGCCCCGCCGGAGGCGGTGTGGGCCCGGATCGAGGACGTCGGCAGCCACGTCGACTGGATGGCCGACGCCGAGGCGATCCGCTTCACCTCCGACCAGACCTCGGGCGTGGGCACCAACTTCGACTGCGACACCAGGATCGGCCCCCTGAAGCTGACCGACCGCATGGCCATCACCGAGTGGGAGCCCGGCCGGGCCATGGGCGTGCGCCACGACGGCCTGGTGACCGGCGAGGGCCGGTTCACCCTCACCGCCGTGGGCGACGGCCGGACCGCGTTCGCCTGGGCCGAGCAGCTGCGCTTCCCCTGGTGGATGGGCGGCCCCGTCGGCGGCGCCGTCGGGCGCCCCCGTGCTCAGGGCCGATCTGGCGCCGGAACCTCGCCCGCCTGAAGGCCCTCGTCGAGTCGGCCTGAAACGAAACCGAAAACGAGGCAACCACGGGGGCCGAGGCTTCGGGCCGGGGGTCCGCCGTGCCCATCCGACGTCGTTTCGCCACCCTGGGTGACCGTTTCGGCGAGATCCGCAACCGCTCCCCGTTCTGGCTCCTGATCCTCCGCCTATGACCGGAGGATCAGGAGCCAGAACGAGAGATGGTCACGCCGGGTGGCGAAATCGGCGGTTCGGCCCCCGACGACGGTCAGCAGCGACCCCACGCCCCCCATCCCTGCCGTCGTCTCCGGTGTCGTCTTCGGTTCGCTCAGCTCAGAAGACGGGGTCCATCCACTGGCTGGCGGCCCAGAGGCAGCCGAACCAGGCGGCGGCACCGAGGGCGACGACGGCGACCGTGGGCAGGAACGAGGGGAGCGCCCGGGAGTGACGGGGCAGCTCGATCAGGAGCCACCCGGCGATCAGGCCGCCGACCAGGCCGCCGAGGTGGCCGCCGACCGAGATGTTGCGTGACGGCGAAGGTCAGGATCAGGTTCAGGATCAACAGGCCGCCGAGGCCGGAGTCGATGATGCTCTGGCCCCGCGAGCGCTGGTAGACGACGAGCACGCCCATGAGGCCGAAGACCGCGCCCGAGGCCCCGACGGTCAGCGCGGTCGGGTCCAGGAGCAGGACGCCGAAGGCGCCGACCACGAGTGAGAAGAAGTAGGCGACCCCGAAGCGCACGCGCCCGAGGGCCGGCTCCAGGATGCCGGCCCAGCATGTAGAGCAGGTACATGTTGAAGCCGACGTGGAGGATCCCGGCGTGGAGGAAGCCCGCCGGTCACGATCCGGTACCACTCGCCGGCATCCACGCCGATGAACTCGCCCGACGACAGGAAGCCGGCGCCGAGCAGCCCGCCGTCGATCGTGAGGCGATCGGTGCCCCCCGACAGGGCGTTCTCGCCCATCGTCAGGCCGACGGCGAAGACGACCAGGTTGATGGCGATGAGGGTGATCGTCACGATCGGGCGGCCACCGGCCCCGAACAGCGTGCCGGCGGTGTACACCTGCTGCTTGCCCGCCTTGGCGTCCTCGGGGCAGTGGAAGCCCACCGAGGCCTGGATCATGCAGTCGGTGCAGATCGGCCGGTCACAGCGCTGGCAGCCACCGACGCCCGACGATCGGGGTGCCGGTAACAGGTGGCGTCGGCGCGCATCGGGGGGACGCTACCGGCCGGGTCCCGGCCCAGGACCGCGGTGGGGCCGGCCATTTCCGGCCGAGGACCGCGGTGGGGCCGGGCGGTAACGTCCTGCCTTCATGAGCGCCGCCGCCGACGACGACCTCGAGGCGGAGCTCGAGCACTGCTCGCCCGCACGCCCCAGCTCCTGGTGGCCTGTGACTACGACGGGACCATCGCCCCCATCGTCGACGACCCGATGGCGGCCCATCCCCGGCCCGACACCGTGGTCGCCCTGCGGGCCCTGGCCGCGCTGGCCAACACGCACGTGGCGGTGATCTCGGGCCGCTCCCTGCGGGACCTGGCCGGGCTCTCCCGCCTGCCCACCGAGATCCACCTCGTCGGCAGCCACGGCGGCGAGTTCGACCTCGGCTTCGGCAAGCGCCTCTCGCCCCGGGAGCTGGACCTGCGGGCGAAGATCAAGGCCGACCTGACCGAGATCGCCGGCCGCACCCCGGGCGCCGAGCTCGAGGTGAAGCCGGCGGCGGTGACCTTCCACTACCGGCGGGCCGACCGGGCCGCCGTCCGCCAGGCCATCGAGGACATCGAGGCCGGCCCTGCGGCGCTCGACGGCGTCCACACCCACCACAACGACGAAGCCGTCGAGCTCCTCGTGGTCGACACCGACAAGGGTCGGGCCCTCGAGTCCCTCCGCCACCGGGTCGGGGCGTCCGCCGTCCTCTTCTTCGGCGACAGCCCGACCGACGAGCACGCCTTCGCCACCCTGCGGGGCCCCGACGTCGGCGTGCGGGTCGGCGAGGGCGAGACCGCGGCCCGCCACCACGTCGACGACACCGCCGGGGTGGCCGAGGCCCTGGCCCACCTGGCCGGCCTGCGCACGGAGTGGGTCACCGGCTCCGGGGCCGTGCCCATCGCCGACCACTCACTGCTGTCGGACCAGCGCACCGCCGCCATCGTCACCCCGGACGCCCGGATCACCTGGTACTGCGCCCCCCGCATCGACTCCTCAGCCGTGTTCGCCGAGCTGGTCGGGGGCCCGGCGGCGGGCTACTTCGCCGTCTGCCCGGCCGACGGCAGTCGAGCCCACCGGCCAGCGCTACGTCGAGGACACCATGGTCCTGGAGACCCGGTGGGACGGGATCACCGTCACCGACTACCTCGACGCCTCGGGGGGCCGCCCCGACCGCCTCGCCGGGCCGCAGCGACCTGTTCCGGGTGCTCGAGGGCCGGGGCCGGGTGCTGGTCGAGTTCGCCCCGCGGCTGGACTTCGGCCGCCACGGCACCCGCCTGGCCATCCGCGAGGGCGGGGTCGAGGTCGTCGACACCGCCGACCTGATGGTGCTGCGCTCCCCCGGCGTGGCGTGGGAGCTGACCGACGACGGCCGCCACCACACGGCCCGGGCCGAGGTCGAGCTCACCGGCGAGCCCGTCGTCCTGGAGTTCCGCTACGGCACCGCCAGCACCAAGGCCGACTCCCGGACCGAGGACGAGCGGCGGGCCGACACCGTCGCGCTTCTGGCAGAGCTGGGCCGACGACCTGGCCCTGCCCCCGGTCGAGACCGACCTGGTGGGTCGCAGCGCCCTGGCCCTCAAGGCCCTCTGCCACGGCCCCACGGGCGCCATCCTCGCCGCGGCCACCACGTCGCTGCCCGAGTCGGTCGGCGGCATCCGCAACTGGGACTACCGCTACTGCTGGCTGCGGGACGCGGCGATGACCGCGGCGGCCCTGGTCCGGCTCGGCAGCTTCGGCGAGGCCATGGCCTACCTGGACTGGGTGCTGGGCATCCTCGAGCAGCGCGACGACCCCGAGCGCCTGCACCCCCTCTACCTCGTCACCGGCCGCCACCTGCCACCGGAGGCCGACATCGCCGAGCTGGCCGGCTACGCCGGCAGCCGGCCGGTGCGGGTCGGCAACGCGGCCGAGCGCCAGGTCCAGCTCGACGTCTTCGGCCCCATCGTCGACCTCATCTGGCTGCTCGCCACCGAGGGCGCCCCGCTCTCGGGCCAGCACTGGCAGCTGGTCCAGGCCATGGTCGGGGCGGTCGAGAAGCGCTGGCAGGAGCCCGACCACGGCATCTGGGAGATCCGACGCAGCCCCCGCCACCACGTGCACTCCAAGGTCATGTGCTGGGTCACCGTCGACCGCGCCGTCCGGGTGGCCGCCGACTTCGTCGACGGCGACCACCACGACTGGGAGCTGCTGCGGGACCAGATCCGCGACGACGTCCTGACCCGGGGCTGGAAGGACGACGTCGGGGCCTTCACCGCGGCCTACGACGGCACGGACCTCGACGCCTCGGTGCTCGCCGTCGGCCTCTACGGGCTGGTCGACGCCGACGACGACCGCTTCCTCGGCACCGTCGAGGCCGTCGAGCGGGAGCTGCGCGAGGGCGCCACCGTGTTCCGCTACCGGGGCGACGACGGGCTGCCCGGCACCGAGGGCGGCTTCCACCTGATGACCTCGTGGCTGGTCGACGCCTACCTGGCCACGGGACGCGTGGCCGACGCCCGCGAGCTCTTCGCGGGGCTCGTCGCCGCCGCGGGCCAGACCGGCCTGCTCTCCGAGGAGGTACGACCCCGACACCGGCCGGTCGCTGGGCAACCACCCGCAGGCCTACAGCCACCTCGGGCTCATCCACAACGCCCTCAACCTCGCGGCCGCCGACGCACCACCCGCCGGAGAGCCATCCGGCAACGAGGCCCGCGTGACGCCCGCCTGACCCGGTCCGCCCGGTCCCCGCGGCGTTAGGGTCCGGGCGATGCCAGCCCTCCAGACGGGTTCCCGATGACCCCACGACGCCTGCTCACCGCCCTCATCGTGCTGCTGGCGCTGCTGGCCGTGGCCGCCGCCGCGTCGGCCCAGGAGGCGGCCCCCGAGGCCGGCCCCGACGGCGAGATCATCGGGGGCGACCCCGCCGATCCCGGCGAGTACCCCTTCCAGGTGGCACTGCTCCAGCACGACGTCGCCAACCGATGGAACGCCCAGTTCTGTGGGGGGACGCTCATCTCGCCCGACACGGTGCTGACCGCCGGGCACTGCGTGGTCGGGGCCACGGCGGCCGACATCGACGTCCTCGCCGGCACCCACCGTCTCGACCCCGGCGGCGGCGGGGTCCGGGTGCGGGCCCGCGCCATCCGCCTGCACCCCGGCTACGACGACAACACCCTCGAGCACGACATCGCCGTCATCCAGTTGGGCCCGGGCCTGCCCTACGACGTCGTCCGGCCCGCGGTCCCCGGCGACCTCGGCCTGTACCCGGCGGACACCATGGCCACGACCATCGGCTGGGGCGACCAGGACATCGACCGCAACGTCCAGAACTACCCGTTTCGACCTCCGCGAGGTCGAGGTGCCGATCGTCTCCGACGGCGACTGCGAGTCGGCCTACCCGGTGGGGCTCTTCCCCGGCAGGTCTGCGCCGGTGACCTCGTCGACGGCGGTGAGGACTCCTGTTACGGCGACAGCGGCGGCCCGCTGCATGGTCCCCGACGGTGGGGACTGGGTGCAGGTCGGGCATCGTCAGCACCGGCACCGACTGTGCCCGCCGGCGCTTCCCCGGCATCTACACCGAGGTCGCGTCCTACCCGTTCGTCCAGCGCTACCTGGATCCCGACAGCGTCCCCGACCCGGTGGTCGCGCTCCGGCGGCGGGCCGTCCTCGACGTCGGGTTGTTGGACTGGCGGGCCCCGTTCTTCGACGGCGGCACCCGGATCCTGCGCTACCGCATCGACCTGCCCGGCCTGGACCGGTCCCAGTCGGTGGACGGGAGCCGGACCGACGCGGTGCTCCGCGATCTGCCTCCGGGCCGGCACCTGGTCCGGGTCCGGGCGGTCAACGAAGTCGGCCTGAGCACCGTCCGCGGGGTGTACCTCACCGTCTGATTTCCTCAGACGGGTCGGACTTCGGCCGACTCCCCTGGCATGCTCTCCGCCATGACCGGTCGCTCCCGCCTCCTTCTCGCGCTCCTGGTCGTCGCCGGCCTCCTGCTCCCGGCCGCGGCGGCGTCGGGCGAGGCGACCCCTGCACCGGGCCCGAGCGACGACACCGAGATCGTCGGCGGCCAGCCCGCCGACCCGGGTGAGTACCCCTTCCAGGTCGCCCTGCTCCAGCGCGGCGTCTCCAACCGCTACCAGGCCCAGTTCTGCGGCGGCTCGCTCATCTCCCCCGACACCGTCCTCACCGCGGCGCACTGCCTCGTCGACTTCACCGCGGCCCAGATCGACGTGCTCGTCGGCACCCACACCCTCGCCCCCGGCGGGGGCGGCGCCCGCCTCCCCGCCCGCCGCATCCGCCCCCACCCCGGCTTCAACCCGGACACCTACGCCAACGACGTCGGCATCGTCCAGCTCGGCGTGGAGCGCGCCGAGGAGCTGATCCCGACGGTCCAGGCCGGGCAGGCCGAGCTCTGGGACCCGGGGACGATCGGGACCGTCATCGGCTGGGGGAACCGCGACTCGGCCAACGGCTCGAGACTTCCCCTTCCTCCTCCACGAGGTCGAGGTCCCGATCCGGACCGACGCCGACTGCGCCCACGCCTACCGGAACTTCACCTACATCGTGACCCAGATGCTCTGTGCCGGTGAGCTCGGCGGCGGCCAGGACAGCTGCCAGGGCGACAGCGGCGGGCCGTTCTTCGTGCCCGACGGCGGCGGCGGCTGGCTCCAGGTGGGCGTGGTCAGCTGGGGCGTCGGTTGCGCCCGGCCGAACTTCCCCGGCGTGTACTCGCGCCTGGCCAGCTACACCGGTTTCATCAACCCGTACCTCGACCCCGACACCGCCCCCGATGCGGTGACCAACGTCCGGGCACAGCGGGTGTCGGGCAACTGCGTTCCGGATCTCGTGGCGGCCGCCGGTGTTCGACGGGGGCACCGCCATCACCCGCTACCGCGTCGCGATCCCGTCCCTCGGACGGGACCACGGCGTCCTCGGCAACCAGACGTCGTTCCGCCTGCAGAACCTGCCGCAGGGCCCACGGCGCATCGAGGTGCGGGCCGTCAACGTCGAGGGCACCAGCCCCCTGAAGGCATCATCGTCAACGTCTGAGCCGGACGTCCCGGATCAGGTGCCGGTGAAGTCGGCCTTCCCGGGCCCGTGCTCGAGGAAGCTGTTGATCCCGGTCGCCGCGTCCTCGGTGGCGAAGGAGGCCAGGAACAGCTCCTGTTCGAGGGCCAGGCCCTCGCCGAGGCTGCGGTCGAGGCCCTCGTCGACGGCCCGCTTGGCCAGCGCCTGGGCCACGACGGCCCCCTGAGCCAGCTCGGCCGCCTTCGCCCGCACGTGGGCCGACAGCGCCTCGCCGGGCACCACCTCGTCGACCAGACCCGATGGCCAGCGCCTCCTCGGCGCCGACCTGGCGGCCGGTGAAGATCAGGTCCTTGGCCCGCGCCGGGCCCACCAGGCGGGCCAGGCGCTGGGTGCCCCCGCCGCCGGGGATGATGCCCGAGCAGGATCTCGGGCTGGCCGAGCTTGGCCCGGTCCGACGCGATGCGGAAGTCGCAGGCCAGGGCCAGCTCGCAGCCGCCTCCCAGGGCGAAGCCCGCCGACCTCGGCGATGGTGGCCCGGGGGATGGCGGCCACCGCGTTGAGCGCGGTGAGGAAGGCGTGGCCCTGGGCGGTGAGCCGGTTGCGGTCCGCCACCCGCGACGGCAGGGCGTCGGGGTCGTCCAGGAACTCGGTGATCTGGGCCCCGGCGGCGAAGATCCGGTCGCCGCCGGTGACGACGACCGCGCCGGGCGGGTCCGCCGTGAGGTCCTCGGCCGCGGCCCGCAGCTGCTGGAGGAGGGCCATGCTGAGGGCGTTCACCTTGCCGTTCCGCAGGGTGACCACGGCCACGCCGTCGTCGCCCCGCTCGACGTGCACCAGCTCGTCGGGCGTCTCGCTCATGGCCGCGACGCTAGTCAGCGAGCAGGCGGTCGGCCGCTTCCCAGGGGTCGACCTCGCCGGCCACGACCTGGCCGCGCACACGGCGTCGAAGCCCTCGCCCGCGGCCCGGTGCTTCGGCCTGCTCGATCAGGCGGCGGGCCAGGATCCGACGGACCTCGATGCGGACCCGATCGGCCCGGTCCCGGGCCAGGCGCCCGCTGGCCGCCATGGCGTCGCTGGTGGGCCAGGATCGCGGCCCACAGGTCGGCCACGCCCGTGCCGTCGGTGGCCACCGTGTCCACCACGGGCGGGCGCCAGTCCCGGTCGGCGCTCATGTCGAGCATCTGCTCGAGGTCCCGGCGGGCCTCCGGCCGCCCCCGGCCGGTCGGCCTTGTTGACGCAGAAGACGTCGGCCACCTCGAGCAGGCCCGCCTTGTTGGCCTGCACGGCGTCGCCCCAGCCGGGGTTGACCACGACCACGGTGGTGTCGGTCTCCCCCGCCACCTCGACCTCGACCTGGCCCACGCCGACGGTCTCGACCACCACGAACGTCGAACCCGACGGCGTCGAGCACCCGGACCGCCTCGGGGGCGGCCAGCGACAGGCCGCCGAGGTGGCCCCGGGAGGCCATCGAGCGGATGAAGACGTCGTCGTCGAGGGCGTGGTCGCCCATGCGCACCCGGTCGCCGAGGATGGCGCCGCCGGTGAACGGCGAGGACGGGTCGACGGCCAGGACGGCGACCCGGTGGCCGGCGTCCCGGACGACCCGGACCAGCGCCGAGGTCAGGGTCGACTTGCCCGCCCCGGGCGGGCCGGTGATGCCGATGGTGTGCGCCGTGCCGGCCGACGGCGTGGGCCAGGCGGCCGACGTCGCGGGCCGGCTCGCCCGCCCCGCTCGACCACCGAGAGCAGCCGAGCCAGCGCGGTGCGGTCGCCGTCCCGGGCCGCGCTCGAGCAGGTGCGCCTCGTCCTCGTCACACCCGCACGGTTACAGGCTGAGGAGGGTCTCGTCGTCCTCGGACGACGTCGCGGACGGCGGTCACGCCCTCGACCCGGTCCTTGAGGATGCGCTCGATGCCGGCCTTGAGGGTGAGCGTGGAGGCCGGGCAGGACACGCAGGCGCCGACCAGCTCGACGGTGACCACGCCCGCGCTCGTCGATGCCGTGGAACATGATGTCGCCGCCGTCGGCCTGCACGGCCGGGCGGATGGCCTCGATGGTCTCGCGGACCTTCTCCTCCAGCGGGTGCTCCAGGTCGGGCACAGCAGTGCTCCTCGAGACGTCACGGCGAGTGTACGGGTGTGCCCCTGCTCCAACCGCGTACCGGGCCGAGTGCCTTCCCGCCGTACGGTGTGCCGGTGGTCACACTGGCCCACCAGGGCGGATGGGACGAGATCGCCATGGTGGCCGTCCCTCTGCTGCTGGTGGCCGTCCTGCTGCGTGGTGGCCAACCGCCGCGCCAGCCGGACGGCCCGTCAGCGGGCCCGGCCGAGGCGGCGAACGAGCCTGACCCCGCCCTCAGTAGGCTGCGCAGCGGAGCGGAGCAGCAGGAGTTCGACGGACGCCGACTTGCTGAGCGCACGAAGCCAGTCAAGGGCAGCGATCCGCTCGAGGTCGGCGCCGACGGCGGTGAGCTTGCCGACGAAGTCCTCGTAGCCCCGGTCGATGTGGTGGGCGTCGGCCACCACGGTCTCGCCCTCCGCGGCCAGGCCGGCGAGGGCCAGCGCGGCGCCGGCCCGGATGTCCGGCGCCCGCACCGGCGCGCCGGAGAGCCGCTCGACGCCCCGCACGACGGCGTGGTGGCTCTCGGTGCGGATGTCGGCGCCCATGCGCACCAGCTCGTCGACGTAGCGGAAGCGGCCGGCGAAGAGGTTCTCGGTGACGATGCCGACGCCGTCGGCCACCGTCAGCATGGCCACCAGCAGCGGCTTGTAGTCGGTGGCCAGGCCCGGGTACGGCAGCGTGGACACGTCGACCGAGCGCAGCGGCGGCCGGGCCATCGCCCAGAGGCCGCCGCCGTCGGGTGAGCAGCGCATGCCCATCTCGCCCAGCTTCTGCACGAGCATCGTCATGTGGTCGGGCACGGCGCCCCGCGAGGGTGACCTCGCCCCCGGCGATGCCGACGGCGGCCAGGTAGGTGGCGGCCTCGATGCGGTCGGGGACCACCGTGTGCTCGACCGGGTGCAGGGCCTCGACCCCCTCGACGGTGATGGTCGACGAGCCGGCGCCCCGGATCTGGGCGCCCATGCGGTTGAGCAGCGTCGGCCAGGTCGGCCAGCTCGGGCTCGCGGGCGGCGTTGTCGATGACCGTCGTGCCCTTGGCCAGCACCGCCGCCATGAGGGCGTTCTCGGTGGCCCCCACGCTGGGGAACTCGAGCAGGATCCGGGCCCCGGTGAGCTGGGCGGCCCGGGCGCTCGACGTAGCCGTGCTCCATCTCGACCTCGGCGCCCAGCTCCTCCAGGGCCCGCAGGTGCATGTCGATGGGCCGGGAGCCGAAGTCGTCGCCGCCGGGCAGGGCGACCCGGGCCTCGCCGAAGCGGGCCAGCAGGGGGCCGAGCACCACGATGCCGGCCCGCATCGCTCGACCAGCTCGTAGGGGGCCTCGGGGGTGATGTCGGCCGGCGAGTGGATGCGTCAGCTCGTGGTCGCCCGACTCGACGGTCAGGCCCATGTGCGTCAGCAGCTCGCCCATCCAGCCGACGTCGGCGATGTCGGGCACGTTGCGCAGGACGTAGGTGCCCTCGGCCAGGACCGTCGCCGCCATCAGCTTGAGCACCGAGTTCTTGGCCCCGCCGATGGGGATGTCGCCCTCGAGGGGGCCGCTCGGGCGCACGATCAGCGAGCTCACCGCACCAGTATGCTCCCGGCCGCCGCGACCCGGCCCGGGCCGCGTCAGCCGCAGGGGTCGACCGTCAGCACCGTCACGATCGTTCAGCGGTTGGATCCGGCGGACCCCGAGGACCGTCAGCGTCTGGCTGGGCTGCGGGCCCCGCGCCAGGACGCCCTGGTGGTCGAGGTGCCGGTCGACGACGACCGCTTCGGCCTCGGCGACGGGCCCTTCTGGGCCTACGAGCGGACGGTGACCGACCGCCCGGTCGACGGGGGCGTCGAGGTCACCGAGCGCATCACCTACGACCTGGCCATCCCCGGCTGGGGCTGGATCTTCCGGTGGCCCGTCGCGCCGGATGCTGGCTCAACCCCCGGGAGGAGACGGCCTGGTGGATGCCCCCGGACCGCTTCGACGCCGCCACCGCGGTCGCCCTCAGCTGCCTCGCCGCCTTCACGCTCATCGCCGGCTACACCGGCACGCTCATCTCGCAGACCATCACCTTCGCCGCCGACGAGTTCGGCGCCTCGGACCGGGCCCAGGGCATCGCCCTCGCCGCAACGCGGGTCGGCGTCCTCATCGCCCTCGTCCTGGTGGCCACCGCCGACCGGCGCGGTCGCCGGACCCTGATCCGGTTCAGCGCGTACGGCGCCTGCGCGGTCGCGGCCACGGGTGCCTTCGCCCCCAACCTGGCCTGGCTGGGCTCGAGCCAGACGGTCGCCCGCGGCCTCTCCACGGCCCTCGCCCTGCTCATCGGGATCCTGGCCTCGGAGCTCGTGCCCCGGAACTCCCGGGCGTGGACGATCAGCATCCTGGCCCTGTCCGCCTCCCTCGGCTCGGGGATCGCCGTGATGTGCCTGCCCTTGGCCGACCTCGGCGACGCCGGCGTGGCGCCTCCTCTACCTGGTCCCGCTCCTCGGCATCCCGTTCACCCGTGCGGTCATCCGGGGACTGCCGGAGTCCGCCCGCTTCGTCGCCGCCGTCGAACGGCCCCGGGCCCACGCCCACGCCGGGCGCTTCTGGCTCCTGGCCGCCTCGGCGTTCCTCGCCTCGCTCTTCCTCGCCCCGGCGTCCCAGTTCATGAACGACTTCCTCCGGGACGACCTCGGCTACACCGCGGTCAAGATCAGCGCCTTCACCATCGCTGACCAACACCCCGGGGTTCATCGGCATCGTCATCGGCGGTCACCTGGCCGACGTCCGGGGCCGGCGGGTGGTCGGCGCCGTCGCCCTGGTCGGCGGCGTCGCCCTCACCCTGGCCATGTACCAGAGCCAGGGCTGGTCCCTCTGGGCCTTCTCGGTCGCCGGCACGATCATCGGTGCGGCGGCGATCCCCGCCTTGGGCGTCTACGGGCCGGAGCTGTTCGCGACCACCGCCCGGGGCCGGGCCAACGGGCTCATCACCGTGGTCGGCGTGGTCGGCTCCGCCCTCGGCCTGGTGATCGTGGGCTCGCTCTCGGACCGCCTCGACGGCATCGCCCACGCCATGCCCTACGTCGCGATCGGCCCGCTGCTGCTGGCTGTCCTCATCATCGTCGCCTATCCGGAGACGGCCCACCTGGAGCTCGAGGAGATCAACCCCGAGGACCGTTGAGGAGCAGTCGACTCAGGCCAGGCCGCCCAGCCAGCCCGTGACCACCTCGACGATCTCGGCCTCGGCGTTCTTGAGGTCGTGGCGCTTGCCCTCGATCCAGTGGACGGTGACCTCGCCGGGGATCGCCGGCAGGTGGGCCGCGAACTCCTCGGGTGTGCCGAACGGGTCCTTGGTGCCCGACAGGAACAGGCAGGGCAGGTCGAGCTGGGGGAAGTGGTCGACGCGGAGCTTCTCGGGCTTCCCCGGGGGGTGCAGCGGGTAGCAGATGAGGACCAGACCGGCGGCGGGCAGGCCCTCGGCCACCGCCAGCGAGCACATGCGGCCGCCCATCGACCGACCCCCGAGCACGAGCCGGTCCGGCTCGACGCCCGCCGAGGCGGCCAGGGCCTCGGCCTCCTCGTTCACGCAGGCGATCAGCTTGGGCGCCCGGTCCGGGGCCTTGCGCCCCTCGCGGCGGTACGGGAAGTCGATGCGGGCGGTCGGCAGCGGGGCGACGGCCTCCTCGATGGCCACCAGCGACGGGTTGTCCCGGTTCGAGCCCGCTCCCGGGGTGAGCAGCAGCCCGCCTGGGGTCACGCCGTCTCCAGGGGGGCGTCGACCGAGCCGCACCGCACGTCCTCGAGCCGGGTCACCGTCCTCATCACGCCGTCGCCAGCAGGATGCGGCGGGCCTCGGCCAGGTCGGACAGCCGCTCGGCCGCCCCGACAACGGTGCCGCCGTGGTCGGGGTGGGCGTTGCGGGCCTGCTCCCGGAAGCGGTTCTGGATGCGTCGTCGGTCCAGGGCCCCGTCGGTGCCGTCGACGAAGCCCAGGACACCGAGGGCCCAGCGGACCGGGTCCTCGAAGGCCTCAGGGGACCAGGCCCCGGGCCCGGCGGCGCCGCCGAGGGTCGCGATGAGCGTGGCGTCGATGGAGCCGGGCCAGGCCAGGCCCTTGCGCACCGCGTTGAGCACCGCCCGCCGGTCGCTGAAGGGCAAGGCCCCACCCGCGTAGACCGCCCCCAGCAGGTACTGGGCCGGGGCCGCCTTGGCGTCGAAGTCGAAGCGCATGGACTCCCCGTCGCCCACGAGGCGCAGGCGGCTCTTGGTCAGGCCGATGCGGTCGGTCTGGAACCGGTAGCGGAGGCGGGGCTGGGGCACCCGGCGGCCGTACTCCACGTCGTCGATCAGGCGGTAGAGGTCGGGCACGAGGTCCGGGTCGAGGTCACCGACGTGGGCCGCGGCGATGCCGCCGAGCAGGATCCCACCGAAGCCGGGAGCGGGGTGGAGCGGCAGGTGACGCCGTCCCAGGGCCACCCGGCGGGTGGGCGCGATCGGCCGGGAGTGGAAGACCTCCAACTCCGCCAGGATCACCGGGTCACGCTACCCCTGGCCGGGGGCACCCAACGGTCGCTTCAGACCATGGGGTGCAGGAGGTCCCGCAGCTCGCCGGCGGCTTCTGTCACGACCTCGTCGTCGGGCACGTCGACCTCCAGCGCCTTGCGCAGGGCCCCGGCCCGCAGGCCGATCTGGGCCCAGGTGCGGCGCTCGAAGCCGTAGGGCGGGGGCATGGCGATCACGGCGGCCGCCTGCTCCCGCGCCGTGGAGATGGCGCGGGCCTCGCGGGGGCTCTTGCGGAGCTTGTCGGCGGCCACGAACAGCTCGGAGAGCACGTCGCTGGCGGCCGGGCCGTCGTCGGCCTCGTCCTCGCCGTCGGTCAGGTCCTCGATGATCGTGTCGACCCGGTCCTCGTCCATGGCCACCACCACCAGGTCGCCCATGTCGTCGAAGACGTAGCGCACGCCTTCCTCGACCAGCGCGTCGGTGAGGTCGGCCCGGTCCTCGGGCGTCCACTCCGCCACCTCGTAGACGACCTTCTCGGCCTCGGGGTCGAGACCCGGCAGCACGGTGGCCTCGACCTCGCTGATCAGCTCCTCGACGAGGCCCTGGTCGTCGGCGGACACGTCGAGGGTGCCGCCCTGCCAGGCGTGGGTCACCTGGTTCGTGGTCAGGAGTCGGTCCAGGAGCTCCCGGGACTCGACGGACCACTCGTCGAGCTCGTAGCTCAGCTCGGCGTGGCCGGGCACCTGCGCCGTCGGATCGTCGGGTTCCGCATCGGTCGGCTGGTCTTCCATACGGGGGTGGACGGTAACGTCGCCGGATGGCCGATGAACGACGGGAACTGCCCGACCGCAACCTCGCCCTCGAGCTGGTCCGGGTGACGGAGGCGGCGGCGCTCGCCGGCTCCCGCTGGATGGGACGGGGCGACAAGGAGGGCGCCGACGGGGCGGCGGTGGACGCGATGCGTCACGTGCTCAACAGCGTGCCCATGGACGGCATCGTCGTCATCGGCGAGGGCGAGAAGGACGAGGCCCCGATGCTGTTCAACGGCGAGGCCATCGGTGACGGCTCGCCCCCGCTGACCGACATCGCCGTGGACCCCATCGACGGCACCACCCTCACCGCGCTGGGTCGCGGCAACGCCCTGGCGGTGATCGCCGTGTCCGAGCGGGGGACCATGTTCGACCCCGGTCCGTGCGTCTACATGGAGAAGATCGCCGTCGGCCCCGAGGCCAAGGGGCGGGTGTCCCTGGAGCTGTCGGTCACCGACAACCTGAAGGCGGTGGCCGACGCCAAGGGCGAGTCGGTCCGAGAAGTCACGGCGGTGGTCCTCGACCGGGACCGCCACGAGGACCTGGTCGCCGAGATCCGCGAGGCGGGGGCCCGCATCCGCCTCATCCCCGACGGTGACGTGGCCGGCGCCATCTCCACCGCCTGGCCCGACTCGGGTGCCGACATCCTCTTCGGCATCGGCGGCACGCCCGAGGGCGTCATCACCGCTGCCGCCCTGAAGTGCATGGGCGGCGAGCAGTACGGCCGCCTCTGGCCCCGCAACGACGACGAGCGGCAGGCCGCCGTCGACGCCGGCTACGACCTCGAGCGGATCCTGACCATCGACGACATGGTCGCCGGCGACAACTGCTTCTTCGCCGCCACCGGCATCACCGACGGCGAGCTGTTGAAGGGCGTCCAGTTCCGGGCCGACGCCGTGTTCACCGACTCCCTCGTCATGCGCTCCCGCAGCGGCACCGTCCGCCGGGTCCAGGGTCGTCACCAGGCCAGCAAGCTCCGGGAGTACACCGCCCTCGGGCAGTGAGCCATTCCCCGGACCGCCCGTAGCCTCCAGGCATGGCCGAGAGCATCGACGGCCTCGCCGTCGTCTGAGGCCCGCCTAGAACCGGCCGGACATAAGGCCGACGGCGCGGCGGCGGGGCGTTCCTCGGCACGAGGGCGGCGAGGCCGCGGCGACGCGGTTGTGGGTGCCCGGGACGACGATGGCCTTGCCCACCGGGCGCCGGCCAGGGTGGCGTCGGCCACCGCCTCGGCGGTCTGCCAGACGAAGTCGGGCATCCCGGCGTTCTCGGTGAGGCCGGCCCGCTCCTGGAACTCGGTCCGGGTGAAGCCCGGCTCCACGACCGTGACCGTCACGCCGCTGCCCCGCAGCTCCTCGTGCAGGGCGTCGGAGAAGTGGCTCACGAACGCCTTTGTGGCGGCATAGACGGCGTTGTTGGGCGTTGCCGCCCGGGAGGCCAGCGAGGACACGTTCACGATCGTCCCCTTCCGGCGGGCGAGCATCGCGGGCGCCGCGGCGTGGCAGAGCCGCACCAGGGCCTGGCAGTTGACCTGGATCTCGCGCTCCTCCTCGTCGGGATCCAGGTCGGCGAAGGGCCCGTAGGTCCCGAACCCGGCGTTGTTCACGAGGAGGTCGACGGTGCGCTCGGTGCCTGCATCCGCTCGACCACGTGGCGGTCTGGGCCTTCTTGCTGAGGTCGGCCCGCAGCACCTCGACCACGACGCCATGACGCTCGGTCAGGTCCTTGGCCAGGGCCTCCAGGCGCTTGCGGTCCCGGGCGACAAGGACGAGGTCGGTGCCCTCGGCCGCCAGCCGACGGGCCAGGACCTCCCCGATCCCACTCGAGGCGCCGGTCACCAGGGCTCGCTTCCAGGTCGTGCTCACGAGCGGCGACGCTACTGCCGCGAGCCGCATCCGCCGGGCCCGGGCCGGAGCCGTGTCTACGTGCGGTGACCATGCTCCCGCTCGTCCTCGTCCACGGCGGTGGCTTCGACCACCGCTGCTGGGACCTCCTCGCTGCGGTGACAGGAGGGTCCGGGGCCGGGCGTCTATTCGGTTGTCAAGGTGCGGTGGCCCTTGCCCGGGTGGCAGCGGGGCCGTGGCGTTCTGTTCGGGCGGCGGAGGCCGCGGGTGGTCAGGGGTCAGGCGGCGTGGGCCGCGGGTGGGTCGCCGGCGGCGGGTGGGGCGTTGGCAGGGGGTGCATTGGCGGGGTGATCGGGGTGATCCGGGGGGACCATGCGTCGCCGTCCGGTGCCGGTGACCAGGGCCCAGCCCTCGCGGGTCTTGCGGTTGTGGTCGGGGATGCAGAGCTTGTCGAGGTTGGCGAGCTCGGTGATGTGGATCTTGGACCACTCGACGCGGTGGTCGATCTGGAGGTTCCGGGTGGCGCCACAACCCAGGCGGGAGCATTGCTCGCCGAGCCAGTCCAGGACGACCTGTTGGCGGGCGTTGGCCCGCCGACCGAAGTGGGTGACGTTGAACACGTCGACGCCCTTGGTGATGATCAGGTCGATCGCGGCCTGGGGGAACCATTCCCGGAGAGCGGCGAGGGGTACGGGGCCCAAGCCGTCGATCTCGCAGGTCTCCCCGGCGATGGCGTGGCCCCGCAGGATGGTGGTCAGGTCGACCCGGACCAGGATGTTCACCGATGGCCCCGACGGCCAGGTCACAGGCACGTCCGGCCCGTCGGGGCGGGCCGCACCGTAAGGCCAGGAGGCCGGCCCGTCGGGCAGTGGGCCTTTGCCCGTGAGGTGACCGCGGCGGCAGGCGGCGGCGAAGCAGAGGGCGTTGAGGAGGGCGTCGAACATCAGGGCGCCGCGGCGTTCCCGGCGGCCTTCTCGGCGGGCCTTGTCGAACTCGGCCTGGATCCAGGGCTCGAGATGGGCGAGCAGTTCGGCGACGGCGGTGGTGGGGCCGTGGCCGTGGAACCAGCCCTCGCCGGTCTCCTCGTCGGACCCGGCGGCGACGTCCCGGTTGGCATGGGCGTCCTTGGCCTTCTTCTCGTTGTCGGTCGCCGCGGCCCGCACCTTCCTGGCCGCCCGCCGCAACTCCGCCAACGACCCCTCCCGGGCCAGGTGCAACAGCTCACCCTCCGCGGAGGGGTTCAGCACCGCGGCCGAGGTCACCTCATGCGCCTGCGCCGCGGACAGCTCACCGTTGCGCATCGCACGGTCGGTTTCAGCCAGCGCAGCCAGTGCCTCGGAGGCGGCGATGTCCCTACTGGCATCACGAGTCGACTGTCCTGTGCGCATCGCCAGCCAGCGGGCCTTGCCGCCCTCGCTGTCGTCGCCCGTGACGGACTCGTCGATCCGACGCACGATCCGGATCTGGGTCGCGGTGACCAGCCGCCGAACCCGCTCGAGCTCCTTGAACTCAGATGTGGCTGCTGCCGGGGTGAGGGTCTCGACGTCCAAGGCTCGGTAGTGCGAGAGCAGCAACCCCTCGGCGGCGGCGACCGGGGAGCACAGCGCGGTCACCGGCTGCTCCGGTCGCTCGATGCCCCCGTTCGGCGTGCGCTGTCCATGAGGGAAACAGTACTCATGGGGTATGACATCTAAAGGGCTGAATCATCCTTACAACAACAGAAATTCTCGAATACCTGTTCCCCTACTCCGCCAGGCGGCGACCCAGGTCGACCGCGCCCTCGCCGGAGAGGTCGGCCAGGGCCTCCGAGCGATCGGCGACCGCCAGCATCAGGGCGTCCGCCGGCCCCTCCACGAGCAGCCCGTCACCGGCCGTCCAGTCGAGGTCGGTCGCCACGAACCGGAGGCCGGCCGTCCGCTTGGCGGACACGAAGCCGCGGGCCTTGCCCCCACAGAGGAAGTCGAGCACGGTCCGCAGACCGGCCGGGTCGAGGTCGGCCGTCAGTCCCAACGGCCGCTCGATGTCACGGGTGTGCACGAACACGTCGACCAGGGGCGCGATCGGGCCGACGATCGGCGGGGAGAAGCGACGGGGCGCCAGTTCCCGGAAGCGGGCCGTGAGCGCCGCCGGATCCATCGAGCCGTACTCCCTGGCCACGCGGTCAGCGAAGCGGTCGAAGCTGCCGGCCTTCACCACGCCCAGGAGGAACCGGTGCAGGGGCAGGTCGAGGATGCTGACCAGGTGGCCGAGGACCTCCCGGACCCGCCATCCGGCACACAGCGACGGCGTGTCCCACCCCGCCTCGTCGAGGGACTCCAGCCGCCCGATCAGGCCCAGCCGACGAGCCGTGATGGCGTCGAGCATCTCGTCATCGGTCACCGGCGACGACCGTAGACGCCTTCAGCCCACGGGGCCGATGCGACCCCGCACCATGGGCGGGGGGTCCTCCCTGGCCCACCCGCGGCCCGCGAGGAAGGACTCGGCCCGCTTCCCCGGCTCGGCCCGGGCGAAGACCTGCGTGGCGCCCCGCTCGGCGGCCACCGACTCGTAGGCGGCCAGCAGTTGGGTGCCGACGCCCTCCCCTTCGACGCCGGGGTCCACCTCGACCCACTCCAGCCAGGCCTTGGCCCCCCGCACCCGTCCACCGAGCAGGCCGACGACCGCCGACGATCGGCGGGCCACGAGGACGACCTCGGCCGGGTCCTGCCCGTCACCCAGGGCCGCGGCGTCCGGTGGCACCCGGTCGTGGACCTCGATCACCGTCTCCAGGCCGCCCCGACCGACCACCGACGGCGGGCCGAACGCCACGCCGGCCAGCGGCCGCCAGACCCGCTGGTCCTCCTCGTCCCGCCCCTCCTGCAGGACGTGGAGGTGCCGGATCTTCACGATCGTGTGGCGGTAGCCCGACAGCGCGGCCATGGCGTCCGGAATTCGTTCCGGGTCGATGCTCTCGGCCACCGTGACGTGGGGCACGAACGCGTGGGTCAGCGGCCGGGCCAGAGGCCCGTCGGCCAGCGCGGCCTGCAGGGCGTCCAGGCTCGGCCGCGACGGGCCGCCGACCTCCAGGAAGACCACCGGGTTGACCGGCAGGAAGGACGCCACCGGCCCCAGATCCAGCGTGAGCACCCCCGTCGACGCCGCCGCGGCCCGCACGACGGCCAGGGCCGCCCCCAGCTCGTCCTCGCGGACGTTGACCGGCGGCACCAGGGTGATGTGGGGCGGCACCTTCTCCCAGGTCCCGTCGTCGCTGAGGGCCCGCCGCAGGCCGTCGACCTCGTGGGCCACCGGTGGCGGGACCAGGAGGACGACTCCGAGGCGGCGGCGCGGCATCCCGCCACGGTAGGGGCGCTAGGTTGCCGAACCCGTGAGGATCCGTCTGCTGTTCTGCCTGCTGTCCGTTGCGCTCCTCCTGGGCGCCTGCGGTGACGACGACGAGATCTCCGCCGACCCCGCCGACCCGACCGTCACCAGCGTCGACCTGCCGACCGGGACCACCGTCGGCCCGACCGCGGGCAGCGCCGCCTGCGCCGACCTGGCCGACCGCTATGTCCGCCAGGCCCGCCGCATGTTCGACACGGAGGGAACGCCGAGCGATGCCCTCGTCGACGAGGTCCAGGCCCGTATGGCGGAGTTCGACGGCATCGCCGGCTCCGCCGGCTGTGGCGAGGAGTACGTCACCGGGGTCTGCGCGGGCCTGGACGCGCTGACCCAGGAGGGTGTGCTCGTCATCTTCCCGCTGACCACCGCCCAGTGCCTCTGACCTGATCGGTCAGCCAGGCCGGGGCCTACTCGACGAGCTCGGCCTCGTCGCTGAGGATGGTGACCTTGTCGTGGCTGACCTCGACGAAGCCGCCGTTGAGCTTGATCACCTGCATCGGCCCACCGGCCTCGAGCTGGATCTTGGCCTCGTAGCCGGTGTCCAGGGCGCCGAGGAAGGGCGCGTGGCCGGGCATGAAGGCGATCTCGCCGCCCTCCAGCACGCGAACGATCACCATGTAGGCCTCGCCGGAGAACAGCACCTCCTCCGGCGACACGAGCTCCACCTGCAGCGCCACGATCAGTCGCCCGTCAGCTCGGCGGCCTTGGCCCGCACGCTGTCGGCGTCGCCGACGTTCAGGAAGGCCTGCTCGGGCAGGTCGTCCAGCTCGCCGTCGACCAGCGCCTCGAAGGAGTCCACGGTGACCTCGGTGGGCACGTGGATGCCCTTCAGGCCGGTGAAGACCTCGCCCACGTTGAAGGGCTGGGAGAGGAACCGCTGCACCTTGCGGGCCCGGTCCACGATCACGCGGTCCTCGTCCGACAGCTCGTCGAGGCCGAGGATGGCGATGATGTCCTGCAGCTCCTTGTAGCGCTGGAGGACCTCCTGCACCCGGCGGGCCACCTCGTAGTGGCGGGCGCCGACGATCTCGGGGGCGAGGATCGACGAGGTCGACGCCAGCGGGTCCACCGCCGGGTAGATGCCCAGCGAGGCGATCTGGCGGGACAGCTCCGTGGTGGCGTCGAGGTGGGTGAACGTCGTGAACGGCGCCGGGTCCGTGTAGTCGTCGGCGGGCACGTACACGGCCTGGACCGAGGTGATGGACCGGCCCCGGGTCGAGGTGATGCGCTCCTGCAGCTCGCCCATCTCGTCGGCCAGGGTGGGCTGGTAGCCCACGGCCGAGGGCATGCGGCCCAGCAGGGTCGACACCTCGGACCCGGCCTGGACGAAGCGGAAGATGTTGTCCACGAAGAGGAGCACGTCCTGCTGCTTCACGTCCCGGAAGTACTCCGCGATGGTGAGGGCGGACAGGGCGACCCGCAGGCGCACGCCCGGCGGCTCGTCCATCTGGCCGTAGACCAGGGCGGCCTTCTCGATGACGCCCGACTCCTGCATCTCGATCCAGAGGTCGGTGCCCTCCCGGGTGCGCTCGCCGACACCGGCGAACACCGACACACCACCGTGCTGGGTGGCGACCCGGTTGATGAGCTCGAGGATGAGGACCGTCTTGCCGACGCCGGCACCGCCGAACAGGCCGATCTTGCCGCCCTGCACGTACGGGGTCAGGAGGTCGATGACCTTGATGCCGGTCTCGAAGACCGCGGCCTTGGGCTCGAGGGAGTCGAACGAGGGGGCGTCCCGGTGGATGGGCCAGTAGTCGTCGATCCCGTCCACGGAGTCGACGTCGAGGGACTGGCCGATCACGTTGAACACGTGGCCGAGCACGGCCTCGCCCACCGGCATCTGGATGCCGTGGCCGAGGTTGCGCACGGGGGCGCCCCGGGTCAGCCCGTCGGTGGCCCGCAAGCAGATGGCCCGCACGCGGCTGTCGCCGATCTGCTGGGCGGTCTCGGCCACGATCTTGGTGGCCTCGCCGTCCATGACGACGTCCAGCTCGAGGGCGGTGTTGATCTCCGGCAGGTGCCCACGGGGGAACTCGACGTCGATGACGGGACCGGCGATGCCGACGATGCGGCCTTCCTTCAGCTCGGTCCCGGGGTTGGACTCGGTGACGGTCATCAGTTCAGGTCTCCTCTGGGGGCGGGGCTCACGAGGGCGCGGGCTCGGCGTGATGGGGTCGGGTCTTGTAGTCGGGGTGGAGGTGGGCGGGGAAGAGGTGGCTGCCCTGCAGGTGGTCGGGCAGGAGATCGTCCTCCCCCGCGCCGCCCTGGGACAGGGCCTCGGCACCGCCCACGATCTCCATGATCTCGGTGGTGATGGCGTCCTGGCGGGCCCGGTTCATGGCCCGGGCCAGGCTGATGATCAGCTCTTCGGCGTTGTCGGTGGCCGCCTTCATGGCCCGCTGCCGTGACGCGTGCTCGGACGCCGAGGCGTCGAGCAGGGCGGCGTAGAGACGGGCCTCGACGTAGCGGGGCACGAGGACGTCGAGGATTCCGTCGGGGGACGGCTCGAACTCGAAGTCGGCCCGGAGGTTGTCGCCCTCGGGATCGGCGTCGTCGATCTCCAGCGGCAGGAAGCGCCGGACGACGACCTTCTGGCTGCCGGCGGACAGGAACCGGGTGTAGACGAGGTCGACGCGGGCCAGCTCACCGGCCTCGTAGGCGGCGCCGACGGCCTGGCCGATCTCGCGGGCGTCCTCGTAGGTCGGCCGGTCGGTCTTGCCCAGGAAGACGTGGTCGATCTTGTAGCCCCGGAAGCGGAAGTAGGTCAGGGCCTTCTTGCCGACCACGAACAGCGAGTAGTCGAGGCCCTCGGTGCGGGCCGCCTGGATCTCCCGCTCGGCGGCGCGGATGACGGCCGAGTTGTAGGCGCCGGCCAGGCCACGATCGGAGGTGACCACCACGACGGCGGCCTTGCCGCCCTCCTCGCGCTCGGCCAGGAGAGGGTGGTTGGTGGTGGCGCCGGCACCGGCCAGGTCGAGGATGACGCTCGTGATCTGCTCGGCGTAGGGGCGCGCCTTGCGGGTGCGCTCCTGGGCCTGCACGACGCGGGTCGCGGCGATCAGCTCCATGGCGCGCGTGATCTTCTTGGTCGACTCGGTCGCCGCGATGCGGCGCCGGAGGATCCGTTCCTGACCACCAGCCATGAGGGCCTACTCGTCCTCGTCCTCGTCGCCGCGGTCGATCTCGACCTCGGGCAGGGTGGCCTCGGCCCGGCCACCGGCACGGGAGGTCTCGGCGTCGGCCTGCTCCTCGGCGTCGGGCTCGTCCACGAGCTCCTCGGTGACCTCGAACTGCTCGGCGAACTGCTTGACCGCCTCGTCGAGGCCGTCGTTCTCCGGCAGGGTGCCCTTGTCCCGGATCGTCTCGAGGACGATGCCGTGGCGGGTCTTGACGAAGTCGAGCAGCTCCTGCTCGAAGCGCTTGACGTCCTCGACCGGGATGGCGTCGAGGTAGCCGTTCGTACCGGCGAAGATCGACACGACCTGCTCCTCGACCGGCATGGGCGAGTTCAGGTTCTGCTTGAGCAGCTCGGTCAGGCGGTAGCCCCGCTCCAGCTGGGCGGCCGAGACCTTGTCCAGCTCGGAGCCGAACGTGGCGAAGGCCTCCAGCTCGCGGAACTGGGCCAGGTCCAGCTTGAGCGTGCCGGACACCGACTTCATGGCCTTGATCTGGGCGTCACCACCCACGCGGGACACCGAGATGCCCACGTCGACGGCGGGCCGCACCCCGGACTTGAAGAGGTCGTCCTGGAGGTACACCTGGCCGTCGGTGATCGAGATCACGTTGGTCGGGATGTAGGCCGAGACGTCGCCGGCCTTGGTCTCGATGACCGGCAGGGCCGTCAGCGACCCGGCGCCCTCGGCGTCGGAGAGCTTGGCGGCCCGCTCCAGCAGGCGGCTGTGCAGGTAGAAGACGTCACCGGGGTAGGCCTCACGGCCCGGCGGGCGACGCAGCAGCAGCGACATCTGGCGGTAGGCCTCGGCCTGCTTGGAGAGGTCGTCGTAGACCACCAGGGCGTGCTCGCCGTTCTCCATCCAGTGCTGGCCCATGGCGCAGCCGGCGTAGGGGGCGAGGTACTTGAACGGCGCCGGGTCGGCGGCAGGGGCACTGACCACCACCGTGTAGTCCATGGCCCCGCGCTCACGCAGGGTGTTGACCGTCTGGGCGACCGTCGAGCTCTTCTGGCCGACGGCGACGTAGATGCACTTCACGCCCTGACCGGCCTGGTTCAGGATCGTGTCGATGCAGATGGTCGTCTTGCCCGTCTTGCGGTCGCCGATGATCAGCTCCCGCTGGCCACGGCCGATCGGGGTCATGGCGTCTATCGCCTTGATCCCGGTCTGCATGGGCTCGTGCACCGGCTTGCGCCGGGTGATGCCCGGGGCCTGGATCTCCATGCGGCGGGTCAGGTCCGTGTTGAGCGGGCCGTTGCCGTCGATGGGCACACCGAGGGCGTTGACGACGCGGCCGATGAGGCCGTCGCCGACGGGCACCGTCTGGATGCGACCGGTCGCCCGCACGGGCGAGCCCTCCTCGATGGCGGCGATCTCCTCGCCCTCACCCAGGATCACCGCGCCGATGGACTCCTCGTCCAGGTTCAGCGCGAGGCCGATGGTGCCACCCTCGAACTCGAGCAGCTCGTTGACGGCGGCGTCGGGCAGCCCGGAGACCCGGGCGATGCCGTCGCCGACCTCGAGCACGCGACCGACCTGGGTGACCTCGAGATCGGGCGTGTAGCCCTCGAGGTTCTTGCGCAGGACGGCGGTGATGTCCGTGGTGTCGATGTTCAGATCAGCCATGTCGGCGTCTTTCCTCTGGTTCCTCGTGCGATGTCAGGAGTGACGATCAGGAGCGGGCGGACAGTGAGTCGCGGAGCTGGGCCATGCGGTGACGGATCGAGCCGTCGATGACCTGGTCGCCCACACGGACCACCAGACCGCCGACCACGGTGGGGTCGACGACGACTCGGACGTCGACCCGGTGGCCGGTGGCCTCGGTCAGCGAGGCGGCGAGCCGCTGCTGCTGGTCCTCGGTCAGGGCGATGGCCGAGCGCACCTCGGCCACCTGCCGGCCCACTTCGGTGGCCGACATCTTCAGCAGCGCATCGACGATCGCCGGGATCTCCCGCCCGCGACCGGTGGCCACGGCCAGGGAGGCCAGACCGAGGGTCACGTCGGAGGACCGGGAGCCCAAGAGCTCTTCGATGATCTGCTGTCGGCGTTCGGCCGGCAGGTGCGGGTCGCCCAGGGCGTCCCGCAGCGCGTCGTTGTCGTCGATGGCCCGGGCGAGCGTGAAGAGCTCGTCACCGACCGAGGACAGCTGGCCCTCGGCGTTGGCCACCGCGTACATCGCCGCGGCGTAGGCCTGGGTGCGGTTGGCCTCAGCCATCAGTTGCTGCCTTTGGCCCCGACCGAGTCGATGAACTGCTCGACCAGGGCGACGTTGGCCTCGTTGCTCAGGCTCTGGCCGACGACCTGCTCCGCGGCCCCGATGGCCAGCGTGGCCACCTCGGCGCGGATGTCGGCGATCGCCTGGGTACGGGACGCCTCGACGTCGGCCTGGGCCTGCTCGCGGATGCGGGCGACCTCGGCGTCGGCCTCGGACCGCTTCTCGGTCCGGTAGGCATCGGCGTCCTGACGGGCTTCCTCGATGATCCGGGCCGCCTCGTGACGGGCCTCGGCCAGCTTGGCGTCGTACTCCGCCGCCTTGCCGGTCACGGCGGCCTTGGCCGCCTCGGCCTCGTCCAGGTCGGCCTGGATCTGCTCGGCGCGGTCGGCGAGGCCCTTCTTGATGGCCGGGAAGCCGAACTTGGCGAGGGCCGCGAAGACGATCAGGAACGACAGACCGCCCCAGATCAGCTCGTTGGTCTCGGGCAGGATCGGGCTCGGCGCCTCGTTGCAGTCGTCGGCCTCGTTGCCCCCCTCCTCGAGGAGCTCGATGCACTCTTCGGCCGCGTGGCTGATGTCGGCCTCCGACAGCCTGGCGCCGGTTCCTCGGTCGCCCTCCTGGGCAGAGGGGGACGGTCAGGGCGACGAAGCCGAGCAGCAGGGCCAGCAGGGCCGCAAGCAGCAGTCGGTTTCGCATGTCGGACGACCTCAGCCGGTGATGATGAAGGCGAGGACGAAGCCGAACAGCGCGAGCGCCTCGGTGAAGGCGATGCCCAGGAACATGGTGGTTCGCACCGTGCCTGCGGCCTCGGGCTGGCGGGCCATGGCGGTGATGGCGTTGCCCACCACGATGCCGATGCCGATGCCGGGGCCGATGGCCGCCCCGCCGTAGACGATGCCTCGTCCAACGGCGGTCAGGCCTGCCTCGAGTTCGCCTTCCGCTTGGGCGGCGATGGTCAGGATGTCCAGCACGGTTCCTCCTAGTGCTCTGGATGCATCGAACTACCGATGTACACGGCAGCGAGAATGGTGAAGATGAACGCCTGCAGGAAGGCGACCAGGATCTCGAATCCGGTCAGCGCCGACGAGCAGGGCGAACGAGAAGGGCAGGATGACCACGGTCGGCTGCAGGGCCCAGAGGGCGGCGCAGATGACGGCGAAGCTGACGAGCAGCAGGTGGCCGGCGAGCATGTTGGCGAAGAGCCGGACGAACATCGACAGGGGCCGGACGATGAACGTCGAGACCAGTTCGATGGGCGTCACCAGCAGGTAGAGCGCCTTGGGCACACCCGGCGGGAAGCCGGTGTTCTTCAGGTAGCCCAGCGGGCCCTGCTTCATGATGCCGACCACCACGAAGATGGCCCACACCAGCATGGCCAGGAAGAACGGCAGGGCGATGCGGGCGTTCACCGGCATCTGGGCGAACGGGATGATCCCCCAGAAGTTGCAGCTGAGCACGAAGATGAAGAGGGAGCCCAGGAAGGAGCGTGTACTTGAGCCCGTCGGGGCCCATCGTCTCGAGGATGATCCCCTCCTGGATGAAGCTGTAGAAGGACTCGCCCATGTTCTGCAGCGGGCGGGGGACCAGCTTGAAGTTGCGACCGGCGAGGATCACGAAGCCGATCGCGATCATGGCCGAGATCCACATGAGGACCACGACCTTGCTGACCGCGAACGGCGTGCCCTCGAAGAGGAACTCGGGCCATTCGATGACGTGGCTGACCGGCGGGAACTCGATGGCGAACACGGTTACTTCGAACCCTCCGTGTGAGTCCCGGGCTTGAGACCGGGATAGGCGAGCGAGAGCGAGACGTACCGGGTCTCCCAGAGCAGGAGGCCCAGGTGGGTGGTGAGCAGGGTGATGGCCAGCGGGGCCATCTCGACCCAGGCGAGGTCCTTCACCAGCCAGAGCACGCCGAGCAGGACGCCGAGGCGGACCACGTAGCCGCCGAGGACGGCGGCGCCGAGGGCGGTGGGCGAGATGCGGGCGCCCCAGCCCATGAGGGCGGCGGCGGCGGCGAAGTTGGCCGCCACCAGGCCGAGGGCGAAGAGGGCGGACAGGGCGCCGTCGACACCCCAGATGAGGAAGCCACCGAGCACGAACGCCGGGGCCACCCAGACCATCCGCCGCAGCAGGTCCCGGGCGATGTCGGCCTCGGGAGCGGCGCTGGGGTCGGGGACCACGCGGTCCGGGCGTGTCGGTCATCGTCATCGGCCCGGTCCCCGCCGCAGCGGGTCACGCTGCTCGGCGTGCTCGGCCATCGACGTGTCGTAGGTGGTGACGATCTTCCACACCTCGTAGGTGAGGGTGAACGCGGCGAGCACGATGGTCAGGAAGGGGGTCGGTGCCGAGCTTGCCGTCGATCCAGAAGCCGATGAACCCGAAGATGGTGGTGGTGAGCACGAGCTCGAACGCCAAGACGAGGCCGTCGCCCTGGTGGGCACCTTGGTCTCGGAAGGGGTTCAGTTCCACGGGATGTCCTGGTCGGCGTCGGCGGCACTGGCGGCGCTCGCTCCCCGTCACCGGGGAGCTTGTGAATACTTTCTCAATCTATCCACGGACCCCGCGAGGTGCAAATTCCCCCAGAGGTAAAGCGCGGCCGGGTGGCCCCGGACACTAGGGCAGGTCGTCGCCCGCCGCCGAGGGGACCACCGCGGCGGCGTCGCCGTTCGCCTTCCGCGTGCCAGGATGGAAGAACACGTACAGGCCGAAGCCGAGGACCAGGACGGCCAGCGGCAGCACCGCGTCGCCCTTGCCCGTGTACGCCGGGTAGAGCACGAGGCCCGAGAGCGCCGCCGTCCAGGCCCAGAGGATGAGGACCGCCCGGCGCTGGCCGTGGCCCAGCCGCATCAGCCGGTGGTGCAGGTGCTCCTTGTCGGCGGTGGCCACGCCCGAGCGCCGCGAGGCCCGGCGGATGATGGCGAACAGGGTGTCGATGATGGGCACGCCGAGGATGAAGAGCGGGATGAACAGCGGGGCGAAGAAGAAGTACACCTGCCCGCTGAAGGGCTCGTTCTGGCTCCCCCCGACCGAGATGGTCGACGCCGCCATCAGCAGGCCGAGCAGGAGCGCCCCACCGTCCCCCATGAAGATCTTGGCCGGGTTGAAGTTGTGGGGCAGGAAGCCGAGGCAGATGCCCAGGGTGACGATGGCGACCAGCGGCCCGATGTTGTTCTCGCTGATGACCCCGGCGTCGATGAGCTGCTCGCTGTAGAGGAAGAAGGCGCCGGACGCGATGGCCACGATCCCCGTGGCCAGCCCGTCCAGGCCGTCGACCAGGTTGACGGCGTTGGCCATGCCCACGACCCACAGCACGGTGATGAGCGCCGAGAGGTCCGGTGACAGCAGCACCAGGTCGTAGAGCGGGATGCGCAGGAAGAGGATGCTCACGCCGAAGCGGACCAGGATCGACCCGGCCAGCACCATGCCCGCCACCCGGGCCGGAGCGGAGACCTCGCGGAGGTCGTCGGTGAGGCCGACGGCGAAGATGACGGTGGCCGCCAGCAGGACCCCCAGGGGCTCGCTCGAGCCTTCGAACACGGCGGCGAACCCGTCCAGCTGCCAGGCCACGGCGAAGGACGCCAACAGGGCGACGAACATGGCCACCCCGCCGATGGTGGCGGTGGGAACGGTGTGGACGCGACGTTCGTCGGGGGCCACGACCGCCCCGTAGCGCTCGGCCAGCCGGCGGACGACGGGGGTGAGCACGAAGGTGACGGTGAAGGCCACGCCCAGGACCACGAGCTTGGCTCTCACCCCTTCACCCTCGCGCGTGGGCCTCCCCGCCGTGAAGCTTCCTCATCAGGGCCGGCCGGCCGGGCCCGGTGGGTCCTCGGCCCGCGCTGGGGCTGGAGGACGCAGCCGCTCCGTGGACAGCGGCATCGGCGAAGCCGGCGAAGGGGAGCGGAGCAGCGCCCTGACGCGGAACGGCCGGCGGGTCGCCCCGCCGGCCGTCCGCCCCGCGCCCTGGAGAGAGAGAGCTGGGCGGTGTGAGCGCAGCCCGGTCGCCGTGGCGGCTGGGCCATGCCGTTCGTGTCCACAGACTACACACAGTGTGGTTGATCCCGCCACCCTGAGTGGGTCGATTCTGGAGCGCCGTGTACGCGTCACCCCGACCGACCCAATCTGCGTGACCTGTGGTCGCAGACCGACCGAGAGTCACGCAATTTCAGATCGTCAGACGGTCAGGGGTAGGGGGTGAAGCCGGAGCAGAGGTCCACGACACGCGTCTTGACCGAGGCGAGGGCCTCGTCGCGGTCCCGCTCGCGGAGGGCCTCGGCGATGAAGCCGGCGATCTGGGCCATCTCGGGCTCGCCCATGCCCTGGGTCGTCACCGCCGGAGTGCCGATGCGCAGGCCGCTGGTCACGAACGGCGACCGCGGGTCGTCGGGGATGGTGTTCTTGTTCAGGGTGATCCCGGCCCGGTCGAGGACCGTCTGGGCGTCCTTACCGGTGAGCTCGGCGTCGAAGTTGCGGAGGTCGACCAGCATCAGGTGGTTGTCCGTGCCCCCGGACACGAGGCGGAAGCCCTCCTGGCCGAGCGCCGCGGCCAGGGCCGCGGCGTTGGTCACGATCGCCGCGGCGTAGTCCCGGAACTCGGGCCGAGCCGCCTCCCGGAACGCCACGGCCTTGGCCGCGATGACGTGCTCCAGCGGACCACCCTGCAAGCCGGGGAAGATGGCCTTGTCGATGGCCGCGGCGTGCTCCTCGGTGGCCAGGATGCAACCGCCCCGAGGTCCCCGCAGGGTCTTGTGGGTGGTGAAGGTGACGATGTCGCAGTAGGGCACGGGGTCGGGGTGGGCCCCACCCGCGATCAGGCCCGCGATGTGGGCGGCGTCGAACACCAGCAGCGCACCGACGTCGTCGGCGATCGAGCGCAACGGCTCGGGGTCGATGCGACGGGAGTAGGCCGTGGCGCCGGCGAGGATCATCTTGGGCATCTCGGCCTTGGCCAGGTCGCGGATCTGGTCGTAGTCGAGGCGCTCGTCGCTCGCGGTGACGCCGTAGGCCACGAAGTCGTACAGCCGGCCGCTGAGGTTGACCGGCGAGCCGTGGGTCAGGTGCCCGCCGTGGTCGAGGCTCATGCCGAGGACCTTGTCCCCCGGCTCGAGCAGGGCCTGGTAGACGGCCACGTTGGCGTTGGCGCCGGAGTGGGGCTGGACGTTGGCGTGGTCGGCGCCGAAGAGGGCGCAGGCCCGCTGCCGGGCCAGCTCCTCGACCTCGTCGATGATCTCGTTGCCGCCGTAGTAGCGCTTGGCCGGATAGCCCTCGCTGTACTTGTTGGTCAGCACCGACCCCGTCGCCTCCATGACGTCGGGTGAGGTGAAGTTCTCCGAAGCGATCAGCTGCAACTGGGTGTTCTGGCGCTCGAACTCCCGGTCGAGGAGGTCGAACACCTCTGTGTCACGGTCGGTGGACCAGGTCATGCAGTGCTCCTGATGATGGGGGTGGACTCGGAGGGGACAGCGGGCACGAGGAGGTCGGCGACGACCACGATGAGCTCGTCGAGCTGGGTGGCGCACTTCCGGTAGGTGCGCAGGTTGCGACCGATGGGGTCGGCGATCTCGTCGGCCGCCACGTCGCCGAGGTGGTCCTGGGTGGTCCGGCCCTCGACCAGCGACGCCAGCCAGTCGGCCACCGACTGGCCGTCGGACCGGGGCCCGACCGCCGTCGCGCGACGGGCCAGCTCAGGCAGGGTGAAGGCCCACGACCAAGCGCCCGGCGCGGTCACAGCGGCCTCCCGGATGTGCCGGCGCTCCATGCCGACGATCAGGTCGGCGGCCTCGAGCATCTCAGCGGTCATGCGCCGGCTCCGGTGACCCGAGAGGTCGAGGCCCCGGTCGTGCATCAGGGTCACCGAATGGGGGCTGGCCGGACGTCCGTCGTCGAGAAGGCCGGCAGAGGTGACGGTCGCGTCCATCCCGCGGCGCCGCAGGGCGTCGGCGAAGAGCACCTCGGCCATCGGCGAGCGGCAGATGTTGCCCGTACAGAGCACCAGGACGTCGATGCCGGGATTCTACGGACACCGAGTCGCCATCTAGCTTGCCGTTCGTGAGCCTCGACCCCCGCACCCCTGTCCTCGTCGGTGTCGGCCAGGTCAGCCACCGGGTCGACCAGGGCGCCGACCCGCTCGAGCCGGTCGACCTGCTGGCCGACGCCGCCCATCGGGCCGAGGCCGACGCGGGGGTGACCGGCCTGCTCGCCGGCCTCGACTCCATCCGGGTCGTCAGCATCCTCTCGTGGCCCTACACGGACCCCGGCCGCCTCGTGGCCGAGCGGGTCGGGGCGACCGCGGCCCGCACCACCTACACCACCGGCGGGGGCCAGACGCCCCAGGCCCTGGTCCACCGGGTCGCGGAGGACGTGCAGGCCGGGCGATCCGACGCGGTGTTGATCGGCGGGGCCGAAGCGTGGCGCACCGCCCGGGCGGCCCGCCGCGCGGGCGAGGCGCTGGCGTGGACCGACCAAGCGGGTGCGGCGCCCGACGAGCTGGTCGGCGCCGACCTGGACATGAACCATCCCGACGAGATGGCCCTGGGCATCGGGATGCCGATCCAGGTCTACCCCCTCTTCGACGTGGCCCTACGGGCTGCGGACGGCCAGACGGTGACGGCCCACCGGCGCGCGCTGGGAAGGCTCTACGCCCGCTTCAGCGAGATCGCGGCCGACAACCCCCACGCGTGGAAGCGCACCCGGTACAGCGCGGAGGAGATCGCCGAGGTCGATCCGGACAACCGGATGGTCGGGTTCCCCTACACGAAGCGGATGAACAGCTACGAGATGCTCGACCAGGCGGCGGCCCTGGTGTGCTGCTCGGTCGAGCGGGCCGAGGCGCTGGGCATCGCCCGGGACCGCTGGGTGTTCCCCCACAGCGGGGCCGAGGCGGCCGAGACCTACGTGTCCCAGCGCCGCTCGCTCCACGACTCCGCGGCCATGGCCGCCGCCGGACGCGCCGCGCTGGCCCTCGCCGACACCGACGCCGACGGGGTGGCCCACGTCGACCTGTACTCCTGCTTCCCGTCGGCCGTGCGGTTGGCCGCCCGGGCCATCGGGCTGAGCGACGACCGGGACCTGACGGTGACCGGCGGCATGAGCTTCGCCGGGGGCCCGTGGAACAACTACGTCACCCACGCCGTGGCCACCATGGCCGAGGTCCTGCGGGAGCACCCGGGCGACCTCGGGTTGGTGTCGGCGAACGGCGGCCTGGCCAGCAAAGAGGCCTTCGGGGTCTATGGCACGGCTCCGCCGGAGCAGGGGTTCCGCTCCGCCCGTCCCCAGGACCAGGTCGATGCCGTACCCGGCCGACCCCTCGTCACCGACCACGACGGGCCGGTCACCATCGAGACCTACACGGTCATGCACGGCCGGGACGGTGCGCCGGCCCAGGCGATCGCCGCCACCCTCACGGCGGACGGGGCCCGGACCTGGGCCACCTCCGACGAGCCCGCGGTCCTGACCGGCTTGCTCGACGGTGAGGAGCACGTGGGCGACACCGCCCACCGCACTGCTGAGGGCCGCCTCCGGCTCTGACCCTCCGGTCGCTCAGTCGCCCTTTCGGGCGGCGTTCTCCTGGGCGCGGGCGTTCAGCAGGGACATGACCCGCTGGCTGGCCTTGGGCAGCTCGTCGAGCAGGGCCCGGAAGTGGCGGGTGTCGAAGGCCAGGAGGCGCATCGCGCTCTCGGCCACGACCGTGGCGGAGCGGGGCCGGTGGTCGATGAGCGCCATCTCCCCGACCATCGAGCCGGCCTCGAGGGTGGCGATGTGGTCGCCACCGAAGTACACGCCGGCGGTCCCGTCGAGGATGACGTAGCACTCGAGGCCCGGACGACCCTGGTCCATCAGCTCCGCTCCCGCCTCGGCCTCGACCTCGTCGGCCAGGTCGGCGACCCGAGCCAGCTCCGCGGGGGTGAACCCCTCGAAGAACGCGACATCGCCCAGCTCGGCCACCGCCGCCTGCTTCTCGGCCTTCTTGCGTGAGAACATCGCCACCCCCGACTCGGAACGGTCCGACAGTAGACGACGATTCGGTCAGCTGGCGCTGAGGTCGGCCGCGGTGATCGGCCCGGCTCGCAGGATCACCGGCGCCGGGCCGGTGGCGTCGACGACGGTGGACGCCACACCGGCACAGGGCCCGCCGTCGACCACGAGGTCCGGGGTCCGGGTCAGCGCGGCCGCGGCCTCTGCCGCGGTCGGCGGTGTGGGCTCACCGTGCCGGTTCGCGCTGGTGGTGGCCAGGGGGCCGACGGCCTCGGCCAGCGACCGGACCAGGTCGTGGTCCGGGATGCGGACGCCGACGGTGTCCGGCGGGTCGCCGAGGTCCCAGGGGAGGCCGGGCCGACGGCGCAGCACCAGGGTCAGGGGACCGGGCCACCACCGCTCGACGACCGCGTGCACCCAGTCCGGAACCACGCCCACGGACTCGGCCTGCTCGACCGAGGCCACCAGGACGGCCACGGGTTGCTCGGTGGCCCGGTCCTTCAGCGCGGCGAGGTGCTCGACGGCCCCGGGCAGGTCCGCCCGGACGGCGAGGCCATAGACGGTGTCGGTCGGCACCACCACCGCCCCACCCCGGGCCAGCACCTCGGCCGCCGAGCTGGGCGTGCGGGCCACCAGGGCGCGGTCGTGGCCGGCCAGGTCCTGCTCGATCCGCACCGGGCCGTAGCCGAGGGCGCGGGCGCGGTCGGCCATCGGCCGGGCCTGGTCGGGGGCCAGCTCCAGGACGAGGGCGCCGCCTGGCGCCAGCCAACCTCGGGCTTCCTCGAGCAGGTGCTCGAGGTCCTCGGTGCCCTCCGGCCCCGCGACCAGGGCGGACGCGGGCTCCCAGTCGGCCACGGCGTCGGGCAACTGCTCGCCCTCGCCGATGTAGGGCGGGTTGCTGACGATGACGTCGAGGGTCCCCCGCGCGTCTGCGGGCAGCGCCTCGAACCAGGCCCCCTCGGCCACGGTGACCCTCGTGGCCGGCGGACCGAGGCCGGCGAGGTTGGCCCGGGCCACGGCGAGCGCGTCGGGGGAGGCGTCGGTCAGCCACACCTCGGTCCGGTCCCGCTCGGCGGCCACGGCCAGGCCGATCGCCCCCGAGCCCGTGCCGAGGTCGGCGACCAGCACCCGCCCGTCCCGCTCCGCTCGACGGCGGTCGACCTCGTCGAGGACCAGGCCGGCGACGACCTCGGTCTCGGGGCGGGGGATCAGGACCCGGCGGTCCACGAAGAGGTCGAGGGTCCGGAACGACCAGCTCCCGAGCACGTACTGGATCGGCTCCCCCGCCCGTCGCCGAGCCACCATCGCGTCGACGGCCGCCACGTGGCGTCGGGAAGGGACCTCGTCGGCCAGTGCGAGGTGCTCGGCGCCGTCGTGGCCGGACGCGGCCTCACAGATCCAGAGCGCCTCCTGCCCGGCCGTGGCCCGGCCCGCTGCCGTCAGCTGGTCCCTGACCTCGCGGCGGAGCGAGGCCCAGGTCACCGCGTCAGCCGTCACCCTGCAACTGGGCCGCCCGCTCGTCGGCGACCAGCGCATCCACGACCTCGTCCAGCTCCCCCGCCAGCACCTTGTCCAGCTTGTAGAGGGTGAGCCCGATGCGGTGGTCGGAGAGCCGGTTCTCCTTGACGTTGTACGTCCGGATCTTGTCGGCCCGGCCGCCCGAGCCGACCTGGCTGCGACGGGCCGACGAGGCCTCGGCCGCCGCGGCGTCCTGTTCGGCCTTGAGCAGGCGCGACCGAAGGACCACCAACGCCCGCGCCCGGTTCTGGAGCTGGCTCTTCTCGTCCTGCATGGCCACGACGAGGCCGGTGGGCTTGTGGGTGATGCGCACCGCGGAGTCGGTGGTGTTGACCGACTGGCCGCCGGGGCCCGAGGACCGGTACACGTCGATCTGCAGGTCGTTGGGATCGATCTGGACGTCGATCTCCTCGGCCTCGGGCAGCACGGTCACCGTGGCCGACGAGGTGTGGATCCGGCCCTGGGACTCGGTGACCGGGACCCGCTGCACGCGGTGGGTGCCGCCCTCGTGCTTGAGCCGGCTCCAGACACCGTCACCCACGAGGCGGAACGACGCCTCGCTCACCCCGCCCATGTCGGAGGGCTGGCTCCCGAGCAGCTCGAAGCTCCAGCCCATGCGCTGGGCGTAGGCCCGGTACATCTCGAAGAGGTCCCGGGCGAAGAGGTTGGCCTCCTCGCCCCCCTCGGCGCCGCGCACCTCGACGATCACGTTCTTGTCGTCGTTCGGGTCCTTGGGCAGGAGGAGCAGGCGGTACTGCTCGGACAGCTCGGCGATGGCGGCTTCGGCCTCGTCGACCTCGGCCCGGAGCACCTCGCGGTCCTCGCCGGAGGCGTCGGTGAGCATCTCGCGGGCGGTGACCAGGTCCTCCTGGTGCTGGCGCAGGGCCCGACCCGTCGTGACGATGGCGTCGAGCTCCTTGTGCCGCCGGGTCAGTCCGACGTAGCGCTCCTGGTCGGCGAACACGTCCGGATCGGCCAGGTGGGCCTCGACGTCGTCGAGCTCCCGCTCGAAGTCTCCCAGCCGTTCCAGCACCGGAGGTCCCTACTCTTTCCTTGATCGACGGGAAGGCCTGGGCGCGCGGAGGATGCCCAGGAAAGAATAGGGATCACGCTACGGCTGTGGCGCGCCAGTCGTCCGGGAGCACGACGATCTCGGCGGGGTCCCGGAGGCGGCCGGCGATGCGGCGGGTGACCGGGTGGTCGTCCCGCTCGGGCACGGCCAGCAGGAGCCGGGCCTCCGGCACGTAGTGGGCGCGCGCCTCGGCCGCGGTCGGCACCAGGTCGAGGTCGATGCCCACCGAGCAGGCGACCACGAGCGGCCGGCCGTCGAGGTCCTCGCCGACCAGGCAGGCGGGCATCACGTCCTTGACCGAGTCCCGGGCCAGCAAGGGCATGACCGGCTCCAGGTGGGCTGCGCCGACGAGATCGGGGCGCCGGGCCAGCACGGACCGGACCCAGCGTTCCTGGGCCAGGCGGCTCAGTGGGTGGGACTCGGCTCCGGCCCGACGGTTCTCGCGCACGGTGGCGATGACCGAGGCGAGGGCCTCGGCGGTCGGGAGGTTGCCGTGGACCATGGCGAACGCCTCGCGGTCGTGGCGGCCCACGCCCACCTCGAGGGCGGCGGTGCCGTCCTCGGCCACGACCACCCGGGCGACCTCCAGGCCGAGCACCTCACCGGCGACGACCCCGTGCTCGACGACGACATCGGCGCCGGCCTCGGCCAACAGAAGGGCGAACTCCTCGGTCAGCGGGGCCGGGGCGTCATCGCCGCCGACGGACGCCGACGCGGCGACCTCGGCCATGGTGTGACCGTCGACGAGCCAGACGGTGGGGACGGGCGCGAAGAGCGCGGCCCGTCGGGCCAGGACGTCGGTGGCCTGCTCGGCCAGCACGCCCAGGTCCTCGACCTCGTGACGCACGGCCCAGGCCAGCGCCGGGCCGAGGGCGCGGGCGGGCTCGTCGCCGGCCAGGAACCAGCCCCGGGGCCCGGACCGCGCGGCGGCGCCACCCGGAAACGGACTGGGTTCGAGGTCGGTCTCGCCGAGGTTCTCGGTGAGCAGGGCCCGCAGCTTGGCGGCGTGGAGGGCCGCCCGCTGCTCCGGCGGGAGGGTCGAGCTGGAGCTCAGGACTCCGAGGGGCCCGTGGGGGCGTTCTTGCGGCGGCCGTAGCGGCGCTCGAAGCGGTCGATGCGACCGCCGGAGTCCACCAGCTTCTGCTTGCCGGTGTAGAAGGGATGGCACTCGCCGCACAGCTCGACGTGGAGGGAGTCGCCCGCAGTCGAGCGGGTCGTGAAGGTGTTGCCGCACGAGCACGTGACCGTGGTCTCGGTGTACTCGGGGTGGATGTCGGCGCGCATGTCGTTCTCCGTGTCTCTTCTCTGTCTCGGTGCCGGTGTCAGCCGGCGATGGACGGGCCCTTCGCCACCTCGGCGAGGAACTCGTCGTTGTTCTTGAACGTCTTCAGCCTGTCGATCAACAGCTCGAGGCCGGCCTGTGTTCCGCCGCCGCCGCTGTCGGCGAGACCGGAGAGTACCCGGCGCAGCTTCCAGACCTGCTGGAGCTGCTTGCGCTCGAACAGGAGCTCCTCGTGGCGGGTGGACGAGGCGTCCACGTCGATGGCCGGGTAGATCCGCTTCTCGGCCAGTCGGCGGTCGAGGCGCAGCTCCATGTTGCCGGTGCCCTTGAACTCCTCGAAGATGACCTCGTCCATCTTGGAGCCGGTCTCCACGAGGGCCGTGGCCAGGATGGTGAGCGAGCCGCCCTCCTCCAGGTTCCGGGCCGCACCGAAGAAGCGCTTCGGCGGGTAGAGCGCACCGGTGTCGATGCCGCCGGACATGATCCGGCCGGTCGCCGGGGCGGCCAGGTTGTAGGCCCGGGACAGGCGGGTGATGCCGTCCAGGATGATGACCACGTCCTCGCCCATCTCGACCATGCGCTTGGCCCGGTCGATGGCCAGCTCGGCCACGGAGGTGTGCTCGTCGGCGGGCCGGTCGAAGGTGGAGGCGATGACCTCGCCCTTGACCGTTCGGCGCATGTCGGTCACCTCTTCGGGCCGCTCGTCCACGAGCAGCACGATGAGCTTGACCTCGGGGTTGTTGGCCTCGATCGACTTGGCGATCTGCTTCATGATCGTGGTCTTGCCCGCCTTGGGCGGCGACACGATCAGGCCGCGCTGACCCTTCCCGATCGGGGAGATGAGGTCGATGATCCGGGCGGTCATGTTGCCGGGATCGGCGTCGTCCTCGAGCTTCAGGCGCTCGTCGGGGAACAGCGGGGTCAGGTCCTCGAAGCGGGGGCGGGCCTTGGCCTTCTCCGGGTCCATGTCGTTGACCGTGTCCACCCGCAGCAGGGCGGGGTTCTTCTCGTTGCGGTTGGCCGGACGGCTGGCGCCGGTGACCCGGTCGCCCTTGCGCATGCCGAACTGGCGGACCTGCTTGACCGAGACGTACACGTCGTCCCGGGAGGGCAGGGCCCCGCTCAGGCGCAGGAAGCCGTAGCCCTCGTCGCGGAGGTCGAGCAGGCCGGCCACGTCGACGGGCTCGCCGTCCCAGTTGGCGACGGGAACGTTCTCCTCTTCCTGCTCCCGGCCCTGGTTCCGGCCGCGACGGCGGCGCTTGCGGTTGCCGGGCTCGGCGTCGTCGCCCCCTGGTTGCCGCCGCCCTGGTTGCCCCGGTTCTGGTTGCGGCCGCCGCCCTGGTTGCCCCGGTTCTGGTTCCGGTCGCCCTGGTTGCGGTCACCGTTGCCGTTGCGCCCGCCGCCCCGGTTGCCGGAGCGCTCGGAGCGGGCGGCGTCGCCGGCCTTGGCCTCACTGCGGTCGCCGTCCTTGTCGTCCTTGTCACCGCCGGAGGACTCGCCCCGATCGGCCTTCTCGGACTTCGTGTCGCCGCGGCCGTCGTCATCGCCTTTGGCGTCGCCGCCACGGTCGTCGCCCTTGTCGGCCCGGGCGCGGCTGCCGCGACCGGCACGGGGCGTGTCGGCCCGGTCGCCGTCGTCGGCCAGGTCGGCCTTCTCGGCCCTGGCGTCGTCGCGCCCGGTGTCGGTGGACGCGTCCCCCGCGTCCCGTGAGCCGTTGGTGTCCGTGGTCGCCGGAGCGTCCTCGGTCGTCTGGTCACTCATCGTGTCCCCATCTCGTTTCGGGGCTCCCGCCCCCTCGTCGGCCAGTTCGAGGATCAACTCGACCAGCTCGTCCTTGCGCGTGCGAGCCGTCGGGTTGCCGCCCAGGGCCCGCGCGATGGTGGCGAGCTGTTGGCGGTCCTTTGACTCGAGCGCAGAGCGGTCGGTCTCGCCAGTGGCGATGCTCAAATTGGAAACCTCGTTCGACCGGTGGATTGCACCGTCAGCCGCGAGCGCAGCTTCTCGGAGTTCCGAACTGCCGTCACCGTCCTCCGAGAGCCCGACACGGGAAACCGAGGGGGAGATCGGAAGGCCACCCACCCCGGATCCCGTAGACGGGTTCATCGGAGCATTCGGTGGGTGCCGCCGGTGGCGACAGGGACAAGCGTACCGACAGGCGTTCGACGGGACAACATCGGTGCGCGACGGTCGGCGCACGACCGAGTGTCCCCCAAATCGGTGAGCGTCACTGGTGGGCTTGGCGCAGACTGCGGGGGATGGATGCCGCCGCGCCCGCCCTGCGCGCCCAGGGTCTGGTCAAGAGCTTCCGTTCGACGCGCGCGGTGGACGGCGTGGACCTGGTGGTGCGCCCCGGCGAGCGGGTGGCACTGCTCGGGCCGAACGGGGCCGGCAAGACCACGTCGCTGCTGATGTGCCTCGGCACCATCACGCCCGACGAGGGCTCGGTGGAGATCTTCGGGCACCGCCTGCCCAAGGCCCGCAGCCGGGCCATGGAGCACGTCGGGTTCGCCGCGGGCTACCTCCCGCTGCCCGACCGACTGCGGGTGCGGGAGGTCCTGGGGATCTTCGCCGACCTGTGCGGGGCCCCGGACGGGCAGGACGCCGTGCCCGGCGCCCTCGAGCGCTTCGGCGTGGCCCACCTGGCCGACCAGATGTGTGTCGAGCTGTCCTCGGGCCAGCGCACGATCATCGGCATCGCCAAAGCGGTGCTGCACCGGCCGGCGCTGCTCGTGCTCGACGAGCCCACGGCCTCGCTCGACCCCGACGTCGCCCTCCGGGTCCGCACCGCCCTCGAGCTGCTCAACGCGGAGGACGGCACGACGCTGCTGGTCACCAGCCACGACATGAACGAGGTGGAGCGCCTGTGTGAGCGGGTGGTGTTCCTCCAGCACGGCCGGGTGGTGCACGACGGCACGCCGGCCGACATCCTCGACGAGCACGGCCACACCTCCCTGGAGGACGTGTTCCTCCACCTGGCCGCGGGCCAGGCCAAGGCCCGCCCGGCCGAGGGGGCGTCGTGAACACCCGCCGGGTGACCGCCGTGTCGCGGCGTCACGCCTACGTGCTGATGCGCAGCCCCCACCGCTGGTTCGACGTCTTCATCTGGCCGGTGGTCGACGTGCTGCTCTGGGGCTCGCTCGGGGTCTTCATCGCCGACCAGAGCTCCGACGCCGAGCAGGCCGGGGTGACCTACCTCCTGGCCGGGATCCTGCTCTTCCACGTCCTCTACCAGAGCCAGATCGCGGCCTCGACCGGCTTCCTCGAGGAGACCTGGTCCCGCAACCTGCTCAACCTGCTGGCCACCCCGCTGACCGAGCTGGAGTACGCCGCCGGCGTCGCCCTGTTCGGCCTGGCCAAGCTCACGGTCGCCATGACCGTGGTGGCCCTCGCCGCCTTCGCCTTCTTCGCCTTCTCGATCACCTCGGTGGGCTGGGCGCTGATCCCGATCGGCCTGCTCCTCCTGCTGGCGGGGTGGTCGATCTCGCTCTTCGTCGTCGGCCTCGTGCTCCGGTTCGGTCAGAGCGCCGAGGTCCTGGCCTGGGGGATCCTCTTCGTGGTGATGCCGCTGTCGGGCGTCTTCTACCCGGTCGACGCCCTGCCCCCGGTCCTACAGCCCATCGCCCGCGTCCTGCCCACGACCCACGTGTTCGCCGCGGCCCGCACCGTCATCGACGGCAATCCCCTGCCCTGGGACCAGCTGGCCTACGCGCTGGCCGGCACCATCGTCCTGGCCGGCCTCGGTGTCTTCTACGTGACCTCCATGCTGCGCACCTTCCGCCGCCGCGGCTACGTGACCAGGTTCAGCTAAGCGTTCTGGGGTCCGGGTCGGCGATCGACCAACCGGGTTCGGCACTGACGGGGCGGTTGGTCAGTCCGAGGGCGGATCGGTGGTGCAAAACGATGCGGATCCACGCCCGGTGACCACCCACCGAACTCGACGACATAGCCGTCGGAAACCGACAGGCATGTCGTCGAGTTCGCGGTGCGGTGCCTCAGCCGTGGGCCAGCAACCGGTCCATGAGCTCGAAGCCGGGAACGATCTCGGCGTCGGCGACGCCGGCCTCGGTGTAGGTCCCACCGGGGCCGTCGACCGCAGAGTCGACCAGCAGGTACGGGACCGGACCGCTGGTGTGGGTCTTGAGGTCGACGGGGGTGGCGTGGTCCGGGAGCAGGAGCAGGCGCCAGGGACCGAGCGCGTCCAGGCCCTCGATCAGGCCGGGGAGGATGCGCTGGTCCCAGTTCTCCAGGGCCTTCACCTTCTCCTCGACGTCGCCGGCGTGGCCGGCCTCGTCGGTGGCCTCGACGTGGACGACGAAGAGATCCGCCCCGTCGGCCAGCGCGGAGAGGGCCGCGTCCCGCTTGCCCTCGTAGTCGGTGTCGTACCAACCGGTGGCGCCGGGGATGTCCACCACCTGCATGTCGGTGAGGACGCCGAGGCCGCGCACGAGGTCGACGGCCGTGACCATCCCGGCGGCCACGCCGTGGCGCTCCCGGAACGACGGGAGCTGGGGCTGGTGGCCCTGGCCCCACAGCCAGACCTGGTTGGCGGCCAGGTCGAAGCGGTCCAGGACGGCCCGGGAGGCCTCCATGACCTCGATCAGCTTCCCGGCAGCGGGGCCGGTGGGGAGCACGACGGGCTTGTCGCTCAGGTCATGGGGCGGGACGCAGTCGGCGTCGGCCCACGACTCGGGGGCCACGAGGATGTGGCGGTACTGGACACCGGGGTGGAACTCGATGTCGCCCCCGCCGAGCTCGGCCTCGAGCGCGGCGATCACCTCGGCCGCCTCCTCGGTGGACGGGTGGCCGCCGGCGAAGTCGACCATGGTGCCGTCGGCACCGACGGTGGAGAGGTTGCAGCGGAAGGCCACCTGGTCGGGCGCCAGGCGCAGGCCCAGCGCGGCGGCCTCGATCGGCGCCCGGCCGGTGTGGTGCACGGCGGGGTCGTAGCCGAGGATCGAAAGGTTGCCCACGTCGCTGCCGGGCGGCATGCCGGGCGGGATGACGGCGGCCCGGCCGACGGTCCCCCGCGCCGCGAGGGCCTGCAGGGTCGGCAGGTCGGCCGCCTCGAGCGGCGTGCGCCCGTCCAGGCGGTCGGTCGGCTCGTCGGCACAACCGTCAGGCACACACACGACGTACTTCACGGGCCCATTCTCCCCGTTCTGGCGCCCGTTTCGGTCGTCCTGGCCGCCGAAAGAGGCGCCAGAACGGGAGGAGGGGTCACGAGGTGAGGGCGCGGACCTTGGCGCGGACGGCGTCGAGGTCGTTGGGGACGACCTCGTAGTGCTCGGCCCGGCCCTCCAGCTCGGCCAGGCGGGGTGGCAGCTCGACGGGGTGGCCGGTGGCCGCCTCGACCGCGGCGCCGAACTTGGCGGGGTGGGCGGTGGCCAGGCAGGCCAGGGGCAGGTCCGGGTTGCGGCGCTGGGCCTCCCCCACCACGAGGCCGACCGCGGTGTGGGGATCGACCACGATCCCGGCCCGCTGCTCCCAGCCGGCGATGGCGGCCCGGGTGCGGTCGTCGTCCACCGCCCCGGCGTCGAAGACCTCGTCCACCTCGGCCAGGCGGGTCTCGGCCAGTTGGGCCCGGCCCTCGGACCGGAACGTGTGCAGCAGCTCGGTGGTGGCCTCGGCGTCCCGGCCGTGGAGCTCGAAGATGAGGCGCTCCAGGTTCGACGACACCTGGATGTCCATGCTCGGGCTGATGGTGGGGACCACCTCGCCCAACTCCAGGACGCCGCTGGAGAAGAAGCGGGTGAGGATGTCGTTGCGGTTGCTGGCGCAGATGAGCTGGGCGATGGGCACGCCCATCCGGCGGGCCGCCCAACCGCTGAAGATGTTGCCGAAGTTCCCGCTGGGCACCGAGAAGGACACAGCCGGCGCGGCGGGGCCGAGCAACCGGGACCCGGCGTAGGCGTAGTAGACGACCTGGGCCATCAGGCGGGCCCAGTTCATGGAGTTGACCGCCGAGAGGCGCAGGTCGGCCCGCAGGGCCTCGTCGGCGAACATGGCCTTCACCAGGTCCTGGCAGTCGTCGAAGGTGCCCTCCACGGCCAGGTTGTGGACGTTGGCGGAGTCCACCGTGGTCATCTGCAGGCGCTGGATGTCGCTGACCCGGCCGTGGGGATGGAGCATCACGATCTCGATGCCGTCGCGGTCCTTGGTGGACTCGATGGCCGCCGAGCCGGTGTCGCCCGAGGTGGCCCCGATGATCGTCACCCGGTCGCCCCGCCGCTCCAGCTCCCGCTCGAAGAGGGGGCCGACGAGCTGGAGGGCGATGTCCTTGAACGCCAGGGTCGGGCCGTGGAAGAGCTCCAGCAGCCAGAGCCCGTCGCCGAGGTCCCGCAACGGGGTGACGTCGGGGTCGTCGAAGGAGGCGTAGGCCCGGTCGACCAGGGCGACCAGCTCGTCCCGCTCGATGTCGCCCTCGACGAAGGGGGCCATGACGTCCACCGCGATGTCCTGGTAGGGCCGCTCGGCCCACGTGGTGAGGTCCTCGACCCCCAGCTCCGGCCAGGCCTCGGGCACGTACAACCCGCCGTCGGTGGCCAGGCCGGCGAGCAGGACGTCGCCGAACCCGAGGACCGGGGCCTGGCCCCGGGTGCTGACGTACTTCACCGGGGAGCGCTCAGCTCGGGCCGTCGCCGACGACCCGCAGCACAGTGCCGACGCCCACGACCGCCTCCAGCTCCCGGAGGTCGTGGAGGGTGGCCTGGACGTCGCGTTCGACGGCCTCGTGGGTGATGAAGATGAGGCGGGCCTCCCCGCCGAGTCCCTCCTGCTCCATGGACCGGATGGAGACACCGTGGCGGCCGAACACCCCGGCCACTTGGGCGAGGACGCCGGGCTCGTCGGCCACCTCGACGTTCAGGTAGTAGGCCGAGGTCACGTCGTCGATGGGCCGGATGCGGGCCCGGGCCAGCGCGCCGACGGTGGCGTGGGAGCCCCGGCGCAGGTTCACGGCGGCGTCGATCACGTCGCCCAGCACCGCGCTGGCCGTGGGCCCGCCACCGGCGCCCCGGCCGTAGAACATCAGCTCACCCACGGCGTCGCCCTCGATGAACACGGCGTTGAAGCTGTCCCGCACCGAGGCCAGGGGGTGGTGCGCCGGGACCATGGCGGGGTGCACCCGCACGGCCACCTCGGTCACGCCGTCGTCGCCCAGCTCGGCCTCGGCGATGGCCAGGAGCTTGACCTCGTAGCCCAGGCGCCGGGCGAAGGTGATGTCGGCCGGGGTGATGCCCGAGATGCCCTCGTGGTAGACGTCGCCGGCCACGACCCGGACGCCGAAGGCGATGGTGGCGATGATCGCCGCCTTGGCCCCGGCGTCGTAGCCCTCGACGTCGGCGGTCGGGTCCCGCTCGGCGTAGCCGAGGCTCTGGGCCTCGGCCAGGGCCTCGCCGTAGGTGGCCCCGTCCTCGCTCATGCGGGTGAGGATGTAGTTGGTCGTCCCGTTGACGATCCCCAGCACCCGGTGGACCTGCTCGCCGGCGAGGGACTCCCGCAGGGGGCGGATCAGGGGGATGCCGCCGGCGACCGCGGCCTCGAAGAGCAGGTCGACGCTGGCTCCCTCGGCCACCGCGAAGAGCTCGGCGCCGTGGTTGGCCAGCAGCTCCTTGTTGGCGGTGACGACGGGCTTGCCCGCCTTCACCGCCTGCACGATCAGCTCGCGGGCCGGCTCGATGCCGCCGATGACCTCGACGACGAGGTCGATCCCCGGGTCGTCGACGACCGCGGTGGCGTCGTTGGTGAGGACCCCCTCGGCCAGCTCGACGGGTCGCTCGCGGGACATGTTGCGCACTGCGACCCGGGTCACCTCGAGGCGCAGGCCCGTTCGGGCCTGGATCATGTCGCCCTGGGCCTCGATGAGGCCGACCAGAGCCGCACCGACGTTGCCGCAGCCGAGCACCCCGATTCGCACGCGCGGTTCGTCGTCGGACAGCTCGGCCTCGGGCACGCGGCCACGCTACCGGCGCTCCCCCTCGCCCTTCTCGTCCCTTTCCGCGACCGGGCGCCGGGCCTGGTCGCTTCCATGCATTTTCGGTATCTTCCACCCATGACCACACCGGACGACCTGGAGGCCCTCGCCCGCCGGCTCGAGGCCGCGGCTGCCACGGTGGGCACCGCCCTGGACGAGGTCGTCGCCCATCACCGGCCCGACGTCTGGCAGGGGGCCCGAGCCGTCCGCTTCGGCCAGGGCCTGGTCGAGCAGCGGGCGTCGCTGCGGGCCGCGGCCGACCAGCTCACGGTGGACGCCCGCCTGCTCGACGCCCGCGCCGCCCTCCTCCGCGCCACCCAGGCCCTCACCCCCTGACCCACCGGAGTAGCTTCCGCGCCCGTGCTCGATCGACCGCGGCGGAGCGGAGCGCAGCCGCTCACCGGATGTTCGCCGAAAGCTGCCGTAGGCAGCAGGAGCCGCGCAGGCGGCGACGAGGGACCTGGCCGCGTCTCGCGGCGGGGGTTCATCGGCGGGGCGCTGGCCACCGGGGCCTTGGCCGCGTGCTCCGGTGGCTCGGCCTCGTCGACGACCGCGCCGACCACCACCCTGGCCACGCCGCCGCTGGCCGGGTACCCCTTCACCCTCGGCGTGGCGTCGGGCGACCCGACGGCGGAGGCGGTGGTCCTCTGGACCCGCCTCGCCCCCGACGCCCTCGAGGTCGGCGGGGGGATGCCGGCCCAACCGGTGCCCGTCCGCTGGGAGGTGGCCACCGACGAGACCTTCGGTGAGCTCGTCGCCGACGGCACCGCCACCGCCGAGACCGACGCCGCCCACACGGTCCACGTCGACGTCGAGGGCCTGGAGCCGGGCCGGGAGTACGCCTACCGCTTCCTCGTCGGCAGCGACGAGAGCCCGATCGGCCGGGCGGTGACGATGCCGGCGGCCGGCGACGCGGCGGCCGGCTTCGTGCTCGGCCAGGTGTCCTGCTCCCGCTGGGGTGATGCCCAGTGGGCCGCCTACCGGGACCTGGCCGAGTCGGACTGCGACCTCGTCGTGTGCTGCGGCGACTACATCTACGAGCGCGGGCCTGAGGACCGAGCCGGGGGTGCCGTGCGGGGTGGCCAGATCACGGCCGTCACCCTCGACGACTACCGCTACCTGTACGCCCTGCACCGCAGCGACGAGCACCTGCGGGCCGCCCACGAGCGGGCGCCGTGGGCCGTGGTCTGGGACGACCACGAGGCCTCCAACAACTACGTCGGCCAGACCCCGGACGACAGCAGCGAGTCCCGCTCCCCCGCCGAGCTGCTGGAGCGGCGGACGGCGGCCTACCGGGCGTGGTGGGAGCACATGCCGGTGCGCTTCGCGCCGCCCACCGGCCCCGACCTGCGGATCCACCGGGCCCTCGACATCGGCGCCTTGGCCCGCCTCCACCTGATCGACACCCGCCAGTACCGGACGTCCCTCGCGTGCGCCGATGCGGTGTCGTCCATCGGGACCCGTTGTGAGGCCTCCTTCGACCCCGCGACCACCGTGCTCGGCCCCGACCAGGAGGCCTGGCTGGCCGGGAGCCTGAGCAGGGCGAGGGCGAGCGGACCTGGGACGTGGTGGTCAACCAGATCGTGCTCCACCAGTGGCGCTTCGCCCCCGGCGACGACGCCATCTTCAACCTCGACCAGTGGGACGGCTACCCGGTGGCCCGGATCCGGATGACCGACGCGCTGGCCGCCGCCGCCGGCGAGGCGGTGGTGCTCACCGGCGACGTCCACAGCAGCTGGGTGGCGGACCTCACCAGCGACTTCGACGACCCGGGGGCGACCCGGGTGGGCACCGAGTTCGTGACGCCCGGCATCTCCTCACCGGGCGAGGAGCTGTCCGTCATCACCGAGGTCGTCCAGGAGAACAGCCCCCACATCCGCTACGTGGAGGCCGGCCACCGGGGCTGGCTCCGCCACGAGATCACCCCGGCGACCTGGACGGCGGAGATCCGCCACGTCGAGGTCCCGGGCGACGCGGCCAGCGCGGTGCCGGTCGTCGGGACGTGGGTGCTGGAGCCCGGCCGGTCGGTCCAGGAGGCCTGACCGGCTCAGGCCGCGGTCGTTCCGGCCGATCCCTGTGCGGTGGGTGTGCACGACGACAGGCTGTACCGGTCCCTGGTCGACAACGCCTACGAATGCATCATGACGGTGCGCACCGACCTCACCATCGGCTTCGTCAGTCCCTCCTCGGCCTCCCTGGTCGGCTATCTCCCCCAGGAGCTGGAGGGCCGCCCGGCCACCGACTTCGTCCATCCCGACGACATGGACCGGGCCGTCCTCGGCCTCCACGGATGGGCCAGCTGGGGCATGCCCGGCGGATCCTCCAGCTTCCGGCTCCGGCACAAGGACGGCGGTTGGCGGATGCTGGACATGACCGCCTCCACCGCCGTCGTCGACGACGACGACGACGACACGCTGGTCGCCGTCTACTGGCGCCCGGCCGGGTACCAGCACATCGTGGACACGGTGCTGTCCCGCCTCCTGCGGGGCTGCACCCGAGCCGAAGCGCTCGTCCCGCTGCTCGACGTCTTCGACTGGTCGATCAACGACGCCACGGTGGCCATCGCGTGGCACGAGCCCGACCGAGGCCACCAGCAGGTCGCCACCACGGCCCTCCCCGCCGCGCTGACCGGCGCCGAGGACGACCCCGGTGCCCCCTGGCGCCACGCCCGCTCGACCCTGCGCCCCCTGTTCGAGTCCGACGGGCCTGACCTCGACGGAGCCCGACGGGCGCTGGCCGACCGACACGGGCGGGGCACGTTCTGGATCGAGCCCGTGGCCGACGCCGGCACGCCCGTGCCCGCGCTCGTCACCGTGTGGAACCGCCACGACGGCCCGCCCCCGGAAGCCCACGCCCAGGGGATGTCCCTGGTCCGGACCAACGTCGAACTGATCCTGCGGTGGAGCGACCAGGTCGCCCAGCTCCACGCCGCCGCCCACACCGACGCGCTGACCGGCCTGCCCAACCGCCGGTCCCTCTTCGACCTGCTGGCCAATGACCGGCGGGGCGGGGCGCTGCTGTTCTGTGACCTCGACCAGTTCAAGCCGGTCAACGACGAGCACGGGCACCACGTCGGCGACGCCGTCCTCTGCCAGGTGGCGGAGCGGCTGCAGCGCCTGCGTGCGGATGGCCGACGTCGTCGCCCGCACCGGTGGCGACGAGTTCGTGGTGCTGGCCCACGGGGCCACCGGCGCCGAGGCCGCGGAGCTGGCCGACCGGATCCTCATGGCCGTCCACGATCCCTTCGTGGTCGACGGCACCGAGATCCGGGTCGGGGTCAGCATGGGCGTCGCCCGCACCGACGCCCCGCTCTCGGACACCGCCCTGGCCCGGGCCGACCAGGCGATGCTGGCCGACAAGGCCCGCCGTCGCGAGGCCTCCGCCTCCCGGCCCTGACCGCCGGACGCGGGTCGCCGATCACGGGGTAGACATCACCCCATGGCCACCACGGAGACCACCCCCGCCGCCGCCACCGAGATCCCCACCGGAGCATCGGCCCCGCCTGCCGGCCCGGCCGTCGACCGCGGTCACCACCGCCCGGGCCGCCTTCGAGCGGGGGGTCACCCGTCCGATCGAGTGGCGCCAGCGCCAGCTCGATGCCCTCGTCCGACTGCTGGACGAGGGCGAGGACCGGCTGCTGGCCGCGCTGGCCACCGACGTCGGCAAGCCGTCGATGGAGGGCTGGGCCACGGACCTCGGCGTCACCGCGTCCGAGGTCGGCCTGCTCCGCAAGAACGTGGCCAAGTGGGCCAAGCCCCGCCGCGTCGGCCTGCCCCTCACCGCCATGCCGGGTCGGGGCCGCATCCAGCCCGAGCCCCTGGGCACGGTGCTGATCATCGCCCCCTGGAACTACCCCGTGCAGCTGCTGGTCGAGCCGCTGGCCGCCGCGCTGGCCGCCGGCAACGCCGCCGTGGTCAAGCCCTCCGAGCTGGCGCCGGCCACCTCCGCGGTCCTGACCGACCTGCTCCGCTACGCACCTCGACCCCGAGGCCGTGCAGGTCGTGGAGGGTGGCCCCGAGGTCGCCACCGAGCTGCTGGAGCAGCGCTGGGACCACATCTTCTTCACCGGCTCCACCAAGCATCGGCCGGGTCGTGGCCGAGGCGGCGGCCAAGCACCTGACGCCGGTCACCCTGGAGCTGGGCGGCAAGTCCCCGGCGATCGTGCACCGCACCGCCAACCTCCAGGTCGCCGGGCGCCGCATCGCCTGGGGCAAGTTCCTCAACGCGGGCCAGACCTGCATCGCCCCCGACTACGTGCTGGTCGACGAGTCGGTCCAGGACGAGCTGATCGAGCACATCCGCACCGCGGTGAGCGACTTCTACGGCGACGACCCCCGGGCCAGCGACGACTACGCCCGCATCGTCAACGACCGCCACTTCGACCGCCTGTCAGCGGCCTGCTGGCCGGCGGCGGTGAGGCGGCCGTGGGCGGGGGCACCGACGCCGAGGAGCGCTACATCGCCCCGACGGTGCTGGTCGACACGCCCGCCGGACGCCGACATCCTCCAGGAGGAGATCTTCGGCCCGCTGCTGCCGGTCCTGCCGGTGACCTCGCTGGCCGACGCCATCGACCGCATCAACGCCAAGCCCAAGCCGCTCGCCCTCTACGTCTTCGCCGAACGACGACGACGTGGTCGACGCCGTGCTGGACCGGACCTCGTCCGGTGGTGTGTGCGTGAACCACACCCTCCTGCACATCACCCCGCCGGAGCTGCCCTTCGGCGGCGTTGGCGAGAGCGGCAGCGGCCGCTACCACGGCCGGAGCGGGTTCGACACGTTCTCCAACCTGAAGTCGGTCCTGCGCAAGCCCACCTTCCCCGACCCCGCCCTCCTCTACCCGCCCTACACCAGCGGCAAGGAGAAGATCGTCCGCAAGGCGTTGTAGGGGTCACTCCCGGGTCTCGGCCAGGAACTGGTCGCCGGCCAACTGGCGAGGCGCCGGTCCGCCGTCGGCCTGAGCCGAGCGCCAGCGCGTCCAGGCCGCGGCGCCGGTCGCGTCGAGGGCGAGAGGATGCCGGAGGCCCGCCGCCGGGCGGCTCGGCTCGGCCAGGAGACCCGGAGGCGGGGCGAGCAGGCCGTTCTCGTCACGGCGGGCCCACAGCGCCGAGGCCACCAGGTAGTCCAACGCCAGGTACTCGTGGGCCACCCCGAGGTCCCGCAGCTCGCGCCAGTGGCGCAGCTCGTGGTCCGGCTGCGTCGAGGACACGGTCCAGCCCGGCCCCGGCACGACGGCGCCGGCGACCGGGCGGATCGGCGAGGGCAGCCGCTCGAGGGCCAGCCCGGTCACCCGTCGCCAGAGCGCGCCCTGCCGGCTCCACCCGCTGGTCGCGGGCCTCCGCCCGGTCCGCCGCCGCGTCGAGCCCGGTCACGGTCACGATGCCGAGCACGCTGCCCACGGCGTCGAACCCGACGCCCCGGAGCCCTGCCCCGGACAGCGGACCGAGCTCGGCCACCGCCCAGGTCCACGCCGCGTCCTGCAGGTCGCTCGGCCACGTGGTCCGAGCGCCTGGCCGTAGGTCAGGCAGGCCCGACCGAGCGCCTCGTCGATCGCCGACCGGACGGGCCACCACCCCGTCGAGGCCGGACGACCGGAAGGACCCGATCCACGGACGGGCCAGCCGGCCGAGGGACGCCTGCACGGCGAGCGGCGCCTCCTGGTGGGCGCCGATCCACTCGATCACCCGCCGGGCGTTGTCACCCTCCCGCCCCGGGTGCACCGCCGACGCCGTCGTCAACGGGGCGTCGACCGGCGCGCCGGCACCGTCCAGCGGGCGTGGTGGCCGCCAGGAGGAGCTCGGCCACCGCCACCCCGCCGTCGAGGTAGGCCAGCGAACGGGACAGGAGGTCGTCGAGGTCGACGGCACCGACGGCTTGCACGGCGGCCTCGTGGTCCCGGGCCACGGCCCGCAGGACGGCGACACGGGCGTCGACTGCCTCACCCCGGGCCGGCAGCAGCCACCGGTCGGCCCCCAGGCCGGGGTTCGCCCGGAGCTGGGCGTTGAGCGTGGCGACCACGCCGGTGACGGCCTCGCGCAGGAAAGGGGTCGGGAACCGGGCGCCGCCGGCGAACAGCAGGGCCAGGGGCACGAGCGCCCCGTCCCGACCCTCGACCTCCGCCACCAGGTCGCCCATGCCCACCGTCGAGGTGCCGTGGCGCCAGCGCGAGCGCCAGCGCGTCGGCCACGGCGAGCACCACCTCGCGGCTGACCGTCGGCCTCGCCGCCGGTGCGGGCCCACTGCTCGGCCGCGGGGAGGAGGAGGTCGACCAGGCCGTCGGCCTGAGGCCGCCGACCAGCACGGTCGCCAGGACCGGGTCCCGACCATGGGTCGGCCAGCAGCGCTCGAGCGTCGGCCATCCGACCGTCCCGGAGCGCGGCCAGGACCAGGCCGGCGAGCCGGTGGGCCGCCACCGGGTCACCGAACGCCGGCGCGCCGCCCCCGGACCAACGGGCGACACCCGTGACCTCGACCCGGTCGAGGTGGGCGATGACCGACCGGAGGGTGGCCGCCTCGCCGGTGGCCCACACCGTGCGCCAGCGCCACCCGGGCGGCCGCCGTCGGGGCGAGGCCGCTCGGTCGCCGCGGCCCGGGCGGCCGCGGCCACCGCCGTCCAGGTCGACCGCGACCCGCTCCAGCGCGGTCGGCCAGGTGAGCGGCCGTCGTCAGGTTGATGCCGACCAGGCCCGGCGCCGACCCGCTTCCGAGCAAGGTTCTGTGTAGTAGCCATTGTGTTTCATGTTGTTTCATGTAATGCTCCTGGTCAACAGCTCGGCACCCCGCCGGGCGACGACCACAACAGGAGGACCGCCGCGATGGCGTTCGATCAGGTGGGTGCGGATCTGGGGCAGCTGGCGACGCTGCGCCGGCTGTTCGAGCGCGACGCGGGCGAGCTGGAACGGCTCATCCAGGAGATCTCCGCCGCGGTCGGGCCCGCCGGCGGCCAGGGCTCGGTCCGGTGGGAGGGTCGGGTGGCCGACCGCTTCCGCCAGGACTGGAACCAGACCTTCGCGCCGGGGCTGCGGCGCCTGACCGACGCCCTGCGGGAGTCGGCCACCTACGTCGAGCGCAACCGCCAGAACATCAGCCAGGCCCTCAACGGCACGGCTGTCTGATCCGGATCGAGGGGCCCTGCCCGACACCTGCCCGCCCCCTCCCAGCGGGCAGGGCCCCCGATCCGACCCGTCCGCCCCGTCGCGTCCGCCGGTCACCGTCCGGCTGGCGGACGCCCGCGGGTGGGCCCGACGTCGAGGTCCGCTTCGGGCCCGACGCCGGTGGCACCGCCCGGGACCTGGCCCACGCCTGGCCCGGCGCGGCGCCCGGGGGCGAGCTCGTGGTCGACGGCGAGGTCATCGAGGCATCCACCCCACTGGCCGACTGCGGCCTGTTCCGAGGGATCGGCGGTCGGCGTCGGGACAGCACCCCTGCCGCGGGACGTCGAACTGGTGCGTGGTCGCCGGACCGCTCGTCCCGGCACGGGTACGGGTCGAGGGGACCGTCCTCATCGGGCGCGGCGTCGGCCTGTGACCTCCGCCTCGACCATCCCTCGGTGGCGTCCGCCCACGCCCTGGTCGAGACGACCGGAGGCACCGCCCGCCTCTGCCCGCTCACCACCGACCTACGCCACGACGCTGGACGGGGAGGCCGTCCCGGCCACGACTCCCGCTCGCCCTCGACGCCGTGCATCGGGATCGGCGCCGTGGACCTCCAACTCGTCCCTCCCCGCCACCCACCCCGTTCTGGTTGCGCGCCCTTGTTGTCCACGACAAACGGCAGCAACCAGAACGGGGTCGTGGGGCCGACGGTGCCGGTGCACCGATCGCCCCCCGCCTGGACGCCGCCCGGTCCGGATCCCGGGCCGGTGCCGGAGCCGCCACCCCTCGACCCGCCGCCACGGCCCCCGGGAGCGCTCACCCTCCTGGCCCCCGTCGCCGTCGGCGCGGTCCTGGCCGTCACGATCCACCCGACGGCCGGCCTGTTCACGGCGGCCACCCCGCTGCTCGCCGTCGGGGCGCACCTCGACGCCCGGCGACGCTCGCGGCGCGACCACCGTCGGGCGCGACGCGCAACACGGGGCCGACCCTCGCCGACCACCAACGAGCTCAGATCACCAAGAACCGGGAGGAGGCGGCCCGCCGGCGGCGGCGTCACCCCTCCCCCGCCGAGGCGTTGGTCCGGGCCCGTCAGGGCCGGGACCTCTGGCCGGTCCGGGCCTCGGACCCAGGCATCGCCCACGCTCGCCGTGGGCTGGGTCGACGACGAGGCCCGCGGCCCGGCCACGGTCGCGCTGGCTGACGGGGACCACCTCGGGCATCGTCGGCCCGTCCCCCTGGGCCGAGGCCGTCGCCCGGGTGCTGGTCCTCTCCGCGTTACGCCGGTGCGGCCCGAGCGAACGGGGTCTCATCGGAGCGGCCGGTGGCGGCATGGACCTTCCCCCGCTGGCTCCCCCACCTCGACGGCGTCGGCGCCCCGCTCCAGGTCGGTTCCGCGACGCGCCGGCCCCGGCAGCGGGGTCGAGATCGCGGACCGAGCCGACGCCGCTCACCGACCGCTGTCGGGCGGTGTTGGCCTGGTCGCCCCGACGGCGGCCGGTGCTGACCGCGCCAGGCCAGGACCGACCCGCCGTCGACGTCCGCCCGTTCGTCGGCCGACCTCGCCCTGGCCGAGCACTGCGGCGCGGGCGTCCGCCCGGTGGACCGACCCGGACCGGGCGAGCGCACCACGCTGCCCGATCGGGTCCGCCTGGCCCCGCTCCTCGCCGACGGCGCCGGGCGAGCGACCGGACGGGCCGGCGTCGCCTGCGCCGCGCCGCTCGGGGTCGGCCCGACGGTGTGGTCGCCGTGGACCTCGTGGCCGACGGTCCCCACGCCCTCGTCGCCGGCACGACCGGCGCGGGCAAGAGCGAGCTCCTGCGGACCTGGGTGCACGCGCTCTGGCCGCCCGGCACCCGCCGACGGCCGTGGCCTTCGTCCTCGTCGACTACAAGGGCGGCAGCGCCTTCGACGCCTGCGCCCGCCTGCCCCACGTGACCGGCGTGGTGACCGATCTCGACGCCGGCCTCGGGCGAACGGCTGCTGATCGGCCTGCGGGCCGAGGTCCGCGACCGCGAGGCGCGGCTGCGGGCCGCCGGGGTCGGCGACCTGCGGGACCTGGGCGACGGCCCGCCCGTCTGGTCGTCGTGGTGGACGAGTTCGCCACCCTCGCCGCCGAGCTGCCCGACTTCCTCGGCGCGCTGGTGGACGTCGCCCGACGGGGGCGCAGCCTCGGGGATCCACCTCGTGCTCGCCACCCAGCGCCCGGCCGGCGCGGTCAACGACGACATCCGGGCCAACACCGCCCTGCGCCTGTGCCTGCGCACCCTCGACGCCGCCGACTCCCAGGACGTCCTCGGCGGGCCGGACGCCGCCGCCGCTGCCCGCCCGACCGCCGGGCCGGGCCTGGGTCCGCACGGGCGCAGGGGCTGCAGCTTGCTCCAGGTCGCCGGCAGTGGGCCCGGACCGACCGGCCGACAGTCCCGCCGTCGCCGTACGCCGCGTCGGCGACGCCGTGGCCCGACGACGGCGATGCCGGGCCGACGGAGCTCGACCGCTTGGTCGACGACGGTCGCGGCCGTGCGTGGGGCGACCGGCCCCGACCGGACGCCCGCCTGGCGGCCGCCCGCTGCCCGACGAGCTGACCCTGGCGCCGGATCGCGACGGGCGGGACGCGTCGTGGTGCTCGGTCGCCAGCGGACCGGCCCGCCGAGCGGAGCCAGCCGCCGCTGACGCTGGTCCCCGGACGACGGGCCACCTCGTCGTGCTCGGGCGGCCGCGGCCGGGGCCGCACGACCACCCTGCGCACGACCGTGCTCGGCCTGGCCGCGGAGCCGGTCGCCGGCCAGTGCTCCACGTCTACGTCGTCGACCCGGCCGGCGACGCTGACCGACCTGGCCGACCTGCCCCACGTCGGCGCGGTCGTGCCGGCTGCAGGACCGGGCCAGCCTGGTGCGCCGCCTGCTCGGCCGCCTCGGCGGCCCGCCTCGACGGTGGCGACGGCGGGCCCCGGCGTCCTGACGGTGTGGTGATCGACGGCTACGAGGCGCTGGCCGCCGCGGTCGACGACCTCGACGGCCTCCGCCTCCTCGGAGGACGTCGACCGCCTGGCCCGGGACGGGCCTCGGCACGGCGTCGTCCTCGCTCCTGACCAGCACCCGCCCGACGCTCCTGCCGCCGTCGCTCCTGGCCACGGCGGGCCTCGCTCGTCGTCCTCGGCCTCGACGATCCGGCCGACTACGGCCTCCTCGGCCTGCGCCCGCCGCCCCGCGCCGGCCCGCCGGGCCGGGGCCGGACGCGGCGACGGCCACGAGGTCCAGGTCGGTCGCCTCGACACCTCGACCCGACCGCGGTGGCCGCGCCGCCACGGCCCCGTGGCGCCGGCGGTCGGGGCCCGCCTCCGTCGGCCCCCTGCCCGGCTCGGGTGGGTCTGACGGACGTCGACGACGTCGGCCCGGGCGGTCGACCTCGGCCTGCGGGACCGCGACCTCCGCCCGGCCGCACGGTCGAGCTGCGAGCCGGGACGGCCGTTCGTGGTCAGGGCCCGCCCCGGTCCGGGCGGTCCACCGCCCTGGCCCTGCTGGCCAGGCCGGCGTCCGACCGCCCGCTGACCTGCACCGAGCCGGCGACGACCCCGAGCCGTTCCGGGCCGAGGTCCGGGCCTGGCTCGACCGGCCTGCGCCCCGACTGTTCGTCGTCGACGACGCCGAGACGCCTCGACGACCCCGACGGCGAGCTCCGGGCGCTGGTCACCCGCCGTCACCCCGACGCCCTCGTGCTCGTGGTCGGCGTGCGGGCCGACGCCTGGCGGTCGGCCTACGGCTCCTGGCTGGCCGAGCTCCGGCCGGCCGCGCCACGGCCTCGCCCTGGCCGCCCGACCCCGTGCACGACGCCGAGTCGTGGACCTGCCCCTTCCCTCGGTCGGGCCGGCGCCGCCCCCCGGGCCGGGGCGTGCTGGTCGACCGACGGCGGGGCCGAGGTCATCCAGGTCGCCCTGGCCGATGCCTGAGGCCCTCGGCGGCTGGGCCGTCGAGGCCGTCCTCGGCCACCGGGCCCGGACCGGGTCGTCCTCCGGGCCCGTCGCCGGGACGGGGGCGCCCGTGGTCCTCAAGGCCACCCCGCCGGGCGCGGCGTGGCGGTCCGGGCCGCCCTCCGCCGCGAGGCCCGGCTGCTGGAGCGGTGCCGGGGCGACGGCGTGGTCGACCTGCTCGACGTGATCGACCGACGGGGCCGCACGGCGCTCGTGCTGGGCTTCGTCCCGGCCGGGACCCTGGCCGACCGCGACCGGCCCCCGATCCGGACCTGGTCGTCGCCGTCGCCTCGACGGCCACCGTCGACCGGCTCCACCGCTCGGCGTCGTCCACGGCGCCCTCCGGCCCGAGCACGTCCTCCTCGACGCCGACGGCCTGCCCGTCCTGTGCGGCTTCGGCGCCGCCCGCCGCACGCCCGACACCAGCCCCGACGCCGCCGCCCTCGCCGCTCTCGATGCCGCTCCGTTCTGACGCCGTCAGAGCGTCGAGGCGGAGGAGGTCGTCCTCGGTCTCGCGGCGGACGACGAGGCGGGCGTCGCCGTCCTTGACGAACACGACCGGGGGGCGGGGCACCTTGTTGTAGTTGGAGCCCATGGAGTGGCCGTAGGCGCCGGTGACCGGCGTGGCCAGGACGTCGCCCACGGCCAGGTCGGCGGGGACCCGGCCCTCGGCCACCAGCAGGTCGCCGGACTCGCAGTGCTTGCCCACGACCCGCACCGGGCGGTCCCGCACGGCGTCGGTGGCCCGGGGCAGGAAGGTCTCGTAGCCGCTGCCGTAGAGGACGGGGCGGGGGTTGTCGCTCATGCCGCCGTCGACGGCCACGTAGGTGCGGATGCCGGGCAGGTCCTTGATGGTGCCGACCGTGTAGAGGGTGAGCGCGGCGGCCGCGGCGATGGCCCGGCCGGGCTCGGCCGAGACCCGGGCGGTGATGCCGGCGTCGACGCAGGCCGCCCGCACCGCGCCGCCCCACTCGGTGATGGTCGGGGCCGACTCGCCCTCGACGTAGGCCACGCCGAGGCCGCCGCCGATGGACAGCTCGGGCAGGCCCTGGGCGTTGACGAAGGGGGCCAGCGCCTCGACGGCCTGGAAGAACGAGTCGACCACGAAGACCTGGCTGCCGATGTGGGCGTGGAGGCCCGACCAGGTCGACCGACGCGAGGGCACCCGAGGCGCTCGACGGCCTGGCCCGCCGCGCCGGACCGGAGGCCGAAGCCGAACTTGGAGTCGTCCTGGCCGGTGCGCACGTACTCGTGGGTGTGGGCCTCGACGCCCGGGGTGACCCGCACCAGGACCTGCGGGCGGCGCGGCGGCGTCGGGGGCGAGGCGCTCGAGGCGGTCGACCTCGTCGAAGGAGTCGACCACGATGCGGCCGACGCCGACCTCCAGGGCCCGGGCCAGCTCGGCCTCGGACTTGTTGTTGCCGTGCAGGACCAGGCGGTCGGCGGGCACGCCGGCGGCCAGGGCCACGTGCAGCTCGCCGCCGGTGGCCACGTCGAGGTGCATGCCCTCCTCGTGGGCCAGCCGGGCCATGGCCGTGCAGAGGAAGGCCTTGGTGGCGTAGGCCACGCCGTCGCCGAAGGCGGCCACCGCCTCCCGGCAGCGGGCCCGCAGGTGGGCCTCGTCGTAGACGAAGACCGGCGTGCCGAACTCGGCGGCCAGCTCGAGCAGGTCACAGCCCCCGACGCTCAGGCGGCCGTCGTCGGCCCACCGTCGCGTTGTCGGGCAGGAGCCCCCGCGGGAGTGGGGTCACATCTCGTCGGGCGCGCTGGCCCCGAGCAGGTCGAGGCCGATGGCCAGGCCGACCTGCGCACGGCCTCGACCAGCCACAGCCGGGCCTGGGTCAGGGCCGGATCGACGCTGTCGGCCACCACGTAGCAGTCGTGGTAGAAGCCGTGGAACCGCCCGGCCAGCTCCCGGACCCAGGTGGTGACCTGGTGCGGGCGCCCGGCCGAGGGTGGCCCCGGCCACGACCTCGGGCAGCTCGGACAGCGACCGCAGCAGCTCCAGCTCCCGGTCGTGGGTGAGCAGGCCGAGGTCGACGTCGGCCAGCGGGGCCCGCTCGATGCCGAGCTCGGCGACCTTGCGGCCGATGGAGACTGGATCCGGGCGTGGGCGTACTGGACGTAGAAGACCGGGTTCTCCATGGCCTGGCTGGCGACCTCGGCCAGGTCGACGGTCTGCGGGCTGTCCATCGACTGCAGCAGGAAGGTGATCCGGGCGCTGTCCGGCCCGACCTCGTCCACGATCTCGTCGATGGTGACGAGCTGGCCCGTCCGCTTCGACAGCCGGACCGGCTTGCCCGTCCTTGAGCAGGTTGACCAGCTGGGTGATGACGATCTCCAGCTCGTCGGGGTCGTGGCCCAGGGCTTGGCACCGCGGCCTTGAGCCGCGAGACGTAGCCGTGGTGGTCGGCGCCCCACACGTTGATGAGCAGCTCGAAGCCCCGGGCGAACTTGTCCCGGTGGTAGGCGATGTCGGGCAGCAGGTACGTGTACTCGCCGTCGGACTTGACGAGGACCCGGTCCTTGTCGTCGCCGTAGTCGGTGGACCGCAGCCAGGTGGCCCCGTCCTGGCCTCGTAGGCCACGCCCTTCGCTCCCGCAGGTCGGCCAGCGTCTGCTCGATGGCCCCCGTCGCCGCCAGCGACCGCTCGGAGAACCAGACGTCGAAGGTGATGCCGAGGCGCGGCCAGGGTGTCGACCTGGTCCTGGCGGGCCCGGGCCAGGCCCCACTCGAGCGGGTCGGCGTCGTCGGGCATCTCGGCCGCCCACTCGGTGATGTAGGCGCCCTGGTAGCCGTCGTCGGTCGGCTCGTTCCCGGCCTTCCGGGCGACCAGCGAGTCGGCGAAGTGCTGGATCTGCACGCCCCGGTCGTTGACGTAGAACTCCCGGGACACGTCGTGGCCGGTCCGCTCGAGCAGCCGGGCCAGCGAGTCGCCGTAGACCGCGCCCCGGGCGTGGCCGGCGTGGAGCGGGCCGGTCGGGTTGGCGCTGACGAACTCGACCATGACCTTCTTGCCCCCGCCGAGGTCGGGCCGGGCGTAGCCGTCGGCCCCCTCGGTGACGACCTGGGTCAGGACGTCGTGCAGCCACCCCTCGTCGAGGTGGAAGTTGACGAAGCCGGGCCCGGCGATCTCGACCTTGACCACGTGGGGCGCGGGGTCGGCCTCGAGGGCGGCGACCAGGTCGGCCGCCAGCTCCCGGGGGTTGCGGCCCGCGGCCTTGGCCGTGACCAGGGCGACGTTGGACGACCAGTCCCCGTGCTCCCGGCGGGCGGGCCGCTCGAGGTGGATCTCTGCGGGCGCGTCGAGCCCGCAGGCGGTGAGGGCGGCCCGGAGGGCCTCGGTGAGGGAGTCGGTGACCACGATGGACAGAGGCTACGAGCCGGGACAACTCGCCCAGACGGCTTTCCCGCAGGTCATCAGGTCGAACCGCGCCGCGACGACGACCGGGGCGTTCCCGGGCGGGCACGAGGCTGACGGTGAGCGCCCTCGGCAGGACTCGAACCTGCGCACACGCCTCCGGAGGGCGATGCTCTATCCGCTGAGCTACGAGGGCTGGGAGAGCGATCCTAACGGGACGCCCGACGGGTCCCCTGCGGAGTGGCCCTACCGGCACTCGACGGGGGGATCGTCCTCGCTGGGCGGGCGTCCGATGGCCTCGGTGATCGGCACGCCCTCGCTGCCGTCGGCCACGTCGACCTCGCTGTCGGGGTCGACGACGACGCCGTTGGTGACGATGCCGTCGCCGGTGCCGACCCGGTCCACGGTGGGCGGCTCGTCACCGGCGGGGCGGGCGTTCTCCTGCACCGTGGTGAAGTCCATCCCGGTGACCACCACGACGGTGCCGGCTTCGACGTCGGCGTTCTCGACCAGCTCGGGGGGCGTGGTCAGGTGCCGGGCGACCACGTCGGCCGGCGGCGATCTCGCCCGGGGCGAAGTGGACCTGGGTCACCGCCAGCGGCAGGCCGGTGATGTTCTCGCGTGCCGGTGAACTGGAAGCCGATCGTGCTCAGGGCCTCGCCCACTGCCTCGGCCTGGCCCGTCAGGCCCGTGGCGTTGATGACCTTCACCTGGACGAGACCCGGTGTGAAGTCCGCCGTGGAGTGCCCGCGGAACTGGGCCAGGACGGCGTCGGCGTCGGGCTCGACGATGCGCAGGACAGCGGCCCCGCCGTCGGTCGTGTAGTCCTCGACCGGCAGGGTCCGGTTGATGACGGTGTCCGGCCCGATGGACCGGAATCGCAGGGCCAGGCCCGCGAGGTCGTCGAAGCTGAGGGCCTCGTCGAGGCCGACGCTGTCCACGCCGATGTCGATCATCTCGTTGAAGCGGCTGGCGCTGGTCAGGTCGAGGGACACCGCCTGGCTCGACGGCCTCCACGATGAGCTGCTGCTGGCGGGCGATGCGGCCCGAGGTCCCCGGTGGGGTCGGTGTTCCAGTCCCCGTCCTCGACGTACTCCAGCGAACGGCTCCGGGCGAGGGCGAGGGCCTGCTCGCCGTCGAGGGTCACGCAGCCCTGCGCCGTTGACGACCAGGCCGGTGTGCTGGTCCCGCATGGCGGTGTCGAACCACATCGGCACGCCGCCGATGGCCTCGACCAGGCGCTGGAAACCGCTGAAGTCGACCTCGATGTAGTGGTTGATGGGGATGCCGAGCGACTCCTGGATGGTGTCGATCAGGACCTGGCGGCCGTCGGAGTAGGCGGTGTTGATGCGGTCCTCGGAGCCCGTGCCCGGCGATCGGCAGCCAGAGGTCTCGGGGGATGGACAGGAGCTTGACCCGCTCCTCGTCGGGCTCGACCCGGGCCACGAGGACGGTGTCGGACCGCTGGCCGCCGGGCTCGGTCCCGTCGAAGAAGGCGCCGGAGTCCTCGGCCTCGTCGTCGAGCTCCTCCCGGGAGTCCGAGCCGACGAGGAGGAAGTTCTGCGGCTCGCCGGTGGCCGCGGAGGCCAGCGTGATGTCGCCGTAGCGGGGGATCTGCTCGAAGCGGTACCGGGCGTAGCCGATGACCCCGGCCGCCGCGAGGCACGACGAGGGAGGTGACCACGCCGAGGCCGATGAGGGTGCGCTGGCGCCAGGACCGGCGGCCGCGGGGGCGGCGCGGGGCGGCCTCCGACGCGGAGGAGGGATCAGCCGGTGAGCGATCGGCCCGAGCGGCGCGCCGTTCGCGCCTGCGCTTCGCCATGCGGCCAGGAGCGTAGTGCTCTGTAACCAAACCGCAATGTCAGGTCCGGTCGATCCCGGCTCGGCGCGCCATCCCGTCCAGTCCTCGACGGTGACCGAGACCACCGGGCCCGGCGGCGGGGCGTCGACGTACTGCGGGTAGCGGTCGGTCAGCGCGGCCAGGGCCTCGTCGAAGGCGTCGCCCGTCGGTGATGACCGAAGCCGTGCCCCGCACCCGGACCCACCACAGCCGCTCCCAGTCGTCCTCGTAGTGGTCGACCAGGACCGTCACCTCGGGGTGGGCCCGGATGTTGGTCAGGCGGCGCAGACGGGTCGTCGACTTGGGCTTCTGGTCCACGATGCTGACCAGGCGGTCGCCCTCGAGGAGGGCGAAGGTGATGGGGACCACGTCCACCCCGAGGCCGGGGTTGACGGTGGCCAGGCGGGCCACCCGGGCCGAGGCGACCAGGGCCCGGGCCTCGTCGGGGTCCACGTCAGTCCGGCCGGGGTTCCTTGGGCAGGCCCAGCACCCGCTCGCCGACGATGTTGCGCTGGATCTGGGCCGTCCCGCCCCAGATGGTCTCGGAGCGGCTGAAGAAGAAGGCCGACTGCAGGACGCTGGCCGGGTACTCCTCGTTGGTCCTGCGGGCGCCGTAGCCGGGGACGGACTCCTCGGTCGTCGGCGTCGCCGGTGAGGATCTGGCCGCCCATGCCGGCGATGTCGATGGCCAGCTCCATGACGTCCCGGTGGTACTCGGACCAGAACATCTTGTTGGTGGCGCCGAGGGCGGCCACGCCGAGGTCCTTGCTCCCGGTGAGGACCGAGGACAGGGAGCGCAGGCCGTTGACCTTCATGATCTGCACCTTCGACCAGGCGTGGGCCAGGCCCTGGCGGATCCGGGGGTCCTCGGCCTTGCCGTTGGCCTTGGCCATCTCGGTGATGCCCTCCAGCTCCTTCTCGAAGCGGCGGTAGCCGGTGGTGGCGGAGGTTCCCCGCTCGAAGCCGAGGGTGGTCATGGCCACCTTCCAGCCGCCGTTGACGCCGCCCACCACGTTGTCCTTGGGGCAGCGGGCGTCGGTGAAGAAGACCTCGTAGAACTCCGCCGAGGCGTCGATCTGCTTGATGGGGCGCACCTCGATGCCCGGCTGCTTCATGGGGCACAGCAGGTAGGAGATGCCCTTGTGCTTCGGGGCGTCCGGGTCGGTGCGGGCCAGCACGAAGATGTAGTCGGCGAAGCCGGCCTGGGTGGTCCAGATCTTCTGGCCGTTGATGACCCACTCGTCGCCGTCCAGCTCGGCCTTGGTCTTGAGCCCGGCCAGGTCGGAGCCGGCGTCGGGCTCGGAGAACCCCTGGCACCAGGAGATCTCGCCGCTCTGGATCTTGGGGATGAACTCCTTCTTCTGCTCCTCGGTCCCCCACTGCAGGATGGTGGGCCCGACCAGGGTGTCGCCGAAGAAGTCGGCCCGCATCGGGGCGCCGGCGCGGTGGAACTCCTCGGCCAGCACGACGGCGTGCATGGTGGGCAGGCCCCGGCCGCCGTACTCCTCGGGCCAGGAGGCGCACAGCCACTTGCCCTCGTGGAGCTTGGCCGTCCACTCCCGGTTGAACGCCTTGCGCTCCTCGGGCGTCTGCTCGAAGCCCTCGTCGAACCAGCCCTCGGGCAGGTTCTCCTCCAGCCACGAGCGCGACCTCGGCCCGGAACTCCTCGGCCTCAGGCGGATACGTCAGGTCCATGGGAGGAGTCTTGACCTGTCGGTCGAGTTTGCGCCACTTCCGGCGGTGGATCGGCCGCGGGGGCCTCGGCCGCCGGCTTCTTGGGCTTGGGCGGGGGCGTGCCGATCTTGACCGGGGCCCAGGCGTTGTCGGGCCAGCGACGGCGGCTGACGATGGAGAGGCGGCGCATCAGCTTGATGGCGTCGGGGTCGCTCGTCGCCCGGCCGGCTGATGATGACGCCGTCGTCCAGCATCCGCTTGATGATCTCCCGGCCCGAGGTCGGTGCGGACGACGGTGAGCGTCCAGTCGTTGTACTTGCCGATGCCCCCGGTGGAGATGTCGGCGTGCTCGGCGGCGAAGTCGGGGCAGCGTCTTGCAGCCCTCGCGGGTCCAGGCGTGGCACTCCTTGAGGTTGACCTCGTGGTAGCTGCCGTCGTGGCAGCCAGATCTGGAAGACGCCCTTGATGTTGACCTTCTTGATGTCGGCCTTCTTCAGGCCGTACTTGGCCTCGAAGAGCTCCTCGAAGATGGCGTCGTCGAAGGTCTTGGAGCACATCAGGCCGATGTTCAGGATGAACGGCTTGCCCGACCTTGCCGACCTTGCGGTGCCACATCACCGGCGGGACGGAGGACTGGCAGCCCATGCCGACCAGGGCCAGCTTCGTCAGGCCCCGCTCCTTGGCCTCGGTCAGCGCCAGGGGGTTGGCCGAGTACGTGTAGCGGCTGCCGGCGGAGGCCAGGACCTCCTCCTTGGTGGCGGCCACCCCGGGGATGGCCTTCCACGTGGAGCCGTCGCCCTCGAGGAACGAGGTGAGGGCGCCGTCGATGTAGCCCTTGTCCATGCGCCCAGATGAGCATGGCCGAGACCAGGCCGCCGTCCTGGCCCATCTCGTGGACCATGTCGTCGGAGGCCCGGGTGAGCAGGACGTCCTTGTAGATCCCCGACATCTCGTCGTCCTCACGGTCCTGGGCGAAGAGGTGCTCGTTGGCGTCCTCCTCCCAGGTCCGGAAGCGGGGGCAGGCCCGGGTGCAGCTGGTGCAGCCCTTCTGGCCGTGGCCGCAGTCGGTCGGGCCGAGCTCGTCCTCGAGGTGGAACGGCTTGTAGCCACCCTGACTCGTGGTTGTACCCGATCACGTCGTGGGGGCAGGCGATGACACAGCCGGCGCAGCCCGTGCAGAGGCCGAAGTCGATGACCTCCTCGTAGAGCTCCTTCCACTGGTTGGTCCAGCGGGTGCGGGTCGGTGGCGGGCTCGGTGGTGGTCATGGGCCTCAGGCGGGGACGGTGGTGGACGGGACGGAGGAGGCGACGGTCGGGCCGGCCGCCTCGACATCGAGGTAGCAGGTGGTGCGGATCCGGTCGATCGGGCCGGGCACGGCACTCGGGTCCGTCGTGAGGGCGGCGTCGATCTCGAGGAACCGGTCGTAGGGGATCGTCGTGCTGATCGCGGTCGTAGGCGCAGCGGCAGAAGTCCCTCGGCGCGGGTGAAGCCCTGGGCCTCGGCGTCCGCCGTGCAGGTGGTCATGAAGTCGTCCTCGATGCGCGGCGTCGTAGTCGGTGACGGGGTCCTCGTCCCGCAGGTAGAGGATGCCACCCACGACGACCGCGGCCAGAACCACGGCGGCGGCCGCTCCGAGGATCATCCGACTGCGCACGCTCATCGCTCGCGTCCCGCAGTCACAGCGCCTCGGTCGTGGTCGGCGGGGGCGTGGTCGGTGGCTGGGGGATCGTCGGCGGCGGCACCGACCGTGCCGATGGTCGGAGCGGCGCCGGACCTGCGCACGCAGTCGGCCAGGAGCGTCAGGGGCTCGTCGAGGTCCCCGCCCGGCACCCGGGTGGGCGCGATGTCGAAGTCGTCGGCCACGAGGTCGTCGGTGGAGGGCAGGTCCTCGAAGGCCACGGTCGCCTCCAGGCCGTCGTACCAACAGCCGCACACCTGCGGCGCGCCGGGGCGGCCGAAGGCCTCGGTGCAACGGGCCAGGAAGTCCTCCTGGAAGGCGGCGTCGTAGTCGGCGGTCTCCTCGTCACTGCAGCCCGCGGTCACCAGCAGGCCCACCGCCACGCCGGCCCACAGGCGAGACGGCACTCGGGGCCGGGCCATGGCCCGCACGGTACCCAGGCGAGCCAAAAACAGGCCTGATGACCCATGTGGAGGCGGGCGGGCGTGGTCGATTGATGTCAGGTAGCGCCTGCACGGCCCTCTGGTGAGGTCTCAACGACGAGGCTTCACCGAACCGGCCGGGAGCGGGGATCGGAGCCAATTCGGCGGCGCTCCGGTCCCCGCCGGGCGGGCGGTATCGCCCTCGCTGCGCTCGGACGAGCTTCCTGGGCGAGCGGCCTGCGGCCGCGCTGACCTTGGTGACCCGACTGGCAAAGCCAGATCGGGTCACGACCGAAGGGGGCGCGGAGCGCCCCCCTCGGGCTCCCCCCCGTGACCCCTCCTGCTGGACTCCCCACGCACGGGTCGGCTCCCCCGTTGCCTGGCTGGAGCGCTAACGCACGGTTCGGCCCGTCCGTTCGGGTGGGCACCGGACCACTTGGCCGCCTGAGGTCTCAGCTCCCGTGGTTGCCTCGGTCTTCGGTTTCTGCCGGCGGCGAGGGATCGAGCGCGGAGGAGGACTTGGTCGAGCATGGGGTCGGTGAGCTTGCCGGTGAAGGTGTTCTGCTGGCTGACGTGGTAGCTGCAGAGGATCGTCTGGCCGCGCCGGCTCCGACTTCGGCGCCGTGGGCGAACTTCGGCCTTGGCTTCACGTTCAGGTGGTGGGCCATGGCCTGGTAGGCGAACTGGCCGAGGACGACGAAGACCTGGAGGTTGGGCAGGAGGGCCAGTTCTCGCTCGAGCCAGGGGCGGCAGGTGTCGCGCTCCTCGTGGCGTGGGCTTGTTGGCGGGCGGGGCGCAGCGGACCGGGGCGGTGATCCAGGCGCCGGTGAGGGCAGGCCGTCGTCCCGGTGGTCGGAGGTGGGCTGGTTGGCGAAGCCGGTGCGGTGCAGGGCGGCGTAGAGGAAGTCGCCCGAGCGGTCGCCGGTGAACATGCGGCCGGTGCGGTTGGCGCCGTGGGCGGCCGGGGCCAGGCCGATGATCGCCACCCGGGCCTCCGGATCGCCGAAACCCGGGACGGGACGACCCCAGTACTCCCAGTCGGCGTAGGCCGCCCGCTTCTCGGCCGGCCACCTGCTCCCGCCACTCGACCAGGCGGGGGCAGGCCCGACAGGCCGTGACCTCGGCCTCCACCGCCGCCAGGGTCGTCCATGCCGCGGGAGCGTACGGTGGGGGGCGCCGATAGGTTGACGCGCCTCATGGCGACCAAGCCCACGCCTCCGACGCTCGTGCTCCTCGTGCGCCACGGCCTGACCCCGACCACCGGCACCAAGCTGCCCGGCCGGGCCCCCGGCCTGCACCTGTCCGACGCCGGGAAGGCCCAGGCCGAGACCGTGGCCCAGCGCATCGCCCCTCTCGGCGACGTCGCCGCCGTCTACGCCTCGCCCCTGGAGCGGGCCCGGGAGACCGCGGCCCCGATCGCCAAGGCCACCGGCAACCGGGTGCGGACCCTCGCCGACCTCCACGAGTGCGACTTCGGCGAGTGGACCGGCAAGCGGCTGGCCGACCTCTACAAGAAGAAGGAGTGGAAGCAGGTCCAGCGCAACCCGTCGGGCTTCCGCTTCCCCAAGGGCGAGTCCTTCAGCGAGATGCAGGTCCGCATCACCGACGCCCTCGCCCAGCTCCGGGCCCGCCACCCCGGCGAGCGGGTGGTGGCGGTGTCCCACGCCGACCCATCAAGGCCGCCGTGGCCCACGCCATGGGCACCCACCTCGACCTGTTCCAGCGGGTCGTGATCTCGCCGTGCTCGGTGAGCGCCGTGGCCATGACCGACGACGGGCCCCTGGTCCTGGCCGTCAACGCGGTCGACGACCTGAAGCGGCTGGTCCCGTCGTGAGAGGAGGCCGATCCGATGAGCGACCTTCGACCTGCGCGAGCCCGACCGCTTCACCGCCGGGGCGGTGGGCGAGCCCGGCTCCCGGGTCTTCTTCCTGCAGGCCGTCGAGGGGACCCAGGTGGTCAGCCTCCGCCTCGAGAAGCAGCAGGTGGGCGCCCTGGGCCAGTACCTGCAGGGGGTGCTGTCACGACCTGCCCGGTCGTCCCGGCCGACCGAGCTGCCCGTCCGACTGGACCTGGTCGAGCCCGTCGTGGCCGAGTGGGTCGTGGGCACCCTCGGGGTGGCCTACGACGACGCGAGTCGGACCGGATCGTGCTCCAGGCCGACGAGCTGGTCGACGAGGACGACGACGAGGACGGCGGCATGGCCCGGTTCCACCTCACCCGGGCCCAGGTCGTGGCCTTCTGCGAGCTACGCCGAGGACCTGGTCGCCGCCGGACGGCCCCCGTGCCCGATCTGTGGCCAGCCCATGGACCCCGACGGCCACATCTGCCCCCGGAGCAACGGCCACAAGTGACGATCCGGTGAGCACCGAGGTCGACCTCACCCTCCTGCGGGAGGGCGAGATGACCGTCGAGGGGCGCATGCCGTACAGCTCGAACGGCACCTTCCTGGTCCGGATCGGCGCTGGACGGGGCCGAGGAGCTGGCCATCTACAAGCCGGTGCGGGGCGAGCGTCCCCTCTGGGACTTCCCGAGCGGCCTGGCCCGTCGGGAGGTGGCCGCCTACGAGCTGTCCGCACGCGCTCGACTGGGAGCTGGTGCCGCCCGACCGTGCTCCGCGACGGACCGGCGGGCGAGGGCTCGGTGCAGCGCTTCATCGACGCCGACTTCAGCGAGCACTACTTCACCCTCCGCGAGGACGAGGCCAACGACGACGCCTTCCGGCGGCTGTGCGCCTTCGACCTGGTCGCCAACAGCGCCGACCGCAAGGGCGGGCACTGCCTGATCGACGCCGACGGCCACATCTGGGCCATCGACAACGGCCTCAGCTTCCACCACGAGTTCAAGGTCCGGACCGTGATCTGGGACTACGCCGGCGAGCGCCTGCCCGACGACGTGGCCGCCGGCCTCCAGGCCCTGGTCGACGGCGGCCTGCCCGACGCCCTGGCCGAGCTCCTCGACCCCTTCGAGCGCGACGCCGTCCTCACCCGCGCCGGCGCCCTCCTCCGCGGCGGCTCCTTCCCCCACGACCACACCGGCCACCGCTACCCCTGGCCCCTCGTGTGACCCCGCCCCCCCGCCCGTTCTGGGCCCTCCCACGCCCCGAACAGGTCGCGCCCGAACGACGGATCCGGTTCTGGGCCTCACCGCGCCCCACGACAGGTCGTGGCCCAGAACGCGTGGCGGGTGATGAGCGTCGACGAGGCGGCGGCGCAGGGGGACCTGGACGAGCTGGTCCGGCACGTCGACCGGCTGGCCGAGCCCGGGACTGGGACGAGCTGGTCCGGCTGCGGGACAAGGCCAAGGCCGCCATCGAGCGGGGCTTCCAGCTCTGGCCCGCGGCGTCCTAGGCCGAGTACCGCCTGGCCCTGGAGGCGCCCGGCGAGTGGGCCGCGCACCGTCCTCTTCGAAGGGTCCGGCTTCATGGGCCTCGGGCCCGCTCCACGAGGTCGCGGCCTCCACCCATGAGTGGGCCGAGCTGGCCGAGAACCACCCCGGCGGCGCCCCCGCCGGCGCTGGCCGCCCACGAGCGGGTGGTGCGCGGCGAGGACCTGACCGGCCGCCTCGACGACCTCCCCGACCTCTTCGAGCTGCCCCCGGTCCTCCAGTCCTGGGAGCCGACGTACGCCCTCGCCACCTACCAGCCCGGACAAGGCCGAGTTCCCGGCTCCCGACCGCCCCACCCCGCTGCCGACCCTGTTCGGCGAGCCCGGCGCCACGGGTCGAGGACGCCACGGTCGACCACGGCCCTGGTCGACGTCGCCCGGACCTGGATCGACCGAGTCGAACGGCCGCATCGAGACCGTCGCCGTCGAAGGCGACGCCTACAGCGCCGTCGCCGCCCTCGGCCTCCGATCGCGGCCGCGCCGTCGAGATCACCGCCGCCGAGGCCATGGCCCACATGGCCTGGGCCGCCGCCGTCCGGCGGCGCCCACGGCCGGCGTCGCGGCACCGCCACCGGCCGGGCCCGGGCCTGGTGGGCGCTGACCACCCTCACCGGCCTCGACGAGCACGACGAGGTCGACCCCGACGAGCTGGGCGCCGCCGCCGAGCGAGCTCTCCTGGCTCTGGTGGGACGCCGCCGAGCCCGACACCGGCTGGACCCTCCGCCTCGCCGTCGAGGACACCGTCGACGGCCTCGCCTGGGCCGTCAACGCCGAAGACGCCGCCACCTGAGCAAGCCCGTCGGGCTGGACAAACCGACGGCAGCCAAGCGGCCGAGCCGCGTCCTCGTCCCACGGCCGCCTTGCCCCAGCCGGGCAGAACGAGCAACCACGGGGGCGTGGGGACAGGCCGCACGTCGTCGGGGGCATCCAACCGCCCGCTCCGTCGACCGGCCCTTCGAACTCAGCGCAGCAAAGCTGCTCACAGCAGTCCAACTGCGCTCGATGCCTCGTCCCCGCCCGCCACAGGAGGACGCCCATCCCCGCGTCGACTCCAGCCCCCAGCCCCCCAACGAAGGGATCGCGTGCGACCCGGTGGTCACGCCCCCCAGCGCCGCCCACCTAGCGGCGCCGCAGTCCCGGCCGGCGCCTGGGTGGCCCAGCCGGCCACAGGCGGGGCGGGGGGCCTTCCTCGGCGACGGTTTCGCTCGCTTGCGTCAGGAGCGAGGGAGGCCCCCCGCCCCGCCCCCCCAGCCGACACCCGCCCCGCCCCAGCCCGAAGACGACGAAGGCGCCGCCCCCCGGAGGAGGCGGCGCCTTCGAGCGGGACTACCGGTTCTGGAGTGCCTCGATCACCTGAGGCAGCACCTTGTGGACGTCGCCCACGATGCCCAGGTCGGCCACCGAGAAGATGGGGGCCTCGGCGTCCTTGTTGATGGCGATGATGTTCTTGGAGCCCTTCATCCCCACCAGGTGCTGGGTCGCACCCGAGATGCCGCAGGCGATGTAGACGGTCGGCTTCACGACCTTGCCCGTCTGTCCCACCTGGTACGAGTACGGGACCCAGCCGGCGTCCACGATGGCCCGGGACGCGCCCGGAGCCGCCTTGAGGAGCTTGGCCAGCGTCTCGATCATCTCGTACTTCTCGGCGTCGCCCAGGCCACGGCCGCCCGAGACGACGACCGCCGCCGCGTCCAGCTGCGGGCCTTCGCGCTCCTCGACGTGGCGGGCCTTCACCGTGGCCGCACCGGTCGCGCCGGTGTCGGGCACGGCCAGGTCGGCCACCTCGGCGGCGGCACCGCTGGCGTCCTCCGCCGGGGCGAAGGACTTCGGGCGGAGCAGGACCAGGGCCGGACCGTCGCCGGTCAGCTTGGTCTGGATGTTGGTCACGCCACCGAAGATCGGCTCGGTGGTGACCAGGGCGCCACCGTCCTCGCTCAGGTCGACGTTGTTGGTCGACACGGTGCGGTCGAGCTTGGCCGACAGGCGGCCGGCCACGTCGCGGCCGTCGTAGGTGGTGCCGAAGAGGATGGCGTCGGGGGCGTCGCCGCCCTCGGACGGCGCCGGCGATGGCGGCGGCCACGGGCACACCCTGGAGCGAGTCGCCCAGGTCGCCGGTGGCGTACACCTTCGTGGCGCCGTGGGCGCCGAGGGTCTCGGCCACTGCGGCGCCGTCGCCGCCGACCACGCACTCGACGGTGTCGGCCAGCTCGTTGGCCTTGGCCAGGATCTCGAGGGTGATCGGCAGGACCTCGCCGTCACGGGCCTCGGCGTACACCCAGATGCGGGAGAGAGCCATGATCAGATCACCTTCAGTTCGTCCAGGAAGGCGATGACCCGCTGATAGGCCTCACCCTCGTCCTCGATGATCTCGCCGGCCTCACGCTCGGGGGCGGCCGTGACGGCCACGACCTCCTGGCGGGCGCCGGCCCAGCCGACGTCGGAGGCGTCGAGGCCGAGATCGGCGACGGTCACCTCGTCCACGGGCTTGTTCTTGGCCGCCATGATCCCCTTGAAGGAGGGGTAGCGGGGCTCGACCACGCCGGCGGTCACCGAGACCACGGCGGGGGTCGGGCAGGTGACCTCGTCGTAGCCCAGCTCGGTCTGGCGCTGGACCTCGACGGTGCCGTCGCCCACGTGGATCTCCTTGGCGAAGGTGACCGACGGCAGGCCGAGGAGCTCGGCCAGCTGCTCGGGCACGGTGCCCGTGTAGCCGTCGCTGGACTCGGTGGCGGTCAGGATGAGGTCCACGCCCTCGACCCGGCCGATGGCCTTGGCCAGCACCTTGGCGGTGCCCAGCGAGTCCGAGCCGGCGAGGGCCTCGTCGCTGACCAGGACGGCCTTGGCGGCGCCCATGGCCAGCGCCGTGCGCAGGCCGCTGGTCTCGCTGTTGGGGGCCATGGAGACGAGGGTGACCTCGCCGTCGCCGCCGGCGTTGTCCACCAGCTGCAGGGCCATCTCGACCCCGTACGAGTCGGCCTCGTCCAGGATCAGCTTGGAATCACGCTTGAGCGTGTTGGTCTCGGGATCCAGCGCGCCCGGCTCGGCCGGGTCGGGGATCTGCTTCACGCACACGACGATGTTCACGACGAAGTGCTCCAGTTGGGGGCATACATGGTGGAGATTGTCGGTCCCTACCCCGGCCGGCGGCCAAATCGACCGCGGCTACCGTCTGGCGTCCTGAAGGTCCTCCTGCTCGTCAACTCCTCGGCCTCGTCGGTCACGCCCCGCACGCGGGTCGTGATCCGCAAGGCGCTGTCCGCCGACCACGACGTGGAGGTGGCCGAGACCAACCGCCGGGACCACGCCACCTCGCTGGCCCGGGGCGCGGCCCACGACGGCGTCGACGTCGTCGTCGTGCTCGGCGGCGACGGGACCCTGAACGAGGCGGCCAACGGGCTCGCCGGCTCGGACACCGCGCTGGCCACGCTCCCCGGGGGCTCGACCAACGTGTTCGCCCGGACCATCGGCCTGCCCAACGACCCGATCGAGGCCACCAGCGACCTGCTCGACGCCCTCGCCCGGGGATCGATCCGCCCCGTCGGGCTGGGGAACGTGAACGGCCGCTACTTCCTCTTCCACACCGGGCGTGGGCTTCGACGCCGCCATCGTGGCCCAGGTCGAGAAGCGCTCCGGCCTGAAGCGCTACGCCGGGCACGCCCTCTTCATCTACGCCGGCATCGAGACCACGCTGGCCCACTACGACCGCAGCCAGTCCCACTTCTCGGTCCACCACGCCGACGGCACGGTGGTCGCCCGACGGCTACATGACCGTGGTGCTCAACACGAACCCGTACACGTTCCTCGGCAACCGGCCGTTCAACCTCGCCCCCGACGCCACGCTCGACCGGGGCCTGGTCGTGGTCACCGTGCGCACGATGAAGGTCCTGCCGTTCCTGAACATCGCCGCCTCCGCGCTCGGCGCGGCAAGCGCCTCCGCAAGTCGAAGCACGTCGACTACCGCACCGACGTCGAGGCCGTGGACCTCGTCGCCCACGGCGCCATGCCGTACCAGGTCGACGGCGACCACCTCGGCGACGTCGACCGCCTCGAGTTCAAGCACGAGCCCAACGCCCTGCGCCTCGTGCTGCCGTGACATCTGAGTGGCTTCGATCGCGGTCTTGGACGAGCGAGCGCTCGGACCCGATCCAGCCCGCCTGACGACCCGCTCTCGGTCGCTCACTCGGCAACTCCGGCGTCGCCGTCGGGGAACGTCGTCGACGCCGCTCCACTCCGTTGCGCAGCCTCCCTACTGGCCAGAGTCGATGAGGCCACGGGCGACGGCGGGGACGTTGGTGCAGAGGCCGTCGACGCCGAGGGCGAGGAGCTCGGCCATGCGGTCGGGGTCGTCGACGGTCCAGACGTTCACCGCGATGGCCGGCGGCGTGGCAGCGGGCGACCAGGTCCTCGTCGACGAACCAGTCGTAGGGGTGCAGGGCCTGAGTGGCCGGCGGCGAGCAGGACGTCGACGACGTCGGCGGCGGGCTCGACCACCAGCAGGGCCGTGGCCAGGTGCGGCGCCCGGTCCCGGATGCGGACGAGGGTGGCGGGGTTGAACGACGAGATGAGCACCTCGTCCCGCCCGCCCCGCTCGGCCAGGAGGGCGACGGTCTGCTCGGCGACGTGCTCGTCGGGGTCGAGATCCGGGTCGGGCGGGTTGTTCTTGATCTCGATGTTGACGCCCATCCCGGCGCAGGCGTCGAGGGCGGCGGCGAGGGTCGGGACCGACCCCGGCAGGTCGGCCGCGGCCAGGTCCACGATGGCCCGACCGTCGGGCAGGTGGGCGTCGTGGTGGACCACCAGCGCACCGTCCGCGGTGCGGCGGGCGTCCAGCTCGACCCAGTCCGCCCCCTGCTCGGCGGCGCCCCGGAAGGCCTCGATGGTGTTCTCCGGGAAGGAGGCCGAAGCGCCCCGGTGGGCGATCACGAGGGGCTGTGACATCTGCGTGAAACCTACCTGTTGCCCACCTTCTGACTCGGGAGTAGGGTGACCCCGCTGCATGTGAACGGAATCACGAGCACCGGCCGCCTCGAGGATCCCTCGCCTCGCAGCATCAACGACATCCCCCTACTCCTGCAACCTCACCGTGGAGGTTCTGTGGCCCTCCCAGCGCTCAACGCACCTGGCCTCACCCCTGAAGACGAGATCGACGACTGGCGAGACGGCGCCGCGTGTCGTGACACCGATCCGGACCTGTTCTTCCCCGTCGGGACCACCGGTCCCGCGCTCGAGCAGATCGCAGCCGCCAAGGCCGTGTGCTTCCAGTGCGAGGCCCAGGCCGCGTGCCTGGAGTTCGCCATCATCACGAACCAGGACTCCGGCGTCTGGGGCGGCACCTCCGAGGAGGAGCGTCGGGTCCTGCGCCGCCAGCACGTCGCCCGCCTCAAGGCCGCCCGCCGAGCGAGCTGAGAGCGACTCGCAGCCAGCAGCGAGGCTGCGCAGCGGAGCGGAGCCGCAAGGTCGACGCTCCACGACGGCGACACCGGAGTTGCTGAGCGAGAGAACGAGCGCCGGTTCGCGGCCGAGGCGGGTCTGCTCCAGCGCCGGCCCGCCAGGCCGGCGAGCGAAGCCACTCGAGGGTTACGTCAGGACCTCGTCGGCGACGAGGGGGACGCGGATCTCGGCGACGGCGCCGTGGGCGTGGTCGCCGGTGTCGGAGCGGGCGTGCATGGAGATCGAGCCCTGGAGCTCGGTGGTCACCAGGGTCTGGACGATCGACAGCCCGAGGCCCGTCGTGGTCGTCGAGGTCGAAGCCCGGCGGCAGGCCGACCCCGTCGTCGGTGACCCGCACGACCAGCGTGTGGCCGTCGTTGGCCACCTCCAGCGAGGACCTCGCCCTCCGGCGTGTCGACCGTCCTCGAAGATCGGGTAGGCGTGCTCGACGATGTTCTGCACCAGCTCGGTGATGACGATCGACAGCGGCGTGGCGATGAAGGCCGGCAGCTTCCCGGCATCGCCCTCGATGCGGAACTTCACCCGGTAGTCGTGGGGCACGAGGCCCTCCTCGACCGTGCGCAGGAGCGGCCGGAGGACCTCCACGAACGGCACGTCCTCCCCCGCCCCCCGGCTGAGGATCTCGTGGACCATGGCGATGGACGAGATCCGGGCGACCGACTCCTCGATGGCCGTGCGGGCCTCGGGGGAGTCCATGCGCCGGGCCTGCAGGCGCAGCAGTGAGCAGATCGTCTGCAGGTTGTTCTTCACCCGGTGGTGGATCTCCCGGATGGTGGCGTCCTTGGACAGCAGCAGCAGGTCCCGGCGGCGCAGCTCGCTGATGTCCCGGATGAGCACGACGGCCCCGGTGGCCTCGCCCCGCTCCAGCAGGGGGATGCAGCTGATGACCACGGTGACGCCCGAGGGCCGCTCGACCTCGTGGGTCACGGGGATGCCGAAGGCGTAGGCGTCCCGGACCATCTCGTCGTCGAGGCCGACCTCGGCCAGCGTCCGCCCCTCGGCCGCCGAGTGCACGCCGATGCGGTGCAGGGCCGACACGCCGTTGGGCGAGTGGTACTCGATGCGCCGGGTCGCATCGAGGAGGACGACGCCGTCGCCGACCCGGGGGGCCAGCTCGCTCTCGAAGTCGGCCCGGGGGAAGGGGAAGCTGCCCTCGGCGATCATGCGGGCGAAGCGGTGGAACATGGTGACGTAGGTCCGCTCCAGCTCGCCGGGCAGCCGCCCCACCGACGACGCCGACTCGCGGGTGAGGACCGCGATCAGCTCGCCGTCGGCCCGCACCGGGATGCACTCGACCCGGACCAGCTCCCGCACCGCCGCGCTGGTGACCTCGCCCTCGATCATCTCGTCCCGCTTGAAGCACCGGGTGACGACCTCCCGCTCCTCGGCGGAGACCATCGAGCCCATCAGGTCCGAGCGGTAGAGGGTCTGGCTGGTGGCGGGGCGGATCTGGCCGAGGACGACGAAGCCCTCGTCCCCCTTCGGGTCGAGGGGGGCGAACAGCAGCAGGTCGGCGAAGCAGAGGTCGGCCAGCAGCCCCCACGAGGCGGCCAGCCGCTGCAGGTGCTCGATCTGGTCGTCCCGCAGGGGCGTGTGCGCCCGGGCGAGCTCCAGCAGACCGGCCATGCCCGCAGGCTACGAGCGCCGGTCCCGCTGGGAGCGTTACCCCGTGAGGCAGGCGCCGGCCCGGCGGGGGTCGCCGCCGCCGTGGCCGTCGGGCGCGACGGCGTGGACGCCGCCGAAGTAGAGGTTCAGGTCCGACCAGCGGTTGACGGGGCCGAGGCGCCTCGAGCGCGGCGACGGACTCGGCGGCGAACCCGGGCTCGACCTGGAAGGCGGCGCCGTCCCAGTGGATGCGGGGCCGGCCCACCGCCGTCGGCCGGGTCGAGGCCGAAGTCGACGACGCGCGCTGATCGTCTGCAGCAGCGCCGTGCGGATGCGGGCCGAGCCGCCGCTGCCCAGGACCAGCTCCACGCCGTCGGGACCGAGGACGACGGTCGGGCGCCATCATCGACGACACCCGGAGGCCCGGGGGGCGAGGCGTGGAAGCCGTCCGGGATGCAGGTCGCCCTCGCCCAGCATGTTGTTCAGCATCACCCCGGTGCCGGGGACGACGTAGCCCGACGCCTCGCCGTTGGAGGTGGACAGCGAGGCCACGTTGCCCTCGGCGTCGGCCACGCTGGCGTGGGTCGTCCCCCGGCTGAACTGCGGGCCGGCGTCCGGCGGTCCGGGACGCCTCCAGGTCCTGGAGGGCCCGGCCGAGGGCGGCGACGTGGCCGGGCTCGCCCCAGGCGCCGGGGGTCGGCAGCTCCTCGGCGAGGAAGCCCAGGCCCCGGCCGATCAGCTCGCCGCCGAAGGCCGGCGGCGGGTTGGTCAGCACGGTGCGGTCCCGGTAGCGCACGGCCAGCGGCTCGCGCTCGGCCACGGCGTAGGCCGTCCAGGTCCTCGGCGGTGATGAGCCCCTCCCCCGCCGCCATGTCCGCCACCACCTGCTCGCCCCGCCCCGCCGACCAGAGGTCGTGGCCGGGGTCGGCCTGCAGCTCGGCGAGGAACCGGCCCGTGTCGGGGTTGGTGAAGCGGTGACCCGGCGGCTGCGGGTCGTCGCCGACGCCGAACAGCCGCCGCCCGTCCTCGGTCAGGCACGAGGATCGGCCAGAGCAGGTCGGTGACCGAGCCGTGGAAGTCGTCGAGGACGACGCCCGCCCTCGGCCAGCGCGACCGCCGGCGCCAGCACCTCGGCCAGCGGCAGGCGACCGAGCCGCTCGTGGATGGCCAGGTAGCCGTTCACCGTGCCGGGCACCGCGGCCGAGCCCAGGCCGGTGTTGAAGACCTGGTCGACGCCGGGGTAGCTGACGGTGACCGGGAAGAAGTGGGGCTCGGGCATCGGGTCCAGGCCGCGGCCCGGCGTGTCCACGAAGAAGTCGAAGAGGGCGCCTCGCCCGCCGCGGTGCGGGTCAGGCAGAACCCGCCACCGCCCAGCCCGGTCATCAGCGGCTCGCTGGTGGCCGAGGCGAAGCCGGCCGCCACGATGGCGTCGAAGGCGTTGCCGCCGGCGTCGAGGATGCGCAGCGCGGCCTCGCAGGTCGCCCGGTGCCCGCCGGCCACGACCGCCGCGGGCTCACCACAGGTGGTCGCCGATGCCGAGCAGGCCCGCCAGGTCGTGGATGTCGTCGGCCAGGTAGGGCACGGTGGCCACGACCTCGGCCTTGGCCCCCAGCCGGGCCGCCTCCTCGGCCTCCCGGGAGGCCACCAGCCGGTAGTTGAGGAAGCTCTCGGCCACCTCGCCCAGGACCCGGCACGACCTGCTCGGTGTCGGCCACCTGGCCGCTGACGGCCTCGGCCACCGGCGTGGCGTCCCGACAGAGGCGCTCGGCCACCTTGGCCGCCTCGGCCGAGAACAGGTCGGTGGGCAGGACCTTGTTGAACACCAGGGCGCCGAGGTGCAGCTTGCGCTCGGTCAGCGCGTTCGACGAAGAACTCGGCCTCCTGGGCGGGGGCGGGCTCCAGGGTGGAGACGACGACGAAGGTCGTGCCGTGGTCCTCGAGCAGGCGGGACACCGCCTGGGAGCGCTCGACGAACCCGTCGTACATGGTCTGGAAGAGGAGGAAGAACTCGCCGATGTCCTCCAGGAACTGCGAGCCGAGGATGCGGTCGGCGATCGATGTAGAAGGGCTTCGAGGCGTAGTTGAGGACCCGGGACCGGGCCGGGAGCGGTCAGCCAGCGCAGCAGGCGGCTGCAGAAGAAGTCGGCCATGCGGTCGGGCGCCTCGAGGAAGTCGATGGCGTTCCGGGTCGGCGGGGTGTCGACGACGATCAGGTCGTAGCGGCCCGACGAGTGGATCTCGTAGAGCCGCTCCATGGCGATGTAGTCGTGGCTCTGGACGAACTTGCCGGTGATGTTCTGGTAGAGCGGGTTGGCCAGGATCGCCTCCCGGGTGGCCTCGTCGGGGGCGTGGAGGTGGACGAGGTCGTCCCAGCTGGCCTTCGTGTCGAGCATGGCGGCGAAGAGCTGGCCCCGGGGCTCGACGCCGGCGTCGGTGAAGGCCGACCGGGGCACCTCGGACTCGACGTTGCCGAACTGCTCCAGGCCGAGGGCGTTGGCCAGGCGCTTGGCCGGATCGACGGTCAGGACCAGGACCCGGCCCCCGAGGTGGGCGGCCGCCATGGCGCCGAGGGCGGCGGCGCTCGTCGTCTTGCCCACGCCGCCCGAGCCGCAGGTGACGACGACCTCGTTGGCCGCCAGCAGCTGCTCGAGCGAGGCCGAGGTGGCGGATCGGTGCGCCGGCGCGCGCGCCATCAGTAACCCAGCTCCGCGGCGAGGGCGTCGGCCAGCTGGCTGGTGGCCCGGATGCCGTGGCTGCGGGTGAACAGCTCCGGCGCGTACAGCATCGGCACGCCCGCGCAGGCCCTCGCGGAGGCGGTCGAGGTGGACGCTGCGGGTCCGCCGCAGGGTGACGGCCAGCTCGGCGGCGTCGAGGATCGGGGCCACCGGCCCGCCCGCGGCGGCCTCGAGGGCGGCGACGGCGTCCGGGTCGGCGGAGGGCCTCGAACACCTCCTCCTCGTCCCGGGAGAACAGCTCGGGCAGGACCCGGTTGACGACGGTGGCGGCGAGGTCGACCCGGGTCTCGGTGCGGATGCGCTCGGCCAGCTCCAGGGACTCGTTCACCGGCATCTCCTCGGGCGCGGCCACGATGACCGCCCCGGTGGTCGCGGCGTCGTCGAGGATCTCGCTGAGCCAGGCCGTCTGGTCCCGGACCAGGCCGACCTTGACCAGCTCGCCGATGGCCTGCGGGGCCGAGAGCTGGGCCACCACGTGGCCGGTGGCCGACGCGTCGACCACGACGAGGTCGTAGTGCTGCTCCTTGGTCTCCCACACGACCTTGCCGACGGTGAGGATCTCCTTCACCCCGGGGGCGGCGTTGGCCACGAAGTCCAGCGTGCGGGCCAGCGGCCCGATGCGGGCGACCAGCGGGATCTTGACCTGGAGGCGCAGGTACTCCTTGAGCGACTCCTCGGTGTCCATGGACATGGCGAAGAGGTTGGGCTGGACCTCGGTGGGGTCCCAGCCGGTGGGCGCGGCCGAGAAGAAGTCGGCCAGGTTGCCCTTGGCGTCGAACTCGCAGGCCAGGGTCCGCTGGCCCTGCCGCGCGGCCACCAGGGCCAGGGCCGAGGCGATGGTGGACTTGCCGACGCCGCCCTTGCCGGTGACGAAGACCAGCTTGCGTTCGAGCAGATCGACCGGCCCGGCGGTCATGTCTGAGGTGCGGGGCCGACCCGGAGGTCGATCAGGCCCCGAAGCCGATGCGGTGGGCGTCGTCGGGGCTGCCGATCTCCACGTAGGCGACCTTGTCGACGGGCACCGCCACCTGGCGGCCCCGGCGGTCGGTCAGCCAGAGGGCGCCGGTGCCCGCCGAGCGCGGCGTCGATCTCCGCCTTGAGCTTTCGGGGTCGGCCTTCGTCGCCGAGCTCCACCTCGAGCTCCTTGGGGCTGTAGGTCACGCCGATGCGAACGTCCACGGATCCTCCTGTGCGGGTGCGGGGACAGGTTAGGAGCGGCGGTCCCGTGATCCGCATCCGCGGAGCGGGTGCGAACATGGCCCGTGGCCACCGCGCCGACTGATGACCGCACCGTCGACCTGCCCGACGGGACCGTCGTCGGGCTCTACGAGTACGGCGACCCGTCGGGCGCGCCCGTGTTCGCCTTCCACGGCGACGCCGTCCTGTGGGGCCGGGTTCGACTGGACCGACGAGCCCGCCCGGGCCCGAGGCCTGCGCGTGCTGGCCCCGGACCGCCCGGGCATCGGGCGGTCGAGCGGCCCGCCGCTGGCGTCGGTCGGCGACTACCCCGCCCGCGTCGCCGCCCTGGCCGACGCCCTCGACATCGACCGGTTCGCCGTCCTCGGCTACTCCGGCGGCGGGCCCTACGCCGTGGCCTGTGCGGCCGGGCTGGGCGACCGGGTGACGGCGACCGCCGTGGCCGCGGGCATGGGCCAGATGGGCGTGTGGGCCGAGGCGAACGACTTCGCCAAGACCGACCGCCAGTTCCTCGACCTCGCCGTGCACCACCCCCGCGCTGGCCCGCTTCCTGCTCGGCCAGCTCGCGCGTTCTTGGCCAAGCGCGGCCCCGGCGTCGGCGATGAAGTCCTTCCTCAAGGAGCTGAGCGAGAGCGACCGGGCCGTGGTCGAGGCCCAGGACGCCCCGCCCGCCGAGACCATGCGGCCTGTTCACCCGGGCCTTCCAGAACGGGGCGAAGGGCGTGGTCGACGACTACCGGGCGATCGCCCACCCCTGGGGCGTCGAGTTCGGCCACGCCGGCCCGCTGACGATCTTCCAGGGCGACGCCGACACCATGGTCCCCCTCCGCCACGCCGAAGCCCTGGCCGAACGCCTGCCGGAGGCCGACGCTCGTCGTCTGGCCCGGCGAAGGCCACCTCGGCCCCGTCACCCACATCGACGAGATCCTCGACACGCTCGTGTGACCGCCTCGACGGTGCACGCCGTCGGGCCGGACAAACCGATGGCAAGAACGGGGGCCGAGGTCGTCCCGCCGGCGTCCGCTTTGCCGCTCCAGGCCATTTCGCCACCCTCCGTGACCGAATGGCGGCCTTCTCGCTGACCTCGCCGTTCTGGCGCCCGATTCGGCTCCTATGGCAACCGAATCGGGCGCCAGAACGAAAGGCAGGTCACGCCAAGTGGGATTCGAGCGGCTCGGGACCGCTTGATCGCCCTCGACGACGGTCGGCGCGTCCCCACGCCCCCGTGGTTGCCTCGTTTTCGGTCCCTAGGTGATCTTGAGCTCGGGGTGGTAGCGCTTGGTGGGGGCGAGCTCGGTGTCGATCGTCTCGGCCATGGCCTGGAAGACGCGCGGCGGCCTCGCTGTCGGGCTTCTCGGCGGCGATCGGGTGGCCGGTGTCGCTGCCCTCGCGGAGGTCGGGCACGAGCGGGACCTTGCCGACCAGGGGGACGTCGAGGCGGTCGGCCAGCTCCTGGCCACCGCCGTCGCCGAAGATCTCGTAGCGCTGGCCGTCGTCGCCGGTGAACCAGGACATGTTCTCGATGACGCCCCGCACCTCGAGGCGGACCTTCTCGGCCATGAACGCCGCCCGCTGGGCCACCTTCTGGGCCGCGGGCTGCGGGGTGGTCACGACGTAGACCTCGGCCCGGGGCAGGAAGCCGGCGAGGGAGATGGCGATGTCGCCGGTGCCCGGGGGGAGGTCGACGAGGAGGAAGTCGGGCTCGCCCCAGTAGACGTCGGTCAGGAACTGCTCCAGGGCCTTGTGCAGCATCGGGCCCCGCCAGATGACCGGCGTGTCCTCCTCGGCGAAGAACCCCATGGAGATGCAGCGCACGCCGTGGGCCTCGGGCGGCACCAGCATGCGGTCGATCAGGACCGGGGGTCGGGTCACCCCCAGCATCCGGGGGATGGAGAAGCCCCAGACGTCGGCGTCGACGATCGCCACCCGCTTGCCCCGCTGGGCGAGGGCGATGGCCAGGTTGGCCGATGACCGACGACTTGCCGACGCCGCCCTTGCCGGAGGCGATGAGCAGGACCCGGGTCGTGGACCCGACGTCGGCGAAGGGGATGGCCCGACCTTCGGCGTGGCCGTGGCTCTCCTGGCTGCCGGCGGTGGCCTCGGGGTCACCGATCAGCAGGCGCCGCAGCCGCTCCTGGCCGTCGTCGTCCAGGGGCCGGGCGTCGACCTGGACGTCCTTCACCCCCGACAGGGCACCGACCGACGTGCTGATGGCCCGGCGCAGCTCGTCGGCGTACGGGTAGCCCTCGACGGGCTCGGCGATGCTCACCACGATGCGCCCGCCGCGGTGGACCTCGGTGGCCTCGACCAGGCCCAGGTCGACCAGGTTGCGCTCCAGCAGGGGCTCCTCGACGGCGCGGAGCGCCTCCAGGACCTCGTCATTGGTGGGTGCCATCAGCGGTCGATCTGCTCCTCTGCGCGCCGGTCGCCGGAATTTCTCCTATGCGCGTAGGTAGAATACCGAGCGTGGATGGTGGTGCTCTGTCCCCCACCGAGTTCGCGTCGGCCGTCACGGCCATCGCCTCGGCCTTCGGTGACCCGACTCGCCGGGACATCTTCCTCCACGTCCACGAACACCCCGACGGGGTGACCGCCTCCGAGGTGGCCGAGCGCTTCGACCTCCACGCCAACGTGGCCCGTCACCACCTCGACAAGCTGGCCGCCGGCGGCTACCTCGAGGTCGGCGTCGAGCGCGCCGACGGCGGCGGCGCCGGTCGGCCCTCCAAGCGCTACCGGGCCACCGAGCACGAGGTGAACCTCGAGATCAACGTCGGCCACGACGACGTCCTCGTCACCCTGCTGGGGCGGGCCCTGGAGGCCCTGCCCCCCGGCAAGGCCCAGGAGCTGGCCGAGGAGGTCGGCGAGGAGTACGGCCGGACGATGGCCTCCGCCATGGGCGCCGACGCACCCCGGTCGTTCCGCACCGCCCTGCACGCCGTGGCCGACGCCCTCACCGCCCACGGGTTCGCGGCCCACGCCGAGAAGCACGGCAACGAGCTGCGCATCGTGTCCGAGCACTGCCCCTTCGGCGGCGCGGCCGTCGAGCACCCCGTGATCTGCGCCGTGGACCGGGGCATGGTCAAGGGGATGCTCGGCGCCCTCTACGGCGACACCTCGCCGGTGACCGAGTCGTCCCGGCCGACGGGCGACGAGGTCTGCGTCACCGCCGTCTCCGAGTGACCGCCCGCCGTTCCGGGTGACCGGTGACCCGCCACTATCTCGACCACGCGTCGACGTCGCCGCTCCGGCCCGAGGCCCGCGCCGCCATGGTCGCCGCCCTCGACCTGGTCGGCGATCCCGGCCGCATCCACGAGGAGGGCATGACGGTCCGGGTCGCCGTCGAGCAGGCTCGCGAACAGGTGGCGGCCAGCTTCGGGGCCCGACCCCGGGAGGTCGTGTTCACCGGGAGCGGCACCGAGGCCATCGCCACGGCGGTGGCCGGGGTGGGTTCCCGCGGCTCGCACCAGGTCGCTGAGCGCGGTGGAGCACTCGGCGGTGCGCCTGGCTGCCGAACGGTCCGGCCGGATCAGCGTGGTCGCCGTGGACGGCCAGGGTCGGGTCGACCCCGAGCGGGTGGTGGCCGCCATCCGCCCCGAGACGGCGGTGGTGCACGTGCAGGCGGGCAACCACGAGGTCGGCACCCGCCAGCCCGTGGCCGAGGTCATCGCCGCCTGCGCCGACCGCGACGTGCTGGTCCACGTCGACGCGGCGCAGGCCAACGGCCACGACGCCCTCGACTTCGCCGACCTGGGCGCCGACCTCGTCACCCTGAGCGCCCACAAGCTCGGTGGGCCGGCCGGCGTCGGCGCCCTCCTGGTGCGCCGGGGTCTGCGCCTCGATCCACTGCTCGTCGGCGGCGACCAGGAGCGGGCCCGGCGGGCCGGGCTGGAGAACGTGGCCGGGCTGGCCGGGTTCGCCGCGGCCTGCGGTGCACTGGCCGACGGGCGACGGTCCGAGGAGGCCGACGACGCCCGCCGCCTCACCGAGCGGGTGCTGGCCGGGGTCGCCGACCTGGACGGGATCCCGGCCTACGGTGACCCGGTGGATCGCCTCCCCCACCTCGTCTGCCTCGGCATCGAGGGGGTCGAGCCCCAGGCCGTCCTGCTCGGCCTCGACGCCGCCGGGGTCGCCGTGCACTCCGGCAGTGCCTGTTCCTCCGAGGCCCTGGAGCCGTCACCGGTCCTCGAGGCGATGGGCGTGGACGCCCACCGCTCGCTGCGGGTGTCGGTGGGGTGGTCGACGACCGACGCCGACATCGACGCCTTCCTCGACGCCCTGCCCGGCGTGGTGAGCGACCTGCGAGCCCTGGGCGCCGGGTGAGCCTGTTCCTCGTCCGTCACGCGGACGCCCTCAGCCGTCACGGTTGGCGGTCCGACGACCGGCTGCGCCCGCTCACCGAGAAGGGCTTCGCCCAGGCCCGGGGCCTCGTCGACCTGCTCGGCCGACCACCGCATCGACGTGATCGTGTCCAGCCCCGCGGTGCGCTGCCTGCAGACCGTCGAGCCCCTGGCCGAGGCCCGGGGCCTCGCCGTCGTCGAGGACCACGCCCTGTGGGAGGGGATGCCGCTGGCCCCGGTGCGCCGCCTGGTCGACGACCTGGACCACGCCGTGCTCTGCTTCCACGGCGACCTGATCCCCGCCCTGATCGACGAGCTGATCGACGAGGGCATGGACGCGGTCGACCGCGACGCCAAGAAGGGCTCGACCTGGGTCCTGGAACGCGAAGGCGCCACCTTCACCCGAGGCACCTACCTGCCCCCGCCGAAGCGGGGCCACGGGCACTGACCGTCAGTCCAACGAGAACGGCGGGTAGTCGTCGGTCATGAACAGGACGTAGGCCATCACCCGCATGGCCCAGCGTTGGACACCGACGACGAAGGTCCGGGCACCCTCCGGCCAGCGGCCCGTGAACAGGACGGCGAAGAAGGCGAAGATCACGACGAAGTAGACGCCGATGCCGAGGAACACCAGCACGAAGAAATGCGGGATGGCCAACAGCCACTTCACGAACGGCAGGAGCCGGCTCATGTCGCCGGGTTCCGGTATCGACAGGACCGCCGGGTCGTCGGCCGGGTCGGCCGCGGTCGACGTGAACTCCCAGCTGGGGTAGGGCTCCCTCATGAACAGCTGATAGCTCGACGAGCGCCAGGTGAAGCGCAGCGCCATGGCCATGAAGCCGAAGAGGCCCGAGGGGACCCGCTTGGTGAACACCACCGTGAAGAAGGCGATGATCGAGACGATGTAGAGCCCGAAGCCGAGGAACCCGGCCACGATGGCGAAGGGGATGACCAGCAGCCAGTGGACCAGCGGCCGCCAGTTGGCGACCTCCAGCGGTGCGGTGAGATCCAGGTGGAGGGCGCCGCCCGGAGCCATGCCGCCCGAGCCCGCCGGCGGGGGCGGCGGCGCAGGGAAACCACCCGACGAGGACGCCGGGGGTGGGGGAGCTGCGAAACCCCCGCTCGGCGGGGGTGGCGGCGGGACCGATGGATCAGACATGGCTGGAACTTAGCCCTCGACCGTCGTCGGCGGCGGGGATCCGTCGTCGATGGCCAGGTCCTCGCGCAGACCGGCGATCAGGCCCTCCATGGCCACCGGGAGCTGAAGGTCGTCGAGGGCCGCGAGCTCGGCCCGGGCCTCGTCGAGGCGGCCCGCGTCGCGGTAGGCGATGGCTCGGAACACATGGGCGTCGGGGTACTCGGGATCGACGGCGATGGCCCGGTCCAGGTAGGTCAGGCCCTCCTCGACCAGCGTCGACTGGATCAGCGCCCAGCCCCGGTAGGTCAGCGCCTCGACGTTCTCCGGGTCGGCCTCGAGCACGGCGTCGTAGCACTGCACCGCATCGAGGACCTCGGCCTGGCTGAAGAGGCTGAGGCAGCGGGCCAGCTCCTCGCGCGTGCCGAGGCGGATGTCGCCGGTGATCGACTCGTTGCCCGCCCGGGTGCCCGAGGCGCCGGGCCAGCAGCAGCCCGGCGCCGGCGGCCACGACCAGCACGCCGGCCAGCACGACGGCCACGAAGCGCCACGAGCCGGGACGGCGGGCCGAGGCGAAGCGGGCCCCACCGTCGTCAAGGGCCCGGAGCACGGCGGCGGCCCGGGCCGTGTAGTCGTCCTTCAACGCCTCGTAGTCGGCGTCGTCGATGTCCCCGGCGGCCCGCTCGCGCTCCAGGTCGTCGAGGGAGCCGAGCAGGAAGTCCCGCTGCTCCTCCAGGGCGGCGTAGGCGTCGGGGTCCGCCGGGCCGGGGGCCACCTCGCGGGGGCTCACGGGCCCTCGCCGCGGGCCTCGGCCACCCGGCGCCGGTCCTCGTCGGACGCGGCCACCGACGGTCGCTGCTTCCAGCGCCGGAAGGCCAGGTAGAGGCCCGCACCGCCCAGCGCCAACGCGACGACGGGCAGGACCCAGACCAGCCCGGTCACGCCCGAGGACGACGGGGTCAGCAGGATCTCCTCGCCGAAGCGGCTGACGAGGTAGGCGCGGATCTCGTCCTCGGACTCCCCCGCCTCGAGGCGCCGGGCGATCTCGCCCCGAATGGCCTTGGCGCTGGGCGCCTCGGAGTCGGCCACGGACTGGCTGCGACAAGTCGGGCACTTCAGCGTCTCGGCCAACGCGAAGATCCGGTCCTCGGAGGTCCGAGGCGTGTCGTCGGGCTGGAGGCCGACGATCAGGGCCACCAGGACCACGAGGCCCATGACCAACCAGGAGGCGCGACGCATCACTCGCCCGAGACCTGCCCGATGAGGTCATCGAGGGCATCCGCCGTCACCCCGCCGGTGATCTTGGCGGCCACGATCCCGTCCGGGGACACCAGGAACGACTCGGGCACGGCGGCGACGGCCCAGTCCAGGATGACCCGCTCGCCGTCGATGACCGGCCAGTCCCCGCCGTTCTCCTCGAAGAAGGCGGTCACGTCCTCGACACTGTCGTCGAAGACGACGCTGACCACCGAGGCGTCGCCCACCTCGGCGTGGCGGTCGCTGAACTCGATGAGCTCGGGGTGCTCCACCACACAGGGCACGCACCAGGTGGCGAAGAAGTTGACCACGACCCACTGGCCCCGGAGCCGGTCCAGGTCGAAGGCGGTGCCCACCGAGTCCGCCGGGGCGATCATGTCGCCGGCCAACGGCGGGGCCAGCTCCCCGACCAACGGGCTCTCGGTGGTCCGGTCCTGCGCGGGGTCACGGGTGGCGAGGACGGCGATGAAGGCCACGAGGAGGACCGCCACGAGCACGGCGATGCCGAGCACCACACCCCGGCGGCGAGGCGGGTGGTCGACGGCTTCGTCGACGTCCACGGTCAGACCCGCTCGGGCTCGGGATCCGGGGCGCGCGCGGCGACATCGGACGGCAGCACCGCCGAGGTCGGGTCGGTCGGCCGGCGCCGTTCACCGGGCCACGCGGCCAGGATCGTCCCGAGGGCCATGACGGCCCCGCCGACCCAGAGCCAGAGGATCAGGGGCTGCACCACCACCCGGAGCAGGACCTCGTCCGAGCCCGCCTCGGGCAGCGCCTGGAGGGCGAGGTAGACGTCGTCGGCGGCCGACACCCGCACCGAGGGCGTGCCGATCGACTGCCCGCCGAACCGGAACTCCGACAGGCTCGGGGTGAACACCCCGTCGTCGTCGACCTGGACCCGGGCCCGGATCTCGGTCTTCTCGGATCGCTCGATCGTCTCGAGGCCCAGATAGGTGACGGTGTGGCCACCCACCTCTGCCGACTGCCCCTCGGCCAGGCGGAACTCGCCGACGTGGGCGTAGCTCTGCGAGGCGGCGAAGGCCACGGCGATGACCACCACGCCGAGGTGCACGACCATGCCGCCGTTGGCCCGACCGATCAGGCCCCGCCGGCCATGGCGACGGGTGGCGAGCACGAGCTGGCGGCATGGCCGAGCCCGCCGCGAACCCCCCGAGCCCGAACGCCAGCAGGGGCGCCAGCCCCCGGGCACCGAGGACGACGGCCACGACCAGGGTGAAGGTCCCGGCCCAGGCCGGGCCAGTCGAGGCGGTGGCGCAGGAGCTCGCCGCTGGCCTTCCGCCACGGCAGGACGGGGGCCACCGCCATGAGGAACAGCAGGCCGAGCCCGATCGGCATGGCCATCCGGTCGAAGTACGGCACCCCGACCGAGATCCGATCGCCGTTGACCGCTTCGACGATCAACGGGAAGACCGTGCCCAGGAGGACGACGAAGGCGAAGGCGGCGAACAGGAGGTTGTTGCCGAAGAACGCCCCTTCCCGGGACCACGGGGAGTCGATGCGCCCGGGGGACCGCAGACGGTCGCCCCGCCAGCCGATCAGGATCACGCTGACCCCGACGATCACCGCGAAGAACATCAGGAAGGCCGGGCCGATGCCGGACTCGGTGAAGGCGTGGACCGAGTCGAGCACCCCGGACCGGGTGAGGAACGTGCCCAGGATGGTCAGGGCGAAGGTCGCACACAGCAGCGAGAGGTTCCAGACCCGCAACATCCCCCGGCGCTCCTGGACCATCACCGAGTGCAGGTAGGCCGTCCCGGTGAGCCACGGCAGGAAGGAGGCGTTCTCCACCGGGTCCCACGCCCAGTAGCCGCCCCAGCCGAGGACCTCGTAGGACCACCAGGCGCCCAGCACGATGCCGACGGTCAGGAAGCCCCAGGCGAACAGGGTCCAGCGCCGGGTCTCCACCAACCAGCCCTCGCCGACCCGGCCGGTGGCCAGCGCCCCGATGGCGAAGGCGAAGGGGACGGTGAAGCCCACGTAGCCGAGGTAGAGCATCGGCGGGTGGAACGCCATGAGGATGTGGTTCTGCAGCAGTGGGTTCGGGCCCGGCCCGTCGAAGCCCACGGGCGGGTCGAAGCTCTGGAACGGATCCGCCGGGCCCACCATCAGGGCGAAGAAGAAGGCCGCGGTGACGAACATCGTGACCAGGGCCCAGCCCACCAGCGGGTCGGTCAGGCGGTCCCGGAACTTGTGCAGGACCACGGTGAGGTAGCCCGCCAGGACCAGGGCCCAGAGGATGATCGAGCCCTCCAGCGCCGACCACAGCGTGGCCACGTTGTAGACGGCCGGGGTGCGGCTGCTGCCGTTCTCAGCGACGAAGAGCACGGTGAAGTCGCGGGTGATCAGGGCCCGCTCCATGGCCACGGTGGCCAAGATCGCCCCGCCCAGGACGAGCAGCCCGTACGCGGGCGCCGAGCGCAGGAGGGCCGGTCGCCCTCGCAGCAGCCCGACCAGGACCGCGACCGCGCCGCCCACGGCCCCGAGCAGGCCGAGCATGACGCCCGCCGACCCCAACGCGAGGTTCACCTGTCAGGCCTCACGGCTCGACGGTGTCGCTCTCTCCACCCTCGTCGGCCTCGTCGAGACGTTCCTCGTTCTCGGCCTCGTACTCCGAGGAGTGCTTGACCAGGATCCGGTCGGAGGCGAAGACCTCACCCTCCCAGTTGCCCTCCAGCACGACGGGGATGTCGGGCTGGAAGAGCTCGGGCGGGTCCCCCTCGTGCACGACGGCGACGGTGACGCCGTTGAACTCGACGTCGAAGGCCACCCCGTCGTCGGTCTCGTCGAGCGTGCCGTCGACCACGGTGCCCTGCAGCCGGAACCGGTCCGTGCCGAGGTCGTCGCGTTGCTCGACGGCCTCGTCGGCGTTGAGGAAGAACAGGGAGGCCTCGCCCAGGGCCTTCACCGCGACGAAGGCGAGCGCGCCGACGACGGCCACCAGGATCACCGAGGCGATGAGCCCCCGACGGCCCCGCGGCGGTGCGGTCCGGGGGGTGAGGTCCAAGCTCGGGCGCGTCGCCGACCTCGTCGCTCGAGGTCACATCCACCGACGACGCTCCTCGGGCACCTTGGCCGACAGGCGGCGACCCCGGACCAGGATCCACGCCGCATAGGCGCCGAGGCCCAGGAACGTGATCAGGTAGCCGGCGACGACATAGCCCTCGTTGATCATGCCGACATCTCCGCCTCGGCCCGGCGCTCGGCCAGGGCGCGGTCGAGCCCGCCCTCATCGATCTCGGCCTCCAGCCAGGCCAGCCGGAACCGGTGGATCAGCAGCCAGGTCAGGACCAGGCCGGCCACGACCATGCCCAGGAAGAGGGTGAAGAGCATGAGGCCGTCGATCTTCACGTCGGTGGTCGAGATGGTGGCGTCCTGGTGCAGCGTCCGCCACCAGTTGACCGAGTAGTGGATGAGCGGCAGGTCGACGACCACGAGGAGGCCGGCGATGGCGGCCCGGCGGGCCCGCGACTCCTCGGACGGCGGGCACCCGGCGGAGGGCGAGGTAGCCGGCCAGCAGGATGGCGAGCATCGCCGTGGTGGTCAGGCGGGCGTCCCACACCCAGTAGACGCCCCAGGTCGGCCGGCCCCAGAGCATCCCGGTCACGAGGGTGAGGCCCGTGAAGACCAGGCCGACCTCGGCGGAGGCGGCGGCCGAGGACGTCCCAGCCCGGGTCCGACGGCGCAGCCACATGGCGCTGCTCACCCCGAGCAGGATCACCGCGCCGTACATGCCGATGGCCGCGGGCACGTGCAGGTAGAGGAGGCGAACGGCCTCGCCCTGGATCTCGTCGGCCGGGCTCAGCACGAGGGCGAAGACCAGCAGGGCCACCGCCCCCACGGCGGCCAGGATCCCCACGATGCGGCTGCCCCGAGAGCCGGTGTGCGCCGGTGTCCCCGGTCACCGTCGTCGTCGTCTGGGTCACAGTTCCTCCATCAGGGGCCCGAAGGCGAGCATCCCGAACGCTACGTAGATCGCCGCGAAAATGGCCAGCAGGCCACACCAGGGCCACCCGTCTCCGGGGTGCTCCGGCCAACGCCGCCTCGAAGGCCCGGGTGGCCCCGATGAGGACCGGGGCCACGACCGGGAGCAGGAGCAGCGGCAGGAGCGTCTCCCGCACCCGCAGGCCGGCGGCGAGAACGCCGTAGAGGCTACCGGCGGCAGCCAGGCCGACGGTCGCGGCCAGGCAGGTGGCGGCCAGCAGCGCCGGGCCGGCCAGCTCGGTGGTGTAGAGGACGGTGACCCCGACCAGCAGCAGGGCCTCCAGGACCAGGAGCTGGAGTCCGAGCGCCGCCGTCTTGCCCAGGAAGACCGCCGCCGGGTCGAGGCCCGAGAGGCGCAGGGCGTCGGGCACCCCGTCGGCCGCTTCGAGGGCGTAGGCCCGCTGCACCGCGAGCACCGTGGACAGCAGGACGGCGACCCAGTAGAGGCCGGCGGTGGCCCGGTCCAGGATGCCCCGGTCGGGGTCGAGGGCGAAGGCGAAGAGGACCAGCACCAGCAGGGCGAAGGGAGCCACCTGGTTGGTCGCCACCCGGGCCCGGCGCTCGATGCGCAGGTCCTTGCCGGCGACGAGACGGGCGTCAGCCAGCACGGGGGGCCTCCTCGGCGACGGGGGCGACCGGGCTCACGGGGGCGATCGTGGTGGTGCCACCCCGCACCTCGACCACCCGGGTGGCCACCGCCACCGCCCGGTCGTCCTCGTGGCTGGCCAGCAGGACCGTGGCCCCGGCGGCCACCGAGTCCCGGATCAGGGTGTCGATCAGGTCCCGGCCCTGGGCATCGAGGCTGGCGTGGGGCTCGTCGAGCAACCAGAGCTCGGGGCGACGGGCGACCATCGCCGCGATCGAGGTCCGCCGCCGTTGTCCGGCCGACAGGCGGGTCACGGCCAGGTCCCGGAGGCGGCCGTCCAGGCCCAGCCGGGCCAGGGCGCCGTTCACGTCGTCCTCGGTGGCACCGGTCGCCCGGCCCCAGAAGGCGACGTTCTCGGCCACGCTGAGGTCGTCGTACAGGCCCCCGCCGTGGCCGACGAGGCCGACGCGGTGCCGGACCGACCGGCGGTCACCGACCAGGTCCACCCCCAGGACCTCGGCGGTGCCGCTGGTCACCGGCAGGAGACCGGCACACACCCGCAGCAGGGTGGTCTTGCCGGCACCGTTCGGGCCGCGGAGCAGCACCACCTCGCCCGCCTCGACATCGAGGTCGACACCGGCGAGGGCAGGGAAGCGTCCGAGCAGCGAGACGGCACCCCGGAGGCGGACGACGGGGGCCATGGACACGGGAAGCGTACCGAAGTACGCCAGATCGACCTGACCGGGGGCGACGCTGCGCAGCGGAGCGGAGCAGCTCGCGCGGATCAGCGGCTCCGGCGACGCCGGACTTCGCTGAGCGGAGCGACGCCGTCGAGTCGTCACAGGGTGCCCAGGCGCGCTCCCAGGCGCCGTATACCCTCCCGGCCGTGAAGCTGGCGCGCACCCTCGGCGCGATCGGCCGGGTGCTGATCACCGCCGGCGTCCTGATCCTGCTCTTCGTGGCGTACCAGCTGTGGGGCACCGGCATCCGCACGGCCCAGGCCCAGGACGACGCCCGCAGCGACTTCGAGGAACAGGTCGAGCAGTACAACCGGGAGCATCCCGACCCGCGACCGCTGCGCCCCGGCCAGGCCCAGCCGGTGCCGCACGCGCCGCCGCGGGGCGAGATGGTCGGCCGGATCCAGATCCCGTCGATCGGCGTGGACGACATGTTCTTCGAGGGCGTCGGCCTGGACGTGCTCGCCAGCGGGCCCGGGCACTACGAGGGCACCCCGCTACCCGGCCAGGAGGGCAACGCCGGCATCGCCGGCCATCGCACGACCTACGGCGCCCCGTTCAACCGCATCGACGAGCTGGGCGACGGGCGACGAGATCATCATCAGCTACTTCAACGGCTCGCAGTTCACCTACCTCTACAACAACACGGTGATCGTCAGCCCCGACCGGGTCGACGTGCTCGAGTACAAGTTCGACAACCGCCTCACGCTCACGGCCTGCCATCCCGAAGTACAGCGCGGCGGAGCGCATCGTGGTGTCCGCCGATCCTCCAGGAGCCGGCCGCCCCCTTCGTGCCCCTGCCCGACAGCGGCGAGGCCGCGAGCCTCGCAGGACGCCGAGCGACATCGACGGCCAGGAGCCACGCCAAGACCCCGGCCGTGGTCTGGGGGATCGCCGCGGCGATGGTGTGGCTGGCGGCCTGGGTCGTGGGCCGGGCGTGGCGCCGTTGGCCGGCGTACGCCATCGGCCTGCCGATCTTCCTCGTCGTGCTCTACGGCTTCTTCGAGAACTTCGCCTACCTGCTCCCGGCCAGCTACTGATGCAGCATCCGCCGACTCGTCCGCCCTCGCCCTCGCCGCCGCCCTCGTCCTCGGCGCCTGCTCCGACGACGAGCCGCCCGAGTGGCTGGTCGACCGGGCCACGCCGACCACGACCACGACGGCACCGCCGACCACGACGGCACCGCCGACCACGACGCCCGCGCCCGGGCGGGAGCTGGCGGTCATCGACCTGACCCCGGGCGTCTGCATCGAGGACGCCAGCGCCTTCACCGGCCCGGAGGTCAACGAGATCACCCAGACCCGGGCCATCCCCTGCCGGCTCCCCCACCAGGCCGAGGCCTTCGCCCGCACCGAGCTGCCGGCGGGGCCCGACGCCGGGTTCCCGGGCGTCGGCCGGTTGCGCACGGTGGCCCAGGAGACCTGCCGGGACGGTTCGGGGCCTTCGTGGGCATCCCCTGGACGCGCGTCGGAGCTCGAGATCGCGGCCCTCTGGCCCTCGCCGGCGTCGTGGGCCGACGGCGACCGGCTGGTGGTCTGCGCCGTCTTCCGCCTCGACGGCGCAGCCCCTCACCGGCTCGGCCCGCGACTCCCGCCAGTAGGTCCGATCGGGGCCGCTCTCGTCGGCCGTTTACGCTGCGGCGCCGATGTCCCGTCACGCCTGCCTCCGCTTCACCGCGCTCGCCCTCGTCCTCGCCTTGGCCGCCGCCTGCTCCTCGGACGACGGCGGGGGTGACGGGGACGAGGCCGCGCCCGAGGTCGAGCCGGTCGCCCTCGACGACGCCGCCGCCCTCGAGATCGCCCTGCAGGGCGGCGTGGAGTACGTGATGGCCGGCGAGGCCGAGCCGGGCACCGAGCTGCGGCCTCGTCGACGCCGACGGCGTGCCGATCGAGGCGTGGTTCGCCCCGCTCGGCGAGGTGGGGCTGACCGGGACCGTCGACGAGGAGGGCCTGCTGGCCTTCGGCCGGATCCCGCCCGGCGAGGGCTACCGGGTGGTGGCCGGCGAGGGCGAGGACCTCCAGGCCAGCGAGCCGGTCGCCGTCCTCGACCGTGAGGACCACCCGGAGGCCGCCTTCTTCGAGGACCAGGAGCTGGTCGAGGGCATCAACTACATCGAGATGCGGGACGGCACGACCCTGGCCGCCATGGTCCGGTTCCCGCGCTTCCCCCGCGACGACGTACCCGGCCGACGGCCCGTACCCGACGGTGATCAACATGTCGGGCTACGACCCGGCCAACCCCTACTCCTCGCCCCCCGAGCTCCAGCTGGCCGATGCCCTCGGCTACGCGACGGTCGGGGTCAACCTGCGGGGCAAGGGCTGTTCGGGCGGGTCGCTCTCGTTCTTCGAGGGAGCGAGATCGCCGACGGCTACGACGTCGTCGAGGCCATCGCCGCCCAGGACTGGGTGGCCCACGACCACGTCGGCATGGTCGGCATCTCCTACCCGGGCATCACCCAGCTCTTCGTGGCCTCGACCCAGCCGCCGCACCTGGCGGCGATCGCGCCCGATGTCGGTGATCGACGAGGCCTACGCCGGCGTCGGCTACCCGGGCGGCATCTTCAACAGCGGCTTCGCCGCCGAGTGGACCACGCCGCGTCAGCGAGACGCCGAGGCCTACGCCGCGGACTACGTCAACCAGCAGATCGACGAGGGCGACGAGACCTGCGACGCCAACCAGGCCCAGCGCTCCCAGAACCTGGACCTGGTCGGCGGGCTGGAGGCCGAGCCGTACTACGACGAGGAGCGTCTCGCGCCCGATCAGCCCGGCCAGCCTGGTCGACCGCATCGACGTCCCGGTGTTCCTCACCGGCCAGTGGCAGGACGAGCAGACCAGCGGCCACTTCGCCAACATGCTCGACGGACTTCACCGGTACCGACCGGCTCCACGTGCGCCTCACCAACGGGCCCCACGGCGACGGCCTGACCCTGCCCAGCCTCCAGCGCGTGGACCGAGTTCCTCGACCTCTACGTGGCCGAGCGGATCCCCGAGATCCCGGCGGTCGCCCGGCTGGGTGCCCCCGCCGCCATCGACGCCATCTTCGGCGACGGCGTCGCCCTCGGGCCCGGACCGCTTCGCCGGCTACGACTCCTACGAGGAGGCGCTGGCCGACTTCGAGGCCGACGACCCCTTCACCGTGATCTTCGAGAACGGGGCCGGCTACGGAGAACCCCGGCGGGCCCGGCGGCACGGTCGAGGCCACCTTCGCCTCCTGGCCCCCGCCCGAGGCCGAGGCGACCACCTCGTACTTCCAGCCGGACGGCACCCTCGGCCCCGACGAGCCCACGGTCGCCGACGGCGAGGACGGCTCGGTCGCGGAGTACGCCCAGGACCCCGACCAGGGCGAACAACGCACGTTGAGCGAGGAGAACCAGACCGACGACGTCAACTTCTCGCGCGCAGCCGCCGTACCAGTGGCCGTCGCCCGCAGCCGGGCGAGGTGGCGACGTGGCTCACCCCGCCGCTGGAGGACGACCTGGTCGTGGTCGGCTCGGCCCGAGCCGACGTCTTCGTGCAGTCCAGCGCCCCGGACACCGACCTCGAGGTGACCCTCACCGAGGTGACGCCCGACGGGCGACGAGGTCTACGTCCAGTCGGGCTGGATGCGGGCCAGCCACCGCGCCCTCGACGACGAGCGGTCCACCGACCTGCACCCCGTCCCGCTCCACACCGAGGAGGCGGCCGAGCCCCTCCCGGAGGGCGAGTTCGTCTCGGTGCCGGTGGACATCTTCCCGTTCGCCCACGTGTTCCGGGCCGGCTCCCGGCTGCGGCTCTACATCGACACCCCTGGCGGCAACCGCACCCGCTGGGCCTTCGACACCCTCGACGCCGCCGGGCAGGCCAACCTCGTGGCCAGCTCGTCGGACTTCCCGTCGTCGCTGACCGTGGGCGTGGTCGCCGACATCGAGGTGCCGGCTGAGCTCCCGGCGTGCGGGGCCCTGCGGGCCCAGCCCTGCCGCCGCTACCGAGCCCGTCGAGAACGTCCCCGGCGGCTGACAGCACCTCACCGCTTCTGGGTGCGATTCCGTGCGCCTCGGCGCACGATCGCGCACGCAGAACGGAGGGTGGTCAGCCGTCGAGCTGGTCGAAGCCCCGGCCGAGGAGGGCGACGGCCTCGCGGATGAGATCGGAGAGCGGGCGGGGGTCACCGGCCACCACGGCGTCGACGACCACCCGCTGGACCGACACCATGCAGGCGGCGAGCAGGCCGGGGCGCAGGTCGCCGGGGCCGGCCCCGAGCCGCAGCCGGGCCCAGTCGGCCACCGTCGTCCTCCACCCGGTCGAGCACCCCGAGATAGCGCTGGCGCAGCGCCGGCTCGTCGTGCAGCAGCGGGGCCAGCCGGACGTCGGCCTCCTCGTCCACCGTCCATCCGGCCGGCCAGCACCTCCACGACGGCCCGCACGCTGCCCATGACCGGCTCGTCGGCGGGCCGGGCGTCGAGCAGCGTCGCGGAGATCGGCCAGGTCCGCCTCGACGTCGGCGAAGACGAGGTCCTCCTTGGTCGGGAAGTAGCGGAAGACGGTGCGCACCGACACGTCGGCGGCCTCGGCGACGGCGTCCATCGTCGTGGCCTCGAAGCCGTCGCGGCAGAAGAGATCGACCGCGGCGCCCCGGATGGCCTCGCGCGTGTCGGCCTTCTTGCGCTCTCGCAGGCTGTGCATCCGTCAGGACCCCTCGGCCAGTCTGCCCCAGCCGGCCGCTCCGGCCGGGTTCCGACGGCATGACATGTGTCACATGGTGACAGTTGACAGTTACTGCCACAATGGATGGCATGGCCCTCGCCCTCCACCGTCTCGGCCGTTGGTGCGTCACCCACCGGTGGCGCGTCGCTGCTGCTCTGGCTCGCCGCCCTCGTCGTCCTCGGCGGCCTCGCCGGCCGGGTCGGCGGCGAGTACTCCGACGACTTCCGCGTGCCCGGCGTCGAGTCCCAGGCCGCCGTGGACCTGCTGCGGGACCGCTTCCCCGACGCGGCTCGGTGGCTCCGCCCAGGTCGTGTTCCACGCCGACGACGGCGGGGTGGCCGATCCGGGCAACGCCCGGGCCGTCGAGGCCGTGGTCGACGACCTCCGGGCGCTGCCCGACGTCGGGGTCGGTGAGTCGACCCCCGCCGCAGCCCAGCCCGGACGGCACGACGCTGCTGGCCCAGGTCCAGTACGACGTCGAGCTGACCGATCTCGGCCTCGGGGACCTCGACGCCCTCCTCGACGCCGGCGACCCGCTCGCCGAGCAGGGCATCCAGGTCGAGGTCGGCGGCGAGCTGCCCCAGTACGTCGAGCAGCCCGAGACCCAGGCCGCGGAGCTGATCGGCCTCGTCGCCGCGGTCTTCATCCTCCTGCTCGCCTTCGGCTCGGTCCTGGCCATGGGCCTGCCCATCGGCATCGCCCTGTTCGGCCTCGGCGCTCAGCATGACTCCTGCTGACCCTGGCCGCAGCCGTCATCGACGTGCCCGACCAACACCCCGATCCTCGCCTCGATGATCGGCATCGGCGTCGGCATCGACTACGCCCTGTTCGTCGTCACCCGCCACCGCGAGCACCTGCACGACGGGCATGACGGTCACCGAGTCGGCGGCCCGGGCCACGGCCACGGCCGGCCAGGCCGTGATCATCGCCGGCGGGCACCGTGGTCATCGCCATCCTCGGCCTGGCCATCTCCGGCATCCCCGATGGTGACCCTGATGGGCATGGGCGCCGCCCTCGTGGTGGCGGTGATGGTGCTGGCCACCATCACGCTGCTGCCCGCCCTCCTCGGCTTCGCCGGACACAGGCATCGACCGCTTCCGGGTGTTCCGGACCCGCACGGAACGGGCCGACACCGTCTCGGTCTGGTCCCGCTGGGGCGCGACGGTCGCCCGCCGGCCCTGGCCCTACCTCGTCGGCCAGCCTCGCCCTCCTCCTGCTGCTCGCCGCCCCCCTCCTGTCGATCCGCTTCGGCCAGACCGACGCGGGCACGGCGGCGGAGGCCTCGACCCAGCGCCAGGCCTACGACATCATGGCCGAGGCCTACGGCCCCGGGGTCAACGGCCCCCTCCTGCTCGCCGTCGAGTCCGGCGACGACGCGGTCGCTCGCCTCGATCACCGAGGCCGTGGCCGACGAGCCCAACGTGCTGCTTCGTCGCCCCGCCCCGGATCAGCCCCCGGTGGTGACGCCGCCATCGTCACCGTCGTGCCCGGCACCGCCCCCAGGAGGAGGGCACCTCCCAGCTCATCCACCACCTCCGCGACGACGTCCTGCCCGAGATCGACACCCCGGTCCACATCGGGGGCCTGACCGCCACGTTCGTGGACATGTCCGACAAGGTCGCCAGCCGGCTGCCCTGGTTCATCGGCGCCGTCGTGGGCCTGTCCTTCCTGCTCCTGATGGTCGTGTTCCGCTCGGTGCTGGTCCCGCTCAAGGCGGCCGCTGATGAACCTGCTGTCGATCGGGGCGGCCTACGGCGTGATCGTGGCCGTCTTCCAGTGGGGCTGGGGGAAGGACCTCGTCGGTCTCCAGGACACGGTGCCGATCGTGGCCTTCGTCCCGATGATGATGTTCGCCATCCTCTTCGGCCTCTCGATGGACTACGAGGTGTTCCTCCTCTCCCGGGTCCGGGAGGAGTACCTGCAGACCGGCGACAACACCGGCAGCGTCATCTCCGGCATCGCCTCGACCGCCCGGGTCATCACCTCGGCCGCCCTGATCATGATCTGCGTCTTCCTGGGCTTCGTGCTCGGCGGCGACCCGGTCATCAAGATGATGGGTCTCGGCCTGGCCACCGCCGTGCTTCGTCGACGCCACCATCGTCCGGGTCATCCTGGTGCCGGCCACCATGCGCCTGCTGGGCGACGCCAACTGGTGGCTGCCGGGCTGGCTGGACCGGATCCTGCCCCACCTCGACGTGGAGGGCGGCCACGGCCTGCCGGCGCCGGAGTTCGAGGACGGCGCCGGGCCCGGGGCCGAGGACGACATCGGCCAGGACGAACGGGTCCTCGTCGACGCCTGAGCCCGGCCGGGCTCAGACCAGCAGGGCGAGGCCGGTCCAGGACTGGGGCACGGCCCCTCCGGGCGCCGCACTGTCCGGGTGCCAGAACTCGGCCAGGCCCGAGGCCACGGCCCCGGCCCGCAGGCCGTCGGCCAGGACCTCGGCGACGGGATCGGCCGCCGCAGCCGCGGCCCGTTGCAACAGATAGGTCAGCTGGGGCCAGACGGGGCCCCGCCAGTAGGCGTCCGGGTCGTAGGCGGGCTCACGGCGGTCCGTCCCGGCCACGCCGAACGGTCCACCGAGCCCCGACGCGTCCGCCAGGGCGGCGAACGCCTCCGGACGCCCGGCCACCAACGTCGCCAACAGCGCGTCCGCGGTCCGCACCCGGCCCGACTCGTGGGGGCCGTCGTCGGTCCAGGTCGCGAGCTCGGCGTCCCAGCGCCGATCGAGGGCCTCGGTCAGCTGCTCGGCGGAGGCCCGGAGGCCGTCATCGCCGGTGAGGCCGGCGAGCTCGACGGCGTTCCAGGCCACGAGGGCGTTGAAGCCGGCTGAGGCCACCGGGAAGGCGGGGTTGGCGAGCGGTGCCCCGCCCTCGGCTCGGACCACGGTGGCCAGCAGCTCACCCTTGACCTCCCGGAAGCGGGCCCGCTCGTAGCCCCCTGGACACCAGCCGTCCCACCGGGGGCTGTCGTCGCACCCCGTCTCCCACGGGTGCACGACGGTGACGAGGCCGTCGGGCGTGCGGGCCCGGTGGTCGAACAGGAAGCGCAGCCCGTCCACCGCCCGCTCGACCACCTCGTCGGGCACGGCGATCCCCCGGCGCCCCAGCTCGGCCACAGCGTGGCCGTAGACCGGGGGCTGGGTGATGGACGACGTGCCCGGCCGACCCCAGAAGTCGGCCCGGGCCGCGGGGTCCCCGTGGTAGGTCATGTGGGGCACGAAGCCCAGCTCGTCCTGCCCGGCGAGGGCGTTGGCCAGCTCGGTGACGGCCCGGTCGCCGTCGCCCAGCTCGGCCCAGATCAGGGCGTGGAAGCAGGAGTCCCACAGCCACTGCCACGGGTAGACCGAGCCGTTGGGGACGGTGTGGCCTCCCTCCCGCCAGTGGGCCGTCATCATGGCGGCCACGGCGGGCCGCAGGTCCTCGACCAGCAGCGGGCCCGGCCCGCCTTCGAGCCCCTCGCCCTCCCCCGGTACCGTCACGCGTCCCATCATGCCGACCTGCGCCCTCGTCTCGTTCCGCCTCGGCGGCACCGACGGCGTCTCGATCGTGGCCGAGGCCTGGGCCACTCGCTGGCGTCGCTCGGCTTCACCGTGACGACCGTCGCCGGCGAGGGACCGGTCGACCGCCTGGTCCCCGGGCTGGCCATCGCCGCCGACGAGGCCCCGACGGCGGCCGAGTTGACCGCGGCCCTGGCGGATGTCGACCTGGTCGTGGTGGAGAACCTCTGCACGATCCCGCTGAACCTGCCCGCGGCCCGGGTCGCCGCGGCGGTCCTGGCCGGACGGCCCGCGATCCTGCACCACCACGACCCGCCCTGGCAGCGGGAGCGCTTCGCCCACATCACCGAGCTGCCGCCGGACGATCCCGCGTGGCACCACGTCTGCATCAACCAGCGGACCCGTTCCGAGATGGCGGAGCGGGGCATCGACGCGGTGACGATCTACAACGGCTTCGCCACCGACCCCCCGGCCGGCGACCGCGACGGGACCCGCGCGGCCCTGGGGGTGGTCCCCGACGAGCCGCTGCTCGTGCACCCCGTCCGGGCCATCGAGCGCAAGAACGTCCCCGCCGCCCTGGAGCTGTGCGCCGCGGTCGGCGGGACCTACTGGCTGCCGGGCGGCGCCGAGGAGGGCTACGGCCCGACCCTGGAGGACCTGCTCGCCGCGGCCCGGTGCCGGGTGATCCACCGGTCCTGGACAGGACGCTCGGACCTCTACGCCGCGGCGGACGCCGTGCTCTTCCCCTCCACCTGGGAAGGGTTCGGGAACCCCCCGGTGGAGGCTGCGCTCCACGGCCGCCAGGCCGTCGTCGGCGACTACCCGGTGGCCGACGAGCTGCGGGCCATGGGGTTCCGGTGGCTGCCCGCCGACGATCCCGCCCCGCTGGCCGCCTGGTTGGTCGACCCGGACCCTGCCGTCCTGGCCCACAACCGGTCGGTGGCCACGGCCCACCTGTCCGTCGAGGCCCAGACCGAAGCGCTGCGCACGCTGCTGGATCGGGCAGGCTGGCTCCCGTGACCGACCCCGTACGCGTGCGCCGGGCCCGCATCGCCCAGTGGGTCCGCCTGGGCCTGTCGGCGGGCTACGGCCTGTTCCTCGCCGCCATCGTGCTGTTCTTCCTCGGCCTGGTCATCGGCTACTCCGACCGCATCGTCTCCCTGATCGTCTCGTGCCTGGTCGCCGGCTCGATCGTGCTGGCCCCGTCGATCGTCTTCAACTACGCGGTGCGGGCCGCCGAGCGCGACGACGTCGAGAAGGGGCCTCTGATGGGCACCTCGTCCACCCCCCGCCTGCCCGCGGCCCGTCGGCGGCGCCAGCTGCTGGACACGGCCCGCACCGTCTTCGCCGAGCGGGGGTTCCACCCCACCGCCATGAACGACATCGCCGACGCCGCCGGGGTGACCAAGCCCGTGCTCTACCAGCACTTCGCGTCCAAGCGGGACCTGTACCGCGAGGTGCTCGAGGACGTCGGCGGTCGCCTCGAGGAGACCATCGCCAAGGCCGCCATCGGCGCCCCGGGGCCCCGCGAGCAGGTCGAGGCCGGCTTCGGCGCCTACTTCCGCTTCGTCGCCATGGACCAGGACGCCTTCCAGGTCCTCTTCGGCGGCGACACCCGGCGGGATCCGGAGTTCGCCCGCCAGGCGGCGGCCACCGAGGCCTCCATCGCCGCGGCCATCGCCTGCGCTGATCGACGTCGAGGGCATCGACCCCGCCCATCAGGCCCTCCTGGCCCACGGCCTGGTCGGCCTGGCCGAGGGGGCGAGCCGGCGGTGGCTGGCCGACGGGCTCCGCCGAGGACCCCGACGAGATGGCCCGTCAGGTCGCCGAGCTGGCGTGGGCCGGACTCCGCGGCGTCCGCGGCCCGTGAGCCCGCTGGGTCGCTCCGAATCCTGATCCGTTCTGGTGACGAAACATGTCGCTGCACGCGCGACATCTCGTAACCAGAACAGGTGATCGAGCGGCGAGGTCGTAGCCCCGCTCGCCGCCGACCTCGACCACCACACCCGTCCGTCCCCGCCCGTGTCGGGCCAGGAAAGGCGTCCTGGTGGTGCCGAAGACGTCCCCCTTCAGGTACAGCCGGACCGAGACCTCGGAGAGGAAGTCGTCATCCCCGGCGACCATCAGATGGGGGTGAGGGTCCAGCGCCAGCGGTACGGTACCACCGCCGACCCGGTACTCGGGGAGGGTGTCCGGTCCGCAGGCGCCCGTGCCGAGGCCGCGCACCGCCACGTCGAGGTGGACGACCACCTCGTCCCGGGGCTGGAGGTCCGCCGTCGCCGCCGCGGTGCCGAGGTCCTCAGCCGAGAAGTGCGAGGCCGAGAACGAGAAGGGCTCCTCGGCCGAGACGGCGAAGCCCCGGCCGTCGGCGTCGGTCAGCGTGAAGCGCCGGACGCCCTGGTGGGCGCCGTGCTCCTGGGGCACGAGGTAGGGGACGTACTGGTCGGTGACGGTGCTGGTCCACCGCCCGAACCGGGCGCCGACCTTTCGGTCCGGATAGGTCTCGTGCGGGCCGAGCCCGACCCACTCGAGGTGCTCCAGGCCCGCCGCCGCCGTGAAGGTGATCCCGACCCGGGGCAGGTCGTCGAGCGCCTCGGGGATGCGGATCTCCTCGTCGAACACGAGGGTGCCGTCGACCAGCATCGCCACCTGCCGGTGGTCGATCCGCAGGTCGGGGTCGTTCCCGGTCAGGCGGCGGTGCACGGTCAGGGAGGGATGGGCGCCCTCGTCGCGGGGCACGGCGCTGATCATCTGGCTGGTCAGCCGGTCCAGGCCCCAGCGCAGCCAGTGCCGGCGCACGCCGGGACGGAGATCGGCCATCTCGCCCACCCGGATGCCGTCGTTCTGGGTGGGGGCCCGCCACAGGGAGGCCACCGGGCTGGTGACCAGCAGGTCGCCCGCCGAAACGGTGCCCTGGTCCACGTCGACGGCGATGCGCACCGGTCGGGCCCGGACCGTCGGCGCCGTACGGGCGGCCACCCAGGGGATCTCGAACTGGGCCCAGGCCACCTCGAAGCCGCGGGGCGCCCAGGCGTGGCCCTCGCCCAGCGTGAAGCTCAGGAGCAGGTGGCAGCGCTGGCCCTGGCCGAGGGACTCGGGCCGCTGGAGGGGCACGTCGATCTCGGCCTGGCCCGAGCGGGGGCACTGCGGGCAGGAGCAGGCGCCCATCGGCCACGGGCTCACCGTCGACCGTGAGGATCCAGGCGGCGTCGAGGTCGTTGAGGCCGGTGAACGCCCGCCGGTTGCGCAGGCGGAAGCGACCCTCGTGGAGGTCCACGGCGTCGACCTTGACGACCTCGGCCAGCTTGGCGTGCTCGTGGCAGGCCGGGTGCGGGACCCGGTCGGGCCCGACCATCCCGTTGCCGCAGAAGTCGGCGTCGTTGGGCTCGTCGCCGAAGGCCCCGCCGTAGGCGAAATACGGCTGACCCTCGCCGTCGAGCCAGGTGAGGCCCTGGTCGATCCAGTCCCAGATGAACCCGCCCTGCAGGCCCGGGGTCGACTCGAACGCCGCCCAGTAGTCGGCCAGCGACCCGTTGCTGTTGCCCATGGCGTGCTGGTACTCGCACAGGATCATGGGGCGCCGGTCCCGGCCGGCATCGGCCCAGGCCACGATGTCGGCGATGGCGGGGTACATCGGGCAGACCACGTCGGTCACCGCCGCGCCCACGCCGGGCTCGGTCTGCCAGGTGTGCATGATCGCCCCCTCGTAGTGCAGGAAGCGGCTGGGGTCGGTGTGCCGGACCCACGCCGCGGCGGCGTCATGGCCGGCGCCGTGGCCGGACTCGTTGCCCAGCGACCAGGCGATGACGCTGGGGTGGTTCCGGTCGCGCTGGACCATGCGCACCACCCGCTGGACGATGGCGGCGTGGTAGCGGGCGTCATGGGCCAGCGCCGGCCTGGCGGCCATGGCTCTCGACGTTGGCCTCGTCGACGACCCACAGCCCGTGCTCGTCGCAGAGGTCGAGGAAGGCGGGGTCGTTGGGGTAGTGGGCACACCGGACCGCGTTGAAGCCGAACCGCTTCATGAGCACCACGTCGCGCTCCATGTCCTCCCGGGTCAGGGTCTTGCCGGTGTCGGGGTGGTGGTCGTGGCGGTTGACGCCCCGGATCAGGACCCGCTCGCCGTTGAGCAGGAGGTCCCGATCGCGGATCTCGACCGACCGGAAGCCGATCCACTGTGCGGTGGCCTCGCGGATCGAGCCCTCCTCGTCCCGGAGGCTGACCAGCAGGCGGTAGCGGTGGGGCACCTCGGTCGACCAGGGACGGACGTCGGGCACCGTGGCCTCGAGGCGGGCGACCGGCCCGCGCCACTCGTAGGCGCCGCCCATCCGCTCGGCGTAGGTGTCGCTGCGGAAGGCGGCGAGGGGGGCGGTCAGCGCCTCGACCACGCGGCTGGTCGGTCGCGGTCTCGACCCGGGCCTCCACGGTCCAGCCCTCGGGCACCGGTGGGCCGCCGAGGCGGACGTCGACGGCGAGGGTGCCGGTGCTGCGGTCCGCCTCCAGGCCTGTGGTCACCGCGACGTCGGCCAGGTGGGTGGCCTCGGTCGAGTAGAGCGACGACCGAGCGGTGGAGCCCGGCGTGGAACCAGTGGTCCTGGTCCTCGATCCAGGTGGCGTCCGACCAGCGCACGACCATCGCGGCCAGCACGTTGGCCCGGTCCACGAGGTGCGGGGTGAGGTCGAACTCGGCCGCGAGGCGGGAGTCCTTGCTCATCCCGACGAAGGTCCCGTTCAGCCAGAGCAGGACCGCGCTCTCGGCCCCGCCGATCTGGAGGACCACCCGGCGGCCCTTCCACGAGGCGGGGACGGCGAACTCGGTGCGGTAGAGCCCGGTCGGGTTGTCGATGGGGACGTCGGGGGCCTCGCCCGGCGAAGGGCATCTGGACGTTGGTGTACCGGGGCGGGTCACCGACGTCCTGGCGGGTCCAGCAGCCCGGCACGGCGAGGGTGCGCCACCGGTGGTCGTCGATGTCGTGGCTGGTGCCAGTCGTCGGGAGCGGCTTCGGGCCGCTTGACCGGCAGGAAGCGCCAGTCCCCGTCCAGGGAGCGCCACCACGGTGAGTGCGTCGGGTCGTGGGCCCGGGCCTGGTCCAGGTCCGGGTAGGGCACCAGCGGGGGGCGCATGGGCAGCCGGTTGAGGCCGGACAGCTCCGGCTGTGTCCAGAGCCGCTGGGCCACGATGGGATCCACGGGCACCGGGCGACCCTAACCAGCGCCCCTTCCCTGGAGAACCGGGACCGGGCTCAGTGCCCGTGGAGTTCCTGACCAGTGCGGTCTGGGCGGTGCCGGAGAACCCCCGGCCTGTCCGGCCGACCGGATGCCAAGGTGATGGAGACCGTCACCCTCGGGTGAGGGCCTTCACAGCGGGCGCCCGTCCGTCGGCCCCGGGAGGGTCGGTGGACGGGCACCCAGGTGCTGTGGGGTCAGACGGCCGGGGCGACGACGGGGTCGCGACGGCCGGGCTCGGTGGCGATGGCCATCCAGGTCAGGAGGGCACCGATCGGCAGGAAGATGACCGCCATCCAATAGAGGGAGAAGACAGGGATCGCCGCCCCGACGATGAGGAGCACGGTCGACCGGCGGGGGGCCTCGTCGCGCTGGCGGAGGCCGAGGACGATGAGTCCGGCGCCGACCAGGAGCGGCAGGCCCCATTGCCAGTAGCCGGCACCGATGATGCCGACGCCTCCCCAGACCTGGAAGAGGGCGTAGATCACGAAGGCGACGAAGGTCGCTCTGCGCAGGGTCATGGTTTCTCCTGTCACGAGGCGCCGCTCGCGCGGCGCTCGGGCGGCCCGCCGCCAGGACAGGTCGGCGGGGATGCCCCACAGCACCCGACCGAGGACTTCGGCTTGTTGGGCGGGGGTTCGCCCCGCCTCATGGGCGTGCTCGAACAGGTCCGAGCGGATCTCGTCCTGGCGCCGTTCGACCGACGCCTCGGGGAGACCCCTCGTGTAGAGCGTCGTCCACGCCGTCGCGGCGCGGTCACCGAGCGGGGTCATGCCGGCTCGATGCTGTTGTTCATCACGGGCGCCCGCTCGACGGAGGCCTCGCCGTGCACCGCCAGGGCGGCCTGGCCGGCGCTGGTGACCCGGTAGAGGCGACGACGGGGACGGCCCGCCGCCTCGGCGGGCTCGTGCTCCTCCCAGCGCGAGCTCAGGAGGCCGGCGTCCTCGAGGCGGGCGAGGGCCTTGTAGAGGGTCCCGTGGGCGGTGAGCTTCTTGGAGGCGTCCCGGTCGGCGAGGCGCTTGGCCAGGGCGAACCCGTGGATCTCGGGGGTCTCGCCGACGACGAGCTGATCGACGGCCACGGCCAGGATCTGGGCCTCGAGGTCGAGCAGCTGTCCGGGTTTCCTCCGCATGACGTCGACCTTATAGGAAGATATCTTCTTGTCAAGCGGGGCGGTCAGCCGTCGGATGCCAAGTCGGCGGGCGGTGGCGTACTAGGTTTCCGCCGAGTCGTTCAGGACCCACAGGAGCACGGAACATGGCGTCATCACGCATCGGTCGGCCGCTCGCCGCGGTCGCGGCCATCGGACTGGGAGGTGCCGCCCTCGGCGTCGTGGCCATGAGCCCGGTCGACGCGGCACCCACGACCGACACGTTCGAGTTCACGGGCACCGCCGAGGACTTCGTCGTCCCCGCGGGCGTGTGCGAGGTGACCGTCGACGCCTTCGGCGCCGAGGGCGGTGTGGCCAGCGACGGCCTGGGCGGTGGCCTCGGGGGTCACACGACCGGCACGTTCGCGGTGACCCCGGGCGAGACCCTGATCGTGCGGGTCGGAGGTGCCGGTGGCGACGCCGACGAGGAGGTGCCTTCGGCGCCGAGCGAGGACGGCACCGAAGCGACCGAGGGCGGCGGGACCGCCGGACCGGGCGGCTTCAACGGAGGCGCGGACGGCGGCGGGAACGGCGCGTCGGACCCCGGTGGCGGCGGTGGCGGCGGCACCGACATCCGCCAGGGCGGGGACGCGCTCAGCAACCGCGTGGTGGTCGCCGGCGGTGGTGGCGGCAGCGGTGGTGACGGCAGCGAAACGCAGAGCTCCCCGGCCGAGGGCGCCGAGGGCGCCGGTGGCCCCGGTGGCGCCGGCGGCGCGGGTGGCGGCGCCGAGGGCGAGGACGGCCAGACCTCCAGCGGCGGGTCCGACGGCGGCGACGGCGGCACCGAGGTCGACGGTGGTGCCGGCGGCACGAACGACCCGACGGCGGGCGACGGCTCGCTCGGCCAGGGTGGTGTCGGCGGTGACAGCAACGACGGCAATGACGCCGGTGGTGGCGGCGGTGGCGGCCACTTCGGCGGTGGCGGCGGCGCCGGCGAGGTCCAGAACAAGGGCGGCACGTTCAACGGCGGGGGCGGCGGCGGTGGCTCCGGCTACGGCCCCCCCGGAGTCGCCTTCGAGACCGGCGTCCGCGAGGGCAACGGCCTCCTGACCATCACCTACGACCCGGCCGCCGGGACCTGCGATCCCGACGTCGTCCCCGACGACGAGGTCCCCGACGTCGTCGAGGCCACCCCGCCCTTCACGGGCTGACCCTCGGTCTCGGTCTCGGTCTCGAGCCCGACCTCGGCCACTGGCCGGGGTCGGGCGCGGCGCCTTCGGGCGGGGCTCGGTCCAAGCGCTCACGTCGTCGGGTTGCGTTCCGCGGTCTTCCCTACCCGTCCGAGCCGGTCGAGGCCACCTGACCCGCGAGCCCGCGGAGGTCGCCGTCGTCGTCGGTCCAGTGCTCGACGCTCGGGAACCCCGCGCTGGCGAGGGCGGGTCCGAGGGCATCGCCCTGGTCGCCCCCGACCTCGATCAGGAGCCAGCCGCCTTCGATCAGCAGCTCGCTGGCGGCCGTGATGATGCGGCGGACGAGATCCAGGCCGTCGACCCCACCGTCGAGGGCTCGCGTTGGCTCGTGCCGCTGCACGTCTGTGGGTAGGAGCTGGACGGCCTCGGTCGGGACGTAGGGGGCCACGGCGGTGACGAGGTCGAACGTCACGTCGGGGCGCAGCGGTCGGGCGAGGTCGCCCGTCACGGCCACGACACCGTTTCGTCTGGCGCAGGCGGCGGCGCGCGGGTCGATGTCGACGCCGATGACCGTCGCGGTGGGCACGTGCGCTCGGAGGTGGGCGGCGACGGCCCCGGTGCCGGTGCAGAGGTCGACGGCCCGGCCGTGGGCCGGGAGGACGGCCGCCGCGCGGCGGGCGAGCTCCTCGGACTGGAGCCGGGGCACGTACACGCCCGGCGCCACCTGCAGGGTCAGGCCACAGAACGTGGCCGTGCCGGTGATCCAGGCCGGCGGCTCCCCCTGCTCCCGGCGGCGGAGCCAGCGCTCGAGGGTGTCGTCGTCGGGCGCCGCGGCCAGGAACTCGTCGGCCTCCTGCTCGGGAGCGACGCAACCCGCCGCGGCGAGGCGGGCCACGACGGCGGTCCGGGTCGGCACATGCCGAGTGTGGCCGGTGGGGCGACGGTCCCGGTCGTCTCGATGGGGGAACCGATGGCAGGTAGGGCGTCAATCACGCGTGTGGTTGGTCCGCCAGTCCGAAGGGCTGTTCCGACGCGAAGGCACCGGCGATGCCGCCTCCGAGGGGAGGGCGGCGTCGCCGGTGCGACCTGCGGGTGACCTTGCCGTCAGGACGAGGCGGCGTGGTCGACCGCGGTGGGGCTGCCCTGCTCGACGAGCTGCGGGTGGCTCCCGGTCACTGCGCCACCAGTACCGGCGGCGTGGTCGACCGCGGTGGGGCTGCCCTGCTCGACGAGCTGCGGGTGGCTCCCGGTCACTGCGCCACCAGTACCGGCGGCGTGGTCGACCGCGGTGGGGCTGCCCTGCTCGATGAGCTGCGGGTGGCTCCCGGTCACCACGACTCCGGCCTGGGCGGCGTGGTCGACGGCGGTGGGGCTGCCCCGCTCGATGACCTCCTGGTGGTTGCGGACCGCGACCTGGGCGGCGTGGTCGACGGCGGTGGGGCTGCCCCGCTCGATGACCTCCTGGTGGTTGCGGACCGCGACCTGGGCGGCGTGGTCGACGGCGGTGGGGCTGCCCTGCTCGATGACCTGCTGGTGGCTCCCGGTCACGCCGGCGTCGCTGTCGGGCCGGAAGGCGAGGACGGCGAGCACGACGGCCACGGCGCCGACCAGGACCAGGAGCCACAGCGGGCTCCAGCCCCGGTTCGCCTCCGGCGGGAGGGACGTGGGCTCGGTGGCCTCGGTGGCCTCGCGGGGCTCCTGGACCTCGATGCGCTCTTCGGTGAGGGTCATGACCGGCTCCTTCGTGTCGGGCTGCGGTGTGCAGCCGCCCGCCCAGTAACACACGGCCCCGATCCGGCGTCTGTCTCCTGGCGCACACTCCTGCTGTCGAACACGACGGTGGAATCCGGGATCTTCACCGCCACCAACCCCCGACGGCCGCAATGGCCGAACTCGACGACATACCTGTCGCCTTCCGACAGCCATCCCGTCGAGATCAACGGCCTGACCTATTCGGGCTACTGGTCGAAGGTGAAGCGGGTGGCGCCGCCGGGCTCGATCGTCGACAGCGCGGTGGCCTGCGCCACGGCCATCCGGTAGACGGCCCAGGGCGGGGAGCCGGCGGAGGGAGCGCTGAACTCGGCGGTCAGCCTCACGCCGGAGTCGTCGACCCGGCAGGGCCAGCCCCCGCTCGCCCAGCGCTCCGCCATGGCCGAGACGGTGGCGGGGTCCTCGACCAGCTCGGCCGTGCCCTCCACGACGAGGTCGAACTCGCGGGTGGCCAGGCTGAGGGTGCACCGGGGGTCCCGGGCGAGGTTCCGCCCCTTGCGGGTGGTCTCACCGGTCTCGAACCAGAACGCGCCGTCTGCCCAGAGGGCGCCGACGCCGTTGACGTGCGGGCTGCCGTCCTCGTCGATCGTCGCCAGCCAGCAGGTGTGCCGGTCGGGCCCGCCCTGCCCCGGCGCCTGCTCGAAGCCGGCGTCGAGGCGGGCGGCGATGGGCGCCCAGTCCAGCGGCTCCAGGTCGTAGAGATCGGCCAGGTTCTTGATCTGCATGGTGGTTGGGCCTCCTGTCCGGGATGGACTGATCGCGGAGACAGCCGATCTACGGGATGCCCGTACGGACTTCGCACCCCGTCTGGCTGTCCGTGCCGCTGCGACCGTGACAGGTGTCGCGGCTCGGACCACCGAGCAGCCGGTCGTTCTGGTCACCACCGTCGAGCACATCGGCGCCCGCCTCACCCCGCAGCGTGTCTCTTCCGCCTTGGCCGAACACGCGGTCGTTGCCCGTCCCGCCGAAGACGCTGTCGTTCTCGGTGCCCCCGTAGATGACGTCGTTGCCGACCCCGCCCTTCAGGGTGTCGACTTGGGTGTCGCCGAAGAGCCGGTCGAGATCGGCGCCACCGTCGACGAGGTCGACGTCGGCTCCACCCCGCAGCGTGTCGCCCCCGGCCTCGCCGAAGAGCCGGTCCGGTCCGGCGCCGCCGCTGAGGATGTCGTTGCCACCCAGCCCGCAGATGATGTCGGCCCCGCCGAGCCCCGACACCGTGTCGGCGCCGGGTGTCCCCCGGATGACGTCGGGACCCCCCGTCGCCAGGTCTCCGAGGGCGAGCTCGACGGTGACCTGCTGTCCGTCGCAGAACGTCGGCGGATTCGGGGCGCCGTCTCCCAAGTCCACCGCCGGCAGAGCATCACCCATCTCGCCGGGGTCGTCGCCGACGCTCTCCTGGTCGTTGACCCCGATGCCGAGCTCGCCGTAGTAGTTCTGGCCCCAGCAGCGGATGCTCTCGTCGTCGAGGACGGCACAGGTGTGGCTGTTGCCGGCTGCGACGGCGGCCACCGTGCGGCCGGTCCCCAGGTCGATGGCCAGTAGCTCGTCGCCCATCTCCTCGGCGGCGTCACCCCGATCGTCGTCGTCGCCCTGACCCAACTGGCCGGCGATGTTCCAGCCCCAACACTTCAGTGTGTCGTCGTCGATCAACGCACAGGCATGGTTCCAGCCCGTGACCACGGCCACCGCCGTCCGTCCGGTGCCCAGATCGACGGGCGCGAGGCCGTCGCCCATGTCCTCAGGTTGGTGACCACGGGCGACGTCGTCCTCCTGCCCGAGCTGGCCGTCAGCGTTGTGGCCCCAGCACTTCACGCTGGCGTCGTCGAGCAAGGCACACGAGTAGCTCTGTCCGACGTACCCGCTGACGCTCACCGCGGTGGCGGTCCGCCCTGACCCCAGCTCGACCGTCGGGAGGTCGTCGCCCATCTCGCCGGATTCGTTGCCGACATTGCTGTCGGCGGGATTCAGGACCGGGATCCCCAACTGACCCACGTCGTTGTTCCCCCAGCACTTCACATCGCCGGTGTCCAGTACGGCGCAGGTGTGTTGACTCGCCGCCGAGATGGCTGTTGCCGTGCGCCCGTCCCCGAGGTCGACCGGGAGCAGAGCGTCACCCATGGTCCCCGAGGCCGACCCCCGGTCGACCGTGTCTCCCTGACCCAGCTGGCCCTTGTCGTTGTTGCCCCAACACTTGACATCGCCACCGGTAAGGAGCGCGCAGGAGGTGTTGACCCCGACGCTGATCGCCGTGGCGGTCGCCCCGTCACCGAGGTCCACGGCGGGGAGCGCACCGCCCATCTCCCCCGGGTTGTCGCCCACCACCGTCGGGCTCAAAGGACCCTGCCCCAACTGGCCGTCGAAGTTGGCCCCCCAGCACTTCACGCTCCCGTTGTCGAGCAGGGCACAGGTGTGCTGGTGCCCCACGGCGACCGCCGTCGCTGACCTCCCCGGCCCGAGGGGGACCGCCGGGAGCGCTGACCCCATGTCATTGGGCGTGTCGCCCCGGTAGGTCGTGTCGCCCAGGCCCAGCTGCCCGCGGAAGTTGTCGCCCCAGCACTTGAGGCGACCGTCGACGAGGATCGCACAAGAGTGCAGCGGGCCGACCGAGAGGCCATGGAAGGCCTCCGGGACCGACTCGGCCGGTTGGGCCTGGGCCACCGGCACAGGGGGCACCACGACGAACCCGCCGATCAGGGCGAGGAGCACCCCGCACGCCCACCGAACTGTCCGTGGACCATTGATCCCACGCATGCCGCCTCCCCGCGCTGTCGCCTGCTCCGCCCGCCGGGCGAGGAGCTGAGAATAGTCCGACGGGCGTTGGTGGTCCGCCGGAGGGCGGTCGGGGCGGCTATTCGATGCGGATGCCGGAGAGGCCCGGCTGATGACCAGGAGCTGGATCTGCTCGGGTGTCCTTCGCAGTGTGACGTGTAGATCTTCGACGCCGCAGACGGCGACCGGTCCGGCTATTCGATGCGGAGACCGGAGATCGCTCGGGCGATGACGAGGAGCTGGATCTGCTCCGTGCCTTCGAAGATGTCGTAGATCTTCGAGTCCCGGTGCCAGCGCTCGACGGGGTGCTCGTCGACGTAGCCGGCACCGCCCAGGATCTGGATGGCCCGCTCGGTGACCCACACCGCGGTGCGGCCGGCCTTGAGCTTGGACATCGAGCCCTCGGCGGCCTCGAAGGTCTTGCCGGTGCGGGCCATCCAGGCCGCCCGCCAGACCAACAGCCGGGCGGCGTCGATCTCGGTCTTCATGTCGGCCAGCAGGAAGGCGATCGACTGGTTCTCGATGATCGCCTTGCCGAACTGCTTGCGCTCGAGGGCGTACTGGAGGGAGTACTCGTAGGCGGCCCGGGCGATGCCGACGGCCTGGGCGCCCACCGACGGGCGAGTCGCCTCGAAGGTGGCCATGGCGGCCTGGCCACCGCTCTTCTTGCCCTCCTTGGCCTTGGCCATGCGCTCGTCCAGGCGCTCCTTGCCCCCGAGCAGCAGCGAGCCCGGCACCCGCACGTCGTCGAAGACGACCTCGGCGGTGTGGCTGGCCCGGATGCCCATCTTGGAGAACTTGGTGCCTTGGGAGAGGCCCGGCGTCCCCGGGGGGACGATGAAGCTGGCCTGGCCCCGCGAGCCGAGCTCGGGGTCGACAGTGGCCACGACCACGTGGACGTCGGCGATGCCGCCGTTGGTGATCCACGTCTTGGTCCCGTTGATGACCCACTCGTCCTTGGCCTCGTCGTAGACGGCCTTGGTCCGCAGGGAGGACACGTCGGAGCCGGCGTCGGGCTCGGACACGCAGAAGGCGCCCATCATCACCTTGTCCGGCGTGCCGAAGCACTGCGGCACCCACTCGCCGATCTGCTCGGGCGTGCCGTTGGCCATGATCCCGGCCACGCCGAGCACGCTGCCGACGATGGACAGGCCGATGCCGGCGTCACCCCAGAAGAGCTCCTCCATGACCACGGGGATGGTCAGGCCGGTCTCGTCGGCGAAGGCGTTGGCGAAGAAGTCGAAGCTGTAGAGCCCGATCTTCGCGGCCTCCTCGATGACGGGCCACGGAGTCTCCTCCTTCTTGTCGTACTCGCTCGCCACGGGGCGGACGACGTCCTCGGCGAAGTCGTGGACCCACTTCTGGAGCTGGATCTGGTCCTCGTTGAGGTCGAGGGAGAAGGTCATGGGGGGCACCTCGGGGGCTCGGGGAACCCCCTCAAGTTACCAGCGGGTAACAAGCGACGTAAACCTCGCTCGCCTCTCAGAGCCAGGTGGTCACCATCACCATGACCATGCTGAGGGTGACCAGCAGGGCCGCCATCAGCCAGATCACCCGCTGGCCCACCTCGGTGCCGACCGGGTCCTCGAGCATCAGCCGGGCCTCGGCCAGCTGCTGGTGCAGCGTGGTGGACTCGACCCGGAGGGCCACCGCCGCCCGACGGGCGTGCTCCAGCTGGGCCACGACCCGATCCGGGTCACCGGTGCCCGCGGCTGCCTCCAGCTGCACCTGCAGCCGGTCGTACTGCTCCTTCAGGCCGGCCACCGCGGCGTACTGGGTCTGCAGCTCCGCCAGCTGGCGGGCCACGGCCCGGGTTCGACCCGTCTGGCTGGCCGCCTGCTCACGGGCGCGGTCGAGCTGGCGGGCCAACTCGGCCCGGTCGCCCTCGAGCTGGCCGAGGCGCATCATCAGGGCGGTGTTGTCGTCGACGTTCTCGGCTTCGGCGACGTCCTGGATCGCCTCCCACCGGAGGCGGTCGTGCAGGTCGTCGATCCGGGCGGCGAGCAGGCGAGCCGACGCCCTCCAACAGGTCCCGGGCCAGCTCGTGCACGTGCTCGGCGAAGGGCAGGTCCATGGGCTGGGTCTCGCTCATGTGGGCCCAGTGGTTCCGGGCCAGGAGCAGCTCCTTGACGACGTCCCGGAGCTCGGGGGCGAGGTCCTTGGCGAACACCGGGCCCCAGAAGCGGGTGATGACCTCGAGCTGGAACTGGGGATCGCTCAGCGAGACGGCGATGTCGGGGCGCTTCCCGAGCTTGGTGGAGGCGACCAGGATCCAGTCGTCACCGCCATCGAGGTGGGCGGCCATCCGCTTGTCGACGTACGGCGCGAGGCCCTCGGCGATGGCCTCCAAGGCCATGCCCACCTGCGCGCGGTAGCCACCCAACATGGGCTTCCTGTCGGCCGCCCTCCGACGGCATCAAGCCCGGTGCACTCTCGTGCCCTCTGGTGTGTCCTCGACCTCGAAGCCGAGGTCCCGGATGCGCGTCCCGCAGCTGGTCGGCCCGGCCGAAGTCCTTGGCCCCCCGGGCCTCGTCACGCTGGCGGGCGAGGGCCGCGACCTCCTCGGGCACGTCCCCGCCGGCGGCCCGGATCTCGATGCCCACGGCCCGGGTGATCTCGCCGAGCGTGGCCCACGCCGTGGCCGCCGTCGCCGGGTCACCACCGTCCAGCGCGGTGTTGGCCGCCGTGGCGAGGCCGAACAGCTGGGCTACCACCGCAGGGGTGTCGAGGTCGTCGTCCATCAGTCTCCGGAACCGGTCGAGCTCCGCTTCGTCCGGGGCGGCCTCGGGCACCTCGACCATGCGGCGGGCCAGGGCGTCGAAGCGTTCCAGCGCCGCCGAGGCCGCCGCCGCGGTCTCCCGGTTGACCTCGACCGGGGATCGGTAGTGGGCCTGGAGCACGAGCAGCCGGTAGGAGCGGGGATCGGCCGTGGTGGCCAGGTCGAGCAGGTTGCTGAAGTTGCCGAGCGACTTCGACATCTTCTCGCCGGCCACCTCGACGAAGCCGTTGTGGACCCAGTGGCGGGCGAACCCCTTGCCCAGTGCCTTGGCCTGGGCCCACTCGTTCTCGTGGTGGGGGAAGGCCAGGTCCTGGCCACCGCCGTGGAGGTCGAAGCCCTCGCCCAGGAGCTCGAGGGACATGACCACGCACTCGGTGTGCCAGCCCGGGCGACCCGGCCCCCACGGTGAGTCCCAGGTGGGCTCACCCGGCTTGGCCTTCTTCCACAGCACGAAGTCGAGCGGTGAGCGCTTCTCGTCGATGACCTCGATGCGGGCGCCGGAGCGCAACGAGTCGAGGGACTGTCGGGCCAACGTGCCGTAGCCCTCGATCCCGTCGGTCGAGAGGTAGACCCCGTCGCTGGTCTCATAGGCCCGGCCGGCGTCGACCAGGTCCCCGATGAGGGCCACCATCTGGTCGACGTACGCGGTGGCGTGGGGATCGGCCGTCGGGGCGCTTGACGCCGATGGCGTCCATCGCCTCGTACCAGGAGGCCTCGAACTCGACGGCGACCTCGGCCGGGTCCCGGCCCTCGGCCTGGCCCTTGTCGATGATGGCGTCGTCGATGTCGGTGATGTTGGAGACGTAGGTGACCTCGAGCCCGGTCCACTCGAGGTACCGGCGCAGGATGTCGAACACCAGGCTGAACCGACCGTGGCCCAGGTGGGCCGGGCCGTACACGGTGGGCCCGCAGACGTACATGGTCGCCTTGCCGGGTTCACGGAACTCGACGGGCCGCACCTGGCCCCGGGCGGTGTCGAACAGCGAGAGCACGGGCCAGACCGTACCGAGGCGTCCGGCGCTCGCCGGGGACGTTTCGTCTACAGGCGGCGCGACGGTCGCCGGTAGGTTTGGCGGATCATGTGCGCCGCCCGCTCCGTCCCCGACAAGCCGTCCCTCGAGGGTCTCGAGACCACGTGGGGTGGCACGTGGGAGGACGAGGGCACGTATCGCTTCGACCGGACCAAGACCCGGGACCAGATCTACTCGGTCGACACCCCGCCGCCGACGGTCAGCGGCTCGCTGCACGTGGGCCACGTCTTCTCCTACACCCACACCGACACGATCGTGCGCTACCAGCGGATGCGGGGCCGGGAGTGCTTCTACCCCATGGGCTGGGACGACAACGGCGTCCCCACCGAGCGCCGGGTCGAGAACTTCTACGGCGTGCGCTGTGACCCGACCCTGCCCTACGACCCGGACTTCCAGCCGCCCGCCGAGCCGCCCAAGGGCAACCGGCGCGACGACCTGGTCCGCTGCTCCCGCCAGAACTTCATCGAGCTCTGCTTCGGCCTCACCGCCGAGGACGAGCAGGCCTTCGAGGACCTCTGGCGGTACCTCGGGCTGTCGGTGGACTGGAGCCTGACCTACACCACGATCAACGACCAGTCCCGGCGGACCAGCCAGCGGGCGTTCCTGCGCAACCTGGCCCGGGGCGAGGCCTACCAGTCCGAGGCCCCGACGCTCTGGGACGTCCGCTTCGAGATGGCGGTCTCCCAGGCCGAGCTCGAGGACCGCGAGCAGCCCGGCGCCTACCACCAGGTCGCCTTCGAGCGGGAGGGGGCGGACCCGATCGTCATCGACACCACCCGCCCCGAGCTCATCCCCGCCTGCGTGGCCCTGGTCGCCCATCCCGACGACGAGCGCTATCAGCCCTACTTCGAGACCACGGTCAGCACGCCGCTGTTCGGGGTGTCGGTCCCGGTGAAGGCCCACCGCCTGGCCGACCCCGAGAAGGGGACCGGCATCGCCATGATCTGCACCTTCGGCGACATCACCGACGTGACCTGGTGGCGGGAGCTCGACCTGCCCGTGCGGGCCGTGGTGGGCCGGGACGGTCGGCTGCTGGCCGACCCGCCCGAGGCCTTCACCGACGAGGCCGCCGACCTCTACCGGTCCGAGCTGGCGGGCAAGACCCTGTTCAGCGCCAAGGAGCGGATGGTCGAGCTGCTGGGCGAGGCCGGCGCCCTGCGGGGTGAGCCCCGCAAGATCACCCACCCGGTGAAGTTCTACGAGAAGGGCGACAAGCCCCTCGAGATCGTCACCTCCCGCCAGTGGTACATCCGCAACGGCGGCCGGGAGGACGACCTCCAGGAGGCATTGATCGCCCGGGGCCGGGAGTTCGACTGGCACCCCGGCTACATGCGGGCCCGCTTCGAGGACTGGATCGAGGGCCTCAACGGCGACTGGCTGATCAGCCGCCAGCGCTACTTCGGGGTGCCCATCCCCGTCTGGTACGGGGTCGGCGCCGACGGCGAGATCGACCACGACACCGTGCTCGTCCCCGACGAGGCCACCCTCCCCGTCGACCCGACCTCCGAGGTGCCCCCCGGCTACGAGGAGGCGCAGCGGGGCCAGCCCGGCGGCTTCGTGGGCGAGAGCGACATCATGGACACCTGGGCGAGCTCGTCCATGAATCCCCAGATCGTCGGGGGCTGGGTCGACGACGACGACCTGTTCCAGCGGGTCTTCCCCATGGACCTGCGCCCCCAGGGCCACGACATCATCCGCACCTGGCTGTTCTCCACGGTCGTGCGGGCCCACTTCGAGCACGGCACCGCCCCGTGGCGCCACGCCGCCCTGTCGGGCTGGATCCTGGATCCCGACCGCAAGAAGATGTCGAAGTCCAGGGGCAACGTCGTCACCCCCATGGGCCTGCTGGAGCAGTTCGGCTCCGATGCCGTGCGCTACTGGGCCGCCGACGGCCGGCCGGGCACCGACACCGCCTTCGACGAGGGCCAGATGAAGGTCGGCCGCCGCCTGGCCATCAAGGTCCTCAACGTCAGCAAGTTCGTGCTCAAGCTGGGGGACACGCCGCCGCCCGAGGACGCCCGCATCGACCACCCGGTCGACCGGGCGATGTTGGCCCGGCTGGCCACGCTGGTCGACCAGGCCACCTCGGCCTTCGAGGGCTACGACTACGCCCGTGCCCTCGAGCGCACCGAGTCGTTCTTCTGGTGGTTCTGCGACGACCATGTCGAGCTGGTCAAGGGCCGGGCCTACGGCAACCAGGGCGACGCCGCGTCGGCGTCGGCCCGCGCCGCCCTCGAGGAGGCCCTGGGGGTGCTGCTGCGCCTCCTGGCCCCGATCCTGCCCTACGCCACCGAAGAGGCCTGGTCCTGGTGGCAGGAGGGCTCGGTCCACCGCGCCGCATGGCCGGATCCGACCGACGTGGTCATGGACGCCGGCGGCGGCGACCCCCTCGTCACCGAGGTCGCCGGTGCCGTCCTGGGCGAGATCCGCAAGGCCAAGACCGAGGCCGGCGCGTCACTGCGGGCCGAGGTCGAGTCGGTGGTCGTGCGGGACACGCCCGAGCGCCTGGCCGCCCTCGCCCTCGCCGCCGACGACGTCCGGGACGCGGGCAAGGCCGCTCAGCTCACCACCGAGGAGGACGACACCTTCTCGGTGAGCGTCACCCTCGCCCCGCCCACGACCGACTGAGGTCGGCCCAGCGGCCACACTGGAAGCGTGCGCGGGCGCCGAGGGTCCATCCCGGTCGCGCTGCTCGTGACGTTGAGCCTCCTCGTCCCTGCGGCGGCGGCCCAGGCCGAGCAGGTCGTCGACCCCGGACCGCCGCCACCGGTGCTGCCCGGTCTCCTGCCCGTCCCCGATCCCCTGCCCCCGGGCGCACCCGGCGACGTCATCGCGTCGGCCCCCTTCCCCGGAGGTGCCTTCCCCTTCGCGGTGGAGGGCCACCAGATCCTCTTCCGGTCGACCGACCGTTTCGGTGACCCCATCCCCGTCTCGGGCTACGTCCTCGTGCCCACGGGGGTCCCGGCCCCGGCGGGCGGACGGGCCGTTGTGGCCTGGGCCCACGGGACCACGGGCCTGGTCGACGGCTGTGCCCTGTCGCCCGAGGCCCAGGAGGGCGGGCGGCTCAACAGCCCCGACAGCTACGACCGCATCGACCAGATCCTGGCCGCCGGCCACATCGTCGCCGCCTCGGACTACCCGGGCCTCGGCACCCCGGGAGTGCACCCCTACCTCGACGGGCTGGGCGAGGGCCGTTCGGTCCTCGACTCGATCCGGGCGGCGATGACGTTCGGGGCCACGAACGTCGCGGTCATCGAGGGCTTCTCCCAGGGGAGCCAGGCCGCCATCTTCGCCGGGGCGGAATGGCCGACCTACGCCCCCGACATCGACCTGCGGGGCGTGGTCCCCATCGGCACCCCGAGCCTCTTCGGGTCCGCCTTCGCCGCCCGCTACCTGCCCGTGGTCGACCAGTACCTCGCCAAGGTCCTGGCCGGGATCGTCGCCGGGCGGCCGGACCTGGACCGGACCCAGATCCTGACCCCGTCCGGCGTGCGGGCCTACAACCGCTTCGCGGCGCAGGACCGGCCCGACGGGTTCTGCTCCAGCCCGTCCTTCGACTGGGCGCGCGACCTGGCCGCGGACCCGATGGACGTCCCGCCGTGGCGGGAGGCGTTCGAGTCCAACTACCCCGGGAAGCGGCCGGTGCCGGCCCCGGTGCTGATGGTGCAGAGCGCCGGCGACGAACAGGCCCTCGTGCGGCTGGCCGACGGGGTGTGCCGGGATCTCCAGGCCAACGGCACCGACGTCCGCATGTGGCGCTACGACAACGAGGACCACGTCGGCACGGTGTCGGTGTCCTCCGACGACCGGGCCCGGTGGATCCTGGCCCGCCTCGAGGGCCGCCCGGTCACCAACCGCGTCGGCTTCACCGGGGAGGTGCCCCGGGTCATGCCGACCTGCGCCCGGGAGGCCGTCGCCCCCGAGGAGCCACCGCCGGCTCCGGGCCCCGTGGCCGCCGCCCCTGCCTACACCGGCTGAGCGACGCGACGGCCGTTCAGTCCGGCGTCGCGTCGGCCTCGCGCGGGGCCGGCGCCGTCGCGTCGGGGGGCGGCATCCAGAGGGCACCGGTCGGTGGCGGGGTGTCGATGCCGGAGGCCTCCAGCGCCTCCTTGATCCGGAGCTGGAGCTCGCGGGTCACCGCGTACTGCCGGCCGGGACGGACCTTGACCACGAGGCGGATGGTCACCCCGTCGGCCGCCAGCTGCTGGACCCCCCACATCTCGGGGGGGTCGAGGAACTCGTGGCGCCAGTCCTCGTCGTCGCGGAGCTCGTCGGCCGCGGCCTGGATGACGTCCATGGCCTGCCGGAGGTCCGATCCGTAGGCCACGGCCACGTCGAGCTTGGACCGGGACCAACCTTTGCTGGCGTTGCCGACCTGCACGATCTCACCGTTGGCCACCGTCCAGAGGACGCCGTCGACGTCCCGCAGCTTGGTGGCGCGGAGGGAGACTGACTCCACGGTGCCGCTCACGTCTGGCAGGACGATGTTGTCGCCCGGGCCGAACTGGTCCTCGGAGACGATGAACACCCCCGACAGGTAGTCGCGCACCATCTGCTGCGCGCCGAACCCCAACGCCACGCCCGCGATGCCCGCCCCGGCGATGAGGGGCGCGAGGTTGATGCCCAGCTCGCCCAGGGCCACGAGGGCGGCGATGACCCAGATGATCGTGCTGACCACGCTGGCGAGGACGTTCTGGAGGGCCTCCATGCGGGCGTGGGCCCGGGCCGGGTCCGGGACCGCAGCGCCGACGACCGCGGTCTGACTCACCCGGCCGAGCGCCCCGTCCTGGGTGCTGGCCACCAGCCGCCGGGCCGAGTGCCGGATGAGGCGCCGGGCGATCCGGGTCGAGATCCACGCCACCAGCAGGATGCACGCGATGCGCAGGGGCTTGTCGACCAGCCACTCGGCCAGGTCGGCGAGCGTCTCGTTCTCGGTCCACTCGTAGACGTTCCGGCAGGCGACGCCGGGATCCTCGCCGCAGGCCTCGGTCAGCGCCTCAGTGGTCTGCATGGCCCCCACGTCTACCGCCTCGTGGCCCCCTCGCCGAAGCCAACCCGTAGATTCAAGGTACTGCTGCTAGAAACCTTGTGTATGCATGACTTCCGCATGGGAGAAGCCGCAGCCCTCCTCGGCGTCAGCGTGGACACGGTGCGACGGTGGGCCGACGACGGGCGCCTCGCCACCACCCGCACCGAGGGCGGGCACCGGCTGGTCGACGCCGCCGACCTCGCCCGCCTGGCCACCGAGCTGGGCGACGCCCCCGAGCCCGGGGTCATCGCCGGGGCGTCGGCCCGCAACCGGCTCACCGGCCTCGTCACCCGGGTGGTGCGGGACGGGGTCATGGCCCAGGTCGACCTCCAGGCCGGGCCGTTCCGGGTCGTCTCGCTCATGAGCCGCGAGGCGGCCGACGAGCTGGGCCTCGAGCCCGGCGTGGTCGCCGTGGCCAGCGTCAAGGCCACCAACGTGGTCGTCGAGGTCCCGGAGAAGCCGTGAGCCGATCCGGATGCCGTCACCCATGATCCCCCCGTTCTGGCGCCCGATTCGGTGGCCATGACCGCCGAATCGGGCGCCAGAACCGCACGACGGCGGCAGGGGCGGGCGGGCTGCTGCCTGTGGTCGGCGTCGTCGCCGTGGTGTTCCTGGCCCTGCCGCTGGTGGGGCTCCTGCAACGGGCGCCGTGGGGGGAGATGGGCTCCCTGCTGACCGAGCCGGAGGCCACCGCCGCCCTCCGCCTGTCGCTGGTCGTGGCCGTGTCGGCGACGGTGCTGGCCACTGCGCTCGGCGTGCCGTTGGCCTGGCTCCTGGCCCGGGTCCGGTTCCGGGGGCGGGCGCTGGTCCGGGCGCTGGTCCTGCTGCCGATGGTCCTGCCCCCGGTGGTCGGCGGCGTGGCCCTCCTGTTCGCCCTCGGCCGCCGGGGCCTGGTCGGCCAGTACCTCGACGAGTGGTTCGGCATCACGCTCCCGTTCACCACGGCCGGGGCGGTCATCGCCGCGACCTTCGTCGCCCTGCCGTTCCTCGTCATCACGGTCGAGTCGGGCCTTCGCTCCCTCGACCCCGGCTTCGAGGAGGCCGCCCGCACCCTGGGCGCCGGTCGGGCCGCCACGTTCTGGCGGGTCACCGTCCCCCTCCTGGCCCCCCAGCTGGCGGCCGGGGCCGCGCTGGCCTTCGCCCGGGCCCTGGGCGAGTTCGGGGCCACGATCACCTTCGCCGGCAACGTGGAGGGCCGGACCCGCACACTGCCCCTCGCCGTCTACACCGCCCTGCAGACCGACCGGGAGGCCGCGCTGGCCCTGTCGGTCGTGCTGCTGTTCGTCTCCCTGGTGGTGCTCGTCCTGCTCCGGGACCGGCTGGTCGGGGGTTCGGCATGATCGAGCTGGCCGGACGGGTGACCCGTGGTGGGTTCACCGCCGAGCTCGACCTCCAGGTCTCGCCGGGTGAGGTGGTCGGCGTCCTCGGCGAGAACGGCGCGGGCAAGAGCACCCTGCTGCGGGTCCTGGCCGGGCTGACCCCGCTCGACGAGGGCACGCTGCGCCTCGGCGACCGCATCGTCGACGACCCGGCCGCCGACGTCCTCGTCGCCCCCGACGAGCGGCCGACCGGCCTGGTCCTCCAGGAACCCACCCTGTTCCCCCACCTGGACCTCCTGGACAACGCCGCGTTCGGCCTGCGCCGTCAGGGCATGGCCAAGGAGGCGGCCCGGGCCGTGGCCGGGTCGTGGCTCGAGAAGCTCGGCGTGGACGACCAGGCCCGCGCCCGACCCCGCGACGTCTCCGGCGGCCAGGCCCAGCGGGCCGCCATCGCCCGCGCCCTGGCCCGGGACCCCGACGTGCTCCTGCTGGACGAGCCGCTGGCGGCCCTCGACCAGGACGGCCGCACCCTCGTCCGGCGCCTGCTGCGGGCCGAGGAGCGCCGGGAGGGGCGGGCGGTCGTCCTCGTGTCCCACGATGCCGTCGACGCCCTCTCGCTGACCGACCGCCTGGTGGTGCTGGAGGACGGCCGGGTCAGCCAGACCGGGACGCCCGCCGAGATCACCCGTCGACCCCGGTCGGCCTTCGTGGCCCGCCTGGTCGGCCTGAACCTGCTCGAGGGCGCGGCCGCCGCCGACGTCGTGCGCCTCCCGGGCGGGGCCGAGCTGGTCGCCGCCTCCTCCCCGCCCGGGGCCGTGCTCGTCACCGTCGCCCCCCACTCCATCGCGCTCTACCGGTCACGCCCGGACGGCAGCCCCCGCAACACCTGGGCCGCCACCGTCGAGGACCTCGAAGCGGTCGGCGACCGGGTCCGCGTCGCCCTCGGCGGCCCCATCCCCCTCGTCGCCGAAGTGACCCCGGCAGCCGTCGCCGACCTCGCCCTCGTCCCCGGCCAGGAGGTCTGGGCCACCGTCAAGGCCACCGAGATCGACGTCTACCCCGCCTGAGACCTCGTTCGGGGTGCGAAATCGTGCGCCTGAACGCGCGATCGCGCACCCAGAACCGGAACAGGGCAGTCAGGAGGCCCGGCGGATCGCGGGGACGAGCTCTCTGGCCACGAGGCGTTGGCCGTGCTCGGCCAGGTGGACGGTGTCGGGTACCCGGACGGGGCGGACCGAGCCGTCGCCGGCCGGGAGCTCGGCCACCCACTCGCCGTTCTCGCCGCCCACGGCGTCGGTGGCGTCGGCCAGGGTCACGAACGGCCACTCGTCGGCGACCCGCTCGTACTCGACCCGCAGCGCGTCGACCACGGCCTGCAACTCCCCCGTGACCATGGGCGGGGGGAGGACCAGCACCACCTGGGCGCCCGACTCGGCGATGGCCGCCATGGCCGCGTCGACCTGACGACCCCACTCCCGGGCGAACAGCGGCGCGTGCACGCTGTCGACCTGCTCCCCCTCGGGGGTCGTCCAGAGCTCGGCGGGGTCGTCGGTGTAGTTGCCGATGAAGAGCATCACCACGACGTCGGGATCGGTGCGGACCAGGTCCTCCTCCAACTGATCGGGGCCAGTCGAAGAAGCCCGGGGTCAGGAGGCCGGAGTTGTTGACCCCTTCGTTGTGCACCGTGAAGTCGTCGCCGAGCTGACGGGTGAGGGCCGGGCCGGTCTGGCGCATGATCGAGTCGCCGACCAGGAGCACATGCGTGGTGCTCGGGGTCAGCACCTCACCGAGACCGACCCCCAGGGCGAGCAGGCCGAGGACGACCAGGCCGGCGACGCGGGTCACCCGTCGTCGGCGACCTTCGTCCCCTGGCTCGCGGCGGCCGCGGCGAGGGTGGCGAAGATCTGGGCGCGCGCGTGGTGGAACCTGGGGTCACCACCGGATTCAGAGGCGCGGCGCATGGAGGCGAGCGCCATCTTCTCGTATTCCTCGGCACTTCCCGCCATGGGCACGGGGGTCCTATCGGCATGACACAGTGTCGAGATGATCCTCGATCGCTTCCGACTCGACGACAAGGTCGTCATCGTCACCGGTGCCGGCCGGGGCATCGGCGCCGCCATCGCCCGGACCTACGCCGAGGTGGGGGCCAACGTGGTCCTCGCCGCCCGCACCGAGAGCCAGCTCGAGGAGGTGGCCGCCGACGTCCGGGCGAGCGGCGGCGAGGCCCTCGTCATCCCCTGCGACGTGAGCGAGCTCGACGTGCTCGACGACCTCGTCGACCGCACCGTCGAGGCCTTCGGAGGCGTCGACGTCGTGGTCAACAACGCCGGCGGGTCCATGCCCAACGCCTTCCTCGACACCAGCGTGCGGGCCTTCGAGAAGGCCTTCCACTTCAACGTCACCACCGCGTTCCGGCTGACCCAGCTGGCCGTGCCCCACATGCTCGGGCCGGGAGGGGGCCTCGGTGGTCAACATCTCCTCGGCCATGGGCCGCATGTCCGACCGTGGCTTCGCCGCCTACGGCACGGCCAAGGGCGCCTTGACCCACCTCACGCGCCTGCTGGCCGCCGACCTGGCGCCCCGGGTGCGGGTCAACGGCATCGCCGTCGGCTCCGTGGCCACCTCGGCCCTCCAGGTCGTCCTCGACAGCGACGAGATCCACGACGAGATGGTCGCCCGCACGCCCCTGCGCCGCCTCGGCGACCCCACCGACATCGCCGCCGCCGCCCTCTGGCTGGCGTCCCCCGCCGGCTCCTGGGTCACCGGCAAGGTCGTCGAGGTCGACGGCGGCCTCGAGTCCCCCAACCTCGCCCTCGGCCTGCCCGATCTCTAGTCGCCTGACCGACGGGCTCGTCGGGCCGGAGAACCGGAGGCAACCACGGGGGGCCTGGCTCCTCTCGCCCGGGTCGGCGGTGCCCCCGCACTCGATTTCGCCGGTCTGGCGTCGATTCGTTGCGGCAGACGCAACCAGCTGACGCAATTTCGGGCTGACCCAGGATCAGCCGGTTCTGGCGTCGATTCGTTGCGGCAGACGCAACCAGCTGACGCAATTTCGGAGGCGGGCCGCCCCCGAGGACTGGCGGCCTGTCCCCACGCCCCGGTGGTTGCCGCGGTTCTTCTTCGGTTAGAGCTCGTCCTCACTGACCTGGAAGGTGTCACACGCCTCCACTTCACCTGATTCGTAGCCCTCGGTGAACCAGTGGACGCGCTGGTCGCTGGAGCCGTGGGTCCAGTTCTCCTCGCTGCCGGCGCCGAGGCGGTCGTCGCCCACGGCGGCCGCGGCGTCGAGGCCCTCCCGGAGGTCGCCGTCGCTCAGCAGGTCGCGCTGGAAGGCCGAGTGGGCCCAGACCCCGGCCAGGCAGTCCGCCTGCAGCTCCTGGCGCACGGACAGGGCGTTGACGTCGTCGGGGTGCTCCCCCTGCAGGCGCCGGACCTCGTCGTCGATGCCGAGGACGTTCTGGACGTGGTGGCCGATCTCGTGGGCCAGCACGTAGGCCTGGGCGAAGTCCCCGGGCGCCCCGAAGCGCTCCGTCAGCTCACGGAAGAAGGCGAGGTCGACGTAGACCTTGGAGTCGGCCGGGCAGTAGAAGGGCCCGGTCGACGAGGCGGCGAACCCGCAGCCCGACTGCACGCCGTCGCGGAAGAGGACCAGCTCGGCCTCGGGGTAGTTGTCGCCGGCGTCGGCGAAGTGGCCGTCCCAGAAGCCCTGGACGTCGTCGAGGACGAAGGACACGAAGTCCACGGTGTCGGCGTCGGGGTCATCGGCCGGATCCAGGGGGTCCTCGCCACTGGAGGCCCCGCCCGCGGTCGAGAACTGGCCGAGGATGTCCTCGAGGTCCTCGATGCCGAAGCCCCGATTCGGCCGAGTCCGCCACTCCCGCCCCCGTCGCCGGCGACGCAGGCCCGGCCCAGGAAGGTGATGCCCACGAGCAGCAGGATCCCGATGATCCCGCCGCCCCTGCCCCCGATGGGGAGGCCACCGAGCCCGCCGAACCCGGCGCCGGAGCTACCTCGGCGGTCCTCGATGTTGGCACTGCGACCCCGACCCGGCTTCCACCTCATGCCTGGCCTTACCCCGTCTCAGCCGTCGTCATCATCCGTCCCGTTGCCGTTTCCGTTCCCGTTGCCGTTCCCATTGCCGTTCCCGTTCCCGTTGCCGGGGTCGCCCTCGTCACCGTCGGGCAGGCCATCGCCTTGGCGCGCCAGCAGCACCTGACACGCGTCGACGTTCCCCGCGGTGCACAGGGCATCGAGCTGGTCGTCGCTCAGCTGGTCGCACGCCACCTGGTCGCCGCCGCCGCACTGGTCCTCGACGGAGGGCGTCGTGGTCGTCACCACCGTCGTCGGCGGGGGCAGGGCCGTGGTCGGCGGGCTCGTCGTCGTCGTCGGCACCGTCGTGTCGACGGTGTCGACCTCGGTCGCCGTCGTCCTCGTCGGCGGCGAGGACCAGGCCGACGCCCACACCGACGATCAGCACGGCGACGCAGAGGCCGACCAGCACGCCGGGGCGGCGGTACCAGGCGGTCGGGGTCGTATCGGTCATGGTCGGCTCACCTCCAGAGAGCGACCACCGTACGGACGGCCTCGTCGCCCACCACCAGGGTGCCGAGGTGGCTCTCCCCCGGTCGGATGTGGAGCTCGGCGTCCGGCATCACCGCGACGAGGGCCTCGGCGTGGGCCAGGGGGACGATGTGGTCGGCGTCACCGTGCCAGAAGCGCACGGGGACGCTGATGTCGGACACCGAGAAGCCCCACGGCCGGCCGAAGAGCACCAGGTCGGCGGTGACCGAGCCCAGGCCGCCCCGGGCCGCGGCGCTGTTCAGGTCGTCGAGGAACATCTGCCGAGACCGGGGGAGGCGAAGGCCGCCCGGTCACCCGGCGGCGAGATCCGGGTGTAGAGGTAGAGGGCTTGCGGGCCGAACGGGCGCAGCACGCGGGCGAAGCCGGTGAGAAACAGGGCCAGCGGCTGCCGCGTGATCCCGATCAGGGTCCGCAGGCGTCGGGTCAGGTCGACGATCCCGCCTTCGCCGGCGTGGTCGCCGAACGTCGGGGCCACCCCGCCCAGCACGACGGCGCCCACGACCCGGTGCGGGAGCTCGTGGGCACAGGCGAGGACGTAGGGTCCGCCGCCCGACAGGCCGATGATGCCGAAGCGGTCGATGTCGAGCGCGTCCGCCAGCACCTCGATGTCGTCGGCGAAGGCCCGGATGTCCCGGTAGAGGTGGCCGGTCGAGCTGCCCGTGCCGGGCCGCTCCACGCCGATGAGGCGCACGCCGTAGCTCGTCGGCGGCCCGGCGGGCGGCCGGCGGGCACCTGGCGGCTTGGCGCCGGGCGTGCCGTGGAACCAGAAGATGGCCTTGCCGTCGGCCGGGCCGAACTCGGCCACGCCCAGGACCCGGTCGGCGGCGACCCGGATCGTGCGCTCGTCCCGGGGCGGGATGAGCTCGTCGTCGGCCACGGGGATCCGTTCAGCGGGGCGGGTTCCGGGGCGGCTGGTTCATGTTCTCGGCGAACTGGTAGCCGCTCTCGGTGATGACCTCGAAGAGGTGGACCATGTTCATGAGGTCCTCCTCGTAGGAGAACCTCCCGTCGCCCGCGTACGTCATGAGCGAGACGCCGGGCGCCTCGTAGTACGAGCCGTCGGCCCGCTGGCCGGGCAGCCGGTTCGTCCACCGGAGCACGACCTGGTCCCCGTCGATGACCGACCCAGGTGGGGGAACCGCCAGTCGTCGAGGCCCGCCATGCTCTCCCGCCAGAACTCCCGCAGGTTCTCGATGCCGGTGACCCGGCCCCAGGCGGGGTCGATGAAGGTGGCGTCGTCGGTGAACATCTCGTCGAGGGCGTCCCAGCCGCCACGGCCCTCCTCCGCGGCGGAACGGATCTCCAGGTACCGCTCGATGGCGGCCTCGATCTCGGCTCTCGGGTGTGGCATGGCCTCAGCCTGACACAGCCCGGGCGCCGCTCAGGACGGCGGGGGCCTGCGGCTCACTGGCACGCCGCGGCGGCGTCGGTCAGCTCGCTGGGGATGTCGTCGGGGTTCTCGGCCAGCTGCTGGTCGATCTCGATGAACCGGTCGTAGGGCACGTCGCCTGGAGCTGGTCGATGACGCAGTCGCAGAACGACGCCGGGCTCCCCGCGCCGGTGCACGAGTCGGTGAAGTTGTCGATGACCTCTTGGGGGTACTCCCCCGTCCGGCGACCGTCGTGTCGTCGGACTCTTCGTCCGGCTCGTCGTCGGTGCCGAAGACGTCGTCGTCGCTCTGGTCGTCGCTCTGTCGGCCATGTCGTCGAAGAGGTCCGAGGCCGACGGGTCGTCTTCCTCCTCGGGCTCGTCGCTCTGGTCCGGCGCTCGGTCGTGTCCGACGAGCTGGCGGTCGTCGCCGCCGTCGTCGCCGCCCAGCGAGGGCCACGACCAGGCCACCGACGACGAGGAGCACCACGACGACCGCGGCGACGATGAGCCAGGTCTTGCTGCCGCCGCCCGAGGACGAGCCGGCGGGACCGGGGTAGGTGCCGAGCGGGGCACCCGGCGGCGGCGTGCCCCGGCGACCGGGGTGCCCGATCGGCGCCGCCACCCGGGGGCGTTGCCGGGAGCGCCCGGGGGCGGCCCGGGCTGCGGCGGGCGCTCACGGGAACGGCCTGGGTGGCGCCGGCTGCCGGCCGGCGCGCGGCGGCCCGGCACCGCCACCGTGCACCGGGTCCGCGCTGACGGTCTGGCCGTCGGCGACCTGATCGGTCCAGTCGTTGCCGTCGAACCACCGGTTCTGGTGGCGGCCGTGGGATCCGGGTACCAACCTGCAGGGGTGCTCATGGATCGGCGCTCCTGTCGGCTCAGGCTGCTCGCGGTCGGCTCAGGGCTTCTCCGCTACCGACGATCCACATGGCGAAGAACTGGGCGCCGCCACCGTAGGCGTGACCGAGGGCCGTGCGGGCGCCATCCACCTGGTGGTCGCCGCACAGGCCGCGGACCTGCATGGCGGCCTCGCCGAAGCGGATCATCCCGGAGGCCCCGATGGGGTTGGTCGACAGCACGCCGCCGGAGCAGTTCCAGGGGATGTCGCCGTCCATGGCGGTGGCCCCGGACTCGGTCAGCTTCCAGCCCTCGCCCTGCTCGGCGAAGCCCAGGTTCTCCAGCCACATGGGCTCGTACCAGGAGAACGGGCACGTACACCTCGGCCACGTCGATCTGCTCACGGGGGTTGGTGATGCCCGCCTGCTGGTAGAGGTCGGCGGCGCAGTCCCGGCCGGCCTGGGGGTTCACGTGGTCCCGGCCGGCGGCCATGGTGGCCTCGCTGCGCAGGGACGAGCCGTGGATCCACGCCGGGTTGGGGCTGGCGTCGCCGGTGGCCTCGTCGGCCAGGACCATGGCGAAGGCGCCGTCCGAGGACGGGCAGGTCTCGTCGTAGCGGATGGGGTCCCAGAGCATCATCGAGTCGCGGATGGACTCGTAGGTGATGTGGGGCTGGTGCAGGTGGGCGAAGGGGTTCTTGCAGGCGTTCAGCCGGTCCTTCAGCGCCACCAGGATCCCGGTGTCGTCCGGGGCGCCGGAGCGGCGCATGTAGGCCCGGATGTGGGGGGCGAAGAACCCGCCCGCCCCGGCCACCAGCTTCTGGGAGAAGGGGATCGGCAGCGAGAGGGCCCACATGGCCTCGGACTCGGACTGCTTCTCGAAGGCGACGGTCAGGACCCGCTTGTGGATGCCGGAGGCCACCAGGCTGCTGGCCACGATGGCCGTCGAGCCGCCGACCGACCCGGCGGTGTGGACCCGCAGCATCGGCTTGCCCACCGCACCCAGGGCTTCGGCCAGGTACAGCTCGGGCATCATCAGGCCCTCGAAGAAGTCGGGGGCCTTGCCCACGACCACGGCGTCGATGTCGGACCAGGTCATGCCCGCGTCCTCCAGCGCCCGCATGGCCGCCTCCCGGACGAGGCCGGCGATGGAGACGTCACCCCGGGTCGCCTGGTGGCGGGTCTGGCCGCAGCCGACGACGGCTACTCGCTCGGCGCCCATCAGCTTCCCTCCAAGACGCAGATCAGGTTCTGTTGCAGGCAGTGGCCGGAGGTGGCGTGGGCCACCCCCCGACCCGCGGTGCCGGCCGACGACCCGGTTGGCCAGCTCGACGATGCGGACCAGGCCGGCCGCCATCATCGTGTTGGCCGCCAGGGCCCCGCCCGACGGGTTGATGTCGACGTCCGCCCCCAGGCCGATGGCCTCCCGCAGGATGACCTCCTGGCTGGTGAACGGCGCGTGCAGCTCGGCCACGTCGACCGGGCCGTCGTTCACCCCGGCGGCTTCGCGGCCAGGCGGGTGGACGGCGAGTCGGTGAGGTCCCGCAGGCCCAGGGCGTGCATGTCGATGCGGTGCTCGAGGCCCCGGATCCAGGCCGGGCTGTCGGTCAGCTCGCGGGCCCGGTCGTCGGCGGCCAGGACCACGGCGACGGCCCCGTCGCTGATGGGCGGGCAGTCGTGCTTGCGCAGCGGGGCGACCAGGTGGTCCTCGGCCAGGATGCTCGTCGACGTCGAAGTCGCCGCTGACCGTGGCGTAGGGGTTGTCCTTGGCCGCCTGGCCCGGGAGCGCACGGCGATCTCGGCCAGGTCCCGCTCGGTGGCCTTGCCCGAGTCGAGCAGGGCCCGGGCCTGCAGCGCGGCCAGGCTGACCGAGTCCGGCCACAGCGGCCCGTAGTAGTAGGGGTCGAGCTGGCGGCTGAGCACCCGGGGCAGGTCGCCCGGCGAGGACTTGCCGTAGCTGTAGACGAGGGCGGTGTCGGCCGCCCCGGTCTGGATCTTCACCCAGGCCTCGTAGAGCGCCCAGGCCCCGTCGGCCTCGACGTGGGACTCGCTGATCGGCGGGTAGGGCCCGACGCCGTCGAGGGTCCCGACGAAGCTGAAGCCCTGGCCGGCCAGGTAGTCCGTGCTGCCCGAGCAGGTGAAGTCCAGGTCGGCCTGGGTGACGCCGAGGCCGTCCTTCAGCTCCTGGAGGACCGGCATGAGCATCTCGACCTCGTTGCGGTCGTCGACGCGCCGGGCGTGCACCGACTGGGCGGTGCCGACGATGGCCACGTCGCGCATCAGACGTGCTCCTTGTAGGTCTCGTAGTCGGCGTCGGGCTCGCCGTTCGGGCCGCCACCACTCGATGTTCTCGAAGGAGGTCTCCCAGTCGGCCGGGTCCTTCCACTTGGCCTCGACCCGCATCCCCATGTGGACCTGGTCGTGGGGGATCTCCTGGATGAGGCCGAAGACGGCCAGGTCGGCGCCGTCGGGCACCACCAGGGCCGAGGCGTAGGGGATGTCGATGCCCCGGCCGGTGAACTCGACGTTGACCACGCAGAAGCTGACCACGGTGCCCACCGACGGCAGCTCGACGATCTCCTCGGTGGGGATGCCGTCGACGGGGCAGGCGCCGCGGGACGGGACGTAGACCTTCTGGCACTTGGGGCAGCGCTCGCCGAGGAGCTTGCCCTCGGCCATGCCCCGCAGGAACCGGGTCTGGCTGATGCCGGCGGTGTACGTGTAGTCGAGGCGGGCCGGCGTGCGGATGGACTTCACCGGCTCCACGCCCTCGAGGGCGGCGATGGCCGAGGCGTCGACCTCGGGCTGGGACCAGAGGCCCTCGGGGAACGGGCTGACCTCGATGTCGCTCATGCCGCGGCCTCCGGCTCGAAGCAGGCGATGTCGGTGATCGACCCCTCGCGCTCGTCGGCCCAGCGGACCTTCACCCGCATGCCGGTGCTCATGGCGTCGGCGCGAGCCGGCGTCCACGGCGTGGAGCATCGCGGTGTCGGCCCCGTCGAGGCGGATCAGCGCCCAGGCGAACGGACCGTCCAGCGGCGTGCCGGTGCGGGGCTCGCTGACCCAGGCCCAGCTCGTCACCTCGCCCGCGTCGCCGACCGGGACCAGCTCGGTCAGGGCCTCGGACGAGTGGGGGTCGTACTCCATCGGCGGGCACATCACCCCGCCGTCGGCCATCCGGACGCCGACGAGGACCCCTTCGCGCAACCCGGTGAAGAAGGCCGACTGCACCGGCCCCACCGTCCGGGTGAACGGGTACTCGACGACGAGGGGCGCACTCAGGACGTCGCTCTCGCTCATCGCCGCCGAGACTAGAACACGTTCCAATTCCGCGGTAACTGACGCCCCGTCCGTCCTCACGTCGTCGGCTACACCGCCGTGGATCCACACGATCTCGCGGTGCGCCACGACCTGGCCCGAGCCACCGCCGAAGTCCCCTTCGACCTCTGCCGAAATCGTCTCGTCCGCGCACCCGTGTCTGGCCATGCTTTGGACGTGGCCGAGACTCACTTCGACGAGTGGATCGCGGAGCACTACCGGACCTTGTGGCCGGAGCTCCACGAACCGACGCTGATCGAACGCACGGTGGACGTCCTCGCCGAGCTGGGCAACGGCGGTGCGGCGCTCGAGCTGGGTGTGGGGACAGGTCGGATCGCGCTGCCGCTCAGCCGGCGTGGCCTTCGTGTGCATGGCGTCGAGCTCTCACGAGCCATGACCGCACAGCTGCTCGCCGAGCCCGACGGCTCGAACGTCGAGGTGACGCTCGGCGACTTCGCCACCGCAACGGTGGACGATGCCTTCGACCTCGTGTACCTGTTGCGGAACACCATCACGAACCTCACCAGCCAGGACGAGCAGGTCGAGTGCTTCCGCAATGCCGCCAGGCACCTGCGACAGGGCGGCACCTTCCTGGTCGAGAACTACGTTCCCGAGCTCCGCCGGATCCCGCCCGGAGAGCACAGCCTCGTGTTCACCGCGACGCCGAGCCACATCGGCGTCGACGAGTACGACTTCCTGAACCAGGTCGAGGTGTCCCGACACTGGTGGATCCTCGATGGAGAACTCAGGACGTTCTCGTCGCCCCACCGTTACGTGTGGCCGTCCGAGCTCGACCTCATGGCCCGCATCGCCGGCCTCCGTCCGAGCGAACGCTGGAGCGACTGGGACCGATCTCCGTTCACCGCGGAGAGCCGTAGCCACGTCTCCACATGGGTGAAGACCGCGTAGCCCGGCGGCCGGGGCGCCCCCGTGCCTCCCGAACTAGTCCCCGGGTCGGTAGGTCCAGTTGGGCTCGCGCTTCTCGGCGAAGGCCTGGCGGGCCTCCTGGGAGTCGGGGTGCTGGAGCAGGCGGCGGGTGTAGCCCTGCTCGGTGCGGTAGGCCTCCTTCAGGGGGAGGAACTCGGTCTCGTTCAGGGCCGCCTTGGCCAGGCGGAGGGCCAGCGGGCTCTTCGCCGCGAGGGACGCCGCCAGGTCGGCGGCCGTGTCGGCCAGGTCGGCGAAGGGCACCACCCGGTTCACCGCACCCAGGCGGTAGAGCTCGTCCGCGGACGCCGGGACGCCGGTCAGGTAGAGCTCCCGGACCTTGGGGCGGCCGAGGAGCACGTTGAGGTGGGCGCTGGCCCCGAGCAGGCCGACGTTGATCTCCGTGGTGCCGAAGGTGGCGTGGTCGGCGGCCAGGATCAGGTCACAGACCGCGGCGTAGGCCAGGCCGGCGCCGAGGGCCGGGCCGTTGACGGCAGCGATGACCGGGACGGCGCAGTCGTAGACCGCCTCGAGGGCCTCCCGGGGCAGGCGGCCGGGGTCGTCGGGGTCGGCCTCGGTGTCGTCGGTGTCGAAGGTCTTGAGGTCGACGCCGGCCATGAAGGCCTTCTCGCCCGCCCCGGTGAAGACGACGACCCGCACGTCGGGCTCGTCGGCGAACGGCGCGGAACGTGTCCCGCAGCTCGACCATGGTCGATCGGGTGATGGCGTTGACGGGTGGCCGGTCGAGGGTGACCGTGGCCACGTTGTCGGCGATCACCGACCGTGAGGTCCCCCACGGGCGCAATCCCTACCATGCGCCCCGATGCCCGACGCTCCTTTGTCCTGGGACGAGGCGGTGGCCAAGGTCACCGGCCCCGACGGCCGCTACCCGCTGGTCGACGCCACCATCGACGGCCGGCCCTACAAGGTCTTCGCCAACACCCCGCCGACACTGCGCTTCCTCTTCGAGCTGGCCAGCGGCTACGGCGACCTGGACTACCTCGTCTACGAGGACGAGCGCCTCACGTTCGCCGACGTGTGGGCCCAGGTCGGGGCCATGGGTGCGCTGCTCCACGACCGCTACGGCGTGCGCCACGGCGACCGGGTCGCCATCGCCATGCGCAACTACCCCGAGTGGATCGTGGCCTTCCAGGCCATCACCTCCATCGGGGCGGTGGCCGTGGCCCTCAACGCCTGGTGGACCACCGACGAGCTGGAGTACGGCTTCGAGGACTGCGGGGCCAAGGTCGCCCTCACCGACCAGGAGCGGGCCGAGCGCCTCGCCCCCGTGCGGGAGGGTCTCGGCCTGTCGGTCATCGGGGTGCGCCTGACCGAGGACCTGCCGGGCGTGGACCGGCTCGAGGAGGTGCTCGACCCGTCGGCCCCGCTGCCCGAGGTCACCATCGAGCCCGACGACGACGCCACGATCCTCTACACCTCCGGCACGACCGGGCACCCCAAGGGCGCGGTGTCCACCCACCGGGCCGTGCTCAGCGGCCTGCTCGCCTTCGGCGCCCGCTCGGCGGTGAGCGCGCTGATGGAGCCGCCCAAGGAGGTCGAGGGCCCTCGAGGACCGCACCGCCTACATCCTGGTCGTGCCCCTCTTCCACGCCACGGGCCTCATCCCGGTCATGCTCGGCACCACGGCCTCGGGGGCGAAGCTGGTGATGATGTACCGGTGGGACCCCGAGCGGGCCCTGGAGCTGATCGAGCGGGAGCGGGTCACCGCCTTCGTCGGCGTGCCCACCATGTCCTGGGACCTGCTGGAGTCACCCGACTTCGAGAAGCGGGACACCTCCAGCCTCGTGTCGGTCGGTGGCGGCGGTGCCCCCGCCCCCGCCGAGCTGGTGCGCCGGGTCGACAAGGGCTTCGAGCAGGGCAAGCCCCAGATCGGCTACGGCATGACCGAGACCAACGCCTACGGCCCGGGCAACAGCGGCGCCGACTACCTGCGCAAGCCGACCAGCTCCGGCCGGGCCGTCCCCGTGATGGAGGTCCAGGTCGTCGACGACGACGGCCGCCCCGTCCCGGTCGGCGAGGTGGGCGAGATCTGCTTCCGGGGCCCCAACCTGATCCGGGGCTACTGGAACAAGCCGGAGGCCACCGCCGAGGTCATCGACGCCGACGGCTGGCTCCGCTCCGGTGACCTGGGCCGCCTGGACGACGAGGGCTTCATCTACGTCGAGGACCGGGCCAAGGACATGGTCCTGCGGGCGGGCGAGAACATCTACTGCGCCGAGGTCGAGGGCGCCGTCTACGAGTTCCCCGGCGTGGCCGAGGCCGCCGCCTTCGGCGTCCCCCACGAGCGCCTCGGCGAGGAGGTGGCCCTCGCGGTCGTCCCCTCCCCCGGCACCGAGCTCGACGTCGACGGCCTGCTGGCCCACCTGAAGCGCCACCTGGCCGGCTTCAAGGTGCCGACCATCGTCAAGGTCCGCACCGAGCGCCTCCCCCGCAACGCCAGCGGCAAGATCCTCAAGCGCGACCTGCGAGACGAAGCCCAAGCCGAAGCCGGCTGAACTCGCCGGCCGTCGGGCTGCCCAGCCGAAATGCGTCGATCTGTTGCGCCCACCGCAACGAACCGACGCCAGAACCGCTGAGGCCGCGGCCCAGCCGACATTGCGTTTGATTCGGTTGCTGTACGACCACAGGTCACGCAATTTCGGCTGGAGTGCCCCCGACGACCGGCGGCCCGACCCCACGCCCCTTCGTTGCCTCGGTTTCGGTCTGTCAGGCCGGGGCGGGTTGGGCGCCGCGGACCAGCTGGCCGGGGAGGGCGCCGGTGGACTCGCCGTCGCGGAAGGTGACCTGGCCGGACTGGACGGTGGCCCGGTAGCCGGTGGCCCGCTGGATGTAGCGCTTGCCGCCGGCGGGGAGGTCCTGGACCATCTCGGGGACGAGGATCCCCAGCTCCGCCTCGTCGATCAGGTTCAGGTCGGCCCGGTAGCCGGGGGCGAGTACGCCGCGGTCGTGCAGGCCGACGAGGGCGGCGGTCGCCCGGGTCTGCTGGCTGACCAGCCACTCCAGGGGCAGCGGCTCGGCCACGTCCCGGCCCCAGTGGGCGATGAGGTAGGTGGGCATGGAGCCGTCGCAGATCATCCCGCAGTGCGCCCCGGCGTCGCCGAGGCCGGGGACGGTGTGGGGGTGCAGGAGCATCGCCCGGATCGTGGCGAAGTCCTGGTCGGCGTAGTTGGCGAACGGCAGGTAGAGCAGGCCGGCGCCGTCCCGCTCCAGCATCGTGTCGAGGGCGACCTCGACCGGCGCCCTCCCGTCGCGCCCGGCGATGGCCTCGATGGACCGTTCGGCGCCCGGGTCGTACTCCGGCGGGTCACCCAGCGGGAAGATCCCGCCGTAGGAGCCGAAGACCAGGCCGCCGTTGCTCAGCTCGCCGACGACGGTCGCCCGCACCTCGGGATCCCGGAGCCGGGCCACCCGCTCGGCCAACGGGGCGCCGGCCATGGCCTGGTAGGTGGGCGAGGTGACCAGCGGGTGCAGGCGGCCCTCCAGCCCCATGAGCACGCCGACGGGCCGGGACGGCGACCTGGCCCCGGATGGGCACGCCGTCGGCCTGGGCCGCGCTGATGTGGTCGAGCAGCGCCTTCCAGTCGCCCCGGTGGGGCTCGGACAGGGTGGTGATCGACAGCGGGCGGCCGCTGACCTCGGCCATCGACCGGATGAGCGCGAACTCTGCCGTCGAGGTCGACCAGGTCGGCGACCAGCTGCAGCACGCCGGCACCGGTCGCGCCGACGCCCCGGGCGATGCCGAGCAGCTCGTCGGCCGTGGCGGTCAGGCTCGGCGTCGGCCGCCCGTCCGAGGAGCGGTGGTTGACCGTCCGCGACGTCGTGAAGCCGAGGGCCCCGGCCCGGATCGCCCTCGGCCGCCAGGCGTCCCATGGTCTCGATCTCCTCCGGCGGTGGGGACCTCCGTCGTGGTCGGCACCCCGGTCGCCCATCACGTAGCCCCGCAGCGCCCCGTGAGGGACCTGGGCGGCGACGTCCACGGCGTGGGGCAGGCCCTCGATCACGTCGAGGTACTCCGGGAAGCTCTCCCACCCCCAGCTGATCCCCTCGGCCAGCGCCGTGCCGGGGATGTCCTCCACGCCCTCCATCAGGGCGATGAGCCAGTCGTGGCGGTCGGGCTTCACCGGGGCGAAGCCGACGCCGCAGTTGCCCATGACCACCGTGGTGACGCCCTGCCACGAGGACGGGGTCAGCAGCGGGTCCCAGGTGACCTGGCCGTCGTAGTGGGTGTGGACGTCGACCCAGCCCGGCGTGACCAGCAGACCGTCGGCGTCCAGCTCCTCGCGCCCGGAGCCGGGGACCTGGCCCACGAGGCTGACCCGACCGTCGTCCACGGCCACGTCGGCAACTCGTCGGTCAGCACCGGTCCCGTCGACGACCGTGCCACCCCGGACCACGAGGTCATGCTCAGCCATGGGATGAGAGTACGTCCCGGCCATCGGTGACGCTGCTGAGTCGGAGCGAAGCAGCGCTCCCACCCCGGTGCGACAGCTGCCGTCGGACAGCCTGGCCTCGCCGCGCAGGCGGCGACGAGTCAGAACGGGTCGCCCTCGCCGGTGACCTCGGCGTTGTCGCCGTCCTGGGCGCCGACGGTGACCGCGACCACCGGCCTGCCCTCGGCGTCCTCGAGGCGCAGGTGCTCGCTCGGGTTGAGGGGCGTGGGGACCATCTGGGTGCGGAAGAGGATGTCGGTGACCCGACCCGTCCAGCCGTCGCCCTCGGTCGAGGCGACCAGGTGGCACTCGGCGAACGCGTCGCCGGAGGAGAACACGAGCGAGGCCTTGCCGTCGTAGCTGCTCATGGCGGCGACGATACGGGGCCAAGATGGAGCGATGCGAAGGCCAAAGGTCCCGATTCTCCCGCTCCTGGTTCTCCTGCTCGGCGCCACAGGGTGCGACGACGAGATCGAGTTCTCCGTGGAGGTGACGGCATGAAGCTCGACGCGATGGCCATGGGCCTGCCGCTGCGCGAGGCCCAGCGCCTCGCCACCGACGTCGAGGAGGCCGGGCTTCGCCGGCCTCTGGTTCACCGAGGGCGGCCGCACCGCCTACCTGGGCGCCGCCGCGTCGGCGCTGGCCACCACGGAGCTGGACATCGGCACCGGGATCGCGGTGGCCTTCCCCCGCAGCCCGATGATCACCGCCTCGACGGCGTGGGAGCTGGCCGAGGCCACCGGCGGTCGCTTCGTGCTCGGCCTCGGCACCCAGGTCAAGGCCCACATCGAGCGCCGCTACGGCGTGCCCTACGAGCACCCGGGGCCGTGGCTGCGGGAGTACGTGCTCGCCCTCCGGGCCATCTTCCGGGCCTTCCAGGGCGAGGAGCGCCTCGACTTCCACGGGGACTTCTACGACCTCGACCTGCTCCCGCCGACCTGGAGCCCCGGCCCCATCGAGCACCCCGACGTCCCGATCTACCTGTCCGGGGTCCGGCCCTGGATGCTGCGGGCCGTGGGCGAGGTGGCCGACGGCCTGCACGTGCACCCGCTGCACACCCGCAAGTACCTCGACGAGGTCATCGTGCCCAACGTGGCCGAGGGACGGGCCGGCGCGGACCGGCCCGTCGACGCCGTCACCATGGCCTGTCCCGTCCTCGACCATCGTGGGCGACACCGACGAGGAGCAGGAGCGCTGGCGCCAGGCCGCCCGCTTCCAGCTCGCCTTCTACGGCTCCACCCGCACCTACCGGGGCGTGTTCGAGATCCACGGCTGGGAGGGGACGTCCGAGAAGCTGCACGAGCACCAGAAGGCGGGCGACCTGCCCGCCATGGCGGCGGTCATCACCGACGAGATGCTCGACGTCCTCGCCGTGACCAGCACCTGGGACGGCCTGGCCCCCGCCCTGCTCGATCGCTACGCCGGGGTGGAGCACCCCGTCCGCATCATCTGCTACTTCGCCGGCAACTCCCTGCGCGCCGACGACACCTTCGACCAGTGGCAACAGGTCGCCACCGCCGTCCGCGCCGGCTGACGACCCGTTCTGGGCCCTCCCACCCGCGTCCCACCGCGGGTGGTGGGGCCCAGAACGAAGATCTCAGGGGGTGGTGGGGCCCAGAACGGGGATCTCAGGGGGTGAGGTTGCGGGGCCAGCCGTCGGCCAGGGTGCCCTGCCACTGGGGGTCACGCTTCTCGACCCAGGCCATGACGCCCTCGGTGGTGTCGGGGGACTGCCCATGAGGGCGACGTGGACGGCCCGCTCCCAGGCGTCGACCTCGTCGGCGTCCGGGGCCGGGGAGCGCCAGAGGATCGCCTTGCTGGCCGCCACCGACCGGGGGGCCACGTTGACCGCGATGTCCCGCGCCACCTCCAGCGCCCGGTCGAGCACGGCCGCGGCCGATGGGCAGGGCCTCCAGGGCCAGCCCCCACTCGGCCGCGTCGGCCCCGGAGAACATCCGGCCGGTCAGCAGCAGCTCGGTGGCCCGGCCGTGGCCGACCAGCCGGGGCAGGGTCCAGTGCGAGCGCAGGTCGGGGTTGATGCCCCGCCGGTTCTGGACGATGCCGAGCTTGGCGTCGGCCGTCACGTAGCGCAGGTCGCACTGCAGCGCCATGGTCAGGCCGATGCCCGACCGCGTGGCCGTTCACGGCGGCGATCACCGGCTTGCGCACGTCCCAGGCGTGGAAGGCGAAGGGATCGGACCGGAAGCCCTCGCCACCCTCTTCGGGGGCGGCGAACACCTCGGCCCCGGCCGAGAAGTCGGCCCCCGCGCAGAAGGCCCGCCCCGCTCCGGTCAGCACCACCGCCCGGATCGCCTCGTCCTCGTCGCAGCGCCGGTAGGCCGCCTCGAGCTCGGCGCCCATCGCCCCGGTGAAGGTGTTCAGGTGCTCGGGCCGGTCCAGGGTCAGCACCGCCACCGCTCCGTCGAGGTCGATGCGGACGTCAGCCATGCCGCCCGATCATGCCGCAGGCGACCGGTCGCTCGGGGAAATGAGTACCGACTGCTCAGACGGTCTCCCGAGCGCATGGATGAGAACCATCGATGCGAGACGCCTCGGTCTGCGCCGTCGTATCCGACCGTCCCGCCCGGCAGCCTGAGGTCGCAAGATCGACGAGCTCGACCAACGGCACGGTCATCGCGCTGGACCGTCGGCGTCGGCCAGCAGCACCCACCTGAGCACCGGGAACTACGTGGTGACGTTCACGGGACCGGTCGCCAACTGTGGTTCGGACCGCCACCGCTGGAACGACAACGCCGCCGGCAGCGCCGCTCCCGGACAGATCGCCGTCGAGCAGAACGGGCCCTCGGACGCCACCACCCTCCGGGTCCGGACCTACGACGCCGCGGGCGTGCAGGCCGACACCGTGGCCGGTGACGGGTTCACCGTCGTCGTCAGCTGCTGGCGCGGACCTGAAGCGACGGCCGTCGGGGCACCACCCCGGCGGCCGTCGTCGCGTCCGACCTACTCGCCGGCTCGCGTCCTCGACGGCTGACCGGGCGTCAGCCCCGAAGCGTCTTGAGCAGGTCCCGAGTGGCGGCCTGCTCGTCGGGGGTGCCGAACTCGGCCGCGACCAAGGTGGTGGCCCCGGCGGCCTCGACCTCGGCGATGCGGGCGGCGACGGCGTCGGCCGAGCCGACGAAGGCCAGGTCGTCGGGGCCGGCCATGCCCTCCCGGTCGAGCATCGCCCGGTAGGACGGCAGCATCCCGTAGACGGCGAACTCGGCCGCGGCCCGCTCCCGGGCGTCGGCCTCGTCGTCGGTGACGCAGATCGGCAGGGCCACGACCACCCGGGGCTCGGGCCGACCGGCCTCCTCCGCCGCGGCCCGGATGGTCGGCACGGTGAGGTCGGCGAGCGTCTTGGGCCCGGTCATCCAGGTGACGGTGCCGTCGGCCAGGCGACCGGTCACGGTCAGCATCTGCGGGCCCGAGGGCCGCCACCAGCACCGGCGGCGGCTCGGCTGGCACGTCGAGCCCGCCCCGCGCGGTGACGGTCTCGCCGCCGTACTGCGGGTTCTCGCCGGCGAGCAGCGGGCCGAGGGCCTCGAGGTACTCCCGCATCTGGCGCACCGGCTTGTCGAAGGGCAGGCCCCACATGCCCTCGACCACCATCTGGTGGGACAGGCCGATGCCGAGGTCGAGGCGGCCGCCGCTCGACCTGGCTGACCGTCAGCGCCTGGCCGGCCAGCATCATCGGGTGCCGGGGCTGGATGGGGACCACGCCGGTGCCGAAGCGGATGCTCGGGCACCTCCCGGGCCGCGACGGCGATGGCGGTCAGGGCGTCGAGGCCGAAGATCTGCGAGGTCCAGAACGAGCCGAAGCCGTCCTCGGCGACGGACTGGGCCGCGGCGACGAAGCCGTCGACGGTGCGGGGCGAGCTGAAGATGCCGATGTCCATGGTCAGGGAGCTCCCAGTCGGTCGAGCATGGCCTCCAGCAGGGGGCCGTTCATGATGAGGCCGTCGTGGTGGTCGGGCTCCGGGAGGGTGCCGGTGGCCACCGAGGTCTCGCCGGTGCGGATGGACACGATCGAGTACCGGATCGCGGCGAAGACGTCGTAGTAGTCGTAGTTCGCGCACTGGGCGGCCGGACAGCTGCCTCGTAGGTGGCGATGCACCCGCTCCCGGGGGAAGAAGTCCTCGAGCGGGTCCATCTCGAAGCGCACGGCCAGGTCCTTGAAGAAGTCGTGCAGGTGCACGGCCCAGGCCAGGTCGACCTCGGGGGCACCGAGCGCGGCCATCTCCCAGTCGAGGACGGCGACCGGCTTCGCCGTCCCGGAACATCGTGTTGCCGAGGCGGGCGTCACCCCAGTTGAGGACGGTCGGGCCCTCGTCCTCGGGCCGGTTGGCCTCCAACCAGGCCAGCGCCCGGTCGATCTGGGTGAAGTTCCGGTCGCCCCGGGCCCAGTCGTAGTACCAGCGCTGGTAGCCGAGGTGCTGGTCGAGGGGGGTGACGCCGTGCTCGGGACGATCGAGGAACGCGACGTCCACCGCCGAGACGTCGATGGCGTGGAGGCCGGCGAGGACCTCGATCACCCCGTCCTCCAGCTCCTCGCGACCCTCGGGGCCGAGGTCGACCACCCAGCCCGCCGAACACGTAGGGCGGGTTGTCCGAGGCCACGATCCCGTCGACCCGCTCCATCACGAAGAAGGGCGAGCCCAGGGCCGCGGGGTCGGGCTCCCACCAGGGCGCGGCCGGGCACGGGCACGTCGCTGTGCTCCCGGACCAGGCGGAGGCAGCGGAACTGCAGCTCCAGGTCGTAGCTGGGGAAGACCGGGTGGTCGACCTCGGCCGGGGGCAGTCGGGCGGCGTAGGCCCGGGTCGGCGCGCTCGCCGTCCAGGGTGGCGGTCACGTCGAAGAGCAGGGTCTCCGAGGACATGCCCGTTCCCGAGGGGGAGGACACCTCGGAGACCTCGGGATCGGCGTCGGCGGGCAGGGTGGCCCGGAACCAGTCGGTGAGCTGATCGCGGAGGACCGCGGGGTCGCGGGTGGAGGCGATGACCATGTCGGCCTCTCTAGCAGAACGCCGGCGACCGGCTGAGCCGCTCATGTCCTCGCGGCGGTGTCAGCGTCGCCGGACGAGATACGAGCACGAGGCGAGTCGCCTCCTACACTCCCGGCCCGTGCCATCCAGAGACGAGCTCGTCGATGCCCTCCTTGCCGCGGCAGGAGAGGTCCTTGGGGAGGTACCACCAGGGGTCACCGAGGCCTCGAGCCTCATCGACGACCTGAACGCCGACAGTCTCGATCTCCTCGAGATCATCATGGCGGTGGGCGAAGACCTCGACCTGACGGCTGACGAAGCGGATTTCGTCGGCGTGACGACGATTGGAGAGGCCGTCGACGTCCTTGCTCGACTCGCGGTGTGATCGGCTCTCGCTCCGTCGCCGTCACCGGCCTGGGCGCCATCACTCCGGGCGGCCGGGACGTCGATGCCCTGTGGGACGCGCTCACCGACGGTCGCTCCCTCGCCGTCCAGGTGCCCGAGTTGGACGACGCCCATGGGCCGGTTCACATCGGGTGCCTGGCTTCCGGACACTTCGACCCAAGCGGCCACCTCAGCCATCCGGAGCTCCGTCGGACCGACATCACGACGCAGTTCGGTGTCAGTGCGGCCCTGGCGGCCGTCGATGATGCCCAGTGGGAGGCCCCGTGTGGCGATCGGACAGCGGTGGTGGTCGGCACCGGTCTCGGGGGGATGATCCGGCCCTTCGTCACAGCCGTCGACGCACTCGAGACAAGCGGCTTCATGAGGGTCAACCCGCTGACCGTGCCGATGATCATGCCCAACGCCACCGCGGGCTGGCTGTCCATGAAACTTGGCATCACGGGGATGGCGACCACCGTCTCACTGGCTTGCGCGTCGGGGGCGGCCGCCATTGGTGACGCCGCCCGACTCGTCGCCACGGGGGTGGTGGACCGCGCGATCGCGGGCGGGACCGAGTCGCTGGTGCACCCGCTGGTCGTCGCCGCGTTCGCCCGGTTGGGGGCGCTGAGCACCCGCAACGACGAGCCCGAGCTGGCCTCCCGCCCCTTCGACCGGGACCGGGACGGCTTCGTCATGGGCGAGGGGGCCGGCTTCGTCACCCTGGAGGCCGAGGAGCACGTCCTCGCCCGCGGCGGACGGGTCCGGGCTCGGGTCACCGGCTACGGCGCCACCTCCGACGCGTTCCACCTCGTCGCCCCCCACGAGACGGGGGCGGGCGCCGTCGCCGCCATGCGGGCGGCCCTGGCCGACGCCGGGCTGGACGCCACCGCGGTGGCCCACGTCAACGCGCACGGCACCTCGACCGGGCTGAACGACCGGCTCGAGGCACTGGCCCTCCGGGAGGTGTTCGGCAGCGACGTCCCGCCGGTGACCGGCAACAAGGGGGCGATCGGCCACCTGGTCGGCGCCGCCGGCGCGGTCGAGGCGGTCGCCGTCATCCGCAGCCTCGAGACCGGGTTGGTGCCCCCCACTGCGAACTACGAGAACCCGGACCCCGAGATAGACCTCGACATCGTGGCCGGCTCAGCCCGGGAGGTGCCGGCGGGACCGGTGCTCACCAACTCGTTCGCGTTCGGCGGGCACAACGTCACCCTGATCCTGGAACCCTGACCGCCGTCTCAGGCCAGGTGGGCCCGGAGGAAGGCACCCATGGCGGCGACACCCTCGTCGGCTTCCGGCGTGAGGCCGGCGGTGGCGTGGAAGACGTGGAAGCAGCCCGGCCAGGTCCGGTAGTCGATCACCCCACCGGCGGCCGCGACGGCCTCGGCCACCAGGCGGGCGTCGTCCAGCAACACCTCGTCCTCCGCGGCGTGGACGACGAGGGGCGGCAGGCCGGACAGGTCACCGAACCGGGGCGAGGCCAGCGGGTTCGTGGGGTCGCCGTCGGGGCCGAGGTAGTGCTCGACGTACCAGGTCAGCCGGGACCGGTCGAGCATCGGGATCCCCACCGACGTTGGCGTCGATGGACGGTCCGCTCATCGTCAGGTCGGTCCACGGCGAGATGCACCCGGCGGCCCCGGGTAGCGGACCGCCTCCGTCTCGGAGGGCGAGCAGGGTCGCCAGGGTCAGCCCACCCCCGGCCGAGTCGCCGGCCACGGCGATCCGCCCAGGCGCCAGGCCTCCGTCTACCAGTTCCCGCACCGACGCCGCGGCGTCGTCGACCGCCGCTGGGAACCGGTGCTCGGGCCCCATCCGGTAGTCGAGGACGAGCGCGGGGACTCCAGCCGCTACGGCCAGCTTGCTGGCCAGGGACCGGTGGCTGACGATCGAGCCCACGCGTACCCGCCGCCGTGGAGGTAGAGCAGCGCGGCGTCGTCGGCCACCCCGGGTGGGCGGAGCCACTCGGCGGGCTGGCCCGCTATCTCGACGGGCTCGGCCTCGGTGCCGTCGGCCAGGGGCGCCACGCCGGCGACCGTGTCCATCTCGACGCGCCGTTCGCCGACCGTGGCCTCGTCGTTGCGGGGCGCCGCCCACAGCAGGTCCATCACCATCGCCATCTCGTCGGACATGCCAGAGTCTGACAGGCGCTCAGCGGAAGTGGATCAGCGCCCGCCAGTCCCCGCCGAGGGGGACGGTGGCGAGGACGGCGGCCGCCCGGAGCAGCCAGTCGAGCACCTCGGCGTCGGTGAAGGTGTCCGGGACCTGGGACACGAAGCCCCGCCGGGGGTTGTCCTGGATGACGTACCAGCCCTCGGGCACCGGGACGCCGGCCTCGGCCAGGCGTCGCTCCACCTTGGGCCCGGCCCCGTGCCGGATGCCCACCGCCAGCGGCTCCCGGCGGCGGCCGCCCACCGCGCCGGGGACCCACGAGAGCTCCGGTATCGTCGGGCCCCTTGGCCGTGAACAGCCCGCCGAAGGCCGCCGGCGGCGGGATGTCGTCCTCGGCGACGAAGGCGTCGAAGACGATCCACCCCGATCCGGCGCGCCAGCTCGGCCATGCGTTCGAGGACGGGCGAGGGGTCCTCCGCCCGGAACAGGACCTCGCGGGCCATCAGGCCCGTTCCAGGGCGAAGACCCGCAGATCGCGGTCGGTCACCTTCGTGTAGCCGTCCCACGCCGGCATGTGGGCGATCAGGTCGGGCCAGCGGGCCGCCTTCTCGTCGTCGTCCAGCAGCCGCGCCCGGCCCGACCAGCGCTCACCGCCCGCCGCCACCTCGACCTCCGGGTGGGCCAGCAGGTTGGCCGACCAGGCCGGGTGCGCGCTCCCGCCCGAAGTTGGAGGCCACGACGAGCGCGCCGTCGCCGTCGGGCAGGTAGACGAGGGCCACCCGTCGGGCCTCGCCGGACCGCGCCCCGTGGTGGTGAGGACCATGGTGGGGAAGAGCGGCGGCCCGGCGGCGGTCAGGCGGCCCTTCGTCCGGTAGAGGACCCACCGGTCCGCCTTCGCGAACACCTTCGGCCCCAGCACCCGGCGGAACACCGTCGAACGCGAGATCCAGGCCGCGAAGCGCTGGCGGCGGGTGAGCTCGGGCACCGGTCGAGCGTACGGGCCTACGCTCGGCGGCCATGGCTCCCTCACCGTCACCGGCCGTCGTGCCGTGGAGGACCACGATGCGCGAACGCCACCTCCCCGTGCCCCGCGCCACCGCCTGGGCCGCCCTCCTCGGGCAGCTCGGCGCCGACGCCGACGACCTGTCGGTGGAGGCCCCCTGGCGCCACGTCCGTCTCCTGGCGGTCGAGGGCATCGACCGGGTCGAACAGACCCTCATCCTCCGCGACGACGGCGACGAGTGCCATCTGGCGTGGTGTGTCGGGCTCACCGCCGCGCTCGACGATCCTGCCGCCGATGCGACCCTCGCCCGTTTGGGCGAGGTCGGCGAAGGGCTGCTGGACGCCATCGCGGGGGCCGCGGCGTGACCGAGGAGGCGCTGACCACCGGCTGGGAGGCCGACATCCCCGCCGAGGACTCTCTGCTGAGGGCCTACGTGCTGGCCACGGCCGACCGCAGCGAGGTGATCGCCACGGCCGCGGGCGGGCGGGTGCGGCGCAGCGACGACGCCTCGATGGCCGACGGCCGGCTCACCGGTCCTGTTCGACAACGTCGTCACGCTGCTCCAACCGCTGACGGCCGACGCGGCGCGGGCCGCCGTGGCGGAGGCGGTTGCCTTCTTCCCACCCGAGCGGCCCTTCGTCGTGCTGTCCTGCTGGCCGATCCCCGATGCCGACGATCTCGGCATCGAGCTCATGGGCCACCCACCGTTCATGTTCCGGTCGCCCGGACCGCCTCCGGACGGCTGGGACGCCGGTCTGGACCTGCGGGAGGTCCGGGACGAGGCCGCCCTCGCCACCTTCTTCACGACGATCGTCGAGGCCTATCCGATGCCCGGCGCCGCCAGCGCCCTGGCCGACCCCGCGATCCTCGGCCACGGGCGTGCGCTTCTGGGTCGGGTACGAGGGCGACCGTCCGGTCGGCACCGCCGGGGTCTTCGTGGGCCACGGCGTCAACGACGTCGAGTGGATCAGCGTGTACGAGGGCTGACCGGGGCAAGGGCTACGGCGCCGCCCTGACCTGGGCCGCCACCCTGGCCGATCCCACCCTCCCCGCCGTGCTGATCGCCAGCGATCCGGGCCAGCCGGTCTACGAGAAGATGGGCTACCTCCGCCTGACCCGCATGAGCATGTGGTTCCGGCCGGTCGCCGACGGCTAGACCACTCCCTCATGCGGTTCTCTTACGCGGAGTCGATGACCGACCCCACCTACTACCTGCCCCTGGCCAAGGCGGTGGAGGCGGCGGGCTACGCCTCCTTCATCGTCCCGGACAGCATCTGCTACCCGGAGGTGTCGGACTCGACGTACCCGTACACCCCGGACGGCAAGCGGGACTTCCTCGACGGGCAAGCCCTTCATCGAGCCGTTCACCCTCATACCGGCGATGGGGGCGGTGACCGAGACCCTGCGCTTCACCACCTTCGTGGTCAAGCTGCCCATCCGGCATCCCGTGCTGGTGGCCAAGCAGGCCGGGTCCGTGGCCGTCATGACGAACAACCGCTTCGGCTTCGGGGTCGGCACCAGCCCCTGGCCCGAGGACTACGACATCTGTGACGTCCCCTGGGAGCGCCGGGGCAAGCGCATGGACGAGATGATCGACATCATCCGCGGCCTGACCTCCGAGGGCTTCTTCGACTACGACGGCGAGATCTTCCAGCTCCAGTCGGTGAAGATGAGCCCGACCCCGACCGAGCCGATCCCGATCCTCATCGGCGGCCACGGCGACCTCGCCCTGAAGCGGGCGGCCGAGCGGGGCGACGGGTGGATGCACGCCGGGGGCGACCCCGACGAACTGGTCCGCTGCATGGACAAGCTGAACGAGCTACCGCCGGGCGCTGGGACGGGAGAACGACCCGTTCGAGATCCACGTGATCAGCTTCGACGCCTGGAGCGTGGACGGGGTCCACCGCCTCGAGGACCTCGGGGTCACCGACGCCATCGTCGGCTTCCGGGACGCCTACCAGATGCCCCAGGACACCCAGCCCCTCCAGGAGAAGATCGACGCCATCAACCAGTTCGCCGACGACGTCGTCAGCCAGGTCTGAGCGGGGCCGTCAGCCGGCGGCGAGCATGACGAGACCGACCATCGCCGCCGCCAGGGCCAGCGACCTGGGTCCGCTGCAGGTGCTCGCCGAGCACGAGGGCGGCCAGCAGCGCCGTCCCGGCCGGGTAGAGGCTGGCGGCGGGCGCCACGAGCGACACCAGGTCCTGGCGCAGGGCGACGACCAGCAGGGCGATCGCCGTGGCGTCGAAGAAGCCGCTGGCCACCATCACCCGACGGGCCTCGGGCGGCGGGCGCAGGGACCGGCCGGAGGCGACCACGATCAGGGTCAGGGTCGGGATGGCGACGAAGTGGGCGATCATCGGCGGCCAGAGCCCGGCCGCCTCGGTGGTCTCCGAGAAGCAGATCAGGATCACGCCGAAGGCCAGGCCGGCCCCCACCGCCATGAGGGCGGCCTGCCTGTCGTCGTCGGGCAGGTCGACCTCGACCTCGGCGTCGGCGATCGGGGCCTCCGAGCGGGCCAGGACCACCGCCGCGGCCGAGGGTGATGGCCGCGCCGACGAGGGCGACAGCGCCGGGGCGCTCGCCCTGCAGGAGGCCCCAGAGGACGGGGACCAGCCCGCCGACGCCGGCCGCTGACCGGGAGCGACGACCGCCATCCGGCCGACGGCGAACCCGCCGAAGAGGAGGCTCAGCCCGGCGACCGAGGCGAAACCGGCGAACACGCTCAGCACGACGTCCCGACCGTCGTGGGCCCGCCGTCGAGGAGGATCAGCAGGTAGACGGTCAGCGGTACGAGGCCGACGGCCTGGTTGGCCAGCACGACGAGCCAGGCGTTGCTGCGGCGCGCGGCCACCCCGCCGAAGAAGTCGGCGCAGGAGAACGACGCCGAGGCCGCCAGGCCGAGCAGGACCGCCACCACGAGGCGAGACCCTAGGGTTGGCGCCATGGGTCACCCTCGACCACTGGGCCGCGGAACAGCAGTCCATCAGTGCGCTGGGGCGGGGCTGAGCGACCGACGACGCCGACGCGCCTGTGCCCGCCTGCGCCGAGTGGACGGTGCGGGAGGTCTTCGCCCACCAGGCCGGCGTGGCCAGCGACATCCTGGGTGGCCGGCTGGACGGGCGTCGCCACCGACCAGTGGACCGGCCGCCAGGTCGCGGAGCGGGCCGACCGCCCCCTGAGCGAGATCCTCGACGAGTGGGATGCCGACGCCCCCCGCCTCCTGGAGGCCATGGCCCCGCTGGGCGACGCCATCGACCCCCGGATGGTGGTGGATGTCTGGACCCATGGGCAGGACGTCCGGGGCGCGGTGCGACGACCCGGGGCCCGCTCCGGTCCCACCGGCCGAATGGATCGTGGGCGCCGCCCGCGACCACATCGCGTCCCGCACCGAGGCGGCGGGGTTGCCCGCCATCGCCATCGACTCCGGTGACGGCCCGCCCCCGGCGCCCGGCGGCTCGGTCGAGGTCGACCCCTTCGAGCTGACCCGGGCCCTGATCGGCCGCCGCAGCCTCGACCAGATCCGGGCCTGGGCCTGGGCGGTCGAGGACCCCGAGCCCTACGTGGCCCTGATCCCCGTGTTCGCCGCCCGCGCCACCGAGCCTCGTCGAGCCGGGGTGACCATGAGCAGCACCGATCTCGCCCCCGACCCGACGACCACCGACACCGCCGAGCCCGACGTGGCCCACATCGCCCCGGCCGCGGACGTGAACCGGGCCTACGTCACCGGCGAGGCCATCACCGCCCTGTGCGGCGTGGTCTTCGTCCCCACCCGGGACCCCAACCGCTACCCGGTCTGCGAGCCCTGCAAGGCCGTCCTCGACCAGATCAAGGCCGGCCGCGGCGGCGCCAACTGACCGATCTGGCTCTGCTCCTTCGCGGCCCATCACGATCCAGGCACCAGAACGGTGGTCAGGCCCAGCCGGCGGTGACTGGGCGGCGAGGGCGGCCCGGGTGGTGTCGTCGCAGAAGGCGGCGGCGACCGCGGCCTGCTGGACGGCGGCCAGCTCGGCGTCGGTGAAGGCGTGGTGCTCGGCCCAGAGGGCCAGCTCCCGGGAGGTGGTCGTGGTGGTGATCGCCCGGTCGTCGGGGTTCGCCGTCACCACGAACCCGGCCTCGACCAGGCGGCGCACCGGGTGCTCCTCCACCGGCAGGCCGAGGCAGGCGTTCGAGGTCACGCAGACCTCCAGGGGCAGGCCCCGCTCCCGGACCTCCTCGGCCACCGGTCCGTCGAGGTCGTCGATCAGGCGCCAGCCGTGGCCGATGCGGTCGGGATCGACGGTCAGGGCCGAGGCCACGCTCTCGATGCCGTCCATCTCGCCCGCGTGCACGGTGCGGCCGAGGCCGGCCTCCGCCGCCACGGCGTAGGCGGCTCGGCGAAGTCCGCCGCCGGGTTGCCGACCTCGGCGCCGGCGATGTCGTAGCCGACCACGCCCCGGTCGGCCCAGGCCGCCGCCAGCCGGGCCGCCTCCAGGCCGAGGGCGGGGCCGTCCTCCCGGATGCCGCAGACGATCAGCCGGGCGACGCGTGCCCGTGGCCGCCTCGCCCTCGGCCAGGCCCGTCGACCACCGCCGCCATCACCTCGTCGCTGCGTCGAGGCCCGCACCGCTGGTGGCTGAGGGGCCCGAAGCGGGTCTCCAGGTAGACGACGCCGTCGGCGGCGACGTCCTCGACGGCCTCGCGGGCCACCCGACGCAGCGAGTCGGCGTCCTGCAGGAGGCGGATGACCAGGTGGAAGCGGGACCAGGCCTCGGGGAAGGGCATGCCGGGTCGGAGCGTGAACCAGTCGGCCAGCGCGGCCTCGCCCTCGACCGGCAAGCTCGACGCCCTGGGCCGCGGCCAGATCGATCACCGTGGCCGGCCGCACCCCGCCGTCGAGGTGGTCGTGGAGGACCACCTTGGGCCGATCCCGGAAGTGCTCGTCGTCACCCATCGGGCCGGGAGCCTACGGGCCGCTTCGCGGCGGGGGCCGCCCGCGGGGTGAAATGGGGCGGTGAGCCGCACCACCCGCATCGGGCCCGTCGAGGGCTTCTGGGCGACGGTGGACGAGTGGGCCGACCGGGTGGTCGAGCCGAACCGGCTCCGGGCCTGGTGGACGAGCGCGCTGCCGCCTCCAAGCGGCGTCGCGGCCCGTACCTCGACGTGACCGGCGACCTCGAGGACCTCGCCCGAGTCACCCGCCCCCTCCGCGACCCCGTCGCCGCCCGGGGCATCGCCCTGCCCGACGACGAGGACCTGCGGGCGGCCCTGCTCCGGGACGACGTCGAGCACCGGCGGGTCGAGCGCGGCCCGCCGCTACCGCTGGAACGGCCCGATGCTCACCCCGGTCGTGCTCGAGCTGCACACCACCGGCGACGAGGGCGTCGTCGAGGCCTGGTGGGAGGACGTCTGGGCCGCCTGGCCGACCATCCGCCTCGGCCGCGAGTCCACCGCCCGGAACGCCGCCCCGCCGCGCCACCCCCATCGCCCAGATCACCCGCCTCTTCGCCGCCCTCGGCCACGAGCCGCTCCGGCCCCAGGACGTTAGGAGCCGAGCCGCAGGCGAGGCGACCGGCAACGCACAGCGTCACGCTCGCCGAGCGCAGCGAGGCGAGCCACCCGTTCGCCGAGACACGGCCGAACCGGTCACCGGGGTCTTGACTGTCACACCCCCTGCGGATGATGGGGGCATGGAGCGGGACAGGCGTGAGCGGTTGGAGCATCTGATGGCGCGGTTGGCGGCCGGCGACGGCACGGCGGCGTGTGCGCTGGCCATGGAGTTCAGCGGGCCGATCGGCGCCGCGGTGCGGTCCCACCTGGCCGATCTCGGCATCCACGACGTGGACCGGGACGACCTGGACCCGCTGGTCATCGACGTCTGCATCATGCTGGCCGACGTGGCCTCGGCCTGGCGGGCCGACGGCGGTGCCGCGCCGTGGCAGTGGGCCTTCCACCGGGTGCGTCAGGTGGTGAGCGGCTTCGTGGGCCAGCACGCCGACACCCTCGACGAGGCCGTGCTCGACCGCCCGGCCCCGCCCGAGGCCGCCGGGGACGAGCCCGACCTCGATGGACGTGCTCGACGGCCTGGCCGACGACTGGCCCCTGGTCGCCCTCGTCCGCGAGGGCCTCGAGCTGGTGGCCAACGCCCGCGACCGGGCGATCCTGCTCGAGGTCGGCGGTCCAGACCGAGCTGGGCGACCCCTCGCCCTCGGTCACCGTGGCCGCGAGCGGGAGATGACCCCGGCCGCCGTGCGCCAGGTGGTGTCCCGGACCCGGCGCCGGCTCCACGGCCTGGCCACCGACGACGAGCGCTTCGCCCCGCTGGCCGATCTGCCCCTCGCCGCCTGAGCCCGCCGCTCAGACCGGCTGCCGGGCGACGATGTTCCCGCTCGGATCGGTGATGAAGACGGTGTCCCCGTCGTTGTTCCACACCGCCGATCCCGACACGCACCAGTGCAGGTCGGTGGCGGTGTCCCGCCCGCACCCGGTGTGGAGCAGGACCCCCGCCCGGGCGGCCAGCCGGAAGCCGTCGGGGAACCCGAAGCGGTGTGAGGCCGACTCGTCCTGCACCCCCCAGCCGGTGAGGTCGACGGGGCGGGCGCCCGTGTTGACCACCTCGATCCACTCCTCGTTGGGCGTCTGGGACTCGTCGCCCGGAGGGTCGGTCCGCACCCGACCCACGGCGATGGACGCGGTGGTGACCGGGCCGCAGGAGTCCGGCGCCCAGAGCCCGAGCTCCGCCGCCTGGGCCCGGGCCTGGGCGGCGTCGAGCGCGGCCTGCTGGCCGGTGTCGGGCGGGTAGGCCCGGGAGAACGCCAGCCCTTCGCCGACCAGGACCTCCCCCGCCGATCGGCCGTCGACCAGGACGTGGCGGAGGAGGCGTCCGTACTGGTCGCGGTCGCTCTCGTCCCGGACCATCCGGACCCGCCGCCCGCCGACCAGCGCCTCCAGGCGTCGGGCCGCCACGTCGGCCAGGCACTCCCCGTCCTCGGGGGTGTTGATCCCGACCAGGCGCACGCGCTCGACGCGATCGTCCCCCAGGCGCACCTCGAGGGTGTCGCCGTCGACGACCTCGGTCACGGTGGCCCGCTCGCCGCCGAAGACCGGCGCGGTCGGCTCGGTCGGCTCGGTCGGGTCGGTCGGGTCGGTCGCCGGCACCGTGAACGGGGGGACGGTGCCCGGATCGGTCGGCCCCGTCGGGTCCTCGGGCCCTGGGTCGTCAGCGGAGGAGCAGGCCGCCGCCATGAGCACCAGGATCGCCACCATCGCCGCCCGCACGGGGGAACGTACGCCGCTGTCGTGCCGGTCGCTGTGTCCGATGTCACCGGAAACACTCTTGCCAGGTTCGCTACGCTACCGTAGCGTAGCGATCACTGTCGTCCCGCCCCTCGGAGGACCCCGTGGCCCCACCCACCGACGCCGCATCCACCCACGACCGCCGCTAGGCCGTGCTCGCCGTCATGAACCTGAGCCTCGTGCTGGTCGTGGCCGGCAACTCGGCGCTCAACGTGGCCCTGCCCACCATCGTGCGGGACACTCGACGCCACCAGCTCCCAGCTGCAGTGGATCGTGGACGCCTACGCCCTGGTCTTCGCCGGCCTGCTGCTGCCGATGGGCGCCCTCGGTGACCGCTTCGGCCGCAAGGGCATGCTCCAGGGCGGGCTCGGCATCTTCGCCCTGGGCTCCCTCATCGCCGTCTTCGCCACCGAGCCCTGGCAGCTCATCGCCACCCGCTCGATCATGGGGGTCGGGGCGGCGATGATCATGCCCGCCACCCTGTCGATCATCACCAACGTGTTCCCGCCGCAGGAGCGCTCCAAGGCCATCGCCATCTGGGCCGGCTTCGCCGGGGCCGGGGCCGCGCTCGGCCCGGTGCTCAGCGGGCTCCTGCTCGAGCACTTCTGGTTCGGCTCGGTCTTCCTGGTCAACATCCCGATCGTGATCGTCGCCCTCGTCTCCGGCGCCCTGCTGGTGCCGACCTCGCGGGACCCGCGCCAGCGGCGGCTCGACCCCGTCGGCGGGCTGCTGTCCATGATCGGGCTCTTCGCCCTGCTCTACGCCATCATCGAGGGACCCGAGCGGGGTTGGACCGACCCGCTCACCATCGGCCTGTTCGTGGCCGCCGCCGTCCTCGGCGTGGCCTTCGTCCGCTGGGAGCTGCGCGTCGACGAGCCCATGCTGCCGATGGACCAGTTCCGGGACCGCCGCTTCTCCATGGGCACCGGGACCATCGGCCTGACGTTCTTCGCCATGTTCGGCACGTTCTTCGTCGCCACGCAGTACCTGCAGTTCGTGCTCGGGTACTCGCCGCTGGAGGCCGGCCTGGCGACCCTGCCGATGGCCGCGATGATGATCATCTTCGCCCCCCGCAGCGCCGGGTTCGCCGAGCGCTTGGGGTCGGGACAAGGTCATGGCCGTCGGTCTCAGCACGGTCGCCGCTCGGCCTGTTCACCATGTCGTTCCTGACCGTCGACTCGCCCTACATCCACCTGGCGATCGGGCTCATGCTCCTGGGCGGCGGGATGTCGATGACCACCGCGCCGGCCACCGGTGCGGTCATGGAGTCCATGCCGCTCGGCAAGGCCGGCGTCGGCTCGGCCGTCAACGACACCGCCCGCGAGGTCGGCGGCGCCCTCGGCGTCGCCGTGCTCGGCAGCATCCTGTCCTCGGGCTACCGGTCGGCCCTCGACCTGGACCTGTCCGCCGGCCCCGCCCGAGGCGGCCGCCGCCATCCAGGAGGGCGTCGGCTCGGCCCTCGCCGTGGCCCAGCAGGCCCCCGCCGGGCGTCGGCCCCCAGATCGTGGACGCCGCCCAGCACCGCGTTCACCGACGCCATGGCGCCGGTGTTCTGGTTCGCCGCCGCCGTGGTCCTGGTCACCGCCGGCCTGGTCCTGCGCATCATGCCCAGCCGGGGCGACGTCGTGACCCACGAGGCGGGCTTCGAGCCCACCGAGGACCGCGACCTCGACCCCGTCACGCCGTGACCCCCGAGAGAGGCCTGCGACCCCCGGGTCGCCCGCTCCCGCGCCGCGGTCCTGGCCGCCACCGTCGACCTCCTCGGCGAGGTCGGCCACGCCGGCACGACGGTGGAGGCCATCGCCGAGCGGTCCGGGGTGGCCAAGACCACCATCTACCGCCACTGGCCGAGCCGGGCCGCTCCTGCTCCTCGACGCCTTCCACGGCTGTGTCGAGCACCACGACCAGGTCCCGACCGGCGACGTCCGGACCGACCTGCTGACCATCGCCTGCGGGCTGGCCACCAAGCTGCGGGACCCGCAGTGGAGCCGGATCATGGCCACCCTGATCGACGCCGCCGAGTCCGATCCCGAGCTGACCGAGCTCTCCGCCGCCTTCACCTACCAACGCCGCGAGGCCGTCCGGGCGATCTCGACCGGGGCGTCGCCGCCGGCGAGCTGCGACCCGGGCATCGACACCGACCTGGCCGCCCAGCTCGTCGGCGGGCACGCTCTTCTACCAGCGCCTCATGCTGCGCCGGGCCGCGGACGACCAGCCAGCTCGAGCGCATCGTCGACCTGGTGCTGGACGGCCTCCGGGCCTGAGCCCGGGCCCGCTCAGGCCTCGACGTAGTAGCGGTTGCGGCCCTCGCGGCCACCACCGAACCAGGTGGCCAGGTCGGCCATCAGGCCGAAGGCCGACGAAGACCCAGCCGAGGCCTCTCACCCCGGCGATCGGGGCGTAGGCCAGGGCGTAGCAGAACGCTCGTCCACGGCAGGAACACGAACCCGGCCAGGCCCGCCCAGAACGAGTCGAAGGCGAAGTCCAGCCGGTCGCCGAAGATCCACATCAGGAAGAGGACGAACCGGGGCGAGATCCAACTGGCCAGGACGAGTGCGCAGCAACCCATGGCGAGCTCCTTCTCAGCGACCGAGCAGGTCGCGGGCGATGTGGGTGATCTGGTGGTACGTGGACCAGGAGGGTACGGCCGCCTACCGGGTCAGTCGTCGGGGCGGACGCGGCCTCTCGTCTTCTTGACCTCGCCCCGCTTGCGCTTGCTGTCGAGGCGCCGGGTCTTGGCCCCCCTGCTGGGCTTGGTCTTGCGCCGGGGGCGCTCTTCGCGGAGGGCCTCGCCCAGGATCGTGCGCAGCCGTTCGAGGGCCAGGTCCTTGTTGCGGGACTGGGAGCGGGAGTCGGCGGAGGTGGCGACCACCACGGGGCCCACCTTGGCCCGCAAGCGGCTCCGCTGGGCCTCGGTGAGCGAGGGTGACGCGGCCGACGTCGAAGCGGACCTCGGCCCGGGTCGCGGCCCGGTTGGCGTGCTGGCCGCCGGGGCCGCCCGGCGTGTCGAAGCGCCAGGTCAGCTCGCTCAGCGGCACCTGCAGGCGCCCGACCCGTAGGACCTCGGTCACCCCGCGACGGTAACCACCCGTCCCGCACCTAGCCTTCCAACGGATGCGAGCGCGGAGCCTCACATGACCGGGACCCGGACCGAAGGGAAGGCGATGGTCGACACGCTGGTCCCGCCGCCGCCGCTCCCGGTCACCAAGCCCCGCTTCCGCGGCGTGCTCCACCAGATCGCCTTCCTGGCCTCGATCCCCCTCGGCTTCGCCCTCGTCGCCGTGGCCGACACCACGGCGGCCAAGGTGGCCGCGCTCGTCTACTCCCTCGGGGCCTGCGCCCTCTACGGCACCTCGGCGGCCTACCACCGGGGCCACTGGTCCGAGCGGGGCCGGGGCTGGATGCGCCGCCTCGACCACTCGATGATCTTCGTGCTCATCGCCGCCACCTACACCCCGATCTGCGTGCTCGGCCTCGACGGGGGCTCCGGCACCATGACCCTCATCGGCATCTGGGCCGGGGCCACCCTCGGCGTCGTGCTGGGGCTGGCCGGGCATGGCCCAGAAGCCCGGGGTCGGCGCCACCCTCTACCTGGTCATGGGGTGGGCCGCCGCCCTGTCCATGCCCTCGCTGGCCGAGCACCTCGGCCCCCTCTACCTCGGCCTCATCGTCGCCGGCGGCATCGCCTACACGGTGGGCGCCATCGGGTTCGCCACCAACTGGCCCAACCCCCGGCCCGCCAGCTTCGGCTACCACGAGGTGTGGCACACCTTCACCCTCGTCGCCGGGAGCCTGCTTCGCCGTGGTGGTCTGGGGCCTCGTCCTCCGGGCGGGCTGACCCCCGACCCGTTTGACGCTCCCGGGGTGTCGGGGGACCATGAGGCATGAGCCTCGCGGCGTGGATGGACGGCTACCTGAAGGCCTGGACGTCCGGCGCCCCCGAGGAGATCGCCGACCTCTTCACCGAGGACGCCGTCTATGACCCCCAGACCAGCGAGGAGCCGTGGGTCGGGCGCGACGCCATCGTCGAGACCTGGCAGGACATCGGTGACGAGCCCGGTTCGTGGACCTTCGACTGGGAGCCCGTCATCGAGACCCCGGGGCTGTCGGTCATCCGGGGCCGCACCGAGTACGCCGCCGAGGGCCGCAACTTCCGCAACCTCTGGGTGATCCGCCTGACCGATGACGGTCGGTGCCGCGAGTTCACCGAGTGGTGGATCGAAGAGGAGTGGTGAGCCCCGCGGGCCGGGTCGTGGGTGACGGCGGCGCCTGCCGCTCCGTCGCCGGGTGAGCGACGCCGCCCGCCGGGTCTCCGATCCCGCCGAACTGGCCGACCTGTACGGCCGCCGGCCCGACGTCCACCCCTACGGCCTGGCCGACCTCGAGGAGCCGCTGCTGGAGCCGCTCGACCTGGTACCGGGCGGGTGACGCCGTGGTCGGCGTCCTCGACCTGGGCGCGGGCGAGCCGGTGCTCTACGCGGTGGCGGCCGACGCCGGACGGCGAGCCGGGCCACCCTCGACCTCCTCGCCGCCCTGGCCCCGGACCTGCCGGAGCACTTCGTCATCACCGGTCCCCTCGGCCTGGCCGAGCGCCTCGCCCCCGGCTGCGGCCGCCGACTGGGTCATCCCCCACGTGAAGATGGTCCTCCCGGACGACCGAGCGCTCCCGCCGCCCGACCCCCGCGTCGACCTGGCTCGACGCGGACGCCGCGGACGAGGTCGTCGCCCTGCGGGAGACCGGTGGCGACGCCAGCGCCTTCTTCCTCCCGTCGCTCCTGGACACCGGCCACTACGGCGGGCATCGCGGCATCGGCGGCGGCGCTGGCCGCCGTCGCCGGCGTCCACGTGCTGTCCGAGCGGCTACGGCGTGGCCGCGGTCGGCAACGTGCTCACCCACCCGACCCACCGGCGCCAGGGTCTGGCCCGTGCCCTGATGGCGACGTTGGCCCGGCGCCTGCTCGACACCGTCCCCGTCGTCGGCCTGAACGTCGGCACGGCCAACACCGGCGCCCGCGCGCTGTACGACGGGCTCGGCTTCGTCCCGGTGGTCACCTACGAGGAAGCCGAATTACGACGTGGTTCAGTAGGGTTTCACCTTCATCCGGGAGGAGAGCACTGTGACGAGAACGATCCGGACCCTGGCCGCGCCTGCTGCTGGCCCTCGGCCTGCTGGCGGCCGCCTGCGGAAGTGACGACAGTGACAGCGAGGAGAGCAGTGACACCACCGCCGCGGCCGGCGAGGCCGCGGCCTGTGACGCCGCTGCCCCTGAAGACCGAGGGCACCCTCACGGTGGCCACCGGCGAGCCCGCCTTCCCGCCCTGGGTCGGCCCGACGCCGACGGCACGACGACCCGACCACCGGTGAGGGCTTCGAGTCGGCGCTGGTCTACGCCGCTGGCCGAGCAGCTCGGCATCGAGGCGGACAGCGTCGAGTGGGTGCGCACCGGCTTCGACGAGGCTGTGGCCCCGGGTCCCGAAGGACTTCGACTTCAACATCCAGCAGTACTCGATCACCCCCGAGCGGGACGAGGTCGTGGACTTCTCGGACGGCTACTACGACGATCGAGCAGGCCCTGGTGGCCGCCACGGACTCGTCGGTCGCCGAGGCCACCTCGATCGCCGACCTGCAGGACGATCAGCTGGGCGCCGCCATCGGCACCACCAGCCTCGACTACATCGACGAGGTCATCGAGCCCGATTCCGAGGCGGCCGTCTTCGACGACAACGCCGCGGCCAAGGCCGCCTTCGACGCCGGCCAGGTCGACGGCCTGGTCTTCGACCTGCCCACCGCCTACTTCATCACCGCCGTGGAGATCCCGGACTCCTCGATCGTCGGGCGTGCTGCCCCGGGTCGGCGAGGCCGAGGAGCTCGGCATGCTGTTCGAGGACGGCAGCCCCCTGGTGCCCTGCGTCAACGAGGCCCTCGCCGGCCCTCGACGCCGACGGCACACTGGCCGCCCTCGAGGAGGAATGGCTGAGCGGCGGCGGCGACATCCCGACGCTGTCCGAGTGACGCCCCAGTACTGACGGAGCACCCGGTGGAGCCCGGAGTCGATCCCTCGGCCGTCGCCGACGGGATCGGCTCCGGGCCACCGCTGCCTCCGGGCCGGGTCGCCTCGCTGCGGGCCGAGTTCCGGGAGGAGGGGGCGCTCGGCGCCCTGATCGCGTTCATCAGCACGATCGTCGTCTTCGGGCTGATCGTCTGGCTCGTCCTGCGCAGCGAGGCCTGGCCCCAGGTCCGCGACCAGTTCCTCAACCGGGACGACTTCATAGGCCTCGTTCCCCGACGTCCTGTCGGGCTTCTGGCTCGACCTGCAGCTCTTCGTCGTCGCCCAGATCCTGATCCTGGTCTTCGCCCTGCTGGTGGCGGTGATCCGCAACCTGCGGGGCCCGGCCTTCTTCCCCCTCCGGTTCCTGTCCGTCCTCTACATCGACCTCTTCCGCGGGATCCCGCTCCTCCTGGTGATCCTGCTCCTGGGCTTCGGCGTGCCCGCCCTCCAGCTCGACGGCGTGCCCACCGATCCCCGCTTCTGGGGGGTGACCGCCCTCGTCCTCTCCTACTCGGCCTACACCGCCGAGGTGTACCGGCTCGGGCATCGAGTCGGTCCACGAGAGCCAGCGCTCGGCGGCCCGCGCCCTCGGCCTCACCCAGTGGCAGGCCCTGCGCTACGCCGTGCTCCCCCAGGCCGTGCGCAACGTCATCCCCGCCCTGCTCAACGGCCTGGTCTCCCTCCAGAAGGACGTCGCCCTGGTCAGCGTGCTCGGCATCCGGGAGGCCGTCCGGGAGGCGCGAGATCTACACCTCCCGCACCTTCAACTACACCTCCTACGTGGCCGCCACCGTCCTCTTCCTCCTGGCCAGCGTCCCCATCGCCCGCTTCGCCGACTGGTACACCGCCCGGGACCGCCGCCGCCGGAGCCAGACCGTCACATGACCGAGCCGAGCCCCGGCCGGGCGCCTCGAGGTCCGGGGCCTGCGCAAGTCCTTCGGCTCGAAGGTCGTGCTGGACGGCATCGACCTGTCCGTCGCCGAGCACGAGGTGGTGGCCCTCATCGGGCCCGAGTGGCTGCGGGAAGTCGACCCTCCTGCGGTGCATCGACCTGCTCGAGCGCATCGACAGCGGGTCGATCCGGCTGAACGGCGAGGCCGTCACCGGCGCCGGCGTCAACGCCAACGAGGTCCGCAAGCGCATCGGCATCGTCTTCCAGTCCTTCAACCTGTTCCCCCACATGACGGTCCTCGCCAACGTCACCCTCGCCCCCCGCCGGGTCCACGGCGTGGGCCGCCAGGAGGCCGAGGACCGGGCCCGCGAGGTGCTCGGCCGCCTCGGCCTCGCCGACAAGGTCGACGACTACCCGGACCGCCTCTCGGGCGGCCAGCAGCAGCGGGCCGCCATCGCCCGGGCCCTGGTCAACGGCCCCGAGCTGCTGCTGCTCGACGAGGTGACCTCCGCCCTCGACCCCGAGCTGGTCGGCGAGGTGCTGGCCGTCATCCGGGACCTGGCCGAGGGGGGCATGACGATGGTGCTGGCCACCCACGAGATGGGCTTCGCCCGCGACGTGGCCCACCGGGTGGCCTTCCTGCACGAGGGCCGGGTGCTGGAGGAGGGCCCGCCCGCGGCGCTGTTCGCCCAGCCCCGCGAGGAGCGGACCCGACAGTTCCTGAAGCGCGTCACCGACGCAGGAAGGTTGTGACATGAGCGGACGACTCGAGGGACGGGTGGCCTTCATCACCGGGGCGTCGTCGGGCATCGGGGCGGCCTGCGCCCGACGCTTCGTCGACGAAGGGGCCACGGTGGCCGGCTTCGACCTCCAGGACCCGGCCGACGGCCACCCGCTGGCCGGCTTCTGGTCCCTCGACGTGCGCGACGAGGCCGCCATCACCGCCGCGGTCGCCGCCGCCGGTCGAGGCCGTGGGTGCGCCCACGGTCCTGGTCAACGCCGCCGGCGTCTCGGGCTCGGCCTCGGTGACCGACCTCGACGAGGCGGAGTGGGACCGCATCGTGGACATCAACCTCAAGGGGACCTACCTGGTCAGCAAGCACGTGGTCCCCCACCTCGTGGCCGCCGGCAACGGGGCCGTGGTCAACCTGGCCAGCATCGAGGGCCTGGAGGGACTGCCCGCGCAGGCCGCCTACAACGCCTCCAAGGGCGGCGTGGTCCTGCTGACCCGCAACATGGCCATCGACTACGCCCCGTCGGGGGTGCGGGTCAACTGCCTCTGCCCCGGCTACATCGAGACGCCGATGACCGAGGTGCTGTCCCTGCCCGGCTTCGAGGCCGTCCGGGACGAGTTCGTCGCCATGCACCACCTGGGTCGAGCCGGGCCGGCCCGAGGAGGTCGCGGCCGCGGCCCTCTTCCTGGCCTCCGACGACGCCTCCTTCGTGACCGGCCACGCCCTGGTGGTCGACGGCGGCTTCACCGCGGGTCGTCGCCTGGGCTGATCCCGCCGCGTCAGGACCGTTCGCCGGGGCTGATCCACAGCCTTCGCCCAGGCGTCACCACGTGGTCACCTGGGCGCACCGAGGACGTCACCGCCGCTTCCTACCGTCGCGGCCATGAGCTTCAGAGACCATCTGATCGCCGCTGCGCTCGCCCTGGCCGTCCTGGCCGTGAGCCTCGTGTCGGGACGAGCCCCGGAGGTCGCCGGCCCGGAGACCCCCGCGGACGTCGCCCAACCCTGAACCACCCTTCTCCCCACCATCCCGCCCACCACCCGGGCGAGGGGGCCCGGCCCGCACTGCGGACCGGGCCCCAAAGGATTTCCGGTCAGTTGACCGGGGCGTCCACCAGGCGGTGGCTGTAGGCGCCGGCCCCGAAGGCCCGCACCGCGGCGTAGTAGACGGCGGCGACGCGCCTCGCAGGCCCACCGGCCGGAGACCAGTCGACGGGTGCAGGACCAGACAGGACGCCCGCATGTCCCGTCGGAACCAGCCGTCACAGCTCCGGCGGCTCTGCCAGTGGCCCCGGTAGCAGCCGTCGTGGTGGATGCAGGCGTGGTGGAAGTCCCAGCCCGGACCGCGCTCGGGCGCGGCCGAGCAACCGTCGTAGGGCCAGGGGTGCCGCGTGGTGTTGGCCGGCGTGGCCACCGCCCCGTGGCCGGTGGTGGCCCCGGCGGGGTCCGGGGCGAGGAGACCGGCGGCGCCGGTCAGCAGGATGGCCGCCAGGGCGGCCGCGCCGAAGCGCTCGGAACACGGACATGGCTTCTCCCGATGTGGGTGGAGTGGTCGCGGGGAAGCGACGGTCGGGGAAGCCCCCGATCCTGCCCGTCGGACGCGCCGGAGCAAGGGCCGCACCCGGGCCACGACGACCGACCGAGCGGGTGGTGGAGGACCGGTAGCGTGCCGCGATGGCCGCCCCGGCAAGGACCAGCGAGGCCGAACGCCAAGCGCTGCTCGACCTCGCGGCCACGGCCCTCCTCGACGGCGAGCGGCGCTACACCGCCGTCGAGGTGTGCGCCCTGGCCGAGCTGTGACCACGCCACCGCCGACAGCCTCTGGCGGGCCATGGGGTTCCCCGACATGCCCGACGACGAGGTGGCCTTCACCGATCGGGACGTCGCGGCGCTGCGGTCTGCGCTCGCCCTCCAGGCCGACGGCGTGCTCGACGAGCACGACCGTCCGGGCCCAGACCCGGGTGATGAGCCAGGCGATGGCCACCATCGCCGCCGCCCACCTGGAGATCACCGAGCCCGACGAGCGGGACGTGGACCGCCTCGGGGGGTTCGTCAACGACGTCCTGCCCGCCCTGGACGACCTCCTCGTCTACCTCTACCACCGCCACCTCCTGGCCGCGGTCGAGAACGCCGTCCTGCTCGGCCGTGAGGACGCCGACCTGCTGCTGCCGACGCTGGCGGTGGGCTTCGCCGACCTCGTCGGCTTCACCAGGATGGCCAACCACCTCGAGGAGCGGGAGCTGTCCGACCTGATCGACCTCTTCACGCAGGCCGCAGCCGATGTCGTGGCCGAGGAGGCCGGGCGGGTCGTGAAGATGATCGGCGACGAGGTGATGTTCACCTCCCCGGACCCGGTCGTGGCGACGACGACCGCCCTGCGCCTGGTGGCGGAGGTCGGCGACCAGCACGGCCTGCCCCCGCTGCGGGCCGGCGTCGCCGCCGGGCCCGTGGTCCTGCGCCAAGGCGACGTCTACGGCCGCCCGGTCAACCTCGCCCACCGCCTGGTGGACGTCGCCCGGTCCGGCAACGTGCTGGTGGACGAGGCGGTGGCCGCCGCCCTCGCCGACCACCACACCCTCGAGACCCAGCGGATCCACTCGATCCGCCGCCTCCGGGGCTTCGACCGGCTGCGGGTCTTCGTCGTGCGTCCGCCGGAAGGCGACGACCGGGACCGCGGCGACGCCGAGGGGACCGACCCTGAGCGGCGTCGCCCGGGGGACTCCCGCGGGACGGTGGCTGCTGGCGGCGGCCGTCCTCGGCTCGGGGCTGGCCGTCCCTCGACGCCACCGTGATCAACGTGGCCCTGCCCGCCATCGCCGAGGACCTGGACACCGACATCGCCGGCCTCCAGTGGATCCTCAACGGCTACCTGCTGACCCTGGCCTCGTTCCTCCTCCTCGGCGGCTCGTTGGGCGACCGCTACGGCCGGCGCCGGGTCTTCGCCATCGGCGTGGTCTGGTTCGCGGCCGCCTCCCTGCTCTGCGGCCTCGCCCCGTCGGTCGAGGTCCTCGTCGCGGCCCGCGCCCTGCAGGGCGTGGGCGGGGCCCTGCTCACCCCGGGGAGCCTCGCCCTGATCCAGGCCGGCTTCCGGGCCGAGGACCGGGCGGCCGCCATCGGCACCTGGTCCGGCCTCGGCGGCGTGGCCACCGCCATCGGGCCGTTCGCCGGCGGCTGGCTGGTCTCCGCCGCCTCGTGGCGCTGGATCTTCCTGCTCAACGTGCCCGTGGCCGCGATGACCCTGGTCGCCGGCCGCCACGTGCCCGAGAGCCGCGACGACGACCATGGCCCCGGGCCTGGACATCGCCGGCTCGGTCGCCGCCGCCGTCGGCCTCGCCGGGGTGACCTGGGCGCTCATCGGCGCCGACAGCGGGGCGGCGGGGGTGCCGGCGGCCGCCGTCATCGGGGTCGGCGCCGCTCGTGGCCTTCCTGATGATCGAGGCCCGCAGCCCGCACCCGCTCATGCCCCTCGAGCTCTTCGCCAACCGCTGGTTCAGCGCCACCAACGTGGTGACCCTCGCCCTCTACTTCGCTCTGGGCGGATCGTTCTTCCTGCTGGTGATCCAGCTGCAGACGACCCTCGGGCTACTCGCCGGTGGAGGCCGGAGCCGCCCTCTTCCCGCTGACCGTCGATCATGTTCCTGCTGTCGGCCCGCGCCGCGGACCTCGGCCAGCGCATCGGACCCCGCGTCCCGATGACCGATCGGGCCGGTCCTGGCCGGCGTCGGGCTGGTCGGGCTGTCCCGGATCGAAGCCGGCTCGACCTATGTCGCCGACATCCTCCCGGCCATCCTCGTCTTCGGCTTCGGCCTGGTGGCCACCGTGGCCCCGCTGACCGCCACCGTCCTGGCCGCCGCCGACGAGCGCCACGCGGGGATCGCGTCCGGGGTGAACAACACCGTGGCCCGCACGGCCGGGCTCCTGGCGGTGGCCGCCCTCCCGGGCCTGGCCGGCATCGCGCTCGGACGACTTCGGGGACCCGGTGGCCTTCACCGCCGGCTTCCACACCGCCCTGCTCATCACCGGCGGACTGGCCGTGGCCGCCGGGATCGTGGCCCTCGTCACCCTCACCGGTCCCCGCCCGAGGGTCGAGGAAGCCGCCCCCGCCGACCGCTGCTGCCCGCTCGACGGGCCCCCGTTGCGCACCGTCGCCGGCTGAGCGGCTGTGACGCCGGTCACAGACGGGTGACACAAGTCACACAGATGAAAGTTTCAGTTCGGTGACGAAGATGACGACACTGTTCGGACCGACCAAGAACAGTGCCCGCCCCGACGGCCCCTGCTGAGCTCGCCGACAACCGGCGATTCGCAGGCGTGACCACGTCGGGCGCAGGTCCTACAGGCGGCTCCCCCCTCAGCATCCCGTGCCTCGCGCGCGTGCTGTGGCGCCGCCAGGAGGCTCCCCCACAACATGCGCCGCATCCTGCTGCTCGTCCTGCTGACCCTCGCCCTGCCGACCGTGGCCCTCGTCGACGGGCGCCGGTACCGCCGGGGCCGGGCGCTCGGGACCATCAACGCCGAGTACATCGCCCGCTACCACGCGAACCACGGCCACAGCCAGTACCTGGGCGGCCGGGGCACCCCGGGTCACACCTGGACCGACGTACCGGCGCCAGGCCCGGCACCTGCGGGCGTACCTGCGCCGGGTCGAGATCAACCGCCAGCGCCAGGCCCTGGTCGCGCCGCTGGCAGGGCGTGGCCGACTGCGAGGCGGGCGGCAACTGGCACATCAACACCGGCAACGGCCACTACGGCGGCCTGCAGTTCTCCCTGGGGACCTGGCGGCCTACGGCGGCAGCCGGCATGCCCCACCAGCAGGAGGCCTGGCAGCAGGCCCAGGTGGCCGAGCGGGTCCGCGCCGACACCGGCCTCCGCGCCTGGCCCCACTGCGGCGCCACTACGGCTGACGCCGTATCCCTCGTCGCCGCCTGCGCGGCGCCTGCTGCCTACGGCAGCTGTCGACGAACTGTTGGGAGTGCTGCTCCGCTCCGACCCGCAGCAGTGCGACTGCGGTCAGAAACCTCAGACGGGGACGACCTCGACCGGGATGCCGTTGACGACGGCGTTGCCACTCAGCACGTCGACCAGGTGACCGGGGGCCAGCACGTTGTTGTTCACCCCGGCGTGCTCGCGGGCCACCGCCAGCCGGGTGCCCTCCTTGTCGTGACCCCAGCCGTGGGGCAGGCAGACCACGCCGGCGGAGATGGTGTCGGTGACCTCGACGGGCACCTCCAGTGAGCCGGCCTCCGAGCTGATCCGGGCCCGGGCGCCGTCGACGAGGCCAAGGCGCTCGGCGTCGTCGGTGTTGATCTCCAGGGTGCAGCGGTCCTTGCCCTTCACCAGGACCTTCACGTTGTGCATCCAGGAGTTGTTGGAGCGCAGGTGGCGGCGGCTGACCAGCACCAGGCCCTCGTCGGCCCGACCGAGCCGCTCCGACAGGCGGTCGAGGTCGCCGGTGATGTAGTCGGGCGCCAGGTCGATGCGCCGGCCCGGGCTGGTCAACAGGCCCGGCAGCCGAGGCTCGAGGGGCCCGAGGTCGATGCCGTGGGGGTGCTCCCGCAGCTTGGCCAGGCTCAGGCCGTCGGGGTCCTTGCCGTAGCCCTCGCCCCAGGGTCCGACCCGCAGGCCGAAGTCCAGGATCCGCTCGGGGCCGCGGCCGGGGGTCGCCTCGAGGATCTCGGCCAGGTCGCGGTCGGCGATGCGGGAGCCGGCCTGGGCCTGGTTGGCCATCACGACGCCCATGAAGTAGCCGTCGTCGAAGCCCTCGACGTCGACGTCGGCCGCCGCCGTGCCGCCGATGATCGCCGCCACCCGCAGCAGGATCTCCCACTCCGCGGGACGGTCCGGCGGGGGCGGGAAGACGGCCTCGGAGAAGTTGGCCGCGTTGCGGGTGGCGAAGCCCCAGATGAGGTCGTCGTAGTGGGGCTGTTCGAGGGCCGACAGGCCGGGCAGGATCACGTGGGCGTGGCGACTGGTCTCGTTCACCCAGTTGTCGATCGAGATCATGGCGTCGAGCTGGGGCAGGGCGGCGTCGAGCCGGTCGCTCTCGGGGGCGGAGATGACCGGGTTGCCGGCGATGACCACCAGCGCCCGGATGCGGCCCTCGCCCGGCGTGGCGATCTCCTCGGCCAGGCAGGAGACCGGGTACTGGCCCAGCACCTCCGGGGCGCCCCGCACCCGGCTGGTCCACCGGTTGAACGCCCAGCCCTCGGCCTGGTCCGGCGGACGGACCGTGACGATCGACCAGGACGCCGGGTCGGCGAACATCGAGCCGCCCGGGCGGTCGAGGTTCCCCGTGAGGATGTTCAGCACCTCGACCAGCCAGGACGCGAGCGTGCCGAACTCCTGGTTGCAGGTGCCGATGCGGCCGTAGACGACGCCGGCCGGGGCGGCGGCCAGGCTGCGGGCCAGGTCCCGGATGGTGTCGGCCGGGACCCGGGTGGCGACGGCGACGGCCTCGGGGGTGAACGGCTCGGCCAGCCGGGCCACCTCGTCGACGCCGTCGACCAGCGGGGCCAGGTGGGCGAGGTCGACCAGGTCCTCGGCGAAGAGGACCTGGACCATGGCCATCAGCAGGAGGGCGTCGGTGCCGGGCTGGACGGGCACCCACTCCCCCGCCCGGTCGGCGGTCTTCGTGCGGCGGGGGTCGACCACCACGACGCGGCCCCCGCGCTCGCGGATGGCGTCGATGCGGCCCAGCACGTCGGGGCAGGCCATGAGGCTGCCCTGGCTGGCCGCCGGGTTGGCCCCGAGCATGAGCACGAAGTCGGCCCGGTCGAGGTCGGGCACCGGGATGTCCCACATGCCGCCGTAGAGCAGCGTGGCCGACCACGTTCTTGGGCCACTGGTCGACGGTGCCCGCCGAGTAGAGCTGGGTGATCCCGCTCATGGGCACGAAGGCGCCCGCGTAGCGCCCGAGGGAGAAGTTGTGGGCCGTCGGGTTGCCGATGTAGCAGGACACGGCGTCGACCCCGTCCTCGGCCAGGACCGGGGCGAGCAGGCGCTCCACCTCGGCGAAGGCCTCGGTCCCAGGTCACCTCCCGGAAGCCGTCACCGTCCCGGATGAGGGGGGCCCGGAGCCGGTCGGGGTCCTCGTGGAGGTGCCCGAGCGTCGTGCCCTTGGGACAGAGGTAGCCCTTGCTCCAGACGTCCTCCCGGTCCGCCCGGATGAGGGTCACGTGGTCGTCCTGCACGGTGACCTCGAGGCCGCACATGGCCTCGCACAGCGGGCAGGTCCGTAGATGGGTGACGGTGTTCACCATGGGTGCCGGATCGTAGATCGTCGCCGGGGCGTAGGATTCCGCCGCTCGTACCCGGTCGGAGAGGACCCCCATGATCCGCACGTTCCTGCGTCTGCTCGCCCTGCTCATGGCCTTCGGCCTGATCGTGGCCGCCTGTGGTGGCGGCGACGACGGCGGGGGTGACGATGAGGAGACCACGACCACCACCGAGGTCGAGGAGGAGGACGAGCCCGACGAGACCACCACCACGACCACCGAGGTCGAGGAGGAGGACGAGCGGGACGACGCCATCGGCGATTTCGGCGACACCGTCGAGGACGACCTGGGTGACGTGCCCACCGACACCACCACCTACGGCGAGTACGTGACCGTGACCGACGACTCGGGCCTGCTCAGCGTCGAGGTCCCGGCGGCCTGGACCGACGTGGACGGCAGCGAGGGCCTGTTCGGCCCCGACATCATGGCCTCGACCGACGTCCAGGAGTGGATCCAGACCTACGACGTCTCCGGCCTCGAGTTCCAGGCCACCGGCATCGAGACCAACCAGAGCGTGACGAGATCCTCACGGCGAGCAATACGAGAAATCTACGAAGTAGACTGCAGCGGCAAGGCCCGTATTGCTAGGGGTTCGGCTTCGTCGAGATGAGTTCCGACGCCCAGCGGCAGGCGGCCATCCAGGGCCCTCAATGAGCAAGAGCATGAGGGGCGTCGCCTGACGGTGAATGAGGCCAAGCCGCGCGAGGATCGGGGCGGTGGCGGCGGCTACGGCGGCGGCCGGAGCGGTGGCGGCGGCTACGGCGGCGGTGGCGGCGGCACGGAAGAGGTGGCGGCGGCTACGGCGGCGGTGGCGGTGGTTATGGTGGTGGCGGTGGCGGCGGGCGTTATTCGAATGCCCGCTCGTCGTCGAGGGGCCCGCTCATGCAGGCCCCTCGAACGCCTCGGCGGCCCCCGCGTCGCGGGCCCTCGGCAGAGGACATGACTTTCGCCCCACCCCTCCACATCGGGCGGCACTGATGAATCCGAAGTCATTCGACACGCCGGTCTCGACCAGGGCGAGTTGCCCGGTCTGCCATCAGACCGTCTATTCACGCTCGGGCATCCATCCGCAGTGTGCCGTCCGACAGCCCGAGCCTCCTAGGTCGAAGTCGAAACCCCCGGCGGCTTCGGTCATCGCCGAGGCGGCGGTTGCCGATCCGGCGACAGCCACGACCCCCGCGGATTCGATCTCTCCTGAGGAATGACGCCACCGGGCGCTTCTGGCTGGCCCAGGATGAGTTGCGCCGTTGTTCATCGTTTTCGTCGGTTCAGAGAAGGTCGCGGACCTGACAGGATGGTACGGCAACCCTCGCCGTCATCCTTGAAAGGGCAAGGGGAGGCTGCGACCAAAGACGGCGCTTCCGAGTAGGGGGCAAGGGATTCGACCCGGGCGAGGTTCGGTAGAGAAGACCCGCCGTTCGGATCGGGCCGTGCGGAGTGGTCAAATGCCCCCGCCGCACGTCGGAAGAGGCAGGTGTCGAGAGGCGATCGAATCCGCTCCCGCATGAGGCCGCTCGTTGCCACGGCCTCGCGGTTCGCTTACAGGGACGCCCCTTCTCGATGCTCCCCGGCCAGGTGCGACGAGTCAAGTGAGGCGGCGAACGCGCCTCCGTGGTGCCGCGCCTCGGCGCCCCTGAGCCGGGCTCCACCGATCCGGTCGCGAAGGAAGCCGCCATGAGCCTGGAGATCGCCACCAAGGGCGCCGCGAACGCGCCATGCTCCCGAGTTCCCGACGCCCCCCTCCCGGCGGACTGGCTCTCGCTGGGAAAATCTTCGCGTCCCGGGCGAGGTCACATCCCGGCAAGGAGGCGATCTGCGATAGCACCGGCGCGAGCCTGACGTACGGCGAGACCTTCTTGCGGGCCGCGGCCCTGTCGAAAGTCCTTCTCCGGTATCCTGGGGCCCGAGCCGGACGGGCGACTTTGGCCGCCCCCGACGGTCCCCTCGGTCATCGCCAACCTGGCACTCATGTCTCCTGGGCGTCATCCCGGTCAACCTGAAT